>NZ_JUGF01000003.1 GCF_000799165.1 Methylotenera versatilis 7 | reverse complement strand
CTGGGCATTAGCGGACGACCTGAAAGTATGGACGGCAAAAGCATGGAGCCCATGCTGGCACACGGCATACAAGCCATGAGTATTGGATTTTTAGTCGATACCGATACGCCGATGGTTTGGCGCGGTCCAATGGTAACAGGCGCGCTGGAGCAATTATTACGTGACACCAAATGGCGCGATTTAGATTATCTGGTGATTGATTTACCGCCAGGCACAGGTGATATTCAGCTCACTTTAGCGCAGAAAATCCCGGTTACAGGTGCGATTATCGTCACCACGCCGCAAGATATTGCCTTGTTGGATGCACGTAAAGGTTTGAAAATGTTCGAAAAAGTGAACATCCCTATTTTTAGGTATCGTAGAAAACATGAGTACGCATATCTGTAGCAACTGCGCCATGAAGAACACATTTTCGGTGCAGGTGGTGGCGCAAAAATGTGTGCAGATTACAACGTAGATTTGCTAGGCTCATTGCCTTTAGATATGAGTATCCGCGAGCAAACTGATAATGGCAACCCAACCGTCATCAATGCACCGGATTCAAAAATCGCTAATATCTATAAGGAAATTGCACGTAAAGCGGCGATCAAAATCGCCAATGCCAGTCTAGATCACAGCAGTAAATTCCCGAATATTGTGATTCAAAATACTTAAATCGCAAGATGCGTTACCAAGGAAAAATTACGACTTGGAAAGACGATCAAGGCTTTGGTTTCATTACACCGAATGGTGGTGGAAAAGATGTTTTTATTCACATAAAATCTTTTACCCAAAACAAAAAAAGACCAATAGGTAATGAGTTGGTTACTTACGAAGTGCTTACTGGTGTGAATGGTAGATTAAGCGCCCAACAAGTGCGTTACGTAGGTGAAATTAATAACAGACCTGTGACAATTGGAAAAAGTGTTTATCCAATTTACTTCACCATAATATTTCTAGCGCTAATGTGCTTAGCTGTGTATTTAAATACTTTACCCTTGTTTATATTGGCCATTTACGCCATTACTAGCTTGGTCACATTCATTTTGTATTGGACAGATAAACGCGCCGCAAAAAAGAATTTACAAAGAACTCCTGAAAAGACGCTCCAATTATTAAGTCTTCTCGGCGGTTGGCCTGGCGGACTATTTGCACAAAGAGTTTTTCGGCATAAATCCGTTAAGCAATCGTTCCAATTCACCTACTGGACAACTGTTCTTATGAATATTGCCATTTTATTTGTGATTGCTTCACCAGCTGCACGTCGATTACTAAGCAAACTGCTGGGCGTTTAATTTTATTGTCGTGTTTAAAAAATGGATTCCCGCACCCGCGGGAATAACAGGCTACTTGAGCTCTACACCAAAACTATATACATCCACACCATTCTCAGGTGCAATCAAAGTCGCAGGAATCCTCACCCCTTTGCGCCAATTATCCACCGCTTCTTGTTTACCGCTACCCGTGACTAAAAACAACACTTCATGCGTGTTATTTAAACGGTTTTGACTCATGGTCACGCGGTCAGCAGGCGGTTTTGGTGCATCAAAAACAGGTACAGCATCTGCACTGTTATCGACAACCTGATTTGGAAATAAACTGGCGGTGTGGCCATCTTCACCCAAACCTAAAATGACCAAATCAAACGCACGCACGCCATTTAAAGTTTTTGCATAGGCTTTTGCGCCCTCTACATTACCTAATTCAGTTGGAATATCATGAATCTGGTTTTGTGGAATCGCTACCAGATTTAACCAGGCATCACGCGCCATTTTGCTATTGCGCTCTACATGATCTACTGGCAAACAGCGATCATCATTGTGATAAATATGCCAGTTCGCCCAATCGGCTGATTGCTGGCTTAATAATTGATACACACTTTTAGGTGTACTCCCGCCAGCCAACACCACTAAAAAGCTGCCGCGCTTATTAATAGCCTCTTCCGCTGCTGCCAAAATGCGCTTTACAGCAGCTTGGTTAATTGCATCTTGTGAGTTAAATGTATGCCAGCGCGTGTCAGAACTTAAGCCTGTGAGTGAATTATTTTGCATTGTAACCAACCTAATTGAAACTTTAAAATTGAAATTGAATTAAACCTAAAAAAGAAAAAAGCAGCCTAAAATCGCTCTGCTTTTTTTAAAAGTTTGATTATATTTATTCAGTCCTTCTGCATTTGAGAAGCACCCCTAAATTTGTTATAATTATACGCAACTCAATTAGATAATTCTTAAAAAAATTTTCTATATTTGATCGCACTACATCCATAAGATGAGTGCTTTTATCATCCTCATACCATAGGAAAATCGCATGAAATTAGCAATGATAGGCTTAGGCAAAATGGGCGGCAACATGGCTGCACGTTTATTACGTCATAAAATTGAAGTCGTTGGCTTCGATTTCAACAAAGAATTCGTCTCTAATCTAGTAGAAAAAGAAGGCATGATTGCAGCTGACTCAGTTGTAGATGTCGTGAACAAATTAGAAGGACAAAAAATCGTTTGGCTAATGTTGCCAGCTGGCGAAATTACCGAAAATCAAATCAATGACTTAATCCCGTTATTAAACAAAGGTGACATTATCGTCGATGGCGGTAACTCTAACTATAAACACAGCCAACGTCGCGGTGCAATGCTTGCAGAGCACGGCATTGGCTTTATTGATTGTGGTACTTCTGGCGGTGTATGGGGCTTGGATAATGGCTACTGCCTGATGTACGGCGGCGAGAAACAATATGCAGATGTATTGGCTCCTTATGCACAAGCACTAACTCACGCAGACCGCGGTTGGGCGCACGTTGGCCCAGTGGGCTCTGGCCATTTTACCAAAATGATTCACAACGGTATCGAATACGGCATGATGCAAGCATTTGCTGAAGGACTGGACTTAATCAAAGGTAAAGAAGCGTTCAACCTTGATTTGGCTCAAATCACTGAACTGTGGCGCCATGGTTCTGTTGTACGTAGCTGGTTGCTAGATCTGACTGCTGAAGCGTTAAAAGGTGATCAGTCATTAGAAGGCATCGCTCCATATGTTGCTGATTCCGGTGAAGGTCGCTGGACAGTAGTTGAGGCTGTTGAGCAAGGCGTTGCGGCGCCAGTATTGACAGTCGCATTACAGGCGCGTTTCAGAAGCCAAGATAAAGATGGTTACAGCTACAAATTATTATCTTTAATGCGTAATGCTTTTGGCGGCCACGCAGTTAAAAAGAACTAAATCAACTTAAATAAACGTCCTTATCTAAGTATCTTGAGATTATTTTCAGGATGATTTTTGGACGTTTTTTAATAAACCCATCGTCATTTCCATTTTTCGGGAATGACGCAATGGCGAAATTTTTACTTAAATTAAAATATTCAGGTTTTAGATAAGGCTTAGGAAATGACGCAAACCCTTGCAGCTAGTAACGATATTGACCCATGTACGCTTGTGCTGTTTGGCGCAAGCGGCAATTTAGCACGTGTAAAACTTTACCCTGGATTGTTTAGACTGGATTCTATTGGCCGCTTACCTGCGGACTTAAAAATCCTGGCCGTTGGTCGTCAAGAAGTGACTTTGGAAGCATGGCGTGCTGATATTAAAAGCATGTTGGATGCTAAATTCAAAAAGGGCTATGACGCAGCAGCATTTGAACGTTTCATTGCGCGTAACTATTATCATGCTAATCCACCAACTGACCCAGATGCATTTATCAAGCTTAAAAACACTTTAAGCAATGATGCAATTTTCCCGCAAAACTTAGCTTACTTTTTATCCGTACGCCCTGTAGATTTCGCACCGGTTGTGGAATCATTGGCAAAAGTTGGACTGACGCAGGAAGACAAATTCTGGCGCCGTGTGGTGGTTGAAAAGCCATTTGGTACCGATTTAGCATCAGCGAAAGAGCTGCAATCTGGCCTGACTAAAAACCTAAAAGAAAGCCAAATTTACCGTATTGACCATTATTTGGGTAAATCTGCGCTACAAAATATTCTGTTACAACGCTTTACTAACACGATATTGGAACCAATTTGGAACAATCAATATATTGATCATGTGCAAATCACCAATACTGAAATGTTGGGCGTGGGCGACCGCACACAGTTTTATGATAGTACCGGTGCATTGCGCGATATGATTCAAAGTCATATTCTGCAAACCTTGGCCTTAACCGCCATGGAGTTGCCAAAAGATTTAACGCCAGACGGCGTGCGCGATGCCAAGATTAAAGTGTTAGAACAAATTCGTCCAATTCCAGTAGACGAATTAAACAAACACGCTTTCCGTGCGCAATATGCAGCGGGCAAAGTCAATGGCGAAAAAGTACCGGGCTACTTAGAGGAATTGGGTAACAAAGATAGCGTGGTAGAAACCTATGCTGCGCTTAAATTGTTTATTGATAACCCACGCTGGAAAGGTGTGCCATTTTATATCCGCACCGCAAAACGCTTGCATGAAGCCGATACACGCATTTCTATCCGCTTTAAAAAAGCGCCGTTGCAAGTGAACGAGCAAGATCAAAACTGGCTAATTATCGGTATTCAGCCGCGTGAATGTATCAAAATGGAAATTCAAGCCAAAGTACCAGGTTTGGATATCAACACGCGAACCATTCAATTAGATGCGGCAAACCGTTTAGCAGAAGATGATACCGTTGATGCTTACGAAGCTTTGTTGCTTAACTTAATGCAAGGCGATAACTCAAATTACCTGCATATTAGTGAAGCCGAAGCGCAATGGCGTCTGGTTGATCCAGTGGTTAAGGCTTGGGCAGCGGATAAAACGCCTGTGCACCAATACCCTGCTGGCTCTAGTGACCCAGAAGCCTCAAAAGTTATTTTTGAAGCCGAAGACCAATTTTGGCGTTATAGCATTGAATTGGGCGGCGACAAACCCAACTAAAATGCACACTGATTTTTAGCAAAAACTTTTATCACACAATCTTGTAATGCACTTTATAATGCGCAATCTTAGTTAGATTAGCATTAGAAAAGTGCATTATTTTTTGCATCAAGACCAGAAAGCTTAAAGTACAAATATGAGTATAAAATCTGATAAATGGATACGCAAAATGGCTGAACAGCACGGCATGATTGAGCCATTTGAGCCGAATCAAGTCAAAATGAATGCTGAAGGTCAGCGCATGGTGTCATATGGCACATCTAGTTACGGTTATGATATTCGTTGCAGTAAAGAATTTAAACTGTTCACTAACTTGAATAGCACAATTGTAGACCCGAAAAATTTCGACCCGAATTCGTTCGTTGAAGTGAATGCCGATTACTGCATCATTCCACCCAATTCATTCGCGCTTGCCCGCACAGTTGAATATTTCCGTATTCCACGTAATGTATTAACCATCTGCTTGGGTAAATCGACCTATGCACGTTGCGGCATTATTGTGAACGTCACGCCGTTTGAACCGGAATGGGAAGGCTACGTGACACTAGAGTTCAGCAATACAACACCGTTACCAGCAAAAATCTACGCCAACGAAGGCTGCGCGCAAGTATTGTTTTTTGAAGCTGATGCAGATGATATATGCGAAACCAGCTACAAAGACCGTGGTGGAAAATACCAAGGGCAAGTTGGTGTGACTTTGCCCAAAATTTAAATAGACAATTTAAAACGGTAATTTAGCATTACCACCCAATTGCTGTGCCTAAAGGCCATTCCAGCCAAAGATTTATTAAAGGAATTTGAATGAAATTTCGTTTCCCGGTTGTCATCATTGATGAAGATTTCCGTTCTGAAAACTCCTCAGGCTTGGGCATTCGCGTACTCGCCAAAGCTATTGAAGCCGAAGGTTTTGAAGTGCTGGGAGTCACTAGTTATGGTGATTTAACCTCATTTGCACAGCAACAAAGTCGTGCTTCTGCCTTTATTTTGTCAATTGATGACAATGAATTTGTTGAAGGAAACCACGATGCTCTGGACAACTTACGTAAGTTTGTGGATGAAATCCGCTACCGTAACGAAGAAATCCCCATTTTCCTGCATGGTGAAACACGCACCTCGCGCCATATTCCAAACGAAATCTTGCGCGAACTTAACGGTTTTATTCATATGTATGAGGATACGCCGGAGTTTGTGGCGCGCTATATCCTGCGCGAAGCACGCACTTATTTAGATAGTCTGGCGCCACCATTTTTTAAAGCTTTAACAGAATATGCGGCCGACGGCTCTTATTCATGGCACTGCCCTGGTCACTCTGGCGGCGTCGCATTTTTAAAATCACCCGTTGGACAAATGTTTCACCAGTTCTTTGGTGAAAACATGCTACGGGCTGACGTGTGTAACGCGGTGGACGAGCTAGGCCAATTATTAGACCACACTGGACCTGTTGCGGCTTCTGAGCGCAATGCTGCGCGCATTTATAACTGTGACCATTTGTATTTTGTCACCAATGGTACATCGACCAGTAATAAAATGGTTTGGAACAGTACCGTTGCGCCAGGCGATGTGGTAGTGGTTGACCGCAACTGCCATAAATCGATTCTGCATGCGATTATCATGACCGGCGCAGTTCCCGTCTTTTTAATGCCTACGCGTAATCACTTTGGCATTATTGGGCCAATTCCAAAAAGTGAGTTTGAATGGGAAAACATTCAAAAGAAAATCGATCGCAACCCATTTATATTGGATAAAAACGCGAAACCGCGCGTGTTAACCATTACCCAATCGACTTATGATGGCGTGCTGTACAACGTAGAAGAAATCAAAGACATGTTGGATGGCAAGATTGATACGCTGCATTTCGATGAAGCTTGGTTGCCACATGCAACATTCCATGATTTTTACGGTGATTATCATGCCATTGGCGAAGGTCGCCCACGTTGCAAGGAAAGCATGGTCTTTTCAACGCAATCTACGCATAAACTGTTGGCAGGCTTAAGCCAGGCCAGCCAAATTTTGGTACAGGATGCCGAAAATAATAAGCTAGATCGCGACATTTTTAATGAAGCATACTTGATGCACACCTCTACCAGCCCGCAATATTCTATTGTGGCGAGTATCGATGTAGCCGCCGCCATGATGGAAGCGCCTGGCGGCACTGCATTAGTTGAGGAAAGCCTGATGGAAGCGCTTGATTTCCGCCGTGCGATGCGCAAGGTAGACGAAGAATGGGGTGCGGACTGGTGGTTCAAAGTCTGGGGTCCAGACGATTTAAGCGAAGAAGGCTTGGAAGAACGCGATGCCTGGATGCTAAAAGCCAACGACGCTTGGCACGATTTCGGCAATCTGGCCGAAGGTTTTAACATGCTTGATCCAATCAAAGCGACCATCATCACCCCTGGTTTGGATATTAAGGGTAACTTTTCCGATAAATTTGGTATTCCTGCGGCAATTGTCACTAAATACTTAGCTGAACATGGCGTGATTGTTGAGAAAACTGGCTTGTATTCATTCTTTATCATGTTTACCATCGGCATCACTAAAGGCCGCTGGAACACGATGGTGACGGCTTTACAGCAATTTAAAGATGACTACGACAAGAATCAGCCGCTATGGAAAGTACTGCCGGAATTCGTGCAAAAACAACCGCGCTATGAAAAAGTGGGCTTGCGTGATTTATGTGAAAAAATTCATGCTGTTTATAGAGCCAATGATGTGGCGAAATTAACCACTGAAATGTATTTATCCGACATGGTGCCAGCAATGAAACCAACCGATGCATTCGCTAAAATGGCACACCGTAAAATTGAGCGTGTAGCGATAGACGACTTGGAAGGTCGCGTAACAGCGGTGTTATTAACGCCCTACCCGCCAGGCATTCCGCTATTGATTCCTGGTGAGCAATTTAATAAAGTCATTGTCAATTACTTAAAATTTGCCCGTGAATTTAATGAGAAATTCCCAGGTTTTGAGGCTGACAATCATGGATTGGTTAAAGAAATAGTAGACGGAAAAGCAGTTTATTTTGTGGATTGTGTAGAAAAATAAACGATTTTCACCTAATTTAATCTCACTATTTTTTGTGTATTAAATTCTAGTGTAAATCAAATCACTGTATTCAAGACCACTCGCTGCGATGTGGTCTTTTTTTTCATTTAAATGCCAATCGCTTGCATTAATATCTGCAAAGAATGCATCACCGTCTACGCTTACATTTACTTTGGTGAGATATAGTTTATTGGCAAGCGCTATTCCTGCTTGGTATAGCTCTGCCCCACCAATTAAAAATGGTTCGCCATCTTCTTTGCATAAAGCAAGGGCAGATTCTAGCGAATCAGCGATTAATGCACCTTCTACATGATAATTTTTATTGCGCGTAACAATGACCGTTGTGCGGCCTGGCAATAAACGTCCCAGCGACTCATAGGTTTTACGACCCATGATGATATGGTGCCCTGTAGTTAAGGCTCTAAAACGCTTCAAATCTTCTGGCAAATGCCAAGGCAAAGTATTGTTGATACCGATGACGTTATTTTCTGCCACCGCCACGATAATGGATAAATTTTTCATGCGCTTATTATACTGAATCAAACAGGAGTGATGCGACCAAAGCAAAACACCCTGCCTAAGCAGGGTGTTTCTTTAAGACATTAACTAACTTGTTAACGTGTATTCAGTTACAACTAATCTTCCGATTAATTATAGTGAGAATACTGTTAATCCGCCGCCGCCAGGAGCAGCGTTGTATTTAGTTAACTCTTTATAACCACCAGCAGCACCCAGTGCGTCGGTGTCGCTAGTCATACCAAGGTTCATCGCCACACCAGCCCAGCCACCGATACCTGAGAATACACCCACGTATTGTTTGCCTTTTTGACCGTATGTGAATGAGTTACCAATCACGCCAGAACCCACTTGGAATTTCCAGAGTTCTTTACCTGATTGTGCGTCAACCGCTTTTAACCAACGGTCTAGTGTGCCGTAGAACACTAGGTCTGTTGCAGTCGTTAAAGCACCGCCCCAAGCAGAGAATTTCTCTTTGTTGTACCAAACTTTTTTGTTGGTCATTGGGTTGTAAGCAGCAAAGCCACCCATCACGCCGTCAGGACCAGCAAACATGGTTAATGTCGCACCAACCCATGGTTGACCAGCAACGTATTTAGACTCTACTGGCTCGTATGTCATACATACGTGGTTCAATGGAGAATAGACTAAGCCAGTTTTTGGTGAGTAAGCCGCTGGTTGTTGGTCCTTCGTACCTAATGCAGCCGGGCAGATGCCTTTAGCATTGTAGTCTTGGTGAGTTGAGTATTTAGCGTCTTTATGTGGTACGCCTGTTTTCAAATCAACACTTGATGCCCAGTTAACGAATGGGTGCACTTTTTCAGCTGCAACCAATGTACCGTTGCTGGCTAACCATGTGTACGCAAAACCGTTACGGTCATGGTGCCATGCGTATGTTTTACCACCTTTGTCGAACAAGATCACTTCGTTAATACCGTCGTAATCCCACTCGTCATGTGGTGTCATTTGCATGCCCCATTTTGCAACGCCTGTGTCTAAGTCACGTGCGAATACAGTCATAGACCATTTGTTGTCGCCTGGACGGACATCTGGGTTCCATACGGATGGGTTACCTGTTCCGTAATATACTAGATTAGTACGTGCATCATACGGCCACCAGCCCCATGTAGAACCACCACCATGTTGCCAGCCATCTTTAACGGCTTGTGGTTTCAACCATGTGCGTGTACCTAGTTCTTTTTCGCCAATTTTCAATTGGTCGTTAGGCACTGCTTTGAAAGAACCGCCTTGTTTGTTGCCGCCGTTTACGTCTTGGTAAACTGACAATGCGCTGTATTGTGGGTTTTCTTTATTGAAGTCTGCACCGATCAACATTTCAGCATCTGGGCCTGTTGAGTAGGCTTTCCATGCCAATGAACCGTCTTTTAGGTTGTAAGCAGCTAAGAAGCAACGTACGCCGAATTCAGCACCTGAACAACCGGTTAATACTTTGTCTTTAATCACGTGTGGTGCGTTAGTGTTTGTCGCGCCAACTTTTGGATCGTTCACTAATACTGACCATACTTTAGCGCCTGTTTTAGCGTCTAAAGCAACCAAGTTACCATCGTTTTGTTGTAGATAGATTTTGCCGTCACCGTAGCCTAAGCCACGTGAAACGTTATCGCAACATAGTACAGCTTGTACTGATGGGTCTTGTTTTGGGAAATATGACCAAACGATTTTTTGGTTATCGTTTAAATCTAATGCGTATACGTTGTTTGGGAATGCTGTATGTAGATACATCATGTTACCAACAACCACTGGTGAGCCTTCGTGACCACGGTTTACACCGGTTGCGAATGTCCAGGCAGCTTTAAGGTTTTTTACGTTACCTTTGTTGATTTGAGATAATGTGCTGTAGCCTTGGTTGTTGTGTTGGCCACGTGGGTGTACCCAGTTGTTCGCGTCCTTCATTGCCGCTTCTTGATCTGCTGCTGCAAGGGCTACCATTGGCATCGCCAATGCTACGCTTGCTGCAACACCCATTACACGTTTTTTATTAAACATCGTAATATCTCCAAAAATTAAATTCAATTGAGTTTACTCACCACAATAGAACTATGATGACAAACTGCGCTTTAGCTCATGTAAAACTGGTATCTTGTATAAGGTGACCAATGTCTTAAAAACCTTATTTAAAGGACTCGACATTATTAAATGCCGGCAAGCTTCAAATAAAGTTGTTTCAATTTGTTAAGCGAATGTAACTGTATCGAAAAAAACACTTGTTTTAATCCGCCTGATTGATTATTTTTCAATGGTCCAGCTATAAATCACTCACCTTAAAAATAGTTTTTTGCTACCATTCTATTGGTGGACTTAGCCTAGGTTTCCATTTAGTTAAAAAAATTAATTGATTTTTACTTAAGCTATTTATTTAACCTAAGTAAACTAAATGATAAGGAATGTAATGTTAAGGCCATGGAATTTTAATATGGAAATTGTGCGCGATTCACAAACTCCCATTCATGTCCAAATTGCTGAAAAAATTATTGATGAAATCCAACGCGGACGCCTTTTACCAGGTAGCGCTTTGCCTGGCACACGTGAGTTATCCAATAAATTAAATATTAATCGCAAAACTGCAGTGCAAGCTTATGATGAATTAATATCTAAAAGCTGGTTAACCACAGAAAATAAACGCGGCACTTTTGTTTCTTCACAGGTTTTAACAGTAAATCAAACTACTAAAACCAGCAAAACTTCATCCATACGAATTTCTCCAAAAAAACATCGTGTTCCAGATGCGCTCATGTCGACCACGACAGCATCCGAACAAGTTAACAAGAAGCAAACTGCTGACCTTATTCATTTTAGCGACGATTTACCAGACGCCAGATTGCTGCCTTATCAACCATTTGCGCGCGCAATGCGACACGCCCTCACCTCATTAACACGTAATAACAAACTGCATTATGCAGACCCAAGAGGCAGCATAATCTTGCGTGAGGCTATTCATCAGATGCTGAATATGGAAAGAGGTCTAAATACGGATTTAGATAATATCTGCATCGTACGCGGCGGCCAAATGGGACTGTTCTTAGCAGCCAGATTACTGACTGAAGATGATGACTGCATTGTGATAGAGCAATTAAGCAATCCCTTTGTGCGTGAAACTTTTAAACACTGCGGTGCAAATCTATTAACTGTTAACCACAACCAAAACGGCATTGATTTAGGTGCGCTGGAAAAACTGTGTATTAACCATCCTGTGCGTGCCATTTACATCACGCCACACCATCAAATGCCGACCGGCATTGTGATGCCCATGGAAAATAGAGCGGCACTGCTCATGCTTGCTGAACGCTATAACTTTGTGATTATTGAAGATGATAGTGGGCATGAGTTTAATTATGATGATAAACCGTTATTACCGTTGGCCAGTTTAGATAGAAACGGTCGTGTGATTTATATAGGATCACTTTCAAGGGTCTTGGCACCTGGTTTTAGAATAGGCTATATGGTTGCATCTGAAGCAGTTATTCAGCATTGTGCAAGCGATATCACCATGATTGATAGGCAAGGAAATTCTCCTATAGAAATTGCAGTGGCGGAGCTTTTACATACCGGTGAAATTAAAAGGCATCTGACCAAATCATTAAAAATCTATCAAGAACGCAAGATTCATATCTGCAATTTAATTAATCTTGAATTAGCCGAGTTTTGCACGATATCACCCACGAACTCTGGTCTAGGTTTATGGCTAGATTTGGCTGATTATATTGACACGGATTTATTACTGGAAGATGCTAAAAAACAAAATCTTAAACTGCAGGACCCCAATAGTTTTTCAGAGTTTCACCAAGTATCAGGCTTACGATTGGGATTTGCGCACCTAAATTGCGAAGAAATCACCATTGGTATAAAACGTTTAAAAAACGCGCTGCTGTACCAATCACGCCTTACTTTACAGGCTTAAATAAAACACAATTGGTTCAAAACTGGTGGTTGTTAACAACCGATATTGGTTGCTTTAACACGACCAATAAACCAGTCCACTGATAAAAAGATAAAAAGTACCGTCTAATCAATACGTTATTATTTTCACATTTTTGGTACATTACTTGCAGCTATATTCAGATGGGAGAGCTATCACTAGGACCTTTACCGTTACATAATCTTAAAAGTTGTGTATATGGTAAAGGGGTAGACTCCCTACTGATTTTTTGTTGCGACTCACACTTGTACGAGATATGAAAAAAGGCGCATTAGCGCCTTTTTTCATACTGACAACAATCTAGCCTGACAAAAATTAGTCTTCTTGACCAATTTGATAAACTTCGTAGTCGTGCTCAACAATTTTGCCAGTTGTTGCATCCACTTCAACTTTAATTTCTTCGCCATCTGCTTCTAAAATATCAAACTCATAAGAAGCTTTGCCATCTGACTCAAGCTCATACTCTGTTTCTACAACTTTTCCCGGGAAAGCTGCAAGTGCTGTCGCTTTTGCATCGGCTTCCGATACTTTGGCAAGTGCTTTAAATCTAGCATCATCCGCCTTCACTTCCTCTTCGATTTCAGTGATTTTGCCTGTTTGTGCGTTGCATTCTACATCCCATGCGGTACCGTCAGCAGACTCAATATCGAACTCATAAATTGGAGATTTATTCTCTGATTTAAACTCCATCTTCACAATTTTACCTTCATGCTTAGATAATGCTGCTTTAACGCACTTACCTAAACTATCTGCTTTATGCGGCTTAATCGTTTCATGACCAGCAGATGCTGTATTTGAAAAAATTGCTGTTACTGCTGCCACAACTAATATTGAACGTATCATTTTATATCTCCAAAAAATTAACTAACGAAACCATTTGTCTCGGCATCATTTTACAATCGCGGTGCCAAGTACATAATTTACTCGCACAGTATATGAAATATGGACATGAAAATTCAATAAGCCATTGAATGTTTTACATATTTTTTACATATTTGGTTATATGCAGCCACTCCTCGCGGCTACATATAACCAACTAATGCTTTAAACCGCCACTAAGCCTTTAATCGCAGGATGTGGATCGTAATTTTCTAAAGTGAAGTCTTCAAATTTAAAAGAGAAAATGTCGTTAACATTTGGGTTGATGCGCATTTGCGGTAATGCGCGGATTTCGCGTGAAAGCTGTTCGTTAACTTGTTCCATATGATTAGTGTAAATATGTGCATCGCCCAAGGTATGCACAAAGTCCCCTAATCTTAAATTGCATACTTGTGCAACCATCATGGTTAATAAAGCATATGAAGCGATATTAAATGGCACTCCTAGGAAAATATCCGCACTGCGCTGATAAAGTTGGCAACTTAATTTTGAGCGCTGATCTGCTTCATCTGGCGATGCAGGTGCAACATAAAACTGAAAGAACGCATGGCATGGCGGCAGTTTCATCTGGGCAACGTCAGCCACGTTCCAAGCAGAAACAATTAATCTACGTGAGTCAGGATTGGTTTTAATCGCATTGACCACTTGTGTAATCTGATCAATATGCGTGCCGTCTGGCTTAGGCCAATTGCGCCATTGATAGCCATACACAGGGCCTAAATTACCATTTTCATCCGCCCACTCATCCCAGATACGCACGCCGTTTTCTTTCAGATACGCAATATTGGTACTGCCTTGTAGAAACCAAAGCAGCTCATAGATAATGGACTTTAAATGCACCTTTTTAGTGGTCAGCAAGGGGAAACCTGCGTTTAAGTCAAAACGCATCTGATACCCAAATACCGATTTTGTGCCTGTACCTGTACGGTCTGTTTTCGAGGTTCCGTGTGCTAATACATGCTGTAGAAGGTCTGTGTACTGTTTCATAATGCCCTAACTAATTGTGTCATTTCAACAAGTATCGGTATGGCGGCCTAGGTATTTTTGATAATAAAATCTTTGATTGCAGCAACATCTGCATCCATCACGGTGAATTTTTGCGCTAACTGCTCAATTCCCTTAAGACTATCAGGTCGTGGCGGCACTTCACCTAGCGCTTCAACTAAAGCATCTTCAAACTTAGCAGGCAATGCGGTTTCCAGCACAACCATTGGCGTGTTCGGTTCACGATACTCCAATGCTACTTTAAGGCCATCAGCTGTGTGCGTATCAATCACCACATCATATTTGGCTTTGGTTTCGCGTATGGTCGCCATTCTATTTTGGTGGTTACTGCTACCGGATACAAAACCATAATCGGTTAATTTTGGCAGCAAGTGCTTAATATCAAACGCCCCGCCCTTGTCTACGCTTGCCCATAGCTCGCGCACTTGGCTTGCATCTTTACCAACCAAATCAAATACAAAGCGCTCAAAGTTTGACGCTTTACTGATATCCATCGACGGACTACTGGTTTGATACGTATTGGCTGAACCGCGTGGACGATAGATACCCGTTTTAAAGAACTCATCCAAGACATCATTTTCATTAGTGGCAACCACTAGCTTATCAATCGGCAAGCCCATCATGCGCGCAATATGGCCTGCACACACATTGCCAAAATTGCCGCTAGGCACCGCAAAACTGACTTTTTGGCTATTGTTTTGTGTCACAGCAAAGTAGCCTTTAAAGTAATACACCACTTGCGCCACGATGCGACCCCAGTTAATGGAGTTTACTGCGCCAATTTTATATTGTTCTTTAAATGCTGCATCATTGGAAACAGCTTTAACGATGTCTTGGCAATCATCAAATACACCATTCACCGCGATATTAAAGATATTTTCATCTTGCAGACTAAACATTTGCGCTGTTTGAAAACGGCTCATTTTTTTATGTGGCGATAGCATAAACACACGCACACCTTTTTTGCCGCGCATGGCGTATTCAGCCGCAGAACCTGTATCGCCAGAAGTTGCACCTAAAATATTGGTCGTCCCACCCGTTTTAGCCAATGCATATTCAAATAGATTACCCAGCAACTGCATTGCCATATCTTTAAAAGCCAATGTTGGCCCGTTAGAAAGACTTAATAGATACAAGTTATCTTCGAGCTTAATGGTTGGCGTAATATCTGCTGCGTTTTGGCCAGCACGCGTGAAACCATACACGTCCGCCCTATAGGTTTTATCGATAATGGCTTTTAGGTCTACAGGCGGAATATCATCAATTAAGCGACTTAAAATCGCAAAAGCCAAATCTGCGTAATTCATGCCGCGCATTGCAGTTAAATCCGCATCGCTAAATTGCGGATATGTTTCTGGCAAATACAAACCGCCATCAGGTGCCAAACCACCCAATAGGATTTCGCTAAAACTTAAAGCAGGCGATTGCCCGCGAGTAGAAATGTATTTCATTGAATATTAACTTTAATGATTGAACTGGTTTTGCTGTTAACTAACTTTCAGGCTTATTTCGCCAACTCTTCCATGCGAATTTTAACCAATTTTCCGACTATCGCTGGTAGCGCTTCGATTTCAGCAATGCCTGCATCCATATTTTTCTCTTTTGTTACATGTGTCAAAATGACAATGTCCGCTTCTGTTTCATTATCGGCCGGCTCTTTTTGCAACATAGCATCAATTGAGATATTACGCTCTGCCAAAACCTTGGTTACATTGGCCAACACACCAGGTTCATCTGAAGCACGCAGACGCAAATAGTAAGCACTGTTGATTTCTGAAATCGGCAAAATAGGCAAATCATTCAATTGACCTGCCTGAAAACCTAAATAAGGCACGCGTTGTTCTGCAGTGGCGCTACTTAAACGCGCCACATCCATCAAATCGGCCACTACAGCACTAGCTGTAGGTTCAGCGCCAGCACCGGCACCGTAATACAAAGTCGGACCAACTGCATCGCCCTTCACAACCACGGCGTTCATCGCGCCGTTTACATTGGCGACTAAACGTTTTTCCGGAATCAATGTTGGATGCACGCGAAGTTCTACGCCACCTTCGGCTTGTTTGGTAATACCTAATAATTTCACGCGATAACCGAGTTCTTCAGCGTATTTAATATCGGTTTGTTCTAATTTAGTGATGCCTTCGGTATAAGCTTGCTCAAACTTCATCGGCATGCCAAAGGCAATCGCCGCCATAATCGTGAGTTTGTGCGCGGCATCAATGCCTTCCACGTCAAATGTAGGGTCGGCTTCGGCATAACCTAAACGTTGCGCTTCGCCTAATACATCGGCAAACGCCAAACCTTTTTCACGCATTTCGCTGAGAATAAAGTTAGTCGTGCCATTAATAATACCCGCAACCCATTCAATACGGTTTGCGCCTAAACCTTCGCGCAAAGCCTTGATGATGGGAATGCCGCCCGCTACAGCCGCCTCAAACGCAACAATCACACCCGCTTTTTGTGCCGCTGCGAAAATCTCATTACCGTGCAATGCGATTAACGCCTTATTCGCTGTCACAACGTGTTTGCCGTTGGCAATGGCTTTCAATACCAACTCTTTGCTTAAGGTATAACCGCCAATTAGCTCTACAACCACGTCAATTTCAGGGTTGTTAACAATCGCAAATGCATCCGTCGATAACAGTGTATTGCCGCCTGTAATCTGTTTTGCATGGTCGATATTTCTATCAGCCACTTGCAGCACATTAATCGCCACACCAGTGCGCCGTGTAATTTCTGCTGCGTTTCGCGTTAATACATTGTAAGTACCGCCGCCAACTGTGCCAATGCCCAAAAGCCCTACGCGCAGATGTTTAAAATCTGGCTGTTTTAAATCGGATTGCTTCAAACTGTTACTCCATCTAATTTTTTATCTGATTTTTCGCTATGTTTATTTCTATATCGCTCTAAGAAGCTGGCAATACGTTTAATTGCTTCAGTTAAATCATCGACATTAGGTAAAAACACCACTCTGAAATGATCTGCCGCTTTCCAATTAAATCCTGTGCCCTGTACCAGCAAGACTTTTTCCTCTAGCAATAAATCTAAAATGAATTGCTGATCGTCCTTAATCGGATACATTTTTGGATCAAGCTTCGGGAATAGGTACATCGCCGCTTTAGGTTTTACGCAGCTAACACCGGGAATCGCCGTGATGAGTTCATAAGCCAGATCGCGTTGTTTACATAACCTGCCTGCAGGCGCCACTAAATCGTCAATGCTTTGATACCCGCCCAACGCAGTTTGTATGGCTAATTGCCCTGGCACGTTGGCACATAAACGCATAGAGGCCAGCATATTCAAGCCCTCTATATAATCGGCCGCATGCTTTTTCTCGCCTGAAATCACTAGCCAGCCAGCACGATAACCACAAGTACGGTAGTTTTTTGATAGACCATTAAACGTGACGAATAATACATCTTCAGCCAGCGAGGCCAGCGAAATATGCTCGGCTTCATCGTATAAAACCTTATCGTAAATTTCATCAGCAAATACCACTAAACCATGACGACGCGCGATTTCGATAATGCCTAGCAAGGTTTCTTTTGGATACAAAGCGCCAGTTGGATTATTCGGGTTAATCACCACAATGCCGAGGGTATTGGCGGTAATTTTCGCTTCAATATCCTTAAGGTCTGGCAACCAGCCTGTTGCTTCA
Source organism: Methylotenera versatilis 7 (assembly GCF_000799165.1). GTDB lineage: Bacteria > Pseudomonadota > Gammaproteobacteria > Burkholderiales > Methylophilaceae > Methylotenera_A > Methylotenera_A versatilis_A. The sequence goes on along the minus strand of NZ_JUGF01000003.1, from coordinate 109,553 downwards.
TCACACAGATAATGCCGCGCCGTACCGCCAGCCAATGTGACTGCAGCAGTCCACAACGGATAATCCGGCATAGGCACTAATACTTGGTCGCCATTGTTCACCAAGGCTTGCATCGCCATCACAATCAGCTCAGAAACGCCATTGCCAATAATGATATCGTCTACCGTCACATTGGCAATATGTTTGCTTTGCGTGTAATGCATAATGGCTTTGCGCGGTGCAAATAAACCCTTTGAGTCGGTATAACCGCCTGCATCCCCCATATTGCGAATCACGTCCAGCTGAATTTCTTCTGGCACTTCAAAGCCAAAAGAGGCTGGATTACCAATATTCAACTTAATAATACGCTGGCCTTCTTCTTCCATTTGACGCGCTCGCTGCAACACCGGACCACGAATATCGTAGCAAACGTTAGCGAGCTTGTTGGATTTGAGTAAAGGCTGCATAAATGAATGATTCTTAAGTGATTTTAATAAGGTGATTTTGGTTAAAAATTGGAGTTAAAAAGGTATTAAGCTACAACCATAAGTTTACCTTAGAATAAGGTTTTTCTTCAATCAAAGACCGCGCTAAAATAGCAGCATGAAATTACATTTAACCAGCGCTGAAAATAACAACTTAATCACCGGATACAGTGAAGATTTTATTGAAATCAACAAAAAACGCTATGCACAAAATCTTATCGTGCTGGCGAATGAGTTGATTTTAAATTGGAATGCCACCAGTTTTTCGGATTTAACAGCGGCACATTTTGTTGATATAGTTCAATTGAACCCTGAAGTTGTGTTACTTGGCACAGGGTCGAAACATCAATTTTTACATCCTAAAATAACGCAAAATTTGACAGAGAATAATATTCCAATCGAGTGCATGACCACAGCGGCAGCGTGTAGGACGTATAATATTCTAATGAGCGAAGGCCGCAACGTGGCGGCTGCATTATTGATTTAAACCACACATTGAGCGCACAGAACATTGACCTACGATGTGCACTATGAATGATAAGTGCTTATTTACTCTAAGTTATCGACCCCGATCCAAACGGGAACGCCATCTGCAGTTTTAATGAATTTTTTTTGATACACCTTGCTGATTAGCGCTTTAACCTCTTTGAATTCCGTCAATAGTTTATCGCAATCTGCACTGTTCGCTGCACCACACCTAAAAGCCATATCCACGTCCACATGATTTGACGAACCAACATCTATTATCCGTTTAATCACGCTTGGGTGTGCATAATGCCCACCTTCGGTAAATGCCCATTCAATATTGGGTCCTTCATTCACCACGTACCAAGGGCCGCTTCTGTGTTGCCATCCAAACGGTTTAGCATTTGGCTTGATAACAACATCCTTGCGCTCTTTAATGTCATTGATCGCTACTGTAACGCTAGGGTAGCCAATTTCAATCACATATGATGGAACTACTTGCGTCGTTTTTTTAGACTTGAATTTGCTGTTTTTTTTAATTGTAGTGGTTTTAGTTGCAGCATCTGTGCCAATCGGAGTTAAGACCACAAAAATAGCAAGTAAGTAAACAATCAGTTGCACAGTGTTTGTAAATCAACCATTAGCGTTGCGGGGTTAATGTAAGCTGCAAGCCTTTATCGGTAATCTGCATATCTTGGGGGCTGTAAGTCGTTCCACCAAATTGTAAATCTTCCGGCTTAACCGTATACAGTGTGATGCCACTCAACATTTCTGCGCCAAGTGTTTTGGTCAACGCGTTGATTATTTCATTATGTTTACTGTCGGCACCATCAACGGTAAATTGATCAATCTTCGGCTCATCCAATACGACTGACTGGCTTGCCGCATCAAAACGTAGCTTACCCGAGATACCCAACTTGCCAGCGACACTTTTATCCAGCAAGGGGCTGTTAAACACTGTGTCCAAGGTGGTTTGCATTCGGCCTGTGCTTTGGTCAAACTTCACGACAGAGTTGCTTAAATTCACATCAAAAATCTTGAGCAACTGAATCGGCACTGCCAATTTTTCGTTAAGTTTTTGCTGAATTTGCGCTTCAGTCACATTCACTGTGCGGTCGCCGAGTGCTGCGCAACCGGATAAAAAAGCCAATAAAAATAGAATGACAACCGAATATTTCATCATCAATATTAAAATTGGCTTAATTAATCACTTAACTTACAAGTTCTTGGTTGATAAAGTAAGCGTAGCGTTGGTACCGCCAAAGCCAAAACTATTCGATAAAGCCGTGGTGATTTTAATGTCATCAATCCGCTTTGTCGCAATCGGCAAACCAACTGCCGCAGGGTCAAGCGTTTCGATATTGGCTGATGCTGCAATGAAGTTATTTTCCATCATAATCAAGGTATAAATCGCTTCATTCACACCAGCCGCACCCAATGCGTGACCAGAAAGTGATTTGGTTGATGCAATCGCAGGCAATTCACCATATTCGCCGCTACTGAACACAGTATGAATCGCTTCCAACTCTTTAGTATCACCAACAGGCGTACTCGTACCATGCGTGTTGATGTAATCGACATGGTCAATTTTATTGCCATCATGGTCGGTTAACGCCAACTTCATACAGCGCTCCGCGCCCTCGCCGCTCGGCGCTACCATGTCATAGCCATCCGATGTCGCACCATAGCCAATCACTTCAGCATAGATTTTTGCACCACGTGCTTTGGCATGCTCATACTCCTCAAGCACCACAATGCCGCCACCACCAGAAATCACAAAACCGTCACGATTCGCATCATAAGTACGGCTGGCTTTTTCAGGGCTTTCATTGTACTTGCTGGACATCGCACCCATAGCATCAAACAGGTAGGACAAGCTCCAATGTTCCTCTTCACCGCCGCCAGCAAATACAATGTCTTGTTTCCCTAATTGAATTTGCTCAACGCCCGCACCGATACAGTGTGCACTAGTGGAACAGGCTGAACTGATGCCGTAGTTAACACCCTTGATCTTAGCGCCTGTAGCTAAAGTCGCCACAATGCCGCTGCACATAGCCTTAGTCACCATGTAAGGGCCAACCCGGCGAATACCTTTCTCTGCTAACACTGCATTACTTTGCTCAATGCTTTCAGTGGATGGCCCGCCGCCGCCAACAATAATGCCAGTACGCACATTCGAAACCTGATCTTCAGCTAGCTTGGCATCAGCAATTGCTTCCTGCAACGCAATCCAAGCATAAGCATGACCTTTTGCCATAAAGCGCAGTAATTTACGATCAATTAATGCTTCAATATCCAGGTTTTTGATGCTGCCAGCAACCTGCGAACGCAAACCGCGCTCTGCATATTCCGGTTGAAAACTAATGCCAGATTTTCCTGTAAATAAGCTTTCTTTTACTTCTGATTTGTTGTTACCAAGGCTAGACACGATGCCCAACCCAGTGATTACGACACGACGCATTGCGTGCTCCCTCCAAAGTTTACTTTATTCTTTATACCAAACATGAACAAATATCCGTTTAAAAATTGTCTGTGCGCGTAAACAGTCCAACTCGCAAATCGTTCGCTGCATAAATCTCGCGGCCATCTAGTGACATAGTTGCATCAGCAATGCCCATCACCAACTTACGCATAATAACGCGTTTCAAATCAATGGTATAAGTTGCAATTTTAGCCGTTGGCAACACTTGCCCGCTAAATTTCACTTCACCCGCTCCCAATGCGCGGCCACGACCCGGTCCGCCCATCCAGCCCAAATAAAACCCAACCAGCTGCCACATTGCATCTAAACCCAGACAACCAGGCATCACTGGATCGCCAGTAAAATGGCAATCAAAAAACCATAGATCTGGCCGAATATCCAATTCAGCAATAATCTGGCCATGTCCGTATTTACCACCGTCTTCTGTAATCTTAACAATACGATCAAACATCAGCATGGGTGGCAAAGGCAATTGCGCATTACCTGGACCAAACAATTCTCCTCGTCCGCATTTTAATAGTTCTTCTTTGGTAAAGCTGTTTTGTCTAGTCGTCATGAGTTGTTGATCTTTTAAGTATTTTATTTTAATGCATGAATTTAAAGCATTAAAGTTATCAATTTTTACAGCGCCCTTATTTTAATTATAAAAAAATAAGTAATTTGCTCTGTAATCGCAGGCTAAATTATCCACTATTTTGGGCGATGCTAAAACTTTTAGGAAATATTTATCCGTTTTTAGAGGCAATATTTAATTAATGTGGGTCCAAAGCGTTTTATTTAAAGTGGCCATTGATTTTGATTATCAGTTGCTGATTTGGAGTTAAACCCACTTTGAGCAACGTAGATAAAGCGCATAATCGGGCTAACGGCAATTGGCTTTATATTAGGTGATTACAATCCATGTCCACACATGACTTTTGATATTAAGAAACAAAGATATCGCTACAAGAAATATTAACCGCCTAAACTATACAAACCGGTATACACTTCGCAGAATTTCATTTATATTGTTAACAAATTGTAAGCAATCATTTCAAATTCATTATACTAATTACATAAGCACGCATAAATAACCATCTATTATTACTTAATCATTTATTACTATTAGTTAATCATTTAAATTTTAGGAAAAACTCAATGAGTGACCGTCTATTAGCCGATTGGCGTCAACATGCGCTGACTTTAGAAACCGAAGTGAACAAAGTAGTGGTTGGCCAGCAAAACCCTGTTCGTTTAATCACCATCGCGATTTTTGCACGTGGCCATGTATTACTTGAAGGTGATGTTGGCGTGGGAAAAACCACACTGCTACGCGCTTTTACACGCGGAATCGGTGGCGGCTATCAGCGGATTGAGGGCACGATTGACTTAATGCCGAACGATTTGGTATATCACACTTACCTAGGCGAAGACGGTAAACCGCACGTAAGTGCTGGCCCGCTGTTAATGTCTGGCGAAGATTTATCGGTATTTTTCTTTAACGAAATCAACCGCGCGCGCCCACAAGTACATTCCTTGCTATTGCGCGTGATGGCGGAACGTACGCTTTCTGCATTTAATAAAGAACATGTATTTCCGCACATGATTGTGTTTGCAGACCGCAATCAAGTCGAAAAAGAAGAAACGTTTGAAATTCCTTCTGCGGCGCGCGACCGTTTTATGATGGAAATCCCAATTGTGGTTCCCAATGACGATGACATTATGTCTGGCCTGATGTTTGATACGCGCTTTCACAACGTAGACACACTGATTGATACGGTTAAACCTGACGTATTGAAATTCGATGAATTAAATGCATTTTCTGGTGTTATTCAAGAAAGTGTCGAGGCTTCGAAAACACTTGAAAAATATGCGCTTAATTTATGGAAAGCCACGCGCAAACCGACTGATTTTGGCATTAAGGTGACAAATGTGGATATGAACCGTCTAGTGCTTGCTGGTGCCAGCCCGCGCGGTATGAGCATGATGCTACGCGCAGCACGTGTCAACGCTTGGCTGAATGAACGCACTGCGATTACACCGGAAGATATTCATGCTGTTTTTCATGAAACTGTTGCTCACAGATTGGTATTTAGCCCAGTTTATGAAATGCGTCGTACAGAAATTGCGCGCGAAATGTTAAGCAATATCATCAACGCTGTTGCCGCGCCCTAGTCTATATTCAGCAATTAACATTCAGTCATTAATATTCATATCGGTCAGCATCAATGTCCATTGAAAATATCAAAGAGTTTAGCTACCACATCGGCTGGCGTAATCGCGGTCGCCATCCTGGTCGCCATGCCAGCACGCAGCGCGGCATGGGCATGGAGTTTATTGGTCATACCACACTGATCGCCTACCCTGATCCGCGCCGCATCGATTTGCGCCAAACCATTCGCGATCCAATGGAACAGGTGTATGTACGCCTGTTCAATCAAAAAAGTGCAACGCCGGTTTTTGTGATTTGCGATTTATCCGGCAGCATGAATTTTGGCGCAAAAGAACGCAAAATTCGCAAAGCGGCAGAGATTGCAGAATCGATTGCACGTTCAGCGACTAGAAATTCAGACCCATTCGGTTTTGTGGGTTTTGATGAAGTGGTACGCGAAGATTGGATCAGCACAGCATCGTTTAAATCACAACGCGCGATTGAGTTGGCAGAACGCTTGAAAGAATATCATCCCGAACCGGTTTCCGGCAGCGGCATTAACGATGTGTGGCGCTATTTGCCGCGCGAACGCTCACTGGTATTTTTAATTTCAGATTTCCATATGCCATTAGCAGAGTTAGAAGGCTCACTGGCGAACTTATTGCGCCACCATATTGTGCCCGTGGTTTTATGGGATGCGGATGAATACAGGAATCTGCCTGAGTTTGGCATTACCGCCGTCACCGACCCTGAAACGGGCCAGAAACGCACTTTATTTTTGCGCAAGGAATATCGTGACAAAATCATTGCATCATTTGAGGCGCGTCGTGAAGCGATTTATAAACTATTTATGCAGTTTGATATGCCGCCGTTTTACGTGGAAGGTGATTTTGATGCCGACGCTCTAACTGAATACTTTCACCAATTTGTCGCGGCTTAAACTGAATAGTGAATGATTTAAGAGATTAATTCAAAACATAAACCGAATACTTAACACTATGAAATCATTAAAAAAATATTGGCTGGCAATCATTACAAGTCCGCTTTTCATATTAAGTGTGGCTAGCACCTACGCGCTGGAATATGAAGAGCTGCCAGATATTAAACCTGGCATTGTCAGCATCCAGATACAAGAGCCGGTGCGCAATGTAGGCTACACGGTTGGCGATATCTTAACGCGTAATATGACGATTACCATTAAAAAGCCCTATCAACTGATTGACGAATCTTTACCTATTATCGGCTACGAAAGACGTTATAAAGGTCAATTAGTCGGCATTGATTTAAGCGATCTTAAACACGTCAAAAAAGAACATAGTGATGATGTCACGCATACACTCAGCTTGAGTTATCAGGTATTTACCAACAATCTGGTAGCAAAACATGGTTCATTGCCACAAGAGTATTTACGCATTATCAACACACAGACGAAAGAAGTCGTGAAATACCGCATCCCAAGCTGGGACTTTGCGATTTCGCCACTTTCAATTTATGGTGCGGTGAAAATTGAATCGGATATGTCAGGCTTCAGAGGCCCATTATTATTGGACAACAGCAACCTTAAACAATACTTAAAAGTGTTGTTAACGGTTTTAGCGTTAAGTTTGTTGGGCTTGCTGTACATACTAGGCAAATATACCTGGTTACCACGCATGGGTGGTCCATTTGCAAAGAGCTATCGTTTAATCCGCAGGTCGCCCAATACACCTCAAGGCTTACAGCAAGCGATAACCAGCATGCATCAATCCCTTAACACGACAGCTGGCATGAGTGTGTTCGGTGGAAATCTGAATGAATTTTTTGAGAAAAAACCCAGCTTTAAACCGATAAAGACTGAAATTGAACAGTTCTTTGCCTTGTCGCGCCAGGTCTTTTTTGAACCAAACGCAAAACACGATATTGGTCATGAGCCGATTAAATGGCTGGCACGATTCTGCCGTCGCTGCCGCGATTGTGAACGCGGCTTAATTCCAGACGCGCTTGATTCAAAGGTTTAAAGATGGCTTTTTCTCATCCCTGGATGTTGTGGTTGTTGCCACTAGCGATATTGCCGTTAGTGTTTCAGCGCGCCCATAGCAAAAGTTACTCTTGGTTGGATATGCTGCCAGCAGATCCGCTTTCAGATTTAATTGGATGGATTCTAAAAGTATTAGCCGTACTGATTCTCACGTTTATTATTCTGGGTTTAAGCGCACCACATAGCAATCAGCAACATATCGAACGTATTGGCGTTGGCGCACAAATCACGCTGGTATTAGACCGCAGCGCCAGTATGGACGATCCATTTTCCGGCTCAACCCCGACCACCGTGGGCGAAACTAAATCAGCCGCGGCCAGCAGACTGATCACCCAATTTGTGCAATCCCGTCAAAACGATATGCTGGGCATGATTACCTTTAGTAACTCCGCTATGTATGTGTTGCCGCTTACCGAAAACAAGGAAGCCATTGTCGCTGCTGTGCGTGCAACCGCAGGCAATGCATTGTTTCAAACCAATATTGGCAGCGGCTTAACTTCGGCCGCTGGTTTGTTTGACAAAGTGCCCGACTCTGGTTCGCGCGTCGTGATTTTATTATCAGATGGCGCTGGCCGTATTGATGCCAACACACAACAGAAAATCAAGGACTGGTTTGACCGCATGCATCTCAGCTTGTATTGGATCGTGTTGCGCCAACCAGGCGGCTTAAGTATTTTCGACAAGGACTACAAGCCACAGGAAGACCAGCCCTTACCGCCAGAGATCGAGCTACATGAGTTTTTTAAGACGCTTAAAACGCCGTTTAATGCCTATGAGGCAGAAGACCCGAAAACACTGCAATTGGCGATTGATGATATCAATCGTAAAGAGAAAAAACCCATCAAATATTTACATAAGATTCCAGGTAAGGATTTTTCAAGCCTTTGCTTCATATTTGCTGCAGCCATGATTGCATTACTGCTGGGCGTAAAATATTTAGAAGTAAGAACTTGGCGAAATTAAAATAGCGAGACTACGATGAAATTTAATATTCAATCTTTATTCACGGTAAAAAAACTCTCTTGGTTTTTAGTGTTTTTAAGCCTTACTTGTTTATTAGCAAGCATTTATACTTTTAATCGAATTCGCCAAATTGATGAATTTAATCAGGCGATTAGTTCAGGAAAAACGCCTAAAACAGATAAGCAAAGCTTTGAAGCTAAATTTGCGACTGCGCTTTATTTGGCGAAAAAAGAACGTTATAAAGAAGCCACTTTATTGTTTACACAAACCTTACCAAAAGCCAATGCATCGCAAAAATCGGCGGTTAATTACAATATCGGCAACATCTTCTTTTTGCGTGGATTAGCCATTAATGGCACGAATAATACTGTGCGTGATGAATCCGAATATTTGATACGCCAAGCCAAAACGGCTTATCAAACATCGTTAAAAAATGATAATAGCCATTGGGATGCACGCCACAATCTAGACCGCCTGTTAACCATGTTACCTGGAACGCCAACGCCAGGCGTGGGTGAATCGGATACACCAGGGCTGATTATGGGCAACATTCCCGTTGGATTGCCTTAATAAGCCATTAAGTTAACGGCTAGAACATCATGATAAATATATACAATTACTTCCGCCATCGTCGCGACATTAGCCTGCTAACGCTAGCGTTGATTTTGCTATTGATTGCACTATTTAAACCGACTGTGCCGATTAAACGCGATATCTATAGCTACTTACTGGTAGCTGACATTTCGCAAAGCATGAATGTGGTGGATGAAAGTATTAATGGCAAAGCCGTTACACGCATGCAATACCAGCAATATCTGATGCACCGCATTATTGGTGAAATGCCGTGCGGTACACAGGTTGGAATTGGCTTGTTTGCTGGCGTGAGTGTAGCTGCGCTTTATACGCCAATTGAAGTATGCGAAAACTTTGCCGCTATCGAAGACACGATTGACCACTTAGATTGGCGCACAGGCTGGTCTGGCAACAGCCGTATTCGTGAAAGCCTGGCAACGTTAGCGAGATTGATTCGCAGTTTTCCTGAAACAGCCCAAGTGGTTTACTTTACCGATGGTGAAGAAACGCCTTTTTTACATGCATTTAATACGCGTGACTTAACTGATTTTCAAGGTGCAAAAGACTGGCTTTTCGTCGGAATCGGTAGCGAAAAAGGCACGGCAATTCCTAAATTAGATGAAAAAAATCAAGTGATTGGTTATTGGTCTAACGAAAGTTTTGCCTTACAACCAGGGGTTGCACAAATCTCCGAATCCAATATCGGCACTCGTAATGACAGCATTGCCAGTGGCACTAATGATCGATTTTTATCTAAATTAGATGAAAAATATTTACTGTCTGTGACCAAGGAAATCAATGCCAAATACGTGAACGGTAGCAGCGTGCAAGCGGTATTATCTGCGATGAAAAAACAGCCGCCCGCCCGCCGTGATAAGGCGCAATTTCAATTAAAATGGGTATTTTCTGGGTTAGCTGGCTTAGTGTTTTTAGCCGCTTATTTACCGAAACACCCAGTTAAAGAATCAAAAAGCTTATGGAAATCATGGCTTGCACGCAAAAAACGTCACTCGCCTGATATTGCAAAATTATCCTGATGATTTTTATCGTGCTTAAATAGCCGCACCCACACACGCAAGCGTCTTAATGAATCTTTAGCTTCAAATTGACTGGCAATATTTTCTGAAAAAGTGGGCAGCAACAATACGGGTGGCAATGCCCATTTCAAGCCATCTCTTTTACAATTCAGAATAGTTAAATACTGATGCGTAAAACTGCTTGCTGCCAATTGCGGTTTAAATTGTTGCTGCCTTTTGTTGGTTAACTTTAGAATACCTTTCACATCTACTTCAATGGTTTGCCACGACCAAGGCAATATCAGCAACGCATCTCGCAATATGAAATATAGTGTTGAAGCAATAATCAAAAGAAATACTGCACATTTAATGAGTAAAATAATGGGCAGTATTAAAATAATCATTACGCTGATGGTTGCAACTGCGACTAACAAACCCAATAATAGAACTGAGGGCAAAAGCTGTATCACAATGGCTTTTGGTAAAACAGGCTTCATTACAAACTCACTCTAAAATAGTGAATAAACAAGGCAAATAATCGCATGACGGCATCAGATTGGCAATTAGGATTAGTAGAACATGGCGCGGTCATTGCAGATGGCGTAATCAGCCATTTTAACAATCCGCATAAAGAATTAACCGCTACAAAAAGCGTGAATACACTGTACGATTTAAATCACCTTGGTTTATTAGAAATCACTGGTGCCGATGCAGTGACTTTTCTGCAAGGTCAGGTAACCAACGATGTAAAACTGCTTACCACAAGCAACAGTGCGCACTACACTGGCTATTGCACACCTAAAGGACGACTGCTTGCCTTATTTTTGGCATTTGCGCAGCGTGATCACCTGCATTTACAGTTTAATCGTGCATTGCTAGAGCCGATGATGAAGCGACTTAAAATGTATGTGATGCGCAGCAAAGTGGAGATTAGAGACGCATCTGAAAGCATCATTAAATTTGGTTTAAATGGCCCGAATTCTGCCGCTTTGTTAACACCGTTTTTTAGCCAAATCCCCACACAGGATTATGAATTAGTCAGCCTGGAAAATGGTGCCATTTTAAAGTTACCTACAATCGCCGGTCATTCACGCTTTCAAATTTTCACAGATGCAATTAATGCACCTGTTTTATTTAATGCGCTTAAATCTCAGTGCCAGTTGGTTGGCAAGCCCTGCTGGGATTGGCTAGACATTCAGGCAGGGATACCTGAAATACTGCCAAAAACTCAAGAGCAATTTGTGCCACAAATGCTCAATTTAGATATTTTAAATGGCATTAATTTTAAAAAAGGTTGTTATACCGGCCAAGAGATTGTCGCGCGCGCGCATTATCTAGGCACGGTAAAACGTCGTACTTATTTGGTCAGCATAGTATCAAACACTGCGCCCGTTGAAGGCGATACGATACTGGATGGCTTAAATAATGAAGTTGGCCGCATAGTAAAAGTTGCGCCGAATGGTGAGGCGGGATTCGACGCGTTGGTAGCCATGCGTATTGAGGCGAGACAGGCAGGAAATCTGACTTGGCAAGGCTTTGCTATTGAAATTAAGCCGTTGCCCTACGCTCTAAACGACCAAAATTAACACCTAATCTGCGTTAATCATATGGTTAAGTTAAGGCATTGGATTGCCTAGTGGTGAAACTGTTGGTGCTGCGGATAATTCAGGCTGAGTATTTTGAATTGCCGAAATTTCAGGCAGTTGATTCGGCTGAATTGTTGGTAAAGGTTGATCAATCACCTGATAAAACACTTCATCTTCCTTAATCATGCCCAACTCGCTACGTGCGCGTTCTTCAATCGCTGCATTGCCTTGTTTTAAATCACGCACCTCAGCACTTAAAGTTTCGTTACGCTGCTTAAGCGCTTTATTTTTTTCTTTCTGACTGCTAATTTGCTGGTTAACATTCCAGACACGCAACCAGCTACCTTTACCAAGCCACAGCGGGTACTGTAGTAAAGCGATTAGGATTACAAAAATTAAGGTTAGAGCTTTCAAAATGAGCCTTTATAAGAAGCCTTTTTATAAGATCGCACCCATTCCATTTCAAATGCAATCGAGCCAAGACTAGGCGCATCAGCGCAGACAGTACAACAAGTACGGCAAGCTAATGCAACAACGTATTGGCTCGATTGCATTTGAAATTACTTGAACAGTTGGTAAAAAGCGCCCATACCGGCATAACTCGTTGCATCACCTAATTCTTCTTCAATACGCAACAATTGGTTATATTTTGCAATACGTTCGCTACGGCACAATGAGCCTGTTTTGATCTGCAAGGCATTAGTTGCCACTGAAATATCTGCAATTGTCGTATCTTCTGTCTCACCGGAACGATGTGACACAACGGCCGTATAGCCTGCACGTTTAGCCATTTCGATGGTTTGGAATGTCTCTGTTAACGTACCGATTTGATTAACCTTAATCAATACAGAGTTAGCCACACCGCGCTTGATGCCTTCACGCAGGATTTTAGAATTGGTCACAAACAAATCGTCACCCACTAACTGCGTAGTTTTGCCCAAGCGTTTAGTCAGGATATCCCAACCGTCCCAGTCAAATTCGCCCATGCCGTCTTCGATGCTGATGATCGGGTATTTATCCACCCATGTCGCTAGATAATCGGTAAATTGTGCAGAAGTTAGTGATAAGCCCTCTGATTCCAGATGATATTTACCATCTTTGTAGAATTCTGTACTGGCGCAATCTAGGCCAAGATAAACATCACGACCCGGCTCATAACCTGCAGCTGAAATCGCTTCTAAAATCAACTGAATCGCGGCTTCGTTTGATGGCAAGTTTGGCGCAAAACCACCTTCATCGCCCACAGTAGTAGCTAAACCTTTTTTATGCAGCGTTTTCTTCAGTTGATGAAACACTTCTGCGCCGCAACGCAAAGCTTCTCTGAATGTTGGTAAGCCAGCTGGGATAATCATAAATTCCTGCATATCGACAGAGTTATCCGCATGCGCGCCGCCGTTGATAATATTCATCATCGGTGTTGGCAATTGCATCGCACCAGAACCGCCTAAATAGCGATACAAAGGCAAACCACTCTCTTCCGCCGCCGCACGGGCACAGGCCATTGAAACCGCCAATAAGGCATTGGCACCTAAACGGTCTTTATTTTCCGTACCATCTAGCTCAATCAAGGTTTTATCAATAAAACTTTGCTCTTCACAGTCCAAGCCAATGATCGCCTCGGTGATTTCAGTATTCACGTTTTCAACTGCTTGCAATACACCTTTGCCTAAATAGCGGTCTGAGTCTCCATCACGCAGCTCCATTGCTTCCTTCGCACCCGTAGATGCACCAGACGGCACGGCCGCACGACCGATAACGCCACTTTCCAGTAGCACGTCACATTCAACTGTTGGGTTGCCGCGTGAATCCAAAATCTCACGACTGATAATATCTACAATTGCGCTCATGTTTAATCCTAAAAATTAATGATAAAAATACGTTAACTATTTAAAGCGTTGATTCAATAAATCCCGATTTTTTAACCAGTCTATCCATATCAACCAACAAATGCAGCAAGTCTTCCATCTTATCTAACGGCCAAGCATTTGGACCGTCTGATAAGGCTTTTGCAGGGTCTGGATGGGTTTCCATAAACACACCAGCGATACCGCTAGCTACCGCCGCACGCGCCAGCACAGGCACATGCTCACGCTGCCCTCCACTCTTATCACCCTGACCGCCCGGCTGTTGTACTGAGTGGGTAGCATCGAATACCACAGGGCAATTAGTCTCGCGCATGATGGCCAAGCCACGCATGTCCGATATCAACGTATTATAGCCAAAGCTGGCACCGCGCTCACACACCATAATCGTGTCTTGATTGCCATTGGCTTCTTTGGCTTTATTCACCACCTGCAACATATCATGCGGCGCTAAAAACTGGCCTTTTTTGATATTAACTGGCTTACCGCAAGTCGCCACAGCCACAATAAAATCGGTTTGACGACATAAAAACGCTGGAGTTTGTAACACATCTACCACCGCTGCCACATGTGGCACTTGCTCAGTGGTATGCACATCGGTTAATACTGGCACACCAATCTGACTTCTTACTTCATCCAGAATACGCAAACCTTCGTCCATGCCAAAGCCGCGAAACGTCTTGGTCGAACTGCGATTCGCTTTATCGTAGGATGATTTATAGATAAAAAGAATGCCCACTTTTGCCGCAATCTCTTTCAGCTTACCGGCTGTTTCAATCGCAAACTCACGTGACTCAATCACACAAGGGCCTGCGATCAGGAATAATGGATGCTCAAGACCTACATCAAAGTTACATAACTTCATGAAAAGTCGCCTTTAGTAATACTATTATGTGTTACTTTATTTTCTAATGCCGCCTGCACATACGCTTTAAATAAAGGGTGACCGGCACGTGGATTAGAAGTAAATTCCGGATGGAATTGACAGGCAACAAACCAAGGATGTGTCGCTTTTGGCAACTCAATCATCTCACACAAATCTTCGCCTAATGTGCGTGCAGAAATAACTAGACCGGCTTGTTTGAGTTGATCTACATAATGGTTATTCACTTCATAACGATGGCGATGACGTTCATTCACTTGCGCACCATAAATGCTTGCAGCCAAGGTGTTTTCTACTGTAGGACAAGCTTGTGCGCCTAAACGCATAGTGCCGCCAAGATCAGAGCTCTCATCACGTTTTTCGATTTTGCCAGATGCGTCCTGCCACTCATCGATCAAGCCAATCAATTTATGCGGTGCATCTGCATTGAACTCAGTACTGTTTGCACCTTTCAGATGTGCCACGTTGCGCGCAAACTCAATCACAGCTAATTGCATACCTAAGCAAATGCCTAAATAAGGAATTTTATTTTCGCGCGCATACTGAATCGCGGCAATTTTACCTTCTGTACCGCGCACACCAAAGCCGCCAGGAATCAGAATCGCATCCATCGCATCTAATTTTTCCGTACCGTTCTGCTCAATTTCCTCACTATCCATGTAGTGAATTTTGACTTTTGATTCAGTATGTATACCCGCATGAATCAAGGCTTCAGTGAGCGATTTATACGATTCAGTTAAATCCACATATTTGCCTACAAAGGCAACATTGACTAAATGTTTAGGGTTAGCGAGCGCGTAGGAGATTTTTTCCCAGCTAGATAAATCAGCTGCTTTAGCCAAGATATCTAATTTATGACAGACGATTTCATCCAGCATCTGGTCATGTAACAACCCAGGTATTTTATAAATAGAGTCTGCGTCGATTGCGCTAATGACCGCTTCTGGCGCCACATTTGTAAACAAAGCAATTTTTCTACGCTCTTCATCTGGAATATTGCGGTCAGCGCGACAAAGCAAAATATCTGGTTGAATACCGATTTCGCGCAACTCTTTCACAGAATGTTGCGTCGGTTTGGTTTTTAACTCACCCGCCGCCGCTATCCACGGCAATAACGTTAAATGGATGAAACAGGTATTTGATCTGCCTTCTTCAAAACCCATCTGGCGAATCGCTTCCAGAAACGGTAACGACTCAATATCGCCCACAGTACCGCCGACTTCTACAATCGCCACATCTGCGCCTTCAGCGCCGCGTTTGATATGCGTTTTAATCTCATCGGTGATATGTGGAATCACCTGCACAGTTTTGCCTAAATATTCGCCGCGACGTTCTTTTTTAATCACGGTTTCGTAGATTTGACCGGTGGTGAAATTGTTACGTTTACCCATACGTTGCGAAATGAATCGCTCATAATGGCCCAAATCCAAATCGGTTTCAGCGCCGTCATCGGTCACAAAAACCTCTCCGTGCTGAAATGGCGACATAGTGCCGGGGTCAACGTTAATATAGGGATCTAACTTGAGCATGGTTACTTTGATACCACGCGACTCTAAAATTGCGCCTAAACTGGCAGCGGCGATACCTTTACCGAGAGAAGAAACAACACCGCCAGTGACGAATACATATTTGGTCATTTACAGGACGCTTTACACTTAATGGTAAGCCAAGAATTAGCTTACAGACGGGAACAAATTTTACCGCAAAGGCAGTAGAATAACAATGTTGGGTTTGCAAACAAACGGTTAAAAATGCCAGTGTAGTCAGCAAAGATTACGCCAAAAACCTGTCGCACATCAGACCAGCACGCATTGGCAAGCCATTGAGTTAAACCTACAATTTCAGGTTTTCCACTACGATAAAAACTGTTTATTAAAAAAGTTAAGTAACCTGTCGTTTTAAGTAAATGTTAATTGGCTAACCTAAATTTTTTTGCCACAACTTGTTAGCAGGCGCAACTCAATTAAATCCCCCACTTTCCATAGCCCTTAAACTGCTGAAACACTTCACGCATTTCAGCTTCACTTAACAATGGCGGATTGGAGTTAACCTGCAAAATCCGCCAATATTGCTCACACAGATTTTCAACCTCTATTGCCACCGCTAAAGCATCATCCAAATCATAACCCAAAGCGATCATGCCGTGATTCGCTAACAGACAAGCTTTACGGTCAATTAAAGCAGTTAATGCGTTATCAGATAATTGCTGCGAACCAAATAATGCATACGGCGCACAACGAATAGTATCGCCATCCGCAACGGCTATCATGTAATGAAATGCTGGAATATCTTTATGCAAACAGGCTAGCGTGGTGGCAAACATACTGTGGGTGTGAATAACTGCGCTGATATCTGGGCGGCTGGCTAAAATATCGCGGTGAAAGCGCCATTCTGATGACGGCTTTTTGTTTTGTTCAAAAGTGCCATCAAACTGCATTTGCACCAGGCTATCCGGTGTCATTTCATCGACAATCATGCCGCTTGGTGTGATTAGGAATCCACCGCCACATCTGACACTTGCATTGCCAGATGTGCCCTTATTTAGGCCTAGTTGTGCTAATTTCTGGCTGATGGCGAGTAACTGTTCGCACTTATCCTGCATGATTAGCCTTCTCTTAACTTAACCAAATCAGAAGGCGAAAATACGCCCTTTTCAGTAACAATGCCTTTTACCAATCTGGCAGGTGTCACATCAAACGCAGGGTTCGCGGCGTTTGATTCGACTGGAAATAACCGAACATTTTGCATACTGCCATCTGCCGCTAAACCCTGTATAAATTGCACTTCGTCACTATCACGCTCTTCAATTTCAATTTGCTTGTAATCGGTCATTGTCCAATCAATCGTTGGACTAGGCACTGCTGCGTAAAATGGAGTGTGATTATCAAACGCTGCCAATGCTTTTAAATAAGTGCCAATTTTGTTGCATACATCGCCATTTGCAGTTACGCGGTCTGCGCCCACAATCACCATATCCACCAGACCTTGCTGCATTAAATGACCGCCCGCGTTATCAGTAATGACCGTGTGCGGCACACCATGCTGTCTCAGTTCCCAAGCGGTAAGCGCCGCGCCCTGATTGCGTGGGCGCGTTTCATCTACCCAAACATGCACATTCAAACCGGCATCGTGCGCCGCATAAATGGGCGACAAAGCCGTACCGTAATCGACAGTCGCCAGCCAGCCCGCATTGCAGTGGGTCAGAATATTGAATGGTTTATTTGGATCTATTTGGTTTTGATAATGTTGCTTAATTAACCCCAGTCCATGCTGACCGATTAATTGATTCTGCACGACATCTTCTTCCGCAATGTTTGCTGCTTCGCGCCAAGCCGTCATATTGCGCCGATTAATAGGTGCTGCCTGCAAACTCGTCACCATGCGATCAACCGCCCAAGCCAAGTTAACGGCTGTCGGGCGGCTATTTTTGAGCATTTCCGCAGCAGTGATTAAATAAGCATCCGACTCATCCTCTAACATTGCCAACGCTATGCCATACGCAGCTGCAACACCGATTAATGGTGCGCCACGTACTTGCATGGTTTTAATGGCATTGACCATTTGCTCTAAAGTGTGGATTTTTAAGACTTCAAATGCAAACGGCAATTGCGTTTGATTAATAATCTGCACAAATTTGCAGCGTGGACTCGGCCAAATCGTTCGAAACGGTTTTTGAGCAACTTTCATTTAGTACAACCTTATTACAAATCTGGCTTATGATTAAATTGCAAGTTTTATATAACTTTTTATTGATATTAAATCGCTAAATAGTATAAATAATTACGAATAAATTTCTTGCAATTTTTTTTGTTTTATTTTTTACGATTTTCCATCCACAAAATCTGTGGATAACTTTGTGGATTGCTGTGTCTTAAAAGTGTAACCTACCAATTTATAAGGCTTTTTTTCAAAAGTTCATTTTTTAATCTATTTCATTACTCAATAAAATCAATGGCTTACGGTATGCCATTGGTTTGATACAGTTTTTTACAATTGTTAATGTAGCACTTTAACTGATGTGTATAACCCAGCTAATTTAGGTAAGATTTTCAACGCATTTTTACCTGTAATTTCAATGATTTGCGACTCTTCAACACCCCTTAAATCAGCAAACATTTGTGCTATTTTTGCTAGCTCTGCGGGCCTGTTTCTGCCCTTTGTACCAATCCATTCCGGCGGAATATCCGGCGCGTCAGTTTCCAATACGATCGATTCTAATGGTAAATTTTTAGCCAATTCACGAATCTTAAGCGCACGCGGGTAAGTCATCGCGCCACCAAACCCCAGCTTGAATCCTAATTTGATAAACTCCTCCGCCTGTTGCTGACTGCCATTAAATGCATGCGCAATACCGCCAGCAACAGGGTGCCGACGCAGATACTTCAAAATCTCGTCGATTGCGCGACGCACATGCAAAATGACAGGCAATTGAAATGTCTGCGCAATTTTAAGCTGCTCAATAAAGAAGTATTCCTGCGTTTCGCGATTTTGCTGTGTAACAAAGAAATCCAAACCAATTTCACCCACGCCGACTATTTTAGGGTTTGCATGTGCCAATTGTTCGGCAATTAACTGTTTTAATACGGCTAAATCGCTTGGATGCGCATGGTCAACGTACATGGGATGAATGCCCAAAGCCATGAAGCATTGCGCGTGTTGATGCGCTAAATCAATCACGCTTTGAAAATTATTGCGTGCGACGGATGGCACCACAATTTTATGAACACCTGCTTGATGGGCATTGGCGACAACTAAATCACGGTCTGAATTAAATTCAGTGGCATCCAGGTGGCAGTGTGTATCAATTAATAACATTAAATTTTACGCACCGTTTCATATTGATTGACTAGCTAACTGGGAGTTTGATTAACAGGTTTTTTGACAGAATAAACGGGATTTGCACGTAGCCGAATATCACAGCCAATTTGACGCAGCTCAAGTACATCTAACCCAATGGCTTGATTCATGTGCGTAAAAGCCGGCATATCAAACAAACCTTTAGCTGCACTTCCCATCAATTTGGGAGCGTAATAAATCAAAAGCTCGTCAATCAGGCTTTGTGCAAGCAAGGCGCCGTTTAAGGCTTCACCACCCTCCACTAGCACTTCATTAATTTGCATGTGCGCCAGATGGCTTAATAGCGTTTTCAGGCATACTTTATTGTCTTGGTTCGGAATGCAAAGCAGTTCTGCGCCGGTAGCCAGTAATAGATTGGCTTTATTATCGTCAGGCTGGGCAAACGCAATTAAAGTATTGCCACCTTGCAGAATTTTCGCTTGTGGCGATATGCGCAACTGACTATCCACAATCACACGCAAGGGCTGTCGTTCAACATTTAAACTGCGCACCGTCATCGCAGGGTCGTCACTTAAAACCGTGCCGATACCCGTTAAAATCGCACAGGATTGCGCACGCCAATGCTGTACATCCAGCCTTGCCGCTTCGCTGGTAATCCATTGACTGTGTCCGTTATTAAGTGCGATTCTGCCATCTAAACTACTGGCAATTTTGCAACGCACATAAGGTGCTTTTCGAGACATGCGAGCAATGAAACCGGCATTTAATTCCTGTGCTTGCGCCTGCATTAAGCCACTCGCCACTTCGATATGCTGTGCTTGTAAATAGGCCAGGCCATTGCCTGCAACCAGCGGATTAGGGTCAACCATCGCGGCAATCACTTTGGCAACACCCGCTTTGACCAAAGCCTCCGCGCAAGGTGGTGTGCGGCCTGTATGGCTGCATGGCTCTAAAGTCACATAAGCCGTTGCACCTCTAGCGTGTCCGCCCGCCTGACGCAAGGCAAACACCTCTGCATGTGGCTCGCCAGCTTTAAGATGTGCGCCTTCACCAATGACTATGCCGTCTTTAACAATCACGCACCCAACACGTGGATTGGGCATGGTCGTATATAAACCCTGCTCTGCCAGCTTTAACGCACGTGCCATCCAAATATGATCGCTGGCGGTAAACATTTAGGCTTGAAAGTCTGGCATAGCTGATTTATGCGCTGGTTAATGCGATGAAATACGGCTTTGTGTTAACTGATTATTCGCATCAAAAAATATAAGCAGGCCATGATATACATGCATGCATTTGCCCAAATCATATTCAATGGCGCTGTTGTTTGCAGTAAAACTCTCTTCAATACTAGGACGGCCCAATAAAGCCATCACAGCTTCTTTGCGCGCGCCTTTAATTAAAATATTTTGCTGTAAATCATAAGCCATATCGCCACGTTTGCATTCTTGCTCAATCGTTGCTGCGTGCTGCATCCATTTGGTTTGATCAAACTTTTCAGCGCCAAAAACCACTTTATCTTTAAACGCCCACCAGGTAAAAAATACAATCGTTAACAAAATGGTAAAAACCGCTAAAGCGATTGAAGAAACATTAATGAATTTCATGGCGTTTGATGGTCACTTTCAATTAGTTAACTGACGATTAATTAATCTACTACTAACTTACAAGTCGCGAATAACATTATTAAAGTCATCCACGTCTGAAAAACTACGATACACCGATGCAAAACGGATATAAGCGACTTTATCCATTAACTTTAGCTCTTGCATCACACTTTCGCCCAAATCGCGTGCCGGCACTTCACGCTCGCCCAAGCCCAACATTTTTTGCACGATATGATCAAGTGCACGGTCTACATACTCGGTTGGCACCGGCCGTTTGTGCAAAGCGCGTGTAAACGATAAGCGCAGTTTTTCACGATTAAATTCTTCGCGTGTGCCATTCTGCTTCACTACTTGCGGCATATGTAACTCAGCCGTTTCATAAGTAGTAAAGCGCTTATCGCAAGCACCACATTTGCGGCGACGGCGAATAGAATCGCCCTCATCATTGACCCTGGAATCAATAACCTGAGTATCATCCGTGCCGCAGAATGGGCACTTCACTTTATTTAAGCTCCCGATTTAGCGTAAAGCACATATTTTATTTTCCGTATACTGGAAAACGCGCTGTTAACGCATGCACTTTAGCTTTAGTGGCCGCAATCAAAGCTTCATCCGTTGGGTTATCCAACACGTCTGCAATCAAGTTCGCCACTTGTCTCGCTTCTTCTTCTTTAAAACCGCGCGTGGTGATTGCTGGCGCACCGATACGTATACCTGAAGTCACGAATGGACTTTCCGGATCGTTTGGAATCGCGTTTTTATTCACTGTGATATGCGCCAAACCTAAAGCTGCGTCGGCCGCTTTACCAGTCAAGCCTTTCGGACGCAGATCCACCATGAACATATGCGATTCTGTACGGCCAGAAATAATGCGCAAACCACGTGCTGTTAAGGTTTCTGCCATCGCTTGTGCATTTTTGATCACTTGCGTTTGGTAGGCTTTAAATTCTGGTTGTGCAGCTTCCAGGAACGCAGTCGCTTTACCAGCAATCACATGCATCAATGGACCGCCTTGCAAACTTGGGAACACATTTGAATTCAATGATTTTTCAAACTCGGCTCTGGCCAAAATAATACCGCCGCGTGGACCACGCAAGGTTTTATGCGTGGTTGAGGTCACAAAATCTGCATGTGGCACAGGATTTGGATAAACACCAGCTGCAATCAAACCAGAATAATGCGCCATATCGACCATGAAATAGGCGCCGACCTTTTTGGCGATTTCAGCCATGCGTGCCCAGTCAAAACGTAAGGCATAAGCTGAAGCGCCACCAATCAATAGTTTTGGCTTACATTCAACCGCGATACGTTCCATCTCGTCGTAATCGATTTCTTCTTTATCATTCAAACCGTACGGCACGATATTAAATAACTTGCCTGATAGATTTGCAGGTGAACCATGTGTTAAGTGTCCGCCGTGACCCAAGTTCATACCCATCACGGTATCGCCCGGTTTTAGAATAGAGAAATACACCGCTTGATTGGCTTGCGAACCTGAATGTGGCTGCACGTTGGCATATTCCGCGCCATACAAGGCCTTTAAACGATCAATCGCTAATTGCTCCACTTGGTCAACAAACTCACAGCCACCGTAAAAACGTTTGCCTGGATAGCCTTCAGCGTATTTGTTGGTTAATTGCGAGCCTTGCGCTTCCATCACAGCTGGGCTGGTGTAGTTTTCAGAAGCAATTAACTCGATATGGTCATGTTGGCGCACAACTTCTGCATCAATCATGGTGGCAAGTGCTGGATCAGCAATAGCAAGCTTGTTGGAGTAACTAAACATGGCTTTAAAACTTTCTACTAATTAAGTGAGTAAGACATAACTGAACAATTGATTATTTTATCACGCTGTTGATGCATCTTAAACCATGCGCCTTAAATGAAAATATGCCTGTCATTAAATTGGTTGTGCCACTTGGCTGTATACAACCACACAATGCAGCAAATCAAACAGCCAAACACATGAGTAAATTTATAACCAGTTGTTTTAATTGAAAAATACTTTAGGCATGGCAATTGCTTTTATATTTACAACAGCCTTATCTCCAAAGCGCTCGTTTCGCCCAGCATCTTGATGTATCAAGTGCTGGGCTTTTTTATGCACACTTCACGACAATTTAATAGATGATGATTTAATAGACGTCTAAACAAGGCACGCTATAATAAACATTTTAATAATTTGAAAGTCGCCCATGAAATGGACAGATAGCTTAAGAATAGCGGAAGAACTGGCTGATAAACATCCCGATATTGATCCAAAAACAGTGCGCTTTACCGACTTAATGCAATGGGTGCTGGATTTAGAGGGTTTTAATGATGATCCAGAACATTGTGGCGAAAAAATACTGGAAGCCATTCAATTGGCATGGATTGACGAAGCCGAATAAATTTAAGGGGCGCGCCTTAAACAATGTAGTCAAAAAAATTATCTATTTACTATACAAAAATCATGCAAACACCTAACTCTACCGTAATCCCTAAAGAAATTTTCAAAGCTTACGATATTCGCGGTATTGTGGGCAAAACACTCACGCCCGGCATTGTCGAATCAATTGGTCATGCATTGGGTAGCGAAGCTAAACAACGTGGACAATCTGAAATCTGCATCGGCTTTGATGGTCGCTTATCTGGGCCAGAATTAGCTGAAGCGTTGGCAGTTGGCATTCGCAAAGCTGGCGTGAACGTAGTGAATTTAGGTATGGTTGCGACGCCTATGGTGTATTTTGCGGCTTATTACCTGAAAACGCATTGTGGCGTGATGGTGACTGGCAGCCATAATCCACCTGATTACAACGGTTTGAAAATGGTGCTGGCAGATGAAACATTATCCAACGAATCTATCCAAAGCTTGCGTGAACGCATAGAGCAAAAGAACTTTACTTACGGAGAAGGTTTAACACGCAATTATGATATTGCAGCTGATTATATTGCGACGATTCAAACGGATATTAAATTAACACGGCCCATGCAAATTGCCGTTGATTGTGGCAATGGTGTAGCAGGTGCATTTGCAAAAACATTGTATAACGCGATTGGCTGTCGTGTAGATGAGCTATTTTGTGAAGTGGATGGTCATTTTCCCAATCATCATCCAGACCCATCTGTGCCAGAAAATCTGGTCGACTTAGCTAACGCCTTACAAAGCAGTCGAGCCGAAATCGGCTTAGCGTTTGATGGTGACGGCGATAGATTAGGTATTGTCACCAAAGATGGAAAAATCATTTATCCAGACAGGCAGTTACTGCTATTTGCAGAAGACGTTTTAAGTCGCAACAAAGGCGCCAATATTATTTTCGATGTGAAATCGACCCGCAATTTAAGCCCATGGATTCGCAAATATGGCGGCAAACCGATTATGTGGAAAACAGGTCACTCATTGGTTAAAGCTAAAATAAAAGAAACCAATGCAGCCCTAGCTGGCGAAATGAGTGGGCATGTGTTTTTTAACGATGCGGATATTAATGGCAAAAAACGTTGGTATGGCTTTGATGATGGGCTATATGCTGGTGCGCGCATGTTGGAAATTTTAAGCCAGTTTAACAACCCATCTGACATATTAAACAGCCTGCCAGATAGCGTCAGCACTCCAGAACAACACATTCAGATGCAAGAAGGCGAGCCGCATGCCTTGATTGCCCAATTGCAGAAAACCGCGAAATTTGAAGGTGCGGTTGAATTGATTACCATTGATGGGCTGCGTGTGGAATATGCAGATGGCTTTGGTTTGATGCGCCCATCTAATACGACACCTGTCATTGTGCTGCGATTTGAAGCAGACTCTGAAGCCGCACTGTTGCGTATTCAAGGGCAATTCAGAGAAGTAATCTGGAATGCAGCACCGCACGTTGCTTTGCCTTTTTAATTGACTTAACACGAATAAAAGCTCAAAAAGTGTCTCGCAACTCAATTATTTATGCGATTGTCTGGTTAAGTCTGGTTTTTGGCATCTACTATTTAGTCGATAATATTCAAAATCCAAACAAAATGTGGCGATTGGGCGATAACACACATGAAGTCGTGTTAAAACGCGGGCTGGACGGGCATTATCGTGCCGAAGCCTTGATTAATGACCAAAAGGTCAATGTATTGGTGGATACTGGCGCAACGGGTGTTGCAATATCCCAAGCGGTTGCCGATAAATTACAGCTCAAAAGCTTAACGGCAGTGCGCACCAATACTGCCAACGGCGATAGTATAGGTTATATGGTGCGACTCGATTCGGTACAGGTTGGTGGCGTTCAGGCACGCAATGTGTCAGCGATGATTGCGCCAGGACTGGATGGTGATGTGCTGCTGGGCATGAGTTATTTGGGTCGCATGGATGTGCGCCTTTATAAAGGTGAAATGACGATCAAGCAAGTGAGCGATTAACGAGCAGCAAACTTAACGCTTAATATTCTAGGAATTTATGAACAACACAAACTCTGGCAATGTATGGCGATACGCGCTATTTAATTTAGTCGTTCTGGCTTTAATCAGTGCATGGATCTGGCAACAAAATCAGCCCATACCCCTCGCAGAGCCAAAATTAGCCGTAGACGGTAAGCTGCAATGTGTTTCCTATGCGCCCTATTATGGCGAGGGTCAGACCCCGCTCATCAAAGGCACGCACATCAGCCAAGCGCAAATAGAAAAAGACCTGAAGCTTTTGGCGAAGCACTCTCAATGCGTACGCATCTATTCGGTTAATCAGGGCTTAGATTATGTACCAGTCGCAGCTTCAAAGATTGGCCTGAAAGTATTGCTAGGCGCTTGGATTGGCTGGGTAGATAGCGATAACGTACAGGAAATCAATCTTGCCACCCGATTAGCCAATCAGTATCCAGATACAGTTGTAGGACTTATTGTTGGTAATGAAGTGTTGCTACGAGGTGAGCAGACTGAACAGGCAATGGCTGATTACATAAAACTTGCCAAGCAATCCACCAAAGTGCCGGTGACTTATGCAGACGTTTGGGAATACTGGCTGAGGCACCCTACTTTGGAATCTTCCGTCGATTTCGTGACAGTACATGTTTTGCCTTATTGGGAAGATGATCCACAACCCGTTAGCAATGCCATGCATCATGTCAACGTCGTAATGGACAAAGTCACGCATGCATTTACCAAGCCAATCTTGATTGGGGAAACTGGCTGGCCTTCTGCTGGACGTCAGCGCAATGCCTCCGTACCCAGCACTGTGAATCAAGCGCGCTATATACGTGAATTTTTACAACGCGCTGAAGAAGCTAAGTGGAATTACAACGTCATTGAAGCCGTAGACCAGCCATGGAAACGCTTTCTGGAAGGTGCCGTCGGCGGTTACTGGGGAATATATGACACCAATCTCAATCCAAAATTTTCGTTTTCAGGCACGATGGCGGAACGTCAGGATGGCTTAAAACCGTGGTATTGGGCAACTGCAGGCTTATTAATATGGCTGGCAGCAGCAGTCTATTTCGGTGAGCGGCACTCTAGCACGCTGGTTAGCAGTGCAGCCTTAGGTGCTTCCGCCGGGCTGATGGCTTTATTACAACTCGGCTATTTGGTGATTGCCTGTCGTGATACAGTCGAATGGATTGCATTGGGCGGTCTGAATATATTGGGCATTTTCACACTATTGGCGATACCATTCATCATCGCAAAAAAACAGGTTAACGGTTTAGAAAATACATATAGTAAAAATATAATGCGCATCAGCCTGTTTGTCTTTACGCTTTGTGCTGCTATTACTGGTCTGTTGCTGATGCCAAAAGCTTGGGTATTACAGCCACTTTCCCAAGCCATGCCGACCCTCTCAGGATTTTTCTATAATCTTGATGGGCGCTATCGTGACTTTCCATTAACCATCTATCTTTTGCCTGTATTACAACTCAGCATTGGATTATGGCTAGCGCAATTGCGAACACTGGCCAATACAAAGTCGCGTATTTATCGCTATCTAAATGTAATCGCATTACTCACCATGCTGGTATTTATCCTCTCAGAACCGCTAAATATGCAGGCATACGCTTGGTTAGCTCTAGCGATACTCTTGGCCATAATTAGCTGGCCAAGAGTATCGCCAGCCGCCACAGTAGTAGCAAGTGGCACATAAAAATAAGCCAGCGTTAAGTTGGCTTATTTTTATCTACGAATCACTTATTAATGATAGCCTGTTAGCTTAAGTAATCACTGTCGGCACGTCGCGATTGGTGCGCAGTTTCAATTGCGATATTTGCACTGCGATTTGTATCATATCAGCCAATGCAACTTGCGCATCCAGATGATGGTTCTTAACATCTGGCTCAAAAGCCTCTAAATAAATGCGTAAGGTCGCACCCTCAGTCCCTGTGCCAGACAAGCGAAACACAATGCGCGAACCGCATTTGAATAAAATACGAATACCCTGCCCTGTGCTGATTGAGCCATCAATCGGGTCGGTATAACTAAAATCATCACAAGTGTTAACTATGTATCGCCCAAAAGCCCGATTGGGCAATTCAGCAAATTGCGACTTGATATGCGCCATCACGCCATTCGCTGCACCTGTGGGTATTGCCTCATAATCATGACGGGAATACACATTGCGACCATATTCTGCCCAATGCGCTTTAGCAATCTCTTCTACACTGATTTTTTTTATGGCGATAATATTCAGCCAGCAAAGCACCGCCCATAAACCATCTTTCTCGCGCACATGATTACTGCCTGTGCCAAAGCTTTCCTCGCCACATAAAGTGACTTTGCCAGCATCCATCAAATTGCCAAAGAATTTCCAACCTGTTGGCGTTTCGTAACAGGGAATATTCAATTTCGCAGCAACTCTGTCTACTGCACCGCTGGTCGGCATGGAGCGCGCGACGCCCGCTAAACCTTGTCGATAGGCCGGTATTAATGTGGCATTAGCGGCAATAATCGCCAAGCTATCAGATGGTGTAACAAAAAAACCTTTGCCCAAAATCATGTTGCGATCGCCATCACCATCTGACGCCGCGCCAAAATCGGGAGTGGATTGTTGTTGTGAATACAGAACATTGACTAGCTCGTGTGCATAAGTCAAATTAGGGTCTGGATGACCACCGCCAAAGGTTTCACTCACGTCACAATTCATCAAGCTGGTTTCTGGAGCACCTAAACGATTCACCAAAATCTCTTTGGCATAAGGTCCGGTTACGGCATGCATAGCATCAAACTTTATGCTAAAGCCTGACTGAATTAACGATCTTAT
Organism: Methylotenera versatilis 7; assembly: GCF_000799165.1. Classification (GTDB taxonomy): domain Bacteria; phylum Pseudomonadota; class Gammaproteobacteria; order Burkholderiales; family Methylophilaceae; genus Methylotenera_A; species Methylotenera_A versatilis_A. Next base: position 81,515 of record NZ_JUGF01000003.1, on the reverse strand, counting down.
TGCTGAAAAATCAAATAGCTGTTCCATCAAATCAGCATAATCATCAACAGCATTAACCACTTGTACGCTAAAACTATCGCTAGAATCGTCTGGTCGTGTTTCGGCAATCTTATCCAAATCGACATCAGCAAAATTGGTTATTTTGTATTGCGTCATTGTTTTACTTTTTGCAAAAATCGCTTCAGTGATTTTCTCTGGTGCTGGCCCGCCATTTGCTGTGTTGTACTTGATGCCAAAATCTTCGGTTGGACCTGCTGGATTGTGGCTGGCCGATAAGATAATACCGCCAAATGTTTGATAATGCCGAATGATATGCGATGCTGCGGGCGTAGACAAAATACCACCTTGCCCAACAATGACTTTTGCAAAACCATTGGCAGCCGCCATTTTAATAATGGTCTGAATGGCTGTTTTATTATAGAAACGTCCATCACCACCCAACGTTAAGATAGCGCCCGGTTTAATCGTGAGTGTGTCAAAAATACTTTGTACGAAATTTTCAAGATAATGTGGCTGCTGAAACACTTTCACTTTTTTACGCAAACCTGAAGTTCCAGGTTTTTGATCTAAAAAAGCTTGTGTTTTGATAATCTGATGAGGCATGCTTAATCCTTAATGATTCAGACATTATAATTGAAAAAAAAGCGCATTAAATGCGCTTTCTTAACTGATTGATGCGTTAACTAATGGATTAATTAACGCATGAAATACGGCAATATTCTATCGGTTTGCTACTACTATCACTTGCCTAAACGTCTACCGAAACTCACCGCATAAGCAGCTGGCCGCGCCAACAAAATGGGGTCTTCTGATGCTTCAATACCATCCACTAATGCAAGCGGGCTAAACATGGTCGATTTCTCATACTTTACGCCATCTGCATCCACCGTTTTAATCACCAGCGTGCCTAATTCCACTTGCTTCCGGCTCTCAGGCCATACCACGGTCGCATCATTCAGCACATCGCCTTTTTCGGCCATTTGCACCGTTAACTTGTAACTTACAGGCGCTTTAGCCAATCGGGTTGGCAATTCTTCAAATAAATAATTAGGCGTGGCTTTTGCCGCGTCTTCTTTACTCAAGAATTGTGCACCATTAATTGGTGTGATGCGATAGCGGCCATATTGTATTTCACCTTTTGCGTTGATGAATTTAAAGGCGTTAACACCAAAAAATGATTGTGTTGCAAAACTCACTGGCGGCAATTTCGGCATTTGCACAAACTTAAGCGCTGCCGGATGTGACCCTAAAAACTGCTCTACTGGCGTTGGTTTTGCAGCTTCGGGGCCACTGGCCGCTACCGCATTCAGTAAACCTAAAAAATCTTCAGGATTAGCTGTAGGAAACCCATTGGTCGAAATGCTCACAATATCCGTATATGTGTCATCTCCTAAATTAAAACGTATCGCAATGCCTTTAGGAAAAGCATTACCATCAGCATCTGGAATATTGGGCACACCTGTCGCATTTGAAAAACGCACAATCACTGGGCTAGGCGTTTTTTGTAAATGTGCCGCTTTTGTAATGCTGGCAGCCGATTTTGCAGGCGTAAACTCACCTAACACCACAATTCCTTTGGCGTGATTAGCACGAAAACCTGCATGCGGGCCGCCAGATAGCTTGGTCAGCGTATTCACAATTTGCTCTACGACTGGCTTATCAGTTTCTGCGGTTGAAGGCGTTTCAGCATGAACCTGTGTACCCACTAAAGATATTGCAGCAACTACACATGCCGTTAACATCTGATTCTTAACGTTTTTCTGCATCTTAATTTCCCCTTGTTTTTTGGATATTATAGACCTTGAAAATATATTATAACTAGCGGTCTATTACATCTATTGTTCAACACCAAATAGTGCTTAAACTTAATCACTTTTTTACGTGGCATTCTTAAGATTGGTATAAATAATGTCAGCGATTAACTTTAATAATTGCTTCCTCGCCAGTCGTCCATACATAATGTGCGCGGTCTATAGGCAAAACAAAACTAGATCCAACTTTAAGTACTCATTTTTCTTCTTAACGAATGTTTTATCCATATCGGATTATCTGTTAATAATTAAAACAAGTTTAATAAACGTCCATTTCTCTTAATTCATAAAGACGACCAAAAAGCTAAAACATAGAGTAAGCAACAAAAATAAATAATTTAAAAAATTGACTATTTCTTTAATTGCTGAAGCCATTGATTCTCTCCACAAAATCTGTGGATAACTCTGTGATTATCTGTGAAACTAAAATGTAACCTACCGTTTTATAAGGCTTTTTTTAAAACAGTATAAATAGTAACCAAAACATTTATTCCATAAAAATCAATCACTTAAAATTCACCGTTGATTTAAAAGGATTTTTTAGATTATTTAATGTAAAACTTTAGATAGTGTGTATAACTAAGCTATTTTTTCCATGAATTATATTAATTAGCCTCCTGCAATATCAATAACTTACAAACAATTTACTTGATTGCAACAACTCCATATTTGTAAAAATCTCATGCCAAAAAGCAAAATAAACTCACATCCAAATATAGCAATTAGAAAGGCTTATGCAAACTGACCAAGTCGCAAACATTGCTACGTTAAAATAAAAAAGACCTACAGCCGTTTAGCTGTAAGTCATTGTTTATTGGTCGGGACAGCAAGATTCGAACTTGCTACCCCATGCCCCCCAGCCACTTAAAACGTCATTTCAACTAAAATATCATAACATTTTGCTGGACACTCTAGCACACCAATAAAACATATATACTCCACATATTCAATAAGTTATATAAGTTTATAATCATAATTAGCGTCCTATTATGTTTTTTAAGTTACTATAACAGCTGGAATTATTTAGGGCACGGTTAGGGCACGGACTTATGGCAAAATCATTTACAGTAAAAGAGATTGAATCTAAGAAGCCGATTGCGAAGCCTTATAAATTTGCAGTTGATCGGGGGTTGTATATTCGAGTGTCCACTAGCGGAATTAAAACTTGGTTAGTTAGATATGTAGTTGAAGGCCGTCAAATAGATTACGCCCTACCTAAACCATACGGAATAAGCGGTAGTGGATTTATGTCATTGGCTGATGCAAAAACCTTAAATGCAACTATCCAAGCATTAGCAAAAACTGGTATTGACTATCAAGCCCAGCAAGCCGAAAACCTACAGCAAAAGAAAGATGAAGTAATTGCTAAGGTAGAAGCTGAAAAAGTGGAACGCGCTAAAAACCTAACCTTTCAAGATTTATTTGATGCTTGGATTAAAGATGGTGTAAGACGTACTGATAACAATGAAATGATTATCAGGACATTTAAGAATCACGCCTTGCCAAAATTGGGCAATATTCCATTAAGGGAGTTATCAGAAAGCAATTTGCTAGAAGCATTGAGAGCAGTGTTTAATCAAAGTAAAACGCGCACTGCAATCATGCTTTATAAAGACATTGGACAGATGCTTAGGTGGGCAGAAAAGCGCAAGCCATACCGTGCGTTAATGATTGATGGCAACCCAGCCGAATTAGTGGATATTGAAAAGCTGATCCCTAGCGACTACGAAGAGGAGCGCACTCGTATTTTAAGTGTTGATGAAATACGCAAGTTGAATGATATTTTTATCACCTCTGCAATTGCCTATAAAGATGCTGCCAATAAATATGAAGTAGACCGTCCGTTGATTAAGGAAACGCAGATTGCACTATGGATATGCCTAAGCACACTTAGCCGAATTGGTGAACTACTAATGACCGAGTGGAAACATGTGGATTTTGAAGCATACACATGGTTTATTCCTAAAGAAAATGTAAAAGGCACTCGTAGAAATAAGCAGTCACAATTGGTCTATTTATCTGATTTTGCTTTAGACCAATTTAAGCAGCTTTACGCCCTTACAGGCGGGGAAAAGTGGGCGTTTCCAGCTAAGAACAACAGCATACATAATAAGAATCATGTGTGTGTTAAATCGGTTAGCAAACAGGTTGGTGATAGGCAAACACAGTTTAAACAACGCACAAAAGATTTGAGCAAACGCGTAAATAACAACACGCTAGTTTTAGGTGAAGATGACTGGACACCTCATGACTTACGTAGAACGGGTGCTACGATGATGCAAGGTGACTTAAAAATATCACTTGATGTGATTGATAGATGCCAAAACCACGTTTTAGCTGGCAGCAAAGTACGGCGGCATTATCTTCACCATGAATATGCAGACGAAAAACGCGAGGCATGGCAAAAACTTGGTGATCGAATAGAGGCGATACTCAAGGCTGATAATGTAGTGAGTTTAAAGGTTGCATGATAATGCAATAAGCAAGCTATAAGGTTTTTTTTAGATACGATACAATAGTCCAACAAAATCTAAAATCATGTAGAGTAAATCCATGCCCGCATTAAAAGAGCTACTCACTAGCTACCGTAAAGCATCAAAAACCGAGCGTGAAAAAGGTACTTATTTCGAGCTGCTGATAAAAGACTTTCTCAAGAATCACCCGACCTACTCCCCTAATTTCTCAGATGTGTTCACGTATGCCGAATGGGCAACCTTACAAGGTATTGATACTCGCGATGTAGGCATTGACCTGGTCGCAGAGCTTGCGGAGGGTGGAGGCTTCTGTGCAATTCAATGTAAGTTCTATGATGAAAACTACCGCATCCAAAAGTCAGACATTGACTCTTTCTTTACCGCCTCTGGTAAAAAGGCATTCACCCGTAGATTGATTGTTGATAGCACCCGCAAAGATTGGAGCGAACACGCTGAAGCTGCACTGCAAGGGCAAAGTGTAAGTACGCAACGTATAGGCTTAGCTGAGCTTGAGAATAGCCCGATTGATTGAAGTGTCTACGCACCTAGCAAGGGTGTGAAACTCAAGGCTAAGAAAGAGTTAAGAGAGCATCAAAGCAACGCACTCAAGGCAGTAGCTGAGGGCTTACCCTCTCAAGCTATTCCAGAGCGTTATAACAGTAAGCCTTGAGACCATGAAGATTGTGAGAGCGCTACCAAGACTTGATATTTAGTATAAGGAAATTTTTATGAATAATTTAGATAAATTGGACTATTGGCGGCTTAGTGACGAATTAAGTTTAGATCAAGCCGCATGCCTGATTATTGGAATAAATCCATCTAGTGAAGAAGGAGCAAATTGCTTTGACTGGCAAATTCATGAGCAACCATTTGGCTATCATGCTGCACTAACCGCAATAACTCATGCATTAAAACGAGGTGATATACACGGGAAAATTTCACAAGTGAAACTATATGACACAAATGGATATTCATATGATGTAGTGGAAGACTCTATTATTGTTAAAGACTCTACTGTTGAAGTCGAGTCATTAAAAACATGGCTTACATTAAGAGGGTTTAAAACAGGCTTTTTCTTTCCAACACCAGTAGATTCAGCAGACTATCTGGATCGCAAAAATCCTCGTTATGCACCAAAGTTAGCTATGACTGTTAGGGCATGGCAAGCAGTCACAAATGCTGGTAACCGCAGTCCAAAACAGGCGCTGGAAAAATGGATTAGAGAACATGCTGCTGAATTTGGCCTAGTTGATGATGATGGTAATCCTGTACAAAACGCAGTAGAAGAGTGCGGAAAAGTTGCAAACTGGAGTCCTGGCGGAGGTGTTCCCAAGTCCTCGGCTTAATAACCTACCCAGTGTCTATCAGTATGATTTATAACGATTTTTGTAAAAAGTTACTTGTAAACACACCCACACCTTAGAACAAAACCCTGATTTAAAACACATTGTTTATATGATAGGTTTTCTTAACCTACCCACTTATCTGACCTTATCTCAGATGCTCCAATAGCGCCATGTTCAACAAAACCCAAAGGGGTACTAACATGGCGATTATCATTCAGCGGCTTTCTAAAGCAAAAGAAAATTTAGGTATTTCACGCTCTACTTTCTATGCGCAAATCTCACAAGGTTTTATTACCAAGCCAATACATATTGGTATTAGGGCAGTAGGTTGGCCTAGTCACGAGATTGAAGCCATAATCAATGCCCGAATTGCGGGGAAAACCGATATAGAAATTAAAGCGTTAGTTGTAAATTTGCATTTCCAACGCACTGGTAAATTGGAGTGCTAGCCATGAACAATTATTGGCTATTACGTCTAAAAATGCTCATGGTGCGATTTTGTCATCTTGGCATAGATGCCGATATTGCCTCAGTAGGTTTAGTTGAGATATGGGGTGTATGTTTTCAACTGAGTCTTGTGGTGGAGAACTAGCATGGGCGCTAGTTATGAGAAGCAAAAAAAAGCCAACGCTGATAAGTTAGATGTCGGTCGGTTTACTGCGTTGCCCCACAATGTGATTCATAGTGTCGAATATAGAGGGCTTTGTCATGCAGCTCGTTCATTACTATTTGATATAGCTGCACAATATAACGGAAAAAATAATGGAAAACTTGTATGTTGCATGAAATATTTAAAGCCTTTAGGTTGGACATCAAACGATACGATTAGTCGATCACTTAAAGCTTTAATTAAAAGTGGCTTGTTAAAGCAAACGAGGCAAGGAATGATGCCACCATGCAGTCAAGCTGCATGGTTTGCAATTGGTTGGTTTAGTTTAGATGTTTATGACGGACTAGATATTGAACCAAGGAAATATCAAAGATGCAGACTTACTCCAATCAATAAGACTTCACCGATTATCGGGGTAGCTAAGGCCAAAATCGCACCGATAATCGGAATAGAGAGTAAGGCACTAACACCGATTAGCGGTGCGATAGAGACTATAAATAGCCAGCTTTCTACACCGATTAACGGTGACTTTATAGATTTACCATCTACTTGCCCAATTATTCAACAACACTACTCAAGTGAGGTAATACGATATGACCATTAAAACTAAAATAGCTTCAACATCAACATCAACATCAACATCTACTCGAATATCAGCTGAAGCAAAACTGCTAAATTCGGCTTCAATGATGAGTGCGATAACTTCCGAAGCTATTTCAAAGTCAATGTGTCCAAACTTAGAGTTATCTGACTTAATAAATGTTTTAAATAGTAAAATTAATAATGTACAGTCTGGTGATATGTCAGATATGGAAGCAATGCTAGTGGGTCAAGCCCATGCATTACAAACTATATTTGTAAGCTTGGCTCGAAGGTCAGTAAGTCAGGAGTATGTTAAGAACTATGGGATATTTATGAACTTGGCCCTGAAAGCTCAAAGTCAAAGCCGTTCAACGATTCAGGCACTAATTGAATTGAAATATCCCAAACAAGTAGCATTTGTGAAACAGGCAAACATCTCCCATGGGCATCAACAGGTAAATAATGGAAACGGTGCGCAATTAAGTGCGCATGAAATTGATCCTTCGTGCGCGGGGGAAAATCAAAATCAACCAAACGAACTATTAGAGGTGTGTAATGGCAGCCAGACAATGGACATTAGCGCAGCGACAACGACAAGCAGAGTTGATAAAGCAATGGCAACCATGGAAAAATAGCACAGGCGCAAACACAGTTGAAGGTAAGGCTAAGTCTGCACGTAATGCGTTTAAGGGTGGCTTACATCAGCAAATTAAAGAGTTAAATAAATTGCTACGTAGTCAACGTGATGCTTTAAGAAAAATGACTTAGGGAAGTATTTGTAACCGTGAAGAAGTCTTGCCGCGCGATATTTTTGCATAGACTGAAAAGCCAAGCTGAATCTCTCCTCTCAAAATGCTTATACATACCTGATATGTCTGTAAACATTAGATTAACTCAATAAATACAGATAGTTAATTTATTTGTGTAAAAAATTATGTAAACAATAATCGTATATTAGTGATTTTCCGCCTAAATTCTTTACACTTCTAAATTCATTTAATTGACTGCTTCCGGCCCAAAGTGGCCACTCAGATAGTCTCCCCACACAATCTATTTCCATTCAAGTGGTCGACAAAACACTTACATCAAAAATGATGTGAATGGAGATGGCTCTATAACTAATCAATTGTTTTATCTTAGTTAACAGATAGTTAATACTAAACGCGCAATATATTCAATTGTAAATTAATGTTAAATACTTCTCGCATGCAAGCTTATAAGATAAAGTACTAAAGGACATATTTTAAATAACCATAATGGGAGCAAGTATGAATCGTTCGTACAGAAGTGTATGGAATGTAGCGCTGGGCGCATGGGTGGCAGTATCGGAAATCACACGGACGTGTGGTAAGCGCGGCAGCGCCACGGTAGTTGCAAACGCTTTACCACTCTTGGTAGGAGTCGCGCTGGCATCAGCATTACCAGCAAATGCTGCTGACTATAATACAGGTGCTGGTACAACGCAGGTTGAAGGCAGCATTTTGAGCGGCGCTGATGCTTTGGACAAGCAAGGTGCTGGTACGCTGGAGATGACAGGAATCAACACCTATACCGGCGTGACCACTATCAACGCCGGCACACTCAGCTTAACGGGCGCGGGCAGCATTGCTCAATCGAGCAAAGTCGTGGCAAACGGCACTTTTGATATTTCTGGTATTACATCAACCGGCACATCAATTAAATCACTATCTGGCAGCAATACTGGTATTGTTAACTTGGGGACGAAAACACTCACCATCACTAATGCCAGCGATACCTATGCGGGTAACATAAACGGCACCGGTAACTTGACACTAAATGGTGGCACTCAAACACTTACTGGTACAAGCGATGTTCATATCCTTACGGTTAATGCGGGCGAATTACGCCTAACCGATGGCGCGCAAATGACAATTACTACTACAGCGGTGAATGATAATGCAGTTATCGCGGGTAGTGGCGGCGCGGCGGCAGTGATGACTGTGATAGGCCCAACAACAACGCTGAACATGAACGGGCCTGGTACAGTTTGGGTCGGTACTACAGGCAATACTAGCGGGGTGCTCAACATTGGGGCAGGTGCTCAAGTCAGTTTAGACTCACTTAATTCAGGACGCGCAGTGAGTAGTGGTTTTTATGGGGTTACCAATGTCTCGGGTGCAGGCACACTACTGGATGCGGGTTCAATTCAAGTTGGGGGAGCTGCTTCTGGTGGCAGTCGGTCGGAGGTTAATGTTAGTGGCGGTGCCACAGTACTTTCTGACACTCATAGCTCCGGAACTGCAGCGCGAGCAGGTGTCCTTGCGAGTACGACTCTATCTGGCACGGGGACCAATTGGACCAACACCGGAGCACTGTCACTTTATTCTGGGTCGCTAGATGTATTAGACGGCGCTACTTATCAAACGAATACCGCACGTATCGGCGGCTATAACTTATGGACTGCAGCTCATACAGCCCTTTTAAATGTAACTGGTGGCGGATCGAGCTTCACAAGTATTGGCGACATGAATGTTGGCACGACCAACACAACCCGCGGCGATATCAGGTTATCCAATGACGGTAAAATTGAAGTAGATGGCAATGTGGTACTGGGACAAGTGGCTGGCAGCACAGGTGTGCTAAATATCGGTGGTGCGGAAGGTGGTATCGCACAAGCTGCAGGTACATGGGTGGCATCCAATGTGAACTTCGGGCCAGGGACGGGTCGAATCAATTTCAACCATACGGGCGCGGCTTTCAACTTTAATTCCATCATTTCCGGTTTAGGTACCATTAACCAAAATGGTTCAGGCTTAACTACGCTTACGGCTAACAGCAGCGCCTTCACCGGCATAACAAACGTCAATGCTGGCACACTTTCCGTGAACGGTATCTTGGGCGGCACCATGCAAGTAAATGGCGGACGTCTGCAAGGCATAGGACAAGTGGGTGACACCACCAACTTTGCTGGTGGTACTATCGCTCCAGGCAACTCTATCGGCACACTACTGATTGCCGGTAACTATATTGGCAGCGGCGGTGTACTAGAGATGGAAGCCGTATTAGCTGGCACTGGTTCACCTGCCGACCGCTTGCTTATCAGTGGCAACGCCACTGGTAACACAGTGGTGAATGTCATTAATACTGGCGGCGCAGGTGCATTAACTGGCGCAAGCAACACCGATGGTATTTCCATTATCCAAGTAGGTGGCACCAGCACAGCAAGTACCTTTCAATTGGCAGGTGGCTATGCTGTAGCTGGACCATACCAATACATATTAAAAGCATTTGACCCAGCTACTTCTGCAGCAGGTGAGGTTGACCCTTTACTGGGTGCAACCCCATTCTGGGATTACCGTCTACAGTCTCTAATCGACAGCAGCGGCAATCCTGTTGCAGTACCGCAAGTTGCCGGCTATCAGGCCATGCCAACTGGCGCAGTGCGTTATGGCGCATCGCTGCTTGATTCAGTACACAAACGACTGGGTGAGCTTCGTGAAACAGCAACACTGCAGAATAAAATCGGCAGTACTGAACAACGCAGTAAAGAAGTCTTCTTAAGAACGCAAGGCTCCAGCAGTGATGTTTCTGGCAACAGTGCTTCAGGCTACGATCAAGACATCTGGTACGTGCAAGCGGGGGGCAATCTGTTTGGACGTGACATGGCCGATGGCGCTGAACTACGCATCGGCGGTGCATTAAGCATCGGTGGATCCAAACTCAATGCTGATGAATCTAGTGCCAAGGTTGACCTACGCGGTACAACACTGGCACTCACCTCCACCTATCAAGCTGCTGCTGGTTGGTATCTGGATGCGGTAGCACAGGGTACGCGCTACACGTCAGAAATAACCACCAGCCAACGCGGTGAAACCGGTGACCCAAAAGGCTGGGGCTGGGGTCTTTCACTTGAAGGCGGTTATCCATTTGATATGGGTAATGGTTTGATTGTAGAGCCACAAGCACAACTGAGTTACCAACGTATCCGTTTTGACAAATTTACAGATATTGACAGCATTGATGTCGATTTAAATGGTGGAGAAAGTCTGCGTGGGCGATTCGGCGGACGTGTGCTGAAAACCATCACCACTAACATCGACAGACAGTGGACACCATACGTTGAAGCCAACCTGTTACATGAATTCCTCAGCGATGGCAGCATCACTGCGAGCAATGTCCGGTTTGATTCGGAATCAATGGGTACCAGCCTGCAATTTGGCGGCGGTCTAAATGCACGACTTGGCCTTAACTCATCTGTATTTGCCAGTCTGAGTTACGAGAAAGGTTTGACTAGCGCTTCTGCGGATGTTTGGGGAGGCAATGTAGGGGTGCGAGTTGATTTTTAATTAATTGGTTCCGCTGATTAGATGCTAGTTAAAAGCCCCTTAATTGGGGCTTTTCTAATGGAGCAACTATGATTTTTAAACTGTGATGAGTGGCTACTTTGGGCCGAACCTCTCTCATTCAAGGTTGCATTTTGCGGCCCATAGCAGCCTCTCAATTAAATGAGTTCGAGCCCATATCGAGAAGGCAATCTAGCACGTAGATTAGAGCTTTTGCTACTCAAGTTCAATACCTCTAAGATTCACAATTTGAATTATCTAAGCTAGCCTGTTAGGCTACGAAATATACGTATCTATAGCCCCCCGTGTTACATGGACGGGGAGCTATGGCTGAATTCCAAAAGAGGCGCAAAGGGGCATTAGTCATGGTAGAGGTAGATGAGCTCATTGAAAGACTTGATCAAAATCAGAATATCGATCGAGTTCGATTAGATATATTAAATTTAATCTCAAAGTGCCTAAACGATTTGCGCGGAACTTTCGGTTGCTGGGAGAAAGAACACATGGCAAAAGCTATTGTTTTTTTATCTTATAACTTTTCGTCACACCCATCTTCTACCTTTTGGCTCAGGACTTCTCTAAGCTATGTAGAGAAGGCATTTTCCCCACCTGAAATGCGTTCAGAAAACGTTCGTTTTAGCGAGGAATGTGATTCTCTTACCCTTGAACAGCTTGTAGCTGATGTCCAGAAGCTAGGCGCCTTAACGCTACCAACCCAATAGATATCTAGGAAAGTAATGAGGGCAACAGAATTCTTTAAGCTAAACATTTATGAATATACTCGCCCTTGGAAGCTGATCACATTTAGCTTAGGTTTAAGTTTATTAATTATTGGCTCAATTTTCTATAATGCGCCAGATTGGGATTTTCCAATAAGCGTTATCATGGCAACCATTACATATTTTTTTGCGCCGTGGTCACTCCGAATAATTCTAAAACGATTTTGGAAGTTTTTTCCCGCAATGTTATTAATTACTTGGTTTGCTGTGGATGGTTCTTATTGGATTTACTGGAGCTATCAGAATCCAGAAGCTTTGGTGATGCGAGATGTGAACTTTCCTGCATCTTTAAGTTTGTATGGAATTTGTGGGTTATTATGGCTTTATCAAGGAAGCTTAAAAGATCTGTTCAATGAGGTTCGTTTTTACACAAAACTTATCTTTAATCAAAATTGATACTCAATCAAAAAGGAATGCAATATGTATGATTTCGCATTAATTGCACTTTTATTAACAATATCGCTATTATTATTTTTTACATACAGACACTTGAAGATTCTTACGCGCTTAGTAAAACCAAATGCATTTAATAGCATAAAAATAAATCGCAAAGAAAATCCTAAGATTTCAAGCTCGAATTATGTATGGCTTCAAGAGATTATTGAGGAGGATATGTCTATTCATGCGACCGGCACCTATAAGTCTCTAAAAGCAAAGGGCGTTATGGATTTTCCTAACAACGACTATGAAGACTATACCAAATTCTGTGATATTACGTTTATCATAACATGCAGTGATAGCCCTACTGCACCAAGTGAAAATTGGGCTGGATTCATTGTAGCTGCAAACAAAAAGTTTGAAAAAAGCCCATATATCAATATGACGATACAACTAAGTAAAGAAGGTTATGAAGCGTTCAAATTATTGTTTGATCAAATAGCAATTACTAACCGAAATCCACAAGAACTACTAGATACTGGAATGGATATTGAATTGTTTGTTGCAGGCGAGATAATTGAAATTGGGGACTCAGAAGCAATTGGAATCAAAGAAATTGACCAGATCAAATTAAAACCACACTCTGAAATTAGTGTTTACGATCACATAATCTCAAGGCTTCCTTATTACAAGACCTCATTTGAAAAAGAGCATCTACTTAACTGTCTAAATGGTAGAAGAAATCTTAACTAAGAAATTTTCTTTTTGTATCATATCGCACACATTTAGTAACTTAAGTCTGGTCTAGGAGATTTGAAACTTAAGAATCCAGTTACTAGATTTGTCAGAATTGGTAAGCCTGTGATGGCTCGAACGAATGACTGCTTTGGGCCGAAACCGTCGGTATTTAACGGCCCTAAGCAGTCTGCGGCCAACTTGCTTTATCTGGCAACTATGATGACAAAGCGGTAAGTCACCAAACGTTACACTATGGATGAGTCTGTGTTAAATCCAACACCCTAATATCATTGTAGTTGTTTTAGCACCATAAATTTACGGTGATTTTTCAAAAAATATTTTAATCAATAACAAATTGTCATATGAGTAATAATATTATCGTTTAATATAACTAAATACCGATGTGTCCTTTAAACGAACCTTGATACTAGGTAAGCGAACATTAGATGCAAAGCTTCAATCCATTTTATAATCAAAATTTTCTGAAATTAATAATTCAGCTATCGACTCTTTGTTTCTTATTATCCTGGCCTCAGTTATCTCTCATTGCTGCCGAAACTATAACATCAGATAAAATTAGCAGCTCTCAAAAAACTAATCGTACTCAAGAGTTAGAAGCCAGACTCACGCCCAATGAGAAAGAATGGCTTAAAAAAAACCAGAATTTAAAAGTAGCCGTTAAAAGTGGATGGATGCCAATTGAGTTCAAGCTGGAAAGTGAAGATCATCGTGGCTTATCGATTGACTACTTAACTCGTTTAGCGGATATATTACACATCAATTTTACCATCACTAATTATGTAGATGATATCTCCCCAGAGGATGCAGACATCATTTCAGGGGTTAGTAATAAAAATCTGAAAAACCCTAATTTCCGCCTAGTCAATCAACCATTTCTAGTTTTTCCTTTAGCAATCTATACCAATAAAAATATAGAGAAGCAATCAAAAATTAAGTCTTTAGAACAACTAAACAATGCGCGTGTTGCAATTTTTAAACATGGTTTGATTGGGCAGAAAGTAAGTGAAAATTACCCGAAAATAAAATTAGTCTATGTTGATTTAGCAGATGAAGCATTTGAGAAATTAAGAGCGGGGACAGTTGAAGCTTACATAGGTAACGAAATGGTCGTCGATTATCATATAGCTTTTAATCGCTTAAAGTTTACAGAAAAATCAGGACTAACACCCTTTTCATCTGAGGTTTCAATGGCTGTTAGGAGTGATCAGCCAGAGCTTGCCTCAATCCTCGAAAAGGGATTGGCAGTAATTGAACCTGACAGTGAGGAATTGCTCGAAAAATGGAAAGTTACTGATACAAAAAATTACTATTTTCTCAACGCAGCACTTGGCCTAATATCCATAATACTTATATTAGGCATAGTCAGATTTTATCGATTTAAGGTAACTATTAAGAAAAAAGAGGCCGAATCTCAACAACTAATTTGGTATCAGGCAAATTTCGACTATCTTACCAAATTAGCCAATAGACACTTGCTACACAACCGCTTAGAGCAAGCACTAGGTAAGGCAAGTAGAACTAATTTACTTGTAGGTCTACTGTACATTGATTTGGATAACTTCAAGCGCGTTAATGATCAATCAGGTCATTCCATCGGCGATAAATTATTGGTAGATGCTGCTGATCGTATTAGTGGGTGCGTTAGATCATCTGATACCACCGCACGCATTGGCGGGGATGAGTTCATGGTGATACTAACCGAATTAAAAGACATTTACAGCTTGGAAAACTCCTGTCAAAAAATATTAACAGAACTCGAAAAACCCTTTTCTATCGATAACCACATATTTTTTATTTCAGCGAGTATAGGAGTTACTTTATATCCAGATGATAGCCAAAGCTCTGAAGCCTTGCTCCTCTATGCCGATCAGGCCATGTATGAAGCTAAAAAACTTGGCCGCAATCGATATCAATTTTTTACACAATCGATGCAAGCTGATTCATCAAAAAGATTATCAATTGCTAATGACTTAAGAAGTGCAATTCATAATGGCGAATTCGTTGTTTATTACCAGCCAATTATCAACCTAAAAGACTTAAGTATCACTAAAGCAGAAGCGCTGATTAGGTGGGATCATCCTACAAAAGGCTTCATTAGCCCACTAGATTTTATTTCAATCGCAGAAGAAACAGGGTTAATAGACTCATTAGGGCAATGGGTGTTGCAACAAGCATTAAAAGATTTATCTATAATTCGCAATCACCTTGGTACTGACTTTCAGTTAAGCATAAACGTTTCCCCTTATCAGTTTCATCATCCAGAGAACCTTTTAAGTTGGATGAGAAACATCGAAACACAAGGCATTCCAGGAGGCTGCATTTCTCTAGAGATTACAGAAGGACTTCTTTTAGAAGCCTCCAATACTGTGTTAGATACTTTGTCTGCTGTGAGAGATGCAGGAATTGAACTTGCCATCGATGACTTTGGCACTGGGTATTCAGCACTTGCTTACTTGAAAAAATTTGATATCAACTATATAAAAATAGATAAATCTTTTATTCAAAATCTCACTTCTGACAATCATGACGCTGTCCTTTGTGAAGCTATCATCCATATGGCCCAAAAACTAAACATTAAAATTATTGCTGAAGGGATAGAAACTGTTAACCAGAAAGATTTTTTGAACGAGTTTAGATGTGATTATGGACAAGGATATTTATTTGCAAGACCAGGGCCTGTAGAACAGCTTTTAAAACTTTTAGAGGCACCTGATAGACATTTTTAGAGCTTTTAAGCTATACATAAAGTGTACACAAAAGCCTCTCAAAGATATTTTTATATCTTTAAACAATCATAGTGAATGATTGTCATTGGACTTCACCCGCTTCATATCGAACGTGGTTAACCTCATCAACACTGAGGTTGTCGTTGATGCGGAATACATATATATGAAAATTGGCTCCGCTGATATTCAATTGAGAATCGGCATCCTCGTCTAATTCTTTTATGCTTCTGTAGTTGTTGCTAAGTGGGTTTCTTAGGCTGCTCCGGCAAACGACAAGTATCCCATCCGCTTGACGTAGGTTTTCCGTTGCAAACCAACCTTGTTTTCGTAAAACAGCTCTCGCTTCTGCGCGGGTGGATAGGCTATGCGCAATAACAGCCACATTTAACCCCCTTTCAGCTTTGACCGGGAAGGATAGTAAGATGGCAGCAAATAACAATGAAACTATCATTAAAACTAGTCGTATGTATTTTTGCATGGTCGTCATCCCTTTGTTTTGTTTATATTTTTATCAATCTCAGATAGCTATATTAATTCATTTTAATTAAATTCAATCTTGCTCAATATGAACAACCCTACCTGCGCTAAAAGTCACGGCAAAATCTGGGAAATACTTCTTCATGTAGTGATTGAAATGATTCAAGTTGATATTTTATTAAGCAATCCATTGATAAAAATATTTTATTATTAGTCAGTAATTTTTGCATAAGAAGGTCCGCTATGGGCCGTAAGTTGCCATTTATCAAATTGGTATTGCTCAACCCAAAGTTACTTTGTAACGGAAAAAAATCAAAAAATATTTAGTGGTAATCAAAATTTTACCAACAAACTTTATTCATTCTCTTCGAAACCTTTTATTGCAGCGGCAACGGCTTCTGCATTGCAAGATTCAGATTATCATAACTGGCTTAAAGCCGATCATGATACAGCTTTGCGATTATTGAAATTAGCACCAGAGGGCTTTTTAAAGTCTATTCCGTATCCACGTTAATAAAGTGGGTGTGCGCACTGCTAGTTGGTATTTTAACGTGAGTTATTTTTGACGGAATGCAAGTTGTAGACATAAAATGGAAATGCTTCCCGAAGCTTGACGACGCAGGAGTCATTTTTTCATCAAACAAGGAGTTGAGAGCTAAAGCGATAAATTAAAGATTTGTAGCAATAGCAAAACATAAGACCACATAATTGTGGGTTTTTGTTGTTCAAATATGTATACGTACGAAGCCTAGCAAAAATTATTTAGGGCATACATAGGGCACGAAAGCCAGAAAAACAAAATGGCTTACAACTGAAAATCTGCAAGCCATTGTTTTTATTGGTCGGGACAGCAAGATTCGAACTTGCGACCCCATGCCCCCCAGGCATGTACGCTACCAGGCTGCGCTATGCCCCGAACCGCACTACTAGTTTCGTAGTGAGCCAGCATTATAAATCAAACACGCATGCTATCAAAAGCGATTTAACTCACAAGCGGATTTAAATTGGGTGTCCAAAAGTTAATGCCGCTTAAAGCGGCATTAAAGGATTGATTCGTTAAAGTAACTTAATAAAGTGTTTTAAGTGCGAAGCAGTTGAATAACTGCACGAATTTCATTTTTAAATAACAGCAAATCAATCCCGGCGTTAGCTTCCGGTTGTTTATCTGCAATTGATTGCACATCAACTTGAAGTATGGGCGATGCAATTTCAGCTTTAACATCCGCACCATCTAAACGATTACGCGCGCCACTGATGGTGAAACCTTGCTCGTAGAGCAACTCACGAATTTTACGGATAAGTAACACTTCATGATGTTGATAATAGCGGCGATTACCGCGACGCTTTACTGGTTTAAGTTGCGTGAATTCCTGCTCCCAATAGCGCAATACGTGTGGTTTTACCCCGCACAGCTCACTTACCTCTCCAATCGTAAAATAACGTTTGGCCGGGATTGGTGGCAATTGCATTTTGGGTGTTGAATCTAGCATCGTTAATTTTGTATATAAACTAATAACCTAATTTAATTTGGAAAGCTGTCAGTACAAGGCCAGATTAAACTGTTGAAGCGTAATGCTCTTCAACTCTGCTTTTTAGTTTTTGACTCGCGTGAAAAGTCACAACCCGGCGCGCTGTAATCGGTATTTCTTCACCTGTTTTTGGGTTACGACCTGGGCGCTCAGACTTTTTGCGTAATTCAAAATTACCAAAGCCAGATAACTTAACACTATCACCCGTTTCTAAAGCGGTGCGTACTTCCTCAAAAAACGCCTCTACCATATCTTTTGCCTCGCGCTTATTTAAGCCTACTTGCTCAAATAACAAATCGGCTAAATCAGCCTTTGTTAAAGTCATACACTTCCCCTGAACGTCTTCTTATTCATTAATTTCCCGCTATTTTACTGGCTTGTTTCACTGCAAAGACTGACTAATTACGCAATGATGCACCAAATTGATTTTCTAATAATTTTAGCAACTGCGCCATTGCAGCTTCGGCTTCAATATCTACCAAAGTTTTATGAGTATCTTGCATAAGTACCGATAATGCAAGGCTTTTTTTATTCTCAGGAATACCTTTTCCCTGATATATATCAAATAGTTGCACCTGTGTCACAAGTGGAATTTTGGCATTTGTGACAGCATTAATTATTTCTTGAACAGGCTTATTTACATCGACAATAACGGCTAAATCACGACGTATGGCCAGTGTTTTTGGCACCTCAAAATAGCTGGCAACTGGCTTTTGCAATAAAGGCGAAACTTCTAATTCGAATAAAAAACAATTTTTAGCTAAGCCGTAATGTTGCTGCCATTTGGGATGCAACTTGCCCAACCAACCAATTGGGTTGCCATCAAGATAAATACGTGCAGATTGGCCTGGATGCAAAGCAGTATGCGTTTCCAGGCGATACTCAGCATTCCCTTGTGTTAATTGTTCTATTGTCGCTTTAACATCATAAAAATCGACATCTTTAGATGTGGCACCCCATTGCTCTGGCTGAAACGCACCGTAAAATAAGCCCGCGACCCGCGCCTGTTCATCAAAACCTTGTGGTGTCTGATGATAGCTTGAACCAACTTCAAACAACATCGCGCGCTCTTGCTTACGATTGATATTATAAGTCAACGTATCGAGTAAACCGCCCCATAAGCCGCTACGCATCACACTTAAATTGCTTGCGATTGGATTTTTAAGCTTGATAGGGTTTGCATTTCCCAATAAATCACGTTCCCAGCTTTCATCTACAAAGCTATAGGTAATAATCTCTTGGTAGCCCTGTGCTTGCAAAGCGTCATGCAACCATGCCGCGCTTAATGCAGACTCTGGTGCATTAAGCATGCTTAAATTAGCAGATGGCGTGATGGCCGGGATTTTATCGTAGCCGTGTAAGCGCGCAATTTCTTCAATTAAATCTTCTTCACGGGCAATATCAAAACGATAACTTGGTGCTTTAATCACAAAAATATCATCATTTTCTGTGAACTTAAAACCTAATTGTGTGAGTAGAATACCGACTGTTTGTTTGGGTATGGTAATCCCCAACACAGAACATAAGCGTGAATAGCGCAATGTGACAGAAACACGCTCTGGCAACTGATTAACCACTTCACTTATTTCACCAGCTTTACCGCCACAAATTTGCAGTACTAAATCCGTTGCACGTTCCAAAGCCAATTTGGTATGACCAAAATCCACGCCACGCTCAAAACGATAGGATGAGTCAGTGCTTAAACCTAATCGACGTGCCTTACCTGCGATTGTATCTGGTGTGAAAAATGCGCTTTCTAAAAATATTGCTGTTGTTGCATCTGTCACTGATGTAGGCTCGCCGCCCATAATACCTGCCAATGCAATCGCGCCACTGTTATCGGCAATCACTAAATCATCGCCGGCCAATTTAATGTCCGTATTATTTAACAGCTTAATTTGCTCATTTTCTGACGCAAATCGAACGTTAATCGCACCGTTTAGTGTTGCCAAATCAAATGCATGCATCGGCTGGCCAAGTTCCAGCAACACGTAATTCGTAATATCCACAATCGCACTAATGCTACGAACACCGCTGCGCTCAAGATTGCGAATCATCCAATCAGGTGTTTTTGCTTGTGCATTTACACTTTCGATCACACGGCCATAATATGCAGGGCATGCCTGTTTTGCAGCAACATTAACGGCTTGTATTTTGGTGCTTTCAATCTTTGCCGTATTTAAAACAGGTAGCGTTAGAGGCGCGCCTGTAATAGCTGTCACATCGCGCGCTATACCTAAAATACTTAAACAATCAGCACGATTTGGTGTGAGCTTTAATGTGAAAGCGTAGTCATTTAGATATAAATATTCGCGGATATCTTGGCCTGCTACAGCATCGTCTGGGAGTTCCAACAATCCATTGGCTTCTGCCGCCAAACCAAGCTCTTTAGCAGAACACAACATGCCAAAAGATTCCACACCGCGTACTTTTGCCTGCTTAATGGATATGCCGGGCAGTTCCGCTCCCACCAACGCGCACGGCACTTTTAAACCTACTCGCGCGTTGCTGGCACCGCATACGATTTGCAAAATTTCTTTGCCAACATTAACTTTACACACTTGCAAGCGATCCGCATCCGGATGTTTGATTGCCTCGATAACTTCGCCAATAACAATACTGTCAAACGCTGGCGCAACAGGCGCCATCTCCTCTACCTCTAGCCCAGCCATTGTCAGCGCATGACCCAGCTGTACTGATGTCATTGAAGGATTTACAAAAGTACGTAACCAGTTTTCTGAAAATTGCATATAGTCTATTAATTAGCTTGATTATTTAAATTGCGATAAAAAACGCAAGTCATTATTAAAGAAATGGCGTAAGTCATTCACGCCATAGCGCAACATAGCCAAACGTTCTACGCCTAAGCCAAAGGCAAAGCCGCGATATTTTTCATTATCGATATTCACATGTTTAAATACTTCCGGATGCACCATGCCGCAACCACCGATTTCTAGCCAACCACCATTCCAGCTCATATCCATCTCAGCAGATGGTTCTGTAAATGGAAAAAATGAAGGCCTGAATCTGACTGTTAAATCATCGCGTTCAAAGAATTTCTGCAAGAAATCCTGAACAACGCCTTTAAGATTTGCGAAACTGATATTTTCATCCACCCACAAACCTTCTACCTGATGAAACATCGGCGAGTGCGTTGCATCTGAATCCACACGATACACACGCCCAGGCGCGATAATTTTAAGCGGTGGTGTCTGGTTATTTTTTAAAGCATTTTCCATGTAATGCACTTGTACAGGTGATGTGTGCGTACGCAATACAAAGTCGGTTCTTTTATCATCCTTTTGCAGATGGTTGGCATCCACATAGAACGTATCGTGCATGGCACGCGCAGGATGATTCTCAGGGATATTCAGTGCGGTAAAGTTATAAAAATCTGTTTCGATCTCAGGGCCCGTTGCCACATCAAAACCAATAGAGTGAAATAATTGCTCAATACGTCGCAAAGTTAAAGTCACAGGATGGAGTCCACCTTGAGACTGTGCACGTGCCGGCAAGCTTACATCCAACGACTCAGCGGCTAGTTGCTTCGCCTGCTCTGCGCTTAAAATTGCCTCTCTACGTGCATTTAGCGCGGCTTCAACTGCCTGCTTCACAACATTAATTGCGGCTCCTGCGGCGGGACGCTCTCCATTCGACAGCTTACCTAAGCCTTTAAGCGCTTCGGTTAACGCACCCGTTTTACCCAAGTATTTGGCTTTAGCATTTTCCAATGCGGGCATATCATCACAAACACTAAAGTCCGCTTGCGACTCTGAAATAAGATTTTCTAAATTAACCATACGCTATTTTAACTTAAAGTAATGAGTTTGTTGATGTTTAACTGATTGATTATGAATAAATATTTACTTTTTACCCATAAAAAAAGAGGCCGTAGCCTCTTTTTTACTTAGCCTGATTTAAGCATTCACGGCTTAAGCCGCTAAGCCAGTTTTAGCTAACTCAACAAATTTAGCAAACGCTACTTTGTCAAATACTGCCAAATCGGCAAGTACTTTACGATCCACTTCAATCGCAGCTTTTTTCAAGCCATTCATGAAACGGCTATATGTCAAACCACATTCACGTGCGCCAGCATTGATACGTGCAATCCACAAGGTGCGGAATTGACGTTTTTTCTGACGACGGTCACGGTATGCATATTGACCTGCTTTCATTACCGCTTGCTTGGCAACGCGGTAAACGTTTTTACGACGACCGCGATAACCTTTAGCGGCTTTTAATACTTTTTTATGTCTTGCGCGAGCGATGACACCACGTTTTACTCTAGGCATATCGGTCTCCTTATTGTGTTGGCATCATTGCGCGAACGCGTTTGACGTCAGTTGGTGAGATGATAGCCGTGCCGCGCAATTTACGTTTTTGCTTGGTGGTTTTCTTGGTTAGGATATGACGCAAATGTGAGTGCGTACGCTTCACTTTACCGTTACCTAAGAACTTAAAGCGCTTTTTGGCGCTGCTCTTTGTTTTCATTTTTGGCATTTTTTTCTCCTTTGAGAGTTGTTAAGAGTGCCTAGGCATGCCATTTCGCCGTATCACTCAGAAAAATCTTAATTATTCAGTTGCTGCTACTTCTGTTTTTTCAGCAGGTTTTGCTACTTTTGCTGGCTTAGCCACTACTTTCTCTACTTTTTTAGGTGCTAACACCATCACCATTTGACGGCCTTCCATTTTAGGAAACTGCTCGACCACTGCGTGCTCTGACAAATCGGCTTCTACGCGCCTTAATAGTGCCAAACCAAATTCCTGATGTGTAATCTCACGACCTCTAAAGCGCAATGTGATTTTTGCTTTATCACCCTCACCCAAAAAGCGGATGATGTTACGTACTTTAATATTGTAATCACCGTCATCCGTACCCGGACGAAACTTGATCTCTTTAATAACCACTTGTTTTTGTTTAAGTTTTTGCTCGTGCTGACGCTTACTTTCGGCATACTTAAACTTACCGTAATCCATCAACCTGCACACTGGTGGAGTGGCGTTTGGCGCAATCTCTACCAAATCAATATCCGCTTCTTCTGCTTTTGCAAAAGCCTCACGTAGACTCACTATACCCAAGGGCTCGCCTTCTACTCCCACCAAACGAACTTCGGGTGCGGTAATATCCCCGTTAATTCGCGTACCTTTATCTTGTGCTATTGCTGGCTCCTAATCAAAAAAATTAAACCGCGCTACCTTGGAAATTTAGCTCAAACCTTAGCTTCAACCTCTGCTTTTAACCGAGCAATCAGCTCGGCAATCGGCATAGATCCTAGGTCTTCACCCTTTCTGGTACGCACGGCCACATGTCCTGCCTGCATTTCGCGCTCACCTGCAACTAGCAAGTAAGGCATTTTCTGCATCGAATGTTCGCGTATTTTATAGGTAATCTTCTCATTTCTCAAGTCAAAATCGCATCTAATGCCATTTTTCTTTAGATTTTCAACCACTTGCATCACATAATCGGATTGATTTTCAGAAATGTTTAATACCATTGCCTGCACGGGCGCCAGCCAAAGTGGCATCGCACCTGCATAGTTTTCAATCAAGATACCAATAAAACGCTCCATCGAACCAACAATAGCGCGGTGCAGCATAATCGGGCGCTTGCGTGAGTTGTCTTCCGCTACATATTCAGCACCCAAGCGTTCAGGTAGGTTTGGGTCTAGCTGTATCGTACCGCATTGCCACAAACGACCTAATGAATCCTTAAGTGTAAATTCAATTTTAGGGCCGTAAAATGCACCTTCACCAGGCTGATATTCAAAATCTAAGTTATTTAACTTGAGCGCATTTGCAAGCGAAGTTTCTGCCCTATCCCAATCTTCGTCCGTTCCTATACGTTTCTCAGGTCGTGTAGACAACTTAACCAACACATCGTTAAAACCAAAATCGCCATAAGCTTTGTAGAGCATTTTAATAAAGTCGGCGACTTCGGCTTCCACTTGCTCCTCTGTACAGAATATATGTGCATCATCTTGGGTAAAGCCACGCACACGCATCAAGCCGTGCAACGCACCAGACGGTTCGTTGCGGTGACATGAACCGAACTCAGCCAATCTTAATGGCAGATCACGATAACTATGTAAGCTGCTATTAAAAATCTGCACATGACCAGGGCAATTCATCGGCTTAACCGCGTAATCGCGATTTTCAGACTTAGTCACAAACATATTGTCGTGATAATTTTGCCAGTGGCCAGACTTCTCCCACAGCGTTTTATCCATAATGGTCGGTGTGCGCACTTCTTGATAATTGTAATCCTTGAACATTTGACGCATGTACTGCTCAACCTCTTGCCAAATGCTCCAGCCGCGCGGATGCCAGAACACCATGCCAGGTGCATCGTCCTGCATATGAAAATAATCCAGTTGCTTGCCCAATTTACGATGGTCGCGCTTTTCAGCTTCTTCCAGCTGAAACAAATAAGCTTCCAACTCTTCTTTATTGCGCCAAGCTGTGCCGTAAACGCGCTGCAACATCTCGTTGTTGCTATCGCCGCGCCAGTAAGCACCGGCCAACTTCATCAACTTAAAGGCTTTTAACTTACCTGTGTTCGGTACATGCGGGCCACGGCACAAGTCGGTAAAATTGCCTTCAGAGTACAAAGATACATCCTCATTGGCAGGAATTGACGCAATAATTTCTGCTTTGTAATGCTCATTGATGCTTTTGAAATACGCCACGGCTTCATCGCGTGGCAATACTTTGCGCGTGACTTGTTCATCTTTTTTGGCAAGCTCGGCCATTTTCTTTTCAATGGCAATTAAATCTTCTGGCGTAAACGGGCGTTTATACGAAAAGTCATAATAAAAGCCATTGTCTATCACCGGGCCAATGGTCACTTGCGCATCAGGAAACAGTTCTTTGACTGCATAAGCCAGTAAGTGCGCAGTGGAATGGCGAATAACTTCTAAACCGTCATCGGATTTATCCGTAATAATCGCTAAGTCGCTATCCGCTTCAATCAGGTAACTGGTATCGACAAGCTTATTATTCACCTTGCCAGCCAGCGCTGCTTTTGCTAAGCCTGCGCCGATATCCAGCGCAACTTGCGCCACGGTTACTGGTGTATCAAAATTGCGTTGCGAGCCATCTGGTAAGCGAATTACTGGCATATCAAATCCAATGTATGAATATTTTTAAATTTTAAAGTTCACAAAGCTTGAAACAATAAAAGCCGTTTACTTTAACGGCTTTTATTGTTTGTTTTAACCCACTTAATCGTTGATTAAATGCGGTTTTTTTGAATTTCCTGGTAGGCAGTAGCAGATTCGAACTGCTGACCTCTTGGATGTCGACCAAGCGCTCTAACCAACTGAGCTAACCGCCTAATTTTTCGCAATTTTTACGAAGTGCGAATTTTAGCTTAATACAGGCTTGTACGCAAACCCGCACTGCTATAATCCCCTGTGATGACACAAAACACAGAACCGGCGAATTTTAACGCATTAATCGATACACTCAGCTTACAAGGCTATGTTATTTGCGATGATTTTTTGGCAGCAAATACCATTACTGCCTTGTATGATGAAGCCTATAAGCGTCATACCAATAACGACATGGTGCCAGCCAAAACAGGATTAATAAATAAATCACAGCAATCCAATATTCGTGGCGACCATATTTTCTGGCTGGATGCGAATAGTGAGAATATAAATACTCAAGCTTACCTTAGCAAAATGCAAGCATTAAAAGCAGCGCTTAACCAGCAGTTATTCATGAATTTACAATCACTTGAAACACACTTCACCATGTACCCTATTGGTGGGTTTTACCAAAAACATCTAGATCAATTTAATCAAGGCATTCATTCAGCACATGACACAAAAGCACGGCAACTCAGTAGCATCTTGTACTTAAATGCTGATTGGCAAGCAGATGATGGTGGCGAATTAAGACTGTACCTAAATGAGCATGAGCACCTGAATATATTGCCAACTGCGGGCAAATTAGTTCTATTTTTATCGCAAAAATTCTGGCATGAAGTACGTCCAGCAAAACGAGAAAGAATCAGTCTGACAGGCTGGTTCAGAACACGCAGCCAATCGTTACTCTAAGGCTGAAATAAGCGCCGGTATAAACTCGGGCTGGCGTAGCCATCTTGCACTATGCCTTGCGTTGCTTGATATTGCCGAATTGCCGCTTGCGTTTTCAGACCAGGAAAACCGTCGGGCTGCCCACAATCGAATCCCAAATCGTTTAACTTAGATTGCAGTGCCCACATTTGATTAAAACTTAACGCTTCTTTTTCCGCAAAATCGCCAGCCATGATTGGTTTATCGCCAATCAATTGATTCGCTAAATGTACAACCGACAACGCATAGTTGACGGAGCGATTCCAATCCATAATGGCATCAAAATTATTAAACACCATAAAAGCAGGTCCATATTTCCCCTGCGGTAACAAAATCGCAGCATTTTCCTGCGCTGGCAATGCCGAACTTCCAATGTCAAGCACACCTAATTTCGTCCAATCAGCAGTACTTTTGCGATTGTTTAATTGCGCCTGACTATAGTCAAAATCAACTGGCAATTTAACCTCTATTGCTGCCAATTCATTCTTACGCCAACCCACTTTATTTAAGTAATTGGCTGCAGATGAAAATGCATCTGGTAATGATGTCCAAATATTGATGCGTCCATCTGCATCTGCGTCCACCCCATATTTAAGTAAAGTGGAGGGCATAAATTGCATATGCCCCATTGCACCAGCCCAAGAACCGCGCATGCCTGCGACTGTGTTATGGCCGGCATCCACAACACGCATGGTGTCAAATAATTGATTACGGAAAAATGTCGCGCGGCGACCTTCATAGGCCAGCGTCATCAAGCTGGATGGCAAGCTAAAATCACCCTTGTTGCTGCCGTAATTAGTTTCTAAACCCCAAAATGCCATTAGTATTTGTTTCGGCACACCATATTGCACTTCAATTTGACTTAAAAGCGCTTCATGCTCAAACAACAAAGCTCTGCCTTGTGCGATTCGATCAGTAGTGACGCGCTTTTCTACATAACTTAAAAAAGTGGAAATAAACTCTGGCTGCCCTCTGTCAAACACAATCACTCGCGGCAAATATTCAGCACTTTCAAATGTTTCATCAATGGTTTGTGCCGAGATATGCGCAGCTTTCGCCTCTGATTTTAATGCTGCTAACCACGTATCAAAATCACCATTTTCTCCTGCAAAGGATGAAGAGCTGATATTTAAGCAAACGAAGGCACTCACAATTAATTTAAAACCGTTTTTTAACATCTATTTTTAATAATCCTAAAAAGTGCTTCTAATATTAAAGCGCTTGTAATATTTCAGCATAGCCAATTTTATAATTGGGATAGTTCAACTGAAACCCCGTTTCGCGCAACAACTGGTTACTTAAACGTTTTCCACCCTGTGTTGCAGGCGTTTGAACATGGCTAACATCAACCTCCTGTTGGGCTGCAAGCCAGATCAGCACATCATATTGCAATGTAGGGATATCGTCAGTGACGATATAACAGTTCGCTATTGGCTGCTGAATCAGGCTTTTTTGCGCTAAAAACGCAATGAATCCAGCGGCATCATCGCGATGGATACGATTACTCCAAGCATTACTCACCGGCCAACGGCTTGGATCTTTTGCAGTATTCACTAAAAACAATCGATCTGGGCCATAAATACCCGAAAGGCGTAAAGATGTTGATTTGCAAGGCAAGTTAACCAACAAGTTTTCCGCTTCCAATAAACGCTCTCCACCAAAATCGGCAGGAGCGGCCACTACACTCTCATCCAGAAGCTCTTGCGTATTTTGCTTATGCGTTTGACCATACACACGTGTGCTAGAGACAAAGAATACATGCTGTAAATGCGTATTTTTCGTCTGCGTTGCCAATACGTTTTTTAAGCCCTGCACATAATGCGCATGATAGCTTTTGTCAGTCTGTGCACTGGCGGCAACGCAATAAATAATAATGTGCGGATTCAGATTGGTTAATAAGCTTAATGTATCGAGTTTTGTCACATCCGCCTGAATGACTTGCATGCCTTCTGGCAAACTTCGCTGACTAATTCTCAGGCCAATCACTTCATGTTGAGATTGATGCAGTTGCAAGGCAACTGCTGTACCTAAATCACCGCAGCCAACTATTAACACTCTAGCCATGCGGTATTTTTGCCAACAGGCTCTGATTAAAAGAGGGATGCTTAAGCATGTTGAAGAAGATACTTCTCTGCAAAAAATAACGCTATGATTGTTTTAGCATCGGTAATTTCACCCGTTTGAATCATCTTCATACAATCAGCAAAAGATAATTCAAATACTTCCATTGACTCATCCGCATCACGCTGATGCGCGCCCGCAGTTAAATCACGCGCTAAATACATATGAATCACTTCATTAGAATATCCAATACATGGATATTGAAGCCCTAGCTTTATCCAATTGCTTGCGCTGTAGCCAGTTTCCTCTAGCAATTCACGCTGTCCTGTTACCAATATATCTTCACCTGCGTCTATTTTTCCTGCTGGCAGCTCTACAAATACCTGATGCAGAGGATAGCGAAACTGGCGCTCTAAAATGACATTGCCGTTTGGCAAAATTGGCACGACCACCACAGCACCAGGATGTGTGACATATTCGCGCTGGCTAGTATGTCCGTTTGGCAAGCGCACCTGATCGCGTTTAACGTTCAACATACCGCCAGATGCAATGGTTTCAGAGCTAATACAATGTTCGGTTAAATCAATATCCATCATAATTTAACAACTTAAATAGCTGCGACATTGAACGTGTCGCATTTATTCACATCGCCCAGCGTTAAGCCTTGATTAAACCAACGCATACGCTGTTGCGAAGTGCCATGCGTAAAGCTATCTGGCACGACATAGCCTTGTGCTTGTTTTTGCAACGCATCATCGCCGATTGCAGCTGCGGCAGTCATAGCCTCCTCCACATCGCCCTCTTCTAGAATACGATTCGCGCCATCTGCATGGTGCGCCCACACGCCAGCGTAACAATCCGCTTGCAATTCCAAACGCACAGAATATTGATTCGCCTCAGCCTCACTGCGCGCACTTTGGCGTGCTTGTTGTACCTTATCCGACGTGCCAATTAAATGTTGGATATGATGCCCAACTTCATGCGCAATCACATAAGCCTGTGCAAAATCACCAGGTGCATGAAAGCGCGTTTTCATTTCATGATAAAACTGCAAGTCAATGTATACCTTGCTATCACCAGGGCAATAAAATGGCCCCATTGCTGCCTGCCCAGTACCGCAGGCTGTGGGTGTTTGGCCGCTAAATAGTACCAATTTTGGCGCAGGATATTGCTGCCCTGCATTTGCAAATATTTTGCCCCAAGTATCTTCTGTGCTGCCTAATACTTTTGCAACAAAAATTGCCATCGGATCATCTTTAGGGATTGTCTGCGCCTCAACTGGCGCCTGCTGACTCAATCCTTGTCCCATATTAAGCACCACAGAAGGGTCTACGCCAAAATACATTGCTACCAAAGTCAGGACAATTGTGCCAACGCCAATGCTTTTCCCGCCTATAGGCAAACCGCTACCTCGCCTATCCTCAACATTGCTACTTTCTCGTTCGTTATCTAAGCGCATACCGCATCCTCAAAATAATATAGTTTTTATAAATATAAATGCTTTGTCAGATTTTATTACATTAGCGTAATAACTCCTTAACATTCTTAGCTAAGAATAACTAATCGGTATTTGATCTAAATGACAAATGCAAAGAAATTTTGGTTTATACCAAAATGTTATTTACAAAGACGTTTTTAGATTATTTATTTTCAATTCATTGACTTAGCGATTTAATCTTAACTAGAATGTAAGCTCAGTAAACTAGCAACAAGGTAATATCTACATGATTCATTTAATTTTCCGCCCACAGACGCTAATAATAACAATACCTTTATTAACATTGGCAGCAAGTAATTTCGCAAATGCGGAAATATACAAATGGCGCGATAACAGAGGCGTGACTCAATACTCCGATCGCCCGCCAGTAGACAGCTTTTCAAAGATAACGCCCAATGAGCTTGTTAATTCATTACTCACAAAAGACTTATGCGTTGATGGCCCAATCAAAAAGAATACTGTATCTACTGTTGCATCAACTAAAGATTATAGTGGTTTTTTTACTAGCTTTATCAAAACTAAGAATACATTGACCACACCAGTGAAAAGTATTGTAACTGCTACTAATTCAAATAAAAATAATGTGTCCATATTGGGGCTCGCAAAAACACCAACTCCGCCAGCGCAGGTTGCTGTCGCGCCGCCCAAAACAACTTCACCAGCTGTTACCACGCCACCTGTAACAAAACCTTCTGAGCCGGCCGTTACTACTCCGCCTACAACTACAACCCCAAGTACATCACCTGATATTGTTCAAACGGGCCTAATGCCAGCTGTAGATATTAGCAAGAATATTACTGCTGTTTTAGGTTGGAGTGACCTTCGCATTAGACCAAACATTGGCCCTCAAGATGTACCACCAGTAGGAGATGGTCATGGTCAGTTCAGGATTGATTGTGACGTTAGCCATATGAGTAATGACGATCCAATCCTTTACCCTAACCAACAAGGCGCAGCACATCATCACACATTTTTTGGTAACACATCAGTTAACTATAAAAGTAATGTGATGACGCTATCAACAACAGGGAATAGTACTTGTCGCGGCGGTATCGCTAATCGCTCTGCATATTGGGTACCTAGCATGATTGATACCGCTACAAAAACAGCGTTGAAACCGACATCTGCTCTATGGTATTACAAAACAGGTTATTCAGTCCCCAAATCAGTAATCACCGCTCCTCCAAAAGGTCTAAGAATGATATCGGGCAATATGAAGGCAACTTCAGCTGCCACCTCTAGAGAGGTTACGTATAATTGTTTCTTGGAAGGTCAACCATCGACCTCATCTAAAAACATTCCAGCATGCAAACAAGGCTGGACAATCGTAACGCATGTGAGCTTTCCTCAGTGTTGGGATGGTAAAAACTTAGACAGTCCGGATCATTACTCTCACATGGCGTATCCTAGCGGTGGCAGCTGCCCTGCAACACACCCAGTAGCCATTCCAGAAATCATCTTAAATACCAAATACTTAGTCACTTCAGCTGAAGGAACTAAAAACTGGCGCTTATCTAGTGATAATTATGCTGTAAATGGTTACAACGCTGGCTACACTGGTCACGGTGATTGGATAAATGGTTGGGATGAGAAAGTGATCGCTGGTATTGTTAAGAATTGTTTAAACGCAGGTAAAGATTGTGGCAGTCATATGCTGGGTGATGGCACAGTACTTTATGGTGCGAATCGCGACTTTTAATATTTCACCAGTAAAACTTATCACTAATAAAAAACCTCGCTCTGCGAGGTTTTTTTATTTCCACAACATCTTATAAATAAATCCAGGGAATGCAAATACTAAGAACAAGCTAAAAGTGACTGTATAAAACTCCCAGCCTTGCGCTGAAACCTGTCCTAGAGTCGCATGTTCTGCGTAGAATCCAATTGCGCCAACTACCAGATATAAAACAATCAGTTCCAATAAGCACCATGCTAAGTTCTTATTATTTGATCTTAATGGAAGAACATAAAATAACTTATTGGAAAACCAAGGTAAATTAGCCGCAACAAATGCTAATAATAGAATAATAATTTGTGTCATGAGTAAATTGATTTAGCTCTAGATTTAACGATTGAAAGTGACTATTTATTGCAGGCTGATTACTATCGCTACACCGCAAATCTGCATAAGCGTTTGCGGCATGATGCCGAGCAATAGCAAAGCGGCCGCATTAATGCTTAACACCAATTGCATATCGACCGGTGCGCTAATGCGTGCATTATCTTTCGGTGCATCAAAATACATAAGCTTTACAACGCGTAGATAGTAGAAAGCACCTATAGCAGCCATGACTACAGCAAAAACGACGGCCCATATAAACCCTGCCTGAAGTGCTGCTTGTAATACCGTAAATTTGGCATAAAAGCCCAGTGTCGGCGGCACGCCTGCCATGCTGAACATGGTGATTAACATCAAAAAAGCCGCCCACGGGCTACGTTGATTAAGACCTTTTAAGTCATCTAAATTCTCAGCCTCAAAACCTTGGCGACTTAATAACAATATCATGCCAAAACCTGCCAGCGTCATTAATACATAAGCGCTGATATAAAACATACTTGAAGCAAAACCGTTTAAATTTGCGCTCATGAATCCGAACAGCAAAAAACCAACGTGTGAAATCGTTGAATATGCCAGCATGCGTTTTAAATTAGTTTGCGCGATCGCAGTGATATTACCAATTGCAATGGATAACACCGCCATAATCAGCAGCATATCTTGCCAATCGACTGCCAGAGGCTGTAGCCCTTGTGCAAGCAAGCGTATGGTAATTGCAAAAGCGGCGAACTTAGGCACAGAGCCGATTAGCAGCGTAATTGAAGTCGGTGCGCCCTGATACACATCTGGCACCCACATTTGAAAAGGCACAGCTCCAAATTTAAATGCCAAGCCAGCCACAACAAACACCAAGCCTAAAATCAGCACAGGATTTTTAGTGTTCATTTCCAATAATGCACTGCTGATTTCAGCGACGTTTAAACTGCCTGTCATGCCATAAATCATACTCATGCCATATAGCAACATACCTGAAGCTAACGCACCCAATACAAAATATTTCATTGCCGCTTCTGTTGCGCGCGCATTATCGCGATCAAACGCAACCAACGAATACAAGCAAAGAGAAAGCAGCTCTAAGCCCATATAAATAGTCAGCAAACTTTGTCCTGAAATCATGATCATCATGCCCAACAGTGCAAACAGCACCATGGCATAATACTCACCTCTGAACATACCGCGTTGCTGCATGTATTGACGCGTATACACCAGCATCATTGATGTCCCCAAAAACGTCATGAGTTTTAGGATATCGGCCAGAGGGTCATCCACAAACATATTGGAAAACGCATAACCGACCGAAGGATTGTAGGTAACGACGGTAAAATAAGCTGCCGCTAAAAGCGTAAATTGCGCCAAGCCGTAAATAACAATACGATTTTTGGGTTTAATAAATAAATCCAGCAGCAAAATAAACATTGCCATAAATAGCACGGTAAGTTCGGGCAAAGCTGTAATAAGGTCTGTCTTAATATATTCCATGGTTTAGCCTAGATTAAAGCCCAGCAACTGGCAACTTACTGATTGCCATATGATTCAAAAATTGTGCAGCGGTAGCATGTGTAAATTCAGTAATCGGTTGTGGATACACGCCAAATCCGATAACCATCAACGCTAATATTGTTAATATGAATAATTCACGTTTGTTTAAATCTTTTAACTCAGCGACATGCTTATTTGCAATATCGCCATAAAAGACACGCTTAACCATCCACAAACTATACGCAGCACCAAATATCAGCGTAGTAGCGGCTAAGAATCCAACCCAGAAATTGTATTTAACTGCGGCTAGAATCACCATAAATTCCCCTACAAAACCCGAGGTACCTGGCAGGCCGCTATTAGCCATGGCAAACAATACTGCAAATGACGCAAAAACAGGCATGGTATTCACTACTCCGCCATAATCGGCGATTTGACGGCTATGCATGCGGTCATACAACACACCCACACATAAGAACATGGCGGCGGAAATAAAGCCGTGTGAAATCATTTGTACGATTGCGCCTTCTAAACCTAACTGACTGAATAAGAAGAAACCTAATGTCACAAAACCCATATGTGAAATGGATGAATAGGCAATTAACTTTTTCATGTCTTTTTGCACTAAGGCAACTAAAGCGATATACACAATCGCTATTAGCGACAAGGTAATCATAAAGCCAGATAAATAATGTGCTGCATCAGGTGCAATTGGCATAGCAAAGCGTAAAAAGCTGTATCCGCCCAGCTTTAGCATAATCGCGGCCAATATCACAGAACCGCCAGTGGGTGCTTCAACGTGCGCATCTGGCAACCAGGTATGCACTGGCCACATCGGTATTTTTACCGCAAATGCCATAAAGAACGCCATAAAAATAAGTATTTGTGCGTTCAACGGCAAAGGCAGTTGATAGTAATCAGCAATCTCAAAACTACCCGTTTGATGATAGAGATAGATAAACGCCACCAACATCAGCAAGGAGCCAAGTAACGTGTAAAGGAAGAACTTAATCGTCGCGTAAACCCGATTTTCGCCACCCCAAATACCAATAACCAAAAACATCGGGATCAGCATCGCCTCCCAAAACACATAGTAGAGCAAACCATCCAACGCACTAAACACGCCAATCATCAAGCCGCTCATAATCAAAAATGCTGCCATATACTGTGCAATATTTTTGGTAATCACTTCCCAAGCAGCAATAACTACAATCACCGTTGTGAAGCTTGTCAGCAATATCAAAGGTGCGGCAATACCATCTACGCCTAAATGATAATTCACATTAAAAGCAGGAATCCAGCGCGCCATTTCTTGGAACTGAAAGCCACCATCTGCATAATTAAATTGCGTATAAAGTGGAAAAGTCACGACAAACGCTAACAGACCACCTGCTAACGCAAGCCAGCGCGTGAAATTGGGTTTGTTATCGCTGCCCAAAAGCAATACCACAACACCCGCCAATATTGGCATCCAAATGGACGAACTGAGCACATACTGACTGAATATATTGGCTTGTGACATTTAATTGATTTTGATAAAAAAGGTTAAGAACAAAAATACACCAATAATCATGGCAAAGGCATAGTGATAGATAAGACCAGATTGTAAATGCCGAACTTTGCCAGAGATGCGTCCAATTAAGCGCGCGGTGCCATTCACCATTGCGCCGTCTATCAATTGGATATCGCCAATCTTCCACAACTTTTCACCAAGTGAACGCGCACCACCTGCAAAAAAACGCTCATTAAATGCATCAAAACCATATTTATTTTCTAAAATTTGATTAATCAGACTAAATTTCTTCTGAATAGCAGCAGGAATATCTGGTCGCTTCATATAAAAGAACCAAGCCAGCAATACACCAAACGCAGCTAACATAAAGGGTAAGGTCATAAAGCCATGCAATGCCATACCAGCAGGCGAATGCAATATTTCATGGTAATGATGTGTTAAATGCGCCATTGCAGGATGGACTTCATCATTAACAAAAATCACGCCGCTAAAAAACTCACCAAACAGCATCGGCTCTATTGCAATGTACCCTATGATTAATGAAGGAATTGCTAATAATATAAGTGGCAGCTTCACCACCCAACCTGGCTCATGTGGGTCGTCCTGTGGACTTAAACCGTGGTGATGTTCGTCAGCCGCGTGTACATGATCATGGCTATGACTGGTTTTACGCCACTTTTCTTTACCATGAAACACCAGGAAATACAGCCTGAATGAATAGAATGCCGTGACAAACACGCCGGCCAATATGGCAAAATAGGCAAAACCACTGCCTGTGATATTGGATAAAGCAACCGCTTCAATAATGCTGTCTTTTGAATAGAACCCTGCAAAAAACGGTGTGCCGATTAATGCCAGCGAGCCAACCAATGAAGTAATCCAAGTGACAGGCATGTATTTCTTTAGATTACCCATATTGCGGATATCTTGGTCATGATGCATGCCCATAATCACTGAGCCTGCTGCCAAAAACAGTAAAGCTTTGAAAAATGCATGTGTCATCAAGTGAAAAATAGCCACTGAATAAGCCGATGCGCCTAAAGCAACCGTCATATAACCCAGTTGCGATAAAGTTGAGTAAGCAACTACACGCTTGATATCATTCTGGATAATGCCAAGAAAACCCATGAACAATGCAGTAATCGCACCGATAATCATCACGAATGATAGCGCAGTGGTTGATAATTCAAATAAAGGCGACATACGTGCCACCATGAAAATACCCGCTGTTACCATGGTTGCCGCGTGAATCAGTGCAGAAATCGGTGTTGGGCCTTCCATTGAGTCTGGCAACCATACATGCAGTGGAACTTGCGCTGATTTACCCATTGCGCCGATAAATAGCAAAATGCAGGCCACTGTCATCAGCGACCAAGACACGTTTGGAATCAGCGTCACTTGCACATCTGCTAAAGCAGGTGCTGTTTGAAACACAGTTGCATAATCCAGACTCCCTGTGTAATAAAGCACCATACCGATGCCCAGCAAAAAGCCAAAATCGCCTACGCGATTGACCAAAAACGCCTTCAAGTTGGCATAAATAGCCGTTGGGCGCTTATACCAAAAACCAATTAATAAATAGGAAACCAATCCAACTGCTTCCCAGCCGAAAAACAACTGCATGAAGTTGTTGCTCATCACCAGCATTAACATGGCAAAAGTAAACAACGAAATATAGCTAAAAAAGCGACTGTAACCCGGGTCTTCACTCATATATCCGATGGTGTACACATGCACCATCAGCGATACGAACGTCACGACGACCATCATCATGGCAGTTAAATTATCAATCAAAAATCCAACATTGAATTGAATATCGCCCGATGTGAGCCACGTATATAAATTGTAATTCGCGGTATAGCCGTTGAGTGTTGCTTTAAAAACAATCACAGATAAAACAAACGCGGCACCGACACCTGCGATAGTTAACCAATGGGCACTGGCGCGCGGTAAATGACGACCCCACAAGCCCACAATAGCCGCAGCAATTAAGGGCAGCAAAACGATTAGTAAGGAAATTTGTGGCAGTGTCATTTTTATAGAGGTTTAATTTTTAAGTGTTTAATTTTTATCGATTTATTTTATGATTCTGATGCTATGAATTTAAAGATGCTTAATCTCAGCCAGTTAACCTTTTAAAGAGTCCAAATCATCCACGTTAATCGTGCGTAAATTTCTGAAAATAACGACTAAAATAGCTAAACCAATTGCGGACTCTGCTGCTGCCACTGTCAGTATGAAAAACACAAACACTTGGCCAGCAATGTCATTTAAATAATGTGAAAACGCAATAAAATTCAGGTTAACCGCTAGCAACATCAATTCAATCGCCATCAGTAAGATAATCACATTTTTACGATTTAAAAAAATACCAATCACACTAATGGTAAACAGCAACGCACCTAGAACAAGATAATGTGATAAGCCAACTGATGATAAAGCAGCCATTATGATTTTTCCTTATCTGCTTTTGGGTCTTCTACTGACGGCGTTTCTACCACAGCATCCATTTTTACAATACGTAATCTGTCTTGTTTTTTAACTAGCACTTGTTCCGCTGGATTCATGGATTTACTATCTTGACGATCTCTCAAGGTTAATACAATTGCTGCAATAATCGCCACCAACAACACGACCGATGCCAGTTCAAACGGCAACAGATAATCGGTATACAGCACACGCCCCAACTCTGCGGTATTGCTGTAATCTGCTGACTTACTGGCAACTGTAGTGGGCGCAAAATACTTGCCACTTAGTATCATCACCATTTCAACCGCCATCAGTAAACCAATCGTACCGGCCATGGGCAAATAGTCCCAAAACCCTTCACGCAGTTTATCCAGATTAATATCCAGCATCATGACCACGAATAGAAACAGCACCATGACCGCACCGACATAAACCAGTACCAAGGCAATCGCTAAAAACTCGGCCTCCAGTAATAACCAGATACCGGCGGCAGTAAAAAACGCCAGCACTAAATGCAAAGCAGCATACACAGGGTTGCGTGTTGTAATGACGCGAATACCTGCAAACAGCAAAATTGCGGCTAAGGTGTAAAAAATAAAATCGTTAAATATCATCAGTTTTAATCTTAAAAAGACTACCTAAAAGTTTTATCTTGCAGACGGTCTGCAGCAATTTGCTTTTCATGTTTATCGCCCACCGCCAATAACATCTCTTTGGTGTAGAGCAAATCACCGCGTTGTTCTCCGTGATAATCAAACACACGCGTTTCAACAATACTATCCACCGGGCAAGATTCTTCACACAATCCGCAAAAAATACACTTGGTTAAATCAATGTCATAGCGCGTGGTACGGCGTGTATTGTCTTCACGCTGCTCTGATTCAATCGTAATCGCCAGCGCAGGGCAAACTGCCTCGCATAGTTTACAAGCAATACAACGTTCCTCGCCATTTGGGTAGCGGCGTAATGCATGCAAACCACGAAAACGATTGGATTGTGGCGTGCGCTCTTCGGGATATTGAATAGTGATTTTGCGGGCAAAAAAGTAACGGCCTGTGAGCGCCATGCCTTTTAGCAGCTCCCACAGCATTAAACTACTCAGCGTATTTTTGATTTGTCTCAACATAATTAGTGGAATAAATACCCCAATGAAGTCTGCATCATTGCGCCTACAAATATAATCCACACCAATGTAATGGGGATAAATATTTTCCAGCCTAAACGCATAATCTGGTCATAGCGATAGCGCGGAAACGTTGCCCTAAACCATAAAAAGAAGAATACAAGCGCACCCATTTTAGCTAAAAACCATAAAATGCTATCCGGCAAAAATGGCACAGGTGACAACCAGCCGCCTAAAAACATGGTCGCGGCAAGCGCACAGACTAGCCAAATATTCGCATATTCCGCCAAGAAAAAGATAGCAAATGCCATGCCCGAATATTCCACATGGAAACCAGCAACAATTTCTGACTCGCCTTCGGCAACGTCAAACGGTGCGCGATTAGTCTCAGCCACAGCACTAATAAAATACACAATAAATAAAGGAAACAATGGGATGAAATACCAGTGCCAAAAACCGCCCGCCTGCCCCATGACAATTTTGCCTAAGTTTAACGAGTTAGCGCACATTAAAACGCCTACCAGCGCAA
This sequence comes from Methylotenera versatilis 7, assembly GCF_000799165.1. Lineage (GTDB taxonomy): Bacteria > Pseudomonadota > Gammaproteobacteria > Burkholderiales > Methylophilaceae > Methylotenera_A > Methylotenera_A versatilis_A. The sequence goes on along the minus strand of NZ_JUGF01000003.1, from coordinate 42,934 downwards.
AACCCATGGCAATCTCATAAGACACAATCTGCGCTACAGAGCGCATGCTGCCTAAAAATGCATACTTAGAGTTAGATGCCCAACCCGCGATAATCACGCCATAAACCGCGACTGAAGTCATCGCCAAAATATACAGCAGCCCAGCATCAATATTCGCCAGAACCAAGGTAGCATCAAATGGAATGACTGCCCAGGCGGCAAATGCCGGTGCAATGGCTAACACTGGGCCGAGTAAAAACAAGGTTTTATTTGAAGCCGTGGGTAGAATAATCTCTTTGAATAATAGCTTCACCCCATCAGCCAGTGGTTGTAACAAGCCAAAATAACCCACTCGATTCGGCCCAATACGCACTTGCATGAAACCAATCACTTTGCGTTCAGCCAAGGTTAAATATGCGATAGCAATCATTAACGGCAATACGATGGCGATAATCTTAATCAAGGTCCAGCTTGTTAACTGAACTGCCGGCCAATAGCTACCAAATAAATTCGCCAGAAAATCCATTACGCCACCACTTTCAGCATGGTGGTTTCGTATGGTTTATAAAGTTCTTTGCTGGTTTTTTCTATCGTAATATCACCCATTAAATCACCCAAACCTATAGTTTGTTCATGTGATGCCGCAATCCGTATGCAACCCATTGCCACATGATTATCCAGCTTCACCTGCAACACTGCGCTACCTTTATCCTGTGTAGCCAATACAATGTCACCTTCAACCAAGTCCAACTGGGCCATTTGTTCTGCTCGCATACGCGCCATTGGCCTGATGTTATATTTGGTTTTTTGAAGCGGCACAGAGCGGCGTACTATTGGGTCAGACTCGTATTGTGGCACTTCGCCAATGCGCTGCAAGCCATCCGACTTGATATTCACTTCAATTTCAACTAATTCTTTTAAATTATTATTCAGGTTGCGCCACACCACAGTTGATGGTTTTTCACCTTTAAATATGGCGTTTTTAACGGCTTCGCTGCTGTCAAAATCAAAGCCATCCAATCCTAAGGTATTCGCCAAAACACGCAAAACTTTCCAAGCTGGGCGACATTCAGCAAGCGGTTTAGTCACCGCAGAAAAGCTTTGCACGCGCCCTTCCATACTCATAAACGTGCCTGAGGTTTCAGTAAACGGTGCAATCGGCAACAACACATCTGCATTTTCTAATGCTTCCGATTTATACGCCGTCAATGCAACAACACACTCCGCTTGCGCCATTGCAGCTTTAGCTAAAGCTGCATGCTGGCAATCCAGTTCAGGCTCAACATTCAATAGCAAATAAGCTTTACGCGGCACCTCCAGCATCGCACGCGCGTGCATGCCAGTCGCATTTGGCATCACACCCATGAAGTGCATACCCGTGCTATTTGCAGCCGCCGGCAATATGCCACCTTTGGCACCGCAAATGCCGCCAATAGCTTCCATCATGCTATACATCTCGGTAAAGCGTGGATCACTTAACGCCATATTTCCGATGAAAAGCCCTACTTTTGGAGCGACTAAATCCACCAATCCATCAGGCCCAGCTAAACCTGCCAAACTTTCAGCCATGGCTTGCGTATTTGGGCGCACCGTAATAGTTTCAAGTAACGCATTTAATGAAGGCGGCAGACAAAGCGATAATCGTTGTAAGCCAGACATGGCTTTTAAAATCTGACCCAGTACATTCACCATATCATTCGGACGCACAATCACTTTGTGTGCAACTTTCATTAATGGGTCATTATCCAGCGGACTCACAACCGATAACTCCGCACCATTGGCAACCGCTTTACGGAAACGCTGTGCTAATAATGGATGCTCATTGCGCAAATTAGAGCCGATAATCAGAATGCGATCTAACTCTTCAATTTCCTGGATATTGCAACCCATCCAAGGAATACCAACGCGCTTGCCATCTAACCTAAAATCGGTTTGACGCAAGCGATAATCCACATTGCCACAACCTAAACCGTTGGCTAACTGTTTGATTAAATAGCCTTCTTCCATCGTGCTATTGGGCGAAGCCAATACACCCAGTGAATCAGCTCCATGCTGATTGGTAATGTCTTTGATTTGACCAGCTGCAAACTCTAAAGCTGTTTTCCAATCAGTTTCTACCCAAGTACCATTGTGCTTAATCATCGGCACTTTTAAGCGGTCAGGGCTGTTTAACCCAACATAAGAATAGCGATCGCGATCAGATAACCAGCATTCATTAATGCTTTCTTTTTCGCGTGGCAGTACGCGCATGACTTTGTTATCTTTTACATGCACTTCAATGTGCGAACCCAAACCATCATGCGGTGCGATACTGGGGCGACGAGTCAGTTCCCAACTACGGGCTGAATAACGGAACGGTTTGTTGGTTAATGCGCCGACAGGACACAAATCAATGATATTGCCACTTAACTCGGAGTTAACCGACTTATCCACGTAAGCAGTAATTTCCGCATGTTCGCCACGGCCAACAAGACCAAGCTCCTGCATACCGCCAACTTCTTTTAAGAAACGGACGCAACGGGTGCATTGAATGCAACGTGTCATGTCGGTACTGATTAACGGGCCAATATTTTTATTTAAAACAACGCGTTTTTCTTCCGCATAACGCGAACCGCTAGCGCCATAAGCGACTGCAATATCCTGCAAATCGCATTCACCGCCTTGATCGCAAATTGGGCAATCTAATGGGTGATTAATCAGCAAAAATTCCATGACGCTTTTTTGCGCTTCAACAGCTGCTTTACTGCGCGTGAAAATCTTCATGCCGTCCGCCACTGGCGTCGCACAAGCTGGCAGTGGTTTATTAAACTTTTCAACCTGCACTAGGCACATGCGGCAGTTAGCGGCTACCGATAGTTTTTTGTGATAACAAAAACGCGGAATCGCAATGCCGACTTTATCAGCCGCATCGATAATTGTGCTGCCGTGTTCGACTTCTAGTGGCTTGCCGTCTATTTCAATATGTAACATACGTTATCTTCCATCCACCATGCTTTTACCATGGGTTATGTAATACTCAAATTCAGGTCTGAAGTGTTTAATAAAGCTCAATACAGGGGTCGCAGCAGCATCACCCAACGCACAAATCGTACGGCCAGAAATATTATTGCTCACATCCGTTAACAAATCCAAATCTTCCATTTTGCCTTTGCCATCAACGATTCGACTGATAACGCGATACACCCAGCCAGTACCTTCGCGGCAAGGTGTGCATTGGCCGCAACTTTCCTCATAAAAGAAATAAGATAAACGCTTAAGCGTTTTTACCATGCAAGTCGTGTCATCCATCACAATCATCGACCCTGCGCCCAAGCTAGATCCTGCCTTGCTTAATCCGTCGTAATCCATGGTTGCGTTTTGAACCATTTCTGCTGTCATCACTGCTGTGGATGGACCACCTGGAATCACCGCTTTTAATTGACGACCTTTCCAAATACCGCCAGCCAATGCCAATAAATCAGCAAATGGCATCCCCATTTTCACTTCATAATTGCCCGGCTTTTCCACATGCCCAGAAATTGAAAATAATTTTGTACCGCCAGAATTAGGCACACCTAAATCGGCAAATGCTTGGCCTCCATGCTGCAAAATCCAAGGAATACTGGTATAACTTTCTGTGTTATTGACATTGGTCGGCTTGCCGAATACACCATAACTGGCTGGAAATGGTGGCTTAAAGCGCGGTTGGCCTTTTTTACCTTCAATAGATTCGATCAATGCGGTTTCTTCACCGCAAATGTAAGCCCCATATCCATGCACAGCGTACAAATCAAAACTAAAGTTGCTGCCAAAGAGATTTTCGCCTAAATAGCCCGCAGCTTTGGCTTCATGCAGCGCCGCTTCAAAAATATCGTAATCTTGCCAGATTTCGCCATGGATATAGTTATACCCAACGCGCGCACCCAATGTATATGCGGCAATCGCCATACCCTCAATCAACTGGTGCGGATTGTAACGAATAATGTCGCGGTCTTTAAATGTTCCTGGCTCACCTTCATCGGTATTACAAACCAGGTATTTGGTGCCGTCGTAATAACGTGGCATAAAACTCCACTTAAGCCCTGTGGGGAAACCTGCACCACCACGACCACGTAAATTAGAGGTTTTAATTTGCGTAATAATATCGGTTGCTTTTACTTTTTCAGTAACGATTCTTTTAAGTTGAGCATAACCGCCAAGCTTGATGTAAGTTTCCAGTGAAGCTGGATTTTCTTCATTTAATGAGCGTAAAGTGAGTAAGGTCTGACCTTTTAAATCAGTCATCACAGGTTTTTTCGCTGTTGTATTTACGCTAGTTTTCGCACCAGTTACCACTACTTTAGCTCCTCTAAAATAGCATCTACTTTATCTACGGTTAAAAACTCATGCATCGTATGATTATTCACTATCAACAAAGGCGCACCGCCGCAAGCTCCCATGCACTCGCCCTCTTTCAAACAAAATTTTCCGTCTGGCGTCACTTCATTAAAGCCGACACCCAGTTTATTTTGCAGATGCGTCACAATGGCATCAGAATCGCGCAACATGCATGAAATATTGGTACAAATACTGATTTTGTATTTTCCAACGGGCTCTAAATCGTACATATTATAAAAAGTGGCTACTTCCATGACCGCGATTTCAGGAATACGCAAATATTCAGCCACCTCAGTCATGCTTTCTTTTGATAACCAACCACGCTCCGTTTGCACGATACGCAGCGCACTCATTACCGCTGCCTGACGTTTATCAGCAGGATATTTGGTGAGTTCGTAATCTATTTTTTCGATGGATTCTTTACTTAACATAAGCTATCTGCCAGATTTTTATCTGTCGATCTCTCCAAAAACAATATCTTGCGTGCCAATAATAGCCACCAGATCTGCAATCATATGACCTCTTGTCATTTCATCTAATGCTGCAAGATGTGGATAACCTGGCGCACGAATTTTCAAACGGTAAGGTTTATTCGCCCCATCAGAAACCATGTAAATACCAAACTCACCTTTTGGATGTTCTACTGCCGCATACGCCTCACCTGCTGGCACATGGAAGCCTTCTGTAAACAATTTAAAGTGGTGAATCATGTCTTCCATATTGGTTTTCATGCCTTCACGATCTGGGGGTGCCACTTTGTTATCGGTGGTAATCACAGGGCCAGGATTCGCACGCAGCCAGTTAATACATTGCTTGATAATGTTATTCGATTGCCTGAACTCTTCCATACGCACCAAATAACGATCATAACAATCGCCATTAACACCTACTGGAATATCAAAATCTAAATTTGCATAGACTTCATAAGGCTGTTTTTTACGCAAGTCCCACTCAATACCAGAGCCGCGCAGCATAGGACCGGTAAAGCCTAGCGCTAAAGCACGTTCTGGCGAAACCACACCAACACCAACTGTACGCTGCTTCCAGATACGGTTATCGGTTAATAGCGTCTCATATTCATCGATATAAGTCGGGAAGCGATTCGTAAAATCTTCAATGAAATCTAAAAATGAACCTTGGCGGTTTTCATTCAGTTTATTAATCTCTTTTGCACTGCGGAATTTAGTAGTTTCATGCTGCGGCATTTGATTCGGCAAATCACGATATACACCGCCTGGGCGATAATACGTCGCATGCATACGTGCACCGGAAACTGCTTCATAACAGTCGAATAAATCTTCACGCTCACGAAATGCATATAAAAACACCGTCATCGCACCAACGTCCAGTGCATGCGCGCCTAGCCACAGCAGATGATTTAAAACGCGGGTAATCTCATCGAACATCACACGGATATATTGCGCACGAATCGGCACTTCAATACCCATCATTTTTTCAATCGCCATCACGTAGGCATGCTCATTGGCCATCATTGATACATAATCCAGCCTATCCATATAGGGAATCGACTGCAGATAGGTACGATTTTCGGCTAACTTTTCAGTCGCGCGATGTAATAAACCAATGTGCGGATCGGCACGCTGAATGACTTCGCCATCCAACTCTAATACTAAGCGCAAAACACCATGTGCCGCAGGATGCTGCGGTCCAAAGTTCATGGTGTAATTTCTAATTTCAGCCATTACTTATGCATCCCTTCATCGCGAATGATACGCGGCACATTGTTACGCATCTCAATAGAAACTGGCTGATAAATGACACGCTGCTGCTCAGGATCGTAACGCATCTCCACATTACCAATCATAGGGAAATCTTTACGGAATGGATGTCCTACGAATCCGTAATCGGTCAAAAGTCTACGTAAATCTGGGTGGTTTTCAAACATTAAGCCATATAAGTCAAAAGCTTCACGCTCGAACCAATTTGCAACAGGCCAAACATCAACCAGCGTGGGCAGCACGGGGAAGTCATCATCCTGCGCAAACACGCGCAAACGTACTCGCTGGTTCAGACTAATGGACAACAAATGTAATACAACTGCATAACGCTTGCCAGCCCATTGCACATCAGCATAGTCTTCAATCGCATACTGACTATAATCTACGCCACACAAATCGATTAACTGCTCAAATTTAAGCTCACCGTGGTCGCGCAATTTATTACACACCGCCAGATAGTCATCCGCATTACATTCAATCGTAACTTCATTTAGGGCAACGGTTAATTGCGTTACGAGTCCACTTAAAGCAAGTTTTAGTTGAGCCGATAATTGATCGAGTTTGGTAGACATGATGTTTTATTCTTAAGATTACCTAGTGATTACGCTTACCTAGCAATTGTATTCGTACGTCTGATTTTTTTCTGTAACTGGATAATACCGTACAGCAAGGCTTCAGCCGTTGGTGGGCATCCTGGTACATAAACATCTACTGGCACGATACGATCACAACCTCGAACAACCGCATAAGAATAGTGATAATAACCGCCGCCATTTGCACACGAACCCATGGAAATCACCCAGCGCGGCTCAGCCATTTGGTCATATACTTTACGTAAGGCTGGCGCCATTTTATTCACTAAAGTACCCGCAACAATCATCACATCCGATTGCCTTGGACTAGGACGAAACACAATACCGAATCGATCCAAATCATAGCGCGAAGCGCCAGCATGCATCATTTCAACCGCGCAACACGCCAAACCAAACGTCATCGGCCACAATGAACCAGTACGCGTATAGTTAATCACCGTATCCAGCGTAGTGGTGACAAAACCTTTTTCTAAAACACCCTCAATACTCATGACTGAATCAATCCCATTGACTTAATCCCACTCAAGGGCGCCTTTCATCCACTCATACACAAAGCCGACGACCAGCACTAATAAGAACAGCATCATGGCTAAAAAACCAGCTAAGCCAATTTCTTGCAATACAACTGCCCAAGGAAATAAAAATGCAATTTCCAGATCGAACAGAATAAACAGAATGGCCACCAGGTAATAACGCACATCAAATTTCATGCGCGCATCTTCAAAAGCTTCAAACCCGCACTCGTAAGGCGAATTCTTTTCACTATCTGGCTTATGGGGAGAAACGATTTTACCGAGGACAAGTGGCCCAAGCCCTACAGCAAGGCCCACTAAGATAAACAACAAGATTGGAAAGTAATTTTCCAGCACAGAAACTTCCTAACAAGGTTTTACTACAGATCTTTGAATGTTTCGCTTTTGGCTTAACAATCAAAACAATTCACTACTTTTTTAGAACAGCATTTTGTTTATTATTTTAATACTATTTATTTTTAAGACTTATTAACTTGATACCTTATTGGTGCCGACGGAGAGACTCGAACTCTCACGACTTTCGTCACTACCCCCTCAAGATAGCGTGTCTACCAATTCCACCACGACGGCAATTATTCAAGGATTTATTATTAATTTAAAAACAATCCTGAAATTTAATTTGGCACATCCTTAGCAGTATTACCTGAAGCTGCATCATCAGCTTTAGATCCACTTGCACTTGGTGTTGATTCCTGCAATTTAGCTGCATCAGGCTTTGCAGCATCTGAATTAATGACGGATGCATTTGAAGGCACTTTAATCACACTACTATTGCTTCCTGCGCGATGGCTCGCCATATAGGCAAGCGTCATACTTGTACTGAAAAAAATAATCACGAAAAGCGCTGTTAATTTACTTAAAACATTAGATGAGCCGCTCACCCCAAACAGACTGCCGGATGCGCCACTACCAAATGCTGCACCCATATCAGCACCTTTACCGTGCTGCAACAATACCAAGCCGATAACGCCTGCTGCTGCTAAAACATGTACAACTGTAATCAAATTTTCCATCAAACAAATTCCAAAAAGTGGCTTGCATTAAAGCAGGCGTATTCACCTGCAACCAACTGTTATTTTAAGATACGTTTATTATGATCTTTATGCCTTGCAAGTTTTAAGTTGCCAATTCAGCCGCGATGCATATTTTTTCAAACGCCTGCGACTCAAGCGAGCATTTACCAACCAGCCCGCCATCAATATTCTGTACAGCGAATAATTGTACCGCATTTTGCGGGTTTACGCTTCCCCCATAGAGGATTTTTAAGCGGCTTGCCGCATCTTTATCCAGACTTGCAATCTTATGATGAATAAATTTATGCATGGCTTTTGCCTGCTCAGGCGTGGCTGCCAGCCCTGTACCAATCGCCCAAATCGGCTCGTACGAGATAATACTGTCGGCAAAGATAGCCGCGCTATGCAGCTTAATGATGGTATCAAGCTGCTTGCCGACGACCAGTTCCATCACACCAGCTTCGCGCTCGATCAATGTTTCACCCACACATAAAATGGGCGTTAAACCATGCTGTTTTGCCTGCAAAAACTTTTGCGCTATATTTTCATCGGATTCGCAATAGGCGGTTGCCCGCTCTGAATGCCCAATAATCACATACTGGCAGCCAAAATCTTTTAACATGGCTGCACTTACCTCTCCGGTAAACGCGCCTTCTGCATTTTTAGCAAGATTTTGTGCGCCCCAGGCGATATTGGTATGCTGTAACAGACTTTGCAATTGTGCAAGATAAGGATAAGGCGCACAAACAACCACTTGCGACTGCTTTAAATCGGAAAGCAGCGCAACATAATCTGCCAACAAAGCTTGATTCTGCTTGAGATTGCCGTGCATTTTCCAATTGGCAACAACTATTTTTTTGACAAGCATTGGTTTTTTTGCGAGAGATTGTGGTGCAAATTGACTCATAAAATGCCTTAAGAATTGCCGCGAATTCTACGCGTGCAAGCTAGTATGGTCAACGCTAAGTTAATGCTTTTATTCAGCTAAATTAGGCCAGTCAGCCTTATAATGTTCATTAGCTACATAAATTATTTAAATCTAAACGTATACAAAGCATCCACCGCGCTTTCTGTACCGGCTTCCGCTTGCAAGGCCCAGCGCGGGGTAATATTAAAAGTCAGTCTGGCGACATCCAATAAACCACTCACGCTTTTTTCGTAGCTGAGGTACAACTGAGAGGACAGTCGCTTGCCAAAAGTCAACGATGCGCTTTCAGCATCAGACCCAGAAAAACCAAACTCATCCAGCCCTGCCGCACGCGCCAGCTTTGTCTGTAATGGCATAGAGTCACCGTTTGACAACATCACACCTGCAGCTAACGAAAGCATGGCAAAATCATTTTTACCTGCTTGCTCTGTACCGTGACCCAGTAATAGCCAAGACAACTTTTCGGTATCCGGTACATTTGGCTCCGATACCAATTGGACTCTAGGATTTAATCCACTACCGGTGATTTCCACCCCTGCGTTCACGGTTTGCACGCTGGAGGATGTGGTTTGGCTGAAATTACTTCCCGTGATTTCACCTGTGTTATTGACTGCTTCTGCATTCGTTGTGATCAAACTGGCACTATCACTGACCGCATTGCGCATTGCCCGTATGCTCAAGCCCGGATTATCTAAAGGACCACTAAAGCTGATCACACCACGTGTGATATTCAGAATCTGGCCATAAGCCATATAAGTGCCTTTCTGAACCCTGATACTACCTTCAGCGTGTGGATGATATTGCGTTAAGCCTAGCAAGGTAACAGCGCCGGAAAGCTGTGCATCCAATCCGCGTCCGTGCAATTTAAAATCATCCCCCAAATCAATCCGCAAACCACTCAATAACACTTTCACTGCCGACTCTGTTGTATCAACCTGTCCAAGCACCACCACATCATCAGCAAGCGTCGGCACACTGTCATCCGGTAACGCGAGCAAGCCTTTTGCCACTTTAAAGTCACCGGAGATTGAAAACAAACCCTCAAGCAATGTCGTTTTACCTGTGCCGTCTAATATTAACAACCTATCTGGCCCAGAAATAACCGTAAATTGTTCGGCAACCCAATCCAGTGCTATTTTAGGCTGCTTGTTTTCCATTTGCAGCGTGCCAGTTGTACGTAAATATCCCGCCCCGCCTTTTAAAGCAGCCTGCGTAATACGCAATTCATCATTTTCAAATACTGCATCCAAAGTGCCGTCTGTCAGCGACACCCCTTGTGACGGCAGAGTAAACTGCATATTTTTGCCAATAGCACTGCCGCGTAAATTCGGTTTTTGCACAGTGCCATCCGCGTTTACGGTTAAGCTCAAAACGCCGTCCAAACTGGCATCTGCCAACGAAGCCGACACTGGCAGCCAAGCCAGCGTATTGAGTTGGGCAGCGCCAGATAGTGTAAGCGGCGCATTCGCCATCAGCGCAAAGCCTGATTCAACTTTTGTCAGCATCGTGCTGGCCTGCGCATCAACATAACCTAACTGCTGCCCTTTAAGCTGCATGACAAAGTCGGCTTTATTGTTATTCAACTTCAGTTCTGCTTTAGCATTTTGTAAACCTAGCGGCTTTGCAACACCATTGGTAATAACGCTCAAATCACCCGATTCCAGATTGAAAATAGCACTGCCATTAACCGCCTCTACCGCATGAACATCCCATTTGGCAGAAAAAACAGGATTGCCTTGTAAGTGTGCTGGCAGTTGAAACAAACTTGGCGGAATATCATCCAGTGCAAGGTTACTTAGATTGCCTTTACTGATAAAACCTTTGCTGCCAGCATTCAGTGTATCAATCACAGCGCGGCCTTTTGCTAATTGCAAAGTAGCGTTTTCTAAAGCAATGTCTTGGCTGGTAAGGCTTAGTTTTGCCGGTGCTTGAAGAGTAATTGGCGTTTCGCCCTTTAAACTCAGCGTTTGAATGAGCCCTTGCCATTGTCCAGCATCCAAACCGCCTGCCAACGTAGCTTCGAACTGCAACCGATTGTTCGCATCCAACGTGGATGGCTGTGTTTCAAGTGCTTGAATTTTCATCTGATGTTGCGCACGCGTACCCTGCAAAGTAAAGCTGGCATTTAATACTGAATTTTGCGCCACTTTTAGGCCTGTCGCATTGAGTGTTGCATCTGCACTTCCCTGCGCACCAGCCAACAGCGTGGCTTTTCCATCCAGCTTATCTAGTTTTATATTGTTAGGTAACTTGAGTTTTTGTGCCGACAAATCAACACTTAATGCCAGACTTTCAAAAACACCGGCAAGCGTGCCATTAATATGCGCTTCGCCCGAAAATTGCTCTCCCAGTGTCGTTAAGTCAGGCAAATCCGCATGCCACAACAGCTGGCTTTCTGGCGCACCAAGATTACCACTAGCGCTTAGGCTGTTATTGGCAATCTTGGCTTTAAAATCGATATCCTGTAAATGGCTATTTACAAAAGTCATTCTGCCTTCCGTGATTAAAGGCTGGCGCTGATTTTTTACCTGCAAATAACTATCTTTTGCCGACAACAAGATTTGCAAGCCAGTAGAATTAGTCTCTGGCGATAGATTGCCTTGCAGATTTAAATCTAAATTTAACAGTCCTGCTGGATAACTGCCTAAACGCTCCGGTTGAAACTCATTAATTTGTGCATGCATTTTTAGCGGATATTCACCCGCCAACCCAAGCTCACCCATCACCTGGATTTTTGCAGCAACATTCTCGTTTTGATTATCCGCTTGCAATAACGCCAACTGATCATTCTGCAAAGCCAGCATGATTGCAGATTCAAATCGCAATTGTTTTAAATCGCCCAATAGATTCACTTTTACATCATAAGGCATTGATGCGGTGGTTTTATCAGTGCTTGTTTTATTAGAAGTATCTTTCTCAATACTAACCTCTTTGATACCTGCTTGCTTAATGCTCACTGCTCCAGTCAATACAAATGGGTTCGCAGTGCCCAAATTAAGCGTAGCATCCACTTGGCCAAATGGCGTGCCAGCACTTAACCTGTTTAGTTGAATCGTTTTAGAATCGGCCTCAATATCAAATTGCACATTATTTAAAATATGTTGCTCTGTTGGGGTAATAATCACCAACTCAACTACTTCTGCTTGCGTGACCTTAATAGGGAAAGGCAGCTTAATTTGCGCTGGCAATGGGGAATCGCCCGCTTTTTTTGCCGCAGATCGCATCGTGATAGTCAAACGCCGTGCACGCAGTTTATCCACAGAAAGCTTGTTATCTAGCGGAAAAATCTGCCAGCGCGATTCCAGCTTTTCTAATTTCAGATGAATATTATCTAAATCGTAGCTCAGCGTATCCAAATTAGAACTACCGCTAATGGTCATTTCGCCTTGTACAGGCGTATAAAGCAGCATACTTACGCTCAGCATCACGGCAGTCATGTAATGGCGTAGCATTAAAACAGCTTCCTCATTTTTAGAATGCACCACATCAATTAAAAGGCAACGCCCAAGTTAAAGTGCAAGCGGTATTCTTTTGTCGCTTCGCCATAGGCGATATCTGCACCGATTGCGCCAATCGGGCTTTTCCAGCGCGCACCCAATCCGTAGCCATATACCGGTTTTAAATCTTGCAGCGTGTTGGCCGCATTACCAAAATCGACAAAAATAGCAGCTCCCCACTGTTTAGTTAACCATTGAATCGCTTCTACACTGCCCGTCACCAAATAACGCCCGCCGACAATCGCATCACCTTCTGTTACGCCCAAACTCTCATAGGCGTAACCGCGTACCGATTGATCGCCGCCGGCACGGAATAAAAATGCAGCGGGCGCACTATTTTTACCATTGACCATACCGATTTCTGCACGTGCGATTAATTGTGTTGAATCGGTGACAGGATAATACCCTTGCGTTTTTAGGTAGCTTTGTAAAAAACGCCCATCTGAAAGCGTTTCAAGCGGTGCGACAGCAAATTGTGCATTGAACAAATAGCCGCGCGTTGGATTACGGTCATTATCCGTGCGTCGTAGCGTAATGCCATAAGAAAGCGTCGCTACTTTTTTGGTGGAAGATTCTGCCCCATCAATTTCCTGATGCTCAATCAAATAGCCAGCACCAACGGTTTGCTCGGTTCTGCGCGGACCCCAGCTACGATTAATGCCCGCCTGGCCTGATGTGGTAATTTGGCCTTCAATCACTTTTCGCTCCAAACCCGCATTCATGCTATCGCGGTAACCGTCAGCATCAGTCGGCAAGCGAATTAAACCGCTTAATGACTGCGCTCGCTGCTCTGGCTTTAAGCTGCTGGTTAAGCGCCAGCCGCGATTAAATAAATTCAAATCATCATAGCTTAATTGCGCACGCGCGCCAGTGTTTGTACTGTAACCAGCGCCAATACCTACTTTAACGGATTGATTTTCTTGCACCACCACTTTAACGGGCGCAGTATCCGCATCCGCAGTTGGTGTATTTGCGGTTACTTCTACCCCAAGGAAATAACCGCTTTCTTCTAAACGTGATTGAAATAGCTGCAATCTGGATTGACTATATGTACTGCCGGGCTTAATGGGATTTAGATTCTCAATAATACTGGCTGGGTAACGCGTTAAACCTTCAATTTGCAGTTCGCCAAATTGCACGCTCTTGCCACTGTCTATCTCTACCTGCAAAGCAACTGAATGAAAATCTGGATTCACTTCTGCTTTGCTGGATTTAATCGTAGCGTTTGGGTATTGCCTGACTAACAAACCAATCAGTAAACGCCGCTTTGCCTGATTCCAATTTTCTTGCCTGAATTGCGCGCCAGTCTGCAATAGCCAATCTTGTTGCAGTTGCGCGATGGTAATTTTTTGCCTAGAGACCTCACTAGCCGCCTCATCCGTTTGCTGCAAAATACTGCCGCTGAATTTTAAATCGACCGCACTTACCAAAACTGGCTTACCCGGATTGATTAAGAACCTTGCCTGCGCTATATTGCCCACTTTTTCAATTGAAGGCTGGATCTCTGGTGAGAAATAACCTTCTGTCGCCAATAAATCTGTGATTGCTTTGGGTGTTAATCGATAAATTCGCTGCCACTCTATCGGCGACATTTTTGGATTGTTGCGCCATTTAATGATTTCAAGATGCTTATCCAGTAAATCGGTAAGCAATGTTTGCTCTGCAGCCGACACGACATCCGGTGTTAACGTAATCTCAACGGCATAATTTGTTTCAGCGATTGCTTTAGTGCTTACTTCGGCATTTGTTTCAGCAGCCTGCGCATTAAAAACACAGCAAAATGCCACTAGGCCAATTGCAAACTGTAAGGTAGTTGAATAAGATTTTTTTGAAAAACTCAACGAATCACTCACCAATCCAACGTACCAAGATTCAGCCATATACGTACCTATTTTGATGCGTTATTGCCTATTAACTCGACATGTTTTATCTGCAACTGCACTGTCTGCAAACCCTTATATTCATTCGCCTCTAATGCATAAACTGCCTCAATTTTTTCAGGCAAGTCATCATGATGGTTAAAGTAGATCGCATCAAAGCGTTTTTGGTCTTTTTGTAACAATAGCTTTAAATGTTTTTCACCCACAATACGTTGGTTAATCACTGCAAAACTGTCAAAAAATAAAGGTTGATTAAAACCCTGCCCCCACACTTGTTTGGATAATAGCTGAGCGGTTGCCAGATTGATTTCATTGCTTTGCAAACCGCCATCGGTTTCAATTGTCGCTTGCAAATCCGCCTCGGTTAACAGTTCGCGCACCACCGTTTCAAATGCTTTTTGAAACACAGCAAAATCTGTTTGCTTAATACTCAGCCCAGCCGCCATAGCATGTCCGCCAAATTTGATAATTAAATCTGGCTGGCGTTTGGTGATTAAGTCTAAAGCATCGCGCAAATGCAAACTGGAGATTGAGCGTCCAGAACCTTTCAACAAACCATCACCAGCTTCTGCAAAAACTATGGCGGGACGATGATAGCGCTCTTTCAAGCGCGAAGCCAAAATACCGATCACGCCCTGATGCCAATCTGCGTTAAACATGCTGATACTGAATTGCTGGCTGACATCAATCGCATCCAAGGTCGTTAACGCGCTATCTTGCATATCGGCTTCAATATTGCGACGTTCCATATTCAAGGCCTGCAAGGTTTCTGCTTTTTGCATGGCATCCGCGGCATTTTCAGCCAGCAAACAGGCAATGCCAATACGCATATCATCTAAGCGACCAGCCGCATTCAGTCTTGGTCCTACGTAAAAACCCAAGTCTTGCGCAATGACTTTTTCCGGGGACTTACCCGCGATTTGTAATAATGCGGTAATACCTGCACTGCAAACACCTGCACGAATTCTGCGCAAACCTTGCTCAACCAAAATACGATTATTAGCATCCAGCTTAACTAAATCGGCCACCGTGCCTAAGGCGACTAAATCCAGCAGTTCGGTTAAATTCGGCTCGGTCTTACCTGCAAATGCGCCACGGTTTCTTAATTCGGCGCGCAAAGCCAATAACACGTAAAACATCACGCCGACACCAGCTAAATTTTTGCTGGGAAAATCGCAACCATGCTGATTCGGATTCACAATACAAGCTGCGGCGGGCGTTGTGTCACCAGGTAAATGATGGTCGGTAATCAGCACTTGCATGCCTAACTGATTTGCAGTCAACACACCATCTACGCTGGCGATACCATTATCTACCGTGACCAGAATATCAGGGTGTTGTGCTTGTTCATAAGCAAGCTGCACAATTTCTGGCGTTAAGCCATAGCCATATTCAAAACGATTTGGCACCAAAAAATCCACTTGCGCATGCGATGCCAATATTCGACAAAACTGGCGCAAGCCTTTCACGGCAACAGCCGTGGCAGTTGCGCCATCTGCGTCATAATCACCAATCACCAGTATTTTTTTATTACTGATAATGGCATCTGCCAGTAACTTGGCCATTTGCGTATTATTGCTTAGTCGTTCTGGCGGAATAATGCCGCTGAGTGAGATTTCCAATTCACTTTGATTCATCACGCCGCGCGCTGCAAATAGCCTTGCAAGCAAGGGGTTGGTGCCGATTGCAGCCAATGTATCGGCCACCACAGCATTAAATTGACGTGTCTTAATTTGCATTTATTTGTCCGCCGCCATAACACCAGATACTATTGACCAAGGCTAAATGTTTAAGCTCACGCGTGGCATTAACAGGGTGCGCAAATAACAACATTTGCAACTCGTTCTGGAAACTTGCCCAATCCATTGCGCCCATACCTGTGGGTAAAAAATGTGCAATATTTTTATTAATGGCCAATTGCGGAGGCGTTGTTTGAATCTGTGGATTTTGCTGTAAACGCAAAAACCACTTATCTTCGTGCCAAAAAAACTGCATATTGTCACTAGCAAAATGTGTATTCAAATCCACTGTCAGCGTCTCTATCTCTGATTGCTCCAGCACTAGCGGCACAGGATCTGCCAAACTAAAACTATCACGTTGCAAGACCAAATGCACCGGCGCGGCGTAAAGCCAATAAGCGCTTCCAGCATCATTGCCCGCCTGTTGCCAGGCTAGCGCCGCGTTGGGTATAGCCGGTTGGAATAGTTTTTTTATAAAGTCGAGCATGCAGTGATTTTAACACTGAATAATTTCAATCCTTACGCCAATATTTAATGTACATAAAAAAGCCGCAACCAATCATTGGTGCGGCATTTAAATCTAAGTAAGATTAAGAGTTAAGTTTTAACAAGATACAGATTAAAACCAAGCATCTAAAAACTACCAGTAACGACGATCTTGTTGTTTACCATTACCTTTGCCACGTCCTCTTTGTCTATCGCTATCCCAACCTGACGGTTGATAACGTACATTGGAAATATAGCCATTCGACCTAAGTGCAACATGCACGGGCACATAACGACCGGGATCACGATCCATCATGGTTGAATATTGGCGACCGTTATATTCGTAATTCACCAAATAGCCAGCGTTAACCGTTTGCCAGCTATCCACTGTGACACAACTTTCTACTGGGCGTGTTGCTACACGCTCACGACCGTAGGCTTGGCGGTTATTATCAACACGATCACCTATAATTGCGCCAACACCAGCACCGACTGCCGCTGCTGCGACACGTCCATTACCGCGACCAATGGTATTACCAAGCAAGCCACCTGCAACGCCACCGATGATTGCGCCACCTAATGAGCGCTGTGGTGCCTCATAATAAGTTTCACGTACATATTCGGTACGGCACTCTTGGCGCGGGCTATTCACACGCTCGAATTGTGGTGTGACTGAAAGCACCCGTGCGCGATCTTCATAATCATCATCCGCCAAAGTTGGCATTGAAACCGTTGCCGCAATTAAACCCAATAATAATGTTTGACGCATGTTAACTCTCCTGTTTTTATCTCTGCTCCACATAACTAATGTGCAGATATTCGTAAAACGAACTACAGGGTAATTTGCCGACCGCCATTTGTTAATAATCTGTAACTAATGATTTTACGTAGAAAGCCTATAATTTTAGATGAATGATTAGCAGACATATGTGCTACAAAACAACTTAATAGCCTATGTAACCAGAGTCACTGTGTGCGTTTTATTTGCGCCTACAATCACATTGCATAGAGGTTACTTTACTGGAATCTATCATGAAAAAATTGAATGGTTTGTTAACGGTTGTTATCCTGATGCTCGCAAACACCGCATGGGCCGGTGAATTTAGTAATTACTGCACCAACGGACTATTTACTGGCGTATTGCAGCAAACTGATTGTGCGATTAACGAATTATATAAGGGCAAAACGTATTGCTTTAGCAGTGATGGTGCACGCGATTCTTTTTTGCGTGACCAAGATAATATGATTGCAAAAGCGACCACTGTTTATACGAGTAATACAGAACCTGAACGCGAAAAAATTAGCCAAGCCGATGCATTAAGCCAAATAAACAGCAAAACTTGTACGCTGCAAAATAAGGATGCTGGTTATTTAATTTTTAATGGCTTAGATTTAAGTCACTGTAATTTACAAAACGTCAGTTTTTTTGGTGCAGAACTCAAAGGTGCAAAATTGATTGGTGCAAACATAAAAGGTGCTTATTTAAACTTAGCACGATTGGAAAATGCTGATTTCAGCAATGCAAATTTAACCAATGCGATTATTTTTCAGGCCATTTTTGATAACACCAACTTTAAAGGTGCCAACCTAACCAATGCACGCATGATTGGCACGTTAGGTAAAGTTGACATGAGCGGTGCCAATATCAGCAGAGGGAGATTTGGCCTTGATATGGGAAATCAGCCAATGGGACAGATGAAGTTTGATTCTGTTGGCGGCAATTTCTCTGGTGCTAATTTTGAGAATGCCGATTTGAATATTGCTGCATTTCGATTTGGCAATTTAAGAAATGCGAATTTACGTGGTGCAAATCTGTATCGCGCCGATTTAGCCAAAGCCGACTTAACTGGTGCAGATTTAACAGGCGCGAATCTAACCGATGCCGATGTGGATGACGCGATTTTTAAAGATGTTAAAGGCTTAAATACAGTGAAAGGATTTGAAACTGTAAAAGGTAAATGCATTGATTGCAAAGTAACTGCGGCAATTACACCCGAAACCAAACAATCAGTTATGGCTGAACCAGACGAACCGATTAGTTTGGCTGCAGCTAAACAAGCCGCCGCTTGTAAAGCAAATGCCGCTCAGCAGTGATTAGCCTTGTCTTATATTCTCTTCCACAACACCACACATACGATTGGCTGGCACCGCAACATCGATTAATTTTGGTTTAGGTAAATCAAGCGCGTCCATCATCTGGATAAAAGCATCACGTGTTTTGTGCGCCAGTCGTGGATTAATATTTCTTTCCTGCGCCACACAACTTACATGTCGGCCGTGATAATCGTGCGCTGGATATACAAGTGTTTCATCAGGCAGGGTAAAAATCTTACTGGTGATGCTGTCATACAAAGTGCCTGCATCGCCACCTTGAAAATCTGTCCGTCCACACCCGTTAATTAACAAGCTATCACCTGTAAAAACTCTGTCATTCCATAAAAATGAAATGCTGCCAGCCGTATGTCCAGATGTTGCAATCACTTTTACTTCCTGCTGGCCAAGCAGCAGAACATCTCCTTCGTTTAATTGCATATCTGCAGTAGCAGCGCCGCACTGCGCACTTACGCCTGTTTCCAATGCAAACTTATCTCTTAGCATACCGCTGGCAGTAATGTGGTCAGCATGCACATGCGTTTCTAACGCATATTTCAGATTACAGTTAAGCTGGGCTATCAAACTGATATATGCATCAATATGGCTTGCAACAGGGTCAATAATCAAAGCCTCCCGTGACGCATCATCTACAATCAGATAAGTGTAGGTCGATGATTCATCATCAAATATTTGCTTAAACATTTATGCGCTCCTCATACAATTTTCTCAACATTAGGCTGTCAAAAATAGTCTGTAAGGCTAATTGAAGATTATTATGCAGGTTCTGTATCAATAAACATGTTAAAACTAACATTAAAATACTCGTGAAACCAAAACTTAAAAAAATTAAGTAGCGATTAGATAAGGATTCATCATGGCAAATACACATACCTATGACATTGTAATTGTTGGCGGCGGCTCTGCCGGCATTGCCGCTGCGGCCAGTTTGCGTAAACGCAATGCCCGACTAAGCATTGCAATTATTGAACCTGCAACAAAACATTATTATCAGCCCGCCTGGACATTGGTCGGCGCAGGCGAGTTTGACATTACAAAAACCGAACGCAATATGGCAGATTGCATCCCTAAAAACGTCACTTGGCTGCAAGCTGCGGCAACGACTTTTGAACCTGAACAAAATCTGGTTAATACCGATATTTTGGGTGCGATTCACTACCAATACTTAATTGTTGCCTGCGGCTTAAAAATTGATTGGCTGGCAATAAAAGGCTTGTATGAAACATTAGGTAAAAATGGTGTTACTTCAAACTATCGATTTGATTTAGCGCCCTATACCTGGCAATTGGTACAAAACCTTAAAACCGGTGTGGCTATTTTTACGCAGCCGCCCATGCCAATCAAATGCGCAGGTGCACCACAAAAAGCGCTGTATTTATCTTGTTACCATTGGGAGCAAGAAGGCTTATTAGCCAACATTAGAACCGAGTTTCATAATGCTGGTGGCGTATTATTTGGCGTGAAAGAGTACGTTGCGCCACTAATGGAATATATAACACGCTATCACGCACATTTAAGTTTTAACAGCACACTGGTTGAAGTAGATGGGCCAAACAAAAAAGCCTGGTTCGATGTGAAAGATGAACAAGGGAATGTTACCCGCATTGAAAAAAGCTTTGATATGCTGCATGTAGTGCCACCCCAATGTGCACCAGATTTTATTAAACAAAGCGCATTGGCCAATAGCGGCGGCTGGGTAGATGTAAACCAAACCACGTTACAGCACAATCAATTCAGTAATATTTTCAGCTTAGGTGATGTGTGCTCCAGTCCCAATGCTAAAACCGCTGCCGCTGCACGAAAACAGGCTGTGATTGTTGCAGAGAACTTGCTTGCACATTCAGCCAAACAAGAAATGACCACCCTATATAACGGTTATGGCAGCTGCCCACTTACCGTAGAAAAAGGCAAGATTATCTTGGCAGAATTTGGTTTTGACGGAAAACTGCTACCCACTTTGCCATGGGACTCAACCATACCCAGAAAATCGAACTGGCTATTAAAAAAATATGGCCTACCCTGGATTTACTGGAACTGCATGCTGAAAGGTCGCGAATGGTTAGCACGCTGCAAAAATACTTAAGTAAAGACCACAAAATAGCTTAAGTAAATTTTGCAATAAATCATGCCAGAGATTCATTTAATCAGCACTGTAATCAGTGTCAGTTTAGGGTTGTTTGTTGGTTTAGTACTAGCCTTAACAGGTGCAGGGGGCTCAATCCTTGCCATACCGTTACTTGTCATCAGCCTTAACCTCACACTAAATCAAGCCGCGCCGATTGCTTTAATGGCAGTCATGATTGCTTCTGGCATAGGTGCGATTCAGGGCTTACGTTTGGGCATCGTGCGCTATAAAGCCGCACTTTTAATGACTGGTTTTGGTATTGTTTTTGCTCCACTGGGTGTTTGGCTGGCTCAATATGCACCCAATCAACTATTGAATCTGATTTTTTGCAGTGTACTGCTAATAGTCGCCTGGAGCATGTGGCAGCAAAGCACGCAACAGTCGGGCAATCAGGAAAGCAACCCCTCTCCGGCCTGCACGTTAAATCCGTCTACATCTAAACTATTCTGGACGGCGGTTTGTACCAAAGTACTTATTGCAACAGGGGTGATTGCGGGTTTTCTCTCAGGGCTACTCGGTGTGGGCGGCGGTTTTGTGATTGTGCCAAGCTTAAGCAAAGTCACCAACTTTAATAACCAGACAGTGATTGCAACCGCATTATTCACGGTTGCGCTAGTGTCAGTTATGAGTATTTTTAGTTATGCATTAAACAGTGATACACGTTGGAATATTGCTGTGCCGTTTATCCTTGGCACAGTTTTGGGTTTGTTTATTTTCAGAACTGTTAACAGTAAGGTTTCAACGAAATTCACTCAGCGCAGTTTTGCTGTATTGGCAATACTGGCGGCAATATTGATACTGGTTAAAGCATTCGGTATCCAGTAAATATAAGCTAAACAGATACTTACGTGAAAACAAGCGATTAACTACTCGCTAACTTTTCCAGCGCCGCACGATTGCTAATTTCTACATGGCCACGCCCAAGCGCAACCCAGGACTTTTGTTCAAAACGTTTTAATTGGCGACTCACCACTTCACGCGCTGTGCCCAGTTCATCCGCCATTAATTGATGTGTGCGACTGATAGTCGTCGTATTGGCATCTAACAGCAATTTAGCCAGCCGTGCATCTAAACTATGAAAAGCCACTTCATCCAGCAGCACAATCAAATCACTAATCAGTGCACCATAATTAGTCATCACAAAACGGCGGAACACCGCGGAATCAATCATCAACTGGTTGAATGCAGCTGTAGGTATAATCACGTCGCGAATCGGCTCTTCTACGATGGTAGAAGCCGGATAGTTGCTATTGCCCAACAAACAGGTAGTGGTAATCACGCAGGTTTCACCAGCTGTCACACGATAGAGTAAAATTTCGCGCCCACTGGCAGACATTTTATAAACACGCGATTGCCCGGCAAGGCGCATTACATAAGCGCCGCAAGCACCGCCTTCACGATAACCAATCGTGCCTACTGGCGCCTCTACGATGCGGGCTGATTTTGTCAATATGTCACGGGCAGGTGCTTCAAGTTGCGTCAAAGCAGGAAAGCTTTTCAGCCAATCCAAGTTCTCCATACATTTCCTCATCAACTTTAAAAAACACGTAAATATTGAAGTCTTGGCGTTTAATTTTCAAGCTATTTATACAAACTTTATTGGCGGATTAAGGCTTTAATCATCTCCACTCCAAACCCGACACCAAAACCATTTACATCACTTTGCACCGCTCCCAAACCGCCTTTGCGATTGGTACTGGATAAATCAGCATGGCACCACGCCACGTCATTTTCAATGAATTTACCCATAAAACGCGTGGCGTGGATATGATCGCCGCCACCTTCCAGTGTGCATTGCTTGATATCTGCAATATCACTGTCTAAATCACTGTCAAAATCCTCTTCATTTGGAAATGCAACAATACGTTCGCCTGCCGCCGCGCCCGCGCCAACGGCCATACAAGACAACTCTGGTCGATTGGCAATGATGCCGCTCATGCGATCACCCACTGCCACTGCCATGCTACCGGTTAAAGTGGCGTAATCTAAAATGATATCTGGTTTTTGTCTGCTCGCCATCGTTAAGGTATCAGCCAACACCATGCGACCTTCCGCATCGGTATGCACAATCTCGATACTCATACCATTTAACGCAGTCACCACATCATTTTGTTTGTAAGCCAATGGTCCAATGTGATTTTGCGCGATGGCCAACCAGCAGTCGATTTTCACTTCTAACTTCATTTCCGTTGCGGCTTGCAACACGCTTAGTGCAACTGCGCTACCGTTCATGTCTTCATGCATACCTTGCATATATTTTGCAGGTTTTAAATTATGACCGCCCGTATCAAAACAAATACCCTTACCCACCAATGCAATATGTTTTTTAGGTTTTTGGTGGCTATAAGTTAAATGCACAATCGCGGCATCAAGCGGCTCACTACCCTGCCCAACCGCATAAAAAGCGCCCGCACCGAGTTGTCTCAACGCAGACATGTCAAATTCTTCATGCGCCCAACCATGTTGTTTTGCCAACTGCTTTACTTTTTCACGATAAATCGCTGGTGTTAATTCGTTCGGAGGCAACATCGTTAAACTGCGGCACAAGGTATTAGCTGCAACACGTGCATTCACTTCGGCATAATCATGCGCTGCTTTATAGCCATAAATACTGATTTCTTTTAACGGTGTGTGTTTATTATCTTGCTTATTTTTGGCACTTTTGCGGCTCGGCAATTCAGCAGCATTGACCGTAGCCACGTAGTAAGCAGCTCCGGCATTGGCTTCGCGCTCCACTTCGCTACCATAGACATTAATCGCCAGACTTTCAGGATTTTCATCCAGCAAAGGCTTCATGGCTTTACGCAATAAAGTATGTTTTTGGAAAACGGTTAATTTTCCGGTTAACACCACAAAACTTGCCATGCCGCCGTTAGGCAAATCCAAAGTAACGGGTGTTTTGTTTAAACTTTTATATTCTGTCTGGCTGCGTTTGAGCTTACTTTGTAATAAATCACTAAAAACGTGCTTATTTTCAGCCGCTTCATCCAATACAAAAAGACTGTGTTTCTGCGAAGATAGCGTCTTTTCATCACTTAATTCCGCAAATTGACTTAATTTTACCGACATTTAAACTTCCTTAACTCTTATATATAATGTAAGACAAACATAGCAAATCATTTAAAAACACTGGCTAAAATTCGCGTTTAACTTGACCGAAAAGCCTAAAAAAGCCACACTAGCGTCTTTATTGATTGCATTAAATCAAGCCAGTTCATCCCGTTTTATATAAACTTAAATTTATATAAATCCAGAAGCCTGCTTGCATTTAACTAGTTGCTTGTATTATACCAACTCAAGCACTCTCAACGGAGACTATCCCTGCATGACCTCGAACACGCAAAACAAATTAGTAGAAACTGATCCATTAGAGACACAGGAATGGTTAGATGCACTTACCGCCGTGATTGAAAACGAAGGTACGGAACGCGCGCACTTTTTGCTGGAAGCCATGATTGATAAGGCACGCCGCTCTGGCAGCAACCTGCCTTACAATGCTACGACATCTTATGTAAACACCATCCCAACCCATCTGCAGCAACGCTTGCCTGGTGACCCGGAAATGGAGCGCCGCATCCGTGCTCTAGTGCGCTGGAACGCGATTATGACCGTGCTACGCGGTAATGAAAAATCGCCTGGTGTTGGCGGGCATATTGCCAGCTTTCAATCGGCAGCGACTTTATACGACACAGGTTTTAACTACTTCTTCCGCGCACCAAATGAAAACTTCGGCGGCGATTGCGTTTACTTCCAAGGCCACTCATCGCCAGGCGTGTATGCGCGTGCTTTTTTAGAAGGTCGCATCACAGAAGAGCAAATGGATAATTTCCGTCAAGAAACTGGTGGCAACGGGTTATCCAGCTATCCTCACCCTTGGTTAATGCCTGATTTCTGGCAATTCCCAACCGTTTCAATGGGTTTAGGTCCGATTCAAGGTATCTACCAAGCGCGCTTTCTAAAATATATGCATGACCGTGGCATCGCCGACACAAGCGACCGTAAAGTATGGGTGTTTTGTGGCGATGGCGAAATGGACGAACCGGAATCATTGGGTGCGATTTCATTGGCTTCACGCGAAAAACTGGATAATCTGATTTTTGTGATTAACTGTAACTTGCAACGTTTAGATGGCCCGGTTCGTGGCAACGGCAAGATTATCCAAGAACTGGAGTCTGATTTCCGTGGTTCTGGCTGGAATGTATTAAAAGTCGTTTGGGGCTCATATTGGGATCCATTATTAGCCATGGACAAAGATGGCATCCTGAAAAAACGCATGGAAGAATGCGTTGACGGCGAATACCAGAACTTTAAAGCCAAAGGTGGCGCATACACGCGTGAGCATTTCTTTGGCAAATACCCGGAACTAAAAGAAATGGTTGCCGCGATGAGTGACCAGGATATCTGGCGTTTGAACCGTGGCGGTCACGATCCACATAAAGTCTATGCAGCGTATCACTCAGCGGTTAACCATAAAGGTCAACCAACTGTTATTTTAGCCAAAACGGTTAAAGGCTATGGCATGGGTGATGCAGGTGAAGGCCAAAATACCACGCATCAACAAAAGAGCATGGATATTGAGTCACTGAAAAAATTCCGTGACCGTTTTGATTTGCCGCTTACCGATGAGCAAGTTGAAAACTTGAGCTTCTACAAGCCTGCGGAAGACTCGCCTGAAGTGAAATACATGGCAGAACGCCGTGCAGCAATGGGCGGCTTTGTGCCGCAGCGTCGCCGCAAAGGTAATGAGTTAACCGTGCCTCATTTATCTGCATTCGAAAACATGTTAACCGCCACCGGTGAACGCGAAATATCGACTACGATGGCTTTTGTGCGTATTTTATCGACACTTTTACGCGATAAAGCACTGGGCAAATTCGTGGTACCAATCGTGCCGGACGAAGCACGTACATTCGGCATGGAAGGTATGTTCCGTCAATTGGGTATCTACTCACATTTGGGTCAGTTATATGAGCCAATGGACTCTGACCAAGTCATGTATTACAAAGAATCAAAAGACGGCCAGATATTAGAAGAAGGTATTAACGAAGCGGGTTCATTCTCTAGCTGGATTGCTGCTGCAACATCGTACTCTGTAACAGGCGTGCAGATGATTCCGTTCTATATCTTCTACTCCATGTTCGGCTTCCAGCGTATTGGCGATTTGGCTTGGGCAGCTGGCGACTCGCGTGCGCGTGGCTTCTTGCTTGGCGCAACCGCAGGCAGAACGACATTAAATGGTGAAGGTCTGCAACATGAAGATGGCCATAGCCACTTAATGTCTGCCACGATTCCAAATTGCGTTTCTTACGACCCAACGTTTGCTTATGAATTAGCAGTGATTATTCAAGAAGGTTTGCGCCGTATGGTGCAAAACCAAGAGGATGTGTATTACTACATCACCTTGATGAATGAAAACTATAGCCATCCTGCACTACCTGCAGGTGCTGAACAAGGCATACTCAAAGGTTTGTATAGCTTTAGCAAATCAAAAGTCAAAGGCGAAAAAGTACAATTGATGGGTAGCGGCGTTATCCTGCGCGAAGTGATTGCGGCCGCCGAGTTACTGGAAAAAGACTGGGGCGTTTCAGCCGATGTATGGAGCGCAACCAGCTTCACCGAACTACGTCGCGAAGGCCTGGATTGCGAACGTTGGAATATGCTGAATCCTGAAAAACCACAACGCTTGAATTATGTTGCGGAATGCTTAAAAGATGCAAAAGGCCCAGTTATCGCTTCAACCGATTACATGAAGAGTTTTGCTGAGCAGATTCAACGTTTTGTACCGAATAAATTTATCGCACTGGGTACAGACGGCTACGGGCGCTCTGATAGCCGTGAAGCGTTACGTGATTTCTTTGAAGTGGATGCCCGCTACATCACGGTGGCTGCATTAAAAGCACTCAGCGATGAAGGAAAATTGCCAGCCGCTAAAGTTGCGGAAGCGGTTAAAAAATATAAATTGGATGCAAATAAGCCAAATCCAACAACGGTTTAATGCTTAAATTAAGGCCTGCTGGCTGGAGTTAATAATGAGTTTACAAGATGTTTTAGTGCCTGATATCGGCAACTTTGATAGCGTGGATGTGATTGAAGTGCTGGTAAAAGCCGGCGATACGATTGCCAAGGATGACTCACTGGTGACAGTGGAATCGGACAAAGCGTCCATGGATATTCCTGCGCCATTTGCTGGCGTAGTAAAAGAAGTTAAATTAAAAGTAGGCGATAAAATCGCTCAAGGTCATTTGATTTTAACTTTAGAAGCCGATTCTGCAGTCGAAAGTAAACCAGCGGCTGCACCTGCAGAGACAAAAGCGGCACCAGCAGAGACAAAAGCGGCACCAGCTGCTCAAACTCCAGCAAGCGCGCCAAAAGAAGCCATTGCCGCAGCGATTCCAGAACCGTCACGCCCTGCGCCAGAACCGCCAAAACAAGTACAACCTGCCCATCAGCCGCTGCCAGTGGGCGAAAGCGTTGTGGTTAACGGTGGTAAAACATCACACGCCAGCCCATCTGTGCGTAAATTCGCGCGCGAATTAGGTGTTAACTTAGCGTTTGTTAAGGGTAGCGCAGCAAAAAATCGCATCACGCAAGCCGATGTACAAGCATTTGTAAAAGGTGAATTGGCCAAACCACGTACAGAAAACATGGGCGCTGGCTTGGGCAGCCTTGCTACATTGCCAATGCCAGTGATTGATTTCAGCCAGTTTGGCAATATTGAAACCAAACCGCTATCGCGTATTAAAAAGATATCCGGTGCGAATCTACATAGAAACTGGGTAACTGCACCGCATGTTACCCAGTTTGACCAAGCGGACATCACAGATTTAGAAGACTTTAGAAAGTCCATGCAAGCAGATGCTGAAAAACGCGGCGTCAAGCTCACCATGCTGGCATTTTTGATTAAAGCTTCGGTGAATGCATTAAAAGCTTACCCTAATTTTAATTCGTCGCTTTCACCAGATGGCGACAGTTTGATTTTAAAAAATTACTACAATATTGGTTTTGCTTGCGACACACCTGATGGTTTAGTGGTGCCGGTAGTGAAAGATGTGCAGCAAAAAGATGTGCTGGATATCGCGCGCGACTTAGGTGAGTTATCCACCAAAGCACGCGAACGTAAATTAAAGGTAGAAGAAATGCAAGGCGGTTGCTTTACTATTTCTAGCCTTGGCGGTATTGGTGGCACTATGTTTACGCCAATCATCAACTGCCCAGAAGTAGCGATTCTAGGCGTTTCACGCTCATCTATGCAGCCCATTTACAATGAAAAAACCAAGGCTTTCGAACCGCGCCTGATCTTACCAATGTCACTTTCCTACGACCATCGCGTGGTCGACGGTGCAGATGGCGCACGCTTTACCAGCCATATGCGCATGATGTTATCTGATGTGCGCCGCCTGTTACTCTAAATTCAATAAGCATAAAAATAGTAATGAGCTGAATGCAGGAGTCTCTGCTCAGCTCATTAAAGATTTAAAAGTCAAAGGCATAGTTCTCAAAAACTGCTTTCTGAAAAAATTTAACCATTTTTAGTTGTTAAGTCATGCAGTCGGGTCTTTTTCTACTTTAGATTCGCCACACCCCATCGCAACATTCTAATACGTGTTTTCCGCATCTCCGGCTACATTCGCCATTCAATCTATTACAGTTG
Organism: Methylotenera versatilis 7; assembly: GCF_000799165.1. Taxonomy (GTDB): domain Bacteria; phylum Pseudomonadota; class Gammaproteobacteria; order Burkholderiales; family Methylophilaceae; genus Methylotenera_A; species Methylotenera_A versatilis_A. Next base: position 14,303 of record NZ_JUGF01000003.1, on the reverse strand, counting down.
TAATTAACCCCTGTTTGAAAGCTTAAAAGCCACGCTTTAATGATAAAATTACTGCAATTTTTAAGCGATAACAAAGGGTAAGCATGAGTAACTTAGTGGATGTATTAGTCCCCGATATTGGCAACTTTGATAGTGTTGATGTGATTGAAGTGTTAGTAAAAGTAGGTGATGTGATTGCCAAAGAGGATTCATTAATCACTGTTGAGTCGGATAAAGCATCGATGGACATCCCATCGTCATCAGCTGGAACAGTGAAAGAAATAAAAGTCAAAGTGGGCGATAAAATAGCTAAAGGTTCAGCGATTTTGGTCATTGAAGCTGAAGTTGCTACAAGTACACCAACAGCTAAACCAGAGGCTCCTGCTGCTGTCGCACCTAGTACCACTGCTCACGCAGTTACGACAGACTCTAAACCAATTATTACAACTAACAACAATAGCGACATCCAAACACAAGTAGTGGTATTAGGTTCTGGCCCTGGCGGTTATACCGCTGCTTTTCGCGCCGCAGATCTTGGCCTAAAAGTGGTGTTAATCGAACGTTACTCCACCTTGGGCGGCGTTTGTTTAAATGTGGGTTGTATACCATCCAAAGCTTTGCTGCATACCGCGAAAGTCATCACGGAAACTGAAGAAACTGCACACCATGGCGTTAGCTTTAGCGCGCCTAATATTGATTTAGATGCACTGCGCAATTGGAAAAGCAACGATGTCGTCGCCAAGCTCACAGGCGGCCTTGCACAAATGGCAAAACAACGTGGCGTTACTGTCGTTATTGGCGTTGGCGCTTTTACCAGCGCAAACCAAATCGCGGTCACGGATAACGATGGAAAAATCACTATGGTAGGCTTTGAAAATGCCATTATCGCGGCAGGTTCACAAGCGACTAAATTCCCAGGTGCACCAGATGATGAACGCATTATGGATTCTACCGGTGCATTGGCTTTGGCTGATATTCCGAAACGCATGCTGGTCATTGGCGGCGGTATCATCGGCTTGGAAATGGGTACGGTTTACGACGCACTCGGTACAAAAGTAAGTGTCGTCGAATTTATGGATGGCTTGGTACAAGGCTGCGATCGCGATTTAGTACGCCCACTGCAAAAGCGTATGGAAAAACGCTTTGAATCCATCATGCTTTCAACCAAAGTAGCAAAAATGGAGGCCAAAAAAGATGGTATTCATGTGAGTTTTGAGGGCCAAGGAGTTGATGAAGGGCAAGCACCAAAAGAACCACAAATATATGACCGCGTTTTAGTCTCAATCGGCCGTCGCCCAAATGGAAAAAACATTGGTGCGGAATTAGCCGGCGTTGCTGTAGATGAGCGCGGCTTTATCGCCGTAGACAAACAAATGCGCACAAATGTACCGCATATCTTTGCCATCGGCGATATTGTGGGCCAACCGATGTTAGCGCACAAAGCCACGCATGAAGGCAAGGTCGCCGCTGAAGTGATTGCTGGTCATAAAGTAGAGTTTCAAGCTGCTTGCATTCCATCTGTCGCTTACACAGATCCTGAAATCGCTTGGGCTGGCGTAACGGAAATCGAAGCAAAAGCAAAGGGTATTGAGTACGAAAAGGCCAGCTTCCCTTGGGCTGCCAGTGGTCGCGCCATATCGATTGCACGTACAGAAGGCGCAACTAAACTGATTTTTGACAAAACCACACATCGTTTAATTGGAGCAGGTGTTGTGGGCGTGAACGCAGGTGAGTTGTTAGCGGAAGCCGTTTTGGCCATTGAAATGGGTGCCGATGCGCATGATTTAGGCTTAACCATTCACGCTCATCCAACCTTATCAGAAACCATTTGCTTCGCAGCAGAAGTAAAAGAAGGCACGATAACCGATTTGTATATCAAGAAAAGGTAAGCTGCCAACGTTAACTCTGGCTATTCAGAGTAAGAGAAATTTCCTCTGTATTATTTAGTTAACTCTAGCAATACAGAGGAAATGCAATATCCGTCACCAGCTTAGACTACATTAGAACCTGTCTTATTAAATAACGCTTAAGGGCAAGCAGTCACTCTAAGCTCACTCCCGACAAATTCCGGGCTGATTCGTTGTAATTCCAATGCTGCTTCTGGTGTAACCGCTTTAATCAACAGGCTGGAGATATTTTTGCCTGGGCTACGCAATGCTTTAGTCGCACCTTTTACGCCCTTGGCCAGTAAATCGTTTAATAAATTGGTGGCCAACTTTTCATCTTGAAACAATCCAAAAGAAATCGCATGACGCCACTGTGAATCTTGCACAATAAATATCTCGCCTACTCCCAATGCCTTAATCTCATCCGCTTTTTCTTGTGCAAGTTTTGCATTTTTTAAAGGTGGGTAATATACCCAAAAGCGCCTACCTGTTTGAGGCGGTTCAGATTGCTTGGCAATACTACTCAAACCCAATTTAACCAAGGCCACTTGTGCAGATGGCAAGTTGCTAGGCGTAAAGTTACCCCACTCATAGCAACTAAGATCAGGCGGCTCTACCGCAGCAACCACTGGCGATGCTGGTGCTTTTTTAGGCATAGCCTCTAGCGCTTTTTGGTCTAATATCTTGAGTTTCTCCGGATTAATCGCCGGGCGGATTTCATTCGGTTTTGGCGCAATCACATCCAAATTAAAGTAAACCAATAAGCCAGCGTTAGTCAATAGCAACAACCATAACAGCCACTTCATATATATTCTTTCTCTAATATTGCCAACCCTTGCAGCACAAGGTTTTCTACAATCATAACCTGCTTTTTATTTGCTTTTAAATACGGTACCAATGCATCTGCAATTGTAGAGGCATCGCCGCCGCTCATTATTATCTTGGCTGGCAAATCACGGTGTTCCTGCAGTTGCTGCAACACCATGATAATCGCGCCAATTGCTGCATTTAAGCAACCCGTCTGAATGGCATTTTTTGTATTGATAGGAAAAGCGCTATAACGACCCTCCCCCACATTTAACTGCGCCGTGTTGTGCGTTAATGCCGTTTGCATCAAACGTAAGCCAGGCATGATGGTGCCACCTAAAAACAAACCTGTATTTTCTTGTTCACTTTTTATCAAGCAATCAATCGTAATCGCCGTACCGGCATTCACAACCAAAGTCGCCTGTTGATTCATATGCCAAACAGCAACTAATCCCGCCCAGCGATCAGCACCGAGTTTTTCGGCTTGCTCATATTGATTAACTACATCACAAGCCCGTTGTTTCGCCACAACGAAATACGTATTTAGTGGCACAACCAATTGTGCGATTTGCTGCGCGATTGACTCACCAGCCACGTTTGCAACTATCACTTTGCTGGCTTTTTGCGCGGCTCGCGGCAATGTCGATGTATTTAAATCAGCGTTCATGCAAGCTTCTGTCGCTTGTAATTCGCCTGCGCTATCGACCAACGCCCATTTGGTGCGTGTGTTACCGCTATCAATCACCAACAACATGACGCACACCTTGCATATTGACACCTCTTAACGAAATCTCGCCTGCTGAAAAACGCTGTAATCCTAATGGCGTGTCCACCAACAAAATACCGTCATCCGCCACATTTTTTACCACACCCAATACTTCCGTACCATTCGGCAGCAACATGCGAACAGCTTGACGATGATAAGCATGATAACTGAGCCATTCATCACGCAAGCCAACAAAACTCAGCTGTTCAAAATTGCTTAATACACTGACCAAATGCTTTAATAATGTGCCTAGCAAGAAATTCTGATTAATTGGCTGATTATTGTTTTTGTTCAAAGCAGCTGTTTTATTCAAGTCGGTTGTTGGCTGGTCAATACTCTCAAGCACTGTTTTTGGCAGATTTAAATTGATGCCAATACCAATCACCGCGGTGCTTGGTCCATCTAAATCGCCTTGCAGTTCGATTAAAATACCGGCCAGTTTTTTGCCCTGCCGATTTTCATCTAAAACCAATACATCATTTGGCCATTTTAACTGTGCTTGGTTAACACCAAGGCTGGCTAAAGTACGCATTAACGCCACACCAACTGCCAAACTTAATCCAGACAAAGCCGCCGCACCGCATTGAAAACGCCACGCCAACGAAAAAGTTAAACTCGCGCCTAATTGCGAAACCCAAGTACGGCCACGCCGGCCTTTGCCATTGGTTTGAATATGCGCAGCCACACAAGTCGCGTGTGGCACATTTTTTTGCTGCATCAAATAGGTATTGGTAGAAGCAACTTCATCTAAAATGATTAAGTTAATCCACTCACGCTGCTCACCAACCGCACTTAACACCAGATTTTTATCTAAAAAATCAATCGCTTGCGGTAGTTTATAGCCACGTCCGCGCACTGAAAAAATGGTAATCCCTAATGCTTCTGCATGTTTAATCGCACTCCAAATCGTTGCACGCGTCACTTTAAATTGCTGGGCAAGTGCTTCACCAGAATGGAATTGGCCGTCAGCCAGCAGTTGCAAAATCGGGAAAGTTAATTTGTTCATATTGATTGAATTTTATAAGCCAAATTTTATCACAGCGCATGCCCTCTGCTTTAGTAAATCAAAGCAGCCCATAATCCAATCCAAGCGTGTAAAATATCGCCATTATTAGCTTATAAAAAAACGATACAAAAAAAACATCTATGTCTGCAGAAAAAACACCCATACCAGCCGCTTCCAACTTTATTCGTGCCATTGTTGAGCACGATTTAGCCGATAACAAATATGCCACCAAAAAATGGGCAGGTAGCCCAGGCGACGCGACTCATCAAGCAGCAGGCCAACCAGACCCTGCAAAAATCCGCACACGTTTTCCGCCCGAACCAAACGGCTACCTGCATATTGGCCATGCAAAAAGTATTTTTCTGAATTTCGGTTTAGCACGCGACTACGCCGGCGTTTGCCATCTGCGTTTTGACGATACCAATCCAGAAAAAGAAAGCCAGGAGTATGTGGATAGTATTTCTGATGCCGTGCAGTGGCTAGGCTTTAGCTGGGAGAATAGCAAAGAGAGTAATCTGTATTTTGCCAGCAATTATTTCGATTTTATGTATCGCGCAGCAGAAAGCCTGATTGAAAATGGTCACGCCTATGTGGATAGCCAAAGCGCGGATGAAATGCGTGCAAATCGCGGCACATTAACAGAAGCTGGTGTAGATTCACCTTGGCGCAACCGTTCTGTGGCAGAAAACCTGCAATTATTCCGCGAAATGCGCGATGGGAAACATGCAGATGGCAGCTTGATTTTGCGTGCCAAAATCGATATGGCATCACCCAATATTAACCTACGTGATCCAGCCATTTATCGCGTCCGTCGTGCACATCACCACAATACCGGCGACACATGGTGCATTTACCCTATGTACACGTTTGCACACCCGATTGAGGACGCATTAGAACAAATTACGCACTCAATTTGTACTTTAGAATTTGAAGATCAACGACCGTTTTATGATTGGTTATTAGAGCGTTTGGCTGAGGCTGGGTTATTAGCGCATCCATTACCAAAACAATATGAATTTTCGCGTCTTAACTTAACTTATGTGGTGCTATCAAAACGTAAGTTAATCGATTTAGTAGAGCAAAAACACGTTTCAGGCTGGGATGACCCACGCCTACCAACCTTAGCTGGTGCGCGTCGCCGTGGTTATGTGGCAGAAGGCTTTAAATTATTTACTGACCGCATCGGCGTTTCAAAAGCAGACTCCTGGATTGAATACACCATTTTAGAAGACTGCATGCGTGAAGTACTTAACGATTCTGCAGAACGCAGAATCGCGGTGTTAGATCCAATTAAGTTAGTGATTGATAACTACCCTGCCAATCAAGTAGAAGATTGTTTTGCACCAAATCACCCATTAAAACCAGAACTAGGTAAGCGTGTAGTGCCATTAACCCGCGAATTATGGATAGAAGCGGAAGATTTTATGGAAACGCCAAGCAAAGGTTTTTTCAGATTGACCCCAGATGGCATGGTGCGCCTGCGTTATGGTTATGTAGTAAAGTGTACAGGCTTTGAAAAAGATGCAGCTGGCAATGTCACAGTCGTGCATTGTGATTACTTGCCAGATACCAAATCCGGCACGCCGGGCTCAGACAGCGTAAAAGTAAAAGGTAATATCCACTGGGTGAGCGCGCAACATGCTTACGCGACAGAAATCCGTTTATACGATAGATTATTTAAAGAGGCGTATCCAGGCTCAGGCGACAAAGACTATTTGAGTGATTTGAATCCAGACTCTGTAAAAGTGATTACCGCACAACTGGAACCAAGCCTAAAAGACGCAAAAGCGGAAGATAGATTCCAATTTGAGCGCCACGGCTACTTTGTTGCAGATAAAAAAGACAGCACGGCAAACAAGCCAGTGTTTAACCGCACAGTCACTTTGCGGGATGCTTGGCAGAAATAATTGAGCTGTTTTTATGATTAAGTCTGTCGAGTTAAGTAAAGCGTACCGCCTACTCAATCACGGACCAACTGTGCTGATTTCTTCACGACATGCAGGAAAGCATAACGTGATGGCGGCAGCATGGAATATGCCATTGGATTTTGAACCACCGAAAATCGCGATAGTCGTTGATAAAAATACTTATACCCGTGAGCTGATAGAAGCCTCAGGCAGTTTTGCCATCAATGTACCATGTCGCGCACAGGCAGAAGTGGTGGTAAAAGTAGGCTCGAGCAACGGGCGAGAGCTTTTGAAAAAAGAGGCAAACAATAAATTTCTGGCTTTTGATTTGCCGACTTTTGCTGCTTCTAAGATTGAAGCACCGTTACTGGAAAGTTGCATTGCTTGGCTGGAATGTAAAGTAATCGCTGAGCCACATATTCAAGACACTTATGATTTATTTCTGGCTGAAGTAGTCGCTGCTCAAGCAGACAGTCGCGTGTTCTCAGATGGTCACTGGCATTTCGAAGAACATGATGAGTTACGTACTATCCACCATATTGCCGGCGGCAGCTTTATGGCAATTGGTGAAGCGTTCAAAATATAAGTAACTCGCAATTTCAATATAAGGTTTGAAAATGAAAAAGAACCGTCAGCACAAATCTAAAAAACGCCTCTCTAAAAAAATCGGCATGCCGCCAGGTTCACTGATATATGTGGGTGACTTAGATACTAAAGTGGCTGATATGCCACAACCAACGGTGACAATGGTGGCTTATGCCCCGAATGATGTAAGCGAGAAAGTATTAAGCACCGAAGAGCTTGCCGCATTCAATATGAGTGACTACACCAAAGCAGGTAAAAAAGTTTGGCTGAATATTCATGGCGTGCACGATGCGGCATTGATTAAACAAATTGGCGATTTATTCCATCTGCATCCATTGGTGCAAGAGGATATTCTGAATACCCAACAGCGCCCTAAAATTGATGAGTTTGATACTTATGTCTTTTTAGAGGCGCGTAGTTTTGAATATGATAAAGACAACATGTCGGTGCATTCTGAACAGATCAGTTTTGTTTTGGGACGTGATTATCTGTTAACTTTTCAAGAACGCTCCACTGGTATTTTTGAGCCTGTTCGGGCACGCATCCGCGCCACGCATGCGCATATTTGTGAGCTGGGCGTCGATTATCTTGCTTATGCGCTGTTAGATAATGTAGTAGATAGATACTTTAGCGTTCTGGAAGATGTAGGCGACGCCAGTGAGGCACTGGAAGACCGATTGCTTGCCAGCCCGACCAATGCCGAATTACATGTGATTCATCAGCTTAAACATGTGAGTATTGAACTAAGACGTGCCGTATGGCCATTGCGCGAGGTGATTAACAACCTGACGCGAAATGAAAGTAATTTTTTTAAACCGACGACGTTGCCGTATTTACGTGACATATATGACCATACCGTGAATTTTATCGAATCGCTGGAATCGATTCGCGATTCTTTAAGCGGCATGATGGACATTTACATGGCAAGTGTGAGCCAGCGTGTGAACCTGGAAGTACGTGCCCTAACTGTAGTCGCCATGTTATTCATGCCAGCCACGTTAATTGCGGGTATTTTTGGGATGAATTTTGACAGCATGCCATGGCTAAAAGAAGCCGACGGCTTTTGGTGGGCAATCGGCTTAATGTCTACTATTGCGTTAATTATGGTGATGATTTTCTGGCGCAGGCAATGGCTAAGTAGCAAAACATAAACCAGTCTTAGGCATCTTGCGATAAGTCTTTAATCAAATCAGAATATTTCGTGCGCACTTTCTCCTTTTTAGGTGCAGCAACTGCCAAGCAATAAGGTTGACTTGGATTCTTTTCAAAATAATACTGGTGATAATCTTCCGCAGGATAAAACGTATCTGCACCGCTAATTTGTGTAACGATTGGCGCGCTGAAAATATGAGCAGCGTTAAGGTCAGATATTTTCTTAATTACCGCATCACGCTGCGCAGTGTTTTGACAGAACACCGCAGAACGATATTGCGTGCCGACATCGTTGCCTTGGCGGTTTAGCGTGGTTGGATCATGCGACATAAAGAACACTTCCAACAAAGTCTCAAAACTCACTTGGTCGGCATCGAAATTAATCTGTATGCCTTCAGCATGCCCGGTATCGCCATTGCAAATCTCTTTATAGCTTGGATTAAGTGTATGACCACCGATATAGCCAGAAACGACTTTACTAACGCCTTTTAGCTGGCTAAAAACGGGTTCTGTGCACCAAAAACAGCCGCCTGCGAAAACTGCAATTTGTTGATTGCTCATGATACTCACCTTTAAATTTTTATTTAAAAATTGACCTTAATTAGTCGTTAATAGCCTTACAATGGTTAGTCAACATTTCACTCAAAACATTACATTACCCCTAAAATTTAGCTATGTCTTTAAATGCTTTATACGTCGATTTTAACTCGTACTTCGCTTCAGTTGAGCAGCAATTGGTTCCAGAATTGCGTGGCAAACCGATTGGCGTGCTGGCCGTGTTGGCAGAAACGACTTGCTGCATTGCCGCTAGTTACGAAGCCAAAGCATTTGGCGTTAGAACAGGCACAAGCGTGCGTGAAGCGCGCAAACTTTGTCCAACCATAAGGTTTGTAGAAGCAAGGCCACCGCTGTACGTAGAGTATCACCACAAACTAATAGAAATTGTAGAATCCTGTACGCATGTAGAAAAAGTGTTATCCATCGATGAAATGGTGTGCAAGTTAACCGGCTCACAACAAGTAAAAGAAAATGCGCTTCAATTAGCCGCTAAAATTAAGCGTGCAATCAACAAACAATTTGAATATATTCACTGCTCTATTGGTATTGCGCCGAATACTTTTCTTGCCAAACTTGCATCCAACATGCAAAAACCCAACGGCTGCGTCGTCATTGAGCAACAGGATATTCCTGAAAAACTTTATAGCCTGAAACCCAGGCACCTCACTGGTATTGGCAAACGCATGGAAGAGCGCCTTAATCATTTTGGCTTAACCACCATGCAAGCCCTGTATGCCGCGAATAAACAGCAATTACGCGCCGCTTGGGGAAGCGTAGAAGGCGATCGCATGTATGATAAATTGCGTGGCATCGAAGTCACACGCCTCAACAATGAGAGAAAAAGCCTGGGGCACTCTCACGTACTTCCGCCAGAATTACGCACTCAGCGTGGCGCCTTGTCCGTTTTGCACAGATTGCTACAAAAGGCGTGTGTACGTTTGCGTAGCTACGATTTACACACGTCTAAGATACATGTGCGCGTAAAGTTTACTAATCACCCCACTTGGGTTATTGAAGCGAACTGTTCGCCCACTGATAACACATTAAGCATTACCCATACTTTTGAAACACTTTGGGAAAGTTATCCCACCAAGAAGGTAGTTCCGCAGGCAGTTGGCATTTCATTTTCAGGTTTTATTAATAAACAAGAATATATCGTTGATTTGTTTGAAACTGAAGTAGTAGAAACCAACAGGAAATTAAGTACCGCGTTAGATAAATTGAATAGCAAATACGGGAAAAATACGATTTACTTAGGTGGTGCGCATAATGCGCTATATGCATCGCAGGTAAAAATAGCGTTTAACTATGTACCCGATTTAATCGTCGAGAATTAACGCTTATTCGCACCGACTCAATGACTCAGTTTCTTTTCCGCGCGATAAATCATCACGCACTTTACTAAAACTTAAGGTATTGCTAGTCGCACCTCGCGACAAATCATCTCTCTTCTGACTAAAAGCTAAATCATTACTGATGTAACTACGAGTCAAATCATCGCGATTTTTACTAAATTGCAAAGGGTGTGTATCTAGTCCACGACTTAGGTCATCATTTTTTTTACTAATCGTCAACGTGGCGGTGTCTTTACCGCGTGTCAGATCATCACGCTGCCTACTCAATTTTAAATCATCGACCTTATTAGCAAATGACAGATCATCGCGTTTATTACTACGCGTTAATGGCTCATCTGACACACCGCGTGTTAAGTTCACTGGCAAACAATGCTTATTGCACATCGCATTATCACCACTACTCACATCAGTAGTTTGAGCAACCACAGGCAGGCAGCTCAGCAACACGTAACTTAAAATCAATACTTTCATCGATTTTCTCCTCATATCACCATCTAACTATATCGCGATATTGATATAAGACACAATGTCTTTGGTTAACTTAGCTAATACAAAATAAAAAACCTCCTTAAGGGAGGTTTTTTATTTTGTATTACTTTCAGCCCAATCAACCGCCACCCCGGAATGCGCCGCCCCAAACGAATAAACCCTCACGAGGAGGGTTTATCGTCAATCATCTCAGGATGATTTAGTGTAAATAGCTTGGCAGTGACCTACTTTCGCATGCAAAAAGCATACTATCATTGGCGCTGGTTCGTTTCACGGCCCTGTTCGAGATGGGAAGGGGTGGGTCCAAACCGCTATGGCCGCCAAGCATAACTGGTATCTCATGCGTTTATTGGTTTTCACCCAAACACACAAGCGATTATGCTGTGTTGCCGTCTCATTTTCATGAGGCGTCTGTAACAAATTGGAAGAAGTAAAGTTTTAATGGTATTGATTACATTATCTTGCTTTAGAACAAACCGTTAATCTTGGATACATTCAAGTATTAAGGTTATAGGATCAAGCCTCACGAGCAATTAGTAACGGTCAGCTTAATGCATTACTGCACTTCCACATCCGTCCTATCAACGTCCTGGTCTCGAACGACTCTTTAGGGGGGTTAAACCCCCGGGAAATCTCATCTCAAGGCGAGTTTCACGCTTAGATGCTTTCAGCGTTTATCTCTTCCGCACTTAGCTACCCAGCTATACCATTGGCATGATAACTGGTCCACCAGCGGTGCGTCCACTCCGGTCCTCTCGTACTAGGAGCAGGTCCCTTCAAATTTCCAGCGCCCACGGCAGATAGGGACCAAACTGTCTCACGACGTTTTAAACCCAGCTCACGTACCACTTTAAATGGCGAACAGCCATACCCTTGGGACCGGCTACAGCCCCAGGATGTGATGAGCCGACATCGAGGTGCCAAACTCCCCCGTCGATATGAACTCTTGGGAGGAATCAGCCTGTTATCCCCAGAGTACCTTTTATCCGTTGAGCGATGGCCCTTCCATACAGAACCACCGGATCACTATGACCTGCTTTCGCACCTGCTCGACCTGTCCGTCTCGCAGTCAAGCAACCTTATGCCATTGCACTATCAGTACGATTTCCGACCGTACCTAGGTTACCTTCGCACTCCTCCGTTACTCTTTGGGAGGAGACCGCCCCAGTCAAACTGCCCACCATACACGGTCCCCAGTCCAGATTATGGACCTAGGTTAGAACCTCAACAACATCAGGGTGGTATTTCAAGGTTGACTCCACGAAATCTAGCGACTCCGCTTCAACGTCTCCCACCTATCCTACACAAATCTTGTCAAAGTCCAATGTAAAGCTACAGTAAAGGTTCATGGGGTCTTTCCGTCTAGCCGCGGGTAGATTGCATCTTCACAAACATTTCAACTTCGCTGAGTCCCGAGAGGAGACAGTGTGGCCATCGTTACGCCATTCGTGCGGGTCGGAACTTACCCGACAAGGAATTTCGCTACCTTAGGACCGTTATAGTTACGGCCGCCGTTTACTGGGACTTCAATCAAGAGCTTGCACCCCATCATTTAATCTTCCAGCACCGGGCAGGCGTCACACCCTATACGTCCACTTTCGTGTTTGCAGAGTGCTGTGTTTTTATTAAACAGTCGCAGCCACCTTTTCACTGCAACCCCATCACGCTTCAAGAGCAAGTCTCTACACGTTACCGGGGCGCACCTTCTCCCGAAGTTACGGTGCTAATTTGCCGAGTTCCTTCTCCCGGGTTCTCTCAAGCGCCTTAGAATTCTCATCCTACCCACCTGTGTCGGTTTGCGGTACGGTCTTATACAACTGAAGCTTAGTGGCTTTTCTTGGAAGCATGGTATCAATCACTTCGTCTACAAGTAGACTCGTTATCACGCCTCGGCATTGATTCTCCGGATTTGCCTAAAGAATCTGCCTACACGCTTGAACCGGGACATCCAACACCCGGCTGACCTAACCTTCTCCGTCCCCACATCGCATTGTATAGAGGTACAGGAATATTAACCTGTTTCCCATCAGCTACGCATCTCTGCCTCACCTTAGGGGCCGACTCACCCTACGCCGATGAACGTTGCGTAGGAAACCTTGGGTTTTCGGCGAGGGAGCTTTTCACTCCCTTTATCGCTACTCATGTCAGCATTCGCACTTCTGATACCTCCAGCATTCCTCACAGAACACCTTCGCAGGCCTACAGAACGCTCTCCTACCATGCACCTAATAAATTAGGGCATCCGAAGCTTCGGTTACGTGCTTAGCCCCGTTACATCTTCCGCGCAGGACGACTCGACCAGTGAGCTATTACGCTTTCTTTAAATGATGGCTGCTTCTAAGCCAACATCCTGGCTGTCTATGCCTTCCCACTTCGTTTTCCACTTAGCACGTCATTTGGGACCTTAGCTGTCGGTCTGGGTTGTTTCCCTCTTGACCACGGACGTTAGCACCCATGGTCTGTCTCCCGTAATTGCATTTCTCAGTATTCGGAGTTTGCAATGAGTTGGTAAGTTCTTATGAACCCCCTAGTCATAACAGTGCTCTACCCCCGAGAATGATATACGAGGCACTACCTAAATAGTTTTCGGAGAGAACCAGCTATTTCCAAGTTTGTTTAGCCTTTCACCCCTATCCACAGCTCATCCCCAAATTTTTCAACATTTGTGGGTTCGGACCTCCAGTACCTGTTACGGCACCTTCATCCTGGCCATGGATAGATCACTTGGTTTCGGGTCTACACCCAGCAACTAGACGCCCTATTCGGACTCGCTTTCGCTACGCCTCCCCTATCGGTTAAGCTTGCTACTGAATGTAAGTCGCTGACCCATTATACAAAAGGTACGCAGTCACGGAACAAGTCCGCTCCCACTGTTTGTATGCATACGGTTTCAGGATCTATTTCACTCCCCTCCCGGGGTTCTTTTCGCCTTTCCCTCACGGTACTGGTTCACTATCGGTCGATTACGAGTATTTAGCCTTGGAGGATGGTCCCCCCATGTTCAGACAAGGTTTCTCGTGCCCCGCCCTACTTGTCGTTACCCTAGTTCCACACACGGGATTTCGTATAAGGGCTATCACCCTCTATGGCCGGACTTTCCATTCCGTTCTACTATCGCATATGCTAAAAATAACAGGCTGTTCCATGTTCGCTCGCCACTACTTACGGAATCTCGGTTGATTTCTTTTCCTCGAGCTACTTAGATGTTTCAGTTCACTCGGTTCGCCACCATCTCCCTATATATTCAGGAGCGGTTACCCTTGCGGGTGGGTTTCCCCATTCGGACATTTCCGGATCAAAGCTTATTTGCCAGCTCCCCGAAACTTTACGCAGGCTATCACGTCCTTCATCGCCTGTAATCGCCAAGGCATCCACCATATGCACTTATTCACTTGATCCTATAACGTTAACACCTGAACCCTTTTTAAATCCAGATATCATCATGCATGAGAACATGCGTTATAGTTTTTTCTAAAGCTACTTCGTTAATGCTGCAAGGTTGTACAACATTAACTGGTTTTTTGTTTCATTTATTTCTTGGTTATTTCATGTTGTAACCGATATTACTATCAATTACGACACTATCTAACTGGAACTAAACGAAGCAAAATATTTCGATTTTGCAATCAATTACTACCCATTTGAATACACACATATCATCACAATAATGTGCATTCACTTTACTTCTTCCATTTTGTTAAAGATCAGTCTAGTTAAAAACTAGAAGTAAACACTCATTGTTAAATGCTTGCTTCTAATTTCTTAGCTTACTTACAACATCAAAATTGTTTGGTGGAGGATAACGGGATCGAA
>NZ_JUGF01000001.1 GCF_000799165.1 Methylotenera versatilis 7 | reverse complement strand
CTAAAAATCAGTGTGCATTTTAGTTGGGTTTGTCGCCGCCCAATTCAATGCTATAACGCCAAAATTGGTCTTCGGCTTCAAAAATAACTTTTGAGGCTTCTGGGTCACTAGAGCCAGCAGGGTATTGGTGCACAGGCGTTTTATCCGCTGCCCAAGCCTTAACCACTGGATCAACCAGACGCCATTGCGCTTCGGCTTCACTAATATGCAGGTAATTTGAGTTATCGCCTTGCATTAAGTTAAGCAACAAAGCTTCGTAAGCATCAACGGTATCATCTTCTGCTAAACGGTTTGCCGCATCTAATTGAATGGTTCGCGTGTTGATATCCAAACCTGGTACTTTGGCTTGAATTTCCATTTTGATACATTCACGCGGCTGAATACCGATAATTAGCCAGTTTTGATCTTGCTCGTTCACTTGCAACGGCGCTTTTTTAAAGCGGATAGAAATGCGTGTATCGGCTTCATGCAAGCGTTTTGCGGTGCGGATATAAAATGGCACACCTTTCCAGCGTGGGTTATCAATAACACAATTTAAGCGCAGCATAGGTTTCTACCACGCTATCTTTGTTACCCAATTCCTCTAAGTAGCCCGGTACTTTTTCGCCATTGACTTTGCCCGCTGCATATTGCGCACGGAAAGCGTGTTTGTTTAATTCGTCTACTGGAATTGGACGAATTTGTTCTAACACTTTAATCTTGGCATCGCGCACGCCGTCTGGCGTTAAATCTTTTGGCAACTCCATGGCGGTTAAGGCCAAGGTTTGCAGAATATGACTTTGAATCATATCGCGCAATGCACCGGTACTATCATAAAACTGTGTGCGGTCGCCCACGCCCAACATTTCAGTATTGGTGATTTGCACATGATCAATATATTGATTGTTCCAAATTGGTTCCAATATCGTGTTAGTAAAGCGTTGTAACAGAATATTTTGTAGCGCAGATTTACCCAAATAATGGTCAATACGGTAAATTTGGCTTTCTTTTAGGTTTTTAGTCAGGCCAGATTGCAGCTCTTTCGCTGATGCTAAATCGGTACCAAATGGCTTTTCAACACCACACGGCGCCAGAATTTGTCTTCCTGCGTCAGTCCAACTTTTGCCAATGATTCCACAACCGGTGCGAAATCTACAGGGCGTACGGATAAAAAGTAAGCTAAGTTTTGCGGGAAAATTGCATCATTGCTTAAAGTGTTTTTAAGCTTGATAAATGCATCTGGGTCAGTTGGTGGATTAGCATGATAATAGTTACGCGCAATGAAACGTTCAAATGCTGCTGCGTCATAGCCCTTTTTGAATTTAGCATCCAACATGCTTTTAATATCAGCACGCCATGCTTCCAAAGTCACTTCTTGACGACCAACGGCCAGGATTTTTAAGTCCGCAGGTAAGCGGCCAATAGAATCCAGTCTAAACAATCCAGGGTAAAGTTTTACACGTGCTAAATTGCCGCTTGCGCCAAACAGCACAAGCGTACATGGGTCAATATCGTTACTAGCTGCAAGGGTTTGCGTCATTTCCTAAGCCTTATCTAAAACCTGAATATTTTAATTTAAGTAAAAATTTCGCCATTGCGTCATTCCCGAAAAATGGAAATGACGATGGGTTTATTAAAAAACGTCCAAAAATCATCCTGAAAATAATCTCAAGATACTTAGATAAGGACGTTTATTTAAGTTGATTTAGTTCTTTTTAACTGCGTGGCCGCCAAAAGCATTACGCATTAAAGATAATAATTTGTAGCTGTAACCATCTTTATCTTGGCTTCTGAAACGCGCCTGTAATGCGACTGTCAATACTGGCGCCGCAACGCCTTGCTCAACAGCCTCAACTACTGTCCAGCGACCTTCACCGGAATCAGCAACATATGGAGCGATGCCTTCTAATGACTGATCACCTTTTAACGCTTCAGCAGTCAGATCTAGCAACCAGCTACGTACAACAGAACCATGGCGCCACAGTTCAGTGATTTGAGCCAAATCAAGGTTGAACGCTTCTTTACCTTTGATTAAGTCCAGTCCTTCAGCAAATGCTTGCATCATGCCGTATTCGATACCGTTGTGAATCATTTTGGTAAAATGGCCAGAGCCCACTGGGCCAACGTGCGCCCAACCGCGGTCTGCGTGAGTTAGTGCTTGTGCATAAGGAGCCAATACATCTGCATATTGTTTCTCGCCGCCGTACATCAGGCAGTAGCCATTATCCAAGCCCCATACACCGCCAGAAGTACCACAATCAATAAAGCCAATGCCGTGCTCTGCAAGCATTGCACCGCGACGTTGGCTGTGTTTATAGTTAGAGTTACCGCCATCGACGATAATGTCACCTTTGTTTAATAACGGGATTAAGTCATTGATTTGATTTTCGGTAATTTCGCCAGCTGGCAACATTAGCCAAACGATTTTTTGTCCTTCTAATTTGTTCACGACATCTACAACTGAGTCAGCTGCAATCATGCCTTCTTTTTCTACTAGATTAGAGACGAATTCTTTGTTGAAATCGAAGCCAACGACTTCAATTTTATGACGTAATAAACGTGCAGCCATGTTGCCGCCCATTTTGCCTAAGCCTATCATTGCTAATTTCATGCGATTTTCCTATGGTATGAGGATGATAAAAGCACTCATCTTATGGATGTAGTGCGATCAAATATAGAAAATTTTTTTAAGAATTATCTAATTGAGTTGCGTATAATTATAACAAATTTAGGGGTGCTTCTCAAATGCAGAAGGACTGAATAAATATAATCAAACTTTTAAAAAAAGCAGAGCGATTTTAGGCTGCTTTTTTCTTTTTTAGGTTTAATTCAATTTCAATTTTTAAAGTTTCAATTAGGTTGGTTACAATGCAAAATAATTCACTCACAGGCTTAAGTTCTGACACGCGCTGGCATACATTTAACTCACAAGATGCAATTAACCAAGCTGCTGTAAAGCGCATTTTGGCAGCAGCGGAAGAGGCTATTAATAAGCGCGGCAGCTTTTTAGTGGTGTTGGCTGGCGGGAGTACACCTAAAAGTGTGTATCAATTATTAAGCCAGCAATCAGCCGATTGGGCGAACTGGCATATTTATCACAATGATGATCGCTGTTTGCCAGTAGATCATGTAGAGCGCAATAGCAAAATGGCGCGTGATGCCTGGTTAAATCTGGTAGCGATTCCACAAAACCAGATTCATGATATTCCAACTGAATTAGGTAATGTAGAGGGCGCAAAAGCCTATGCAAAAACTTTAAATGGCGTGCGTGCGTTTGATTTGGTCATTTTAGGTTTGGGTGAAGATGGCCACACCGCCAGTTTATTTCCAAATCAGGTTGTCGATAACAGTGCAGATGCTGTACCTGTTTTTGATGCACCAAAACCGCCTGCTGACCGCGTGACCATGAGTCAAAACCGTTTAAATAACACGCATGAAGTGTTGTTTTTAGTCACGGGTAGCGGTAAACAAGAAGCGGTGGATAATTGGCGCAAAGGGGTGAGGATTCCTGCGACTTTGATTGCACCTGAGAATGGTGTGGATGTATATAGTTTTGGTGTAGAGCTCAAGTAGCCTGTTATTCCCGCGGGTGCGGGAATCCATTTTTTAAACACGACAATAAAATTAAACGCCCAGCAGTTTGCTTAGTAATCGACGTGCAGCTGGTGAAGCAATCACAAATAAAATGGCAATATTCATAAGAACAGTTGTCCAGTAGGTGAATTGGAACGATTGCTTAACGGATTTATGCCGAAAAACTCTTTGTGCAAATAGTCCGCCAGGCCAACCGCCGAGAAGACTTAATAATTGGAGCGTCTTTTCAGGAGTTCTTTGTAAATTCTTTTTTGCGGCGCGTTTATCTGTCCAATACAAAATGAATGTGACCAAGCTAGTAATGGCGTAAATGGCCAATATAAACAAGGGTAAAGTATTTAAATACACAGCTAAGCACATTAGCGCTAGAAATATTATGGTGAAGTAAATTGGATAAACACTTTTTCCAATTGTCACAGGTCTGTTATTAATTTCACCTACGTAACGCACTTGTTGGGCGCTTAATCTACCATTCACACCAGTAAGCACTTCGTAAGTAACCAACTCATTACCTATTGGTCTTTTTTTGTTTTGGGTAAAAGATTTTATGTGAATAAAAACATCTTTTCCACCACCATTCGGTGTAATGAAACCAAAGCCTTGATCGTCTTTCCAAGTCGTAATTTTTCCTTGGTAACGCATCTTGCGATTTAAGTATTTTGAATCACAATATTCGGGAATTTACTGCTGTGATCTAGACTGGCATTGGCGATTTTGATCGCCGCTTTACGTGCAATTTCCTTATAGATATTAGCGATTTTTGAATCCGGTGCATTGATGACGGTTGGGTTGCCATTATCAGTTTGCTCGCGGATACTCATATCTAAAGGCAATGAGCCTAGCAAATCTACGTTGTAATCTGCACACATTTTTGCGCCACCACCTGCACCGAAAATGTGTTCTTCATGGCCGCAGTTGCTACAGATATGCGTACTCATGTTTTCTACGATACCTAAAATAGGGATGTTCACTTTTTCGAACATTTTCAAACCTTTACGTGCATCCAACAAGGCAATATCTTGCGGCGTGGTGACGATAATCGCACCTGTAACCGGGATTTTCTGCGCTAAAGTGAGCTGAATATCACCTGTGCCTGGCGGTAAATCAATCACCAGATAATCTAAATCGCGCCATTTGGTGTCACGTAATAATTGCTCCAGCGCGCCTGTTACCATTGGACCGCGCCAAACCATCGGCGTATCGGTATCGACTAAAAATCCAATACTCATGGCTTGTATGCCGTGTGCCAGCATGGGCTCCATGCTTTTGCCGTCCATACTTTCAGGTCGTCCGCTAATGCCCAGCATTTGCGGTTGGCTGGGGCCGTATATATCTGCATCCAGCAAACCGACTGTTGCGCCTTCGGCAGCTAATGCCAATGCCAAATTGACTGAAGTCGTGGATTTTCCTACACCACCCTTGCCAGAAGCCACAGCGATAATGTTTTTAACATTAGGTAATAAATTCACGCCTTGTTGTACTTTGTGCGCAACGATTCTGCTGCCAATATTAACTGTGACTACGCCACCATCAGCTAGCGTTTTAAGATGCTGAGTGACTAGTGTTTGCACTTCAGCCATCACGCTTTTAGCGGGATAGCCCAATACGATATCCACGTTAATGTTGTTGCCACTAATTTGAATATTCTTGGCCGATTTGCTGGTGATAAAGTCTTTGCCAGTATTAGGGTCAATCAGTGTTTTTAGGGCGTTTTGAATGGTTAACTCTGTCAGTGCCATGATATGAATCTATATTAATTTAAAAAAACCTATTTTACTGCAAGGTTGTATTTAAAGCTTGCATGCTTAAAGCGAAACATTGCTTAATTTGCTAAAATAGCGTTTTACCTCAATTCAAAGCATTATATGGCACGCAAAATCCTGGTTACCTCTGCTTTACCTTATGCCAATGGCAGTATTCATCTTGGGCATTTGGTGGAATATATTCAAACGGATATCTGGGTGCGTTTTCAAAAAATGCAGGGGCATACGGTGCATTATGTTTGTGCAGATGACACGCATGGCACACCGATTATGCTGCGTGCTGAAAAAGAGGGCATTACGCCTGAGGCTTTAATTGATAATGTGCATAAAGAGCATGGTGCAGACTTTGCGGAGTTTTTGGTAGATTTCGATAATTACTACTCAACCAATGCGCCTGAAAATAAAGAGTTATCGCAAACGATTTATCGCAAACTAAAAGCCAATGGCAAGATCGCGACAAAAACGATTGAGCAGTTTTATGACCCCATCAAAAATATGTTCCTGCCAGACCGCTTTATTAAAGGCGAGTGTCCGAAATGTCATGCTAAAGACCAGTATGGCGACAACTGTGAAGTGTGTGGGGCGACCTATAATCCAACCGAGCTGATTAATGCCTACTCCGCAGTCTCTGGCGCAGCGCCGGTGCGTAAAGAAACTGAACATTATTTTTTCAAGCTTTCAGAATGTGAAGCCTTTTTAAAAGAGTGGACGCGTCAGGGCGCGGGTACAGATAAGGCTACGCTGCAAGGCGAAGCGGCCAATAAAATGGGTGAGTGGTTTGAGAATGGCCTGAACGACTGGGATATTTCACGCGATGCGCCTTATTTCGGCTTTGAGATCCCAGATGCGCCAGGCAAATATTTTTATGTCTGGCTGGATGCGCCGATAGGCTACATGGCGAGCTTTAAGAAGTTATGCGCTGATAAAGGCCTGGATTTTGACGAATATTGGAAAGCGGATTCCACTACAGAGCTTTACCACTTTATTGGTAAAGATATTTTGTATTTCCATGCTTTGTTTTGGCCTGCAACGCTTGAATACAGCGGACATCGTAAACCGACCAAGATTTTCGCACATGGTTTTTTAACCGTTAACGGCGAAAAAATGAGTAAATCGCGCGGTACGTTTATTACTGCTCGCAGCTATTTAGACCATATTAAAAATCCGGAATATTTGCGCTATTACTACGCAGCTAAATTAAATAGCACGATGGAAGATATCGATTTAAACCTAGAGGATTTTGTTGCGCGCGTGAATAGCGATTTGGTGGGTAAATACATCAATATTGCCAGCCGTACGGCAGGTTTTATTAACAAGCGTTTTGCCGGTAAATTACAGCCATCCAATCAAAATGCTGTTATTGCCGAGTTGCAATCAGCTGCAAGTTTTATTGCCAGTGCGTACGAAGAGCGCGAATACGGTAAGGCATTGCGTGAAATTATGCGCTTGGCGGATGTTGCCAATGGTTATGTTGCTGAAAAAGCGCCGTGGGTGATGGCGAAGCAAGAAGGACAAGATACTGCTTTGCAGCAAGTATGTTCTGATGCGTTGGAAATGTTTAGGTTGCTGACTTTGTATCTAAAACCAGTTTTGCCAAACTTGGCCGCTGAGATTGAAAAATTTCTTAATATTTCACCGTTAAGCTGGCGTAGTGTTGGTGCAACTTTAGCCAACCAACATACGATTAATGCTTATGACCACTTGATTACGCGTATTGACCCAAAACTGATTGAAGCCATGACGGAAGCCAACAAAGAGAACTTAACTGCAACGCCTACTGTTGCGCAAGCATCAGTGACGAATACCGCTGCATTACCCGAAGCCGAATATATCAGCATAGATGATTTTACCAAGGTGGATTTGCGTATCGCTAAAATCGTTAATGCAGAGCATGTAGAGGGCGCTGAAAAGTTACTCAAATTGACGCTTGATATTGGCGAAGAAAAGCCGCGACAAGTATTTGCTGGCATTAAATCTGCCTATGATCCATCAACTTTAATCGGGCGAAACACCGTGATGGTGGCAAACTTAGCACCACGTAAAATGAAGTTTGGTATGAGTGAAGGTATGGTGCTAGCCGCCAGTGATGAGCGTGGCGGCCCTTATATTTTAAGCCCAGATAATGGCGCGCAAGCAGGTATGCGTGTTAAATAGTTTTCAGCCGTTTGTTTGTAGGAAAACGCTGACTTGCAATGTCGGCGCTTTCTGATTTATCAGTATTTTTTATCTTGTAATATACGTGTGAGACAAAGCAGTGGCTTTGTAGTACTTAAAAGGAGTGTGTTTTGAAAGGTATCTCGATTCAATTTTTATTAGCTTTGTTATTCTCAGGTCAAGTGATGGCTGCAGATAGCAATGCTAAAACAGCTGTGGGCGGTGGTTTAGGCGCTGCTGCTGGCACTGCGATTGGTAGTGTTGTTGGCGGTAGCACTGGCGAAGTTATCGGTGGTGCAGTAGGTGGTGGCTTGGGCGGTGCTGTCACTACCAAGGGTGAAGGTCAAGCCGGTGCAGTGATTGGAGGTGCAGCCGGCGGTGCTGGTGGCGCTTATGTAGGTCGCAAAGTGAGTGGTAGCACAACAGGTGCGGTTGTGGGTTCTGGCTTAGGTGGCGCAGGCGGCGCGATAGTTGGTAAGGTTATTGATGAGCCAAGTCCTAAGGTAAGTAACAACAATAATCACAACCATAAACATAAAAAGAAACGTGGCAAAGGTCACAATAAGCATAATCACAATGGACATCGTGATTAATTTACAGCAAATTAAAAAACCCGCGCAAGCGGGTTTTTTAATGATGAAGAACTTCTTAAATATCTAAGAATGATTCAGATTACTCTTTCTTTTCAGCATCCGCTTTTTTAGCTTTTGCAGGTTTTTTCTCTTTAGCTGGATCTGCTTTTTTTGCTTCGGCCGTTTTTGCAGCGCTAGTATCTTTAGCTGCTTTAGTCTCTTTCGCTACGTCGGCTTTGGATTCTTTAGCTTTAGATTCTTTCTTGGCTTTTGTCGCTTTTACATCACCGGTTTTTGATTCAGCAGATTTAACTAAGCTAGTTTCTTTCGCCGGCTTAGCGTCTTTCGTTAAATCACTTTTTGCCTTTGATTCCGCTTTTGCTTTTTTAGCTTTTGCGTCACCTGTTTTTGATTCTGCAGCTTTAGTTAAACTGGTGTCTTTTGCAGCAGGTGTTACAACCGTTGTTTTGCCGCTCACTGCAACGTCTTTGCGTACGCTTTGCAGTGTAATTGCGCCAACACCATCTACTTTTTCAAGTTCATCAACCGATTTAAAACCACCATTTTTTTTGCGATAATCAATAATCGCCTGTGCTTTTACTGGGCCAATGCCATTTAAAGTTTCCAGTTCCTGTTGAGTGGCGGTATTTAAGTTTACTGCGGCAAACGCATTAAAACTAAGTGTCAGGCTAGTGAGTAAAGCTATTAGTATTTTTTTCATTTGTTTCTCCCTAAATTTAAGTGTTTTGACGAGCGTTGTCGTCAACGCTAGTGTACTGTTTTAGTGGATTAACTACCAGATGCTACAATCCCGCATTTAACTAATTAAGCAAATGCCTGAATTTCTTGGTTGATAGCAATTAATGCATCAATAGGGTTGGCGGCCTGAGTAATTGGGCGACCAATCACCAAATAGCTTGCGCCTACCATTAAGGCTTGCGTTGGCGTTAATATACGCGTTTGGTCGTCTTTGCTTGCACTTGCGGGGCGTATGCCGGGAGTAACCAATAAAAAGTCTGAAGGCAACTGTTGTTTTAATAATTTGGCTTCCAATGCAGAACAAACGACACCATGCAGGCCAGCAAGCCGGGTCAGTTTTGCCAGTTTAAGCACTTGATTTTCAATGCTATTTTCGACGCCGATTTCATTTAAATTTTCTTGGCTCATGCTGGTTAATACTGTAACGGCGATTAAGTAAGGTGACTGCTTGCTTTTATCTACACCTTCCAGCGCTGCTTGCATCATGGCAGTTCCGCCACTGGCATGCACGTTCAGCATCCAGACACCTAAATTGCTCGCTGCCTCACAAGCTTTTGCCACGGTATTAGGAATGTCATGAAATTTTAAATCCAGAAAAACCTGAAAGTTTTTGGCAATTAGTTTTTCCACCAATTGTGGGCCAGCGGCAGTAAATAACTCTTTACCAATCTTAAGCTTGCATAAGCCAGGGTCTAATTGATTAACTAGATTGAGTGCGCTAGTCGAATCGGCATAATCCAGCGCGACAATGATTTTAGAATCGATCATTTTTTTAACTTTTAGAGTTTAAATTACGGATTGGTTTTTTTTACGGTCATTTCACGCTGTACCGTCTCAGAGGGTTCGGCAGGCAATGATTCCCAAGCATTACAAGCTGGGCATTGCCAGTGATATTGTTTGGCGCGGAAACCACATTGGTTGCAATGATAAGCGGCGCGATTGCCAATTGCGTTGCGTACGGTTTGTTGCATCAATTGTACGTCTTGGTTGTTAATATCATCTGCCATTGCACGCGCCTGTAGCAGTTGGTCTAGCGTAGTTAAGCTGGGCTGGCGAATTAACTCATTGCGTGCAAGCTTAGCGGCTTTATCAGCGCCTTCTTCTGCCAGCGTGGCTTCGTATAGAACAGACATTAACGAAGGTAGTTTGTAGACTTCAATATACGTATTGAGTTGTGCCAAACCTTCTTTTAAATGGCTGCCATTATTTGTAATGCCAGTATTTTCAGCATCCCCAGTAATGTTAATGTCTAAAGCCCGGTAGCTTTTCAGCATTTTGCTGGCAATTAAACCTAAGTATTCTGGCTGCTGAAATTCTATGCGTTTCCAATAAGAGATAGCGATTTGGTGTTGCTGTGCGCTAGCTGCAATATCTCCCAGCAACACATTGGCACGAATACATTTTTTATTGGCATCCAAGGCTAATGCTAATTGTTTTTGTGCGGCATCTGGATTTTGCGCAATGATGAAATTCATGGCAATTTCACAATAGTATTGTGCAATTTCTTTTCTAAAAGGTACGCCAGATAAACGTTCCAGTTCAGTTGCGGTAGTAATGGCTTGCGCCCATTCACGCTCGCGCACGTAAATCTCTAATAAGGCCCGTAGTGCTGGCTGGCGATAACGTTGATCTTCCAAGTCTTTATATAATTCTTCAGCGCGGTCAAATAAACCTGCTTTTAAATAGTCTTGTGCGAGTTCAGCTTTTACTGCGTTTTTTTGTGGCTCGGTTAATTCTTTTTTATCAAGCAAATTGACATGTAGATTGATGGCGCGGTCTGTTTCGCCTGTGCGCCTAAACAAACTACCTAATGCAAAATGTAGCTCTAAAGAGTCAGTATTAGCTTCCACGGCTTCAGAAAAAGCTTCCACGGCTTTATCATGCTGATCGCTGATTAAAAAATTTAAGCCTTTAAAGTAAGCGGCGGGGAGGGTAGTGGATTCTGAGAGTAGCTGCCGAATATCGACACGCGCGGCAATCCAGCCTAAAGTAAAAAACAGCGGTAAAACTAACAGCCACCAATATTCAAATTCTATCATCATCAATCTTGAATCAATTATATAGAGGGTATTTTACCCAAGCTTAAGCTTTATGACTAATTGATTGTAGTGAGTTATTTAAAAAGCTAAATGCTGAACAGAGATTGCAAATAAAAAAACGGCGCAAATTTTGCGCCGTTTTTAATATAACTGATAGTAATCGCTAATTTTAAGTCGCAGAATCAACGCGATCGCGTAACTCTTTACCGGCTTTAAAGTGTGGTACATGTTTTGCAGGTACTTGAACCTTACTGCCAGTTTTTGGATTGCGACCTAAACGTGGGGGGCGGTAATTCAAACTAAAACTACCAAATCCCCTGATTTCGATACGCTCACCAGTTGATAAGTTATCAGTCATTGCGTCTAAAATTGCTTTAACTGATAACTCAGCGTCTTTCACAACAAGTTGTGGAAAACGCTCTGCTAATAAATTAATTAATTCTGATTTTGTCATGGCTTATGGTTGCCTTTAATTTAGCTTATTGTTGTTTAGCTTAATATGTTTAAATTAATATCGATTAACATCAAACTAGCTTGGTTATTACTAATTAACTTATTTCTTGCTATCCATTTTTGCTTTTAATAAAGCGCCAAGGTTAGTTGTACCAGCTGCTGCCGCGTCATCTTCAGCTTTAGTACTGCTATCTTCAGCTTTGGTTTTTGCTTTAGCTTTTGGCTTAGCTGCTTTATCTTCGCTGGTAGATGAAGGTGTAGCGCCTGATGGATCTTCAGTCAGTTGCTTAACACCTAGAGAGATACGCTCTTTTTCAACATCAATCGCTAAAATAACTGCGCTTAACTCGTCACCTTTTTTGAAGTTACGAATCGCTTCTTCGCCAGTTTGTGTCCATGACAGGTCAGACAAATGCACCAGGCCATCAATGCCACCAGCTAGGCCGATAAATACGCCGAAGTCAGTGATTGATTTGATTTGACCAGATACTTTGTCACCTTTTGCGTGAGTAGCAGAGAAATCATCCCAAGGGTTGGCTTTACACTGTTTCATACCTAAAGATAAACGACGACGATCCTCATCGATCTCAAGAATCATCACTTCAACTTCGTCGCCTAATTGTGCGATTTTGCCTGGGTGGATATTTTTGTTAGTCCAGTCCATTTCTGAAACGTGTACCAAACCTTCGATACCTGGCTCTACTTCAACGAATGCGCCATAGTCAGTAATGTTAGAAACTTTACCGAACAAGCGTGTGCTGACTGGGTAACGACGAGTCAATGCAACCCATGGGTCGTCACCTAATTGTTTGATACCTAATGAAACACGGTTTTTCTCTTGATCGAATTTCAAGATTTTTGCTTCGACTTCTTCACCAACTGTTAGCACTTCTGATGGGTGCTTAACGCGACGCCATGCTAAGTCAGTAATATGCAGCAAGCCATCAATGCCGCCTAAATCAACGAATGCACCGTAATCAGTGATGTTTTTAACAATACCTTTGATGATTGCGCCTTCTTGCAATGTACTCATCAACGCTTCACGGTCTGCACCCATGCTGACTTCCATTACCGCACGGCGAGAAACCACGATATTGTTACGTTTGCGGTCAAGTTTAATTACTTTGAAATCCCACTCTTTATTTTCAAAAGGAGTGGTGTCTTTAACTGGACGAATATCCACTAATGAACCTGGCAAGAAAGCCATGATGCCATTAACAGAAACGCGTAAACCGCCTTTAACACGGCTAGATACGAAACCTTTAACTACGCGGCCTTCGTTCATAGCATCTTCTAGATCAAGCCAAGCTTCCATTTTCTTCGCTTTTTCGCGAGAAAGTTGAGTTGAACCAAAGCCATCTTCCAGCTTTTCGATACATACTTTTACAAAGTCGCCAACGGCCACTTCAAGCTCGCCTTGAGCATTTTTGAATTCCGCAGCGTCAATTACGCTTTCAGATTTTAAGCCAGCGTTAACAATTACGTGGTCACTATCAATTGATACAACCTCGGCGGTGATTACTTCACCAGAACGCATTTCCTGACGTGCCAAGCTTTCTTCAAAAAGCGCGGCGAAAGATTCCATCGATGATGGAGTGTTAGAAGTAGAAGCCATTAAAAGAGTTACCTAAAAAATTACTTAAAGCCATTTTTCAAATTTGAAAATTACCGTAAGCGTTCCCACCTAGCAGTGGGGCAGTTATTAAACGTTAAATTAAACTAATTGTTTTAAACTTAACACGAATCGGACATCTTACACAAAAAATAGCATGAGTTCAATGACTTAATGCTTTTTTAATGGCGATTGTTAGGTGTTTTTTAAGATTTTTTACTGGTGCTTCTGATAAGCATTTAAAACGAACGCTACCGCTTGTTCAATGTTGCGATGCGTGGTGTCCAGCAATAGCGCATCGGCTGTTTGAATAAGCGGCGCAGCACTGCGCTGGCTGTCGCGATAATCACGACTTTGCAGATCCGCTAAAATTTGCGAATAGTCAGCCGTTAAGCCTTTGTTGATGAGTTGCTTGTAGCGACGTTCTGCCCGTGTTTCTACATCGGCCGTTAAAAATATTTTCAACGGTGCATCTGTAAAAATCACAGAGCCCATATCGCGACCATCTCCAACCAAGCCAGGTTCCTGGCGAAAACTGCGCTGTAAGCCCAATAACGCATCACGAACGGGTGGGTGAATGGCGACTTCTGATGCGCCGCGACTCATTTCTTCACTTCTAACTGCTTCGGTAATGCGCTCCCCATCCAAATAAATCTCACCTTTGGTAAATTGTATATGGAGTTTTTTTGCCAATTCACCCAGTGTATCTGCTTGATTCCATGCGATATTATTTCTTTTGGCAGCAAATGCGACGATTCTATATAACGCACCGGAATCCAGATAATGAAAGCCGAGTTTTTCTGCTACACGCTCGGCAATAGTGCCTTTTCCGCTGGCAGAAGGACCATCAATGGTAATAACGGGGGTGAGGGTGTTATGCATAAGTAAAACTTATCAATGGTATTTTGACAATCAATTGGATTAAATTTCTTAATGGAACAATAATGGTTTCATTCATTTAAGGAGTTCAGCATGGCTAAAACAATTTCATTCGCAATTTTACACTTTACCGTTGCATTCACCGTAGGATATTTGTTAACGGGTAGCGCAATGGTCGGTGGTTTGTTGGCAATTATCGAACCTGCCTGCAATACGGTTGTTTTCTACTTTCACGAAAAAGCGTGGAAAAAATTCGAGCAAACCAACCCCGAAAAATATGCCAAAACCGTGAAATTGGGCTGGTTGCATATGCATTAATTTAGTTAAAAATAGTGTTAAGTTTTGAATGCTTAACACTATAAGCTGACCAGTTTTTTAAATTCTTCAAAGTAATCCGGAAATGTTTTATTCACACATTTAGGATCATTAATGGTAATCGGCACGCCACCTAAACTCACCAAAGAAAAGCACATCGCCATGCGGTGGTCATCATAAGTATCAATAACCGCATTCGGTGTCAATTTTTCGGGTGGTGTAATGGTTAAGTAATCTGCGCCTTCTTCCACAATTGCGCCCACTTTGCGTAACTCGGTCGCCATTGCTGTGAGCCGATCAGTTTCTTTCACACGCCAGCTGGCGATGTTTCTAAGAGTAGTTGTGCCATCTGCAAATAAAGCCATCACTGCCAAAGTCATTGCAGCGTCGGGAATATGGTTGCAATCCAAATCAATTTCTTTGATTTGATGGGTTTTTTTGGATTGAATATGATTTTCACCATAGCTAATATTGCCGCCCATGAGTTCAACTGCCTCAGCAAAACGTACATCACCTTGAATGCTGCTTTTGCCTAAACCATCTACTCGAACATCGCCGCCAATTGCGCCAGCAGCCAGGAAGTATGAGGCACTTGAGGCGTCGCCTTCAACATGGATTGTTTTGGGAGAGGTATAGGCGCTATTGGTTGCAATCGTAAAGCTTTCCCAGCCTTTACGCTGAACTTTTACGCCAAATTTAGCCATTAAGTTCAGTGTGATTTCAATATAGGGCTTGGAAATTAACTCGCCTACTACTTCAATAGTGGCTTGCTGTTTGGTTAATGGTAGCGCCATTAAAAGCGCTGTTAAAAATTGACTGGAAACATCGCCGCGAATTTGAATCGGTTCATTTAAATTGAAAGTGGCTGGCGAAATGTTAAAAGGTGGAAAGCCATCATTTCCAGTGTAATCAATAATAGCGCCTGCCTGGCGCAGCGCATTAACCAAATCACCAATCGGCCTTTCGTGCATACGCGGCACGCCGCTTAGGTTGTAATGTCCGCCAGATAGGGCAAGTGCAGCAGTGAGTGGGCGAAAAGCGGTGCCTGCATTGCCTAAAAATAACGCTGTATTTTTATTCGGTAAGTTTCCATTGCAACCTGTGACGCGCCAAGTGTTTCCGCCGAGATTTTCAATTTTTACACCGAGTTTTTCTAAAGCTTCCAGCATGCGGCTGGTATCGTCAGAGGCTAATAGATCGTGAATTTCAGTGATGCCATTGGACAATGCTGCTAATAATAATGTGCGATTGGAAATGCTTTTAGAGCCGGGTAGTCTAATTTGGCCTTTGGCGTGGTTGGCAGCAGCTAAGTGTAATTGTTCCATAAACGGTTTTCTTTATCTTGTTTTGCTATTTGCCCAATTGTTTCTAGCTACACTCGCGCGTTCAAATAAGGCTTGTAGTCCAGCGCCATCTTCATTTTCAATCAATTGTTTTAATTGATTTAATTCCAATTGGTAAGCACTTAACTCGTTAAGCAGCGCTGCTCTATTGGCTAAACTGATATCACGCCACATTTCAGGATGGCTACCTGCAATACGCGTGAAGTCTCTGAAACCGCTGGCAGCGAAACTGAATAGTTGTGCAGCATTTGGTCGTGCAGCAATATCATCAACCAACGCAAATGCCAATAAATGCGGTAAATGGCTCACTGCGGCAAAAATGCCATCGTGATTTTCAGCGGGCATCTCACTTACAATTGCACCACATGCCTGCCAAAGCTGTGTAACGCTGGCAATGGCGTCCATATTTGTTTCTGTGGTTGGTGTTAATACGACGTTTTTACCGATAAATAAATCAACTTTTGCTGCCGAAACGCCAGATTTTTCTGCGCCTGCAATTGGGTGGCCGCCGACAAACCGATTGAACTGTGCGCCCAACACAGTATGCGCTGCTGCCAGTACATCGCCTTTGGTGCTACCTGCATCGGTAATGACGGTTTGTTTGTTTAAATGCGGTTTGATGCTTTGTAGAATGGCA
Source organism: Methylotenera versatilis 7 (assembly GCF_000799165.1). GTDB lineage: Bacteria > Pseudomonadota > Gammaproteobacteria > Burkholderiales > Methylophilaceae > Methylotenera_A > Methylotenera_A versatilis_A. The sequence goes on along the minus strand of NZ_JUGF01000001.1, from coordinate 873,675 downwards.
GTTGTCTGTGCGACCGGTGCAGCAATTAATATTAAATCAGCGCCGTCTAAAGCCTTGGCAATATCGGTTTCTGCACTATCAATCACGCCTAATGTTAATGCCTCATCTAAGCTGGATTTTGTGCGCCCAACGCCAACAATATGCGAAGTAAATCGTGCTTGCTTCAAAGCCAATGCAACCGAGCCGCCAATCAGGCCCACACCAAATATAACGAGTTTTTTCAATGCCGAAGGTCTCTCCGAAGTTCTAAGTAAGTGCTAAAAATCAAAAACGCGATTGTAACATGCGGGGCTTTGCAGCATTATTCCGGCAATAGCTTTTGTTATCTCACTGCCATTCACCATCAATAAGCTTTTCTTGAGGATTGAATTTTTGCTTATATGCCATTTTGGGGCTGTCTTGTATCCAGTAGCCCAAGTATAAATAGGGCAAATCTAAGCTTTTTGTCCACTCGGCTAACCACATAATCGCGTATGTTCCATAGCTGGCTTTAGTTTCAAGCGCATCATAAAACGTATAAACCGCTGAAACGCCATCTTTTACCACATCAATGACACTGACGATTTTGATTTGATTGTCGGCGTTTCTAAATTCAATCATTAAAGATTCCACATTACTTTGGCATAAAAATTGGCGATATTGCTCTTCATCATCATCTTTTGCTTCGATCGCGTTTTCATCGTGATGACGTAGTGATTGATAGCTGCTGTATAGCTCAAAATGTTCTTGGTTGTAGTGCAGGGGCATTACTTGCGCAGTTAAATCGGTATGTTGTTTACTGGCGCGTTTTTGTCCGCGTGTTGGTGCAAACGTGCTTAATACTAATCTCACCGCAATGCAGGCACGGCAGTTCTCGCAATGCGGTCTATAGGCAAATTTCCCGCTACGCCGGAAACCTTGGCTGATTAATCCGTTGTAGATATTGGCATCGATTAAATGTTGCGGAGAGGCGATTAAACTTTGTGCGAGTTTATTTGGTAAGTAGCCGCATTTATACGGCGTGGTGACGTAAAACTGTAGCTTGTGTAGCGGTTGTTCATTGGGCAAACTCATGTTAAAAGTTTACCAGCTTGGTCAAATTTTGCATGAATTCTTGACGGTCGATTTCGCGCCCACCAAAGCTGGTTAAAAGCGGCGTTTTCATTTGACAATCAATCATGCCGATGCCTTGATTTTTTAAATGATTAACCATGTGAACAAAAGCAATTTTTGAAGCATCGGTTTGTGTATGAAACATGCTTTCGCCATAAAACATCTTGTTGATTAATACGCCATAACAGCCGCCAACCAGCTGATTATTGAGCCAGCTTTCCATGCAAATAGCATGGCCAATGTTGTGTAAATCACAGTAAGCATTAATCATATCTTGGCTTATCCATGTGTGTGACTGGTTACTGACTTCATGATTCCGTTTAATATCGCTGCAAGCGGTGATTACTTCACGAAACGCGGTATTAAAACGTATTTCAAATAGGTCTTTTTTAAGCGTTTTTTTAAGTGAGCTAGAAATTTTTAATTCATTTGGAAATAAAACCATGCGTGGGTTTGGGCTCCACCACATCACAGGTTCGCCCGCATTAAACCAAGGGAATATGCCTTGGCTATATGCAGTTAACAGGCGCGCGGCGGATAAATCACCACCAATAGCGATTAAGCCATTAGGTTCAGTTAAGGCTTGGCTTAACGGCGGAAAAGGGCAGTCGTTTTCAATTGCAGCGACTTTCCCTGTCGGAAGTTGATAATAGCCGATACTCAATTTAAGCAAGTCCTAATTAACGAATATGCTCAAATTAACATCCAGGCCGCCATTGCTGCCATTAATAAATCTTCAATAATGGTGACAGTGGTCATGGGTAGATTAAAGCCCGTACCTAAGCAAGCGCAACGGATTTTTTGTTTGTTCATGACTGCTTTAATGACACCCAGGCTAGAAAAAACCATGACAACTAAAGTGATTGCATTGATTAATAATGGGTTTGTGTTGATTAAATAGGCAATGCCAAGCCCAAGCTCAATAAAGGGGTAAATAAAACCATAGCTGAATACGCGTTTGGCCAGCAAATCGTACATGGCATAACTACTGGCAAAACCTGATAAATCAAGCAGTTTGAAAAATGAAAAGACTATAAAAAAGCCAGCCATAAAGTTGGGCATAAAACGATGCAGATCAAATTCACCATGTGCGTATTCAACTGTTAAAGTCACCAGTAGAATATAGGTAAACACCAGTATTAATGGTTTGTAAGTACTAAACCAGTTGATTTTCTCTAAGTTTTTATTGGCTAAGTTTTCTGATACCGGGGTTGATGTAGAGCTATGTTGTTCGATTGTGTGAAGCGCATAATGACCTGCTTTTTCTAAGGTTGCATTTAGTGTGGCTAAATCTGCTGTTGGGCTTTTTAGCGTTGCCTGTGGTGGGTCAAGCGTTACTTCAACAGATTCTGCAAATGGTGTTAATGTCGCTTTAACGCGGTTAACGCAACCGCCACAAGTCATACCTGTGATTGAATAAATTGTTTTCATGGTTTTATTTTTCATGGATAGATAATGTTATAACTTGCATGGATTAGCCAAACATTCAATAAATTACATTAATCATACAAATATTAGCTTTTTAATCAAGCAATTAGAGCGTAAAATGCGCGCTTAATATTTGTCTGGCCTATTACTTAGCCTATCATGGAAGTCTACACCAATAATCTAGCGAAACCGATTCATACCTATCGACCATATTGGGCGAAGCGTTTTGGCACGGCCAAAATGTTGCCAATGACGCGGGCGGAGATGGATGCGTTAGGTTGGGATAGCTGTGACATTATTTTAGTGACAGGCGATGCTTATATCGATCACCCCAGTTTTGGCATGGCTTTAGTCGGTCGTTTGCTAGAAGCGCAGGGTTTTCGTGTGGGGATTATCGCGCAGCCCGATTGGCAAAACGCCAGTGCATTTAAAGCGTTAGGTAAGCCTAATCTATATTTTGGTATTACTGCCGGCAATATGGATAGCATGGTCAATCGCTATACCGCTGATAGAAAAATCCGCAGCGATGATGCCTATACGCCAGATGCCGCACCTAATAAACGTCCTGACAGAGCCGTTCTGGTTTACAGTCAGCGTTGTCGCGAAGCCTATTCCAATGTGCCGCTTGTAGTGGGCAGTATCGAAGCCAGTTTGCGCCGTATTGCGCATTATGACTATTGGTCGGATAAAGTACGCCGCAGTATTTTGGTGGATTCTAAAGCTGATATTTTGTTGTATGGCAATGCAGAAAGAGCATTGGTCGAATTGAGCCATCGCATCGCTAAAGGCGAAAAAGTCGCGGATATTCAAGATATTCGCGGTACGGCTTTTTTACGCAAGCAAATTCCTGAAGGTTGGGATGAGATTGAAAGTACCAAACTGGATCGCCCTGGCGCTATTGATAAGCCAGTTGACCCATATGAAATGAAGATGGGCAAAGCGGACGCCAGTTGTGCGACTGATGAGAGTAAGCCAAAACTGGATTTGCCCGAAGGTACCAAAGCAATTGAAATCGTGCGTAAGCCAAAAGCGGATAGAAGCAAACAAGTAGTTCGTTTGCCCGATTACGAAGAAGTTTCAAAAGATCCAATTTTGTATGCGCATGCCTCGCGTGTACTGCATTTAGAGGCTAATCCGGGTAATGCGCGGGCGTTGGTACAAAAACATGGTGATAGGGAAGTATGGCTAAATCCGCCGCCAATTCCGCTCACCACCAAGGAAATGGATTACGTCTACGATATGCCGTATGCGCGTGCGCCACATCCAATCTACAAAAACGCCAAAATCCCCGCATGGGAGATGATTCGTTTTTCAGTCAATATCATGCGTGGCTGTTTTGGCGGCTGTACGTTTTGCAGTATTACTGAGCATGAAGGCCGTATTATTCAAAGTCGTAGTGAAGAATCTATTTTGAAAGAAGTAGAGGAAATTCGTGACAAAGTCGATGGTTTTACAGGAGTGATTTCCGATCTTGGTGGCCCGACTGCGAATATGTATCGCATTGCGTGTAAGTCTGAAAAAATTGAACAATCATGCCGAAAATTAAGCTGTGTTTATCCAGGTATCTGTGAGAACCTGAATACAGACCATAGCGCGTTGATTCAGCTATATCGCAAAGCGCGTGCCATTAAAGGCGTTAAAAAGATTTTAGTCAGCAGTGGCTTGCGCTACGATTTGGCGGTTAAATCGCCAGAATATGTTAAAGAACTGGTGCAGCATCACGTTGGCGGCTATTTAAAAATCGCGCCAGAACACAGTGAAGAAAACGTTCTCAGCAAGATGATGAAACCGGGCATGGGTGCGTATGATGAGTTTAAAGCCATGTTTGAGAAATTCAGTGCCGAAGCGGGTAAAAAGCAGTATTTAATTCCGTATTTTATTGCGGCGCATCCAGGCACCACGGATGAAGATATGCTTAACCTTGCGCTTTGGTTAAAAAAATACGACTTCCGTTTAGACCAAGTGCAAAACTTTACGCCCACGCCAATGGCGATGGCAACAGCGATGTACCACAGCGGCAAAAATCCGTTACGCAAAGTGACGGCCGATTCCGATGATGTGCCTATCCCTAAAGCGGCAGGGGTACGCAAACTGCACAAAGCATTTATTCGTTACCACGACCCAGCCAACTGGCCGATTTTGCGCGAAGCTTTGAAAAAAATGGGCCGTGAGGATTTAATTGGCAATAGCAAAAAGCATTTAGTGCCAGCATTTCAACCTGCGGTGATGGGCGCTATTCGTCAATCTGATGGTAGTGTGTTTAAATCGAACAAGCCTGCACCTGCTAAGAAATATGGCAGCTTGCCTAAGTCTTTTAATAATATGAAAAATGCAGCAAGGCCTGCACGGGTTAAATAGATTTTAGTTTTTTCGCATGTTCAGCGATCGATCATTCACTAGAGCAATCCTTTTCAGTTTCCTGTTATGTGCATCTGTGATGGTGCAGGCAACCGAAAAAGGCTTGTTTTGGAAGATGGAGTCGCCCACTGGCATTGTCAGCTATCTATTTGGCACCATGCATACCGATGATAATCGCATCACTGATTTTTCACCCAATGTGATTGAAGCGCTGAATAGCGTGGATGCTTTTATCATGGAAACCAAGCAGGATAATAAAGACCAAAGTCTGTTATTGATGCAAGGCGCCACTTTGCGTGAAATGCTGACAGAACTAGAGCTTGACCAAGTGCGTGAACTGGCAGATTTTCATGTGATGCATTTTGAAGTTGTGCTGCGTATGAAGCCGTGGTTACTGGCGGTAATATTTGATCTGCCCAAGCCGCAAACGCCTTTTGCGCAGGATAATTTGCTGATGGCAAAATCGGAAGATTTATCCAAGGATATTGAAGGTTTGGAAACCAGCACAGCGCATTTTGGTGTGATGGATGACTTTAGTCGTGAAGAGCAACTAATCATGTTGCGCGCTGTGTTAAAGCGCACACAGGCGCAAAAAGAAGCCGACTTTGAGCGTTTGATGACGGCTTATTTAGATGGTGATTCCGACAGAATTAGCGCCTTGGATGAAAAAATCACAAGCGGCATGTTGCCTAAATCTATCTGGACAAAGATGCGTACTAAATTATTAGATGAGCGCAATGTAGTGATGGCCGAGCGCAGTATTCAAGCCGCAAGTGAAAAACCAGTATTTGTGGCGGTCGGCGCATCACATCTGGCGGGTGAAACAGGCTTAATTAACGCATTTAAAAAAGCGGGCTTTAAATTAAGCCAGATTAACAAATAATAGCTAATTGAACTAAAACAATCAGCTAAGCGAAATAATAGTTTTTCTCTGGCCGAGAGCACCACCAGATTAGCCAAATCAGCACAGCCTGCACAGGTAAACGCAGAATTAAAAGCCATTCTGGAATGCCGGGAAACAAATTAGCATGTTGAGCCATATAGATATTGGTCAGCGTGAGAATTGCTGTTAATGTCATCAAACCATAGCCAGCTAAACTTCTGACAGGCTTAATCCATAAGCCAATTGAACCCAACAATTCAAGCGCGCCGCTGATATATATGCACGCCAAGTGATACGGGATATAAGAAGGCATCATGCGTAAAAATGGTTCAGGATTAGCAAAATGCATAATGCCGCCAATAATAAACCAAGCGGTTACAAGTATTCTGGCAGCGATTTTCAACTTATTACTATTGGTCGATTGAAAATTCAGGTTATTTTTGAGCATTATCAATTACATCAGCTGCTGTATTTTGTCTTAAGTCGCTCGTAATCACTTAAATAATCTTTGGCTAAAGTATTCTTTTGTTTATCACTCAATAATTTGCCTGATAACTGAAAGAAGGCTTTTTCTTCTTCATCCAAATGATGATTGACCTTTTCGCACAAGGCTTTTGCGCGCGTTAGCCAACCTTGCACAGTAGGATCATTGGTGGTTAATTCTTCCATCAACTCTTCCATTTCATGATGTTCTGCCAACGCATGGCGTGAGATTGAAAGGCCAGCATCTTCCATCATAATGGGGCAATATAAAAATCGCTCTTCAGCGGCAGCGTGCGCCTCTAATTCGACTTTTAATGTTTTGAATAGCTCTTTACGCGATTGTGCGTTGGGTTCACTGGATAGCAGCTCTTCACAAAGCTGTCTTTGTGTATCATGGCTTGCTCTTAATGCTTCATAAATATTCATATAAACTCCAGTTAACAGAAGTAAATCAGTAATTTTTTATTATTAACAGATACTTAATGCCTATTGATATTTAACTTTAAGGCTTACATATGTTCTTCGTTTGCGATTTTTTGAATATAGGCTGCAAAATCCGCATCTTCACCTTGCAACAAACGCGGTAGCTTAAATTTAAAGTCATCACGTTCGCACCACTCGCGCATGTAATCATCCCAAGACGCCCATCTGCGACGTTGCTTATTCGACATATTGTCTTCGTAAGCCAGCAAGTAAGCGCGTTCAAATAAAGAAATCAAGATTTCAAAAATCACGTGAATGCGCTCACGTTGCTCTTCAGTCAGGTCAAGAATCTCGGATTGCGAACGTAATTTGAGATCGGGATTTTGCATGACCAATTTCAAAAAATCAGTGTAAGCATCTGACAGCATTTGGTAAACAGCTTCTTCTTCGTTTTCGCGTTCTTTGCGTTGCTGCCAAATAAAAGAAAAAATAGCCAGTGGCAAGCCAAAGGCTGTAACGATATAACTAATCAGTTCCCAAGTTTCAGTTTTTAACATGAAGACTTCACATAAACCATACAGCCTTTAATGCTGTGCACTTGAAAATCGATTAGCCTCTAGTTCAATCGCTTCAATGGCTAAATCAAAGTCCATGGATTTATCGAAAAAATAATGCACGCCTAAACTTTTGGCCAAGCTACGATAATGCGGATGGGCATGATTAGTCAGCATCATGAGAATTGGCTGGCCGAAAGAAGAGGGTTCTTTTTGAATATGTCGAATCACCTCAAAACCATTACCTTGGGCCAACTCTATATCCAGCAACAAAATATCAAATGGTTTTTCATTTAACAATTCAATCGCTTTAAGCTGCGTGTCTGCGGTACCATCTACTGCAACATTATTAAGGCCGTTAATCGTTTCAAATAACACTTCACGCAACAAAGTAGAGTCTTCTACCAATAGCATTTTCATCGGCTCAGATTGACTTTGCGATTTGTGCAAATTGCTTGTACTCAATGTCGCTTTGTTTGGAGGGTTATCTTTAAAATCTGACATTTTATGTTGTTTATCGTTACGCATTAGTTAGCTTTTAATTGACCAAAACCCATTTTACAATACTCAAAAAGTGCAAACAATCGGCTTTTGTCTGACATACGGCTACAGGTTTTTTAGCAAAGTACATACATCCCATCATGTGATTAATCCATTTTTAATCGCGTAATAAGTTAAGTCCGCATTGGTTTTAAGGCTCATCTTTTCCAAAATACGCGATCGATAAGTGCTTACCGTTTTAACGCTAATATTCAGTTCCTCGCCTATTTCCGTGGCGCTTAAGCCGCTAGACAATTTAAAAAATACCTGGAACTCACGGTCACTTAAGGTTTCGTGCAATTGTTTTTCGGATGGATGGCTAAGCTGCTCACTCATTAGCTCGGCTAGCTCTGCTGAAATATAACGTTTACCGTTGGCAATGGTGCGGATAGCTTTGATAATTTCGTCAGAATCAGCATCTTTGGATAGATAACCTTTGCAGCCGTTACGAATTAAATTAAGCGCATACTGCGACTCGCCGTAACCGCTTAATATCAGTACAGGCAGGCTTGGTGCGACATGTTTTAAATCATGTAAAGTATCGACGCCATTCTTGTCTGGCATTGAAATATCCAATACAACAATGTCATATTGATTGGCACGCACCATTTTAATGGCTTCCAGGCCAGATCCAGCTTCGCCTGTCACTGTTAAATCCGCTTCCAAGGCGATCAGGTTTTTTAAACCTTGGCGCACAATACTGTGGTCATCAACCAATAAAACGTTTTTCATGAATAGATGGGCCTAGAATTCAAATTAAATAAACAGATTCAATCAAGAATTGAATCAAAAAAGTTATCGGTTAGCTTCATCGGAAGTATCTGCCGTGCCATCTAATCCATCTTTAAATACTTGCCAATCACTCTCAATTTGTATCATGGATTTTGAAAAAAGCGGCTGTTTTTTCCAGGTATGGCGAATAGCAAGAAAGATACCTACGCTGATTAATAACGGTAAAGCCATTGTTACTCCTAAAATTACATCACGGTGAGCGCTGTTCCATGCGATTGCAAATAACCACATTAATGCCGTTAAGACAGAACACAGTAGCGCAAAGAAGATGAAAACGAGGCCGAATAAACTATTGGCTGCACGCTTCATGTCTTGATTCAGTTGTTGTTTAAATATAGCAGCGTGGTTTTCAACCAACGCCGCTACGTTTTTTTTCAGTGCGCCGAAATGGCCTTCTGCATCATTACTAAAATCTTCCTGCACACTTTTCATACGGTCACGTACGAATTTGGCAAGGAGTAATTGTGCAATAAACTTCAGCGCGGTGTTCCACATAGGTGACTTTCAGATTCTTAGAATTATTTTGACGATTGTTTAGAACCCAAAATATAACCCAGTAACACGCCTGCACCAATAGCCAAGCCTAAACTCAACAAAGGTTTTTCTTGCACAGTATGAACGGTACGTTCTTTGCCAGCTTCATAAGCATGTGTCACCTCATCTTTAACAGTGCCTTTTAATTCATAGGCTTTGTCTAAGATCTGATTTTTAATATCCGCCACATTAGCCGAGCTTGTGTATTGGTTAATCAATGACTTTAAGCTATCAATCACGCTTAGTGCTTCATGTTTGGTTTCAAGGGTTTTTTCTTGCAAGTCTTGACCGATTTTATCGGCACTACGTCTTACATCACTTGCAACATCCTGAACGTTGTCTTTCACATTTTCAGCCAAATTTGCGGCTTTATTTTTTAACTCTTCTTGCTTGTTTGAATTAAACATGGTGAATTCCTTTACCTTTGTAAATGATTAAAAATTAAACTGGTGAAACAATATTTAAGACTATCAATTCAGCCGATAAACTAACGTTTTCTACCGATGATGAATGAAATAATGGTCACAATTAAAAATACAAAAAATAATATCTTTGCAATTTCAGTTGCACCTGCCGCAATCCCGCCAAATCCAAACACTGCGGCAATAATGGCGATGATAAAAAATACGACGGTGTAATGAAGCATCTTGAACCTCCTTGTCAGTTTGTAGTCAAGCAATGCAAATGCACAGTTACTACTTTATGTGAACACCTTGCTGATTATCAGCGGCTATTTTCTGATAACTTTGTCAGAAAGCGCCTACAAGATGTTCGTTTATTAAAATGCCAAGTTTAAAATGCCAAGTTAAGGCCAAGCACCACAGCGCCCAATACGAGTAATGCTAAAATGATAAAAATAAAGAAGAAGAACTTGGCAAGTTTAGTCGCACCAGACTCTACATCTTTAAACCCAAGCAATCCCGCAACAATAGCGATAACAAAAAAGAGAAATGCGTAATAAAGCATGATGAGTCCTTTGCATGAGATGAAAAAGAGGAACTTAACGATGCAATCATACTCAACCGCTTTTAAACGGATTAGAAGTTATAATCTGATTTTGATGTCAGAAAGCGATTACATATTTTGAATCCGGCTATACAAAGCTTCGCCAATAAAACACTAGAGAAAACAAAGGTTTTGTTCAATCAAGGCTGGCTCACGTTTGAAAAGCTGATCGCTTTGCTGGGCGGACGTACGATTGCCATGCTTGCTGTGGCTTTGCTGATTACCATGGTGTCTGTGCTTTATAGCGATAAATGGATTCAGGCAATCGATCGTCAAGGTGAGGTGATTGGTCAGATCAGAACCAATATCGTGACGTTGAACCAGCTGAAAACGAATCTATATAAAGCCGAAAGTGCGCAGCGTGGTTACTTGTATACCAAAAGAGAGACGCATGTCGAACCATTTAACCATGCACTGAATGATGCCAGGGATAATATTGCGAAAATCGAAGCATTGGTGATTCGCACCTCTTCCGGTAAAGAGCAAGTAGAAGAGCGGGATTGGATGAAAGCTATTTCTGCAAGTCTGGAAGCAAAAGCGGCCGAAATGAAAGTGACGCTTAATTTAGCGAGAACAGGCAAAACGCAAGAGGCGAGACAGGTGATGAATCTGGATGAAAGTCTGGTGGAAATGCAGAAATTCATGGGATACACCGATATCGTAATTAACAATCAAAATAAGGCGTTAAACGCTAAGATAAATGAGCAGCAGCATACGATTTTAATCGCGCGACTTTCAATCTTTGGCGGAGCTTTGATTTTGATATGGATTGTGGTGCTGGTGATTAAGCAATTACTGGCAGAGCTCGCCATTAAAAGCCATTTGCAGCAGCGCGTATCAAAAGAAAATGCCATTTATGAAGAAAAGCTGCAATTGCAAACCAAGTTATTACGCAGTTTAGCGCTGGATTATCAGGCAGATGTGGAGCGGGAGCGACAAAAACTATCGCGCGAATTGCATGATGAGCTCGGTTCTATTTTTACGGCAACCAAGATGGATATTGCTTGGGTCATCAAGAAAATGAAAGATATTACGCCAGAGATAGCTGCAGAAGTAGCGGCTAAGTTGCGCAAAACCAACAGTTATGTGGATCAAGGCATTCAATATAAACGCCATATCGTACAAGAGTTACATCCAGCCATACTCACCACTTTTGGATTCTGGCCAGCGTTACAATCGCTTATTCAAGATGCAGCAGAGCGTAATCAGTGGGAGTTGACTTTAAACTTGCCAGATGAAAATACCCAATTAAATGAAACCATTAGTTTAGTGGCGTATCGTATCGTGCAAGAAACGTTGAATAACGCCAATAAATATGCCAAAGCCAGCAAAGTTTCTGTTGATGTGATTGTCGATGCGCAATATATCAAATTAGAAATTGAAGATAACGGTTTCGGTTTCGATATGAAAGCTTTAGATGGACATACACACGGCTTGTCTGGCATGCGTCATCGTGTATTGGCGATTGGCGGGCATTTTGAAATAGTGAGTGAACCAGGAAAAGGTGTATTGACCCGCGCTTTAATTCCAATGGATTTTGAGGCGCCATCGCTTTAATTTAATCGATAATAAATCTTAGCCCCTTGATCTTTAGGCAGCACTCAATTTTAAATAGACTGTAGTCCCTATCTGACAACATAATCAGTATTTGTTGGACTTTATTCATCTTCTCACTTGCGTAACATGGCGACATCACACAATTCGCAAAAATATTAATGACTTGCGATTGTATAAATGTGATTATTAAATCAGTTATCGGGAGTTGAAAGATGAAAAAATTAACAACATTAAAATCAGCAACATTAGCGATTGCCTTAGCTTTTGGTTTGTCTAGTATGCAAGTTGTTGCATTAGATTCAGACGCTGTTGCAGATTCTGTTCAAAATGGTCGCTTTTCGTTGGAAACAGAATTTAAAAAATTAGATACTGATTCAAATGCGTTGCTTACCCAAACAGAATTTAGCAAAGATGAATTTTTTACCAAAGGCCATTTTGCAAAAGCAGATGTTGACAAAGACGGTGTCCTCAACCAAGAAGAGTTTGTCAACTATAAATCAGGCGCTCAAAAACAGGCAGTCAAAAGAGTTGCTTCAGATAGTGTGATTACTTCTAAAGCAAAAGCAAACTTGCTGGCTGAAAAGAAATTGAAAAGCCTGCAAATTAGCGTAAAAACCTTTAATGGTGTTGTGATTTTGAGCGGTTTTGTGGATGATGAACTATCAAAGATTAAAGCCGAGACAGTTGTTTCAAAAATTGAAGGTGTTAAGTCTGTTAAAAATAGCCTAGAGGTTAAAGGTTAAATTTAGAAGGGGTCAATTTGGTTTGTTGTATTGCCAGCACTACATTTGGCAATTTAACGCCATTCTCTTGAGTTAAATCCACTCCAAAACAGAACGTAATTAGCAAGCCTTACTATTCCAAATCTATAATTTTGACCTTTAAAGCCGCATGTTTCGTAAAGCATGCGGCTTTTTCGTTATTGCACAGTTTGTAGTCCGTGACTGACAGAGAAATCAGCTTTTGTAGGACTGAATTAAGTAATCAACTTAATTAATATACTGGTACTGCACGATTAGAACCATGCACGTTTAAATAAAAGTAGCTAACTTAACTGACTACATGACTTTTAGGAGCAACATAATGAAAACAAATAACTTAACTAAATCATTCAAACCAATAGCTTTAGTGATTGTTTTAGCCTTCAGCACAACTGCGGCGACTACCTTTGCAGAAGATGCAACGGACACAATGGATTCTACTAGCGTGAATACGGCACCAACCTCGGAAACATACAGCACAAGCTGGATGGCACCTTTAGCTGCCGAGTTTGCAGCGCTGGATACAACAGGTAATGGCTTGCTTTTACCGCATGAGGCTTCAAAAGGTAAGGCATTTAACAAGAAAACATTTGCCCAAGCCGATACTGACCATGATGGTTACATTGACCAGAATGAGTACATCTATTTCAAATCAGGTAAACGCCCGGATGCAGTTTTGCCGCAAAACAGTCTTGATACGCAAGGTCAATCAACGCTGACTAATCAAGAACCTGTGAACACGGCAGCAGCAGAATCAGGCGCCAACTCAAATAGGTCAGTAGGCGAAGTAATAGATGACAGTGTGATTACTGCAAAAGCCAAAGCTAAAATATTAGCCACCAAAGAATTAAAAAGCCTGCAAATTAGCGTAGAAACACGCGATGGCGAAGTAATGCTGAGTGGTTTTGTGGATAACGAAGCCGCTAAAATTAGGGCAGAGCAAGTCGTTTCTCAAATCGCAGGTGTTAAATCTGTTAGAAATGGCTTAGAAGTTAGAGGTTAAAATTATTTAGCTAAAATAAGTACTTTAAGCTAAATAAGCATTAACCAATAAAAACGCCCAATTCATATTGGGCGTTTTTCTATTTAATCATACGGTTAGGGGCTAACGTGCGGTCCTGCTTTGTAGTCGATGATTTCAGTGGTTTGTGCAACGTAAATCAAATCCTCTGTTGCAAACCCCAGCTCTTTGGCACGTGCAATCAAGTGTTGTTTAATGGGATACGCGAGTTGTGGTGTGCGCGACAATATCCATAAGTAATTTTTGCCACTGGTGACCATCGCGTAATTGTAATAGGGCTTATCCAGCTCGATAATGTTGTAGCCACCGTAAAATGGCCCAAAGAAAGATACTTTTAATTTGCCAGTATTAGTACCATCTTTATTGGTCGGTTCTACAAAATAAGCTTTGCCTTCTGCTTCTTTCCACTCATTCTTTTTGGTATTAAAACCACGGTTGATCACTTTAATTGTGCCGTCATTATTTTGTATGTAATTGGCTGTGACGTTCTGTAAGCCGCGCTCAAAGCTGTGATCCAGTCGGGCAATTTCGTACCAGGTGCCAAGATATTGATTGGCGTCTATATTGTCTACAACTTTGATGTTGTCTTGCTCATCAGAACAGGCGAGTAAATTAAAACATAAAACAATCAATATTATTTTTTGCAGTAAGCTTTGCATTCATTTAACCCCTAATTTTGTTAGCGATAATGTTTGTATGGCGCGCGATAAACTTATCCAGTTCTGCTGCAAACGCTTGTCTATCTGCTAGATTAAACGCCGCAGGCCCACCAATCTCTGCACCTTGGCTGCGTAATTCATCCATCATATTACGCATAGCCAAACGCTCTGCAATATTCGCTGGCGAATACATTTCACCACGCGGGTTAAGCGCATGCGCATCTTTTGCGATCACTTGGGCAGCTAATGGAATATCTGCCGTAATCACCAAATCGCCCGCTTGCAAGGCTTGCACAATATAATTATCCGCCACATCAAAACCTTTATCCACCTGAATGGAGCGAATATTAGGCGAGGGCGGCACGCGAAGAAATGCATTGGCAACCAGTGTGGTGCTGATTCCTGTGCGAATCGCGGCGCGAAATAGAATTTCTTTAATCACGACAGGACAAGCGTCAGCATCCACCCATATATCCAAACTTATTTACCTCGATTCCCACTGTGATGTGCAGGTTTACTACCATTTGGCTGTTGCATATTTTGAAAAGGTTTTTGATGTGATGGCTTTTGACCTTGCGGTTTAGAATGCGTTGGTTTTTGGCCATTACCTTGTGGGCGCTTGGCTTGTTTAGCCTTAGGTGGTTGATTTCTAGGCCCACGAGGCGCTTCTGGCTCTAAATGCGTTGGTGCTTGAAAACCTTCTACAGCCACTTTTGGAATTTCGCGCTTAATCAGCTTTTCAATATCTTTTAAATACTTCGCTTCTTCAAAATCCACCAAAGAAATCGCAGCGCCACTGCTACCAGCACGGCCGGTACGACCAATACGATGCACATAATCTTCTGGCACATTCGGCAATTCAAAGTTGACCACTTGCGGCAACTGGTCAATATCCAAGCCGCGTGCGGCAATATCAGTCGCCACTAAAACAGGGATGTCGCCATTTTTAAATTCGGCTAACGCTCTGGTTCGCGCGCCCTGGCTTTTGTTGCCATGAATCGCAGCGGCAGGAATGCCGTCTTTGATTAGTTTTTCAGCCAAGCGATTTGCACCGTGCTTGGTGCGGGTAAATACCAGTACTTGCTGCCAGTTATTGGTTTTAATCAAATAGCTCATCAAGCTGGCTTTGTGCGCCTGCTTAACCAGATGCACGGTCTGTTCAACCATTTCAGATGCAGTATTGCGGCGCGCAACTTCAATAAAACCCGGTTTATGCAACAATCCATCGGCTAGTGTTTTAATTTCGTCAGAAAAAGTCGCAGAGAACAGCAAGTTTTGACGTTGCTTTGGCAACATGGCCAGCAACTTTTTAATATCGCGGATAAAACCCATATCCAGCATACGATCCGCTTCATCCAGCACCAAAAACTCCACGGCTGATAAATCCACTTTGCGCTGATTGGCTAAGTCCAACAAACGGCCAGGTGTGGCGACCAAAATATCGATTGGTTTACCTAAACGGTTAATTTGCGGATTAATATTCACGCCGCCAAATACGACCATCGATTTTAAATTTAAATATTTGCCATAGGTTTTAACTGACTCTTCAATCTGCGCGGCCAATTCACGAGTTGGCGTCAACATTAAGCAACGTGGTTGGCCAGCTTTGTTTTGTTTGGGTTTAGAGTGCAATAAGTGCAATAAAGGCAAGGTAAAACCAGCGGTTTTGCCAGTGCCAGTTTGCGCGCCAGCCAACAAATCACCACCGTTTAAAACAACGGGAATCGCTTTCGCTTGAATAGGTGTTGGTGTGGTATAGCCCGCGTCGATAATCGCGCGCAGAATAGGTTCGGCAAGGCCTAGCTGATTAAAATGCAAGTTAACGGTTTCGGCAGGCGTGGTTGTGTTAATAGATTGAGTAGATGCAATAGACAAAGTAAAACTTTCAAAAAACTAAAGTTGGCCTGTTGCATTTCCTGCAACACCAATCGAGACAAACAAATATAGGGGAAATAAAAATATGGCCGCTGCACAGATTGGTTTTTGCAGGGTGAAGGCATTATACGGGGTAAAGCTTGGAAAGCGAAAAATGTTTAAAAGTGAATTTAAACGTGGAAGTAATCAGCATTTGCAGCTTTATCGCACAACGTTCGTTTGAATGTAAAGTTAGAGATGGCGCGCTGGCAAGTTATGGGTAGTTGACAAAGACGGATATTTTTCCATCGTCTTCTGGCTCTAAGCCCGCAATTTGCATACTGAGTTGCCACGTAGAGCTGCTGAGAAACTTTTCAGTAAAAAGTTCGGCTGCTTTGTCTTTCGAAATACGAAATGCCGGTCCATCGGGAAAGAGAGCACGTATGACGGTGCATGCGACCGCAACTCTTGAATTGTGCCCAAACTCTGACTCAAAAGACTTTCCAGACGCATCATCTGGAATTTCTGCTGACCACAGTGAGTCCTTAATGTAAGTAACAGTAATATTTCGTGACTCAATTAAAGCGCCGATGGAACGCCAGTCGTCGATTTGTCTCGTATCGGTATGCAATGCGATACGAAGTAAGATATCTAATCCTTCATCACTGAGGTCATCTAGGTGAGCGGTAATTGTCATGTTGCTAAGTCCTGAAAAAATGCATAACGTAAAATAGGTGCCAAATAAGAATTTAATATTTTATTCAGGCAGATTGTTAATTTTATTAAAAAGTAACAATCTTGGTTAAACAATGGGTTGATAAGTTTTGTGCACCTAATGAATCATGAAGGCAGTATTCAAAAGCATCTAAACTAAGTAAATTTACTTTGCATTCAACAACAGCATATCACCCTCACTTAACCATTTCCACTCCCCAACTTTCAAATCATCAGGCAACTTTAACTCGCCAATCTGAATGCGTTTTAAAGCTTCTACGCGGTTGCTAATTGCGGCGACCATGCGTTTGACTTGGTGATATTTGCCTTCTGCTAACGTCATATGAATCACGTTTTCGCTGATTCTTTCGCAAGCTAGCGCAGCGATTGGCGCATCTTCATCGATTAACTGTACGCCTTTTAGAATATGTGCGATTTGTTCATCGCTCACTTTATGTTTGCAGGTCACTTCGTACACTTTTGGTACTTTGTGTTTGGGTGAACTCATGCGATGGATAAACTGGCCGTCATCTGAAATGAGTATTAAGCCAGTGGTGTCTTCATCCAGGCGGCCAATACACTGCACATCGCGAACCACTAATGGGTGCGGCAATAGACTATAAATAGTCGGGTGATGCTGGGTTTTGTGTGAGCATTCGTAGTTGCTGGGTTTATGCAGCATCAAGTAAGATTTTTCGCGGTAATCCCATGCTTCACCTTTTACGGTGAATTTTAAGTTTTCCAGTTCAAATGTTGCACTTGGGTCATCGCATAAATCACCGTTAACGGTGACTTCTTCATTGATAATCATAATGCGGCATTGTTTGCGGGTGCCGAAACCTTGTTTGCTGAGAATACGTTCTAGGTCGAGTTTTTTAGCCATGTGTGCATTATAAAGCACGCTTGATTATCTTGAAAAAGAAAACGCCCACATCTGGCGGGCGTTCAATCAGGATTAATGCGATTAATCTTCTTTATTCAAAAACTTATATACCAGCGCACCAATCACGCCGCCAATAATGGGTGCTAGCCAGAATAGCCATAATTGATCTAGCGCAATACCACCTTCAATTAGGGCAGGGCCAGTACTACGTGCTGGGTTAACCGATGTATTGGTGACAGGGATGCTAATCATATGGATTAACGCAAGCGTAAAACCGATTGCCAATGGTGCTAATCCAGCAGGTGCACGTTTGTCTGTAGCGCCCATGATGATGAATAAAAACATGGCTGTCATCGTGATTTCGGTGATTAAAGCCGCTGCCATGCTGTAGCCGTGTGGTGAGTGTGCGCCAAATCCATTAGAAGCTAGGCCGCCAGTGTAGCCTTCCATGCCGCTTGCAATCGTGCGGATGAGTAGGGCGGCCAGAATTGCGCCAATGACTTGCGCAATAATATAATGCGGTAATTCAGAAGCTTTAAAACGTCCGCCAGCCGCAAGACCGATTGAAACTGCTGGATTGAGATGGCAGCCCGAAATGTGACCAATCGCGTATGCCATGGTGACAACTGTCAGCCCAAAAGCGAACGCAACGCCTAAATAACCCAGCCCCAATTCCGGAATGCCGGCCGCTAAAACCGCGCTACCGCAACCACCCAACACCAACCAGAAAGTACCAATTAATTCTGCTATCGAACGTTTTGTTAATGACATATTTAAGCCTCCCAATGACATGATTTTTATGAGTTATTACGCGAAGTAATTTACGCTTAATAATCAGAATGAACAAGTTGCTTTGGGTTAAAATGGGCTTAACTTTTGTAAATTTTTGTGTGAATTTCTAACTTCTATGAGCTTTAAACATATTACCTCGCGCGATAATCCGATTTTTAAATACCTTAAAAAGCTGGCTGATAACGCACGTGAAAGAAAAACAGAGGGCAAAACAGTCCTTGATGGTGTGCATTTGATAGAAGCGTATCTGCAAACCTTTGGTGAACCAGAGTTAATCATTATTCCAGAAGGAAAAAGCACATTAGAAGCCAGTAATCTGATGCAGCAGCTTGAGCATGTGAATACGATTATGTTCCCTACGCTGATGTTTGCAGAGCTTACGCCTGTGGCGAGTAGCACAGGTATTTTAGCTGTGGTGAGAACACCCGTTTTAGAAATACCAGAGCAACCGCAATTTGTATTGATGCTGGAAGACATTCAAGATCCGGGTAACTTAGGCAGCATGCTGCGCACAGCCGCTGCCGCTGGTGTGCAAGCAGTTTATCTAAGCAAAGGCTGCACCGATGCTTGGTCGCCTAAAGCGTTACGTGGCGGGCAGGGCGCACAATTTGTGTTGCCGATTATGGAAAATGCCGATTTAAGTACCCAGCTACAAAATTTTAATGGCAGTAGTTACGCAACCACTATGGATGGTGAATCGCTATACAGCCAAGATTTAAGTCATGCGAGTGCCTTTGTGATAGGCAACGAAGGTGCGGGCTTAAGAACAAAAACAATTGAAAATTGTAGTAAACGTATCAGCATTCCCATGAGTCAAACGAATGGGCTGGCAGTGGAATCGCTTAATGCGGCTGCGGCTGCGGCTATTTGCTTGTTTGAACGTAAGCGGCAAGCTAGCTAGTTGAGCTAAGAGATACAAAAGGAGTAATTATGCTTAAAACACAGTGTGTTATAAGACGATGGATAAAAGTAAAAAGTATTAAGCCGAGCCAAAGTGGCTTTTCGGCAGTAGAGATGATGGTTGTGGTGGCGATTATCGCGATATTAGCCATGATTGCGATTCCGTCTGGTATTGAGCGCATTATCAGAGAACAAGTGTCCGCCGCGATTCCTTTAGCAGATGCTGCAAAAGAGCCTGCAGCGGCGCAGTGGAAAGCACTTAAAACCTTGCCAGTGGATAATAAAGAAGCAGGATTGCCAACCCCAGATAGAGTGGTGAGCAATTTTATTAGTGCGCTTGAAGTGAATAACGGCGTTATTCACATGACTTTTGGCAATAAAGCCAGAGCGCAATTGCAAGGTAAGATTTTGACCATTCGCCCTGCGGTGATTGAAGAATCGCAAGCGGTACCAGTCGCTTGGGTGTGTGGCAACGCGCAAGCGCCAGCTAATATGACGGTGTTTGGCGAAAACAGAACCAATATTGACGTTAAGTTTTTGCCTTTTGCCTGTAAGTAATGGGTTAAGTTTTGCTTTGATGCTAGTGCTTGGCGTTGCTGATGTTCACACTTGCCTCAGTCGCCAATAGTTGCGCGGTATCTACGGCATCGAATAGATAGTGCTTATTGCAAAAATCGCAGTTCACTTCAATTTTGCCAAATTCGGCCAAAATGCTGTTTAATTCTTCTTCACCCAGCATGCGCAACATGCTCGCCACGCTGTTTTGATTGCAGCTACAGTGAAATTGTGTAGATTTTGGCTCAAATAAACGGATATCCTCTTCACCAAAAAGGCGGGTTAATAACGTTTCGGCAGGCAAGTTTTGCAGTTCGTCATTAGTGACCGTGTTTGCCAAATGATTCATGCGATTCCAGGCATCAGCATCGTAATCTAGAACTGGCGCAGCCACGCCGCCTAGATGTCCGCCGAAATCAGGCAGTTTTTGTAATAGCATGCCAGACGCGCTTGTTTCATCACAATGTAGCCAAAGCGAAGTGTCAATCTGCTGACTACGCAACATATAGTTTTGCAGCATTTCTGCGACTGATTCGCCCTCAATTGGCACAACACCTTGATAAGCTTCGCCTACTTTCGGGTCTAGCGTAATAATAAATTGCCCATTTTTAACCAAATCAAAAAATATTTTTTCTTCAATTTGGCTAACTTTTGTTTCATCCCACTTTGCTGTGGCGCGCATATTTAAATCTGAACTGCATTCCACCACCAATAATTTAAGCAAGCCTTTGCTTTGTATTTGCAGTACCAACGCGCCATCCATCTTAAGTGTGGCAGATAACAATGCACTGGCAGCCATTAACTCACCCAAAGCATATTTTAAAACTGTAGGTAAAGTTTGATGCTGCAGCACTTGCTGGTAAGTATCGTTTAAGTGCACCAGATTGCCGCGTATGGGCATCGGGTTGTTGAATCTGTCTTCAAATATAAAGTGGTGAAGCGTATCGGTAGAATTTTTCATAACGCGTATTTTAACATTGGCTTAAGCGTTAACTTAGATTACGCTTAAAAATTGCGATTAAAATCACGTGATGTATGAAAGCATCTGGATCATATTTTATTGCTTGTTGTAAAAGACATACTTTTGGCGTGGAATCTGATGTAACTGCCAGTTTGTAATGGCCCAATTCCATATCTCATCCGGCTGGCTATTTTGAATCTCGGTCGGTGGGTTTTGCCCCAGAAAATCCAATGCATGAAACAAAGCTTGCCCAATAGATTGCGTATCAACTGCCGGCGCTTTGGTTTGTTTGCTTAACTTTTCTCCCGCTGCATTTGTTGCTACCGGCACGTGAGTGTAGATTGGATGAGTTAACTGCAATAATTGCTGCAAATAAATTTGGCGTGGGGTGGATGCAAGTAGATCTGCACCACGCACGATATGCGTAACACCTTGTGCGGCGTCATCGACCACGACAGCGAGTTGATAAGTGAATAGCCCATCTGCACGTTTGAGTACAAAGTCGCCGCTATCCATGCTTAAGGTTTGGCTGGTATTGCCTTGTATTGTGTCATTAAAACTGATTGGCACAGCGTTGGTTTTAATGCGAAAAGCAGGCGCTGTATTCGGTTTGATGGCACGTTGCAAACAGGTGCTTGGATACACTAAGCCTTCAATACCAGAATGCGTGGTGGAATCGGCAATTTCTTTGCGTGTACAGGTGCAGGGGTAAATTAACTGCTGTTTTTGTAGTTGTTCGAACGCATCAGCATAATATTGACTGCGTTGGCTTTGGTAGATAATTTCGCCGTCCCACTCAAAACCGAAAGTTTCAAGTTGCCGCAAAATGGTGCTTGCTGCACCGGCTATTTCGCGTGGCTTATCTAAATCTTCAATACGCAGCAGCCATTTTCCGGCATTAGCTTTTGCATCGCAATAACTGGCGACGGCGGCAATTAACGAGCCAAAATGCAGTGGTCCAGTAGGTGAGGGGGCGTATCGGCCAATGTAGTGCATATCCATACAAAATGAACGTTGAATAGATTTATTTTATCGACAATACATTTTGGGTCAATTAAGGCTGCTAATGCACAATCGGCACGTACGGTGGAATATGCCAAGTTTGTAATTGTTTACCTAGCAACTGCAAATTACACTCCAGGCGCTCAGCGCCGTTTGCGGTTACTTCAAATACATAAAGCCGCTGAAATTGTGCGTGTCCGCGGCTATCGCGCCCCAGCCTGACTTTGTGGCATGCAACCGTTTCATCTAATAGCTGTAGTTGGTAACGCTGGGCTAATTCTCGTCCCAACATAATTGCAATCTCGCGCTTGGAAACTGTATCTTGCCAAAACCAAGCGAGAAACAACATAATAATGAGTAAGATGAGCTCGAACATATTTTTACTTTTTTGATTATAAATAAACACTTAAGTCAGTATTGGGTGAAAAATTAAGTGAATCGCGACAGCTTTGCCTTTAGTTATATGCGTGATTTATTATATTTTTCAATAGATTATGCAGTAGAATCTAAAATATAGTTTAACCCA
Organism: Methylotenera versatilis 7; assembly: GCF_000799165.1. GTDB lineage: Bacteria > Pseudomonadota > Gammaproteobacteria > Burkholderiales > Methylophilaceae > Methylotenera_A > Methylotenera_A versatilis_A. Next base: position 851,398 of record NZ_JUGF01000001.1, on the reverse strand, counting down.
CTTTAACAATTCAGCTTTAACAAACTAGCTATTTAATTATGATTCAACAACGTGAGCAACAAGCGCTGGAAGTTTATTTTAAGCTATTAACAGCGAAGGGTTTTGGACCTGAAACATTTGTACAGCGCATTAGTTTTTTAAATAAATTGCTGCCATTGTTGGCCGATAAAAGTACCAATGGCGGGGAATATCGGCTTGCGATTGAGCTAATGATGGATTCAATCGCAGAATCTGATTGGCCCGAAAGTTTAATCATTGCGCGTGAGTATTACCCGTTTTGGATTAATGATTTAAAGGCGGTTGCACAGTTTTGCAAAAGCGCTACTAAAGATCAGCTACCAATTGAATGGAAGCCAGTAGAGGTCAGCTTAAGCAGTTTGTGGCATAACGTTGACCAGGAAAAGTTTTCAACCACGGATAGCTGGGCCTTAAAAGCCTACACAAAGGCGCTGCGTAACGAAAACGCAGAGCAGACCTTAATTGATACGCGCTTAAAATTAGCTAAGGTTTTGCTGGTGCGATTACGGGATGCTCCGGATAAAAGCAATAAAATTTACCGTACAACCGTCGATGCGACATTGCCTTTGTTTGAAGTGAAGAAAAATCGCCGTTTATTTTTAGTAGTTGTGCGCGAGTTTTTTCATTTTTGGTCCGGTAATCCGGACGCAGAAAAATATATCCTAAATGGCAATACTGTCAGCATGTTATAGCTGTAATATCTTGCACATAAATTTTGCACACAATTAGTGCTGCTAATTGTGCATCGCACTAATTGTGTGCAAATTAATTCTCTCTTATAAAAAATATCCTTAATAATCAAGCCAGTGTTAGTGGCTTAAATATTGCTTCTATTGCCCAGTTTTATAATAAATACACACTATTTATCATATTGATGGGAGAAAAAAATGGAAGCACTCGTTTCGGCGAATGATGTTTTATTTGTATTGCTGGGGGCCATTATGGTGCTGGCGATGCATGCAGGTTTCGCTTTTCTGGAAGTTGGCACGGTTCGCAGTAAAAACCAGGTTAATGCCTTGGTCAAAATCATGGTGGATTTTTCTATATCGACCATTGCCTACTTTTTCATTGGGTACAGCATCGCTTATGGCGTGAGCTTTTACAGCGGCGCAGAAATCCTTGCTGCTAAAAATGGTTTCGATTTAGTTAAGTTCTTTTTCTTGTTAACTTTTGCCGCAGCGATTCCGGCGATTGTTTCTGGCGGTATTGCAGAACGCGCAAAATTTAACCCGCAAGTAGCAGCTACTTTTTTAATTGTAGGTTTTGTTTATCCGTTTTTTGAAGGCATCGCATGGAATAGTCACTTTGGTTTCCAGGATTGGCTGTTAACCAGTTTTGGCGCCAAGTTTCATGATTTTGCAGGCTCAGTTGTCGTACATGCAATGGGTGGTTGGATTGCGTTAATTGCAGTTGTTTTATTAGGCGCACGTGCTGGGCGTTATGGTAAAGATGGCCGTTTGCATGCTTATCCGCCTTCTAACATTCCATTCTTAGCGCTCGGCGCATGGATACTCACTGTTGGCTGGTTTGGATTTAACGTGATGTCTGCGCAGGCAGTACAAGGTATTTCTGGGTTGGTAGCGGTGAACTCATTAATGGCTTTGGTAGGCGGCACGCTTGCCGCTTTACTGGTCGGAAAAAATGATCCTGGTTTTGTGCATAATGGCCCATTAGCTGGTTTGGTGGCAATATGTGCCGGCTCAGATGTTATGCATCCGCTTGGCGCATTAGCAACGGGTTTAGTGGCGGGCGGCTTATTTGTATGGGCATTTAACCTAACGCAAAATCGCTTAAAAATTGATGATGTATTAGGTGTTTGGCCTTTGCATGGCTTGTGTGGTGCCTGGGGTGGTTTAGCGGCCGGTATTTTTGGTGCAAAAACGTTGGGCGGTATAGGCGGCGTTAGCTTTATCTCACAACTAATCGGCACAGGTCTAGGTGTGACAATTGCCGTTTTAGGCAGTTTTGTTGTGTATGGCTCACTTAAAAAAATAAGCGGTATTCGTATGAGTGCAGAGCAAGAGTTTGACGGCGCGGATTTGAGTATTCATAGAATCAGCGCGACGGCTGATGATTAATGCAAATTAGCCGTTAATGTGATAAAAACAAATAAGGTCAGCTTAAGGCTTATTTCATCAGCAATTTGAATATTAAAAATCGCTAAATTTCATTTTTATTGAGCATCAGTTGAGGTGATAATACATGTTAGCTGAATACAGAAGCGGTATGGAAGTTTGGTGATGCGTAATTTGCGATTTCACTTAATGGTGAGGTGTAAAAGTTTGATCATGATGATATTTTAGATTCTGCAAGTCATTCGATTAATTTTTATTAGGAAAGCTCTAGCACGCATTGTTGTGATAAAACAGTTTAAGGATAAGAGTGATGTCTGATTTAGCACTAGATTTAGCGCGAATTCAATTTGGATTTACTATATCTTTTCACATTGTTTTTCCTGCTATCTCAATTGGGTTAGCCAGTTATCTGTTTGTGCTAGAAGCTCGCTGGTTAATGACCAAGCAGGCTGTTTTTCTAGACCTTTATCATTTCTGGGTAAAAATCTTCGCACTATGTTTCGGAATGGGTGTGGTCTCAGGTTTGGTGATGGCTTACCAGTTCGGAACCAACTGGGCAGGGTTTTCGACATTTGCAGGAAGTGTTACCGGGCCATTATTAGCTTATGAAGTCCTTACGGCCTTTTTCTTAGAAGCAGGTTTTTTGGGGGTTATGCTTTTTGGTTGGTCACGAGTAGGGCCGGGCATTCATTTTGCAGCAACATTAATGGTCGCCCTCGGTACTTTAATCTCTGCCACTTGGATATTAGCGTCAAATAGTTGGATGCACACCCCGCAAGGGATTGAAATCATCAACGGTCAGGTGATTCCCGTTGACTGGCTGGCAATAATCTTCAATCCATCTTTCCCGTATCGTTTTATTCATATGGTATTGGCCGCTTATCTGGCTACTGCACTTTTAGTTGTTTCGGCAGCGGCATGGCAGATATTGCAAGGCAATACGAATGTCGGTATCCGCAAGATGCTATCAATGGGCATGTGGATGGTCTTGATCGTTTCTCCTATACAAGCAATGGTCGGTGATTTTCATGGGTTGAATACCTTGAAATACCAACCCGCTAAAATTGCTGCCATTGAAGGGCATTGGGAAAATATACCTGGTAAAGCTTCTCCATTGGTATTGTTTGGCTGGCCTGATATGGCAGCGGAAAAAAATCACTTCGAAGTGGCTATTCCAACTTTGGGCAGCTTGATTCTACGCCACTCTTTGACTGAGCAAATACCGGCACTAAAAGACTTCGCTGCAGAAGATCGACCTAACTCCACCATTGTATTCTGGACATTTCGTGTGATGGTTGGGCTGGGATTGCTCATGATTTTGTTAAGTTTATTTTCTCTATGGGCACGCTGGAAAAAAGACCTTTACCAAAATAAGCTTTTCCTGCGTTTCGCTCTAATTATGGGGCCTGCTGGTATCGTGGCGATGCTTGCAGGGTGGTATACCACAGAGATCGGGCGTCAGCCGTGGATCGTATACGGTCTGATGCGCACTGCTGATGCAGTGACTAAACACAGCGTTACCGAACTGAGCATTAGTTTAACGTTGTTCATCGTTATTTATCTGCTGGTTTTTGGTGTAGGCGTCATATATTTACTGCGGTTGCTTCGCATAGGGCCTAAACCAAATGAATCTTTACAAGGTGATGCATTTTCAATAAACAAAAATGAAGTAGAAGATTTTATTATTGCAGCAGAATTTCATCCGCCGCATTCGACACCTTCTGAGAAAAAGGAGGATTAGTATGAATTTTGACCTACCGTTAATTTGGGCAATCGTCATTTTGTTCGGCATCATGATGTATATCATGATGGATGGTTTTGATCTTGGCATAGGTATCCTGTACCCATTCTTTAAGGATAAAACTGATCGCGACATTATGATGAATACGATTGCGCCTGTATGGGATGGTAACGAAACCTGGTTGGTATTAGGCGGGGCAGGGCTTTTAGCCGCTTTTCCTTTGGCTTATTCAGTAGTTTTAAGCGCCTTTTATATGCCGATAATCCTGATGTTATTGGCATTAATACTACGTGGTGTGGCTTTTGAATTTCGATTTAAAGCGCACGAAAATGAACGTCATTTTTGGGATAAGGCTTTCATCTTTGGATCTATTGCTGCGACCTGGTTTCAAGGCTTGATTTTGGGTGCATACATTAATGGAATTAATGTCATAGATGGAAAGTATGCAGGCGGCCCACTAGATTGGATAACCCCGTTTTCGTTATTTACCGCCGTTGGTCTGGTCGTGACGTATGCTCTATTGGGTAGCACTTGGCTAATCATGAAAACTTCAGGTGAGCTACAAAATAATAGCTATCGATTGACACGAATTCTGGCGTTTATACTTTTAGCAATTATCGTAGTCGTGAGTATATGGACGCCTTTACTTAGTAACCAAATCGCTGAGCGCTGGTTTACACTGCCCAACATTATTTGGTTATCCCCAATACCGTTAATGGTGGCTTGTCTCTTCTATCAGTTGCAAAAGTCACTGGCCGCTAAAGCCAATACTTCTCCTTTTATTTATTCACTTGGAATGGTTTTTCTGGGATATTTGGGGCTAGGCATTAGTATTTGGCCTAATATCATTCCGCCAAATATTTCTATATATACTGCATCTTCACCACACGCCAGTCAAAGTTTTGCACTTATCGGCGCCCTCATTATCATCCCGCTGATTCTTGCATATACTGCGTGGGGTTATTATGTTTTTCGCGGTAAAGTTTCAAAAGATGATCATTACCATTAATGCCGCGAGCGCCAAACAAAATGGGAAAAGATAAAGTCTGGTTAAAACGACTAACCTGGTTGGTTGTTTTATGGTTTTCAAGTGTATTGCTTGTAGTGATTTTAAGCTGGGCAATTAAATTCTTAATGGCTGTGGTGGGATATAAATCTTAACTATAAAAATTATTTTCCCCTTTCAGCGTGTTGTTTTGGGTAAGTTTTTATTTATTAAGGCCAAAACGAATTGCCACTACACTATAATATTGGCATGGCGTTTTTTCATGTAATTATTCCGGCGGCTGGCGTTGGTAACCGTATGGCAAATGTGCTACCTAAGCAATACATTGCGCTAGGTGGTAAGCCAATGATTTCGCATAGCATTCAAGTTTTTTTCAATCACCCACGTATTGCAGCGATTCACGTAGCGCTGAATCCTGAAGATGATTTTTGGCGTAGTTTAACGTTAGAGCCAGAAAGTCGCCTGCACTTGCATTATACGGGCGGCAAAACCAGAGCCGAAACAGTGCTGAATACATTGCATGCCATTGCACCGCAATTGCATGAAGATGATTGGGTGCTGGTGCATGACGCAGCAAGGCCAGGTTTAACACATGCCTTATTGAGCCAATTGATTGATACATTAGAAAATGATGCTGTCGGTGGATTGCTGGCGTTGCCCGTAGCGGATACCTTAAAACAGTCCGCTGCCAATCATCAAGTGAAGCAGACTATTCCGCGTGCCAATTTATGGCAGGCACAAACGCCGCAAATGTTTCGTTACGGTACTTTAAAAAGTGCTTTACATCAATTTAAAGACAGCGTTACCGATGAAGCTGAAGCAATTGAAGCGTTAGGATTAAGCCCCAAGCTAGTGCAAGGTGAGTTGCGTAATTTAAAGGTGACTTATCCGCAAGATTTAATATTATTAGAAGCACTTTTTAGCAAGGAAGCCCAATGATGACTAATAGTTTCGTGATACGTATCGGTCATGGCTTTGATGTGCACGCACTGGTCACTGGGAGAAAGTGCATTATTGGCGGTGTCGATGTTCCGCATAATAAAGGTCTGGATGGTCATTCAGATGCGGATGTTTTATTGCATGCGATATGCGATGCGTTACTAGGCGCGGCGGCACTGGGCGATATCGGTAAACATTTTCCGCCTACCGATAACAGCTACAAAGGTATTGATTCACGGCAGTTATTGCGCCATGTGGTGGCGTTATTACACACTAAAAATTACGCCGTGAATAATATCGATGCCACCGTGATTTGCGAAGCACCCAAACTTTCTGCACATACTGCACAAATGTGCGTCAATATTGCGGCCGATTGCCAAATTGAACTTAGCCAAATCAATGTTAAAGCCACAACCACCGAAAAATTAGGTTTTACTGGTCGCGGCGAAGGCATCGCAGCCGAAGCGGTTTGTACGTTAATCGGTAAGTGAGATTGATTCATCACAGCGTCGCTTTTTGCTGTTAATTGAATATTAAGTACTTTCAACTATTTGCAACCAAAGCCTATTTTAATCATCCTATTGATACAACTTAACACTCAAAAATGATTAAAAACGGTCAGAATACTCTTCATCACAATCACAACAAAAAGTAAAAATGCATGTTTAAATGGTTTGAACAACTCAGTCCACCTTTTTCTGAACGTCTGATCGCCACACCGCCCAAGAATTTTTGGCAGTTTGCGTGGGGCTGTACAGAAGGTTTCCGCCCTTATCTGGCGGGCATGACGTTATTCACAGGTTTGATTGCCGCGTTTGAAGCCTTGTTGTTTGCCATCATGGGTAAACTGGTCGATTGGTTAAGCAATATTCCGCCTGCAGAGTTGTGGGTGCGCGAAGGCGAACATCTAATCTGGTTATCGATTATTCTGCTTTTTAGCGTGGTTTTTATTGCGCTGCAAACGCTATTCAAGCACCAAACTCTGGCAGGCAATTTCCCCATGCGCATGCGCTGGAATTTTCATCGGTTGATGTTGAATCAAAGCATGAGTTTTTATCAGGATGAGTTTGCTGGACGCGTGTCGGCAAAAGTCATGCAAACCGCGCTGGCGGTGCGCGATGTGTGGTTTATCGTGGCCGATATCATGGTGTATGTAATTGTATATTTTGGCAGTATGGTCGCCATCGTGGGCTTTTTTAATCCACTCATCATGCTGCCATTTTTGGTTTGGTTAGCCACTTACATCATCTCACTCAGCTATTTTGTGCCGCGTTTAAGCAAGCTTTCGCAAAATCAGGCGGATGCGCGCAGCTTGATGACAGGGCGAATAACTGATGCGTATACCAACATCAGTACAGTTAAATTATTCTCACACGCAGGGCGCGAAGCGGGCTATGCAAGATCTGCCATGCATGAATTTTTAGGCACCGTACATGGGCAAATGCGCTTGGTGAGCCAGGTAGAGATTGTGAATCACCTATTGAATATGCTGCTGATTATCGCTACCAGCTTAACGGCCTTATGGCTATGGAGCAAAGGTGAAGTCACCGTTGGTGGGCTGGCGGCGGCTACAGCAATGGCGCTGCGTTTAAATGGCGTTTCTCACTGGGTGATGTGGGAAATGACATCGCTGTATGAGCAAATCGGTACAGTGCAAGATGGGATTAGCACACTGACCACGCAGAATAAAATCATTGATGCAGCAAATGCAAACCCGCTAGCCGTCAAACAAGGTGAAGTAAAATTTGATGCGGTGGATTTTGGTTACAACAGCGAGAAGCAAACTGCTAACAAAAAAACCGTATTAAAAGCACTTAACTTAACCATTAAACCGGGTGAAAAAGTGGGCTTGGTCGGGCGTTCCGGCGCTGGAAAGTCTACTATTGTGAATTTACTGTTGCGCTTTTATGAAGTGGAGAATGGCGCGATTCTGATTGATAATCAAAATATTAATGCCGTGACACAAAATAGCTTGCGCGAAAAAATCGGTATGGTGACGCAAGATACTTCATTACTGCATCGTAGCGTGCGTGACAATATCTTATACGGTCGTCCGGATGCCACAGAAGCAGAAATGGTCGCCGCCGCCAAACGTGCAGAAGCGCATGAATTTATACTGAATTTAAGTGATGTAAAAGGCAGAACTGGTTACGATGCGCATGTGGGTGAGCGAGGTGTAAAACTGTCTGGCGGGCAACGCCAACGCATCGCTATTGCACGCGTGATGTTAAAAGATGCGCCGATTCTATTACTGGATGAAGCCACTAGCGCGCTGGATAGTGAGGTGGAAACCGTGATTCAGGCCAGTCTTTATAATCTGATGCAAGGTAAAACTGTGGTTGCGATTGCGCATAGACTTTCCACCATCGCCGCGATGGATAGATTGATTGTGCTGGATAACGGCAAAATCATAGAAGAGGGCAGTCATGCCGAATTGCTGCAATTGGGCGGCTTGTATGCCAGCCTATGGACGCATCAAAGCGGCGGTTTTTTGGGTGAGCAATAAAGTCTATTTATAAGCACATTGTTCCGTGCGCCTTGCACTGTATCCCATCATATTAATTTTTTGAAGGAGATTGAAATGTCAGAAAATACTGAAACTAAACCACCTTTACCACCATTCTCGCGTGAAACCGCGATTCAAAAAGTGCGTTTGGCAGAAGATGGCTGGAACAGCCGTGATCCGCAACGTGTTTCAATGGTGTACACGCAGGATTCGCAATGGCGTAACCGCGCAGAGTTTCCCAAAGGTCGTGCGCAAATTGTGGAATTCTTAACCCGCAAATGGGCCAAAGAGCGGGATTATCGGCTGATTAAAGAATTATGGGCATTTGACGACAACCGCATCGCTGTGCGCTTTGCCTATGAATGGCACGACGATGCTGGCAATTGGTTTCGTTCATACGGCAACGAAAACTGGCAATTTGATGCCAATGGTTTAATGGAATTGCGCTACGCCAGTATTAACGATTTACCGATTAAAGAAAGTGACAGAAAATTCTTCTGGCCGCTAGGCCGCAGACCAGATGAGCATGCGAGTTTAAGTGAGTTGGGTTTATGATACATGTTGATTGCAAGTCGCAATACCAAAATCACTGTATTCGTAATGATAGTTGATACTACCTTTGATGTAGCAATATAAAAGATTGTCTAAGGCTACACACCCTTTATATTGTAGTACCAGTAATGCTTCATTTTTAATGATGCTAAAATTATGTTCATATGGATATTCTATTTTTGCTTTTAGGCGCATGAAAGCCGTGTAAAAGTTTTGCCAATTAAGCAAAACGTTTGGATTATCCCTATCCAAATTAACAGCTATTGCATGTAATTCTGGGCTTTTCAGCTCTTCGATTGTTCGGTATGTGAAGTTTGATGTCAAATCTTTATAAAAAGGGTTGTTATCAGATTGCATTTTAGAAATCTCTGCTTTTAAATCTATAAGATATTTTCTCGCATCTTTTTTTGCTTCCTCAACAAAAGCTCTATCTTCATTAGATTTACTAATATTTTTATGAATTTCATTCGTGATTCTTTGTACTTTAAGTTGTGAGTACAACACAATTAATGTAAAAAATGATAACAAGGGTGAATAAATACCAGATACATAAGAGCCAAATTCTCCCCATATATCTTGAGATTTAGAGAGTGTGTTTCCAAATTTGAGTACATAAAAGAAAATTGGAGCTAGGAGAAGAATAACTATCAAAACAATAGTGAAAGTTATGAAAAAATTGGTTTTTTTATTTTCTAACATATTCAATCTTTCTATTTATCTAAGCTTTCAACAAAACAATCACCGCGCCACTGCCACCATCCTCAGGCTTAGCTTGCGCATAGGCAATCACTTCATCTCTTTGCATTAACCAGTTGCGCAGTTTATGTTTCAGCACCGGTTCGCGGTTGCGTGAACCTAGGCCTTTACCATGCACGATGCGCACGCAACGGATATTGCGTTTTTTGCAGCTGCTTAAAAACTCTGCTACATATTCACGTGCTTCGTCCGAAATCAATCCATGTAAATCGATTTGTGCTTGTACCACCCAAAAGCCGCGACGCAGTTTGCTTAAAATACTGGGCGATTGGCCTGTGCGCAGATAAAGCAGTTCTTCGCCGCTTTCCAGTTCGTGCGCAGGGTAAAAGTCGTCACTTAGGCTATCTCTAAGGGCTTGTTTTTCATCGCGTATAAATTGTTTGGGGACAGGTTTTGGGTAGGATTTTTCGGAGTGCTGCGGTTCTGTATTTAAAGGGCGCGCGTTCTTAACGGCCTCTAGAAATAAGTGTTTGTCTTGTTCTGTGGCGGGTGTCTCAGCAATTTTCTGCTGATTTTTTAATGCTTCTTGTTTTGCTAAGTTAAGTTGCGTAAGCTCATTCTTAATGGCTTTTGCTTCGGCTTTTGTGAGCGGTATTGCGTTTAGCGCGACTTTATTTTTCGCCAGTGGTTTTGGTGTTAGTGACTGATTTTTAATCGATGATGGTTTAGGTTTTGCCATGGTGTCATCATCGATTAAAAATTGCCTTGATTCTATGTTAAGTAATTAGATTAATTTAGTTCAAGCCATCTAAATAGCGCTCAGCATCTAAAGCTGCCATACAACCTGACCCTGCACTGGTTACCGCTTGGCGATAGATATGGTCCTGCACATCACCCGCTGCAAAAATACCGGGGATGCTAGTAGCGGTAGCGTTACCTTTGCGACCAGCTTGCGTCACGATATAACCGCCTTCCATTTCCAGTTGGCCTTCAAAGATATCGGTATTCGGTTTATGGCCGATAGCAATAAATACGCCTTTTAAATCGATATCCTTTGTGGTGTTGTCATTCACGTTTTTAATGCGCATTCCAGTTACGCCTGTTGCATCGCCTAATACTTCGTCTAGCGTGTTAAATGTTTCCAAAACAATCTTGCCTTCTGCCACGCGCGCATTGAGCTTATCCACCAAAATAGCTTCGGCTTTGAATTTATCGCGCCTATGTACCAAAGTCACTTTGCTGGCAATATTCGCTAAATATAGTGCTTCTTCAACCGCCGTATTTCCGCCGCCAATCACGGCAACTTCTTGATTGCGATAGAAAAACCCATCACATGTCGCACAAGCTGAAACGCCTTTTCCGCTGAATTTCTCTTCACTTGGTAAGCCTAGGTATTTGGCTGATGCGCCCGTCGCAATAATCAGCGCGTCACATGTGTATTCGCCGCTATCGCCAACTAAGCGAATCGGTTTTTCAGTCAAATGCGTGGTGTGAATATGATCAAAAATCATTTCAGTATTGAAGCGCTCAGCATGTTTTTGAAAACGCTCCATTAATTCCGGGCCTTGCACACCTTCGTTATCTGCTGGCCAGTTATCTACTTCTGTAGTGGTCATCAATTGGCCGCCTTGCGCAATGCCAGTGATTAATACAGGATTTAAATTGGCGCGTGCAGCGTAAACGGCTGCCGAATAACCCGCAGGACCTGAGCCCAAAATAAGAAGATGGACGTGACGTGTTGCCATGTTGAATTGCTTTCTGAGATTAACTGATAGTTATTAAGGTAAGGTTGAACGCCTGCTTTTTCAAGCAAGCTTATTGCATTAATATTAATTTTTAGCGCGTTATTTTTCTAAAAGGCTTCTTAGCATCCAGGCTGTTTTTTCATGCAGCTGCAAACGTTGTGTTAATAAATCCGCCGTCGCTTCATCGGAAGCCTTATCAGAAGCAGGGAATACGCTGCGTGCAGTGCGGCAGACTGCTTCATGTCCAGCAACGAGTTCTGCAATCATATCGTTGGCTTTTGGCACACCAGCGGATTCTTTAATAGAAGATAATTCGGCGAATTGGCTGTAAGTGCCTGGTGCAAATACATCTAAAGAACGAATGCGCTCGGCAATGAGGTCTGTAGCCAACCAAAGTTCATTATATTGGGTTTCAAACATCAAATGCAGCGTATTGAACATTGGGCCCGTTACGTTCCAATGGAAGTAATGCGTTTTTAAATACAGGCTATAAGTGTCAGCTAATAGGTGTGATAAGCCTTCCGCAATCGCTTTTCTATCTTGTTCTTTAATTCCAATATCCATGTGATGCTCCTTTGGTCAATAAATGCTTAATCAACTGAATTAATATGTGTAATGTTAGTTTGCTTAATATTAATTGTATAGACATGCTTTGTGCAATTTGATTTTGTTATAATAAATAAAAAATTCTCTCATTATCATAAGGTTTGTAACAGTTTGTTTTTTAATAAAAAATCCTCGGCCGTGAATGGCCGTCTACAAGCACCGCCTAGTCCATCGCAACAACACGGAGCCAGCTTGGTGCGCGAGGCATGGTGGCTGGGTTTGGTATTGGTCGGTTTGTATCTTGCTGTGATTCTGGTGAGTTATGATAACCAGGATCCTTCGTGGTCACACATGGCTTCTGACAACGCTATCGTTCAAAATGCAGGTGGTGCAGTTGGTGCTTGGATTGCCGATATGTTGCTGTATTTATTTGGGTTTTCAGCATGGTGGTGGGTAATTTTAGCCTTTTATAGCATGTGGCTGGTGTATTTGCGTTTAGAGTTAACCATCTCAGAGCGTCCATTTTTACTATTCAATTTAGTCGGTTTTTTCTTACTATTAGTTTCCTCTTGTGCCTTAGAAGCGGGACATTTCATTACCTTGCCAGCAACTTTGCCATTGATTAGCGGTGGTATGTTGGGTAATGCGGTAGATGGCGCATTGCGCAGTATGTTTGGTTTCGCAGGCTCTACCATGATATTGCTATCTCTGTTTGCAGTCGGTTTTAGCTTATTCACGGGCTGGTCGTGGATTATGATTACCGAAAAATTGGGTAAAAACCTGATTGCTGCTTACGATTGGTCGATTAATAAATATCACGATTGGCAAGACAGAAAAGCGGGCAAAGTAGTGGTGCAGAAACGTGAAGAGTTTGTTGAGGCAGAGCGCAAACGTACTGAAGACCGCGCACCAGTCGAAATTAAAGCGCCAATCGTTGAAATCGCACAAAGCGAGCGCGTGCAAAAAGAGAAACAAACCACGCTATTTGCGACAGATATGGATTCCAGCCTGCCGCCATTACATTTGCTGGATGTTGCCAACAATACAGTTGATTTGCCTTCTGCAGAAACGCTAGACTTTACTTCCAGGCTGATTGAACGCAAGTTAATGGATTTTGGTATTGAGGTAAAAGTGCTGTCTGCACAACCTGGTCCAGTCATTACGCGTTTTGAACTAGAACCGGCGGCTGGTGTTAAAGGTAGCCAGATTACCAATCTGGCGCGTGATTTAGCTCGCGCACTGTCTGTGGTGAGTATTCGCGTGGTCGAAACGATACCGGGCAAAAGCTGTATGGGTTTGGAAATCCCTAATCCAAAACGCCAAATCGTGTTTTTATCTGAAATCATGGGTAGTCAGGTGTATGCCGAGATGCATTCGCCATTGGCAATCGCTATGGGTAAAGATATTGCAGGCAAGCCAGTTGTGGCTGATTTAGCCAAAATGCCGCATGTGTTGGTAGCGGGTACGACTGGTTCGGGTAAATCGGTGGCGATTAACGCCTTGATTTTGAGCTTGCTATATAAATCTGAACCCAGCAAAGTACGCATGATTTTGATTGACCCCAAGATGCTGGAGCTTTCGGTCTATGAAGGTATTCCGCATTTATTGGCGCCAGTGGTAACTGATATGCGCCAAGCCGCTAATGCGCTGAACTGGTGCGTGGCCGAGATGGAGCGCCGCTATAAACTGATGTCTATGCTGGGCGTACGTAATCTGGCCGGCTACAACCAGAAAATTAAAGAAGCCGAAAAAGCTGGCGAAAAAATTCCGCACCCATTCAGCTTAACACCAGATGAACCAGAGCCATTGGAAGAAATGCCGATGATTGTGGTGATGATTGATGAATTGGCCGATTTGATGATGGTAGTGGGTAAGAAAGTGGAAGAGTTAATTGCACGTTTGGCACAAAAAGCGCGTGCTTCTGGCATTCACTTGGTACTGGCAACGCAACGCCCGTCAGTGGACGTGATTACCGGTTTAATCAAAGCCAATATCCCGACACGTGTAGCATTTCAAGTATCCAGCAAAATCGACTCACGCACGATTTTAGATCAAATGGGTGCTGAAGCGTTGTTAGGTCAGGGCGATATGCTTTACATGCCGCCTGGCACAGGTTATCCGATGCGGATTCATGGCGCGTTTGTTAGCGATCACGAAGTGCATCAAGTGGTTAATCATCTTAAAGCCTTGGGCGAGCCGAACTATATAGAAGGCATTTTGACTAATGAAACTGAAGGCGGTAGTGAAGCGGGTGAGTTCAGTAGCGACAATGGCGCAGAAAAAGATCCGCTGTACGATGAGGCGGTGAATATTGTGTTAACCAGTCGCCGCGCCAGTATTTCATCGGTTCAGCGTCAACTTAGAATAGGTTATAACCGTGCGGCAAGGTTGATTGAAGACATGGAGCGCGCAGGCTTGGTTTCGGCCATGCAAAGCAACGGTAACAGAGAGGTGTTGGCAAAAGGTAATGCATCAATTGATTAAAAAAATAGTAGTAACAGGTTTATTCATCGCTTCACAAATGGCAGTTTCGCAGGCTGCACTGGCTGATGGCGTAGCTAGCCTGAGCGATTTTTTCAATAATACGAATGCGATGCGCGCGAACTTTAGCCAAGTGGTCACTGATACGCAAGGCCGAAAAATTCAAGAAGTACAAGGTTCGATGCAATTGCAACGTCCCAACAAGTTTCGCTGGGATTACTCAAAGCCGTATGAACAGCAAATTATCAGCGATGGCAAACAAGTATTTTTGTATGATACGGATTTGCAGCAAGTCACTATTCGCGAATTGAGCAAAGCATTAGGTTCTAGCCCGGCTGCTTTATTGGCTGGTGGCGATGCTGTAGAAAAAAGTTTTACGATTAAAAATGCAGTACGTAAAGATGGTTTAACTTGGGTTTTGGCGCTGCCCAAAGATAAAGAGAGTGGATTTGAGCGCGTTTTGCTGGGCTTTAATGGTGAAAGTTTGCGTAAAATGGAACTCCACGATAGCTTTAATCACATCACGCTCATTACTTTTGATGCGGTTGAGCGAAACCCTATCCTGCAAGCCTCAGCCTTTTTATTTATTCCACCCAAAGGTGCCGATGTAGTAAGTGAGTGAGATTTTAAGGTATCTTCTTAGTCACGTGACGGCAAACTCTACATTAAAGTTGTAAACTTCAACCTCAAATCCTTCAAATCAAAGAGAAAATAAGTGAACGACTTATTTCAAACTGTCAGCCCAACTGCGCCATTAGCCGAACGCTTACGCCCTAAAACTTTAGATGAAGTGGTCGGGCAATCGCATCTACTGGGCGAAAATAAGCCATTAAGATTGGCGTTTCAGTCTGGAAAATTACCTTCTATGATTTTGTGGGGACCGCCAGGCGTGGGGAAAACCACATTGGCGCGCTTGATTGCCAATACCGCCGATGCAGATTTTGTGCCGATTTCTGCGGTTTTGTCGGGCATAAAAGATATTCGCGAAGCGGTTGAGCGGGCAGAATTAACTCTGCAGCAACATGGCCGTAAAACGATTCTATTTGTCGATGAAGTACACCGATTTAACAAAGGCCAGCAGGATGCTTTTCTGCCATTTGTTGAAAGTGGCTTGATTACGTTTATTGGCGCGACCACTGAAAATCCATCTTTTGAGGTGAATAGTGCGTTGTTAAGTCGTGCGCAGGTATTTGTACTGAATTCACTGTCAGAAGCTGAGCTGGATTTATTGCTAACTCGCGCGCAGCAATTAGTTGCACCAAACGTTCAGCTTACAAACGCGGTTAAAGAACAGATATTGGCTTATGCCGATGGTGATGCCAGACGTTTGCTGAATTTTGCGGAAGGCTTATTTAACGCGGCTGAAGGCGCTAAGGTTACCGAAATAGATGAAGCTTTTTTACAAACGACGATGGCAAGCAAGCTGCGCCGTTTTGATAAAGGTGGCGAGGCGTTTTACGATCAAATTTCTGCACTGCATAAATCGGTACGTGGCAGCAATCCGGATGCCGCATTATATTGGTTTTTACGCATGATAGATGGCGGTGCAGATCCCCTTTACCTAGGTCGTCGCATCATTCGCATGGCCATTGAAGACATCGGTCTGGCTGACCCGCGTGCGCAAACAATGGCGTTGGAGGCATGGCAGATTTATGAGCGGCTGGGTTCGCCAGAAGGTGAATTAGCACTTTCAAACATGGTGATTTACTTGGCCGTTGCGCCCAAAAGTAACGCCGCTTATAACGCATACAATCAGGCCAAAGCCTTTGTAGCACAAGATAAATCTAGGACGGTGCCATTGCATTTAAGGAACGCGCCGACCAAATTGATGAAAGCACTGGATTACGGCAAAGAATATCGCTACGCACACAATGAGCCTGAAGCTTACGCGGCAGGCGAGCAGTATTTTCCAGATGAGCTGGAACAAGATAAGAATGGCCCGCCAAAATTTTATAATCCCACACCGCGCGGCTTAGAAGGTAAAATTGGCGAAAAATTGAAGCACCTTAAAGAACTCGACCTTAAAGAAATAAATAAAAAAGTGAAGAAATAGGAATCGCATGTTAGATATTCAAGCATTAAGAAATGATTTAGATGGCGTTGTTAACCAGTTAAACAAGCGCGGGTTTGTGTTCGACTCAGCAACATTCTCGGCTGTAGAGCAAGAGCGCAAAGCCGTACAAACACGCACACAAGAGTTACAAGCCAAGCGCAATAACACTTCTAAGCAAATTGGTATCGCTAAATCAAAAGGCGAGGATGTCAGCGCGATATTAGCGGAAGTTGCTGGTTTGGGCGACGCACTAAAAGCAGACGAAGCTTTACTGGAAGAGTTGCAAATTAAACTGCAAAGCGTGTTATTAAATGTACCGAATTTGCCACACGAAAGTGTGCCTCAAGGCAAATCAGAGGCGGATAATGTTGAAGTGCGAAAAATAGGTACACCACGCACTTTTGATTTTGAGATTAAAGACCACACCGATGTTGGTACGCCGCTGGGTTTGGATTTTGATACAGGTATCAAACTTTCAGGCACGCGCTTTACTTTTATGCGTGGCGGTATTGCCAAACTTCACCGTGCTTTGGCGCAGTTTATGCTGGATACGCAGACTGAACAGCATGGCTATGAAGAATGTTATACGCCGTATCTGGTGAATACAGAGACATTAACTGGTACAGGCCAATTGCCTAAATTTGAAGAAGATTTATTTAGCTTAAATCACAACGACAATAAGCTTTATTTAATCCCAACTTCAGAAGTGACGCTTACCAATACAGTCCGCGATGAAATCGTGCCTTTAGAATCATTGCCGATTAAGCTCACTGCGCATACACCTTGCTTCCGATCTGAAGCTGGTTCTTATGGGCGCGATACTAAGGGCATGATTCGCCAGCATCAATTTGATAAAGTGGAAATGGTGCAAATCGTACATCCAGGCAAAAGCTATGAGGCTTTGGAAGAAATGGTTGGGCACGCTGAAAATATTCTGAAAGCGCTTGAATTACCGTATCGCGTAGTATCACTTTGTACGGGTGATATGGGTTTTGGTGCAGCTAAAACTTACGATTTAGAGGTCTGGTTGCCTGCACAAAATACTTATAGGGAAATCTCTTCTGTTTCTAATTGCGAGGCGTTTCAAGCGCGTCGTTTGCAGGCGCGTTTTAGAAATGAGCAAGGTAAAATAGAATTGGTGCACACGCTTAATGGGTCTGGTTTAGCGGTAGGGCGTACCTTGGTGGCGGTATTGGAAAATTACCAGAATGCGGACGGCAGCGTAACGATTCCCAAAGTTCTGCAGCCTTACATGAACAATCTACAAGTGATTAAATCTGCTTAATTTTACATTGGCTGAGCTATTGAATAGCTCAGCTAGTTTAAGTTAATCACTTTAAAAATCGCCACCTTTAAAATTATCGGCACTGGCGATTTTAAAGCTGTTCTCATCAGCGTCATAACCCGGTTCAAAGCGCGCTAAGATATTGTAATAACTGCGAATGGATTCGACAAAAACAACGGGCTGACCACAGCCGCAGTAGCCATATTTTGCATTCACGTAATAGGTTGGATTGCTCAGCATAGGCAAGGTTTTTTTCACATCTGCCCAGCGGTTCGGGTCTAATTTTAAACGCTGTGCTAACACGCGCGCATCTTCTACATGCGCGTAGCCAATGTTGTATGAGGCTAATGCCATATAAGTGCGATCAGGTTCTGGCACGCGCTCAGGAATCGTTTCTTTTAGCATGTTGATATATTTTGCACCCGCAGTAATGCTCTGCTTGGGGTCTAATCTATCTGTCACTTTCATCAAGTCGGCGGTGCTTTCCGTTAACATCATCAAGCCACGAACGTTGGTAGGAGAGGTGTTGAATGTATCCCAATGCGACTCCTGATAACTAAGTGCGGCGATTAGACGCCAATCTAAATCGGTTACTTCTTGCGCTTGCTGGAAAAGCCGTTTGTATTTAGGCAACAAGGTACGACTGCGAATTAAAAAAGTTTGAATATCCACCGGTTTTAAGCGTTTTACATTGCCGTGATAGCGATCCAGTAAATTACGCAAAGTGCCATCTTTTTTAATTCGATTAAAAAAAGCATTCACTTTCTGTTGCAGCTCGGGGTTTCTGTTTTTAGGCATCGCCCATGCAATTTTTTCTGGCTCGCCAAGCGCAAACGCGACGCCCAACTGAGGGTAGTAATTTTGCATGATAGAAACCAAATGACTATCAGCAATGGTGTAATCAATCTCACCGCGTTCAAGCTCTTGTAATAACTCCTCTGATCCAACATGCAGGTGTTCTTCCCACATTAAACCTGGTTCGGTGGTTTGCAGTTTGCTTAAGCGTTCTACAAAGCTGGAATTTGCAGGTAATGAAATGTGTAGACCGACTAAATCTTTTAATTGTTTTGGTGGTTTTTTCTGCTCTGCTTTGTTTTTTTCAATGTTATAAACAACTAATTGCTGCACATCTTGATAATCAACCGAAAAATCAATTAACTCTTTGCGGTCTTTTGTAACCGTTACGTCAGCCGCAGCAATATCGGCTTTATGTTTTAATATGGTAGAAATAACCTGATTAATATTATTGGCAACAATCAGTTTCAATTGCGTGTCATTACCCAAATCCTTCACAAATAATGTAGCCAAATCGTACTCAAGTCCTGCAAACTCTTTATTGCCGTCTACATAATAAGTGTTGGGACTATTGAGGGTGACAAAAGTGACTACCTTGTTTTTTTTTGCATTAGATGCCGGCTCAATAATGATCTTAGTATCATCATCTGTTTTATTGCAGGCGGTGATTAACAGTAAAAAGGAGAGTAAAAATGCTAATGGTGTTGCGCTGAAAATAGGGCGAGGATATCGCATTAATGCAGCCTTAAGCGTTAGCAAAAGCTATTTCCAGTATTCTTCAGTAACATTGCCGTTTTCTGCAATGAGTATGCCGCTGGCAAGCCCACAGAAAATACCATGCTCTACCACGCCAGGCGTATTATTAATCAGCTGGTTTAATTGTGCTTCTGAGATAGATTTATCAAAACTCATATCCAGCACTAGGCTGCCATGCGAGGTAACCGTCAAGCCATCTTTAGCGACATTCTGGCGCAAATCACCTACGCCACCAATGGCTTCTAAACTGCGTTTAGCTGTTTTCCATGCCATTGGCATGACTTCAATAGGAATGACAAAGTTGGTGCCGATGCGCTCTACTAATTTACTTTTATCGGCTACCACTAAAAACTGTTTGGCTGCTTTTGCTAGTAGTTTCTCAAGCACCAAATCATAGCCACGGCCTTTCAGTAGTGTCATATCCGGTGTGATTTCATCTGCGCCATCCACATATAAATCAATCTCAGAAACCTGGTTCAGCGCAATGACATTTAAACCCAGACTTTGCGCTTTTATCATGCTGACAGTTGAGCTGGCAATCGTGGTGACATTTAGATTTTCTTCAAGCTGGCGGCGCGCCAGTTCTTCAATAAAGTAGTTGGCGGTAGATCCTGTTCCTAAGCCAACCAGCATGCCATTTTTAACATAGTTCGCGGCATGTATCGCGACGACTTGCTTATCGTTAATAGGCTTATCGTTCATTTGATTGAAGCTCCTCAATACTTTTTTATTTGTACTTAATTATTCTTTTATTGTTATAACCTAAATTATTTAACCATCAGGCTTAAGGTTATAATAGGTAATAAGCCCTCATTATCCAAGTCATTTTCAAGTTCATTTATGCAGTTAACTCCCCCAAAGTCAGGTCAAAAAAGTCGTTTTTCTTATGCTGCCAATGGCTTAGATAGCTTATCTCTAGCATCACTTGCATGTCGCTTAAAAACAACACTTTTTGCTAAAAAATCACCATTAGTGGTGATTACGTCTAATGCGTTTGAAGCACAAAGGTTGTTGGAAGAAATTCCATACTTTGCACCAGAGTTAAGCGTGCATCTGCTGCCGGACTGGGAAACACTGCCTTACGATGTGTTTTCGCCGCATCCAGATTTGATTTCAGAACGCTTGGCTACTTTGTACCAAATTAGCCAAAACCAATGTGATGTGATTTTGGTACCGATTGCCACCGCGCTGATTCGTTTGCCCGCAGTAGCCTATTTGGCTGGGCATAGCTTTATGCTCAAAAAAGGCCAGAAGCTGAATCTGGAAGCGTTGCGCCATCAATGTGCGCAAGCGGGCTATCACCATGTCAGTCAAGTGATTTCCCCCGGAGAATTCAGCGTGCGTGGCGGGTTGGTCGATTTATTCCCCATGGGCAGTGTGTTGCCGTATCGCATTGATTTGTTTGATGATGAGATTGAAACCATCCGTACATTTGATGTGGATACGCAGCGCAGTTTGTATCCAGTGCCAGAAATCAGATTGTTACCTGCACGTGAATTTCCTTTGGATGACAAAGGTATCGCAACTTTCAGAAGCAATTTTAGAGAGCAGTTTGAAGGTGATCCGCAACGCGCGACCATCTACAAAAATGTGAGTAAAGGTATTGCCAGCGGTGGTATTGAATGGTATTTGCCACTTTTTTTTGAAGAAACTTCTAATTTTCTGGACTACTTGCCAGAAAATACCACGCTCTGTTTGCATGGCAATTGTGACAAGGCTGCGCAGCAGTTTTGGACGGAAGCAAATTCCAGATATCGTTTGCTAGCGCATGACCCAGAACGACCGATTTTAAAACCGGAAGTTTTGCTGATTAAAACCGACGATTTCTTTGCACAGACACAGAATTACTCTGTTTTAACGCTGACGCATGAAGCCAAAAATCCATTACCAGCTTTGGATATTGAACGCCGTGCCGAACAGCCTTTGCATAAATTGCAGGCTTTTATCAAAGCCAAAAAGAAACGTATTTTAATCACCGCTGAAAGTTTAGGTCGCCGCGAAACCATACTGCAGCTGTTTGCAGAACATGGCATTCACATGCCCACTGGCGAAACATGGGCAGATTTTCACACTAGTGATGCGCCGATCATGTTGGGTGTTTCACCTTTGCATAATGGTTTTTATGATGATGTCATTGTCATCACTGAATCAGAATTGTATTCAGGCACCGTACGCCAGCAACGTAGGAGAGAAAAAGAAAAAGCGCGCAATACAGAAGGCATGCTTAAAGACTTATCCGAGCTGCGTATGGACGACCCAGTGGTGCATGAACAGCATGGCGTAGGGCGATATAAAGGCCTGATGAATCTGGATTTTGGCGAAGGCGAAACCGAATTTTTGCTATTGGAATACTTTGGTGACGATAAATTATATGTGCCCGTTTCGCAATTATTCCTGATTTCTCGTTATTCTGGTGGGCCGCCGGAAAGCGCACCATTGCACCGTTTAGGCTCTGGTCAGTGGGAAAAAGCCAAGAAAAAAGCGCTCAAACAAATTCGCGATACAGCAGCAGAGTTATTGAATCTATACGCGCAACGCGCAGCACGACGCGGCCATGCTTTTACCTTAAGTCTAAAAGATTAT
The DNA here is from genome assembly GCF_000799165.1 of Methylotenera versatilis 7. Classification (GTDB taxonomy): domain Bacteria; phylum Pseudomonadota; class Gammaproteobacteria; order Burkholderiales; family Methylophilaceae; genus Methylotenera_A; species Methylotenera_A versatilis_A. The sequence goes on along the minus strand of NZ_JUGF01000001.1, from coordinate 829,621 downwards.
GAAGCGTTTTGTGAAGGCTTTCCGTTTGAAGAAACGCCAGACCAGCTGGAAGCGATTGAAAATGTAATCAAGGATATGCAATCTGGCCGCCCAATGGATAGGCTGGTGTGTGGCGATGTGGGCTTTGGTAAAACAGAAGTCGCGTTACGCGCGGCTTTTGTAGCAGTAATGGGTGGCAGGCAGGTTGCCGTGCTGGTGCCGACGACTTTATTGGCAGAACAGCATTACCAGAATTTCTGTGATCGTTTTGCAGAATGGCCGATTAAAATTGCCGAAATCTCACGCTTCAGAACTGCCAAAGAACAAAAGCAAGCTTTAGCTGATTTGGCTGAGGGCAAGGTGGATATTATTATCGGCACGCATCGCCTGATTCAAAAAGATGTGATATTCAAAAATTTAGGCTTGGCGATTCTGGATGAAGAACATCGATTTGGCGTGCGCCAGAAAGAACAGCTAAAAGCTTTGCGTGCGGAAGTGGATATCTTAACGCTTACTGCAACCCCAATTCCGCGCACATTGAGTATGGCGATGGAAGGCTTGCGCGAATTTAGCGTGATTGCTACGCCGCCGCAAAAACGCTTAAGCATCAAAACCTTCCATACCTATTATTCCGACGGCATTATTCGTGAAGCGGTGATGCGCGAATTTAAGCGCGGCGGGCAGGTTTATTTTTTGCATAATGAGGTGGATACCATTTTTGTGCAAAAAGAAAAGCTGGAAAAAATACTGCCAGAAGCACGAATTTCGATTGCACACGGCCAGCTACGTGAACGTGAGCTAGAACATGTCATGCGCGATTTTTATCAGCAACGCAGCAATATTCTGTTGTGTACCACCATTATTGAAACAGGTATTGACGTACCTACCGCCAACACCATTATCATGAATCATGCCGATATGTTCGGCTTGGCGCAATTACACCAGTTGCGCGGTCGTGTAGGGCGCAGTCATCACCAGGCTTATGCGTATTTGCTGACTGATGAACATCGCAAAATCACACCGCAAGCGCAAAAACGCTTAGATGCGATTCAGTTACTGGAAGACTTGGGCGCAGGTTTTCATCTGGCGATGCATGATCTGGAGATTCGCGGCGCAGGTGAGTTGTTAGGTGATAGTCAAAGTGGCGAGATGCAAGAGATTGGTTTTAGTTTGTATTCAGATATGCTGAATCATGCGGTTAAGCAACTCAAAGCAGGCAAAGAGCCCGATTTAAACGCGCCACTGGGCGTGACGACAGAAATCAATCTGCATGTACCAGCCTTGTTAACCAATGCTTATTGCCCTGACGTGCATGAGCGTCTGGTGATTTATAAACGCCTTGCCAACGCTAATAATGATGATGATTTAGATAGCCTGCAAGAAGAGTTAATTGACCGATTTGGTTTGCTGCCAGAGCAAGGCGAGGCATTAATGGCATGCCATCGGTTACGCATCGCGGCAAAACCGTTAGGCATTAATAAGATTGACGCTAGCGATAGCGCTATTCAATTACATTTTGCACAAAGTACCGAAGTCGACCCAGTAAAATTAATCGATTTATTACAACGTGATCGCCGCTGCCGTATGAATGGGCCAGATAAATTACGCGTGACCGTACAATTGGGTAATGTGGCACATCGTGCGGAATTTGTTAAAACGCTATTAAAAGAGTTTGCATAAGTTAGGAAAGTAATATGTTGGAAAAACTAATCGCTGCTGTAGCAACCTGGATTATTGGCGTTATATCCAGCATGGGTTATGGCGGTGTTGTGCTGCTGATGGCGATTGAATCTGCCTGTATTCCATTGCCTAGCGAAATCATTATGCCGTTTGCAGGATTTTTGGTGAGCAAGGGTGAGATGACATTGTTTGGCATTGCAATGGCGGGTGCGATTGGTTGTGTGATTGGTTCGATTCCAGCCTATTATTTGGGCATGTTTGGCGGCAGGCCATTGGCAGAGAAATACGGTAAATACGTGCTGATTAGCAAAAAAGATTTAGATATGGCGGACAGATGGTTTGCACAGCATGGTGAAATCATTATTTTTATCGCACGCTTATTGCCGGGCGTACGCACGTTTATTGCCTTTCCTGCTGGCGTAGCACGCATGAATATGACACGTTTTATTGTTTATACGTTTTTTGGCTCATTTATCTGGTGTGGAGTGTTGGGCTACATCGGTATGAAAGCTGGCGAGCATTGGGAAGACTTGGAAGTCTATTTTCACCAACTGCATTATGTGATTATTGCCGGCGGATTAGCGTTTTTGGCTTGGTATGTCTGGCACCATTTTAAGCAGGAGTAGTTTGGGCTAAACAGTTTTCTTAACCTAAAACTAATTAGAGCAAAGCTAATTTAAAGTAAAACCAGCTTGCCATGCGCTAAAAAATACACTGCGGTTTGAATTGGTAAACCTTCATTTTTAAACAAGTCGGCATAGCGCGATAACTGTGAGTGGTGTTGTTCTGCCGCTAAATCCAACGTTAAGTCTGCATCATCAGAAAACGTCAGCTTGTAGTCCACAATCCAGCGCGTCGGCGCGTTGGTCAATTTATCTGCCTCAATAAATGTCAGGTCTAATCGATGCTCTTGCGCTTCGCCCTGTGCATCAATTGCTGTTATGCTCAATTCGGTTTGACGACTTTCTCTTGCTTGCATTAGCCACGCGCAATCGGCGCTATTGACGGTGTTAATTAAGGCATCTATAACCATATTCACATACGTTTGCACAGTATTTTCGGCATGACCTTTTTGCAGTAACCAATATTGCATGGCCCGCGAACAAGCTCGAATACGGCTTTCTGGCCATGCCGTTAAATCGCTATTGGCAATCATCTCCATATATAGATGTGTCAACGTGCCTGCATCGGCGGCAATATTCAATAATGCTTGCGGTTCAGCAGGTGTGTTAACGTTATTAACTGAGTAAGTAATTGTTTTTGCAGTTGAGTTACTCAACAAAGTCGGCACGCATGGTGTTTTTAAACGCATCAGTTGCGGCGTAAAATCCTGCAGCCGCAATGTGGATTCTGCCGTTATGATCAATGGTGTTGCGGCTAAAAATTGCATTTCAATCGTTGGCCAAAGTAATGACAATAATGATTTGGAAACTGGTTTTAGTTCGCCATTTTGATTCTGTTTAACGACAGCAACCAAGTGCAATTTTTTAATGCTGCGTGTGGCAGCTACATACAAAAGGCGCGCTGTTTCGTTATCTGCACGCTCAGTTTCCAAGGCTTTTAAAAAATCATAAGTGCTGGCTTTGCCTTTGATTCTTTTTGCCACTGGTGCTGCTAATAGTTGCCGATGATTACCCGCCGGCACATCTTCCCACAACATCATCGGGCTATCAGGGTTAGGCGGTTTGCGGTTAAGCGCAGGCAAAATGACCGTATCGAACTCTAAGCCTTTGGATGCGTGAATGGTTAAAAACTGTAACTGATCAGTTGCCGCAATATCAGGCTGGGCGTAGAGTTTCGACATGGCGGTATCTAGCTGGTTAAAATCCAGCACAAAGCCACGTGCGGTTTTTTCCACTAAATCAAAAAATGCCTGAATATCGCGATTATCACCAGCGTTGATTAACGTGCTGGCACCGCCCAATTTAAGCCATGTGCTTTCCAGCCAGCGCCGCAAAGGCATACGGCCTTGATGTTTGAATGCTTCGCTCAAAATATCGCGCACATGTCGCAAGCGTTGCTGGCCGTCTACGCTTAATTTTTGTAACCGATCTTCATCCTGCATCAATTGCCAGATTGTCGCAAAATGATTGTCATGCGCCAGTGCATGCAAATCTGCCAGTATCAGCCCGCACCAAGGCGCACGCAGAATATTCAACCAATGCACGCGGTCGGCGTGGTGCAGCATCGCCCGCGTGAGTGAAAGCGCATCTAAAACCGTTTGTCTGTCACTTAAGCCTTCAATTTCTACGGCCTGAAAGCTGATGTGCGGATAATCGCGGCGAATCACAGAAACCAATTCATTTAGATGATTACGCGAACGCACTAAAACCACAATCTTGTTTTCAGGATTACTTTGCTGTTCTACGGTGATTAAATCCGCCACGTGGCGCGCTTCCAGCAGTTTTGCTTGCTCACTTTCTTCATCGCTCAGCACCAGTGAATGCACCGTCACACCTTCATCTGCAATCGCGTCTTTGGTGGCAATAAAGGTGCGATAGCTAATGGCGGCTTGCGTGATGTTGTCCGCCGCAGGAAAAACCGATTTAAAAGTGCTGTTAATCCAATCCACTACTTGCGGATGGCTGCGGTTATTGCGAGTGAGTTTGAGTGGCGTAAGCGGCAATTGCCCAATACCAGATTCACTGGCGGTTAAAAATAAGCTTACGTCTGCTTTGCGAAAGCGATAAATCGATTGCATGGGATCACCCACACAAAATAACGTGCGGCCATCATCTGGCTGCCAGCCTAATGTTAACTGCTCAATCAAACGCATTTGTGTCGGGCTGGTATCTTGAAACTCATCTACTAATAAATGGGAGATTTTATAGTCCAGCTTGAGTGCTAAATCTGTCGCACCACTTTCGTTTTCCAGCGCGTAGCTGGCGGATTGTGCAATCTGCACAAAATCAACTTCGTTAGCGGTCTGAAATGTTGTCCATAAATGCGCAGTTGCCAATTGCAGCAATTGCGCAAAAGCTTTCACAATCACGCAATCCTGGCTTATTAAATCCAAATTCAAATTGGGTAATTTGCGGGCTGCATCTAAAGCCTGTGGGCTAGAGATTAAATCAGTGACCTGCAAGAGCTGTTGTTTAAACTCATCATATTCGGGATGATTTTTATCTTTGGCAGGGAAGCCAATATTTTTATTTAACTGCTTTCTAAAAGTGCCTTCGTTTGTCAGTAAAAAATCTGCCAATATTTGCCAAGTAGCTAAATCATCCACACTTGCGGTGAGTGGTATTTGCCAATCGGCTAGCATTTGCAAAGCATGGTTTGCTTCTAAATTGCTGGCAGAAAAACGCACGATAGGCATTAACTGAGATTGAATATTTGCTGGAATGACTTTAAACGTCAACGCAAGTCGCTGTTCTATTAGTTCTTGCAGCGCATTTGCTACGCCATCAGCAATTTCATCCACGGTAATATTGGAATGCTCACTAATCAGTGGCAGCCATTGGTCGCGTTTTGCCAGCATATCCGCTAATAACTCAGTGAGTTTTTCGATATCGTTTTGCATAAACCGTAATGCGGTGCTTACAGGTTCATTGATGCTAGTTTCATTGCCGCTATCTTCATTCGCAATATGCGCCAATGCTTGCTGGGCTGCGGTTTGATAATGTGCATTAGCATCTGTGCTAACCACAGGTTGACCGCCAAATCGGCTTAATAATGGCATTTGCCGTGCCAAGCTACTGCACAATGCATCCATGGTTTGAATGCGTAGCCGCGCTGGTTGCGAGAGTAATTGCCAGCCAAGGTTTTTTGCATGTGCCAATGCTGCATTGGCTAAATCACGTGTTACCTGTTTGTGCGGCGCATCAACAAAAATATTATTTTCTGCCGCTTCCAGCGACATTAAAATGCGGTTGCGCATTTCGGTAGCGGCTTTATTGGTAAATGTCAGCGCGATGATTTCTTCCGGCGCTTCAACCGTGGCGAGCAATTTTAAATAACGTTGTGTCAGCAGCTCTGTTTTACCTGCACCGGCTGGCGCCTCGACAATGAAATTTTCCAGCGCCAGTGCGCGTTGGCGGTTTTCACTATCTAATTGAATCAGTGCGTTATTCATGGTTTTTATTTTGTAAGTGTTATTTTTATGGGTTTATTTTTGCAAAGATGCTTGTTGTTCAAATTGCAATGCACGCTCTGGCAAGCGCAGTAGTGGTTTTACATCGCAATACAGTAAATCTGTTTCATTCTCGAATCGCACATTAGCCACACCGGTTTTAATTTCATGCGCAATTGCCGTTAAGCTTTGCTGCCAGTGCGCGATTAACGCTTCAAAATCAGCAAAATCTTTAAAAACAGAACCGTTTTTTAAATCAGAAAATGGCTTAATGTTGGGTAGAGCATCATTTTCTGCCACGCCGCTAAATTGACTTTCTAGCATATCTACTTTGGCAAAACAGGCGGCAACGACTTGCTCTTCCTTCAGCACCAAGGCTGCATATAATGGAATTTGCGGTTTGGTGATGCGTTCATCCGCCCAACTGCTATGGCTAGGTTTGCTGCTGCCGGTTTTGTAATCAATAATCACCAGGCTGCCGTCAGTTAATGCATCAATGCGGTCAATGCGTAAGGTGATTTCCAAGTCTTCTATGACTAAAGTATGCTCTGCTTCGCAAGCACGCACGGTAAAATCTGCGCGTTGTTTTTCAAGCTGTAGCCACACGTTAATTAACGGTTGTAAGCGTTGCTGCTCAATTTGCAGAATTTGTTTAGGGATATTTTCAATATTACGCGTGTCTTTAAAAGCGGCATCAATGGCGGTTTTTATAGCAGTTTCAAGTTGCGAGTCGGACAGCGATTTAAGATTGGCTGCGCTTTTGCAATCGAGCCAGAACGCTTGTAATACAGCATGGGTTAAATTGCCGCGGGCAAGGCTATCTAATCCGTCAGTTGGGCTTTCCAAAGATTTTGCACCTAGCCTGTATTGATAAAAAGCCCAGGCAGGGCAGATGGCTTGCGCTTCAAATAAAGCACTGCCGCCGCGCAGTCTTTCTGCAGAAGTAATCGCTGGTGCCATGTAGTCATTGATTAACTCGGTGTTTGATTCGTGAGAAACATTTGCGCTGAGTGTTTCTGCAATGGTGCTGACGGTTGCAGTAACATCGCCAACAGGCAATTGGCTTAATAAGGGTGAAGCGCGCAATTCACGGTCGGCTTCTTTGCGTGCCCATGAAAATACAATTTTATTGGCGCTGGTTAATAAGCGCTGCTGTACTTTTTGCGCAAACGCGGCCTGAATATCCGTATCGGCATTCGGCATGTTTAAATCGCGCTGCAGTTTAACCGGCAATAGTGCGTTTGGTCTTGCTGGCGACGGCCAGTGCTGATCGTTCATACCTAATATCCATACGCCATTCAACGGTATTGCACTGCTTTCTAACATGCCCAATAGTTGTAAACGCGGGTTGCCGACGGTTTCGGGTAAAAACATACTGGCGCTGCATATTTGATTCAGTTTGCTCAGCGCATCTATTGCCGAGATTACGCCAATCAAGGTATCTAGTTCACTCAAGCTCTGTAAAGCCTTTAGCCACGATTGTTGTGCCTGATATTCATAACTGCTTAAACCGCTTGGGTTTGCCCAATTGACATTGCTTAATAACTGGCTAAATTGTGTTGCCCAATAAGCGGGTTTATTTTTGCCGCGCCACTGAGTTTGCGCGTTTTGTAGCGTATTTAAATGGGTTAAAAACTGCGGCAATGCATCATCGCTAGCTTTTTGCGCTAAAAGCATTAATGTTTGTAAGTTAACGTTGCGCGTAAGTTTTTTGCGCATTTGCGCATCCAGCAAACTACGTGCATCTGATTCGGTTTCAGTGCCCCAATAAACATCTAGCAGTAGTGCGCTTAAGTCTGCTTGTGACGAATTCTGACCACTGCTTGCCAAGCGCAATAAACGCAGGGCGGTGGCAATCATGGCATGCTCACTTAATGGCGCGCCAATGGAAAAATCCATGATGCGCGGCGCTTCATACAAACTTGGGTGCAAGGTTTCGGGATGAAAGGTATCGTCTAATAAATCAGCCAGTTTGGTGCGGATGTTGCCTAATACTGGCGTGATAATGGCTAAATTTGCCTGCGGATTCTGCGTTAATGATGCTTTTGCCCAAGCCACCGCAGCACGACATTCTGCATCAATATCATCACAGGCAATCTGCTGGATATTTTGAGCATTTTGCTGATGATGCATAAAATTTATTTTGACGTTTTTTGCGTTTAGGTTGTTGATTAACTGTTGTTCCAGCGGCGTAATACGATCAAAGCCAGCCAATTCAATTGCTTGAGGCAATTGCATAGTCGTATTGGTTAAAAAATCCACTTGTAATGCTAACAGGCGCGCAGATTCAAGCGCTTTGTTATGTGCGCACAAAGCATGAAATGCTTGTCGCCAACGCAAAAACTGCCGCGTTTCCACTGATTGAAAGTAATCGTTTAAATCGGCATCGTTCACTTGCCATTCAATCAGTAATTGATTCGCTTCCATTGCCGCATCAGCTAAGCTGGCAATATCAAACAAATCCGCTAACTCGTGTTTTTGTATACAACTTTGAATCGTCTGTTGCCACAGCATTTTTTCTGTCGTTGTATTTAAGTGGATGACAGGGAAACTTTGTATATTTACTTCACCGGCCAAAATGCCCTGTTGCATCAATTGGCTTAACCATTGTTGCAAAGTCATGATTTGTGGCGTTTGCCATTGAGTTTGCTTAAGCGATAATTGTCGTTGGTAATGCAGTTGCAAGCCACGGCTTAAGCGTGCTGTCGCGCATAATATTAAGTGTTGGGTTAATTCGGACATGTCGTTATTGTAGGCGAACTTGCAGTAAAATAGCGGCATAAACTTGTCGGATTTGAACATTCATCCGAGCATTCATTTTGAGAAAATCCCAAAGGTAAGTGATGTTAAATAAACTGGCTCAATTATTCAAAATACTTATTCTGGCTGTGATTATTCCAATTATTTTATTTGGTTTATACACTTGGGCAGCCTTGACTTGGGTTTATTCAACAGGTGAGCGTGCCGGTTATGTGCAAAAATTTTCAGAAAAAGGTTATGTTTGCAAAACCTATGAAGGTGAATTGGTGTTGGTTTCAATGCCGGGCACACAGGCTGAGAAGTTTAACTTCACAGTGAAAGACAAAAACTTAGTTGAAAAAATCAATAATAGTTTGGGTAAGCGTGTCAGAATCACTTACGAAGAGCATAAGGGTATTCCAAGCAGTTGTTTTGGTGAAACGCCTTATTTTGTTAAAAATGTTCAGGTGTTAGATAACGATGCGTTTAATCAGTTTTTCAATTAAAGCAGTGAATGGCAGTGAGTTAATTTGGCAGGATTTTAATTGAGTAGTACAGACGAAAAAAACTATATTACGCCACAAGGCTTTGCCGCCTTGCAGGCGGAATTTCACGCACTGTATAAAGTAGAGCGGCCAGAAGTGGTACGCACCGTTTCTTGGGCAGCTAGCAATGGCGATAGAAGTGAAAATGGTGATTATATTTATGGAAAAAGACGGTTACGCCAAATCGATAGTCGTTGCCGCCATTTAATGCGTCGCATGGATTTAGCCGAGATTGTCGATAGCAGTTTGCAGCAGCATTTAGAAAAGATATTTTTTGGTGCTTGGGTGACATTATTTAATTTAGCGGACGATAGCGAACATGTATATCGCATCGTCGGCAAAGATGAACTGGAACCGACCAAGGGTTATATCAGTTGGGTTTCTCCGCTGGCAAAAGCGATGCTAGGTAAGGGTTTAGGCGATACAGTGCGGGTAGTTACACCCAAAGGTGATGAAGCGTTTGAAGTGATTGATATCCGTTATACGCCAGTTGATATTGCTATTTGAACTAAATTAATGACTCTGCTATCCTAGATTTATGTTGAAACGTTGCTCACATTTTTTTGCTTATTTGCTATTGGTGTTAATGCCAATGCAAGCTTTGGCGACTGCCAATATGTTGGTATGCAACAGCATGATGCAAGCGAATATCGTCAAGCAATCAGCAGAATTAACATCGAATGTCATGCCTTGTCATCAAGACTCGCACAGTGCGGTTTCTGAAGATTCTGAGCATGTGAATCATCAGCAATTACCACACAAATCCAGTTGTGCGAGTGTCTGTGCCAATATGTGTGCGTTAACGGCAATGCCCGCGCAGATTCAGTCGGCTTTTGCTTTAAATTTTACCCAAGCATTTGATTTTAATCATCAACCTTACGTTTCAATTACACTTCCTAATCTGCAGCGCCCACCCATCTCTTTTATCTGACAGCCTAATTTCGCCCAAAATCTAGGGCTTTTTAATTTGATTTGATGACTTATTCACTGAACAACTAAGTGAGTCATCAAGGTTTAGATAAAAGGAAAAATCATGTTTTACACACGCTTTAAAGTGGTATTGCCATTGCTGGCAATACTGCTTAGCCAAGCTGCAACCGCAGGGCCGATGGGCTTTAACGAATCATTTATGGCTATGGGCGATTTTAATAATAACTGGCGTGAGTCATTTATTAACTATGCCGTGACGCCACGTGATGCATTTGGCGTAAGCGCGACTTATATGCGTGCCGATGACAAAAGCAAGTCGCGCACTCTGGAAGAAATCACTTACACACGCTTAGTTAAACGCTGGAACGCACCACATGCACAAGCCAACTTATGGTTTCAGGGCGGAGTAGGGGCATTGCAGGGCGAAAATAAGTTGATAGGCGAAAACCGTGACTTTGACAAAGTCATGATAACGCCAGGAGTGCAGTTTGATTACGAGACGACTCGTGTTTACTTTCAAGCATCTCATCGGCTTTATCGTGCTTCCGATATTAATCATGACTTTACCTCAGTGCGTGCGGGGTTTTCATTTTATGAAACCGATTATGACAAAACCCAGCCCTGGCTGATTTTAGAGGCGCGCAATATGAATGGCTTGTCAGAAAAAATTGAGGTCACGCCAATGGTGCGATTAATTAACAAAAGCTTTTTTGTTGAAGCAGGGGTGAATAATTCACGCGAACCTCGCTTTAACTTTATGTATATATTTTAATTTTAAGATTTAATTTAAGGAAACATCATGAAAAAACTATTATTAACAACGCTTGTATTCTCTGCATTATTCAGCCCTTTAGCCTTTGCAACTCAAACCATCAAAGCCAATGTTAACGGCATGGTGTGCGCCTTTTGCGCGCAAGGCATTGAGAAAAAAATGCGCGCACTCACGCAAACGCAAGATGTTTACGTTAACTTAAAACAGCGCATTGTGGCGGTTGAGTTGAAAGATGGTCAAACGCTTTCTAACGACAAGGTGAAGGCTATTATTAAAGATGCTGGTTATGACGTGACTGCTATCGAAATATCAGAGCATCCAGTGGCACATATTAAAGCCGAGCTTGAAGCAAAGCAGGGGGAAAAGTAGATGGCAGAGAATACTGTTTTGAACGGTGATTTAAACGCAGTTAAAACCGCACAAAAAGCCAACATCCTGTCACTTTTCACCAGTGGATCTACGCTGATTTGTTGTGCGTTACCGGCCACTTTGGTGGCTATTGGTTCCGCAGCAACGCTGACCAGTTTAATCTCTTATTTTCCACAATTAATATGGATAAGTGAGCACAAGTCGTTAATTTTTGGCTTGGCTGGGGTGATGTTAGCGATTGCGGGTTACTTGCAGTGGCAGGCGCGTAATGCGCCTTGTCCAGCAGACCTGAATCTGGCGGAAATTTGTGCAAAAACGCGACGTAGTGCATTACGTGTTTATTGGCTGTCAGTAGTTATTTTTGCGATAGGCGTGTTTTTTGCCTTTATTGCGCCATTGTTGATTTAGTAATTAACTGAACTTTAGTTATGTGTATGACAAAAGCCTCAGCATTTAAAATGTTTGAGGCTTTTTGTTTTAAAATCATCGCATGAAACAGCACTGGGATATTTTTTGTAAGATTGTCGATAACTTGGGTGATATTGGCGTTTGTTGGCGCTTGGCAAGGCAATTGCATAGTGAGTACGGATTAAGCGTACGACTTTGGATAGATGATTTAGCAGCTGCAAAAAAAATCATTCCGCATTTGAATGTAGATATAAAGCAACAAGCCATCGATGAAATCATTATTTTAAAATGGTTGAACTCTAATGAAGAGATAAATGTTGATTTTACAGATGTAGCTGATGTGGTTATTGAAGCCTTCGCCTGTGAGTTGCCAGTTGCTTATTTAAATGCGATGGTGCAAAAAAAATCTAAGTTTAATCAGCAAGTAACGTGGGTTAATTTAGAGTATTTATCTGCCGAATCATGGGTTGCGGATTTTCATGCACAGCCATCGCCCCAAGCCAATGGTTTAACGCGACATTTTTACTTTCCTGGATTTACTGAATCTACTGGTGGTTTGATTCGGGAAGCTAATCTTTTTGATAGAAATAAAGAGTTTGCGAATAACAAAGCTGATCAAAATGCGTTTTGGCAAAGCTTAAATTTAAGCAATAGCGACCATTTAAAAGTATCTCTGTTTGGTTACCCACACGCACCGATTACCGATTTATTGACGGCAATAGCCGAATCGAATCAACCCATTGATTGCTATGTACCAGAGAGCAGTATTTTGCCAAAAATTGCCGATTTTTTTGGTGTTAAGTCACTGAAAGTGGGTGAAAATATACAACTTAAAAATCTTAATTTGCATGTTTTACCATTTTTAAACCAGGTCGATTACGACCGATTATTAACGGCGTGTGATATTAACTTTGTGCGTGGAGAGGATAGCTGGTTACGTGCGATTTGGGCGGGGAAGCCATTTATTTGGCAGCCTTATTTTCAAGATGAAAATACCCATATTAAGAAACTGGATGCATTTTTGGCGTTGTTTTATGCAAATTTTTCTGTGAAAAACCAAGTGATGCAGATGCACGCCGCTTGGGCCTCTGACCATTTATCCGCAGCAGTTTGGCATGGTTATTTAAACCAATTACCCAATATTGCTGGCTATACTTTGCAGCAATCTCACCAGTTGGCTAAGCAAAAAGATCTTGCCGCTAAGCTGGTGGTTTTTTGTAATATGGCACAACAATCAACCTAATGAGCGAAACTGGTTAAAAAATAATAGTTTAGGTATAATGCGCGGCTCGATTCCAATCCAACTAAACAGTAAGGCAACCCGATGAAAACAGCTCAAGAACTCCGCCCAGGTAACGTGATTATGGTTGATGGCGTACCGCTAGTGGTAGTCAAGGCCGAGTATAATAAATCTGGCCGCAGCACAGCCGTAGTAAAAATGAAATTTAAAAACTTGCTGACAGAAGCACCAAGCGAGACTATTTATGGCGCAGGCGACAAATTTGACGTGATCGTGCTGGAGAAAAAAGAAGCGACATATTCTTATTTTGCTGATCCAACTTACGTGTTTATGGATGCGGAATATAATCAATATGATGTAGATGCAGAGTTTATGGAAGATGCATTACCATTTTTAGAAGACGCAATGCCAGTGGATATTCGTTTTTATGAAGGTAAAGCAATCTCAGTTGAATTACCAACGACTGTTGTACGCGAAGTGGCTTATACAGAACCAGCTGTTAAAGGTGACACATCAGGCAAGGTAATGAAACCAGCTAAGTTAGCCACAGGTTTCGAAATTCCTGTGCCATTGTTTGTTGCACAAGGTGACAAAATCGAGATAGATACTAGAACCGGCGAATATCGTAACCGCGTATTAAAATAATTAAACGCATTTTTGCGTCATTATACGTCGTTGCAAAATTAAAATTTTCGCCTAGTCTAATTTGGCAAAAAAGTGTTTAAATAGATTTAGTTGTTAAGTAAAACAATCAAATAAAAAGGCCGCATATGCGGCCTTTTTATTTGATAAATGAGTTAAGACGCGGTACCGCCCACTGTTAATCCATCAATCTTAAGTGTTGGCTGACCAACACCAACTGGCACACTTTGACCCTCTTTGCCGCAAGTACCAACGCCCGAATCAAGCGCCATATCGTTGCCAATCATGGAAACGCGCGTTAACACATCTGGCCCATTACCAATTAATGTAGCACCTTTAACAGGGTAGGTGATTTTACCATCTTCAATCATATAAGCTTCGGCCGCGCTGAATACAAATTTCCCGCTGGTAATATCGACTTGTCCGCCGCCAAAATTGGCTGCATACAAACCTTTCTTAACGGATTTAATAATTTCAGCAGGGTCTTTGTCGCCATTGTGCATGTAGGTGTTGGTCATGCGCGGCATGGGGATATGCGCATAGCTTTCACGGCGGCCATTGCCCGTTAGCGGCATGTTCATCAATCGTGCGTTTAAGCTATCTTGAATATAGCCGCGCAAAATGCCATCTTCAATCAACACCGTTTTATTGGTTTGATTACCTTCATCATCCATGGTCAATGAACCGCGTCTGTCGGCTAATGTACCGTCATCAACAATGGTGATACCTTTGGCGGCGACTTGCTTGCCCATCATGTTGGCAAAAGCGCTGCTGCCTTTACGGTTGAAATCGCCTTCTAAGCCATGTCCAATCGCCTCATGCAATAAAATACCAGGCCAGCCAGCGCCAAGCACAACCGTCATGCTGCCAGCTGGGGCCGGGCGCGCCTCTAAATTTATCAAGCCTTGATGCACCGCTCGTTGGGCGTAATCCTGTAATACTTCATCGGTAAAATAACTATAGTCAAAACGTCCGCCGCCGCCGCTGGAGCCTTGCTCACGGCGACCATTTTGCTCTACATGAACTTGCACCGAAATGCGTACTAAAGGCCGTACGTCGGCTGCCATGACGCCATCGCTACGCGCGACCATGATGACTTCATATTCCCCCGCAATGCTGGCCATTACTTGCGTGACACGTGGGTCAATTTTTTTTGCAAACTGCTCTAAACGTTCCAGCAACTTTACTTTTGCATCGGCTGATAAGCTGGCAATTGGATCTTGCGGTAAATAAAGTTGATTGTTCTGCCTAGTTATAATGCTTTTGCCAGTTTGTTCCAGACCTAGTGCGGCGATTGATTTAGTGGCATTTGCAGCCTGCTGCAAGGCGGGTAGGTTAATGTCATCCGAATAGGCAAAAGCAGTTTTCTCACCACTAACTGCGCGTACGCCCACGCCTTGATCAATACTGAAGTTTCCCGATTTGACTTGGCCTTCTTCTAAACCCCAGGATTCACTGCGGCTATATTGAAAATATAAGTCCGCATAATCCACCTGATGCGACATAATATTGCCAAGTACACCTTGCAAAGCACTTGTATCAAGTCCTGTCGGCTTTAATAGCACATCCTGTGCGGTATCAAAGTGACTGGCTTTAGTTAAATTTGGCTGTTCTATTTTCATAACTTTAATATGGTGACGTAAGTTAAATTTACTATACTCGCACAGCAGTAATCGCGCTAAGTATATTCTTGATTGATGCGTGCTTAAATTGACGGCCAGTTAAATCGCTTTAATTGTTTTGTGCTTAAGTGCCGGCAAACTTTGACGCAAGCTTGTTTGGTAATCACGATTGACATTGGCAACGACGACTCCGGAACCGCGTGGCAACCTGTCTAAAATCACGCCCCATGGGTCTACAATCATGCTGTTGCCGTGTGTTTCGCGGCCTGATACATGGTAGCCACCTTGTGCTGGCGCGATGACGTAGCATAAGTTTTCAATCGCACGCGCGCGGATTAAGCTCTCCCAGTGTGCTTTGCCGGTAGTTTCGGTAAAGGCCGATGGGATCACAATCATATCCACTTCGCCCATGGCGCGATAAAGCTCTGGAAAGCGTAAATCGTAGCAGACAGACAAACCAATTTTGCCGTAAGGAGTATCTACCACCACGACGCTATCGCCCGATTCAATCGTGTTTTCTTCGTGATAATGCTCTGTACCTAAATCCAAGCCAAATAAATGAATTTTGTCATAGCGCGCAACTTGCTCGCCTTTGTCGTTAAACACTAAACAGCTATTGCGCACTTTATTGGGGAAATTGCTGACTAAAGGAATTGTACCGCCAATCAGCCAGACTTTATGCTTACGTGCCATTTTGGCTAAGAATTTTTGTATCGGCCCATCACCAGTACTTTCGCGTACTGCCACTTTGTCTGTTTCTTTAATGCCCATTATGCAAAAATATTCCGGCAATACGACAATCTTTGCGCCTTGCGTTACCGCCAGCGCAATTAAGCGTTCGGCTTCAATTAAATTGGAGTTTACCTGCGGGCTGGATGCCATTTGGATACCTGCTACTTTTACACTGTTAGCAGGGGTGCTTTTTGATTGCTGGGGTGCTTTTTTAGTTTGGCTGATCATATCTATTCAACAGTTTGTTAAGGAGTTAATGGAGACTGGTTGCTAGGTTTCTGAGCATCATCTTTTTCTGCGTTTATTTCTATCGGATTATCCCACGTGCCTCCGATGACATATTCAGTAGAAGCGATTTTATTAAAAGGGTCTTTTAATATTTTTTGCGCAACAAAGGCGGCTGCGCCGACAATCGGGCCACCTGCAAGTGCAGCAAGGGATAAACTATCGCTGATATGTGGAGTGACTTTTACTTTTAGATGCTGTGTTTCAGTTTTTAAATTTGTTTCACCTTTAATGCTTGCTTCAGCGGCTGGACCAGTCATAAAAAAGTCATCGCTGCGTACAATGCCACTGTTAATTTTAGCGGTTGCACTAATTTTATCAAATGCAAAACCATCACTAAATAAGTCTCTAAAATCTAAACTCAAACGGCGTGGCAAGCTTTGCAATGTCACTAAACCGAATAAACGTCCAACGCCTGGTTGTACTTTTAATACTTGGCCTTTTGTTGCCTCAAAAGTTAAATTGCCATCTAAGCGCCTGATGTCAAACTCATGCGGACTACCAGCCCAGTTAAGTCGCCCATCAACTTTGGCTTCGCCGCCTTTAACCGTATCAGGCTGGCCAAAACGGTTGAATGTTTTACCAATGTTATTGGTGCTTAGCGACACAATTAAGCTGGTATTGGGATTGCGAGACCAATTATGCCAATTGCCCTGTATGTTAAGTGTGCTGTCTGCGTTGGTGATGTCCAGCTTTTGAATCACCCAGTCTTCACCATTCTCAAAAGCATTTAGCGCTAAAGTGCCTAATTTTTTAGTGCCCAGCTCAAAATTATCCGCCACTATGTCCAGCGCAGGATAAGTTTTTGCCTGTTTTATATATTCTTTCTTAGTGATGGTTGGTGATGTAATGCTGGTTGTATTGGGGATGCTTAAGTGTTTAAGGCGTGCAATGATTTTGCCACGATCTTCGCCTTGCCATTCAACATCGCCACTCATTTCTTTCGCGTCAATATCCATCTTCAAGCCAGTTGCATTGGGTTGAGCAGTTACTTTGAGCGCATTAATTGTGCGGTCAAAAATAGTCAGTTTTTGTACGGTCAAATCGGCTTTGCCGATGATGTTTAAATCGGCATTGTTACTATTTGTCTGCGTGGATGGTTTTTCACTTAATAGCGTTAGCCATTCATCTACATCCAACTCATCCAGTTTTCCATGCACCGATAATCCTTGTTGCGAAGGAGTAACGGCAGCGGTATTGATGCCAATGTCTCCGCGATCGAATGCAAGTTGTTGTGCTTTTAATGTGCGTAATATTTTTGCGGATACAAGTTGATCATAGTTAATGTTAATCACATCGCTATCACTGACCGTCTGTTTTTTATTAACACTAATTGACATCTCTTGGTTGGCAGGTTTATTAAAAGGTGGCGGAAAGTCCAAGGCTAAACCAACTAAATTTGAACGAAAATTCAAATCAACCAATGGTTTGTTAATGGTGATCTCGCCAGCCCAGCTTGCGTTACCAGTAATGCGGTTTGTGAGCGCATTTGCGCTGAATTTTTTAATGCCAATATCATTCACTTTGCCGCTGGCAATCACTTTAACCACCTTGTCAGAGCCAGTATTCAGGCTAAATTGTGCAGGCCCTCCTAATACTTCGGCATTAACATTGTTGGCAGATAAGCCTTTTTCGTTAAAAACCAAACTGCCATTTAACTTGGTTAATTCGGGTAACCCTAATTCTGTATTGGCAAAAATAGTACTGTTACTGACTTTATAAAGCCCTTTATATTTTGCCTGTTCAGA
Source organism: Methylotenera versatilis 7 (assembly GCF_000799165.1). Classification (GTDB taxonomy): domain Bacteria; phylum Pseudomonadota; class Gammaproteobacteria; order Burkholderiales; family Methylophilaceae; genus Methylotenera_A; species Methylotenera_A versatilis_A. The sequence continues at coordinate 811,858 of NZ_JUGF01000001.1, read as the reverse complement.
ATTTTCCAGCGGAATCTCCAGCGTCAATTGTAAGTTGCCACGGCCAGCTGTTTTAAGGTTGTCTGTAAACCCTAGTGTCACTTGCTTAACAGGACTTTCGTTCACAAATTTAATGGCATCAGAAACCAAACCTTCTGCTTCGCTCACAATATGTAGAATGGGCCAATCTGCATCAAGCTGCGCAATTTCTGCGCGGCTTTTAATGATCTTATTGCCAGAAATACGGCCTGAATTTGCTTCAAGCAACATGCGTTTTCCCTCAAACAGCAGGTCTAGATTTAATTGATCGATAGCAGGCCAGCCAGTGCCATACTCCAATAAAGCGTCGCTAACTTTAGCCGTTACTTTAAATATTCCTAGCTGAGTATTTGGCTTGTTTTGTTTATCCACAAAAGGGAAATCAGCTAAATTACCTTTCACTCTCAGCAAAACATCTTCTGCACGCCCCGCCAATATAGAGGTGTCCAGCCAATGTATCGTGCTTTCACCTAATATGATCGGATAATAAAATGGCGCATATTTCGCATTACCTTTGCCAAACTTGCCGGTTAAGTCTAAATGACCACCTTTGATGCCATTCATGTCATAACTGGCGTTAACGGTTCCGGTGATATGCGGGCTGGAAATGAAAACCTCTTTGGCAGTAATGCGGGTTTGATCTTTACGTACCTTCCAATCCACTTCGCCTTTTAATTGGCTTGCAGGAATTGGCCAGCGTAAAATATCTTTAAAGTCCAGCGTGGCATTTTGTGATGCCAGCGTAAGTTTTCCGCCGTCCTCATCTGCTTGAATCGCACCTGTTAAATTGCTAAAACCGGGTATTTCTTGAAATGCCTGAATACCTAACTGATTAAATCGTGTATTCACTAAATAGTGTTCAGGTTTATTTGCGCTACCTTCCCAGCTTAAATGTACTGCTTGCAGAGCGCCAACCGGCGAAAATCCATTCAGTTGCGTCACTATGTTCTGTGGCAAGTTAATGTGCGATGAAACCTGTTTTAACATGGCCAAATTAAATTGATCCAAGCGGACATCGGCTTTAATCCAGGGTTTATTATTTTTGATTGAGCTGACGTACGTTGCGTTGCCATTGCGAATATTCAAACCTGTATTGGTATTAAGTTGAATATCGCGCGCGCTAAAGGTTTGCGTATTTTTTAACTTGCTCCATAGCAGGTCGCCGGTAAATTTTGTTGCAACTAACGGTGCGGTTTCATTTTTGGTAACAACCGCCAAATTGCTAATACCAACATTTGATTTCACCCTTTGAATCTGCGCATTAGCAAAAGTCAGGGCAATTTTTGCATTGCCTAAAGCACTTTGAATATTAACGGGGTAATCCAGCCAAGGTTTAAAAGCGGCTAATTCTGTTTGGGTGAGTTCAGCCGCAACATCGCCATGCCATGTGTTTAACTTGCTGACATCGTTACCAATAAAGTACCCGCTGGCTTTTATTTTTTGCTGCGTACCTGCGGATAGCAGGGTGGATATTTCAAAAGTATGTTGCCTTAATAAACTGTTTAATAAAGGTTTTTCCAGTGTTAAATTGAATTCTTTTAAAGATAGTGCAGGTGCCTGACGTAGATCATCCTGCCAGATTACCTGTGCATTTTTAACTTCTACACTGCGTTGTTTTAATAACCAATTGGCAAAATCAGGTTTAGATTCGCTTGCCATGTTGATACCAGCCAAGTAGATGCTGCCGTCTGCATTGCGCCTGATGGTTAATTCAGGATTATGTACCTGTAACTCTCTTAATCTGGGTTGCAGTAAAGGCACGCTTATCCAAGACAGTGTTGCTTCTACATTATTCAAGTGCAGTGCAACGCGATTTTCTGCGTCAAACACATCTACTTTTAGGAGTGCAACATGTGGTGAAATATCATCCCAACCCGTGACGATTTCGCCAATGGTTACTTTTTGCCCAATCGTTTTTGTTGCAAAAGTGGCAATATCGTCCTTGTACTGGTCGATATTAGGAAAAATCATAAAGCGTATTACCAGTGCCGCCACTACGACCACGCCCAGCAACACAGCAAAGACATACAATACCCAGCGAGCTATTTTTTTTACGGTAATCATTGGTTGGGTATTGTCATTTCTAAATGAATGGGTATTTTCTAAACGGTTGATTGAAGGTCGATAAAGCGTATTTAGTCGGTTTTCTATGGTTAATACGCGTATTAAGTCATTATTTTACTTGAAAATTAGATGTTTACACGTAAACAAAACGTAAACATGCTTTAAGCGGATATTCTGATAAAAATTCATGTAGATTGCTTTAGAATAACGCCTTTTGACGAATCCACTTGCTAAATGGTTCGTCGGTTTCGTTTTACTGCTTATCAACTGGAATTGTATTGATTCAATTTAGAAATTTAAGTTTAACTCGCGGTGTAAAAGTGTTGATAGAAGCAGCAGCTTTTCAATTACATCCGGGTCACAAAGTTGGCTTGATCGGCGCAAACGGCGCTGGTAAATCATCCATTTTTGCCTTATTGCGTGGTGAGTTGCAGCAAGAGGTCGGCGATTTGGAAACTCCACCTAACTGGGTGATTGCGCATGTGGCGCAAGAAACGCCGAGTTTAAATTTAGCAGCCTTGCAATTTACCTTGGAAGGCGATGCAGAATTAACCGAAGTAGAAGCCGCATTGCAAGCAGCAGAAACTCAGCATCAAGGCGAAAAAATCGCAGAGTTGCACCAGCGTTTAAGCGATATCGAAGGATATTCTGCCAAGGCGCGCGCGGCCAGTTTGCTGGATGGTTTGGGTTTCAGCCAGACTGACTTAACGCGTCCTGTGAGTGATTTCTCTGGCGGCTGGCGTGTGCGGTTGAATCTGGCGCGCGCATTGATGTGCCGCAGTGATTTACTCTTGCTGGATGAACCAACCAACCATTTGGATTTGGATGCGGTGATCTGGCTGGAAAGTTGGCTGCGTGATTATCGCGGAACGTTATTACTTATTTCGCATGACCGCGACTTTTTGGATAACGTCATTGATAATGTGCTGCACATAGAACAGCAGCGTATTACGCTGTATCGCGGTGGTTATAGTGATTTTGAGCGCCAGCGTGCTGAAAAGCTGGCATTGCAACAAGCCATGCATGAAAAGCAGCAACGCAAAGTTGCGCATCTGCATAGCTATATTGACCGATTCCGTGCACAGGCCACCAAAGCACGTCAGGCACAAAGCCGCATTAAAGCCCTAGAGCGCATGGAAATGATTTCTGCTGCGCATATCGACTCACAATTCAGTTTTGAGTTTCGGCCACCTGTATCTGCCCCTGATCCGTTATTGGTACTGGACGAGATAAGCGCAGGTTATGCAGATAAACCTATTTTAAACAATGTTGTTTTAGCGATTCGCCCTGGTGAACGCATTGGGTTGTTGGGTAAGAATGGTGCGGGTAAATCTACCCTCATCAAATTACTTGCGGATGAGCTAAAGCCTTTAAGTGGCAAGCGCGTTACTGGTAAAGATTTAAATATCGGTTATTTTGCCCAACATCAACTAGAGCAATTGCGACCAAATGAATCGCCGCTGCAACATATGCTAAGGCTTGACCCATCTACCAGAGAACAAGAGCACCTCAATTATTTAGGCGGTTTTGATTTTAAAGGTGACATGGCACGCAGTAGCTGTGAAAATTTTTCTGGCGGCGAGAAATCACGCTTGGCTTTAGCTTTGCTGATTTGGACGCGTCCAAATCTGCTGCTATTGGATGAACCGACCAACCATCTGGATTTGGAAATGCGTCATGCATTAACGCTGGCTTTGCAGGATTATCAAGGTGGCGTGATTCTAGTTTCGCATGATAGAGCCTTGCTGCGCGCAACCTGTGACAACTTTGTCTTGGTCGCAGATGGCGCGGCAAAAACCTTTGATGGTGATCTGGATGATTATAAAAACTGGCTTGCGACAACAAAAACTCAACTATCAAAAGAACAAAACAATGAAATAGTGAATGCCGAAACGACGCCTAAAAAGAATGATTACGCACAAAGTAAAGCAGAACGTCAAGCGCGTATTTTGGCACGTAGACCATTACTAAAAGAAACTGAAAAACTGGAAAAACAGCTTGAACAAATTGCGGCTGAAAAAACGGTATTAGATGCCAGAGCAGGCGATTCAAGTTTGTATGATGTTGCAAATAAAAATGAGCTGCAAAACCTGCTAAAACGCCAAGCTGAATTGGCGGGGTTAGTAGAAGCGACAGAAATGCGCTGGTTGGAATTGCACGAACAATTAGAAACTTTGCCTGAAATCGGTAGTTAATCATTTAGCGCTGAGTTAAATATAAAGTAGGCAAAAAACTTATTTAAAAACGGATTGAGAAAACCTATGGACTATTCAAAACGATTAACCTTATTGCACGCGCTATGCTTAGCAGATAGCTACGACGATGGCGCAAAGCCTAATATTAGTTTGGACGATTACAATGCAGTCGATTCAGCACATTACTTAACCAGTTTCGTTACATTTAGAGCGATTCAAGCCGCCATGCGCCAGCCTGTGGATGAGCGCCATAATAATTTTGATATGCTCAGCGTGTATCAAGCTTATGCCATGTTGATTTTCGCGTTCTTAACGTTGCCACTGTCGCATGAATTGGCGGCAGAAGGTGAAGCCGCGCCTGATTTAACGACTGCACAAGTAGTGATTGCTAAAACTTTGTTTGCCGGCATTAGTGATGCAGAATTGATGGAAATCATTGAATCTGGTTTTCATAAATTTAAACTCATTGGCGATGCGGAAGCGGAGCATTGGGCCGAGTTCAGGGAGAATCTGGATAAATTAACGGTGAGTTTTGTGGTTGCCGGTACCGATGATGACAGCCCACACAGCAAAGAGGAAGTGTTGCCACTTTTTGGTCAATTATTAAGCCAGTTATGTGAAGCGTTTGAGCGTGATTAACACTTTAAAATACGCAAAAAAACCTGCAAAATTAAATGCAGGTTTTTTTGTTTAAACAGTAGCTAAATAGTTAACTATTTATTGGTTTTGCCGCTGCTTCAGATTTTTGTTTAAAGCGTGTTGGCTGATTTTTACCATATCCACGATTTTCTGGCGCTTTAAATTCACGTGCTTTTGCACGTTGCTCCGGCGTTAAAATTGCATTGATTTTAGCTTCTGTTTTTAGGCGATTTAATACCTTTTCTTTCTCTAATTTACCTAATTGGTCCGCTAATTGCTGCGCTTTTGCTTCATCAAATTTATCGGCTTGAGCAAGTGTACGCAACGCTTCTAATGTTTCACGCTGTTGTTTATGTTGTGTATATTTTGCTGGTGCTTGCTCATGCACAATCGCAAAGATTTTGTCTTGTTGATCTTGCGTTAAATTAAGCGCTTTTAAGTGGCGTGGCACGCCAGGCTCGCCAAAATTTCCGCCACGTTTGAAAGATTGATCGAAACCGTGACCACGTTTACCATCATGCCTTCCGCAATCTTTACCTTGTTCTGCATGACTTAAAGCAGAAAATGGCAAAGTAATCGCCAAAGTTGAAATCGCCAATAATTGTTTAATCGATAGATGTTTCATTTGCTTATTCCTTTTAGTTAACATTAAAAAATGTCTGTTGCAAAAATCCTATTTCTGTTGCGCTTTAGGATGTTGCCATTGTGCAATTGCTAGTTGTAAAACGCTGTTAAGAGTGTGTAAATCTGCGTAAAGGTTGGTGATTAAGCTTGTTGATGGTTTTGTGACTGGTATGATGCGTTAACACTTTAAAGTACAAGATTTTGAGTAAACACATAATCTAAATACATATCATGGATAAAATTTTACTGATAGATGACGACGTTGAACTGGTTGAGATGCTCAAAGAGTATATCGACCTTGAAGGCTTTTCTGCCAGTACCGCACACGATGGCGAGGCAGGATTGCAAGTTCTGCAAGCCGATACTTATGACTTGGTGGTGTTGGATGTGATGATGCCGAAATTAAATGGTATCGATACCTTGCGCCGTATCAGGCAGAACAGCAATATGCCCGTGATTATGCTCACGGCAAAAGGGGACGATGCCGACCGTATTGTTGGCTTGGAAATGGGTGCGGATGACTATGTACCAAAACCCTGTACGCCGCGAGAACTGGTTGCCCGTATCCGGGCGATTTTGCGTAGAGCAAAACCGCAAGCCAGTCATGCAAAAACCATTACGCTAAATGAGCTGACATTAATGCCTGAACAGCGGCGTGTGGAATGGGCTGGTGAGCCTTTAGTATTGACCAGTACCGAATTTAATCTACTGGAGGTATTAGTAGAGCGAGCAGGAAATGTAGTTAGCAAACAGATGCTATCGGAATTGGCGCTGGGTAGACCAATGGCGAAATTTGATCGTAATATTGATGTACACATGAGCAGCGTACGTCAAAAATTAACAGCCGCAGCTGGTGGAAAACAGTTGATCCAAACCGTGTATCGCCTAGGTTATCAGTACTTAAAATAGACATATCAATATTAAAATAAATAATAGATAAACGACATGGGTAGACTTTACTGGAAATTTTTTCTGTTTTTCTTTTTTGCGCAGCTAACCGCCGTGCTGGTAGTGAGTTTGGCTATTGGCGTGGTAAACGATAAGCGTGAAAGAGAAAGGCGTTTAATTGATAGCGCACCTGGTGCCAAAACCATGGTATTGGCAGCGGCTGGTACACTTCAAATAAGCGGGATCACCTCACTCAAATCTTTGCTGGATATTTGGTTGACTGAGCCGCTGCCGCAGCTATATGCGGTGAATGAAGAGGGCGTTGATTTATTAAATCGCGACCTGCCAAAAGGAATTAATAAAGAGTCGTTGGCCGCGCTAACTATTGATACCGATAATCGTGCCATTCAACAAATCCATGCAGATGATGGTCATGATTATTGGTTATTTGTAGAGCCACGCAATAAACGCCCGGCACCAACTTATTTTAATGGTGTAAGAATACAACAGAATTTTAAATACCTATTTCCTGCAATGCCGCTTATTGTGGGCATTTTTGTCAGCCTAATATTTGCCGCTATGCTCGCCTGGTATTTTTCCAAGCCGATTAAACAGTTAAGGCTGGCTTTCGAGAGTGCCGCCAGCGGCAACCTGGATGCGCGCGTGGGTACTGTGATGCAGGGTAGGCGCGATGAATTGGCCGATTTAGGTAGTGCGTTTGATGTGATGGTCAGTCGCGTCAGCCAATTGATTCAAAGCCAAACACATTTAATGCACCAGGTTTCGCATGAATTGCGCTCACCATTAGCGCGCTTGCAAATTGCGATTGGCTTGATCAAGCAGCAATCAACACAGGCGGATGCAGCGCACCAAGTGAATGAAAAAATCAGCACATCATTGAATCGTATTGAAACGGAATCGGTCAGAATGGATCATCTGGTGGGCGAGTTGCTGACACTGTCACGTTTGGAATCAGGCGTTACAGCGCTACAAAAAGAGCGTGTCGATTTAAATGAATTGCTGCAGGAGTTGGTGGAAGATGCCAACTTTGAAGGCATGACCAATAATGTCAAAGTTGAATACGCGCCAATCGCTAATGTTTTTGTGGAAGCTCAGGCAGATTTACTACAACGTGCGATTGATAATATTATCCGCAATGCCGTCAAATACACATCCGCCAATACAACAGTCATGCTGACTACAATCGTTAATCAAATCAGTAAAAGCGTGGTTTTAACTGTTAAGGATTCTGGATCTGGTGTTACAGAAAATGAGCTGGAGTCTATATTTAAACCATTTTATCGTGCAAGCACGAATGAGGCCGCGCACGGTTATGGTTTAGGATTGGCGATAGCAAAACAAATTATAGAGTCGCATGCTGGCGTAGTGAGGGCGGTAAACGTGCCTAATTCTGGTTTGCAGGTGACAATTATATTGCCTATGATTGAATAAATAATAGGGTGTTATACTTTATGCACATTACACAGTGACTGTAGGAAGAAAGTCGTTATATTCTTTACGGCTAGCTAATTTGTAGAAGTCTTAACAAGTGTAATATTGACCGTAATTTTAAGTCTGTGCGTGCTGTTTCAAAAAGTCGGCAAAATAATTAACGGCAGTTTTTTCGGTACAGTATTGATTGGCAAATGTAAAACCTGCCTGACCGAGTTGGTTAACTTTAGATTGGTCATCCCACAAAGCTTCAATTTTTTTCGATAAATCATCCACATTTTTAGACTCAAAAAACACCCCCGTTTTATCATCCTCAATGTAGTCTTGCACACCCAGTGAGTTTGTGACGATCATTGCTTTATTAAAAAACATGCCCGAAACAATCGTCACATGGCCGCATGGTACTTGGCTGTCTCTAAGCGGTAATACCATAAATGCACTATGTGCCAGAATATTATGTGCACGTGCTAGCGGGATGTCAGTATGGATTTTTACATTGCCTGGAATGGTTAAGCCCTGTAATGAATCTGGGTTTGTAACAATGACCAGTTTAATATTCGGCAGTTTTTTCATGGCAGCTATAAGCGTCGCGTAATCTCTGCCTTGGCTGCCTAATGCGCAAATGTAACGACCAGTTTCAATTGGCTGTTCCGTTAAATCTACTTTTGGCGTATGTACTGCCCAATGCAACATATCTATTTTTTCAATTGGAATATCAAAATAGTCTGCGTAAAGCTTGCGCTCTACGTTTGAATAAGTCACAAATCTAGTGGGTTGTCGAAAAGCCTTAATCATCAGACTATGTTGCATGCCTGTTGGTAAATCAGTGAAATTAAATGAGTAAGCTAAGTGCGGTGTATCTTGGCATATGATTTTTGCCAGACCACCCGCATAGAAAGTAGGTCTTGGACCATGAGAAACCAGAACGGCAGCTTTCTTTCTGGCTAATTTAACAGCCTGACTTGCAGCAATAACACGGGAAACTGAATCTTTCTTAGGCAAAAATGATGGCAGGCTAACTGCCAAGCTGGAGTAATGATGCCATTCGTCGTTGGTCTGTTTAAACTCATCGCGTAACCAGTTCCAGTCAGTAGAAAGGTCACTTAAGTTAATGACATTCATATAGTTAGCCCACTCAGTTAATTATTTACATTAGCTAATTTCTCTGGTTGCTAGGAACTCAATTTCTGGATAACGCTCTTGTGCCATCTGTAAGTTAACACGATTCGGCGCTAAGTACACATACTCTTCATTGCCATCCAAGCCTACATTAAAGCCATATTTATCTGCAATCGTACGTAAGTCAGTATCGCTGCCGCGTAACCAGCGCGCGGTGTAACAATCATAGCTTTCAAATACCACATCCACACCATACTCATGCTCTAGACGATGTGCGACTACATCAAACTGCAATAAACCTACCGCGCCTAAAATCAGGTCATTTGATAATAAGGGGCGGAATAATTGTGAAGCACCTTCTTCTGCTAATTGTTGCAAGCCTTTTTGCAGTTGCTTCATTTTGAGTGGGTTTTTAAGGCGCGCACGGCGGAAAAATTCAGGTGCAAATGAAGGAATGCCGGTAAATTTAAGTTCTTCACCTTCACTAAATGTATCGCCGACTTTAATTGTGCCGTGATTGGGGATGCCGATAATATCGCCAGAATACGCTTCATCCATGGTAGTGCGGTCGCGTGCCATAAAGGTAATCGCATTATTTACCGCCATCAATTTTCCGGTAGAAACTTGCTTGATTTTCATTCCACGCTCAAAACGCCCGGAACATACGCGTAAAAAGGCGATACGATCGCGATGTTTTGGATCCATATTCGCTTGAATTTTGAAGACAAAGCCTGAAAATTTGGGTTCGTCAGGTGGGATTTCACGGCTGGATGTTTGGCGAGTAAGCGGAGCAGGGGATAAGTCTACGACTGCATCCAACAATGATTGCACACCAAAGTTATTCACAGCCGAACCGAAAAATACAGGCGTTTGCTTACCGCTTAAATAGCGTTCAGCATTAAATACGTTGGATGCGCCACGCACTAACTCAATATCAACCCTTAACTCTTCAGCTTGCCGACCAATTAACTCATCTAAGCGCGGATTATCCAATCCTTGAATCGTTTCCGAAGTGCCTTTGTCGGCGCGCGGATCAAAAAATAAAATACTGTCAGTAACTAAGTTATAAACACCGCGAAAGGATTTACCCATGCCGATTGGCCAAGTCATCGGTGCACATTCCATGCCTAGCGTTGTTTCAATCTCGTCCAGTAACTCAATCGGCGCGCGGCTTTCACGGTCTAATTTATTAATAAACGTAATAATCGGTGTATCCCGCATGCGACACACATTCAGCAATTTAATCGTCTGCGCTTCAACACCATTCACAGAGTCAATCACCATCACAGCAGAATCCACCGCGGTCAATGTGCGATAAGTATCTTCCGAAAAGTCATCATGGCCAGGTGTATCCAGCAGGTTAATCATATGGTCGCGATATGGAAACTGCATCACTGATGAGGTAACCGAAATGCCGCGCTGTTTCTCTAGCTCCATCCAGTCAGAAGTCGCATGACGTGCAGCTTTGCGACCACGAACTTCACCCGCTACTTGGATTGCGCCTCCAAACCATAATAATTTTTCAGTGAGAGTGGTTTTACCTGCATCGGGGTGGGAGATGATGGCAAACGTACGACGGCGAGTGATTTCGGTTTTTAATTGGCTAGCAGGCAAAGACATGTAAAGTTAGAGTGTAAGTAAAACGCCATTTTACCTTAAAAGCAGATAACCCCGTCATACGAAGCTGAGTATGGATAATGTGAATTGATACTCAGCGCTTTGACTTAACTCGTTTTTCTTAACGCCAATGCATTAATACAGAAACGTAAGCCACTAGGTGCAGGGCCGTCAGGAAACACATGGCCTAAATGTGCGCCACAGGTGTTGCATAGCGCTTCGACTCGGCGCATTCCATGACTATTGTCGGCAGAATAGGCGACAGCATTCGATTTAATAGGCTCGGTAAATGAGGGCCAGCCCGTACCGCTTTCGAATTTTCCTGAAGAATCAAACAGCTCAGTTTGGCAGCACGCACAGCTGTAAATGCCGGAACTGAATAGATTACATAATTCAGAGCTATGCGGTCTTTCTGTGCCTTTTAATCGCGTAATATGAAAAACTTCCGGGCTTAAAAGCGCTTGCCATTCAGCCTCAGATTTCACAACAGTTTTGTCTGGTAATGGAGTGCCATTATCCGCAAAGTTAAGTACATCTTTCCAGTTCATCATATAGTGTCTTTTTAAATGTAGATATTTCTAATAGTTTGATACTTACGCTTTGGTGCTTACTTTTTGGTATTTAGCGCATCAAAAAGTAGGCTGTCAATATAAGTGCACCGAATACCAGCAAGCCTTCCATTTATTTAACCACTTCTTTTAATTGCTCTAAAATCGCCGGATTATCCAGTGTCGAGATGTCAGAAGTGATTTCCTCGCCTTTTGCTAATGAGCGTAAAAGTCTGCGCATGATTTTGCCTGAACGCGTTTTTGGCAGATTATCTCCAAAGCGGATTTCGTCTGGTTTAGCGATCGGGCCGATTTCTTTGCCTACCCAATCACGCAAACTGGCAACGATTTTTTTCGCCTCATCACCAGTTGGTCTTGTGCCTTTTAGCACAACATAAGCAACGACAGATTCGCCTTTGATATCATGCGGTTTGCCAACTACCGCCGCTTCTGCCACTAAAGAGTTTGATACAAGTGCAGATTCGATTTCCATTGTTCCCAGGCGATGCCCTGATACGTTTAACACATCGTCAATGCGCCCCATGATGGTAAAGTTTCCTGTGATGGCATCGCGTATCGCGCCATCGCCCGCAAGGTAGATTTTGCCGCCTAAATCCACTGGATAGTAGCTGGTCTTAAAGCGTTCCGGGTCGTTATAAATATTACGTATCATCGATGGCCAAGGTTTTTTAATCACTAATAAGCCACCTGTTCCCCAAGGTAAATCTTTGCCGGTTTCATCTACGACATCAATCGCAATGCCTGGAAATGGCATAGTACAGGAGCCTGGCGTTAATGCATGTGCACCTGGTAAAGGTGTAATCACATGGCCGCCTGTCTCTGTTTGCCAGAAAGTATCGGCAACCGGGCAGCGACTGCCACCGACTTGCTCAAAATACCACATCCATGCTTCCGGATTAATGGGTTCGCCAACCGTGCCTAATAATCGTAAGCTGCTTAAGTCATAATTTTTAGGATGCGTTTTAGGGTCAGTTTCGCTTGATTTAATCAATGAGCGAATTGCAGTAGGTGCTGTGTAAAAAACTGATACTTTGTGTTTTTCTATCATCTGCCAGAAACGGCCAGCATCAGGATAGGTTGGAATGCCTTCAAAAACCACTTGCGTGGCGCCCATCGCCAATGGACCGTAAGTGACGTAGCTGTGGCCTGTAATCCAGCCCACATCGGCCGTACACCAGTAAACGTCATTCGGCTTTAAATCAAATGTCCAGCGCATGGAGTTCATCGCATGTAGCAAATAACCAGCAGAGCTGTGCTGCACGCCCTTTGGTTTGCCGGTTGAGCCGCTGGTATATAGCAAAAATAGCGGATGTTCCGCGTTAAGCATTACCGGTTCACATTCTTGCGCTTGACCCGCTATTAAGTCGCTCCACCATACATCTTTTGCATTCCAGGTGATTTCTTGTCCTGTTTTTTTTAATACAACGATTTTTTGAATCGCATCACATCCACCCATTGCAATGCCTTCATCCACGGCTTGTTTTAATGGCAGTGTTTTTCCGCCACGGAATTGACCATCCGATGTAATGACTGCAATAGCGCCTGCATCAATCATGCGTTCATTCAAGCTTTTGGCTGAAAAGCCGCCAAATACGACGGAATGTGTTAACCCCAAACGTGCGCAGGCCTGCATTGCCACAACCGCTTCTATACCCATCGGCAAATAGATAATGACGCGTGCGCCAATGGGTAAGTTTAATGTTTTCAAGCCGTTGGCGAACTGGCAAACTTGGAGGTACAACTCTTTGTAAGTGACCGTTTTTGTATCGCCGTTATCTGCTTCAAAAATAATCGCGGTTTTATTGGGAATTGTCGCTAGATGTTTATCCAGACAGTTAACTGAAACATTCAACTCGCCATCTTCAAACCACTTATAAAACGGCGCATTTTCTTCATTAAGTGTTTTAGTAAATGGTTGATGCCAAACCAATAATTCGCGTGCTAATTTTGCCCAAAATCCTTCGTAATCGGCTTCGGCTTCAGCACAAAGTGCGTTGTAGGCATCTAAGCCAGAAACATTTGCTTGTGCTTTAAATTCCTCACTTGGATGGAATACGCGGTTTTCGGTTAAAACAGATTCAATAGCCATGCAACTCAACTCCCAAATTTGTCATTAATCAATGACATTCACTTTTTTATAATAATGTTTAAGGTAAGATGTAACACAATTGTCAAACACTATATTACCTTAAAAATTACATGCTATCACTGGATAAATATTTATCGCCAACCCAAGCGCCAACGCCTTTTGAAGCTGGATTACAGCACTTAGTCAATTGTAGTTTGTATGCAGCAAGGCTGTTGGCAAAAGATGCCTTATTACTGGAAGATTTGCTAGAAAATCATACGAAACTCTATACGCGTGACATCATGCAGGCATTTTTAGACGATGCAAAAATCACAGATGAAGTTGCATTAAAAAAAGCATTAAGGCAATTGCGTCAACGTGTGATGCTGAGAATAATTTATCGCGATTTGAATCAATTAGGCGATTTAAATGAGGTCATGCAAACCACTTCTGACTTGGCGGAAATCACCATTCAAACAGCGGTTAATTTTCATTACACATTGCTGGCAGCTAGCTACGGCAAGCCCTGTAATAGCGAAGGCCAGCCGCAGGAGCTGATTGTGGTGGGAATGGGTAAGCTGGGCGGTTGCGAGCTGAATGTGTCTTCGGATGTGGATTTGATTTTTAGCTATGAGGCCGTTGGCGAAACACAAAATGATACCAATCCTAGTAATGTGATTAGCAATCAGGACTTTTTTAACAAGCTGGGCAAAAAAGTAATATCGGCGTTGGACGATGTAACTGAAGACGGCTTTGTGTTCAGAATGGATATGCGCTTGCGGCCTTTTGGCTCTGAAGGCGTGTTGGTGCCCAATTGCGATGCGCTGGAAGAGTATTATCAAAACAATGGTCGCGAATGGGAGCGTTACGCTTGGATAAAAGGTCGCGTAGTGGATGGCCCCAAAGCGTTGATTACCAAGCTATTAAAGCCGTTTGTATTCAGAAGATATCTGGATTACAACGCATTAACCAGTTTGCGCGATTTAAAAATGCAAATCCAGCGTGATGTGTTGCAAAAAGGTCTGCAAGACAATATTAAATTAGGCCGTGGCGGCATACGCGAGATTGAATTTATTGCTCAGGTTTTTCAGTTAATCCGTGGTGGAACAGATGCCAGCTTGCAAATAAAACCCACTTTACCAGTATTAAAACTATTGCAAAACAAAGGCTTATTGCCAGAAAAAACGGTCAACGAATTAACGGCAGCTTATGTGTTTTTAAGGAATTTAGAACACAGGCTCATGTATGTAGATGATCAGCAAACGCAAGATTTACCTAAAAGCGATGCGGCGCGTGCGCGTATTGCCAACGCCATGCAGTTTGCCAGTTGGGACAGTTTTTTAGCACAACTGAATGTGTATAGACAAAACGTTCAGCAACATTTTGATGCGACTTTTAATAATGAAGCATCATCTGGCAGTACCCAAAGTGGCCAATCTGGTCAGCAATATGAAACGGAAATCGCGGTTTGGCAACAAACACTTGATAGCAATGTTGCGCTGCAAACTTTATTGGATGCTGGTTATGGCGATGCTAATGAGGCTTTACAGCGTTTAAAAATGCTACGCGCCAGCAGTCGTTATCAACAATTGCCAGACAGTAGCCGCCAGCGCTTTGATCGTTTAATGCCGTTGGTAATTGCAATTGCCGCGCAAGAGGAAAACAGTGATATTGCGCTGTTGCGCACCATTAGTTTGCTGGAAAATATCTGCCGTCGCGCTAGCTATTTGGCCTTGCTGGCCGAATATCCCCAGGCATTGAATCTGGTGATTAAATTGTGCGCCGCCAGCCCCTGGTTGGCGCAATATTTATCTACGCATCCCGTTCTGCTGGACGAGTTATTAGATTCGCGCACTTTATATACAGAGCCTGATTTTGCCTCATTAACGGCTGAGTTAATCGAAAAAATGCAGTATTTGCAAGGTGATACCGAAGCGCAAATGGATGCGATGCGCCACTTTAAGCATGCCACCATTTTAAGATTTGCCGCGCAAGACGTGGCCGGTGCATTGCCACTGGAAATTTTGTCCGATTACTTAAGCAATTTAGCCGATGTGATTGTGCAAGTGAGCCTGCAAACCATTTGGGATGGCTTGAAATTCAAGCATATCGATTCGCCCAAATTTGCCGTGATTGGCTATGGCAAGCTGGGTAGCAAAGAATTAGGCTATATGTCTGATCTGGATATTATTTTTATCTATGACAACACTGTTGAAAGCGCTAGTGACCGTACGTTACAAACTAGTGAAAACAGTTCTGAAATCTATGCGCGCTTTGCACAACGCATTAATAACTGGTTTAACAGCTTAACCAATGCCGGTTTATTGTACGAAACTGATTTGCAATTGCGCCCGGATGGTAATAGCGGCCTGCTGGTGAGCAGTATTGCCGCATTTAAAGAATACCAGCTCACCAAGGCCTGGGTATGGGAACATCAGGCTTTGACCCGTGCGCGATTTATTGCAGGTGATGCCAATATTTGCAAAGAGTTTGAGCAAGTGCGTGTTGAAGTGTTAAGCCAACAGCGCGATGTGGATGCGCTTAAAAAATCTGTGATAGAAATGCGCGAAAAAATGCGCGCCAGCCATAAGCCGCAAATGGATTTTTTTGATATTAAACATGATGCGGGCGGCATTATCGATGTGGAGTTCTTAGTGCAGTTTTTGGTGTTAAGTCATGCAAAAAAACACCCGCAATTAACTGGAAATATCGGCAATATTGCTTTATTAAAACTGCTGGCTGAACTGAGTATTATCGAAACTGAAGCCGCAGAAAAGGTCGCGATTGCTTATAGAGAATACCGAAAAATGCAACATGCGCTTAAGTTACAGGGCGTGACGCATAGTAGGGTGGAAACAGCTTTAATTAAAGATTATAGCGTTGCAGTAATCGCTTTATGGAAACAGGTTTTTAATTAAGTCTAATTCAGTCATTATTGCGCTCTAAGCGGATTTTCCTGAGGAGGGTTGGCCATTAAATGTGCCAAGCGTTCCATTAGTTTATCTGCAACCGTGCGGCCGTTACGAGACTCTCTGATTGCCATGTGCCAGCGCGAAACGCATGATTTCAATTCATCCGCATTTTGTACCGAAGCTACTCTTTGCTCAATATCGCGGCTCATGATGCCTAATTGCAGTTGCGCTTCTTCTGCCAAAAAAGTTTTAATGAACACTAGATGGTCATGTGATAGCTCTACGCTTTTCAGTTGCGTTGTTTGTGTTTCTTTATGTTTGATTGCTTGCCTGGCTAAATTGGCGTTAATGAGATAACCGAGTTTCTCTAAATCTGCCAGCATTTGTATTGCCTGCTCAGAGTTAATTGCTTGTGCAATTTGACTGCTGGTGCGCCTGCCATTCACCATAATTAACAGTTGTCTGTGTTTTAAACTAAGCGTGCGGTTGCCTTGCTCAAATTCTTTAACTGCCCGATCTGATTTTACATAGACTGTATCCATATAAATAACCTGTTTTTAATGAAAGCAACAAGTTTAGTTATATAGAGCGACAGTTTTATTACAGGCAAGATGGATTTGTACAAAGAGCCACCTAAATAATATTTTGAGTTAATATTCGACTATAATCAATAATAGACGAGCATATGTCCATGAAAGAACTCGACAAAACACCAATCTGGGTAACGCTGATTTACGCCAATGTACACACACGAAAAGTGGCATTAATCATCGTCATTTCCTGTGCGATATTTGCACTGTACTGTGTGCCTTGGGTGCAGTTTTCAAACAGTGCCGTTGTATCCAAACTGTTTTTGATTCACGATTGGAGTTGGGTTGCCATGATGATTCCCATGACGATTTGGTATTGGGTCGGCTTAAAATGGGTTGATAATAATGCCGGCTGGGAATCCTGATTGCTTGGCTAGTTTTTCGCTGGACGGTTTAGTTTACATACCCCAGCGCAAGGCTGCGGTATGTACCGGACTATCCCAATGTTGTTTTATTTCATCATCCAGCAAGCATAATGTAATAGAAGTGCCTGCCATATCTAACGCAGTGACATAGTTACCAACTAATGAGCGGCTGATTTTAACGCCATGATTGTGAAACAGCTTTGCGGCTGTGTTGTAAATTAAGTAAAGTTCCATTAAAGGCGTTGCGCCAAATCCGTTAATTAACAGCAAAGCTTCGCTGTTTAGGTGGATATTTCTGGCTTTAAAATCTGCCAATATCGCATCAACACAATCATTCACAATCGCGTCGGCTTCGCGCATGGTTTCACGTCTGCGCCCGGGTTCGCCATGAATGCCCACACCCATTTCAATTTCAGTGTCTGCAATATCAAAAGTAGGGCGGCCAGCAGCTGGTACGGTGCAACTGGTCAATGCCACGCCAATGCTGGCAGTGCGTTGGTTCACTTTGTCACCTAAGGCCTTACAGGCTGCTAGATTCGCCCCAGTTTCTGCCAAACTGCCCACACATTTTTCGATAATCATGGTGCCAGCCACACCGCGCCGACCTGTGGTGTAAGTACTATTGATTACTGCGCAATCATCGCTTGTTAATACCGTCGCGTTTTCGAAAGGCAACATTTCAGCCGCCATTTCAAAATTCATCACATCGCCCGCGTAGTTTTTAACGATAAATAAAACGCCCATATCTGCATGCACAGCTTCCGCTGCTGTAAGCATTTGATCTGGCGTAGGCGATGTAAACACATGACCTGGACACGCTGCATCTAGCATGCCGAAGCCAATATAACCTGCATGTAGCGGCTCATGCCCAGAGCCGCCGCCAGAAATAATGGCGACTTTGTTTTTTGGAGTGCTTTTTGATGCGTTTTTACGTGTTAAGTAAGTCGGTTCTAAATGTAGTGTGACTAAATCGCTATGTGCGCTGGCAAAACCAGATAAGCTTTCAACTAAAAGGTTATCGACATTGTTAATAAATTTTTTCATTTAATTTTTGCCTTTAATCAATAAATCGCACACCGCATACACCATCACTTGGCAGCTTTTTGCGCCTGCGTCCAAATGCCCGATTGCACGTTCGCCCAAACCGGCCGCGCGACCTTTGGTGGCGATTAAGTTGCGGGTGGATTCTAAACCGGAATCGGCAGCCAGCTTGATTGCACTGCAAATTTCAGCCATATTTTTACTTTCTGCCGCACTTAAAGTGAAGGTGGTGGAAACCGGAATCAGCACATCCAGCATGGTTTTTTCGCCTAAATCTGCTTTGCCGCGCTGCATAATGTTTTGCACGCCAGCGGCAAATGCGGCGGCTATTTCAAGTGGATTGTTGCCATCATTTTGTTTAATCACTTTTGCCATACCCATAAAAAAACTGGCAAACAATGGCCCGGAAGCGCCGCCAATTGTGCTGAGTAGCTTTATGCCGATTTTGTTTAAGGCTTCATCGGCTGGCAAAGGCAATAATTCGTTGTACATGCCTGCAACGGTTTCGGTGCCACGCTTCATGTTGATGTAATGGTCGCCATCACCAATTGCGCGGTCTAATGATTCTATTTCAGATTCGTTGGCGACAATTGCGGCGTGTATTGCCAAGCTGGCAGATAATATAAAAGCAGTTTTCATGTGGGTAGTGTAAAACTAAAGCTTTAGTTTTTAAACCTTTTTGAGATGCTCTCGATAAAACTTTAGCTGTCAGATGTGATTAACTCAGATACGCGGGCTCTAAGGACGGGAATGAGTTCTTCTTCAAACCAAGGGTTTCGCTTGAGCCATAAATTGTTGCGTGGGCTGGGGTGTGGCAACGGCACAATGTGCGGCCAGTGATTTCGCCAAGCTTGAACCGCCTCTGTGAGTGAGTTGCCATTGCCCGGTAGGTGATATGCCAGCGCGTACTGCCCGATGACCAGGGTAAGTTGCACATTATTCAAGTGAGAGAGTAATTCTTCTCTCCAAGCCGGAGCGCATTCTGGGCGTGGCGGCAAATCACCAGACTTGCCTGTTCCGGGATAACAGAATCCCATGGGTAGAAGGGCTATTTGTTTGGCATTGTAGAATACTTCACGCGAGACTCCCAACCAAGAGCGAAGCCTGTCACCGCTGGCATCGTTGAATGGTATACCCGTTTCGTGAACTTTTCTGCCGGGAGCTTGACCAGCGATAAGGATACGAGCCAAAGAGTCCGCCTGAACAACAGGGCGAGGGCCAAGTGGTAAGTGCTCTGCACAAAGCGTACAAGCGCGGACTTCGGTGAGGAGTTGTACAAGTGAGGTCATTTGACGGTTCTGGCGGCAAACGCCTGCGTTAAGGCGACCCTTGAAGCGGATTGGATGAATGGTTAGCCAGCACTCTTACCATGCATGTGTTTGGCATTTGTATACTACTGATGGTTACTATCTGTCGCTCGATAACGGAAAAGCTATTTTTGGAAAAAAACTGCTCTGCGGCCAAACTGAGTACATCGGCATCGTCAGGTATGAAGTTGTGGATATGCATGTTGTGCGGGTTAGTGCTTGGCATAAGGGGCTGGCTTTTCTATGTTGTTTTTGCGGCGTAAGCATCCATAACTCGTGCCGAATAAACCAGCGCGGCACCAGCATTGACGCTGATGGTAACACTAAGGGTTTCCATAATTTCCTCTCGGGTTGCTCCATGTTTCACCGCAGCATCCGTATGCACAGCGATGCAGCCATCGCATTGGCGGGTGACTGCTACCGCAAGCGCAATCAATTCACGTGTCTTATCACTCAGTTGTGTAGTCTTTGCGCCTGCATTACTGAGAGTCCCGTAGCCTCGAACTGTGTCCGGACTGATCTTTGCTATATCGCCGATGGTGGCAAGTAGTTGTTTGTGGTAATCGCTCCAGTCGAGCATCATTTTGAATCCTCCCTTTGTTAAAAAACAGGTCTTTCCACTTAACGTGAATCAGGGGCACTATTGAAATTTAATAAAAATCATGATGCAAATTAATTTCAGTACTGCTTAAATTTAAAAACAAATCTGACGAATATTGAGCCTTTAGCAGCAACGTCAAAGTTGCTGGATGTCCGCGCGATAAAATTCGTCTAGGGCATACAGCATTCCCACGAAACAGGCTTGTGTTGAGTGGATTAAACGCCACATTTCGCATTTTTACAAGGCGCACCCAAAAGAATTGAGAGTGCGACTTTTAGGTATTTTTAACGCATTTGACGATGGAGGATTAGGTTTTTCTAATACACAAAATCAGGCTAAAAGTGCGTTATTTCTTTTGTGTAATTTGAAGCGAGTTTGAAAATATTCACTTGATACAATCATATGTTGCGGTATTGTAACGGTTATAACTTTAAACTTAAGATTGGTATAAGGATATTTAAAGCATGGCAAATTTTCAGCAATATCGCGTTAATGGTAAAAAATTCTCATTAAAGAGTATTAAGCCAAACGATAAATCGGAACGCGGCGCGACGAAAGAAGTAGATGCGCTGGAGCTTGCAAAGCTCGCCAGTAAGATTAACGCATTGCAGGATATTTTATACGCGCAGGGCAAGCATAAGGTTCTGCTGATTTTGCAGGGCATGGATGCCAGCGGCAAAGATGGTACGGTGCGGCATGTCTTTAGTGAGTGCGATCCGCTGGGTATTCGCCTAGCCAGTTTTAAAGGCCCGACGGAAGAAGAATTGGCTTATGACTATTTGTGGCGCGTGCATAAACAAGTGCCGCAAAAAGGTGAGATTGTGATTTTTAATCGCAGCCATTATGAAGACGTGTTGATTGTAAAAGTGCACAATTGGATTGATGATGCGGAGTGTAAGCGCCGTTATGCGCAGATTAACGCGTTTGAAAAACAGTTAACTGGAACAGGAACGGTAATTATCAAGTGCTATTTGCATATTTCAAAAGCAGAGCAAAAATTGCGCATGCAAGATAGATTGAATGACCCGACCAAAACCTGGAAATTTAACCCAAATGATTTAAAGGAACGCGCACTTTGGCCGCAATACATGCAGGCTTATGAAAATGCGATGACAGCAACCAGCACCAGTTACGCTCCTTGGTATGTAGTGCCAGCAGATTCTAAAAAAAATCGCAACCTGTTGATTTCACGCTTATTATTAAGCGCGTTAAAAAAACTGCAATTAGACTATCCGCCTGTTCCTGCTGAATTTAAAACGATCACCATAGATGATTAATTAACTATTATGAGTTTACGTCTCCGATTAAATTTGTTGATCACTGCCTTGCTATTGTTGTTTATGCTGGGGGTAGGTTATGTCATTTTAAAAGGCACTAAATCATCGATTCAAGAAGGCGTGGAAGCGGCAACCAGGGTCACTGTACAACTGCTGGATACGGTTGTTGTAAGCTCGATTCAAAACCCGGAATGGGGTTACACGCATGATGTGATGCGGCGTTTTTTAGAACATTTGGGCCATGTGCGTAGCAATGAGATTTACCTGTATAGCTTAAATGGCGCATTGCTTTTTCAATCGCCTCCTTCCAAATATCGTGCAGATATAACGCCTCCAGAATGGTTTGAACACATGTTGAATCCACATGAACCATCTGTTTCGCGTTTGATTCGTTTCGGCAAGTTAATCGTAAACCCTAACCCGGCAGGCGCGATACGCGAGGCTTGGAGCAAAATGCGTATTCTGTTTTGGGTGGGTCTTGGGTTTTTTATTTTGTTAAATGGAATTGTGTATTGGATGTTAGGGCGCTGGCTGCAGCCCTTACAGCCTATGTTAAAAGCCATTAATCAAATGGAGCAGGGCGATTTGTCGGCACGTTTACCGCGTTTTAATTTGCCAGAATTTGATTCGATTGCCAAAAACTTTAACTTGATGGGCGAATCGCTGCAAAAAAGCACTTCTGAAAATCAACGCCTGGCACTGATTGCGCAGCAAACGGCAGATGCGATGATGATTCACGACTTGAATGGCAACATTTCGTTTTGGAATATGGCTGCACAAAAGATATTTGGCTACGCGCCACAAGATATCATTGGTAAATCTGCCAGCACATTAATACCAAAAGGGCAGGAGCGTGATTTGATTGAAAACAGGCGCGCCATTAACGATAGGCGTAATGTAGAAAATCACGATACGCAGCGTCAGGCGCGGGATGGCAGAATCATTGACGTATCGATTTCTGCAGCGCCTTTGATTGATCCGGTGAGCAATCAGGTCATCGGTGATATTTCCAGCATGCGTGATATTACCGAACGTAAGCAAGTGGAAATCGCAGAACGAAAAGCAGCGACAGCGGAAAGTAAGTTAGAAGAAAATCGCCAGATTACGCATTTGATTCAAAAACATATTGAAGATGAACGCCGTAGTTTGGCGCGTGAATTGCATGATGAACTTGGGCAATATGTCACTGCGATTAAAACGTTTGCGGTTGCCATTGCCAATAAAACCAAAGAAAAAGCGCCAGAAGTAGAAGCCAGCGCACAAACCATTGTGGCCGCCGCCAATCATATTTATGATGGCATGCATAATATTATTCGGCAATTACGGCCAGGTTCACTGGATAATTTAGGCTTAAGTGAGACCTTAAAAGATACGATTAATAATTTGCAGAAACAATACCCTAACTTAAAAATTAGCTTAGATTTATCGGGTAATTTAGAAGGTTTGGGTGAAAGTTTAAACATTAATATTTATCGCATTGTGCAAGAATCGATTAATAATGCCATCAAGCATTCCGAAGCCAAGCATATTGATGTGAAATTGGTGGTGGACGAAAAAGGCGCGCTGGAACTGACGATTAAAGATGATGGAATCGGTATGAATGTTGACTCAGTTGATCAGAGTAATCATTTCGGATTATTGGGC
Source organism: Methylotenera versatilis 7 (assembly GCF_000799165.1). GTDB lineage: Bacteria > Pseudomonadota > Gammaproteobacteria > Burkholderiales > Methylophilaceae > Methylotenera_A > Methylotenera_A versatilis_A. The sequence continues at coordinate 788,868 of NZ_JUGF01000001.1, read as the reverse complement.
ATGCGTGAACGTGTGCAGGGATTTAAAGGTAGTTTTACAGTAAACTCTGAGCTTAGTAACCAATCAATAGCTAAAGTTGGTCGTAAAGCTTCAGGCGTTAAAAAAGCGGACGATGTAAAGACAGGAACAACGATTCACATTTATATCCCGCAAGCTGTAGAGGTTTAAAAGCTGCAAATTGCAAATGTAAATTAACGTATAAAAGTAACCAGTAAAAAGTAATTAACTAGGACAAAAAATGAGTCAAATCAATGTGATGCTAGTCGACGACCACGCGGTAGTGCGCATGGGTTTTAAAATGTTACTTGAATCGGCCAGTGAAATTAAAGTCATCGTAGAAGCTGAGAATGGCGAAAATGCGATTAAAAGTTATGTAGAATTTAAGCCGGATGTGGTGGTGATGGATATCACCATGCCAGGCATTGGTGGCATGGAGGCGATTGATCGCATTCTGTCCAAGGATAGTAATGCAAAGATTTTGGTATTATCCGCGCATGAAGATTCGGTACATCCTAAACGTGTGCTCAATGCTGGCGCAATGGGTTATTTAACCAAGCGCAGTGCAGCCGAAGAGTTGATAAAAGCGATTCGTACCGTGGCAAGTGGCAAAAAATATATCGAAGCCAGCATTGCGCAGCAAATGGCAATACAGCAATTGTCGGGCGAGCAAAATCCAGTAGATGTATTAAGCGAACGTGAATTTGAGGTGTTTATGTCGTTGGCAAAAGGCAAAACCACCAATGAAATCGCGGAAACTTTGTTTTTGAGCCCACGTACAGTCGGCACGCATTTATACAATATCAAGCAAAAATTAAATGCCAATAATTCGGCAGAAATTGCACTGATAGCGATGCGGAGCGGCTTAATTGACCCTTGATTAATACTGTAGAAAACTCTATTAATTAAGTATAAAACTTAGCACTAAAAAGTGGTTAATTTTTTTACTAATTGATTTTATAACGCGCAATATTTAACTCGCCAGGACTGGCTATTTCAACTAGGGCGATGCTACCGCTGGGTAGTTTGCCAAATTCAGGTGGAATTAAAAATGTAATGACTTGCGCAGTCTGTGCCGAATCTGTTTGATTGTTCGGCGTAACTCTATTTGTATTTTCCGATTTTATTGCGCTGGTTTTTATCACACCAGTCGCCACACGCCACAGTTTCCATTCTCGTTGTTTGGGTAATGAAGTCGAGCCCAATAATTGTGCTTTTGTGAAGACAGCGGCTTTTTCTTCACCAATCAATAAATTAAACAATTCAACTGGTACTAATGGATTGCTTTGCACCACTGCAATTGGCGTTTCAGTCTCGGTTAACTGTTCGGGCAAGGGCTCTGCAATAGGTTTCAACTCTTCGAATCTTGCATTCGCAAAAGCCAGTTTATAAGGATCAATTTGTATTTCATTTATCGGCGTGTTTTTTTGTAACATGGCATTTTGCTGAGTAGCATGGGGTGCTGCCAGATTTTGTAATGCTGAGTTTTGTAGTGCTAGATTTTGTTGGGACAAACTTTGTAGTGCAGTAGCTTGTTGTGTTGCGGAATTATTTGTGAGATCGGTTTTCTTGTTTTGCGCAAATCTGTCCTGCTCGTCCAACTCTTGTACACCCATGGCATTTGCAACGGCATTATCTGCGACACTCGTCGCAATAGAGCGCGCAATTTGCTGCGCGATAGTGCCACCTAAACAGCCAGTTAGCAAAACGCTGATGCTTATTAGCAGAACAATGCTTTTGAAGGTTATAAAAAATTTAATCATCAAATTACAATTGAATTATCAAATGCCAAATAAAAGGTTTATAACGCGGAAAGTTGAGGTTACTGCTAACTAAAACAAAAGTCTAGTCACTTGTTGGCGTAGCTTGTTAGTGCAGTGAAAGAGTTAAATTAGATTGGTGTTTTAAAGCGTGTTAGTACGCATTATTGTGTTGTTTTTGTTGAGTTATTTGTGGTGTTGACGCTAATAATGCCACTTAAAATAATCAAGCCGATGGCAAACCATTCTGACCATGTGAGCTGTTCATCCCAAAAAAGCATACCAAATAAGCTGGCTAAAACTACCGTGACATAAGCCAAGCTGGCGACCGTTAGTGTGCTGCCAGTGCGATACGCTCTGGTCAGCGCAAGCTGTGCGATAGTGGCCGATAAGCCCAGCCCGATTAATATAGGTAAATCGCTCCAGTCAACAGCGGTAAAATGCTGCAAAAGCATCCATAAACCGCTGCCGATTGTCGATACCAAGGTGAAATAAAATACCGTGCGCCAATCCGGTTCGAATACATTGCCTAGTTGTTTGACGTGAATATAGGCAACTGCCGCGCCTATGCCAGAAAGTAAGCCCAGCGCGCCTGCCAGCACATCACTATTATTGAAAGTGGGTTTAAGCAAAATGACAATGCCGATAAATCCCAAAACCACGGCCCCATATAAACTTTTTTTGGCAAAGCTTTTATGGGTTGCATTTTGTTTATGTTCCATCTGCAGCATAAACGGCATAAATAAAGCCAAAAACAGCGGAGAGGTGTAGTTAAGCGTGATAGCTGTTGCTAGTGGTAGGTGCGCGATGGCATAAAAGAATAAAACCAATGCTGCAAAACCGACTAAAGAGCGCGACATCTGCTTGGCCATTACAGGTGTTCTAAGCGATAGTTTTCTTGCAAAAATAAAGGCGTAAATAGCGATTAAGCCAAATGCAGAGCGATAAAAAACCAGTTCCGCACTACTGAATTTGGTTGCACCCACTTTGACCAATGCGCCCATAATCGCAAAGCCCAATGCAGCAACCAACATCCATAAACTACCTAGATTAGGTAGCTTCACAAAAACCGCAGTTTCATCAATTTAGCCATTTATTCATGCGGAGCCAAATGCTGTTTCATTTGTCTGCGATACCACAGATGAAAATGCTCTAAACCGCTTTCTAAAGGATGCTGATAGGGGCCTGATTCATTTAAGCCCAGCGCAAATAAACCTTTGCGCCCATCATGCATGCGCTGGCAAATCTCTTCATCTTCAACCGCTGTTTCGTTATAAGCGGCTTGCTGTGCTTTAACATACTCACGCTCAAACAAGGCAATATCTTCCGGGTAATAAAACTCAACTACGTTGCTGCAAGTGTCTACGCCAGTTGGGATTAAATGCGAAACCACCAGCACATTCGGATACCACTCAATCATCAAAAATGGATAGTACACAAACCAGATGGCGCCGTATTTAGGTGGCGTTTCGCCGTGTAGATTAGTGACTGCGGTTTGCCATGCTTGATAGGTCGGCGATTGATGTTGTTCGGCTTCTGACTTATAGCCAACCGTTTGCACGCTGTAATTCTCACCAAAACTCCAGCTTAAGTCAGTGCAATCCACAAACGCATTCAATCCTGGATGAAAAGGCCCAACGTGATAGTCCTCTAAATACACTTCAATAAATGTTTTCCAGTTGAAGTTGTAATGTGCAATATTCACGTTATCCAAATGATAATTGGTGAAATCGAAATCTTGCTTACAGCCCAGTTGATTCAACTCTTTAATAAGATTACGCGATGAGTTGGATGTCTTTGAGTCTTCAAACAGCATGCCTTGCCAGTTTTGTAACGGTGTTTTATGCAAATGCAAACAAGGGTTTTGCGCAAAATGTGGTGCGCCTAGTAATTGACCATTTAAATCATATGTCCAGCGATGCAATGGACAGACAATATGATTGGTATTACCGCGACCAGTCAGTATCACTGCCTGACGATGGCGGCAGATATTGCTTAATAATGCAATTTCATCTGCCTGATTGGTGAGCGCTTTCGCATTATGCATCCAATCCAGCGTGTAATAATCGCCAGCATTAGGTACCATCAGCGCATGCCCGACATACTTAGGTGCATGGGCAAACAAATGCTGCTGTTCTAATGTGTAAATCTCTGGATCTGCATACCAGCTAACTGGTAGCTGTGGCGGTGCTTTGGATTGTTGAGTTAATGTTGCGACTGATGCCATAAAAATATAATTGCTTGAAAAATTAGACTATTGGATATTTAAAACTAATTTTCGAAACCAGTTACTTGAAAAACCAGCTTCCTGTAAAAGTGGATTTTGCTATTGAAATTAAATTATCTATAAATTAATTCAATGGCAAAACTTAACTGTCAAAAGAGCATTAAAAATAATGCCGTTTCTTAATCAAATGATAAGCGGCATTGAGTGAGTAACAAAACAGCAAAATTGGTTCAATATTTTAGTGTGCATACATAGGCTCGGTTAAATAAATCTAGTACACTTTCTGCTGCATTTTCTTGTACGCTTTGAAGGTGCAATATCTATCAATAATAACAAGGATAAAATATGGATTCAGCTAGTCAAAAAACCACTCCGATTATCTTTAAAGGCAATACAGCAGAGTATTTCGGTATCTGGATTGTTAACTTATTACTCACGATTTTAACACTGGGTATTTACTCCGCATGGGCTAAAGTTCGCCGTAAAAAATACTTTTATAACAATACTTTAATAGAGGATGTCGGCTTTGATTATCACGCCAAGCCAGTCTCTATTTTAAAAGGCCGCATTATTGCATTTATCTTCTTTTTTGGCTACAGCTTCAGCGCCAACATCAATCCAATCTTGCCGATTGTGTTTATGCTGATTTTGTTCGCTTTTATACCTTGGCTGGTTGTGCGTGGTTCTATTTTTAATGCCCGAAACAGTAGTCATCGCGGCTTGCGTTTCGATTTCATCGGCACGACGGGAGAAGCAGTTAAAGTATTTATTGTCCTGCCAATACTTATTATTTTTACTTTAGGCCTAATTATTCCCTATATCTCTCATCAGAAAAATCGCTTTTTGATGAACGGGCATCAATTCGGGTTAAGTCAGTTTGAAATGAGCAGCGTCGTTAAGCAGTTTTATAAAGTGTATTTAGTCGTATTGATTGTGCCTTTGCTCATCGGTATTTTGGCCGCGATTGCCATTCCTGCTTATCAGCAGTATGTAAAAAGAGCGCACAGTCAAAACGTGGTTAATATGCCAAACGTACAGCCTTTTGTTGCCATTCATAACCAAGCTAATATTGTTTTAGCTGCTAATGAAACGACAGAGGTGGCTGAATATCCTGCATCGGAATCTACAGAAGTCATGCCAACAGTGGAGCGTGTATATTCTGATAACGGTCCTGCACCAGAATCTGATTCGCAAATTGCGGCTGAAAATGCTGAGCAAGTGTCAGACGCTGAGGTAATAGACGAAACTCAGCCACAGATTGAATTGACGGAAGCAGAGCAAGAGGAAATGCTTGAAGAAATGATGCGGAATCAGCAGCAGAAGTCAGAAGAAAAAATGCGTGAAATGATGCTTAACCCTGCTGTATGGCTGGGTATGGCTATTGGTTTCGGCATATATGTGCTATTTATTTTTGGCTTTGCGGGCTATCTGCAAGCACGCATCGGGCAATTGGTTTGGAATAACACCACACTGGATAAGCTTTCATTTGATTGCCACTATCGTGCGCGTGATTTTATCTGGCTGTATTTCAGCAATATTGTAATTATTATGCTGACATTGGGGTTGGCAACGCCGTGGGCGCAAATTCGCATGGCGAGATATCGTGCGTCAAAATTACAAATCGTAGGCGATGTCGATTTTGACCAATTTGTAGGTGATAAAAAAGCCGAAGTGAAGGCCACTGGCGAAGAAATGGCTGAGATGTTTGATGTCGATTTATCTTTTGGTTAAGACTTAAGTCGTGTCTTTTCAGGCGGATTATTTTGATGGATTAAGGGCGCGTGCCAAGCCTGTGACGGTGCGCGTGAAGACATCACCTCATCTACATATTGCATTTGAAATCGCAAATGAGTCGCTAGCTTTTGCTTTGGCTGATTGTGATGTGCAAGCGAAACTGGGTAAAGCAAAGCGATTAATCGATTTGCCCAATGGTGGTCGTTTAGAAGCTGAAAATATTGATGTTTTAGAAGCGTTAATGCCGTTAAAAACCAATTTATTTTGGCGTGGGTTACACTATTTAGAAAACCATCTGGCCTTGGTTTTTGCATCATTGCTATTAACGGTATTTGCCGGTTGGCTTTTTTTGCAATTTGGCGTGCCAAAATTGGCGGAGGCGGTCGCAAAGGCTACGCCGCCTAGCATGGAAGCGCAATTGGGCGAACAAGTGCTGAAGGGCTTGGATCACAAGCTGGGATATTTTTCTCTCAGTGAAACAGACGTCACTCATAAAGCTGCGATTACCGCAGCATTAAGTAATCTCTGCAGCAAAGTAAAAAACTGCCCAGTTTATCGGCTGGAGTTTAGAAATGGCGGTGTAATCGGTGCCAATGCTTTTGCGTTGCCCGGCGGCATTATGGTGGTGACAGATGACTTGGTGAGGCTAGCTAAAAACGATACCGAAATTGTGGCTGTTTTAACGCATGAATTGGGTCATGTTCAGCAACGCCACGCGTTCAGGCAAAGCTTGCAAGGCGTGTTGGCGGGCTTGATTATTGCAGCAGTTACAGGCGATGTCAGTTCGGTGGCATCTGGTTTGCCAGCAGTATTGATGCAGATGCGCTATTCGCGCGAACATGAGTTGGAAGCGGATCGTTTTGCGTTAAGCGCGTTACAAAAAGCTTGTTTACCCACGCGTGCGTTTGCCGATATTCTGCAGCGCTTAGAAGCGCAGGCACTTGTAGCGACGAATGACAAAAATGCTAAACCTAAGCCTGGCTCCGATCCAAAGCAGAAAACACATTCAATTAGCGAGTTGCTATCTTCGCATCCCGATACGCAGTTGCGGATTCAACCTTTTTTACATATAGATTTGAATACAAAGCGAAATTGTACTTAAGCATCCGTCAATTCATGTCAAAATCTTGCTAAAAAGCGCCTTTTAGGCTAATCTCAATACTCATAAAAATAAAAAAATTAAAATAAGCCAGCGGCGACAAAGTTACCAAGGAGCAATTGCAATGAAAAACCCACTTGAATCAGTTGCAGGCACCATTATTTCGGGGCTAATACTCACTTTTGTCTTAGTGCTTTTCCTCAAAAACTTTTTAGTTACAGGGGGTTAATAATGGAACTCATGCCAGGAATCGTGCGTTGGATCCATTTGTTGTCCGGTATTACATGGATTGGTTTGTTATATTATTTTAATTTAGTGCAAATGGCGGCGCTAAAAGATGCTGCCGCAGATGGCACGGCTACTGGTATTACAAAGCATGTTGCGCCGCGCGCATTATTCTGGTTTCGCTGGTCTGCGGTTGTGACGTGGGTTGCGGGTGCTGGTCTGTTAGGTGCTGGTTTCACGGATGCGTTTTTATTGCGTAATGGTTATGAGGGCATTGGAATTGGTGCTTGGTTAGGTACGATTATGCTGTTTAATGTGTGGGTGCTAATTTGGCCAAATCAGCAGAAAATCTTGGGATTGGTGCCAGCCGATGATGGCGCCAAAGCCAAAGCTCGCCGTGTTGCGATGTTGGCATCACGTACGAATATGATGCTGTCTATCCCTATGTTGTTTTTTATGGCGAATGGACTAACGCATCGCGCAGCATTGGGATTGTAGCAATGATAAGGCAATAACGGCGGCCTTAGCCGCCGTTTTCTTTTTCGGTTTTAGATTTGTTTACATGTAAATGCCTTGTAGATAACTTATTGAATTTTTAAATTTAGAATAGAAATAAAATCATGTCGAATTTGACCAACAGTCATTTAATGAATACTTACAATCGGCAGCCAGTCACCTTTGTTAAAGGTGAGGGCGTATGGTTGTGGGACGAACAAGGTAATAAATATCTGGATGCGCTTGCGGGCGTGGCAGTAAACGGGCTTGGGCATGCGCACCCAAAGCTGGTGAAAGCCATATCCGATCAAGCCGCTAAGCTGATTCATGTGTCTAATATTTATCACATTGCCGAGCAAGAGGCTTTGGCTGATAAATTGGCTGAAATATCTGGCATGGATAAAGTGTTTTTCTGTAACTCGGGTTGTGAAGCGAATGAGGCCAGTATTAAATTGGCGCGTCTTTATGCACATAATAAAGGCATAGAAAACCCTGAAATTATTGTGATGGAGCGTTCTTTTCATGGCCGTACTATGGCGACACTTTCTGCTACGGGTAATCGCAAAGCGCAAGCCGGTTTTGAGCCGCTGGTGTCTGGCTTTATCCGCGTGCCATACGATGATTTAGAAGCCATTAAGCAAATAGCGTCGCGCAAAAACAACGTGGTGGCTATTTTAGTTGAGCCTGTACAGGGTGAGGGCGGCGTTCAGATTCCGACTGACTTGCAAGCTTACTTTGAGGGTTTGCGTAGCGTCTGTGATGAAAATGGCTGGTTGCTGATGTTAGATGAAGTGCAAAGCGGCATTGGCCGTACAGGTACTTGGTTCGCATTCCAGCATACAGGCGTGACACCTGACGTAATGAGCCTGGCTAAAGGCTTGGGCTCTGGCGTGCCGATTGGTGCCTGCGTAGCAAAAGGTGCGGCAGCGGATATATTCACTTATGGTAAACATGGCTCTACTTTTGGCGGAAACCCACTTGCCACGGCTGCTGGATTAGCCACTTTAAATGCAATTCAGGATGAGAGCCTGCGTGAAAATGCATTGAGAATGGGTGATTTGATTTCCGAAAAATTAAAAGCTGAATTGGCTGGTACGCAAGGTGTTGTGGTAATCCGCCATGCCGGTTTAATGGTTGGAATTGAGTTGGATAGGCCATGTGCTGATATTGTGAAAATGGCATTGGAAACGCAGCTATTAATTAATGTGACTGCTGATAAAGTGATACGCTTGTTGCCACCGTTGATGATTAACGAAGCAGAATCACTTGAATTGGTCGAGCGTTTGGTTAAGTTGATTAAACAGTTTCTGGCTCAATAAACTAGCTGTAATAAATTAGGTATAAACCAAAAAAAAGAAATTCGAGTATTGAATATGGCTGCAATTAAACATTTTCTGCAATTCAATGATTTAACGACGGATGAGTTGAATCATATTTTTACGCGCACCAAATGGATTAAGCAACAATTTAAAACGTACCAGCAATATTGGCCGCTGCAAGATCGCACCTTGGTGATGATTTTTGAAAAAGCCAGTACACGTACACGGTTGTCGTTTGAAGCTGGCATGCATCAACTGGGTGGTTCGGCTATCTATTTGAATACGCGTGATTCACAATTGGGTCGTGGTGAACCGGTAGAAGATGCAGCACAGGTGATCTCACGCATGTCAGACATTGTGATGATACGCACTTTCGAGCAAGATATTATTGAGCGTTTTGCTGCCAATTCTCGCGTGCCAGTCATTAATGGACTGACAAATGAATATCATCCTTGCCAGATTTTGGCGGATATTTTTACTTTTATTGAACAAAAAGGCTCGATAAAAGGCAAAACGGTTGCATGGATCGGCGATAGCAATAATGTCTGTAATACTTGGTTGCAAGCAGCGGAATTGTTGGATTTTAATGTGCATGTTTCTACTCCACCAGGCTATGAAGTTGAACCGGAGCGTGCCAATTTGTATGGCAACGATCATTTTGAAACGTTTGCTGACCCAATGGAAGCGGCGCGTGGTGCGGACTTGGTCACTACTGATGTGTGGACTAGCATGGGTTTCGAGGCCGAGAACGAAGAGCGTATGCGAGATTTTGCTGATTGGCAGGTTGATGCAGACATGATGAAAATTGCTGCTAAAGACGCACTTTTTATGCATTGTTTACCTGCACATAGGGGCGAGGAAGTTGCGGCCGAAGTCATTGACGGTGCACAATCGATTGTGTGGGAAGAGGCGGAGAATCGTTTGCACGTACAGAAAGCCTTAATGGAGTATCTATTGTTAGGGAAAATAGACAGTTAATGGTCAATAAAGTAACAGACATCTCGCGCCATATATTGCCAGTGTCTTCTACGATGGTTGGCGTTTGTATGACTGTTATTACCGTGATGCAACTTGTACCTAAAGGTAAGGTTGCTAGCTGGGCGGATGACCTAATTGCGATCGATGGATTGTTTTTTTTGGCAAGTACCATATTTTCTTACTGGTCCTTGCGTTCCGACAATAACACGGCTAAAACAGAGGCTTTTGCGGATAGATTATTTTTGTTAGGTATGATTTTGATGGTAATAGTTAGTTTTTTAGTGGCTTTTGAACTGCTTGTGAATTGAAGGGTAAGTTAAGTAATGAGTAAAGTAAATAAAGTGGTGCTTGCCTATTCTGGTGGCTTGGATACATCGGTTATCTTGAAATGGTTGCAGGACGAATATAAATGTGAAGTGGTCACTTTCACTGCCGATTTAGGGCAAGGTGAAGAGCTGGAACCCGCGCGCGCAAAGGCCAAAGCGGCTGGTGTTAAAGAGATTTATATTGACGATGTACGTGAAGAGTTTGTGCGCGATTTTGTGTTCCCAATGTTCCGCGCCAATACAGTTTATGAAGGCGAGTACTTATTAGGGACATCAATTGCGCGTCCGTTAATCGCTAAACGTTTAATTGAAATAGCGGCTGAAACCAATGCCGATGCGATTTCGCACGGCGCAACTGGCAAAGGCAACGACCAAGTACGTTTTGAACTAGGTGCTTATGCCTTGAATCCAAATATACAGATCATCGCGCCATGGCGTGAGTGGGATTTGTTAAGTCGTGAAAAATTGATGGCATATGCCGAAAAAAATGGTATTCCAGTAGAGATGAAGCACAAGCAAGGCGGCAGCCCGTACAGCATGGACGCTAATTTGCTGCATATATCTTACGAAGGCCGCCATTTAGAGAATCCAGCCGCAGAAGCCGAAGAGTCAATGTGGCGCTGGAGTGTCAGCTCAGAAAAAGCGCCGGATGCTGCTGAGTACTTAGATATTGAATATGTGAACGGTGACCCGGTTTCATTAAATGGTGAAGCGATGAAGCCGCATGAGTTATTGGCACAATTGAATAAAATTGGCGGTAAGCATGGTATCGGTCGTTTAGATTTAGTTGAAAATCGTTATGTAGGGATGAAGTCGCGCGGTTGCTATGAAACGCCTGGTGGCACGATTATGCTCAAAGCGCACCGTGCGATTGAGTCAATCACATTAGACCGTGAAGTAGCGCATTTGAAAGATGATTTAATGCCGCGTTACGCCAGCATGATTTACAACGGCTATTGGTGGAGTCCTGAGCGGATTGCCTTGCAAACGTTGATTGATCATACGCAAACTTCAGTTAATGGCTGGGTGCGCGTAAAGCTTTATAAAGGTAATGTGATTGTGGCAGGGCGCGATAGTAAAACGAATTCATTGTTTGATTCAACGATTGCCACTTTTGAAGATGACAAAGGCGCATATGATCAAAAAGATGCAGGCGGGTTTATTAAGTTAAATGCGTTAAGAATGCGTATAGCGGCTAACTTGAAAAATAAACAACGCTAATTGTTCATTCGATAAACGCTTAAAATATTATTTATTCAATACAGTTAATTAAAATATAAAGATTGAGGAGTTAAGAATGGCGCAATTTGACAATGTCAGTGTAAAGAAAAAAGCGAATGTATATTTCGATGGAAAATGTGTCAGCCATACCGTGCTGTTTCCGAACGGAACACGTAGTACGCTTGGTATTATTTTCCCAAGTTCGCTTACATTTAATACTGCTGCACCAGAGTTGATGGAAATTAATTTGGGAGTTTGTAAAGTACGTTTGCAAGGCGAAGAGTCATGGAAAACATACGGCGCGGGCGAAAAATTTACGGTGCCTGGTAATTCCAGTTTTGATATTGAAGTGACAGAAACCTTAGACTACGTCTGCCACTTTGAATAGTAATGCTTGGCTCTGCGGCGTTATTTGGTGTTTGCCGTACTGTACTGTCTTCGCACTTATGCCTTGCATAGCCTGCGCTTAAAGAGTTATAAGGATTTATATGCCTAGTTTTGATATTAGTTCCGAAGTCGATATGGTTGCCTTAAAAAATGCCATTGATGCCGCTGGTAAACAAATTACCAATCGCTACGATTTTAAAGGCACCTCTGCCAAGGTTGAATTGAACGAAAAAGACAGCATTATTACTTTGTATGGTGATAATGATTTTCAGCTGGATCAGATTAAAGATATTTTATTGCCGGGCATGGAGAAAAAAGAAGCGGATTCTACTAAACGCTTAGAACACAATGATGTGCAAAAAGTCGGCGGCAATAAAGTGAAGCAAGAGCTGAAAATTCGCGCAGGTATTGACACTGATTTAGCCAAACGCATCGTTAAATTGATTAAAGATTCGGGCTTAAAAGTACAAGCCAGTATTCAGGGCGACGAAGTACGTGTAAATGGTGCAAAACGTGACTTACTGCAAGATGCGATCGCACTTTGTAAAAAAAATGTGACGGATTTCCCGTTACAGTTTGGTAATTTTAGAGAATAGTAGTTAAGGTTAGGTTTAAATAATGGCTGCAAAAACGCTTTACGATAAATTGTTTGACTCTCACGTTGTGCATGAAGAAAATGGCACCGCGCTGATTTATATTGACCGTCATTTGGTGCATGAAGTGACCAGTCCACAAGCGTTTGAAGGCCTGAAATTAGCGAATCGCAAAGTATGGCGCGTTAACTCTATCTTGGCCGTGCCTGACCATAATGTGCCGACAACTGAAAGAAGCACAGGTGTTGCAGGAATCGTCGATCCCATTTCACGCTTGCAAGTACAAACTTTGGATGAGAACTGTGCCGAGCATGGTGTGACTGAATTCAAGATGAACGATATGCGTCAAGGTATCGTGCATGTGATTGGCCCTGAACAAGGCGCGACGTTACCAGGTATGACCGTGGTTTGCGGGGACTCGCACACCAGTACACATGGTGCTTTTGGTGCGTTGGCACACGGAATTGGTACCTCTGAAGTTGAGCACGTGATGGCAACTCAATGCCTGGTTCAAAAAAAATCAAAAACCTTACAGGTATTAGTAGAAGGTCAGTTGGGTCATGGCGTAACAGCAAAAGATGTTGCTTTGGCCATTATCGGCAAAATCGGTACTGCTGGCGGCAATGGCTATGCCATTGAATTTGCAGGTTCGGCAATTCGTGGTTTGAGCATGGAAGGCCGCATGACTTTATGCAATATGGCGATTGAGGCAGGCGCACGCGCTGGCATGGTGGCGGTGGATGATACGACCATTAATTATGTTAAAGGCCGTCCATTTTCGCCCAAGGCAGAGCAGTGGGATGCAGCCGTCGCATATTGGAAAACCTTGCATAGCGATGAAGGTGCAAAATTTGATACGGTTGTCACATTAAAAGCAGAAGACATTCAGCCACAAGTGACTTGGGGAACATCGCCAGAAATGGTGGTTGGTGTGGATGGCAAAGTGCCCCGTTTGGATATGGCTAAAAATGAAGTGCAGCGTAGCGACTGGGAGCGCGCTTACACTTACATGGGTCTAACGCCCGATACGCCGATTGATGAAATCAATATTGATAAAGTATTTATCGGTTCTTGTACCAATTCGCGCATCGAAGATTTGCGTGCCGCAGCGGCAGTTGCAAAAGGCAAGCATATTGCACCCAATGTCAAATTGGCTTTGGTTGTGCCAGGTTCCGGTTTGGTAAAAGCACAGGCCGAGCTTGAGGGGTTGGACAAGATTTTTACAGATGCTGGGTTTGAATGGCGTGAGCCAGGCTGCTCAATGTGTTTAGCAATGAACGCGGATCGCTTGGAGCCAGGTGAGCGTTGCGCATCAACATCTAACCGTAATTTTGAAGGTCGCCAAGGGCAAGGCGGGCGTACACATTTAGTCAGTCCGGAAATGGCCGCCGCCGCCGCGGTTGCAGGACATTTTGTTGATGTGAGACAGTTTGTTTGATTTTTAAGTTAAGTGACAGGTAGGAAACTAAATGAATAAATTAATGGTGTTAATGGCATTAACTTTTGCAATCGTGTTAGCTGGTTGTAATACATGGCATGGTTTTGGTAAGGATTTGGAAAAGGTAGGTGACAAAATTCAGAAGTCACCTAATAATTAAATGGACGCTTTTACCCAATTAAATGGCTTGGTAGCACCGCTAGATCGCGCGAACGTAGACACGGATGCGATTATTCCTAAGCAGTTTTTGAAGTCAATCAAGCGTTCAGGTTTCGGACCTAATGCGTTTGATGAATGGCGTTATCTCGATCACGGTGAACCTGGAATGGATAATTCCAAACGCCCACTCAATCCAGATTTTGTGCTGAACCAAGCGCGCTATCAAGGTGCGAGTGTGTTGCTGACGCGTGAGAATTTTGGCTGTGGATCAAGTCGCGAGCATGCGCCGTGGGCGTTGGAAGATTATGGTTTTAAAGTGGTGATTGCATCTAGCTTTGCCGATATTTTCTTTAATAACTGCTTTAAAAATGGCATGTTGCCAATCGTGTTGTCTGCTGAAATCGTAGAGGATTTATTTAACGAAGTAGCGGCGGCTGAAGGTTATCAATTGAACATTGATTTGGCTACGCAAACCGTGACCACACCAGGTGGAAAATCCTATAGATTCGACGTTGACGAAGTACGGAAGCATAACTTGCTTAACGGCTTGGATGATATTGGTTTAACCATGCAACAGCAGGATAAAATCAAAGCATTCGAAATTCAGCATAAGCAAGCACAACCTTGGTTATTTAACTAAAAGTTGTTTAATTAAATTTTAAAAGTTAGAAAGTTCTTCATGAAAATCGCAGTATTGCCTGGTGATGGTATCGGGCCGGAAATTGTTGCACAAGCTGTTAAAGTACTTAAAGCATTAGATCTGGATTTGGACATGACAGAGGCGCCAATTGGTGGTGCAGGTTACGAAGCCGCAGGTGACCCATTACCTGAAGCAACGCTAAAATTGGCAAAAGAGTCTGATGCCGTTTTATTGGGTGCGGTTGGGGATTGGAAATACGATAAGTTAGAACGTCATTTACGACCAGAGCGTGGTTTATTGCGCATTCGTAAAGAGTTGAATCTGTTCGCCAACTTACGTCCAGCATTGCTTTATCCTGAATTGGCAGATGCTTCGACATTAAAGCCGGAAGTAGTTTCTGGTTTAGACTTAATGATTATTCGCGAACTTACTGGTGATATTTATTTTGGTCAGCCACGTGGTATTTCAACTCTGGAAAATGGCGAGCGCGAAGGTATTAATACCATGCGTTATAACGAATCCGAGATTCGTCGCATTGGCCGTGTGGCGTTTGATATTGCCATGAAACGTAATAAAAAAGTGTGCAGTGTGGATAAGGCCAACGTGCTAGAAACAACAGAGTTATGGCGCCAGGTGATGATTGAATTGTCAGCAGAATATCCTGAAGTGGAGTTAAGTCATATGTATGTGGATAACGCGGCAATGCAATTGATTCGTGCCCCAAAACAGTTTGATGTGATGGTGACGGGTAATATTTTTGGTGATATTTTGTCGGATGAAGCATCCATGCTAACTGGCTCAATCGGTATGTTGCCTTCAGCTTCGCTGGATGCGAATAATAAAGGTATGTATGAGCCTAGCCATGGCTCAGCACCGGATATTGCAGGTAAAGATATTGCTAACCCACTGGCAACGATTCTGTCTGCTGCCATGATGTTGCGTTATACATTTAACGATGAAGCAAATGCGCTCAAGATTGAAAATGCGGTTAAAAAAGCATTGGCGCAAGGTTACAGAACGGCCGACATTGTGACCGATGGCTGTAAAAAAGTGGGCTGTAATGCAATGGGTGATGCGGTTGTTGCAGCACTTAATTAGATAAAAGTAGTTAAAAAAATTAAAGCCAAGTAGTTACTAGATTAATCTGGGATAAAAAATGTTAAAAGTTGGATTTGTAGGTTGGCGTGGCATGGTAGGTTCAGTCCTATTGCAGCGCATGATAGAAGAGAATGATTTTGCGCTAATTGAGCCGCAATTCTTTACTACGTCCCAAGTTGGCGGTAAAGCACCTGGTATTGGTAAAGACTCTGCGCCATTAAAAGACGCGAAAAACATTGCTGACTTGAAAGTAATGGATGTCATTATTTCTTGTCAAGGTGGCGACTACACCAGCGAAATTTTCCCACAATTACGTTCAGCCGGTTGGAATGGTCATTGGATTGATGCGGCTTCAACTTTACGCATGGAAAAAGATGCAGTCATTATCTTAGACCCAGTGAATATGCACGTTATTCAAGATGCATTGCACAAGGGTGGTAATAATTGGGTGGGCGGCAACTGTACTGTTTCATTAATGTTGATGGCATTGAATGGCTTGTTCAAAGCCGATTTGGTTGAATGGGCAACATCCATGACATATCAGGCTGCTTCTGGCGCAGGTGCACAGAATATGCGCGAGTTACTCAAACAAATGGGTGAGGCACATCTTGCTGCCAGTGATTTGCTAAAAGACCCAGCGTCGGCGATTTTAGATATTGATCGTGAAGTTGCCGGTACTTTGCGCGATGAAAAATTCCCTAAAGCGCATTTTGGTGTGCCGCTAGCTGGTAGCCTGATTCCATGGATTGATAAAGATTTAGGTAATGGTCAAAGTAAGGAAGAATGGAAAGGTGGTGTTGAGACTAATAAAATTTTAGGTCACGAAGCTAATCCAATTCATATTGATGGCCTTTGTGTGCGTATCGGCGCCATGCGTTGCCATAGCCAAGCATTGACAATTAAGCTTAAAAAAGATGTACCTTTAGATGAAATTAGCCAAATGTTAGCTGAGGCGAATGAATGGGCAAAGGTCATTCCCAATGAGCGCGAAGCGAGTATGCGCGATCTAACCCCTGCGGCAGTGACAGGTAAATTACTTACACCTGTTGGGCGTTTACGCAAATTAAATATGGGCAATGATTATTTGTCCGCATTTACTGTGGGTGACCAGTTGCTATGGGGCGCTGCGGAGCCATTACGCCGCATGCTGCGCATATTAATCGAGCGCTAAGTGCTTGTAATGAAAATTAACGTTGATAAAAACCAACAATAAGCGCGAACAACCACATAGCATGCACACATAATGTGTATGATGAGCTTGCAACTCTAACTAATTGATGTTATTTTCGTTATTGCAATATTTAAGTGAATATTTAAGGGTGAAATAGTGCACAGCTCAAAACTAAAGAAAATGACAGCTGCTTTATGCATGGCATTAATACCGATATCAGTATTTGCTGCAGGATTAGGCAAATTAAATGTGAGCTCTGGGTTGGGCGAACCATTAAAAGCCGACATTGAATTATTATCGGTTACTCCAGAAGAGTTAAATAGTATTGTTGCTGCCATTGCTTCTGAAGAGGCTTATGCAAGTCAAGGCATTGAGCGCCCAGCTTCTCACAACAGTATTAAAATCGAAGTTATCAAAAACTCAACGGGCACTTCTAGCTTAAGATTAAAATCTACCCAGCCCATTAGTGAGCCATTTTTAGATATGCTCATTCAAGTAGATTGGGCTTCCGGAAGGCTTTTGCGTGAATACACTGTGCTGCTGGATCCGCCTGGTTATACGGGTGAAACAGCTGATTCACAAAGTTCAGCCATGCCAAGTCAAGCGACACAGGCGCCGGTGGTTAAGTCAACAAATCCAAGTAATAGCGCAACTGCTACTGGTACGGCGACCCAAAGTAGAAAATCAAGTAGTAACAACCAAGCAAAGTCATCGGCTAATGTTGAACCTGAAGCGATAGGTGAATCTTCAGGATCGGAATATGTGACACAGCGCGGTGATTCATTGGCTAAGATTGCGCGAGATATGAAGCCGGAAGGTATTAGCCTTGATCAGATGTTGATCGGTCTATATCAAGCCAACCCTAATGCCTTTGATGGAAAAAATATAAATCGCTTAAAAGTCGGCAAAATCATTCGCCAGCCTACTGAGCAGGATTTAGCTGCGATATCTCGCCAGCAGGCATCAAAAGAAGTTAAAGTGCAAGCGGCCAATTGGAACGCTTATCGCAACAAATTGGCTGGTATTGTTGCCGAGACAGCGCCTAGTGATTCTGAATCCAGTGCACAATCAGCAGATGGGAAAATTAAAAGTGCGGCTGAAGATCAGTCGCTACCAGTTCAAGCAGGGCCTAAGGATGTTGTAAAGCTTTCAGCAGGTGAGATGGCTTTAACAAAAAAAGAGGCGGAAGATACAAGGTCTTTGCAGGCCAAAATTGCGGCTTTGCAAGAAGAGTCTACAGCACGTGAAAAAAGTGTAAAAGAAGCACAAGATAAAACGGCGGCCTTAGAAAAGCAAATTGAAGACATGCAGAAATTGCTTGCCTTAAAAAATGGCGCAATGTCTGAGATACAAAAACAAGCAGAGCAACAAGCTACGCAAGAACAGAATAGCGCCGAGCAAGCTAATCCGGCTGGATCCGAAAATGCGGCATCTATTGAAGTTGCACCAACTGAAGCCGTTGCAGTTGAACCACCAGCGCCTGTAGCGACTGTCAAAAAACCAGAAGAAAAAGCAATCCCAAAACCTGTCGTGACACCTGAGCCTGTTGCAGAGTCAAGCATATTAGATGAATTGGACTTGCCTTTAGTAGGTGGAGGCCTTGGATTGCTAGCCTTGTTGGGCGGTGGCTGGTTGTATTTGCGTAATAAACGCAAGCGCAATCTAGCTGATTTTGAGCAGGGTATTATGACCTCTGGCGGTCTAAAAGCGAACACCGTTTTTGGCAACACATCGGGCTCAAGTGTGGATACGGGTGATACTTCATTCTTAACTGACTTTTCTCAAAGCGCGAATGGCGGCATGATTGACACAAATGATGTTGATCCGATCGCTGAAGCTGAAGTGTATATGGCTTATGGTCGCGATGCTCAAGCAGAAGAAATTTTAAAAGATGCAATTTCAAAAGAGCCTAAACGTTACGAGTTACATCTTAAATTGTTAGAAATGTATGCTGCAAGTAAAAATGTTTCTGCATTTGAAACCATAGCTGGTGAACTTTATACCTCGTTAGGATCAGCAGATCCAACCTGGGCTAAAGTGGCTGAAATTGGTCAAAAATTAGAGCCGAGCAATCCGTTATATCAAGTGAGCACTGTGCATTCAGGTTTAAGTGAAAAATTAGATGCCAGTGATTTTTCTGATGCGCCGATCGCCAGCGAAACAGATTTGGATTTTTCATTTGATAATGAGTCTTTAGAGCAAGACTCGCCGGCAAACTCAAAAGATGCATTTGATTTAGATTTGGATAGTTTAAACTTGGATCAAGACAGTGCATCTGAGCAGGCAGCACTGCCAACCGAAAACCTAGATAGCACGATTGCGAATAATTTGGAGGCAGTTGATTCAGATGGCTTAGCCTTTAATACATTTGCAGACGTAACAGAGCCTGAACAGGAATCATCAGCCTTACCTGAAGTCTCACAGAAAATAGATGAGGGTTTGGACTTTGATTTCGGGCAATTAGCAACTACCTCTGAAGCGCCTGCTAAATCAGAGTTTGCAGATACAGAAACTAATTTTGGACATACCATGCCAGGTTTGGATATGTCTGGCTTTAATGCGCCAGAATCTGAGCCAGAAGCAGCTGAAAATGTCAGTGAAATCGAATTTATTAGTGCGGATGAGACTTCTGAAACAATTGAATTTCCTCAAATAGATGAACCTGCTTTAGGTGAGTTTGATTTAAGTGAGCCTAAAGTTGCAGATGAAAACGCATCAACTGAAACAGGTTTTAATTTCGATTTAAGTACCTTGTCCCCCGAAGCCGCTAGTTATGTTGAAGAGGATGAATCAACTGCTAACACTTTTGATTTATCTGCAATCAGTTTGGAGATGGAGGATTCTGGAACGGGTGATGAGTCAATCGCTTTATCTGCTGATGAGCCGATTGAGATTGAGACTAAACTGGATTTGGTTGCCGCTTATCTCGAGATGGATGATCAAGAAGGCGCTAAAGAGTTGTTAGACGAAGTAATTAAAGAAGGTGGCGTTAATCAGCGTAAACGTGCTGAAGCGCTTTTAGCAAAGCTTGCCAAATCTTAATCATTAATTTAAACCAATAAAAAGCCGGGTTTGTTGCTCGGCTTTTTTGTTGGGATTAAAATGCGCTTACATGTCTGAATTTGCTTATACCCACTTTGAATTTATCCCGAAAATGAACGTCATGACACGACTATCGAGTGTAATAGTCGATATTGTCTGGAAAGTGCTGGATTAAATGCGCATTGCTTTGGGTGTTGAGTATGATGGCGCACATTTTTGCGGCTGGCAGAGTCAGCCTGAGAAGTGTGGTGTGCAAGATAGCATTGAAGAAGCAATTATGAATATTGCCAATCAACCTGTCCGGGTACACGCTGCTGGGCGGACGGATACTGGTGTACATGCGCTTATGCAGGTTGTACATTTTGAATCCGAAGTAATTCGACCATTGAGTGCTTGGGTTCGCGGTGTTAATGCTTTTTTACCACCAAGTGTGCGTGTTATTTGGGCGCATGTTGTCGATGATGATTTTCACGCACGATTTTCTGCCACGCAACGACATTATCAATATTTACTGGTGAATCAACCCACTGCATCTGCTATTTATGCAGAAAAAGCGGGTTGGTATCATTTGCCGCTGGATATTTCGGCAATGCAGGCCGCGATTGTTTATTTGCAAGGCGAGCATGATTTTAGCGCTTTTCGCGCCAGTGAATGTCAGGCTAAAACGCCTATTAGAAATTTAACAACGGCTACAGTGGCAACACATGGGGAATCGATTGTTTTTAATTTCTCAGCCAACGCTTTTTTGCAGCATCAAGTGAGGAATATGGTTGGTGCGCTTATTTATGTCGGTAATGGAAAATATTCACCAGAATGGATTAAAAGCCTGTTGGCGGAAAAGAATCGGACTTTGTCGCCGCCAACATTTTCACCGAATGGATTATATTTAACGGGTGTGGTTTATCATGCCAAATATAATTTGCCCAATACGCAACGTCAATTAAACTTTATACGTTAATTGGGTTCTGCTGTATTGATAGGCAATCACATTACCTTAATGTAAAGAGAAAGTATAAAAGTTGAGAACAAGAGTCAAAATTTGTGGCATTACAAATGCAGTGGATGCACTGAACGCGATTAAATATGGCGCAGATGCAATTGGCTTGGTGTTTTACGCCTCTAGCCCGCGTTTTGTCACCATTAGTCAGGCACAGCAAATTGTTGCTGCTATTCCGCCATTTGTCAGTGTGGTGGGTTTGTTTGTGAATGCACCGACAACGGAAATTGAAGCAGTGATATCTCAAGTGCGCATTGATGTTTTGCAGTTTCATGGTGATGAAACTGCAGCAGAATGTGAAAGAATAAAGTTGCCTTATTTGAAGGCGATTCGCGTTAAGAGTGATACTAATTTGTTACAATGCGAAGTTGAGTTTGGCAGTGCAAAAGCCTTGCTGCTGGACACCTATTCAGAAACCGCGTTTGGTGGAACAGGGCATGTATTTAATTGGGAGTTGATTCCAAAAGGCATGACTAAACCCATTATATTGGCAGGTGGTTTAAACCCTGAAAATGTGGCGGATGCGATTAAGCAGGTGCAGCCTTACGCAGTGGATGTAAGTGGCGGTGTGGAAGCAAGCAAGGCTATAAAGGATGCAGCAAAAATTGCAGCTTTTATGCAGGCAGTAAATAAATAAGGAATTTAAGTGGGAGTAAATGACATGCAAGTATATGACATGCCTGATGCGCGCGGTCATTTTGGTCGGTTTGGTGGCACTTTTGTAGCGGAAACATTAATTGAAGCGCTTGAAGAGTTGCGTGTTATGTATGAAAAGTATCGTTTTGATGAGGCTTTTCTGGCTGAATATGCACACGATTTAAAACATTTTGTTGGTCGACCAAGTCCAATCTACCATGCTAAAAGATGGTCTGACAAAGTAGGTGGCGCGCAAATCTATCTAAAACGCGAAGATTTAAACCATACTGGCGCACACAAAGTCAATAACACAGTAGGTCAGGCTTTGTTAGCGAAACGTATGGGCAAGCCACGCGTGATTGCTGAAACCGGTGCAGGGCAGCATGGCGTGGCAACTGCAACGATTGCCGCTAGAATGGGCTTGGAGTGTGTGGTATACATGGGCTCTGAGGACGTCAAACGTCAGGCGCCAAACGTATTTAGAATGAAACTATTAGGCGCAACCGTGGTGCCAGTAGAAAGTGGTTCAAAAACGCTTAAAGATGCGCTGAATGAGGCGATGCGGGATTGGGTCACTAATATCGAAAATACATTTTATATTATTGGTACAGTCGCAGGCCCACATCCTTATCCGATGATGGTGCGTGATTTTCAGGCCGTAATTGGCGTAGAGGCTAAACAGCAAATGCAGGAAATGATTGGTCGTCAGCCCGATGCCGTCGTTGCTTGTGTCGGTGGTGGGTCTAACGCAATGGGTATATTTTACCCCTATATTGATGTGCCAAATGTGCGTTTAATCGGCGTGGAAGCAGCAGGGCACGGGTTAGAAACTGGCATGCATGCGGCACCGCTGACGGCGAATAGTCCTGCTGGTGTTTTGCATGGTAATCGCACCTATTTAATGCAAGATGCTAATGGCAATATTGTGGAAACACACTCAATTTCAGCTGGTTTGGATTATCCAGGAGTTGGTCCGGAACACGCTTGGTTAAAAGATATTAAACGTGCTGAGTATGTGGCGATTACCGATGATGAGGCGATGGCTGCTTTTCATAGCTTATGCCGCACAGAAGGTATTATTCCTGCATTAGAGTCAAGTCATGCCTTGGCGCATGCGGAGAAAATGGCTAAAACCATGCGTAAAGATGAAATTATCCTGGTTAATCTATCAGGTCGAGGTGACAAAGATATTAATACTGTTGCCAAGCTAGCCAACATCACTTTGTAAATCGAAAACCACTTCACAATGCGGCGTTACTTCACTAAAAATCAAAAACTCACATATAAACCATATGCTTCGTTTTTATTTTTAGCTCGCACCTTGCCTTGTTTTGTGCTTTTCAATTTCCAGCTTTCTTCAAATTTTTTGCCAGTTTAATTATATGTCGCGCATTCGAACCGTATTTTCCCATCTAAAAACCATTAACAAAAAGGCGTTAATTCCTTACATTACAGCGGGGGATCCACACCCCAAACATACTGTTAATTTAATGCATGCCATGGTAGCAAGTGGCGCGGATATGATTGAACTAGGTGTACCGTTTTCTGACCCAATGGCTGATGGCCCAGTTATTCAACGTGCAAGTGAGCGTGCATTGGTGCATAAAATTGGTTTAAGTAAGGTGTTGGGTTTTGTTGCCGAGTTTCGCCAGACTGACGACAAAACGCCTATTATATTAATGGGTTATGCCAATCCAATAGAAGCAATGGGTGCAGAGAAGTTTACCAAATCCGCTAAAGCGGCTGGTGTGGATGGCGTTATCACAGTCGATTATCCGCCCGAAGAATGCAAAGAATTCATTAGTCAGCTGCAAGCAAACGATATGGATAGCATCTTTTTATTATCGCCTACCACTGATGCTGCGCGTGTTAGTTTAATTGTCAGTCAAGCCAGCGGTTTTCTATATTACGTGTCACTTAAAGGTGTGACTGGCTCTGCCAATTTAGATATTGAAGAAGTAAAAGCGCGTGTTGCAGAAATTAAAAAAGTAACTAATTTGCCAGTAGGCGTAGGTTTCGGCGTAAAGGATTCTGTCACTGCGAAAAACGTAGCATCATTTGCTGATGCTGTGGTGGTGGGTAGCCGCATGGTACAAGCGATAGAGAACTCGACTGATGCTAATTTATTAACAAACGTAAGCGATTTAATCGCTGAATTGCGTATCGCAATTGATGCTTAAGGAGTAAATATGAGCTGGTTAGAAAAAATTCCGCAAAAAATTCAACGAGTTGTAGGCGCTGTTAATAAAAAGAATGTGCCAGAAGGGTTGTGGAGCAAATGCGACTCATGTCAATCCGTGCTGTATAAAACAGATTTGGAACAGAATGCCGAGGTATGTCCAAAATGTGCGCACCATAATCGCATTGGTGCACGGGCCAGATTAAACCAATTGTTAGACCCTGATACCAAAACAGAAAAACGGATTGAGATTGGTGCGAATGTAGAACCGATTGATCCATTGAAATTTAAAGATAGTAAAAGCTATGCGGATCGCATGAAGTTAGCCCAAAAAGAAGTGGGTGAAAAAGACGCTTTAATCGTGATACAAGGCAAAATTCATGCGGTTCCTGTAGTCGCTGCTGCGTTTGAGTTCAAATTTATGGGCGGCTCAATGGGCTCTGTTGTTGGTGAGCGATTTGCGCGCGGCGTCGATGCGGCAATTAAAAGTCAATCTGCTTTTATCTGCATTTCGGCCAGTGGCGGCGCACGTATGCAAGAGGGTTTGTTATCGTTAATGCAAATGGCTAAAACCAGTGCTGCGTTGACCAAGCTTTCTCAAGCAGGTTTGCCTTATATTTCCGTATTAACTGACCCAACCATGGGCGGTGTTTCGGCCAGTTTTGCGATGTTGGGCGATGTTATTATTGCTGAACCGAACGCGTTAATTGGGTTTGCCGGTCCTAGAGTGATTGAGCAAACCGTACGTGAGACGTTGCCAGCAGGTTTTCAGCGAGCAGAGTTTTTGGTGGAACACGGCGCTGTTGACTTGATTATTGACCGCCGTGAAATGCGCCAAAGATTGGCTAATATTTTATCTGGCTTAATGAAACTGCCTAAAGTCGCTTAAGCTTTAAATCGTCTCTGTTTTAATACCTCAGTTTTTGAATTTCTAAAATACGGCCTAACGTGACCAATATCAAACCTAAGCCAACCACCGCACAACAGTGGTTGGCTTATATCGAAGCGCAACATCCAAAAGCAATCGCAATGGGCTTGGATAGAGTTAATGCTGTTGCGCAAAAGTTACAATTGGAACCCGCGTTTCCAATTATCACGGTGGCGGGCACTAATGGTAAAGGCTCTACTTGTGCGCTGTTAAGTCAGGTTTATCTTCAAGCCGGTTATCGGGTTGGTTGTTACACATCGCCGCATTTAATGCGTTATAACGAGCGCGTACGCGTTAACGATATTGACATTTCTGATGATGATTTGTGTGTTGCTTTCGATGCCATTGAACAGGCGCGCGGCGATATTGCTTTAACTTATTTTGAAATTGGAACATTAGCGGCGATGTGGCATTTTTGCCAGAACAGCCTAGATATTGTTATTTTAGAAGTAGGCTTGGGCGGCAGGCTGGATGCGGTTAATATTTTCTCACCCACTTGCAGCATCGTGACCACGATTGATTTGGATCACATGGATTATTTAGGCGATACGCGTGAAAAAATTGGTTTTGAGAAAGCTGGTATTTTTCGTGAAAATGCACTGGCCATTTGTGGAGATGAAAATCCGCCGCAAAGCTTAATTGATCATGCTGCAAAAATTGGCACACCTCTGAAGTTGATTAATCGTGATTTTACTGTGACGAAAACAACTCAGGCTTGGCAATATTCAGCAGAAGGTCATGAGTTATTGCTGCCCAATCTTGGTATGCAGGGCGATTTTCAGCTAAGTAATGCAGCGTGTGTCGTTTGTGCCACGCAATATTTAAATACCATTCTGCCTGTATCGCTAGCCAACATTCATGAGGCTTTTCAGACGGTTACCTTAATTGGACGTTTTTATCAAATTCACACACAGCCGATTATTGTTGTGGATGTTGCACATAATCCACATGCAGCTGTTTCACTTGCACATAATTTAAAGGCGATGCCTTGTGCTGGAAAGACTTTCGCGGTGTTTGCGATGCTGGCGGACAAGGATATTGATGGTGTTATTCATGCCGTAGCGCCTAATATTAACCAATGGTTTGTTGCCGATAACCATAGTCCGCGAGGTGCAAAAGCGTTTGATTTGAATCAAAGGCTGATTAAAAACGACCCGAAATCCGTGACTGAATTATTTGCAGATGTCACCTCTGCGCTCAATGCCGCCTGTAAAACAGCGACTAAAAATGATAGAATAATTGTGTTTGGTTCCTTTTATACCGTTGCAGATGCGATGAGTACTGTATTGCAAAATACAACATCAACCCCATAAAAAGTTTATAGCTAGCATATGGCTGAAAGTTAAACATGCAAAAAGACGTCAATGATCAAGAGCTGACCCTGAAAAAACGTGCACGGCGGCGTTTAGTGGGCGCAATTGCGCTTGTATTGTTAATGGTGATTGTGTTGCCGATGATATTAAAAGATCGTTCCATTAAACAGCCTGCTGATGAAGTAACGATTACGCTAGACAGTCAGCGCAAGCCAGAAATTTTGCCTGAAGTGTCTGATTTTGATTCTAATGTAGTGCCATCTAATGAAGTCGACGCACAACAGGATGAGCTCAAATCCAATGATGTTGCTAGCCAATCCGAAACTCCAGAGGCTGACGCTGATGTTGATCCTGAAGCGGCGCCAAAATTAAAAGCAGAAGGCTTAAGTGCAGACAGTAAAAAAACACCGGTTAAGCAAGTTGAAGCGCCAAAAGCAGATAACAAAAAAAGCACAGTGAGCGCAAAATTTTATGTGCAGATTGGTGTGTTTTCAGATGAGGCCAATGTGAAAAAGTTACAAGCCAAATTAACGGAGTTGGGCTACAAATCGCAAACCGAGAAAATTGATACCGCAAAAGGTAAAAAGATTCGCTTACGTACTCAGCTGTTAGGTGAGCGCAACGACGCAGCTATTGCGTTACAAAATATCAAAGATGCAGGCCTTACAGGCATGGTTGTCAGCCAATAATGGTGTTGCTAATAGGGCGTTTGTAAAAACATGACGAGTTTTGATTACGCCGTATTAACCATTATAGGTATTTCCATCATCGTTAGCATGATGCGCGGCGCTGTACGTGAGGCGTTATCGATATTAGGATGGCTTGCCGCCTTTTATATTGCTAAAACATACGCTACCCAGTTAATACCTTTGTTACCGCAAGATATTCCAAGTGATTCGCTACGCCTATTAGCGGCTTTTTTAATTCTCTTTTTGGCTGTATTGCTGGTGGTTGCTTTGTTGTCTATCGCGCTTTCAAGCATTATTAGAAAAATTGGTTTAAGTTGGCTAAATCGGTTTTTTGGCGCATTATTTGGATTCGTAAAAGGATTGTTCATTGTCTGTGTTCTAGTGTTTTTAGCAGGGTTAACGAATATTCCCAAAGATAGTCGGTGGACAAATGCAATGTTTAGTTCACCACTTGAAGCACTTGTTAAGGCAGCGCTGCCGTGGATGCCAGAAGCCGTGGCCAAATATATTAAATACGATTAACCATATTCATTTACCAGTACCAAAACCGTTTGATTAAGGACACTCATTTATGTGCGGAATTTTAGGCATTGTTGGCAAAAACCCTGTTAACCAGCTTTTATATGATGGTTTGCTGGTGTTACAACATCGCGGGCAAGATGCTGCCGGTATTGTTACTTGTGATGGAAATACGTTTTTTATGCATAAGAATAATGGCTTGGTAAAAGATGTATTTCAAACGCGCCATATGCGTAGTTTAGTCGGTAACGTTGGTATCGCGCATGTGCGCTACCCAACTGCTGGCTCATCCAGCGCAGCAGAAGCACAGCCTTTTTATGTCAACTCGCCATTTGGTATCGTGCTGGGTCATAACGGTAATTTAACTAACTCTGAGCAGTTGAAATCGGAAATGTTCCGTCAGGATTTACGCCATATCAATACCAATTCAGATTCTGAAGTGTTGTTAAATGTATTGGCGCATGAGATTGAAAAAACTTCGCGTAATGCGGTGTTAAATACGGATATGGCCTTTGATGCGGTTGCAGGCGTACATAAGCGTTGTAAAGGTGCTTATGCAGTAGTTGCGATGATTGCCAATTTTGGGTTGCTAGCATTTCGCGATCCGAATGGCATTCGCCCATTAGTGATAGGTAGGTTAGATACCGATAAAGGTACTGAATATATCGTTGCATCCGAAAGCGTTGCGCTGGATGTGCTCGGTTTTGAATTGATGCGTGATATCGATCCAGGCGAAGCGGTTTTCATTGATATGGACGGCAATTTGTTTAGTCGTCAATGTGCTGAAGCGCCAACATTAACGCCTTGCGTTTTTGAGTATGTTTACTTAGCGCGTCCAGATTCTGTCATTGATGGCGTTTCGGTATATCAAACACGTTTGGATATGGGTACCAGTCTGGCTGAAAAAATTAAGCGTGAATGGAGTCATTTAAAAATTGATGTGGTCATTCCGATTCCTGACACCAGCCGACCAAGTGCATTGCAAGTCGGTATCTCGCTGGGTTTAAATTGCCGTGAAGGTTTTATTAAAAACCGCTATATTGGCCGCACCTTTATCATGCCTGGTCAGGCTTTACGTAAAAAATCAGTACGTCAGAAACTAAATCCTATTGGTATTGAGTTTAAAGGTAAAAATGTATTGCTGGTCGATGACTCCATCGTGCGTGGCACGACTTCACGGCAAATTGTGCAAATGGCACGCGACGCGGGCGCCAATAAAGTTTACTTTGCTTCGGCTGCGCCGCCAGTACGCTTCCCAAATGTGTATGGTATTGATATGCCAAGCCGCGATGAGTTGTTGGCGACAGGCCGTACAGACGAACAAATTTGTCAGGAAATAGGTGCGGATGCGCTGATTTATCAAGATTTAGATGCTTTGGTTGAAGGTATTTCTAAATTAAATCCGAAGATGAAGGTGTTTGACTGTAGCTGTTTTGATGGAAAGTATGTGACAGGTGATGTGGATAGTGCCTATCTAAATCGAATTGAATCGGCGCGTGGAGATTTTAATAAAAAACAAAAGCCGAGCAATTCAAGTACGCAGCTAGATTTGAATTTAATTGATGCGGAAGAAGATGAGGCGGTAGAGCAGGTTTCATAATCAGTTAACTGGATGTGCACCCATTTGGGTCATCGTATTTTTAACGGAACTAACCTAGACTGAACGATATTTGCAAATAATAAGAGGTTGAGTAATGATTCCTTTCAATAAAATATATCTCACTGGCAAAGAACTGGAATATATTCGGCAATCGCATGAAACAGGTAATCTTTCTGGTGATGGAGTCTTTACGCATAAAGCAAGTGAATGGTTAGAAAATCAAACCAAAACACATAAAGCGCTTATTACTCATTCATGCACGGCTGCACTCGAAATGGCCGCATTGTTGGCTGAAATCCAGGCTGGTGATGAAGTGATTATGCCGTCTTACACTTTCGTTTCGACTGCAAATGCCTTTGTTTTGCGTGGCGGTGTGCCAGTGTTCGTGGATATCCGTCCAGATACATTAAATATTGACGAAACGTTGATAGAGGCGGCAATTACGCCACGTACAAAAGCGATTGTCCCCGTTCATTATGCCGGTGTAGGCTGTGAGATGGATACCATTATGCAAATCGCAAAAAAATACGATTTGTTAGTGATTGAAGATGCTGCACAAGGCATTATGGCAACTTATAAAGACCGCGCATTAGGCTCAATTGGGCACATTGGTGCTTATTCTTTTCACGAAACTAAAAATATCATCTCAGGCGAAGGCGGAGCCATACTGATTAATGATGAGCGATTTGCTGAGCGTGCAGAAATCATTCGCGAAAAGGGTACGAATCGTAGCCAGTTTTATCGCGGGCAAGTTGATAAATATACATGGCAGGATGTTGGATCGTCGTATTTGCCGGGTGAAGACGTCGCAGCCTTTTTATACGCGCAACTGGAAAAAGCCAAGGAAATCACTCAAAAACGCCTGGATATATGGAATATCTACCATGAGGAATTGGAAGAGTTAGAGCAAAAAGGTGATTTAAGACGGCCAATTATTCCGGCAGAGTGCCAGCACAATGCACATATGTATTATGTTTTGTTGAATTCACTTGATCAACGAACTGAATTAATAAAACGCTTTAAAAAACAAGATATTCATCCCGTGTTTCATTATATTCCTTTACATAGTGCGCCAGCTGGAAAACAATTCGCACGCACGCATGGCGAATTAAAACATACGGATAGTTTGTCCGAGCGTTTGTTGCGTTTACCTTTATGGGTGGGGCTAGGTCAGCAGCAAAATGAAGTGTTGAAAGTGATAGGCGCTAAAGTAGCGACCAGTTTTTTTTTGTTAAGTAATACGCTTGACATCAACATGTTAAGGGCGTTAAATGGAGTTGCGCTGATTTGAGTGGCCAACTTTAAACAAAGCCTTACTCAGCTTGCGGGCGCATAATAAATACTGCTAAAGCGAGAGCCAAAACCCGTTTTAGCTTATTCTTTAGCTAACACGGGTTTTTTTACGCCCATACATTTAAGTGATTTGACATTATGACGACAATAAAAAACTATCATCCTGAGACTGTAAGTTTACGTGCTGGCACAGAAACGAGTGAGTTTGGTGAAAATTCAGAGGCTTTGTTCTTAAATTCAAGCTTTAAGTTTAAAAGTGCGGCACAAGCGGCAGCACGTTTTGGTGGCACAGAACCCGGCAATATTTATTCACGCTTCACTAACCCAACTGTCACCATGTTTCAAAATAAATTGGCAGCACTTGAAGGCGCAGAGCAGTGCGTAGCAACCTCCAGTGGCATGTCAGCGATTTTAGCTTGTGTAATGGGTTTGTGCAGTGCTGGCGACCATGTCGTGGCATCGCGCAGTGTTTTTGGTACTAGTGTTCAGTTATTCGGCAATATCCTCAAACGCTGGGGCTTGAATGTTACTTTTGTATCACTGACTGACCCGTCTGAATGGCAAGCTACGATTACGTCTAAAACGAAACTATTTTTTGTCGAAACACCATCAAACCCATTAACAGAAGTGTGTGATATTAAACTGTTAGCTGATATTGCGCATCGTGCCAATGTGCATCTGGTGGTTGATAATTGTTTTTGCACCCCCGCTATTCAAAAACCATTAGATTTGGGCGCTGATATTGTTATTCACTCAGCTACTAAATATATAGATGGGCAGGGTAGATGTTTAGGTGGCGCCGTGTTAGGCAGTAAAATTTTAATGGAGCCTGTGTATGCATTTTTACGTACGGCGGGCGTCACCATGAGTGCTTTTAATGCATGGGTGTTTTTAAAAGGAATGGAAACTTTGCATATCCGTATGGAAGCGCATGCGCGTAAAGCGTTGCAATTGGCAACATGGCTGGAAGCACAGCCGCAGGTTGCGCGTGTTTACTATCCAGGACTGACATCGCATCCACAGCATGCTTTAGCCATGAAGCAGCAGTTAAGTGGTGGTGGTATAGTCAGTTTCGAAGTTAAGCCTAAAACTGGACAAACCTTAACAGAAGCGGCATGGGCACTTATTGATTCGACAGAACTCATTTCGATTACAGCGAATTTGGGCGATGCTAAAAGCACCATCACGCACCCAGCGAGTACCACGCACAGCCGTATTTCACCAGAGGCAAGAGCACAATCAGGTATTCAGGATAACTTAATACGAATTGCAGTGGGGTTGGAACATACGGAAGATTTGCAAGCAGATTTACATTTTTAAGTGAATGATTAGCCAGTATATCTTGAATTAATAACAGTAAGGTTCAAGCTGGCTTTATTGTTATTTGTCGCTATTTCATCATTTATTTCAAACCTAGTATGTGATATATTCCAAAACTGTTTTGAACTAGTCAGGTTTGAATTGCCAAGCTGAAAGTTTTTATTTAAAACTTATTTAAATTAAAGCTTGGCTCGTATTAAAAACTAAATCAAGGTTGTGCAAGTCACAACCTTTCAAACTGTTAACAACTAATCGTCGCCTATCAACTTAGGTAACACTTATACA
The DNA here is from genome assembly GCF_000799165.1 of Methylotenera versatilis 7. Classification (GTDB taxonomy): domain Bacteria; phylum Pseudomonadota; class Gammaproteobacteria; order Burkholderiales; family Methylophilaceae; genus Methylotenera_A; species Methylotenera_A versatilis_A. The sequence continues at coordinate 757,200 of NZ_JUGF01000001.1, read as the reverse complement.
GGAATTGCAACATGGCAGCATCGCTTGAAACAATCAGTAATTTAGAACGCCGTATCACGATTAAAGTGCCATTGGCACCGCTTGAGGGTCAAATTAAACAAAGACTTACTCAAATTTCGCGCACAGCCAAGTTTTCAGGCTTTAGGCCTGGTAAAGCGCCAATCGGTTTGGTGAACCAGCATTATGGTGATCAAGTGCGCGATGAAGTATATTCAAAAGCAGTGGAAACCAGCTTTGGTAACGCAGTTGAAGAAAATAAATTACGCGTTGCAGGTTTTCCGAATATTGAACATAAGCCATTTGCAGAGGCAGCGACGGATTTCGAATATACAGCAACTTTTGAAGTGTTTCCTGAAGTTAAGTTAAACGATTTAAGCAAATTAAAAATCGAGAAACCTACTCTGGAAGTGACAGAAGCCGACGTTGAAAAAACATTGGATGTGTTGGTTAAGCAACGTGTTAGCTATGAAGTTGTTAAGCGTGCGGCTAAAAAAGGCGACCAAATCAATGTGGTTTTAGCGGCCAGTATTGATGGCGAACAGGTGGAAAGTACCGGTGAAAAAGGCATTGATTTGGTGTTGGGTGAAGTTGGCCGAATTGCTGAGTTCGATGAGCATTTGGCAGGCGGTAAAGCGGGTGGCAATAAGACATTCGAAATTACATACCCAGCTGACCATAATCCTGCACAATTGGCCGGTAAAACAGTAAGTTACACAGTCATTTATAACAGTGTTGCACAACCAGTTTTGCCAAAAATTGATGCTGATTTTGCTAAAAGCTTGGGCATTGATGATGGCAATGTGGAAAAAATGCAGTCTGAAATCAAAGCCAGTTTAGAACAAGAAGTTGAAAAACGCATTAAAGCGCGCACTAAAGAACAAGTATTTCAAGCATTAGTGGCAGATTCAAATATTGAAACGCCAAAAGCGCTTGTTAATGTTGAAATCAATCGTATGATGCAGCAAACTGCGCAAAATTTACAACAGCGCGGCATGGATCCTAAAGCGATTCAATTAGAACCTGCAATGTTTGAAGAGCAGGCTAAACGTAGCACAGTTTTACGCTTGATTTTGAGTGAGTTGGTAAATGCCAATAACTTACAAGCTAGCGCAGATCAAGTCCGTGCAATGGTGGATACTTTTGCACAAAGCTTTGAGAAGCCAAGCGAATTGGTTAGTTGGTATTATGCGGATGTTAAACGCTTAGATGAACCAGCGGCTTTAGCTACGGAAGAAAATATCGTGAATTGGGTATTGGACAAAGCGAAAGTAACCACCAAGAAAATTAAATTTGATGAATTGATGGCTGGGCAGTAAATTTAAACTCGTATAACGAGTCAAAGATTGAAGGCAGTAAAAGCAACTTACATATAATATGGTGATTCTAAAGTGAATATTAGTAATAGCATGGAACCGCAAGGTTTGGGTTTGATTCCGATGGTGGTCGAGCAAAGTGGTCGTGGGGAACGTTCCTACGATATTTATTCGCGTTTGCTAAAAGAGCGTATTATTTTTTTGGTCGGCCCAGTAAATGATACATCTGCTAATCTAATTGTCGCGCAATTGTTATTTTTAGAGGCCGAAAATCCAGACAAGGATATTTCACTTTATATTAACTCACCAGGTGGCTCAGTAACTGCGGGTATGTCTATTTACGATACGATGCAATTTATTAAACCGGATGTGAGCACGCTTTGCATTGGGCAAGCCGCAAGCATGGGCGCATTCCTGTTGGCATCTGGTGCAAAAGGCAAACGTTTTAGCTTGCCTAATTCGCGTGTGATGATTCATCAGCCATCAGGTGGCTTCCAGGGTCAGTCAACAGATATCGAGATACACGCTAAAGAAATTCTATATTTACGTGGTAAATTGAATACCATATTAGCCCATCACACAGGTAAAACGGCTAAAGAAATTGACCGTGATACTGAGCGTGATAACTTTATGAGTGCAGAGCAATCGGTTGAGTATGGCATGATTGACAAGGTGATTGAAACCCGTACTGCGACTGCTTTAAAATAGTAACGACGGTCTGTTTGGTTCTAGTTCAGTTTAAGTTTGTTGGTTTAAGGATGTTGCATGGCGAATAAAGCCGAAAGTGAAAAGTTACTCTATTGCTCGTTTTGTGGCAAAAGTCAGCATGAGGTTAAAAAGCTCATCGCTGGGCCGTCTGTGTTTATCTGTGATGAGTGCGTGGATTTATGTAATGACATCATCAAAGAAGAAGTGCAGAGTTTAAGCGATATTAAGTCGACCGATAAGTCGTTACCCACACCGCAAGAAATTTGTGCGATTTTAGATCAGTACGTAATTGGTCAAACGCAAGCGAAAAAGAATCTATCTGTAGCGGTTTATAACCATTACAAACGCCTTGGACATAATCATATTTCACAAAATACCGTTAAGGATGATGTCGAGATTCAAAAAAGCAATATTCTGCTGATCGGCCCAACGGGTTCAGGCAAGACGTTGCTCGCGCAAACATTGGCGCGCATGTTAGACGTACCTTTTGTGATGGCTGATGCTACTACATTAACTGAAGCGGGTTATGTGGGTGAAGATGTTGAAAACATCATGCAAAAACTGTTGCAAAAATGTGATTACGACATTGAAAAGGCTCAACGCGGTATCGTTTACATTGATGAAGTTGATAAGATTTCGCGTAAATCAGACAATCCATCTATTACGCGTGACGTTTCAGGTGAGGGCGTGCAGCAAGCCTTGTTGAAGTTAATCGAAGGTACGATTGCTTCTGTTCCACCACAGGGTGGTCGTAAACATCCTAACCAGGAGTTTGTGCAATTAGATACGACTAACATCTTATTTATTTGCGGTGGTGCATTTGATGGTTTAGATAAAGTAATTCGCAACCGCTCTGAAAAAGGCGGCATTGGATTTGGTGCCGAAGTTAAAAGCAAAGATGATTTGCGTGAAGTTGGCGCAGTATTGCGTGATGTTGAACCTGCAGATTTAATTAAATTCGGTTTAATTCCAGAGTTTATTGGTCGTTTGCCAGTTGTTGCAACACTAGAATCTTTAGATGAAGCAGCTTTAATGACCATTTTGGTTGAGCCAAAAAATGCCCTGACCAAACAATATATCAAGCTGTTTAAAATGGAGGGTGTTGATCTCGAGTTTAGAGAGTCAGCCTTACTTCTAATTGCTAAAAAGGCATTAGAGCGTAAAACGGGCGCGCGTGGGTTGCGTTCCATTTTAGAGCATTCATTACTTGAGGTGATGTATGATTTACCATCTATTGAGAACTTAAGTAAAGTTGTCATTGATGAAGGTACGATCAAAGGCGAGTCACAACCTTTAATGATTTTTCAGGATAAGCTAAATCAAGATTCGCCTAAAAAAGCTGAATCGGCAAGTTAATCAATCTATCAATTACCGTGTTTAATCTGTTTAAACACGGGGTTTCAAATCAAAATCTGATTGCAATTAAAATCCAGTCGTTTATAGTCATTATTCAATAATATCGTTATTTTAGTTTTGAAATTAACGATATTATTTGATATGAGCACTTGAACTATCAAAGTATGTTCCCAACTTAATAGCATAGGATAGCTAGTTTATTTGACATAGCGCCTATTTACCTTGAAAGTATTTTATGACAGAACAAACTTTGCCAGAAAATTTACCTACCACTGAAACCATGCATGAAATGATGCCATTGTTGCCTTTGCGCGATGTTGTCGTCTACCCTCACTTGGTGATTCCACTTTTTGTAGGACGTGCAAAGTCCGTCAAAGCCTTGGAATTGGCATCGGATGGCAATAAACAAATATTGTTGGTGGCGCAAAAGTCTGCCAATAAAGATGAGCCAGATGCAGAAGATTTATATGAAATTGGCACATTAGCCACGGTATTGCAAATGCTAAAACTGCCTGATGGCACTGTAAAAGTGCTGGTCGAAGGTTTGCATCGCGTACGCGTTTCAGAATTTGTAGAAACCGAAGAATGTTTTTTAGCTAAAGCTGAAAAAATCGCCGATCCCGTTGAAAACGATAGCGAAACGGAAGCGTTAATGCGCACTGTTTTTACGCAGTTCGATCAATACGTCAAATTAAACAAAAAAATCCCACCTGAGATTTTAACTTCTCTCGCGACCATTAACGAAGCAGGGCGCTTAGCTGATACTATTTCTGCGCACTTAACGCTTAAATTAGAGGAAAAACAAAAAATCCTTGAAATGTTAAGTGTGATGGAAAGGCTTGAACACTTGCTGCATTTGATGGAATCTGAAATTGATATTCTACAGGTTGAAAAGCGCATCCGCGGTCGCGTAAAACGCCAAATGGAAAAAAGCCAGCGCGAATATTATTTGAATGAGCAAGTAAAAGCGATTCAAAAAGAGTTGGGTGAGCAGGACGAAAATGCAGAGTTAGAAGAGCTTGAAAAGCGCATTAAAGATTCCGGCATGACTAAGGAAGCGCATGCGAAAGTAAATGCAGAGCTTAAAAAATTAAAATTGATGTCTCCGATGTCTGCGGAAGCTTCGGTTGTGCGCAACTATATTGATACTCTGGTGAATTTACCTTGGAAGAAAAAAACCAAAATCAGTAAAGATTTGGCGGCTGCAGAAGCGATTTTAGACGCAGACCATTATGGACTTGAAAAAGTGAAGGAACGCATTGTTGAGTATTTGGCAGTGCAGCAGCGCGTGGGCAAGTTAAAAGCACCTATACTGTGCTTGGTAGGGCCGCCTGGCGTCGGTAAAACTTCTCTTGGGCAAAGCATTGCTAAGGCAGTGAACCGTAAATTTGTGCGCATGGCCCTCGGTGGCGTGCGAGATGAAGCAGAGATTCGTGGTCATCGCCGCACTTATATTGGCTCGATGCCAGGAAAAGTATTGCAAAGCATGAGTAAAGTTGCGGTTAAAAACCCACTCTTCTTGCTGGATGAAGTAGATAAAATGGGACAGGACATGCGTGGCGATCCATCCTCTGCTTTGTTAGAAGTGCTTGATCCGGAACAAAACCATACCTTTGCAGACCATTACATCGAAGTTGAATACGATTTATCTGACGTGATGTTTGTGGCAACGGCGAATACGATGAATATTCCTGCGCCTTTGTTGGATCGTATGGAAATTATCCGTCTTGCAGGCTATACGGAAGATGAAAAAATTAATATTGCGATGAAATATTTGTTGCCTAAAGAGCTTAAAACACATGGTCTTAAAGCAACCGAGATTAATATTTCAGAATCAGTCATCCGTGACGTTGTGCGTTATTACACTCGCGAAGCAGGTGTGCGTCGATTAGAGCAGGAAATTGCTAAAATTTGCCGTAAGGTAGTGAAGGAGTTGCTCTTAAATCAAACGCGTGTGAGCAAAGCACGTCGAGCTACTGATGTCGCAACTAAAGAGAGTGCAGTTACGGCAGCTAAAAAAGTAAATATTACTTCTAAAAATTTAGAAAAATATCTGGGTGTGTATCGTTATGATTATGGCGTGGCTGCTAAAGACAACCAAGTAGGGCAGGTGACTGGTTTGGCGTGGACCTCGGTTGGCGGTGAGTTGCTAACGATAGAGGCTGTTTTGCTGCCAGGTAAGGGCAAAACTATCACGACGGGTAAATTGGGCGATGTGATGCAAGAGTCTGTTCAGGCTGCGATGAGTGTTGTGCGTAGCCGTGCCTCAGGATTAGGCATCAGTGAAGATTTTTATGAGAAAAAAGATATTCATATTCACTTGCCAGAAGGCGCTACACCTAAAGATGGCCCAAGTGCAGGTATTGGCCTTGCGACTGCCTTAGTTTCTGTTTTGACAGGCATCCCGGCGCGTGCTGACGTTGCAATGACTGGCGAAATCACCTTGCGTGGGGAAGTGCTTGCGATTGGCGGCTTAAAAGAAAAGTTGCTGGCAGCGCATCGTGGTGGTATTAAAACTGTTTTAATCCCCGAATCCAATGTGAAAGACTTGGTTGAAATTCCTGAAAACATTAAGAATCAATTGGTCATTCATCCAGTAAAGTGGATTGATCAAGTATTGGAGTTTGCTCTGGAAAGCTTGCCGCAGCCGTTAACCGAAAAAGCAGCTGAAATTCCAGCTGTTGTGGGCGAGCCCGCCACAGACGTGAATCTGCCAGTGACGCATTAGTTTTGAGGCTTATTGCGGCTTATTTGCATTAATTTAGTGTTTATATAGCAAAATAGCCCGCAAAGCCTTGACACAGGCTTTTGTAGCTTGATATAAAGTCATAACAGGATAGGCCTGTTATTTAAGTTATTAACATTTGAGGGGATTACTCGTGAACAAATCAGAATTGATTGACGATATTGCAAAATCAGCTGGCATTTCAAAAGCTGCCGCAGGACGTGCTTTGGATGCAACTACCGCTGCTATTACTACAGCACTAAAAAAAGGTGATTTAGTAACATTAATTGGCTTTGGTTCATTTTATGTTGGTAAACGTGAAGCGCGTAACGGCCGTAATCCTCGTACTGGCGCGACAATCAAAATCAGTGCTGCAAATTCTCCTAAGTTTAGGGCTGGTAAAGCACTTAAAGATGCTGTAAACTAGCGTTCTTTTAGTGATTGAGTAATTAACCACTAAAAGCGAGTTAGCTTTAAGGCTTTGGTTAATTTAAAGTGATGACGCATTAAATTAAATAAGGCCTTAAGTTGTAAAGTGGCACAGGGTGCTTAGCTCAGTTGGTAGAGCGTCGCCCTTACAAGGCGAATGTCAGCGGTTCGACCCCGTTAGCACCCACCAATCACTAACATATATCGCCTCATGATTACTTAAGAGTGCTAGATTTTTAGCGCTCTTTAATTTTGAGGAATTTAAGTTTTTTGTATTATTTAAATAATACTAATATAAGTAGCAAGAAAACTGGAGTGGTAGTTCAGTTGGTTAGAATACCGGCCTGTCACGCCGGGGGTCGCGGGTTCGAGTCCCGTCCACTCCGCCAACATATAAAAAAGCGAGCTTCTAGCTCGCTTTTTTATTTTCTAAATTAATTCACTCTCCAAATTCCATGCGCTCTGCATTAAAGCCACTATTTGAATGTGAGTAATTAAATATGGATAAAGTATCTAAGAAACTAATTGGATATTTAGTCATCAATGATATTGTTCAATGTGCTCAAAGTGCCGCGTCAAGTCACAACTGTTATATAATCTCAAGGTTTATCCTAGTTACTAATTTACCATTTTAAAGTACTAAAAATTTAGAAAGTTAAGATATGTTAGATGCAATTCGTAATCACACGCAAGGTTGGTTGGCTAAGGTAATTTTGGCTTTAATTACTATTCCATTTGCATTATTTGGTATTGATTCGTATTTTAATGATGCGGGTAGTAATGTTGCTATTGCTAAAGTAAATGGGGATAAAATCACCATTCAGGAGTATGGAAATGCTATTGATAATGTCCGTAGCCGCTTGCAATCACAAGGTCAAAAAGTTGATCCTGCCATGTTGGAAAGTGCTGAGTTAAAGCAATCGGTGCTGGATGGTTTGATTACGCGACGTTTAGTCAATGCTGAAATTCAGCATGCCAACTTCAAGATTAGCGATGAACAATTAAGTACCTATATTTTGGGTATGCCGGAATTTCAGCAAGATGGTAAGTTTTCTGAAGATATTTACCAAAAAACACTCGCACAGAACAAATTATCGGTGAGCAAGTTTGAGAGTGACAGACGTAATGAGTTGTTAAACCAGCAAGCGCGTGAAGGTTTGGGTTTGTTAGTTTCCGTGCCAGAAGGTGTGACGGATCAAGCATTGAAATTTGCACATCAAAAACGTGATGTGAGTGTGGCTGAAATTAAAACAGCACAATTTGTAGCGCAAACAAAGGTAACGCCAGAACAAGTAAAAGCTTATTACGAACAACATAAAGACAAGTTTAAAGTGCCAGAGCAAGTTAAGTTGGAATTCGCTTTGCTTTCTGCGGCTGGTTTGGTAGCGCAAATGCAAGTGAGCGATGAAGAAGTGAAACAGTTCTATGATGAAAATGTATCTAAGTTCCAAGGAGATGAGCAACGTCAGGCGAGTCATATTTTGATTGGCTTTGGCGTAACGGCAACAGCAACAGAGAAAGCCGCTGCTAAGGACAAGGCTGCTGATATTTTGATGCAGCTTAAAAAAGATCCTAAACGTTTTGAAGAGTTGGCGATGAAGAACTCTCAAGATCCTGGTTCGGCCAGTAAAGGTGGTGATTTAGGCAGTTTTGGACGTGGTGCGATGGTTAAGCCATTTGAGGATGCAGTTTTTAGTATGAAAGTGGATCAAATTAGTGATTTAGTTGAATCTGAGTTTGGCTATCATATTATCAAATTGAATGGTGTGACAGGTCACTCCTCTTCTTTTGAGGCCATGAAACCGCAAATTAAAGGCGAGCTGTTGTTTCAAAAGGCTCAAGCTAAATTTTCTGAACTTGCGGATGATTTTAGTAATACTGTCTATGAGCAATCAGGTAGTTTGAAACCTGTGGCTGAGAAATTTGGTTTGCAAGTTCAGCCAACTGCATGGATGAGTCGTGAAGAAGGAGCAAAATTCTTTAAGAGCGAGAGGTTGATGAACTCTGTTTTTTCTGATGAAGTATTAAAAGAAAAACGTAACTCGGAAGCTGTAGAAGTATCTCCGAACAATTTGGTTTCTGTGCGCGTGCTGGAATACAAACCTGCTGCACCACGTAGTTTTGATGAAGTTAAAGGTGGTATTGAGGGCTTACTTAAACTGGAACAAGCGACAAAATTAGCGGCTGAAAAAGGTTTGGCAGATTTGGCTAAATTAAAATCGGGCGGCCAAGTCGATGACTTGGAGTGGATTCCAACGGTAACGATTGATCGTAAGGATGCACAAGGGTTGACAGAGCCTGTGATGAATCAAGCATTTAAAATTGATGCTAGCAAATTACCAGCTTATGCGGGATATGTGGACGGTAACAAGTCTTATACAATCGTTCAGGTAAGCCGCGTAGATAACGCGTTGAGTGACGATGCAAAACAAGGCGCGGTGGATGAGTACAAGGCAGCTGTCGCTGCTGAATATATAAGTGCTTACGGCAAATCGCTAAAAGCGAAAAGTAAAGTTGTGGTGAATCGCAAGCTATTAGAAAGTAACTCTCAGCAATAGTATTAGTTGCCGATTAAACAAAAAAGCCGATGTTGAAACATCGGCTTTTTTGTTGTTGTCGGTACTTGTATTAATTGATTTTATTAATCAATTTGGCCTGCTGCAGTGATATTCATACCGCCATCTACATACGTAATTTCACCGGTAATGCCAGAGGCTAAATCGCTACATAGAAATGCAGCGGTGTTACCAACCTCTTCAATTGTTACATTTCGGCGCAAAGCCGCGTGACGTTCATTAAAGCCGATCATTTTATCAAAGTCAGCAATGCCAGAAGCGGCAAGTGTTTTAATCGGGCCTGCAGATACCGCGTTGACGCGGATGCCACGTGGGCCTAGACTTTGCGCCAAATAACGTACATTCGCTTCTAAACTGGCTTTTGCAACGCCCATTACATTGTAATTTGGCATGGTGCGCTCTGCGCCTAAGTAGCTTAATGTTAATAGGCTGCCGTTACGGCCTTGCATCATTGGATAAGCAGCTTTGGCGAGTGCGGAGAAGCTATAAGAGCTGATGTCGTGTGCGATACGAAAGTACTCACGATTTACCGCATCTAAATAATCGCCATCTAATGCCACTTTGGGCACGAAAGCCAGTGAATGCACAAGACTGTCTAAGCCATCCCAGTGTTTGTTGAGTGCAGGGAAGAGGGCGTCGATTTGTGCATCTTCGGCTACATCACATGGCAGTATAATTTTAGAGTCAAAATCTGCAGCTAGACCCGCTACACGATCTGCATGTTTTTCCAATTGATAAGTAAAAGCCAACTCCGCACCTTCGCGTTTCATCGCGGCTGCGATGCCGTAAGCAATAGAGCGATTACTTAATAAACCTGCGATTAATATTTTTTTTCCTGCTAAAAATCCCATAACGAATCCTGTTAATTGTTGATATTGGTCAAATAATGATTTGAACGAATTGTATTATCTAAATGGCTTATTGCCTGTGTCGTTATTATTAGCACTAATGTTAAATTAGTCTATTTGTTATTAGATCTTGGGTCTAGCGCGTCGCGCAAGCCTTCACCAAGCAAATTATACCCCAACACAGTAATCAAAATGGCAAGTCCAGGAAACAGGGATAACCACCAGGCAAATTGAATATACTCTTTGCCATCGGTTAAGATGTTACCCCAAGACGCTTGCGGAGCTTGTACACCAAGTCCTAAAAAACTGAGTCCTGATTCCATTAATACCGCACCCGCAACGCCTAATACGGCGCTGACAATAATCGGCGTAAGACTGTTCGGCAATAAATGTGTGAAAATAAGGCGTGCATCTTTTGCACCCAGAGTGCGTGATGCCAGCACAAACTCACGGCCACTCAGGCTTAGAAATTCAGCGCGCACTAATCGCGTGACGCTCATCCAAGAGGTTAAGCCAATCACAACCATGATGTTCCAGATTGAAGGGGTTAAGAAGGCGATAACAGCCAGTATTAAAAAGAAGCTGGGGATGGATAACATGACATCGACCAAGCGCATGATAAGTGTATCAATCCAGCCGCGGTAATAGCCTGCAATAGCGCCTAGAACGATACCAATTGCTGTTGCAATACCAACAGCGACTAAGCCAACTAATAACGAGATACGCCCGCCATGCAGCATACGGCTTAGTACGTCACGCCCAAGACCATCTGTGCCCATCCAGTGTTGCCAGGATGGCGCTAATAGAATGGCTTTAACGTCAATATTATTTGGGTCAAATGGTGAAATAACGGGCGCTAACATGGCGAGTATAAATACGCTGACAATAATGATGAAACCGATTAAGGCAAGCGGGTTTGAGAGTGCTTTTCTGAAGATGCTTTTATTCATGACTATTCTCTAACGACACCGCGACGTACGCGAGGGTCTGCCCATGCATACGCAATATCTGCCAATAGATTACCAAGTAAGGTAAGTGCTGAGCCAATCGTTAAAATGCCCATAATCACAGGAAAGTCGCGCATCATCACACTATCAAAAAATAGTTTCCCCATGCCTGGAATAGCGAAAATCGTTTCTGCAATGACAGAGCCGCCAATTAGGCCTGGAATCGATAAGCCAATAATCGTAATTAACGGTAACAGCGCATTGCGCAGTGCGTGTGTGTAAACAACTTGATGTTCATTCAAGCCTTTAGCGCGCGCGGTTGTAATGTAATCTTGATGAAACACATCCAGCATACCGTTTTTTACAAATAGGGTGATACCCGCCAAACCAGTTACTGAAGGGATAATGACAGGCAAAATAAGATGGCTGATGCTATCTTTTATTTTCGCCCAAGTATCTAGCGACTCATAATTAATGCTGTGTAGGCCAGAAATGGGTAGCCAATTATTCATCACGCCTAACCAGTACATCAGCAATAAGGACAGCCAAAAACCGGGGATTGAAAAGCCGATAAAATTAAACAGCGTAATGGATTTGTCCTGCCAAAGCGTGTATTTACGCGCGGCAATAATGCCTAATGGAATCGCTAAGGTTAACGTGATAATTAAGCCTAAAATATTGATGAATAACGTGATTGGTAAGGCCTCTTGAATCATGCCTTTCGTCACATTGCCATCTTTATCGGTGGTCTGCCAGAATACAGGCTTTTGATGCGATGCAAATGAGTTGCCGAAATCGAGCGTGCCCATGCGTTTTAGCCACAAACCATATTGCACGATGACAGGTTTGTCTAAATTGTATAGCTCACGCAGTTTTTGGCGCGATTCTTCCGAGGATTTTGGGTTAAATGACGCTTCGTTATTGGTAATGTCACCTGGCGCCAAGTGCATGATAAAAAAGGAAATTAAACTGATTCCAATCAGCAGGGGAATCATCCACAGTACGCGTTTAATTAAGTATTTAAGCATGATTAACCATTAATTTGCAGAGATTTCATTGCGTCCGGTTTCTATGCGTCTAAGCGGGCTAGGAATATACCACTCATGTGAATTGTAGCCTATGCCAGCCGGTGGCGCAGGTGAATCGATACCTTTGACACGTTTATGAATGGCGCTGAGGCCGTAGCCTGCGGATAGATAAATAATCGGGCTGTCTTCTAGTAATACTTTTGCAAATTCATGATAAATTTTCGTGCGCTTATCAATATCCATTTCTAGGCGACCTTGCTCTAATAACTGATCGATTTGCGGATTATTGTAGCCAATAAAATTGAATTGCCCCGGTTGGTTTTGACTGGAATGCCAAATACTGAATTGATCTGGATCTAAGCCTAAACTCCAACCAAGAACCACTGCATCGAAATCGCCTGTTTTAATAAAACGGCTGATAAAACTCGCCCATTCAATCGCGCGAATTTGTACGTCGATACCAATATCTTTGAGTCTGCGTTGGATTAATACCGCTGATTTTTCGCGTTCTTTATTTTGGTTGGTGATAATTTCAAAAGAAAATGGCTTGCCATCGCGATCTAAAATACCATCACCATCAGAATCGATAAAGCCAGCTTCTTTCAATAAAGTTTTCGCCTTATTAGGATCGTAAGAGTAGGGTTGTAAATCAGGGTTGCTCCAGCGTGTGCCAGGTTTGTAGGGGGAGGCAATGTTAATCCCCAAGCCTAAATAAACACCGTCAATAATCTCTTGCTTATCAATCGCGTAATTAATCGCTTTGCGTACACGGATATCATCAAAAGGTTTATGTTTCAGATTGAAACCTAGATAGGTGTAACTGTTACCCAGCTCTTTATACAGCGCTAATTTTTTTTGCAGTTCTGGTCGCGCCGGAATAATGCGCGAGTATTTAATTGGGTCCAAGGCCATGAGATCGATATTGTCCGCCATCAACTCTAAAAATTGCGCAGAGTTGTCAGGAATAATGCGTGTGACGAGCTTATCAATTTTGGCGGCACCTAATACTGAAGTCGGATTACGTGACAGTTTTAAGTTTTCGCCATGCGTCCAGCTATCTAACTTGTAATAGTGACTGCCGACAGGATTGCGTGCAAAAGCAGTGGTGTGAATGTCTTGGTTCTCAAGTAAGTGTTTAGGTAATATTTGTAGACCTGCCCAGCTATCCAGCGCTGGCGCATAAGCTTGGTCATAAGTCACACTAAAAGTCAGCGCATCAGGCGTAGTCGCTTTTTTAACGAGTTGATAGTCTGATGCGTATGGACTGCGGGTTTTTTCATCTGTTACTAGTTTCCATGTAAATAACACATCTGCACTTGTTAAAGGTTTGCCATCCGCCCATTTTAGATTGGGTTTTAGCTTAAAAGTGATGGTTTTATGGTCGCTTGATATTTGCCAGTTTTCTACTAGCTCACCTTCTAAATCCAGATTTTTATCGTATTTGAGTAAGCTATTGAAGATATGACTGGAAATAGCACTGGAAGCTGATTCGCCAGCAACCATGGAAATTAAACCTGAAGGTTCGGCAGTGGAAGCATCAATCAATGTGCCGCCCGCTTCAGTTGGATATTGCTTATTATAATCGGTGGTATCTTCAACTGATTTGCCACACGAAAGCAATGCAGATATACACACCACGTAGATAGGTAACAGGGGCAGGAGTCGATTTAATCTAATGTTTTGGACCATAAAAAGCGCTTGTCATGATTAAACCGTTTAAAAAAGCAAAAAATTGCTACTGATGAAGTATGTACTTATCTTATTCGAATATTAGAATGTGCTTTTACATGTCGAGATGATTTGTTTTTAGAGTTAACACTGTGTTTAACGATTATTTTTTTTCCAGCACTTACACTTTGTTTGGTATTGGTTAAGTGAAGGGTTTGCCCAATCTTAAGCTTGCTATTTTTTAGCTGGTTAATTTTCATTAATGCTTGGCTACTGATGTCATATTTATTCGCCAAAGCTTGTAAAGTTTCACCTTTTCTTACTTTGTGTACAACAGGGCGTTTAAGTGTGCTGTTGCTTGCACTCTCATTCGCATCAATGCTGTTTTGCGCTAGCTCGGCCACATCAATCATATTGTCTTCATTGGCCGCATCAGCTTTGCTGTTGTAAATGGCAGGGACCAAAATAGGTTGCGATATACGCACTTTTTGTGATGATGATAAGCCGTTTACATCGCGTAATTGGCTGACATTCATGCCAAATTTTTGTGCAATATTATCCATACGTTCGCCGCGTTTGGCGTTGTAAGTTTGCCAATTGGTCAGCGGTTTGTCATAGTTAGCAAGGTTAGTGGCAAAACGCTCAGCAGCCCAGACAGGCAGCAGTAGCTGGTGTTTTTCGCCAGTTGATGTAATGACCGGGCGGTTGTAACTCGGATTAAGTGAGCTAAACTCTTCCAATGAAATTTCAGCTAATTCCGCGGCTAATTTAGCGTCAATTTGTTTGGGCGTTGTGACACGTGCAAAATAAGGGCGATTAGGAATTGAGCCGATTTTTAAGCCAAACTGCTCAGGGTGAGTGATGATGTTTTTCATGGCCTGTAATTTAGGCACATAGTTTTTTGTTTCTGCTGGCAAGCTTAAGCTTTGGTAATCCGTGGGCAAACCCTGGCGGCGATTTTTATCAATTGCGCGCTGCACAGTACCTTCGCCAGCGTTGTATGCAGCAAGGGCTAAATCCCAAGTGCCAAACATGCCGTGTAATTTTTGTAGATAAGTAAGTGCTGCACTTGTAGCAGCCGTGACGTCACGCCGATTATCGACCCACCAATTCTGCTGCAAGCCAAAGCTTTTACCAGTCGCCGGAACAAACTGCCAAATGCCTGATGCTGCGCTACGGGAGTACGCCTGCGGATTAAACGCGCTTTCAATCATGGGTAATAGCGCTATTTCAGTTGGCATGCCACGTTTTTCTACTTCCTCCACAATGTGATACAAGTAGCGTTGGCTGCGATCTAACATACGTTTTATATAATCAGGGCGTGTAGCGTACCAAGTTTCATGGTTCGTTGTGTATTGCGATTCCAAATTTGGAATCGCATAGCCTTCTTTAATGCGTGACCATAAATCATCGCTATTGCTTGCATTGTCTTGATAGCTGCTGAGTTGGCTTGATTCATTGGATTCAACACCATTTAAAAAATTTCGAACAGGGTCGCCAGTTAAATCGCTATCTACGGATTCCGTGATGATTTCAATTTCTACGCCAGCAACATTGGTATCAGCAATTGCAAGGTTTGAGTAAGCCGCACTGCAGGTTAGTAAAAACAGGCCGAACAGGCTGACCATTAATTGTTGCTGTTTTAACTTTGCGTGTGTGACTAATTGAATCGTGTTGATATGTATTCCTAACATTTACTTTAAACCATTTTTTTGCAAAACCGTCTTGCATGGTAGCGACGGGCTGCGCATTAGTCAAGTAAAAGTTCTACCTGATTATTATTTGTTATGTTGATGATTAATAATGATTTCTTAATGCTCTGATCGCAGTAAAAACCGCTAATTCGTCTCTGCTTTTTGCTTGTGAGTTCTGCCAGATTGTGGCTTGATTGCAGCGTAAAAAAGGGTTGATTTTTAATTCTAATGCTATCGTGCTGGGGATGCTGGGTAGTTGTTGGCTGCGTAGCTGCTGCACAATCGCTTGTCTGGCAATGAGTGTTTCGTTATCTGGTTCCAGTGTTAAGGCAAAAGCAATATTGGTGGCGGTGTATTCATGTGTGCAATAGACTTTTGTTGCTGGATCTAATTGTTTTAAGCGATTCAGCGATTGCAGCATTTGTTCCGGCGTACCTTCAAATAATCGCCCGCAACCCGCGCTAAATAACGTATCCCCACAGAATAAAGATTGTTTATTATAGTAAGCGATATGCCCTAATGTATGACCTGGCAACCACATGACGCGGAAGCTTTCATTTATTTCAGGCAAGTGAATAATATCGTTTTCAGCCAGTACACTATGTTTAAAATCAAAATTTTCATATGTGGGCGCATAGACGCGCGCACTTGTATGTTCGATTAATTTGGCTACGCCGCCAATATGGTCGTGATGATGGTGAGTAATTAAAATTGCGCTGAGTTTGAGATTATTTTTTTCTAATGCTTCAATCACAGGTTGCGCATCGCCAGGATCAATTACGACTGCATGGTTTTTGTGATGCAAAAGCCATATATAATTGTCGTCAAAAGCAGGAATTGGAATGATATGCAGCATCTTGAGGTATGCGAATTTTAGTCCGCGAAAGCGCGTTAGATAAGGATAAGATGCATGTTTAGCTTGATGCGATTATTTGTCAATCATTAAATATACGATAAGGCATGCGTTTAGAACAGCAAAATAACTGGTTATCGACCACATTAGGCCAATATCTCTTAAGTCATGAGCAGGCGATGTATGACAAAAAAGTTGGTGATATATTCGGTTTTAATGCGGTACAACTGGGATTGCCGCAAATGGACACGCTTAAAAATTCGCGTATCCCGCATCTGCTGCATGTGGGAAATAGTACGGGAGTGGTATTTTGCGAAAGTGACTATTTGCCATTTGCAGAGAGCTGTATTGATTTAATTTGTCTGCCACATGTGTTGGAGTTTAGTGAAAACCCGCATCAAACATTACGTGAAGCAGAGCGCGTACTGGTGCCGGAAGGACATTTGATCTTAACGGGTTTTAATCCAATCAGTGCTTGGGGTTTTAAATATGCATTAAATCAGGAAGATAATTATCCGTGGAATGGGCAGTTCTTTACTTTATCGCGCATTAAAGATTGGCTGGCACTACTGGGTTTGGAATTTGTCAGTGGAGAAATGCATTGTTATGAACCGCCAGTGAGTAATCAAAAGTGGTTGAGTCGTTTTGCGTTCATGGATAAGCTGGGTGACCGATGGTGGCCAATGATGGGCGGTGTTTACTTTATCGTGGCTAAAAAACGTGTTGTTAATATGACGCTTTTAAAACCGAATTGGAAGAAAAGTTCGTTAAAATCTCGGTTAGCAGTTAATCACTCGCAAAGAACTAAACCGCACCAGCAACACCATCTAAATAACAATAAGCATCAAAAAGAATAGGCATTGAATACGAATAATTATGAATAATATAGTAGAGATTTACGCAGACGGCGCATGTAAAGGAAATCCAGGTCCGGGTGGCTGGGGCGCATGGTTAATGTACGATGGTAAAGAAAAAACATTAAGCGGTGGCGAGAAGCTGACAACCAATAATCGTATGGAGTTGACGGCGGTGATTCGCGCTTTGGAAGCGCTGAAAAAACCATGTGCGGTAAAAGTGTATACCGATTCATCTTATGTGCAAAAAGGCATCAGCGAATGGATTGTTGGCTGGAAAGCGCGTAATTGGCGCACTGCAGACAAAAAGCCAGTGAAAAATGACGACTTATGGAAAGTGCTGGACGTGCTTGCCAACCAGCACAGAATAGAATGGATCTGGGTAAAAGGCCATGCTGGCAATGCAGGAAATGAACGAGCTGACGCGCTTGCCAATGAAGGTGTTGCAGCTTTTCTGTAACAATAATGATGTTAACCAACCCGTAAAAGACTATCCAAAATTCAACAAAAAACTGAGTAATTGAAATCATGCGCCAAATATTCCTAGATACTGAAACCACGGGTTTATATCCAGCCCAAGGCCATCGTATTATTGAAATCGCTGCGGTTGAGATGATTAATCGCCGGCCGACCAATCAGCATTTTCATATGTATTTAAATCCTCAGCGTGAAATAGACCCTGCAGCGCAAGAGGTGCACGGAATCACGCTTGAGTTCTTACAGGATAAGCCACTGTTCTCCGCAGTTGCAGAAGAGTTCCTCAACTTTATTAATGGCTCGGAATTAATCATTCATAATGCGCCGTTTGATGTGGGTTTTTTAAATAGCGAGCTTGGCCAAATCGGGCTACAGCCGATTGAAACGTTTTGCGATAAAATCACCGATACGTTGAGAATGGCCAAAGACTCACGTCCGGGTCAGCGAAATAACTTAGATGCCTTATGTCGGCATTTTGGCATTGATAATGCAAAGCGTACTTTGCACGGTGCTTTGCTGGATGCGGAGTTGCTGGCCGAAGTGTACATGGCGATGACGCGAGGGCAGGATAGCTTGATGATGGATTTAGTGCCGCCTCAGCCGACTATGCAAGCGGCGGCAGGAAATACAGGCCCGCGAGTATTAAAGGTAATGAAGGCTGATACATCTGAATTGGCAGCACATGAAGAGTATATAAATGGCCTTGTAAAATCCGGCGCCAAACTATGGTAATGAATAGATTAGTAATAGATTTTTATAACAATTAAGCAGTCATTTAAGTTAGGTTTTTATCACATGAAAAATTGCATCATCGTTACAGGCGGCGCAGGTTTTATTGGCAGTAATTTTGTTTTGAGTTGGGTAAAAGGGCAACATGGGCAATGTGTCAATTTAGACAAACTTACCTATGCAGGTAATTTGGCTAATTTAGCTGCTATAGAGAAAAACTCAGAATATGTATTTATACAAGGCGATATTGGAGATAGGGCAGTTGTTGATGCACTTTTAAAAAAATATCATCCCTATGCAATCGTGAATTTTGCAGCCGAAAGCCATGTGGATCGCTCAATTCATGCACCAGGCGAGTTTATTCAAACCAATATTGTGGGCACATTCAATCTACTGGAAGCGGCGCGTGCTTACTGGAATGATTTAAATGATGCTGACAAAAGTAACTTCAGATTTTTGCATGTTTCTACCGATGAAGTTTATGGCTCACTAAGTGCGACAGATCCAGCGTTTAAAGAAACTAATCCATACGAACCTAACAGCCCGTATTCTGCATCTAAAGCTGCTTCGGATCATTTGGTGCGCGCCTATCACCATACCTACGGCATGCCGACGTTGACGACGAATTGTTCTAATAATTATGGACCGTATCATTTTCCAGAAAAACTCATTCCATTGGTGATTCACCATGCATTAAATGGCAAACCGCTACCGATTTATGGCAATGGCAGCAATGTGCGCGATTGGTTGTATGTAGCAGATCACTGTAGCGCGATTCGTCGCGTGTTAGAGGCTGGCAAAGTAGGTGAAACCTACAATATTGGTGGCTGGAATGAAAAAACCAATCTCGAAGTAGTACATACCTTGTGCGATATTTTAGATAAAGAAAAACCAAAACAATCCGGTAGCTATCGCGATCAAATCACCTATGTGACAGATAGGCCTGGGCATGACCAGCGCTATGCGATCGATGCCTCTAAAATTGAGCGTGAACTAGGCTGGAAACCAGCCGAAACATTTGAGACAGGTATTCACAAAACGGTGAAGTGGTATTTAACCCACCAAAATTGGGTGGATAATGTGACCAGTGGTGAATATAAAAACTGGGTGAATAAAAATTACAATGAACGCGGTGAGGAGTTAGCATAATGACAGCGAAAAATAAGTCCATGAAGGGCATTGTTTTAGCGGGCGGCTCAGGTACGCGCTTATATCCAGTGACACAAGTGGTTTCTAAACAGTTGCTGCCTGTTTATGATAAGCCGATGATTTATTATCCTTTATCTGCGTTGATGTTAGCCGGCATACGTGAGGTATTAATCATTTCCACACCGCAAGATACACCGCGTTTTAAAGAGCTGTTAGGCGATGGTGCGCAGTGGGGAATGGATATTCAATATGCAGTCCAGCCTTCACCGGACGGTTTGGCACAAGCTTTTATCATAGGTGAGCAATTTATTGGCGACGATCCTTGCGCGTTAGTACTTGGTGATAATATTTTTTATGGTCACGAATTAGCCTTAATGGCACAAAATGCAGCAAAACGTACGCAAGGCGCTACTGTTTTTGCTTACCCAGTACATGATCCTGAACGTTATGGTGTAGTGGAGTTTGACGCGGCAGGTAAAGCGGTTAGTTTGGAGGAAAAGCCTAAACAACCTAAATCACGCTATGCGGTCACGGGTTTGTATTTTTACGATAACCGCGTGGTAGAAATTGCCAAGAATATGAAACCGTCTGCACGTGGTGAGCTGGAAATTACCGATGTGAATCGTCAGTATTTGGAATGGGGTGATTTGCAAGTAGAAGTAATGGGTCGCGGTATGGCTTGGCTAGACACAGGTACGCATGAATCATTATTAGAAGCCAGTACGTTTATCCAGACGATTGAAAAGCGCCAGGGATTAAAAATCGCTTGTCCGGAAGAGATTGCTTACCGCATGGGGTTTATCGATGCGACACAATTGGAAATTTTGGCGAATAAATATGCCAAAAATGGCTATGGGCAATACCTTAAATTACTACTGACGGAACAGGTGTTTTAATGCAGATTATTAGAACCAGCATTCCAGAGGTGATTATTTTTGAGCCTAAAGTATTCGGCGATGAAAGAGGTTTCTTCTTCGAAAGTTTTAATGCAAAAGTATTTAAGCAAGCGACAGGTTTAAATGTAAGTTTTGTGCAGGATAACCATTCAAAATCGGCTAAAAACGTATTGCGTGGTTTGCATTATCAGATTGAGCAGGCACAAGGTAAGTTGGTACGCGTGACGCAAGGAGAAGTTTTCGATGTGGCGGTAGATTTGCGCGAATCGTCAGCTACTTTTGGACAATGGGAAGGCACACGCTTATCTGGTGAGAGTAAACGCCAGATGTGGATTCCACCAGGTTTTGCACACGGTTTTTTAGTGTTGTCGGAAACCGCTGAATTTTTGTATAAAACAACCGATTTTTATGCGCCACAGCATGAATGTTGTCTTAAATGGGATGATCCAAGTGTGGAAATAGACTGGCCTTTGCAAGATACGCCAATATTGTCAGCTAAAGATAGTGTCGGTTTAAGTTTGCAAGACGCTAAAAAATTCATTTAGCACGCACAATAAAAATGAAAAAAATTCTACTAACGGGCGTGAACGGGCAGGTTGGCCATGCGTTGCAAAACAGATTAATGCAATATGACGTGGTAGCGTTAAACCGTGAACAACTGGATTTAAGCGATGGCGCTGCGATTCGTCGTATTGTGCAAATGATTCAGCCAGATTTAATCATTAACCCAGCCGCATATACTGCAGTTGATAAAGCAGAAACAGAACCCGATTTAGCCTATGCAATCAATGCGATTGCACCACAGATTTTGGCTGAAGAGGCCGCCAAATTGAATGCAGCGCTGATTCATTTCTCAACGGACTATGTGTACGATGGCTCAAAACCTGGTGCTTATGTAGAAAACGACTTAGTTAATCCATTAAGTGTATATGGCAAAAGTAAACTTGCCGGAGAAGATGCGATTCGTGCAGTGAATTTGCCGCATTTGATTTTGCGTACTAGCTGGGTTTACGGCGCTTACGGTAAAAATTTTTTAAAGACGATTATTCGTTTGGCAAGCGAGCGCGATAGCTTACGCATTGTGGCTGACCAGTTTGGCGCACCGACCAGTAGCGAAAGTATTGCAGACGCAGTCGTTTCGCTATTGACACCATGGCAACCGCAAAACGCCAGCCAAACAGGTATTTATCATTTAACCAATCAAGGTAAAACTACTTGGCATGGTTTTAGCTGTGCGATTGTAGATGAATATAACCAATTGGCTGTAAGCAAAAATTGGCCGCCACTTAAAGCCAATGTAGAAAATATTGCGGGGATTCCGACGGTAGAATATCCAACACCAGCGGCGCGCCCTGTCAATTCAAGTTTGAGTAATAGTAAATTGAATCAGGTATTTAAGGTGATGTTGCCGGATTGGCAAGCGGGTTTACAACAGGTTATGCAGCTAGTTAAGCTTTAAGCCAGCGAGCTTTAAATTGATTGAGTAAATTAACTCAGCGCATCAGCCCAGCTATTCGGCGTTTCATATAGTCGCACACGCTCTAATTGTAAGTGATTCCCATAGATATCTTTGTACTGGCTTTTTAGGATTTTGAATGCTTCAGCAGCCATATTTTCTGCTGTTGGCACGGTAGGAAAGACCACCGTCTTATGATTGGGCAGTGAGTTCAAAAAATTCAGCACCTCCAGATCATCTTTAAATACTAAAAAGGCATGATCCCAAACATCGACTACGCTTTCACGCGCAATGCGTTTCACATCAGAAAAATCCATCACCATACCACTTTCGGATACGTTGTCTTGCGTAATAATGTCGCCAGATAAGGTGATTTCTAAAGTATAACGATGCCCATGCAGGTTGCGGCATTGGCTTTTGTGAGAAGGAATGCGATGACCTGCATCAAATTCTAAACGAGTGGTAATTTGCATGAGGCTATTATAGCATTTAGGTGGGTTGGTGCTGTTTTGCCCACGTCACAAACTGTTCAAATGGCATGGGTTTTGCAAAGTAATACCCCTGACATTTATGAATTTTCATTTGCTTAATCAAGTCTAGGCAATCTTTATCTTCAATACCTTCGGCTAACACTTCCTTACCTAAACTATTGGCAAGCATGGCGATTGATTTGACGATTTCGAAATCATCGGCTGAATGTTTAATATCACGCACGAAAGATTGATCGATTTTAATTAAATCAATCGGCATGGTACGCAATCGTGAAAGAGAGGAAAATCCGATACCAAAATCGTCCAATGCCAGCCTGAAGCCATTATCAGACAGTGATTGGATGACCGATAGTGAGGTTTCGTTGTATTCTAAAAAACCATTTTCAGTGATTTCAAGCACAATATCCTGCGGTGAAATTTTCCATAAAGCCAATGTCTGCAGCAATAAATGCTGTAATTCAATGTCGTATAAATCTTCTGCACGCAGGTTGATGGTTAAATAAATGGGCAAATGATGTTCATGTATCAATTCGCTCGCGTATCGGCAGGCTGAATTGATTAACCAGCGCGTGAATAATTTTCCTTTGCCCACTTTATTTAAAATCTCGATTGTCACGCTCGGATAAACGTTATCTCCTGTATCGTCACACCAACGCAATAACAGTTCGGCGCCAGCGCAGGTCGATTGATTAAGGTCAATAATTGGTTGAAAAAACAACGTTAGACTATCGGTGGAAAAAGCCTCTAATACTTTACTTTCTAAATCGTTGTGTAGCTGTAATTCTTCTTCGATCGATTCTGAGTATTTGACAAATTGCTGGTGTTTTGTAATGGCATTTTCTAGCGCTGATTTGGCATTTTCATATAAATCAAGGCTATCTTTTGCCGATTGCTGTATCACTGCAGCGCCAGCGAATGGCGTTACAAGAACAGAATCATGCTTTAACAGCAGAATTTCTTCAAAGGCACGGTTTATTTTTGCGGCAAGCAAGTCAAGGTGGCTGGTATTGTTTAAATCGGGTATCAATAAATCAAACTGTAAATTTCCGCTATGAAACAAAATAATGTCCGTTGCTATATTTTGTTTGAGAATTGACGCGATCTTTTGACTTAAGTTAATTGTAAGGATGTGCGAAAAAACAGGGCGGTTTCTGGCAATTTGAAATTGAATTGAAAATAAAGCGATGAATTGATTAGGACTGGCTTCTTTAATCGTTTTTTCTAATGCGCTTAATATTAGGTTCGCATTCGGTAGTTGCGTGTACTGATCAAAATTGAGTGAATAATCAAGCTGATGCTGCTGGTATTGTTGCGTCGTTTCGGCAACCATATCAAACAAAAGTAAATGCAGTTTTTTAGTATTTTCTTTACTAAACAGCGAGTTGGATTCCAGGCCGCTCAGGCAGTTAAGTATATTTTGTATGCTTAATCCATTTTGAATGGCATTTAGCCATAAAAATATTAGTTGATTAATTTGTTGCGTAAACTGGCTTAAGTCTAAACTTTTTGGCCAATTGTGCAGTGCGTTTTTCAGGTCAATCAAAAAGAGATTATTGGCCTCTTTTTCTAAAAGAGTGTATTTTTGCAATGCATCAACGTTGACTTCGAGATTAGCAAGTAGTGATTTCTGATTAAGCCCATAATGGCTGAGTTTATGTGCAATTTCTTGCTCGGTGTAGACAATTTCAATTTCTAATGGCTGCTCGGGTTCTGATGGTTCTTCAGAGCGAGTTTTATCTGCCATTTTATTATTGATTAACATAAGATTAACTGAATGCGATGGCTTGCTGAGAAATAATCAATTAAAGATAAAAATCATTGGGATTTAAGCCATAGCTATCGGGCGCGAGGCTGTTGACAATTTTATACGCTTCGCCGGAAGGGGTGCTGGGGCTGTTGAGCAGATTCAATATCACAGGCGCATCGTAACGCACTTTGTCTGGATCCAGCAGTAACATCAGGCGCGGCAGTAATCGTCTTACTTGGTTTTGCTGAATCACGACGGCAACTTCGCCAGTGTTGAGTTCTACCAGTGAACTGACTGGATACATACCCATAAACTGCACTAACTGATCAATCAGCTCTGCGCTAAATTGCTTGCCACTTAATTGATGTATTTCATCTAAAGCCTGTTGATGAACCACACCTCTGGCATAGCTTTTATGGCTAGTTAACGCACAGTAAGTATCAATTAATCCGG
Organism: Methylotenera versatilis 7; assembly: GCF_000799165.1. Lineage (GTDB taxonomy): Bacteria > Pseudomonadota > Gammaproteobacteria > Burkholderiales > Methylophilaceae > Methylotenera_A > Methylotenera_A versatilis_A. The sequence continues at coordinate 732,803 of NZ_JUGF01000001.1, read as the reverse complement.
AAATTTGCGATACAAGGCTGATTTGATTGCCTTTCAACTGAAATGGGTAGCCACTGCCATCAATGCGCTCATGATGTTGGGCGACCAGAAATATGGTTGTATCCGGTATGTCCGGTGTGGTATCTAAGATTTTCAGGCTTTCATCAACGTGCTTTTTGGCATGTTCATATTCTTCACGCGTCAGTTTGCCTTCTTTCAATAAAATATCCGCAGAGATTTTAACTTTACCGACATCTTGTAATAAACCAGCTAAGCCGAGTTCTTTAATTTGTTTTTTTGATAGTGCTAGAAAATTACCAAAAGCCATCAAAGTTATTGAAACATTCAGAGCATGGTTATAGGCATAATCGTCGGTCTTTTTTAATTTTGCCAGCCACAGTAAAGCATCCGGTGTGCGGCCAATGCTTTCTACCATGCTGTCTAAAATCTCACTGACAGCGGTTAAGTCGAGATTCTGCTCATTGGCGACTGACTCAAAAATATCACGTGTTGCAATTTGAGATTGCTCATAAACAGGTGCTATCGCTAAAATTTCGTTTTCAACGGGCGGCTCTTCCTCAAAAATCGTGATCCTATAACCGTCATCATCCACAGCTTGTTTAGATTGAGCCTCTGCAGAGTGGTTAATAGAATTTTTAATTTTATTCCGTTTATTAAATAAGCCAGCAACAAATCCACTGAGGTCTTCTACTAATTGTTGGGTTACAGATTTCTGATTGGATTCTGGCGAGTGAGGATAGGGCAGAGCTTCTTGTGTGGCAGTATTTGCACCATGACGCATGTTATATACTGTGCTATCACTACTGCTATTGGGCGATGCATTTTGCTTGTGTTGATAATTTTTTACTTCTTTTAAAACATCTAAAAATGAGATTTTAGTGCTGTGTTGTGTTGTGCTATTGCCATATATTTGCTTGTCAGAAAGCATGCTGTTCGGATTTTTTAACTTAATGACAGAGCCTTCATGCTTGATGGCTGTGTTTTGTTTGGCGGGCGAAATAAATTGATCGCCAACTGATTTTGTGCGGTCAACATACACAAACTGGCAAATAGATACCAAGGTGTCTAGATCGGATTGATTATCCAGCAAAAAACCTTGTAACATAAAAGGCGTACCTATCCACGGCCTGTCCAGCTCCGCAATATACATACCCAGCGCCAATCTTGTTATTTCTACCCGCTCTCTTTTTAAGTCAATCATTTTTAATTTTAGGTATGAAAATAAAGTAAATTTGGATATTGACTATATAACTTATAGATTCAATTGGTGATGTTAAATCATAATGGTTGCTAAGTGAAGCCTAGCACAAGTGAAACCTAGCATAAGTGAAACTGCGCAAGCAAACTCGCGGTAAGTAGCTTCCAGCAATTAATTAAGACAATTCGCCGGATAAGTTTTTGTAGAGATTGAGCCTTATGCTTGAAATTTTACCGTCATTAACCGCATTAATCACTGCGCAATCCGGTTCGTGCGAATGCTTACAGTTATTAAATCGGCACTTGCCTAAATAAGGTCTAAATTCTTTAAATGCTAACTCCAGCTGTTCATTTGAAAGATGATTAAGGCCAAACTCTTGCAAGCCAGGTGAGTCGATCAAGCTGCTATTGCTGTCTAAATGATACAAATGCGTTGCGGTCGTTGTATGTTTTCCGCTATCCAATACGGTACTGATTTCTTGGGTGCGTACATGCATATTTGGCAATAAAGCATTAATGATTGTGGATTTCCCCATGCCTGATTGGCCGACTAAAACACTGCGATGATTAGCTAAATATTGATGTAATACCTGAATATCTTGCTTGGCCGACAAATGAACGACTTCGTAGCCTAAGTCGCTATATAGTTGCAGCCGGGTTTTTGCATTGTCATCATCATTTAAATCGCATTTGTTCAGTACGATAAGCGGTTTGATATTGGCGGCTTCAGCAGCGATCAGGCAACGATTTAATAATGCCTCATAAAAACTCGGCTGAGTCGCTAATACGATAACGATTTGCGTGACATTGGCCGCGAGAATTTTACTTTTATATTCATTGCTGCGATATAGCAGAGAAGTGCGCGGCAGGCTCGATTCCACAACGCCTTCAGCTTTGTCTGTGAGTTTGATATTCACATTATCACCGCAGGCCAAATCGGTTTTTTTGCCACGTGTGACACACTTGATGCGTGTTTTGTCTGCGAGTTCTACATCATAGCGTTTGCCGTACGATGCGACGACTAAACCTTGTGGCATAACTGATTATTCTTCAATGATTGAGCCTAATATTTGAAAGTGAGTGTTTTGAGGGTAGATGTTTTGAAAGTGCTTAATTTGAAAAGTAGTTATTCTGTATTAACGCTCAAGTTTATAGTAAGTTTGATTTAAATAAGCAGCCACATTAAGTTCTTCATCTTCAAACCATTTCAAACCTAGCATAGTATTACAGTTACGTACCTGCGCGATTAAACCTTTGGTAGTCTGCACTTTTCTGTATTCACGTGTGTAAATGCCGGAGCCATCGCCGCCGAAGCTACTGGCATGGCAACTGATGCAATGTGTCTCGACAAGCGCTTTGCCTGCATTAATATCTGCCTTTGGAAATAACTCATCAGCCTGAAGAGTTAAGCTAAAAACCGTTGAAATCATTAATATCAATAAAGTTTTTAGCATTTCGTTGGCCTATATGAATACCTGTTAATGTGTATATGCCGTTAATTTTGAGATACGGATACTCGCAGGCGGATGAGAGTCATAAAACGCTGAATGCAATGGGTCCGGTGTAAGCGTTGATGCGTTATCACGATATAACTTAACCAATGCATCAACCAAATGATTGGCATCGGCGTGTTTAGCCGCGTAGTCATCAGCTTCGAACTCATTTTTGCGTGAGTAGCTTGCCATGAAAGGGCGCAATATAAACAAGAATACTGGCGACACCAGTAAAAACAATAGCAACGCCATGTGATTGCTCATCTCAGTAACGCCCAAACCATTGTAGAACCAAGCTTGGTTCATTAACCAGCCTAATAATGCTAAACCCACAAAGCTCATAAAAAATAGCATGGCGATGCGTTTAATCACATGGTGATGCTTAAAATGCCCAAGTTCATGTGCTAGCACAGCTTCAATTTCCTGCTCATTTAATCGGCTTAATAATGTATCAAAAAACACGACACGTTTGCTGCTGCCAAAACCTGTGAAATAGGCATTGCCGTGGCTGCTGCGCGCAGAGCCATCCATCACAAACAAGCCTTGCGATTTAAAGCCGCATTTTATTAAAAGCGCTTCAATACGCGCTTTCAGATTCTCATCCGTCAGTGGTGTAAATTTATTAAATAATGGAGCAATAAAGGTTGGGTAAACCGCCAACATAACAATATTAAATACACTCCAAACCACCCACAAATAAAACCACCAGTATTCACCGGCACCTTGCATTAACCATAAGGCGGCAAATAGAATCGGGGCGCCAAGTACCAAGCCAACCAAGCTGTGTTTTAACATGTCGCTAAAAAACATTGCAGGCGTCATTTTATTAAAGCCAAATTGTTCATCGATGGTGAATGTTTTGTAGTAATCGAATGGAATGTCAATTAAGCTGCTGACTAATAGAGCTGTACAAATGACCAAAGCACCGCGAATGATTTCGTGACCAGATAATATGTTAAACCAAGCATCATCTATCCACTGCAAGCCGCCGCCTACGGTCAATATCGCTAATAATATCGCTTGTACTGCCACTTCGATTAAAGCTAATTTGCTTTTTGCGCTGGTGTAGTCAGCCGCTTTTTGATGGGATTCTAAACTGATATTGCCTGAAAAGGCTGTGGGCACCGCAACGCGATGCGCCTGTACATATTTGATGTGTCGCGAGCCAAGCCAAATGCGCGTAGCTGTCGTTGCGATTAATAAGAAAATAAAAACAAATGTGAGCGTGGATGCCATACGGTTAAAAGCTTAAATATTAAATATAATGTTATTGTGAAGCATTAATGCGCAGTACGTTCAATTTTGCGCACAATAATTTAAATTTTTTAACTGTATTTAATGGAAATCATGATGAGCGCTCCCAGCAATAACCAAAATAATGACAATTTAATCTGGCTAGATATGGAAATGAGTGGTTTGCTGCCAGACAGCGATCGTATTTTAGAACTTGCGGCTGTGGTGACAGATGCAGATTTAAACGTATTGGCCGAATCTCCGGTATTGGTTATTCATCAGGCTGATAGTGTGTTAGATGGCATGGACGCTTGGAATAAAGGGACACACGGACGTAGTGGATTAATCGAAAAAGTGAAAGCGAGTACGTTGGATGAGCAGGCCGCCACTGAGCAAATGATTGTGTTCTTAAAGCAACATGTTCCTGCTGGAAAGTCGCCCATGTGTGGCAATTCTATCTGCCAGGATAGGCGCTTTATGGCACGTTATATGCCTGATTTAGAAACCTATTTTCATTATCGCAATTTAGATGTAAGCGTATTTAAAGAGCTGGCGCGCCGCTGGAAACCGACTATTTATTCTGGTTTTAAAAAGGCCAGCAAACATGAAGCGTTAGCGGATATTTATGAGTCGATTGATGAGCTTAAATATTATCGCGAGCATTTTATTGTTAAGTAAAAATTGTTGGCTCAAACCAGCTTGGTTTTAAGCAAAATATTGCAGGGTAAAAAAAAGGGGGCATAACTGATTAAAGTTATACCCCTAGGGAGGAGAATTTGGCTTTGGAGAAGCTTAATTTTATATAAGCATTAGCCGTGCCAATTTTTCATCCTAATTAGTTAATAGCGTTTTCTCATACAAATCTAAATATAACTGCGCACTGAATGCCCAGCTTACTTCGCGATTCATGCCGTTTTTTTGAATTTCTCGCCGCGTTTTCTTGTTTTTCCATATTTCCACCGCGCGTTGAATCGTGAGCAGAAGTGACGTAGAAGTGGTCGACTGGATGATAAATCCAGTCGCAGTATGGTCTTTAATTGTTGCATCGGTAGTATCGGTAACAGAATCAGCTAAACCGCCTGTAGCCGTTACAATTGGCGGTGTTCCGTAAGATAAGCCGTATAGTTGATTTAAGCCGCAAGGCTCAAAACGAGAGGGCATGATAAACAAATCAGCTCCCGCCATAATGTTATGCGAAAGGTGTTCATGGTAGCCAGTATTCATGCTGACCTGATTGGGAAATTGCTCAGCTAAATCGTTAAAACTGGCTTCCAGCATTTTATCGCCGCTACCTAAAATAGCAAATTGACAACCTTGCTGAATCAGTTGCGGCATGATGGACGGCAATAAATCTAACCCTTTTTGATGAGTTAATCGACTGACGATGCCCAATAATGGAGCATTTGCATCATTTTGAAGCCCAAGTTGTTGCTGTAAAGCTTGTTTTACCGTTTGTTTGCCAGTAATGCGTTTATTGCTAAAATTTTTGGATAAATGCGCATCCGTTGCAGGATTCCATTCTTGCGTATCAATGCCGTTTAAAATACCGGTTAATGCATTGCTACGTGTTGCCAATAGGCCTTGCAGGCCAAAGCCAAATGTTTCCGTTTGAATTTCTTTTGCGTAGGTCGGGCTTACCGTACTTAACTGGTCGGCATAAAAAAGCCCGGCTTTTAAAAATGACACTTGGTTAAAATACTCATAACCATCCATCTTGAAATGCTCAATGGGCAGTTCCAACAGGCTTATCCAGCTCGCATCAAAGTTACCTTGAAAAGCCAGATTGTGAATGCTTAAAATGGATTTTGTCTGGCTATTGTCTATTAACTTCATGTAAGCAGGTGTTAAACCAGTTTGCCAGTCATTACATTGAATCAGGTCTGGAATCCAATCCGGCATTGGGCTTTTTGCACTGCATAAAAGACTGGCAACACGCGAGAGCACGCCAAACCTTAGTGGATTATCGGGCCAGTCCTTACCATTTTCGTCGCTATAGGGGCCGTCTACGCGTTCATATAGATACGCATTTTTAATCACAATCACATCTAAATCGCTGTCAGGCATCTTGCCGGTGATGATTGAGCAAGCTTGGTTTAAAACCTGAATGTCGGTAATTACTTTGATATTTTTTAGCTTAGCCAAAACAGCGCTATAACCAGGTATTAATAGCTTTATTTCGCCATCAAACGTTGGTAATTGCTGAATCGCCTTTGGCAGAGCCCCACTAACATCCGCAAGGCCGCCGGTTTTGATGAGTGGATAAGCTTCTGAGGTGGCAAATAAAACGCGCAAAATGTGCTTTCATGAATTAGATGGTATATTTAATATTATAGTGGTTAAGCTAAATTTTTATAAACACAAAGATTTTATCAATATTTTGAATGAGAAAGTTTGATATGGCAGCAGGACAATGGCTTGCAGTGGGAGGCGGGGCAGCGGTAGGGGCTTGGGCACGATGGGGCTTAGGTCTCGCGTTTAACGCCAGCTTATTTCCACTCGGCACGTTAATTGCCAATTTGGCTGGCGGTTTTTTAATGGGCATGGCGATAGCTTATTTTGTCGCTACGCCACACCAAAACGAATTGCGTTTATTTATAACAACCGGTTTTTTAGGCGGCTTAACAACTTTCTCTGCATTTTCTGCAGAAGCTTTTCACTATTTACACAAGCAAGAGTACGCATGGGCGGCAGGGCATATTGCCAGCCATGTTTTAGGTAGCTTAGTAATGACAGCTATTGGTTTTGCATTGATGCAATATTGGCGCAATTAACTACCGATAAATAAAAAGCCTGAACAAGTCAGGCTTTTTATTTGCATTAACGACTTTTTAATACTATTTTTGTGTTTCTACCATCACTAAAGGTGCATCATCATTTTTTGATTCTGCATCTTTTTTCCAGTTAGGTGCTTTGCGAGCAGCGCGTGGTTTAGGTTCTTCAGCCACTGGCGGTGTTATTTTCACATCGCCTTTTGTTTCTACTAATTGCAAGCCACTGGCGCTTAAATCAAGCGGTTTAGAGTCTGTCGCTTTAGCAGTTTTGGCGGGTTTACGTGTGGCAGGCTTTTTCTCTGCTTTAGCTTTCACAGGTTTTTCTGGCACAGCTGTTGTATTCGCCGCGTCAACTTTTGTCGCTATTTCAGCATTCGCCTCGGTGACGGCTTCCGATTTTAATTCGGGTTTCGCTTTCGTTTTTGGCTCAGCTTTATTGGACGCTGTTTTTGCTGCCGGCGCTTTTGATGACGCTGGTTTTTGCGCTTGGGTCTCTTTTTCTTGAACAGTTTTCTCTTGCACTGTTTCAATTTGAACAATAGGTTCAGGTGCTGCAACTTGCACAATAATTGGCGTATTGTCTACAACCACATCATTCGGTACAAAAGCAGGGGTTGCTGCATTTGGGTCACGTGGCTCACGATTCTCATCGCGGTTGCCGTCACGGTTTTTACGATTACGACCACCACGACTACGGCGACCGCTGCGCTCTTGGCGAGGCGCTTGATTTGCATCGGTAACTGGATTACCTTGTGTCGGCAGATTTGTTGTAGCCGCTTCTATTTTTTCAGCAACATCAGCACGTGCTTCGTTATTTAATGCATTTTTAGACTCATGTGGCTTGTCTTGACGTACAGGACGTTCTTGGCGCGGCTGTTGTGGTTTTGCCTGTTGCTGCGGCTTATCACTGCGCTCAGTACTCGCTGAATTGTTGCGATCACGATTGTTGGCATTGCGATCATTATTACGATTGCGGTTGCGATTACTATTGCGATTACGATCGTTATTGCGAGCATTTTCACGTGTTTCGCGCGTTGCTTTATCCGCTGTCGTTTCTTCAGCTTTCGGTTCAGGTTTAGCACCGAACCATTGTTTAATGCGGCCGAATAGTGAAACTTTTGCAGGTGCAGTGATTTCAGTCGCTTTCTGTTCTACAAGCGGTGCAGAGGTTGCTGTTTTAATGCCTTTAACCAGTGCTTCCGGTGCTTTTGGCTTGGCTTCTTCATTTAAGCCGCGTTCATAAGCAGTTTCAGCTGGCAATTCAACCATTTTGTAGCTGACTTGGGATGTTTCTTCTGTCACGTCATCTTGCTTGATGCGCGTGATGCTATAATTCGGCGTTTCCATATGGATATTTGGAATCAAAATGACTTCAACACCCATGCGCTGCTCGATTTTATGAATATCCGCACGCTTTTCATTCAACAAGAAAGTAGCTGCTTCGACAGGCAGTTGCACTTGAATAATCGCGCTATTGTCTTTCATTGCTTCTTCTTGCGTAATACGCAAGATGTGCAGGGCGGTTGATTCGATACCGCGAATATGGCCTGTACCGCTACAACGTGGGCAGGCTGCGTGATTGGTTTCACCTAAACTTGGACGTAAACGCTGACGCGAAAGCTCTAGCAAACCAAAGCGTGAGATTTTTCCAGTTTGTACACGTGCACGATCTGCATGTAAAGCATCGCGTAGCGTATTTTCTACTTCGCGTTGATTGCGTTGGCTTTCCATATCAATAAAGTCGATCACCACTAAGCCGCCAAGGTCACGCAAGCGCAATTGGCGCGCAACTTCTTCAGCGGCTTCCAAGTTGGTGTTAAACGCAGTTTGCTCAATATCTGCACCTTTAATGCTGCGGCCAGAGTTAACGTCTACTGAAACCAAAGCTTCGGTATGGTCAATGACAATCGCGCCGCCAGAAGGCAAGCGCACTTCACGTGAAAAGGCCGATTCAATTTGATGTTCAATTTGGAAACGTGAGAATAGCGGAATTTCGTCTTGGTACAATTTCACACGCGCTACATTGCCTGGCATCACGTGGTTCATAAACTGTACAGCTTGTTCATGTACGTCTGGCGTATCGATTAAAATCTCACCGATATCGGCGCTAAAGTAATCGCGAATCGCGCGAATCACTAAGCTGCCTTCCTGGTAAATTAAAAATGCACCAGGTTGAATGTGTGAGGCTTCTTCAACCGCAGTCCATAACTGGGTTAAGTAGTTTAAATCCCACTGCAATTCTTCTGCATTTCTGCCGATACCCGCAGTACGCGCAATAATGCTCATACCATTTGGTACTTCTAATTGAGCCATCACATCACGCAATTCGTTGCGATCTTCGCCCTCGATACGGCGAGAAACACCGCCGCCACGTGGATTGTTTGGCATTAACACTAAATAGCGGCCAGCTAGTGAGATGTAGGTGGTCAAGGCAGCGCCTTTGTTTCCACGTTCATCTTTATCCACTTGAACGATTAATTCCTGACCTTCTTTGATGACGTCCTGGATGCGCGCTTTACCACCTTCTACTTTTTCAGAATAGTAGCTGCGTGAGATTTCTTTAAAGGGTAAAAAGCCATGACGCTCATTGCCATAATCGACAAAAGCGGCTTCAAGGGATGGTTCTACACGGGTAATAACGCCTTTGTAAATATTACTTTTACGTTGTTCTTTACCTGCGTGTTCAATATCTAAATCGACGAGTTTTTGCCCATCTACGATTGCAACGCGTAATTCTTCTGATTGCGTTGCATTAAATAACATGCGTTTCATTGATTGCTCCCGCGCTCGAGCAATGCAGACAGTTATAACTGTGAATAATTTACTTTGATTGAAAGTGGCTGAAGGGTATCTTCAAGGCGCATGATATAAAATCGCGCTAAATTTAAGCATGCATGAGCATCGGCGCAGCGTCTTGGCTGCTTAAAATCAATCGGACGCTTGTAGCGTTTTAGTTAATTGTAACCATTTCTAATGATAGAAATAGCTTGGTTACGTTTTTTTTAATTGATTGAAAAATGTCTCGTCATCTTAAAATTGATGATATTAAAATTTATGCCCGTTAAATTTATATATAGTTTTGAATTCTATATATAGTTTGGCATAAATTCGTTAAAATTCGGTCTTCAGTAACTTCAGTCGCGTTTATGTTTATTTGTCTGCGGCGGCTAGAGCGCAATTGTTTTATCGCTACTTAAATATGGCGAGCGGTATTAGCCAGATATTTTTGTCATCAACTTATTCGTTTTGCGAGTAAGTTAATAATTAAGTGTTTGTCGACATGCTTTTAAGCAATTTAAATTCAACAACATCAACAGTATAGGCGTAATCAGCCGTTTACGCAAAAAATTAAACATGCAAATAGAACAAAATATCCAGCCAGAAAAACCGATAGGTGCCCACGCTGCAGCCAATGTGACCGTTGATGAAGCCAGTGAAGGTCAGCGCATTGATAATTTTCTGGCCAAGGTACTTAAAGGTGTACCAAAAAGTCATATTTATCGCATTTTGCGTAGTGGTGAAGTGCGCGTGAATAAAGGTCGTACTGATGCTTCGTACAAGTTGGTAATTGGCGATATCGTGCGCGTGCCGCCGATTCGTATTGCTTCCAATGATAAAGAGTTATTAGAGAATCAGAGGTCTGAACAGCCTGCTAAGTCAGTATTAGAAAGTACTATTATTTTCGAAGACGATGCGCTATTAGTGATTGATAAACCAGCAGGTTTTGCTGTGCATGGCGGTAGCGGAGTCAGTCGTGGCGTGATTGAGCAATTGCGTATGGAACGGCCGAAAGCCAAGTTTTTGGAGTTGGTACATCGGCTGGATCGTGAAACTTCTGGTGTATTAATGTTGGCAAAGAAGCGTGCTGCATTGGTGGCGTTGCATGAAATGATTCGAAATAACCAGACTGATAAACGTTATTTGATGCTGGTAGCTGGTGAGTGGAGTGAAAAGAAAAAACGCGTAACTTTGGATTTGCAAAAATATGTATTGCCCAATGGTGAACGCCGTGTAAATGTTGTGATGGATAAAAGTAAAGATAAATACGATCAGGCACAACATTCAGAAACTATTTTCTATTTAAAACAGGCTTTTGATGGATTTAGCCTGCTAGAAGCGCAGCTCGTTACTGGGCGCACACATCAGCTACGCGTGCAGTTAGCGCATTTGGGTTTTCCGATTTTGGGTGATGATAAATATGGCGATTTTGCAAACAATAAGGCTTTACAGAAAAAAGGCTTGAAGCGCATGTTTTTACATTCAGTTGAAACAAATCTGCGGCATCCTGTATCCGCTGAAAAGCTGAAGTTAATTGCACCATTGCCGCAAGACTTACAAAGGTTTATGAATAATCTGAAAAAGTTAGAAGGTTAACAATATCAATATGTTAGAAATAAATACGCATAAAAACAGGCAGTTTGATTTAATCGTTTGGGATTGGGATGGCACCATTGCCAATTCTACTGGCATGATTGTGAATGCGATTGTTAAGGCAGCAGAGCAGGTTGGATTGCCAACATTAGACCCACAAGCCGCTAGTAATATTATTGGCTTGGGCCTAAAAGAATCAATTTATGCCTTGTATGGTGATATTCCTGCCGCGCAAGCCCAGGCTTTAGCGACTCAATATACGACAAATTATTATGCTGGCGAAAGTGAAATTCCACTATTTGAGGGCGCAAAAGAAACTGTTATTGAGTTGAATCGCCGCGGTTTTAAATTAGCCGTGGCCACTGGCAAAGGTCGGCGAGGTTTAAATCTTGCGCTACAACATTGCGGTTTAAGCAATTATTTTCATGCTACACGCACGGTGGATGAATGTTTTTCCAAGCCGCATCCACAAATGCTGGATGAGATAATGGATAAGCTGGTGATTACACCAGAACGCACCTTGATGATTGGCGATACCAATTATGATTTGCAAATGGCGCAAAATGCCGGCGTAAACGCGGTTGGAGTGACGTTTGGAGCACAAGCGGGCGAAAAGTTATTGAGTTATAATCCATTACAATTATTTCATCGTTTTGATGAGTTAAGTACTTGGCTATTAAGAGAGATTTGACTGGTTAGACGCTAAAACCAACCGAGTGATAGATAAAACTATTCAAGCAAACCAAATGCAAAAACACACCATCACTTTAAATAGCCATGATTTGGTCGAAAAATCGATTGGCTTAAGGTTCGATTTACCGCAGTTGGGTGAAATGGTGACTGGTTTTGTCATCCGTTTTCATGGAAAAGCGTATGCTTATGTGAATCGCTGCGCGCATGTGCCGATTGAGTTGGATTGGAATCAGGGAGAATTTTTTACTGTAAACAAGGATTATTTAATTTGCGCAACCCATGGTGCGCATTATGCACCGGATACAGGACATTGTATGATGGGGCCATGCAAAGGCAAAAATCTGCAAGCATTAATGGTTACTGAACAAAATCAACAAATTACAATACATTTAGACCAACTACATAAAACCCGCTAATAGGAAAATTGAATGTCTGACCCAAATCAACAAGATAGTAACTGGCAACAACAAACCATCGAAAAACTGGCTTTGTCTGGCTTGAAAGAGCAAAAAACAGCAAGGCGCTGGAGTATATTTTTTAAAGTATTAATGTTTGTCTATTTATTTATTGTGCTGTTTTATGCCTTAGGTTGGATAAGCAATGCTAAAACGGCAACCGGCGCACATACGGCATTGATCGAAGTTTCTGGCGTGATTGAGGCCGGTGGTGAGGTGAATGCCGATTCTGTCATGGGCAGCTTAAACGATGCCTACGAAAATAAAGGCACCAAAGGTATTATTTTGCGCATCAACAGCCCAGGCGGCAGTCCAGTGCAAGCGGGCATTATTTACGATGAAATCAGGCGCCAGAAGAAACTGCATCCGACTATTCCTGTGTATGCGGTAGTGGAAGATATTTGCGCTTCTGGCGGTTATTACATTGCAGCGGCGACTGACAAGATCTACGTGGATAAAGCCAGTATTGTCGGTTCAATCGGCGTGCTAATGGATGGTTATGGCTTTACCGGATTGATGGGTAAAGTGGGTGTAGAGCGCCGACTATTAACCGCTGGCGAAAACAAAGCTATGCTGGATCCATTCTCACCGGTTAATCCGAAACACCAGCAGTTAGCGCAAGCCATGCTGAATCAAATACACGAGCAGTTTAAAACCATCGTGCGTGAAGGCCGCGGCAATCGCTTGGTAGAAGATAATGAAACGTTCAGCGGTTTATTCTGGAGCGGCGAACAAAGTATTAAAATCGGCTTGGCCGACGCATTAGGTAGTGCAGACTACGTCGCGCGCGAAGTGATTAAACAAGAAGAAATCGTTGACTTTACTTATCAAGACAGCATTACTGACCGTTTTGCAAAACGCTTAGGCGCGAGTATGGCGAAATCGGTTGGCTTGGATGCAATGGTTAAAGGAATGCAGTTAAGATAGTTCTTAGTGCCTATTAATAGGTGCTAAGCGTTCCGCTTGATGAGTGGATTGGGTAACCAAAGACCAGTTCACTCCGCACCATTGTCACAAACCGCAGTGCGCCATACTGCTAGCTTATCCTTGAAGGGCATGGCGGCATAGGCGGGACTTGTAGAGGGCAGGCGAACAAGTCGAGCATTGGCATGAAGGTTGAGCGGTTGCACATGCTTAATATACTCAGCCTCAGCCATGGCACCGTTGAAGCAGATTACCACAATGCTACTATGCTCGTAGAAAAAGCGAGCAAAATCGTTTACTTTCACGCTGCTCCGCACAATCGATGCATCCATGCTTCCCGGACGAGTGCATGATTCCAGCACGTCCCACAATGCGATTTTGGATGCAAGGAGAGAGGCTACCCTCTGCTCATATGTCGCTGTGTGAGAAACGCCCGTGATTTCAGCCATGATTTTCCAAAATGAATTTTGGCGATTTGCGTAGTATTGCTGTGCCTTAAGCGATGCGTCTCCCGGAATGGATCCTAGAATGAGCACTCTTGCCGAGGAGGCGCTGATTGGCTCAAAGCTGCATACATAGCTCATACTTCTATACTGCTTCTGAAAATTGACACCAAAATAGTAAGAAATAGTCCAAAGAATATTTCAAATCTTATAAGAAATTCAATTGAAATTTATGAACAACCTAAACGCTAAGCGCTTATTAAGGACAGGAGGTTTATGTTTTCCTGCCCTGCAAAAAACTACTTTATTGCTTTGGTGTGGTTAATCAATCCATTGGTTGAGCTATCATAATTGCTCACTTTTTCATCGCTGGTTAATTGTGGCAAGATTTGTTTTGCAATTTGTTTGCCGTATTCCACGCCCCATTGGTCGTAGCTATTGATATCCCACAAAATGCCTTGCACAAATATTTTGTGTTCGTATAGCGCAATTAACTTGCCTAATGTATTTGGGGTCAATTTATCGAACAAAATAGAAGTAGTAGGGCGATTGCCTTCGAACACTTTGTGCGGTAATAATTTTTCCAATTCCTCACCGCTTAAACCTTGCTCTTCAAGTTCGGCACGTGCTTCTTCTTTGGTTTTACCCAACATTAACGATTGCGTTTGTGCAAAAAAGTTAGCCAGCAGAATTTTGTGATGAGCATAGCCGTGCTTGCCGATTGCATAGTGGCTGTGTACAGGCATTAAGAAGTCAGCAGGAACGATTTGTGTACCTTGATGAATTAATTGGTAGAACGCATGCTGGCCGTTTGTGCCAGCTTCACCCCAAATTACCGGGCCGGTTTTATACTTTACTCGGCTACCATCACGGCAGATAAATTTGCCGTTACTTTCCATATCGGCTTGTTGCATATATGCGGGGAAGCGTGCCATGCCTTGGTCGTAAGGCAGGATAGCATGTGTATCCACATGAAAGAAGTTGTTATACCAAATGCCGATTAATGCCAAAATCACCGGCATGTTCTGCTCTAGTGGTGCAGTTTTGAAGTGGTGATCCATTTCATGCGCGCCATCCAATAAAGCTTCAAAGTTGTCCATGCCAACGTATAAGGCGATGCTTAGGCCGATGGCAGACCATAATGAGTAGCGACCGCCGACCCAATCCCAAAACGCGAACATATTGGCAGTATCAATACCAAAATCGGCCACTGCTTTTGCGTTGGTTGATAAAGCCACAAAGTGTTTAGCCACATGGCTATTGTCTTTGGCAGAATCTAAAAACCAGGTTCTTGCCGTTGTGGCATTGGTCATGGTTTCTTGTGTGGTAAATGTTTTAGACGCGACAATAAATAGAGTCGTTTCTGGATTGCATTTTTCAAGCGCGCGCATGAGATGCGCGCCATCAATATTGGAGACAAAATGAATGTTAAGGTCGGGGCTAGCGTATGGTTTTAGCGCATCGCATACCATCACTGGGCCTAAATCAGAGCCGCCAATACCGATATTCACAATATCGGTGATGCGTTTGCCTGTATAGCCTTTCCAACTGCCATCGCGTACTTTTTCTGAAAAATTGCGCATTTGTTTCAGTACTGCGTTGACGTCTGGCATGACATCTTTGCCGTCTACATAAACAGGGTTATTGCTGCGGTTGCGCAGCGCCGTATGTAATACCGCGCGATTTTCGGTGATATTGATCTTTTCACCAGCAAACATTTTATCGCGCCATTGTTCAATTTTGGCCTCACGTGCCATTTGCAACAGCAAAGGCAATGTTTCATCCGTGATGCGATGTTTGGAGTAATCAAATAAGATATCGGCAAATTTTAAGCTGTACTTTTCAAAGCGTTTTGCGTCTGCAGCGAATAGATCGCGCATATGTAAAGGCAACACATCTTTTTGGTGAGCACACAGTTTTTGCCAAGCGGGGAATTGAGTAAGAGTCGTCATTTATTATTTTAAAACAATTGGTTATTATATATATTTAATGTGATTTGTAATTAATAGGGTGGTGTTTTTATACCTAATTAATGACAGTTTATTGATGAATGTTAAATCCATACTAATTAGTTTTTGTGCATAATGATTAAGCCTGCTAATGGCGGTAGCGTAATCAAGAGTGACTGCGCTTTGTTCATCCAAGCAATATTTTCGCTTTGTAAGCCCGCACCATTACCTTGATTACTACCGCCATAATACGCAGCATCACTATTGAAAATCTCTGCATACTGGCCTGCCTGCGGCACGCCAATTCGATAATTCTCACGTAACACAGGCGTAAAATTTAACACTATTATAGCAAAAGAATTATCTAGGCCGCGCCTAATGAAGCTAATAATTGATTGATCAGAGTCATGGCAGTCAATCCATTCAAAACCATGCACGTCAAAATCCAGCGTGTGTAAGCAGTTCAATTTAAGGTAATGCATGTTCAAATCGCGGGCGGCACGTTGTATGCCAATGTGCGATTCATGTTCAAGTAAATGCCAATCCAAGCTACGATTAACGTTCCATTCTAGACCTTGGGCAATTTCATTCCCCATGAAGTTGAGTTTTTTACCCGGGGTAGTCATTTGCAGTGTCATTAATAAACGCAAATTGGCGAACTTTTGCCAGGAGTCGCCTGGCATTTTTCCGATGAGCGAGCCTTTGCCATGCACGACTTCGTCGTGTGAAAACGGTAAAACAAAGTTTTCAGAATAGGCATACAGTTGCCCAAAAGTCAGCAGGCTGTGATTGTATTTGCGATGTACGGGATCATTTTCAATGTAGCTCAGCGTGTCATTCATCCAGCCCATGTTCCACTTCATGCTGAAACCTAGTCCGCCGAGGTAAACAGGGCGAGATACAGCTGGCCAGGCAGTGGATTCTTCTGCAATGGTTAATGCGCCAGGAAAGTCTTGATGCACAATCATATTGAGTTGTTTGAGGAAATCAATTGCTTCTAGATTCTCACGGCCACCAAATTTATTCGGTAACCATTCACCAGCTTTGCGCGAATAATCCAAGTAAAGCATGGAAGCAACGGCATCTACGCGGAGTCCGTCAATATGAAATTCTTTTAGCCAGAAATAAGCACTGGCAATCAAAAAGTTACGTACTTCATTGCGGCCGTAATTGAAAATCAGTGTGCCCCAATCTTGGTGCTCGCCAATGCGCGGATCTTCATGTTCATATAGTGCGGTGCCGTCAAAACGCGCCAAAGCCCACTCATCTTTAGGGAAGTGACCTGGCACCCAATCCAGAATCACACCAATATTGGCTGCATGGCAGGCATTAATCAGAAATTTCAAATCATCGGGAGAGCCAAACCGATTGGTGACGCCAAAATAGCCTGTGGTCTGATAGCCCCAAGACTCATTCAGTGGGTGCTCGGTAATCGGCAGTAGCTCAATATGTGTGTAACCCATCTCAACCACGTAAGGCACAAGTTCTGCTGCTAAGTCGCGATACGAAAGCAATACGTTGCCATCTTTACGGCGCCATGAGCCGACATGTACTTCATAACAGTTAAATGGTGTGTGTAACCAATCATCACTGGCGCGTTTGCTTAACCAGGCTTTATCTTGCCATTTAAAAGCGATATTAGAGGATATTTTTGCCGCTGTACCGGGGCGTAATTCAAACTCACGTGCAAAAGGGTCGGTTTTAACTAATATTGCTTGCGAGTGGCGATTGCGGATTTCAAATTTATATAGTGCATCTGCTGTTAAGTGTGGAATAAACAGCTCCCAAACACCAGTCTGGCCACGCACGCGCATCGGATTAACGCGACCATCCCATTGGTTGAAATTACCAATTACGCTAACACGCTCTGCATTGGGTGCCCAAACCGCAAACTGCACACCTTGCACGCCTTGATGCTCAACAATATGTGCGCCAAATGTGTTGTAAGCTTGGTTTAAACGGCCTTCGCCGAATAGATGTAATTCATCTTCAGTAAGTATTGGGCTGAAGCTGTAGGTATCAATCACTTCTTGTATTTGATTGTCCGCTTCAATTTTGAGCATACAAGGTGAAGCTGGCGCAGTTTTACCACGCCACTCATACATGCCTGAATCATGAGTGCGCGTACATTCGACCCATTTTGTATTGACCTTTAAGCTGACTTTTCTTGCGTAAGGTAAGAAAGTACGGAAGACAAACTGAGTACCTTCTTTATGCAGTCCTAAGTAAGAAAAAGCGTCATGATGTTTTGCATCAAGTATCAGATGAAGTTTATGTTCAGATGAGCTAGTCACAATAGTAAATTCAGGTTAATTAGACTAGATTATAACTCGTATCTAGGCCTATAATTAAGTTGTAATTAATAACAACAAATGTTTTGTTCGTATTAATTTTTATTGCCCAATAAGGCTGTTTAGCCTGTAAGACAATAATGTTTATTCTTTATTGATCAGATTGAGAGGGCAAACATGACACAAGATGTGAATAATGCACGATTCATCAGTACAATGACTAAGAACACTGTTGCGCTGATTCTAGCTGGTGGGCGTGGCAGTCGACTAAAAGATTTAACCAATCGTCGCGCGAAACCTGCAGTACCTTTCGGCGGTAAGTTCCGCATTATCGATTTTCCGCTATCTAATTGTATTAATTCAGGTATTCGACGTGTTGGAATCATCACGCAATACAAATCCCATAGCTTAATTCGACATATTCAACGCGGTTGGAGTTTTTTAAACGGCGAATTCAATGAATATATCGAATTATTGCCTGCATCTCAGCGTAACGATAATGAAGATTGGTATAAAGGCACAGCTGATGCGGTGTATCAAAACATAGATATTTTGCAATCGAGTAATGCGCAGTATGTGGTTATTTTGGCGGGTGACCATATTTACAAGATGGATTATGGCCAAATGCTGGCGACGCATGTTAAAAATAATGCCGATATGACTATCGCTTGCTTGAATGTGCCATTAGAAGAAGCCAAAAGTTTTGGTGTAATGGCCGTCGATAATGAAGATCGTATTATTGAGTTTGCTGAAAAACCTGATCGGCCAAAACATATGCCAGGCGATACTACGCAAGCTTTAGCCAGCATGGGCATTTATGTGTTTAATGCGCAGTTTTTATATGAAGAGTTGGCGCGCGACGCAGCAGATCCAAATTCGGCCAAAGACTTTGGCGGCGATATTATTCCTTATTTGATTTCACGTGCGCGTGTATATGCGCATCGTTTCGCTGAGAGTTGTGTTGGCGCAAAAAATGGTTTCTATTATTGGCGCGATGTTGGGACGGTAGATGCTTATTGGGAGGCCAATATGGAGCTTACCCGCGTCACGCCGGAACTCAATATGTACGATAACGCATGGCCAATTTGGACGTATCAAGAGCAAGTGCCACCAGCTAAATTTGTATTCAATGATGCGGGCAGAACGGGCAAGGCAACTGATTCAATCGTATCGGGCGGTTGTTTAATTAGCGGTTCTTGTGTAACCAGTTCAGTGCTGTTTTCTAATGTGCGGGTACATAGTTATTGCGATATCGAAGGCGCAGTCTTATTGCCAAATGTCGTGATACATCGACACGCTAAACTTAAAAATGTGGTGGTGGATAAAGGCGTACAAATTCCAGAAGGCATTGAAATTGGTTTTGATTTGGCTGCTGACAAAAAACGTTTCTATGTGTCTGAAAAAGGAACTGTATTAGTCACGGCACCAATGCTGCTTAAGTTGTAAGTATTAATTAATGTGCGCATAAAACTACGCCTGGTTTTTACTGGCAGGTTTTATATTGCAGCTATTAAAAATATCCAAAGCGAAAGTGTTAAATTGAAACAACACCCAAGATAGATAACACCTAAGATAAACAATACTTAAGATAAACAATACTTAAGATAAATAACACAAAAGTGAAGCTTTAAAGTGATGAATCAACCCAAATTATTAATTTCACTCTACTGGCATATGCATCAGCCAGATTATCGCGATTCAATTTCAGGCGAGTATGTTTTGCCATGGACCTATTTGCATGCCATTAAAGACTACTCGGATATGGTTTACCATTTAGAAATGAATCCGAAAGCCAAGGTGAGTTTTAACTTTGTGCCTATTCTGCTGGATCAGTTGGAAGACTATGCACAGCAATTTAAAACCGATTGCATTAAAGATCCTATTTTAAAATTACTTGGCACCAGCGATTTACGGGTAATTTCACCCGAAGAGTGTCAACTGATTAAAGATAGCTGTTTCAAAAGTTATCATGAAAAGATGCTGAAGCCGTTTCCTGATTACGAGCGGCTTTATAAGATGTTTCAGTTTTTAACGGAAGATGGTCGCGATGACTTAACCTATTTGTCCGGTCAGTATTTATCGGATTTACTGGTGTGGTACCACTTGGCCTGGATGGGCGAAAGCGTGCGCCAAAATAGTGTCTTTGTGCAAAATTTGATGAGCAAAGGCAAAAAATTCACTAATGAAGAGCGTTTGGCTTTATATACTTTAGTGGGCGAGTTGATTAGTAATTTGATTCCACGCTATAAAAAGTTGGCAGAGTCAGGCCAAATTGAAATATCCAGTACGCCACATTACCACCCAATTCTGCCATTGCTGATTGATTTTAAAACCACGCACGATGCCATGGCAGATGCACCTTTGCCTAAAGCGGCAAATTACCCAGGTGGCGTTGCGCGTGCAATCAATCATCTGGAAGGTGCTACCGCTTCACACAAGCGTCGTTTCGGCATAGCACCTAAGGGCATGTGGCCATCAGAAGGCGCAGTTTCAAAAGAAAGTTTGCTGTTGATGGCCAACCAGGGTGTGCAATGGGCGGCTTCCGGAGAGGGTGTTTTAGCCAATAGCTTACGTAAATCTAACCCTAAAAAAGCTTTATTGTCACGTCATGATTATTTGTACAGGCCTTATAAAGTCAGTAAAGGCAGCGATGAAATCATCTGTTTTTTTAGAGATGACAGGCTGTCTGACAAAATCGGCTTTGAGTATTCTAAATTGCATAGTAGCGAGGCGGTAAGCGACTTTGTTCAAACTTTAGAGCATATTTATAACACTTACCAGCGCGAGGAAAATCCTGTGGTGAGCGTTATTTTAGATGGTGAGAACGCTTGGGAATATTATCCTTATAACGGGCATTACTTTTTAACCGAACTTTATGAGGCGCTGGTCAATCATCCTAATATAGAGATGGTGACGCAGTCTGAAGTGTTACAAATCATTAAAACACCAAGTGAAAATGCCTATAAAGTTCAATGTGGCTCTTTGTCTGAGATTTCAGCTGGTAGCTGGGTATATGGCAGTTTTAGTACGTGGATTGGCAGTACTGATAAGAATTATGGCTGGGATTTATTGTGTGAGGCTAAAAAAGCCTATGACAAGGTATTTCGATCGAGCAAATTAAGTGCGGAAGAAAAAAAACGTGCTGAGGAGCAGTTGTCTGTTTGCGAAGGCTCTGATTGGTTCTGGTGGTTGGGCGACTACAACGCGGCACAGAGTGTCAGTAGTTTTGACCAGCTTTATCGTCGCAACTTAATGAATTTATATCGCTTATTAAAGCTACCGATTCCTGAGCATCTGAACGTTTCTATCAGTACGGGTGACAGCCAAACGGAAAGTGATGCAAACAGTGGAACAATGCGTAGAGGACAAGAGCAGTAACCGTTAATATTCGCTTCATATTTGGTCAGTACGATTAGCTGTTTATGAGTTGGGATATGTAAATATAGAAAATTAAGCGTTGGAATATTAAAAAAACACAGCAAGTAAAGAAAAGAAGATGAAAAAGTCACAACAACGCAAAGTAGGTGTTTTATTGCATATTAGCTCCTTGCCAGATGGCACGCTTGGTGAGCACGCATTGCGATTTGTGGATTTTTTAAGTGAAATTGGAGCCAGTGTTTGGCAAACGTTACCTTTGAATATGCCGCATGGCGATGGCTCTCCGTATCAGTGTTTAAGTGCACATGCGGGCAATCCTGCTTTTATTAACATGCAAAAGCTGGGTGAAAACCTGGAAAAAAACGGCCTGATATCAACCGCTGATGCTCAGTTGTACGATACAAAACTGCATGACACTGATTCAAATGCAGAGTATCGCCAACAACTACTTGAAAAAGCTTTTACGGCTTTGTCGGAGAATGTGGATTCTAGCGAATATATTGCATACCGAAAATTTTGTAGAAAACACAGTAGCTGGCTAAAAGATTTTTCTTTGTTTTTGGTGTTGCGCAAACGTTTTGATCAAGCCAGTTGGAATAATTGGCCGGAAGCATATAAAAAACGCGACGCAAAAACGCTTAACTTGCTTAGAAAGCAACATACGGCGGAAATCGGCCTGATTCAGTTTACTCAATTTGTTTTTTTTGAGCAGTGGAGTGCATTAAAGCAATACGCGAACAATAAAAATATTGCCATGTTTGGCGATATTCCGATTTTTGTGGCGTTTGATAGTGCGGATGTGTGGGCTAATCCTAACTTATTTAAATTGAATAAACGTTACAACATGACTGTTGTTGCAGGTGTGCCGCCCGACTATTTTTCTGCCACTGGCCAGCGTTGGGGTAATCCACATTACAACTGGAGCGCGATGAAGAATCATGGCTTCAAATGGTGGATTCAGCGCATGGCGACGCAAAATAGAATGTTCGATATGGTGCGTATCGATCATTTTAGAGGATTACAAGCCGCATGGGAAATACCCGCCAGTGAAGCAACGGCAATGAATGGTGTGTGGCGTTTGGCGCCTGGATACGCACTTTTGTGGGCGATTAAAAAACACTTTAAAAAAATGTGTCTTGTGGCAGAAGATTTAGGCGTTATCACGGATGAAGTAAACGCTTTAAGGCATCATTACAACCTGCCCGGCATGAAGATATTGCAGTTTGCTTTTGGCGGCGGCGATGATAATTTGTACTTACCAAATAATATAGAGCCAAATAGTGTGGTTTACACAGGCACGCATGATAATGACACTAGCTTGGGCTGGTACCTAAGTTTAGAAGAACATGCTAAGCATCATCTGCATGCTGTACTGAATAATCATGAGCCAGCCATGCCAGCTGCTTTAATTGATATGGCTTTGGCGACAAACGCTGATTTGGTCATTATTCCTATGCAGGATATTTTAGCGCTGGATAGCACAAGTCGCATGAACACGCCTGGCACTTTGGGGGGGAACTGGGTTTGGAAATTCGATTGGCAGCAATTAACGCCGCGACTTAAGCAGGCATTTGCTGATTCTATTTCAAAATTCGGTAGAGCAAACGGTATTCACTAAATGAGTAAGTCTATTGGCATTGATATCGGTGGTACCAATTGTCGATTGGGCGTATTTGATGGCCTGCAGCTTGTTAATGAAACGCGCTTTCAGGCAGATTTTATGCAAACCTGTAAAAATAATCTACCTGATGTCGCTTGGCAGCAAATTCTTAGAGTTCTTACAAGTGCCATTCAATCTGAATTTATTCGATATCCTGATATTCAAACAATTGGCATTGGTTTTCCTGGGTTTATTCACCCGCAAACGCAGTGCATTGCACAAGCGCCTAATTTACCTGGCTTAAAGGATGTGAATTTAAGTTGTGATCTAAGTCGGATAATTGCTAAAAAAGTTGTCGTAGAAAATGATGCATTGGCAGCCGCTTACGGTGAATATTGTTTGAATGGCAAACCGAGCGCAGGCTTGATTTATATTGGACTTGGCACCGGGGTAGGCGGCGGATTAATTATTGATGGTAAGCCGTTTTCTGGTGCACATGGCGTTGCGATGGAAGTAGGGCATATCACCGTCGAGCCAAATGGCCGATTGTGTGGTTGTGGCAATCGTGGCTGCTTGGAGCAATACGCCTCAGCAACAGGTGTGGGAAATAGTTATTTTTTAGCCACACAAAATAGACTTAACGCATTTGAACTTGCCAAATTGGCGATTGAAAACGATGTGCAAGCACAAGCTGCATTTAATGAGGCAGGTCGCGCACTCGGGCAAGTGATGGCGCATATACAAAAAATCATTGATGTACCCAATGTGATCATTGGCGGCGGTTTGAGCGCATCTTGGGATTTGATGCAGGATAGTTTTAATGCGCAATTAGATATGGATTTAATCGCGGTGTTGCGTGGAAAAATTAACGTAAATGTATCAGGAGCAGACGATATAGCAGGCATGCTGGGTGCTGCGATGTTATCTGTTAATGCTTAAGTTTTGAGTTAAAAAAAGCATTAAGTTTTAGCATGCTGCTGTAAAGCCCAAGAAACATGTTCCCGCACTAAATCGTCTTCATCATTTTTACGTGACTCTAAAGCTTTCACGATTTCAGGTGAGGTCGGCGCATTACCCAAACCCACCGCAATATTGCGCAACCATTGTGTAAAACCGATGCGATAAATCGCGCTGCCCGCCATTTTTTGTTGAAAATCAGTTTCGCTCCAGCCAAAGCATTCGATTAAGCTCACACTGTCTAAGCCGTTGCGGATATTAAAATCAGGCTCTTGCGTGATTTCTGCAAACTTATTCCACGGGCAAGCCAACTGGCAATCATCACAACCATACACGCGGTTGCCGATTAATGGCCTGAATTCAACTGGTATGGCTGTTTTAAGCTCGATGGTTAAATAGGAGATGCAGCGCCTCGCATCCACTTCATAGGGTGCGGTAATGGCGCGAGTGGGGCAGATATCGATACAGGCGGAACAGGTGCCACAGTGATTTGTTGCTTGCGCATCAATTGGTAAAGGCAGGTTGGTGTATATCTCGCCCAAAAAAAACCAGGATCCATGATTCTTATTCAGCAATAAAGTATGTTTGCCGCGCCAACCTAAACCAGCTTTTTCGGCCAGTGCCACTTCTAATACCGGTGCGCTATCCGTAAATGCGCGGTATTCAAAATCTTGGTTTTCAAAATCCTTTAGTTCAATCGGCAATTCAGTCTGTATTCTGTCACACAGCTTCTGTAATTTCTGCCGCATCACCTTATGATAATCACGCCCCAAAGCATAGCGCGATATAAATGCTTGCTCACCATCATTTATTACTTGCCAGCTGTTTTTAGCTTTTGGCGGCAGATAATCTAGTCGTGCTGAGATAACGCGCACGGTATTTGGGACTAATTCGGCAGGCCGGCTTCGCTTCGTGCCGTGTTTTGCCATATAATCCATGTCACCATGAAAGCCTTTTTTAATCCATGCTTGGTGTTTTGTTTCCGCATTTGTCAGATCAGTGTCGGTAATTCCAATTTCGGCAAACCCCAGTTCCTGCCCCCAGCGCTTGATGTCGGCGGCAAGCTTGCTCCAGTCGTTAGACTCAATGATGGGTTGATTTGATTGCATATGGCGAATGATATTACACTTTTTTCTGACGATTTAACTTCAGGCAACATTACTTCTACACCTATTAGTGTTTTATTGAACGATGCTTTTTCAAAGCAGGCGACATTAACAGATGAGTCGGCCACCTTGTCCGCAGGCGCACAGTTTGCAAAATATGTGGTTTCACACCAATTAAAAACTGGTTTAGTTGTTTATCTGCATGGAGATTTAGGTGCAGGAAAAACCACGTTTACACGCGGATTTATACAAGGTTTAGGTTTTTCTGGCAAAGTAAAAAGCCCAACTTATACCTTGGTAGAACCTTATGTGTTTTCTAGATATAATATCTATCATTTTGATTTATATCGATTTGCCGATGAAGATGAATGGGAAGCAAGTGGCTTTAGAGAATATTTCAATCCGCAAAGCATTTGTTTGATCGAATGGCCAGAAAAAGCAGGCGATTTGCTGCCAGAACCAGATATTCATGTGTATTTAATACACGATGAACTACAGAGAAAAATCCAGTTTCTGGTTAATCCGAAGTCAAATAATCACTCTGTTCATTCTAGTCAGGCGCAACGTTTTAACTTAATCGAGTTTAAACTTGAATAAGCGGTCACTAAAATCAGGAAAACATGTTAAATCACTTAAATTGAGTTTAGGCTTTAAATGATCAATAGCAACTTAATCAATATTCCAAATAAAATAATCAGTCAGTTTTTAGTTGTTATCGCCTTATTATTAGTCAGTTTCAACACCTATTCTGCTAACTCAATCACTGCTGCGCGTGTGTGGCCTGCGCAAGATTACACGCGCATTACATTGGAATCTGAAGCACCAATCAAGCATCAATTATTGATTCTAAAAAATCCTGACCGATTGGTGCTGGATATTGAAAATATCGATTTAAACAATGTGCTTAAAACGTTATCGGACAAAATTTTATCCAGCGACCCCTATATTCAACAGGTGCGTGTTGCCAATTTTAAAGCTAATGTCGTGCGCGTTGTGGTGGATCTAAAAGGTGAAGTGAAGCCGAGCATTTTTGCTTTGACGCCAGCGGGTGAGTATAAATACCGATTGGTGTTGGATATTTATCCATTGCAAGATGAGTTGATGGCAATGTTGAGCAAACAAGCTGCAGAAAATACGGCTGCTAACGCGACTGACAGCGGTAATACTGAGCAAGTCAAGCCAGTGGTCGAACCATTGCCGCCTAATGCTGGCAGTGAGCCTGAGACAGTTGAGCTGCCTAACGCCCCGACAATAGGCAGCCCAACAGAAAATACCGAACCTGCTATAACGGCTGAAACCAGCATTAAGAATAAAGAAGGTGCGCGACTTATTACCATTGCAATCGATGCAGGTCATGGCGGAGAGGATCCGGGCGCACGTGGTGCAAATGGCAGTCATGAAAAAGTGATTACATTGTCGATTGCCAAAAAACTCAAAGCAAAGATTGATGCTGAACCCAATATGCGCGGGGTGTTAACACGTGATGGCGATTATTTTGTGCCGCTGGGTATGCGTGTGGTTAAAGCGCGTAAATTAAAAGCCGATCTATTCGTGTCGATTCATGCCGATGCGTTTACTAACCCTGCAGCACGTGGTTCGTCAGTGTTTGCGCTATCCGAAAAAGGTGCTACCAGTGCCGGTGCGCGCTATTTAGCTAAAAAAGAAAATGAATCTGATTTAATCGGCGGTGTGAGTTTGGGTGGAAGAGATCCAGTATTAGCCAGAACCTTATTAGATTTATCGCAAACGGCGATGATTAATGATAGCTTGAAACTAGGCAAACACGTGTTAAGCCAAATTGGCGATATTAATAAATTGCATAAAAACCATGTAGAGCAAGCAGGTTTTGCGGTACTAAAATCGCCTGATATACCGTCTATTTTGGTTGAAACGGCATTCATCAGTAATCCAGAAGAAGAGCGAAAACTGAACGACGACGCGTACCAAGATAAACTGGTTAACTCTATTTTGACGGGTATTAAAAAGTATTTTTCCACCCAGCCTGCATTTGCCAGAAATTAAATCGTAGTTACTAATATTTAGAGATTAAATCTAAGCATAATGTCGTGATAATGACAGGTAACGACCCGTAGCAGACATTGATTTTAATATTGAAGCTAATTCAAAACTGAGTTTTAAGTTAAGCGTTTTCTGACTACAATTATTTGGTTTTATATATATAACCAAATATTCTTATTAAAAACAACTAGGACGATTTAAACTAAACTTGGCTTTTCTGCCGTAGCCAATCTAATCAACTATCGGAGATTATATGCTGTCGCCTGAAGACACTATTTTAAGGCTTGCAATTGCTGCCTTTCTGGGAGGGCTTGTTGGTTTAGAACGTGAGCGCCTGGAATGGGCTGCAGGATTGCGCACACACATGTTGGTATGCTTGGGGTCGAGCCTTATTATGATTGTGTCGGCTTTTGGATTTGCAGATGTTTTAAAAGAAGGCTCACAGGCAATCGCTCTAGATCCATCTCGCGTCGCCGCACAAGTCGTCAGTGGAATCGGGTTTCTAGGTGCAGGAACGATTTTATTCTTCAGGCAGCAAGTTATTCGTGGACTTACCACAGCCGCCAGTTTATGGACAGTTGCAGGAATTGGCCTTGCTGTCGGTGGTGGATTATACATAGCCGCAATATTTACAACAGTACTAGTTGTTGTGATTCTTGGCTTGATCAAGCCTATAGAACGTCGAATATTTAACCGGCATTTGAATAGACAGTTATTGATTCATGTCGACTTGAAGAAGATATCATTATTGGATCTGCAATCGACCATGGAGACTAAGGGATTATTAATCAACGAAATCACACTAAATAAAAGTAATGCAACTGAAACTTTTATCACTTATTCATTTTTACGAAGCGTTAAGAAAGAAGTGTTAAATAGTGCGATTGAAAAACTCCAGGCAATCGAAGGTGTTATTGCTGTCACCTTAAAAAAATAATAGTTACACTTTTAAAGTGTAACGGAGTAATCATGCCTATACTGATTTGGGCTACAGCCGTATTTTTTCTTAAATGTACGGCTGAAATGTGAGAGATCATTGAAGCCCCAGTTCAGGGCAATCTCCGAAATATTGTGATTTGTATGTAGCAAGCTTAACAAGTCTTTACTACACCTTTCTAGACGACGCTGCAATATATAACGCATCAGGGATGTGTCGTTATCATTTAAAAGATCGTTTATATACCGGGCAGAAAACCCGGTGCCTGTTACAACCATTGCAGTGTCAAGCATCGGGTCTGCTAAGTGGCTTTCAACGAAGCTTTTTACACTCTGGAGAGCAGTTGAACGACTGCGTGACAAGTAGTAGCTTTGAGAGTTTAAAGATGCAAGTGACAGGGTAAATAAATCAAGGGATTGTTCAGCTAATGCAGAGATACCCCAATCACTCATATTTTCTGCTTCCTGTACAACATTACGAATAAAATTGGTTGTAATTGTGCCTATGCCTAGATTGCCAGGAATACGTAGAGCCGTGCAGTGCTCGACCCCTGAGAGTCTTGCACGCATCATTGCTCTTGGAATGGTAATGAGGATTTTTGAGAAACTTCGAGAGCAGCTGATTTGGTGAGGGAGAGTGGCATCATAAATCGATATATCGCCAGGGTTGAGATAAACTTCACGCCCACCCTGTTCTAAATGATAGCTCCCAGAAAGAAGAATTACACCAAGGTAATTATCTTGACTGGCATGATAGGGCTCGTGCTTTTTGCGCTTAATCGTGAGCGCATTTGACCGTACCACCGATAAACGCAGCTTATCCAGTGTATAGAGAGACATTTCATTAAACACATTAATATTCGCATGCGGGATAACTTCCACTTTTGTATATTCACGACTAATAATGTCTTGCAACCATTCTCGCCTGTTAATTTTATCTACGCTAGCTGTAGATAAAATCATTCTTGGTAGTTTATCCGGCTTGGATTCCATTGAAATTTACCTCTACGCCTTTACGTTATAACAAATATTCTATCCCAATTCCTGTATATCTATATATGGCTCAATTTGGCAAACTTCCGTTTCAGTCAAATATCTGTGCCGCCATAAGCAAGAATTTAATGAAACTCTCCATTAACCTACGTGATGACTGATTAGTTGCAAAAACTACAGTAAAAAATATTCAGGGAAATAAGTAAAATTTTTAGGGAGTAAAAATGGTTGGAGACAAACATGCTGGTAATGTAATCTTACTTAGAGTTGCATGTATTAGCCTATTAATAGCATTGGTACTAGCGTGGTGCCTGGTTTTCACAAAAGGAATGAAACTTTCTTTCTTCCTGAATATCTTCCAAAATACGGACAAACTGTTATCAGCTCATTTAGATTTTTTGATGATGACAATGCTATTGCTGGGTTTTTATGCTTCTAAAATCACCTTGCCGAAATATGTTATTTGGCCTATGGCAATTGGATCAATTGGTAACCCTACGGCATTCATACTGAATTCAGTATTTCCTGATTCAACTTCACCACTAATAGGTGTTTTTATTTATACCACTATCACGCTGACAACCATTGGCTTTGGCCTGGCAGCAATCAAAGTGTTTAGATATTCGCTTAAATAAAACGTTAATCCAATAAGCGCCAAACATGTGGATTATTGCGTGACTATATAGATAATATGAATATTAAAAACACGAAAACGCAGTACGGCTTAATTGCAAGAATATTACATTGGACGAGTGTCTTGTTGCTGCTTACGCTCATTGTTATAGCAAGCCAATTTGAAGGGATGTTAGCAAGCCCGGAAAAATTAAAGCTGACTGCTTCGCATTCGTCGATTGGGCTGGTTTTCTTTTTAGTTATATTGGCGCGCTTAACTTGGCGTAACGTTAATCACAACCCCATTAAATCGTACAGTATTAAAAGTTGGCAAAAACTGGCAGCCATTTCCCTGCACAGATGTATTTATATCGTCTTAATCGCACAATGTGTCGCTGGCATTGTGATGTTAGTCACGGCAGGAAAACCTATTCAACTATTTAATTTATTTGAGCTAATACCATTTATTGAAAAACACACATTGCTGAATAATTTTGCGCTGAATACTCATTTCTTTATTTCGATCATGATTTATCCTTTGCTGGCAATACATATCAGTGCAGCTATCTATCACCAAATATTCGGGTTAACAGATGACTAAATAAACTGACATGCCTTCCACAGGCCGAACTTTATGGGTCACGTGGTGAAGCTATTAACCGGTAGGGGGTGTTTTAATCGCCTGCAAATAACTGACTAGACGATTGGTCTAGTCGATGTCATAATGCCTGATGGCTCAAGCACAGACAATGCATAAATTTACCGATACGCGGCAGCAGATTATTGATACTGCTAAAAATATTATGCTGGGGAAAGGTTTTGCGGCGGTTGGTTTGAACGAGATATTAACGCAAGCCAATGTGCCTAAAGGTTCGTTTTATCACTATTTCAAATCCAAAGAGCAATTTGGTGATGCGTTGCTGGAAGACTATCTGGATGGTTATTTAACACAGCTTGACGCAAAACTCAGCCCGGAAAACGGCTCAGTCAAATCGCGCCTGCTGGCATATTTTCAAAATTGGTTAGACACGCAAACGGCGGATACAACGCACGATAAATGTTTGGTGGTTAAGTTAAGTGCAGAAGTCACCGATTTATCCGAAACCATGCGGATTACCCTAAAACATGGCACCGATCGTATCATCAGCCGTATTGCGGAATGCGTGCAAGAGGGCATTGATAACGGTGAGTTGCCTGAACATTTGGACGCAAGATTTGTCACAAATGAAATCTATTATATGTGGATTGGCGCCACACTATTAACTAAAGTGAATCGCTCGCGTGATGCACTCGAATCTGCAATGCATTCACTCAAAAACAAATTGGATTCATTAGTTTAGATATCACCTTGCTTAACCAGATTAAGTGCGCTTTTTTATTTGGCAGATGATTAGTCGACTAGTCTAATCATTGACACATGACGAATGTTTTATTTCAATCCTAAGCAATGAATTGGAGTTTAACTATACTTAAATAGCAGGAGAAAAAAATGAAGGCCATCGCACTTACCCGATATTTGCCGATAGAAAATCCAGATTCTCTGGTGGATATTGAACTCGCAATACCTGAGCCATTAAGTCATGATTTGCTGGTGAAAATCTGTGCGATTGCAGTAAATCCGGTGGATACTAAAGTGCGTAAGCCAAAAGATAAAGTGGAAACCACACCTAAAGTGTTAGGCTGGGATGCCGCAGGTGAGGTGATTGCCGTGGGCGACGCGGTCACTTTGTTTAAAGTGGGCGATCTAGTGTATTACGCGGGTGATGTCACCCGCAGCGGTTGCAACGCGGAATATCAGTTGATGGATGAGCGCATTGTGGGGCACAAACCGCAAAGTTTGAATTTTGAAGCCGCCGCCGCATTGCCGCTTACTGCAGTGACTGCTTGGGAAGCGTTGTTTGACCGCTTAGGTATCGCGCAAGACGCGAATAAAAACAAAGATAAAAGTATTTTAATCATCGGTGCTGCGGGTGGAGTTGGTTCTATTGCGATTCAATTAGCTAAAAAAGTGGCAGGGCTAAACGTCATCGCAACGGCTTCACGCCCGGAAACCACTGCCTGGGTGCGTGATTTAGGCGCAGATATCGTGCTCAATCACCATCAACTATTACAGGAAATAAGTCAGTTAAATATTCAACCAGACTACATTTTGTGTAATAACGATACCGATGGCTATTTTGAAGTTATGGCAGCGATTATCAAGCCGCAGGGTAAAATCTGTTCGATTGTAGAAACTGCAAAACCCGTGAATCTGGATTTACTAAAAAGCAAAAGTGCAACGTTTGTGTGGGAATTTATGTTCACGCGATCAATGTTCAAAACCGATGACATGATTGCGCAGCATCAGATTTTGCAACACGTCGCGCAATTGATAGATGCGGGTACTTTGACGACCACACTTAACCAAGTATTAAGGCCAATAAATGCCGAAAATTTGCGCAAAGCGCATGCGCAGCTTGAATCTGGCACAACAATCGGCAAATTAGTTTTATCAGGCTGGTAATCGTACAGAGTTAGCGGCTGATATGTTTCAACAAGTCGTTCTCGCGCTGTGTATCGCCATAACCTGTTTGCGTAAGCAGCGCGCGTTCAATATAACGGCTGACCGATTGCCTTAAATATGGAATCTGCTCAGCATCTACAAAAATCTGCGGAAATTTATAGCTTAACCAAGCGTATAAGCTGATATTTTGACTTAATATTTCCGCAGTTTCCAAATGTTTTGCGTTGCTTGAATCCAGCCAAATAGGTGCGGGTGGCAATGTGCGGATTGTATGCTCAACCACGCTTTTTAAGCACAGCAGAAAGTAATCTTTTTCAATATTCACGTTAATAGCAATGGGCGCGCAGGTGAAAATAAATTTATCTTTTAACGATAGATTTGGCGCAAACGTATCCACCAACAAGGCCTGATTTAGCTGCGCGGCGATTTTACTTAACGCAAATAAAGCATGATTAAATTGCAGGCGGTCGGCAAAATACTCCAAACACTCTGCAATTTTAGCAGTATGCAATTGGTTTGAAATGGCTTCTATCTGACCAATATTGGCGGCAATCGGCAGCTTTTGCAAATCAGATGTATCGTCAGTTGCCAGCATATGTGCGATATGAAAGCGCTCATCGTCTTCCATGATATTCACATAACCATTATCGTAAATACCGAAGCGACCCGCACGACCTGCAATCTGGCGCACTTCGGTGGCATTCAACAAGCGCGATGCAACGCCATCAAATTTAAAGATATTGGCAAAAATCACGCGCCGAATCGGTAAGTTCAAGCCCATACCAATGGCATCCGTTGCGACTAGGATATCCGCCTCATTATTGCAAAAACGTGCGGATTCATGTCTGCGTACTTCAGGGGATAAAGCGCCGTAAATGCTGGCAACTGTAAATCCCCATTGGCGAAATCGGGCTGAAAAAGTAAGTACATCTTTGCGCGAAAAGGCAATAATCGCATCGCCTTTTCTTAGCTTGGTTTTTAACTTTGGCTTGCTATATCGTGCGCCGCATAAGCTGTCATCTTCCAATATCAATGGCGTCATGCGCTGCAGCTCGGTGATTTCAGCCGTTTCATTTAAATGCTCAATTGCGCGCAAACATAGCGCCGTGACAGCATTCGAGCCGCATATAAACACTTGCCTGGCTGGCACGCCGACCAAAGCAGCAGTCCATGCGCTGCCGCGATCGGGATCCTGCAGCATCTGAATCTCATCAATAATCGCGACATCCACCAACTTGGTGGGATTCATCATTTCGATGGTAGACGCGGTATGTTGTGCGCCTGCAATCATCACACGTTCTTCACCGGTAATCAGATTGCATGGCACGCCAGATTCCATTAATTTGTCGCGTACTTCCATTGCCAACAGACGTAGTGGCGCTAAATAAACGCCAGATTTTGCCGCAATTAAAGTGTTAAGTGCGTGATAGGTTTTACCTGAATTGGTCGGCCCCACATAAAAGTGATGATGACGCTTCATTGCACGCGCTTTTGCAAAGCTGAATGCGTAATCATCTAAATTTAGGTTGGCTAATTTCATTCTGAACGTCTCTTGGTGCGAGATTGTGCGTTAAAACAGGTAAAATATCACGAAATAAACGGTAGCCAATTATGTCACGCACACCATTGAACTCAATCAAATTACTGCCAGACCAGCTTATCAGCCAAATCGCCGCGGGTGAGGTGGTAGAGCGACCAGCTTCTGCGCTTAAAGAATTGCTAGAGAATAGTTTGGATGCGGGCAGCACCGATATTCAGGTTTCGCTGATACAGGGCGGTATCAAGCAATTACGCGTAGCAGATAATGGCAGCGGTATTGTGCAAGATGATTTGAAATTGGCGTTAACTCGTCATGCCACCAGTAAGATTTTTAGCTTGGAAGATCTGGAAGCAGTCGCCAGCTTGGGCTTTCGTGGCGAGGCATTGGCCAGTATCGCGTCAGTTTCGCGCACATTGATTATCAGTCGGGCATTGGAAACCAAACATGCATGGCGCATCAGCAGCGATGGCAGTGAAATCAGCACAATCGAACCAGCAGCATTGGAAGTTGGCACAGTGATTGAAGTCAATGATTTGTACTTTAATACGCCAGCAAGACGCAAGTTTTTAAAAACTGACGCGACCGAATTCGGCCATTGTGAAGCTGCATTTACGCGCGTGGCACTATCGCGCCCGGATGTCAGTTTTACTTTGCAGCATAATGGCAGGGTGCTCAGTCGTTTTGCTGCCGGCACTTCAGCTAAAAGATTCAATGAAGTATTAGGCGCAGAATTTGCCGCAGAAAGCATTGCGGTTGATGAAGAGGCAGCAGGCTTGCGACTATGGGGAGTGGCGGCAAAACCTACCTTTAATCGCAATAGCCGCGATACGCAATATGTCTATGTCAACGGCCGTTTTGTGCGCGACAAACTGATTGCGCATGCCATTCGTCAGGCTTATCAAGATGTGCTGCATCACGACAGACACCCTGCGTTTGTGTTATTTCTAGAACTTGATCCAAGCTTGGTAGATGTGAACGTACACCCAAGTAAAACCGAAGTGCGTTTTAGGGATGGGCAGGCGATTCATCGCTTTATTTATCACAGCTTGAATAAAAATCTGGCAACGCCAACAGGTATGTCGAATGCGGCTACTGCCAGCCAAGCTCAACATAATCCCTTTGCTTCGCAATATACCAACTCGCCCAGTTACCCCCAATACCAAACGCAAATCAATTTAAATGCCAATCAACCATCCGCATTTTATGAAACCCTGTTTGGTTCAAAAAATCAGCCACCAGAGCGTGAATTTGCAAGCCCTGTCTGTTATGCAGGCGAATTTGATGATAAGTCGCAAGCTAAACCAGCAGAAGATTTTCCGCTAGGTTTTGCTGTTGCACAGATACATGGCGTGTATATATTGGCGCAGAATAAACTCGGCTTAGTGGTGGTCGATATGCATGCCGCGCATGAACGCATTATGTATGAGCGACTTAAGAATGCGCTGGATGATAAAGCCGCCGTGCCGATGCAGCCTTTGCTGATTCCAGTCAGTTTTAATGCGGATAGATTAGAAGTGGCAACGGTGCAAGAGGAGTTGAGTTCAGGACTGGGTAACTTACAGCAACTTGGTTTTGAATTTGCTATTTTGTCACCCAATACTTTAGCCGTGCGCGCTGTGCCAACCATGCTGCAAGACGCAGATGCAATCACTTTAGCGCGCGATGTGCTAAAGGATCTACGCGAATTTGGTGCAACCAGAGCATTAACCGAGCGCAGGAATGAACTGTTAGGCACCATGGCCTGCCACGCCGCCGTACGCGCAAATCGTATTTTGACTATCCCGGAAATGAATGGCTTATTAAGGGATATGGAAGCAACAGAGCGTAGCGGTATGTGCAATCACGGTCGCCCGACTTGGTTCCAAGTATCAATGTCTGATTTAGATAAGATGTTTATGCGTGGTAAGTAAGCTTGAGCATCTTTAAATATTCATTTAATGAGTTTTTGCAATTTGGACTGAAGCAGGCATACGCAAGCATTTTTGGTGGTTTTTTGCTTTTGCTGATATTGGTTACCAAGTACTGGTATCCATTTGATATGCCACGCTATGACTTTTTATTTATTGCCGCAGTTACTTTTCAAATCGTATTATTGCTTTTTAAGCTTGAAACCTTGAAAGAGGCGGGTGTTATTTTATTATTTCACTTGGTTGCAACTGCAATGGAGATATTCAAAACATCAGATGCAATTGGCTCATGGCAATATCCTGAGAATTTCAATATTGGCTTTGGCAACTACCCATTGTTTGCAGGATTTATGTATAGCGCAGTCGGTAGTTATATAGCAAGAATCTGGCGGATTTTTAATATTCGTTTTGATTATTATCCAGATATTCGCTGGACATATTTACTCGCTGTCTTAATTTACATCAATTTCTTTACGCATCATTATTTTTTCGATATGCGTTGGGTACTGATTATTTTTACCTGCATCATTTTTATGCGGACTAATTTTTATTTTATTGTGAATAAAAAAACCAGAAAAATGCCAATGATATTAGGCTTCTTTTTAGTCTCATTATTTATTTGGCTTGCTGAAAATGTTGCGACTTATTGTCGAATTTGGATTTATCCAAATCAATTAAAAGAATGGCATGTTGTTTCCTCTGCAAAATTAACCGCATGGTTTTTATTAATGATTGTCAGTTATGTGCTGGTTTCTATTGTGCATAAACCGCAAAGAATAACTATAAATGAATAATGCGATTTTTCTGATGGGCCCAACCGCCAGCGGCAAAACTGGCGCAGCGGTTCATCTCTATTCAAAGCTGCCAGTTGAAATCATCAGTGTCGATTCTGCCTTGGTTTTTAAAGATATGAATATTGGTACGGCTAAGTCAGATGCAGAAACCTTGGCCATCGCTCCACACCACTTGATTAATATTATTGACCCAACAAGTGCGTATTCTGCGGCGAATTTCAGAAGTGACGCATTACGTTTGATGGCGGATATTACCGCGCGTGGCAAAATTCCTTTATTGGTGGGTGGCACGATGTTGTATTTTAAAGCGCTGGAAGGCGGTTTAAGCGGGTTGCCTGAAGCCAATCAAGCCGTACGTGCAAGGTTGGATGCACGCGCGGCATTGATTGGTTGGCCTGCCATGCATGAAAAGCTGGCCTTGGTTGACCCAGAAACCGCCGCGCGTTTGCAACCGAATGATGCGCAGCGTATTCAGCGTGCGTTAGAGGTGTTTGAGTTAACGGGTGAAAGTATGTCCAGCTTGTTTTTAAAGCAAAAAAGTGAGGCTTTGCCTTACAACATCCTTAAAATCGCGTTGGTGCCAGGTGACCGTAAAGTGTTGCATGAGCGAATTGCATTGCGATTTGAGCAAATGCTGGCAGCTGGGTTTTTAGATGAAGTGAAAGCATTATTAACTAAATATCCTGACTTAACAGCTGAATCAACCGCTATGCGCTGCGTGGGTTATCGTCAGGCTTTAGAACATTTAAACGGTGAGTACGACGCCAGTGAATTACGCGACAGGGGTATTTTTGCCACGCGACAATTGGCCAAGCGACAGCTCACATGGCTTCGCGGCATGGATGGCATCACAGAACTTGACTGTTTGAACCCTGATTTGAATGCCGTGATATTGCAACAAGTTGAGCAATTTATTAATCAATAAGTACGTGTAACAAGTTAACTCCATTTAAAGGCTAAATTTCATGAAAAAATTTATTAAAGAGAACCTGGTTTTGGTGATTGGGCTTAGTCTGCCGATTTTATTGATTGTACTGTTTTTTCTGGCAACGGTCGTACCAAAATCATTTGGAACTCCGCCGCAATATGAGTTGTTATTTACCAGCTTAAAATATGAGTATGAAAACTCACCCGTGTACCTTGTGGATTTTAAAGTGGTTAATCATCAGTTAGTGGCCAAGGTAAGGAAAAACGACGATAAAAACAGAAATTACAATTCAAAAAAATTAATGGCATATAACGCTAAAACGGAAACCGTGCGCGAAATAACCATCGATTTGGCCAAAGCTGCTGAAGCCGGTGATGATAACGATGTGATTTTAGATGAAACGAAAGACTTAAAAATTGATGCATCTGTTGTATCGCCGGACGGTTATCAATTGGAAGGTTCTAATTACGGCAACAGTGGTTTGGTGGGCGGATTATTTGGCGGCGGCAATCGCAATAGCGGTTACCGTATTAAAAAAGGTGCCGTTGCTTACAAAGTGGAAACGACACAACCCAACTATTACTACAACGATTTTAAACTTGTCGGCTGGGTAGTTAATTAATAAGTGAATCAGTCAAGGGAGCTGCCATGTCGCAAAAAATAGAACCCATTACGCCAGAAAAAGAATCAGCGCTAAAGGATATTGTGCATTTGGCCAAACATCACCACATCACGCTGGATGAGATTTCTCGCGCATTCGCTAATGCAAGCGCACAGACAAGTAAACCATCTCCCAGTGTGCTGTCGCAATTATTTGGCTACATTGGCGGTATTTTTGTGTTTGCGGGTATTGGTGTGTTCATTTCCATGTATTGGGATGATTTTGGTTCTGCTGCACGCGTGCTAGTCACGTTGGGTACAGGCTTTGCCGCATTTATCATGGCGCTGGTCTGCCTGACAGATAAACGTTACGAACGCGCTGCCACACCGCTGTTTTTAATCGCGGCATTGCTACAGCCAACTGGTATTTTAGTCATGCTAAACGAGTATTCATCAGGCGGTGATGCGCGTCACGGCTTGCTGTTTATGGCTACTTATATGCTGATTCAACAGGCGGCGACGTTTTGGGCCAAACAAAGAACCGTATTGGCTTTTAGCGCGATTTTGTTTGGCTGTATTTTCTTTGCCAATATATTTGATATCTGGGATATGAATGAAGAGCTAATTGGCATAGTCATAGGCTTTTCTTTAATCTGCGTTGCTTATGCGCTCAATCAATCGCGTCACTTATCCATTGCCCCATTTTGGTATTTTGTCGGTTCGGCTATTTTAATGTGGTCAGTATTTGAGGCGGTAGAAAAAACACCGCTGGAGATTATTTATTTAGGCCTTGCCGCGCTGTTAATATTTTTAAGTACGACTGTACGAAGCAGGGCGTTACTTGCGGTGGGAACACTTTCAATGCTGGCTTATATCGGCTATTTCACCGCCAAGCATTTTGCCAATACATTGGGCTGGCCAATCGCATTGGTGATTATTGGCATTGCATTAATTGGTATGAGTGCGTTTGCGGTAAAATTAAATAATCAATACATTAAAAAATAATTATTTTAAAACAGTTAATTATCTGTTTAAGTTAATGTGTTTTATGCGAAATATTTGTAAGTGATTTTGAATCGTCTCGCATAAAGAAACATGATTAAACCAAGTTTATTAACTCATGCTTTGAATGCGATTAGCCGCTTCTACACATTCTTCTAAGCTAGCCACTAATGCCAAGCGAATAAAATTTTTGCCTGGATTAATGTCGTTAACTTCTCTTGCCAAATAACTACCTGGCAACACGGTGATGTTTAAATCTCGATAGAGCTTTAATGCAAAATCTGTGTCAGTCATGGCAGGATTTTTAATTTTTGCCCACAAATAAAACGCGGCATCAGGCATTTCGACTTCTAAAGCGCCGTTTAATAAAGGCGTAACCGTTTTAAATTTTTCAGCATAAAGACGGCGATTTTCAATCACATGCGCACCATCATTCCAAGCAGTAAGCGACGCGGCTTGTACAGCTGGATTCATCGCGCAGCCGTGATAGGTACGGTATAGCGTAA
This sequence comes from Methylotenera versatilis 7, assembly GCF_000799165.1. Lineage (GTDB taxonomy): Bacteria > Pseudomonadota > Gammaproteobacteria > Burkholderiales > Methylophilaceae > Methylotenera_A > Methylotenera_A versatilis_A. The sequence continues at coordinate 693,602 of NZ_JUGF01000001.1, read as the reverse complement.
ACGCTTCGATGATTTTTGCATCACCCGTCACAAAACCAGAGCGCATACCTGGCACATTGGAACGTTTGGAAAGTGAACTGAATACAACCAGGTTTTTGTAGTCTCTGCCCAGTTGGTGTGCTGCCTGCAATGCGCCTAATGGCGGGTTTGTTTCATCGAAATAAATTTCCGCATAACACTCGTCTGCGGCAATGACAAAGCCGTACTGGTCAGATAGTGCAAATAAGGTTTTCCATTGCGCTAGGTTCATTACCTTGCCAGAAGGGTTGCCCGGGCTGCAAACATAAACCAATTGCGTGCGATTGAGTATTTCAGCTGGCACCTGTTCGAAATCCATTGCGTGGCCATTTTCTGGCGTGGTATTCAAAAAGTAAGGTGTAGCACCAGCTAAAAAAGAGGCACCTTCGTAAATCTGATAAAAAGGATTGGGCGAAATCACAATCGGGTTGGATTTTGTACGGTCAATCACCACTTGTGCAAAGGCAAATAAAGCCTCTCGACTGCCATTCACAGGCAAAATGCTGGTTTCTGGATTCAGTGCTGGCAGATTGTAACGGCGCGCAATCCATTGTGAGATTGCCGTGCGTAGCGCCAAGCTACCGAGAGTCGTGGGATAATTAGCCAAGCCAGCCAGATTGTTCACCAAAGCATCGGTAATCAGCGTCGGTGTCGCGTGTTTCGGTTCGCCAATCGATAAGTTAATCGGTTTAAATGCTGCGTTGGGCGTGGTGCCAGCAAATAAATCGCGCAGGCGCTGAAACGGGTAGGGTTGTAACAGATTCAAATTAGGATTTAATGAGTTGTGGTTCAAAGCGATTGGATCCATCAGAGTTTAATTCGTAAAGCATTATTATAATTTAGTCAGCCATTAATTAGGAAATACATGGGCAACAGCAGCAAACAAAATTATTGGGCTATATTCGGCCTGTTATTTGGCGCCATGTGTTGGGGCATTATCTGGTATCCGTATCGCATCATGAGTGACGCTGGTGTTTCTGGTGTGACGGCAAGCTTTTATACCTACTGCATTGCGATTATCTTGGGAATTCCTTTGTTTGCCAGACATTGGCGCGGTGTATTTAAATTGCCCAAAAGCGCCATCTGGTTGAGCATCGTTGCGGGTTGGACTAACTTAAGTTATGTGCTGGCGGTGATTGATGGCGAAGTCATGCGCGTGATGTTGCTGTTTTATCTGGCGCCACTTTGGACGCTGGTTTTAGCGCGTTTCTGGTTAAAAGAAACGATCACTAAAGCGGGGCTGGCTTCTATTTTCATCGCCATGCTTGGTGCTTATATTATGCTGGCCAATCCATTTGATAGTACGACCAATCACATTCCCATGCCGCAAAATAACGCTGAATGGCTAGCGCTATCTGCTGGCATTGGTTTTTCATTCACCAATGTGATTGCGCGTAAATCTGCGCATTTAAGCTTAGCAGCAAAATCCATGTTGATATGGCTCGGTGTGGCTGGCGTGTCACTTTTATTCATCCCTTTTCTGACGGACACTTTTCCAAGCCCGCAGTTTTTTACGCTAAATAATTGGTTAATTATGGGGCTTATCGCAATATTGATTATGGCTGCCACACTATTTGTACAATATGGCGTGACTAAAATGACCGCATTGCGTGCATCGGTATTGTTTTTGTTTGAACTGGTTGTGGCAGCAATCGCCGCCTATTATCTGGCAAATGAGGCGATGCTGTTAAACGAATGGATAGGCGGCGCTTTTATTATTGCCGCAGGCTTATTGGCGGCATTTAATTATGTAGATGATTGATTTAGCAGGCAATTAATTTAAAAAGAAAACCTATTGTTAATCTTGTGTTAACCACCAAATCCGCCGCGTGTGCCTTCTGCGGCAAAACGTATTTTTAAGGACAAATCATTGCGTGAATCGGCATTTGCCAGCGCGTGGTCTTCACTGATTTTCCCTTCGCTGAAGAGTTTGAATAAAGCTTGGTCAAATGTATTCATGCCAATATCGTTATTATCGGCCATGATGTCTTTCATTTCGCCCAATTTTTGTTTTTGGATGAGTTCTGACATGTAGGGTGTGTTAATCATCACCTCGACCGCTGCAGCGCGTTTTTGCGTGATGCCAGGCACCAGGCGCTGCGAAATAATACCCACCAGATTAAGCGATAAACCCAATAACAAGCCATGCTTAGCATCGGTCGGGAAAAATGAAATTACGCGCTCTAAGGCTTGGTTCGCATTATTGGCATGCAAAGTGGCTAAGCACAAATGTCCAGTTTCTGCATAAGCCAGCGCATGTTTCATGCTTTCCATATCGCGCACTTCGCCGATTAAAATCACATCTGGCGCCTGGCGCATAGCATTTTTCAAGGCGTTATCAAAACTTAAAGTATCAATGCCTACTTCACGCTGGTCGACGATCGATTTTTTGTGCGCATACACAAACTCAATCGGGTCTTCAATGGTGATGATGTGACCGGTTTCATTTGCATTTCGGTGATCGATCATGGATGCAAGTGATGTGGATTTGCCGGAACCTGTCGCGCCAACCATCAATATCAATCCACGTTTACGCATGATTAGGTCTTTTAAAACGCTTGGCAAGCCCAATTTTTCCAGTGTCGGAATATCAGTTTTAATATGCCGAATTACCATGCCCACTTCGCCGCGTTGACGAAATACATTCACGCGGAAACGTCCAATATCTTTGCGGCCAATGGCGAAATTACACTCCAGTGTGGACTCAAACTCTTTAATTTGCTCGGGACTCATCAAGCCGTAAGCGATTTCTTTAATCATGCCAGGCGCCATCACCTGATTATTGATGGCAACCGTTGTGCCTTCAATATCCATGTGAATCGAAGTGTTAGTGCTGAAAAAGAGGTCAGAGCCGCCCTTATCTGTCATGAATTTGAGTACGGGGGTAATGTCAATGGCGGCCATATTGATGACGATCTTATTTGGTTAATTGTGCTGAACTTTAGCACAAGCCGTGTTTTTATTACAGTGGGCGATGTGCCGATTAGTTATTTGTTGACTTCTGATAAGCCTGCCAGATTTGCTGATATTGCTGCTCTAAATTGCGTGAAAACTGGGCTGGATTAAACGCACTTGAATCAGAAAGTGGGGCGTCTTTAGTTTGTGTAGCCAATTGCTGCTTTAATTGGCTGAGTTTGGCTGGATTTTTCGCCAAAGTAATCGCTTTTTGTTCATATTCTTGCCAGTTTTGGGTGATTAACTCTGGCAGATTAATGTGCTGTAACAGGCTTGTAGCCACGCGCGCAGCAAAGGTTTCACCGGTACAAGTTAATAGTGGTAACCCCATTAATAGCGCATCGCTAGCGGTAGTGTGTGCATTATATGGCGCAGTATCTAAAAATAAATCCGCATGCATGTGGCGTGCCAAATGTTCTGAAATCGTCACGCGTGGCGCAAATATCAATCTAGTTTCATTAACGCCTGCTTTTGCCGCTGCTTGCCGCAAATTAGCAGATGCCCAAGTGTTGCAATCCAATAGCCACAGCACGCTATCAGGTGTTTGTCGCAAAATGCGCATCCAGACCGCGAATACTTCTGGTGTGATTTTAAAGCACTGATTAAAGCAGCAAAATACAAAACTGTTTTTTGGTAAATTGTGTTCAGTCTTTTGCGTTGCCTTACCAACGGGGCGTTGGCTATTATTGGGTTGATAACAGGGTAGATAGAGCAGTTTTTCACTAAAGTCGTTTGCATTTGGCGCAATTACTTTATCTGCCAGCAGGTAATCAAATAGTGGTTTTGCATAGCTGGTTTCCGCTTTTTCAACAACCATTGCACCCATAGTTCCAGGGAATCCCAGCCAATTAATGCTGAGGAGGGCAGGTTTTAAAGCCACTATGCCAGTGCGACTGTTTTGCGTAAAACCAGTGAGATCCACTAAAATCGCAACACCATCCTGATGGATTTTTTGGGCGGCTTCAATATCGGTTAATTGCCGAATATCGTTAAAAGTGTCAAATGCATTTTCCAGGCGCTTGCGTTCAGGTGTCTTGTCATCTATACCATAAGAGTAAGCGATAGTCTCAAAGCGACTTTTATCGCTATTTTCAATCAATTCGGTGATTAAAAACGCCAATGGATGTAGTCTGAAATCAGCCGATAAATAGCCGATTTTTAGCTTGGTTTGAAATATGTTTTGCGTTGCTTTTAATTGATTAAAGTCAAAGCCCGTATGTTGCTGAATCCGCTTGGCGTAAAAACTAGTAGCCCAATTGCTGGCACACTGTTTCTGCTCATTCGCAGTGGTGCCGTGCATGCTTAAAAAAGCAAAAGGCGATATTTGTGCATTGGGTATGGTCATTACCCAATCGCGCAACTGCTTGATTTGTCGATCAATATTATCCCAAGCGCAAACATGCTGTTTCTGGTGCACCAAATGTGCCAGTGCGTGGTGCAAATCAGGTTGTAGTTGCAATGCGTTTTCGTAGCTGGCAACGGCATGGTCCAATTGACCTAATTCACGTTGAATATTGCCCAGATTGTTATGCGCGTCTGCGTCATTCGGGTTTAGTTGAATAGATTGTTTAAAGCTGCTAAGCGCTGCGCTGGGTTTGTTTAACTCGCGTTGTGCATTGCCTAAATTAAACCAATACGCGGCGTTAAGTGGCTGGTGTTCGAGTGCCTCTTTAAAGCAGGCTTCTGCCTGTAGAAATCGACCGCTGGCATGTGATTCATTGCCTAGTTCCTGCAAGGAGTAACACAGCGCATCGCGCACATACGCATTGTTTTTGAGTATGCGCATAATGCGGCGAAAGTAACCTGCCGCTTCTTCAAATCGCTTCAGTTCTATACACAAGTTTGCACAATGAATTTGTACGTCTACATCTTTGGGATTGTGCAATAACACTTGCTGGTAGTGTTTAAGCGTATTTTCAGCGGATTGGGTTGGTTGGGTGGCTTGCATAACGCAATTTTAATCTAATTTAATTAAATTGCAGTGTTTGTATGACTGCTTGAGTTAATACAGAGAATTGGCTAATTGTTTTAAGCCTAATGCTTTTAGTAAAAAGCGACTGGGATTCAATTTACTTGCCAGGTTTGCGTCAAGAATTAACGATTCATTTGCAACCAGATTGGCGATCAGTTCACCACAGATCGGCGCGGTAATCATACCTTTAGAACCATGTCCGGCGTTAATGTACAGGCCGCTTAACCATGGTAAATCGACAGGGTTAGCGTTGTAGCGAGGTGGGTTGGCGCGTAATGCTTTATCGTCGATCAGTTGGCCTGCAAGTGGCATGTAATCTTGTGTATGGCTACGCCAGGCAACGCGACCTTGTTCTTGGTAAGGCTGAATACTGTTAAAAACGGCAGGTGAGATTTGTTTTAAAGCCTGTATGTTTTCCAACGTATCAGCTTCACTTAATTGCGGGTTAAGATTATCTGGCGCGTAAGTCGCACCGATTGAGTGCAATCCATCAACTGCCGGGCTTAAATAGTGTGTGCTGCAAATAATGGTTTTAATCGGCTGGCTAGCAGGTGTCGGTGCAAAAAAATTCACTTGCCCACGTACAGGTGTACTTGCAACGCTGGTACATAAGCTGAATTTCTGTACGGCATTAGCATTGCATAATATTAATATATCTGATTTTAAATTATATGCTTGTAATTTTTTATTAATGTAATTTATTCGAAAATATACATCGTTTTTTTCAAAACCCAATACCTGCGTATGGCTGATTTTGGTGATGTTGGGCAGGTTAACTAACGCTTGGCATAAATTTTTTGGTTTCACCCAGCCTGCTTGCGGCAGAAATAAACCGCCGATTGCCAATGGAATGCCTGTTATTTCGCTAGCAGATTTTGCATCCAAGGCTTGCAAAAACGCATACTCCTGTTGCGCCAGCAATGCGTCTTGTCTTAATTGTTCACGCGCGTTATATGCCAATTGAATCTGTCCACAGGCATCAAAAAATGCTGCGTGATTGGGTAATTGTTTGAGCAAGTTTAAGGTAAACGCAAAACCTTGTAATGCCAGCGCGCTTTGCGCAGTTGGCTTGATACTCAATTTTGGATATAAAGTCGCAATTGGGTTGCCAGAGGCTTCTTGCGCAAGTTCACTATGCTGCTCCAATAAGATGACAGCTATGCCGCGTTTGGCCAGTGCGTAAGCTGTGCTGCAACCCGCAATGCCACCACCAATCACAATCGCAGTTTTAGTCGGCATTTGGTTTTTCTGTTGATTGTTTGCCATTCACTGAATCTTCATTAAATGACCCGCCAATAAAATCACCCGCCAACATTTCCCGTTTCTTGCCAAAACCAGCTTGTTTGCCGACATGAAATCCAGCTGCTTGCAAACCGCGTTTAACCACGCCAGCACTGGTGAAGGTGGCAAACGTTGTGTTAGGTTTCGATAGTCTTGCCATTTGTGCAAACAAAGCTGGTTGCCACATATCAGGATTTTTTGCGGGTGAAAATCCATCTAAAAACCAAGCATCGGCGGGAGTTGTTGTCTTTGTTAGGCTGTCAGTCGCATCACCAATTATCAAAGTTAATTGCACGCGATTATCAAATAACCGGATGCTTTTATCGCTATTTATTAATGTTGAATATTGAGCTAAAAACTGTGCAGAAAAGTTATTTAATGCAGGCCAAAGCTGTAAAGCGCTGGTGATTTCCTGCAAGCTGAGCGGATATTTTTCTGTGCTGATGAAATGCAAAGTGGCATTTTTAGGCGCATGATTCAGCCACAATTGTGCGGCACATAAAAAATTTAAGCCTGTGCCAAAACCTGTTTCAATGATGGTGAATACTTGGGTTTCTAGTTGCTGCCAGCGTGAGCTTAGTTTGTTGCCTTGCAAAAAGACATAGTCGGTTTCAAGCAAGCCATTATCGCTAGAATAATAGACATCTTGAAAGATAGTGGAGTAGGGCTGGGCCAAGCCGTCCTGATTAAGGCGCCATTCGATAGGGCTTGCTTCAATCAGGCTATTGGTGGCGTTTTGCATGCGTTGAGATAGTTAATTGGTAGCGGCTTATTTTAATGCAAAGTGATGAAAGCTGTTGATACAAACTCAAAACGAATCTTAAGCTTTAGGTAAACCGGGGATAAAGCTATTGGTCGATTTAATGTACTCTGCATAGGCTGGGCGACGCTCTGATATATCTTTCTCAAGCAAGCGAACGCCGCTGATTTTCAGTAAAAGCAATGTCATTAAAGTCGGGGAAACGATAGCCCACCAAGCGCCACCGGCCAAGGAGATGAGATAAAATCCCCACCAAATACAGCACTCACCGAAATAGTTCGGGTGACGACTGTAACGCCATAATCCTGTGTTGAGTACCTTGTCTGTGTTTTTAGGATTGTCTTTAAACTGAGTTAACTGCCAATCGGCAACAGATTCCCAAAAAAATCCAAATAAAAATAACAGCAATCCCAGGTAGTCTAGTACGTTAACCGGTGCATTTGAATCGATTGCACCATAAAGTGAAATGGAAATAATCCAAGCTAAAAGTGCTTGCATACCAAATACCATGTAAGCGCTTTTTAACCAAAAGTGTGGTTCATTGTTATGGCGGATTGCTGCATAACGACGATCTTCATGTGGCCCCCAATTGCGCCAAGAGAGATATGCACATAAACGCACCGCCCAAAGCGTAACTAGTGTTAACACCAGATAAACGCGTACGCTTCCTTCATATACAAATAGTGCACTGGTAAAGCTGGTCAATACGAAAAATAAACTCCACATACTATTAATATGAGTGACGTTGTCACGTATTAAGCTGATTATCCAGCCCAGCAGAGCAAACAGGCCAATGGCAACTAAGCTATAAACATAAATAGACCAATTGAACATATTTGGGTTTTTATTTATTTCAAAGGCTTGATACTACCTTAAATTGAATATATCGATTGTTGCGGATGAATTTTCTTGATGTATACTATTCGGTATACTTTATGTGGAATGTATTGAATCATGAACATACTTTGTCCAAGAGCGATTTGCATATTGCTTCTCTGCTTGCTGCAAGCTTGTGCTGCCAATCAAAATAAAACTGCGCAGCAGGCCAATAATCAGGATTGGCCGAGTTTTGGGCGTGATTTTACCAGTCAGCGCTTTTCACCAAATACACAGATCAATCAGCAGAATGTCCAAAACCTGGTACAGGCCTGGCAATACAAAAGCGGAGTGGTCGGCAGCTTTCAAACCACACCCATTGTGCAGAACGGCATCATGTATCTGTCACTTCCATACAATCATGTTGCGGCACTTGATGCTAAAACTGGCAAGGAATTATGGCGTTATAAGCACGATAGACGCAAAGATTGGCAAATGTGCTGCGGCCCGGCGAATAGAGGTGTGGCAGTTGCCGATGGAAAAGTGTTTATTGGTACTGTAGATGCGCGTTTAATCGCCTTGAATGCGCAGACAGGTGCAAAAGAGTGGGATATTGATGTGGTTGAAGTTGCTATCGCCAGAGAGGGGCAGGAGGCGCTGAATAAAGATGATCCAAACAGCGGACGCAAAGTAACGGGCGGTACGGGAATTGGAATTGCCATGGCACCAGTGGTGTATAAAGGCAAGGTAATTGTGGGTATAACAGGTGTTGGTTATGGATTACATATTGATAACCCGACTGCAGATGCGCCATTGGGTGCAGTGATTGGTGTGACTGGTCGTTATGGACGACCTGGTTTTTTAGCGGCTTATGATGTGAATAATGGTAAGCGTGTGTGGCAATTCGATACCATTCCAGATACAGGCTGGGAAGGTAGCTTTGCCCAAACCACAGATGATGGCGTGACGTTTAATCGTGATATTGCGCAAGAAAAAGCAGATTTAGTCAAATATCCCGATTCAGCGCGGTTCGGCGGCGGTTCGGCTTGGAGTACGCCAGCAATCGATATTGCATCTGATACGTTGTATTTTGGTACGGGTAACCCTAGCCCGCAGATGAACGATATTTCGCGGCCTGGCGATAATCTTTACACTGTTTCATTAGTGGCTTTAGATGCGAATACAGGTAAACTGAAATGGCATTATCAACAAGTGCCGCATGATTTATGGGGTTATGATCTGGCCAGTCCGCCTGTATTATTTAACTATCAATTCAATGGAAAAACAGTTGCTGCAGTAGGGCAGGCCAGTAAAACGGGTTGGTTCTACGTGCATGACAGAGCAACTGGAAAGTTGCTAAAAAAATCCGAGGCATTCGTTCCGCAACATAACTTATTTAAGAAAGCCACTGCTGAAGGCATTGTTGTCTATCCTGGCATCTTGGGCGGCTCAAACTGGTCGCCAGTCAGTGTGGATGAAATGAATCAACGTGTATTTGTGGCAGGTATTCATGCGCCGATTAAATATACTTTGCACGAAACACCTGCTAAAGATGGCAAACCAGCGATTCGCTATGCGGCCAGTGAGCCGACAAAAGACGCGCGTTGGGGATTATTGTCAGCAATTGATTTAAAAAGCGGTAAAGTTATCTGGCAAAATAAAACAGCCCAACCATTGGTCGGCGGTGTACTGGCGACTGCGGGTGGCGTAATGTTTACTGGTGAAGGTGATGGGCACTTTAATGCTTATAACAGTCAGACAGGTGAATTGCTATGGCAAGCGCAATCGGATTTTGGCGTGAATGCGCCACCCGTTACCTATATGATAGATGGCATACAATATATTGCAGTCGCCAGCGGCGGCAACTCAATCTTTGGCTATAAACAAGGTGATGCTGTGCTGGTTTATAAATTAGCTTTATAGGTTGTTTTATAGACGAGCACATTAATCACTATTGTTGTTGGCTTTTGTGCTTGCGGCCAGTCCGACCAGATGCGATATCACCACCGCGATATACATTAATCCTGTAAACATTTGTATTGAACTGATGGCGCGCGCCGCATTAGAAACTGGAACAATGTCGCCAATACCTGTTCCGGACTGAATTGAAAAACTCATAAACAAAAGCTCTACCCAAGTGCGAGCCATATCTGGATTCATTGCAGCGGTGATGCTGCCGGGTACAATTTGCTGACATACTGAATAGGCAAACGCAAATCCCCAAACGAGCAGTGTAAATGTTGCTCCCGCTGCATATAGTTCATCTCTGGTCACCACATCATCTGCAAACATATACATGGTTAAGCCTGTGGCGGCATAAAAGTAGAGCAAGCTTTCAAATGTGTGCGCCCAAATAAGCAGTGAATTTTGTTGCGTGAATGTTGCTGTTAACGATAGCCCAATTGCCAATACGACTAAAACCAGGCCAAGCCAGCTTGCCGCCGGGCTGCGATGCACAACCCAAACTGCCAGAATCGGCACAATCAAACCGATACTGCTAAATACAATGTGGCTTGCTTCTGAATTGCTCAAGAACCCATAAATTAAAACGCTGATCAGTTGAACTGCCAACAACATGGCAAAAGGGTAGCGTCTTACAAAGGAAATAACGGCATAAGAAATAATGGATTTCATCAGATGGCTCTCTATAATTCAGGCGACTACTATCAGTAAATTTTACAGCATAAATCTTGCAAAGCCGACTGTAACAGCGTTTCAGATAGATTGAATGTAGAAAATGCTTTACTTCTCAAATAAGAACCATTATCATTTGCATTAACGATACAAATGGTGAATTGAATGCAACTTCAAATGGTAAATGCTCACAAAGCTAGCGTGCTATATGACCCGGAATTGCCGACGGCAAACGATATGATGGCAGCTATTTGCTGTGTGGCAACACACTACGCAATGAAGCCATCATTGGACTTGGCAATGCTTGTAGCGGATCTTGCGTTAAAATTCACTGCGCCAGAATATGCAGAGTCAATACTGATTAAAGATATCTCTAAGCGATTGTTGAATCAATGGGACAAAATTGTGGAAGAGCATAGAAATTCAGAAGCAGAATTTTTACCGGCACACTCAACGCTGCAGTAATAAAACTTTAATAACTTAAAACTTAATAATTTAAATTTCAAGGAAACAACATGTCAAGATTAACAGGCCCAAGATTAAAAATAATGCGTGCATTAGGCGTGGATTTACCAGGGCTTTCACGTAAAACAATCGAAGCGCGTCCAACGCCACCAGGCCAGCACGGTAACAAAGCTTCACGCAAACGTCGTTCAGATTTTGGTGTGAAACTACAAGAAAAACAAAAAATTCGTTTTAACTACGGCTTGACTGAAACACAGATGCGCAAACTTATTTTGGATGCGCGTAAAGGTAAGGAGCCTACCGGTGAGCGCTTGTTGCAGTTATTAGAGCGTCGTATGGATAACGTGGTTTTCCGTGCGGGTTTTGCCCCAACAGTGATTGCAGCGCGCCAATTGGTGTCACATGGTCATCTAATGTTAAATGGTAAAAACGTGAATATTCCTTCAATCCGCTTAAAAGTGGGTGATGAAGTGACGATTCGTAGCAAAAGTAAAAATATTCCGATGGTGGTGGAAACGATTAAACAGCCTTCTTTAGCGCGTCCAGAGTGGCTAAGCTGGAATGAGGCGACCACTGTAGTTAAAGTGGCTCACCTGCCAGCGATTGAAGATGTGCCATTTCCTGTAGATGTACAGCAAGTGGTTGAGTATTACGCTAACCGCGTGTAACTTTTTTATAGTTATAGCGATTAGCAACAGAATTTAAGACGTCCCTAACAACGTCTTAAATGTTGCAAATGCATGCAAATGCATCTCCTTGATTTTATGGCCGCATTGCATACGACTTGATTATATCAAATTTATGCATATCAGTCGGTCACTTTTTTGAGCTAAATTGATGAAGGTTATTACTAACTTAACAGCTAAAGAACACATGAGTTTTGATGTGGCGATTGTTGCGGATCACATTTCTGACAAAGATGTCAAAATGACGCGCATCAAGCGGCTTACAACAGAGCAGTTGTTCACTAATGTTAAAGAAGTGATGATTGAGCATTTGAACGAAACCTATATTTTGCGCATTACCAAACAAAATAAATTGATTTTAACGAAATAGAGCCTAAGCGAATAAACACGGTTGCTCAGAATATTGAAATAGGAAAAAAGCCATGTCACCTAAAAGTCAGCATTCCCGTATTTTACTTGCAAAAAATGAAAGCGGCTCAATTGCCTTCTGTGAAGGTTGTGATGTGGTTGAGTTGGAAGTGGGTGCGATTAGTATGCGCGTCGATGCACAGTCTTTAGAGGCATTAAGTGGTTTGTTTAAAGATGCGGATATTCGTTTAAGCTATTACCGCTTAGAAAAAGCCAATTTTGAACAAAATCAAGCGGCTGATTTAAGTTTTCACTAGATCAAGCTATAACAAAACTATTGAGTTGATATTTCATGAGCAGCCAAACATCCACAGTTGTTAACTTACTTGCCGCACGGCATGCAAAGTTGCGTCAACAATATGAATCAGATATTGCTGACGAGCATTCAAAGCTCAATAGATTATATGCATTGCCTATTCAGGCATCGCAATTGAGTGATTCAGCATCTCCGCAAAAGCCACATTCATGGGCGGCTACAATATTTGTTGTACTAGCGCATGCGAGTGTTATTTATTTATTGATTACACAGTCGCTGCCTGAGAAAGTGCAAACGCCGCCAGCAAAACCCATGATGGTGAGCTTGATTGCGCCTCCTGCACCAGAGCCGGAATTAGTGCCGGTGATCGAGCCGCCAAAACCTGAAGTTAAGCCTGTTGTTAAACCTAAAAAAGTGGTTGAAAAAATCAAGCCCATTGAAACGCCCACCGAGCGCTTGATTGAAGCGGCGACAGAGCAGCCTGTAGTTGAAGAAGCGCCAGCCACACCTGTAGAGCCTGTGAAAGTCGCAGAAGCGCCTAAGGCGCCGCCAGTAGTAGAAAAGGTCGTGGAAGAAAAAATTGAGCCGCCACGTTTTGGTGTGTCTTATTTAAACAATCCCGCGCCAGATTACCCGCCAACTTCGCGCCGATTGGGTGAAGAAGGACGCGTATTAATGAAAGTATTGGTATCTGCGGATGGCTCAGCTGAAAATGTACAAATTGAGAAAAGCAGCGGTTCTGAACGTTTAGATAATGCTGCAGTTAACGCAGTTAAGCGCTGGAGATTTATCCCGGCGAAGAAAAATAACCAAGCATTAAGTGCTTATGTCATTGTGCCAGTGAAGTTCTCGCTAGATAGTTGAGAGGTCCGCTGAGTAAAGTGAGTTGATTGAAGTCGGTAAGTTTGAGTAGTAATTAGGTAATAGTTGATTATTAGCGTCCAGTTAACAGTTGGTCATGCATCTTTGATGGTTAGCCGATTCATATAATTAACGATAAAAATATGTTAAATAAAAGGAAGCAACATGCAACATGCAACAGAATTTGATAGCCTAGCCTTTATTCTGCAAGGTGGTTTTGTCTCTATTTCAGTGGCGGTCATTTTACTCATTATGTCAGTGGCAAGCTGGTATTTTATGATTGTAAAAACGGTTCAGGGTGCGCAGTTAAAAAACGCCATGAAGCGTTATATTGCAGAGTTTTGGGAGGCGCCTAACCTGCAAGCGGCGATAACCATGATTAAGATTGATTCGCCTGCACATCAATTGGCGACAAATGCGGTAGATGCTGCGCATCACCACCAAACCCATGTGGCGAAAAACACCGAAGAATCTTGTAGTTACGATGAGTTTATTGCGCGCAGTATGCGTCGCAGTGTGGCACAAACCACCACTCAGCTTGAGTCGGGTTTGTCTGTATTAGCGTCTGTGGGTAGTGTTTCGCCGTTTGTGGGATTGTTCGGTACGGTGTGGGGTATTTATCATGCGCTGGCAAGTATCAGCGCCAGCGGCCAAGCAACCTTGGATAAAGTGGCTGGGCCGGTAGGTGAGGCATTGATTATGACTGCAATTGGTCTGGCAGTGGCGATTCCTGCGGTATTGGCCTATAACGCGTTTGTTAAGCAAAACCGCATCATTACTGCTACTTTGGACGGTTTTGCACAGGACTTACATGTACTGTTAACCACAGGTGCACCTTTGGTTATTAAGCAGCAAAATGCAAAAAATCAGCATAATGTTCAGTCAATTCATACTCAAAATGCTAAGCCGGTAGGAGTGCCAGCATGATTGGCGGCAATGCATCTAACGGTGAAACGCATACCCAGCCGATGAGCGAAATCAACACCACGCCTTTGGTGGATGTGATGTTGGTTTTACTGGTGATCTTTATTATTACCGCGCCTTTATTGACGCATGCAGTGAAAATTGACTTGCCACAAGCAACCAGCCAAACGCTGCCGGAAGAACCGGAAGTGATTACCCTGGCGATTGATGGCTTAGGCAAAACTTACTGGAATGACGCGCCGCTAGTACAGGGTGAGTTAAAACAAAAGTTACTGCAAGCGGCTGATGTTAAGCCGCAGCCCGAATTGCAAATTCGCGCGGATAAGGAAACTAAATATCAAGTATTAGCAGAAGTGATGGCGGATGCTCAAAATGCCGGTATTACAAAGCTAGGATTTGTCAGTGAGCCAAAGTAGTAAAAATCATCATTTAGCCTGAATAATTTCAATGTACATTAAATCCATTAAAACTTGGGCTTGGGTGCACAAATGGTCTAGCCTTGTTTGCACACTGTTTATGCTATTGCTGTGCTTAACGGGCTTGCCATTAATTTTTAGTCACGAGATCAGCCATTTGCTTGGCAATGAAGTTGAGGCGCCTGATTTGCCGGCGACTACCAAGCTAGCCAGCATGGATTCGATTCTAAACAATGCCAAAGCACTGTATCCGGACCGAGTGGTGCAGTTTGTATTCCGAGATATTGATGAAGATAAAACCTGGACGGTCAGTTTAGGTAAAACAGCGACTTCTGAAGACGATACCAAATTTGTGATGCTGGATGCGCGCACGGCAAACGTGCTCGATGAGCCTAAGTTTAACGAAGGCTTTATGTATGTCATGTTTAAATTGCATGTTGATCTGTTTGCCGGTTTTCCAGGGATGCTGTTCTTGGGGTTCATGGGCGTATTACTCATTGTCGCCATTATTTCTGGTGTGGTGTTATATGCACCATTTATGCGTCGGCTAGCATTTGGTGAGATTCGCAAAGATCGTGCGCCAAAATTAAAGCGCTTGGACACGCACAATTTTTTAGGCGTAGTGACATTGGTTTGGGCATTGATTGTTGGGCTAACTGGTGTGATTAATGCGTGGTCTGACTTAGTGGTTAAGTATTGGCAGTTCGATCAAATGTCCAGCATGATTGCACCGTACAAAGGCCTGCCACCACCAACACATTACGCTTCATTACAAGCATCGGTGGACGCAGCACAAGCGCGTGAGCCTGATAAACGTTTAGGTTTTATTGCTTTCCCGGGCACTACATTTTCTAGCCCGCATCACTATGGCATGTTTATGCGCGGCGATAGTCCAATCACTTCGCGTTTGTTTAAGCCGGTGCTAATCGATGCAGAAACAGCCAAACTGACAGATAGTCGCGACTTGCCGTGGTATTTGGCTACATTACTTATATCCCAGCCTTTACATTTTGGTGATTACGGCGGGATGACGCTAAAAATTATCTGGCTGATTTTAGATGTGATTACTATCGTGGTGCTATGGACTGGCCTAATGCTGTGGTGGAAAAAACGTAAACAGCATGTTCCGGATATTGAGACCAAAATTAGACTGAATGAGGCTTATTAAAGCCGAGGTTTTAATCTATGGTTACACATTTATTTATGCAAACTAAAAACTTAAAGCAAATTTTTTTATGGCCCATCGTATTGGGTCTACTCTCTATCATTGGCTTGGTTGTCGCTCTATTAGAAGACGGCTTACTAGAGGATATTTCACTGATTGGTTTAGCTGTTCCGATTATCGTGATTGCATATTTTTACTATATTAAAAAATACCAGTGATTGTTTAGATATAAAAAAGGTTTATTGAGGAATGTAGCCAGCCAACGATTTGTTATCCAGTAGCCAGCCAATAATTTTAAAAACTAGGGTTACAGGGGTAGTTAAATGCAGGACTTTCAATGCCACAAGGTCGCTCGATATAAAATCATTGTTGCGGCCATTATCGCAGCAGCACCATATTTCGCTATGGCGGAAGATACATTGCCTGAAGTGACAGTAAAGGCTAATAACGTCGAATCTGAACAGCCATCAGAAAAAACAAATTCTTATACCGTTAAATCTACAGCTACAGCCACTAGACTTAACACCACTTTGCGTGAAACTCCGCAATCTATCTCAGTCATTACACGCCAGGAACTAGATGACTTCCGCATCCTATCCGTGAATGATGCCTTGTCTTACGCAACGGGGATTAAAGTTGAGCAATTTGAGACTGACCGTACCGAATACACGGCGCGTGGCCTTAACATTACCAGTTTCCAAATAGACGGGCTCAACTCTCCCATTAGCTTTAGTGGTACGAACTATGGCGATTTGGATGTAGCCGTGTTTGACCGCATTGAAGTGTTGCGCGGTGCCAATGGCTTGGTCGCGGGCACGGGTAATCCTTCTGCCACCATTAACTTTGTACGTAAACGCGCAACAAAAGACTTTCAAGCAAAAGTGGATGTATCTGCAGGTTCGTGGGATAACCGGCGCTTAGATGCAGATGTTTCATCGGCACTGAATGCGGATGGTAGCGTGCGTGGACGCTTAGTCGGTGCGTACCAAGATAGGAACTCTTACCTTGACCGCTACAGCACAGAAAGAAACGTGGTGTATGGTGTTATTGAAGCAGATTTAAGCGATAGCACCAGTGTGGCGATTGGTCATACCTATCAGAAAAATGATTCGAGCGGTAACAACTTTGGTAGTTTGCCATTGCTGTATACCGATGGTACCAAGCGTCATTACAAAGTGTCTGACTCCGTAGCGACGGACTGGGCTTACATGAAAGTGGACACCAATGTGAGTTTTGCCGAGCTGACCCATTATTTTAATAATGACTGGAAAGTGAAAGGGCAGTTAACGTACAAAGACACAGGGTCTGAAGGCCGCTATAACTATATCGACGGTTTCGAAGACCGTGCTACTGGCTTGGGTAGCTATACGAGCTACCCTTACATTTATAGCTTTGCGACCAAAGACCATGTTGCGGATATTTATGCCAATGGACCTTTTGAGCTGGGGGGGCGTAAGCACGAGCTAGTCGTTGGCGCTACCTGGAGTAAGTCGTATATGAAGGAGTTTTCCCGCATAGGCGACACACTAGGTAATATCTCTGTGGTGAGCTTTGATGACTTAGGCAATTTTCCGATGCCAAATTTTGGGCCTAAGAGTAAAGATTCCGATTACCAGAGTACCACTACCAATATTTACACAGCGGCTAAGCTTAACCCAACAGATGCTTTAAAAGTGACTGTGGGTGGTAGTTTGCTTAGTTACAAATTAGAAGGCGTTGCTTATGGCGCAGACCAAGCTGCGAAGGAAAACAATAAGTTCACGCCATACGTCGGCACTGTTTTAGATTTGAATGACACAATTTCCTTGTATGCGAGCTACGCAGGTATTTACAAGCCGCAAGTGGAAAAAGGCGTTAACCTTAAACCATTAGCCCCATTAAAAGGAAAAAACTATGAAGCGGGTATTAAGAGTGAGTGGTTCAATAAAAAATTAAATAGCTCATTTGCGCTGTTTAGAACCGAGCAAGAGAATCAAGCTCAGGCTGTCGGCGAAAATGGCACCATCACAACCTATGAAGGCATTCAGGCCACTACCAAAGGTTATGAGTTTGATGTGTCTGGTGAAGTAACGGATCACTTAAATATCAATGCGGGTTATACGCGTTTAATGAGCGTAAAAGGCGATCACGACCAAAATGTAAATCCATTTGTCCCAAGGCACCTGGTACATTTGACGACGGTTTACACTGTGCCGTCCATTGAAAACCTGAAAGTAGGTGCGAGCTTAAATTGGCAGAGTGATACGCACGTAGACATTCAGCTTGAAACATTGGCTGACCCAGTACGATATAAACAAGGCAGCTATGCAACACTTAACTTAATGGCTAATTACAAGATTGACGAGCATTGGAGTGCAGCGGTTAACTTGTATAACGTGACCGATGAAAAATATCTATCTACCATGCAGTATGCGTATGCTGGACAGGCCTTTTATGCACCGCCGTTTAGCGGCTTAGCTACGCTAACTTGGAAATATTAAGTTACATACTTCAGCTTTTATTTAGCCAGCCAACAATTATATAAACTTTCGATTACAGGGATAATTAAATGCAAGCTTACTCATGCGATAAAGTCGCACTTTATAAAATCACGGGTCGCAAAATAATTGTTGCTGCCATTATTGCTGTTATGCCACAGCTTTCAATGGCCGAAGAGTTATTGCCAGAAACCTCAGTAAAAGAGACCTCTGCTAAGGAAACAGGAGTTGAGCAGCTACCAGAAGTTAAGGTGAGTGCTGACCAAGAAAAAACTAATGGTGTAGTGAATGGTTATGTGGCTAAACGTGCTAAAACTGCGACTAAAACCGATACGCCGATTATTGAAACGCCCCAGTCCATTTCAGTGATTACTTCTGATCAAATGCGCGATCAAAATGTGCAGTCTATACAAGATGCGCTGCGTTACAGTGCAGGTGTGGTTGCGGATCAATATGGCCTTGATTCACGCTCAGATAATATTTCTATACGTGGCATGGATGGAACGCAATATTTAGACGGCTTACGTCAAATAAATACGTATTACCAAGATATTGCACGGCCAGACCCTTTCACTCTGGAGCGTATTGAGATATTGCGCGGCCCTTCATCTATGCTGTTTGGTTCAGGTGGCGTCGGTGGTGTGGTAAATTTGGGGACTAAACGCCCACAAGAAGCTGCCCAGAATGAAATTGGCGTGTCTATTGGCAATTATGATAGCAAGCGAATTCAGGCAGACTTTACTGGCCCTGTGGCAGATACGGATAATTTATTTTATCGTCTAGTGTTTGTTGGTCGTGATAACGGTACGCAGGTTGACCATACTGAAGATAAACGAGTCATCGTTGCGCCGTCGCTGACTTGGAAAAACGATAAGACTACTGTTACCTTGCTTGCGCAGATTCAACGCAATGAAGTTAATTCTACTAATCAGTTTTTACCAATTTCAGGCATTTTAACGCCTAATCCCAATGGCAAAATTAAACATGACACGTTTATTGGCGACCCTGATACAGACAAATATAATACGGATTCCACATCATTTAGTTGGTTAATAGACCATCAATTTAATGACACTTTTAGCGTACATCAAAATGCACGCTATAACAGCAGCAAAAATACCTACAATGTTTTATACGGTAATGTGTTCGCGGCGGACCCTTTTGTTCCAGGCACTAATCAGCGCGTGATTAATCGCTATGTTGATTTTTCTAAAATTGATACAAAAAAATTCAATATTGATAATAATTTACAAGCTAAATTTTCTACCGACCGTACCACGCATACAGCGTTGTTTGGTGTGGATTACTCACGATTTAAACAAGACAGGAAAGGCTTTGGTGATGCAGGCTTAGGTAACCCAATTGATGTATTTAACCCTGTTTATACACCAGTTGATTACTCGGGTGTGGCGAGCTATCAAAACCCTACAGCTTATCAATTTCAAACAGGCGTTTATTTACAGGATCAAATTAAGTTTGATCAACATTGGGTCGCCACATTGGGTTTGCGCCACGATAGAGCAAGCAGTAAAAGTGACGGATCGCCTGCAATAGTGGATAAAAAAACGACTGGTCGTTATGGCCTCACGTATTTATTCGATAACGGCTGGGCGCCTTATGTGAGTTATGCTGAATCATTCCAACCAGTGGCTGGTACCGATAGAAGTGGCAAGGTTTTTAAACCGCAAGAGGGCGAGCAATACGAGTTGGGTGTTAAATATATGCCAGAAGGTAGTAAAACCAAATTTACTGCCGCTATTTTTGATTTAACAGATAAAAATCGTTTAACGCCAGATCCTTCAGGTGGACCATTCGATTCTATACAAAAAGCTGAAGTACGCTCACGTGGCTTAGAGTTGGAAGCGGCTACCAGCTTTGATAATAGGTTAGATCTGATTGCCAGTTATAGCTATACCAACGCCAAATACAATAAAAGTAATGTGCTTACGGAAAAAGGAAATCAAATCGAAGCTGTGCCTAAGCATTTGGCGACCGTTTGGGCGATTAAACATTTTGCAATCGGTGACATAGACGGTTTTCGCGCTGGTTTAGGTGTGCGTTACATTGGTGAATCTTACGATTCCACTGCAACTTTTAAAACGCCAGATGTCACACTCTTCGATGCGATGCTAGGGTTTGATCGCGGCGCGTGGCGTTACGCTTTAAATGCCAGCAATCTGACTGATAAAGAATATGTTGCGACTTGTCTTTCGCGCGGCGACTGCTGGCTTGGGCCTAAGAGAGTAGCTACAGCAACAGCAACCTATAACTTTTAATCAAATATTTTTTAGTAACTGTTTTTAACCTAGCTAGCCATTGTTTTCAGTTGTATCTGGCTAGCCAAATTTTTTAACTAAAGGAAATAAGAATGACCACACAAAAACTATTTACGACTTCAGTTGTTTTATTTGCTGTTTCTGCGGGCGTTTTGCTTGCAACACCCAAGGCGCAAGCGGCGGCTGCTTGTGAAATCACTATTGAATCAACCGATTCAATGACATTTAGCACCAAAAGTATCGATGTGAGTAAAACTTGTAAAGAGTTCACTATTAACCTTAAACATGTGGGTAAATTACCTAAAACTGTAATGGGTCATAATTTGGTGATTAGTAAAGACAGCGACAAAGCCGCTGTGTTAGAAGATGGCAGCAAAGCTGGCTTGCCTAGCGATTATGTAAAAGCTGGTGATGCACGTGTGATTGCATCTACTAAAATCATTGGTGGTGGTGAAACAGCCAGCACTAAATTTGCTGTGAGCAAATTGAATGCTAAAGATACTTTCGATTTTTACTGTTCTTTCCCTGGCCACGCTTTTATGATGAAGGGCGTTGTTAAGTTGGTATAAGTTTTTAAAAGCTACACACAATAAAAAAACGCCTGCAAATTTAAAGTTTGCAGGCGTTTTTTTATGTGCATGTTTTAAGTACGTATATTCAGCACATATTCTCTAAGGCATATATTTACTGATAGCGCAGTGCTTCAATCGGATTAAGCATGGCGGCCATGCGCGCAGGATAGAAGCCGAAGAACACACCGATGCTGGCTGCGACACTAAAAGCAATCAACACAGACTCGCTAGAGATAATGATTTCAGCTTGTGTGAATATACCAACTAGCACCGCGCCACCCACACCAATGCCAATACCAATCAGGCAGCCGACGATTGAGATCATGATGGCTTCTAATAGAAACTGCAGCAGAATATCGCGTTGACGTGCGCCAATTGCCATACGAATACCAATTTCACGTGTGCGTTCTGTGACTGATACCAGCATGATGTTCATGATGCCAATACCACCCACCAACAAAGATACAGAAGCAATTGCACCTAGTAACAATGACATGGTGCGGGCGGTTTCTGCGGCTGAGTTAGCAATCGCTGTCAGGTTGCGCACAGAAAAGTCACTGTCGGCGCCTTCGCGTATATTGTGGCGTTGATTCAGCAAGCCATTCATAGACTCTTCAAGTATCGACATCACATTATCAGACTCAGCTTGTACCAGAATCTGCCGTACGCTTCCTGGTAGCTGATTGCCAAATAGCTTACGTTGCGCGGTCGTCAGCGGCACAATAATCGTATCGTCCTGGTCGCGACCATCTAATGTCTGACCTTTACTGTCCAGCATGCCCAGAATCACGAAAGGACTTTGGTTGATACGAATGGTTTTGCCCACTGGATCAATATCTTCGCCAAAGATATTTTGTGCGACTGTTTTGCCAATTAAGGCAACGCGGGTGGCAGAGCGAATATCGGAGTCTGAAAATGCATAACCAGCGGATAACCCCCAAGAGCGGATATCTAAGTAACTGGGTGTGGTGCCAATAATATCGGTGTTCCAGTTATTGCTGCCGTACACAATTTGCGATTTTCCCATCGTGACAGGCGCAACGCCCGCTACATCATCCAGTTCACCAATGGCATTGGCATCTTTTACATTGAGTGATGGCGCATTTCCCGTGGCGGATCTGGCGCCTGCTACTCTAGGCGGACCAGACAACACTACAAATAAATTACTACCCATGGCACTGATAGAGCGTTTTACCGAAGCTTCTGCGCCTTGCCCAATCGCCATCATTAATACCACCGCGCTCACGCCAATGACCATACCCAGCATGGTTAAAAAGGTACGTAATCGGTTTGCCCCCATGGCGTGCCAGGCCTCTCCCAACATTGCACTAAACATCAGATTACCTCGCTTGATTCGTTATTGGTTGATACATGGCCGTTTGTCAATGTATCTTGCACGATTTTCCCATCCAGAAATCGCACTTGGCGTTTGGCATGTTCGGCAATATCTGTTTCATGCGTGACTAACACAATCGTAATACCTTCTTTATTTAACTGGCTAAATAGCGCCATAATCTCTTCACTGGTCACGCTATCCAAGTTACCTGTTGGCTCATCCGCAAGAATCAGGCGTGGATTGTTAATCAATGCACGTGCAATGGCTACGCGTTGCTGTTGACCGCCAGAAATTTGATTGGGGCGTGAGTTAATGTGGTTACCTAAGCCAACTTTCTCTAACAGCACTTTGGCGCGTGCATGACGCTCCGCCTTATCGATGTGCGAATACACTAAAGGCAGCGCAACGTTATCTAACAAACTGGAACGCGATAACAGGTTGAAACCTTGAAATACAAAGCCGATGGTTTTGTTGCGTACGCCAGCAACATCATTTTCTTCCATGGTGGCGACTGCATGACCATCCAATATATATTTCCCTTTAGTTGGTTTATCTAAGCAGCCTAGAATATTCATAAAGGTGGATTTACCTGAACCAGAGGGACCCATAATGGCCACATAATCGCCATTATCAATGCGCAGATTCACATCTTTCAGCACAGGGAAGGGCCCAGCCGCTGTTTGATATTCTTTAAATAACCCGCTTACATCGATAACATTTTTTTTTGTGGCTTTATTATTCTGTATGTTCTGTTGGTTTTGCATGGCTAAGTCCAACTAGAACATTCTTGGCGCACGTTGAGCGCTGCCGCCAGCTTTAGGCTGATCATTTGCCAGCATATCGCCCACAATTACTTTGTCACCTGCATTTAAATCGCGTGCAGTAATGGCGGTAAATCGGCCATCTGTAATACCAACATGTATTCTTACCTCTGTTGGTTTACCGTCTTTTAATATGTAGATTTTGCCAGCAGTTAAATCTTCCGCTTTGTTGCCATTTTTACCGCCACCATTTCTACCGCCAGCACCTCTTTTTCTCTCACCATTTTTGCCAGCTTCTGGTTTTTTGTCACCACTTGTATTAGCTGTAGCACTAGCTTCTTCATCCACTTTTGGTTTGTAACGTAGTGCGGCATTCGGCACTAATAGTGATTGCTGTGCATTTGCTACAGCAATGTTCACATAAGCGGTCATACCTGGTAACAAAGTTAAATCGCTATTATCAACAGACACAACCACGTTGTAAGTAACCACATTAGATGTATTGGTTGAGTTTAAGCGTACTTGTTTAACGACACCCTCAAAATTGCGATTAGGGAATGCATCGACATTAAACTTAACTTTCTGACCATCTTTAATTTTGCCAATATCCGCTTCGGCAAAACTGGTATCAATCTGCATTTTCGACAAGTCTTGGGCAATCTGAATCAGAGTAGGGGTTTGAAAACTTGCCGCAACCGTTTGACCAACATCCACCACGCGATTCACGACAATGCCGGAAACCGGTGAGCGAATAATGGTGAAGTTTAAATTAGTTTGATCGCGTGTTAACAATCCGCGTGCGCTATCCAGCTGCGCTCTGGCAGATTTAAGCACTTGTACTGCGGTGTCTAGCTCTTGTTTTGAAACGAATTCTTGCGCATAGAGTTCACGAATACGTTTTTCATTGGCAACGGCTAAATCGACAGATGCCTGGTAATTGCGCACGCTACTTTGCGATTGCGTGATTGCCGCTGAAGATAGCGCACTATCTAATTCAAGCAACACCTGATCTTTTTTAACGGTATCGTTAAAATCCACATACAGCTTTCTGACAATCCCCGAAATTTGCGTACCCACGCTGATTAAACTGACAGGATTCAAGGTGCCGTTGGCAGAAACCGTCTGCTCAATATCGCCTCGTGTGACTTCATCTAATCGGTATAGATCTTCCGGTTTAGGTTGGTGTGTCTTTTCATAATAGTAATAAGCACCAGCAGCAATTGCCGCTAATATAATGATAACTAGGATTTTTTTAAGTAATTTCATATCGGTTATTTGTAACGATTAATTGGTAGATAGTGTGGAATTAGGTAAAGATTGAATCATGGCATTATCCAGTGCGCCCATGGCTTGCGCTAAAGTGGCGCGTGCGATGTTTGAATTGAGTGCTGCCTGAATTTTCTGTTGATTCGCAGAGGCCAGCGCACTTTGTGCGTTTAGCGTATCGATAATGTTGCCAACGCCTGCTTTATAGCGCCCTAAAGCCACGCGGTAAGATTGTTCTGCACTGGTCACTAATATTTCTGTCGCAGTCACCGACTCAAGTGCGGTGCGCAAACTTTGATAAGCCGACCACACATCTAATGAAATTTGCAGGCGTAAGCGATCGCGTTGTGCAGCGCGTAAATCAGCTGTTGCTTCTGCCGCGCGAATTCGATAGGTTGGGGCGTAACCAGCAAATAATGGAATCGATACGGTTAAACCTAAAGTTGAATTGTTGCTTGAGCTTAATTGAGAGCCGTCTTGCAGGTTATTCGACATGGAAACAGAAATCGTTGGTTTAGATGCCGCTTTGCTGGCATCAATATTTGCCTGGGCCGCTTTTACTTGCGCTTCGCTGGCGACTAAATCCGGGCGGCGTGTACTAGCCTGTTCAATCAATGTATTCACATCTTCCAAAATGTTTGCTGGCGGATTGCTCGTATTTGCAATCAATACCACTTTTTGATTCGCAGGCAAACCCATCACATTGACCAGATTTCCGTATGCGATTTGCAGATTACCTTCGCTGGTAATTCGCGTGAGTGTTAATTGCGCAAAAGCGGTTTGCGCTTGCAGCTTATCTGCAGGCGTTGAAACGCCTGCTTTATATCGCGCATCGGCCGCCTTAAAACTTTCCTCGCTGGCACGTTCTGCTTCACGTGCTGCATCCAGTGCCGCAATGTTGGCTTGTACCTGATAATAAGCCACAGTTGCGGTCAACAATACACTTTGTACCGTGCTGCTTTGGCTGGCGCTGGCCGAGAGCAATAGTTGGCGCGCATTTTCCAGGTTGGCATTTCGATTGCCAAAATCATATAGGAGATAACTGGCAACCAAGCTGTTGCTTAAATTCATCGTGGGATTGCTGCGCGAGCTGGATTCCGGATTTGATATACCCAAACTGGTCGAAATGTTATCGTTTAACGATGGCAGATAAGCCGATTTTGCAATACCTAACTGCGCTGCCTGTACGCGCGCGCTTGCCCAAACCTCGCTGGTTTGCGGGTTGTTACAAAGACTAGTATCGGCCACTTCTGCCAAAGTAATCGGTTTGCTTAAATCCACATTGCCGCAAGGCGCATTCGGTTCTCTGTAGCCATCTGGAATTTTGGGTAGGGTGTAAATCTGTGTTTTAAGCGGATCGTCATCTTTGTACCAAATAGAGTCTTGTGCAAAGGCCGGAATGCTAAGACTTGCCAATGCAATTATTAGTAAATGTTTGTTCATTCTATTTTTTAAACCATTCAATCTATTCATTAATCTTTTTTAATTAGTGTACGAATACAGTTAAAAGAAAGCTATTTTCCAAATATGGACCTATAAAATATGACTCAGTGAAAGATTGTACTGAAACACAAGGCGAATCATACATAAGGCTTGCAATTATAAATGAGAACAGTTATCATTCGCTGCTTAATTTACATAAATTTTGAAAACTTTACACCGATTTACAAGTGCCTGCAGAAAAGACATGTCAGGCGCTAAAAAATAGCAAAAAAATGGCCTATGTATTGAAAAACAGGGCATCAAAAAAGCTAGTATAAAAAATAGGTCATTTAAGATGGCTATATAAAGTATTCAATAAAAAGTAATCAATTAGAATTATTAACAAACCATGTCAAGCCAGCCAACGGATCATCCTCTAGCCAGCCAGATACAACTTTAAATAGAGGGAAGAACCATGAGTCATATCCGTAGTCGCAAACACAACCCCACTCGCATCGCTGCGATGGTTGCTGCCACTTTTTCAATCGCTGCCGGCGCACAATATGCAAATGCAGCAGATGAAGCGGCAGAGTTGCCAGAAGTTAGTGTTAAATCTCAAAAAGAAGTGCCTTTTAAAGCGGATGAATCTGCCAGCCAAAAGTTCACTAAGCCTTTGCTTGATACTACGCAAACTGTGCAAGTGATTAAGAAAGAGTTGTTGCGCGAACAAGGCGTTTATTCTTTGACTGACGCGCTACGCAACACTCCTGGTATTACTATCCAGTTGGGCGAAAACGGCAATACTTCAGCAGGTGATACTTTCTCAATGCGTGGCTTCAATGCTTCAAACCAATTGTTTGTCGATGGTATTCGTGATCTTGGTGCGGTTTCACGTGATGTGTTTAACTTAGAGCAAGTAGAAGTAATAAAAGGCCCAGCTGGCGCAGATATTGGCCGTGGTGCAGCAGGTGGTTACATTAACTTAATCAGTAAACTACCAAGCTTAGATGGCAAAAACTATGCAACCGTGGGCTATGGTACAGCGGATAAAAAACGTGCAACGCTTGATGTAAACCAAGCGGTTGGCGATACAACTGCCGTACGTTTAAATGCGTTGATTTCTGATGGTAATGTGGAAAAACGCGATGAAGTCGATAACCAAAACTTCTCACTCGCGCCTTCTATCGGTTTTGGTATCGGTACGGATACGCGTTTCTACCTATATTCACAACATGTTCGTCAAGACAATACACCTGATGGCGGTATTCCAACGATTGGTATGAAAGGCTTTTACAGAGCGCCTACCGTGTCTACTGGTGCGCCTGGACCAACAGCCG
This sequence comes from Methylotenera versatilis 7, assembly GCF_000799165.1. Classification (GTDB taxonomy): domain Bacteria; phylum Pseudomonadota; class Gammaproteobacteria; order Burkholderiales; family Methylophilaceae; genus Methylotenera_A; species Methylotenera_A versatilis_A. Next base: position 666,538 of record NZ_JUGF01000001.1, on the reverse strand, counting down.
CGCAAATTTTAGAAGCGCAGCGTATTAATGCTGGTAGAAAAGTTGACCGTGAGAATTTCTACGGTAGCGATAATGATTATGAAAAAGTCGATGCGGATATGATTACCGCTAAATTTGAGCACGATTTAACGCCAAATATGACAATTCGTAATATTTCACGCTATGGTAAAACGAATGTTGACCGTGTTGTAACAGGTGTAAATGCAATATCTGCCCCAGCTGCTACAGGCGCAGACCCAGATACTTGGACTTTAAGTCGTTCACGTCAACGTATTGACCGTGATGACGAAATCCTAGTTAACCAAACTAGTCTCAATAGTATCTTTGATATCGGTGGATTTAAAAACTCATTTGTTGGTGGCCTTGAGTTTATGCATGAAAGCCAAAAAAGCAAAGGTTTTGGTACTAGCACGCAAACAGTTAACGGTGTAGCTTATACCGCAATCAGCAACCCGAATGCAAACCTCTACAATCCAAATGAAAATGATTTATTGGGTATACCTTATGCTATTCCTGGCACTACTACTGATGGAAAAACGACAACAGCGGCAATTTATGCGTTTGATACAGTTGATCTAACTGATCAATGGCAAGTGAATGCTGGTTTGCGTTATGAGCATTACAATACCAGAACTACAGCGGGTACGATTGTTACTGGTGGTGCTAATGGTAACCAGGCCTCATTTCCAGGATACGCAGTTGGTTCAATAGCGCCTTCAGGCGGTAGTGCTTCTGATAATTTATTAAGTTGGAAAACAGGTTTACTATTTAAGCCTGCAACAAATGGTAGTATTTACGCGTCTTATGCAACATCGTATACGCCACCAGGCAGCGCAAATTTTGCTTTAGTTTCTACTGCCAATAATCAGAACAACGGTGCGCTTGACCCACAAAAAACCGACAACGTTGAAGTTGGTACTAAATGGGATTTGTTAAATAACCAGTTAAATATTTCAGCCGCTGTTTTCCGCACAGAAAATGACAAGCAAACTTCATTGAATGACTTGTTGCAACCTGAGCAAATTGGCAAAACTCGTGTAACCGGTATTGAATTGCTTGCTGTTGGACAATTAACAGAACACTGGCAGTTATCAGCAGGCGTGACTAAATTGAATGCCAAGGCGATAGATCAGCAAAGTCAAAATAATGCCGGCGTTGTTTCTGTAACGAATGGTGTGCGTTGGACGCCTGATTACAGCGCGACACTTTGGACACAATATCAGTTCAATGGATTTACGATTGGTGGCGGTGCGCGTTATATGGGCGAACAGAAAAAGTTGGTTACAATTACTGATTCTGCAACCAATAACACCCCAGTTATCGATTCTTATGTTGTAGCTGATGCGATGGTGGCTTATGCAGTGAACAAGAACTTAAACTTGCGTCTCAATGTATATAACTTGTTCGATAAAGAATATGTTGAAACATTGAACAATGGTGGTTCACGTGTGCGTTTAGGTTTGCCACGTTCTGCAATGATGACAGCAGAGTTTATGTTTTAAATAAAGTAAGGTAAGCTTAAAGCCCGTCCGCAGATGCTGGCGGGCTTTTTTATTATATGTGAGTTTCAGTTTTCCAAACTTACTATGTGTTTTCAAATTACTAAGTGTTTCCAAATTAATTAACTGCAGGATATTTTATGCTTTTACATGTTCCCGAGGTGTTAACTAAGGCGCAAGTTGCAACACTTCGTCGCACACTTGACACTGGTTCGTGGGTGGATGGCGCAGCAACCGCAGGGCCGTTAGCGGCAGAGGCCAAACATAATCTGCAATTTTCAACCGAATCCTCGGATTATTCCGCACTTTCTCAATCCATTATTACTGCGTTAGAACGACATCCCTTATTTGTTTCTGCGGCATTGCCAAAACGTATTTTGCCGCCTATGTTTAATCGTTATGCTGGCGGACATACTTATGGCAATCATATTGATAATGCGGTTCAAACCGATAGACGTAATGGCGAACGGATATTGACTGATGTGTCTGTGACGGTATTCCTATCAGAACCAGAGGATTATGAAGGTGGCGAGCTGATCGTTGAGGATACCTATGGTAGCCATGAAGTGAAATTGCCAGCAGGCGATGCGATTGTTTATCCATCAACCAGTTTGCATCGAGTTGAGCCGGTGATATCGGGCGAACGCGTGGCCTCATTTCTATGGGTACAAAGTTTGGTGCGCGATGCCTGGCATCGCAATATGCTGTTTAATCTGGATATGACTTTGTTGAAACTAAGAGGCCAAATTGGCAATACAGAAGAAATTGTGGCGTTAACTGGCCATTATCATAATCTCTTAAGGCAATGGGGTTAAGCAATGGTGCAATTAATGCCAGCGACACCTTTGACTGCGATTCCAACAGATATCGTCTGCGCGGCAGATTATGAGCGGTATGCACGCAATCATATTAACGATGCAGCTTGGGCATATTTACAAGGTGGCGCGGCAGATGAATTAACCTTTGCTGCAAATTGTGACGCTTGGCGTAAATTGGAGTTATGGCCGCGAGCACTTGCTGATGTGCGCAACGGACACACACGCTGTACGCTTTTTGGTGACACGCTGGCGCATCCGATTATTCTGGCACCAGTTGCAACCCAGCGCGTTTTTCATGCAGAAGGTGAATTGGCCAGTGTGCTGGCGGCAGGTGTGATGGGCAGTGCAGCAGTGGTTTCGACACAGGCGTCAATCTCACTGGAAAATGTTGCCGAAAATGCGCAGGGCCCATTATGGTTTCAGCTTTATTGGCAGGGTAGCCGTGCAGCAACACTAACCTTAATAAAACGTGCGGAAGCAGCAGGGTATCGCGCCTTGGTTTTTACTGTCGATGCGCCGATATCTGGCGTACGTAATCGCGAACAGCGCGCTGGTTTTTCTGTGCCCGGGCAAGTAACTCAAGTAAATGTTCCACCAATTACATTGCCAATATTGCAGGAAGGAAAAAGCGCTGTATTTGATGGCTTTATGGCGATAGCGCCAGTTTGGGATGATATCAATTGGCTGGTTAACCATATCAGTCTGCCCATTTTATTTAAAGGCATTATGCATGCTGATGACGCAAGTCGAGCAGTGACAGCCGGTGCGGCAGGTATTGTTGTTTCTAATCATGGCGGACGGGTATTAGATAGCGTGCCAGCAACACTTTCAGCACTTTCTGGCGTTGTTGCAGCAGTAAATGGTGCAGTGCCGGTGCTAGTGGATGGCGGCATTCGGCGCGGTACGGATATCATTAAAGCGCGTGCGTTGGGCGCAACTGCGGTCATGATTGGCCGTCCTTACATTCATGCACTGGCAACCGCTGGTGCGTTGGGTGTTGCACATCTGATTCGTTTGTTACGCGAAGAGTTAGAAATCGCCATGGCTTTGACTGGATGCAAAACGCTGGATGATATTAATCAGAGTGTTTTACGTACAGATTCTGCTACAGAGATACTTTAAATTAGTACCCACAACTTAATTCTTTGAATCTAAAAAACCTTAACAACTTAAATACTTTAAGAAATTTATTCAGCATGACCAAAACGAAGGCACAAAAGAACGCGCAACGCGGCAATACAATCAGATTGCTTAGAAAGATACATGGCTGGTTAGGTTTGTGGGGCGCCATTCTTGGGCTACTTTTTGGTGTCAGTGGATTTTTATTGAACCATCGCGCTGTGATGAAGATTCCTGCTGTGCAAATGGAGGAAACCGAGATTCAGTTAGCGGTATCTACACCGTATCCAACAGACGTTAAAGCGTTTACAAGGTTTATTCAAACAAGCTTAAATATTGGTGCAGAGCCAGTTAAGCCAAAGCCCGGCAAAGGTGGAAAACCTGAGCGCGATGCGAAATTTATGGATAAAGATATTAAACAGCCACAGGCATTTAATATTGATTTTCAATTGCCGCAAGCGCGTATTGAAGCGGAATATATTGTCGGCAACCAATTTGCAACCGTAAAACGCCAAGATGCTAATTTATGGGGTTTTTTAACCCGCATGCACAAAGGAGTAGGAGCGAATACGGGTTGGATTTTATTGGTAGATTCAATTGCAGGTGCGATGTTGGTGCTTTCGATAACTGGCGTTTTATTGTGGACTAAAATGCGTCAATCACGTTTGATTCTGTCGGGTTTAATGGGTGTTTCAACTATCTTGGCGGTATGGTTTACGCTAATGATGATGTGACTATTTAAATACCGACAGAGATTAGGGTTCTTTAAAGTAATAAAACCACTGAAAGGTGGTTTTATTGTCTGTAGCTAGTATTTTTAGGCGGGCATATAAAAAAAACAATCAACCATCTGTAGTTTCAACCCTACAATAGGCAAGGCATCGGGAGTTTTTCCTAATGTTAAATGTGTAAGAGTCTATATTATTCAATGCAAATAAATAACTTCAAACAAGCTCCAGGGTTTATGAGTCTTCAGTTAAAACTAAATCTCATTATTACTAGTCTGCTCATATTCCTACTCGGTGTGAGCGCCTATTTTGTCATAGAGAACGCTAGGGAAGATGTGCGTGCAGAAGTCAACTCAACTGCCAATTTAGTCCTGCACTTGCTGGATGCTGAAATTGTGCATTACACCTCGGATTATGGCTGGCTGAACCGTTACTCTAGTGGTGAAACGTCGATATTTAGATTGGGGAAATTAGGTGATATCCGGCATTTAAGAATCGATTTTTATGATGCGAATGGTCGATTGCGCGAAACTAACGTTGATGCCCGTGGAACACATCTTAAAAAATTACCGCCGGCCTGGTTTATTAAGTCAATGGATCTATCCAGTATTGGCACGGAAGAGCGGCGTAAAAGTATTGTACTGAATGGTCGTTTTTTAGGCGATTTGGTTGTTACGCCAGACCCCAGCTATGAAATTATCGAGGTGTGGGAAGACACGGTTGGCCTGCTGGGGTTGGTGGGCGTGTTTTTTGTGTTGATGAATGTGCTGGCTTATATTGCGGTGCGTTACACTTTTAAACCCGTTAAGCAGATTTTAGAAGCGTTAACTCAAGTTGAACAGGGTCAGTTTAATAGCCGCTTGCCCAATTTTAAACAGATTGAATTGCAAGGCATTGGGCAGAAATTCAACGCGATGGCAGATACCTTGCAATTGAGTACGCAAAATAATCATCGGCTAACTCAACAAATTATCCGTTTGCAAGAAGATGAACGTAAAAACCTGGCGCAAGATATTCATGATGAGATTGGTCAATATTTAACCGCCATCCACGTAGATGCCAGTGCGATTTTAGGCGCAAAAAAAATGGCGACAGCAAAGGAAAGTGCCGGTGCAATTAGCAACATTACGCGTCAAATGATGACAACGATCCATGAGCTTTTACAGCGCTTGCGCCCGCGCGTATTGGATGAGTTGGGACTTGGCTTGGCATTGGCTGAACTGATTCATAGCTGGCGGCAACGTAATCGAAATATTGCGCTGATTCACAATATTAATAGCGATTTAGGGCAGGTGGATGAATCCGTTGCCATCACGGCTTATCGAGTCATGCAAGAGTGTTTAACCAATGTAAGCAAGCATGCTAAAGCGCAGCAGTTAACCATTAATGTGTCTCAAGATGACAGATATGTTCGCCTGGAAATTGAAGACGATGGACTAGGTTTTGATGCAACTAAAAACAGCAATGGCTACGGCCTGGCCGGCATGAAAGAACGTGTACAAGGCCTGTTTGGCAGTATGACAATTAATACATCCATCGGTGGCGGCACACAAATAACCGTGTTGTTGCCCAAACAGAATAACCAATTCAGTGAAGCGATCACACATGAACACGACTAAGATTATTTTGGCAGATGACCACGAAGTAGTACGGTCTGGTTTGCGTCGATTATTAGAGCTAAATAAAGGTCTGGAAGTGATTGCCGAAGCGGAATCTGGCGAGCAGGCCTATCAATTATATGGCGAGTTCCTGCCCGATATTGTGGTGATGGATCTTTCCATGCCGGGCATGGGCGGGCTAGAAGCGGCCAAGCGTATCTTGCAACGTTACACACAGGCCAAAATCATCATATTTTCGATGCATGAAGCCGTCTCATTTGCCTCGCAAGCGCTTAAGGCAGGCGTTCGTGGCTATGTGACTAAAACAGGTGTTGCTGATGACCTGTTAACGGCAATCACAGAAGTGGCACGTGGAAAAACGTTTTTAAGTGCAGAGATTGCACAAAAAGTAGCGCTGCAAACATTGATGGGTAATGATGATCCCTTGCATCAGCTTTCATCACGCGAGTTTGAAATATTCAGATTGCTAGCCGAAGGTCGAAAGGTGGAAGAAGTTGCAGAAATGCTCAAAATTAGCCAAAAAACTGTTGCGAATTATTACACCATGATTAAGCAAAAGTTAGGTGTTTCCAGCCCGATAGAAATGGTGCGACTAGCGATCAGACACGGTTTAATAGATGGCTAGTGCTGATTAAAGCTGAAGTTAAGTCCTATAGGCTAGCTAGAAAGTTAAGTTAAAAAAAAGCCACGCAATATTAAGTTGCGTGGCTTTTAAAGGGGTGTAACTTTTTGACGGCTACTAGTTAACTTTGGAGATAACTAAGTATTAATGTACGTTATTTGATGGCTTTAATCACAGGAAAGTAGGCTTGAAGATATCGGGATTTTATCCCGACACAATTGTCGGCCAATCAATATTCAATATTAAGTGGTTATTTGACCACAGATGCCAATTCGCAAGTCACCTTTGGAGTTTAATGGCTTGTGTGTCTTTAAAGCGTAATGCTCAAAATAAAGGTTTGGTTGGCTTATCACTCATATGGTTGTAAACAACCACATGGAACCAAAAAATTGATGCTATCAGCCAAATCAATCCAGCCAGTTGATACCTTTCCCGCTTGATTAATAAATTTATTTATTAAAATCAATAAGTTAAATTATTTATTGTTAATGGAATGAAATTTGCTATTTAAAAACATGGCAAATATTTCTATTTATTCTTTATTTAATTTAGCGTCAGTTGAATGCGCTGTAATTAAATTTAGAACCATTTAATTTGGCACAACTTATGTACGATTTAAATACATACAATGTAAATAACACAAATTTAGAGGTGACAGGTGCTAGTCTGCAGGTGGTTGGGCAGGCTGTGCATACCAATGTAGAGCTTAGTTGCTTAACAGTTGCTGATGTTTACATGCACCATTATCGCTGGCTGGTTAATTTTCTAAACAGAAAACTAAGCTGTTCGCACAGGGCGGCTGATCTTGCGCAAGATACCTTTGTACGGGTCATTGCCAAGCAAAATACGATAGCGATCAATACCTTAGTGATGGATGAAGCCAGATCGTTGCTGACCACTATTGCAAAAGGTTTGTTGATTGACCATTACAGGCATCAGGCGATTGAGAGTGCTTATTTAAATGCACTGGCGCAAATGACAGAGTCGCAAGTGCCATCACCTGAAGAAAATGCGCTAATTCTAGAAACCTTGCAGCAGATTAATCAAATGCTAGAAGGTTTGTCTGTGAAATCGCGTCGCATATTCTTGCTCTCCCAATTAGATGGGATGACTTATCCAGAGATCGCTAAACAGCTCAATATTTCGCTCAGCTGTGTGCAAAAACACATGACACAAACTTATGCTGCTTGTTATGCGGTGCGTTATCAAACTTAAAGTTTTAAGCGAGTTATTTCCTTCAGTATTGATTAAATAATCTACATATTCATCATGCAAAATCCATTTACACACTCTGCGGCCATCCATCCAAAAATTGTTCAGGAGGCAATTAATTGGATGGTGAAATTGCAATCAGGTATTGCGAGTAGCCAGGATTTAGAAGGGTGTAACGATTGGCGTGGAGAAAACCCACAACATGAAGCTGCGTGGCAGCAATTACAAAGTCTGACTTACAATCTTAAGGCCGTGCCATCCAACCTCGCGCATGCAACTTTAGAGCAGGATGGTTTGGTTAAATTGCGCGTAAATGTAGATAAAAAATTACAAGATAGACGAAGCGCACTGAAATCGATTGCAGTATTGGCTGGTGTTGGTACGTTTGCATTTAGTGGTTACCGCTTTGCGCCTTGGCAGCAAATGTTGGCAGACCATGCAACCGGAGTTGGCGAGCAACGCACGGTGATGCTGGCAGATGGCTCACGCATGATGCTTAACACCAATAGTGCGGTAAATATCTATTACGATAGAAATCAGCGGTTAATAGAGTTAGTAAAAGGTGAAGTACTGATTACGACGGCGCATGAATCTGCTGCGCTTTATCGACCATTGAGCGTGCAAACTGCACAAGGTAACGTGCGCGCAATGGGCACGCACTTTTTAGTGCGCCAGCAAGAAAATACAACTTTGGCTGCAGTATACGAAGGTGCTTTAGAAGTTCGACCAAAAAACGCCGCACTTGCTATTCACCTTAATGCAGGCCAACAGCTGATTTTTAGTGCGAATCAAACAGGAAAAGTGACACCAGCTGACCCGAATTTAAATGCTTGGTCAGATGGTGTGCTGATTGCCAATAATATGCGTTTGGCGGATTTTGTAGAGGAGCTTGATCGTTACTGGCAAGGGAAAATTACTTGTGACGAATCTGCAAAAAATATCACGATATCTGGCGTATTCCCATTAAAAGATACTGATAAAGTGATTGAGACGTTACAGCAAACATTGCCGATTGATGCGGTAACGCGCATGCGTTATTGGACAGTATTAGTTAAGCGTAGCTAGTTTTTTTAAATTAATTAATTTTTTTGAATATTCTTGCTTGAAAATTTTTATTAATCATTTAAGTTATTAAAAATTAATAACTTAAATATATTTATTAAAGTAAATAATTAATAAACACATAGCTTACTTTAGCTAATTATTAAGTATATTTCGTATTAATTTCCTAAAAATAAATATTTTTGTAACTGTTTTTACAGTTTTTTGCATCTCGTTCGGTATAGCAATTAGAAGCTAAATAATCTATCGAATTGCAAAGGTAAGAACATGGCAAAGTATAAAAAATTCGGCATTAAGGCCAAACCAACTACTTCTCATCAGCACCTGCTTTTAAATACGGGTTTACCGCAATTTTCTGCATTACCAAATTTCCGCAGAAAACGATTGCCGACATTGATTTTGGCGATGAGTTTAAGTTTTGTATCAGGTCTGTTTTATGCGCCGTACTCCAGCGCAGAAACAGCCTTTAGTGCCAATACCCGTAAAACCTATGATATTCCTGCCGGGCCATTAGATGATGCTTTAAACCGATTTGCAAGACAATCTGGCGTCTATTTATCATTTGCACCAGCGATTGCGCAAGGCAAGGAAACAAGAGGCTTAAAGGGTGAATATAACGTCAATGAAGGCTTTGCCATATTATTATCTGGCAGTGGTTTGCAAGCAGTAAGCGATCAGCGTGGCGGTTATTTTTTAGACAAATTGCCACCAGCCGTTAGAAATAGCAAAGATGTTGACCTAGAGCTAAAAGAAACCGTGGTAAAAGCCAGACGCTTTAAAGATGTTGGGCCGTTACCAGGACTTAATTTAACCAAAGAGCAGATTCCCGGCAATATTCAAAGCATCTCAGCCAAGGAAATTAAAGAAGCACATTCGTTAAGTCTGGCAGATTTACTTAACTCTAAATTGCAGTCCGTTAACGTCAATGATTATCAAGGCAACCCATTTCAAATGGATGTGACTTATCGTGGTTTTACCGCTTCTCCGCAATTAGGTACGCCACAAGGATTAAGTGTTTTCTTTGATGGTATCCGCGTTAACGAGCCATTTGGCGATGTAGTGAATTGGGACATGATTCCCATGAATGCGTTAGGCGGCTTTGATATATTTCCTGGTTCAAATCCTTTATTTGGTCTCAATACTTTAGGTGGCGCATTGTCGATGAAAACCAAAAGTGGTTTTACTGATGAAGGCATTTCTGCAGAGATTTTAAAAGGTTCTTATGGGCGTAAGCAGTTACAGGCATCTGGTGGTTGGAACAACGGCAGCATTGCAGCATTTGCTGCTGCTAATATTTTTCTGGAAGATGGCTGGCGCGACAATTCACCCAGTGAGGTTAATCAGGCATTTGGTAAGCTGGAGTGGCAGGGTGAACGCTTATCTTTAGGTCTTTCTACTTTAGCTGTTCTCAATAAATTAAAAGGTAATGGTACAGTGCCGCAAGAGTTATATCGACAGGATGCCAGTTCGGTATTTACGTCTCCCGATGAAACCAAAAACAAGCTATTGCAATTTCAAATATCTGCGGCATTCGATGTAAACGACACGTTTAATATTACTGGTCAGGTTTATAACCGCAACAGCAAACGTAACTCCACCACTGGCGATATTATTGACCAGGAAACGTTCAATAATAGTGACCGTAGCTATCACATGTATGGAACAAGGTTGCCTAATAGTGAGCCAGGGATTGTCTGTGCGTATGCTGATGCAGATAACGACGGTATTCCTAATTACTATGTTCTGAACGATGATGTGAGATGGGATTTTCTTACCGGTGTATTCATGGGCAACCCTGATTACAACTTGGTCAGTTATAACGCCGAATTACCTACTGAAGTTTCAGATGGTTTGAAGACGGTTTTTAAATCCGGTGTGTGGGATGTTTTTGTCAATGATATAGCCGAAGGCCCATCAACCAATCCGTTCTTTATAACGGCCGATCAGTTTATAGGTGCAAATGCTTTTGGCTGGGGCTTTCAGTTTGAGCAGGATGGTGTAACAAAATATGCATTTGCTGCACCCGCGTTAAATGCCGACACTTGCAGAACGGAACGGGAATGGAATCAAGGATCGATTCCAAGCCAGCCATATACGGATAGAGATGGTGCCAATGGCTATACCGATAATGGCATGGGCACAGGAACCGGAGTAATAGAAGGTACGCCAACCGCTGTTATTACCAACTCTAATATTCAGCAATCAGGCAAAGGTGCGGCGGTACAGTTTAACTTTAACTTTGACCAGCATAAATTAATGCTGGGGACATCCATCGATAAAGCGGACGCCAGTTATGTAGGTAAATCACGCTTAGCCTTGATGGATAATAAACGCAATGTATTTAGTGATCCAAGCCAGTTAGGTGAAGAGTTTTACGCTGCAGACCATGATTTAACGATTAATGATTTCGAGGGCACATCCACTACTAAAAGTGTTTATTTCAGCGAAACCTGGTCACCGATACAAACGCTTAATCTGTCTGCTTCTGCACGTTACAATACGACCAAAATTAATAATTTGCTGGCGCCTACAAAAGCAGAGCGCCGACTGGCAGATCTGTTCTATCAGAATCGCTATCCCTTTGCTGTGATATGTTCCGGTAACGATTTATCTAACTGCCCTTATAGTATTGATAGCCCAATTCCAGCCGATATTTACTGGGATCAATTGGTTCAGGAAAGCATCAGAAATGATCCTAGATTTGGTGCCAGCATCTTAGATAAGCCAGCCAGAGAAAAATTTTCCTATTACTCACTTAACCCATCTGTTGGCGCTACTTGGCAAGCTAAGCCTAATTTAAATCTCTATGCGAACTGGAATCAGGGCACGCGTGCACCATCCGTGATTGAGCTGGGTTGTGCGTATGACGACACCTTGATACAAAGCCCTTATTATGGCGGTTTGGCACCTCGCAGCCTGGTAGAAGGGCGTGGCTGTAAGCTCCCAAGCTCATTATCTGGCGACCCTTATTTACCGCAAGTACAAGCACAAACAGTGGAGGCTGGCGCACGCGGAAAATTTGGGGATTTCCTGGAGTGGAATGTCAGTGCTTATCGCACAGAAGTAAAAGATGACATTAACTTGGTCTCTGTTACCAGTGAATTGAGCTTTTTCCAGGATGTAGGTAACACACGTCGCCAAGGTATAGAGTTTGGTTTGGCGGGGGAGTATGGAAAATCGGATTTCAGAATCAACTATTCGCTGACCGAAGCGACTTATCAATCTTATTTCAAAACGGTCAGCCCTAATAATAGCTCGCGTGGTCTAGTGTTGGGTCCTGATTACAATATGATTCAGGTTAAGCCTGGCAACGTAATGCCTGGCGTGCCTTTCAATAATATCAACTTTAACTGGGGTTATAAATTTACCCCTAAATTCAAAGCTAATCTGAATGTTGTTGCGCACAGTGGCTCGTTCTTACGCGGCAATGAAAATAATGCACATACGCCTAGCCCAGGAAGAGTGGTTACTTTCCAGCAAGGGTATCAATTTAAAACACCTGATAATAATTACTCAGGTACTGCACCTGGTTACGCCGTGCTGAATATGAATGCCCGCTATGATTTAGGAAGAGGCTGGGCGACGACAGTGTTGGTTAATAACGTTTTGGATAAAAAATATTATACCGCTGGACGATTAGGCACTAACCCATTTGCGCCATCTAGGTATGGTGCAATCGGCGCAGGGGGATTTAATTACAACTCATCTGAATGGATACCATCTCAGTTCATTTCAGCCGGTGCCCCAAGAGGTGTTTGGGTGGCGCTAAGCTATGATTTTGACAGATCCAGAAAATCTGAGATTCCTTCAACTGGCATAACAATGACAGAGCCTGATCGTTCTGAATTGCCCAGTTCGCCTGCATTAACGAGTGAAGAGATTGCTTTAAACAAAGCGCTTAATAACGTAAAAGCATTGCCAATACTAAAACGCGGTAATGCTAATGCGGCTACGCAGGTCGCAGAACAAGAAGTTGCTGTTGCTGTTGAGGTTTGGCGTCAATCATTAGCTAAAAACGATGCAGAAGCCTATGTTAAAAATTATGCCTCTAGTTTTACGCCGACCAGTACTTCAACAGTAAAAGTTAACGGTGAAAATGGGCGCGAAATTTGGATAGAGCAACAAAAAATGCAATTTGTCAGCAATGCAGTTTCATCTGTCGCCGTTAACGATATCGTTGTTGCGTCACAAGGCAAAAAAATGGTGGCTGTATTTAACCAGGCGTTAGTACGCGGTCAACAGCAAGAGCTTGTTCGCAAAGTGCTGACATTTGAGCAGCAGGAAGGTAATTGGAAAATCATTCGCGAGCATAGTTTGCCAGTTGGCAACAAAGTGGCTAATCCGATTGTTCCCGTTAAAAACTCTGTATCGAATGTTTCGCAGATTAATTCAATTAAGCAAAAAAATAGCAAATTAAGTAAGCCATTAAAAGTAAGCAGCGCAAGCTATGCGGAGGTTAAATAATGAATCAATATCACACTTATAAAAAAAGCTTACTGGTAACAAATGTATTGTTAGCATTGGCCGCAATGTTAACGCCTAATTTTGCACAAGCCGCCTGTATCGATAATGGCGATGGCACATTTACCTGTAGCGGAGACTCTGAAAACAATAATGCGTTGTTAGAAGGAGCAATCACCTTGGATAATGCCAGCGGCCCTGTAACGCTCACAAACCGTACTACAGATGGCAATACATTGACAGGACCAGGGTTCACCGACATTTATGGAACATTCTTTCCTGATATTGGTGCAATATTAAGAAATACAGGCTCAACGGTAGAGCAAGTCAGTACTTTAGCTTCAAATGGTGGTTCAGCCATCGTCATTAATAATCTAGGCGGTAAGATTATGATGGATGGGTCAGCTAGGGCATTTGATCCTAGTGCTTGGACAAATGATGTAAATGGCTTGCTGTACAACAATGGCATATTGGCGGGTTATGCTTCTGCTATTCACGCTGATGCTTCTACCACTTCATTAACCGTCAATAACACCAGTATTGATGATGGAGTTTTTTATCCGGATCTTCAGTCTGTTGGTTTTCCTGCTTCTATCGGAGCCAGCGGGCAAAATTCAGCAGCGATATTTACCAACGCTGCTTCTTTAACTGTTAACAATAATGCTGTAATGGATAGTGTCGTCAGTTTCGCTGGCGCAAATTATACCGCGCCAGTATTATTAGATGGATCGCAGTATGCAACGAATGTCACTGCAGGAAACACGGTGATTAATGGTAGTCCACTTAGCTATATGGGTAACGTTTACGTCGTGGATAAAAATCCGCTATTAACCAGTGCACAAGCAGCTAATCCGTCATTGGTTCTGGCATATGGCCCCGAAGATGTTGGCCCTAGAAATAGCATTATCAATCTGGATCAAAGCACGATCGGTAATCTTTACTTGGGTTCAGGCGCGCACGTTGTGAATAATGCAGAAGGCAGAATCGGCAATATTTTTGTAGATCAAAGTGACTCGGAAGTGGTAAGCGTAGTAGGTGGTGTTGCTAACCCATTATACAAAGTGCATGGTGACCGCACGTTTACACTGAATTCAAGTTCCCTTAATAGTAGCCAGCCCAATATTGGTGATATTACGATTAACGATGTTGCGGGTTCTGTGAATACCATCAATTTAACGATGGCTGTGAACACCTATATTTATAATACCTTTACCGCACAAGGTCTAGGCCATAACACGCTTAATATTAATTGTTTTGATCAATACCAAAATGCGTTCAGTGCCCAAAGCCCTTGTAATTGGCAGTTAAGCAATGTGACTGGTTTTACGGATTTTAATTTAAGCGGAGTGGGTTTTGTTTTATATGGCAATTACAACGTCACGGGTGATATTAATTTAACTGCCAAGAATTTTGACTTTGATTCCAGATCCAGCATGACAGCGAATAATGTGATTATTGGCGCTAATTCTAGCCTTAATGCACCGGGCGGTGTCACAGCATTTAATAAAACCATGGGTAGCATTACAGGTAACCTCATTAATAATGGCACCATCAATGTTGGCGATGCTACGTTGAATGTAAGTGGCGATGTGATGATGAATGCTGGTTCCAAATACATCGTTGACATTGGCCGTACTCAAGTCGGTCAGATTAATGCACTTGGTAATACTACTTTTTCAAGTGGCAGTATTTTAACGCCAACCATTAATCCAAATGCATTCGCAAAAGATGGCGATAGTCATTTGGTAGCCACTAACGCAATAGGTATACCTACAGTACAAAACGGGGATGGTTTTGTGCAATGGATCGCAAACGATGTTTCTGGAGATTTGTTTCTTACAGCTGATCTTACTGTGCCTGATGTGTTGCTATCTCGGGTAACGCCCGCAGCAGTAAACGCAGTCGATGCATTTTTCTCATATAAGGGTAATGATCGATTAGCACTTGAGTTACAAGCAGAATTACAGCAGTTTAAAGGCGTAGATGTGATTCGTGCTTCTGAAAGGTTGCGCCCGGAAGTCAATGATGGCGCTATCCGCATGGTGCTGGGCAATACCGATAAGATATTTAATATCATCAACAGTCGCTTGGTGAGTAGTTATTTACCAGCCAGCAATTATGCTTCGTTTGCTGAGCCAGTGATGACAGCTGCAACTGAAAGCGGCACATTGTCAGATGCTTCAAATACTACATCAAACCCCAGTTCTAAAGCGATATGGGTACAGGGGTTTGGTGATCGTGGCACTCAGGAGACTTTACAGGGAGCCGATGGGTATAGCTTATCATCGGCTGGTGTAGTGATGGGGGCGGACCGTGAGTTAGATGACTATGAGGACTTGCGCTTGGGCTTTGCCGCTGGTTATGCGCGTGGCAATCTTACCAATGCCGGCAGCACGGTAAATAACCGTTTAGATACCAATAGTTTTTTTGCTGCGGCTTATGGAACCAAGAATTACG
Organism: Methylotenera versatilis 7; assembly: GCF_000799165.1. Classification (GTDB taxonomy): domain Bacteria; phylum Pseudomonadota; class Gammaproteobacteria; order Burkholderiales; family Methylophilaceae; genus Methylotenera_A; species Methylotenera_A versatilis_A. The sequence goes on along the minus strand of NZ_JUGF01000001.1, from coordinate 650,941 downwards.
ACAACTGGTATTTAAATGCAGCTCTGGGTATTGGGCGCAATACTTATGACTCACGTCGCCAATTAGTGCAAAACACGGCGACAGGACAACATGATAGCTGGCAACTATCTAGCCGTCTGGATGCCGGATGGCCAATTCTGGTAGACGATAACTTAACGTTCGTACCAATGGCATCTTTAGATTATACCCATCTTAAAGAAAGCAGCTATCGCGAGAATGGTAAGGTTTCAAAAATCGTTCTGGATTACAGCAGAACAGATATTCCACCGCAACCCGTATTGGTAAATGGTTTACCACAATTTTCTCTGGAAAGCTCGCCTATCAACTTGGCTGTACAAAGCCGTAGTTTTGATTCTATACGCGCAGGCTTGGGCGGAAAGGTTATTTACAGCCTGCAAGAAGACACTTGGGGTGCAGAATTGGAATTGCACGGTATGTATCGCCATGAATTTGGCGATATAGCACAAGATAGTACAGCGCGTTTTGTATTCGGTGGGAGTAGCTTTAGCAGCCCAGGTATCAAGCCGATTAGAGATGATCTAATCGTGGGCGGTAGCATACGTTTAACCAGTGATGATGAGAATGATCAAATTACATTGCTTACAAGCTATGACGCTAATTTCCGTGAGAAATATTTTGGGCAAATCGTGTCTTTAAATCTGCGCTATGATTTTGATCAGGCACCGCGATATATAAAAAGCGCAAATGCAAGACTAGCGGCAGCAAAAGCGAAACAAGTTCCTACGCAATTGGTTGGAGCAAGTGAAAAAGATATTGCGGAAATACAGGCGGCTATTCAGGCTGATCCTGCCGATGATGGAGTAAGTATTGTAGATGCTGAGAAACAGGTCGCGATTGATAAAACGATTAAAACCTGGGCAACGGCACTGAGCAATAAAAGCTTGGATGTTTACTTTAATAGCTACGCCGCTAATTTTGTTACGCCGGATGGCAGTACTAGACAGCAGTGGGAACGCAAACGTAAAACTGAAATCAGCAAAGATGATCATTCTGCTATCAAGATTTCTTACCTGACTATTAAGCCCAGTGGTGATCATGCTGTCGCTGTTTTTACACAAACACTGGCCGCTGGAGAAGAGCAGGAATCACTACAAAAAGTGGTGGATTTAGAAAACAGAAATGGCCGTTGGTTAATTGTGCGTGAAGACAGTATTGTTTTGTCAGACTAAAGTAGTGAAAACTTAATGCCTGAAATGACACAGAAAAATGATGCTTTTCCACAATCCTTACCACTTGCCAATATCGTGCAAGAGGTGGAACGCAATGGATTTTGCTCAGCATATTGTCATGATATAGTCGGTGATGAGCTTGATTTCGCGGCACAGGCAGTGATGATTAAAGTGCTGGCAAACAACGCTCGGTTACAGGTGAGTTTTAATGAGGCACGTAAGCTATGTGTTTTTGAGGCACTTGCTGCCTAAGAAATTTAGGCCTCAGTCATTTTTTAATGCAAAGATATTAGACTGGGGTTCGAATCCCCGTGGGGACGCCACAATGTTAAGCGGTATACTAAATATCAAAATTTGATGTTTTATTATCTAATATTTTTGGTTAAGTATTTTTATTAATCACATGATTTAATTGACTTATTTATATTAATTTCCACTGTAATTGCTGTGCCTTGTGACGGGATGCTGAGTATGTTCATCGTCCCAGTCAATGATTCAACACGTTCAGCTATCCCCAATAAGCCGTAGCATGTTTGTAATTGTTTATCAGCGATTTTTTGATGAATATCAAACCCAATGCCGTTATCCTGTACCGTGATATTCAAATAAGTATCAGACTTATTGATCACAACATGCACCAGGCTAGCTTGGGCGTGTTTTGCAATATTGGTGAGCGCTTCTTGCACAATTCTAAAAATGGCAATGCTGGTGCACTCTGGTAAACAGTCAATATCGCCAACTATTTCCAGCTGATACTCTATCGCTTTTGGCTTTCTTTCGCTTATTTTCCAAGTGTCTATCATGTGCTCAATGGCTGCTGATAATCCCAACTTATCTAAAGCCACGGGTCGCAGGCTGTGCATCATGCGTCTGGTCATATCATAGGCATGATCTGCGCTATCGCTGATACGTTTTGCCGCGAAAAGCGCCGCGTCGTTGCTAACATCATTTATCAGTATGTTGGCATGCGCTTTAATCGCGTTTAAATGCTGCCCCAAATCATCATGCAAATGCTGCGCAATGGCTTTGCGCTCTTCCTCTTGCACTTGCAGTAATCGTTGCAGCAAGGTGTGGTTGTGCAAAATCAATTGACGAGATTCGTTGATGCGCCGTTTAGCGAACCATATCAGAGCCAGTAAAAAAGCGAGCAATGCGAATATGAGTTCATCAATATCGCTGGTTTTTTCATACTGCTGCGCCCATTCGTAAAAACGGTCAGATACGTTGAATATACTTGATAGGGCGTAGGCTACTACAAAGGTGAGTAGGACGCTGATTAATTCAATCAAGATCAGTTGTCGATGTCGTTTGTGATCGACAAAATGCGGAGTAACTTTCACAGCGTATTTATCATTGAATATTTGGCTTAATAAGCAAACGTACAACATGCTTGATAAGGTCGCTACAAACAATCGTAAAATTCCCAATATACTATGGGAAAAAATCCTATGATAGTTTGTGTGCGATTTGTATCGGTATCTCGCTACTATAATCCATGCAGTATTCTTAACACTCAACTCTGCATCGACCTTTGCCGCAGAAAAGCTCTAAAAAGATGAAAAACTATAGATGCAACACAATCGCCGTCATTCGCACAAATTTAGTATGCTCAATATAAAACCAGTGGTGTTGGTGGGCATATGTCTTTGCTGGAGTTTTCTGGCAAATGCCGCGCCTTTCGCTTATGTGACGAATCAGGGTAACAATACTGTTTCGGTTGTGAATCTGGCCAGTAATACAGTGATAAGCAACGTTAAAGTTGGTATTGCACCTGTTGGTGTGGCGGTAGATACAAAGCAGAATCGCGTGTATATCACCAACGTGGAAAGCCGTTCGGTTTCTGTGTTGGATATGTTAACCAACCAAGTCATACATGAGATTAAGCTGACCATTGCGCCTGTTGGTGTGACAGTTAGTAAAAGTGGCGATCAACTGTTTGTTGCCGATTGGTTTAATGACCAAGTGTTGGTGATTGATGCTAAAAACTATTTACAGACCCATGCAATCGCAATGGGTAAATTGCCAGCTGGCATGGTGTTAAACCGCGAAGGCACTAGTTTATATGTGGCTAATCGCGATAGTAATGATGTGGGCGTGATTGATACCAAAACCATGCAAATCACTCATAAAATTGCGGTTGGTAAACATCCGTTTGGCATGGCGCTATCAGGCGATGGCAAGCTGCTTTATGTGGTGAATGTTGAAAGTAATACGGTGTCGGTAATCGATGTGCATCGCGATGCGGTGATTGCCACCATTCCAGTTGGTAATCACCCTTACTGCGCGACTAGTAACACGGATGGCAGCCGTATTTATGTCACCAATACGCAAGCAGATACCGTATCGGTTATCGACACCGAAACGCAAAAAGTGATTGCCACTATTAAAGTGGGGGGTACGCCGGAAGGTATCAGTTATGATTCGCAACATAACCGTATTTACGTGGCTAGTTGGATGGACGATACGCTGACGGTGATTGATGCCGAAACCAATCAAGTGATACAGAGTATTGCCACTGGCGCGCAAAGCCGTGCATTTGGACAGTTTATCGCATCACCGTCTATTCAGTAGGCGGCGTTTTCTTAACTGCTTTAATCTATTCATTTGATTCATATATTCCCGATAGATGCAGGAAAAAATCCCGTTTGTATTCATGATTAATTGCGTACCCAATCCTTAGCAACAAAGCTACTGTGTACATTGTTTTCTCGATTGTATTATTAGGAGTTTTATCATCATGCAAGTGTCTCGCACAGTTTTACTTTCAGCTTTACTTACTACCCTGTCTTTAAGTGGTTATGCACTCGCAGAACCTTTCGCCTATGTGCCCAATGAAAAAGATGGCAAAGTATCGGTGATTGATACGGCTACAGATAAAGTGGTGGATACGCTGCCTAAAAAAGGTAAGTTTGGCAAGCAAATACAAGCGGTGGCATTAAACCCTGAAGGCACAAAACTGTATGTGGTGGTGCGTGATAAAAATGCAGTGGCCATTGTGGATGTAAAAGAAGGCAAGCAAATCGGTTTGGTGAAAGTAGGGGACGAGCCAGAAGGCATTGATATTGCACCAGATGGCAAAACACTCGCAGCTTGTTTAGAAGAAGAAAATGCGGTTTCATTTGTAGATTTAGCGACGGAAAAGCTGATACACACCGCAAAAACACAAGGTCGCAATCCTGAGCATTGCGTATATTCACCAGAAGGAAAATGGCTGTTGGCAAGTAACGAAGAAAGTGGCGATGTAGATGTGATTGATGTGACGACACATACATCGGTGCATTTGATTAAAGCCACTAAGCATCCGCGTGGCATTGGCTTTTCACCAGATGGCAAGCTGGTATATATTGCCAATGAGGCGGCTAATCTGGTTGAGGTGGTATCGGTAGGTGATTGGAAAGTGCTGCATCGCATCAATGTGGGATTGCGTTCAAATGGTGTGAAAGTCTCGCATGACGGCAGCCGTGTTTATGTGAGCAATGGCGGTGACCACAATATTAGCGTGATTGACGCTGCTAATAATAAAGTGATTACGACGATTCCTGTTGGTCAACGTCCTTGGAATATGGCGCTAACGCCTGATGGCAAAAAGCTCTATGTTGCGAACGGTCGCAGCAATAGCGTAACTGTCATTGATACGGAAAAGAATGCTGTATTAAGTGAAATCCCAGTGGGTCAATTTCCGTGGGGCGTGGTGATTCATTAGTGTATAAACAGTTAAGATAAGACATTAATAACGTTATAAGAAGTGCAAGCCGTATGCTGGCTTGCGCTTTTTCTTCTAAATCTACATTTAAGAAACTAAAGCGCTGTTTGCTGGCGTTTATACTCCTTACGTTTCATTGCCATATATTCTGCTTGTTCCACCTCATGCAATTGGCGCGGATAATTTTCATTACTGGTATACCAAAGCTGAAAGCGCTTTTCTGGCATGCTGTCGGATGCTATATTTAGCGTCGCAAGGTAAGCATCAATTGCCAGATAATAGCGCATCGTATTGCGCTCAACCACGCCCCGTACGCCTTGGATATAATCAGGCGGATTGCTATCTACTTGTTTGTTGGTGCGCGTGAATCCAACTTTATCCCTGCCGATGGTCGCTAAATAGGTTTTCATGGCAACTCGGCCCGTTAAACCAAATGAATATGTGTAAGTAAAATGCAAAAAGGTTTGTCCATTTTTAAGCGGAATCGATTCAATCCAAATGCGGTAATTAGATGTGCCTAACGGCCCTTTTTCTGCATTCAGTTGAATAGCAAAGTAATCGGCAGAACTGACTATTTCGCGATAATTAAACTCCACGCGAGAAGTGTCTTCTAGCGACTGATCGTACTTTTTACCAAGGTTAACATTCAACACTGCACCATTTTTATTGCTGCTTGCTTGGCAGTATTTAATATTAATATGCAATATCAATACATCGCACCAATGCGCAGGGTTATTGAGCGCAGTATTCACTTTTGCAAAAGGGTGGTTAACAACAGCGTAAATCTCGCCTTTTAAATTATCGGATGACTCCTCAGAGTTAAGATAAAGCGGGCGATTAAATTGGTTACTATTCAATTGCTTAGTTAATTCTGTGTGCTTTTCACTTAAAGTCTCAGCGTTGTATTTAAGGGTTGTAGATTCTGCGGAAAATGCTTGAGTACAACTGAATAAAACACTAGAAATGCATAAAATTACTCTAAATATACGTGTTTTTAATAACATTGTTTTGGGTTAAGTTTCCTTAAGATTGATATTAAGCTAGAGGATCAGACTATAAAAACCTTGCCCACAAACGAGCGGCTTGTTCTTTTAACCGCGTAGTAACAGAGCGGGAGCGCCAGTCTTTTAATGTGATTTGTTTAGATTCGGCTAAATCTTTTTCAAACACTTGCTGCATTTTTCCGCCAAAATCTTGCCCCAGCATCACAGCATTAATTTCTTGATTATGCACAAAACTGCGCCAATCCAAATTGGTAGAACCAATAGTTGACCAAACACCGTCAATTAGCGCAGTTTTGGCATGCAGTAACGCGCCTTGTCTTTCGTATATTTTTACGCCTGCATTCAGCAACTCATCGTAAAACGAGCGTGAAGCATGAAACACCATATTTGAGTCGGTTTTTTCTGGCAGTAATAAGCGTACATCCACGCCGCGTGCAACAGCTTCTTTTAACGCGGCCAACAATTGCGCATCTGGCACAAAATAAGCATTTGTTAAGAAAATCTGCGTTTCTGCGCTATTAATTGCAGAAATCAATGTAGAGTAAATTTGGCTATAAGGCTCATCAGGGGTGCTGCCAATGGCACGTACGATTTCGTTGCCCTGGTTCGTTAACGCAGGGTAATAATTCCTTCGTGCAAGCTCATGACCTTTTTGTGCTGCCCAAGTCTCAAAAAATAGCTTTTGAAACTCTGCCACCACTGGGCCTGTCATTTGCATATGTGTATCGCGCCAAGGGGTGCCTTCAATCTCTGAAGCTGCAGGGGGGTGTGGTGGATTATTGACTAATACCGGACCAAGACTTGGATTGCCGACATTTGAATGGATGGAGTTTTCCGGCTGTTTTTGTTCTTGGTGTTTTTTAGACTTTCTGTTTGGTTTGCTGGAAGAGCCGCCAAAAGAGCCGCTGGAATAGACGCTGCTAATATTGATGCCGCCTACAAACGCAATTTCGCCATCTACAATTAATAACTTTCGATGGTCGCGCTGATTCACATCCCAACCTTTTCGTGTATTTAAAGGGTTAATCGGGTTGTACTCCAGAACGTTAACGCCAGCGTCGGATAGTTTTTTAAAAAACTCTTTCGGTGCACTGCTACTGCCAACGCTGTCATAAATCAAATTCACTTGCACGCCGCTTTGTTGTTTTTTGATAAACGCTTCGGAAAATTTTTGACCAATTTCATCGTCTTCAATGATGTAAGTTTCCATATTGATATGGTCTTTGGCGTTTTCAATCGCCAACATCATGGCTTGGTAAGTAGAAGGGCCATCAATCAGCAAATCGACTTTGTTGCCAATAATCAATGGGCTGCCGACAATCTCCGATTCCAACGCTAAATGCCTGTCAAATATGCTGGTATCTTCGCCGTCTTTTTTAAGCTTGGTCAGTATGAGCTTGCTTTGTGCATTGCTTAAACTGCCATTTGCGCCTTCCAGTTGCACCTTGTGTGGCGATTGTAACGCCATGTCTGGTGTCATTAAAGGGATAGATGAACAGCCTACAATTAACGTTGTATACAAGGCGATTGTTAGATTAATTAGATTGATTTTTTGCATATGCTCTAGTAAATCCCGAGTTCATTTTAATGGTCTGTTCAGTCATATTTCTTGTGTCAATTAGAGATAATTCGCCCTGATATTGGCAAGTTAACAGGAATTTAGCAGAAACAAACATTTATTTAAGTGCGTTATCGCACAGAACATTTTTTATATGCAGCCCAAAATGACTCTACCAATATTCATTCAAATAAATGGAGTAAATCGTATGAAAAGCCTTAAAAAGATTTCTAGTATTTTAACGATAGCTGCTTTGGCAACATTAGTGGCTTGTGCAGGCACAGCAAAAAAAGAAAGCACAGGAGAATATATTGACGACAGCTTAATTACCGCAAAAGTGAAAACCGCTGTTTTAAATGAGCCAAGTTTAAAATCCGCAGAAATCAACGTAGAAACATTTAAAGGCGTGGTGCAATTAAGTGGTTTCGTAAATTCGCAGGCTGACATAGAAAAAGCAGCAGAAGTGGCGCGTGGTGTTAAAGGCGTTACATCCGTTAAAAATGATACCCACCTTAAAGCAAAGTAATAACTGCAATTAAATTAATATCATTTAATTGCAATTTTGTTTAAATTTGATGCTCTAAGTATTAGGCTAAATGCTTTAACGAGTAAAAAAGGAGGCTATATGATTTGGGATCAAATTGAAGGTAACTGGAAGCAGCTGAAAGGCAATGTGAAAGAGCAGTGGGGAAAATTAACCGATGACGATCTGGATGTGATCAATGGTCAACGTGAAGCATTATCCGGTAAAATTCAAGCGACATACGGACTCACGGAAAATGATGCTCACAGCCAAATATCTGATTGGGAAACGATGCTGATCAATCTTGCCAAGCCAGATGCCAGAGTTACCAAAGAGAGTGGTGCGAAACCGTTGCCGGATGATAAAGAGTAGCTTTTATCTTTTGTTAACAATCTAACATTAAAACAATACAGCGCTTTATAAAGCGCCGTATTGTTTTTTACTATTTTAAAACTTTACTCTTATGTAGCTTAATCTTTATTCTCAAAAACACAGATACTTTCTTCCGAGTTAAAAGTTACACGCAAATTAGCACGTCTAGCCATATGGTTGATTTCACTGATCAAAGCAAGATGATCAACAATATCCGGCACTAAATTAACGCAATAAGCTGAATAAAATCCATGCTCTTTTACTTCACGCAAGATAGTGGGAATGTCAACAAAAGTTGCATCACTTAAGTCTTTCGATGTTTTTACATGTTTAATTAACATTTTGTTGTTGTTTTAAGGGTTAAGTTTCTTATTTAGTGGCCGTACTTAACCACTTTTTTGCTCAAGTTTTAATCGTTATTTTTTATTGGGGTCGAACTGCCAATTTAAGCTAAACCAAACACCTCTAGGTGCTCCTGGTGCCAAGAAATTGGTACTCAGCCAATCTCCCGAATTATGGTTGTAACCATCAGGCCCAATTGCACCATTGATTGACGGGGAGAATGGATTGCGACCTAAACGACCCGCACTAAAATATTCTTTATCGAACAAGTTATTGATGATCATCGTGCCTGTCCATTCCTGATTGAACTTATAGCTGGTCTGGAAATTGAATGTGGCATAACCGTCAACTTTCCCCGGGTTGTTTGCAGGACGGCGCTGTACTTGTCGGAAACCGCCATCGGGAGCACCGAACTCATCATAAGTAGGAAGACTGACAGTGATTCCTTTACCTTGCTCGTGCGCGTTATTCTCATTGCCACGCAAAAATGCGCTTGAATGCGCTACGGCTGAAATACCCACCTGCCAATTTGATGTCAGTGCGTAGTTAAAGCTGGCATTCAGATTATGCAACGGCACACCGGGCATGCGATTGCCCGGCTTTACGCGAATACGGCCAACATCATCTTCAGGGTCAGAATAAGTACACACGCCTAAGTAATTGCAATATTCCCCATCCACGGCGCGTATTGCACTGCTGTTGTCGTCTGCCGCCATTTCAAATTTACTTTGAAAAGTCGCATCTGTCAGTGCATAGTTCAAACGAAACGACGCTTTGCCAAAAGCTGCGCTGATGCCCGCTTCTAAACCTTGTCTGCGTGTTTTACCAATCGTGTCAAAAAAATTCTTATTGCCTGGAAAAGTAATGAGGTAAATATCATCTTTCAGATTGGTGCGATAAACCCCCAGATTCCATTCAACATTATCAAACCCCCATAAATTTGCATACGCGCCGCGTACGCCAAGGTCAAAAGTGGTCGCTTTAATTTGTGGTAGATGTGGGTCACCAGCTAATGTATTGGGTAAATGACATGAGCGATTTTCCGCAATACTTTTTTCTAACGGCCCTCTCGGACCGGGCACAAGCGTATGGTCAAATGCACAACCTAACTCGATCACACTGGGCGTACGGGTTCCTTGGCTGACATTACCAAATATGTTTAGGTTCTCTTGCGCCTGCCAGCTTGCACCCAAAGATGGGTTAAGTGAATAGTAACTATGCTTCTCTTTCTGTGGCGCTTCCAACACCATACTCAGGTCTGGGATCTTATAGCCAGTAGTCGGGCGAACGCCATTGACGGCAATATTATAATAATCGGGCGTTGAGTAAAAATTGGAAATATCGTCAAACTGATCCAGCAGCCTCCTAGTCGCCAGCTCGATATTGGTTTTGGTCATGTTATAACGCACAGCGCCTGAGATATGCAATGTTTCGATGGGGCTCCAGGTTTCACTGGCATAGATACTTTTGGTGATGGAGTTTCCACCGAAATCGTTATTACTCACACCAATTCTGGCGGCTGCATACTCAGAACGTATTTGATCGGGTGCTAAATAGGCTTTTCTACTAGGGTCAAGCAAGCCCAACATTTGTTCATTGGCATACTCCGCCTCATTACTGTCAATCGACGCGCCCACCATGAATTTATGTTTGGGAAAATTCCAGTTGAACTGAATAGATGCCCCGTCCGTTACTTGATTAATAAAACCATTGTTGAAAATAGCGGTGGGCGTTCCTTCTACAACACCTTTACCTGTGCCATTATCCTGATACAAGCCATCTACACGTATATGATTATTTGTGATGGGGTCTAACTCTGTTAAAAACTCTCGAATACCGCCTCTGTGCGTGTTTTGTGTGTCATTACAATTTTGCATATTGTCTGGTTTTAAAAAAGCCACAATGTGCTTCATTACATTTCCATCGTCATCTACGCTGTAATAGTAAAAATCAAAACTGCCAAATGGGTTGATATTCGAATTAGTATTGAGTGGCAAACCTTGTGCAGCATCCGAACCTTGTGCAAATATGTTGTTAAATATTGCTCCATTGAAGTTATAAAAATTCTCACCATTTCCGAGAGGGCTTGTTCCATATTCGTCACTTAAATCTGTTGTTCCTGTTCCATAATTAGTTTGCTGAAAATTTTTATGGAAATTGAAATTGAAGTTAGCAATTCTGACGAACTCACGCGGCAACTCGCGGTTAAATGATTCGCTGACGGGCGGCGCCCCAGCCGCACCGTTTGAGAGTGAATAATTAGGCGTAGCTGTGTTGTAGTCTTGAATAAAATAATCAAACAAAAATTCGTTGGAAAATCCAAATGTATCAAAATTATCGGGTATATCTAGCACATAATAATCGGGCAAACCATACTCTGCAGCTCTTCCCGTACTGTTATACACACAGGTGTACTCTTCGCCAGCTCTTAAATTTCTGTTTCTAGCTTTGTCGCCGAACTCAGTGTAAACATCTGCACCTCTCTGTTTACGGTCGCTGTTTCTACGGTACACTTGTCCTGTGATACTAAACGTATCTGTGGCTTGAAAAGCACCTGATAGCTGAAATTGTTGTAACCTGTTTTTAGTCGTGTCCTCGGCGGTAAAAGACCCATTTCTATTCTGTTTATACATTTCACTGGGTAACAATCCATTGCCGACAAGATCTGTGCCGACGATAAGTGTACTCAGATTCAAGTCCAGCTTATCTCCTCTGTAACTTGCCTTACCAAAGAACTGATTTACTTTGCTGGGTGAATTCTCCCGCCATCCATCCTCTAAAAAGAAGTTGCCAGCACCAAATAAAGCGACTGTGCCGTTATTCCAGCCAGCTTCTGCCTGCAGTTGTTTGCGACCAAAAGAGCCCGTTAAAATATCGGCATCTACTCCTTCATTACTAAATCCATCTTTGGTTTTCATGGAAAATGCACCACCCAGGGTGTTCAGTCCAAAGATAGGGTTGGAGCCTGGGAATACATCCACACCCGCCAATGCATTCATTGGAATCATGTCCCAGTTCACCACGTCACCGAACGGTTCATTCACACGAATACCATCAAGAAACACACTTAACCCTTGTGGCGTACCAATTTGTGGGCCTGCAGTAAAACCGCGGTAGGTGACGTCCATTTGAAAAGGATTGCCTTGATAATCATTCACGTTAACTGATTGTAGTTTTCGGTTCATTAAATCAGTCAGGCTGAGTGCGTGAGAGTCTTTAATCTCTTTTGCTGAGATACTTTGCACATTGCCAGGAATTTGTTCTTTAGTTAACCCCAACCCAGGTAGAGGGCCTATCTCGTAGAAACGTTTGGCACGTACTTCTACGGTTTTTAACTCTGTATTTAAGGGTAAATCGTTAGGGTTATTTTTCAGATTTTCAGCAGATGGTAGGGCAGTTTTGCGCTGAATAATGACATTTGAGCCTTCAATTGTTTGGCCCAACTCGCTATTAAGCAGCAGTCTGCGCAAAATTTCGCTGGATTCCAGTTTTCCTTTAACCGATGGCGAGGATTTGCCTTCAACCAGTTTGCTATCTACCACAATGGTTAAACCTGCGGCTTTTCCGAGTTGTTGTAATGATAAAGCCAGCGATTGTGCTGGTAAATCCACATCTAACGGCGCGGCTAATACAAGGTTTGGCGAGGCTAGGGCGGCAATAATGCCAAGGTAAAGCAAGCGTTGTGAATGTGCCTTGGCGGGCGGGCGATTAGAATGGGATTTAATTTTTAATACTTTTGACATCAGTAATCCTTTTTACGCATAAGTGCTGTTGTTAATGCACTGACGTATGGGGATGCAAAACACCTGATGTTTTTAATGAAATATTTTTAATTAAATTTAAATTCGGTTTTTATATGCTGCTTTATTGATGATTTTTATTCACGATTAACAAGGTTTTGTTATCGGCATTTTTTACTTCTACCGATGCGATTCTTGGCAGTAAATTTAAAAAGCCATCAATATTATTCATTTGGACTATTGCTGTGATTTTTGGCGCCGTGATTTTGGAAGCTGGAGTTTGCGGTACATCCGTTTGTAGTTCTGGCGCGTTAAGCACGGTAGTTTTGTGTGTATCTACTTGTTCAAATGCGCTGTCAGGCACGGTAATCGGGTGCTTACTGTATCTGGATAAGGTTTCGGCTATTTCGGGCAAGTCAGCTTGTTCAAACGATACATAGCCATTAATAAAGCTAAAAGCGCCTTCTGCGTTACGGTTCACTTTTTTGGCCGGTTGATTTGCGGCATTGTCGGTATAAGTTTCTGCCACTTCACCTTTGTTTAAAAGCGTAGATGGCGCAATTACTTGTCCGTTTACATCAATGCTATCTACTTTCACGGTGCCGTGATCAACACTGATGCGCATTAGATTTTGCAGGCGGTTAATGGCGAATCGCGTACCTAGAACAGTCACGCGTGTATTGCCGCTATCAATCACAAAAGGACGGCTGGCATCTTTGGCTACATCAAAAACCACTTCACCTTTAATTAAGGTGACTGAGCGTTTATTGCGATAGAAGGTGATATTGACATTGGTATTTGCATTTAATGTCAGTTGGCTGCCATCCTCTAGCTTTTGCACTTTTGTTTGCCCAATTGAGGTTGTGCTAGCCATTTGCATAACCGGTTGTTTCTGCCATTGCGACCACCCTTGCGTGACCATAAGCGCGGTAATGGCAATTGCAAAAATACTCAACACGCCGCGCATAATATTGCTGCGTTGTGCTTTGGTTTGGCTGGCACGTTGCTGTTTGTTTGCCTGAATGGTATCGGCCAGCGATTGCAGTTTGTCGTTATCTGCAAAGCTATCCATCATATTTGCAAAAGCCTGATATTCCTGCGCGTGCACGTCGCTAGAAAGCAGCCATTGCTCAAATTTGCTGCGATCCACATGATCAGCATCCGCCGATTGCATGCGGGTAAACCACATGGCGGCTTCTTTGCGGATTTTATTGTTTGTGCTGGTCATGATTCGTAGTCATGCTTATTTAGACATTCATTTAATATTAATAATATAGTTTAAGTTTTTATTTTAACTGGTTAATTTAATTAAATATTATCGTAACATTCCGTCGCATTCTGCACGCAAGCTGATCAACGCGCGCATCATGTGACGTTCTACCATATTTAAACTGACACCCAATTTTTGCGCAATTTCTGGGTGCGTATAACCTTCTACGCAGTGCATCCAAAAAACCACGCGGCACTTTTTAGGTAGGGAATCAACGATGATTTGCAAAGCTTTCAAGCGTTGATTCAGTTCCACAATATCTTGGGCAGAGGGCACTAAAGTCTGCTCTAGTACATGGCCTTGTTGTGCATTGCTGGAAACCAATTCTGAAGTATCGTTAAACAAAGGCACGAATTTACAGGTATCGCGAAAGCTGTCCACTAAAACAGATTTAACCACTAACCTTAAATAAGCATGCGGCTGATGTACTTGCGGATTTTTAGATAATGCAAAGCGAATGAGTGCATCGTGCAACACATCCTGCGCGCGATACAGGCAACGTGTTTGCTGGCTGATAGACGGTAGCAGGTTTGCGTAAGCCCAGCGTAAATCAATACCATGCCAGGTAAGCGGGTGTGGCGGTGTTAAATCCTGCTGTAAAGCGGCTGACATCATTAGATTTATCCTCGATACGAATGTGCCAGTGACAAGCCGTTTTTAATCATTAGGTGGCTTATGGCTTAACATGCGATGAGTTTATATAGGCAAAACTTATGCCAGCTATTAAACTAATTAATACATTGATTATATTAAGAAAATATTTCTTCAATAAATGGGTTGGCTGTAAACAGCCATGTGGCGGTTGATTTCAGCCATATTTACAAACAACATTGCTGATGTTAAAAAGATTAATCGCCTAGAATTTCTGCAATCGGCCGTAAATGTTCAACATGCTCGCAGATCACTTTCAGGATGACGATAATAGGAATGCCGAGCAACATTCCCCAGATACCCCATAACCATGCAAAAAACAATAATGAAACAAATACTGCGGCCGCGTTCATTTTTGCGATACGGCCTGTCATCCAGGTAGTGACAAAAACACCGACAAAAGTGGCGATTAATAGTGAAGTGCCTGAAATGAATAGCGCTATGATGAATGAATCAAACTGCATATAGGCTGCCATTCCCGTGGCCGTGGCGATAGCCACCGGACCAAAGTAGGGGATAATATGCAAAAAACCTGCTGCAACTGACCAAGCGCCTGCATTTTCCAAGCCAAATAAGCGTAACGCAATCCACATCATCAGGCCGACCATGACGTTAGTCACCACCAGCATAAACATATAGCGTTGAATGGAATAGTTAATTTGATCAAGCATATTAACGGTAATTTTTTTGCGTGAAAGTGAAGGCCCGGCAAGCCTGACCAGTTTTCGTTTAAATGCATCGCCAGACAGCAATAGAAAATAAGCCAGAAAAATCATCATGGTGGCTTCGCCAAGGAACCCTGCAAAGCCTAGTGAGCCTCGCCACAGATAATCACCGATTTTAAATTTTCGTTCATCAATCACAACATGCATGATTTGTTTTTTATTTTGTTCGGAAATGTTATCCACAGAACTGGCGGCTTTTTCAACTTGATTAGCCGCAATTTGTACCTTCTGAATATTGGAAAGTGGCGCGCCGCGCTTGCTGGCGAAATGAGAGGTAAGTTTTGTAGCGGCTTCTGGCAATTGGGTAATAATTGACTGTACTTGGCCGCGCAGACCATATCCAGAGCCAATAACCGCGCCGATAAACGCTAAAATAACCAACGTTGATCCAACTGCGCGTGGAATCTTAATTTGTTCCAGCCATATGACTAAGGGATTGAGCGTGTATGACAGCAAAATGCCGAGCAGCATGGTGATGATGAATCCTTGCGCCCAATCCAGTGTAAAAATAACAGCCAAGGTCATAATGACCACGAGCGCAACGTTGGTCACTTGCACTTTGTCTGAAGTTGTCGGCAAGATACTCTCTACTGACGGCTTGATTTCATTTTCATTTGTTGGTGTTGGATTCATAGTTAACTTAATGAATGATAGTGATTGGAATGAATAGACTGATTGGCAATATATAAAAAATATTTTGGGATTAAAAGGTAATCCGTAGTTAATTTATTTATTAAGTATTTAAAGTAACACCTTTTATCATTGTTGATTTATTAGTTTAATCTTGTTGTTTTAATTGCTATGTGCGATAGCCAACACAGAACCTCAAATAAATTTGCCGGTGAAATTTTGGATAATAAAATTGAGCAGTTTTTAATGCGTTTATTTTATTCATTAACTTATGTTAGTTATCACACAGATGAGCTTTAATAAGTTGGATTAACATGCAAATTAATCATGGATAAATTAAGCAAAATAATTGGTTAAGTTAAAACCTTGAGCGTCATCATCCATTAAAAAAACAGATTAATTGTCAGAGAAAGTAATCAATAACAATCATGCAAAATAACCGTTTTCTAAAGCAACTCGCCCAGCAATTGGCTCAACCAAAATTGTTAGTTGTGCTGGTTGCCAGTGCTTTTATAAGCTTGTCAGCTTGTAGTTCAAGTGTGAGTGATATTAAAGCGGACAATACAGTGGGATTCGGGCCAAATCCAGCATTAGATGCGCCACAAAAAAAATTACTGCCCACCGTGAACATTGCGCCAGCAATTGGCTGGTCAGATAAAGCAAAACCCGTTGCAGCGGCAGGCGTTTCGGTGGCGGCATTTGCACAGGGTTTGGATCACCCGCGCTGGTTATATGTGCTGCCTAACGGTGATGTGCTGGCGGCAGAAACCAATGCGCCACCCAAAGGTAAAATCGATCAAACCATCATGCAGAGCATAAGAGGTTGGGTGATGGGCAAGGTGATGACAAAAGCGGGCGCGGGCGTACCAAGTGCTAATCGCATTATGTTGTTACGCGATTCTGATCATGATGGCGTCGCCGATATCAATACGGTATTGCTAGATGGCTTAATGTCGCCTTTTGGTATGGCGCTGGTTGGTGATGAATTGTATGTAGCCAATGCAGATGCGGTGGTTAAATTTCCTTACACGACAGGCGATTTGAAAATATCAGCACCCGGCACCAAGGTGGTGGATTTGCCTGGCGGGCCGCTTAATCATCATTGGACAAAAAATATCATCGCAAACAAAGAAGGTACTAAGTTATATGTAACGGTGGGTTCAAATAGCAATGTAGGTGAAGGCGGCATGGATATTGAAGTTGGCCGTGCGGCAATTTGGGAAATCGATATTAAAACGGCTGAACAGCGCCTGTTTGCAGAAGGTTTACGCAACCCGAATGGTTTAGCTTGGGAGCCTGAAACTGGCGCGCTTTGGACAGTAGTGAACGAGCGTGATGAAATTGGCGATGATCTGGTACCGGATTATCTAACATCGGTACAAAAGGGTGCTTTTTATGGCTGGCCGTATAGTTATTATGGCCAAAATGTAGATGAGCGCATAAAACCAGCTAGGCCAGAGTTGGTGGCAAAAGCAATTGTGCCAGACTACGCATTGGGTGCGCATACTGCATCTTTAGGTTTAGTGTCATCCGTCAATGCTAAATTGTTACCGGCAACTTATGCGAATGGTATGTTTATCGGTCAGCATGGCTCTTGGAATCGCAAACCGCGCAGTGGTTATAAAGTGATTTATGTACCATTTGCCAACGGCAAGCCAGCAGGAATGCCCGTTGATGTGCTGACTGGTTTTTTAAGCCAAGATGGTGATGCTTATGGTCGGCCAGTTGGCGTTGCGATTGATAAGCAGGGCGCGTTATTGGTGGCAGATGATGTGGGTAATAAGGTTTGGCGTGTAACTGCTGCTAACTAAAAAAGTATTATCGTTTTTAAATCGGTTAATTGGTTGTTGTGCTGAATATTACTGTGCTTATATTATTGTTCTTTGGAATAACCAATTAACCCGACAAATACTCTGACTAATCCATAAGCAAGCCAAGACAGAAAACGCTTGAAGAGATGGCGGCTAGACCATTCTTCTGGCAGCACGTGGTAAGCACTTTCTTCAATAGAATGCATAATATCCGTGCGCAACTCTGTCGCAAAGTGTTTGTCTTTGACGATAACATTAGCCTCTCGCGCTAGTAATAAGCTAAACGGATCGATATTGGAAGAACCTACTGTTGCCCATTGGCTATCAATCACGGCGACTTTGCTGTGCATATAACCTTTGCGGTATTCGTAGATTTCGATACTGTGTTTCAAAAAATCTGCATAAAAAGCATGGGTAGCAAGCATTAAAAAATACTCCAGGCGCCCTTGTAATAATAATTTGACATTAACACCGCGTTTAGCAGCGGCCAGCAAAGCCTTGCGAAAGCGCCTGCCGGGCACAAAATAGGCATTGGCGATAATGATTTCCGTTTGTGCTTGGGCAATTGCTGTTAAATAAGCGTTTTCGATACTGCGTCTGTTTAATACATTATCGCGCAATACAAATGCCGCATTGACGTTATGTTTTTTATGCGGTGGCACTGCTTTTTCTTGCAAATTTACTGGTGTTAATGGTTCGGATTGAGCAGTTTTTAAATGGTAAGACTGTAGTAGATTGTTAGCTTGTAAATGTGTAAAAGAGATGCGGCGCCAGAGTTTATGCGCGCTGATTAATATTGCAGGTAACAATTTCCCTTCTACACGCACCGCATAATCGATTCGCGGTGGGGTATTGTCTGGCACATTGTAGTCATCAATAATATTGATGCCGCCAACAAAGCCAACTTTCCCGTCAATGATCGCTACTTTACGATGCATGCGGCGTAAGCGGCTTTTCTTCAACGTCCAGGGTGATATTTTCGGCCGATAAAACATTATTTTTACGCCGGCTTTTTCTAGATCATTCACAAAACCAGACGGTAAGTTTTTACAGCCAAAACCGTCCAATAATACGTTCACGGTTACGCCACGCTGCGCTGCGCGTTTCAATGCCTCGCCTATACGTAAGCCAATGTTGTCGGGTTCGTAAATATACGTTTGCAGGTAGATTTCATGTGAGGCATGCTCAATCGCTGCTTCCAACGCAGGGAAATATTCAATGCCATTGCGCAGTAGCTGTATTTGATTGCCGCTAATAAATGGAGTCATGATTTTGCCAGTCTTAATTTGTTATATTTTTATGACGGTTATTTTTAGTCAGTTATATCTTAGTCAGTTATATCTTAGTCAGTTATATCTTAGTCAGTTATATCTTAGTCAGTTATATCTTAGTCAGTTATATCTTAGTCGCCGATAAAATCGCATGATCCGATAGTTTGATAAATCTCGGACCAGAATGCACTTCCACCTGTTTAATACGAAATCCACGCACGTAAATACGATCCAGCCTTAGCATAGGCAACCATGATGGAAAGCTGCGTGCATGCTGACCGGTGTGGTGTTCAAACACTTCATGCAAATGCAAACGTTTAGCAAATTTTTTGCCTCCGATCGTGCTCCAATCATTAAAATCACCCGCGATAATCAATGCCGCATCTGCTGGAATATGCGTTTCAATATAATTCGCTACTGCTAATAATTGCTGCTGCCGCCAATGTGCGAACAAGCCCAAATGCAGGCAAACAGCATGCAAGGGTGTATTCCAATCCGGTACATTGATTTCACAATGTAACATGCCGCGCTGCTCAGAAGTATGTGCCGAAATATCCTGATTATGCGTGTGAATGATAGGGAATTTTGAAAGCAGTGCATTGCCATGATGACCGGCCGGATAAACGGAATTTTTTCCATAAGCGTGATCTGACCATACCGAATCTGCTAAAAACTCTGCCTGCCCCGCGATAGGCCATGTCGAAAAGCGCTTACTTTTAAGCGAATTTACGTCTTGTACTTCTTGCAAAAAAACGACATCTACATGCATTTGTTGCAACAAAGCCTTTTGATGATGCAATGCAAAACTGGCGTCAAAATGTGTTGAGCCTTTATGGATATTAAATGTAGCGATGCGGAAATCTTTCTGCATATTGTCTCTAAATATTAATGTTTGATGTTTAAGATACCATAACAAACACGAATCTAAAGTAGGAAAACACTGACAAAAAATACAGCCGTGTCCTATGTTTTAGTTATCTGTATTTGTTCATGATAGAGGCTCAAAAATAGCGATTAATAAGAACGGGAAGAGCAGAATGAATACAGTATTGAACACAATATCTAATCAGTCACTCAAGCGGACTTTAGCTAAGGACTCGGCTAACTTGGCTTCCGAGTCAATCATTTCTGAATCTAATGGACCTAAACAAAATTTATTACTCGCTTCTCTACCGTATTCTGAGCTTAGCCTTTGGGAGCATGAATTGGAGCTTGTTGACTTAAAGCTTGGTCAAATATTGTGTGAACCTGGCATTAAGCATACGCATGTTATTTTTCCCACCACTGCCATCGTATCTTTGCTGTACACCACGCAAGAGGGCACTTCGTCAGAAGTTTCTGTCGTCGGTAAAGATGGCGTAGTCGGCATATCCGTATTTATGGGCGGCAATGAAACACCTAACCAAGCCATGGTGCAAAGTGCAGGACAGGCATATCGATTAAGTACAAAGATGGCTAAAAATATAGCCAATAAAAATGGACCTTTATTGCATATGTTGCTGAATTACACCCAGATGATGATTACGCAGATTGCGCAAACCGCTGTGTGCAATCGGCACCATTCTATTGATCAGCAATTGTGTAGACGCTTATTAATTGGTATGGATTTATTGCAACATAACGACTTAATGATGACGCAGGAATTATTGGCTAGCTTACTTGGCGTGCGCCGCGAAAGCGTGACTGCCGCCGCGCTCAAGTTGCAAGAAGCTGGTGTGATTAGTTATTCCAGAGGACATATTACTGTGCTTAATCGCCAGTTGTTAGAGCAGCGTTGTTGTGAGTGTTACGCAATCGTCAAAAGTGAGCGAAATAGATTGATGCCGATTAAATCTAAACCAAATAACTACCCGTATAACAGATTAAGTATTGTGGAAACGCACTAAAGTAACAGAACTAAATAAAGGAATTATTAATGGATTGGGATGTAATTGAAAGCAATTGGGCTGAATTCAAAGGAAATATCAAACAACATTGGAGCAAAATCAGCGATAGCCAATTGGATTTGGTAGCGGGTAGGCGAGATTACTTGGTTAGAACAATACAAACAGTCTATGGTATGAGTAAAGAGGAAGCTGGGAGCCAGCTTTCCGCTTGGCAAAGTGTTCAGATTAATATAGATGGGCATTTTTATGAATCAAAACCATTTTCTATCAGATAACATTTGTAAACATATAAGGCAGCGATAGGTAAATGACACTAAGCGATCTGATTAACAAAATGCCATGACTAAAAAATTCAAAAAATACTGTAATCAATCAACATTGTTTCTAGCGGGAATGATTGTTTGTTGTAGTTTATCAGCAGAAAATATATCGCAGGAACAGCATAAATTCTTACATAAAAACAAAGCATTAACCTGTAAATCTATCAATTACCCAATTAGAGAACCTCTAATAGTTTCGTCTAAATTCGTCGTTGGTGACAAGAATTTCAGGCATAACAATGTGCTTAAGAATAGGCCTGACCCAAAAAATAGTCATATCATCGATCATCAGATTTTTGCCAGCCCCAAAAACATAAAATCGACAAAGCGTATATTCACATAACACCTAAATTAACACCTAAATCAATGTTGGGAAATTTACTTTAAAAAAGAGCATACTTATTACTTGTTTCTATTTTAAGGAGGTAAAAATAAAATGAACCTTAAATTAAAATTTTTGCTGCCAAACGTTAAAGCCGCTCATGAAGCGGGCGATGCGATGCTTCTGGCGCGAATTGAAGACAAAAACGTATGTTTCTTAGCTAAGCCAGGTGTCGATTTAGGCAAGCTGCATCATGCAAGTATTATAGAAGCAACCAATGCCGTGCATGAAGGATTTAGAGGCATTTTGATGGGCGCAGGTATCGGCTTATTAGGCGGTTTATATGTATTGTATTTTCCGCTATGGGTCACCGAATCACCGGCTTGGTTCACCAACGCGAGCCCGTTAACTATTTTGATCAGCACCAGTTTAATGGGCGCCGCTGCCGCCGCTTTTGGTGCTGCTTTGTTAGGCGTTAACTTATTCAATACGGATTTAAATCAGTTTAAAAAACGTATTGATGAAGGCGCGGTATTAATGATTGTTTCAGTACCATTAAACCGCGCAAATGAAATTCGTCAAATTGTAAAAAAACTACATTTGAAATACTGAAATCTATCTGAAATATTCAGAGTTGCGTCTTTAAGTTCATCGGCGCATTAAAAGAAAAGGCCACTTGTTTGCAAGTGGCCTTTTCTTTTAATAGTTGGTGGTTTTATACAGCCAAAAATGTTTAAAATTGGTTGTTTTCAGCCAATTTATAATCCGTTAAAAATAAGTTATGTTGATTTAACCAAGTAAAACAATGGCTTAAGTATTTTGCGTTTTTAGGCACGTATTTCGCTCTTAAATATTGCTAACCATCTGGCGGTGTTTAAGGATAAAAATATGATGATGCAAAGTGCTTTGGTCGGAGAGTTTTATGTCGAGCATAATTTTTGGCTCCATAAATGGTTGTCAAAAAAAGTAGGCTCTACTTTTGATGCGGCTGATTTAACGCAAGATACGTTCATGCGGTTGCTATCTAAGGTCGAAACGGAACAGATTGTTGAACCGCGTGCTTACTTAACAAAAATAGCACATGGACTGATGGTTAACTTTTTGCGCCGCCGCGATATGGAGGCCGCCTATATCGCAGCCATGATCAATTTTGGTGAATCGCAAGAAAAACTATTTCCATGCACGGAATCGTATCTAATCAATTTAGAAAAGTTGGTCACGATTGATCAAATGCTGGATGGATTGCCAAGTAAGGTTCGTAAGGCATTTTTAATGCATAAGCTGGATGGACTTACATACCCTGAGATAGCCGAAGAAATGGGAATGAGTGTTATATCCATTAAGAAATATATTGCAAAAGCTTTGGTGCATTGCGCAACCGAGCGATGAATGCGATTATTTTTTAAATATTTTATTTGTAATAGATGACTATGTCCGACCCAATCACAATTGCCTCTGAATGGTATATAAGAATAAACGAAGCAGATTGCAGCGAAGATGATCGTATTGCTTTTGATCGTTGGAAAAATGCCTCAAGCCGTAACCTGAGTGCCTGGAACCGTATTCTACAGGTGAATAAACCATTTGAAGGTTTAGAGCCTGTGATCAGCAAAGAGGTTTTGCTTAAGCGCGAGACATTTTCTTTATCAAAAAGGCAGCTATTAAAAAATCTCGGCATTGTTGCAGTGGCAACTGGCACAGGCTTGATTGCTTATCATGAAAAGCCCTGGCAAAC
This sequence comes from Methylotenera versatilis 7, assembly GCF_000799165.1. Classification (GTDB taxonomy): domain Bacteria; phylum Pseudomonadota; class Gammaproteobacteria; order Burkholderiales; family Methylophilaceae; genus Methylotenera_A; species Methylotenera_A versatilis_A. The sequence goes on along the minus strand of NZ_JUGF01000001.1, from coordinate 627,888 downwards.
CATGCTGGCAGATTACACCACGCACCAAGGCGAGACCAAAACGCTACGCTTATCAGACGATACGATGCTGGTATTAAATAGCGATACGGCAATTGATCAACAATATGATGATAAAAACCGAACGATTAAGTTGATTAAAGGCGAGGTTTTAATTGAAACCGGGCATGGAAAGGGCGCTTCAATTCCTTTTAGAGTGTATACCAAATACGGAATCATCACGGCACTTGGTACAAGATTCAGTGTAAGACAGCACAATGATTACGTTTCAGTTAATGTTTATAAAGATGCTGTTTCCATCAAAACTTTTGCGAATAGTGGCTTTAAACAAAAGCTATATGAAAACCATACCACTATTTTTAACGACCAAATTTCACCTGAAATCAAGCCACTGAAATTCGGTACGGATTTATGGATTAAAGGCATCTTAAGCGTTGTTGATATGCCGCTAAATGAATTTTTAATTGAATTAGATCGCTATTACACTGGCTACCTGCGTTGCGATCCCGTTATCAGCAATATCCTGATATCTGGCTCGTTTCCTCTTAATGATATGAATGCGATATTCTCAAGCCTTCAACATACCCACCCACTGCGTATTCACGCTGTGAGCAAATACTGGATTACTTTCAAGCCTGTTTAAGGTTTTTAAGAATGTAATTTGGGCGATTAATTTTAAATAAAAGCGTCAATCATTGAGTGGATTAAAAATGGCGACGTTGAAACGCTCAAAATCTTTCACATTTTTTGTTACCACTGTGAGCTTATGCTTTAGCGCAGTGGCGGCAATCATGGCATCTTCATAAACCGTCCGTGCATTTTTAAATTATTGCGGTGCAATCGCGCGGTGACGTGCATTACCACACACGAGTAACTCCAAATCAACACGACCATCATCGATGTGCAAGTAAAACCCCAAGCGTGATGTTTTTGGTTGATATATGCAATGTGAATCACATAGCCGTTTTTAGGAGGAGCTTTCCTTTAATTACTCATTTTTATCAAAATATTCAAAATAATTATAAAAATCTTTATACCTTTTCAATTCTCGTTTGGCGTATCTAGCATAAAACCTAATTACTTAAAGTTTGTTTAATGGGAGAAGTGTGTGGCTAGATTGGTAAACCAAACATTTAGATTTGGTACACGTGATTTTGCAAAAAAATCACAAAACATTATAAGTTTATCCATCATGCTTATGATGGCACAGGCATCCCATAGCTATGCGGCTGAGCTTGTCAAAACCATCCCGCCACAATCATTTAATATCCCAGCGGGTGATTTAACAAAAGCACTGTCTGAATATTCAGCTACCGCTGGTGTACTGCTTTCATTCGATTCCGAATTAACTCACAACAAAACGACACAAGGCTTAAAGGGCCAATATACGGTTAAAGATGGTTTTACTACACTACTTAAAGATTCTGGGCTTGAAATCATTAACAATAAAAAAGGCGAACTAGAACTCAGAAAAGCACCTGCAGTTAAAGTCAGCGATAGCACTTCTACAAATGTAGAGTTGAAAGAAGTAAAGGTGCGGGCTAAACGTTTTAAACAAGTCGGGCCAATGCCTGGGCTTGATCTCACTAAAGAGCAAATTGCCGGCAATATTCAATCCATTACTGCCAAAGAAATCAAAGAAGCGCATTCGCTTAGTTTGGCTGATTTATTAAACTCCAAATTGCAATCGGTCAATGTAAACGACTATCAAGGTAATCCATTTCAAATGGATGTCACCTATCGCGGCTTTACCGCCAGCCCACAGATAGGTTCACCACAAGGATTGTCAGTTTTCTTTGACGGTATCCGTGTCAATGAACCATTTGGTGATGTGGTGAATTGGGACATGATTCCAATGAACGCGCTAGGCGGTTTTGATTTAATTCCTGGTTCAAACCCCTTATACGGATTAAACACTCTGGGTGGCGCACTCACCATGAAAACCAAAAGCGGCTTTACTGATGCGGGTGTTTCTGCTGAAGTGCTAACAGGTTCATTTGGCCGTAAACAGTTACAAGCTTCAGGTGGCTGGAATAACGCCATTAAAGAAGAAGGTAGTTGGGATACAGCAGGTGATTACGCAGCATTTGGTGCGATTAATGTATTTATGGAGGATGGCTGGCGTGACAATTCACCCAGTAAAGTGAATCAAGCCTTTGGTAAATTAGAGTGGCAGGGCGAGCGTGCATCGCTGGCATTCTCCACCTTGGGTGTTGTAAACAAACTAACTGGTAACGGTACCGTGCCGCAAGAGCTTTACCGTGAAGACCCGAGCGCGGTATTCACATCGCCAGACGTCACTAAAAATAAGTTAATACAATTTCAGATTGCAGGTGCGTTTGATGTCAATGATACCGTTAACGTCACCGGGATGGTCTATCACCGCCAAAGTAATCGTCGGTCAAGTACAGGAGACATCATTCCGCGAGAAGAGTTTGAAAATTCCAACTTTGATGGGCCTTATAGAGCTGAACAGACCCGTAAGGCATTGCCTGGGGAAGATTTCACCTGCAATCTGCTGGATAGTAACGCTAAAGGTTTCCCAGATTATTACGTGGCAGATGAAGCCACTTATAATGACTTTTCTTCTACAGTGTTTGATGGGCTTAACAATAACACTTATACCCCGCCTTTGGGATTCATAAAAAACGCACCAATCCCAATCGAATTGCAGCAAGAGTTACAACGTAAATTCTCATCCCCAGGTGCAGGGTCGTTTTCCAATTCCATTGATGTACCAAGCCTATCCTTTTCTGCCACAACTTTGGATTTTGTAAAAGGAGTTTCACCGGGTAATGGACAACCTGCAAGCTATGTTGACGGAGGTAATCGCTTCTATATTTTTGCTGCACCAGCTACTAATGCAACAAGATGTCCTACTACAGGCGGAATAAGCCAAGTGACGGGTCAACTGGTAGCTAATGATTTTGGTCTACCCAGTACTGGCAAAAGTCGTAATGGTTTTTTTGATGGAGGAACGGGTGTAATCGAAGGCACACCCACTGCGGTGATCACTGAATCTGATATTCAGCAAACCACCAAAGGCGCTACGGTTCAGCTCAACTTTAATTTAGACCAGCATAAAGCGATGGTGGGTGCTGCAATAGACCAAGCGAAGGCTAGCTATGATGGTTCGCAGAGCTATGGTTTATTGGATAATAATCGTAACGTATATAGCGCGCCTGATCAGATAGGCGAAGAGTTTTATGCGAGAAATCATGATGTGCCAATCAATAAATTTAAAGGCACATCAATGACCAAAAGTATTTATGCCAGTGAAACCTGGAGCCCAACCCAGACGCTGAATTTATCTGCATCTGCTCGTTATAACTACACCGATATTAAGAATAAACTTGCCCCTAAAATCTCAGAAAGTGGTCTAAATAAATTATTAAACAAAGTGCTATTTTATCAAACCTGTACCACTGCTGGTTGTACATACGACAGTACCAAGCCAATAGATGCATTAGCTTATAGACAGGAAACTGTCGCAAACTTAAATCTGACAGATATCGAGAAAGCAAGGGTAGCTGGGCTACTAGACGTGCCGGCGATCGAAAAGTTTTCGTATCACTCACTTAACCCTGCTTTTGGTGCCACTTGGCAAGCCAAACCTAATTTAAATTTATATGCTAATTGGAATCAAGGCACTCGTGTTCCATCTGTAATTGAGCTGGGTTGTGCTTATGATGGCACTCTGGTGCCTTCCGTTATCGCCCCTGATGGTACTCCACAGCCTCCTTTTAAACCACGCAGTATTTTAGAAAACAGAGGTTGCTCCCTCCCCAGTGCTCTATCTGGCGATCCCTATTTGCCACAGGTTAAAGCGCAAACAATGGAAATCGGTGCGCGTGGCAAATTTGGTGACTTTATGGAATGGAATATTAGCGCGTATCGTACCGATTTACGTGATGACATTTATATGACATCGCTTACACCCGAGCTTAACTTTTTTCAAAGCATTGGCGATACGCGGCGCCAAGGTTTAGAGTTTGGTATCGCTGGCGAATACGGTAAATCAGATTTCCGCATCAACTATTCGCTGACAGATGCTACTTTTCAATCAAAGTTTCAAACCATAAGCCCCAACAATAGTTCACGTACGCTTGATCCTGGCTCACCCAATTACAATATGATTGAAGTAAAACCTGGCAATGTATTGCCTGGCATACCGTTTAATAACCTTAACTTTAATTGGGGCTATAAAGTAACGCGAGATTTTAAAGTGAATCTAGGCGTGGTGGCGCATAGCGGCTCATTTTTACGCGGCAACGAAAACAATGCACACACACCAAGTCAAGGCAGAGTTGTTACTGTAAGTGGTGCGGGTGGTGCTCAAGTTAAATTACCAGATAATCAATACGATGGTACTGCACCAGGGTATGCCGTAGTCAATTTAAGCAGTCGTTACAATATGGGTAAAGGCTGGGCGCTCAATGCACGTATTAATAATTTGCTTGATAAGCAATACTACACCGCAGGGCGCTTAGGCATTAATCCAATTGCACCATCTACATTCGGCGCAATTGGCCCTGGTGGCTTTAATTACAACTCTAGTGAATGGATCCCATCGCAATTTATTTCGGCCGGTGCACCACGCGGCATTTGGCTATCAGTAGCTTATGATTTTGATGCTTCTAAAAAAGCGTTGCCAAACAGTGCACTAGTAACTGAACCTAATTTATCTGATTTAGAAACGCCAACTAATATACCGAATGCAGAAGAGGTGGCTCTAGCACAACAACTGGATAAAATTAAGGCACTACCTGTAATTAATCGCACCCAAATATCGACGCAAGTTGCAGAGCAAGAAGTTACTAATAGCGTAGAAGCTTGGCGCAAAGCGCAAGTGAATAATAAGGCAGACTCTTATATAGCATCATATACCTCAGACTTTACGCCTGTTGGCGTTAATCGGGCAGATTGGGTGGAAACCACAAAATTAGCATTCCTCACAGAAGCTACAACAAATACTCAATTAAATGATGTAGTGGTAATGCCTGAAGGCAAGCGAATGGTTGCAGTGTTTAACCAAACATTGAGCCGAGGTGAGCAAATAGAAAGCGTGCGTAAAGTCCTTACCTTTGAATTAAAAGGTGGGCAATGGAAAATTACACAGGAACATGCGCTGGCGACGAAACAAATTGAAGCCAACTCTAGTGCAAAAGCTAAGTTACCTGATGCCTCGTCTCTAAGTCAAACCAAACCAAAAGCAAGCAGACTCAACACTGCCAGCAATCAGGAGGTGAAATAATGAATACTCCAAACAAATTTAACAGAAATACTTTATTTGTGAATGTGCTGTTGGCTTTGGCCAGCATGACAAATAGTCACTCAATTTATGCTGCTTGCGTAGATAATGGTAATGGTACTTACACTTGTTCTGGCGTGTCAGATAATATTGATACCACCATTATTGGTGAAGTGATTTTAGATACAAGTGCTGGCACAGCCACATTAAATAATACTACGGTTGACCCAAATTTAAACCCTCCAGATTTTGGTGCGGTGATCCGTAACACGGCTACTACAGTAGGTGCGACCAGTGCGGTTAACATAACTGGCAATCAAGCGGCTGTTATCAATAACAGAGGGATTATCGATTTATCAACATTTGATTCTAACTTCAATTTTACTCGCGTATTCGACCCAGCAGGTTGGACCTACGATGAAGCCACGCGAAAATTATTTAATAATGGGATAGAGGTGGGCTATGCCGCTGCCATTACTGCTGGCGCTAACACATCATCCCTCACAATTAATAATTTTGTTGGGCTAAATCCATTCCTTGAGCCTAATTTCTTTCAGCCTACTTCTGGACAAATCACAGGCTTTGGAGATTTAACTGCAGGGATTTATACAAATGCTGCCTTACTAACCGTGAATGGAGAATTTGAGACTGTTAGAAATGGTGTTGGCGTAGTGCCATCATATATTAGTAAAGTAGTTAGCTTTGGTGGAGGCGGTTTTACAGCTCCGCTTGTGCAAGATGGTACGCAATATGCCACCAATGTGACGGCAGGCACTACGGTATTTAATGCTAATGCCGGTGATTTATATGTGGTAGATCGCAACATATTATTAACAGAAGCACAAGCTTTATCTGGCTTAGCAGTTGCTTTCACGCAAGACGATGTAGGGCCTAGAAACAGTATTATCAATGGCACATTTACTAACGCTTATTTAGGCTCTGGTAATCATGTCATTAATCATCCTGTAACTGCTAATGGTCTTATATTAGGTGCTATTAACGTTGACCAAACCGATAGTGCGGTGACCAATGTCAGCGGAGGTATTTCCACCACACTATATCTTGTGCATGGTGATCGCACATTTACACTCAATACAGATTCTATATTTAACCCTGTCACGATTAACGATGTTGCAGGTGCTGTAAACACGGTAAATGTGAGTAAAGCTATAAATGGCAGTATTACAGCCAACGGTCTTGGCAATAATGTACTTAATTTAAATGTGGACTCTGCATGCTCTACTATGACCCCTTGCCCGAGCTTTGGCAGTGTGAGTGGATTTACTACAATGAACGTAACGGGTACACCCACGCAATTAAACGGTAACTTTAGTGTGACTGGAGATATAAACTTATTAAGTGGTCAAGAAGGGACTTTCATCAATACAGATGGAAGCTTAGGAACAAGAAATTCTCAACTAAATGGAGTGCTGACTGCAAGTCGCGTCATCATTGGTTCTGGAGCTAATTGGACAGGCACAATATCTCCAGCGAGTACAGATAGTATTGGCTCAATTACTGGAAACTTAATCAATCAAGGCAAACTTAATTTAGGCCGCGCAACCTTGAATGTTGATGGTAATGCCAATATGGAAGCGGGTTCCGCTTTATTTATGACTGTGAGTAATCTTCAACAAGGCCAATTAAATGCTACTGGTGTCACCACCTTTGACCCGGCTTCCATTTTGATACCTTCTGCATTTTTTGATGAAAAAATTGATAAAGGTTTCAGTTTTGTCGCTGCCACCAATGTTTCTGGAATTCCTATCGTGCAATCACCAGGCTTTTTACAATTCCTGCCTAGTCTGGTGGGAGATAATTTATTGCTGACCGCCACAATTGGTATCCCCAGCTTTTTAAAAGGGCAGGTGACACAAGCGGCCAGTAATGCGCTGGATGCTGTCTTTAATTACACAGGTAATGCAGTATTGCCTGTTGAGTTGCAAACTGAGTTGTTACGAGTAAAAGGCAATAATTTAATTGGTACCGCAGAACGTCTGCGCCCTGAAATCAACGATGGCGCTTTCCGTATGGTGCAAGGCAATACGGATAAAGTATTCAATATTTTAGAAACGCGCATGCTAAGCAATTATTTGCCCACAAGACCTGAGCCAGCAAATGTAGCTGCCAATGGTGATGTGAATGGGATTGGAAACAATGCCATTCAAGGCAAAGCTGTTTGGATGCAGGGTTTTGGTGACCGTGGCCTGCAAGAGCGTTTAAAAGGTGTGGATGGCTACACCAGCTCTGCTGCTGGTTTTGCCTTTGGCGCAGATAAATCCATGGATGATGCCGGCAACCAGAGACTGGGTTTTGCAGCAGCGTTTACACGTGGCAATGTATCCAACACAGGTTATACCGCTAACAACCGTAACGATATCAACAGTTATTTAGTTGCCACCTATGGCAGCTGGGCCATGGATGACTGGTATGTTAACGGTATGTTGGGTATAGGCCGCAATACCTATGAAACCAGCCGTAATTTATTGCAATACACCGCAATTGGTCAGCATGATAGTTGGCAGTTATCCGGTAGGGTAGATGCAGGTATGCCGATATTGCTGGACGATAATCTAAGCTTTGTGCCTGTTGTATCGTTAGATTACATGCGTTTAAAAGAGAGCGGGTATACCGAAAAAGGTAGGGACTCTAGAATTGCTACAGTACCAGGCTCTTCCCCACCTGTACAACTGATTCAAAATGGTCTGCCTGTATTTACACAGGCAGATTCGCCGATTAATTTGCAGATAAATAGTCGCAGTTTCGATTCTATCCGTGGTGGTTTAGGTGGCAAGGTTATCTATAGCCTGCAAGAAAAAGATTGGGCTGCTGAGTTAGAACTACACGGATTATACCGTCATGAGTTTGGTGATGTTGCACAAGACAGCAGTGCACGATTTGTATTTGGTGGCACGCGCTTTATCAGTCCTGGCTTAAACCCTGATCGTAATAGCTTGCTTTTAGGTGGAAGCGTGCGCTTGACTGGCGATGATGAAAATGACCAACTCACCTTGCTCACCAGCTATGATGCAGAGCTACGCGACAAATATCTAGGTCAAACCATGACTTTAAATGTTCGTTACGACTTTGACCAGGCACCGAGATACATTAAAGATGCGAAAGCTAAACTGGCTAAAAATGCGGCCAAAAAAGCACCAGAGCAAAAAGTGGGCGCATCAGAAAAAGATATCGTAGCAATCAATCAAGCCATGCAAGCCGAAGCCGAGTTTAATCAGGAAAGCAATACGCTAGATGCTAATCAACAGGCCATTGATAGCACAATTAAAACCTGGGCAACTGCCTTAACGAATAAAAATCTTGATATTTACTTTAATAGCTACGCTGCAGATTTTACTGCACCAGACGGCAGCAGCCGTCAGCAATGGGAGGGTAAACGCAAGGCCGAAATTAGCAAAGATACCAGTTCTGCTATCAATATTTCTTACTTAAGTATCAAGCCAGATGGCAACCGCGCATTAGCAATGTTTACACAAACTATAACGGTTGATACCAAACAGGACGCGGTAAGAAAGATTGTGGATTTAGAAAATAGAAATGGCCGCTGGCTTATTGTAAGAGAAGACAGCATGGCCATTAATTAATAAAGCATCAGAAAATATTGCGGTATTTATAAGTGCAGTAAAAAATTAACCGAAATCTAGTTTAGCACTTGCAAGTACTAATAAAGACTGAGGTAAATTGGCGACGCAGGCAGCCAAAAATTACCTGCTTATTTAAGTTTAGTGGAGAATAAAAATGAGAAGTTCATTAATAAAAGCTGCGGTAATTGGTGCGCTGGCTTTAATGTCGATGCACACATATGCACTCGCGCCTTTCGTTGATTTGCCCGCTTCTGGAACTGCAACATCGTCTACAGCACCTACGTTCCCAGCTGTAGCACAACCTTTAGGGACTACTGCTTATAAAATATTTTGGCGCTATGAAAACTTTGGATCTGGCATCTATCAGCCTTTTGTTCAAAATAATACAGATGCAAGTCTTGGTGATACTGCTGGCCCAACGGGTGGTAATGCAACCTTATCACCATCGCCCTATAACACTGCAGGCTGGGGTGGTGCAAGTAATACTGCCTCTACCGCTGGCAGTATTACTGAAAATGGCGTAATTGTCGCTAACTACACTAGCCGTGTCTGGCGTAATGCTTCTTTAGGTCAGTGCGTATATGGTTTCCAAATCGTTAATGTGTTAAATGATTATTTGCCTGGAGTGCCCGGTAATCAATTCATTAAATTTAACGATATTGCTCTTGGAGGATTTTCAGGTCGTACAGTAGATGCTGCATATTGGAGACATGCGATCGCAGGAGTCAGTCCAGTATATCGTGCTGGGCTAACTTATACTGCAGTGCAACATAGAGCCACTCCACTATGGTCAGCAGGGCCGAATAATGGATATGTAGCTTTGCCATTGACTACACCTGCATTTTCATTATCGATAAATGGCATTAATACAACTTCTGGTGGATCCCCCACAGTAGCTCAGCAATCAGCATCTTTAAATGATAACTGGGTAAATTTCACACTGGATATTTTTGCATATCACGATGAAGGCTTCCATAGATCAAGCTCACCTTGGTTGTATGTACATAGCTCTTGTGCGCCTACCGGTGCGTTAGTTTCTAGCCCAAACGCTGTACGTGTGCGTCAGTCTTATCAAGGTGGTGCAGTGGATGGCTTCAGGGAGTTTGGTGTAACAGGATATACGCCAGCCAACAATGGTGCTGCTGTGTTGCCTGCACCAGTTAATCCTTATTAAACAATGGCATTTGCAACTGCCCAATAAAAGAATTCAACCTAAATCTATTTAGTACTTACAAGGCGCTAATCAAAGATTGAGGAGAATTGGTGACGCAGGCAGCCACAAATGCCTGCATATTTTAACTCTTATGGAGAAGAAGATGAAAAATTCATTAATTAAACTTGCAGTATTGAGTACATTAGGTTTTGCGTCTGTGCATGCTTTAGCTGTTGCACCATTTGTTGATTTACCTGCTGCCGGCACGGCTACTACGGCCACCGCTCCTACCAATCCAGCTGTTGCGCAGCCTCTGGGCACTACCGCCTATAAAATCTTTTGGCCTTATGAAAACTTTGGTTCAGGCGCCTTTCAGCCTTTTGTACAAAACAACACAGATGCAAATCTTGGTGATACTGCGGGACCAACTGGTGGCAACGCGTCATTACCACCATCTCCCTACAATGCAGCAGGCTGGGGTGGTGCTGGTCAAACAGCCTCTACTACTGGCAGCATTACTGAAAATGGCGTAACTGTAGCTAACTATACTAGTCGTGTCTGGCGTAATGCTTCTTTGGGGGAGTGTGTATATGGTTTCCAAATTGTTAATACATTAAATGATTATTTGGCTGGAGTAGCAGGTACTCAAACTATGGAATTTAACGATATTGCCCTTGGTGGATTTACTGGTCGCGCAGTAGATGCTGGGTATTGGAGGCATATAGCCTCAGCTAGCAAGGTTTATCGTGCAGGACTAACTTTTACTGCAGTGCAACATAGAGCGACTCCATTATGGTCAGCTGGTCCCAACACTGGATATGTAGCATTACCATTGACTACCCCTGCATTTACGTTATCTATTAACGGTCTTAATGCTGCACCTGGTGGTACTCCAACAGCTGGTGAGCAATCAGCTTCTTTAGATGATAACTGGGTGAATTTCACACTAGATGTTAATGCATTAGACGATGACGGAACGAGCACTGCTAGTTCACCTTGGTTATATGTACATAGCACTTGTGCTGCAACTGGAACTTTGGTCTCTAGCGCAAATGCAGTACGTGTACGCCAATCTTATCAAGAACCGGCTTCTGGTGGTGGAGTTAATGGTTTCAGAGAGTTTGGTCTAACTGGATATACCCCGGCTAATACAGGGGCTGCGGTTTTACCAACGCCGGTAGTGCCATTTTAATTTGTAATTTAAATGCCTAAGTAAGCAAATTTCTTACTTGGGCTTATTTTATAAATGTTAATAAATTGGTGCAATTAGATAATTTAATCTATCAGGAGTAATAAAATGGCTATAAAAATATTTAATGCTACAGAAACTGACTATACAGGTACATCAAGTGATGATTATGTCGAGGGTAATACGCTAGATAACATAATTGACGGCGGTGCGGGTAACGATATTATTTTTGGTAAAGGCGGCAATGATTATCTTGTCGGCGGACTGGGTAATGACTATCTATCAGGTGGTGATGGCGATGATTTTATTTCAACTGGTGATGGTGTAACGGATATTGGTAATAACATTATCGATGGTGGTGCCGGTAACGACTCTATCTCAGCTGGTTCTGGCAATGATTTAATCTCGGGTGGTGATGGAGATGATTTTATCTTTGCAGGTGATGGCAACAACATTGTATCAGGTGGTAATGGCGTTGATACCATTTACGCTGGTAGTGGTAACGACATCATCAGCGGTGATGCTGGGGACGATAGTATCTACGCTGGTGATGGGGACGATATATTGTATGGTGGTGATGGTGCAGATTTTATTGATGGCGGTGGCAGTACAGCTGGAGATGAATCTGTTAATGGCAACCTATTTTTAGTGACTTCTAATGATGTATTACTCGGTGGAAGCGGTAATGATAGCTTTATAATTGGTGATGAGTTTGAAGGCATAACTTTTATTTCAGGCGGTGTCTCAGGCTTAGATAATACAGGTGAGATTGCTAGATATATCAATGTTTCAGAGCTTGAAGGTGAAGAAGAAGAGGAGGGCGGTGAAGAGGAAGAAGAGCTAGTTGTATTTGACACCGTTACTAATGAAACAGTTGAAATCGAAGATGTTGAACAATCTCAGGAAATTGAAACGGATGTTCGCCTGAATATTGTTACTCGCCCCGGCTCTAGTGCTATCAGCACTTTTGCCACTACGATTGCTGGATACAATGCGGTAGATACTCTTCAATTTACAGAAAGTGGCGAATTCGGAGAATCGCTTGTTTTTAGGGGTATTGAGCGTATTGAGCTTGCCAGTGGTGTCAATATCACGCTGTCTGCGGAACAGCTTGAGGCTAATGGTGAATCATTAAGTCTTGGCTTCTTGAACCCTGGTACACACATTTATGGTGTTGCCGGCGGCCCCAAAGAAACTGTTACGATTGAGTTGGAGTTTGAAGAGGTAGAGTTTGAACCAGATGCTAGCATCGTTGGTGCTACTGAAGTGGAGTATGAAGCGGCATCCTTACAGTTTGACGACTACTCAGTCGCCAATCTTTTCCACAATGTAGACATGATTTACGATGCAAGTGAAGGTGAGGCTGGTAGCTATACACGTATTGATGGTGCCAATGAATCTGCAGGTGCCAGTGAAACGGTGTATGGCAGCGATGGTGTGGACTATGCAACGATGCGTTTAGGTGATGACACTTATTACGGCGGTGGCGGTAACGATGTGTTGATTGGTCACGGTGGTGCCGATAAGTTGTATGGTGAAGATGGTAATGATATTTTCATCATCGGCGGCTTTGGTAGTGGTGTGCAAGGCACAACATCTAAAGCGGATGATGGTAACAAAGAGTGGATTGCAACTGGCGCTAACCATGACTTAATCGTTGGTGGTGCGGGTATCGATACATTGCGTGTTACTACGGGCATTGGTGCTAACAACCAAACTAACGGTACAGTTGTGCTTAACGATGCTAACTTTAAGTCAATGGAAGTGGTGCAGGTTGGCGGTACAGTAGGTCGCTTGAATGTTGAAGACACTGCGCTGCAAATGTTGAATGATCATTACTACCATCGGGCAAATAGTTCTGTTTCAAACCTTTCAAATACATTGGGTAACAACGGCGGAACAATCAATAATGTGGTGATTGATGCTTCTGGCGTGACAAAAAATGGCCTACGTTTTGAAGGTAATGCAGATAACCAGACATTTATTGGTACGACTAAAGCTGATGTTTTTGTTGGCAATGGTGGTAATGATACGTTAACTGGCGGCGGCGGTGCTGATAAGTTTGTATTTGGTAAAGTGCATGAGCAAATCATCACTGGTTCATCTACCACTGTGCAAACTTATACTGATACAGCGTTTAATTTAACTGGCGTTGATACCATTACTGACTTCTTACATGGTACCGACAAAATTGAGTTGCATACTGATCAGTTTGCGGCACTATTGGCTGGTTTCTCAGGTGCAAACTTAGTGGTAGGTGCTGGTGCAACGGCGCTAGATGCAAATGACTATATTTTGTTTAACACCACAACAAAAATGCTTAGTTATGATGCGGATGGTAATGGCGCAGGTGCGGCTGTGAATATTGCGCAGTTGTTGGGTGTGACCACCTTTACAGCAAGCGATATCGTAGTGGTTTAATGCAATAAAAAGCGAGTGGGGTTTAATCCACTCGCTTTTTATTTAAATTGCTTTTATTTAAACATTTTGCCTAGGCAGGTTTGTTTAAATAGACGCCGATTAAACCCTGACTTAATGCAACGCTAAGCCCAAGCACTGGTTAACACTTGAATAAAATGCCACATTCCGCTTTAAAAAAATCATTATTGTCGATTGCGCCTTACTATCGTAGCGCCATGTTGTTGGGTTTTTTTACCAATTTAATGCTACTAGCGCCTTCGTGGTACATGCTAGAAGTATATGACCGCGTGATTAACAGCAGAAATACGACAACACTAGCCATGTTAACGCTACTGGTTGTGTTTATTTATATCGTGATGGAGTGTCTTGAATGGGCACGTAAAAAGTTAATCGCCGAAGCTTCATTGAAATTCGAAAACCAGCTAAGCCAAACGATATTTGATGCTGCATTTTTAGCCAAACTCAAAGCATTTAATTTTCCTATTCAGCAAGTCTTTACCGATTTTAAAACGTTGAAAGAAAGCCTGTATTCGCCTGCCTTAATTGGTTTGATGGATGTGCCATTCTGTTTGATATTTATCGTCGCCTTATTTTTCATTCACCCCATGTTAGGTTTTTTTACCTTAGCTGCTTTGGCTATTCAGGTGGTGATTATCTTGATGAATCAAACCCGTATCTACAAGCAAATGCAGCTGGCCAACCAGTTTGCTTTTGAGGCACAGAATTACTTTACAACTGTCACCAATAAAGCTGAGGTTGTTAAATCTATGGGCATGCTGCAAGCGATAGGACAGCGCTGGCAGACTAAACAACAAGCGTTTTTATTTCACCAATCACAGGCATCTGAGATTGCCAGCAAAAGTGCAACTACATCTAAATTTTTGCAAACCATACAAACATCTTTAGTGCTGGGTTTAGGCTGTTATTTGGTGATTCATAATGCATTGCCATACGGCGGCGCAATGATGATTATTGCCTCTATTTTAGCCGCCAGAGTGTTTTCACCTTTTGTGCAATTGGTTTCTCAATGGCGGGTGCTTGCCGATGCGCAAGAAGCCTATGGAAGATTAGAAAACTTATTAGCACAATATTCAGATAACAAAACAGGCATGCCTTTACCACCGCCTACTGGTGAGGTAAGTGTGGAAGCTTTGAATTATGCCGTACCGTTAGAAGGTAGGCAGAACCCCGAGTTATTTTTAAAAAACATACAGTTTAAGCTGAATGCAGGCAATGTGCTGGTGATTGCCGGGCCATCTGCATCTGGCAAAACGACGCTGAGCAAGTTGTTGGTGGGATTGCACCAGCCAACTGGCGGCAAGGTCCGCTTTAATGGCGTAGATGCTTTTAAGTGGAATAAGGCTGAGCTTGGCCAGCATATCGGATATTTACCGCAATCGATTGAATTGATTAATGGCACATTAGCAGAGAATATTGCCCGATTTAACGAGATTGATGACGAAAAGCTAAACCATGTGATTGATTTGTTGAATCTGAATGATTTGATTGCCGATTTACCTGAAGGCGTGAATACGCAAATTGGACAAGATGGTGCATTTTTATCCGGTGGGCGCAGGCAGTTAATTGGGTTGGCGCGTGCAATCTATGGCAATCCAAAAATTGTCATTTTGGATGAACCCAATGCCAACTTGGATGAAATGGGCGATAAAGCCCTGCATGCCATGATTGCAAGCCTGAAAGCGCAAGGCACTACATTTATTATTATCAGTCATCTGCAACAAATTCTGCATCTGGCCGATTACCTGATGATTATGATGAACGGGCAAATGATCCGTTACGGCAAACCTGCCGAAGTAATGGCATCGCTTCAAGCTGCACAGTCGCAATCAACTTCAGTACAGCCAACCTCAACACAAGCGACCTCGACACAGGCAAGTCAGACAGAGCTGCCACAAACAGCGGCGCTTCAGGAAGAGGTGCAACCGGCATGATCAATTTAAAACAACAGCCATTATTGCAGTATTTAGCACCATTAAAAACTGATGTAATTAGCATCGCTTTGCTTAGTTGTATTGCCAATTTACTGATGCTAGCACCAACAATTTACATGCTGCAACTTTATGACCGCGTGATGCTGAGCCAAAACACGCTTACCTTGATAACGGTGACTTTGTTAATCAGTTTTTTTATTCTGGCAATGGCGTTTGCAGAATGGCTGCGTTCAATCATCACCATAAAAGCAGGGGTTAAATTCGATCAATCGCTGAATAGCAAATTGTTTAATCAGGCGTTTGAGCGCATTTTTACTGCGAATCAAAAAAACACGCATGAAGCTATGCAGGACTTAACGAATATTCGCCAATTTATGACTAGCAATGGTTTGTTTGCTTTTTTTGACATGCCTTGGACGCTAATTTATGTGGCGGTGCTATTTATATTAAGTCCATCGTTGGGTTGGCTGGCAATTGCATTTTGCTTGATTCAGTTCGGTCTTGGTGTGTGGAATCAGATCAGCACGGATGCGCCATTAAAAGCGACGATGAATGTCAATTTAGAGAATCAGCAGTTTTTATCCAGCAAGGTACGCAATTTAGAAACTTTGCATGTGATGGGTATTTTGCCGCAACTCTATAAACGCTGGCAAAGTCTGCAAGAAGTGGCGAGTGGCTTAAACCGCAACGCTGCTCGTGTGCAAAGTAGAAATCAGCATATCAACAAATTAACGCGCTACACCATGCAATCTTTAATGCTGGCCGCTGCTGCACTATTAGCTGTGAGAGGTGAAATATCCATTGGCTCAATGATTGCCTCAAATGTTCTGATTGCAAGAGCCTTGCAGCCATTCGATATTATTGTGAACACCTGGAAGCAATATATCCAAGCCAAAGATTCCATGCGCCGCTTAAATGCGGTATTAACGCATCCTCTTGCGGAGGTGATTAAATTAACGCCTAAGCAAGAAAATCCTGCTGCGATTCTGCCTGAAATTAAAGGTGAAATTACGCTGAAAAATTTAACAGTCACTTTGCATAACACGCATAAAAAAGTATTGAACCATGTCAATGCGAGCATTCAGTCTGGACAAGTGCTAACCGTCATGGGGCCTTCTGGATCAGGTAAAACAAGCCTTGCACGCTGTTTGGTTGGCGTGATGCCTGTGCCACACGGCACACTTTTGATTGATGACGTTTCAATTGAGCAGGTTAATTCACAGCGGCTATCGGCCACATTGGGTTATTTACCGCAGGATGTCAGCCTTTTAGAAGGAACGATTGCCGAAAATATTGCACGTTTTGAGGCTTTGGATTCGGCAGAAATTATTGCGGCTGCAAAAGTGGTCGGTTTGCATGAAGCGATTCTGCGCTTACCGCTGGGCTATGACACCAGAGTGGACGAGTCTGGTGTATCGCTGTCTGGCGGGCAACGTCAATTAATTGGCTTGGCGCGAGCCGTATATAAGTCGCCGTCTATTCTGGTGTTGGATGAACCCAATGCGCATTTGGATGAATATGGCGAATCACATCTGCTTAACGCCTTGCAGGCATTCAAAAATCAGGGAAAAACCGTCGTGGTGATATCGCATCGCACCAACATTCTAAAAGTAACGGATCAGTTGCTGGTGATGAAAAACGGCGAAGTATTGCATCACGGCCCAACGGATATTGTGATTAAGCAATTAAACAACGAGAAATCAACACAACAGGCGGCTTAATAAAAATATGAAACTTATTTCTCAAAACAATGCGTTAGAACTTTCTGATTTAAACCCGGCTAATTCAAGCCATACCAATGCGCATAGCCGAGATGCCGCAAGCAATCTGGACCATTACGCTAATAATAAAACGTCTAATCGTTTGGGGCTGTTTTTACTGTTATTTGGATTGCTTGGTTTTTTGTTGTGGGCTGGCTTTGCGCCACTGGATGAAGGCGTTCCAACTGAAGGCGTCGTGAATGTTGAGGGTAGCCATAAAGTAGTACAGCACTTAAGTGGTGGAATAGTTAAGGCACTCGCCGTAAAAGAAGGCCAGGAAGTCAAGGCTGGCGATGTGCTACTTACTTTGGATGATGCGGTTATTAAAGCCAGACATCAGGAAATCAAACAACATTATATGGGATTGAGAGCACAGGAAAGCCGCTTAATCGCAGAAAAAACCGGTGCTAAAACGATTCAATTTCATGAAGATTTAATTAAAAACCAAGATGATTTTTATGTGCAAAAACACATGCTGAATCAGTCGCAATTACTGCAAGCCAGACAAAATGTATTAAGCGCAGAAATCATGGCGATTCAGGAGTCTATACAGGGGCAGAACGCCATCATTGCGGGAGATGAAGGTGTTTTAACTAGCTATCGCTCGCAATTGTCACTGTTAAATGAGCAATTAAACGGCATCAAACCTTTGGTGCAAGAAGGCTATGCACCCAGAAACCAGTTGAATGAATTGGAGCAGAAAGTTGCGCAAACCATTGGGCAAATTGCCAATACACAAGCCAATATCATACGTAGCAGAAAGACGATATTAGAGCTGAATCAGCGCATGATGGTTAGACAGCAGACTGAAAAAAAAGAAATCGATACCGAAATGGCACAAGTGAATCTTGCTGTGCAATCTGATGCTGAAAAATTCAAAGCATTGACTGAAGAGCTTGGCCGCATCTCAATGATTGCGCCTGCTTCAGGCCAAGTTATCGGGTTGCAAGTACATACTTTAGGCGCCGTCATTCAGCCAGGACAGAAAATAATGGACATCGTGCCAATGGGTGAACCACTTATTTTAGATGCCAAAATTCCGCCAAATTTAATCGATAAAGTGCATGCAGGACAAGATGCGGATGTACGTTTTTCTACTTTTGCCAATACGCCGCAATTGCTGATTGAAGGCAAAGTGAAAACCATTTCAAAAGATTTGTTAACAGAATCAGCGCCCAATTCTGACCGCGTTACTCAGAGCTACTATTTGGCTAAAGTCTCTATTACGCCAGACGGCATGCGCGTGCTTGGCGATAGAAAACTACAGCCTGGCATGCCTGTGCAGGTTGTGATTAAAACGGGTGAGCGTACTTTGTTAACTTATCTGTTGCACCCGTTAACAAAACGCATTGCAGCCTCGATGAAAGAGGAATAGCAAAAAATGATTCATAAAAAAATAAAAATATTCAGCATATTGCTATCGCTACTGTTGGCGTCAACACAGCCGCATGCAGCAGATAGCTTGCTTAGTTTGTATCAAGCTGCATTGAATTACGATGCGCAGTACAAAGGCACGGTTGCGGATACGCAAGCGGACAGGGAGGAGATCAATAAAGCCCGCGCATTGTTTTTCCCGAAAGCGCAACTAGGTGGCAGCTATGGCCGTGGCGATACTGATCGTGTCTCGCAGACTTTATTTGGGCCAAGAGAAGATACCCTCAAATACGACACCAAAAATCTGGCACTTACTGTCAGGCAGCCGCTATTTAATAAAGAAACCTTAGCCACTTATAGAAGTGCCAAAGCTTATGTAAAAGGCAAAGAAGCCATATTGCAGAACGAAACTTCCACCTTAATTACCAGAATTGCCAGCGCGTATTTTGAGTTGTTATATGCAGAAGAAAAAACCACTGTTCTGCAAAATAAAGTTTCGGCACTTGGTCAGCAGTTAGGTCAGGCAAGTAAGCGCTTTGAACACGGAGAGGGCACTTTAACTGAAATCAGCGAAGCGCAAGCGAGTCTGGATGTTGCTCATGCTGAGTTATTAGAAGCAAAAAACAGTGCAGAAGCTTATAAGTTGGCCTTAAGCAATATGACCGGACTGCAAGTGGAAGTGTTAGCAAAACTGAATACAGAAAAAATGGCCACGATTAAAGAGAATTTTGGACAACTGGATGACTGGCTGAAGACGGCCATTGAAAATAGCCCTGAAATATTATCCGCCAAATATGCACTGGAGGTGGCGCAGCAAGAGGTTGAAAAGAAGCAGGCAGGGCATCTGCCAACGCTTGATTTGGTTGGTGTGCGCTCATATAGCGAAAACGACAGCAACAATACTTTGGGTTCACAGTTTGATACGACGACGGTGGCCTTGCAGTTTAATGTGCCGATTTTTGCAGGTGGATTTGTGAATGCCAGCGTACGGCAATCTGTGAGCAGAGTGGCAGCGGCCAGGGAGGAACTCAATCAGAAAACAAGAGACGCCAACACTAATATTCAAAAATATTATCAGCATCTGCAAAGTGAATTGCTTTCTATGCAAGCCTATACGCAAGCCGTTAAATCCAGCGAAATTGCACTGGATGGCACATCTAAAAGTTTTAATAGCGGCTTCAGAACCAATATTGACGTGCTGAATGCCCAGCAAAGGCTATACGAAAATAAATTGAAACTGAGTAAATCCTACTATGTGCTGGTGAACGATATCGTGAATATCAAGCACATCGCTGGCGTTTTAAATGAGGCGCAATTGCAGAATATTAACCAGTTTTTCTTAACGAATTAAGCATTGTTTGAACAAAGTAAAGTGGATGGTGAAAATATGAAATTAACAGCAGAAATCAATCGTAAATCATTTAAAAAGCAAGTACGTCAGCAAGGATTTACCTTGTTGGAATTATTAGTGGTGATGGTCATTATCGGTTTGCTGGCAGGTTATGTTGGGCCGAAATACTTTGCTCAAATCGGTAAGTCGGAAGTAAAAACGGCAAAGGCGCAGTTGGATTCTTTGTCCAAAGCGCTTGATCAGTATCGTTTGGATAATGGACATTACCCAAGCACAGAAAATGGCTTAGAGGCACTCAACACAGCACCCGCAGATGAAGAGAAATGGCGTGGCCCTTATCTACAGAAAAAAGCCCCGAATGACCCTTGGGGTAAGCCTTATCAATATAAATTCCCAGGTGAGCATGGTGAATATGATTTGTGGTCGTTTGGCAATGATGGTACTGCGGGTGGCAGCGATGAAGCGGCTGATGTGGTGAACTGGGAATAGTTAATTTTTAATATGAAATTTGAATTAAAAGTAGCGTACGGCGAAACCATCAGCTTGCTGGATATAGAAGCTAGCGATGCTGCAAATGCGCTGAAACAAGCCGAATCTCAAGGATTCAGTGTGCTCAATGTAAAAAATGCGAGTGGCTTTCAATTTAAACCCAGCTTTTCAAAATCTAAATTTAACTTAATGCTTTTCAGTCAAGAATTACTGGCCTTGCTGGAATCCGGTTTGAGCTTGGTTGAGTCGATTGAGGCACTGGCAGAAAAAGAGCAGCAAGCTGAATCTAAAGCCATCCTCAGTCAAGTGATGGCGGCACTATATGAAGGTTTGCCATTATCCAGTGCTTTAGAAAGCGTACCACAGGTTTTTACGCCGCTTTATGTTGCACTGATTCGCTCAAGTGAGCGCACGGGAGATATGGTTCAGGCGCTTGCTAGACATGTTGCTTACCAATTGCAGATTGATGCTGTACGTAAAAAAATCATTACAGCATCTATTTATCCTGTGCTTTTAATTATCGTGGGTGGCTTAGTTGTGCTGTTTTTACTGGGTTATGTCGTACCAAAATTCAGTACGATTTATGAAAGTGCTGGTAACGATCTGCCGTGGATGTCGCAATTACTCTTGAGTTGGGGGCGACTGCTGCAGGAACATGGTAAAGAGGTATTTTTCATATTCATTCTCAGTTTGACCGTATTGCTTTACACCTTAAGCCGACAAGCAGTACGTGCTGCCATAGTAAAAAAACTATGGTTGATTCCAACTGTTGGCGAAACGATGCGGATTTACCAGTTAGCCAGATTTTACAGAACACTGGGTATGTTACTGTGCGGTGGAATCCCTTTAATAACGGCGATGGGTATGGTTTCATCCTTATTGCAAACTTCGTTAAAAAGCAGTCTGGATAAAGTGACTTTTGATGTGCGCGAAGGTAAGCCGATTTCAGCCGCGATGGAACAGCACGGGATGACAACTGCAATCTCGATTCGCATGCTGCGTGTTGGTGAGCGCACTGGTCAGATGGGTGAAATGATGGAACGTATCGGTGCGTTTTATGATGATGAAATAGCCCGTACGGTGGAATGGTTTACCAAGTTGCTTGAGCCTATCTTGATGATGGTAATTGGGCTGGTGGTGGGGTTGGTCGTGGTGTTGATGTACATGCCTATTTTCGAATTAGCGGGGAATATTCAATGAATATGCCACTTAATATTGCAGATGATGGTGGGTTTGAGGGTGTATTTTCTTCCAACACCAGTCTAACTGTTGAGCAAGTAAATCAAGCTAAAAAAATCGCTAGTCAAACCAAACAGGCGTTGCTGGATGTGCTTGAAGAGCAATCCGGTTTGAGTGCAGATGAGTTTGTTATTGCGCTTGGTCAACTGATGCATTACCCAGCGCTATCCATCTTGCAGCTCTATGAGATGCAGCCCGATTTTAGCTTGCTGTCTTTTGCAAATGCGGGCAAATATGGCTGTGTCGCCTTGCGCAATCATATCGGTGGTTTATATCTGGTTTGTGCGAATCCGTTTGATGTGAATTTACAAGGCAAGGTTGATTTACTTTTTTCTCATTCTGCCAGCATCCACAACGTCACTTGGGCGCTAACGCATCATAAAGATTTAACTGCATTTCTGGCACACCACGAAGAGTCTATGCGTGCTCGTGACGGACTGATTTCAGAACAGTCAGAATCTCAGACAGAACTCAATGGCTTGGAAGACATTTCATTAAGATCGATTAGTGAAGATACCAGTCCAGTGGTCAAGTTTGTGCGTTCCACTTTATACGATGCTCTTAAAGCAGGCGCCAGTGATATTCATATGGAAACTGATCCACACGGTTTAAAAATAAAATACCGTATTGACGGTGTATTAAGCCAGGAGGGCGGAATACAGGGTTTAGCACAAGCGGAACAGGCTATTTCGCGCATCAAAGTCATGTCTGAATTGGATATCGCAGAAAGACGCGTGCCGCAGGATGGACGCTTTAAAGTGTTGGCTTTAGGTCGTGAAGTGGATATGCGGGTCTCTATCATGCCAAGCGTGTTTGGGGAAGATGCCGTCTTGCGTATTCTAGACCGCAAAGCTTTAAGTGATGAAGCCAAAGGCTTGAGTCTGGAAACATTAGGCTTTGAAGAATCCATTAAGGCGCGTTTTAGATTGTTAGCAGAAGAACCGTATGGCATGTTGCTGGTGACAGGCCCCACTGGTAGCGGAAAAACAACTACGTTATACGGCATTATTTCAGAGATAAATCATGGGCAAGACAAGATCATTACCATTGAAGATCCTGTCGAATATCAACTGCCTGGCGTATTACAGATTCCGGTTAACGAAAAAAAAGGCCTGACTTTTGCCCGTGGCCTGCGTTCCATTCTGCGCCACGATCCAGACAAAATCATGGTTGGTGAGATACGTGATGCAGAAACCGCACAAATCGCCGTGCAATCAGCGCTGACAGGGCACTTAGTACTCACAACGGTGCATGCCAATAATGTATTTGATGTGATTGGCCGTTTTACCAATATGAGCGTCGATCCCTACAGTTTTGTTTCTGCCATCAACGGCATTCTTGCACAGCGGTTGGTCCGTATCAATTGCACACATTGCGCAGTGCCAGATATACCGCCTGTTGAACTTATAACTAAATCCGGATTAACTGCTCAGCAAGCATCCAGCTTTAGTTTCAGAAAAGGCCAAGGTTGTGGTCAATGCCACGGTACAGGTTACAAGGGTCGTAAAGCGATTGCAGAATTGCTGTGTTTTAACGATGAGATCCGAGAGCTAATCGTCACACGCGAACCGATACGTAAAGTGAAGGAAGCAGCACATAAAAATGGTACGCGCAGCATGCGTGAGGCAGCGCTGGAATTAGTAAAACGTGGTGAAACCACATTACAGGAGATCAACCGTGTTACTTCGTTGGCTTAGGTCTTTGGTGAGTGATGAGCTGCGTATTTTTGTTCATCCAGACTACATTTTATTGACGCACTTAAAACGCAAATTCAGTGTTAAGTTCAAGCAGCATATTATTCGGCAACAAGTGTTAAGCGTAGATTTATCTGAAAAATCCAATCAATGGGATGCATTAAAAAGCCATCTGGCGAATGCTTTTGACAGCAATCAATGGCAAGACACTGTTAAGCAAGGCATTAGCGCTAACGTAATTATATCCAGTCATTTTGCACGATACGCCATTATTCCGTGGAGTGTTGAATTGGCGGTGGAAAGTGAACGTCAGGCTTTCATGCGCTATCGGTTTAATGCCCTATTTGGCGATATGGTTAAGACTTGGAATTTGCAGATGAGCGAGCCTGATTTTGGTCAGCCAGCCATTGCCAGCGGTATAGACTCCGTATTATTAATTGCGCTGCACGAAGTTCTGGCAGCGGCCAATATAAAAGTGAACAGTATTTCACCTTATTTGATGGTGGCTATCAATCAAAGCATACAGCAAATCAAGCAGCAGAAAGTCCATCCTGATTTCTGGTTTGTGGTGGTTGAGTCCGAGCGCCTATGTTTCGCATTAATCGAAAATGGCGGTTGGCGCTTTGTGAAAAATGTCGCTGTAGAAATGGATTTAAGCGGACAAATTAATACCTTAATACAGCGAGAAATTGTAAATTTCAGTGTCAGTTCTGCACTGCCAGTCGTTATATATCAGGCAGAAGCAGGTGTTAGTCCTATTCCTAAGATTGCGAATTTTCCAACCATTAACATTCAATCAAATGGTTTTGAGAGTGCAGCGAACTCGTCGGAGAAAAGTGTCAATAAATGGCTGGAAGCGCGAGTTTAAAGATGAGAACCATTCAATTAAATCATGCTTTAACTGCAAAAACACACACTTCATCAGCAATGTTCCTGTTGATTACGGGTGCATTGATGTTAGCGGGATCTATTTTTTATTTTCAGCAGATATCCAGTAAAACACAGCGTTTAGAAGCGGATATTGAGCAGTTGATGCACTCAAAAAATCAACGCCCATTACTTAAAGTGAACAGCAAAGAATATATACAAGCACGTGATGAAGCTGTTGCCGTGAATGCGGCGATATCAGAAATCGTGATGCCTTGGGCACCCATATTCAAGACATTAGAGGCGACAGATAGGGCAGATGTAAAGCTGATGTCAGTGGAACCAAATACTAAAAAACAAGCTTTACGCATGAATGCAGTAGCGATGGATGTTGACAGTATGATGCGCTACGTCGACGACTTATCACAACAAAAAATGCTGACAAGTGTGACGTTGGTTACCCAGCAAAGCGCTGATATTAATGGGCAGCCTGCAGTACATTTTGTGGTGGAAGCGCGATGGTAAAACCGATTTTTGGTAAATATTCAAAACTGCATTATAAATTGCGGCAATTGGGCTGGCAGGGCGCAATGGGCTTAAGCTTCATTGCAATTAGCATTTTATTGCTGTTATTCATTGCGTTTCCCAATGCTAAAAAAATGGATGGGCTCGTTACTAGACTCGCTGAATTACAAGCCAAGACTGCTGCGGGACAAGCTGATGCTAAACCAGATAACCAATTTGATGTGATTGCTAAGTTGAATGCTGTAACGCCGTTACAAGGTGATGCAAACAAAAGAATAACGCAGATATTGCATGCTGCAACTGAAGTTGGCCTGGCTACGGATAAGGTTGATTATGTTGCACAGTCATATTCGACCTCGTTGATTAAATATCAAATTAAATTTCCAACGCAAGGCAGTTATATCCAAATTCGTCAGTTTCTTAATAGTGTGCTGAATGCATTGCCAACTGTGGCGCTGACGGATATTAAATTAAAGCGAGAGGATATTGGCAGCGATTTAATTGATGCCCATATCCAGTTCAACTTGTACGTTCGTAAAAGTGAGCGTTAATTCAATGCAAATGATAAAGAAAAACATGCTTTGGATACTGTTGCTATTAACGCTGGCAGCTAGTTTTAATGTTGCACAGCAAGATGACGATGCTAATCAGACTGATGACGTGGTTGTGCTGGCACGTGCTGAATCTAAACATATGAATAGAGCTGAAATCAGTAAAAGGCCTCAACAAGAGAAACAAATCTCATCGCAATTACTCAGGGCCCAATTGACTGATGAGCCAAAAAATATTTTTACCGCATATATTTCTGATGCCGAATTGCAACAGCAAAATGTAGACGCACCAATAGAAGTGCCGCCAGCCAACCCTTTTATCTTTGCGGGGAAATTGGTAGATGACGGAAAGATAATCGTGTTTTTAATGGATGCACAGAAAAATTACTCTGTTGTGACGGGCGACATTCTAGAAGAGGTTTGGCAAGTGAAATCTATTGTCCCGCCCATGATGACAATCAGATATTTACCGTTAAAAATTGATATGCAGTTGCAAATTGGAGCATTAAGTTGAGTTTATATTTATTTCAAAATTTCAAAACAGTGGCTAGGAATCAAGCTTCATTTTTGCTCTCTGCGATGTTGATGTCGAGTTGTACGACATTGAATAATCAACAGGAAAGCTTCATTCAGGGGAGCGCAGCCTATGAGTCCGCCAGACAGTTAATTAGTAGCGGAGAGTCTGAAGCTGGTATCAGTAAGCTAAAGCAATTGACTGAAATGTATCCAGATAATCCTCAGTATCGCAGCACGTTAAAGATACAACAGGATCTGCAAATGGCAGCTTTACTCAAGCAAGCGGATGCCCAATTACAGCAAGGCTTATTTGCCGAAGCCGAATTGAATTACAGGAAAGTGCTAGGTTTAAGCCCTGATAATCGGCGCGCAGAGGATGGGCTGCTTAAACTCAACCTTGCACAGAACCATGCCATGATGCTGACGAACGCGCAAACTGCTTTTGATCAGAATGACGATGATACGGCCCAAAATTTGTTGAGGGGAATCTTGGCAGAAAACGCTAATCAAGAATCTGCCAGAGCATTGTTCGAGAAGATAGAAAATAGACGCATCGCCAAAATAAATGCAGTGCCACAAATTAAATCTGCTTTCAAAAAACCAATCACACTTGAGTTCAAGAATGTGCCGATTAAGTCAGTATTCGAATTTATTGGCAGGGCGGCCAATATCAATTTTTCGTATGACCAAGAGCTACGTGAAGACCAAAGAACCAGTATTTTTGTGCGTAATATTTCAATTGAAGATGCTATTCAAGTCATCTTAACCACGAATCAATTAAGCAAGAAAATATTAAACGACAATACTTTGCTTATCTACCCAGTGAGCCGTAGCCAGGAGTATCAAGAGCTATTCGTACGCAGTTTTTATTTGAATAGCATGGATGCCAAGCGCGCCATGAATATGATTAAAACTGTTGTTAAGTCCAAAGATATTTATATCGACGAAAAATTGAATACATTGGTGATGCGAGACACTGCAGAAGCGATTCAGATTGCTGAGAAATTGATTGCCTCACAAGATATGATTGAACCTGAAGTCATGCTTGAAGTTGAAGTGATGGAGGTAAATCGGAAAAGTCTAGAAAATATCGGTGTACGTTATCCATCGCAAATCAGCCTCGGTGTACAAGGTAACTCAACTGCGAATGGTGTGACAACGCCAACTCCTGGCAGATTAACAATCGCACAGCTGAAAAACTTTAACTCTGGTCTTGGTGTATTTACCATTAGCGATCCCGCGTTGGTATTGAATTTATTACAACAGGATACCGATACCAACCTGCTGGCTAATCCACAGATTCGTGTAAAAAATCGCATAAAAGCCAAGATTCATGTTGGAGATAAAATACCGGTTCTAACCAGCGTAGCCAACGCAACAGGCTTCGTTTCGCAGACAGTGAGTTATATCGATGTCGGTATCAAGCTTGATGTTGAGCCAACGATTTTATTACAGGATCAAGTCAGTATTAAGGTCGGTTTGGAAGTCAGTAATGTAACCGATCAGGTAAGAACAGATTCCGGCGTATTGGCTTACACCATCGGTAGCCGCAACGCTAATACAACACTGCAATTGAAAAATGGCGAAACCCAGATACTGGCAGGCTTGTTCAGGGACGACAGTCAGAATATTTCCAATAAAGTGCCTGGTTTATCTAAATTGCCATTTATCGGCAGGCTGTTTACGGATAAAAATAACGATAAGCGCAAGAACGAAATAGTCTTACTCATTACCCCACGCATTTTGCATAATATTGCGCCTGCAAATGCTGTTTACACCATATTCCCATCAGGCATCAATCACGCCGTAAGTGGTCGCGGCGGCAGACAAGCTGAAGCTATTGCACCAGTAAATAGCCGGCCAGTTGAAGCGCCAGTAAAAACGCCACAAAGTATACAAAATGAACGTAGTCAAATGGACCAAGGTTTTGCCGATCAGATAATGCAACCTAGTGTTGAATCTGAAGACTCCAACAAATTAAGAGAGAATCCTTAAGTGCGCATGCAAGCCAAAAAACATGCTGGATTTACATTAATCGAATTGCTGGTTTCATTGGTTTTGTTAGCCATGTTGATCTCTGCCGCAGCACCACTGATGCAACTAACCGCTAAACGTAACAAAGAGCAGGAGCTTAAAAAATCATTGTGGCAAATACGGGATGCAATTGATGCGTACAAGCAGGCATCAGATGATGGCTTAATCAAAAAGTCCGCTGATGATTCAGGTTATCCCGAATCATTACAGCTATTAGTCATCGGTGTTGAAAATATGCAGGATCCGAAAAAACGTAAGATTTACTTTATGCGTAGTATTCCGCGAGATCCGTTTGCAACAGATGCTGAATTATCGGCAGCAGAAACATGGGCGCAGCGCAGTTATCGGAGTTCCTTTGAAACGCCAGAAGCGGGGGAGGATGTGTATGACGTACATTCACTCTCTAATGAAGTTGGCATTAATCAACAGCCGTATAGCGAATGGTAATGAAAAAAAGTACGTTAAAAAATGATGCCTTTAAAAAAGGCTTTACCCTAATCGAGATATTGGTCGTTCTGGCCATTATTGCCACGCTACTAAGTCTTGTCGCGCCTAGATATTTTGATGTCATTAGCCAATCTAAAGAAACAACACTGAAACACGATCTAATCATTATGCGCGATGCGATTGATAAATTTTATAGTGACAAAAATGTATATCCGGAATCACTGGAGGAATTAGTACAGTTTAAATATCTTCGTACTATTCCTGAAGATCCTATCACTGAAAGTACGGCTACTTGGATACTCGTGCCGCCGACTGATGTGGAAGCAAAAGGCGCGCTTTATGATGTCTATAGCGGTGCGACAGAAGTTGCATCCGATGGGAGCCAATATGCCGACTGGTAAAAATACGTCAAAACAAGCCGGATTCATATTGCTTGGCTTGCTGGTGTTGATTGTGATTGCTGGCT
The DNA here is from genome assembly GCF_000799165.1 of Methylotenera versatilis 7. Lineage (GTDB taxonomy): Bacteria > Pseudomonadota > Gammaproteobacteria > Burkholderiales > Methylophilaceae > Methylotenera_A > Methylotenera_A versatilis_A. The sequence goes on along the minus strand of NZ_JUGF01000001.1, from coordinate 599,010 downwards.
TTGCATTAACGCAAGCCAGCACGAAATGGAGTGACGCCAGAAAACGGGAAAGGGAGCAAGAGTTACTAAAAGTAGGTGAGGTGATTAGAAAGGGCATAGGTAATTATTACAATCAAACACCCGGTGTAGTAAAAGAGTACCCACCTAATTTGGAAGCGTTGCTGAAAGACAACCGCTTCCCAGTGCCTAAACGGTATTTGCGTAAAATTTATCTAGACCCAATCACGCAACGAGAGGGCTGGGGGATTTTAGAAGCGCCGAGTGGGGGAATCATGGGTGTTTATAGCTTATCGGCGGATGCACCTTATAAAACTAAAGGATTTAGGCCGGCTTATCAACATTTTGAAAATAAGAAATATTACGGTGAGTGGTATTTTGCTTATGTTGAATCGCCAGTCAACAGTAGATGATGGGTATCGTATATGACTAAAATGCCCAAGCAAACAGCGCATGTAGATATCTCACATATAGTCAGTGAGGTTAAAAAACACGGATTTTATTCTTCGTATTGCGATAGTTTTTCGCATGGTGCTAGCAATCATAATGAGCTGATTTTAATGATTAAAATGCTGGCTAAAAATGCTCATTTGAAAGTGAGTTTCAATGTAGCAGAAAGTATTTGTATCTTTGAAGCTTTGGTTGATTAACGCTTAGAAATTAAAGAGGTGGCAAAGGTGATTTGCTAACGTGAAATAAGTATTAGATTAAACACTTATTATATGCCAACAATAAAGCTGGCGTCCCCACGGGGATTCGAACCCCGGTCGCCTCCGTGAAAGGGAGGTGTCCTAGGCCTCTAGACGATGGGGACCTAAGAATTTACTGCTTTTTACTGCAACGGTAGTTTACTACAAAACGACAAATTTCTTAAATGATATTTATCTTTTTAACTACATTTAATCAAGCATTTGGTGGAGATAAGCGGGATCGAACCGCTGACCTCTTGCATGCCATGCAAGCGCTCTCCCAGCTGAGCTATACCCCCAAAAATCCACTTACTACAGCAGTTGAGTTGACTTTGATTTAAGCTGCAACTCAACGAAGGCGCCATATTAAAGATGGGCAGGTTAATTGTCAACGCATTTTTGTCCTAAAGTGTAATTAACCGCGTGTATTGCTTTGTGATTCGAATTGCAATAAGTCAACTTTAGCTAAAGGTTGCCAATCAGTTTTGCGATGTTCTGCAACTACGTTAGTAAATATGCCACCACGCACATAAAATTTGGCGGTGACTCGCATGAATTTTGGCTGCGTGGCTGCCACTAAGTCATCTAAGATGCGATTGGTCACGGCTTCATGAAAACAGCCTTCGTTGCGAAATGAAACGATATAAAGTTTTAAGCTTTTTAACTCAACACAAAGTTGATCTGGAATGTAATCCAAATCAATAACTGCAAAATCCGGCTGACCTGTTTTTGGGCAAAGGCAAGTAAACTCGGGGATTTCCATATGAATATGAAAATCACGATTGGGGTTAGGGTTGGGAAATGTTTCGAGTGTTTTAGAGGGTAGAGCGCTTAAATCGCCCAATATGGTGACGTTTTCGTGCAACGCAGTGCTAGACATAATGGCATTCCTATCAAATAATAACGCTATTATAAAAGGCTTCCTAAAAAACATACATATAGTTAAACATATAAAGTAAAACACGTATAAACAAGTTAATACCCTAATAAAACCAAACTATTTAATCTAGACTACCATACTCACTTTTGCGTTTAACTCATTTAAAACTTGCCGGCTTTAAGTCTTTTGTAGACCCAACCACCATTCATCTGCACGGTCAGCGCGTGGGTGTTGTTGGGCCGAATGGTTGCGGCAAATCTAACGTCATGGAATCGGTGCGCTGGGTGCTGGGCGAATCCTCTGCCAAAGAAATGCGTGCAGATGCGATGGATGCAGTGATTTTCAATGGTTCATCTAATCGAAAACCCATATCACGCGCCAGTGTAGAGCTGATTTTTGATAATAGCCTAGGTGGTGCAAGTGGTGAATGGAGCCAATACGCAGAAATTAGCGTCAAGCGCATAATTGAGCGAGAAAAAGGCTCGACTTATTACATTAACAACACTGCTGTGCGCAGGCGCGATGTGGCTGATTTGTTTTTAGGTACAGGGCTTGGCGGGCGGGCGTATGCAATCATTGGTCAAAACACGATTTCACGCATTGTAGAGGCTAAGCCTGAAGAGTTGCGGGTATTTTTAGAAGAAGCCGCTGGTATCAGTAAATATAAAGAGCGTCGCCGCGAAACGGAATTGCGCTTGCGTGATACGCGTGAAAATCTGACCAGAGTAGAAGATATTTGCCGCGAACTGCAAAAGCAAATTATTAAACTAGAATCGCAAGCGGTTGTTACGCAACAATATCATGCACTGCAAACCGCTTATAAACTGGCGGATGGTCAGTTGTGGTTGTTAAAGAAACGCGATGCCAGTGCGGAGTGGGAGAAAACCAAGCGACAAGTCGAAAAGCTGGTGAATCAACTGGAAGCGCAAATGGCCGATTTGCGAAAAAGCGAAGCAGATTTAGAAGCAAGCCGACAAGCGCATTATGCGGCTTCTGAAGGCATTAATACTGCACAAGCCGCGTATTATGAAGCCAATGCCGAGGTTTCCAACCTCGAAAATCAGGTCAGGCAAAACACAGAGGCGCGTGAGCGTATGACGCAACAGCTGCAACAACTGGCGCAATCGCTGGAACGCAACGCAATTGCCAGTAGCGCTTTGCAAGAAAGTTTAGTGCAGTTCAATAATGAGTTAATAGCGGCCGCAGCGCTTGAGCAGCAATCACAACAGTCACTGGATGCATTAAAACTGAGTTTACCGGAAAAGCAGGCAACGCTTAAAGCGGCCAATGCAGCCACGCAAAAAAGTCAGCAAGCTTTACTGGATGCCAAACAAAAAATTCAAATTGAAAGTAGCAGCATTCACTATTTAGAGCAAAGTGTTGCTGAAAATATGCAACGTATTCAACGCTTTGAAGCTGATTTTTCACGCTTAATAATACCCGATGAAACGCAACTAAAGAACAGTGAGCTAGCTTTACAGCAGGCACAAAAGAATGTGCATGATATTGAACAGAAAGTACAAAAAATTGTAGCTGATGAATCAGCATTGCAAACCACAATCAATCAGTTGCGGGATCAGCAAACTCAAGCACAACGTGCCAGTAATCAGGCAGAAGCTGAGTTGCAGACATTGCAAAAAATGCAGCAATCGTTAAATGCAGCGGGCAAGCTGGATGGCTGGTTGCAAGGACATGGTTTAAAAAACAATGCGCGGCTATGGCAAAAGGTTAAAGTGGATGATGCTTGGAACGTGGCTTTAGAAGCGGTATTAGGTGCAAAATTAAATGCATTGATTGCGGATAAAAATGCGATTAATGACAGACCGCCTGGTTTTTTAGCGATGGGCTATAAGGCAGCTAATGCGACTACAGTTGAGCCGTCAACAGCAAGGCAACACGCGCATCTAATACCGTTAATGAGTACGATTAAAGCGTGTGACGAAGATCTGCGGCCCATTTTAGAGGATTGGCTGGCAGGAACATACTTGCTGGCTACAATTGATGAACAAAATAGCGGCATCAAAAATAAAGCTATTTCAGCATTAAAAGCTGGTGAAACATTGGTTAATCAGCAAGGCGACGTGTTTAGTAGTCACGGCGTAGTGTTTCATGGAGAAAATACGCAATTAAGCGGCGTTTTAGAGCGACAAGCGCAGCTAGAGCAGTTGCAAAGTAAATTACCCAGCCTGCAAGCGGACTTGCAGGTGTTAAATGTATCCTTAAAGAATGCAGAAAATAACTTATTGCAGGCACGCCAGCAACAACAGCAAGAAAGCGCTCAGCTACGTTCTGCCACGCAAACACAGCATCAATTACAGCTTGAGTTATCTAAACTGCAACAAGTGCGTCAAACCGCGCTTGAGCGGGAAAAAAATATTCAGGCAGATATTGCCAATGCAAAAGCCAAATTGGCAGAGCTAATGAGTGCTAAAACGCTTAAGCAAAAAGGGCTGCAGGCCTTAACAAAAAATATTCATGTACTTGAGTTGGTGAAAAACAATGATGATGCGGCAAAAAAGCAGGCTGATCAGTCTTATTTTTCAACGCGCGACTCTATACAGTCAGCCGAAAAAAAGCATCAGGAAATTGGTTTTAATTTAAAATTAATTAACAATAAAATCATTGAGATAAATAATAAAATTAATGTTAATAGTGAAGAAAAAATCGCTTTTGAATTGCGTAAAAGTGAAGCGGAGCAAGTGTTGGAATTAACACCAATGGCAACGTTAAAAGCGAATCTTGTTGAGGCTGTTAATCGCAAGCAGTTGTCTGAAGCAGTTTTGGCGGTCGCGCGTAATCATTTGGTGGAACAAGAGCAAGCGCTGCAGAATTTTGAACGTACGCGCATGCAAAACGAACAGCAACTACATCCATTGCGCGATGCTTTAGAACAAAGCCGCTTAAATGAACAGCAGGCGCGTTTAGGCTTTGAGCAGTGCCAGGCAGGTTTGATGGAAAGTGGGCAGAATGAGCAGGAATTGTCAGTTAATCTGGCAGAAAATGCTAAAACAAGCGATTTAGTGCGTAAATCCAATCAAATCCAGCAAGAGATTGCAGCTTTAGGTGCTGTTAATTTAGCCGCTATTCAAGAATTGGCGACCGAAACTGAGCGTAAGACTTACCTGGATAGCCAGATGCAAGATTTGCAGCAGGCGACTGAAACCTTAGAAGATGCTATTCGCAAAATTGATAAGGAAACTCGCGAGAAACTGATGCATACATTTAATACCGTTAATCAAAACTTTGGCGAATTATTTGCCACTTTATTTGGGGGCGGCCAAGCCCGGCTGGAGTTGCTGGGCGACGAGATTTTAGATACAGGTATGCAAGTATTTGCGCAACCGCCAGGCAAAAAGAATACGACTATTCAGCTGTTATCCGGTGGTGAAAAAGCGTTAACTGCGCTGGCTTTGGTATTCGCATTGTTCAGATTAAATCCCGCGCCATTTTGTTTGATGGATGAAGTGGACGCACCGCTGGATGATAGCAATACCGAGCGATTCTGCCACATGGTCAAAAAAATGAGTGAAAGAACACAGTTTTTGTTTGTCAGCCATAACAAAGTAACCATGGAAATGGCGCAGCAACTCATTGGTGTTACCATGCAGGAATCAGGCGTTTCGCGCATTGTAGATGTGGATATCGAGGCGGCACTGAGTTTTCAGAGTTAATACGTAAATAAGTAATAAATGTACAGAAAACATCCGTTCATTCACTGAATGCCGCGATGTTTGCTTGAATTATTGCTGATTTCCACAGACAATGGTTACTTGCTCAAATCTATCTGGATGCAGAGTTTTAATTAAAACTTAACCCGAAAAAACCTTAACTTTTAAAATAGTAAGCTTTAAAAATATGTCAGATTTACAAATTATATTAATCATTTTGGGTGTGTTTATCATTGCGTGCGTTGTTGTATACAATTGGCTGCAAGAAAGAAAATTGCATAAACAAGTCTCAAACGAATTTATAGTGCCGCAAAAAGACGTGCTGGCCGAAGATTTTTATATCGACACTGATGCTTTTGTAGAAAAGGAGCTGGCTGAGGTTTCACATAAAATCAAACATCCTGTATTTGAAGAGTCTGCCGACTTACCAGCGCGCTCTGAAGAGGTTGTATTTAAAAACATGGTGTTAGAAGATACCGTTTTAAAAGAAGCGCCTTTAAAAGACCCTGTATTGAATGAAGCTACGCTAGAAACAGCATTGAACGAAACGGCCAGAAATGAACTAGCGGCTCATACTGATAACGAACACCCTTTAAATTTTGCTCCTGCAAATCAAGTAACCAGCATAGAGTCTGTAATTGAAAAGCCTGATGAAGACAAATCAGGTGAAATTGATTACACACCAGCGCAACTACCTAATGGCATACATCCACAAATTGATTTAACTGCAATTTTGTATGCAAATAAAAATATCAGCTACCAATCCCTATACGATATGGCTGCAAGTATTGATGACATTGGTTTGCCTATTCTGATATATGGACTTGATGACGATGATAAATGGCATTTGGTAGAGACGAACGATGCATTACAGGTTGACGTTAGCGCCTTAACATTTAAACAGGCGACTTGTAGCTTACAGCTTGCGGACAGAGGCGGTCCTGCTGCAAAAAATGTGCTGAATAAATTCCAGTTTGCCGTTGAGAATATGGGCTTGGAATTAAATGCGCATGTTGAATGGCAGGGCAGTGGTGATGTGGTGCAGCGTGCGATTGAAATTGATCAGTTCTGCATTGAAGTGGATCAGTTGATTAACATCCATATCGCACAAGCTGAGGCACCGATTCACGGCACCAAATTTAGAGGTTTAGCTGAAGCGAATGGCATGACACTAGGCGATGATGGTAAGTTTTATTATCAGGATACTACCCATAAATCACCGTTATTTACTGCGATAGAGGCTAACAATCAAGCATTTACGGCGGAAAGTTTACGCAATAGCGTGCTAAAAGCCATTACTTTCCAATTAGAAATTCCCAAAGTACCGAATTGTGAACAAGCGTTTAATCAAATGATTTTAGTTGCACAAAAGCTCAGCAGCAGTTTGAATGCAAGCTTGGTTGATGATAATCAAAAGCCATTGGGTGATTTGCAGATAGAAAAAATCCGGCAGCAGCTTAAAGTCATTCATGCAACGATGGTAGCGCGTGGTGTCATGCCAGGAAGCCCAGCAAGCATGCGCCTTTTCAATTAGTTTTTGCCCATGGTTACTTTGGAAACCGCCCGTCAGCAAGTAGCCGAGCTTGCTGCAATAATCGCGCAGCACGATTACCAATATTATGTGTTGGATGCGCCAACCGTCACAGACAGCGAATATGATGGCTTATACCGTCAGCTGGTTGATTTAGAAAAACAATTCCCCCAGTTAATTACTGCAGACTCTCCTACGCAAAGAGTAGGCGGTAGTGCAGTAAGCAATCTCGGCAGCGTCACACATCGTCAAGCCATGTTGTCTCTCAATAATGCATTCGGCACTGATGAGCTTTGGGCTTTTGATAAGCGCATCCGCGAAAGTTTGGGTGTTGAACAGATTGAATATGCGGTTGAACCTAAGTTTGATGGTTTAGCCATCACGCTTACCTATGAAAATGGCGTATTAACACAAGGCGCAACGCGTGGTGATGGTTACACGGGTGAAAATGTGACGCATAATTTACGCACTATCCGCGCGATTCCCACCAAATTAGCCACACCAAACCCACCAGAGTTATTAGAAGTACGCGGTGAAGTGATTATGCTAAAACGTGATTTTGAGCGCTTGAATCTTGCGCAAGAAAAAATAGGTGCAAAACTATTCGCTAACCCACGCAATGCCGCTGCAGGCAGTTTGCGCCAGCTTGATCCGCAAATTACAGCAACACGCCCGCTGCATTTTTTCGCTTATGGTTTAGGCGAGGCAACTGGCACGCCGACACTGAAATCTCACGCAGAAGCGATGGGTTATTTAACGGGTTTGCGTTTTCCTGTCAGTGAATTGCGTGCGGTTAAGTTAGGTGCTGCTGGTTTGCAGGATTATTACGCCGATATTGGACAAAAGCGTTCTGGCTTACCATTTGATATTGACGGCGTTGTGTATAAAGTCAATCAGTTCAATCAGCAAAATGAACTGGGGTTTGTTTCACGTGCACCACGCTGGGCAATTGCACATAAATATCCTGCTGAAGAAGCGCGAACCTTGGTAGAAGATATTACCGTGCAAGTTGGTCGTACAGGCGCAATCACGCCAGTAGCAAGGCTGAAAGCGGTATTTGTCGGTGGTGTGACGGTCACCAATGCAACTTTGCATAATGAGGATGAGCTGCGCCGCAAAGATATTCGTATCGGTGACACCGTCATCGTCAGGCGAGCAGGAGATGTGATACCAGAAGTGGTTTCTGTACTTTTGGATAAACGTCCGTTAAATACGCAGTTATTTGTTATGCCAAACAGTTGCCCGGAATGCGGCTCACATATTGAAAGACCTTTAGATGAAGCCGTCGCACGCTGTACAGGCGGTTTAATCTGTCCTGCACAGCGCAAACAAGCGATCACACATTTCGCCTCACGCCGCGCCATGGATATTGAGGGCATGGGTGAAAAGCTGGCTGACCAATTGGTCGAAGCTAATTTGGTTAGATCGCTGGATGACATTTACAAGCTAGACATATCGACATTAGCCAGCTTAGAGCGCATGGCAGAAAAGTCTGCACAAAACGTGATTAATGCGCTGGAAACAAGTAAAAAAACCACGCTGGCACGCTTTATTTATGGTCTGGGTATTCGCAATGTGGGCGAAGCGACGGCGAAAGATTTGAGCCTGCATTTCGGCAATCTGCAAGCTCTATTGAATGCAGACACTGAAGCATTGTTGCAAGTGAATGATGTTGGGCCGATTGTGGCTGATTCTGTATTGCAATTTCTGTCTGAACCGCATAATCGCGAAGTAATTGATTCTATGCGTGCGCTGGGCGTAAATTGGCCGGAAAATGCCGGCAAACAAAAAGCCACAGGCGCATTATTGGATAAAACATTCGTATTAACCGGCACATTGCCGAACCTATCGCGCGATGCGGCACAAGCCTTGATAGAGGCAGCTGGTGGAAAAGTGACTGGCAGCGTTTCTAAGAAAACACATTACGTCGTTGCAGGTGCAGAGGCGGGTAGTAAGTTAGAAAAAGCCTTAAGCTTGAATGTAGCGGTTATTGATGAAGCAGGACTTTTGCAATTATTATCGGATAACCGTGATTTAAATACAGTAGAGCAAGCAACTAATGCCATTGAAGATACGTCAGATTCAATGGATATTCAAAAAACCTTATTTTGAAAAAGCAAATATGAATCTAGAAATTACATTTAAAAAATTACCTATCCTATTGTTTTTAATTACATTAAATTTAAACGCAGCCGAGCTTTCTGAGAAGAATGCCAATTGTGCACAGGCATTAAATCAAGGAGACATCAGTAAAGCGATCAGTATTTCAACTGATATATTGAAGTCAGATGCGAACAGTCGAGAAGGCTTGTTGTGCAAAGGCCGGGCGTTAGGCGCGCAAGGCAATTATCAGGAAGCGTTAAGCGCATTGGAATTGGGTGCCAAACAATCAAAAGAGCCGTTTGAGCAAATTATTTCGCATTTGCTAATCGGTAATTTACATAAACAAAACAAGCAATACGATGCAGCAATGTCTAGCTATAACAAAAGTTTAGCGCTCTGTTTGCAAGAAAAAAATCAGAAGTTTTCGCATATTAATTACAATTTAATCGGCGAAACTCAAGCGTTAAGTGGTGATCTTAATGCTGCATTAACAAGCTATAAAGAGGGTGAAAAAATAGCCATGAATGATGGTGAGCGCGCAGATAGTTACGAAAGGTTAGCCAATACCTATAGCACATTAGGTCTGCATGATTTGGCGATTGAGCATCAAGTTAAAGCTACTTTACTGCAAAAAAGGTCGGGCACCTTAGACCAGAATGCTAACGCGAGCATGGAAATGGGGCGCATTTATACGGCGGCCAAAGAGTATCAAAATGCCGAGAGGGCTTATTTGAAGTTGATACAGTTTGCTAAAGATAATGGCGGCGCTTATTACGAAGCCAAAGCCAATATGGGTTTGGCACAAACTAAAATAGCGATGGGTGATGCGGCGGCGGCCAAAAGCTTACTAGCCGAGTCTGAAAGGATAGCTAAAAGTATCGGTGACAATGATTTAATTGCTGAAATTGATGATTCACTTAATAAAGTAAATACTCAAAAATAAGTAGCAAGTTAATGCATTCAAACCAGTAATAAAGTGTAAGGAATTTCAAGTAATCACGACTAATCGGTATTAATTCGACAGCGTTTTATCAAACCAGTTAACTTAAGGCGATATTTCATGATTATTCTGAATCAATCTAAACGCAATCCCAGCAATATTCAGCCATCTGAAATTACACCCCGCGAGGTGTTTGAACATAGACGCAGCTTTTTAAAAGCAGCTGGTTTCGCTTTGGCGGCAGGTTCTGCCTTGCTGTTATCGGGTAAGACGTTAGCAGCAGAAAAAGTTGCTTTTAAAGCAGGCACCGGGCAAAAAATAAACGGTTATAGTAAAACTGCTTATGGCGCCGGTGAACAGCTCACGCCGTATAAAGACATCACCACTTACAATAATTACTATGAATTTGGTACAGGAAAAAGCGATCCTGCGATTGAGGCGGTGCTATTTAAACCGCGTCCGTGGACGATTAGCATAGAAGGGCATGTTAAAAAAGCCAAAAGTATCAGCATAGAAGACCTGCTTAAATTAGCCCCTTTAGAAGAGCGTATTTACCGCATGCGTTGTGTTGAGGGCTGGTCAATGGTAATTCCATGGGTTGGCTTGCCATTAGCCAGCCTGGTGAAATGGGCTGATCCCACTGGCAACGCTAAATATATTGAATTCATATCCGCCAACGATTCTTTGACAATGCCCGGTGTACGCTCACCGATATTGGATTGGCCGTACACAGAAGGTTTGCGTATGGATGAAGCCATCAATCCACTCACTTTATTAGCCGTAGGTTTGTATGGTGAGTATTTACCTAATCAAAATGGCGCGCCAGTGCGCTTAGTAACGCCTTGGAAATATGGTTTTAAAGGCGCAAAAGCCATTGTAAAGATTAGATTCGTAGAGAAAATGCCATTAACTACCTGGGTAAAAGCTGGGCCAAATGAATATGGCTTTTACGCAAATGTGAATCCTAATGTTGATCATCCGCGCTGGTCACAATCTTCTGAAAAACCTATTGGCCGCGGCTTATTTGCTGACCGTATCAAAACCAAGATGTTCAATGGTTACAGCGAACAAGTAGGACAAATGTACGCAGGTTTAGATTTAAATAAAAACTTTTAAATATTAATGTTGTTTAAGATGTATTTAAATTAACCCAATGAAAAATAAGCATATTATTTTTGTAAAAATGGCGATATGGGTGTGCGCACTATTGCCGTTAGCACGACTCATTTGGCTAGGTGTCCATGATGATTTAAGCGCAAACCCGGTAGAATTTATTGAGCGTTCCACAGGTACTTGGGCGCTGGCTTTCCTGTTAATCACACTTAGCATGACACCAATTCGTTTGTTGACAGGGCAGGTATGGCAAATACAACTTCGGCGCACGCTTGGTTTGTGGATGTTCTTTTATGCTTGTCTGCATATAACGACTTATGTGTGGCTGGATTATTCGTTCCTATGGTCGGACATTGTGAAGGACATTATTAAGCATCCTTATGTGATTGTCGGCTTTACGGCCTTTATGCTGACCATTCCGCTAGCCATTACCTCGAATAATTTCATGATTAAACGCCTGAAAAAGAACTGGAAAAAACTGCATCAGGTGGTCTATTTAATCGCTATTTTGGCTATCTTGCATTTCTGGTGGCTGGTTAAAAAAGATGTTACCGAGCCGTTTTACTACGCGGCTGTATTAGTCATATTGTTAAGTATTAGGCTGTATTACAAATATTCAGGCAACAAACACCTTAATAGCAAATCTTCATTAAGCTCTAAAGTAAGCATCAATAAAGCCATTTAAGGTTTTTCCTGGAAAGGTGCGGTGAATAAAGCATCTCCGCTCATATCTATATTGATGCTTTTATTAAAGTGATAGCTGCATTTTTTGCGCGTTCAGCGGCACCTGAGCCTGGGCTTAATCTTTCCAAGAGTGCAGCGCCTTCAAAAAGAATAGTGAGTTGCTGACTAAGTGCTTCAGAGTCTTTCGCACCAGCAGTTTCCGCAATCTTTGTTAAATAGCCTTGTAATTCAACCGCTAATACAGCGGAGTATTGATTAATCGGGTGCTCTGGGTCAGGGAATTCTACTGAGGCGATATGGAATGGCAATCCATGAAACTCAGGCGTCACAATCCATAACTCAACGAGTTCACATAGTGAAATCAGTATATCAATCGAGTTGGCTTTTTTTGATACCAGTCTTGAGTTCAACCACTCATAAAACTTATCCGATTTATCTCTTAAGTAAGCGGTAATCAGTAGATTTTTACTGGGAAAGTGCTTGTAAAGTGTGGCTTTGGCTATGCCTGCCTCTGCAATGATTGTATCGACTCCAGAGGCTTGAATGCCCCTAGACTCAAAGAGACTGGTTGCTGTTGCGAGTATTTTTTCATTCATATTCATTTTATTTCCTTATAAAACCTATTCTAGGCAAATTGGTTCTAACTTTTACACTTACAAACGAGTTGTAGCATGCATTAATCCTGGCGGATGCATCAATTCTTGCGGATATAAACAATTGACATAACCTAAAGCCAGCCTTAAATTTTCCACATGCTGCACTTCAATGACACCTTTATTAACAAACAGCAAAAATGCCTGCCGTTGTTCGGGCTGCAACATCGCTGCCTGAGGTAATTGGCAAGTGCCGTTTTTCATTTTGTGATACGCAAGCTGCAAGGTGCTAATGGTCACAGGGTCTGCAACACCTGTTGTTAACTCAACAGGCGAGGGTTGCAGTTGGTGACTAATAGGCTGTGCAAAATTATTCATTTTCACTTGATGATTGGTCATTGTCATCACACTTAAACACACAGCAAATGCCGTAGTGACAATGCCTGCCAACATCATTCGACCCTCTTTTTGAGCGTGCAAATGGCTTTCTATGGAATGATTCACCAATTTCCACGCTCTGTCAGAACCAGTTTGAGATTGCACTTGTATGGCGCCAACGGCTAAAAAAAGCATCTGGTCTAAAAATACTTCGGGACACTTTACAGTGGCCTTATTTATAGCGGAATGAATAATTTCTTTTAGCGAACTCACATCTTCGATAGACAAATTCTGCGATTGCCCATGCATGTTTTTGACGGAAACTCTATCCGCGTTCCACTGGCTCAACTGATTGGAAAGCCCCATTAGAGCAGCGTTAGAGCGTTTTTTAAAGACGTTGATAGCCTGCAAAAATCTTAAAGAACTTAGCTGATTAACTAACGTGTGCTTAATGCTGTCATGTTGAAAATGATGCGCTTGGTTCAATGTAAATTACCTCTAAAAATTTACTTGTAAAACTACTTGCAATTTCCAGAACTCTTGCAGTAGACTGTAAATAAGTGAACAGACCTGTCTGAATACTATCGCAAAAGTTGGTTAGATGCAACTTTAAGCTGACCTTGTACTTTATATTTTTTTAAATAGGAAATCTATGAATATTGTAACTACCGATGTTCAACTCACAGACTGGCGCAGTCACGCGTTGAAGTTAGAGAGTGAAGTCAAGAAAGTCATCGTCGGCCAGGACAAAGCCATTCGCCTCATGAACACTGCCATCTTTGCGCGTGGCCACGTATTGCTGGAAGGTGGCGTCGGGGTTGGCAAGACCACCTTGCTGCAATCCATCGCCCGCTGTATCGGTGGTGCTTACGAACGTATCGAAGGCACGGTAGACCTGATGCCGAACGACCTGATCTATCACACCTACTTAGGTGAAGACGGCCGCCCCAAGATCGACGAAGGCCCGCTACTACGCGCCGGTGAGAATCTATCCGTTTTCTTCTTTAATGAAATCAACCGTGCCAGACCACAAGTGCATGCCTTGATGCTCCGTGTCATGGCAGAACGCCATATCAGCGCCTTTAAAAGGGAGTATCGTTTACCGCACATGGTGGTATTTGCCGACCGTAACCAGGTCGAAAAAAACGAAACTTTTGAAATCCCTTCTGCTGCACGTGACCGCTTTATGATGGAAATCCCCATTGATATCCCAGCCGATCGCGAACTCAGAAAATCCCTCATGTTCAACCTCAAGTTCCAGCATGCAGAAAACCTGACCAAACAAGTGGAATCCAATGTCTTGCAGTTTGATCAACTGAATAACTTCTCTGACATTCTGCAAAGCCATATCAAAGCCAGCAGCACCATGGAAGACTACGCACTGGACTTATGGGAATCCACTCAATCCCCAGAAAAATATGGCATCAAAATGGACAGCGTCGATGTGAACAGACTGATTCACACCGGTGCCAGCCCAAGAGGCATGGGCATGCTGCTGAAAGCGGCCCGCGTCAATGCATGGCTGCAAAACCGCGATAGTCTGTACCCAGAAGACATTCACGCCGTGTTCCATGAGCTGATCGCACATCGCCTGGTATTTAACGCCATGTATGAAAACCGCAGAACACAACTGGCACGTGAGTTCACGACACAAATCCTGAATACTGTTGCAGTGCCAGCACTCGCTAAAGCCGCATGATTCCGGCCTACGCAAAACCATTTACCTACCAGATCCCCTGGAAGTCCAGCAGCGTGCATTCCGGCGACCACCGCGGATCGCAACGCGGCCTGGGGTTTGAGTACAGAGGCAACCTGTCGCTGGTAGACCATCCGGATGTGCGGCGCATCGATTTGCGCCAGACCTTGCGCGACCCATATGAACAAATACAGGTAAAGCTGTTCAACCAAGACAACACCACACCGATTTTTGCCGTATGCGATTGTTCCAGTTCCATGCAGTTCAAGGGCAGAACCAGAAAACTGGATATTGCCAAAGAAATCGCAGCCTCCATTGCCTACTCCGCCTTTGAGATGAGTGATCTATTCAGCTTTATTGCCTATAACGAACAAGTGATAGAAGAACTCACCTTGCCGTTAAGTCATCACGTCCACCAATCCTTTGAGCTGATCGAGCAACTCACCAACTACCAAAAGTTACGCATCAGTGCTGAAGGCATCCTGGAAGTGCCGCAGTACCTGAGCCAGCACAAAGGCCTGGTGTTCTGGATATCGGATTTCCATATGCCGATACATCTGATCGAACAGGCCTTTAATGCTATGTCAGCGCATCAGATTGTGCCGATAGTCTTATGGGATGAACACGAATATAAAAAGCTGCCCAAGTTTGGTTTCGGCAACATGATTGATCCGGAAACCGGCTTAAGCCGCAGCATCTTCTTTAGGGAAGCGGTACGTGTGCAGTTTGAGCAGGCGTTTGTTGAGCGCAAGCAGACATTGGAGGCTTTGTTTGCTAGGTTTGATACGCAGGCGCTTTATGTCAGTGACCGATTCGATGCAGATGCCGTATCACATTATTTTGAAGAATATATGAGCCTATGAAAAATATAATTAAAAAAATGCTGTTTTTGACTGCTGCGTTCGGGACTTTTGCTTTGATGAATCCATGCTTGGCAGCACAAGAGTCTGAGGCCAGCATTGTTAACATCATTAATCCATCGAAAAGTGTTGGTGTCCAAATAGGGGATTTGCTCAGCAGGGAAATTGAAATAGAGGTATTAAAACCCTATCAAATCAGCAAAAACGCATTTCCAGTAAAAGGCACCAATCAAAATGGGGTTGAGCTGAATGATATCAAGATAGACAGTAAAACCAATGACGAAAAAACCACTTATAAAATCAAGTTAAGTTATCAAGTATTCGGTTATTCAGCCAAACCAAGTGTGATGCAGTTGCCTGCAGAACACATTGAAGTGACTGGTGGAAAAGCTAACACATCAACTCCGGTTTCTATCAATATTCCCGCATGGCGTTTCTGGCAGGCATCACTGGTGCCAACTGGCCTCAAGTCTGCAAAAGATAGTGTTCAACCGCAACACAAGCCGACATTAATCGATTTAAATCCGCATAAAACCAGGCTAATCGTGTTGATTGCCATGTTTGTTACTGGCTTGATTGGGCTTATTTACATCAACGCAGATAAACAATGGCTGCCATTTATGAACGGCGCTTTCGCTCAGGCACATCGAAAAATCAAGAAACTGAATAAAAATAAGGCTAATGAGCAAAAAGCTTTGCTTTATATGCATCAGGCCTTTAATAAAATTCATGGTGCCAATCTATTTGCGAGTGATGTGAACGATTTTGTATCGGCTAACCCGGCTTATACTTCACAGAAAGCAGAGATTCTTCGTTTCTTTGAGCGTTCAAATGCAGCATTGTTTTCTGACCACGCTGAAAACAGCGAGCAGCTGATTAATGAATTAATCAACTTAAGCAAGACACTCAGAAACTGTGAAAGAGGTGTCAAATGACGCTTTTGCATCCATGGGTGTTGCTTTTACTGCCGCTTACATTGATTCCGTTCTGGTTCAAAAGCCATCAAGGACAGATATATTCATGGCTGCCAATCATTCCAGTAGACAGGCTTTCAGATATCGCCAATTACGTTTTGAAAACTATGATTGCCGTTACCATACTTAGCCTGATTCTGGCTTTGGCATCGCCACAGGGGGCAAGCACAAAAGTACTGAAAGTCGGCAAAGGCGCGCAAACGGTTTTTGTGATTGACCGCAGCGTGAGTATGGACCATCCGTTTGCCGGCCAATCAAATAGTGGCCGTGCTGCAGAGATTAAATCTGCCGCTGCCAGACGACTGATTACCCGGTTTATCGATTCGCGTCCTGATGACATGATGGGGGTGGTTGGTTTCACCAATTCATCTTTATATGGTATGAAAATCACCACCAATATCGATGCGATTCACTCTGCCATCAATGCAGCAACTGGACCAGCGATTAATCAAACCAATATTGGGGCGGGTGTAACACAAGCCGTCACACTTTTTGATGATATTCAAAGCTCTGGCTCACGTGCCATTATTTTGCTATCCGATGGTGCAGGTAAGCTGAGTCCGCGCGTTAAGCGAACAATCACTGAAGAGTTAAGCGGTAAAAAATTAAACTTCTACTGGATTGTGCTGCGTGAGCCTGATGATATTAGTATTTTTACTAAACAAACTTATCCAGACGATAGCGTTCCTGATGCCATTGCTTTAGATAAATTTTTCAAATCCATCAAAATAAAATACAAAGCTTTTGAAGCAGATAACCCAGCCACCTTGCAGTCTGCATTGCAATACATCGATTCAAAAGAGAAAAATATCATTCAATATTCCGTGAATATTCCGGGACATGACTACTCACGTGACCTGATTATTTTCTCGCTCATACTCGGTGTTTTTATATTGATTTTCAAAAATTTAAAGGTGTATTCATGGTAAAAACTATTCATAAAAGCAATATCGTTTTTGGATTGTTGCTGGTAATAGGTTTGGTTGGTGGCCTCTATGAGGCTTACCAATACAACAAGATCGTCAAAGTGAATCGCGCGATTCAATCAGATCAGCAGATTACGGATGCCTCTTATCCTTATTTGCAAAAGTTTGCGGCGGCCTATAGCCAAGGTAAAAAGGGAGATTACAAACATGCTGTGCAGACTTACGGCCAGCTATTGGATACGTCACCAAGCCTAACGGAACAGGCAAAGATTCAATATAACATCGGCAATAATTTGTTTATTTTTGGCTTGATTCGCAGGATTAACGATGATGGCACACTGCAAGATGAAGCACGATATGCTTACTCGCAAGCCAAAATCGCCTATGAACAATCGTTAAGATTATCCCCACAATCCTTGCCTGCAAAATTCAATTTAAGTTTGCTGAATTCTGTTATGTTTAACAATATGAAAGCTGCTCCTAAAGATCAGTCAACAATGGAGTTGAGTAACTTGCCGATTGGTTTGCCATGAAAAAAACCATTGAATTCATTAAGAATAACTATGAAACTGCGTTGTATATTGGCGTAATTACCTTGCTCACATTGGCGCTAGTCAAGCCAGAGATTCAGTTAAAACAAAAGGTACATAATTACTTATTGGTGGCAGATGTGTCACAAAGTATGAATGCCGAAGATGAGAAACTGAACAACCAAGCAGCTAGTAGATTGGCTTACACGCGACATTTGATGAAAAAAATCGTAGAGACTTCTTCATGCGGTACTTATATCAGTGTGGGTATTTTTGCTTCCGATAACGTCGCCTTGCTGATTACGCCTTTAGAAGTGTGCGCGAATTATGATGTGATTACCGACACCATTTCACACCTGGAGTGGCGCATGGCCTGGAAAGGTAATAGTCGCCTGAGTTTTGGTGTAAAGGCAGCGGAGAATGTATTTGATTCATTGAATGTTCCTGCGCAGATGCTGTTTTTTACCGATGGTGATGAAGCGCCCAGAGTAAATGTCACGATAAAACAGGACTTAAGTGGCGTACAGATTGGGAAAAACTTTGTTTTTGTGGGCGTTGGTGGAACGACAAAAGTGCCTGTGCCACGCTTCAATTCGGCGAATAAACGGGTAGGGTATTGGCCAATGAATGATAATAACAACTCGGGTGCGGTCGGCGTGACATATTCGGATGCTAGTCAGGATGAGCCTGACCCACCAATCGCCAGTGCAGAGTATGACCAATTTTTATCTCAGCTTGAGGATGATTATCTCAAATCTCTTGCAGGCGATATAAAAGCAAAATATATCAAGGGGCAAGACACGCCGGAGTTTTATGACTTTGTTCAAAAACAAAAACCAGCTGCAAGTTTTGTAACTGCCTATTCAGTACGTTGGATGTATATAGTGTGTGCGTTAATATTGGTATTGCTTACTTTTTTACCCAATATCATCCTCAAATCTTTTGAGTCTAAAGGCGCTCTAAATAGGGGCTCAAATTAAGGAATGTCTAAACTGCGCACAGGCAAAAAATCCATGTATGTACGCAGTTTAGATATACGCCAAACTTTCAATGCTGCGGAAAAGTTTGAATCCGAGTAATCACAGATGGCGCTTTATTTCTGCTGTAAAAAACTTATTACGCAAGCTTTGGTAGCCTACAGCTCAATTTTGGAATACTGAATTCCATAAAGCTTAATACTCGAAATGGACATTGAGTATAAGATAACTCTACTATATTCAATGTCAGATTAAGGCGACTAAGCCTCACCAATCAATTTGTTTAGGTTCGAGTAATTATCAGGAGAAATAAATGACGAAAGCAATTAGTTATGCAGCAGTTTCAGCCAAAGAGAAGTTGGCCCCATTTCAGTTTGAACGTCGCGAGGTTGGCGCTAAAGATATACAAATTGAGATTTTATTTTGCGGCGTTTGCCATTCAGATCTACACACAGCACGCAATGAATGGCAAAACTCTGTTTACCCGGTTATACCTGGGCATGAAATTGTAGGGCGCGTAACGAGTGTAGGTGCCGATGTTAAGGCGTTTAAAGTAGGGGATTTAGCTGGGGTAGGGTGTTTGGTCGACTCATGTGGTGTATGCGAAGACTGTAAGGATGGACTAGAGCAGTATTGCGACCAAGAGGTTTTTACTTACAATAGTCCTGATAAACATACTGGCAAGATGACTTATGGCGGATACTCTAACCAGATAGTCGTTGA
The DNA here is from genome assembly GCF_000799165.1 of Methylotenera versatilis 7. GTDB lineage: Bacteria > Pseudomonadota > Gammaproteobacteria > Burkholderiales > Methylophilaceae > Methylotenera_A > Methylotenera_A versatilis_A. Next base: position 579,748 of record NZ_JUGF01000001.1, on the reverse strand, counting down.
TGAACATTTTGTATTACACATTTCTGAGAAATTAGATTTAGCTGCAGTAGCACCTTTGCTGTGCGCAGGTATCACAACGTACTCACCATTAAAACACTGGAAAGTCGGGCCAGGCAGCAAAGTTGGGGTTGTCGGGCTAGGCGGTCTTGGCCATATGGCGGTGAAACTTGCTCATGCCATGGGCGCACATGTCGTGCTGTTTACCACTTCAAGCAATAAAGTTGCAGACGCTAAACGGCTTGGTGCGGATGAGGTTGTCATCTCCAAAAATCCGGATGAAATGAAAGCGCATCTCAAAAGTTTTGATTTTATTCTTAATACGGTTGCCGCAGCACATAACCTTGATGTATTTACCGAACTATTAAAACGTGATGGCACGATGTGCTTGAATGGCGTGCCGGAACATGCTCATCCTTCACCCAATATTGGTAGCTTAATCTTCAAGCGTAGACAAATCGCAGGCTCCTTGATTGGCGGCATTAAGGAAACGCAAGAAATGCTGGATTTTTGCGCCAAACACAATATTACTTCTGATATAGAAGTGATCGCAATTCAGGATGTGAATGAAGCTTATGAGCGTATGATTAAAGGCGATGTGAAATATCGCTTTGTGATCGATATGGCAACTTTGAAAGATTAATCATTTATTAGATTATTGGATGTTTTTTTAAAAAGCCGCTGAATAAGCGGCTTTTTTACAGCAAAGATAATCATCATAACAACACCTATTTGCATAATTTTGCTAAGCTTATTCCATGCTGAATAATATAAAAAATAAATTAAATCTACCGATTAAAATAATTGCCGGGCTGTGTATTTCCTATCTTTTATTTAGTTACCTCGCTATAAATCCTCTTGCTCAGCGCATTGTGCCTTGGCTGGCGGAAAATAAACTAGCAAGTCATGCCAACGTGGGCAAAGTGACATTTGATCCTTTTCGTTTAAAAACCACTATTGAGAACTTTAATTTAACAGAAAAAAGCGGTGCGCCGCTTGTCGGTTTTGATAGGCTGGTAGTGGATTTTGAGGTAAACGGATTATTTGATTGGGCTTGGAAATTCAAAGAAATCAGCATTACGGCACCACGGGCAAACATTGCAATATCCACTAAAGGCAAGCTCAATTGGGCCGACCTTATAGCAAAACTTAATGAAGACAAAACGCCACCAAGCAATACAATCCCCCGTGTAGCCATAGGCTTTTTTTCAGTTAAGCAGGGCCATGTTCAATATGAGGATGCAAACCGTCCTACGCCATTCAAAGCGAACCTAACGCCATTAACCTTTCAATTAGATAACTTTTCCACTTTGCCTAAAGACCGTGGGGACTATTTTGTCGCGGCAAAACTATCTGAACAGGGCGGAGCCCTTAAATGGAAAGGGGATTTAGGTGTAAATCCTATCGCATCAAAAGGGCATATAGCATTTGATCATGTTCAACTCGCTAAGCTGATGCAAATTGTAGAGGATGTTAATTTGCCCTTTAAACCTGCAGGTGGCGATATTCAGGCAAGTTTTTCTTACGATTTCTCACTCCCCAAAGACCAACCCAAAGTATCACTTAATAACATTGCGATAACACTTGATAACTTAGCTGGAAAGGTCATGCCGGCTGGGAATTTGTCATTGAAACAGGCTGCAGTTACGTTGCCGCAATTAGATTTTTCTATACAAAATAAGCCACAGCTTAACTTTCAAGATTTGAATTTGAAGCTGACTGACTTAGCTTACGAAGATCAGGGGTTTGTGCACCCGCTCAAGGTTGATGTGGCAGGTCTTAATCTTGGATTCGCGGTTACGATGCCACAAGGCAGCATAGAAATTAGCAAACTGCAAAGCAATATTGCTGGGGTAACAGTAAAGTCGACTTTATATAAAACGCCAGTTGCTACGCTGGAGCAGCTTAACCTTAACGAAGGTGAAATAAGCTTAGCAAGTCAGAAAGTGGGCGTGCAATCCATTATATTATCGGGGCTTAAAACGCAGATTATCAAAGAAGCAGATAAGCCGATTAACTGGCAATCAATATTGAAAACTGTGCCGAGCGCGGCTAGTAAAGCCAATGCAGAATCAAACCATGAAGGTAAAAAACCTGACTGGGCTTTATCACTCAAAAAACTGGCTTTAGATAACGCCGACTTGCATGTGGAAGATCGCAGTCTTAATACACCGGTAATCTTGGATATTGAAAAAGTTGCGCTTGAGATACTTGATACCTCGTTAAATTTATCGCATCCCGTACCAGTTAAAGCGGCGTTTCAGGTCAAACAAGGCGGTCAATTTACAGCACAGGGTAATCTCACGCCTTCACCTCTAAAAGCTGATTTGAACGTTAAGCTGTCACAGTTGGCGCTAAAACCCTTTGGGCCATATGTCAGCCAGTTTGCCTTTCTTAAGCTTAACGGTGGTGCCACTGGCGTCTCAGGTAAATTGTTAGTAAAAGAAGGTAAGCGTTTGGCGGTAGCTTTTAAGGGCGGATTTAGTGTGAACAAACTTTCACTGGTTGAAGAGGGGAGTGGCGCACCATTTTTGGGCTGGGAGCGCGTCAGTAGCGACAGCTTAGAAGTTTCCTTGGCGCCTGATCGTGTTCATATGGCGCAGCTGCAGCTTGTAAACCCGGTTGGTAAGTTTATTATTCATGAAGACAGAAGCATGAATATAACGCGTATTTTACGCAATCAGTCATCCTCAACCCCAACTACTGTGCCGGTAAAAAACACCTCATCTAAGCAGCCAGTAGTTGCAACAAGTACAGATATTGCTAAACCTACATTGACATTTGGTGCGTCTACGCCGCAAACCGCCACAGGCAAAATACCTGAAGCGCTTCCCGTGCCAGAAGCCAGTAACACTGCCTCTACAGAAGCATTTCCAGTCAGCATTGAAACGGTACGCATCGATAATGCCGAGCTGGATTTTGCTGATCTTTCACTCACACCACAGTTTGGCACACATATTAACTCGCTTACCGGTGTGATTAATGGAGTATCAACCAATGCCACATCTGTTGCTCAAGTGGAGCTTGATGGTAAAGTGGATGACTATGGATCTGCACGTATCCGTGGCTCACTGCAGCCATTCAACGCGACTAACTTTACTGACTTAAAGTTAAGCTTTAAAAACCTTGAAATGAATCGACTCACGCCTTATTCAGGTAAATTTGCAGGCAGGCGTATTGATTCCGGTAGGCTTTCTGTTGATTTGGAATACAAAATCAAGCAACGCCAATTGGCGGGTGAAAACAAATTTATCATCAATAAACTAAAGTTGGGTGAAAAAGTAGATAGCGCGGATGCGGCCGATCTACCGCTGGATTTCGCCATCGCTATTTTGGAAGACAGTGACGGAATCATTGATTTAGATCTGCCGATTTCAGGTAGCTTGGATGACCCTAAATTTAGCTACGGCAGTATTGTCTGGAAAGCGATTAAAAATGTGCTAACTAAAATTGTCACTTCGCCATTCCGTGCATTAGGTAATTTGTTTGGTGCAGATTCGGAAAAACTAGAATCCATATCATTTGAAGCTGGTAGCTCAGTAGTTGCGCCACCAGAGCAGGAGAAATTAAAAACCATTACACAAGTATTGAGTAAACGCTCAGGGCTAGCACTTGGCATTATCCCAAGCTATGACGTTGCTTTAGATTCACGCGCACTGCAAGAAATGACGCTTCGTAGTAAAGTTGCACTAGAGATGGGCATCAAACTTACCGATGGCCAGCAGCCAGGGCCGATTGATTTAAGCAATCAAAAAACACAAAAAGCAATAGATGCCTTGTACGATACGCTCACGAAAAAGAGCCTCCTGAAAAAATTGGCCTCCAAATTAGAAAAACCCAAAGAAGGTCATTACGAGGAAGCATTAGAAAAACTCACAACAAGTATAGAAATTACAGAACCTGATTTGCAAGCGCTAGCCAAATCGCGTGGTGAAGCAATACAAAGAGCCTTGATGGACGCTGGTATTACAACAGACAGAGTGCATGTAGATACTCCCGTTAAAATCAAAGCGGATGGAAAAATCATTAATATTAAATTGACACTAGATATAAAAGACGCAAAAAGTAATGCCGCTGTACCTGTCACTGAATGAGCTGACCTGAGAATGTAGGTCAGCCTATCGGTAATTAGCCTGTAAAAGCGCCAGCTGTTTTATAAATCAGAATCACAACGCCTAAACGTATCTAAAAAACGTTAAAAATAACGCATTGTTTTATGTGGTTGGGGTTAGGGTATTGCTACGTCTTTTTAATCAAGCCCGAATAAGCTGTTTTTTAACTTCAATTGCCAAAGTTTCACGAGTTTTTCTCTGTTCAAGCTTTTTAGCCTTAACGACTTTAAGTTTAACTTTTGCTTGATAGCGTGCATTTCTAGCTGTGCGCAAACGGCGTTTGTAAATTACGCAATTCCTTATTAGTGCAATCAGCATAATTTTGCCGTCTTAACCTGCTTGTTGAGTTTGTAAAGTTTGGCAAGCTGTTTAAGTAAAGCTCTATATCATCTAAAGAAATAGCGATCTGGCCAAATAGGTCGTAAGAGTAAACCATCTTCACAGATCCTGTAGATCTACCGTCTTATAATTTAACATAATATACATTATACGAAGTTAAATAATTGTCAAAATTGGGGGCATACTTCCTGAAAAGGTTCTGTATGCTGAGTTTAGAACTGTTTGGTGAAGTTATTGTTGCTCTTGATGAGGTGGAATTGCGGATGCGCAAAAAAGAGCTTTTAGCGGCTTGATAAAATAAGATCGGCAATACCCTACCTCAGAGAAATATTAAAACCCCTCTAATACTTAGTTTTTTGCATTTACTAATGAGATTTCATTAAAAAATACTAATCATCATTGTCAAAGATAGGCTTAGCCGCTACAACAGCCACTTTAGATTTTGGGATTTTAAATTGAATTAATAAAACTATTGATATTAAGATGGTCGTTATTACAGCAGAAATAAATACATTAGAGGTTGATGTTTCTATACCTATATATTTTAAGAAAATTACATTTGTGACTGCACCAGTTAAAAGCATCACTGGGATTATTAATGATGACATCTTCCAATCAATTTCTACTTTTCTTTTAGTAGAAAATTTATCCACGAAGTATAGGCAAACATATAAAGACAAGATGCTGATAATAAAGAATATTATTCCTGTTGGAATATTAATTTCATCCTTCTCTTTAACATTTTGTTTAAAATTTATACTTTTGATACCCGCAATTCTTGCATAAGGGCTGAACTCCGGTTTTCCACCTGATGTAACTAGCGAAAAAGTTAGTTTATCTAAGGAATTCAATAGTTGTGGCTTAACTTTTAAACGATTATTTTCAATAAATATTTCACTTCTTATATCTTTGGGTGTAGTGCTAACTATTTTAGTTTTAAGCATTTTAACCGGATCGAAAACAAGTATTTCAATAGGCGACTCGAAGTCCGAAACTAATATATCTTTAGAGCCTTCATTTTCAAGTTCCAATGTGGAGACATATGGTTGTTTTAATTCTTCCCCATCAAATAACACCTTAAGTTCATTTATCGGCTCTGCCAATTCAGGCTGTAGTGAGACTGTAGAAGTTACCTGCAACTTAAGCGCTTTTGGTTCATTATTAAAATAGTTATTAAAATAATTTGTAGTAATACCAACAAAAAAAGGAATCAATACCCCAAAAATCCAAACATTTTTATTCATTATTATCAACTCAAGTTTTATGAAATATATTTCATGAGATTACAACATTTTACGTCAACACTCTAACCCAGCATAATACAAATGACGTTTGCATTTGATTGCCCCATGCTAAATTTTTAGTGATATTAAGTTTAGTTTAAGTCAACAATACAATTGTTGAAATTAACGTAAACGCAACTAAGAGCTTAATTAAAGGGGAATATTTTGAAAAAAACCATTTTAAAACATAGGACTACCCAAATTACATATCACCTTCCACAAGGCCATTCTGGATATACGGGGTACTGGGATGACAATGGCTATTTACAACTTATAGATTCTAAGGGTTTAAAGGCTGAGCCATTAAGAAGCAAAAAAGTAATTTCATACAAAGGGGGAAATAAAGAAAAAGCTTACTTAGTGATGGAATCTGAGAACGAGGGTCAGTCTTTTGATGGATTAGTTGAGTTGTCTAGGTTTGATTCGTTTTTTGTTATTGACACTAATAGCCCTATAGAGCTAATAAACGGAAAAAGACTTTCAGTCTCATTCTTAATTCGTTTGAAATTAGTGAAAGTTGAAGGTGGCTTTCAATACCAAAAGCCTGAGAATCATGGGTATTTATTAGTATTTAATAATATTCCCTATGAAGAAAGGCCAGAAATGTTAGCTATTTTAATGATGGCCAAGCATATTTCAAAAACCGAAAGCTCTAATACAAACTCCAAAATCGGCTTTGTAACAGATTCAGACACAGAGTCACATAGGAGCATTTCACTACGTGAAAGTAAAATATATAAAAATGACTATCTTCCAGAAGGATTTAGTTTAATTTTTGCTAAGGATAGAGGTGGGAATATCTTAAATCGCCTAGTTAGAACCTGTGATAACGAGGCAAATAAGGGAGTTACATCTTATAAATTAGATTTACTTAAAAATGAAACCATGACTCCTTGTTATTTAGATAAGGACGTGCTTTTTCAGAGCTATGAAATTTCAATTATAGATTTCAATATCGGAATATCAAAAACACGAGGAGCTAATGGGAAATTTACATAATTTATTTTCATTAATCTGTATATCAATTAACCTCACCCGAAAAACAGCTTTTAGCGGCTTGATAAAAAAGGTATGTTAATACCCTAACCTAGCATCAACCGCATTAAAATAATGCTTGTTAACGCCCTAACCTCTAAAAATTATAAAAAACTTTTAAATACACATTAACTTACCAACAGGTTAGTATTTTCTAAACCAATTATTCCATTCACTAAACCAGTAATAAAAACGCTATTACATACGCATAATTTCATTTCTAATCTTTAGAGGTGCTAGCTTCAGCTACAATTAGTCCAGCGCCTAAACCGCCCGCTCCTGCTGCCGCGCCACCGCCGCCGCCACCAGATCCACCACCTTTAGCACCTCCATCTCCACGGCCACCTCCTTCATCCTCACCACGCATTGAGCGGGACAGTCTTGCTGGGCCTGATGCTGGCATTGCGAGGGTGCTTGGAATTTGCTCTAAACCCAGCTGGGTACGCAGGTCTGAGCGTAGCGATTTAATTAGTGGTTGAAAATCTACATATTCATCATTCTTTAAGCCGTTTGCACAAGCAACCGATAGCTCAACTTGAGTAATAGAGCCAAATAATATGATATCTGCAAGTGTTTCCTCTAACTGGGGAGTATGATCTTGCCTTGCTGGTGTAAATGAACCGGCAAGCGAGCGATATGCGGCCACAAGGGATTTAAGTCGCTCTGTCTCCTGCCTATTCTCGCGCTGCCGTTTCTGCTGCACACGCTGCATGATGAACACGCGTATTGCCAACAGAATGACTGCAATCACTAGTGACGCAATAAGTGTTAATGGAAGTGGGCCAATATCAGCAATTTGCATTGTCTACCTTCTTATTTCTTATAAATATTAATGATAAAAATTATTAATATACCTGTCATGCACACAGTTGCATCAGGCATTTATTTTACTCCACATTTCTTGCCACCTATCTACTTCAATAGCAGGCTTATACACATCTAACACAAATATTAAGTACGCTTCATCACTACTATTCTTTTCAAGTTACCATTTACAAATCCGCTAGGAGGTGCAGAAAGCTACGCATTCCAATGGAAAATACATGTATCGAAATCTACCCAACACAAAAAACTAGTGCTTTGATGCGATAATATTTCATGATCTCTGTTTATAACCCAACTTCTGATTTGCTCGCCTCGAATGAGAGTGATGTCTCCTCATGGATTGAGACTTTGGCGAAGCGTTTTTCACCTACCGAAATCGAGTTGATTCGCCATGCCTGTGAATTGGCTGCCCCACTCTACTCTGGTCATACCGAGCTGACCGGCGCACCACTGTTGCAACATGCGCTGGGGGTCGCGACTATTCTCATCGATATGAACATGGATGTAGAGGCGATTGCTGCCACCATATTGCATGCAGTGCCAGGTTATCTGGACGATTGGCAGGAAATATTGGAAGCACGTTTTAGCGCCAATATTGCTGGTTTGGTCGAAGGTATTTTACGCATGGAGCAAATTCAGGCATTTAGTGAGTTTGAAGGTAGCCACGGATCGGATCGAAAAAACAGCGACCAGTCGCAGCAGATAGAAAGCCTGCGCAAAATGTTGCTGGCTATGGTGCAAGATATCCGTGTAGTGCTGATTAAGCTGGCTGAGCGTACACAAACCTTGCGCAGCTTGTCGGGTGCTAGCCCAGCCCAGCAAAAGCAAATTGCACAGGAAAGCCAGGGAATTTTCGCACCATTGGCTAACCGTCTTGGTGTGTGGCAGATCAAGTGGGAGCTGGAAGACCTTTCACTGCGTTACCTAGAGCCTAAACTCTACAAAGATGTTGCAAAAATGCTGGATGAACGCCGCGTTGACCGAGAGCAATACATTATTGACGTCGTGGCACAGTTAAAACATGAATTGAGCGAAGCTGGCATTAAGGGGGAAGTGAGCGGACGGCCCAAACATATCTACAGCATCATCAAGAAGATGAAAAGCAAGCAGTTGGATTTCAGCAAGCTCTATGATGTACGTGCAGTACGGATTTTGGTCGATGACATCAAGGACTGCTACGCAGCACTCGGCCTGATTCACAACTTATGGCAGCCTATCCCCGGCGAATTTGACGACTACATTGCGCGTGCCAAGAGTAATAACTATCGTTCATTGCATACCGCTGTCAGTGGCCCTCGCGACTTGGCGCTGGAAGTTCAGATACGTACTTTTGAAATGCACCAACACTCTGAATTGGGGGTTGCTGCACACTGGCGCTACAAGGAAGGCGGGAAATCCGATGCCAAATTCGACGAGCAAGTCGCATGGCTGCGCCAGATATTGGCATGGAAGGATGAAGTTGCCGTCAACGGCGATCTGTTGGAACAATTTAAGAGCGAACTTTTCCAGGACAAGGTCTACGTGCTGACTCCCCAGGGTAAAGTGATTGACCTGCCCAAGGGCGCAACCCCGATTGATTTTGCTTACGCCCTGCATACCGATTTAGGTCATCGTACACGCGGCGCCAAGGTAAATGGAAGCATCGTGCCGCTCAATACCAAGCTGCAAAACGGTCAGAGAGTGGAAATCCTGACTTCAAAGCTTGGCTCACCCAGCCGTGACTGGCTAAGTGCAGGGCTTGGCTTCCTGCAAAGTTCAAGCGCACGCGCTAAAGTTAGGCACTGGTTTAAATATCAAAATTTCGAGGAAAATGTTGCACAAGGTCGAGCGAAGCTGGATCGTGAGTTACATCGAGCAGGCGCTGGTGCCGTTAATCAGGAAAAAATTGCACAGAAACTGCAATTCCAGAAACTTGAAGATTTTTTGGCTGCCATTGGACGCGGGGATATCAGTGAGCATCAGATTGCTCTCGTTATTCAAGAGCAAACAGCGCCCAAACCAGAAACCACTCGCCCACTCGTCCCGAAGCGCATCACGACTGCACAATCTAAGTCAGGGATTGTCATCGAAGGCATCGGCAACCTACAGACTAGTATTGCCAAATGCTGCAAACCAATGCCTGCGGACGTAATTGTTGGCTACCTCACACGCGATCATGGCGTGACCATTCATCGCAAAGCCTGTACCTTCATTACACGATTGCCAGAAGAACGACACAACCGACTACTCAGTGCTCAGTGGGGTAACGAGAATGCCAGTGCGGACATCGATATTGAAGTGGAAGCCCATGACCGCCAAGGCCTGTTACGCGACATTAGCGACCTATTCGTTCGGGAAAAGGTCAACGCCATCAAAGCCAATACCATGAGCAGGAACAATCTGGCATTTATGCAGTTTTCGATCGAAATTTCAAACCCGGAGCAACTCAACCGCCTGCTGACACTGATTCAGCAGGTGCCAAACGTCATTACGGCGCGGCGGCGTGTTTAGTAATGCAAGCGTACTAGCGCATTAAAAGAAGCTTAAGCTCCGCCACCCAATACTTTATATAAAGCCCGATGATTTTCGTATTCAAGTAACTTTACAGTAATCAATGTTTTTTCAGAAGCATATAGTACGCGCTGCGCATCAAGCGCCTCTAAATAAGTTGAAACCCCCTTTTTGTAACGCTCATTGGCAATCATATAGCTATCTGTAGCCGCCTCTACTAAATGCTGCTGTGCATCCAGCTGTTCTTTAATGGTTCCATTCCGGGCTAACACATCCGCTACTTCTTTGAAGGCTGTTTGTAGCGTTAATTCATAGGTTGCCAAATAAAGTTTTTGCTGTGCATTGGCATAATCCAAATTAGCTTTATTAGTTCCATTATCAAAAATCGGTAAAGTTACCGAAGGTATTAAAGACCAAACGCCAGCCCCTGTGAATAATTTTGCTAATTCTGCGCTGGCTAGTCCAGTGCTGGCAGTCAGTTTTACAGAAGGAAAAAATGCCGCTCTGGCAGCACCAATGTTTGTATTAGCCGATTTTAACTGATGCTCTGCCACCAAGACATCAGGGCGCTGAAGTAGGATGCTGGAATCTAAACTTGGAGAAATATTCGCAAACCATACTTCGTTTGTTGGTAATTCGGCAGGTAATAGGTCATCTGAAATAGATGTGCCAGCCAGCAACTCTAATGCGTTACGATCTTGCGCAACTAAAGTAATCAAATTTGCTACGTCGGCTCGTGCAGTTTGGTACGCCGTTTCGGCTTGCCTTAGCTCTAGCCTTGTTGCAACACCGATATCCAAGCGCTTTTGTATCACGGTCATCGAACTTTCAGCCGAACTCATTGTTTTTCTGGATAGTGCTAGCTGACTGCTGTCAGCAGCCATTGTTTGATAAGCACCTAAAAGTTCAGAAATTAAGCTGATTTTGGCCGTACGATGTGCCTCTTCTGTCGCTAGATAGCTTTCAAGAGCAGCATTTGAAAGACTGCGAATTTTCCCAAAAAAGTCAATTTCATATGCTGTCATACCAACACTGGCGGAATAGCTTTCAACCTTTGATGTAGACATTTCACCATTAGATGAAGTCACGGCACTACGACCTCTGGTGCCTGTCACGTCTGCATTAATTGTCGGGAGCATGGCCGCATCTTGAACGCGATATTGCGCCCTTGCCGCCTCAATATTAGCAAGTGTAATTTTGATATCACGATTGTTACTTAGCCCAATCTCAACTACCTGGCGCATCTTATTGTTAAGAATGAATTTCTCCCAAGAAGTATCCGTAGCAAGAACACCTGTATTTTGGCTCTTATAGCTATCGCCTTCTGGCCACGCGGATGGTAGTGGCGCTTTAGGTTGGCTGTAAGTTGGTGCTAAAGATGCGCATCCAGCCAAATATATTGCGCCTAACAGCATGATTGAGTATTTATACATCTTGCGCTCCAGAATTTAAGGATTGCTCTGGTGTTGCATGTTTGAACCTGAATAACTTGCCTACCAGCACAAAAAATAATGGTACGAAGATTACTGCCAGTATAGTTGCCGCCAATGTGCCGCCAATGATCCCGGTGCCAATTGACACACGACTTTTAGCCCCAGCACCTGTAGAAACGGCTAATGGTAAAACACCAGCAATAAACGCCAATGAAGTCATTAAAATGGGTCTTAAACGCAATTTAGCCGCTTCAACCGCAGCCTCAAACAAGCTGCTGCCTTTTAAGTAAGCTGTTTCTGCAAACTCCACAATTAAAATTGCATTTTTTGCCGATAATCCCATAGTGGTCACCAATGCCACTTGAAAATAAACGTCGTTCTCCAGCCCGCGCAGGGTGGCGGCTAAAATTGCCCCAAAAATACCTAGTGGAATAATCATGATGACTGCGAATGGAACAGTCCAGCTTTCGTACAAAGCCGCTAAACATAAGAAAATAACCAGAATAGATATTGAATACAGCTGCAATGTCTGACCAGAAGCCAGCCTCTCCTGATAAGAAAGGCCACTCCATGCAAAATTTGTGCTTTGTGGTAATGCCTTCACTAATTGTTCCATTTCATCCATGGCACTTCCAGAGCTAATCCCAGTGGCTGGAGACCCTTGAAGTTGATAGGATGCAAGCCCATTGTAGCGACTCAAGATTTCCGGGCCAAAACTCCAGTTTGTGTTAGCAAATGCAGAAAACGGTGTCATTGCGCCATCTGTGCCACGTACAAACCATTGGTTAATATCTTCTGGCTTAGAACGGAATGGCGCATCCGCTTGTATATAAACCTTTTTCACGCGTGAACGATCAATAAAATCATTAACATAAATACCTGCCCAGGCGGCGCTGAGTGTATTGTTAATGTCAGTCATCGATAAACCCAGTGAAAATGCTTTGTTTTGATCCACATCAACACGCAACTGGGGCGTATCTTCTAAAGCACCAGATCGGACGCTTGTTATTAGCGCATTGTTAGAAGCCTTAGAAATAAGCTCATCACGCATGGATTTTAACTCTGACCTGGACATGTCGGCTTTTGCTTGAAGCTGCAACTCGAATCCGCTGGACTGTCCCAGCCCTCTTACAGGTGGTGGGTTAAGCATAAACACCTGCGCATCTCTAACCTTTGTCAGCGCTTGATTCGCTCTGCCGATAATACCTTCGGCATTGTTTTCGGTACCTTTTCTTTCATCCCAATCCTTAAAGGCAACGAAAGCCATACCTGCATTTTGACCACTGCCGCTAAAGTTAAACCCAGAAACGGTGAAAATACCTTTTACGTTATCCTTTTCATCATTGAGGAAATACTCTTCAACTTCTTTTGCAACCGCCATTGTGCGAGAAACTGATGCGCCCACAGGAAGCGTGTATTGCACCATAGCCTCTCCTTGATCTTCCGCTGGCAAGAAACTGGAAGGCAGGTTCACAAGTAAAAGTCCTAAAATACCTACTATGACTGCATATCCTAGCATCCAGCGAATAGGCTGTTTCAATATGGTCGCGACTTTTGACTGGTAGCCAGATGTTAACTGATCAAATTTAGCATTGAACCATCTTCCAAACCCTTTGCTTGATTTAGAAACATCTGGTTTTTTTAGAAATGTAGCGCAAAGTGCCGGAGTCAGCGTAAGCGCAACAATCACAGACAAGACCATTGACACTACGATGGTGATTGAAAACTGCCTATAAATAACCCCTGTTGAGCCAGAGAAAAATGCCATCGGCAGGAATACAACAGATAAAACGGTTGCTATGCCAATTAATGCACCTGTAATTTCTCGCATGGATTCAATGGTCGCTTCTTTTGGCGACAAACCTTTTTCATGCATCAGTCGCTCAACGTTTTCTACCACGACAATCGCGTCATCAACCAATAAGCCAATGGATAAAACCATTCCAAATAGCGTTAGGGTATTAATTGAATATCCGATGATAGATAAAACAGTGAATGTACCTAACAGAACAACAGGAACCGCAATTGCTGGAATCAAAGTCGCTCGCCAGCTTTGCAAAAATATAAACATGACGATAACGACTAACACAATCGCTTCGATTAATGTTTTGACAACTTCAATAATGGATATTTTAACGAACGCAGTGCTGTCTTTTGGATAGGCAATGTTGTAGCCATCTGGCATTCCACGTTTCAAGTCATCGATCACTGACTTTACGCCTGCAGACGTAGACATCGCATTGGCGCCTGGCGCCAACTGCACAGCAAGACCTGATGCAGGGTGACCATTCATGCGCGTTACGTTGTCATAAGATTCACTTCCCAATTCCACTCTGGCAACATCGCCTAATCTAACTGCCGCACCATTCGAGTTGAATTTAACAATCACATCACGAAATTGTTGAACAGTTTGAAGTTTAGATTGGGAAGTTACAGTTGCATTTAATTGCTGTTCCGCAGTTGAAGGCATTCCTCCAATTTTGCCGGCTGATACTTGATTATTTTGCGCCTCAATTGCCGACTGAATATCGGAAGGCATTAATTGATAAGAATTAAGCTTTTCGGGATCAAGCCAGATTCGCATCGCATAGCGAGAGCCAAACACTTGAACACCCCCAACCCCGGCAACGCGGGCGATAGGATCTTGCATATTGCTTACAAGGTAGTCGGCTATATCGGTTGCGCTAGCTTTATCCGACTCATCATAAATGGCGGCAATTAATAAAAAGTCCGTTTGCGATTTAACGACCGTAATGCCCTGCGCCTGCACGGTTGCGGGTAGCCGCGTAAGCGCTTGTTGCACTTTATTCTGCACTTGCATTTGAGCTGTGTCAGGATTAGTCCCTTGAGCAAAAGTGACCGTGATTGAAGCACTTCCGGCAGAACTACTTGAAGATGAAAAGTATAAAAGTCCGTCAATACCTGTTAACTGTTGCTCAATAATCTGGGTTACGCTGTTTTCTACCGTTTCAGCAGATGCGCCAGTGTAAGTAGCGTTAATTCGTACCGTTGGCGGTGCAACGTCCGGGTATTGAGAAACTGGTAATACAGTAATAGACATCACACCTGACAACATAATGACGATGGCGATTACCCATGCAAAAATAGGACGATTTACAAAGAAATGAGCCAGCATGATTAGTTTGCCTTTTTAGATGTTGCTTCAGATGGCGAAGTTGGATTTATTTCTCCTGAAGACTCTTGTGCGGCATTTGATGAAACTATTTCTATTGGTTTTACCTTGTCCCCTACTTTAATTTTGTTTAAACCTTCAACAATGATTCTATCGCCAGCACTTAAGCCGCTACTGACAATCCATTGATTTCTTAATATCTTTTCGGCTTTAATTAATCGCTGCTCTACTTTATTTTCAGCAGTTAAAACCAGTGCAGTAGCCTCTCCATTTGGATTTCTAGTCACGCCTTGCTGGGGCGCTAGCACGGTATTTTTGTTGATTAGCTGGTCTATTTCAGCACGTACGAACATGCCTGGTAATAGCACTTTTGCAGCATTAGGAAATTCGGCTCTTAAAGTGACCATATTGGTTGATTCATCAACAGAGACTTCTGCAAATTTAAGTACGCCAGGTTTGTCGTACGTACTTCCATCGGGCAGAATAAGATTCACAGATTTACTTCCTGCGGCCACTCCATTGGTCGACAATGCTTTTTTTAGCTGAAAAAGCTCATCACTTGACTGAATCAAATCCACAAATACCGGATCCAGAACACGAATGACCGCTAATGCATCTGTCTGATTCGCTGTCAGCAATGCGCCTGGCGTGACGGATGACTTACCAATAATGCCACTAATAGGCGCTCTGATTTCAGTAAAGCCAAGATTGATTTTGGCGCTGGATACAACTGCTTTATTCTGAGCCACTGTAGCCAAAGCTTGTTGGTAGCTTACTTTCGCATCGTCAGCATCCTGCTTTGAAATACCTTGTATCTCAAGTAGCTCATTGTATCTTTCTGATTTAAGCTTTGCGGCAGAAACAGCCGCTTCAGCATTTAGCAAGGTAGCATTTGCCTGATCAAGCGCTGCTTGATAAATGGCGGGTTCAATTTGGTATAAAACATCCCCAGCTTTTACGTGTGACCCTTCGACAAACAATCGTTTAGATAATATACCTGTTACTTGCGGGCGTATTTCAGAGGTAATCGTAGAAGTAACACGGCCGCTTAATCTCACTGTCGATGGAACTGGTTTTTCCGTTAAAGTGACATACCCTACTTCAATTTCGGCAGGTTTAGCTGGTGGTGCCTTGCTGGAACAAGCCGAAACCACAATCATAAGAGTGAGTAGGAGTAAATTTTTCATACTATTCCAGTGCATAACAATTTATTTAAATGTTGAATATTTCATAACCATATGTAAATATAGTTGCAATTGCAACTATATTTACATGCCTTTACATTACAGGTTTACGCAATTAATCCTGTAATGTAAAGGTAATTATTAAGTGAAAATTATGTCAGACATTTATAAACATTTAGGGCGCGACATTTCATTGCTGTATCGCTATAACAGCATGTATATGGAACGCAATTTAGAGGCGCTTGGCATTCATCATGGCCAAGTGATTTTTATGGCGCAATTATTTTCACAAGATGGGCTTACGCAAGAAGAGCTGACTAAGATTCTTAGCTTTGATAAAGGCACAACAGCCAAAGCATTAAAAAAACTGGAGCTGATAGGTTATGTGAAAAAGCAAGCCGATGAACGAGATTCTCGCTGCAATAGAATATTTTTAACGCAAAAAGCCAGAGGTATTGAGCAGAGTTTTTTTAATGTGCTGGAAGAGTACGAAAGTATTGCCACCACCAACTTTAGCGAAGATGAAGTTGCGCTTTTAACCAGTCTATTAAAGTCTATGAGCTTGAATGTACACGCATTTAATCTTAAGGCAACGAAGAGTTCTGAAGATTAGGAAACTTAAAAACGTCAGCTAGAAATACAATGCAAAAAAGCTGCAATATCTGCAGCTTTTTTTATTCAGTTAAACAGGTAAATTACCGATTATTGAAGAATGCAATATTCATGGCGCGATCATTTACAAAAGTAATTTCAGTTTCTTTGTAGGTGCGTTTTTTGTCGTAAGTAACGATATTGTGGTAGTACCACATTTCCACTTTAACGGGTTTCTGACCTTTTTCACCATCTACATTTCTACCGATGATTGTACTGGCATTGGTTGGCTTAACTGAAAGCTCTTTTTTGGCTGGCGCCCCCAATTTATCGACAATGACTTTTTTTGATTTACCGCTAAAGTTATTTAAAAACTCATCTTCTGTATATGTTTTACCAGCCGCATGAATCACACCTGCAAGGCCAATCGTTAATATGCCTGCGATTAATACGATGGCTGATTTGAATTTATTTTGTATCATTCTTTAATCCCTTGATTCTAAATTTTATTTTCTATTTATAGTTGTAAGCCGCATGTGATTAACGCCACAACATAGGCAATTGTTGACGCACATTAACTAAATGTTAATTTTAAACCATCGTAGCCTGCAAATACATGCGCTGGTAATTTGGCTGATAAGGTTTCGTATTCTAAATCATGCGTCATATGAATCATATAGCTTTGTTTGGCTTTTATACGACTGATGTAACTTAAACTTTGTTCCATATTGATGTGTGTGGGATGCGATGTTTCGCGCAGACAATCCAGCAATAAAATATCTAAACCCTGCAGCAAATCAAAAGAAGACTCTGGAATCTCTGAGACATCGGTTAAATAGGCAAGATTGCCTATTCTATATCCAAAAATATGAATTTTTCCATGCATCACAGGTATGGGGGTGATGGGTATATTGAACAATTGAAAAGGCTGGTGAATCACTTCTGCGCGTAATACGGGCAAATCCCAAAAATCACATGGCTCACGCAATGTATAGCCAAATTTATTTTGGATATGCGTCACCGCATCCTGATTGGCGAATAGCGGTATTTGACTGCGTTGAATCTGACAAAAGGCGCGCAAATCGTCAATGCCATGCAAATGATCTGCATGCGTGTGCGTGTATAAAACGGCGTCTACACGCTTAATATTTTCACGCAAGGCCTGATTGCGTAAATCAGGTCCTGTATCAATTAAAATATTCTCGCCTGTTGGTAGCGTAATTAAACTGGAGCAGCGTGAGCGCTTATTTCGAGAGTTGCTGGACTGACAAGTAGCACAGTTGCAGCCAACCACAGGGGTTCCGGCGCTAGATCCTACGCCTAATAAAGTAATCTGCATGTTTAATTAAACTGCTTTGCTTGTTTAAATAAGGTAAAGAAGTTTTCTGTTGTCGCACTCATCACAGTATCCAAACTAATGCCACGCAAATTGGCGATTTCTTGCGCAACATATTTCACATAAGCGGGTTGATTCGTTTTCCCACGAAAAGGAATCGGTGCCAAATAAGGTGAATCTGTTTCTACCAATATGCGATTTAGCGGGACGGCTTGCGCAACAGCTTTTATTTGTGTGGCGTTTTTAAAAGTCACAATTCCTGAAAATGAAATATAAAATCCCATTTCAATCGCCGCCAACGCCACCTCTAAGTTCTCCGTAAAGCAATGCATCACGCCACCAACTCGGCTTGCGCCCTCTTCCTGCATAATGCGTAAAGTATCTTCAGCCGCACTTCTGGTATGAATAATTAAGGGTTTATTGGCTAAAATAGCCGCTTTAATATGGGTGCGAAAGCGATCACGTTGCCACTCTAAATCGCCAGTTAATCTAAAATAATCCAACCCCGTTTCACCTATTGCGATAATTTTGGGATGTTTAGCGAGGTTAACTAACTCTTCTACGGTAGGTTCTTGAATATCCTCATAGTCTGGGTGTACGCCAACAGAGGCGTAAAAGTTATCAAACTGTGTTGCCAGACTTAATACTTGAGGGAATTTATCCAGGGTGACAGAAACGCATAACGCATGCCCAACCTGCGCTTCGGTCATTGACTGTCTAATCGTATCAATATTTTCGACCAACTCAGGGAAGTTCAGATGGCAATGCGAATCGACTAACATAAAAGTAACCTACTAAATGGGTGGTATAAAGCCAAAGTGTTGCGAAACTTACATTGCCAAATTACATGGTATGTGTAGCACGGTTGGATTTTAAACTGCCGCCCAATATGGCTTCAATTTTATTCCTAACTTCCGAGCCACCATCTTTATCGCTAAACTGCACACCAATGCCTTGCGGGCGATTTGCTGAACTGGTCGGCGTTGTCCAAACGACCTTGCCAACCACTTTTAATTTGACGGGATCATCGACCAAACTTAACAACATGAACACTTCTTCGCCAATTTTAAAATTTTTATTGGTGGGAATAAATAAGCCACCACCTTTTATATAAGGCATATAAGCAGCATACAGCGCCGATTTTTCTTTAATTGCCAATGACAATACGCCTGGCTTATTAACGGATTGGTCGGTGATTGGATTTACATCGGCTTGCGTGGGGGTGTCTTGCGTAGTCATATGATTTAAAGTGATTAGCCTGTTTTTAACACTAGTTTTAATATCAATAAAGGTTTTAGTTAAAGATTCTAGTGTAGTGCAAAAGTATATTTTCTAATTGCATTTCATTGCTTAAAGGGTGGTTAGCCATTTTTTTAGCATCATATAATTTTTGCTGAAAACTGATTAACGCTTTCAAGTTTACGCTTTTGCACAGGGCTTGCAAAGCCTTAATGTGCTGTGCATGGTATCTGGATTTTTGAGTTAATTTATATGACATCAAATCAAAAATCCATTTCTGCAAAGTATCAATTGCACGCTCCATTCCAAGCGCTAGAAATGCAGATGCGCAGGTAAAAGGCTGCAATTGTGCACCCAAGCTTAGTTGATTGATTAAAGCGACTATTGCATCACCATCTTCCGAAGCCTGCAACGCTGCCAATGGAGCACCACCAGCGTAGTCCAGTAAAGCTTCAGCATTGTTAACGCCCTGCGCATTAAGCCAATTTAAAGCTTCAGCTTTACTTGGTAACGGCATATCGATTGCCTGGCAACGACTCGTAATCGTTGCCAGTAATCGTTGCGGCTGATTACTCACCAATAAAAATAAGGTATTAGCCGGTGGCTCTTCTAACATTTTCAGCAATGCATTGGCAGAAGCTACATTTAAGGTTTCTGCGGGCGAGATTAGTATTACGCGATGATGGTTAACCTGATGTGAAGATAAGCTTAAGTAATCAATGAGTTGACGAATCTGCGCAACTGAAATCTGACTCTTTTTTGTGGTTTTTTTCTTTGGAGCATCCTCATTTGTATCCGCATCTTCTGGGCTAATCAAGCGAAAATCTGGGTGGTGCATCTCTTTAAACCAACCGCAGCTTGCACAAACACCACAGGCATGAGTATATACTGGCGCCCGACACAAAAGACTACGCGACAATTCAATCGCAAAATCCTGTTTACCGGCTCCAGCCCCACCGCGTAATAATAGTGCATGCGGCAGATTTTTGCGCTGCTGCATAATGTGTTGCCATTGTTGTGATTGCCAGCTATACATAATCATTAATAATCATAGAGTTGAGATAATATTCTCAACTAATTTTTTAACATTTTCAAGCGACTGATTTGCATTGATAATATGAAAGCGCTCAGGATTTTCTGCCGCTCTTTGTAAGTAAGCTTGGCGTAATTTCTCAAAAAATTGTGCATCTTCGCGCTCAAATTTATCAGGCTCGCGTGCATTTGCGAGTCTTTTAAGGCTAATCTCAACAGGCACATCAAATAATAAAGTCGCGTCCGGGCGTAAATCTCCCTGCACCCAAATTTCCAACTGTTTAATTTTGTCAGGCGCCACCCCTTTTGCACCGCATTGATAAGCGTAGGTAGCATCGGTGAAGCGATCTGACAACACGTAAGCACCACGTGCTAAAGCAGGTTCAATCACATTGGCAATATGTTCGCGTCTTGCTGCAAACATGAGTAATGTTTCAGTTTCTGCGTGCATAGGCTCATGCAACAATAAAGTACGCAATTGCTCGCCAAGCGCCGTTCCACCAGGCTCTCTGGTTGAAACAGTTTCTAAACCGCGTGCCTGAAGTAGTGCAACGATAGTAGGAATATGCGTGCTTTTACCCGCGCCATCCATGCCTTCCAATGTAATAAATTTACCTTTTTTCAACAGTTAACTCATTTCCATCTATTGTTTATTTGCTTTAATTTGATACTGATAAACAGCACGATTATGCTCTGCCAGCGAACTCGAAAACACGTGGCTACCATCACCTTTGCCGACAAAGTACAGCGCTTTTGTTTTTTCAGGATGTAATGCCGCCTCAATAGAAGCTAATCCTGGCATCGCAATTGGTGTGGGCGGCAAGCCTTTTCGTGTATAAGTGTTATGCGGCGTATCTTTCAGTAAGTCTTTGCGTCGAATATTGCCATCATATTGGTCGCCCATGCCGTAGATAACCGTAGGATCGGTTTGCAAGCGCATACCGATGCGTAAACGATTCACGAAAACACCGGCAATTGTTGTGCGCTCAGAAGCTTTTCCTGTTTCCTTTTCTATAATTGACGCCATGATAAGTGCATCATAGCTATTTTCATAAGGTAGATTGGGTGCCTTGTTATTCCAGGCTTTGCTTAACTTGGTTTGCATGCCGTCATAAGCGCGCTTCAATATCACTGTATCCGGCGTGCCTCTATCAAAGTAAAAAGTATCAGGGAAAAACAGCCCTTCTGCATGGCGCTCACCTTTGCCTACAATCGCCATCACTTGCGCATCAGACAAGTTTTGGATGGTGTTTTTAATCGCATCATTCTGTACCAGTTTTGCACGCATTTCCTTAAAGGTTTTACCTTCGATAAAAGTAATACTACCTTGCGTTGTCTTGCCATGATTCAGCGATAACAATAGTTGATATGGTGTGATGTTTTTGTTCAATGTGTAATCACCGGCCTGCAAATAAGGCTCTTTTCTTAACACTTTCCCCAGCACAATAAATGGCCACGCGCTACGCAAAACCTTTTGTTCAACCAACTGGTTGGCGATACTTTTTAGACCGCTTTTAGGCTTGATTGTAATTTCCTGTGCCTGCGGCGTAAGCTTGAGCGATGTTTTGGCGTATTTAACCATCCAAACAGTCAGTAAGATACTGGCAATCAAACTTAACATTATGCTTAACTTTAAAATACGCATCATACTTTTAGTATTTCTCTCATATCGGCAGCTAATGAAGTCTGCACCCAAGTTTTCTGCTGGATGCCTTTAACCTGAAAAGCGCCGTATAAACTATTGGTGATGATCACTGCATCCGCTGCAAATAATCGATCTAAATTAAATGATTCAACTTTTACCGTTAAGCCAATTAAATGAGCCAAATCAATGATGCGCTGCCTTGTAATGCCGGCAACACCGCATTGATTCAAGTTTGGCGTAACCAATGTATTACCATTGCAGATAAAGATATTCGCAGATGTACATTCAATCACATGTTGAGCACTATCCAACATGATGCCATCTACAATATTTGGATCCGTCCACTCCAGACGCGCCAGCACATTTTCCAAGCGGTTCAAATGCTTAACTCCAGCCAGTAAAGGCTGCGCAGCTAGCACCGTATTGCAAACATACAAATGAACACCTTCGCTAAAATAACGACTCGGATAAGCCGGCATGTCCGTTTTAATCAGCACGCGCAGTGGGTTGGTAATCGCTGGCGGCGCATAGCCACGCTCGCCCTCGCCTCTGGTGATAATGATTTTGACGACACTGACTGAATGTTCAGCAACTTCTTTCTCTGAAAATAGTTGCTGTAAATCACTGATTAACAACTCAGCACTGGGGCAAACGATTTTAATCGCCGCACAATCAGCGACCAGCTTTTGGTAGTGCTGCGGCCAACATTCAGGTAAGCCGCTACGTACAATCATAGTGCGAAACACACCATCGCCATAGGCAAAACCGCGATCAAGCGGAGAGATTGTGTGATCAAAACTACCGTTAATGATAAAGGACTGTGCGCGTATCATGATGCGCAATTAAACCATAGCTTGCGGCAATTAAAAAGCCTGCAAGGGTTTAATTTGCAGGCTTTTAGACAATAAACGCTTATTTAAAAAGCTTGTATTTTTAATATTTATATCTTTTTAAATACAAAGCTGCCACTTTAGATTTTCTTGAAAACCAAACTTCCGTTGGTCCCGCCAAAACCGAAGTTATTTTTAAGTGCGTAGTTTATTTTCATATCACGCGCAGTGTTGGCGCAATAATCCAAGTCACAATCTGGGTCTTGGTTAAAAATATTAATAGTAGGTGGCGAGATTTGATTGTAAATTGATAACACGGTAAATACTGATTCCAAACCACCTGCGCCACCTAATAAGTGGCCTGTCATCGATTTAGTTGAATTCACGACCAATTTATATGCATGATCACCGAACGTCGCTTTAATCGCGTTAGTTTCGTTGGCATCGCCCAATGGTGTGGAGGTGCCATGTGCGTTCATAAACTGCACTTGGTCTGGGTTGATGCCCGCATTTTTCAGTGCGTTCACCATACTGCGGCGCGGACCATCCATGTTTGGCGCAGTCATATGATAAGCATCGGCACTCATGCCGTAACCTGATAGCTCAGCGTAAATACGCGCACCGCGTGCTTTGGCATGCTCATACTCTTCTAACACCAGCACGCCTGCACCCTCGCCTATCACAAAACCGTCACGGTCTTTATCCCACGGACGACTTGCCGTTGCAGGATCGTCATTGCGATTAGACAATGCACGCGCAGATGCAAAGCCACCTACGCTTAATTCTGTAATCGCCGCTTCAGCTCCACCTGCTACCATCACATCGGCATCGCCATATTCAATCATACGTGCAGCATCACCAATCGAATGAGTACCTGTAGTACAAGCGGTCACAATTGCCACATTCGGGCCTTTTAGGCCAAACATAATGCTTAAATTGCCCGAAATCATATTGATAATAGTGCCGGGAATGAAAAATGGTGAAATCTTGCGTGGTCCGCCTTCATCATAGTTATCGTTGGTGGACTCAATAAGCCCCAAACCACCAATACCTGAGCCAATCGATACGCCGATACGTTCTGCATTTTGTTCTGTGACTTCAATGCCTGAATCTTTAAATGCTTCAATGCCTGCAACCAAGCCATATTGAATAAAAGTATCCATACGACGGGCTTCTTTTGCAGACAAATAGTCTTCTACATTAAAGTTTTTAACTTCACCTGCAATTTGCGAAGAAAAAGCGGAAGGGTCAAACTTAGTAATGCGTGTAATGCCGGACTGGCCTTTAACTAGGTTTTCCCAAGCGGTTGATGTGCCTATACCAACGGGCGAAACAACGCCCAAACCAGTAATAACAATACGACGTTTTTGGCTCATA
Source organism: Methylotenera versatilis 7 (assembly GCF_000799165.1). Lineage (GTDB taxonomy): Bacteria > Pseudomonadota > Gammaproteobacteria > Burkholderiales > Methylophilaceae > Methylotenera_A > Methylotenera_A versatilis_A. The sequence goes on along the minus strand of NZ_JUGF01000001.1, from coordinate 555,867 downwards.
GATTAAATTCCAAGCTTAAATTTTATGGCTAAAAGTCATGCTTACTTGCATGACTTTTAATATTTGCTCAACAAAGAATCAGCCCTCAAATTAAGGGCTGAAAATGTAGGGTATATTGAATTTATTTGAGGTTTGCGTTGACGTAGTCAATCGCTTGTTGCACTGTTGTGATTTTTTCCGCTTGATCATCTGGAATTTCACAATCAAACTCTTCTTCAAGTGCCATTACCAATTCCACTGTATCCAATGAATCAGCACCTAAATCATCCACAAATGATGATGCATTTTTTACATCAGCTTCATTTGCACCTAATTGTTCGCAAACGATTTTTCTTACACGTTGTTCGATGTCAGACATCTAAATACCCCTTTGATTAAAAATTAGCAACCTACATCAGTATAGTTGGGCTAAGTGCGTATTCTAACAAAACTCTAGAATAAAACAAAAAAGCTTTTCAACATTAACGCTGGTTACTGTAACAAAATTGATTATAAAGCGACTCAAGCCAAGCTTAAGCCATGTACATGCCGCCATTTACATGAATAGTCTCACCGGTAATATAGGCTGCATTTGGTGAAGCTAAAAATGCCACTGTTGCTGCAATCTCTTTTACATTACCCAAACGTGCCAACGGCACTCGCTCTAGCATTTTGGTTTTAATGGCTTCTGGCAGTTCAGCGGTCATGTCGGTTTCAATAAAACCAGGCGCTACACAATTAACGGTAATGTTGCGACTGCCAACTTCAGCAGCTAAGGACTTGGTAAAACCGCTCATGCCCGCTTTGGCCGCAGCATAATTGGTTTGCCCCGCGTTGCCCATGTGGCCCACTACGCTTGAAATGCTAATAATCCGGCCGGTGCGCGCTTTCATCATTGGGCGTAAAACCGCTTGGCTCATACGGAAAATGGATTTTAAATTGGTCGAAATCACCGCATCCCAATCATCATCGCCCATACGCATTAATAAAGTATCGCGCGTAATACCGGCGTTGTTCACTAATATTGAAATATCGCCAAATTGTGCCGCAATCTCTTTTAAAACAGATTCTACCTGCGCTGCATCATTTACATCCAAGGCCATACCAACACCTTTGATGCCTGCTTGTTTAAAACTGGCATTGATACTTTCTGCGCCACTAATGCTGGTCGCGGTACCAATCACGGTGGCACCTTGTTGACCAAGTTCTGCTGCAATAGCAGCACCGATACCGCGACTTGCCCCAGTGACCAATGCGACCTGGTCACTTAATATTTGAATGTTTGACATTAAATAAATCCTCTAATTAACTGATTTTAAATAATTAATTATTGTTAACAATAAATTCAGAAATCGCTTCATTTGAAATAAACGCAACACATGGAAGCTCTGCCACAATTCGCTTGGTCAGGCCTGTCAATACTTTTCCTGGGCCACATTCCGCGCTATTACTAATACCTTTAGCAGAAATCGCTTGTACACTTTCTACCCAACGCACAGGGCTGTATAGCTGGCGCACTAACGCTTGCTTGATTTCATCCGCAGCCACATAACTGGCGACATCGGCATTATGTACAACAGGTATTTGTGGTACTTGTACAACTACGTCAGCTAAATATACAGCAAGTTTTTCTGCCGCCGGTTTCATTAAAGCACAGTGCGATGGCACACTGACAGGTAGCGCTAGCGCGCGTTTCGCACCTTTTGCTTTGGCAATTTCCATACCGCGCTCTACTGCAGCTTTATTGCCGGCAATCACCACTTGCCCCGGTGAGTTAAAGTTAACCGCTTCACATACTTCAATTTCAGCCTCATTTTGAGCGGCTTCAACACAAACGGCACGTACAATTTCATCATCCAAACCAAGTATAGCCGCCATCGCACCCACACCTTCAGGTACTGCACCCTGCATCACTTCTGCACGATATTTTACTAAAGGTAAAGCATCTACAAAACTAATTGAGCCTGCGGCAACTAAAGCCGCATATTCACCAAGGCTGTGACCTGCCAGAATACTGGGCAGTGAACCGCCTGCTTGAATATATGCTCGCCAGGTAGCAATGCCTGCGGTTAGCATCAAAGGCTGTGTATGTTGCGTCAGATTTAACAGCTCATTTGGCTCTGTTACCATTGCCCAGAAATCAACACCTAAGATATCAGAAGCTTCTGTAAATGTTTGTTTAATAAAAGGGCTGTCGCCAAACCCGCTCATCATGCCAACGGATTGCGAACCTTGGCCAGGAAAGAGAAATGCAAATTGATTCATATTTTAATTCTTTATTTTCGGTTAAATTAAATACTTAACCCTCGTTTAAGCTCAATATTTTACCGGCTTAATATTTTATAAGTGCCGAACCCCAAGTAAAACCGCCACCAAAAGCTTCCATCAAGATAACATCTCCGCGCTTAATACGTCCATCGCGCACAGCAACGTCTAGCGCTAGGGGAATGGATGCTGCAGAGGTATTGCCATGCTTATCGACCGTTACAACCACTTTATCCATACTCATATCCAGTTTTCTTGCAGTCGCTTGCAAAATCCGAATATTGGCTTGATGCGGCACAAGCCAGTCGATGTCGCTTTTTTGCATGCCGTTTGCAGATAATGTCTCATCTACAATTTGGTCCAGCGTATTCACGGCCATCTTAAATACCGCATTGCCTTCCATTAATACCGTGTCAGGCCCGTTCTCATTGCGTGGCACGTGCAGCATTTTTTCATAGCTACCATCAGCATGTAAATGCGTAGAAATAATACCCATCTCGGATGAGGCTTGCAATATGACGGCACCTGCACCATCCCCCCATAAAATGCAATTACCTCTGTCAGAGTAATCGGTAATACGTGAAAACGTTTCTGCGCCAATAACTAGCGCACATTTTGCACTGCCCGCTTTAATAAAGTTATCAGCCGTTGCCAACGTATATACAAACCCGCTACATACCGCTTGAATATCAAACGCTGGGCAGCCAGAAATGCCTAATTTGCTTTGCACCATCGTCGCAACGCTTGGAAATATCTTATCTGGGGTGGTGGTTGCAATAATAATTAAATCAATGTCACTTGCCTGAATACCCGCACTTGCAATTGCATTTTGCGCAGCAATAAATGCCAAATCACTGGTAGATTCATTTTCCGCAGCAATGTGTCTTTCGCGAATGCCAGTACGGGTAAAAATCCACTCATCGGTGGTATCTACCATTTTTTCTAAATCAGCATTGCTTAAGATTTTTTGCGGCAAATAACTGCCGGTTCCCGTTATTTTTGCATGAATTGGACTTAATTTGGTCATGAGTTAATACCTTAATCTGCCAAATTATTTGCACTTAATGCGCTATTTTGTGGCTGTATGTGTTCAATTTCTAATTGCTCTGTAATGCGTCGCAAAACATTGCTGCGAGCCTCTTCAATCGCTACCTGCAAGGCATAATAAAATGCCAACTCATCGGCACCGCCATGGCTTTTTACCACAATGCCGCGCAAGCCCAAGAAACTGGCGCCATTGTAACGACGTGGATCCAGGCGCTTTTTGAAGGCGTTTAAAACTGGCATTGCCCCAAGTGCCATTAATTTGGTAAGCCAGTTTTTTTTAAATTCCATCGTTAAAAACTTGCCCATCATGTGCGCTAAACCTTCTGTGGTTTTAAGTGAGACATTACCCACAAAACCATCGCACACAACCAAATCAGTTGTGCCTTTAAAGATATCGTCACCTTCAATATTGCCGTAAAAGTTAAGGTGGCTAGCGCGCAATAGCTCAGCCGTCTGCTTAACGACCTCATTACCTTTAATATCTTCGGAGCCAATATTCAGCAAACCAACGGTTGGATTGGATTTATGCTCCACACAGCTAACCAACATGGCGCCCATCACCGCAAACTGTAACAAATGCTCCGGTGTGCAATCGGCATTCGCACCCAGATCCAGCATGTAGGTCTTACCTTTTTCGGAAGGTAATGACGATGCAATCGCCGGTCTATCAATACCAGGCAAAGTCTTCAATACAAAACGCGCAGTCGCCATTAGTGCGCCAGTATTGCCAGCGCTTACACAGGCATTCGCCTCACCACTTTTAACGAGATTAATCGCTACGCGCATGGAAGAATCTTTTTTATTCTTCAGTGCGCTTTGTGGCGACTCATCCATCAACACAACTTCCGTTGTCGGATGTATGCGCAAACGGGGACTGGTGCTGGATTTATGTGCTTTTAATTCAGCTTGAATAACATCTTCCAAGCCAACCAACACAATATTGAGCTGATCATCTTCCTTAAGCGCCTTTAAGGCAGCAGGAACGGTTACGTGAGGGCCATGATCGCCACCCATCGCATCTATCGCAATTGTAATATCCATTAAAGTATTAGAAGTTAAGATGATATGTTTGCCAACGATTTAAGCCGACAAACAGTAATTTAGAGGATGAAACGAAACATGCGCACAAATGCTAAATGTGCAAACGCCGCACTGTTTATAGTACGGCGCATTTGTTCCAGCTATTTGATTAATCACTATAATTTAACTACTAGGGTTTAATCAACAAAACCAGAGAAAGGACTTATTCGCCCTTTGTTGATAACACTTTACGGCCACGATAGTAACCGGTTGGGCTAATGTGATGACGTAAATGTGTTTCACCTGTTGTTGGCTCAACCGCCAATGGTGGATTAACTAAAAAGTCATGTGAACGATGCATGCCACGTTTAGAAGGTGACTTTTTGTTTTGTTGAACTGCCATGATAAAACTCCAGTAAATGCTTTAAGCAAATGTGTTAAATAGCTAATCCAGCATTATAATTTAATTTATATCTCCGTGTAAACAAAAACACACAACACTCATAAACACCAGACGGTGATTCGTTATATTTAGCTCGATTTTTTAGCAAAATCTTTAAGTACCGCAAAAGGATTCGGCTTCTCCCCGCTTTGCTTAATATGTTGTATGCACTCTTGCTGATGCTCTGAAGAATGTACAGGTGCAATGGGGAAAGCGATTAACAACTCATCCTCTACAACTCCCCACACATCCATCTCACGCGAGGCCTCCAACCAATCCAAATCGTCATTTTCATCAAATCCAACTGGCTCGGCCCCGCTGATCAAATAATCAAAACTTAGCTTTAATTGCACATTCATTTCATTCAAGCAACGCTGACAAACCGCGGGCAAGTTTGCATCTATCGTTAAATGCAAACTTGGCAGACTATATTTTTTTGCCGAACCAGCCAATGTATATTGGATATTAACAGGTTGTTGGTGCTCAACCTGCAACACTAAAAGCTCCTTCAGCCTTTGTAGCGCCGTCAATTCCACATCTCCTGAAACGACTTGTTCAGATACAGAAAATTCAAGATTATTTATCAATAATGGTTTCATTGTGGGTGTTAATTTATTCATTTTTTCATCAATCCAGCCATTTTTAGGCCTCGTGCTTATTTTGCAGACAGCACCCGCGTGTTACAATCGCCGAGTTTGTTGCATATCTTTAAGGGTTCAAGTGTTCAAAAAAATTCTTGTTGCTAATCGGGGGGAAATTGCAGTGCGTATTGTACGCGCTTGCTCCGAAATGGGCATTAAATCTGTCGCTATTTATGCCGAGGCTGATCGTCATGCCTTGCATGTTAAAAAAGCCGATGAGGCCTACAACATTGGCACCGACCCAGTTGCCGGCTATTTAAACGCACATAATATTGTTAACGTAGCAGTAGCTGCAGGCTGTGACGCCTTGCATCCTGGCTATGGTTTTTTGTCGGAAAATCCGGAGTTAGCGGAAATTTGTGCGCGTCGCGGCATTAAGTTTATCGGGCCAAGTGCTACAGTTATCCGTCAAATGGGCGACAAAATTCAAGCGCGTAACGCAATGACGAAGGCTGGCATACCTTGCACACCAGGTAGCGACGGCAATCTTGAAAATCTAGAAGAAGCAGTCAAGCTAGCCAATAAAATTGGCTACCCTGTGATGTTAAAGGCCACCAATGGTGGTGGCGGACGCGGGATCAGGCGCTGCGACTCTGAAAAAGAATTACTGAGCAACTATGACCGTGTAATTAGTGAAGCCAGCAAAGCATTTGGCAAGCCAGAAGTATTCTTAGAAAAATGTGTTGTCGCACCGCGCCATATTGAAGTGCAAGTTTTAGCCGATAGCAAAGGTAACGTGATTCATTTATTTGAGCGTGACTGTTCAATTCAACGTCGCAATCAAAAGCTTATTGAAATCGCGCCCTCACCCCAGTTAAGTCAAGCGCAACGTGATTACATTGGCGGATTAGCGGTAAAAGCAGCTAAAGCAGTAGGTTACGAAAATGCAGGTACAGTGGAATTCTTACTGGACTCTAATAATCATTTTTACTTTATGGAAATGAATACCCGCTTGCAGGTTGAGCATACCGTGACCGAAACCATTACTGGTGTGGATATTGTGCAAGCACAAATTCGTATCGCTTATGGTTTGCCCTTGCAATATAAACAATCCGAAATCAGCTTCCGCGGTTTTGCGATGGAATATCGGATTAATGCCGAAGATCCTAAAAACGATTTCTTACCGAGTTTCGGTAAAATAACGCGCTATTACTCACCTGGCGGACCAGGTGTGCGTATGGATGCCGCTATATATACAGGTTATGTGATCCCGCCTTACTACGACTCCATGTGTGCAAAATTAACGGTTTGGGCCTTGGATTGGGAAGGTGTGATTGAGCGCGGTCGCCGTGCGCTAAGTGATATGGAGGTTTATGGCGTTAAAACAACGATTCCCTATTATCAAGAAATCATGAAACATCCTGATTTTAAGAATGCACAATTCAATACCAGTTTTGTAGAAACCCATCCTGAGCTGACTAATTACGCGACCGAGTTACCTCCAGAACTGATTGCAGCAGCAATTTCCGCAGCGATTGCGGCACACGAAGGCATTTAAAAAAAGTATTTAATAGAAGACGATTGATTATGAGCAAAATACAACTTACCGAACTCGTTCTACGTGATGGCCATCAATCCATGATTGCCACACGATTGCGTACTGAAGATATGCTGCCAATTTGTAGCCAATTAGATGCGATTGGCTTTTGGTCGCTGGAAGCTTGGGGCGGCGCAACGTTTGATGCCTGTGTACGCTATTTAAAAGAAGATCCATGGGAACGCTTAACGAAACTGCGTAAAGCATTGCCAAACAGTCAAATTAACATGCTATTGCGTGGCCAAAATTTACTTGGCTATCGTCATTATTCTGATGACGTTGTGCATGCTTTTGTTCAAAAATCTGCGGATAACGGCGTGGATGTATTCCGTATTTTTGATGCGATGAATGACACGCGTAATTTGCGCGAAGCCATTAACGCGGTGAAAAAAGTTAAAAAACATGCCATCGGTACACTTTCTTATACCACCAGCCCAGTGCACGATATTGCTTATTTCGTTGCAATGGCAAAAGAGCTGGAAAGTATGGGTTCAGACAGCATTGGCATTAAAGATATGGCAGGTTTATTAACACCACAAGTTGCTGCAGATTTAGTAAAGGCGCTTAAAGCTGCAGTCAGTTTACCTATTCATGTGCATAGTCATGCCACTTCTGGCTTGGCTAGCATGGTGTTGCTCAAAGGCATTGAAAGTGGTGCTGACATTATTGACACTTGCAACTCATCTTTTTCAGAAGGTGCAAGCCACCCCACCACGGAAAGTATGGTTGCTGCGTTAGCAGGCACTGAATATGACACTGGTTTAGACTTAGCTAAATTACAAGAAATCACTGCTTATTTCCGTGAAACGCGTAAAAAATACTGGCAATTTGAGAGTGATTTTACTGGTGTTGATACACGTGTTTTAGTGAATCAAGTGCCAGGCGGCATGATTTCTAATCTATCAAACCAGCTTAAAGAACAAGGTGCGCTAGATCGTATTGATGAAGTATTGGCTGAAATTCCGCGCGTGCGTGAAGACTTGGGTTATCCGCCATTGGTTACGCCAACCTCACAAATTGTGGGTACGCAAGCTGTATTAAACGTGATGACTGGCTCACGCTATAAGTCTGTCACTAATGAGGTGAAGAATTATTTACTCGGTCAATATGGTCAATCTCCAGCGCCAGTGAATGAAGCAGTGAAACAACAAGCAGTTGGCGATGCGAAAGTCATTACCTGTCGCCCTGCTGATTTGTTAGAGCCTGAGATGGTTAAATTACAGGCAGAAGCTGATCGCATCGCAAAAAGTGAAGAAGATGTTTTAACCTACGCGATGTTCCCAGATATCGGCAAAACTTTTCTGCAGGAACGTAATGCCGGCAGCCTGAAACCTGAAGCACTATTAACCAAAGAGCCGGCTAATACCAGCGCTGCACGCTACGCCCCCAATGAGTTTAATGTGACGCTGCATGGCGAAACTTTCCATATCAAACTGACTGGCAGCGGCCATGAAGGTGAAGATTTACGCCCATTCTACGTATCAGTCGATGGTATTGCGGAAGAAGTGGTTGTTGAAACCTTGAGTGAAATTGAGGTTTCCAGCAACGGCGCAACCAGCAATGGTGCTAAAAGTGTAGACAAAAAGAAAGCCGGCTCAAAAACCGCGAATGGCCGCCCTCGCCCACATCATGCGGGTTGCGTTACAACCGCCATGCCAGGGACTATTGTTGCGGTAAAAGTAGCGGTTGGCGATAAAGTAAAAGCGGGTGATGGTGTTTTAGTGATTGAAGCCATGAAAATGGAAAATGAAATTCAAGCCTCTAAAACGGGCACCGTGGTAGCGGTACATGTTACCAAAGGTGATACGGTTACACCGGATGAATCTCTACTTGAGATTCAACCTGAATAATATTGATAAAGGATGATTTTAAAGCCGATAGTGAGTCAAAGCTATCGGCTTTTATTTTTAATAAAACATAATGAAACAAATACTTATTCTAGCTTCTTCTTCTATTTACAGGCGCGAACTGCTACAAAAGCTGCAAGTGCCTTTTAGTTGCATTTCGCCTAATGTAGATGAAACCATCTTGGAAAATGAAAAGCCGCACGAAACCGCTTTAAGATTAGCGCAAGATAAAGCAAGAAAAATCGGCAGTGAATACCCGCATGCTTTAATCATTGGTTGCGACCAGGTGGCGACTTTGGATGGTGAGCAATTGGGCAAACCTCTCAACCACAGCAATGCCACAAAACAATTAAAGATGATGCGCGGCCGTGAAGTAACTTTTCATAGTGCACTTTGCTTATTTAATGCCGCAACTGGCAATATGCAAGCTGAAGTCGTACCGTATTTGGTGCGTTTTAGACAGTTAACGGATGCACAAATTGAAAACTACTTAGCTAAAGAACAGCCATATCATTGTGCGGGCAGCGCTAAATCTGAAGGTTTAGGCGTTGCGTTAATTGAACGCATGCTGGGCGATGACCCCAACGCGTTGATTGGCTTGCCTTTAATTAAGCTGATTACCATGCTGAATAATGAAGGTGTCAGCGTCATCTAAAGTAGATGCGTTCATTACCCATAATCAGCTATCCATCATCGTTTAGGAGACTCCATATGTTTAAGCGCCGTTCAGTTGTTTTAGCAATCACCAGTATTTTGTCAATGGGAGCATTTGCCTTGGATAATAATGTAGCCAGTATTTCAGATGAGACACAAAGCACACTGAATGATCAACAAAGTGTAGCAGTCACTATTTACAATGGTGATCTGGCACTCGTTAAAGATACGCGTAAAGTTAAATTAAAATCTGGTTTAAATGTGCTGGCACTAAGAGATGTCAGCGCAAGAATCAGCCCTGAAACTGCGTTATTACGCAGCATTAACGCCCCTGATAGCTTAGCTCTATTAGAACAAAATTTTGATTTTGATTTGCTGACACCAGAAAAATTACTCGAAAAATATATAGGAAAAACCGTTGGTTTGGTAAAAATACATCCAACAACAGGCGCAGAAACGGTCGAACAAGCCACTGTATTATCAGCCAATCATGGCGTGGTACTTAAGGTCGGCAATCGCATCGAAACAGGCGTTTCAACCAATCGTATCGTTTACGACGATGTGCCCGCCAATTTGCGCGACAGGCCAACGCTGGTGACGCAGTTCAATAATAAGGGTGCCAATGATCAAACTGTTGAATTAAGTTACTTAACGGGCGGATTGGCCTGGAAAGCAGATTATGTAGCCGAGCTGAATGACAAAGAAAATCAATTGGATTTATCCGGCTGGGTAACATTAACCAATACCAGCGGAACCACATATAAAAACGCCAAGTTGCAATTAGTCGCGGGTGACGTCAACCGCGTGCAGCAATCGCCACGCGCTTTAGGCATGCAAATGCGCAAAAACGATATGATGATGGCAGAAGCCGCTGCGCCAATGGCAGAGGAGTCTTTGCTGGAATATCATTTATATACACTGGATCGTCCAACAACTATCAGCGATAACCAAACTAAACAAGTTGCCTTGCTATCAGCCAGTAATGTGCTGGTAAAAAAAGAACTACTGTTAACTGGCGCAGATTATTACTATCAAGGCCAATACGGTGAAATTGGCAGCAAAATGAAAGTTGGTGTTTTCATTGAGTTTGAAAACAAAGAAACCAGCAAACTGGGCATGCCATTGCCTAAAGGCATATTGCGAGTGTACAAAAAAGACAGCAAAGGCAATGCACAATTTGTCGGTGAAGATAATATCGACCACACACCTAAAAATGAAACCGTGCGTTTAAAATTAGGTGAGGCATTTGATGTAACCGCAGACAAAAAACAAACGGATTTTAAGGTGTTGCCTAAACCTTCAAAAACCAATCAACTATACGAAAGTGCATTTGAGTTAACCCTTAAAAATGCCAAAAAAGAGAAGATTACGGTAACTGTGCAAGAACCGATTAGCGGTGATTGGAAAATATTGAGTGAAAGCCATCCTCACATCAAAGCCAATAGCCATCTAGCTGTATGGAAAATTGAAATACCTGCAGAAGGAAAAACCACCCTCACCTACAGAGTACAAGTGAAGTATTAATAGTTTCTATAGGTTAAATATCTACATTTATATGGTCAATTTCTCTTTTGTCTAAATTCGGCACACTCTACCTCGTTCCTGTCACGCTTGGTGATGACAACATCACCAGCGTTTTGCCGCCTGATGTGGTTTCTATCGTGCAAAAACTCGATGTATTTATTGTAGAAAGTGAAAAGTCTGCACGTCACTTTTTAAGCACGATTAAAACACTGAAACCTGTGCGTGAATTAGTGCTTCATTTGCTTAATGAGCATACCGACGATAAAGACGTTTCGGTATTGCTAAAACCTTTGCTAGCAGGCCAAGACGTCGGTTTAATGAGTGATGCGGGCTGCCCTGGCATTGCAGACCCTGGCGCGAAATTGGTAGCACTTGCACATCAAAAAAATATCAAAGTCATCCCATTTGTTGGGCCAAGTTCTATTTTACTAAGCCTGATGGCTTCGGGCTTAAATGGCCAGCAATTTGCATTTTTAGGTTATTTGCCAGTAGATAAACAAGCGCGCAACTTAAGGCTAAAAGAAATTGAAAAGCGCTCCTTAACCCACAAAGAAACGCAAATTTTTATTGAAACGCCTTACCGCAATCAGCATATGCTGGAAGCTATTTTAAGTACGTGCCATCCCAATACAAAATTGTGTATTGCCTGCAATATCAGTCTAAGTACTGAAATGATTGCAACAAAAACGATTGCAAGCTGGAAGCAATCGCCATTACCCGATTTGCACAAGCGGCCTACCGTATTTTTATTGCTGGCTTAATAGACGTCTTACTGGGGCGTAGCTTTTACGATGAATTGGCGTTACGCCATATTGAGTTAACATTTGTAAATGCAAGGCAGTAGGATAGCCTTTGTGTTTAGCAAAATCATATTGCGGATAAACTGCATCTAGCGCATAACATTCTGCATCGCGTGCGACTTTGGCTAATATAGATGCCGCCGAAATCGCCTGTACTTTACTATCACCTTGAACAATCGCCTCACAGGGCAAGTCAATCTTTGGGCATTTATTGCCATCCACCTGCACCAAGTTTGGCATAATGTTAAATTGCACTTGCATGGCTTCTATTGCACGCTTCATCGCTAACAGACTTGCTTGCAAAATATTGATCTCATCAATTTCTTGCGCAGTACAACTGGCAATTGCCCAAGCGAGCGCTTTAGCTTTAATTTCAGCGCTTAAAAAGTCACGTCTTTTTTCGGATAGTTTCTTAGAGTCGGCTAAACCAATAATGGGTTGATTAATATCCAAAATAACCGCTGCCGCATACACGCCGCCAGCAAGCGGCCCGCGCCCTGCTTCATCAACACCGCAAATAAGATTATTTTCTGCCAATTATTTTAGATAGATGAAAATTACAAGTAACTTAAAATAACGTTAGCTGCTTTTTCTGCAGTATTCTGTTTTAAGCTTAAATGAATTTTAGTGAACTCTTGTTTGATTTCAGCAACATAGGTTGAATCACCTAATAAGCGATGTGCTGCATCCGCTAGCTTTTGAGGTGTCGCATCATCTTGCAACAGCTCTGGTACTAAAAACCTACCGGCTAATATGTTGGGTAACCCAACATAAGGTTGATAGCGCATCCGCTTAAGCATCCACCAGCTTAATGTCGGCATGCGATAAGTAATCACCATGGGACGTTTCAACAAAGCAGCTTCCAGCGTAGCCGTGCCTGAGGCCACAATCACAACATCCGCCGCTTCCATCGCATCGTGCGCATGGCCGAATAACAATTGCAAATCTATATCCATATCAGGATATTCAATATAGGTTTGATGGATGGCATCTTCAAAAATATTGCGTGTTTCACGCGTAATCAATGGAACTAAAAACTGTATTCCTGAAAGCTGTGCATGAGCATGTTTTTGCGTCAGCAAACGTGCAGTTTTGACGAACAATGCCGCATGCTGTTTCACTTCACTTTGACGGCTGCCTGGCAGCATGGCGACCACTAATTTATCATGCTTAATTTTGAGCACTTCACGTGCTGCATGTTGATCAGGTTCCAGTGGTAACTCATCTGCAAGCGGATGCCCCACATAAGTAACAGGCACATTAGCGGCTTCATATAAAGCGGGCTCAAATGGAAATAAAGCCAATACATGCGATACAGCGCGCTTGATTTTACTCATCCGCCCGCCCCGCCATGCCCATATGGATGGGCCAACGTAATGAATGGCTGGAATGCCCTTCTTTTTGAATTTTCGTTCTAACCAAAAGTTAAAATCTGGCGCATCAATACCAATAAAAACAGCAGGTTTTTCAGCTAACAATTGTGCTAATAAGTTTTTACGTAGTTTAAGTAGGCCTCTAAGATGCATAAGTACTTCTACATAACCGCGTACAGATAACTTCTCTAGTGAGAATAATGAGCGAGTGCCCTCACTTATCATTTTTGGCCCTGCAATACCGATAAATGTTAAATCAGGGCGTTTTGCTTTTAAAGCACGGATTAAGTGGCTACCCAATAAATCCCCTGAGGCTTCACCTGCCACGATTGCAATTTTTGACATTTTGGCGGATTAACGGACGATGCCGCGGGTTGAGATTTGCAGAAAATCGGTCAGCATTGCAATTTCCGGACAATCTTTTTGCATATTGGCCAACTCTAATTTAGCTTCTTCAAGCGTTAAACTGTTGCGATATAAAGCTTTATAAGCACGTTTTATTTGCGTGATGCTTTCAGGACTATATCCGCGACGTTTTAAACCTTCAGCATTAATACCATGCGGTTTGGCATCGTAGCCCGCAGCAGTAACGTAAGGTGGAATATCTTTAAATACCACAGACCCAACGGCCGTAATCACATGCGCACCAACCTTACAAAACTGATGAATCAAGGTAAAACCGCCTAAAATGGCATAATCGTGAATATCCACATGGCCAGCCAGCGAGCTGTTGTTGGCCATGATGGTGTTATTACCGATTGTACAATCATGAGCGATATGCACATAAGCCATAATCCAGTTATCGTTGCCGATTTTAGTCACACCTTTATCTTGAATCGTACCGCGATTAAACGTACAAAACTCGCGAATGGTATTGTTATCACCTATTTCCAAGGTAGTCGGCTCATCGCGATATTTCTTATCTTGCGGCTCTTCGCCTAAAGATGAAAATTGAAAAATCTGATTATTCTTACCGATAGTCGTTGGGCCTTTTAGTACGACATGGCTCGCAATACGGGTATCGGCTCCTACTTTTACATGCGCACCAATTGTAGAATAAGCACCAACTGTTACGCTGGAATCAAGTTCAGCTTTTGGATCAATAATAGCGGTTGGATGTATTTTGGCGGACATTGATTAAATTCTAGCTATTTAATTATTTACTTTAACTTAACAAGTTAATTGATTGAATTATATTACTTTTCTATTGCTTTCAAAATGCACATCATATTTGCTTCCGCCACAACTGTGCCATCTACGGTAGCAATACCAGTGTACTTCCAAATACCTTTTAAAATACGATCAATCTTGACGTTCAAAATAATTTGATCACCTGGTGAAACGGGTTTTTTAAAGCGCGCGCTATCAATACCGGCGAAATAATAGACTGAATCATCAGTAGGCTTGGTACCCATTGTCTTAAAAGAAAGGACTGCCGCAGCTTGTGCCATCGCTTCGACAATCAATACACCGGGCATTACAGGATGATAAGGAAAATGTCCTGGAAAAAATGGCTCATTCACAGTCACATTTTTCAATGCAGTAATTTCTTTTCCTACTTCCATTGAAAGTACGCGATCAATTAATACAAAAGGATAACGATGCGGTAAGTGATCGAGAATCTCATGAATATCCATACTATTTGTAGCGTTATTATTTGTTGCGTTATCTGCCATATCGTTCTCTATTTTTGACTTTGAGAAGTTAATTTTTCAATCGCTTCTTCTAAGGTCTTTATTTTATCCGTTAATTGACTTAAATGGCGAATATTCGCTGCTGTTTTAAGCCAAACATCATGCTCTTGAAACGGCATTAATGCAGTATAGGTTCCAGCTTTATGAATTGAGCGCATAATCATGCTACCAGGTGAAATGGTAACGCCATCAGTAATGGTCAAATGACCTAATATCATGGCCGCACCGCCAATCCTGCAGTGCTTGCCAATCACAGCACTGCCTGCAATACCGACACAGCCAGCAACGACCGTATGCGCTCCAATGCGGCAGTTATGGGCGATTTGAATTAAGTTATCGAGCTTAACACCCTCTTCTATGATGGTATCGTCAATTGCACCGCGATCAATCGTTGTATTAGCGCCGATATCGACATGATCGTGAATTACCACGCAACCTATCTGTGGGATTTTTACCCAGTATTTATTTTTATCCGGACCAGTTTCTTCGGCATAGCCAAAACCATCATTGCCGATGATACAGCCAGAAAATAAATGGCAGTTTTTGCCTATGTACGAACCATGTTTAATGGTGACATTTGCTTCCAATATAGTGTTGTCACTAATGGTTGCATTGCGTTCAACAACACAACCTGCGCCAATCGTCACGTGACTCCCAATATTGACATTCGCCTGTAAAACAACATTTGCGCCTATGCTGCAGTCTTCTGGTAATTTAATCGACTCATCTATTACAGCAGTGGCATGCACACCTGTAATTGCAACGTTGTCAGGGTTTAATAGCTGGGATAATTTGGCAAAATAGGCGTAAGGGTTATCAGTGATGATTTTAGGCAATTCAGTCAGATCAGCATGCTCTGGCTTAATAATAACGGCACTTGCAGCCGTATTATTTAATTGAGTTGCATACTTAGTTTCATTGAAAAAACTAATCGCTCCAGCTTGTGCAAAAGCTAAAGATCCGACGCGAGCAATTACGATGTTAGGGTCACCTGAAACTAGTCCGCCCAATTGATAGACGATTTGTTGTAGCGTTAAATTGGTGCTCATAAGAAGTGTTTACAAAAAACTAAGCGCATAAGCAATCAACGATGCAGTTTACGCGCTTGGTTTCTAATCTATTTCTTACCCAAAAGCTTTAATACTTTATCAGTAATATCAATTTTTTTACTGGCATAAGCCACGCCACCATAAACGACTAAATCATAACCATCGGTTTCAGAAACCGTTTGCACTGCCTTATTGATGCGGTCCTGCAAAACCGAAAGCTCTTCATTTTTACGTAAATTAATGTCTTCACGTAATTCGCGTTGCTTGCGCTGGAATTCAATTTTAAGATTTGAAACATCGCGCTCTTTATTGCGGCGATCGGACTCAGAAAGCGTTACGCTTTCTTTATCTAAAGTGGTTTCAATATCACGGATTTGCTTTTGGGTGCGCTCAAGCTCTTGTGAGCGAGGACTAAACTCACGTTCTAATTTTTTGCCGCTTTCAGCAGTCTGTGGCGCTTCCTGCAAGATTTTATCTACTTGAACATAGCCGATTTTAAGCTCTGCCGCCATCGAGTTTGTACCAACGCTGGCCATTAAAGTAAAGAAACTAGCCGTTAGTAAAGTTTTCAACGTTTGATTCAATTCCAATCTCCTTACATCATGAGCGCAATTGCTCATGAGCCTATTCTACTATTAAAACTGCTGACCAAGTTGGAACTGCAGTGTTTGAGTTTGATCACCATCTTTAGCATTAAGCGGTTTTGCAAGTACCAATTTTAGCGGGCCGAATGGTGAGAACCAACTGATACCTACACCTGTTGAGTACCTTAACTCACCCAAACTCAATGGGTCACCTTTAGCGTAAACACTACCTGTATCAACAAAAGCACTTAAGCGGAATTGGGATGAATTTTTAAGTAATGGTACAGGAATAAATACTTCCGCATTACCCACTATTCGGCGTGTACCACCCACCGCAAAATCCTGGCCGGTAGTTGGATCGTAATCGCGCGGACCAATTGCACCATTGTCAAAACCACGCACTGAGTTCACACCACCAACATAGAAGTTTTTAAAGAACGGATAAGCCTTACCACCATAACTATCGGCATAACCTAATTCGCCATTCAACATAACCGTTACATCTTTAAATACATCTTTGTACCAAGCATGTTTATATTCCAATTTGTAATACTGCAAATCCAGGCCTGGCACTGTCGTTTCCGCAGTCAGTCTTTGCAAAACGCCTCTATTGGGGAACAAGGTGTTATCGCGCGAGTCATGCGTCCAGCCTAATGCCAACTGCAAGGAGTTACTATTACAACCGCTGGTATTGCCGCAAAAATCCAGATATTGCTTAGGGCTATTATCTGACAATTCAATCTTGGTAATGTCAGCAGTGAGGCCTGCACTAAGGAAATCTTTTTCACTTAGCGGCAAACCAAATCGCACGCCCGCACCATATGAGGAGCTATTATAAGTACCAATATCCAAAGAACGTGTATTAACATCGCGTCTGTACACATCAAAACCACGACTCACGCCATCTGGCGTAAAGTAAGGGTCGGTGTAAGAGAGTGAGTAGGTTGTATTCACTTTACCCGTATTGACTTGTGCAGAAACTCGGTTGCCAGTACCCAGGAAGTTTTGCTGGTTGACAGTAACACCTAAAACAACACCCTCACTACTGGACAAGCCCGCACCAAATTGCACGCTGCCCGTCGATCTTTCGGTAACATTAAGATTAAGGTCTACTTGGTCTGAAGTGCCCGGGACTGCAGGCGTTTCAATATCAACACTCTCAAAGTACTGTAAACGCTCTAAACGCACTTTAGAACGATCAATCTTATCGCCTGCATACCAGGCTGATTCCAGTTGACGCATTTCGCGACGCAATACAGAGTCGCGTGTACGCGTATTGCCAGTTAAATTAATACGGCGCACATAAACGCGTTTGCCAGGATCAACAAAAAAGGTAAATGCAGCAGTATGATTTTCTTTGTTAATCTCAGGAATTGCATTCACGTTTGAAAACGCATAACCTTCATTGCTTAATCGATCACTGATAGCCTTACTGGATTCAGTAATTAACTGGCGATTAAACGTATCATCTTTTGCTATTTTAATCAGCGGCTTAAGGTCTGTTTCAGGCACTTGTAACTCACCTGCCAGCTTCACATCACTAATCGTATATTTTTCACCTTCAGTGATGTTAACCGTAATGTAAATATCCTGTTTATCAGGTGAAATCGACACTTGAGTAGAATCAATTGAGAACTCTAAATAACCTTGATTCATGTAAAACGACTTCAAGGTCTCTAAATCAGCTGTCAACTTTTGTTTAGAATACTGATCGTCTTTATTCCACCAACTCATCCAATTCGGCGTTGTCAGCAGAAATTCGGCGCGCAAATCTTCCGTGGTGAAAACATTGTTGCCAACGATATTAATATCGCGAATTTTCGCAACAACGCCTTCTTCGATTTCAAATTTAACAGCTACGCGATTACGCTCGAGCGGGCTGACAACTGCTTTAACCGTTGCGCTATATTTACCTTGTGATAAATATTGACGTTTAATTTCTTGCTCGGCACGGTCCAGTTGCGACTTATCAAAAATCAGACCTTCCGATATACCGATTTGCTTAAGCCCTTCAGTCATCTTGTCAGATGGAAATGACTTGTTACCTGTAAATTCAATTTTAGCAATAGCAGAACGCTCTTGCACGGTAACAACCAGAACTTCACCTTCTGCTTCAATGCGCACATCTTTAAAAAAACCTGTGTTGTAGAGTGATTTGATTGCCTGTGTGGCCTTTTCATCACTCATCACATCCCCCACTTGCACAGGCAGGTAATTAAAGATAGTGCCTGCTTCAGTACGTTGCAAACCTTCTACACGAATATCCTTTACGACAAAAGGTTCAAGCGCCAAAACATGCTGGCTGAAAAGTGTGAAAACGATAGCGGGGATATGGCGGATTTTAAACAAATGATTAACCCGAATTAAAATGTAGTGAATAGTCGACTAAAGTCATTAAAAATGGCAATAGTCATAAGCAAGCCTAGTAACACAAACCCTATTTTTTGCCCAACCAGCATTGTTTGATCTGACACTGGTGAACCCTTTAATATTTCAGCGATATAATACATCAAATGGCCGCCATCTAACACAGGTATTGGCAAAAGGTTAAGCACGCCGATACTAATACTAACCAATGCAAGAAAACTAAGAAAGGTATTCAGTCCTAAACTTGCACTCTCGCCCGCAAATGTTGCAATGGTGACCGGTCCGCTAATGCCTTTGATAGAAATCTGCCCTGTAATCATTCTGCCTAACATTTTCAAACTGAATATTGCAGTATCCCATGTTTTTAAAATAGCTTTTTGTAAGCTTTGTAACGGAGAGTACTGTAATTCAATTAAAAATTCGTCTAACGTTTTTTGATCTAACTTAACACTGGCGCCCAATCGACCAAAAGACTGGTTGTTTTCCGTCACCCGTTCTGGGACAACTGCAATAGTACGCAGTTCTTGTGCTCGCTCAATTTTTATTTGCAAGACTTTATTAGGGCTAGCTTTAACCTTGGCTACCACACTTTCCCAGTCACGCATATCGACGTCATTAATACTTAAAATTTTGTCGTCGGATCTGAAGTTAGCTTTTTCAGCCGCACTATTCGGTAATATTTCACCAATTACCGCTGGGATATTGGGCTTAAACATACCCAAGCCAACTTTTTCTAGAATATCGACTTCAGGGTCGCTATTAACCCCACTAAAACTAAGCGTATGTACATGCAATACGTTGTCAGTACTTAACGCCTCTATTGTCACATTTTTATTTTCTAACGATTGCTCCAGTAATATCCAGCGCGCATCTGTCCATGTTTTAACAGGGCTGCCTGCTATTGACTGGATCACTTCCCCTTTTTTCAAGCTGGCAGAAGCGGCTAAACTATTTTTGACAACATCTCCGACAATCGGGCGCATGCCTGTCACACCTTGCATAAACAAAAGCCAATATAAAAAGATAGCCAGCAACAGATTGGCAATCGGGCCTGCCGATACAATTGCAATGCGCTTCCAGACATTCTGGCGATTAAATGCACGCTGCAACTCGGCTTCTGAATAGCTGGCTGGCGTTACATCTAAGTTTTGCTCGCGTTCAGCTTTCAACTCTCTTTCATCTAGCATTTTGACAAAGCCACCCAACGGTATTGCGGCTAACACGAATTCGGTTTTATCTTTGCCAAAAGTTTTTTTCCACAATGGTTTGCCAAAACCCACAGAAAAACGCAGTACTTTTACATTGCACCAGCGTGCCACCTGAAAATGGCCATACTCGTGAATCGTGACCAATAGTCCAATAGTCACGATGAATGCGATTAATGTCATCATGCGCTTAATGCCTGTTTATGCATATTTTTTGCAAAGCTACTTTTTGAAATGGCGCTTTGTGCAAAATCCCTTGCTTCATTATCAATATCAATCAATTGGGTTAAGGACGAAACTGGTTCCGCCTGAATCGAAGCAAGCGCGCTTTCAATCAATGCAGGAATATTTAGGAAGTGGATATCATTGTTTAAAAATGCGGCTACCGCTACTTCGTTAACGGCATTCAATATGGCTGGCGCAGTGCCACCTAATTTCAAAGCATCGTAAGCCAATTGCAAACACGGGAAGCGCTTGGTATCTGGTGCTTCAAATTCTAATTTTGCAATTTCCAACAGATTAAGTGAAGCGACCCCAGACGCAATACGATTCGGATAGCCCAAGGCATAGGCAATCGGTGTGCGCATGTCAGGATTACCCAATTGCGCCAATACACTGCCATCAATATATTCCACCATCGAATGAATAACACTTTGCGGGTGTACAACGACATCTATTTGTTCGAGCGCAGCATTAAATAACCAATGCGCCTCAATCACTTCTAAGCCTTTATTCATCAGGGTTGCAGAGTCAATCGTGATTTTTGTCCCCATCACCCAATTAGGATGTTTAAGTGCCTGTGCAGGTGTAACTGCTGCCAATTGTACTGATGAATATTGTCTAAATGGCCCGCCAGATGCAGTTAAGATGATTTTACGTACACCGCCGTCGCTAAGATGAGCCAGCTGCTGTGGTGGCATCACTTGAAATATGGCGTTATGCTCACTATCAATGGGCAATAAAGTTGCTCCGCCAGCTTTAACCGCTTGCATAAACAAGCTGCCCGCCATTACTAAGGTTTCTTTATTAGCCAATAAGATGCGCTTGCCTGCATGTGCTGCAGCCATTGCTGGTTTTAAACCAGCTGCACCAACAATCGCTGCCATCACAATATCCACTGCATCATCACTGGCAATTTGTTCTAAACCTGCCATGCCAGAAATCACTTCGGTTTTGCTGTTAATGGCTTGCAGTTTTGAACGTAAATCCAATGCGGATTTTTCATTCAATAACACAGCGATTTTGGGTTGAAATTGCACGCATTGCTTCAGCATGACTTCAACATTTGAATTGGCGGCCAAGGCATAAACCTGATATTGATCCGCATGTTGCGCGATTACATCCAGCGTTTGCAAACCAATCGTGCCGGTACTGCCTAATACAGTCACATTTTGCATAGCTGCGTTTTTAATGGTTTGATTTTGCAATTTAGGCAGCCAAATTAAAATAATGGTATAAATAAATCATTAATATTGCGATAGGCAAGCTGGGAATAATGCCGTCAATGCGATCCAGAATTCCACCATGCCCCGGCAATAAACTGCCGCTATCTTTCAACATAGCTTGACGTTTTATCATGGATTCAAACAAATCGCCAGCAACGCCTAATATGGTAGTAATCCATAACGCAGGAAAAACAGCCAATTGTTTAAAACCAAAACCGAAGTATAAAACCGCACCAAACAAAGAGACAGCAATCAATGCGCCTGCTACACCTTCCCAAGTTTTACCCGGGCTAATGGTCGGTGCTAACTTATGTTTACCAAAGTTTTTACCTGCAAAATAAGCAGCGGTATCTGCAATCCAAATCGTCGCCAACAACACCAATAACAGCCAGGGGTCTGCGCCTTTTGCACAAATCAAAGCCAGCCAAAGTGATGTAATTAATAATAAACCCAACATCGCCATGACAAACTTACTATTGATTAAGCATTTAGTCTTGAACCAAAATGGCACCACAAATAGCCAAAATAGCGCAGCTATAAAAAACACGATGAGTGATTTTAAGAAGAACAGATGAAAACCATATTGCGTTATTAGCGATACGATGACCAGCCCAGCAAAGCCCGCTATAAGCAAATACAGGCTGTTTTGTAACGCAGTAAGCTTAATCATACTGCCCCACTCATGCAATGCCAGCAAAGAAATGGCCAGCATACAGTAAGCCCACAGCGTATTACTCAGCATAAAAAGTGCAGGGATAAAAACAGCCACTAATAGGCAGGCGGTAATAATACGGGTTTTGAGCATAATTTAAACTAATTGACTACAGTGAGTTGCTCACTGGTGCGACCAAAACGGCGCTCTCGTTGTCGATACGATTGTATGGCGTCATTAAACGCTTTCGCATCAAAATCTGGCCATAGCGTATCAGTAAAGTAAAACTCTGTATAAGCCAGCTGCCATAACAGAAAATTACTCACACGTTTTTCGCCGCCTGTGCGAATAAATAAATCTGGCTC
Source organism: Methylotenera versatilis 7 (assembly GCF_000799165.1). GTDB lineage: Bacteria > Pseudomonadota > Gammaproteobacteria > Burkholderiales > Methylophilaceae > Methylotenera_A > Methylotenera_A versatilis_A. The sequence continues at coordinate 533,377 of NZ_JUGF01000001.1, read as the reverse complement.
AGTCGCGTAATGCATGGATAGATAAGGCGATATATCCTCTTCTGTATACTGGCCTGCTTTTTGTGGCAACGCATTCGTCATGCGATTGGTCGCCTGCAAAATATCCCAGCGCCCGCCGTAATTGGCCGCAATCGTTAAGGTTAAGCCCGTATTATTGGCCGTTAATTGTTCAGAAGCTTCCATTTGTGCAATTAACTCCGCATTAAAACGACTGCGGTCACCAATCAAAATCAAACGAATATTGTTATCGTGCAGCTTAACGACCTCGCGTTTTAGCGCATCCATAAACAGGCCCATTAAAAATGAAACCTCATCATCTGGTCTGCGCCAATTTTCACTGCTGAATGCAAACAGGGTTAAAAACTTAACATTCATTAGTGCGCATTGTTTAACAACCTCGCGCACCGTTTCCACACCACGTTTATGCCCCGCAATACGCGGCAAAAAACGTTTGCGCGCCCAACGCCCATTGCCATCCATAATCACAGCAATATGATTGGGGATTTCACCTGAATCAGGAATCGTTTGCGTAGAACTAGAAAAAAACTTCAATGATTAACCCTTAAAATGAGCCTAAAAATTAAACGGCCATCAAATCAGCTTCTTTAACTTGCAGCAACTTATCAACCTCAATCACGGCTTTATCCGTCATTTTTTGCACTTCATCTTGTGCACGGCGCTCGTCATCTTCACTGATTTCTTTATCTTTTAATAGTTTTTTCAACGCATCATTGGCATCGCGACGCACATTACGAATCGCTACTTTCGCGCCTTCACCTTCTGTACGCACAACTTTGGTTAAGTCGCGACGACGCTCTTCTGTCAACATTGGCATCGGCACGCGAATCAAATCACCATTCGTGGCAGGATTCAACCCTAAGTCACAGTCACGGATGGCTTTTTCTACTTTACCAATCATGTTTTTTTCATATGGCTGCACGTTAATCGTACGCGCATCACCCAAATTCACGTTTGCGACTTGGTTAACAGCCACCATTGAGCCGTAATATTCCACCATCACATGATCCAACAAGCCGGTATGCGCACGACCTGTACGTATTTTAGCCAAGTCATTTTTTAAGGACTCCAATGACTTCTGCATTTTTACATCAGCTATTTTTTTAATCTCTTCCAACATATACCTCTCCAACTTACTTTTTATTCAATTACATTATTGAGCTTAAAACAGTATTCTAAGCGACAATCACTCGTGTACCTTCATTTTCACCCAGCACCACACGCATTAACGCACCCGGCTTAAAAATACTGAATACAGAAATCGGTAACTTTTGATCGCGACATAAGGTTAATGCTGTAGCATCCATTACTTTTAAATCTTTTATGATTGCTTCATCAAAAGTCACTGTTTCATAACGTGTCGCGTTTGGATTCTTTTTCGGGTCATCTGTATAGATACCATCGACTTTAGTGGCTTTTAATACAATTTCAGCATTAATTTCCATGCCACGCAAAGCAGCTGCGGTATCTGTCGTAAAAAACGGATTGCCGGTTCCTGCGCCGAAAATTACCACACGACCTTCTTCCAAATAACGGATTGCTTTACCACGAATATAAGGCTCGGCTACTTGTTCAATATTCAGCGCACTTTGCACACGTGCTTTTATCCCAATGTGTTTCATGGCATCTTGCAAGGCTAATGCGTTCATCACAGTCGCCAGCATACCCATATAATCCGCAGTCGCTCTATCCATGCCTGCCGCAGCAGGCGCTACACCACGAAAAATATTGCCGCCGCCAATGACCACGCCCACCTCGACGCCCAAATCGACAATTTCTTTGATTTGAGCAACGATATCATCAATAGTAGCGCGGTTAATACCATAAGCATCATCGCCCATCAATGCCTCGCCAGAAAGTTTAAGTAGTATGCGTTTGTAGGCTGGTTTTGCCATGGTTTACCCTGTTTTAATATTTCGATTATTTAATCACAAACCCTATGATTTTACTAAGCTTTCAGATATTTTTGCTTTAGTTTTTATAAGCTTTAACATAGTTTTATGCAGACTCGCGCCGCTTAAGGCCAACTTAAGGCGATATCACCGAAAAATTGGCGAAAAAAAAGTGAGCTCGGCGACAAGCCAAGCCCACTTTTTTCTTTAAACTATTTTAAACTTTAGCGGCTGCGGCAACTTCTGCAGCATAATCAACCACTACTTTTTCAATGCCTTCACCAACGGTAAACATCGTAAATGATGCTACTGATGCATTTTTTGATTTTAATAGTTGTTCAATCGTTAACTTGTCATCTTTAACAAAAACCTGATTTAACAAAGTTACTTCTTTCAAGAATTTTTGCACAGTACCATCAGCGATTTTTTCCAACATTGCTTCAGGCTTACCAGCTTCCTTAGCCTTTTCAATGGCGACGCGACGCTCAGCTTCAATCAAGCTGGCATCAATGCCAGAGGCATCTAATGATTTTGGTTTAGCTGCAGCGATATGCATCGCGATGTCTTTTGCTAACTCGTCATCACCACCAACCACATCCACCAACACGCCAATTTTGCTGCCATGAATATAGCTAGCTAATTTACCTTGAACCGTTGGGCGCACAAAACGACGTGGCGTAATGTTTTCGCCAATTTTACCAACCAATTGCGCACGCGTTTCTTCAACTGTTGCGCCGCGCATTGCAAGTACACTAACCGCATCAATGTCAGTTGCATTGCTATTAGATACAATCGTCGCCAACTCGCCTACGAAGCTCAAAAAATCTTCATTTTTTGCACAGAAGTCAGTTTCAGAGTTAACTTCAACCATTGCGCCAGATTTACCATCAGCAGAAATCGCAACGCCCACCGTACCTTCAGCAGCAACGCGACCAGCAGCTTTGCTAGCTTTGTTACCAAAACGTACGCGCAAGATTTCTTCTGCACGTGTCATATCGCCTTCAGCTTCAGTTAGTGCTTTTTTACAGTCCATCATTGGCGCATCTGTGCGCTCACGTAATTCTTTTACCATGCTTGCGGTAATTTCAGCCATTTTTAGCTCCTAAACGTAATATTTTTAATTAAGTATTTTGATATTTTATAAATAGAAAAAGGGGCTATTCGCCCCTTTTTATTTCAATGCATTATTCCGCAGTAGCAACTTCTGCTGTTTCTTCCTGTGCAGATTTTACAATTTCAGTAATCGCATTTTCACGGCCTTCTAAAACCGCATCTGCCATACCACGAGCATACAAACGGATTGCACGGCTAGAGTCATCATTACCAGGAATCACATAAGCTACGCCATCTGGTGAGTTATTTGTATCTACAACACCAATTACCGGGATGCCTAATTTAGCCGCTTCAGTAATTGCACCGCTTTCATGACCAACGTCGATGATGAAAATCGCATCTGGCAAGCCACCCATATCTTTAATGCCACCGATTGAGCGTTGTAATTTTTCAATTTCGCGTTTGTAACCTAACGCTTCTTTTTTGCCGAATTTATCTAAGCTGCCATCTAACAACATCGCTTCAAAGTCGTGTAGACGTTTGATTGATTGTTTAACTGTTTTAAAGTTAGTCAGCATGCCGCCTAACCAACGGTGATTTACATAAGCACAACCAGCGCGGGCTGCTTCTTCTTTAACAATATCGCGTGCTTGACGTTTTGTACCAACAAACAAGATACGACCTTTATTCGCCGCCAATGTACGTGTGTATTTCATCGCCTCTTCAAATAGCGGCAATGTTTTTTCAAGGTTAACAATATGAATTTTGTTGCGGTCACCAAAAATGTACTCTGCCATTTTCGGGTTCCAATAACGGGTTTGGTGGCCAAAGTGAACACCGGCCTCAAGCATTTGACGCATAGTAACTGACATTTTATTACTCCATGTAAAGGGTTAACATTACATTCATCCACAATATTTGAACCTTGTTCAAACACCCTGTACGGGACGATGCATTGATTTAAATTAACTTGAGTTAGCCAGATCGCTAATCAAGTGGCGTGCATTATAGCTAAAAATTGATTTGAATTCAATCGCAATTCAGTGTTTGTAAGGGCTTATCGGCTTCCCGACAAGTTTTAGTGCATGAACACTTGGTAATTTCGACAAAAACAGCGTAAATCTTAATTTAGTTATCAAGGCTACGCCATAGCATCCATACCATCTCCGCTATGATAAAATGGGCAATTAATTTACTACTGCTTTTGAATATTATGCCAATTACCATTAATAATACTGACGATATCGCAAAAATGCGCATCGCAGGTAAATTAGCATCTGAAGTGCTGGATTACATCACGCCTTTTGTAGTGCATGGCGTAACGACTGAAAAGCTGGATCAGCTTTGCCATGATTACATTGTGAATGTGCAACAGGCCATCCCTGCACCGCTTAATTATGCGCCAGATGGTCATACGCCCTACCCCAAATCGATTTGCACATCGGTGAATCATGTGATTTGTCATGGCGTGCCAGGCGAAAAAGTGCTTAAAAATGGCGACACCGTGAATATCGACATCACCGTGATTAAAGATGGTTACCACGGCGACACTTCGCGCATGTTTCATGTTGGCGAAGTCTCCATTCAAGCCAAGCGTTTATCTGATCTGACTTATCAAGCCATGTGGCTGGGTATTAATAAGGTAAAACCGGATGCGACTTTGGGCGATATTGGATATGCCATTCAAAGCTTTGCAGAAAAAAATGGCTTTAGCGTAGTACGTGAGTTTTGTGGTCACGGCATTGGCAAAAAATTTCATGAGGACCCCCAAATTTTGCATTACGGCAAACCAGGCGCCGGTTTAAAATTGCGAGCCGGCATGATTTTCACCATAGAACCCATGATTAATGCAGGCAAGCGCGATATTAAACAAATGCCGGACGGCTGGACAATTGTGACTAAAGACCGCAGTTTGTCGGCGCAGTGGGAACATACCGTACTGGTAACTGAAACGGGTTTTGAAGTGTTGACATTGTCAGCTGGCACACCTGCTACACCTGTTTTTGCTTAATAGCTAATGGCGCCTCAAAAAAATCAATCAAAAAAAACCATTCAAACATGGCGCGATGCTTTAAAAGTGCAGCAAAATGCATTGGAAACTGCATTTTATCAGCATAAAAATACCGCATTACTACTAAAACAACAATCGTTGTTAATCGATCAGCTGTTAAAAAAAATATGGCTCGAAACCAATATTAATGCTGATACCTGTTTAATTGCGGTTGGCGGTTACGGCCGCCAACTACTATTTCCATATTCCGACATTGATTTGCTGATCTTATTGCCTGATGCCGCCCCGCAAGCACTTAGCCAAGAAGTTGAATCATTAATTGGCTTATTATGGGATATCGGTTTAAATGTAGGTCACAGCGTGCGCACATTGCAAGAATGTGTAGATGAAGCGGCAAATGATGTGACGGTGCAAACTAACCTATCTGAAGCGCGCTTACTGTGTGGTAAAAAAAGGGATTATCAAGTATTTTTGAAAGCTCTTGATAACACCATGCATCCAGCAAGTTATTTTGCGGCAAAGTTTAAAGAGCAAGATAATCGTCATGCCAAATTCAACGATACCACTTACAACCTGGAACCTAATATCAAAGAAAGCCCTGGTGGCTTGCGCGATTTGCATATGATTTTATGGCTGGCACAAAGCCAGAATCTCGGTAAAAACTGGGCTAGCTTAGCCAGAAACAATATCATTTCCATGCCAGAAGTGCGCCAAATTAAGCGCCATGAACGCAATTTACAAAACCTGCGCATTCGCTTGCACTACCTAGCCAAACGACGTGAAGATAGATTATTGTTTGATTTTCAAAATACGTTGGCGAGCGATTTGGGCTATGTGAATACACTACGCAAACGTGCTAGCGAACAGTTGATGCAAAGCTATTACACCAGTGCAAAATTCATCAACTTAATCAATGAGATACTGCTTAAAACGTTTCGATTAAGCTTAAATCAGACCAAACCTAAGATCATGCCGATTAATGCACGGTTTGAAGCACACGATGATTTGCTGGAAATTAAAACCGCAAATGTGTTGCAACAGCAGCCAAACGCCATTCTAGAGGGCTTTTTACTCTTACAGAAGCACCCGCAACTCACCGGCATGAGCGCGAATTTAATTCGCGAATTGCAGCGGGTTAAAAAAATAGTCAACCACGACTTTCGCCAATCTAAAGAAAATAAAAACACATTTTTAGCTATTTTATCGCAGGCAGATGGCGTTAATCATAGCTTACGGCGCATGAATCGCTATGGCATTCTAGGTCAATACATTCCCGCCTTCGGCAAAATTGTTGGTCAAATGCAGCATGATTTGTTCCATGTATACACCGTGGATGAGCACATTCTAAATGTATTAGCCAATTTGCGGCGCTATGCAAAACATGATCTCAAGCATGAGTTCCCGCTATGTAGCGAGTTGTTCTCAAATTTCGAAAAACCTTATCTACTCTATCTTGCAGCACTATTTCATGACATCGCAAAAGGTCGTAATGGCGATCATTCCAGTTTAGGCACAATCGATGCCAGACGTTTTTGTAAGTTACATGGCTTAGCAAAAGAGGAAGTTGACCTGGTTGCCTGGCTGGTTGACGCGCACCTTAAAATGTCCAGCACAGCACAAAAATCGGACCTATCCGACCCTGAAGTGATTCAACAGTTTGCAAATCTAGTGAAGACAGAAAAACGCTTGATTGCCTTATATTTGTTAACAGTCGCAGATATTCGCGGCACCAGCCCAGTGGTATGGAATGCTTGGAAAGCCAGATTATTAGAGAGCTTGTTTTATGCCACTCGCAGCGTATTAAAAAACGTCGATTTCAGCAAACAAAAAATAGTTGAATCGCGCCAGCAAGAAGCAGCAGAAAAGCTGACGCAATATGGACTTAAACCAGAGTCTTATCTGAAATTGTGGGAAAACACAGGCGTAGATTATTTTGTGCGTTTTGAATCCGATGAAATTGCTTGGCAAAGTCGATTGTTAACACCGCACGTATTTGCCGAAAAGCCCATTGTTCGCGCCCGTTTAGGCCCAAATGGCGACGGAATACAGGTGATGATCTACACACGCAATCAAGATGACTTATTTGCGCGCATCTGTAACTTTTTTGATCGCATGGCTTATAACATCGTGCAAGCCAAGATTTATACAACCAATCATGGCTATGCGCTAAATAACTTTATTATTTTAGATCAATCATATAAGTCGGTTAGTTATAGTGGATTATTAAAATTTATAGAAACTCAACTCACAATAAAAATCAGTAGCTCTGGTCCATTGGAATCGCCACTACAAGGCCGAATAAGCCGTCAAGTAAAATACATGTCGATTCAACCACAGATTAAATTAACAGCTGAAACGCAAGGCATTAACCATACTTTGGAAATTGTTGCTGGTGACAGGCCTGGTTTATTGGCAAAAATAGCCAATATATTTTTGCAGCAAGCGGTCGATTTGCATAACGCAAAAATTAATACTTTGGGAAACCGTGCAGAAGATAGCTTTTTGATTTCCGCCAAACACAACCAACCGCTGAATCCGATTCAAATTGAGCAGCTCACACAAAACTTAAGCAAGTTATAGCTTAAAACAAATCACATTGATGATAAGTGCTGAATATTGAAAGAATGCACTCAAAAAACAAAAAAGCCGAGCTCTTTTTTAATTAGATATCGGCTTTTAATTTAACCTAACAAACTTAAAATCAAGTAGTTAGATCACAAAATTCATTTAAATTATGAATGTTTGTAATGTTTTTTCAATTGTTTAACAACTTCCCATTGTGATTTCATGCCTTTTGGGAAAACAACAAAATCACCTGCTTTAATTACCACTTTTTCGCCGCCTTGTGGTGTTACATGGATTTCGCCTTCTAGCAGATAAGCACTTTCTGTCATACCGAAATCTAATGGGAATTTAGAAACTTCTTTCTCCCAGATAGACCAGCTAGCTACGCCTAGTTCTTTCAATTTCTCTTCTGATGGGTTGTGGTCAATAATGATTTGGCTCATGTTTAATCCTTAAAATAAATTGTGAATAAATAATAGAAATGGGTTATTAAAAACAAATTCTGCTTAAACCAGTCGCTCGAAATATTCGGCGACAGATGAAATATTGAAGCAAGATAAGCAATACGAAAGTGCATAATTTTAACGGATAAACGACTTTATTGATACACCCTATTGCCTACACGACACCCAACAACCAAGTAAAATGGACTAATTGCGCTCGTTGAAAAAACATATGATACAAGCACAATTTCGTTGATTTAACCCATTAGTGCGCCAACACATGTTTAAAGTTTCTGGTATTGGGATAGAATAATTTTATCAAATATTTTTGATCGAACTCATACCAAAAATTTAGTATGTCACACAAAGCGCTTAATTAAACCCATTTGTGAATAAAAAAGGATTCATTATTTCCACCTTCAATTCAGAGCCAGATATAACAGAAAAATATGCATTAACCCGCAGCATGTTTTTATCAACGTTACCGTTGCGCAGTATGGACGCACACAAAGGCACTTTTGGCAGCGTGGTGATTGTAGGTGGCGATACGGGCATGGTAGGTGCGGTTTTATTAGCATCACGAGCCGCTTTGCTTTGCGGCGCAGGGCGCGTATATGCCGCATTTTTAGGGACTGATGCGCCTAGTGTGGATGTATGCCACCCGGAAATTATGCTGCATTCAGCGGCGACACTCCCCAATTTGAGGCAATTGAGTTGTCTGGTTATCGGCCCTGGTTTAGGCCAATCGAAAGCAGCAATAGCGCTATTAGAATTTTGTATGACGCAACATATACCTTTACTAATGGATGCGGATGCACTTAATTTACTAAGCGAAAACCCACATTTAGTGGCGATATTGCAGCAACGACAAACACAAACGGTTATCACACCTCACCCCGCTGAAGCAGCTAGATTGCTCAAAACGACAGCGCAAGATATTCAAAGCAATCGTATACAAAGTGCTAAAAATTTAGCTTACCAATTTAAAGCAGTATGCGTATTAAAAGGTGCAGGGAGTATTTGTGCGGACGCAGACGGCAACTGGTTTATTAATACGACTGGCAACCCAGGTTTAGCAAGTGGCGGTACAGGCGATGTGCTCAGTGGCATTATTGGCAGCTTGGTTGCTCAAGGTTTAAATATGCTAGATGCCGCAAAATTAGGTGTTTACGTACACGGTGCAGCGGCAGATACGCTTGTTGCGAGCGGCATTGGTCCTGTCGGTTTAACCGCATCAGAAGTTACGCATGAAGCGCGCAATCAACTTAACCAGTTGAATACATTACCGCATAACGCGCCGAAGGCTACAGATCGCCATGATTAAGGCAAGTGGCTACCAAAGACACTCACTCAAATAATGCTATACGGTTAACTTAATGTGTATCTAGCACACGCTTATCTGGTACAACTTCAGGTGGCATATCAACAATTGGCGGCGGGATAACAATGCTACCGTCACCTTCAGGTTTACCAGGATCACTCTGTATATCTTGATCACCGGTTTCTTTAGGTTGAAGTTGAATACCTTCATCACCAGAACGTCCTGTAGCGCCTGTTCCACCTGAAGATTTTGGCATGGGCACAGTAGGCTCATCTGGTAAATTGGCTGGCGCTGGTTTATTACATGAGCTTAGGTTCAATAAAGTAAGACTTAACAGCGCAGTTACCGCAGAAGTTACTATTAATCGATTCATAATCTACCCCAATGTAATGGTTGTAAACTGAACTGAATTTAACAAATTATTTGTTTTGCTTCAGTGCGTTAGCGTACATAAGCTGCAAAATCATTAGACATATAAATATACAAAGACTTTTATCTGCATTCAACATCTGATATAAAAATGAAGAACAGGTAATCATTTCACACTAAGGCTTGTCTTCCGGATCTGCTGCGAAAAATCAGATGCTTGATCCGCTTCGTTAGCCAAGATGTTAATGCGCGCGCGCTGTTGAAGTTGTTCAAAAGGCAAATGTTGATCTAGTCGGCCACTCTCATAAAGATACTCAGGAAAATAACCGCTTGCTAGAATTTTCCATGAAAATTTAAGGTGATCCTGATTAGCTAAAGTATGCATCCATATCATAGTCGTACAATTCTCCAGCAAGGTATTATAAAAAGCCGGTTTTTCATTCAACCTATTCATTTCATGAATGTATTGCAAGAAAACTTGCTTCACATCTTCCTTCGACCAATTAATGCGGTAAAGATAAACATCTTCTATTGGATTTTTACGATAATTAGTACGCAAGCGAACAAGATCACGCTCATCAGCGACAATGTAGATTAATTCATACTGTCGAAAAAAACCTTTGGTAGACGAATAACTTTCCCCCTTCTCTTTGCGCGCTTCAATTGAAATGGCAAGGTGGCCGCCTTCACCGAAATTAAAACTTAGCATCGTATGGGCTATAGCTGGCCCCATCCAATAGGTAGAAAAAAGGTCCACACCCTCAAGCTTACTCAGGTCATAAGTCTTCGTGTAATACGCAGGCAGATAGTTAAATTCACTTTTATAATCAAAGTTACGGACATTACGCACTGTCACCAAATCACCTTCGATAGTCGCATAGGCCAGTCTCTCAACATCCTGCTGCCACTGGCGATCATTTGCAGGTTGAATTTGCAGCCACCATAAAACAATACCGGCAAACAAAATGCTAAAAAACACTAACATACGCCAGTGCAAGCGTGGCATGCCTAGTGTCGCGATAGTCAATATTCCACTCAAGCCAAACCCGATTGCCAATACGTTTTGTATCTTAGATGTATGGGAGTCACCATAATAAAGCGCAATAACACCCCAACTGGAAACTACTACGATGGTGGCACTAATTAATAGTATTTTTATGGCCTTTAACATATAGGTTTTCTAGCAAATCAATAGGATCAGACTTGATTCATTTCCTTGTTTTATTTAAATGCATCTGATTTTCTATCGCCACCTTGTCAGCCCGTGTAGGGTGAGCTCGCAAAGCAGTCCGCCGAATGATATACGCAATATACGGCGTACCGTAAACGGGTACGCCCTGCTAACGTACACACTAGATATATAAAGCGCAAACTATCAGCACGGTGCGCAATAGCATACACGAGGTGAGCCCACCGTGAGTTCGAATCTCACCTCTTCCGTAGATGCGAAACATCCCGCTTTAAAAAACAAAAAACCCGCTAAATCACTGACTTAACGGGTTTTTAATGTTGTTTGGCGGAAGAGGTGAGATTCGAACTCACGGTGGGCTCGCACCCACGACAGTTTTCAAGACTGTAGCATTAAACCGCTCTGCCACTCTTCCAATCTTATTTTCGAGTAATGTGTTATTCGCGAAAGTCCGCATTATAGCAAACAATTAATCGTCTTGAATATCCTGATTTGGAAAAAGTACGTCAGTAAAGCCAAAATCTTTTAAATTTTTGATGCGCATGGGGTACAAAATGCCATTTAGGTGATCACATTCGTGCTGCACGACCCTGGCATGAAAGCCGCTGACCAACCGATCGATCGGTTTACCAAACTGATCAAACCCTGTGTAATGCAAGCGTGTATAGCGCGGCACGATTCCACGCATGCCGGGAACGGACAAACAACCTTCCCAACCGTCTTCCATGTCATCTTGCACTGCTGTTAATGTGGGGTTGATCAGCACGGTATAAGGCACTTGCTCTGCATCCGGATAGCGTGGATTTGAACCTACACCAAAGATCACTACTTGCAGGCTGACACCGATTTGCGGTGCAGCAATACCAGCACCATCCATATGCGCCATCGTATCTTCCAAGTCCTGAATAAGACTGAGTAATTCCGGAGTGTTAAATGCCGTTACAGGCGCTGCTTTCTGCAGCAGTACTGGATCACCCATTTTTAAAACTGTTTGTATTGCCATCTTAATTCGCCTTAAATCATCACTTAATTATATTGTGATTGATGCTACCTGTGCCTGATGAGCGCGTGCAACTTCCTCAATTAACATGCGTACTTTTTGCATGGTTAACTCTAATCCAGCCATCACATCCTCATATTGAATGCCATGAGCACTCTCTCCGCGCCCAGCGGCCTGATTAGCAATTGGGCATAGCGCTGAATACTCCATGCTCAACTCACGTGCCAACGCAGCTTCTGGCATACCAGTCATACCGACCAAGGTTGCGCCATCGCGTTCTAAGCGATTGATTTCTGCGGCAGTTTCCAATCTTGGTCCTTGCACACAGGCATACACACCGCCATCGATTAGCTGTTGTTGAATCCGATCTGCGGCTTTCAAACAAATTTGACGCAAATTGGCAGAGTAAGGTTCAGTAAAATCGATGTGTTTAACCGGCAATTCAATGCCATCGTGGTAGGTATTTTTACGACCATGTGTGTAATCTAAAATCTGATGCGGCAACACAATGTCGCCGGCATTCAAATCATGGCTAATTCCACCTACTGTTGCAATCGCCAATAAGTTGGTGACACCAACTGAATGCAATGCCCAAATATTGGCCCGATAATTAACCGCATGTGGCGGAATGGTATGCCCTCCGCCATGACGCGCCAAAAAAACCACTTCACTACCTGCCATTTCACCAAAAATAAGCGGTTGCGACGCCTCTCCATAAGGTGTTCGTGCAATTTGCCGCCTCGTAATTTTTAAATTATCCAGCTGCGTTAAACCTGTTCCGCCGATGATTCCTAACATATAAACCTAACTAATTAATGACCAAGTAAATGATTAAATTATTTTTGATTATTGTAGCGCATGGTCGCCGCTCACGCTGTAGGATTTAGCGGTTTTATGGCATACTTTGAATATGAGTGCAGACACTAAAATTAAGGATGTAGAGATTGCAAATACTAAAATTTTTGTAGATTACAAGCTTGCAAACTCTCAGGTTTTAGATGGCATGAATAATAGCCTTGCGGATAGTTTGGCACTTTCGCAAAGCCATTATGAAAACTTCCCCGTTGCCTCACATTTTCTACCAAAGCATCTACGTAACCCTATTGCGCTTATTTATACTTTTGCGCGCCAAGCTGATGATTTTGCCGATGAAGGCCATCATAAACCCGCTACCCGGCTGGCTAATTTACAAGGCTTTAAAGATCAGCTGGATTTAATTAAAAATAATAGCAAAACAAAATCCCCCTTTTTTACCGAGTTTGGCAATATGGTACGTGAGTACAATCTGCCGCTAACACCTTTTTACGATTTGCTAGACGCGTTTAGTCAAGATGTCACTAAAACACGATATGCCAATTTTTTCGAGCTATTAGATTACTGTCGTCGCTCAGCCAATCCAATTGGCACCTTGCTTTTACACCTTTTCGGCAAAGCGACGCCTGAGAATCTGATCTACTCAAATCAGGTTTGTACTGCGTTGCAACTGATTAACTTTTATCAGGACGTTGCGATTGATTTTGAAAATGATTTTCACCGCAGCCGTATTTATTTATGCCAAGATGAAATGCGCGAATATGGAATAACCGAGGCGCAGATTGCCAGTCAGTATGTGAATAAAAACTGGGAAAAATTCATGCTCTTCAATATCGAACGCGCACAAACCATGTTGAATGAAGGCAAACCATTAGAGCGCATTCTGCCTGGCCGTATCGGCTTGGAGATGCGCATGATCATTGGCGGCGGCGATCGCATTCTGTATAAATTAAGAAATGTACGCGGCGATGTATTCAAGCATAGACCGCAATTAAAAGCTTGGGATTGGCCACTGATTTTACTTAAATCATTATTACCTTAACGCTAACTTAACATCTCATTCAAACTCAAATCCAATTACCTAAAATCTAATAACAATGACACCACAGCAATACTGCCACCAGAAGGCTGCTCAAAGCGGCTCTAGCTTTACCCTTAGTTTTATTTTTCTACCTAAGAACAAACGCCAAGCAATGACTGCTTTGTACGCATTCTGTCGCGAAGTGGACGATGTTGTCGACGAATGTACGGATTTTAATGTGGCTCAGACCAAGTTAAATTGGTGGAAAAGTGAAGTTGCCAATTTGTATGCCAATACGCCGCAGCACCCTGTTACAAAGGCGCTGCAGCCATTTGTTACTGAGTTCAACCTTGCCCAAGAGTATTTTTTAGAAATAATTGATGGCATGGAAATGGATTTAAAATTTAACCGCTATGAAGATTTTGAACAATTGCAGTTATATTGTTACCGCGTTGCCAGCTTGGTTGGGCTGCTCTCTGCGCAGATTTTTGGGTTTAATAACCGCGACACGCTGAAATACGCACAAGATTTGGGCATGGCATTTCAGCTGACCAATATTATTCGAGACGTAGGTGAAGACGCACGCCGTGGCCGAATTTATTTACCGCTGGATGAGTTAACGAAAGCCGGCGTGAGTGAAGAAGATATTTTACAGAGCCGTGAATCAGAAGCCGTCAAAAAACTGATGGAACTTCAAATAGAACGTGCAGAAAGCTTTTACGATAAAGCTTTGCTTGAGTTGCCCAATGAAGATGTAAAACAACAACGCCCAGGCTTGATGATGGCCGCAATCTATCGCACCTTGTTGCGCGAAATCAAACTGGATGGTGCGCAAAAAGTATTAAATTCACGCATTTCGCTCGGTGGTTTGCGCAAACTTTGGCTGGTATTTTCTGTCTGGTTGCGAAAAGTCTAGAGTAGGATAAAGTGTAGCCAAAATGATTAATAAAAACAAAGCACACGTTGCGATTATTGGTGGTGGTCTGGCAGGCCTTTCCACCGCCACTGCCCTTGCCGAGCAAGGCATTCAGACCACTTTATTTGAGGCTGGGCCACATTTTGGCGGACGCGCGCGTAGTGTGGGCATTGAATTCAATAGCCAAACTTTTCAGGTTGATAATGGGCAGCATATTTTATTGGGTGCATATCATGAAACACTCAAACTGCTAGAAAAAGTGGGCGTACAAGAAAAACAAGCTTTCTTACGCCTACCTTTGGCGCTTAATATGATTTCGCCACGCAATAATAAGGTGTTAAAGCTAGCCAATCCGAATTATCTGCCGCACCCTTTGAACCAGTTATTCGGTTTTCTATGCTGCCAAGGCCTTAGTTTAAGTGAGCGCTTTGCTACAGTTACGCTGATGTTTAAGCTTAAAAAAATCAGTTATCGCTTAACGGCAGACGAGCCATTAAAAAACTTCCTGCTTAAAAATAAACAATCGAATCAAGCGATTAAATTTCTGTGGGAGCCGCTGTGTTTGGCTGCTTTAAATACACCAATTGAATTGGCTAGCAGTAAAGTATTTTTAAACGTGCTGCGCGATGCTTTTAATGGCGGTAAAACTGATAGCGACTTTTTAATACCTAAGTTGGATTTATCACAAATCATATCAACGCCGATTTTGCGTTACCTGCAAACACATCAATCGACTGTATTAAGCAATAAACGGGTACACAGCATTCAACCGATTGAAAACGGCTTTGAAGTAGCCACTCGCTCGGAAAAATATACATTTAGCCACGTAGTTATTGCAACTGCAGCTAGAAAATTAAAAGACTTAACTGCCGATTTACCCAAGCTAGATTTCGTCACTTTGCAAACCGAAGCCTACGATTATCAGCCGATATATACCGTTTACCTGCAATACCCAAGCCATATAACACTGCCACAGCCTATGCTAGGTTTAGTCGATTTAACCAGTCAATGGGTATTTGATCGCGGTCAATTATGTGGTCAACAGGGCCTTATGGCGGTGGTGATTAGCGCAAAAGGCAAGCACCAGAAACTGACACAAGATATGCTGGCACTCAAAGTGGCGCAGGAACTGCATCATGCTTTTCCGCATTTACCTAAACCACTTTGGCACAAAGTGATTGCCGAAAAGTGCGCTACTTTTTCCTGTGAAGTGAATTTGCCAAGACCAGCCAATGTCACGCCCTACCCTAATTTATTTTTAGCAGGCGACTACACTTATGCAGACTATCCTGCGACGATTGAAGGTGCTGTGAGAAGTGGCTTGGCTTGTGCAAACCTGATTTTGAAATAGGCTAAAATAAGACTGAAAAAACTGCCACTAAAAACTGGTTAGATCAGCTGTTGCGCAACTGATTCAATGCCTGCTCCAAGCGTTCCACCGCAATCACTTCCAATCCCGTAATCTTAGCTTTCGGTGCATTTGCTTTGGGCACAATCGCTTTGGTAAAACCTAATTTCGCGGCTTCTTTTAAGCGTACTTGCCCACCTTGCACAGGACGCACCTCACCAGCCAAACCAACCTCACCAAATACAATAAGTTTATTATCTAATGGTTTGTTTTTTAAGGAAGAAACTATAGATAGTAATACCGCTAAATCCACAGCAGGCTCTGCAATTTTCACGCCGCCGACAGCATTAATAAACACATCTTGATCAAAACACGGAATGCCCGCGTGGCGATTTAATACCGCGAGTAACATGGCCAAACGGTTCTGCTCAAGTCCTGTTGCCAATCGCTTTGGACTAGGCGCATGACTTTCATCCACCAAGGCTTGAATTTCAATTAAAAGCGGTCGAGTGCCTTCCATAGTGACAGTAATGCAACTGCCAGCAACCTGCTCTTCATGATGCGATAAAAACAAAGCCGACGGATTGGATACTTCACGCAAGCCATGTTCCGTCATGGCAAATACGCCAAGCTCATTGACTGCACCAAAACGATTTTTGAACGCACGAATCAAGCGAAATGATGAGTTCTGGTCACCTTCAAAATACAAGACTGTATCTACAATATGCTCTAGCACGCGCGGACCAGCAAGTGAGCCCTCTTTAGTGACATGCCCAACTAAAATCACCGTGATACCTAATTGTTTGGCCAAGCGCGTTAATTGTGCAGAACATTCACGCACTTGCGCTACCGAACCTGGTGCCGACTGCAGAGCTTCTGAATACACGGTTTGAATGGAGTCGATGACTGCGATATTCGGCTTGTGCGTTTGCAACGTAGCCAAGATCTTCTCAAGATTGATTTCTGCCAGCAATTCCACTTGGCTGGCATCCAAACCCAGGCGTTTAGCACGCATGGCGATTTGTTGTGGCGATTCCTCACCGCTGACATAAATCGCTTGCGCAGATTTGCCCAAGTGACATAACACCTGCAGTAATAAAGTCGATTTGCCGATTCCTGGGT
Organism: Methylotenera versatilis 7; assembly: GCF_000799165.1. Taxonomy (GTDB): domain Bacteria; phylum Pseudomonadota; class Gammaproteobacteria; order Burkholderiales; family Methylophilaceae; genus Methylotenera_A; species Methylotenera_A versatilis_A. The sequence goes on along the minus strand of NZ_JUGF01000001.1, from coordinate 516,296 downwards.
CGCCGCCGATTAGTACCACACCACCTTCAACCAAACCACCACCAAGCACACGGTCAAATTCGCTGATACCAGTCGGCGTTCTTTCAATATCGGCAGCTTGAATACTGCTTAGCTTTTGCAATGTGCTGCTTTGCGCTAAACCTTCAAACTTATTGGCGTAGCGATTGTTGGATGTACTGGTTTCCGCGACGGATTCAACCAGCGTATTCCAAGCCATACAGCTTGGACATTGGCCCTGCCATTTCGATTCGGAAGCACCGCATTCAGTGCAGGTGTAAACAGTTTTTGCTTTAGCCATGCGAATACATTAATACTCATCTGGCATATAGCCAGCATTGGCGAAGTTTTCAAAACGTGTGTTTTGGCCGATAAAAGTCAAACGCACACGGCCAATCGGGCCATTACGTTGCTTGCCAACAATAATCTCAGCGGTGCCTTTGTCTTCACTGTCCGGGTTATACACCTCATCGCGGTAGATAAACAAAATCAGGTCCGCATCCTGCTCAATCGCACCAGATTCACGTAAATCTGACATCACAGGGCGCTTATCTGGGCGTTGCTCTAAACTACGATTCAATTGAGAGAGCGCAACTACAGGGCAATCCAGCTCTTTTGCCAGTGCTTTGAGTGAGCGTGAGATTTCAGAAATCTCCGTGGCACGATTTTCGCCTTGTTTGCCTGCAGGGGCAGACATCAACTGTAAGTAATCGATAACGATTAAACCCAACTTGCCACATTGACGATGTAGCCTACGTGCCCTTGCGCGCACATCAAAGCTGCTTAAGCCGGCGCCTTCGTCAATAAAGATCGGCGCTTCGTTCAACTTGCCCAATGCGGTGGTTAACTTTTCCCAATCCTCATCTTCTAAGCGACCTGTACGCATACGATGCTGGTCCAATCGTCCTACAGAGCCGATCATACGCATAGCTAGTTGCGTTGAAGCCATTTCCATTGAGAATACCGCAACCGGCAAGCCAGTATCCAAGGCGACATTTTCGGCAATATTCAATGAAAATGCAGTCTTACCCATGGATGGTCGGCCGGCCACAATAATCAGATCACCACCCTGTAAGCCCGATGTCATGGAATCCAGATCCGAAAATCCCGTCGGGATACCGGTAACGTCACTCTGGTTATCGCGTGAAAACAGCATATCGATGCGTTCTGCTACCTGCGGTAACAACTCTTTAATATCCTGAAAGCCCTGACTGCTGCGTTGACCGCCTTCTGCAATCTGGAAAATCTTTGCCTCGGCTTCATCCAGTAACTGCTGTGCATCACGTCCATTCGGGCTGTAGGCACTTTCAGCGATGCCGCTACCTACAGTCACCAATTTACGCATAATCGCGCGTTCGCGCACAATCTCTGCATAACGGCGAATATTAGCCGCTGTCGGTGTGTTCTGTGCTAACGATGCCAGATAGGCGATACCGCCAATAGTAGATAACTCAGCTGTACTTTCGAGCGATTCAGCTACGGTGACAATATCTGCCGGGCGATTACGTTCGATTAACTTGGAGATATGCTGAAAAATAGTTTTATGATCAAACTGATAAAAATCTTCTGCATTTAGAATGTCTGCGATTTTGTCTAATGCTTCATTTTCAAGCAGTAAACCGCCGATGACAGATTGCTCTGCTTCGATAGAATGTGGAGGGAGTTTGAGTGAGTCTAGTTGTTCATCGGCCATAGGCAAATTATACCGAATAAAAACCATTGCTCATGAAAAATTGCTGATGAAAACGAAGCAATAAAAAAGACGACCAAGGTCGCCTTTTTTACTTAAATCTAAGCACTCAGAAACTAAGTGCTCAAAAATTAAATATTTAAAACTTAAGCTACTTCACCAACAACAGTAACAGTAATATCAACCACTACGTCATGATGTAATGCTACAGTAACTGGATGATCACCAATATTTTTCAATGGGCCAGTAGGCATACTCACTTCTGATTTAACCACTTCAAAACCGGCAGCTACAAGACCTTCAGCCACGTCACCGTTAGTTACAGAACCGAATAAGCGGCCATCAACACCCGCTTTTTGTGCAACTGTTAACACATAACCGGTTAATTTTTGACCGCGAGCAGTTGCTAAAGTCAGGATGTCGGCTTGATGTTTTTCAAGTTCAGCACGGCGAGCAGCAAACTCAGCTTTGTTGGCTTCTGTTGCACGTTTTGCTTTGCCTTGTGGAATCAAAAAGTTACGGCCAAAACCATCTTTAACTTTAACGATATCACCCAACACGCCTAGGTTTGCTACTTTTTCTAATAAAATAATTTGCATAATATTCTCCTAAACTCCTAATTAACCAGGATGCTTGTCTGTGTACGGCATTAAAGCCAAGAAACGTGCGCGTTTAACAGCACTGGTCAATTGACGTTGGTATTTTGCTTTTGTACCCGTCATACGAGCTGGGATAATTTTTGCATTTTCTGAAACAAAGTCTTTTAACAAATCAACATCTTTGTAATCAACTTCTTTGATGCCCTCTGCACTGAAACGGCAGTAACGGCGGCGTTTATACATTTCTCTTGCCATGATCTAACTCCTAAAATTCTTTATACAGACTGATTAACAGTCTCTAATTGATTAATTTGTAATTGCTCAACATGAAGCACTAATTGATTACTTTTTGCACTGCGCTTGGCCAAAAAACCTTTGACCTTAATTAAAGAGCCTTGCTGAATAGGCTGTTTTGCAATGTCGCCAATGGCAACCGCATTCACTTCACATTCCACTTTTCTCTTTAACCCTGCTTCAATCTGTTCTGAAGCATGCTGCAATACAAAACTTAACAACGGCAGCCCTGCTGGTGTGTAGCGTATTGGCTCGGTTGCAAGCACTACACCGCTAATCACCAGCGTGTTCAAACTTAAGCTGCTGCAACCTCAGTTGCTGCTGGCGCTGCATCTTTAACCAATACTGATTTAGATTTCTCTTCTTTCATCATTGGGCTAGGTGCTGTTACCGCTGTTTTAGTGCTCATTGTTAAATGACGCAATACTGCATCGTTGAATTTAAAGCCATGCTCTAACTCTTCCAATACAGTTAAGTTACATTCAATGTTCATTAAAACGTAATGTGCTTTATGGATTTTTTGGATTGGGTAAGCCAATTGACGACGACCCCAGTCTTCTAAACGGTGAATCGCACCGCCGTTGCTGGTGATTAGCGTACGATAACGCTCAATCATCGCTGGCACTTGCTCGCTTTGGTCCGGATGGACGATAAAAACTACTTCATAATGTCGCATGAAATCTCCTTGTGGTTTGCAGCCACCCGATATGCTGTCGGTGTGGCAAGGGTTGAAAAGTACGCGATTATAGTCAATAAAGCTTTGTGAATCAATCCGATTGATCAAATTAACCAGATAAATCTAGATATATCTAAACTAATTGCAATAATTTGGCTAAATACAGGAGCTTCGAAAACATTCAAAGACTATCTAGTGAATTTTCAGTCTTTAATCTAGGCTTTATCTTTTATTGTCTGCTTGGCCTTTAATACCAAAATCATGGACGACAAACAGAGCGTAATAGCATTGGCCAGAATAAGCGGCCAATCATGTTGCAGCAAACCGTAAATCAGCCACATCGCCACACCCAACGTAAAAATAGTGTACATCGGCAATGAAATGCCCGATAAATCACGCGTTTTGTATGACTGAATCGCTTGCGGCACAAATGCAGCCGTGGTTAATATGGCTGCGCAACTACCGACAAGTGGCGAAAAATCAGAAACTAACATTGATAATTTACTTTAAATTATTATTTTAATAGATTGATTTATATTGTTAAATTATATCCGGCATTTCCGCACCAAATACTTTCACTCTTAGTTTTTTAAGCTGATCTCTAAAATCAGCCGCTTTCTCAAACTCCAGATTTTTGGCTGCATCGTGCATCGCTTTTTCCAAGCGCTTCATTTCTTTAGCCAATTGTTTTTCGCTTAATGACTCATAATTGGCTTGGTCCTGCGCAGCTTTGCGTTCGCGTTGCGCCTCATCTTTACTGTAAACGCCATCAATCATATCTTTAATACTTTTGCTGATACCTTTTGGTACGATGCCGTTCGCTTCATTAAAAGCCAACTGTACTTTTCTTCGCCTTTCGGTTTCATCCATCGCCGCCTTCATACTGCGGGTGATTTTATTGGCATAAAAAATCACTTTACCGTTCAAATTACGCGCCGCACGGCCAGATGTTTGAATCAAGCTGCGCTCGGAACGTAAAAAGCCTTCTTTATCGGCATCTAATACTGCAACTAGCGAAACTTCTGGAATATCCAAACCTTCGCGTAGCAAGTTAATGCCGACCAGCACATCAAATTCGCCCAAACGCAAATCACGGATGATTTCCACGCGTTCAACCGTATCAATATCACTGTGCAAATAGCGCACTTTTACGCCATGCTCATTTAAATAATCGGTTAAATCCTCTGCCATACGTTTGGTTAATGTCGTTGCCAGCACGCGCTCGCCTACCGCGACACGCAACTTAATTTCCCCTAACAAATCATCCACTTGCGTGTCGGCTGGTTTAACCACAATTGGCGGATCGACCAAGCCAGTTGGGCGTGCAATCATTTCCACCACTTGCTGTTGATGATTCTTTTCGTACTCTGAAGGCGTGGCTGAAATAAACACACACTGGCGCATAATGCGCTCAAACTCTTCAAACTTAAGTGGCCGATTATCCAAAGCCGATGGCAACCTGAATCCATAATCCACCAAATTGGTTTTACGCGACCTATCACCCAAAAACATACCACCGACTTGCGGCACGGTGACGTGGCTTTCATCGATAATCATTAGTGCATCGTCTGGCAGGTAATCAATCAATGTTGGCGGCGGATCGCCCGGATTACGCCCAGATAAATGACGCGAGTAGTTTTCAATGCCTTTACAAAAACCAATTTCGTTGAGCATTTCCAAGTCAAACCGTGTGCGCTGCTCAATACGTTGCGCTTCGACCAACTTGCCTTCTTTAATATAAAAAGCCACGCGGTCAACCAGCTCTTTTTTTATTTTCTCCATCGCTCTGACGGTAGTTTCGCGCGGCGTGACGTAATGACTTGAGGGGTAAATGGTAAAGCGTTGAATTTTATTGAAAATTTGTCCTGTCAAAGGATCAAATAAAGTAATCGTTTCAATTTCGTCATCAAATAAACTCACGCGCACGGCAGTTTCGTTGTTTTCTGCCGGGAATATATCAATCACATCGCCACGCACCCTGAAACAGCCACGGCTAAAATCAAAGTCGTTACGATCATATTGCATGCCAATCAAACGGGCTATCGCATCTCTCTGACTCAGTTTTTCGCCTTGCTTAAGGTGCAAAACCATCCCATGATAATCAGTCGGGTCGCCAATACCGTATATAGCCGAAACGGTGGCAACAATGATGCTGTCTTCGCGCTCTAATAAAGCTTTGGTGGCAGAAAGTCGCATCTGCTCAATATGCTCATTAATACTGGAATCTTTTTCGATAAACAAATCGCGCGAAGGCACATAAGCTTCCGGCTGATAATAATCGTAATAACTGACAAAATATTCTACGGAATTATTCGGAAAAAACTCGCGAAACTCACTATATAACTGCGCTGCCAACGTTTTATTTGGCGCCATCACAATCGCTGGGCGACCAAGCCGCGCAATCACATTGGCCATGGTATAAGTTTTACCAGAACCAGTTACACCAAGCAGCGTTTGAAACTTTAGGCCGTCTTGAATACCTTGCGTAAGCTTGTCTATCGCTTGAGGCTGATCGCCCGCAGGTGGAAAAGGTTGATGTAATTGATATTTGCTATTGGGAAATGTAACGAACACGCGTTTATACCTAAGCTTATGTGTAAAATTTGACCTTAATTCTAGCAGTTTTGCATCTAAATGCGCTTTTTTTGATTACAAGCTAATATGTTCCGATTAAAAGCTAATTGTGACTCACACTTTACTGGCATTTTTTGCAAGTCTATTTATGTGGCGAACTTATTTCAAAATAAATCCGTCTTTACTATCAGTATCAGTAGTTCAGAATAAATTTTCAGTGATTTAACAGTTCATATAAATCCTAGCCTCGGAGATTTTCATGCGTTTTTTAGTGTTAATAACAGCAATGCTTGTTGCAACGCCATCTGCTTTTGCCTTTGAAACGGCCAAAATGATGGATGCTTTATGGAGTGTAGTGATGGTACGTGGCTACAACGCGACTGGCGGCTTAGCATACGGCTCTGGCGTGGTGGTTGGCGAGAATAAAGTATTAACCAATTGTCATGTGTTGCGTGCTACTAAACAGCCTTGGATATCCCGTGGCGAAGATACTTACCCAATTACCAGCGTTAAAGTGGATGCTTGGCACGACTTATGTTTGGTTTCTGCATTTTCAATGCCGTTTAAAGCAGTCGTTATTGGCAAAAGCACTGATTTGAAACGCGGCCAACAAGTAGCTGCGATTGGGCACTCTAATGGCGTGCCCACCCCGCTTACTTCTAGCGGCAATGTCAAAGCACTTTTTGATTCGGATAATGGCAAAATTATTCGCAGCACAGCAAAATTCACGATGGGCGCTAGCGGCAGCGGATTATTTGATATGCAAGGCCATTTGGTTGGTATTAATACTTTTAAAACTGCGGGTTCCGGCGGCAGCATTCACTATGCGCTGCCAATTGAATGGTTAGAAAAACTAGAAAAAGAACCTGAAACAACCATATTTCCCGTGATTGGAAAAGCATTGTGGGAAGATGACGAAGATAAAAAACCTTTCTACCTGCAAGCTGCCGTGCCAGAATCGCGCCAAGATTGGCCGAAATTAGCGAACATTTCTGCAAAATGGACGCAAGCTGAGCCAAAAAATTCTGAAGCCTGGTATGCATTGGGCTTAGCAAATGAAAACTTAGCAAAACTAGATTTAGCGCAACAAGCATATCAACAAGCCGTTAATCTTGATAAAGGTCACTTTGATGCCTTAGTGCGCTTAGGTGCTATCGCCAAAAACCAAGGGGATACAAATACAATGCATCGTATTCAAGTCACCTTGAACGATATAGACAAAGATATAGGCGCTGAATACTCTGAGATGATGGGTTGTGATAAAGAATGTTAACGAGTAGACGTTAATTTGCACAAGCAACTAACGCAGCAATTTCATTTACTCGACAATTCTAGCAATCCTATATTAAAGACCACAGTATGCGGTCTTTATATTTAAACTCGGCTTATATACGGTGATTCCTTAATCCTATTTTTATGCGTAAAATAGCGGCTATTCAATCGATCTAAGTTAATCCGTTTTAAGGAAAGCGTATTTTGGCCCACTCGTCTGCACAGGTTTTATCAAACCGCGTTCAAAGCATTAAAGAATCCCCTACCCTTGCTATTACTGCTAAAGCTGCTAAATATAAATCTGAAGGTCGCCCAATTATTGGTCTAGCGGCTGGCGAACCAGATTTTGATACGCCACAGCATATTAAAGACGCCGCAATTGCCGCGATTAATGCGGGCTATACCAAATACACGCCAGTGAGCGGAATTCCAGCGCTTAAAAAAGCCATTGTCAATAAATTTAAAACTGAAAATGGCTTTGATTATGCTGTAAATGAAGTGATTGTCGGTGTTGGCGGCAAGCAAACGATTTTCAACTTATGCCTAGCAGTGCTGAACAAAGGCGACGAAGTCATCGTACCTGCGCCATATTGGGTGAGCTATGCGGATATCGCTTTAGTGGCTGAAGCCGTGCCGGTGATTATTGAATGCGGCATTGAGCAAGGCTTTAAATTACTGCCTGCGCAATTAGAAGCAGCGATTACACCCAAAACCAAACTGGTGATGTTCAATTCACCATCCAACCCAACGGGTGCGGTTTATAGTCTGGATGAATTAAAAGCGTTAGGCGAGGTGTTATTAAAACATCCGCATGTATTGGTTGCCACAGATGATATGTACGAACATGTGAACTTAACTGGCGATAAATTCTACAATATATTAAATGCTACACCAGCGTTAAAAGACCGCTGCATCGTGCTTAACGGTGTTTCTAAAGCTTACTCTATGACAGGCTGGCGTATCGGTTACGCGGCTGGCCCAGCTTATATCATTAAAGCGATGGAAATTTTACAATCGCAATCAACCAGCAATGCAACTTCTATCTCGCAATATGCGGCAGAGGCAGCATTAAGCGGCTCTCAAGATTGCATTAAACCGATGGTAACTGCATTTAAAGAACGTCATAAATACGTGGTAGACCGTTTTAACGCAATGCCAGGCTTAAGCTGCTTGATGGCAGGCGGCGCTTTTTATGCATTCCCTGATGCACGGTCAGCAATTGCCAGCTTACATAAAGCAGGTAAAATTAATGCGGCGACCGATATGGCTTTTGCAGAATACTTGTTGGAAAAATTTGATGTAGCCGTTGTGCCCGGTTCTGCATTTGGTGCAGAAGGCTATTTCCGCATTTCGTTTGCAACTAGCATGGATAACTTGCGTAACGCGTTAGACCGAATTGAAAAAGCATTAAGTTAAAAACAATTTACTTTAAAATTCCCATTAATAAAAAAGGCCTTTTTAAAGGCCTTTTTTATTAACTGTTATTTCTTGTCATAACCCTGCACAGTCACACTGCCGTTATTTTCTAGTATTGCCAACTTAATATCTTTGATCTCAAAATAACCAGATTGGCGCAAAGTAGAGTCCAGCTCCTGCCGCGTTAATTTTGCCTCATTCATCACATCCTCAAACAGCTTACCTTGATGAATGATAACTTGCGGCCTGCCCTCAATAACAGCTTCCAGTTTTTTACTTTTGAAGGCAATTAAACCGACCAAATAATTGACCGCAACCAATGTAGTGGCGGATATCAAGCCGCCAACCAGCGAGTTGTCACCCGCATTCATCGAGTTTTGCACAGCGTTGGATAAAATAAGTAATAGCACTAAATCAAACGGTGAAAGTTGGCCAATCTGCCGCTTGCCAGTTAAACGCAACAATGCAATTAAAAATACATACACCACCAAACCTCTGACCACCAACTCCCACCAAGGCACTGCTATATCAAACATTTCAGCCTACTTTCTATGGTTTAACCAAATACACCTATTAACTTTATAGAAACTTAATTTTGGCATAAACGATTTTATTTATCGCGCCCAAATAAGTTCTTAAATGAATCTAAAGCCTCAGCCGCTTTAATGCCTACACTTGTACCTGCGCCTGGCCCTAAAATAGCCGTACCAGCCACAGCGCCAGCCAATGCAGCTTTAGATGGCAAGACTACAGGCTTACTGACCGTGCCAGAAACGTCTAATGGAATGGCGACCAAACTAACACTATTTTTGATTGCTACTGAACCAGTGCCATCTAACGCCTTATTCGGTTTAATTTTAACTTGCCCTGTCGCCGTTAATAAACCGGAACTAATATTTAAATCACGCAAATGATATTGTTTGCCAGATATATTTAACAAACCAGAAAATGCAGAAAATTGCGTGTCACCGCCATTTTGGCTTTGCTTAATCAACAAACTCGCCACTTTTACCAAATCTAACCCATGCAGAATCCCATTATTGATTTTAAATTTAAAATTGGCTTGTAAGCGATCTGCCAACTGGCCCACTTCTTTGGCTGAGGCAGAAAAATTTCCATCTGCAAATAAATGACCACTCAAATAAACCGCTCGGCTTATCATTCTGGTAGGTTCTTTTACTGATAAACCATCAATTTTTAAATACCCTTTCGTTTTCCAATTGCTTGCACCCTTGCCCTCTTGCCAAGTTAACACCGCATTTCCGGCCAATTTACCGCCATAAAGCGCTGCATCAATTTTAGGAATGGTTAATTGATTGCCTTTAAGATGCATTTCAAGCTTTGCTTTATCAATTAATAGCGGCAAACCAATTGGCAAAGTCCATTTATCTGCATTGACTGTAATTAAATGCTCACCCCCATTGGGCGCCACATCTACCTTAAGTTTGCCATCCACACTTTCTATATGCGCAGAATCTAACTGATTCAATTTGGTTAATGCAATTTCAGCATTCAAAATCGGCATCTTGATATCAGGCCAAATAAATTGCATTTCTTGAATATCGATACGACTCACATTAATTGCTACTACTTCCGCTTTTTCAGACTTATTTGCCGTTAAGGCAGAAACAATCGATAAAGCAGATTTTTTAATTGCAGGCTTAATTACTTTTAAATTAATCTGCTTAGTTGCAGAAAAAAGCGAACTCAAAGTTGGCACAATAACCAACTTCTCAACTACCACTTCTTGACTCTCACCAACCACAATGCCGCTAGCCACTAATCGCGGACTAGGTAAAAAACGTAAATGCCCATTTGCGATTGTCACAGGCACGCCTAATTTTTCGCTGGCAATACTTTCCGCTTTGCGTATATATGTCTGCGTCGGCAATGAAAAAGGCAGGATAATTAGCGCAATAATGACAAACATCACCGCAAAAACTATTTTTTTAGAATTTTTCACAATTAACCCATAAATTATTGGTTGTAACGATTGACCAAAAGGCTCTTAGCCAGTATTATCACGCCTTCACAAGTGTAACCGATTCCTCGATAGCTCAGTCGGTAGAGCAACGGACTGTTAATCCGTGTGTCCCTGGTTCGAGCCCAGGTCGAGGAGCCAAATATAATAAAGAAGCCCTGCAGAAATGTGGGGCTTTTTTGTTGCTTCAAATATTTAGATTTAATTTAGTAAAATTAAATTTGGAATAGCATTTTGCTCGTATTTAAGTCCCAATATTTTGGCATCAGGCAAGTTTAGACCGAAAATTAAAAAACTATCTTCTCTGTCCCATTCTCCTAATGAATCTTGCCCGTAACCACTGATTAAAATCAAACCCATACTTTCTACATCAGATTTGAGGTTTTTGTTTCTTAACTGGTTTTCTTCGTATGGGAGAGGCTTACTTAAGGGATTGTAGGCCGTAATAAAAGCAGCGCAAGATACTCTATAGGTCCAAAACAAATCACTCAATCGATCACTTCTTTTGTTTACTTCCATAATAAAAGGCTTTTCTGATCTGACGTGATAATTTGCAGATTCATAAGCACAAATCAAATCAGCTGATAACGTAGTGTGTAATTGCTCTACCAAGGTCAAGTTCTCTAACTGTAGCTCATATTTTGTGCCAGTTTATGGGATTATTACTTTTCTAATTAAGTAATTTCCTTTCAAATCTATCAAATGAGTTTGAGCGCCTAAGTTTTTTAAGATTCAAACACTCTTGCTTGATGATGCCAATCGCATGCACCTTGTCATCATACTTGCAACCTCTTGCAGCTTTAAAGTACCCATCATTCTTGATTTAGGATTTTTTTCATTATCTGGGCGACCAACAGTGATCGCACCACTATAAATATGAGCAGGCCTAGAAAGAAAACTATTTACTGCATCTTTATCAGCAAGTAACCAGTGGACTTCCCAGAATTCAGTAGACATTCAATAATGTCGAAACTGAACTGGAGAGTAGTAAATGAGCGTCCAAAAAAACACTAAACTACCAAACACCGGCAGAAAGATTTGCCCAATCTCTTGCATTGACCGGTTGAATTCAAGGTCCAAAGCAGTCACTGAAAATATGGAAATATAAATTATGCTTCAGGAATGTTCGTATCCTTAAAGCCACGTAAAATTTCTTCTCGTGCGGATTTAGCCAATAATTGATATTTCACTCGAAAAGCATCTAACTCCTTCTATCTCCTCCAAGTCTAGTAGCGCATTGTGCGCGCCTTGCGTGGCCCTGATAAGTTCATCTAGCTTTTCTTGAATAGCCTCAGTATCCCGATTTTGCGTATTCTGAATTAAAAAAACCATTAAGAATGTAACGATGGTTGTTCCAGTATTAATTACTAACTGCCATGTATCGCTGAATTCAAATAGTGGGCCTGTAATTATCTAGATAACAATAACCGCTACGGTAAAAGTAAATGTTATTGGCTTGCCACTGAAGTGTGTTATTAATCTTGCCAAGTGTGAATACTAGGCTTTTTTCATATTCAATCGCGTCTGTAAGTAATATTAATCTGAAACCATTGCGATTTTATCGCTTCTAAAATAAGCAAAGTCGACAAGCTTGCTACAATTGAAATAGCCAATAAATACCAATGAAACTGTCCAAAATGAAATAATAATCGTGCAGGCTGCCAAATAACCACTATGGTTAATAGTGCGCTGACACTGAATAGTAAAATCCAAAGTGAACGACTGGGTTTTAAAATTACCGTCAACAGTGAGGCACTGAATGAACGATTCAATAAAATCAATCCCATATTCATCATAACAAGGGATGTGAACATGAGTGTGCGGCTATCCACCTCATTTAACTTTATATAAATAGTAACGCCTAAAATGATAGCCAAGACGCCAAAAACTATTAAGCCTTGGATGATTGCCCACAACACGCGCTTACGTAAAACCAATGGGCTTTTGGGATCTCGTGGTGGTCGCTGCATAACATTATTCTCTTCAGTCTCAGCTTCAAATACCACTGAGCAGGCTGGATCAATAATCATTTCTAAAAATGCGATGTGAATAGGTGTGAGTATCAGAGGCAGGCCAAACAGCAGTGGTAAAATGGCTAAGCCAGCAATGGGAATATGAACTGCAATAATATATTCGATGGCTTTACGCAGGTTGTCGTAAATGCGCCGACCTAACCTAATCGTTTTAACGATAGAGCCAAAATCGTCATCCAGCAATACAATACTCGAAGCCTCACGTGCAACATCGGTACCGCGCCCACCCATTGCAATGCCAATATCCGCCGCCTTAATAGCAGGCGCATCATTAACGCCATCGCCTGTCATCGCCACAATTTCGCCATCGCTCTTTAATAATTGCACAATGCGTAATTTTTGATTAGGTCGAATACGCGCAAATATTGAAGTGACCTTTAAGGCAGCTATCAATTGTGCATCCGTCATTTTTTCAATAGTGTCGCCTGTTAATACTTGGGCAAAGTCGAGCCCTGCTTGTTGCCCAATCGCTAAGGCTGTGGTTGGATAATCTCCAGTTATCATGATTACTCGAATACCTGCTGCACGACATTCTGCAACCGCAGCAGGCACGTTTGCACGCAATGGGTCGGCAAAGCCAATTAAGCCCACATATTCAAATTTATAACCATTTAAAGTTTCTGGCAGTGCTTTTAATTGTGCGGTATTTATTTTTGCTTGCGCTACACCTAACACCCTAATACCATTTAAAGCGAGTTTTTCAGCTTGTTTTTGAATCGTTGATAATTGACTTTCTGTTAACTGGCATAGCGTTGCAATCGTTTCAAGCGCACCTTTCGCATAAGCCGTACTGCCTCCATTGTTAGCAGTCAATATATTAGCCACAGCAAAACAATCTGGCCTAAGTCCATAAGCACGAACTAGTGTGTTGTTGTTAAAATTGGCATCACTGCTGTCAGTTTTTGTTTCTGCCAGTTTGTGGATAGCAATATCCATTGGATCAGTTGGCTGTTGTGGACAAGCTAACAAAGCTGCTTTTAATACCATTTGAATGTCAGTTGTTGCCGTAGTGTTGTCGGCTTCTACCCAAGTTTCATTCTCAGCTTGAATGGCGACTAAAGACATTTTGTTTTCAGTTAAAGTGCCAGTTTTGTCAGTACACAATACGGTTGTAGCCCCTAGAGACTCTATGGCTGATGCGCGTCTGGTCAGTACCCGAACTTTAGATATGCGCCATGCGCCCATTGCCATGAAAACCGCCATAACTAGCGGAAATTCTTCAGGCAGTAAAGACATGCTAAGTGCAATTCCACTCAATAGCGCCTCAAGCCAAGAGTTACGCAAAATCCCGTACAACAGAGTAGCCGCCAAGCCAGCTATAGCTCCAATAATAGTAAAGTTACGTACCAGTCCATGCAATTGCTTTTGTAGATGTGGCTGCTGGCTGTTGATGGTATTCAGGGCATGTCCTATTTTGCCCATTTCGCTACGAACGCCCGTAGCGTGTACTAGTGCAAGCCCTGTGCCGCGCACAACCAAAGAACCCGCAAAAATATAAGGTGAGTCTTCACCGCCAGGCATTATTGTTAATCTATTATTAATTGATTGATCAGTTAAGGTTTGTTTCGTCAATTTACGTACCGCTACCGATTCGCCAGTCAGTAATGATTCGTCAAGCAATAAATCATGTGCCGAGAGTAAAGTAGCATCAGCAGCTACTCGATCACCCTCATTAATCAGCAACAAATCCTTCATAACCACTTCGCGACCAGCAATAGTTATTCTGTTGCCATCACGAATAACAACGGCTCTTGGGCTGGCTAAACTACGTAAAGCTTCTAAAACCTTTTCGCTACGAGACTCTTGCACGATTGTTATAGCAACAGATAGACAAGCGCATGCCAATAGAAATAAAGCCTCTACACGATCCCCTAGCAACAAATAAACAAACCCGCCACCAATTAACAATGCAAACATGGGTTGTCGAATAATTTCAAACAGGATGCGTAAAAACCCACGTCGGCTATGTGATGGAAGTTCGTTATATCCATCTACTTTAAGTCGATTTGCAGCGGCTAATGAAGATAAGCCATATGAATGGACCGATGCTAAATCAAGTGCGGCATCAGAGTTGGTGAGAGGCTGAGAAGTAGTGGGCTCTTTATAATTCATCATAAGTAACAAAACATTATCGTCAATATCACCTCAAAAAGCTGTGAATTAACGTATGCCCTAGGCTGACTCATTGAGATCCAAAGTATCACCAAGTTTAAGTGAGTGCTGATACTTTGAATGAATAGCTTTTTTCGTATTTAAAAAAATTGACTTATAATTTCTCCAGCTATAACAATAGAATTAAAAGACAAACTAGCTATAAAAATTATGCCCGTTTAAAACTTAAATATTTCATCTAAAAATATTCTCACCAATACTTGAAAATTATGACTCGGGATATCTGAATCTTGCAAAAACACAATTTAGTGAGATAGCAGACAACAAACTTCTGTCTGCTGCAATAATTCATTTGTAACGCCTCCCAGCACCCATTCGTGCAATCGGCTGTGTCCGTAAGCACCAATTACAACTAAATTTGCTTGTTGTTCCCTCACAATATCTGCAAACTGTGACGCGTCATCATCTTTAGACGCATATGTTAGGCATTCTGCGGCAATGTCGTGACGCTTAAGCCAACACGTCAAATCATAAAGTCGGTTATTCGCCGCTTCTATTTCTGCCTCTGGCACTATTTCTACAAGGGTCACCTGCTTAGCAATCTGTAATAACGGCAAAGCATCGAGAATTGCACGCCTTGCTTCACGCGTATCTTTCCAACCAACTAATATGTTATCCAATGAAAGATTTTCTGTTGCTATTGGAATAGCTAATACAGGTCGACCTGACTTCAACACGATTTCACCTGCTGTCACACCTGCAGGTCCTTCATAGAAATCAGTAGGTGAGATGCCAGTAATAATAATATCTGCGCTACGCGCCTCTGCTGCAATATAATCAGTCATTAGCTCTCTAGTAACGGTAGAACGCCATTCAATCGCTCCAGAAAAACCTTCAAATTCATTACGGAACAATGCTTCTGTTTCGCTTAATTTTTTTTGGATATACTTGTCTTCACAATCAAAAAAATCAAGCGCCGCATAACCTCTGCCATAAATCATCTGTGTTTGTTGACCCACCATAATACCGATCACTCCCGCATTAAAGCGCTCTGCAATATTTCTTGCAGCCTTAAGAACAGCGGTATTTGAGTGTCGCATATGTAAATGCACCATGATGCTTTTGTAACGCATTATTAATCTCCTATCCAAAATATGTGTGCATATCAAACGTCGAAATGCCTGCTAACTGTTTAAATAACGCTCTCTTAATAAAGATAAATAAGTCCTAAATTATTGTGAGGACTAATCTATCTGGGAAATATAAAGATCAGTTATTAAGCAAACCTCTTAGTAAGCACTAAATTATTCTGATTCATATTCAATTTCTGGTTGTTCTACAAAAGGCCACCAAAAAACCACTTTCTGATGTTTCTTTGCGTTAACACTCACTTGTTGTCGCTTAATAAGATCGTTAAATTCAGCCGTAATTACATATTTACCGTTCGGCAAATTAGCCAATAAAAAAGGGCCTTCCGTAGTAATATCAAGTACTGAGTTGTTTTGCGCATCTTGAATTTTCACCTTAACGTCAGAGATAAACTGTTCTTGTTCCTTAAGTTTTTGCACAAATACAATTTTTAGTTGATAGCTTTTTGCAACCTCTCTCATTGCAGCGGTCTCATCCTCACCAATTCCGCCAGTTACATAAGTCACATTGCCTAAAACTTCAACTTTAGGCAAGAGCATTGGCTCTTCTGCTAACGCGCTTGTTGATAACACCACACTTGCTAGCACCACTATCAATAAATCTGTAACTATCATGTTAATCCTTTCTGAATTCAGACAAATACAACTACACAACTTTACTTAACGGCTATATTGCGACGCTTCGATGGCTCAATTTTTAGTAATGTAATTTCTAATATCCATGCTTTAAATTTTCCACTGCAGTTAGAGATATCTACATCTCCTGATAACGCTATTGAACGGGAAAACGAAGAGCTGGGTCTGATTTATAACTTTTATGCTTAACTTCTGCTCATTCAGCCTGGTTGTTCACAATTTGCGCAATCATTTACTTTTACCCTTATTAGTTTCAGCTGCTATTTCAGCTTCAGCATCAAGCCAGTCCTGAATTTCATGACCAGGCTCATAGCCACGCGCCTCTGCTTTGTAGTAAGCGCACAAAGCTACGTCGGTAACTTTATGATTACATTTACTTTTTGAATTAGACACTTTTCCAATGACAGGTATATGATTTTCTTCCTGAAAGGCGTTAATATCTTGCATAGTTACCTCCAATTCACATTAAAAATTTGCTCGTAATAACCTAATTTGCATTGCAACAGCGAGTTGATTGTTAAGGCACTCTTGATATAGATAATTTATAGGATTGATTAAAAACAATATATTCGTGCAAACACGTAAGGGGAAGCCCTTATAAGGGCATAAGTATGTAATAAATGTGGCAATTTTTTAATAGTCCAAAAACTAACGAATCTAATCAGTTCATAAAGGCACTGTGGCCAACTTACTTCATAACTTAAGCTTCCAAAAACTGTTTGATATTGCGGCAGATGCCATGCTTTTAGTCGATAGTTCAGGACATATAGTTGAGGCCAATTTTGCGGCGTTACAACTGCTGGAATATAGCGAGGCAACAATCTGTGGCTTAACGGTTGAAGCACTCATACCAGAAAGATTTCGTGGGCATCACCACCAATATCGTAATGGTTTTTTTCAAAATCCTGAGAAACGTTCAATGGGTGATGGCCGAGATCTTTTTGCACTAAGTAGTAGTGGCAAAGAACTGGCTGTAGATATAGGCCTCAGCCCAATCAAAATCCAAGATCAGACTTATATTTTGATTACTTTTTATGCCGCAGATAAACGGCGCGAGACAGAGCAAGCCTTGCGAGTAAGTAATGAAAGGCTGGAGTTAGCTAAGCAAGCTGCAAATTTAGGTGTTTTTGATGTAGACCCGCAAAACTTAGCACTTCATTATGATGAAAGAATACTAGAGCTATGGGGGAAAAAGCCTGGTGAAACGATTAATTACGATGAGTTCATAGGTGTGATTAATCCTGAAGATCGGGTAGCAAGTGCAGTTGAATTTAATCGTTGTTTCGACCCCGCTGGTGATGGAAAATACTATGCTGAATACCGCATCAAAAACCCTCATGATGGGGTTGAGCGTTGGGTATCTTCGGTAGGTGAAATGCACTTTAAAGACGGAAAAGCAGTCAGATTTGTAGGTGTAGCAAGAGATATTACTAAACAGAAGTTAACAGAAAAAATCTTGCAGGAACAACGGATAGAGACAGAAAGTTTTTATAAACAACAAATTGCCTCACACACTGCTTCAGCTATTGCGCATGAACTTAACCAACCACTAGCTGCTATTTCTGCGTATAGCGAGGTGGCCTTACATGAACTAAGCCATGTAAACAATCACCCAGAAATACTAATACGTGCCTTAGAAGGCTGTGTTTCTCAAGCGCAACGCGCAGGGACTAGTTTGCATGAGCTAATTGCTTTTCTACAAGTAGGTGAGTTGATTACCGAACGGTTTGATTTGAATGAAACCGTGCTAGATGCATTGAATACAACAAAAGGTGATGGGCTAATTGGATTACAACCTATACTGCAATTAGATCGAAATATACCGCTAGTATTAGGCAACAAAATTCAAATACAAAAAGTATTAGTCAATTTGTTAAGGAATGCTATAGAAGCAACCAATGAAAAGGGCCAAGCTGATTCTGCGATTGCTGTTAGCGTTAAAATATATACAGATAAAAATATGGCCCACGTATCGGTAGAAGATCGGGGGCATGGAATAAGCCAAGAACTAGCTGAACGAATATTTGAGCCCTTCTTTACCACAAAATCTAAAGGTATTGGAATGGGACTGCTCATCAGTCGCGCGCTAATAAAAGCCAATGGTGGACAACTTTGGTTGGAGCAAAACGCTAGCGATGGTGCAACGTTTCATTTTACTTTACCCTTTATCCCAAATCATGCTTAAACCCACTGTTTTTATAGTCGATGACGACGCAGCTGTAAGAGATGCTTTAACGCTAATGATTAAACAGGAAAATATTATCGTGTGCGCTTACGATAGTGCAGAAACTTTTCTTAACTCGTACCAGCTAGAAACACTTGGTTGTGCAATTGTCGATATACGCATGTCGGGCATGGATGGTATAGAACTACATCAAGTACTATTAGAACGTAACATTCTCCTGCCGGTTATTTTTCTGACTGGGCATGGCGATATTCCCCTGAGTGTTCAAGCAATGAAAGCAGGTGCAGTAGACTTCCTCACCAAACCCGTAATTCGCGAAAAGCTTGTTAATTCAATTAAAGCGGCTATCCATACGTCAGAAAGATTGCTAGCAGAAAAAGCTACTCATCAAGATGCTCTGTTACTCCTTGCCAACCTGACAGATCGGGAACGCGATGTGATGCTTCTGGCTGTGCAAGGTCATCCCAACAAGCACATTGCACGTCAATTAGGCATTAGTCATCGCACAGTAGAAATTCATAAGTCTAAAATTATGCAGAAAACTGGTGCCATCAATTTACTCGATCTTGCACGTATCGTTCACGAAGGAGAATGAGCTTAATTTATTGTGACTTAAACTAGGCGTAAATGCCCTAATACATCACTCTCTAATCCGAGTATCTGCAGTAAAAAATCTAGATTTTTTTGGCTACCCTCTTTAAAGTTTTATAGTTGAGAAAACAACTTAGAAGTCACGCCCCCAATAATCTACATTATTTAGGCTCTCAAAGTCAGTTAAGGGCTGTAAGGCGAATTAGCACCGCCTTCTACCTTGCTTTATATACGTGTTAGCGCGGATTACCGAGCTGGGAAATTTTTGCTACTGTGTTCTTTCAGTTTTGCTGAATATGAAGTGAACTCAATAGATTATGCTCCTACCTAATGATGAAATGACCATTTTTGAAACGATACTTGCGAGACGCTCAGTTCGTCGCTATAAATCGCGCAAGGTTGATAGGTCTATGATTAGCACTCTGTTGGATGCAGCCGTGCGGGCGCCTACTGCAATACATCAAGAGCCTTGGGCGTTTGTCATCATTCAGGATACGCAGTTATTACAAAGCTTATCTAACCAGGCAAAGCCATTGTTTGTCGCAGAAACGCAAAAGCTGGCGTTAGAGCATACAAATCATTCGTTCGATATTTTCACTCAATCAGATTTTAATATTTTTTATAACGCAAAAACTCTTATCCTGATTTGTGGCGAAACTGCTGCGCCATTTTATGCCGCAGATTGCTGGCTAGCTTCTGAAAATCTCATGTTAGCAGCCTGTGGCATGGGTTTAGGTACATGTGTAATTGGCAGCGCTTTACCTTTTTTAAACATGCCAGAAGCAAAAGCTAGGCTGAATATTCCAGAAAAATTTTCCGTAGTTGCGCCAATTATAGTTGGTTATCCAGATGATGAAATCACAGCAAAATTGCGTAAAAAACCCGTAATTTTAGCAAATATTGAAACACATAGAAGTTAAAAAAGACCATGTTTTATATTGATATCGATTTTTAAAATTTGAAAAGGGGTTTATATGTACAAACAAATTATTTGCCCTGTAGATGGAAGTCCGACCTCAGATTGCGGCATGACTCATGCAATTGAGCTCGCAAAAGATCAAAAAGCCAAATTATATTTTGTGCATGTTGTAGATAATTTCATTCCGATAATGGATACAACTGGGGATATAAACTATATCGATATTACTGATATGTTGCTTGAAAATGGCAAAAAAATTCTATTACAAGCAACAGAAGCCGCCAAACTAGCTGGAATTTCAGCCGAATCAGAATTGGTTGTTTCGAATAATGGCCAAATATATAAATCGATTCTAAATCACATTAATAAATGCCATGCGGATTTGATCGTAATGGGCACGCATGGCTTGCGAGGCATTGAGCGCTTAGTGATGGGTAGTGACGCTGAAACCATAGTACGAACAAGCGCTGTGCCTGTCTTGCTAGTCAGAAGTAAGCCCGAAGATAATAAGCAAACACATAAAAGGCACAAAATATAGATGAGCGCTCCATTTGCAATACCAAAACTTTCGGATGAAGAACTGGAGTCTATCGATGCCTATTGGCGTGCTTGCAATTATTTAGCGGCCAGCATGATTTATTTGCGCGACAACCCCTTACTGAAGCATCCACTCAAATCTGAACATATCAAACAACGGCTATTAGGACATTGGGGCTCAAGCCCAGGCTTAAGTTTTGCCTATATTCATATGAATCGGCTGATTAACAAGTATGACCTCAATGCCATTTTTCTTGCAGGTCCTGGCCACGGCGCACCTGGCGTACTCGCCCCCATTTATTTGGAAGGCACTTATAGTGAAGTGTACCCAAACAAGGGTGAAGATGAAGAAGGATTGCGTCAGTTTTTTAAAGAGTTTTCTTTCCCTGGTGGCATTGGAAGCCACTGTACCCCTGAAATGCCAGGCTCGATACACGAAGGTGGCGAGTTGGGCTATAGCATTTCGCATGCTTTCGGTGCAGCTTATGACAACCCAGATTTATTAGTCACAGTGATGGTAGGCGATGGCGAAGCTGAAACTGGACCTCTGGCAACTTCTTGGCATTCCAACAAATTTCTAAACCCGATTTGTGACGGGGCGGTGTTGCCCATCTTGCATCTCAATGGCTACAAAATCAACAACCCGTCTATTCTGTCTCGCATTTCACATGAGGAACTCGAAAACCTTTTTATTGGCTATGGTTGGACCCCCTACTTTGTTGAAGGTAGCGACCCATTAACGATGCACAATGCCATGGCAACCACGCTGGAACAATGCGTAAATGATATTCATCATATACAAAAAACAGCACGCACCAGTGGCAAAGCCACTCGTCCACGCTGGCCAATGATTGTGCTACGCTCGCCTAAGGGCTGGACAGGCCCTAAAGAAGTAGACGGCCACAAAGTGGAAGGATTCTGGCGCGCTCATCAGGTGCCGCTGGCTAAGGTTAAAGAAAATCCTGCACATTTAAAACAACTAGAAAACTGGTTACGTAGTTATAATCCAGATGAATTATTTGATAGCCAGGGACGGCTACATCTCAATTTAAAAGCACTTGCTCCAAAAGGTAATCGCCGTATGAGCGCTAACCCGCACGCCAACGGAGGCCTATTGCGCAAAGCCCTGCGTATGCCAGATTTTAACGATTACGCGATTGCTTTAGAGTCGCCAGGCAAACTATTGGCTGAAAACACACGGCCACTGGGTATGTTTCTGCGCGACATCATGCAGCGTAATATGCACAATTTTCGCGTATTTGGGCCTGATGAAAACAGCTCAAACAAACTCGACAATATCTACGAAGCAAGCAAAAAAACTTGGATGGCAGATTATTTGCCAGAAGATGCGGATGGTGGTGAACTATCGCCTGATGGTCGCGTGATGGAGATGCTTTCTGAACATACGGTTGAAGGATGGTTAGAAGGCTACCTACTCACTGGTCGCCATGGATTTTTCTCGACTTATGAGTCATTTGTGCATGTAATTGATTCTATGTTCAACCAACATGCTAAATGGCTTGCGATGTCCAAAGCAGTGCCTTGGCGTGCACCAGTCTCGTCGCTTAACTTACTGATTACCTCTACTGTTTGGCGACAAGATCACAATGGATTTACCCACCAAGATCCTGGCTTCCTCGACATTGTGGTGAACAAAAGCCCAGAAGTAACCCGCATCTACTTGCCTCCCGATGTCAATTGCCTGCTGACTGTAGCTAATCATTGCTTAAATAGCACCGATTATATTAATGTCATCGTTTGTGATAAGCAGAAACACTTACAGTATCTAAGCATGGATGCTGCAATTCAGCATTGCGCCAAAGGCATTGGTATTTGGCAATGGGCAAGTAACGACGCAGAGCAAGAGCCAGACTTAGTCATGGCAAGCGCTGGTGACATTCCTACCAAAGAGGCCCTCGCCGCCATAGTATTGCTTCGCAAGCACTTTCCACAGCTTAGAATACGTTTCGTCAATGTAGTGGATTTATATAAACTTGCACCCCAAAGCGAGCATCCGCATGGACTTTCTGACCGCGATTTTGATAGCTTATTTACAACGGACAAACCCATTATTTTTAACTTTCACGGCTATCCATACTTGATTCACCGCCTAACCTATCGACGTACTAATCACAATAATTTGCATGTGCGTGGGTATAAAGAAAAAGGCAGTATCAACACGCCGCTAGAACTGGCCATTCAAAATGGAATTGACCGCTTTAGTTTGGCCATTGATGCTATTTATCGCATACCGAGCCTGCAAACTATTGGTGCGCATGTGCAAGAAAAGTTACGTAACAGGCAAATGGAATGCTGCCAGTATGCTTACGAATATGGTGTAGATTTACCGGAAGAAGATGATTGGGTATGGCCTGATGAGCATATTAGCGATTAACAGCGGATCTTCTAGTCTCAAGGCGAGTCTTTTTAATACTAACGGTGAGCGAGAAAACTTTCGCTACACCTACAGCAGTGCCGATTATATTCACAGCCATGCCAAAGCGTTTATTGCATTACTTGCCGATTTAGAGAATAAGCAACCGACGTTAATTGCTCATCGTTTCGTTCATGGCGGGGAATTACCAGATGCAGCACGTTTGATTGATGCCAATGAGCGGTCGCGATTGCAAAGCATCACTTATCTTGCACCACTGCACATGCCTGATAACTTGCTAGGTGTAGATTTGTGCGCCAAACAATTTAATTGCCCGCAGATCGCTTGTTTTGATACAGCCTTTCACTATACCTTACCAGAGATTGCATACCGCCTGGCAATTCCTCAAGCCCTCAAACTACGTCGCTACGGCTATCACGGCATTAATTACGCACATGTCGCACAGGAATTACCCAAAATTCTTGGCGCAGCGGCAAAAGGTCGGATTGTTGTGGCGCATCTTGGTAGTGGCGCAAGTCTGTGCTTGCTAGAAAACTTACGCTCTGTAGACACCAGTATGGGTTACAGCACTGCTGGTGGTATTGCAATGGGAACACGTTGTGGAGACATTGACCCTGGAGTGATGTTAGAACTTGCCAAACGTTATGATGATGTTCAATTAAGTAACTTGATTTATAAAAATTCTGGCTTATTAGCACTTTCAGATGACGAAAGTGGCGAAATGTCTGTGTTGGAAAAAAGCGATAGTGAAAATGCCAAGTTTGCTGTGGAATACTTTGCACACCAAATACGTGCCGCCATTGGAAGTTATGCCGCCAAAGCTGGCGGCATTGACGCTTTAATCTTTACTGGTGGCATCGGTGAACGCTCTGCACGTGTGCGATCACTTGTTTGCGAGCGCCTTGACTTTCTTGGTTTTTCGCTAAACGACAAAGCAAATAATGCTAATTTTGTGACAATAAATGCCGACTATTCCAAACCCATATTAATAATTGCGGCAGATGAGGAAGCGGAAATTGCTCGCCTAGCAGCAGATTTATACTTCTCTAACAAATCATTTGATCAAAGAAGCTAAACTCAATATTGTCGACGAAGGTTCGGAAGTTTTCGAAGTCATTCAAGCAATAACAACCAAAGACTTACGCCGCCTTTCAGTAGTTAATCATAGTTAAGATGATTTATTACTTTTTCCAACAAAAGAATTTACTAGCTTAACTAATAAATTGTGACTCATGAAAATGAGTCTACAAAACCAAATTAGCTAAAACCGCTATAAATTAGAATTAGGTTACTTCACCATCTTCATTTCTCGCATATGCTGACATTTAAAACAGCGTTTTGCCGTTGGATAGGCAGTTACACGCTCAAAGATAATATCATCGCCGCAATCTATACATACGCCATAAACATTTGACTGGATGCGGTCTAACGCTGCATTTAAATCTATTGCTTTCTGTAAATGCAACCCAATCACTGCATTATTAGTATCCACAATAGTGTTAGCAATCGCTTCATCACCCGAGTTACCATCTCCCCCAACATCAACATAACTCAATTTCGATTCAGGATCCATTTCATCTCGCATTTCATTAACTAATTGGAAAAGCTCTAACTCCATTCTTTGTTTTAACTCATCAATTTGATTCTTGCTTATATTTGTCATAGAAATTTCCTTATTTAAGGTGCACAAATTTACTGAAAAATACCCAACACATGGTTTAACAACTTGCCAGGCAAAGCTAACTACTCGCAAAAGACAGCTTTTACCTAGCTTTATCTACACTAATATAGTGAAATTTGTCCGATAATATAATGCGTGCAAGCACGTACTTGTATGCCGGTTTCTGACTGATAAACTAAGTTTATTGTCATGAGTGACATATGTGCATGTTTCTATATGCCTAACAAGAATACTGGAGACCAAAATGGATATGCGCATTCAACAACTGCTAACGCAGATAACAGCACTAGAAGATGAGCTACGTACTGCACTTAGCGAACAGCAGTCGAGTGTATTTTTTCAAATTAAAGGCAAACGAGTCGAGTTTGAACAATCAATCAAACAAACTCACCTTAAACTTAAAAAAAACTTCTTCCGCTGGCTGGTCACAAATAGGCCGCAAAACCTGATTACTGGACCGATTATTTACTCGATGATTATTCCATTGCTGCTGACCGATTTATTCATTACTTTTTACCAGCTATCTTGTTTTCCGATTTACGGTATTAAAAAAGTACGCCGTGCTGATTATATTATTTTTGATCGTCACAAACTGCAATACCTTAATTTTATTGAGAAATTTCATTGTTCTTACTGCGCTTATGGCGCTGGTATGATTGCTTATATCAGCGAAATTGTGGCGCGCACTGAACAGTACTTTTGCCCAATTAAACATGCTAGAAAGATTCTAGGCACTCATGTACGCTATGCGCATTTTTTAGATTTTGGCGCGGCTGACAACTACGAGGCCAAGCTTGAGGAATTTCGGCTTGCCTTAAATAAGGAATCTAGCAAAGGAGAAATAAAATGAAATTAACCTTTCTGGGCGCAACAGGCACTGTTACAGGCTCTAAATATTTACTCAATATTGAAACAAAATCTGGCGACGAAAAACGCATACTAATTGATTGCGGGCTATTTCAAGGTCTTAAACAATTACGACTTAGAAACTGGGATACATTACCTATTAACCCAAAAGATATCCATACGGTAATACTCACCCATGCACATATTGACCACTCGGGTTACCTGCCACTTTTTGTTAAAAATGGCTTCTCTGGCAAAGTTTATTGCACTGAAGCAACCCGTGATTTATGTGAGGTGTTGTTATTAGACTCTGCGTATTTACAAGAAGAGGAAGCAAAATACGCCAATAAGCGCGGTTTTTCTAAACACCTCCCAGCCTTGCCGCTCTACACTCAAGAAGATGCTCAAAAAGCAATCACACTGCTTACTGCAGTTGGGTATGAACAGGATATTGACTTAGGTGATGGCATTACTACAAGACTTTCACCCAGTGGGCATATCCTCGGCTCTGCGTTTGTACACATTCAAAATAGTAAAACCTCCATACTATTCTCGGGTGACATTGGTCGACCTCATGATATTTTGATGAAAGCACCGGTGCGCATCAAACAAGCTGATTATCTGGTGCTGGAATCTACCTACGGCAATCGCTTACACGACAAAACCGACCCGAAAATTAGGCTAGCCGAGATTATCAATCAAACTGTCAACCGCAAAGGTGTTGTGGTCATTCCTGTATTCGCAGTAGGTCGTGCGCAAGAGCTACTCTATTACATCCATCTACTTAAAGCATCTGGAGCGATTGAAAACAACACCCCCGTTTACCTTAATAGCCCAATGGCAGTAGACGCTACCGCAATATTCAACCACTACCGCGGCGAGCACCGCCTAACGCCTGAAGAAAGTCATGCGCTATGTCATACTGCAATTATGGTGAATGGTATTGAAGAGTCCAAACGATTAAATGAAACCAACGGGCCAATGATCATCCTATCGGCAAGCGGCATGGCCACAGGCGGTCGGGTTGTGCATCATTTAAAAGCGTTCGCACCAAACCCCAAAAATACTATTCTGTTCGTGGGCTTCCAAGCCGCAGGTACCCGTGGCGCGGCTATGCTTGACGGTGCTGAAAGTATCAAAATTCACGGCCAATATGTCCCAGTACACGCTGATGTTAAGTATTTGCCTAACCTGTCTGCTCACGCAGATTATGCTGAGATACTGGATTGGTTAGATGGCTTTGAAAGCCCACCTAAAACCACCTTTATTACACACGGCGAACCAACTGCTTCTGATGCTATGCGCCTACATATTGAGGAAAAACTGCACTGGAAAACAATGGTGCCAGATTATCTGCAAACGGTGGATTTGAATTAAATTAATATTGAACATTTCAATGTTTATATTTCATGAAAACTTAAAAAGTTTTTAGTTAATGAGCTCCAGTAAGAGTTAGCCATTAAGAACTCACTCTGATTTATTTATCACCACAAACCATTAAGTTATTCATACTGGTTGCACCTGATCAAAAACTTAGTTGTTTTATTTCGATACACTGATAATTCAATAAATACACAGCAAACATTTGAAAGCTGCTTACGTGCCCTAAAACCAGAGGGATCATTATCAAACCTAGGAGACTATTCCGGCAAACTTATGCTGCCACTAGATTCACTTTCTACGGTATAGGAAATCACAGAGTTATTACTACTCTGTGCCTTGGCGGAAAAGGCCGAATGAGACGATTAATGTGCGTAATTGACTCAGGCTTGGTGGATTTTAATTTGATGGTAACCACCGTTTTAAACTCAATCAAACTGTAGCAACATCCCCTCTTATGAGTCATTCGGGCCAAGTTAGGGCTGCCAATCAATTCAAAACTATCAAACAGCCCATATTAAGCTCTCTCCACAAATTTTGTGGATAACTCTGTGAGTTAGGGTGAATAGCGCAACTAACTAGCCGATTTGAAAGGCTTTTCTCAAAACAGTATAAATAGTAATCAATGGCGTCTTCGCAAGAAACTGCTAGTGAACAAAAGCGGTGAAGGTGGTAAAGCCGGAAAACCCATGCTACATATCATTTTGCGGCCAATTACCAGCATTCATAACACCGCCTTTGTCAGCCCACAACTCCACCACCTTTGTTTTTGTCCCTACCCTTACGCTGCATGGAGCGGAGATCCGAATGCCGCTTTCACCACCTTTAACTCATGCAGTCACCCGGCCAAAAGTATCGCTTCGAATTTAAAACTTTTTTCTTTTCTTGTTTTATACGCAGCGACTTTTTAACCATCTTATATGAAGGACCATTTCTATCATCAACTTCTAAGGAGCTACATCATGACAAAAACAATACCTACCAAAGCTTTACCAATGCGGGTTATTAAAATCGCATCCTGCCTTACCAGCTCTGCTAGGGCCACCCTCACCTATCACATTGGCTGCACTGCTGATAACAAGATTTATCTCCGTGTTGTTGAAAATACGGGTGGCGGCTTATTCAGTCCTGAATGGCTATCTTTAAATGCAATTCAAACAGCGATGAATCAAGCTGCAATTCCACTCACTTCATATCCTCTGATAGAGCTGCTACAAGGTAAATCAACCAATACACCAGCTTTTTTGATGGCGGCACTCAAGAATGAAGGGCTTGTGCGGAATCTAGAAGGCAAAGTACGTGGTTATGAAATTCTAGACAATTCTGCATTTATATCTGAAATGAACGTATTGATGGCTACAGACATTAATTTGAAGGTTGTAGAAATTCAAGGTGACTATAAAACTTCTTTTGCTTTAAAGAAAAAAGTAACAGTAATTAAGCCTGCACAACCGTTCAAGACCAAAAAACCCTCCCCACCAAAAGCAGCTTACTTTGAAATTATAGACAAGCCCAGCTCAGCCAATTAAGCCTTAAATCTCACACTCAGGTAGTTGTAGTCCGTTGTCCTCCAAAAATATCTAGCCATAACACTAAGCCAGTCCTTAATCTCAAAAAGACTAATTAAACAAAATTAGTTATACCGAGCTTATATAGAACCACCCCACTTCTCCTCACTTTTTACAATCTTATCCGGAGTTTTTCCATGGAATTCATCACCTTAACCGTGATTACTTTTGTGTGCCTGCTATTCGAGTCCACCCGAAAGTTTGGCATGTTTTTATTCATCTTTCTCTTTTTAGCTTTTCCTCTCACCGTTATTTCACTTGCAGCAATCGTTATTTATCTTATCAATCGTCACAACCTTAAAGGAACAAAACATTATGTACCGCCAACTTTACCTGGAAGCAATTGAAACTGTACTAGCTTGGGATTTGCCCGAGGAAGCGTTAGCCGATGCCATCAATCAACAATACGCATTAATCACACATCGAACAGGAGACATACATGATCAAGATTCATCACTTCAATGAAGCCTGTCTGCATTACAAACAGCATAAGATAAGTTTCAGGTTATTGCAGGATCAGGCTGCTGTCCTGTTAGGTCTTTGCCAAAACCCACACTCATCAATCAGCAACCCATTAGAAATTACCCAGGCAGATATTGATTGGCTCATGCAGCAACCCGAAGCCACTCAAGATTATGCTGATTATCTAGGCGGTTACGGCTATGTTTGTGAAATGGAAGATGACCTCTTGCAAATCCTTGGCTGCGACTTTGAGTGGGCCAAGGCGCATGATGGAAATTGGCCTAATGTCACTGATATCGCTATGTCGTGGGATGCTTGCAACTATCTGGATGAAGCCTCCGGCGATCGGCAATGGGTCATCTTTCTGCTGTGTTGGAACAATGCTGGTGGTCCTGTTTACTACGTACCCAAGCACCTTTGGGAAAAAGGAAAAGTCACTGATCATATAGAAGCTACAAATTCAACTAGCATTACCTGAGTGCAACGCTCAGACAACTTTTTTTCCTGATTCACCCACCTCCACCCACTACATAAACTCAATAGTCTAAAAAAATGATCCGGCACCATGCGGAGGATTTTGCACGCCTATTGCAAGTGGAGGGGGGCAACAATTACACATAAACTTTAGGAGTTATTCATGACACAGTCAATCATTACTCGTCAGCAAGTCGCTGACAAACAACGCATTCAACATACCGCTGATTTATTTGGCATTCGTTTCCCGCTCAATATCGAGCCTGCTGTTTATTCAATCGCTGGTAATATCGCAAATGATTACAATGGGGCTTATTGGGAGTTTTATTCGTTAAGTAACGGTGGCTTTTACATGGCTCCTGTATCGAATCAATCGTATCAAATCAGTTGTGAAAATGGCTATGAAGGTACGCTATCAGCAGATGCATTAGGTATTACAGCTTGCCTGTATGCTTATAGTCATTTGTCGTTTAACAGTAACCAAACGTTTGCTGAAATATGCGCTAATCATTATCACTGGTTACGTGAATATATGCTGCAACATTCAGAGGCCTCAAAGATTCTTGGCGCTATCGATTAATGAGAAAGGATAATCATGCACAGTAAATATTTACATAGGACTTTAGCTGCCAGTGGCTTGTTGTTACTTGTGTTGAATGTATCTGCTGACGAGGCCAGGATTTATCAACAAGATTCGACTGGAAACACGCAATATCACAAGCCATCAGCAATAATTCAGGAAGATGGACGGATCATAGAGACTGATACTGTCGGTAATAAACAGTACCACAAACAGCAATATCAAATCAAAGACGGCAAGATTTACCAAACTGATTCAGTAGGTAATATTCAATATCATAAACCCAAGGGGGTGATTAAAAAGTAGTTCACTCGATTGGAGCCGGATGCTGGTTAGTTTTCTTTATTTTTTAATATCCACATCCGGAGGAGGGAAAATTTCCATGTAATCTTTGTTATCTTTTAACCAGTGTTTTACCAACCATTTATTGAAGTGCGTTGACGTTTTACGAATTAAAAATATTTTGGTTCTACTCTGGCGCTTTAATGAATTAAGAAACATCACTTGTTTTTCATCATTGAACTCTCCTTGAAAGGTTAGCCAATGCATACGTCCCTGATTTTCAATTACAGGAACATTGGTTAATCTTTTGTTTCTGCTACTTTCAACCTTTTCCAAGCCAATTAAACCTATTTCACCCATCCAAAAAATTTTTGCATTTTCACTTTTGCTTCTTGCAAGCACTTCTTCTCCATGAGTTTTCCACCAACATTGAATGTCAGAATCACATTGTTCTAATTTAGTCTTAGCTCTATTTAATGGCTTTATCCCCCAGCGGGTTAAATAATTCACCACTACACGATCAGCGATTTCAATCTCACATTGCTTCTTAATTAGTTGCTTTAAAAGATCTCGTGACCAAAAAAATAACCCCTCAATATTGTAAGGTTGTCTTAATCCTAGGTAATGGGGCCAATAGGTAGTAACAAGTTTAAAAACTTTTGCTTCCTGCTCTTTATTTAGTTTCCTGGTCACAAATGACTGCACTTTTTTCAAGTTAAATTGTTATTGGTTTAATGGAATTTTAATCTTTTTTTAAAATTTGTTGCATGCATACAACAGTCCTATTTGGCATTTCATATTTATTTTATATGTATATGTTTTTCATATTTTAATATATTAAAACAATATGTTAAACAAACCCGGTTGTTTAATAAGATCTCTTATGAAAATAGCATTTTCCTGACTATATCTAATTATTTATTTAAGTAGTAATTTGTAAATGAGTCTACTAGATAAAAAAATAGGCTCATTTACTCACTTAGTTTTTAAGTGATTTTCGACGAAAAGTTTAACTTCAACCACCTGGTTAAGCTTAAAAAATAATATTGGTGGATTAAGAAGGAAATTTGTAATGCAATTGAAATCAAAAATTTATAAATCAGCAGACATGGACCCCCGCTTTCTAAGTACCCATATCGACGATTATCGACAAGGGGATACCTATGGTTATTTTATTATTGACGATATGTTAGTGCCTAAATCACTAGTGTCTCGCATGTTTGAACATCTATCAGATTCAATTTTTGAGTATGGCTATGTGTGGCCAATTCAAGAGCTATTAGGTAGTGACTTTTGGTCAAAACTTGATGAGTATGAGCAAAGTGTAGCACCCGCATGTATGTTGATTATTATTGAGAATGGATATTCATTTCCAGTGCTGGAGGATTTTCAAATCAAACATTAATTGTAATAAACGGGCTGTATTGCAGCCCTTATTAAAGTGAGGCATGAAACGAAGTATTGCTGATGGCAACTTATCAGAGACTGGTCGTTTATGCGCATGACACCAAATCTTCCCGTCATGTTTTCTCAAGTTATTAACCACTCTATGCGAGAAGCAAGTTTGGGTTCTGCTTGGAAAATATGATGTCTAAACATCCGATCTATTGCTAGTAAACCCAACCCTCTCCCAGGGAAATATAAGAAGAACAGTAAATGACAACACAAAGTCAAACAGTAGCGCTGCCAGCATCAGCCGCTATATCAAACAGAATTATCGCGCCTACAGTTTTGCGTGATAATTTAGCCATAGCCATCAAACCCAACGTTAGCATGCAAGGTGAGCAGACTATCGCTCAGATTTCACCACCTTTACCGGCTTCACCACTTTTGAACTCACCATTTCAA
This sequence comes from Methylotenera versatilis 7, assembly GCF_000799165.1. Classification (GTDB taxonomy): domain Bacteria; phylum Pseudomonadota; class Gammaproteobacteria; order Burkholderiales; family Methylophilaceae; genus Methylotenera_A; species Methylotenera_A versatilis_A. The sequence goes on along the minus strand of NZ_JUGF01000001.1, from coordinate 484,120 downwards.
AACGCGCTTATAGACGAACATTTGTCTGAAACACAAAAAATGTCCATAGCTAGCCCAGAAAAAGGTGGTGAAACCGGTAAAGGCGGTTTTTCACAAATACATTCGCTACCTGTCACAGTTACACCAACACCACCTTCACCGGTTTTACCGCCACCATTTGTAACATTACAAGTAACAAATGCAGAGTTTGTTTCTGCCCTATTTCATCAGTTGCCGATAGGTGCCCATTCTGCTGTTTGCTCTAAACCTGGCGATCCGACACAAGGCGGTTGGGTCGCTAAGCGTGCGGATAAAGTGGTAGAAAATATACCCGCTACTCACAACAACTACCTTAATTGCTCAAGCTTCAACCTAGGTGACGATGGTTTTCTTCATGCACGTAAAGACAACTTCGCCGCTTATCACTTGTTAATGCTTGATGACATAGGCACAAAAGTCTCATTTGCTAGATTGAATGACTTCGACTTGTCTTACCTACTTGAAACAAGCCCAGGTAACTATCAAGGTGGCATTATTCTCGCTGAACCCATTATAAATGGCGTCAAAGCGAATCAATTGCTAGATGCAGTTATTATTGCGGGGCTATGTGATGCAGGAGCAACAGGCGCGCAAGGTCGCTGGGCAAGACTGCCCGTAGGCATCAATGGTAAAGCCAAGCATGTTAACGCATCTGGTGAGCCGTTTCAAAGCCGTCTCGTTAAGTGGGCACCAGAGCGAGTTTATACACCGCAAGAGATCATTGCAGGTTTGCAATTAGAACTATTGCCTGCGGATACATCCCAATCCTCCTTAGCAACAAATGCTAAATCACGCGACTACGATCATGAAGATGCAGATGAAGTATTCACGCCAAAATCGTCTGAAAATCCAGTCATTAAAGCACTAAAGGCGCGTGGTTTGTACAAAACACCACTAGGCTCAGGGAAGCATGATGTCACTTGTCCATGGCTTAACGAGCATACAGACGCTTTAGACAGTGGCACTGCATTCTTCGAACCAAATGAAACCTATTTAAATGGCGGTTTTAGATGCCAGCATTCTCATGGTGAAGTTTATAAAACCAAGCAGTTTTTTGATTTTCTTGGTATTACAAAAGGTGAAGCCAAGCATAAACCAGTTATTCGCATTGTTGAAGGTGAGTTACACCATGTTGTTAATACAGCAGAAAGAGAATTAGCGAAAGGCGGACGCCATTATCAGGCTGGCGGTTTAATCGTCACTATTTCTACTAACCCTGAAACCGGTGATCCATCGATTGTGCCGATTAATGTGCCTGCGCTGACTAAAGAGTTGTCGATATGTGCTGCTTGGGAGAAATTTAGCGCTCGTGCTGGTGGTTTTGTAGCATGTGACCCACCAGCTCGGCATATTGGTATTCTGAGCGATAGCCAAACATACGCGCATTTACCGCATTTGTTGGGCGTTGCACGTCAACCCTACTTCCGTGAGTCTGATGGCATATTAGTTACCCAAGCTGGTTACGATAAAGTTTCTAAGCGATTTGGCGTGTTTGATGCGCGTAAATTTGTAACGACTACGCCTACTATTGATGCTGCGCATATCGCGTTAGCGCTTTTAAATGATTTGCTGACTGAATTTAGTTACGCTACCCCATCTGATAAGTCAGCAGCACTCTCAGCCATCTTTACTGCCGTCACTAGAACATCTTACGCTTATGCGCCTGCGTTCCACACTAAAGCATCCACGATTGGTAGTGGTAAAACCTACCAAAACGAGCTGATTAGTGCATTTGCTAAACCTGGCTTGACTCAGAAAGTCAGCTATCCAACTACCGGTGAGGAAGCCACTAAATCTATTTTAGCTCTGCTATTACCAGCGCCAGCTGTGATTGAGTTTGACGATATGGCAACCGATTGGATTCCACATGGCATCATTAATCGTGCTTTGACAGCCGAATCTATTACAGATCGCATTTTAGGTGTTAGCAAGACTGCTACTGTCAGCACGCGTACTTTGTTCTTATCTTCTGGTAATAATGTTGGTCCAGTACGTGATTTATTGCGTCGAGTAATCACGATTAGTATTGATCACCGTTGCGCTACGCCTGCAACAAAATCCTATAAAGGTTTACCTGTTGAAACTGTCCGCAGAGATCGTGGACGTTACGTAGCTGCTGTACTTACGATTATTCTTGCATGGAAGGCAGCAGGTTCGCCGCGCGCTGCTGTTGAGAACATTGCTACTTATGGTGGTGCGTGGGCCGACTATTGCCGTCATACGCTTATTTGGTTAGGTCAAGCTGATCCGGCTACATCATTACTTGACCAAGTAAAAAACGATCCTGACGCTGACGCGCTTTTGGTATTAATGACGGCTTGGCATAAGCGGTATGGTTCTACACCGACAACTGTACGCAAAGTGATTCGTGACACCTATGACTTAATTGGTGAAGACTCATTACGTGATGCCATTTGCGAGTTTCCCGTTGAAGAGCGTGGAAATATTAATCCATCAAAATTTGGCTGGATTCTTAAGAAAAACGCCAATCGTATTGTTGGTGATTTTATCTTTAAAAAATCAACCGCTGATGGTCGCGTCGCTTGGATGGTCACAAAAATTTAATTTCGACTTTGCTAGATTCAATGGAGCCTAAATTAGACGTTGAAGCCGGTAAAGAAGGTTTTTAAAAGCGTGCGTGTCCCCTTGCTTTAACCTCCTTTACCGCCATTTCACACCAACTCAAATCTCAACACTTCTACTTTTAACTATTATCTTGGAGATACAAAAATGCGCATTAAAAAAGACATTTATTCAACTTTAACCAAAATCACGGCCTTACTAGAGCATATAGATCCTGACGTGGGTTACCACGATTGGATTCGTGTGTTAATGGTTATTTACTATGAAACTGAAGGCGACGAGGCTGGATTCGCCTTAGCTGATGATTGGAGCAGTCATGGCTACAAATATAAAGGTGAAAAAGATATAAGAGCCAAATGGCGCTGTTTTAAACCAACCATTACTAACCCAGTAAAAATGGGCACTTTAGTCCGGATGGCCGCATTGCATTCATAGCATACTCGGCGCTATTACAGGCCGCATCTATATTAACCATTTACGATTACATATAACCACTTGAATAACGGAGATTAATTTATGCCAGTATTAAAACTAACACAAGATTTCATTAACAACACCATGCAGTGTCCTGGGGACAAAAAGCGTATCGAATACTGCGACAAAATTATGCCTGGATTGATAATAATCATTTCTTCTTTATCAACAATATCAACATTTTTTGTTCGATATAAAAATAGTGCTGGTAAGACTAGCTATATTAAGCTTGGTCGCACCAATGAGCTAACGCTTATAGAAGCTCGTAAGAAAGCGAAGATGCTAAAACTTGAGATTGCGAATGGCGCTGACCCTAGCAATGAGAAGCGTGTACAAAAGGCAGTGCCAACCTTGGCTGCATTTTACGAAGATCATTACAAGCCTTACGCCGCTGTACATAAAAGGTCTGCTAGCTCCGATCACCAGATTTATACTAGCCGGTTAGAATCACGCATGGGACATCTTAGACTCAATCAAATCACGAAGACCATGATTATTGGTCTTCATAATGAGTTGCGTGAGTCTGGACTCGCAGGGGCCACATGTGACCATATGGTGAAGTACGTGAGGCATGCTTATAACCTTGCGATTGATTGGCAAATGATTAAAGAAAATCCAGCATCAGGGGTTAAGCTTTTTAATTTAGACAACAAGGTTGAAAACTACTTAGATGCCACTGAATTAGCAGCATTGATGAATGTACTTCAAACGGGTGTAAATCGGCCAGTTTGCTTGATAGTTATGTTCTTACTAAGTACTGGAGCTCGCTTGAACGAAGCATTGTCTGCCAAGTGGGATCAAATTAACCGAGAAACCCGTACTTGGAAAATTCCTGCTTTAAATTCTAAGTCTAAAAAGATACGTTCTGTACCTTTAAATGATAGTGCACTTGATATTATTAAACAGTTGGACACTGAAGATGAGTTTGAGTATTTGTTTGTGAATCGCGTTACGGGCAATCCGTATACAAACATTCATAAAGCTTGGGGGAAAATACGCATTCAAGCAGGCTTACCACATTTGCGAATCCACGACTGTCGGCATGCTTATGCTAGTTTCTTGGTGAACAGTGGCAGAACTTTGTACGAGGTTCAGCAGATACTGGGACACTCAACTAGCAAAGTTACCGAACGCTACAGTCACTTATCTAGTGCTACCTTGCAAGCTGCAGCGAACAGCGCCTCTGTAATGATTAATGCCGCAATGGGCAACTCAAGATCGTAACGTGAGTTTTGGGCGGGGTTTTAGGGTGAGAGCTACCCAACCTGCCCATTTCTTGAGCGCCTGCGCAACGATCTTGTCGTCTTGACATTTTTGCCTATCACCAAAATCCGGACGCGTCATTATGTGGCTGTAAATTAGACATAATTTTTGAATGACGGTAACCGGCCCATAGCAGTCATTCAAATTTGAGCTAATCTGGTCTATTTGATTGATTAGAGTTCCGCTAGACATAACAACCTCACTATTCACTTAATACTTCACGTAAGGTAGCTAAAACTTGCTCTACCACCGTCGAGTTACGTTTGTAGTATGTCCATTTACCAACCTTAGTTGATTCGACCAAGTTCGCATCTTGCAACGCTTTCAAACATAATGATGTGGCAGGTTGCGATAGCCCAACCTTGTCCTGAATCAAGCTTGCACACACCCCATACATCTCGTATGGGTAAAGTTGTGTGTAGTCCTTAAACGCCTCATTAGGATTAGCTAACCAAGCCAATATTGCACGTCTTGTCGGGTTAGCTAGCATTTTTAATGCTTCATTTAAATCCATCTTACTCTCACCTTATTGCCAGTGGGAAAGCCCACTATTTAAGTTGATAATTGTGTGCTGAATGGATAATCAATGTACCCTGCTTCGCCACCACCGTAAAGGGTATCATTTTGGACCTGATTCAACGATAATCCTTTTTGAATTCGATACGGTAAGTCTGGGTTTGCGATGAATGCTCTACCAAATGCATATAAATCACCGTAGCCTTTTGAATTTACTGTTAGTGCCTTTTGTACGCTATAACGACCCGCATAGATTATCGCACGCTCAAATGTTTTACGTAATTCACTTCTAAATGTTTCAGGCAAGTCTGGGCTGTTGTCCCAATCCGCCTCTGCGATTGATAAATAAGCGATCCCAAGGTCATTCAACATTTTAGCAGCACAAATGTAGGTTTCATGAGGATTGCTTTCTACTAGGCCAAGGTAAACTCGGTCTTCTGTAGTGGTAGCAAACAGTGGAGCGAATCGTACACCTACTCGATTGCGCCCAAACACTTCGATTACAGCTTCAGTTACCTCTTTTAAAAAGCGTAGTCTATTGGGTAGCGAGCCACCATATTCATCAGTTCTGTGATTCGTATGCTCAGATATGAATTGATTTAGCAGATAACCGTTAGCTGAGTGAAGTTCAACGCCATCAAATCCAGCCAACTTTGCGTTTTTAGCAGCTTGACGATATAAGTTAACTAATTCTTTAACTTCTTCTGTTGTCAGTTCACGAGGCATGCTTGGTTCAACCAAAGAACCCTCACCTAGACCTGTCTCAATGAACACCTTTACAGACTTCGCCTGAATGGCTGAAGGTGCAACTGGTGCATCTCCGTTTGGTTGTAACTTGCAATGTGATACTCGGCCAACATGCCAAAGTTGGCAAAAAATAACTCCACCACTTTCGTGTACAGCGTTCGTTACTTTCTTCCAACCTTCTATTTGCTCCTCAGAATGTATGCCTGGTGTCCAAGCGTAACCTTGACCACGCGCCTCAATCTGTGTACCTTCTGTAACCATGAAACCTGCAGTAGAGCGTTGTTTATAGTAACTTGCCATTAATTCATTTGGTACATTTCCTGGCTGAGTGCTACGGCAGCGAGTTAATGGCGGTAATACAATCCGATTGGGTAAAAACAAGTCGCCTAATTGGACTTTTTCGAATAATGACGATACGTTCATATATGCCTCTTTAATTTAAGTTGCATACATTGTCACATTTAAATGTATAAATGTTAAGTGTTGTTTTGAATATATATATATGAAGTTCAACTATGGGTCATATATGCTCATAAATAAAAAGTAGAATTAAGATTGCTGATACAGTCAGAAAGTCATCGCGGAATCCATTTTCGACCTTCATAAAACCCAATCCCGGAATAAAGTTAAAATAGCAGTTCAAATACTCCTAATATCCTTAAACTGAAAAGTAGACAGGATTAAGCTGACTTTCTCTTTAGAATTATATGAGCTGTTAGAATAACCGACTCTAATCGTCCCTTAACTGACCTTCAACAGTTGAATGCATGAGCACCGTCAGGCGTCCCGCTAAAGGGTTAGGGTGAGCTTGCTAAACAAAATCCACCATTAACGCCCCCAGATTCTATGTTTGTATACTTTCATCGTGGAGGCTTCATTTCGGCACTCAAACGTGACTGCCCAACCGACTGCAAAGCGCCTATGCAGTTGCTAATAGCGCTAAACTGTCACCACAATTTTGCCGATCTGCTGGTTGGATTCCATATAGCGGTGTGCTTCGACAATCTGCGCTAGCGGAAAGGTTTTGGCCACCAGCGGTTTCAGCTTGCCTTCAGTCAACCCTTGCACAATGAAGGCTTTGGCGCGTGCCATGCGTTCAGGATGAGTGCTGATTTCAAATAGGGTATACCCGCGTATGGTTAATTGCTTGGCGAGCACGGGGAACAGCGGCAATGGCGTCGGCTCTGTACTTAGCGCGCCATACTGGAAAATAATGCCGCTTTGGGCTGTCGCTTCTGCCAGTTTGCTGATGGTCGGCCCGCCAACCGGATCGAACACCACGCGTGCACCTTTATTATTGGTAATGCGGTTCACTTCGGTCACCAGGTCTTGTTCTTCCGTCGCAATCACATGCTTGGCACCGGCCTTGAGCAAAGCCTCGCGCTTGCTGCTGGTGCGCGTCAAAGCAACAGGAATGGCACCCAGCAGATTGGCAATCTCGATAGCTGCCACACCCACGCTACTGGATGCCGCCGGAATCAGCACAAACTCACCGACTTTGGTATCGGCAAACTCCACCAATGCGCCGTAGGCAGTCATATATTGCATCCAGATGGCGGAAGCTTCCGGCCAAGAAAGTGATGGTGGATGCTTGACCACGGCAAATGCGGGCACATTCGCCAACTCACCATACACGCCATACTGATTCTGCGAAAACGCCGGAACCGTGCTGACCGCATCACCTATCTTGAAATCAGTCACATCCTCGCCCACCGCATTGATTAAGCCTGCCGCCTCATAGCCGAGCCTCGCTGGCAGTTGCGGTGTTTCCAGATACTGACCATTGCGAAACATGACTTCGGCACGATTGAGTCCGATGGCATGCACCTTGATCTGCACCTCACCCTTGCCTGGTGAGGCGACTTGTTCATCTGCTATCTGTAATACTTCTGGCCCACCGGTTTGGTGGAATCTGACGACACGTGACATTTCTATCTCCTGATAATGAAAAAAATAGTATGAAAATCAAGCCCAGACGCTCAACACGATCTTGCCTATGGTGCCACCTGCTTCGAGCTGAGCGTGCGCCTTACGCAGATTGGTAGCATTGATGGGTGATAGGGTTTCATTGAGCGTGGTTTTCAGCACACCCTCATCCACCAGATTGGCAATGCGGTCGAGGATAAGGTGCTGTTCTGTCATGTCGGCGGTCTGAAACATGGAACGTGTAAACATCAGCTCCCATGCGAAGGTCGCGCTCTTATTCTTGAGCAGATTTAGGTCCACCGGCTGTGCGGTTTCGACAATCGAGCAAATCTTGCCTTGCGGCTTGATGAGCTCGGCCATGACAGAAAAATAGCCATCGGTATCGTTGCAGCAAAAAATATAATCTGGTTGGGGAATGCCGATTTCGCGCATTTGCGTCACTAGGTCATGCTTATGATTGATGACATACTGTGCGCCCAATTCCTGCACCCAGCGTACGGTCTCAGGCCGCGATGCCGTGGCTACCACGGTCAATCCCGCCAGTTTGTTAGCGAGTTGGATGGCAATCGAACCCACGCCGCCCGCACCGCCTATGATAAGCAGGTTTTTATTGCGGTTCTGCGCTATATCAAGCGCAATGCCCAGGCGGTCGAACAGTGATTCCCAAGCTGTCACTGCGGTCAGCGGCAAAGCTGCCGCCTGCTCAAAACTCAAGCTCTGCGGCATGTGCCCGACTATGCGCTCATCTATGAGCTGGTACTCGGCATTGCAGCCCGAGCGCGTGATGTCACCCGCATAAAACACTTTGTCGCCAGTCTTGAACAGCGTGCAATCTGGCCCGGCTTCGACGACTTCACCAGCGGCATCCCAACCTAGAATTTTGGGTGTTATTTCCAGCTTGTCTTTAGGCTTACGTACCTTAGTATCGACAGGGTTGACTGCAATGGCGTGGATCATCACCAGAAGATCGCGACCGGTTGCCACGGGTTTGTGCAATTCGACGTCCATCAGTGATTCAGGATCGCTGATAGGTAAATATCTGGTTAATGCAACGGCTTTCATGGTGTCTCCTGTTTTAGTGGCGCAGGCATCCTCGCCTGCGCTTATGTGTCACATAAATTCTGGCAGCACGAACTCTGCCAGTTCCTGCAGCACTTCGTCAGCTGCACGTTTTCCATATTTCAAATTGAATATCAAGTGATCTACACCAATGCGTTTGCTAGCACGCAGATGCATCAGCAAGGCATTCCTGCCGAGTCGGTGACCCAGATGAATAGGCGTTGCTGCTTCATTCGGGCTGTCGGCAAGATCAATAAAATAAGACTGTGTAAATGGTTTGTATTGTCCTGGTAGTTCTGCTTCAACGGAATCACGCCAGCGCTGCACCACCTGCGCCTGCGCTTCTATGCTACGCGGGTAGCTCATCCAGCCGTCGGCATTGCGCGCGATCCAGCCCAGATCCTGCTGACTATGTCCGGTAACTAACAAGGGCACATGCGAAGCTACCGGCTTGGGAATGACATCGGCATGTTGCAGATGGCCAAAGCTGCTACTTATTTGCGGGTAAAACTCTGACCAATATATCTTAAGCAAATCGACCTCTTCGCGAAACATCGCCCCTCGCGACTCAAAATCCACATTAAAGGCTGGGAACTCCACCATCCTATCGCCTGTAGCTATGCCAAGCAGCAAGCGGCCATTGGACAACTGGTCTATGCTGGCGGCGGCTTTGGCGATATGTATCGGGTGGCGCAATGGCAGAATGATGGATGCCGTCAATAGTGCGACTTCTGTGGTCTGCGCGGCCATATAACCGAGATAAACCCAAGGGTCGAATACCTGACCGACATCGCCAAAATTCGGGTCGCGCAGGGGCACATCGCGAAAGCCTAGGCTGGAAAAACCGGCTTTTTCGGCCAACTGTGCCAGCGCTACCTGGTTGTGCATGTTCGGCTGATCACGCTCGAAGGCCTCGATTGGGAACATGATGCCCAGCGTGAGTTTGCCTTGTTGGAATACACGTTGCCAGCCGCGGTTGGTTGTCGGCGATTGATTTGGATTAGGGGTATACATTATGCTCTATAAGAAAAAAACTGGCACACCCACAAAGGGGGAAGAAAGCGATGCGCCAGTATAGGCTCGATATAACTAGGGAAGGAGCTATATACCTTGCCAAAAACTGATTTAAGCCTGGCCTTTGACTGCCAGTAAATCAACGGTTTCGATCACCGGCATCTCAGCCAGCAAGTCTGTGGCATTCGCCATCAGTGCTTCAGCGATTTTACCGGTCAAATGAGCTTGTCGACCATGTTCATCCATAAAAGTGTCAAAGATACCAAAGGTGGCTGGGCCGAATTTGAGTGCGTACCAGGTAGCGGTTTCTGGCTCATTTTCCACCAGCGGTAGTGCGGATTTCAGAAATGCTTCCAGTGCTGCTTCCTTGCCTATCTTGGCGTGCAGACGTACATACAGTGCTAACTTTTTGCTCATGATTGCTCCTAATAAAAAATAAGTACAAAGGTGGTGAATTCGCGATATCGCGCTTTATCCACCCTATTAAAAATTTAAATACTGGCTTCCAGCACTTCCCTGCTCTTATCCAGCGTCACATCCTCATGCTCACCGAGTTTGACCATGCCATGACTTTCAAGCTGTGCCAGCAGGGCAGGAATGGCATCCGCGCTGATGTTGTAGGCGGATAAGCGCGTAGGCACGCTGAGACTCTCGAAAAAAGCGCGGGTATTCTGGATGGCCGCTTCGATGCGAGCATCCTCTGACCCTTCACTGATATGCCAGACGCGCTCGGCATATTGCAGCAGCTTGGCGCGCTTGGATTCGCGACGCACGCTCAACATGGTCGGCAGGATAATAGCGAGAGTCTGTGCGTGATCCAATCCATGCAGCGCGGTGATCTCGTGGCCTATCATGTGCGTCGCCCAATCGCTGGGCACACCGGAGCCGATCAAGCCATTCAAGGCCAGGGTGGCGACCCACATGAAGTTGGCCTGAGTGTCGTAATCCTGCGGATTGGCCAGCACCTTGGGACCAACCTCGATAAGGGTCTGTAGCAAGCCTTCGGCAAAGCGATCCTGCACCCGCGCTTCCACCGGGTAGGTCAGGTATTGCTCCATGATGTGGGTGTAGGCATCCACCACGCCGTTAGCCAACTGGCGCGGCGGCAGGGTGTAGCTCTTGCTCGGGTCTAGCACGGAGAACTGTGGAAACACATGCTCACTGGAGAAATAGAGCTTGTCGTGCAAGCCAGATGCGGTTTCGGTGCGTGAAATCACCGAGCCGTCGTTCATCTCCGAGCCTGTCGCAGGCAAGGTCAGCACAGTGCCATAAGGCATGGCCTGTTTCACATTGGCACCGCGCTGGAGCAAAATCTCCCACGGGTCACCCTCGGCATACACCGCCGCCGCGACAAACTTGGTGCCATCAATCACCGAGCCGCCGCCGACTGCCAGCAGATAGTCCAGCCTATTTACCTTGATTTGGGCGACGGCTTTCATTAGGGTCTCATAGGTAGGGTTTGGCTCGATGCCGCTGAATTCCTCGACATAACGCCCGCCCAGCGCAGCTTTGACTTCATCCAGCGTGCCATTCTTCTTGGCGCTACTGCCGCCGTAAACAATCAATACGCGAGACTCAGCAGGCACCAGCTTGTCGATTTCGGCGACCTTGCCCTTGCCGAAAGCGATGCGCGTCGGGTTGTAAAAATCAAAATTCAGCATCAAAACTCCTTAAAAATTACAGTTATTAGACCAGTCGGCTAGTGTTCGGCCAAATAAAAAAGATCGTACTCAATTAAGCCCCAATCTCGCTTTCGTGGCATTCATGGCGCATTCCAAGGCTGCACGCGTGCGGCCTACCTTGGTCAAAAGCGTTGCGCCTATCCACATATAGTAGATCTCTGCCGTGACAGTTTTTGCATCGAGGTTGGCGGGGAATTCATCTGTGCGTATACCTTCTTGCACGCAATGAGTGAGGCAGGCTATTACCCTGTCGGTGCCATTTTTCAGTGTGAGTCGCATGGATTCGGAAAGATCCGTCACTTCCGCGCTCAATTTAACGACCAGACATTTATCCGTTGTGGCATCACTAGACTGCGTATCCAGCCAGAACTGGAAAAATCCCAGCAGGCGGCTGGAATTAGTGCTGCCGTCATCTTTAAGCATGTGCTCTAACATCTGCAGGTAGTCGTCAAAGTAATCTTTGAGCAAGGCGTTGCCAAACTGCTCTTTAGATTTGAAATAGTGATAAAACGAGCCCTTGGCCACACCTGCGGTGGAAAGTATCTCGTTGAGGCCGACCGCAGCAAAGCCCTTGCCGAGGATGATGCCCTTGGCTGTATCGAGGATTTGCTGACGCGTATCGCCAGACTTTATGATTGGAAGTTCATTACCCATAAGTGCATTATTGCATTAATTAGACCGGTCGTCTAGTTATGCCATTAAAAAAGCTTTCAATTTACTTTGCGAAAATCTAAAAAGAATTTGCTTGGGAAGAGGATGAATGATAAATCTCTAGTACTTGAAAATTCACAATTCGCTATATTTTTTATTGGTATGGGATTCATTGGTTTTGTAAATCTTCATAGGTTATTATGAAGGTCAGCTTTGGGCCGTATTAAGTCATTAAAAAAATTAATATTTCAGGTTGTAACTTCTTAGAAAAATTATTCGTGTTTTTTAGTCACAGAAATACACATTAGAAAGAATTTTTTAATCACAATCGGTTTAGGTTCACTGATTGGCAGTGATAACTCGTTGATTCGTTTTGTTTTTTAGAGACTTATACAAGAAAATTAAAGCTTCAAGGTTCTACATAGGTTCAAAAAGAGATTTGTGAGATAATGGCATTCAGGAAATTTATTAGAAATCTTAGGCTTTCAGATACATAATTTGGAGTAGTGTCCTACTGTTAATCCGTGTGTCCCTGGTTCGAGCCCAGGTCGAGGAGCCAAATAAATAAAGAAGCCCTGCAGAAATGTGGGGCTTTTTTTGTTTTAGGAAATAGCTCATAAAAATGAATGCCACATCTAACATTAGTCTAAAAGTACCATTCAACGAGAAAGACCAAGCTAAATCATTGGGTGCACGTTGGAACGCCGAATCAAAACACTGGTATATACCGCAAGGCATCGATGTAGCACCCTTTGAAAAGTGGTTAACAAATTCCCCGGCTATAGACCCCACTCCATCTGCGTCTAAGCCTGTCACAAAATATAATACAGATACTACCGCACGGGATCAGTCATTTGATGACGACCTAGATGCCATTAACGCAAAATTACGCGATGCCTATGAACCGCGTGATGGTGATGCATTTTAGTACTTCATGCTTAGCCGTCAAGCGCATGCGACTTCTATTGCTACTACGGAACATCTCGCAGAGTGGACGCGCAATTAAGCTATCTTTGGTAATTAAACAAAAAACCTGCAACTGAATGAAATAAGCCCCTAAATTTAGGGGCTTATTTTAGGTTTTTAAATTGATTCTAGGTAAGCAAATATCCACTTTTGGATGATATCTAACTATCTACATGAGCCATGCAAAGTTAATAATAGTAGCGTTTCTTACGTTCACCGCCAACGCTAATCTAAGCCTTCTTCCGGCCCAAAGCTACCTCGTAGTACCAATAAAATCTGATGGTTGTTAAATTTAAATACGCTATATAAATGAAGATTTATTACCTTAAAGCATTCATTTTTTCTCGTCGAAGCTCTTAATTGCAGCTGCAACGGCTTCTGCCATTTTCTTTGCAGTATTTGCAGTCGTGTTTTGGTCTGTCCATGAACTCTCCAATTGAAAAGCTTTGGCCAGTACTACTTTTTTCAGCTTAGCATCGACAAGCAAAATTCTTGGGTAGACAAATAAGTATGTAGGTTTCAGCGCTACGTTTATTAGCGCGTAATCGGCTCCACTTTCTGTAGCCACTTCCGCAACATATTCGATTTGGTCAAATAAATAGGTGGGTGATTGATTTTGGATATCGGCTTTCAACTTGTCGGCCACAGGTACAATATTTACACCTTTCTTCTCTAAAACTTCTTTATAAGTCTTTGTTAGATAACTGATGCGCTCTAATTCCTGTGGTGCATTCGGAAGATCTGTTAAATCGTTTAGTTGAAAGTCTAAGACCATGACTTTAGAAGACGCGGCTGCGTTCGCATAGTTTAGGACAGGAAAAATGATACTGAACGTTACAGATAAGAATATTGTTAGATATTTCATGATGACTCTCAAGAGTGTTGCTTAAGGAATAGGATATATGTTTAAGCCAAATATATACAGACCAGTATATACTGACAACAGCTCTATCCACTAATGCAAATTAAAAGCCAGCATTCCTCCAACGGACCATTTACTTAGACATAAGGTTGATTCTACGAAGTTGAGTTTTTTGAATGACCGTTATGGGGGTTGTGGCCAACTGACGCAAAACCACCTAATCAAACCATCTATGTTAAGCAGAGGTATAGAAAAATTTATTTTGCTGAATAATCCTACAATTTAATCAGACAAATACTTACAAACCAAACTCAAACAAAAGTATAAAGTGCAACTGTCGAGTTTGATAAATCCCTAGATTTGACCTCAATACACGACACTACGGCAGCCTCTACATCTATGCTGCCGTTTTCTTACTCGCATCTAAGTTGCTGAATGTTGGGTTAACGTTTGTAGCTCATATGAATATATGTTTTTTACATTAGTATTTAAAGGTATACAGTGAATTGCTGCAAGATTTTGAATTTTAAGGTTTCCAGAGCCTTAAAAACACTTCAAATTATTAAAGTTTACGATCCTGCAAAGTACTAATTAGCTTACTTTATCTTTATTCTAGGAGTAAATTTTATGCTATTTGAAATGTACAACGAACCAAATCCCGAGCAACCATCAGTTCCAGAGTGGCACTGGCAGTTAACCAAAATTTGCGGAAATATTGTTATTGCTAAAAGTGCTGTTAGCTTCAAGACCAAGGAAGAATGCGAAGCTAACATTCTTTTAGTTACGCTGACTGATCATAACACTCCCATTGTCGAATGCCATGCAAAGCCTGATGGATTATTGAAGTCTATGAAGTTTCTATAGGAAGAAACCGCATAACATTGTTATAAGCTAACTAAGCCATCTTAAAAGTTTAATGATATTTAGAAACAATCTAAAGAGCTATATTTGCTTAGAATAAGATTAGAGAGTCATCGTCCTAAATGCTTGAACTTGATTCTAAATTTATTTTTTTCGCAAAGTAAAAAATAATTAAACCAACAAAAATACATAGTGCGATAAAAGTATAAATACCTTGCCATCCTAGAAAGAACATTACTTTCTCCTTTGTTATATTTAGACATAACTATGAAAGTTTCTCGACATAATAAATGTAGGGATTGTTCTGGAAAATATGTAAGGTATGGATGACGTTCAAGATATCTATCTTTGAAATGCAATTATTTTGTTTGATACTCCAGATTCAGTCATAAACTGACTAGCGCTTAATAAATCCTTACTTAAAACCAATTTAAGAGCCATTTTTACAATCTTTTCTGGCTCCTTATCCTCTTATTAAGCATTTATCGCCTCCATTTTTAATATTTTAGGTGTTAATAATTTCACCTCCATTTGGGTGAAGGACTTGACCACTCATATATGAAGAGTCATTTGAGGCAAGAAAAACATAGCAAGGCGAAACTTCACTTGGTTGGCCTGCTCTTCCCATAGGCGTATTTGTCCCAAATTTTTTAACTTCTTTAGCCGAAAATGTTGAAGCGATCAGAGGTGTCCAAATAGGCCCCGGAGCCACCGCATTCACGTAGATACCTTTCTTTATAAGCTGTTTAGAAAGCGACCGAGTGAGTGTAACGATTGCACCTTTAGTAGCAGAGTAATCAATTAAATGATCACTGCCTCGATATGCTGTAACTGAGGCTGTGTTAATAATGCTGCTGCCTTTTTTTAAATGGGGTATGGCCGCTTTAATAATGTGAAATAGTGGGAATATATTGACGCGGAAAGTATCGATTAATTCATCGGTTTTAATCTCTAAAAAATCGTCCTGCGGAAACTGTTCGGCTGCATTATTGACGACAACATCAAGCTTGCCAAAATACCCGATTGTTTTGGTGATAATTGATTTGCAGAATTTTTCTTCGCGTAAATCGCCAGAGATTAACAAGCATTCTCTACCAGCATCCTCTACTAATTTTTTAGTTTTTTTGGCATCAATATGTTCATTTAAATATTGAATAACAACATTGGCACCTTCTACAGCATAGGCTATTGCGATTGCTCTGCCAATTCCACTATCACCGCCAGTGATGATGGCTACTTTGTTCTTCAATTTACCACTGGGACGATAGTCTTTTTTAATGTACTCAGGTTCTGGCGTCATCTTGCTCTCTAACCCAGGATTATGTGTTTGATGTTGAGCAGGAATTGTTTTCTTTTGAGTGCCCTGTTTATCCATTATTCATTCTCCTAAAGTCATAACCATAATTTATTGAATTAAGAATATTTATAGGAAATATGATTACTCTTATGTAGGGGGTTGATTACGCTCTGAAAGTTAATGCAATACTACTTAAAACCCAATTAATCAAAGAACTTGGGCAGTTGCATCTCACTTATCTAAAGCTAATATTTAATGAGCATCTAAATATCAAGCTAATGTTCGAACTGATTTCTCTCTATCAAATTGGCGCGTTTTTGCTGCGGAAATAAAAGCCTCTATATCTGAAGCATTTATCACACCTTTATCGGCAGTAATGTTTGCTTTATTAACTAAGACTTCGCCTCCATTATCTACAGCAATAGCTTTTAAATGACCAAATGCATCGCGGATAAAATCGATTACAGCAGATTCCGTAGAGAGTGTTTTTGCACCTTCATTGGAGAGAATGATTGCTACAGCATCAAATATTACTGAAGGTGTTCCAGCAAGCTGTCCATCAACTGCGTGAATAGAGCCATCACTTAATTTTGCACCGCCAATTTTTGGCCCAACCACTTTGACACTTGCACCAGCCTTGATTACAGCCTTTTTGATACTATTAATCACAGTTGCATCTGAGCCATCTGCAACAAGAATGCCGATTAAACGTCCTTGCAAGGTGTTTTTCATTTTTCCGATAGTTTGCAATGCTGGTGATGCTGGCATTTCTTGTACTTTTGCAGCAGCTTTTGGTGCGTTTGGCATCTTATCCAATCCCAATCCTTTAGCTACTCTATTCGCTAGGTCTTCTGATATATGCAGTAAATGCGCAACCATTGCCACTCTAATGTGTAAATGTTCCACTTTAGATAGCTCAAACACTAATGCGGACGCAATGTGCGCCTGCTCATAGCTTGTCTGGCTAATAAAAAACTGTCGTGCTTGAGAGTAATGATCTGCGAAGCTTTCTGCCCTGACTCTGCCTTTATCTCCAGACTCGTTAACAACCGCGCTATGAAAGCCTTTTGGTGACTCACGTGGAGAGTCTGTAGATAAGGAGTTAGGTTCGTAAGCAACTCTGCCAGTTGGCTGGTCCATCTGCATATGGCCATCACGTTGATGGTTGGCAAAAGGACATTTTGGCGCATTAATTGGTATCTGGTGGAAATTAGCTGAACCCAAACGGGATAGCTGAGTATCTAAATAAGAGAATAAGCGACCTTGTAAAAGCGGGTCGTTGCTGAAATCAATGCCTGGTACAACATGTGATGGGCAAAATGCGACTTGTTCTGTTTCTGCGAAGAAATTATTTGGCCAGCGATCAAGTACCATACGGCCAATCACTTTCAGCGGAACAAGCTCTTCTGGAATTAGTTTAGTAGCATCTAGATGATCAAATGGGAATTTATCCGCTTCTTCTTGGGTGAAAAGTTGCACGGCAAATTCCCATTCTGGAAAATCACCCGCTTCAATCGCTTCAAACATTTCACGCCGCAAGAAATCTGGGTCAGCACCAGCTATTTTAACCGCTTCATCCCATATCGTAGATTGAAGGCCTAGTTTTGGGCGCCAGTGGAATTTTACAAAAGTAGAGTCGCCACTTTCATTAATCAAGCGGAAGCTATGTACACCAAAGCCTTCAATCATGCGTAATGAACGTGGAATTGTGCGGTCGGACATGATCCACATCACCATATGCATGGATTCGGGCGTGAGCGAGATAAAGTCCCAAAAAGTATCATGCGCAGTAGCAGATTGTGGAAAACCACGATCTGGCTCCATTTTTACAGCGTGCACTAAATCAGGAAATTTGATTGCATCCTGAATAAAGAAAACTGGAATATTGTTACCCACTAAATCCCAATTACCCTCTTGCGTAAAAAATTTAATAGCAAAACCGCGTACGTCACGTGGCGTATCAACAGAGCCAGAGCCGCCAGCAACAGTTGAGATGCGTGTAAAAAGTGGCGTCTTTGTACCAACTTCCGTCAGTATTTTTGCGGTTGTGTATTTTTGTAACGAGGTTGTTAACTCAAAGTATCCATGAACACCAGTTCCGCGCGCATGAACGATACGCTCAGGGATACGTTCATGATCAAAGTGTGTGATTTTTTCTCGTAAGATGAAATCTTCTAATAACGTTGGGCCGCGAGGATTGGCTTTAAGCGAATTTTGATTATCAGAAATCCCTACTCCTTGATTAGTCGTCAATAAGGAATGATCGCCACTAGCGAGCTGATGAACCTCTCCACCATTTCCTAAATGAGTATTGCTGGAAGATGCTTTGTCTTTATTGCTTACTGACTTTTCGTTGCTCATAGAATCACCCTAAAAATGAAACTTACATTTTAAAAAGTAAACAGTTGGTATTAAGCTTTCTCAGCAATCAACTCTTGCTTACGAGCCGTGATTTTTTCGCCCAATTCCACCATATCCAGATTTGTCGCCTTCGCTTTCGGAAACATCTCGTTTTGCTCTTCTTTCACATGATGCTTCACATATTCACAAAGCACCTTTACTTTGGCGTCGTACATTTCTCCATCCGGCTCTTTGCCTTCAATTTGTGCAATAAGCGTTTTCAAGCTCGCATGCTCTACTGTCGCTTCAGGAACAAGCTCGTGATCTTTTAATGCCTTTTTAACCGCAGGATAAAAAATCTCCTCTTCTACTTGCGCATGAATACTCAACTCCATACAGATTTGAGCCACTAATTTCTTCCTCATGGCCTTTGTGGATGCTTTTTCATATTCATCAAACAGCTTGCTAACAAGTCTATGATCAGCAATGAGTAGTTTGATAGCTTCCTGAGATTTGATTGGAGCAATAAATTTCCCAGTCTTACCTTGTTCAGTTTTCATCGCACACTTTCCTTTTAGGAATACTCCATTTAATGAACGAATAGAGCGATTAAGATAATGAGTGGAATAGGCACACCAAGAAAAAATAATAATAATGAACGCATAATAGTCTCCAGAATGAATAGAAGGGATTAGTTAAATACGATTAAACATCACGCTCTCGACCACCCCAGGTAGCCGCAAGGCTTGCTGAAAACGCTCCCATCAGCAGTGAAACAAACAACCACAATGTTGCGTAGATAGTCGCTTTACGTGCTTTTTCGGCTGCCTCTTTCGCGGCTACTTCAGCATCCGCTTTCTGTTTCTGTAAGTTGTTATAAATATCATCGACGCGTTTTTCAGCCTCTTGCTGAGTCAAACCGGTATTCTTTAAAATTAGTTGGCCGATATAAGACATATCTGCTGCTGGCAATGTTTTTGCATCCATTGAATGAACAAAGATTCGTGTCACTTCTGATACTAGGGTTGTTTTTTGAGGCGTGCCAGTTGTGGCACTATCTTCTGTAGATGACTCAATGGGCATATGCATATTTGGTCGAAACAGAGCGTCAACAAAATATCCTAGCCCCTCAGTGCCTGACTGTATTCCATGATCAGAATTGCCAGATTCACCCGAAGCAACACCTGTCACAGTGGCAGCTACTGCTCCGCCAGCCAAACTGGCTGCGGCCTGTGTACCGCCACTAACAATGGTTCCGATTGCAGATGTAAGTAAGGCGGCAGTAGCAAGTGATGCAACAGCCCAAGATAGAAAACCATGTGCTGTATCGCGGAAATAGACTTCATCCGCATGCGCGCCAGCCCATTTTGCTCTTAGCCTTCCCGCTAGATAACCACCCATACCAGCTGCAAGAATTTGAGTAACCGTCAGCCAAACAATGGTAGAGATTCCAAATGCACCCGCACTAACACCTTTTTGCGCCCAGGGTGAAACAGATGACAGACCCAAACCCGCGCCCAAGAGTAAGAGGATTAACGATAATGCGGCAGCTGCTGTGGCTCCTGCCAATATCGCACCCCAAGAAACGGCACTAGCATTTAACGGGCTCTTATAATAATTTTCGGCTGAAGGTTCGCCAAGAACTAATTCTTCTGAGTATGTTTCATTGGATAGTGCCACAATTAACCTCCATTAAAGGGTGAATTTATGGATTGAGTATTGCACTATTTACTTCATGACTTTGTTAGTTAGCTAACATAATATTGGAATAAATCCAAAACTTGAGTCATGGTTAGGTATTACTCAAAACTTACATAGGACATATCAAGCAAGCCTATCCAGTGGAAAACTGACATCAATTGATAAGCAATTAAGATGCAGTCCTTGATATAAGGTGGTATAAATCAACCCTAATAATAGCTCATCTGTGACGTACTTTAATGCGTAATTCAACTTAAACGTTGAATGTCCGTTATGGGCCGAACTGCTTAATAATTGTTGCATTTGCTCGGCTTTAAAATAAGTTGTGCATTTAGCAATATGTAACTCTAATCATGAAAGTTATAATCATTACAAAAAAAGTGATATTAATATGATTAACGTTGTTTGTTTTTGTGGCTTCCTTATATTGGCCATTATTCATTTGTACTTTAGTCTCGTACAAAGAACCATCCTCCAAATTAGTAGATCTGGTGATTTGCCAGTCTTAACCGGTGCGTTGATGACGCCAAGCTATTTTGTCATCGCGCTACCGTTGACCATTATCAAATGGGGCATTCTTATTTACTGGGCATGGAAAGGATCAGCGGCGTTGGCGTTATTATTTCTTGCCATATTTTATTTGGCCAATGCTATGTTGCCAATTCCAGCAAAACTTACGCTTCCTCCTATCAGAACACAAATAGAACGAATAAAAGCGCGGGATAAAGAAACAGGAGAAATTTTAAGAGATGCGACCAATATTTGGGAAATGCGTGGTCGGCGTTTCTAAAAGCACCTTATATTTTTTATTTATTAATTAAAGAAGATTTTTTAAGCACAATCGATTTCGGTTCATTAATAACTAGCAGTAACTCATTTATTAATTTTGTTTTTTAGAGTTCTCTGCGGAGTGTCACGTTCAAGAAATAGTTAGAGAGATGCATTATTTTTAATATTTCACAGTTCACTCATCTATCATTCGCGATTGTCCTCGAATATAATTTCTCGTAAACCAGCTTTAGATATTTGCAACTAATTTCCCAATTGTGTTTCGTATATAAAGTATTAAACATAAGTATCAGGAAAAAGATGCAACAACCGGCCACTCCCCCTAATGAAAAAATTCGAATTGATACATTAGTGTCACTGGGTATCCTTGACTCTTCGCCGCAAGAACGCTTTGACCGAATAACACGACTAGCTAAAAGAATGTTTAGAGTGCCTGTAGCGCTTATCTCTTTGATAGATACAGATCGCCAGTGGTTTTTATCGTCACTTGGTTTGGATGTCAAAGAAACTTCTAGGGACATTTCTTTCTGTGGACATGCAATTTTAGGTGATGAGGTATTTATTGTATTAGACACAGTACTTGATCCAAGGTTTGTTGGTAATCCACTTGTTACAGGCTCTCCTAACATTCGTTTTTATGCGGGATGTCCGATTAGTGCCCCAAACGGAAGTAAATTAGGAACGATTTGCTTAATTGATCAATCACCGAGAGACTTTAGTGATGAGGATGCAGAGCTGCTACGCGATCTAGCTCGTATGGTAGAACAGGAAGTCGTCGCAATTCAATTGGCTACAATAGACGAATTAACAATGATTTCTAATAAGCGCGGGTTTGAATCACTCTCGAAGCGCGCACTATCACTGTGTAACAGAATGGGATTCTCAGCATCTTTAATGTTTATTGATCTTGATAAATTTAAATCTATCAATGATAAATATGGTCATGCCGAGGGTGATCATGCGCTTCGTGAGTTTAGTCACCTATTAAGAGAAACATTTCGAGATTTCGATGTAATTGGCCGTATTGGTGGTGATGAGTTTGCCGTACTACAAACGAAATGTTCGGCAGAAGAATGCAAAAAAAGCTTGGAACGTTTGCAACAAAATGTTTTAGATTACAACAGAAAATCAAACAGAGGATATGACATTGAGTTTAGTATTGGTTCTGTAGAGTACGACAATCAAAAACATGAGTCAATCAACAATATGGTTGCCGATGCAGACAGCTTAATGTACAAACATAAAAAGCTTAGATAAACTTTTTGTACACTTGATAGAGTATTTTCTGGCAAATCAAGTTTGAAGTAGAAGGAACACTGACTGGCGCGATGTCTTGCAATTGCTCTTTCTGTCAACGTAAAGGCTCACTCATGTGGTTCGTCCCGCGAGATAATCTTAGACTACTGCACACCAGAAGAGAACGCCAGCACCTACGAGTTTAATGACATACAGGAAATTTATTAGAAATCTTAGGCTTTCAGATACATAATTGGGAGTTGCGTCCTACTGTTAATCCGTGTGTCCCTGGTTCGAGCCCAGGTTGAGGAGCCAAATATTAAGCCTCTGACAGAGATGTTGGCGGTTTTTTTCGCTCTGCAATTCTTATTCCGCTCTGCAAAAATTACTTGAAGAAATAAAGCTCTTATTGATAGCGAACATATATCGACTAAAAATCGATAATGAATTGTGAGCCACCATTAGGTGGCTTTTTTTGTTAACATTTAAGTTGTAAATCTAATTACTTTAATGAAGACTTAATCAAAGACTGCAACGCATTTCTTAATAAATGTAGTTTTAGTGCGGCGATGCCCAACTGTATAACGATTATTAATAATCAATATTCAAAGTATTCTAATCTAAATTAAAAAAACATCTGAGGTATGAATGCAGAAAACTGTTCTGTTTGTAGTGGTATTTCTTCTCACTTTTCAAAGCTCTATCGCAACATCTGAGCAATCTAACCCTTCCGGCACAACCAGTAATGATATGAATCAAAACGTGCCTACGTTATTAATAACTGATGCTCCCCAAGTCGAAAAAGAGCCTGTTCGAATTCAGTCAGTGTTCGGCACTTCAAACCTCAAAGTATTTGCTTTGCCATTTGAAGATGGTTACCCAATGGGGCCTTTTGAGAAGCTTGATACAGCACAATATCTTTTTATAAGTAAATGCGGAGATATCCATTTTGCGAAATTGGATAGCGAAATGGTGTTAACGAAAACCGGCAAGAAATTGTCCAAGTTTATCCCTGGCAGTGAGAATTCTACTGAAGAAAGTGATGCCAAGAACGTGGTGTATTGTAAAGACTTATCTGGGGTTAAGGATTCGTTACTGATCAATCATTCACTTTTTGTCGCCTATACCGTTTGGGACGATCAATTTAATGGCGTCAGGTTAGCTGTATCTGAATTTGAACTAGATAAAGAGGGTTACGAACTTATCTTCAAAAGAGAAATATATTTAAGCCGACCCGCTATCAAAGAGCCCATATTAGGTCATCAAGTGGGTGGGAAGTTAGCTATTGGGGAAAATGACTACACGCTATATTTAAGTATAGGGGATTTTTCAAAGCCGGAGCGCGTACAAGACAACACTACGTCTATCGGCAAAGTCATTCGTATAGATTTAAAACGACTCAATGCTGAAGTCTTTGCGTCAGGTCTTAGATCACCATCAGGAGGACTTATGTATGATCGAGAGTCGAATGAGCTTTGGTTAACTGAGCACGGCCCTAGAGGCGGAGATGAGATCAATCTGATCAAGCGAAATAAGAATTATGGGTGGCCCATTGTGAGTTATGGAACCATTTATGAAAGAGATGGAATGGGCAATTATTATGGCAATAAATTTAACAGCCATGAGGGTTATGAAAAGCCTGTCATGACATTTCTACCATCCATAGGAATCGGTCCCATTGCTAAATATGCCAGCACTGGAAAAAACGACTATTGGGATAATAATTATTTTTTTGCCGGTATGGCCTCTAAAACCCTGTATCGGGCTAAGAAAGAAGGAGCGAGTTTTGTTTATGCCGAGCCCGTATTAACTGGGTATAGGATTAGAGCGCTTAAAATAGACCCTCAAGGAAGTTTTTACATAAGAACAGACGATAACGAGTTTCTCATATCTGAATAAAACAATTGAATTGAGAGTATTAGCCAATCGAACTCAAACAATCCGTGGATTTCTGGTTCGATCTCAGGTCGAGGAGCCAAATTCTAAGCGGGTTTCAGAACATATCTGAAACCCGTTTTTTATGTAGTTCACCAGTTTTTACCACTATTTACTCTTTACTCCCCTATTTTTGTCTCAACGTATTATGATTAGTAATTTAGATACATAGACTTACTTGAATATGATTCCATATTATTTTTACATTAATAAGAAAAAATAGAGTTAACTTAATCCATGTATCCGGTCAAAATTAAAATTCAAATTCAACATGGTAACGGCATTGCCTTTGGCCCGGGAAAAGCACAGTTGCTTCAAGCGATCAGTGGTCACGGTTCAATATCAGGTGCAGCCAAGAGTATGAACATGTCCTATAAACGGGCTTGGGATTTGGTCATGGTCATGAATGCGAGCTTTAAAGAACCGCTAGTGACTACCGTCATAGGCGGATCGCACGGAGGCGGCGCAACGCTCACATCCTTCGGGCACCATGTTTTGAAAGAGTACCTCTCTATCCAAGCTAAATCTGAGCAGTATGTATTTTCCGAAATGCATGACTTTTTAGACCTTTTAGCGCGCTGATAGGCGCTAAGCTAAAAGACTCAAGCCAATCCTCGCATTCTAGCAATTGTTACACAAATGTTAACATCGCTATATTTCTGATAATATAACGATATAACACCAAAGATGGTATTTAACGCAGAAATGAAGCTTTACCAAAGAAGGTATTTGCCCCCATTCGCACTTTGCCAATATAAAAACCAGGAGACATTATGCACTTCCCTCTTTCAAAACGAGTACTGCTATCTTCAATAATTACAGTTTCAATGCCACTAAGTGCAAGCGCAGAAAACTCAGACCTTGAAGCACGTATCCAGCAATTAGAAAAAGCGCTGCAAACGATGCAACAACAACGTGCCGAACAAGACAAGCAAGTCGAATTATTAACCAAAGAATTGGTAGGAATTGAAAACCAAGTCAGCCAATCAAAAATAACTAGATCAGAAGAAAAAGGGAGCAGTAAAGGTTCGCCTATTTATGGCGCCTTTAAAGATGGCCTGGTATTTGAAGATGGCACAGGTAACTGGAAATTGCAGTTGAACGGTCGTATCCAGACTGACTATAGAACCTATCAGCCAGATGAGTGGAAGAATGACACATTCAGTATTCGTCGCGCAAGATTCGGCGGTACTTTTTCCTTCTTAAAGGATTTTGCAGTGCGGGTTGAAGGCGAATATGCAAACGATAATACGGGCGCAAAAGGCACGACAGCTTTAACATATGGCTATCTGGATTTTAATCGCTGGCCAGCTGCAAAGATTCGTGTCGGTCAGTTCAAACCATTTTTCGGCTTAGAACGCCCACAAAGTACCAATTTTACTGACTTTACTGAACTCTCTTTAGCAACCAATAACGGTTCTATATTTACCTCAACCTATGACCGAGGCGTCATGGTATTTGGCGATCCGTTACCATGGCTGAATTACAATGCTTATATAGTGAATGGCACGGCACAAAACGTCGATGATGTAAGAGATAGCAAAGATATCGGCGGTAGAATTAACGCTAACTTTGCCAGCTTTACTGAAAATAAAGACTTAGTGTTGCATGTTGGCGCATCAGCAAGTACAGGAAGTATCGGTTTTTCTACTTCAGCAGGTAATAGTATTGCGCAAAGTACAGAAGGCAGTGGAGTACAATTTTTTAATGTTGCAAACATTAGCTCAGCACTCACCTCCGATCGAGATCGTTTGGGTCTGGAAACTGCATTGGCTTATGGTCCTGTAAAAGTACAGGCGGAATATATCAATGCGAATTTTGAAGGTAAACGCGGTCCAACTGCTGCTGGAATTGCCTTTGATAATGACATCAAGGTATGGTACGCCGATTTGAATTGGCTAGTCACAGGTGAATCATATGCAGATACCTACAAAAGTGGTGTATTTGGTAGATTAAAGCCAAAAAATAATTTCGATACCAAAGACGGCTGGGGCGCTTTCGAATTGGGCTTACGTTACAGTAAGTTTGATGCATCAGATTTCAAATCATTATTACCAGCAGCAACAGCAACTACCGCATTCAGCAGTGAAGCAAGTTCTTGGACAGCTGGTGCCAAATGGATAATGAATCCAAATTCACGTTTAGTGCTTAACTATATTCAAACGGAATTTGAAGATGACATTCGAATTAATGGCAAACTTGACGACACTGAAAAAGCGATTGTGCTAAGAGCCCAATACGACTTCTAATCGCTACTACCTAACAATTAAGGAAAAAAACATGATGAAAAATATTGCTACATGGGCAATTGCCTTACTGCTTGCAATTTTAGGTATCGTTGCGAATGCTGATGACAAAGTTACCGTATTTGCTGCTGCTAGCTTAACCAACGCCATGACTGACATAAGTGTGCAGTACGAAAAAGAAAAGGCGACTAAAATCACCCACTCTTTCGCCGCCTCTTCAACCCTCGCAAAACAAATTGAAAATGGTGCACCTGCGGATATTTTTATCTCAGCGGATACTAAATGGATGAATTATTTGCAGGATAAAAAACTGATTAACGTAGCATCGCGTAAAGAGTTCTTAGGCAACAAGTTAGTGCTTATCGCCCCAAAAGGCCGTGGTTTTAACGTGAAGCTTGAGAAGTCATTCGATTTCTCAAAAGCTTTTGACGGTAGATTATGTACCGGTGACATTGAATCCGTGCCTGCAGGTATCTACGCTAAGGAA
Organism: Methylotenera versatilis 7; assembly: GCF_000799165.1. Lineage (GTDB taxonomy): Bacteria > Pseudomonadota > Gammaproteobacteria > Burkholderiales > Methylophilaceae > Methylotenera_A > Methylotenera_A versatilis_A. The sequence goes on along the minus strand of NZ_JUGF01000001.1, from coordinate 457,467 downwards.
TCACTTACTTATTTAAATTGGTGGGATGGGATTAAAACCAGAATCGTCGGTGCACAAGATGTAAGAGGAGCACTGGCATTTGTTGAACGCGGTGAGTGCGGCGCGGGAATTGTCTATGAGACCGATGCTAAAGTTTCGAATAAAGTAGAAATTATTACAACCTTTCCAGAAGAGAGCCATAAGCCTATTGTTTATCCAATGGCATTTGTGGCGAATGCAAAAAATGTGAATAATGATTATTTTGCTTATATTCAATCTAATGCAGCTTTGGAAGTTTTCCAAAAGTATGGTTTTAGCATTCTCAAAAAGCCATAAAGTCAATTTGATTTAATAATAAACGTTGGCATTTACTCTATTTTCATACTAAGCGCTGCAACCGGCATAGGGCGCACTCATTGACAGTGCGTCCTATGTATTAAGTCATCAATTTGTAACTTTTCAACGCCATCGGATTCATTTGAATAAAGAAACCATGCATTCTTGTCGATATACGGGAGAATTAGCACTAGCAAGTTTTATTGTCCGGTCAAACTTTTGACTTTAGTTCTTTTCCATAAAAGGCTTTCAAAATCGTTAGCAGGAATTGGCTTGGAAAATAAATAGCCTTGCCCAAAATCACAACCTGCCGCCATCAGCAAATCTAGTTGCCCTTGAGTTTCAATACCTTCTGCAACTACTTTTTTGCCTAACTTATGCGCCATGGCGATAATGGCCTCGCATAACACTAAATCGCTAGAATCCGGATAGATATTAGACGTGAATGACCTGTCAATTTTCACATAATCAATATTGAATTTCCTTAAGTATGCCAGCGATGAATAGCCAGTACCAAAATCATCAATTGCTACTTGAATACCGGCTTTGCTATAACTATCCAGCTGACTTATTACCCCATCACGGGCATCCAGCAATAGACCTTCAGTAATTTCGATACAAATGCTGTTTCCGGATAGTCCTAGTGACTGTAGATGGTTGATCCAATTCAGGTGATATTTGAGGTTAGCCCTAAACTGCACTGGAGAGCGATTGATGCTGATTTGAAAATCGGGCTGATGGGCACGCCATTTAACGACCTGATCTACCGCTTCGGCAAATACCCAGTCACCAATTCCAATAATCATGCCGGTGTGTTCGGCAATAGGGATAAACTCATCCGGGTTAACCAAACCGCGTTGTGGATGTTGCCAGCGAATTAGGGCTTCCGCTTTATGAATATTGCCGGATGCGAGTTCTACAATAGGCTGGTAATACAATCGAAATTGATTTGCTGCCAATGCGCCGCGCAAATCGTTGCTTAGATGCATGCGAGTTAACGCAGCTTCTTGCATGAATGCAGTGAAATAGTGATAGCGGTTTCTGCCCTGCTCTTTAGCCGCATACATCGCCTGATCTGCATTTTTAAGCAATACATCCACCTCTGTGCCATCAACCGGATAAACACTGATGCCTATGCTGGTGGTGATATACACAACCTCACCTTCCAAATTAAAAGGCTCAGCAAACTTATCTAAAATATTTTGTGCAATAGGCTCAGTACTCATTTGATTATTGAGACTACTCAATATGATGGTGAATTCATCGCCACCCATGCGTGCGACAGTATCATCAGCTCTCACACAAGTCACTAGGCGATCCGCGGTTTCTTTCAGCAACAAATCTCCCATATCATGCCCGAGTGTATCGTTGATTTCCTTGAAGTTGTCCAAATCCAAGTACATTAAAGTGATAGATTGGTTGTTGCGCTGACTCTTTTTAATCTCTTGTTGAAAACGGTCTAGAAATAAATTTCGATTAGCCAGATGAGTGATTTGATCGTAGTGTGCCAAGCGAAACACTTGAGCCTCAGCATTTTTCCTCTCACTGATGTCAGTATGTGTACCAATCATACGCAAAGGTTTACCATCATCGTCGCGGCTGATAACCATACCGCGACTTAGTGTCCATTTCCAAGTGCCATCTTTGCAAAGAAGTCGAAATTCAGACGTATAGATATTTCTCCTCCCTTGTAAATAAGCTTGCGTGTCTTCCAGCATATGAGACAAATCATCTGGATGCACAAGCCTGCGCCCTGCCGTAGCAGTTTCTTCCAGTTCATTATTGATATATCCGTAGATTTCCTTCCATCGTGCCGAGCGAAATACTTGGTCCGTGACCACATTCCAATCCCAAACGCCATCTCCAGCGCCTTCTAGCGCGAATTTCCAACGATCCTCGCTTACATTTAAAGAGCTTTCTATTTCAAGATATTCCTGTATGGTTTTACGTACTAAGAAATAAAGCAGAAGTGCGGTAAGCATAATATATGCCCAGCCTTTATAAATACTGTAATGAGTATACTGTTCTTGCGTAGTGACCAGCGTCTGAAGGATACGATCGCTGAAAAATATCCATATAACGCCAATTAAGATATAGACGATGAAAATACGTAAAGCAATTAAATGAGGGGGAGATGAAGTTTTTTTCCAAAAACTTTTCAACATGTTGATCCTTTGAATATTTGGCGCATTGTCTGGCTATATGTCATTAATTTTAAAGCCAAACTACATTGAGTATGTGTATCTTAGATAAGATTTAATCGAATAAAAACTTAAGTTCACTCAATTGCTAATCCGGATGTTTCTGGCTTTCACTCAATTTGAGCAGCCAAATTCGAAAAGGCCTACAGAAATGTAGGCCTTTTCGTTTAAATTAAGTCATAGCCATTGATTTTATTAAAGCCATATTTCGCACTTGGTAATCAGTTCTGCCTGATTTGATGCATTAAGTGTATCTCTGGCATTTCTAAGTTGATTTTCTATGGTACGAATTGACTTCCCTAGCTCTTCAGCAATTTGCTTATAGCTAAAACCTTTTGCCGCAAGTTTAATGGCCATCAATTCAGACTGTGTGGGTTTTTTGATGAGTCGATACTTTTCAGGATCGTGCCAATAATGGCTAATACCAAGCAATGGCCCCAAAAACACCTCACTGAACACTGCGACGAAATCAATTTCGGTTGGCGTCCAAACATGGTGTTCATGCGTAAAATCTATACATGTCATGCCCACGGGGGTTTTATCCCAAACGAGTCGCTGAAACAAAATTGACTTACTTTGTATGGATTCAAATTTTTTTCTTGAATCATAGAGTAACGGATTTGATTGCACGTTATCACACGCCACTGGCAAGCGCTGATGCCAAGTTTTCTGAAATACTTTATCTTGATTAGAAAATACGGTACCTGTGCAATTCGGAGGGTCTGAACTCAGGCTATAATAAATCGAAGCAGGCTTATAGATATGATCTTGTGGTCTAGCAAAGCCAATATCTGCGCGACATGCCTCAAGTTTTTTCACAATAAACTCTAAGGCAATTGTCATCATCTCATCTGGGTCTTCAACTGTTAATATCAGATGAGCAACACAGTTAAGCGTATCTTGTGGAAACACCTCTCTGTTAGCATCAATAAAATGCTGTTTTAAAACACGCTTTGAAGGCGGCTCATCTTTATAATTGAATAAATTCAATTAGTTAACCTCAGTAAGTTCATACATACCCAGTTGTCATCGTAGTAATTTCTTTTTTATATATTACTCTTAATTCTTGATTATTTGTCAATCCATATAATTCATGAAATTTACATTACGTTTACACTTTAATTACAACAAAATTACTTTTTATAGGTTTTATAGGGGTTTCTTGTCAAGAAATTACATTCCATTAACAAATATGATGTCTCTAATGAAAGAACAAACGTTCTTAATTAAATTATCAATTTTTAATTGTGGGGATGAAAATGAAAAAGTCATATTTATTAGGCGGCGTCGTTGTTGCAGTTGCTGTTTCATATGCCGCAGGATTAATGGCGCATGGTGTAGAGGTACCTGCTGGTAGTAAAAAAATGGAGTACTTTAAAAATGCTTCACGCATGAAAATTAAATCCATGAATGTAGAAGGAACTAATGCTTTCTTGGAAGACATTGTTGCATCCAGCGACCCTAAAGCACCTATCGCCTGTGGTTTGTTCAGAATGGATAAAGGTAAATCATTAACTTATACATATGGTTACGATGAAGCTAAAATCATTATCAAAGGTGAAATGACTATTAATGATGGTACTACAGCAGTGAAAGCGTTACCAGGCGATGTGTTTTTCTTCCCTAAAGGCTCAACCATCAACTTTAAATCAGAAAGCTCAGGTTTAGGTTTTATTTGTGGTCAACGTGAAATAGATGGCGCTTAATTCACATTTAACCGATTAATTATTAAAACCTATTGAACCAGCAAAAGCTTAGAAGGAAAACGATCATGAAAAAAATGCCGACTTACAAATTGTCACTGTTGGCTTCTTTATGTGTTGCGGCATTAGTGGCGCAGGCAGAAGAGAGTATTAATCTTACGGATCTAACACAGGGAGATCCTTTCTTTTACACCAGTGACCAGAATATTAAAGAAAACGACGGCCAGAAGGCTCTAGTGGGCACAGGTCGACCTAATAGAACGCACTCACAGATTCCGCACCTGCCCTTCTATACCGGGTATATGAGTACTAATTATACTTACCGTTTTGTTAACGTGGCTGAGCAAGTATTAACCATGATTGGCGAAGGTAAGCATGGCCTTTGGCGTGTGCAGGAAAACGGCACAGTGCGTGAATACCTGAAAAAAGGTGCAAGCGGCTTACCTGCAACTGCAGATTTAGCAACTAAAGAAAATTTAGCAACAATAGAAAGTGACTACAGTTCTTATTTACCTGAAGAAAGTTGGGCGGGCTATAAATTCCCGGATGAAAAAATCACAAAAGATGGTCAGTTAAACTTTGTCGATTTGCCAATTAGCCACCCCAAATACAAAGGTAAATATGCAAAACATGAGCCTATAGAACTGCCTAACTTTTATTGCACCATGTCTGAAAACGATTACCCATATGCCAAACAGGCAATGAACTTTGCTTTTAGTCAACCCGGTGCAAATAAAGTTGGTCCTCTAGGTAAGCGAGCTGGTTTGGATGTAAAAGAAAATTACACCCAAGTTCTTAGACTCAATCAATTATCAGATGCTCGCTCTTGGGTGAATGTTGGTCAAAAAGGGAAAGATAATCTGCATGTGAAATGGGAAGCCATTGATGCCAATAAAACAAATGTTGAGTATTACTTAGTAGAGCGCCCTTTCTTTAATAAGCCTTACCTTTTTGTTACAGCGGTTTATGACAATAAAGATAATAACGACCTAAGATATGTAAGACCTGACGGCCCTTATTACGACAGTATAAAAAATGCAGGATTGAAGTTAAAAACTACCGTTACTGCTCAACCAAGATTTCATCTCGAAAATGGTGAAATTGGCAAAACTGTGGGATTACCAATCTATGGCGTACATCATCCTAACCGTGCAGCATTTAATGGTGGTGGTGCCTGCCCTTTCAAAGGCGGTGATTGGGGTCGTTACCCTAACACCACAGGCGGTTCAGGCTGGCCTACACAATATGAAGAAGTTACTCCACTTTGCGATGCAGTATTAGTAGACATTAAGTTTTACAGCAATCTTGATGGCAGAGATTGGAACAATGCCAACAAATACATGGCTAATGCGGGAATAGCGAAACAAACGGTTACTTACAAAATGCAGCCTGGTGAATATGGTGTATTTGACGACCCATACAACACGAAACGTGGTGTTAAAAATACTGAAGCGCAAAATGTGCCAAGTCAGGTGCCGATTACCTACCCAGCTGTAGAACCAGTCGTTACTTATGTTAACCCACCCAAACTGGACTTAGCTAATCGCATGGTCCCTGCAGCAGGCACAACTTGCCGCCCTGTACATCAATAAAACGAATGGGCTGTAAGGCTTCAATTAAAACTAGGAGAAAGAAGTGTACACACGTTTATTTAAATCTGCGAGTTTGCTCGCGGTGAGTATGATTTTGTCTGCAAATGCTTTAGCTGCAGGCGCAGATAGACCGAAAGAAGAAACCGCACCCCCAGCTGAAACTGGACTTAGCCAACCGCATAGTTACCCACTAAAGGCATAACTTGCTGCCCTGTGCTCAATAAAAACAAATCAGCCGTAAGGCTAAATTAGAATTAGGAGAATGAAATGTACGCACGTTTATTTAAAACCGCTGGGTTACTCACGGTAGGTATGGCCTTATCTGTAAATGTACTCGCTGCAGGAGCAGATAAATCTAAAGAGGAAGCATTGTCCATCGAAACAGGTCCCGCTGAAACAGGCCCTGCCAAAGCAGCAAAAGAGTCTACTGCATTTGATGATTTTCTGGATAGTGAAACACTGTTTGGCGGTAAATTTACCACTTGGGTAGAATTTGCTTCAGACTATGTTTTTCGTGGTGAATCAGAAACCAATGACGGAAAAATCCCATCATTAAAAGCAGCAATTACCTGGTCTCATCCAAGCGGCCTGTATTTAGGCTACTATGGTGCAAACAATCTCTTTCCAGGAGGCGACTCTGAAGGTAACAATCCAAAGATAAATGCTATTTGGGGCCCATATATTGGATACAGTGCTAAAGATATTGCGGGCACAGGATTTAACTACAATGGTATGTTTTTCCAGTATGTATATCCAGGCGACAGTGATTCTAATTATTTAGAGATGTTCAACTACATAGATAAACAAATTGGTCAGCTAAATCTTAAACTTGAATATTCTCCAACCATCACAGATTGGTTTGGCGTTAAGGGGCTTCAATCGCACAACATAGCAATCCATCCTAGTTATGCATTGCCACATAAGTTTGTAGTATCAGGAGGCGTTGGCTATCAATTCTTCCATAACAGTGGTCCTAATCTGGATGCAAATGCGAATGGTAAGGAAGAGCTTGATTGGTGGCATTGGAACGTAGGTGTTAGCCGTAAGATGTTTGGCTACAATGTTGACTTACGCTACCATGATACTAATATTAAAAAAGGCCATCATGATTTTTATGGATTCTCTAATAACCACCAAATTGTAGATTCACGTTATGTGATCTCGGTTTCTAAAAGCTTTTAATTAAACAATATCAGCCTGCCCTTTAGGGGGCAGGTTTTTTTTAATCATTGCGCCATATTACGCACCGGTATAGCAAGTCTTCAGCAATTTAATCCTGTTTCTTTTTGAAACTATGGTTTTGTTAAAAAATACCGGCAACCCGTTGTAAATCAATGTTAACTTAGTCATTAATAAAGCAGTTTCACTAGATTTTAGTAAGCTTTAACCTTAAGCTTTCATCTTGGATTATAGCTTTTTTGATAGTGTGTTTAAGTCGCTTTCATTTAAACAAAATATCTAAAAATCTAAAGTTTAATTTAAGGAATCAACTGGTGAATCTTAGTAATGAAAAATTGATGTTATTGTCAAAATTTGCGTCAAAAGCCAAAAAGCATATCGGGTTAGTTAAGTTAGAGAGGGTTCTCACGAATCCACATTATGCAAGCAACATTTTGACTAAAGCTGGATTATCTGACAATCAAGAGCTCACTCAATTAACAAAAATGGTGAACAGCGAGTTAAACCTTAATCTGATTGAGATGAACGCTATTGAACACTACGTCGCCGCCTTAAGTGAGAAAGGCGCTAACAGAGACACTATTTGGGAAAGCAAGTATTTTTTGATTGTACTCGCCGATTATCTTTATGGCGTTCATGCTGACGGTGCATCATATCGTCGAGCTGTGGAAACGATGCTCTTGCATGCTGACACTGAGGAACAGACTTTTTGCATAAAACTTGCAAGAGATTTTTATCCTTTTTGGATAAGTGAGTGTAGATTAGCTTTTGGCGCGAATCATCAGGCGGCCTTAAAACCAAATCAGCTAGAAAATGATGTAATCAACGCAACATCGTTAGAGCTATGGAACACGATTGAATCAGAGTTTTTTTCTGACATTGAGAGCCAGCCATTACATTTATATGTAGAGTCTTTAAGACAAACAGATATGCTAAGCGAACATATCAATACCAGGCAGAAATTTGTCTTGATGCTTATTAAGGTGCTAAGGGAGGACAAGAACGGCAAACAAGCTTACCGTAAAGCAGTTGATAAAATTCAAAGTCTATTTATCAGTCAAGATTTAAAAGAATTTATTTCAATAGTCTCACGCGAGTTTTATAGCTTTTGGACTGGGAGTCTAAGCACGGGATAGTGATTGAATCACTCATCTTTCTCAAAAATTCTTCGTCCTTCATCTTCTATATCTTCAAACTGCCCACGGTAAACTGCCCACCAAAGCCCGGCAAGGACAATGATGGCCATAATGACCGAAAGTGGGATTAACACAAATAAAATATCCATTATTTAGCCTGTACAGGGTTGGCAGCAAACTGCCTGATTATCGTTGATTCAATTACCTGTGACTCAGGCCGCGTAGAAAAGTTTGTTAAGCGTAAGGCATTTGCTACAACGATTATTGAGCTCAATGCCATCCCTAACCCCGCCAGCCAGGCTGACAAGACACCAATAAAGGCAAGCGGAATAGAAACTAAGTTATAAACAATTGCCCAGGCAATATTTTGCTTGATGATGCTCATGGTTTTTTGTGCATGTTGAATTAGCTCTGGAATTTGACTGATATCCCCATTGAGCAAAATATAGTCTGCATGCGCAAGCGTTAATGGTACACCTTTACCCATTGCAATTGATACAAGCGCGCTAGCCAATATAGGGCCATCATTTAAGCCATCACCCACCATTAACACTTTTTTTCCTTGTTGTTTGAGCTCGTGCAATCGCTTTAATTTATCTAACGGACTACAAGCTGATTGGAATTGAGCAATACCAATTGCTTTTGCCATCTTGGTGACTGAGTGAGATTGGTCCCCTGACAGAAGCTCGATGTCTAAACGCATTTCTTTCAGTCTCTGAATGGTTTCTGCGACATTAGATTTAATTTTTTCTTGCAGGTTAAAAGTTGCTAGCCAACCATTTTCATCCGCCAAATAAACCTGTTGTGTGGACGTATCCGCTACTTTAATTTCACAGTATTTTGCAGACCCAAGCTTTATTTGACCATGCACATGTTCTGAGTAGACGCTATCAACTAAGCTGGCACTTACGCCTGCCCCAACCTGCTCCTGAATGTCAGTCAATTCAACCGTTATATTATCCTGATTAACTTGGGCACGACTTGCGTTAAATAATGCGCGCGAGATGGGGTGCATTGAGTTTTCAGCGATTGCGCCAGCGATTGTCAGCACAATCATTTCAGATAAATCTTCTCTATGACTGATTGAGTTGATTTCAATATGATCATCCGTCAATGTACCAGTTTTATCAAAAATAATCGTATCAATATCTGCAATGCTTTCAATCGCTTGTAATCGCTTAATTAATATCCCGCGTTTAACGAAAGCACTGGCGCTGGCTAACATCGCAGCAGGCGTTGCCAAAGAAAGTGCGCAGGGACAAGTCACAATCAATATCGCAGCAGCTGTCATTAACGCACGACCATGATCAACATTCCATAACATCGCTGCTGCCAGTGCCGCACTGATTATCACAAACAAAAGAAAAGGTTTAGCTATGCGGTCAGCGAGCTGCGATAACCTTGGCTTTTCAATAGCCGCTTGATTAATAAGGCTAACGATTTGGCTATATTTTGTTGACTCACCAATTGCTTCCAGTTGGATATGCACTACTTGGCCAAGGTTATAACTACCGGCAATCACTCTATCATGCAGATTTTTAAGAATTGGAGTGGATTCACCTGTTAATAATGACTCATCTACACTGGTGCTATTGTTGCTGAGGTTGGTAAGAACAATTTTACCGTCTGCAGGAAAGGCCTCTCCCATACTCACGCGAACAGTGTCACCCACTTTCAGTTGACTGTTTAACACTCGCGTATATGATCCATCTAAATTAAGCCGCTCAATATTTTCGGGAATACGGCTAACCAATGACTCAAGAGCACCCAGTGTTTTACTATGCAGTTTCACTTCCACCAAACGGGCTGAGAGTAAAAAGAACACAAACATAGTCAGCGAATCAAAATATACGGTATGTCCCCACCAGCCACTAGGGTCGAATGTGGCAGCTGAGCTGACAACAAAAGTAATGACAATACCCAGTGCAACTGGTAAATCCATGCTGATCTGTCTTAATTTTAAATCTCTAAGTGCATTGCTAAAAAAAGTGCTGCTTGAAAACAGTAAGACAGGAATACTTAACAACCATGATGCCCAGTTTAGCAAATGAATAATATCGCCAGTCATATCACCAGGTTTCGTGAAATAACTGGGCGTGGCGTACATCATGACTTGCATCATGCAAAAGCCAGCAACCATCCAACGCCAGAAAGCCGCTCGGCTTTTTGTTGTGATATTCAATTGGCTTTCATTATGCGATGCCGGATTTGCGTCATAACCTAAGTGCTTGATTGCGGCAAGTATACTGGACGGGCGCGTTTGAGTTGGAGACCACACAACTACAGCACGTCTTTTTGACATACTAACGCGCACATTAACAATACCAGGTAAGGCTTGCAGGCCATGCTCTATAATCCCTGAGCAGGCAGCACAACGCAAACCATCTAACAGTAAGCTGGATTCAACAAGCGGCTGCGATAAATCTTGACCATATGGCTGGCTGAAAGCCAACCATTGATCTTCAGTATCCAAGATAACCCAAGCAGGGTTTATTACCGGCTTTTCAGCGATGAAAGTATTAGCTGACAAATCAGATTCCCGCAATCATCTCAAAAAAAACAATTTTCCATTGATTTAACCCAATTAAAAATCACATGCACCAAACTTTTGTATCATGTGCCAACTGCATCCAAATGGCCCATCCACTTGCAATGCTCAACATTAGTCCGGCCAATCGCATTCCATAAGGTTCAACTAAGTTGGTTTTGAGTTTTAACCACAACCATGGCGCAAAAAACAGCGATACACTTGAGCCCACCGCAAATGCTGCCATCGTAAGTGCGCCACCTAATGGATTGCCATTAAAAGAGGCGATAATGAGTGCGGAATAAAGCAACCCGCATGGCATTAATGCCCATAGCATGCCAATATAAAAATGGCCGCCTTTTGCATGACTTACACTTTTTACCTGCGACCAGATTTTTCGGCCAGTCCTGTCGACCCAAACAGGTTGTCGCGCATAAATGACCAGCAAGAATCCCCAGAAAAACACCAGCACATGAAAGAACGTCCATATTGGGTGCAATGCTGCAGTATAGTCAGCCAGCCATGCGATGCTTGTAATGCCAAATGTAACAATAGCACCAAGTAAAGCATAGCCACATAAACGCCCTAAATGGTAAAACTGGATGGCGAACGGCTTTTTGGGTTGTGATTGAGTAAGTGATGCACACGCTGCGCCACACATGGCCACACAATGCGGGCCACCAGCTAATCCCATCAATAATGCACTAAAGATGAGAGTTGTTTGCATTATTCTTGCTGATTAACGCCGGTTGCTGCATGGTTTCGTGCACGAAGGGCTGGTTCTAATGAGTTACGCTCTTCTAATGTTTTAGCATGCTCAAGTGTCTTGTTAATCTCGAGCCCATGACGATAATAATCCTCATCTATCACGGGGTCTTGCGCTTTAACAGCAATATAAACGGTAATGATGCAAGCAATAACAACTGCGGCAGGGCCACCAAAAACAAGCCATGCGTGACCATAATGCCACCATTGCCGATTTTCTAGATCGACATTATCTGGTTTACTAACATTCTTATCTGACATTAATATGTACTCCTATCGTGACATATAAAAAATGGATTTTTCCGTTATAGCTTCATTTAACCCGAGTGCTTTAATCTCAAAATTAATGGGATGTGAGCCACTTTTTATGCTGCCATCTGGAATCTGTAAGCCAATCGCCACCATACGCGAGTCTGCGGCATTAACCGTGAATTCATTTTGCGATGCAATAGTCAGTCCATCCAAACCTGTGGCTGAGATGTGATAAGTTTGCGTGGCTTCTGTGGCATTGGTAATCTGTAGACGATATACATTTTCAACATTACCACCTTCTACCAAGCGCGATAACACGCCCCGATCACGAATGACATCGACCTTAAATGGCGTACGCATACCCAATGACACCGCAAAGCCGACACAGAGCAACACCAGCAAACCAGTGTAAATCAATACACGAGGTCGCAGGATTTTTTGAATAATCTCGTGTTTTGACCAATGATGACTGACACCATTTTGTGTAGAAAAGCGAACCAATCCACGCGGATAATTCATCTTATCCATAATACTATCGCAAGCATCTACGCATAATCCGCAACTAATACATTCATATTGCAAACCATCACGGATATCAATGCCGACCGGGCACACCTGCACACAAAGGCTGCAATCGATGCAATCGCCCAAACCAGCTTCTTTCGCGTCAACCTTGCGAGAACGCCCACTACGAGGTTCGCCGCGCTCTTCATCGTAAGTAACAATCAAAGTGTCTTTATCGAACATTGCGCTCTGAAAACGCGCGTATGGACACATATATTTACACACTTGCTCGCGTAGAAAACCTGCATTGCCATAAGTGGCGAAACCATAAAAGCAGATCCAAAACGTTTCCCAAGGACTCAGATGAAAGTGAAGAATGCTGTCAGATATTTCTCTAATTGGTGTGAAATACCCTAAAAAAGTAAAACCAGTCCACATGGAAAAAGTAATCCAAGCGGCATGTTTTAGCCATTTTTTATAGATTTTTTCAAAGCTAAGCGCCTTGCTGTCTAGCTTGATGCGCGCCGCTCTATCGCCTTCAATCTTGCGTTCTATCCATAAAAATATCTCTGTATACACAGATTGCGGGCACGAAAAACCACACCAAAGCCTGCCCGCCACTGCGGTGAACAGGAAGAGAGCCAATGCAGCAATGACTAATAATACGACTAGAAACACCAGATCTTGCGGATACAGCACTAATCCGAAAATATAAAAACGGTGCGTGCTGATATCCAATAACAATGCCTGTCTGTTGCCCCATTCAAGCCAAGGCATGCCATAAAAAACAATTTGAGTGATCCAAATCGTAATCCAGCGCCACTGGTGAAAGTATCCGCTAATACTGCGCGGATAGACTTTCTTTTGCGCCTCATACAACGACACAAATTTTTCTTGATTTGGGTCGCTGATGATAGGAATCACTTTTTTAGATTTTTGCTGGCTAACTGTCAATTTATTACTCGCTGTTTATGCATGCAATTAAGTGGTTATTTAGTATTCGCTTGATTATCTGGTTTTTGGCTGTCAGGCAAATTAGAGAATCTCCAAATATAAGCGGTTAAGACATGTATTTGTTCCTCAGTCAGTCGTTCACCCTGCGCTGGCATCTGGTTATCTTTGCCTTCATTGATGCGCTTGATAATCGCTGCTTCACCGGCACCATGCAACCAAACATTGTCCGTCAGGTTAGGCGCACCAATCGCTTGATTACCTTTACCATCCGCACCATGACAGGCTGCACAAATAGCAAACTTCTGCTGCCCTAAACCTGCCCTACCAGAGTGATACATACTGCCCGACAGACTAAGCACGTAATTGGCCACGTTCTTAACATCTTCCGCACTACCTAATGCAGCAGCCATAGGTGGCATCATTCCGTGTCGACCCAAAGTAATCGTTTCTTTGATTTTTTCAGGGCTACCGCCATAAAGCCAATCGTTATCAGTCAAGTTAGGGAAACCTCTACTACCGCGCGCATCTGAACCATGACACTGAGAACAGTTATTCATAAATAAGCGTTCACCAATGGCCATTGCCTTACTATCTTGAGCAACATCTTCTGGTTTCATGGCAGCAAATTTTGCGTAGATTGGGGCAATTTTCTTTTTGGTTTCCGCAACTTCTTGCTCGTATTGGTTGATACTTGTCCAGCCCGCTGTACCTTTATAAATACCCAGTCCCGGATAAATAATTAAGTAGGCTGCACCAAATACGCAAGTAATAATAAATAACCACATCCACCAACGTGGTAATGGGTTATTCATCTCAACGATGTCTTCATCATAGACATGACCCGTTGTATTGTCCGTATCACTCATTTGCTTAACCTTGCTGGTCATCAGCAATAAAGCCAGGCAGCCAATAATGCCGCCTATCACAATAAATGAGATAAAGTACGACCAAAAGTTACTGGTAAAATCACTCACTTCTTATTCCCCTTCAAACGGCAAATTCGCCGCTTCATTAAAATTATTCTTATGGCGTTTAGACCAAGCCCATATCCAAATACCAATGAATGCGACAAAACATGCGACTGTTGCCACTATTCTTAAATCTGTAATATTCATCATGTTCACCTAGTTAACTATTCCAGCTATTTCAAACTTGTACCAAGGATTTGTAGATAAGCAATCATCGCTTCCATTTCTGTTTTGCCTTCCACTTCACTGGTCGCGTTTGCAATCTCTTCATCTGTATACGGAACGCCTGCAACTCTTAATGCTCGCATATGGTTGGGCAAACTCTTAGCATCCACTTTATTTTCTTCTAACCAAGGATATGCAGGCATAACTGACTCAGGCACTAAATCACGTGGATTGATGAGATGAATACGGTGCCATTCATCCGTGTATCTTTTTCCAACGCGTTGTAAATCCGGGCCAGTACGTTTACTACCCCATTGAAATGGATGGTCATAAACAAATTCGCCCGCAACCGAATAGTGACCATAACGCAATGTTTCTGCCTTGAATGGTCGAATCATTTGCGAGTGGCAGTTATAACAGCCTTCACGCACGTAAATATCGCGCCCCGCTAATTGCAGCGGGTTATAAGGCTTAAGGCCAGCAATTGGCTGTGTTGTCGATTTTTGAAAAAACAGTGGCACAATCTCTACTAAACCACCAAACGACACAACACAAAGAATCAACACCACCATCAAAAAGCTGTTTGTTTCAATGGTTTCGTGCGTAAAACCTTCTTCTTTCTTATCTTTTTCTATACTCATTTTCGTTCTCTCAAGCGTGTACAAGTTTTGATGGAATCGCAGCACGTGTAGCCTGCCCCATAGATACCGTTTTAAATGTATTCCATAACATGATTACCATGCCGGTTAAGTAAAGTGCGCCGCCAAATAAGCGAATGACATAATAAGGATGTGAAGCTTTAACCGACTCAACAAAGGTATAAGCCAATGTTCCGTCATCATTCATCGCACGCCACATTAAACCTTGCGTGACACCAGACACCCACATGGCAGTGATGTAAATCACGACACCTATCGTGGCTAACCAGAAATGGATTTCAATGGCCTTAATGCTGTACATTTGTTTTTGACCATATAAACGTGGAATCAAATAATAGAGTGAACCCATTGCAATGAACCCTACCCAGCCCAAAGCGCCAGAATGCACATGACCAATAGTCCAATCGGTGTAATGTGAAAGAGAGTTAACAGTCTTAATCGCCATCATCGGACCTTCAAACGTACTCATACCGTAGAACGACAAAGATACAATCAGGAAACGCAGAATTGGGTCGTCACGTAATTTGTGCCATGCACCAGACATCGTCATCATGCCGTTGATCATGCCGCCCCAGCTTGGTGCTAATAAAATCAGTGACAACACCATACCTACGGACTGTGTCCAATCTGGTAACGCTGTGTAATGCAAATGATGTGAGCCCGCCCACATATAAGTAAAGATCAAACCCCAAAAGTGTACGATTGAAAGGCGATATGAATAGACAGGACGTCCAACTTGTTTAGGTACAAAGTAATACATCATGCCCAAAAAGCCTGCAGTCAGAATAAAACCAACCACGTTGTGGCCGTACCACCATTGAATCATGGCATCTTGCACGCCAGCATAGATTGAGTAAGACTTCATCCAATCAGCAGGTATTGCCATACTGTTCACAACGTGCAATATAGCCACTACCACGATAAATGCACCATAGAACCAATTAGCAACATAAATGTGCTTCACTTTTCTGGCAGCAATCGTGCCGAAGAACACGAATATATACATGACCCATACTACTAGCAGCAATAGATCAATTGGCCATTCAAACTCAGCATACTCTTTACCAGAGGTGTATCCCAAAGGCAAAGAGATAAGTGCTGCCACAATAACCGCTTGATAACCCCAAAACATGTAACGCGATAATTGTGGAAATTGAAGTGTTGTCTGACAAGTACGCTGTACGACATACAAAGAGGTAGCAAATAAAGCACAGCCACCAAAAGCAAATATGACTAAATTGGTATGCACCGGACGTAAACGCCCGAAACTAGTCCAGGAAATGCCAAGATTCAGTTCAGGAAAGGCGAGCTGTGAGGCAATAACCGCCCCCATTAGCATACCTACCACGCCCCAAATCACCGCCATCACGGTAAATTTTCTGACAGCATAGTCATCATAGAATTGATGACTGACATTATTAGCACTCATGATTAAAAGTCCTTGATTAATACTAAAATAAAAAATTCAAATTGTTAAGTGGTTGCTTTTGTTGGCTGAGGATAAGATCTTTGATAATGCACAGTGAAAGTTTCGAATGCTTCTAACGCTAACTCTGCGTCATGACCCTCTTTAATTAAAAAGCTGTCAAAACCGCATCTTGCCAAATAGTGGATTATATCAATAAGTACGTCTCCCATGGCTCTTAATTCGCCATTCCATCCATATTGTTTTCTCAATATTTGAGCGAGTGAGAAACCCCGCCCATCGGTGTAAGTGGGGAAATCAATCGCAATGAGTGCAATTTTTTCTAAGTTAGCACTACTGTCACATTTAAAAAGAATGTCTGTGGAATCTGCATCTGAAGGTACTAATATCGCCACTGGAAATTTTCGTAGACTTAATTGCTCACGATGATTTTTCCATGTTTCCAGCTTAACCATCCAATAGTTTTCATCAGGCGGCAATATGGCTGGATCCGCATCAAACAGACGCCAAACATCGATTTCCAGCCGCCCATTCCTAATAAGCCTTAAAGAATTATTAAGCATCTAAAACCGCCATACTTACTGTAGATTTTGCTAATAATGGATCTGAATAAACATCATGCTTGAAAGGTTCTATACCAAGCCTTTCAACAACATCAATGAATCGCTCTGCATCGCTATCACGCAGCCTTAAATAAGTCTGAATAAGTCGATAAATGACATCTGGTATTTGTTCGCGAGCAAAAGAGGGTCCTATGACACGCCCAATTGCGGCACCGCCACCACGTATCAAAGCTGGAATGGCGCCCTGACTACTACTGGCTCCATTCTGTCTGCCGCCAATCGTAATTTGATACCACTCCTCGCCCGCTTTATCGACGCCAAGAATGCCAATATGCCCAACATGATGATGACCGCAGGCGTTAACACATCCTGACAAATTAAGATCAAGCTCACCGATTTCATACACAAAATCAAGATCATCGAATCGTTGCTGTATAGCGGCAGCGACAGGTATCGATACAGCATTGGCTAAGCTGCAGTAATCACCGCCAGGGCATGAGATGATATTAGTAATCAAGCCAATATTTGGAGTCGCCAGATTAAGCATATCCAATTCCAGCCATAAAGAATAAAGACTGTTCCTTCGCGCATCAGCCAATATTAAATTTTGCTCATGAGACACACGTAACTCACCGAAACCGTACTTATCGGACATATCCGCTAACGCATCCATCTGATCTGCTGTGATATCTCCCGGAGGAATGCCGCTCGCTTTCAGCGAGACCGTTACAGATGCATACCCCTTAACTTTGTGGCCGTGCACATTGGTACGCAGCCATCTTTCAAATTTAGGATTTTCTGTGCTCTTAACAATGACATCGTTTTCATTTTCGGATAATGTCAGGTCATATTTTGGCCACTCGAACCGATTGGACACATACTCAACATACTCTTCAGTCACTTTGTCTGGACCATCTTTAATCAACTGCCACTGCTCATCCACTTGATTTGCAAAAACCTCCGGGGTTAAGTCCTTAACCAGTATTTTGATACGTGCTTTATATTTGTTATCTCTTCGACCATGCAGATTGTAAACACGCAGCGTGGCCTGTAAATAAGTTAATAAATCGTGCCATGCAACGAATGGCTTGATGAGCTTACCCACGATAGGCGTTCTGCCTAAACCACCACCCACCCAAACGCTAAAACCTAAAACTCCTTTTTCTTCAATTGCCTGCAAACCGATATCATGCACACCGACAGCAGCCCGATCAGTTAATGCCCCACTCACTGCAATTTTGAATTTTCTCGGCAGGAATGCAAATTCTGGATGCAGCATAGACCACTGCCTGATAATTTCGCACCATACCAATGGATTGATGATCTCATCTGGCGCGACACCGGCAAAATGGTCTGTAGTGGTATTGCGGATACAATTGCCACTAGTCTGAATGGCATGCATTTGTACGGTGGCTAGCTTTGCCAGGATTTCGGGCACGTCTTCTAAACGCGGCCAATTGAACTGGATATTTTGTCTAGTACTAAAATGCCCATACCCTTTGTCCCAACGCCTTGCAACGTAGGCCAGCATGCGCAATTGTTTTGAAACCAGCATTCCGTAAGGGATAGCGACACGCAGCATTGGCGCGTGGCGTTGAATGTACAGTCCGTTTTGAAGCCTTAAAACTCTAAACTCATCTTCACTCAATTTTCCATTCAAAAATCGATGTGTTTGCCCTTTAAATTGAGCAACACGCTGCTCAACTAACTTTTGATCGATTTCGTCATAGATATACATTCAGTCGCCTTAATTTTTGACAATTCGAAAATTGCCAAACAAATTTCAATATGGCGAAGATTAATGCTTAATATGAAAGAAAAACAGAATCAGATGCTTGAATAAAAAGCATATCAGTTAGAAATAGAACGCTGTTTTTAACTGATTTTATGGTGTTAAATCACGGGCTATAGATCCCAGAGTAGATAAAGACGCTTCAATACGCGCATCCCAGATATGCCCATAATTTAATCTGACATAGTCTGTAAATCCTTTCTGGGCAGAAAAAATAGGCCCAGGGGCGATGCTAATTCCATTTGCAAGTGCAATACGTTGAACCTCTAAGGCGTTCACACCATCAGGCAGTTTCACCCATAAAAAATAGCCTCCCTGTGGAACTGTTAATCGGGTGCCATCAGGAAAATAACGCTCAATTGCTTCAGTAAATTTAATTTGATTAACCAAAAGCGTATGTCGCAAACTACGAAGATGTTTGTCATAACCACCTTTTTGCAGGTATTGCGCCAAAGCCACTTGTGCAGGCGCCGATGCAGATAAAGTCGTCGTTAATTTTAAACGTTCTATTGCTTTTGAATAGCGACCAGTCGCGACCCAGCCTACGCGATAACCCGGCGCAAGGCATTTTGAGAATGACGAACAATGCATGACCAAACCTTCGGTATCAAAAGCTTTTGCTGGTGTGGGTCGCTTATCTCCGAAATATAGCTCGCCGTATACATCGTCTTCTATCAATGGCACTTGATATTTAGTTAACAAGGCTACCAACGCCTTCTTCTTTTCATCTGAAAGCAAACTGCCTAATGGATTTTGGAAGTTTGTCATCAGCCAGCAGGCCTTGGGTTTATGGCGCTCTAAAGCCAACTCCATCGCATTTAGATCGATGCCATCTCTAGGATGGCTAGGCACCTCAACTGCACGCAGTCCAACTCTTTCAATGGATTGCAGTGCCGCATAAAAAGTGGGCGATTCAATCAGTATCGTGTCGCCAGGTCGGGCAACCGCCATCAAGCAAAGATTTAGCGCCTCTAGCGCACCGTTGGTAATAATGATTTCGTCTGCGGCAACATGCAATCCGTCGATCATGTAACGTAATGCAATCTGGCGCCGAAGATTTGCGTCGCCTGGACTTAGATTATCCACACTGCTCCAAGGGTCCATCATTTGCACACTGGAAGCCATTGTTCGCGCCAAGTTACTCAAAGGAAACAACAAGGGACTAGGAAAAGCCGACCCAAGTGGAATGACATTCTTGACCCTAATCGACTCAAGCACCTCAAATACAAGTTCACTTACATCTACCTGCGTCAGCTCTTCATTCATCTGAGCAATCGGCTCAGGCGAAGTTGGCATGCCAGTTGCCCCACCCGAAACAAAATAACCTGATCGTTCGCGAGCGCTAATTAAGCCTCTGGCTTCAAGCAGATAATATGCTTGAAAAACGGTTGATGGGCTGACGTTTCTACTGGCGCTTGCCTGCCTGACAGACGGAAGTTTATCCCCACGACAAAGAACCCCTTCTTGAATCGACTGAGCAATAGAATCGGCAAGCTGTTCGTAGAGTTTCATTGGGTATATTTTAAATTAAAAATGTAGCTTTAGTAGCCAGACGACAACATGGACTATTCATTTGGATGAAATATGGCTCTACATATTCGTCAATCACTTCAATAGCATAGCAACTTACTAACCCCGGTCAATTGATTGGTTTGAAGATTCAACTTACTTAATAGTTCAACTTAGGAGACATATGATGAAGACGGTAATTTTTGGTGGTAGCGGCCTGATTGGATCGAAGCTTATTAAAATTCTTAATGGGCAAGGTCATGAAACCGTTTCAGCCTCACCAAGTCAAGGTATTAATGCTGTCACAGGGGAAGGTCTTGACAACGCACTGATAGGCGCGGATGTGGTGATTGACGTCATGAATTCACCCTCATTTGAAGATATTGCCGTGTTAAGTTTCTTTGAGTCGTCGACCAACAATCTTATTGCCGCAGCTACAAAAGCCAATATTAAACATTATATCGCGCTATCAGTTGTTGGCACAGAACGTTTGCAGGCAGGTGGCTATTTTAAGGCAAAATTGCTGCAAGAAAATTTAATTAAGGCATCCAAACTGCCGTATACGATATTGCGCGCAACCCAGTTTTACGAGTTTATGATGGGCATTGCCCAAGCAAGTACGGATGGTGAAACTGTGCGTTTGAGTTCAGCCACTTTACAACCTGTGGCAGCAGCGGATGTTTCAAAAGCACTGGCTGACATTGCGATTGAAAACCCTAAAAATGACATCGTTGAAGTTGCAGGGCCAGAAAAAATCGGGTTGGACAAACTGATACAAAAAGTTTTAGACACGCACTCAGACAAACGTAAAGTCATCACTGATGATAATGCGCCTTATTTTGGCATGTTAGTGATTGATGACGCATCACTTACTCCCGGGTTGAACCCTCGCATAGGTCAGATCCGCTATGCAGATTGGCTTCAACAATCAGTTTCGCTCGCCTAATAAACTCAGGCCATATCAGCCCAACTTAACCGTATTTGCATAATGGCAAGAATTAACTTGCTACTTAAATACGGTTAATTATTTGAAAAAGGAAAACATATCCATGAGTCACTTAAGCCGAATTAAAAAAGCTTTATTCATCGCAGTATTCTCACTCAACTACACCACTGCGGTTAATGCACACGATGCTCCACATGAAGGCCCTGAAGTGACACCAGTGATGATCAAAGACTTAACAGATATTCCTGGTAAAGAAGTTTTAATGATTACAGTTAATTACAAGCCCGGTGAAGTTGAAGTGCCGCACCGCCATGATGCACATTGTTTCTTATATGTGTTAGAAGGTTCGGTAATCATGGGGGTAAAAGGGGGTAAAGAGGTGACACTAAAAGCTGGCCAAACTTTCTACGAAGGTCCTAACGACATCCATACCATTGGACGAAATGCCAGTAAAACAAATCCTGCTAAATTTTTAGTCTTACTCTTGAAGAATAAGGGTGTAGATGCAGTATTACCAGTAAAATAAATCAAGGATGCTCTTTGATATTTTAGCTAAATGTTTTAAAAGGAATGATTAACATGAGATTAATGCATGTAGACGCTAGCCCTAAAAGCTCGCTTTCAAACTCGAAAATGTTATCCGCTTATTATGTTGATTTGCTCAAAAAGCAAATTCCAGATTTGGAAATAGATTATCTTGACCTGTCTATTGATACGCCGCCGCATGTGAGTGGTGATTTTGCTAAAGCGACTTATACGCCGGCATCAGAAAGAACCGATGAGATGAAAAAGGTTCTGGAATACTCCGATAATTTGTGCGCACGAGTATTGATGTCAGATATGCTTGTTTTTGCTATGCCGATGTATAACTTTTCGATGCCTTCTAGTTTTAAAGCATTTATTGATAACTTAGTGCGGACTAACCTTACTTATAATTTCCTTGCTGATGGCACAACATCTGGAAATCTTACTCGCCAAAAAGTAATCTTTATCACGGCTAGAGGCGCAGATTTAAGACCCGGATTAAGCCCTTGGGCAGGCATGGATGCGCTTACTCCTGCGCTACGCTCACCTTTTGCTTTTTTAGGCGTAGAGAACCCTCACTTTGTAGACGCACAGCCACTTCAATTTTCTGATCAGACTGCACGTGAAGAAGCGCTCAAGCGGGCATATAGTGAACTTGAGTCCATAGCTAAAGAATGGATGAGCTAATCATGATATCGAGTATGATTCAAATCTTATAAATGAATAATGGTTATCTATGAGCTACATCACAGAATTAATCCAGCAGTTTGGATTAATTATCGTATTTGTTAATGTTTTTTTAGAGCAACTGGGGTTACCAATCCCTGCTTACCCAACACTAGTAATTGCTGGCGCTTTATTAATTAGCCCTGAGCAGTTTTCTTTCCCAGTGGTATTGCTTACAGCTGTTGTAGCTGCCGTGATAGCTGATACCTTTTGGTATTTTACTGGGCGCAAATATGGAAACAAGGTGATGAGCAAGCTTTGTAAAATATCACTTTCTCCCGACACCTGCGTTGCTCAATCCCAATCACTGTTCTTGAAATTTGGACCACCAGCTTTACTGATATGTAAATTTGTTCCTGGATTCGCCTCGATCTCTAGCGCCCTGGCTGGTTCTACCGGCACCAAGCTAATCGTTTTCCTGATTATGGATGGACTCGGTGCAGCGTTATGGGCTGGTTCAGCATTATGGTTAGGCTCGTTGTTCAGCAATGCAATTGATGAGTTGATGAGCATTTTAGTTGAAATGGGCAAATGGGGAATGCTGCTGGTCTTATTAGCCCTGCTTGTTTTCATCGCGTCAAAATGGTGGGAAAGGCAAAGATTTCTGAAAGATCTGCGCATGGCTCGCATTAGTGTGGATGAGTTAAATATACTTTTAGCTAAAGGTGAAACGCCAATTATTTTAGATACAAGAGCACCTCATCTTATTGAGGATGGCTGGATTCCGGGCGCTCAATTCATCACGATGGAAACCTTAGACGAGTTAACGTTTAAAACCAATGATAATGAAGCCGTCATACTCTACTGTTCTTGCCCAAATGAGGTAACAGCAGCAAAGATCGCTAAGGCATTGATGAAAAAAGGTTATTATAATGTAAGGCCGCTTGCCGGTGGAATTGATGCTTGGCGTGCTGCAGGGTATAACGTAGAGAATCTAAAGTAATATAACAATTAAATGGATTTTATTATTGTGCTCACTTGTGGCAATTTCTAACTGATTTAAATTTCTTTCAGAGCGTGTAGTTAAATCACGCATTTAAATCTCAGCAAAACAACTTTTCAGTTTCCTAGCCGCTTCATCAGCGGCTTTTTTGTTTGCAACATTAGTAAAACCAATGATTAAACCATTCTGATTAGGGTCAGTGGTCCAGTTCGATAATGCATGAATGTTATAGCCAAGCTTATTGAACGCGGTTGTAACATCATTATCAGAATGACCCGAAACAATTTTTACAACTAATTGCATTCCATTTTTATGTGAGTTCACTGCAATTTCTTGCCCTAATATTTCACTTAAGCTATGGCTGGTTATTTCCCTGCGATGTGAATAAAGGGCGCGCATTTTGTTCAAATGCTTAGAAAAATGGCCTTCAGCGATAAAATCATTAACGATTAATTGAGAGGTAATCGAGCTACCTATCTGGTAAATATTAGCTTTCTCTGTACAGATATCCACCAAATTCTGCGGTAGAACGATGTAACCTAATTTTAATGATGGAAATAAGGTCTTACTAAACGTGCCTGCATAAATGACTCGATCATACTGATCCAAGCTTTTTAATGACGGCAAGGGATACCCAGAGTATCGATACTCACCGTCATAATCATCTTCAATAATCCAAGAATCATTGCTGCCAGCCCAGTCCAGTAGCTGAGTTCTTCTAGACCACGACATGGCCATGCCTAATGGACTATGATGAGACGGCGTGACAATCGCAAGCTTTGCTTGGGGCGATTTTTTGATACCCTCTGAAACAATTAAGCCTTCATTGTCCACTGCCACCCTAATTACTTTTGCTCCGATATCTTCTAGCAAGGTTGAAGCGAATAGGTAACCTGGGTCCTCCATCCAGACTTCCTGACCACTTAGCCTTAAAACCTTACTTAGAAAATCCAATCCGCCCTGATAGCCCGTAGTCATAAAAACTTGGCGCGGATCGCAAACAACACCTCTAGATAATCGCAAATAGGTCGCGATTGATTGCCTTAATGGCAAATAACCCAAAGGGTCTTTGTGTGACATCTCAATTGAAGACATGCTGCGCATTCTATTTGAACCCAGCCTAGACCAGATCTTGCGCGGGAAAGCATCGTATGCTGGACTGCCTGGTAAAAAGATGTGCGAATAAGTATTTAAATCTGGGCCTTGAGTTGGTGAGACACTAGAGAGTCCTTGACTAGAGTTTTTGGGAGTGGAGCGCTTACTTTCTTTATCAAAAGCATATGGCGTAGATACGAATGTTCCAGCTTGCCCTTTTGAGGTAAACACCCCTTCTCCCAACAGCATGGAATATGCGTTTTCAACAGTGCCTCTAGCGACATTCAGCTCAATGGAGAGCGTCCTGGTGGAAGGTACTCTGTCACCGTCTTTTAATAAATGACTTTCTATAGCCTGTTTAAAACGCTTATATATTTGGAGATGGATTGGTTGGGAATCTGATTTGCTGAGCGAGATCAACTTCTTTGATGATGTATCAACCATGGCATCGTTCGATTCAAAATGTTGTACTTATTATACCGTTGCAAACCTAAATCTAGCTCTTGCTTTAACACCTAACGAAAGTTTCTATTTAATCCAGATAGATGAATGAGGATAATAATGCCTCCTTTTGGCGGTTGAACTCACCACCTTAAAGTAGGCATCCGCCCTATATCACCTATATGAAAAACCGTCAGATTGTTTTTCCATATTCACTGATTCTATTCTATGAATGCCGCTTACTAAAGCTTTAATCGAGGCTGTCACAATGTTAAAATCGATTCCCACACCATAACAATCCTTAAGGCCATCACGATTTAGTGGTGAAACCTCTATATAAGCACAAGAGTTCGCATCAGCTCCGTCAATACTTGGATTCATTGAACGTTGCTCGTAACTGCGAACATTTACATTTAGTCCTGCACTTTTAAATGCATTAACAGCAGCATCGATAGGCCCATTACCCTCACCTGTGAGGAAATGTGGGTTACCATCAATTTCGATATGCAAGCGAATTCCTTGAGTATTATCATTTTCAAAAAGATGATGTTCAACATACTTAACCGTTGCATGGGCTTCAAGATAGGTAGCCGAGAAAAGTTTCCAGATATCGGCAGCAACCATTTCCCCTCCATAGCCATCTGTATACTTCTGCACTACTCCAGCGAATTCAACTTGTAATCTACGCGGCATCACAATACCGTATTCATTTTCCAATAAATATGCGATGCCACCTTTGCCAGATTGACTATTTACGCGTATTACCGAATCGTAGTTACGCCCGACATCTTTCGGATCAATCGGAAGATAAGGCACATTCCAAAATTCGTCTGGTTTTTGTACAGCCAAACCTTTTTTAATCGCATCCTGATGTGACCCGGAAAATGCGGTAAAAACTAAATCACCCACATAAGGGTGGCGTGGATGTATCGGTAACTGGTTACAATCTTCAACGGTACGAGCAACTGCATTAATGTCGGAGAAATCAAGATCAGGTGAGACGCCTTGTGTATACATATTCAAAGCCATTGTCACTATATCAACGTTCCCAGTTCGTTCACCATTACCAAAAAGACAGCCTTCTACACGATCAGCGCCCGCCATTAACGCAAGTTCTGCTGCTGCAACTGCCGTGCCTCGATCATTGTGTGGGTGAAGGCTTAAAATAATGCTATCGCGCCTTGCAAGATGGCGATGCATCCATTCAATCTGGTCTGCGTAAATATTGGGCGTAGACACCTCAACAGTCGTCGGTAAATTGATGATTACTTTGTTCTCTGGTGTCGCACCCCATACCTCCGTCACAGCATTACAAACCTCTAATGCGAAATCAAGTTCAGTCGCAGTGAATGTTTCAGGACTGTATTCAAGCACCCATTCCGTTTCTGGTTGTTCAGATGCTAATTGTTTAATTAATTGCACGGAAGTTACCACCATACTCACAACCTCATCCTTAGTCATACCAAAGACGATTTCACGGAAAGGCTTTGAGGTAGCGTTATATAAATGCACAATCGCACGGCGCGCACCTCTGAGAGATTCCATCGTACTAACAATCAAATGCTCGCGTGCTGGAGTCAAGACCTCAATAGTGACATCATCAGGAATATGATTACCTTCAATAAGCGTTCGCACAAAGCCAAAATCCGTCTTTGAGGCTGAAGGGAATGCCACTTCAATTTCTTTGAAGCCAATATCACAAAGCATACGAAACATGCGCATTTTTCGTTCTGCATTCATTGGCTCAAAAAGTGACTGATTACCATCACGCAAATCTGTACTTAACCAGATTGGCGATTGGGTAATGGTTCGGTTGGGCCACTGACGATCGGGCAAGTTTACTGGCGGAAATGGCCTGTATTTATTAATAGGATGCTGCAACATTGAAATGACTCCTGATGAACTCTATAAACTCCAGGAGTGAAATCTTAAGCTAATTGCGTTAGCATGTGCTTGCGTTATATGGCAATAATATCTATATAATGGCAATAATATTTCACAATAAAATACATTATTGAAATAATTAGCTAAAGGAATGCTATGCAACTAGATCGTTATGATTTGCACATACTGCAAGTGTTACAGGAGGATGGTCGTATCAGCAACCAAGACTTAGCTGACCGCATCAAGCTTTCTGCTTCGCCCTGCCTCCGCCGAGTCAAAATTCTAGAAGAATCAGGACTAATTACTGGTTACCATGCATTTATCGATGCAAAAAAACTAGGTTTATCGTTGATGGCGCTTATTCATATTTCCATGGATCAACACACGCCTGAACGCTTTAAAAACTTCGAAGAAAACATAAGCCAAATGG
Organism: Methylotenera versatilis 7; assembly: GCF_000799165.1. GTDB lineage: Bacteria > Pseudomonadota > Gammaproteobacteria > Burkholderiales > Methylophilaceae > Methylotenera_A > Methylotenera_A versatilis_A. The sequence goes on along the minus strand of NZ_JUGF01000001.1, from coordinate 430,267 downwards.
CAGAGGTATTGGAATGTCTATTAATAACGGGGCAAGATGCTGACTATCAACTTAAGGTAGTAGTAAAGGATATGGATGCATATCAGGACTTGCTACTTAATCGAATAACAAGAATCACGGGCGTGACGGGTGTGCGATCCAGTTTTGTACTACGCAGGATAATCAATAAAACTGCATTGCCATTACCAATATAAATCACATAAACATTCAGTTTTTCAGACTTTTATGCTGCCCGCTTTCAGGATGATTAATTGCGCAATGCAATTCCATTAGCATCCTATATCAGTCTCTTTGCAGGTACATCAATCTCCTTGCCGATAGGCAAAATATACAATTCCCTTATGTCGAAACGTACAGAAATTCCTAAAAATCTCCATATATACTATTATTTCAATTAATGAATATCAAATACTGCACTGAATGGATTTGCAAAAGTAATTTTGCAGATATTACTGGCTAGAGATGTACATTTACGCATAGCACTAGGAGTTCCTAATGGTAAGCAATTTTGAAAATAATCAAACTGTAACGCATGCTTCAAAAGCCCAAACAGCGACCGACGATGTCGCTTTTCAAGATGGTTCACGCTTGTCGAACAAAGGAATTGAAGAAGCGGTAAAGTTATTGAAACGCTTGTTTAGCAATTTTGATGGCAGTCTTACTATGCAGCTATGGAATGGCGTTAATCTCAAATTGGGCAAAGCCTCCGCGGAAGATTACAACTCTTCATTCACATTGATATGCCGCAACCCCAATATTGTACGCAGCATGGTGCTTGGCCGGGATCCACTTCGCCTGGCAGATGCTTATTTTCATGGGGATATTGATATTGAAGGCGATTTCTTCGCTGCCGTTCAATTAAAAGATAATCTGCATATTATCAAGTTATCTCTATGGGAAAAATTCGCGGCAATAATCAGCGCTTTAAGGTTGCCCGCGCATATTGATGCTGACCCGCTCATCTATGATCATGCAGTAAAAGTGCACACCAAAGTAGAAAATCGTGACGCAGTGCAGTTTCATTATGATGTTTCGAATGATTTTTATGCGCTATGGCTGGACGATGCCATGGTTTATTCATGCGCATATTTTGAGAGTCATGACAGCACTTTAGAGCAAGCTCAACAGGCCAAGCTAGAACATATTTGCCGCAAACTAATACTAAAGCCCGATGAGTTATTGCTTGATATTGGTTGTGGATGGGGCGCATTAATTATTTATGCTGCTCAACATTATGGCGTTAAGGCGCATGGCATTACGCTTAGTCAGAAACAATTTGAACTGGCGACCACACGCATCAAAAAAGCGGGCTTAGAAAATCAGGTCACGGTTAGTTTACGTGACTACCGTGATATTAAAGGCGCTAGTATCTATGACAAAATCGTCAGCGTAGGCATGTTTGAACACGTCGGCTTGAAAAACTTGCCTTTATATTTTTCAACCGTACATAGGTTGTTAAAACCTTCCGGACTGTTTCTGAATCACGGTATCACACATGATGTAGAAGGCTGGGAAAAGACTTTATCTACAGAGTTTATTAATCGCTATATTTTCCCCGATGGTCAATTAGATACCGTGAGCAACATTCAACGCGCCATGGAGCAGGCAAAGTTTGAAATATCAGATGTCGAGTCTTTGCGCCCGCATTACGCTTTAACATTAAGGCACTGGGTTTCTCGGTTAGAAAATCATCATGAAGATGCGCTGCAGTATGTGTCTGAATCCACTTTTAGAGTATGGCGACTATATATGGCCGCATGTGCTTTGGAGTTTGAAGCCGGTGAAATTGGCATATATCAAATCTTGGCTAACAAACGTGAAATTGGTCAACCACACTTACCTTTAACTCGAAAACATATCTATGTTAATAAATAGCAACGACGATACTCATTAGCAGAAGTCTCACAGTAATGCGCGGATTTTTACTTTAAGCGATATCACTGTACGCCCTGTTTTTAGGTGATTTAAAATACTTATTTCCTGTAATAAGCAGCATCACTCAATATATTAACTAAACAGTCGAAAACCAATCTAACCCGCTCCGCTACAGGGCCGCGCTGTGGGCGGTATATATAAATACCCCAAGGTTTAGGTGATTGGTCTTGCAGGACAGCGACTAACTTGCCGCTTTGGATATACTCCTCACACATAAAGTCACCTAACTGCCCATAACCTATACCCGCCAAGACAGCAGCGAGTTCAGCTTCCGGATCGTCGGTAGTAAATGTAGGTGAGGCAAGTAAATAATCGGACGCATTTGCAAAAGTCCATGGCCACACTCTGCCCGTGTTGTGGTCGACCAATCCGGTATAAGGCATTTTACTGAGCTCATCTACTGTCAGTGGCATTCCGGTTTGTGCAATAAGTTCTGGCGTTGCAACGATATGAAACTTAACTTCATTCACGCGTCTGGCAACATTTCTATTATCGTTAAAGAAACCCACGCGTACACCAATATCCATTTGATCAGCCACAACATTATCAATTAAATCGGAAAATCTTAAATCCAGCTGAATGCCTGGGTAACCCTTCAAAAAATCAGTTAATGCCGGCAATAAGTAACGTCGGCCTAATATACTAGACATCGTAACCCTGACTAAACCTTCAGCCTGTTGTGAATCCGTGTTTTTGTGGGGTCTTAATAATGTATCGACTTGGTCAATCACTGCTTCGCTTTTCAGCGCCATCTGTTTGCCAAACTCGGTAATAGTCGTATTGCGCGTACTTCGATAAAACAATGGCTCACCTAGCAACTCTTCTAACTCTTTAATCGCGCGCGTCACTGACTGAGGCGATACTCCCAGTCTTACGGACGCTTCTTTAAAGTTTGATGACTCTGCGACCACTTTGAATATACGCAGCATTTCTAGTTTATTTTGCATTTTATTAATACCATAGGCCTTGCCTCAATTGTAGTTGATAATGGCGACCAACTAAAATCGCAGCACTTATGAACAAATCGCTATAATAAACAATCTAGTGTAGTTATCTGTTTATTTTTTGCACAACCAAGCCCTTACAAAACATGCAAAAAACTTGGTTTGTTTAGGTGTTCGCTATACTATTAAGCCATCCGTTAATTACCCAGCTCGAATGAACTGAGTTCCTTTTTAAAAGACAATCATGATAGAAAACAACACAAGCTTGCAACTTGAAATCGCTGAATTGATGGTGCAGGCATTAAATTTAGACACCACCGCAACTGAAATTGACCCGGAAGCGCCACTTTATGGCGACGGACTTGGTTTGGATTCTATTGATATTCTGGAAGTTGCGTTGGTTGTTTCGAAACGTTATGGCTTGCAACTGAAAGCGGACAGCGAAAACAATCATCAGATTTTCAGCTCGTTGCGCAATCTTACAGAGTATGTTGCTGCGCATAAAACAAATTAAAATTTAGATAAGAGAAATGCCTAATGTCATCAGAATCGCACGCGGGTTAGGCATCGGCGCAATCATTGTAATTTATGCGCTGCTTGTACATCGCGTTAACGCATCAGACCCCAGTACCATTCAATTTGGCATTATTCAGTCCAGTGCACTTGGCGCCCTGTTAGCGTTAACACCGATATTCTTACTTGTGATTACTTATGCCTGGAAAGCCAAGTCGTGCCTAGCCAGCATCAGTTCTCTATTGATTTTCTGTATCGCCTCTTGGTTTTTATGGTCTTTTGTAAAACACCATATCGGGCTTGTGTTCTGGATGCTGGATGTTGGATTGATGCTGGCTTTATTAATGACTTTTGGCCAGACTTTATTATCAGGCCGTAAACCTTTATGTGTACACTTTGCCGAAATAATCAATGGCGGACCTCTACCGCAAGAACACGAAAGCTATGCGCGTAAAGTGACTGTCGCCTGGGTGGTGTTTTTTGCTATGATCATCCTTGCTTCCACTTTGCTATTTTTTCTAGCGCCATTAGTCATCTGGTCATTTTTTGTCAATTTTCTAACATTGCCCTTAGTCGCGCTGATGTTTATAGGTGAATTCTTATTACGTCGACGCTTACTGACAGATTTGCCCAGCGGTCATGTCTTGGATGCAGTGCATGCCTATTTAAATAAATCTGCACATGTGCCTTAAGTTTAAGCTCTATTTTTCATGCAAACCCTATCATTAATCACCCATAATTCTTTATATAAAACCATCGCTTGGCGCAAAGGCACGGCCATTTCTGTTGCAAAATTTCTGGCAGATGTTGATTATCTAGCGGCTTTACTACCTGCTGGTAAGCACATATTGAATATATGCCGTGATCGCTACCATTTCACAGTTGGCTTGGCGGCGGCCATTGTCTCCAACAAAGTAAGCGTGTTGCCACCTACGCATACGCCAGAAATGTTGCAGCAACTGCAAACATTTGCGCCCGATGTATTTTGCCTGCATGACAATGGAAATTGCGATATTGCCTTGCCACGACTCAGTTACCCGACGATGCCTGAGTATCGTGCTGAAAAAGTATCGATACCGCAAATTGATGTTCAGCAGCTAATAGCGATTGTTTTTACCTCTGGTTCTACTGGTGCCCCAATCCCGCATGCAAAAAACTGGGGTTCTTTGGTGCACAATGTTCAGGCGCAGGCAAAACGACTTGGATTATTAAAGAATGCTGATTATTGCATTGTCGGTACAATACCACCACAACATATGTACGGCCTTGAATCTACAGTATTACTGCCTTTGCAAAGTAGCAATGCCTTCAGTAGCGCACAGCCATTTTACCCGGCAGACATTAGTGGCACTTTGGAAACAATACCCGCCCCGCGCATATTGGCTTCTACTCCTTTACACTTACGATTGTTATTGGAGGCTGATCTCAAACTGCCAGAACTGGCATTAACATTATCAGCAACCGCGCCTTTATCGCTGACATTGGCGCATAAAATTGAAAAAACCTTAAAAACTCCATTAATTGAAATATATGGCAGTACCGAAACTGGGCAGATAGCGACACGACACACTACGGATACAGCGACATGGCAATTATTACCAAAGGTGCAACTCACGCAGAGCGGGGAGCAAGTTTGGGCAAGTGGCGGGCACGTGGATATCGCAGTGCCGCTTAACGACATCATAGAACTCACTGATATTAGCCATTTCTTACTGCATGGACGCACGCAGGATTTGATTAATATCGCTGGTAAACGCAGCTCGCTGGCTAACCTTAATCATCATTTGAATGCAATTGATGGCGTAATTGACGGCGCTTTTTTCATGCCAGATGAGCTTTCGCATGACCACGTCACCCGCTTAAGCGCTTGTGTTGTCGCACCAAACTTAACTGCTGCTGCTTTGCTGGCAGCCTTGCGTTTAAAAATTGATCCGGTTTTTTTACCTAGACCTTTATTGTTTGTCGAATCTTTGCCACGCAACGCTACCGGTAAATTATCGCGACAGGCATTGAAAAACCTTTTCTCCGTTTCAGTAGATTAGGGTTTAAGCTGTTCGCATGGTTAGAAAATTAGCATGAAAAAACAAACCCCATTAAAAATACCTGCAAGTCACCCAGTCTTTGTGGGGCATTTCCCAGGCACTCCCATTGTGCCTGGCGTAGTGCTATTGGATGAAGTTATGCATGCAATTGTCGCCGATACTGGCTTGGCGGAAACGTCCTGGCAGATCAGTTCTGTCAAATTTTTGAGCCCATTAAAGCCTGATGAAGCGGTGATTATTGAACTTGAGCAACTTGCAAATGGCACACTAAAATTTGAAGTACTGGAAGGAAACCGTCAAATTGTGATTGGTAATCTTGTTATTAAACAAGCAGCTACAGATACTTAAATATGGCAGTACCTATTAAAGAAAAATCTGCAATTTGGCTTAAACGGCAGGAACGCAGCAATATGCTGATGCTGCGTATCATGACTTGGATATCGCTGCGGTTAGGTCGCAGAATTGCGCGCTCTGTACTGCATCTGGTTGCTCTCTATTTTGTGCTGTTTTCTCCCGACAGTCGCAGCGCCTCTCTTAGTTACTTACCCCGCGCACTGGGGCGACCTGCTACCTGGCTAGATTTATATCGGCATTTCTTCTGTTTCGCTACCACTATTCACGACCGTATTTATTTAATTAACCGCAGCTATGATTTATTCGATATCGACATACAAGGCAAAGAAAATATCCGTCCGCTGATTGATGAAGGCAAAGGCGTATTTCTGATGGGTGCGCATCTGGGCAGTTTCGAGGTGATGAGAGCGATTGGGCGGCAGGTTCCAGGCTTGCGTGTTGCAATGGTGATGCATCAGGATAATGCACAAAAAATCAACGATATGCTCGCCGCAATCAACCCAGAATCTTCCATGGACGTTATTCCGCTGGGTCGCATCGACTCTATGCTACAAGTGCAGGAGCGACTGGATGATGGCATGCTGGTGGGAATGTTGTCAGACCGCACACTAGGCGATGAGCCGATGACCGAAATAAACTTGCTGGGGGCAAGTGCAGCGCTACCAACTGGACCATTTCGAATGGCCGCGCTATTGCGCCGCCCAGTGGTGTTCATGGTCGGGCTGTATATGGGCGGCAATCGTTATCAGGTGCATTTTGAAACATTGGCTGACTTTTCAAACATTCCCACAGGTCAACGCAGTCAAGTGGTGAATCAGGCTATTCAACGTTATGCTGATTTACTGAACCATTACACGCAGTTAGCGCCTTACAATTGGTTTAATTTTTTCGATTACTGGCAATCGGTTCCTGCCAGTCTGGATGAAAATCAGCATGAAAAATCAGATGAAGGAAGTAAGTAATATCCTATGAGCAACTTAAGATTCATCACTGGTCATTTTTTTCAACGGCTAATATTTAGCCTATTTTTAGTGTTAAGTATTTTACTGGCATCATCCATAAGCCGAGCAGAAAGTAATTTGGATATCGATCAGCTTATGCAAGCATTGGCCAGCGTACCTTCCGGGCATGCAAGCTTTGTTGAGAAAAAATCCATCGCCATACTTGAAAAACCTGTGGAATCCTCTGGTGAATTATTTTACAGCGCACCAGATCGTTTAGAAAAACGCACATTAAAGCCCAAAGCTGAAAATATGTTGCTGGATAAAGATAAATTAATCGTAGAGCAGCGTGGCAAAAAGCGTGTATTAGCCCTGCAAAACTATCCTGAAGTAGCCGCTTTTATTGATAGCATCCGCGGCACTTTGGCTGGCGACCGTAAGTCATTAGAGCGCACTTATCAATTAAGCTTAGAAGGCGATGCGCAAAACTGGAATCTTATTTTGCTGCCGATAGAAGATAAAATGAAAAAAATAGTCGCAAAAATAAGTATTGCAGGTTCTGGTAATGCATTGCAAACCATAGACATTCTACAAGCCGATGGCGACAGTTCACGCATGACCATCACCCCATTGCCAGCGCTTTAGCTTGGGTTTTCTTTTGTTATTTTTAAACTAAATCGATGAATTTATCCGCAGTAAAACATGCATTAAAACGGTGTAATGGTGCAACCGCAATCTGGTTGTTAATGCTGGTTGTTAGCTTGCTTATCATAAGCCGCAGTCACTTTACTGCCGATCTATCCGCTTTCTTGCCCAGCAGTCCTACTGCTGAACAGCAACTATTGATGGACCAACTCAAAGATGGTGTAGCGTCCAGACTGATATTAGTCGGCATAGAAGGCGCTGATGCAAGCACCCGCGCAAAACTGTCCAAAGAAGTTGCACAAAATCTACGTAACAATGCTGCATTTGTCACTGTCAATAACGGTGAGCCCATTAATACCGAGCGCGACCGTCAATACCTGTTCAACAATCGCTACTTATTAAGTCCCGCCGTCACGCCAGCACATTTTAGTGTAGATGGATTGCATATGGCCATAAGCGACAGTATTGATCAAATCGCTTCACCCGCTGGCTTACTTTTCAAGTCTTTATTAGCGCACGACCCTACGGGCGAAATGCTGCAATTATTGGATCAGATGAATGCAGCCAGCCGCCCGCAACTCATAGAAGGTGCTTGGTCGTCACGCGACGGGAACACCGCTTTATTGCTGTTACAGACCCGCGCTTTGGGTTCTGATACCGATGCACAAAAGCTGGCTATGCAGACAATAGAAAGCGCATTTGCTAAGGCTTCAGCTAACACAAGATATGCTGAAGCAACCCAGGCAAAACTGTTAATGACTGGGCCAGGGGTATTTTCGGTCACATCACGCGACACGATTAAAAGCCAAGTGCGTTTGATCTTTATCGTGAGTACCTTGCTTATCGCTATTCTATTACTGGCAGTTTATCGCTCGCTATCCGCCCTGCTGTTAGGATTTCTGCCGGTAGCCACTGGTATATTGGCTGGCATTGCGTCCGTCAGTTTGGGTTTCGGTGTCGTACATGGCATTACGCTTGGCTTTGGTACAGCTTTAATCGGCGAGGCGGTCGATTATTCCATCTATTTATTCATGCAGTCTGATTATGCATCTGACGGCAAAAATGAACAAAATCGGCAAAAATGGATAGTGCAAGTATGGCCAACCGTTAGACTAGGTGTTCTGACCTCAGTTTTTGGCTTTGCAGCACTGTTGTTATCAGGCTTTCCTGGATTAGCGCAGCTTGGTTTGTATTCGACTGCTGGATTGATTGCTGCTGCTGCCATGACACGCTATGTATTGCCCCATTTGTTGCCTGCAGGATTTAAAATCCAGAACTTAAGCAATGCTGGATTAACATTATCAGCTTATGCAAAGCTGGCAACGCGCTTACGCTGGCCTGCTATTGGTCTTATCGTTGCATGCACGGTCATTGTTTATCAACATCATGATCATTTATGGAACACAGAACTGACTGCTTTAAGCCCTGTATCGGCAGCTGATCAGGCACTGGATGCAAGGCTGCGCGCCGGAATGGGTGCGCCGGATGTACGTTACATGGTGGTTGTTTCTGGTAATAGTCAGGAAGCGGTATTAGTCGCTACAGAAAAAGTATCTACAGCATTGCAACCATTGGTAGAAACTGGCGCACTCTCGGCATTTGACAGCGCGAGCCACTACCTACCCAGCCAAACTACTCAGCAGGCGCGGTTAGCCAGCCTGCCTAGCTCTGCTGAATTAAAATCAACATTAGCGCATGCCATTAAAGACTTGCCTGTACGCGCACAAATACTTACGCCATTTCTGCAAGATGTAGAATCCGCTCGCAATAAACCTTTATTACAACGTAGCGATTTAGACGGCACTTCGATGGCAATGGCAGTGGATGCCATGTTGCTACAGCAAGAGCAACGCTGGAGTGCGTTGGTGCCGCTGACAGCGCCAGAAAGTGCTGATATTGATGCGGAGCAGGTGCGTGAAGCTTTAACTCAAGCCCAAATTTCAAATGCATTATTTATTGACATGAAAACTGAGTCCAACCACTTGTATTCGTCGTACATGCATGAAGCCATTATGTTGTCGCTGGCAGGTTTGTTAGCTATTGTTATATTGCTATTATTTACCCTGCGTTCATTTACACGCGTCATGGCGATTATCGCCCCGCTGGCGGCAGCGGTAGTGACCGTGACAGCAGGATTAGCTTTATTTGGACAGCAATTAATTATATTGCACTTGATTGGTTTATTGCTGATTGTAGCTATCGGTTCTAATTACGCCCTATTCTTCAATCCACCGCAGAATCAAGATACTCAGGCAATCCCGCCACGAACTTACTCGTCGCTACTGTTTGCAAATGTTGCGACAGTATTAGGTTTTGGTTTGTTAGCATTTTCCAGCGTACCCGTATTGCAAGCGATGGGCATGACCGTTGCGCCCGGCGTTATACTTGCACTTGTATTCTCAGCAATATTTGCACGTAGCGGATATCTGAACGAAGTCAAAAGCTGATGCGTTATCTCACCCATCCAGCGCAACCTACATTGCTAATTAAGATATCCATTGTTCTACATTTGCTATTGTTAATTAGTTTATTCATTACACCAGAATTATGGCAATGGATATTAACGATTTTTATCATGAATCATGTGGTGATTGCAGCCGTGGGTTTGTGGCCACGCAGCAACTGGCTTGGGCCAAACTGGACGAAATTACCGATTGCCGCAGTTAATCGTCATGAAATCGCCTTAACTATTGATGATGGGCCTGATCCGCTGGTAACACCGCAGGTGTTGGATATATTAGATAATTATCATATCAACGCTACCTTTTTCTGCATTGGTAACAAGGCGCTACAGCACCCAGAGCTCTGTCGTGAAATTGTGCGACGTGGACATTTGATAGAAAATCATAGTCAGCAGCATCGGCATTATTTCTCACTGCTGGGTCTTAACGGTTTTATCCGTGAAATTGAGACAGCGCAGGAAACACTATTTAACATTACCGGCAAGCGCCCACAGTTTTTTCGTGCACCGGCAGGTTTGCGCAACCCTTTTTTACAGCCTGCACTCAGCCGTTTAGGATTAAGATTGGTTAGTTGGTCAGTGCGCGGCTTTGATACCCAGGTAACAAATGTAGAAAAAGTCAGTAAGAAATTGCTGGCGGGATTACACCCAGGGGCGATTTTATTGCTACATGATGGCAATGCGGCACTATCCAAAACAAATATACCGATTATTCTGGCAGTGTTACCCACACTATTAGAGGCCGCCAAAAAGCAGAATTTGCACTTTGTGACGTTACAAGACGCCAACCGAGAATAAAACCATACGCACAGCAACTATCAATTTCAATTAACGATTTAAAATTAGTGACCTAAAACAATGCATCAATTAATCACCAGACATAAAGCGACTAGGAATTTTCATTGAAACCTACATTTAACCCTTTATTTATATCGCATTTCACAGCGACAAGTTGCATTGGGCAAGGCTTGCAACAAACGCTGGATGCATTACGCCAAGGGAAACAGGCACTAAAACCCTGTGATTTTGAAACGGTAGACTTAAACACACTTATTGGCGAAGTCGCAGGTGTAGATGCTGTGAAAATGCCGGCAGATATGGCCGATTACAACTGCCGTAATAACCGATTGGCAAAGCTAGGTTTGGAACAAGACGGCTTTAACGATGCGGTAAATATGGCAGCGGAAAAATATGGTCGTGACCGTGTCGGCGTATTCATCGGCACCAGTACTTCAGGTATTTTTGAAACAGAATTAGCATTTCGCCACCGCGAGCCTGTAACTGGTGCCCTGTCGGCTGATTTTATTTATAGTAAAACGCAAAACACTTACTCGGTAGCTGACTTCACACGCCAATACTTCAAACTGACAGGCCCTGCTGTTGTAGTTTCCTCCGCATGTTCATCCAGCGCTAAAGTATTTAGTGTGGCACGCCGCATGCTGGAAACCGGTTTAATTGATGCTGCTGTAGTTGGTGGTATCGATACACTGTGCCTGACGACTTTATACGGTTTCAATTCTCTGGATCTGCTCTCTACACAAGCTTGCCGTCCGTATGACACAGCACGTGACGGTATTTCAATTGGCGAAGCTGCTGCTTTCGCCTTATTGGAAAAAGTTCCTGCAAGCTTACCTGCAAATGGCGTGCTATTACTGGGTATAGGTGAATCCAGCGATGCTTATCACATGTCATCCCCTCATCCAGAAGGTTTAGGTGCACGCATCGCCATGCAGCAAGCGCTACAAAGCGCTGGCTTAACACCATCCGATATTGATTACATTAACCTGCATGGCACTGCTACACCAAGTAATGATGCAGCAGAAGCCAAGGCCGTCACCGCGGTGTTTGGTTCAAACACGCCGCCTTGCAGTTCCAGCAAAGGTGCTACAGGCCATACTTTGGGTGCTGCCGGGGCAGTAGAAGCCGTGATTTGCGCGCTTGCTTTACAGCATGGATTTATCCCGGCGGGATTGAATACCAGTGAAATTGACCCGCTTTTAAATTTGAATTACCAACTGAAAAATAGTAATCAGTCTTTAAACCGCGTCATGAGCAACTCGTTTGGATTTGGCGGCACTAATTGCAGCCTCATCTTTGGGCTTGCTCAAAATGAAAGGCATGGCTCATGGCAATCGAACTGAATGCTTATATTGAAGGTATCGGCCTATTAGGTCCAGGTTTCACTGATTGGCCTAGCAGTCGCGCCATCCTGTGTGGGTTACAACCGTACCAACCATCTAAAACAGTCATTCCAGCGCCTGAACTATTACCAGCTGCAGAGCGCAGGCGTGCCAGTGATATCGTCAAACTGACTTTGGCAACATCATTAGAAGCTATCGCTGCCGCCGGTTTACAACAAGAAAACTTACCTAGCGTTTTTTCGTTTTCAAACGGCGATGGTATTAACTGCCACTCTATCTGCGAAATGCTGGCATCGGATGACAGACAAATCTCGCCCACGCGCTTTCATAACTCCGTCCATAATGCTGCAGCGGGTTACTGGAGTATCGCCACCAAAAATATGGCAACCTCATCGGTACTCTGTGCATTTGATGCAAGTTTTGGCGCTGGATTATTAGACGCATTGACACAAGTAGTCGTTGATAAAACGCGGTGTATCTTAATGGCAAGTGATACACCCTACCCTGAGCCGATTTTTAGCAAGCGTCCGATATCAGATAATTGCGGTATCGCCTTGATGTTTACGCCACAAGCTGACTCAAAAGCGATCGCACGGATAAAAGTAAGCATCACGAATGACGAAGCTGATCAATTTGACGATACGGGATTAGAAGCACTACGCATAGCGTTTCCCGCAGCGCGTGGCTTGCCATTATTGCAGGCAATCGCCCAACAGAACAATCGCCGCGTCGTGCTGGATTATCTAGATAATACGCGTTTAGCTATAGAAGTTAGTCCATGTTAGATCAGGCTTTAAGTCAAAAACTGGATCATGCCTGGATTGCAAGTCATATCCCGCATCAGGGTAGCATGTGCTTGTTGGAAAGTGTATTAGCTTGGGATCAAGGGAAAATTGAATGTCGTGCCAACAGCCATCGCGCACTTGATAGTCCTTTGCGAGCTCATGGCCAGTTAGGTGTCGCTTGTGGCATTGAGTATGCAGCTCAAGCAATGGCAGTGCATGGTGCTTTATTAGCACCAAAAGACAGCACAAGGCCTAAAGTAGGCTATCTGGTCAGCGTGCGTGGCGTCAGCATGGCTGTGACTCGATTAGATGACATTCATGCAGATTTATTGATAGTAGCTACTTGTATCATGGCGAGTGAAAGTAATATGCTTTATCAATTTGCGGTGAGTGCCAACGACCAATTGTTAATAGAAGGACGTGCCGCAGTCGTATCAAATGCGGATATACTGATTATTAACGCTAACCATTAACTGATGAACTTGTCTGGAAAATAATATGAAAAGAGCTCTAGTCACAGGTGGTAGTGGCGGCATAGGCGCTGCCATCAGTCGCCGTCTTGCAGCCGATGGCTATCATGTCTATATCCACGCAAACCAAGGTATTGCTAGCGCGCAACAGCTAGCTACGGAAATCTGTGTCGCTGGTGGCAGTGCCGAGGCTTTACAGTTTGACGTGACTGACAGCGTTGCAGTAACTGCTGAACTCGCCCCATTAGTAGAGAACGAGCCTATCCAGATTCTGGTGAATAACGCTGGCATCCATGATGACGCAGTGTTTCCAGGCATGCGTCCAGATCAATGGCATCGGGTAATTGACGTATCAGTGCATGGTTTTTTTAATGTCACGCAACCGTTAATGATGCCGATGATACGCAGTCGCTGGGGACGCATTGTTAACGTATCGTCAATAGCAGCAATCACTGGCAACCGTGGGCAAACCAATTACTCGGCTGCTAAAGGTGCGCTTAATGCGGCAACTAAATCCTTATCGCTGGAAATTGCCAGCAGAGGCATTACTGTGAATGCCGTAGCGCCGGGAATTATTGACACGGCAATGAGTGAAAGCGCATTTGATGCCAAAGCGATTGCAAATATTGTGCCAATGAAACGCGCCGGCACTCCAACGGAAGTGGCTGATTTGGTCAGTTTTCTTGTTTCAGATCAAGCGACTTATATTACCGGGCAGATTATCTCGATTAATGGCGGCATGATTTAAGCATTATTAACAGCCAAGCAAACGTCGCATCAATAACATCGGCAATCGCAGCACAAACCCAATAAACAGCCGCGTGTACATCCATGTCAGCAATATGTTATCGCGTAGATAACGGAAATGTGAAACACCGCCTTCATCCGTGCTGAAATAAAGCACAGGTGCAGGCAGATTGATCACTTTCACACCGCGCCAACTTAATCTTATCGCGGCTTCAGGATCAAAATCAAAATGACGCATCCAAGGCTGAAAACGCATTACCTTTATTAATGGCTCGATAGGATAAACACGAAAACCAAACAGCGAATCATCGATACCTGCCCATAAAGTCACCACATTAGCCCACCAGTTAGATACTTTTCGCCCCTGAACCCTTATGTTAGGCGCTTTAGCATCAAAGATTGGCTTGCCCAAAATCATCGCATCCGGGCGTTTGATCGATTCATTCATAAAGGCAGGAATCAAGTCTGGCGGATGCTGACCGTCAGAATCCATGGTTAGCACATATGTATAACCTTCCTTAGCGGCTAAATGCAACCCATGCAATACGGCCGCGCCTTTGCCTTTATTTTGCGGCAAATAAATTACACGTAAACTTGCATCTTCTGCTGCCATTTTCTGCAAGATAACTTCAGAACCGTCATTGCTACCATCAACCACCACCCATACGGGGTTCCAATATTGGCGGGCTGAACGCACAGTTCCATAGACTTTGTCGCCTGGATTGTAACTAGGAATTAGGACGATATGGCTGGAAGAAGCAATCATGACGAAGCGACTCCAGTCGATAGTGTCGAAGACTTTAATGCCTGCGAAAAATACGCTTCAAGCTCTGCAATAAAGTGATGCGTATCTTCTGGCGGATTAAAGCGCTTACCCAGCCTTATTTTGTAAATGACAGGCATGTCGGGCTTGCGAAATAAAGGCCAGCCTTTGCTTAGATATGGTGAGTTTGTTTCAATTAATACCGTTTGTACTGGCACTTTTGCTTGCATGGCAATGAGCGCAATACTGCCTTTCAGTGCGTTAATCGGCTGACTTACCGTCCGCGTACCCTCTGGAAACAATAGCAAATGACTCCCCGTGTTAAAATCTTCACTGGCTTGTATAACCATTTGGCGTATGGGTTCATTGCGAATATAACGCGCTAAGCGTGCTCCTGCCCCCAAAAAAACATTGTTCATCAGTTCCGCTTTCATCACGCAGGCCACATTAGGTAAACGCGAAATAATCATCACGGCATCGAGCAAGCTGGGGTGATTTGGCGCAATAATCAATGGTGATTCATTTTGCAGTACATCCAGCTCGGTTAAATCAAAATGACAGCGTTGCGAAAGGCTTAAACTAGCAAGATAGGCGCGGAATGAAAGCATGATAGCATAGCGGCCTGAATGGATTGCATTGCGCTCCGATAAAAATGGATACAGTACGGTTGCTACCAGCGTCCAGCACAGACTTAAAAAGCCTAGCCAAAGCAAACCAAGATACAACACCAGATAGTCATAAATGTTCAGCAATGTATCTTGTACGGATTTTATGTTCATGATGTGCTTGAAAGTGCCAGCGTATGCCCTGCAGTTGCTTCAATTTCCAACAATAAATCCTGGCGACATATATCTGCCTGTACAAAAACAGCCCTTATTGTGCCCCCAATGTAGCGTTGCATCTCATCTCGCACCAAAGATAAATCGGCCACGTGACGAATATATACCCTGAAATAAATATCGTGCAGATTAAACTTACTTTTCCCTATCATGCGATTAGCTTCGGCAATGACAGCCTCCAGATTCACAAGTGTTTCTCTCGTTTGAGCTAATACATCCAGCGGATGTTGCGTTACATGTCCAACGATACTAGCCGTACCTGATATGAATAATAAGGCGTCTTGGTCACTATGCAACAAAGTTGCACGCGAAAAACTCGGTGTGCGTGGGCCATACTCCTCCGGGTATTCATAAGCATTGATTTGCCGTGGGTTTTCTATGGCAACTGGCCTTTGACGTCCCAACAGAAAAGCAATGGTCAGCGGCCCATCAGCCAAACCTAAAGCACAAGCGGCTGGTAACTGATTGGCAATTTTAGCATCGCAGGCTGAAAATGCATCTTTGCGCCCCACATTAAATTGACGATAACGCTCTAAGCCATTGTCGACGCCATTAATATCTGCCATGTAATTCCAAAAGCGGTAAATATATGGATAATCCTGTTCCTCCATCAACGCGAATATCTGGTTATACGCAGACTCTGTGGCACTTTGCAAAGAATTCAGTTCTGGCACGCAAATGACGCCAAACAACAATTCGTCATTAAATCTATATTGAATTGCACTGTGCAAGCCACTTCTTAAGGATTTACACTGCGGCAAAACTGGCTTACTTAACCATATTTCGCTGGAAAAATCAGCGCCATCCAGAATAGGCGCATGTAACTGAATAGTTGGGAATTCCGCCACTTCCGCAATGTTATTGTCTGATAAAGGCTCGCAAAAACAGATAGCCCCCAACACATTATCTTTCCAAGATTGTGCTTGTTGCTCAATATGTGAAAAAGGCATGTGCGCAGTTTTTATGCCCATAATAGGTAAACTCATTGGTTAATGATCATTTTGAAAACGATAGCGGATAGTATGGAGTAACTATATTCATACATGAATGCTTTTCAGAAACATTACGCAAGAATACGTAACATATGGCTATTTTAGCCGAAAGTTAAAATTCGGCATGAAAATATTAACCAAATAAACCTTGCTGATAATCACTAACGGCCTGTTTTATTTCACCCTGCGTATTCATGACAAATGGCCCATAGGCCACTACAGGTTCGTTTAATGGTGCACCACCTAAAAATAAGATAATAGAATCTGCGTCTGCCGCCAATTTAATCGTGCCAGCCTCACGCTCAAAAATCACAAATTTATTTTCGCTGACACTATCCGTGTCATTTATCTTAACGGTCCCTTGTAAAACGACCAAAGCCGCAGTCTGCCCTTCGGGAAGCTCCAAATCTAATGTTTTCCCTGCATTTAATTGAATATCCCACACATTCATTGGCGTAAAGGTTTTTGATGGTCCTTTTTCACCCTGATATTCACCGGCAATGATACGCAAAGCTCCACTGTCATTGGCTAACTTAATACTAGGAATGGATGCATTTAAAACTGTTTGATATCTCGGTTCTGCTAATTTATCTTTAGCTGGCAAATTCACCCACAGTTGTGCCATATGCAAAATCCCACCCTCTTTCGCAAACCTTTGTGAGTGATATTCTTCATGCAGGATACCCGCCGCCGCCGTCATCCACTGTACATCACCAGCACCAATTTTGCCGCCATTACCAGCAGAGTCCTGATGTTCAAGCTCACCCTCATACACAATGGTCACCGTCTCAAAACCGCGATGCGGATGTTGTCCCACACCGCGCCTTTTTTCTGTTGGCGTAAAAGTTGCCGGGCCAGCATGATCAAGCAATAGAAATGGACTCAAATCTTGCATTAACGCCTGATTGCTATAAGAAAAAATATTCTTAACCGGAAAACCATCGCCAACCCAATGCTCACCATTATGAGTGTGAATACTTTTAATTTTTTTCATCATTTACCTCATTATTACCACAGAAAATAAAAACTTAACCCTCAAAATCATTTATTTCAACCCACTTACAATCAGGCTGCTACTATTTATAGCGTAGGCTATATCGATATAATCGCTCATTCATATTAAAACATTATTACTTTTTAGGCACACATGGATTCGTCAAATTTTCTGGTTCAAGCGGTCATATACCTTTCATCCGCTATTCTAATCGTACCTATATTCAAGCGTCTCGGCCTAGGCTCCGTTCTAGGATATTTACTAGCCGGCATATTAATCGGCCCTTACGCACTTAAGCTCATCTCTGATCCCGAACATGTGCTTCACTTTGCTGAGTTTGGTGTGGTGCTGATGTTATTTCTGATCGGTTTAGAATTAGAGTCCAAAAAGGTATGGGAGTTGCGCAAGATTTTATTCGGATTAGGTGGCTTGCAAGTTGTTAGCACAGTGGCGTTAGTGACCATTGTCACTCATATGATGAATTTAAGCTGGCCTGTTGCGATCGTGATTGGTATGGGTGTCGCGATGTCCTCAACCGCCATTGGTTTAACTTCGCTCACAGAAAAAAAGCAACTGGCTACTCCTGGCGGACAAGCATCATTCGCAACGCTTCTATTTCAAGATTTATCTGTCATTCCATTATTCATGATTCTGGCATTCATTGCGCCGAGTGCTGCGCAATCCGATTTCGATATATGGGCAATCGCAAAAGCCATTGCGATGATTGCAGCCATCATTTTTGCTAGCCAAACGCTATTAAGACCCATTATGCGCATCGTGGCTCAAACAGGCGTTCGTGAAATTTTTGTCGCATTCTCATTATTACTCGTTATTGGCGTTGCGCTTGCCATGCAATCCGTTGGACTTTCAATGGCGCTTGGCACGTTTCTCGCTGGCGTTTTGCTAGCAGATTCAGAATACCGCTATGAACTAAGATTGGATATTGAGCCCGTAAAAGGTCTATTGCTCGGTCTATTTTTTATTGCTGTCGGCATGTCCGTTGACATGTCATTACTCGCCAATTCTCCCCTAATTATTTTCGGATTTGCATTATTAATAGTAATAACTAAAATGGCTATTCTGATTGGGCTAGGTCGATTATTTAAGCTCAATTTTAAGGATTCGCTATTATTTGCCATCGCACTTTCTCAAATAGGTGAATTTGCCTTTGTGATTTTTGGTGTTGCACTGACGCAAAATACCATCCCGCGAGAAACCTACAACATTCTTAATGCGATCGTTGCGGTATCTATGTTGCTTACACCCCTGCTGCTATTGCTTTACGACCGTTTTCTAAGCTTGCAATGCAGCGAGAGGCCAAAAGACAGCATTGATGAAAATAATGGCGTCATCATTGCAGGGTTTGGCCGTTTCGGACAGATCGTTGGCCGAGTGCTACTTGCCAAAGGCGTTACCGCAACGATAATAGACAACGATCCCAATCAAATCGACTTAATGCGCGAGTTTGGCTGGCGTTGCTATTATGGTGACGCATCCAGATTAGACTTATTAGAAGAAGCCGGCATAGCCTCCGCAAAACTACTTGTGGTCTCTATTGATGACCCAATTGCAACGCTCGAAATTGCAAAATTGGTAAAAGAACGTTGGCCCAATGTAGCAGTGGTGATTAGAGCACGCAGTAGAACCGATGCATTTGATTTGCGTGATGTAGGATTTGATCCAATACGTGAAACTTTTTATTCTTCGCTAATCGCCGCCAAACAGGCGCTAATAGCCATAGGCGAGCCCGCAAGTGCTGCAACAAAAATTATCAACCACTTTGAAAAACATGACTTAGAACAACTTGAAGCCACTCGTAAAATCAGAAACGACATGAGCGCGATAGTGAGTTTAGCGGAAAAAGGACGGCAAGACCTGAAGGTGCTATTGGCGCTAGAACAAGTGGAAATCAATGAAAAAGTACAAAAAACCATTTAAAACTGATCATTTTAAAACTTAAGCTTCGTTAGCTTATTTTCAGGCATGATTAAATATCTTTAAATATTACATCAAATAACCTATCAATCATTTCCCAATGGCTGCTGCAATGATTGCCGATATAAAAAAAGACCCTTACGGGTCTTTTAAAGGCTATAAGTAAACTAGTTTACTTAAGCTTTTTGGATGTTTGAGGCTTGTTTGCCTTTTGGTCCATCAGTCACGTCAAAGCTAACGCGATCATTTTCTTTCAAGCTTTTGTAGCCACTATCTACGATTGCTGAGAAGTGAGCGAATAAATCATCACCGCCTGCATCTGGAGTAATAAAGCCGAAGCCTTTAGAGTCATTAAACCATTTTACAATACCTGTTGCCATAATCTTACTTTCATACTTTAAAAAGGGAGGCACCCTAAAAGTTTGGGTTTTTAAAATATTACTAGTTTCGAAAACTCAACAATTTAAAAATTCAAACGCCTAGAGTGCTTTTTACGTACATGTTGAGATTCTGTCAAGCATTATTTCAAACTATTTTTCGGTACGTATAAAAACATTACACTGATATTAATGTGCCATTTAGTTTATTTGGTTGATTATTTGGCCATTTTTATTGCTAATTTAGTCAGGCAAGACTATACTGCGCGTGCGTTACAGTGGTGATGGCGCATGTGTTTTGTTGTTATTTCACCACTATTCCCAAAATTTGCAAGTACATCTAATGCTTCATATGGGTCTTAAATGTTGATTGCAAATTGTATTGGAGCGTATATTTGGCTAAAGAAGAATTAATTGAAATGAACGGCGTGGTAGATGAAATTCTACCTGATTCGCGTTATCGCGTGACTTTGGAAAATGGTCACAAACTAATCGCTTACACGGGCGGTAAAATGCGTAAAAACCATATTCGCATTTTGGCTGGCGATAAAGTGGTGCTGGAACTGTCACCTTACGATATTAATAATGGTCGCATTACATTTAGGCATATTGAATCAAAACAGGCTTACAGCCCACCTAAAAGACGTACTTATTAGTTTAAACTATTTAATTCAAAAGCCAGTTTTTCTGGCTTTTTTGCCGTTAATAGCTGGTTTTAACCATATTTCTAACCGTAATTTTGCCTAAAACTATCAATAGTTATTTATGAAGTCAGTAGAAACAGATATTTTGCTAGTGGGTGGCGGCATTATGAGCGCGACCTTGGCTACTTTATTGCAACAACTTGATCCATCTCTCAGTATGACGATGGTAGAGCAGCTTGACGATGTAGCGCTGGAAAGCTCTGGCGCGCTCAATAACGCCGGAACGGGCCATGCTGGATATTGCGAGCTGAATTACACTCCTCAAGCTGCCGATAGATCCATTGCCATTAAACGCGCGCTGGAAATCAATGCAGCGTTTGAGATTTCGCTACAGTTTTGGTCATACTTAGTTGAGAATAACGCACTACCCTCGCCCACACAATTCATCAATAAAACACCACATTTGAGTTTTGTTGCAGGTGATGAAAACGTCAATTTTTTAAAAAATCGCTTTACCTTATTAAGTCAGCATCATTTATTTGCTGACATGCAATACAGCGAGGATAAACACCAATTAAATACCTGGATGCCACTGATGATGGCGAACCGAAAGACTAATGAGAAACTAGCTGCAACTTATGTTGCTCACGGTTCTGATGTGGATTTTGGTGCGCTGACGCGTCATATGGTCACAAAACTAAAGACTGCGACTAACTTTAATTTTCTGAATAATAGTCGCGTTAAAAAACTGAAAAAAATTAATAGTAATTGGCATGTAGCCATACAAAACAAATCGTCTAAACATTCGCAAACCATTCATGCAAAATTTGTATTTTTAGGCGCTGGCGGCGGCGCGTTACCTTTATTACAAAAAGCAAATATTCCTGAAAGCGCAGGCTATGGCGGATTCCCTGTTAGCGGGCAATGGCTGATATGTAATAACCCAGAAGTAATTAAGCAGCACCAAGTAAAAGTCTACGGCAAAGCGCCAGTAGGTGCACCGCCAATGTCTGTGCCACATTTAGATACACGCACGATTAACGGTAAATCAGCACTACTATTCGGCCCATTTGCGGGCTTTACCACCAAATTCCTCAAACAAGGTTCTGTACTGGATTTAGCTAAATCGGTTAAACCGAATAATCTAAAAGCCATGCTGGGTGCAGGCAAACACAATATTGACCTGACGAAATACTTGGTGGGCGAAGTGTTTCAAACGCACGCACAACGCATGCAGGCCTTACGTGAATTTCTGCCCCAAGCAAAATCAGAAGACTGGCAACTCGCCAATGCTGGTCAACGTGTGCAAATTATCAAAAAATGTAATGAAAAAATGGGTAAATTGGAGTTTGGCACTGAAATTGTTGCTACCCAAGATGGCTCGCTTGCGGCCTTATTAGGCGCATCACCTGGCGCCTCTATAAGCGTGCAAGCTATGATTGACATACTTGAGCGTTGTTTTTCTACTCAATTAAAAACGGCCAACTGGCAACAAAAGATAAAACAACTGGTGCCCAGTTATGGAGAGTCTTTAATTGAAAATGCAGACTTATTGAAAACAGTGCGCAAACGTACATTGAATACGCTTAAACTCAATTAAGCTTAAGCTGTATTCATGTGAATCGTTACTTCAGACTACGTTGACGCCGCACCTCATATAAACAGATTCCACTTGCCACACTGACATTAAGACTTTCCACGCTACCAAACATCGGAATAGTCACTAATGCATCACAAGTCTCAGCCGTCAAGCGGCGAATACCATCACCTTCTGCACCTAAAACCAAAGCAATTGGGCCATCTAATTTAACGTCAAGCAAACTACTTGGTGCGTCCATGCCCTTCGGTGCCTCCATTGCAGTACCTACGATAAACACCCCAGCATCTTTCAACTCTCGCAAAGTACGTGCAAGATTAGTCACAGCAATAAAAGGCACTGTTTCTGCCGCGCCACAGGCTACTTTACGCACTGTAGCATTTAAACCAACGGCACGGTCTTTAGGTGCGATAACGGCGTGTACGCCCATTGCGTCAGCCACGCGCAAACATGCACCCAAATTGTGCGGGTCTTCTACACCATCCAGCACCAGGAAAAATGGCGGCTCGGTTAAATCTGATTCTAAAATATCGTGAATATCCTTGTAAGGAATAGGCGTATCTACTACGCGTGCAATCACTCCTTGGTGACGACCATTCATACCAGCCAAGCCATCGAGGCGATTGCGATCAACCTGCATGGTGCGCACATTGGACGCTTCTGCCATTTTCAGCAGATCTTTCATGCGCGCATCGATACGGTCGCGATCAATTAAAATCTCTTCGATACTGGTCGCATGCTGGCGCATACGGCTTAAAACGGCGTGAAAGCCAAATAAAATACGTGAATCTGACATTACTATCTTTTACCTTTATTTTTTGTATTTCTATTCTTGGAAACTGTTTTTGAAGTTGATTTTGACGCTGACTTCGATGCAGACTTAGACCCAGACTTAACCGGTGCTTTAACTGATTTTTTCGCACCGGAACGGTCTTTTTTCGCTTTTTCAAGTGCGCGCGTGCTCATCGGTTTAAAATCGCTTTTAAAGTCATCTGCCGCTTTAGATTTTTTTACACTCAAAGGTTTGTTAACACCTGTGTTTTGATAACTTTTGTTATCCGTTGTTATTGGATTAGCGGTTTTACCCGCGCCACTGTTCCCATTACCTGTCACCAAGGTAAAATCAATTTTAGTGGTTTCTAAATCCACGCGCGCAACCTTCACAGTTAACCTGTCACCCAACCTGTATCGTGCACCCGTACGTTCACCTAGCATTTCATGGCGCGCTTTATCGTAATTAAAATAATCATTACCCAGTTCAGTCACATGCACTAAACCTTCTACATATACACCGTCCAACGCCACAAACAGGCCAAAACTGGTTACACCCGCCACAGTGCCTTCGTATATCTCACCGATCTTATCTTGCATGTAATAGCATTTTAGCCAGTTGGTCACGTCGCGCGTGGCATCATCTGCGCGGCGTTCAGTCATTGAGCAGTGAATACCCAGCTGACTCCAATCTTTCGCTTTGTATTTTTCACCTTTAACTACCGCTTTAATCGCACGATGAATCAGCAAGTCAGGATAACGGCGTATTGGTGAAGTGAAATGCGCATAAGCTTCATACGCCAGGCCAAAATGACCGACATTATCGGGGCTGTAAACCGCTTGCTGCATGGATCTTAACAATACCGTTTGCAGTAATTGTGCGTCAGGTCGCTCTTTAATCTGATTCATCAGCTTGCCATAATCTTTGGCATGCGGTTTATCACCGCCACCTACACCAAAACCCACTTCGCCCATAAATATGCGCAAGGCCTCTAATTTTTCTGGCGTTGGTCCTTCATGAATACGATAAAGTGCAGCCTGTTCATTTTTGTGTAAAAAATCAGCTGCACATACATTTGCGGCCAGCATACATTCTTCAATCAATTTATGCGCATCATTGCGGCCAGTAGGCACAATACGTTCAATTTTTCCATTGTCATCAAAAATCATCATGGTTTCAGTGGATTCAAACTCAATCGCACCGCGTTTCTCACGTTGATTCAGCATTAACTTAAATAAGCTATATAGATTCTGCACGTGCGGCATGATATGGCTGTATTCTTTAGCCGTATCTCCGTCTGGGTTTTGCAGCATGTCTGCGACTTTTGTGTAAGTCATACGCGCTTTTGAGCACATGACTGAAGGATAAAACTGATATTTCTGTACGATGCCATTCGCATCAACCTGCATGTCGCAAATCATGCATAATCGCTCAACGTCTGGGTTAAGCGAACATAATCCGTTTGACAGTGCTTCCGGCAACATGGGAATCACTCGACGCGGGAAATACACCGAATTGCCGCGCTCAAATGCATCTTTGTCCAGCGCGTCATCAGGCTTAACGTAAAAACTCACATCGGCAATTGCGACGACTAAACGCCAACCTAAGTTTGGTTTATCGGTATTCAATGGCTCAGCAAATACTGCATCATCAAAATCACGTGCCGTTTCGCCATCAATTGTGATTAAAGCTAACTCGCGTAAATCAATACGGTCTTTGTAATCAGCGGCTTGCACTACTTTAGGAATGCCTTCTGCTTGACTAAGTGCGGCCGGAGAAAACTCATGCGGAAGATTGTGTTTTCTTAACGCAATTTCGATTTCCATACCACTGTCTGCATAGTTACCCAAAATCTGCACTACTTTACCCATCGGATGCGCGTGTGAACTTGGCTGTTCCGTCAACTCTACCATCACCACCTGACCAGGTTTTGCGCCCATGTCTAAATGATAAGGAATCAGGATATCCTGATTAATGCGCTTATCTTCAGCTGCTACAATCGTCACGCCTGTGCCACGTACGATGCGGCCTACCAAGGTTTTAGTACTACGCTCCAGCACTTCAACAATCTTACCTTCTGGCCGACCTTTCCTATCTAAACCAGCCATGCGCACCATCGCGCGATCACCATGCATCACCTGCGCCATCTCACGCGGACCTAAAAACAGATCCTCCGGATGCTTGGCTTTATCATCTGGTACTAAGAACCCAAAGCCATCAGGATGTCCAAGTACAGTACCCGCAATCAGATGGATTTTTTCAGCTAAGCACAGCGTACCTTTGCGATTGCGCATAATTTGACCTTCACGCTCCATCGCATTCAAGCGCCTATTAAAATTATCACGCTCGCTATCATCAATATCCAGCAAGATATAAATTTGCTCATTGCTGAGTGGCACGCCTTGGTCGGATAATACTTGCAGTATTAATTCGCGGCTTGGTAATGGCGTTTCATACTGCGCTGCCTCACGGCTCGCATATGGGTCGTTACCACGATTGCTGGTCTTATTTTTGTTGGCAGTATCGTTTTTTTTAATTGACAAGTTAGTTGCTTCCTATAAAATTCGGCGCATTATTCATGATTAGTTGAATATGCCCAGATGGCGGAATTGGTAGACGCGCAGGTTTCAGATACCTGTATCGAAAGATGTGGAGGTTCGAGTCCTCTTCTGGGCACCAAAAATATAAAGTTATTTATATAGTTCAATCGGTTACACGCAATATAAATCTATTTTTTACTAGTGATCCATTTGGGTGATTCATTGTACATTGAAACTACCCTCGTATCTATGGAAAAGCCGTTACGGCATTTACTATTTTAGACTCAAAATAAAAGGCTGAGAAAAGAAAACTAGCCTATCTACACGATGTCCATTGATAGCAAAGAAATATGCCTATAAACTTTGCTTCCCGTATAGAGTGGACTCGCAAAGCAGTCCGCCGAATGATGTATCGCAATATGCGGCGGACCGTAAACGGGTACGCCCTACCGTGCTAGAAACTGATTTCTCAATTTCAAAGATAACTACTGGGATTAGTTGATTTACATTAATAGGGTTTAGCCAATTAATGAAGTTGGAATAAAGTACTAAAAAAACCTACAAACACTTTGTGCTTGTAGGTATATGGGTGGCCTGGCTTGCTATTACAGTATTGCTACTTTGCTGGCTTGACCATTGACTTTGAATATATAAGCAGTCGCTATTGGTTTAAAAGTCTGCAATCAAAGAAAGTCTACCGGCAACTGGAGATCCTGGAGTGATGTTGTTATTACTATTGGCATATAAGTAATAGTCTTTATCAAACAGATTTTCAATATTCAACTGAGCTCTTAAATTATTATTGATTTTTGCAAACACAGCAGCATCAATACGTGTGTAACCTGGTAGTTTTACACTGCTTGCTACAGTAGCACTACCAACAACTGGCGTTGCAGCATACATATCTGAACGTGTAATGACACCAATTGCAGCCCCCCAAGTTTCGTTAAAGTCATAGCGATTCCACAATGAGAAAGTATGTTTAGGCACTTGTGCTACATTCGTACCTTTTTCAATAACATTTGCTGGATTAGCATTACCCTGGCGTTTAGTAAATTCAGCATCTTGATATGCATAACCGCCCGCTACACTCCACTTTGAAGTTATTTTGCCGTTCACACCAAACTCAAATCCTTTAGACTCTTGACCATCAGTCAAAATTTGCGGACCTGCTGGATTGTTTGGGTCAGTAATCGCAAGGTTCTCACGCTCTAATTTATAGATAGCAGCCGTTAAAGCTAAATCCGGGCTGTAATCCCATTTCACACCTAGTTCCAGATTTTTGAATTTTTCTGGATCGAATGCTTTATTGGTAGGGGTTAAGCTGGCGAGTTGATCACCGGCACGCGGAACATAAGATACACTGTAACTTGTATAAACGGATACAGGTTCAATCGGCTTATAGATTAAGCCTGCGCGCGGTGAGAATAAATTATCCGTCACTTCAATATTACGACTCGCATTACCGATTGGTTGTCGATAATTCGTAAAATCTGTTTCGAAGCGGTCGTGACGCGCGCCAATTACAGCTTCCCACTGTGGCGTGAACTTAATTTGATCTTGCAAATAAAACGCTGTGATATCCGTTACAGTATGATTGTCTGCATCTGTACCACTTTGCCTAAATGAAAATGGAAAGTTTGTTGTAGGGTTACTTAACGGCACACTGATAGATGTAGTGGTTGTTGCACCAACAAAACCTGTGTTACGGAAATTATCCGTTTTTTGACGACCCAACTCCATCCCCGCCAACAGCTCATGTTTAATATTGCCTGTATCGACTTTAAAAATGGCATCCGTTTGATTGAATAAGTTAGTTCTTTCAGTGGCATTGTTGTAGGCAGAAATAGAAACGGTTGTACCAACCGCATTTACTGCGCCTGGAAATACGTTTTGATAGAACTTGTCGTAGTCAGCGTAGCGTGTTTTATTTCGAATGCTAATAGTGTCATTAAATGCATGCTCAATCGATGCATTAAATGCTTTTACTTCTGTATTGGTCGGGCTATTAGACGCGTCACCAAAGAATTGTGAACGTTTAGTATCGAGTGGGCGACCCTGAAACGAAGATACGCCGCGATCTGCAATCCGGTCATCTTTAAAATACTCTGCCCCTAACACTACCTTGGTATCTTCAGAAGGTTTGATTGTGATTGTTGGATTGATGCCTTTACGTTCCAGGCTAACACCGTCGCGATAACTGTTACCATCTTCATACATAGCATTAAGACGAATCGCTGCAACATCATTGATAGCAGTTCCTGCGTCTAAGGTTACACGCTTTTGATCGTATGAGCCGTATTGCAGACCAAGTTGGCGTACTGTATCCCAAGATGCTTCCTTACTTACTCGATTAATCACACCACCAGCGCCACCACGACCAAAAATCATGCCATTTGGGCCCTTAAGAATCTCTACACGCTCAGTATTATATAAATCGCGATAATACTGAGTGTCGTCACGCATCCCATCTACAAAGAAATCGCCAGTAGTACTATTGCCACGAAAAATAAATGTTTCACGGTTACCCTCTCCTTGAGCTGCGCCAACACCCGGGGTGTATCGTACAACATCACCCAGATTTTGCACTGCCTGATCTTGCATCAATTCTTTGGTTGTGACCGTAATCGATTGCGGCACATCTTTTAACAATGTG
This sequence comes from Methylotenera versatilis 7, assembly GCF_000799165.1. GTDB lineage: Bacteria > Pseudomonadota > Gammaproteobacteria > Burkholderiales > Methylophilaceae > Methylotenera_A > Methylotenera_A versatilis_A. Next base: position 402,180 of record NZ_JUGF01000001.1, on the reverse strand, counting down.
TCTGTACGTGTAGCAGTTGTGCTTTTGTTAGTTTTATAGCCTTCAGTTACTGGAGTGGCTTTACCTTTAGTCACAACTTCAGGCAATGTATCTGGACTTTCTACTGTTTCCGCAGTAGCAACACCAGCCCAACTAAGGGTGAGTGAAACCGCTAAAGCAAGCGGTTTAATTTTAAATAGATTTACAGCACTGGCCATTTCAAATCCTTAAATAAATTAACCTAAATCCAATAAAAGCTTCTAGTTTCAGGCGAATATTGGACTTTATATATGTCTGATAATAATTAGTAAATGAGAATTATTATCAGATGTAATAATGCAATACCCAAAGTAAAAAAAAGGTATCGAAAAGGTAAAATTAAAGTGAAATTGGATTTAAAACGACTGTAAAAATACTACCTTGTGGTGAAACAGACTTAACATCAACAGTCCAACCTTGGTGATTACAGATTCGCTGTACTAGTGAAAGCCCTAGTCCCAACCCTTCCGTTTCTGTATTAACACCTCTGTAGAATGGTTCAAATATTAAAGCTTGTTCTTGAATAGAAATACCAGTCCCTGTATCTTGAATGCTAAACTGATTTTTCTCTAATATAATTTTGACGACTCCACTATTCGTGTAATGCAACGCATTGCGCAAAAGATTTGTCATAACAGTATCAAGAAATGTGGCATTAAATAAAAGTGGTGTTGGTACTTTTTTTTCTAATATCAGTTGAAGGCCTTTTGATTTAAATTCTTCTTGCCATATTTGAATTTGTTTTTCAGCAGCGGTTAATAAAGTGACTTTTTCAGAGACTTCGGACTCTTCTTTGTTGGATCGCGCAAGAATCAAAAATGTTTGTACCAACTTGGTCATATCATTATTTGCTTTTTTTATGCGTTCAATATAGTGATAATTTTTATTATTTTCCTTATTAGATTGAAGCAATATCGTACTCGCAGCACCTACAACCATGAGTGAAGTACGAAGCTCGTGACTTACATCACTTGTGAAAAGACGCTCTCTTTTAAGGGCAATGTTCAACTGACCAAAAGCTTTGTCGAATGCCCGAGCAAGGTGTCCAATTTCATCATTGCCATATTCATGAGCCAATGAAACTTGTGATGGATTTTCTGGGTTGAACTGCCCTACTTGCGAGGTCAGCCTTACCAGTGGATTCGTGAGTCTTTTCGCAAGTAGCCAGCCAACTAAAGCTGCCGTAATAATACTGAGTACGTAGCCAACTTTTACACCATAAAATAAAGCGCGCTCATTCTCCTCTAAATTAGTTTGATCTTGTATGACCAAATAGTCATTACCGCTTAACAAACGCCTGTAAGCATGTAAAGCATGACTATCTTTAACTATCTCGGTAAAGCCGAATTTTAAATGTGAAAATTCTTTAGGAATCGGATAGGTTTCACTGTTCGATGAATAAATATTGACGCCCAGCATTTGCATTTTAGTATCTTGATTGCCATTATCCTCATATAAAAAGTAGGAAAGTTTGTCCTGTAACTCCCTACTGATAATCTGTTCTTCGACGTAATGAAAAACTTTGATTAGTGCAAACGAAAATACGCTGCTTACAACAAAGGTCATCAATACAAATGCGATAACGATTCTATTTCGCAGAGGGTGATTATGCATTTAACTGCGCAATACGATATCCAACACCATGTACAGTGTGGATTAATGGATAACTAAATGGCTTATCTACAATTGCTCTTAATTGGTAAATATGTGCTTTAAGGCTATCACTATCTGGAACATCTTCACCCCATAAGGCGTTCTCCAAAAACTCACGTTTAACAACGTAAGGGCTGCGTTGCATTAAAAGTGCAAGCAACTTCATACCGATTGGATTGATTTTAAGCTGTGAAGCATCTCGGAAAACCTCCATAGTATCTAGATTGTATTTAAGTCCATTAACTAACAGGAGCTTTTGAATTCTATTTGACCTCTTAACGATAGATTCCATCCGGGCAACTAATTCTGAAAGTTCAAATGGCTTGAGCAAATAATCATCAGCCCCTAGCTTAAGGCCTTTTAATTTATCATCTAAAGCATCTCTTGCAGTAAGCATGATGATGGGAGTTTCGATTTTTGCATCTTCGCGTAATTTTTGACAAAATTGATATCCGTCCAAGCCTGGCAACATAATATCAAGAACAATTATGTCGAACTGTTGAGTTACGGCTAAATGCAATCCCGTTAGTCCATCCTGAGCACAGTCCACTTGATGATGTTGTGAGGTAAGGAAATCAACTATCAGCGAAAGAATATCTTTATTATCTTCTACAACTAGTATGCGCATATGCAGTCGGCAATTTTATGATTGAGGTATTGATGCAAGTTTACTTAATAATATCTTTGTCTTTTTATGAAAAAAATATCAATAATGAGAACCATTATCATCAAAGTCTAGCATTATCAGTAAATGCCGTAAAGTTAGATAATTCAAAGGAGAGCTTTAAAAGTGAAGATTAAAAGTACCTAATAACTGCCTGCGTTTGACCTAACCACTCCAATTCAATAAAAGTAACTAAGCGACCCAAAGCGGATGGTCAGCTTTAAATTCAATTTTAAAAATTTCTATTTTCAGTTAGAATTGCGTTAACCCTTGGGGAGTAGCCTACTTCTTATATGAAGTACCTGTGTCAACATAATCGACTAACGTCGTGGTACAGGTAGCCGTTTTCGGTTGGCGAGACTAATGGATGTCAACGCGATATTAAGTCGGGCGTGATGACATTCACTATTCTTGACCCGACTAGAAAACCATTCATGAATATCATTTCTACCACGCTTCTCGCGCTTGCCATGTCTACCGATGCATTTGCTGCTGCTATCGGTAAAGGCGCGACATTAAAAAGCCCTAAACTTTCAGAAGCACTTCGCACAGGGCTTATCTTCGGAGTCATTGAGGCAACCACACCATTGATTGGTTGGGCAATTGGTCGCGGCGCAGCCCAATATATCGCTGCTTGGGATCATTGGATAGCCTTTACATTACTGGTGATACTCGGTATCCATATGATATATACAGGCTTAAAAGACACTGAATCTGTTGAGGAAAAACCTAATCATCACACATTCATCGTCTTAGCGATTACCGCTTTTGCAACAAGTATTGATGCAATGGCTGTTGGTGTGGGTTTGGCTTTTATTGATGTGAATATCACTGTTACAGCAGCAGCGATCGGATTAGCGACTTTTACAATGGTAACAATCGGCTTTATGTTAGGTAAAGTGCTAGGTATTATGGTGGGCAAGCGTGCGGAAATATTCGGTGGTGTAATACTGATAGGAATCGGTAGCTATATACTTTACGAGCATCTTTATGTACTGGTTTAACAACTACTTCGGTTTGAAGGTGATTATGAACCTTCATGTGTACACTTGAATCTAGCGTTACTAATAGTTTAAATTAAATGATTGAGAAAAATTATGGATTTTAAAGTCAACATGACAAGAATATTGATGATCTTGGCATGTTTCATATTGTCACCTGGGACGTCCTTAGCAGAAACAACAGCATCAGATAATGGCGCAAAGCAACTGTGGCAGTTAATTGATTATGTTGCAGTGGATTATGGCGGCGCTGTTAATAAAGGAACAGTGGTAAGTGAAGCAGAATATGCAGAAATGCTCGACTTCACCAATAATGCGACACTACAGATACAGTCTTTACCTGCTAATGCTTCGAAAGATGCTATTGCTACCGCAATAGCTGATTTACGCTCTGCTGTTGTAAGTAAGACTGATGCTTCTGATGTTAAGCGCCTGGCTCATCTAGCCAATACAAAACTCATTGCAGCTTATCCAATACCTGTAGCGCCTAAAAAAGCTCCCAATCTTTCCAAAGGAAGCATGCTATATAACGCACAATGTGCTTCATGCCATGGGTCAAAAGGTGACGGAAACGGGCCTTTGGCCGCCGCTCTGGATCCTAAACCGATTGCATTTACTGATCAAGAAAGAGCGCAATCAAGAAGTCTGATGGCGCTTTATCAAGTGATATCACAAGGTGTTGAGGGCACCTCAATGCCAAGCTTTGCAAGCCTAACGGATGATGACCGCTGGGCATTAGCTTTTTTCATCGGCAGCATCTCATATAACGATGCAATGCGTGCGCAAGGTGAAAAGCTGTGGAAAGAATCCCCCGATATTAAAACCCTTTTTCCAGATTTAGCTGCCGTTACCACATTAACGCAAGACAGTCTCGCCCAAAAAATGCTGTCAACAAACGCACGCGACATTACAGCTTATCTTCGCAATAGCCCAGGCGTAGTAGAAGAGCTCAAACCCGCTGGTGTTGCTTTATCACGATTGCGACTCTCAGAAAGTTTAACAGCGCTACATTCTGGTGACCGAGCAGCTGCGATGAAACTCGGTTTATCAGCATATTTAGATGGTTTCGAACCGCTTGAACCAACAATTGGTGCGCGTAACAAGTCGCTACTGATTGCTGTCGAAGGAGCAATGTTGGCATACCGTTCTGCTATAGCCAAGGGCACCGTTTCGGAAGCAGAGGCGGCCGCAGAAAATCTGAATAGGCTCTTTGCTGACGTAGACGAAGAAATGGGTAAAAAAGAAGTCGACCCAATGACAACCTTTATAGGGGCTCTGACCATTCTGCTCCGAGAAGGTGTTGAAGCGCTTCTGATAGTTATCGGTATCATTGCGTTTTTGAAAAAAGCAGAGCGTCCTGATGTGCTGCGATATGTTCATTCCGGATGGGTTAGTGCATTGTTCGCTGGTGCTTTAACTTGGGTGATAGCGACTTATTTGGTCACGATCAGTGGCGCAAGTAGAGAGGTGACTGAAGGGGCTGGGTCTATATTTGCTGCAATCGTTTTATTAACAGTTGGGTTGTGGATGCATCAAAAAAGTAGCGCAGGAAGATGGCAAGCTTACCTTCACGAAAAGTTATCTGCTGCGATGTTTCGGCGGACTGCATGGGCTTTATTCGCTTTGTCATTTATTGCAGTGTATCGCGAAGTTTTTGAAACAGTTCTTTTCTACTCCGCACTTGCAACTGACGGGAATAGTGGCGCATTATTAGCTGGATTTCTAACAGCTATTTTGTTATTGGTCATCATCGCTTGGGCAATGCTACGTACCAGCGCAATTATGCCGATTGGTAAATTTTTCTCAATTACATCGGTTTTAGTGATGGTGTTGGCTGTGATTCTGATAGGCAAAGGGAGCATTGCTCTACAAGAGGCAGGATGGATTGGCGTTACTCCCTTCACCTGGCCGCGCATACCACTATTAGGTATGCACCCAACAGCAGAAACCATGTTCGCACAGATGCTAGTGTTAATAGTCGCACTTTTCGGTTTTAGCTTTAATTACTTTACGTCATTAAAGCGCCATAAAATCTAATCAAGAGTTATTGAAGGAAGGCGAACTTCTTTTCACACCCACCTCTAGTAGGTGGGTGCTTGTATCAGTGCCACATATCACATCAAGCCACCTCTTAGCGCCCTAACATAATGCTGCCCTCTCTAGCACCTACAACGTTTACTTTACAGAAACTATTGTATGAATCTGGCTATTTTTAAAGATTTTCATTCAAGCTCGTAAGCGACTACCATTGCCACACCTGATCAACACGATCATAAATATCCAGCAACTGGTCATGATTAATTACTTGTATATCCTCGTGTACTGGGGTATCTAAAAGACCGCGTTCAAGTAACTCTTCATGTAAAACATAAACTGGTATCTTTTTCTCTAAAAGATTTGTTATATCTCGGTTTAGTTCTGCGGGTTCCGTTTGCTTCCAACTGCCTAGCGTCAAGCTTGGTTGTCGTTGTTTTAAAATTACGTAATATGCACAATTTCCAGTCAGCAATACTTCCAAATCTCCGCCAGCACTGATCATTGACTGAGTAAGCCACAAAATGGTGTCGTCTTGCTCCTCAACAATGGTTCGAAAAGCCTGTTCAACTACTTGTAAAATTTTCATGATTATCTGGTACCAATAATTAATGTGTTATCTGATGCTGTCGCGTAACGCAGCAGATCTGCCGGTGAGCCTCTACCGCATCCACTAATACATTCATTGACTCCTCGTTCATCAACACACAGGCCACAATTTACCCAGTCAAACTGCAAATCTTTCGAAGCCGCCTTAGTTTGTAAAGCTGCTATCCAATTTTTGGTCAATGGATGATCTTCATCCGTCTCATTTCTGCCATGCACAGCGTTACCATGCGCTTTCTGTAATGCAAAAGACAAGGCTGCGGCCCCTTCATAAGCAAATACTTTGACATTAGCTCCCGTCTCTAAAGCAGCATCTAATAAACGGAAGAATGTGACAGTCCGCTCATTTTCAAAAGGCGGATCCATAAATGCAAAGGTGATCGTTTTTCTGTTACTCATATATATTCCCTAATTCCAAATCACTTTATCGCCATTTAACAAGGCATCAATCACTACATTAATTGTAGAAACCTTAATATTCGGCTTCAAATTATTGACATTTATCTCTCTTTGTTCCAATGAAAAATTATCAGCCAGCACAGTGACTGAATCATTTAATAAAGCGTCCATTTGCGCGCTACGCGCACCTTTTCTAGCCGCAACCACTCCGTTCTGCACAAGAAGAATTGATACGGAATTGCCCTTTTTAGCTAAGCTCTTGGCTAAGTTAAACTGGGCGTTAGTTCGCACCTCCGTGAAAATATCCTGGCTTTGTATAAAAAAATATCGCGACATAAATACTCCTGTTAAATTAATTTCCTGATGGACTTAAGGTTTTTGCTGGTCCAATAATTCATTGCGCACTAAAAAATCACCAAATTTTTCATCCAATCTGCGCTCATTAGCGTACTTTCCGAACAGACGATTTAATATCTCAACAATTCGATGTTCATTGACATTGCTGGCATATAGTTTTGCCAGCCTGTTGCCGATATAACTGCCACCTAAATAAAGGTTATAAAGCCCTAAGGCACGTCCGGTAAGTGCTATTTCTGCTAAATAAGGTCTTGCACAGCCATTAGGACAACCAGTGATACGAAGTGTGATTGGCTCATCGTAAAGTCCATGAGCCGACTTTAAAGAATCAAACAATACTTTAAAGTTAGGTAGATAGCGCTCGGCCTCAGCCATCGCCAATCCACATGTAGGTAGTGCCACGCAACTCATGGTGTGTGCCGCTTGGCTTTGATGTGCCAGATGCTCGCTAAGTCCAATATCATCTAGGCGCCACTTAGTCTGAGCGAGTGAATAGGCATTCACATTAACAAGCTGAAGATTTTGATTCGGAGTAAGTCTAATATCTCCATCAAACTGTTGGAAAAATCCGGCTAATTTATCTTGAAGTGCACCATCGATTCTGCCACTTTCAATTTGTAATGTTCCATGCCATCGCCCATCATCACCTTGCTGCCAGCCTGTTGGATCACTGTTATGGGTAAATTCAAATGGTTTCGCTGGCTCTAATGCTTTTCCTCTCCGTTTCGCTAATATCTCTAAAAACCACTTATTACCTAGCCTGTCTAATGTGTATTTAAATCTGGCCTGATGACGATCTTCTCTACTTCCGTAATCACGCTGTATCGTCATGATGATTTCAGCAACCGCTGATGCTTCTGCTGCTTTTATAAAACCAATCTGTTCGGCTAATCGCGGATAACTATCTGACCTGCTGTAGATTTTTCCCATACCTCCGCCAACACACAAATTAAAACCTAATAGCTTCTTATTTTTTACAATCGCAATAAAACCGACATCCTGGCCATAAACATCAATGTCATTGCTTGGCGGGATAACAAAACCTACTTTAAATTTTCGCGGTAAATATAATTTGGTATAAACAGGATCTTCGTTTGAATTAGCCAAATTACTTATACTTTTCTCACCGTACCAAACTTCAGAGTAAGCTCCAGTTTTTGGAATCAATCTTTTACTGGTTTCTTTTGCCAGATTAAATACTTGATGGTGTACGTGAGATAACTCCGGATTTGACCCACAAACAACGCCACGGCTATCATCACCGCACGCAGCAATGGTATCAAGCCCAATATCCCGAATTGCCCTCATAAATGGCTGCAGATTTTTTTTACGTATCCCATGAAATTGAATTGTCTGGCGAGTAGTAATCCTCAGGCCTCGTTCCGAAAATTTTCTGGATATTTTATCTAGTCCTAACCACTGTTTGGCGGTTAAGAATCCGCCAGGAATCCTTAACCTCACCATAAACTGATATGCTGGCTCAAGCTTTCTTTCGGCTCGATTCGATCTAATATCCCGATTATCTTGCTGGTAGATGCCATGAAACTTCATGAGCAGAGGATCTTGCCCCGGAACAGCTCCGGTATCGGCACGTTTCAACCCATCAAGAATGGTGCCTCTAAGAAAGTTACTATTGAATTTGAACTGCTCATAGGGCGGCAACTGATCGACAACCTGTGAAATTTCATTCTCAAGCGTTAAGTTTTTATCCATTCTTATACTCACTAATACAAATTCCTGTGTATGCGATGGCTGCTATCCAAAGACTGCCAACTCACTTCATGTTTACCGCTATTCATTAGCCAGGAAGTCATTTCAATTTCACATTCGGTCAAAAGCTGCTTGTCCCCACATAGATAAATATGTGCTCCTTGCTTTAACCAGTCTATAAGTAAGTCAAATTGTTCAACTACCGTCTTACCCAGTGAACTATCTAATTGCTCGTGATAAAAAAAGGTATCAATACGCTTCAAAATACCTAGCTCCATCGCTTTTTGTAGCTCTACTTGATACAGAAAATCTTCTTCGTATTGCTCTTCAGAAAAAATCAACCAGCATGGATGTGTTCTTATACCTAGCTGCAGCTCTTGAATAAAAGATCGATACGGTGCTATTCCTGTACTATCAGCAATTAATATCAACGGCACATCTAATGCTTCGGGTAAATGAAAACGAGAGTTTCGATATGGATATATCCTTAGTTGATCGTTCTCTTTAATATCAACCAAATGTGCTGAAGCCACGCCCTCTTCAACTCTATCCTGAAACTCATAAGTGTATTTTTTGACCGTGAGGTGAACTTCATCTTCGACAAGATTGATACTGTTAGCAACATCATATAAACGTGGCTGCAGCGGTCGTAAATGATCCACAAAACGTTGTGCATCTACTTTTGCTGGAAACTTCTTGATGATGTCCAGCACTTGATACGTTTTTAAAAAATTCTTTTTTTCGCTATGTTCTAGATTAGCTATTGCAGTTAAATCTGCACTCAAAGCCACCTGACTCCACATCTCAATAAACTTGTTACTTGGGATGGTTAAATCACAGTCTTCCGCAAGCACCATATCCAAGCGGGTTGTTCTGTGATTGATTGTCACAACTTCATCGCGTTTCATACTAGCGGCTTCTAAGACTTCATCTACCAAAGAATCTGGGTTTCGTACCAGAACACCAATCGCATCGCCTGGCGCTAATGAAACTCTTTTGCTATCAATCGACAGCTCAATATGATGAACGGGATTAGTGCGACTGATGCTACTCAATCGGGTATTACTCAGAACTGTTGTTAATAACGGATTACTTTTTGTAATCTTTTCAGATTGCTCGATATGTTGCCTAGTCGTGCTTTCTACCGATTCACTACGCGGGATGAGTTTTAAGACTTCTTCCATCCACAACTTTGCAGCACCATGGTAATCAACATCACAATCCTGCCTAAAAGTAAGACGCGTACCACCTAAAGAAGCAAATCGCTCATCCAGTTGTTTTCCGGTTGCACAAAAATGTTCGTAGGTGCTATCTCCCAATGATAGAACTGCATAGCGTAAATTTGGCAATCTCGCAGCTTTAGCATCCATTAAAGATGCATAGAAATTCTTTATTGATTCTGGCGGGTCACCATCACCATGCGTGCTGCAAATGAATAGCACATGAGATTGTTTGCTTAATTGGCGCGGGTATATATACGCAAGATCTCTAACGACGACTTTTATATTTTCCGCCCGCGCCAGTGCCTCCAGTTGGCGCGCTAGTTTTTCACAATTTCCGGTTTCAGATCCATAAGCCACCAACACTTCAGGCTCATTAACAATTGGCGGCTCTGTTTCAACAGTCTTATTACTTTGACCTGCCAAATATCCACTTAGCCATGTCATTTGGCGAGCATCCAACGTTTGCAACAAGAGTTGTATCTCTTGCCACTTTTTATCATTGAATACATCTACCGCTAAACTGACGGTCATATCATTTCTGTACTTTTATTCATAAACCAGCATTATGAAATGTTATTAATATTAATAATAATGAAATATAATGGCTTTTAATATTAAATATTTCGATATATACCGATGGACATCAACCTTGCTCTTACTTTTCTTGAAATCATTCGAACAGGTAGCTTTATTCAGGCTGCCGAGCGGTTACATATCACTCAAACCACAGTAACCGCTCGCATACAACATTTAGAGGAGCTATTAAACTGCAGATTATTTATACGCAACAGAAGTGGAGCTAAGCTGACTGAAAACGGAAAAAGGTTTGTCACTCATGCCAGCCAGCTTGTTCAAATATGGGAAATGGCACGTAAAGACTTACCTTTGCCAATCGGGTCGATTGATCTAATCACAATTGGAGGTGAAATTAGTTTATGGAACCCATTACTTTTGAACTGGCTTGGCGCTATTCGCAGTCATTTGCCTTCTCTCGCCATACGTGCGGAAGTAGGTGAAACGAGAACACTCCATCAAAAATTAGAAATTGGTGCAATGGATGCAGCCTTGGTACATCAGCCTGATTATTGGCCAGGAATGCAAGTTGAACAATTGTTAGAAGAAAAATTAGTTCTTGTGAGATCGGTTAGGAAATCTGGCCCATACATCTACGTGGACTGGGGTGACGACTTTAACCAGCAACACAATACTGCCCTTGCAGAATATTCTCACAATCAGCTATCGTTGAATTTAGGCCCCCTAGCACTCCACTACCTACTTGAAAATGGCGGTAGCGGCTATTTTCGTACTCGAGTAGTGCAACAATATATCAACGAAGGTATTCTTGAACTGGTGCCTCAAGCGCCAGAATTTTCTTACCCCATCTATTTGGTCTACCCAAGAAACAAACTCAGCACGTTAATGACAGAAGTATTAACCGTTTTAAAGACTGTAGCGATCGAGGAAGCTAATTGGTCACAGCGCTAGCTCAAAGCATGAGAGAAGCCTGGCCATTCAAATCCACTTTAGTCCTCACCTAATATAAACATTTGATTCAAATATTCCTCAATAGGAATAGATTCAAAATTCGCCTTATTCGCACCGCAATCAGGACATTTCCAGTAGTCAGGAAGTTCATGCCAGGGCGTGCCAGGACTGATCCCCAATTTTGGATAGCCTATAGCCTCATCGTAAATTAAAGTACAAATTACACACTGCCAAACTTCCATATTGCCTCTGTATATATGATTACAGTCGCATTATCCGCCCAATCAATATTCAATAAAAATGAAATATAACGTCCTTTAATATTCAAATTATTGATGTTATAAAATTTTAAGCACTAACAAATTTCGAAAATTAAATAGCCAACAATTTTGATATCAAGTGGTGAGGGCTTGCCTACACTTGTTTCAACATACTCCCATACCCTTGTTTGTAGTTGTAAATTTGCTACCTTATTGATTAACGCAGATGTAAGTAATCCTTAAATGGTTGTGAGACAATCGTAGTCAATAATATCGTTATTACCTTAGCTGAGAACAACTGATTATGAGTGAACACATTACCTCCCCTGTGACTAAACTGTTACAACATGAAAACATTGCTTATGAAGCAATAGAAATTCCATTAACTGAAGATAAAAAACCTGTTAGAAATTTAGAGGACTTGCTTTTAAAGCAAGGATTAGATCCACAATCCGTGGTTAGAAGCGTGTTGTTCAAAACAGCTTCAGATAAGTTTGTTTTATTAGCTGTTGCAGGTGGTGGCCGTGCTGACTGGAGCTTGCTGCGTAACCATTTAAATGAACGTAAGTGTCGCATGGCGGAATTTGATGAAGTACCTGCAGCAACCGGATATGTTGTGGGAGCTGTCCCACCAATCGCATTGCCAGAAGACATTAAAGTTCTGGTGGATAATAGTATAAAAGACTATGAAACCGTGGTGATTGGTAGTGGTGTTTTGGGGTTCGCGCTATCACTCAAAGGAGCTGATTTACTTAAACTGCTTGCTTATGCAGATCAAGGTCAATTTACAAACATACAATCCTAAACTTTCACCTTGCTTTATAAAGCTTCAATCACAAATAACACTTAGAAGCTTAACCACTAAATACCTAAGACACCAAATTCTGCCCTATCTTTAATCACTTCACGCACTAACCCGACATCAATTTTCTCCGCATTGGTCGAATAACCATACACAAGTGCAGTATCACAAAGGATATTAATACTACGTGGAATACCTCTAGCTGCTTCGCCAATTAAACGCGTTGCCGCAGGTGTAAACAAAAGCGTATCGCGCCCGGCAACATGCAGGCGGTGATGAATGTATTTATCCGCTTCAAAAGACTGTAATGGCGGAATAAAAAAGTCCACCGAAACACGTTGAAAAAACTGCTGTAAATCTGGCCTGCGGAGTAAATCTCTTAATTGTGGCTGCCCAACCAATATAATTTGTAAGAGCTGATCTTTATCCGCGTTAATGTTCGATAACATGCGCAACGATTCCAGCGCTGCCGGGCTTAGATTCTGCGCTTCATCGACAATCAGCACAACACGCTTATTTTCGCTATAGCATTTAATTAGAAACTGCTGAAATGCATCGTACAAGGCTAAATTGGATTTGCCCTCATACGGTTGATTAAACGAAAGCATTATCCAGCCTAACAAATCGTCAATATGCTCGTGCGTGTTGTAAACAATACCTACCGTTAACTCATCGCCTAAATTATTCAGTAAATGGCGTACTAATGTGGTTTTTCCGCATCCTATCTCACCGCAAATCACAGAAAATCCGGCGCGATTTTGTACACCATACTCCAGCATGGCATATGCCATGCTATGGCGAAGGCTAAAAAATAAAAATTCCGGATCTGGTTGAATTGAAAAAGGTTTTTCTTTTAAACCATAAAAGCTTTCATACATGTTTGTTGTCCAGACTACCGCTATAAAGTTTTAAGTAATGCAATTGCATCATCTTTTTGAGGGAACTGCTGATTTTCAGCCAATTTAATAGATTTTTGTAATGCCTGTTTTGCCGAAGCAGTATCATTTCTAGCAATATAAATTTTGGCCAAATGATACTGAAACACAGCAATCTCAGGCGATTTTTCAACTGCTGATTTTAATGCCTTTTCAGCAGCACTAAACTCACCAATTTTATAGCTAGCCCAGCCAAAAGTATCTAAAAATTGCGGCGTTGTACTATTTTTTAAATCTTTAGCCAAGGTATGAGCACGCGTAAAACTGGCTTGATCACTACGATAATCTAACAAAAGACTTGCTAAATTGTTATTCACAATTTCAACACCCGGACGCTCTTTCAACAAATCCTCATATACTTTTATAGCATCCTCTATACGATTAGCAGCCTCATATAATCCTGCTTGGGTGAGCATTAAACCAAAGTCTTTTGGTATCGCGGTTAAACCATTTTGAATCGTTTTTTCGGCCTCATCAGGCTGATTTCCCCGCTGTTGTGCAAGTGCAAGCTGTTGATAACCTGCGGGATTTTTTGGGTTTGTAAGTATCACATTAGAGAACACTTGCTGCGCACCTTGTGTATTGCCAGAACCAAGAAGAATCTGTCCTTTGATTAATTGCGCTTCAGTATTATTAGGGTTGTCTTTTAAAACGGTATCTATAAAGGCAAGAGCTTCTTTAGTTTTACCGGAGCGCATATAGGTTCTAACAATTGCAACAATGGGTTGCGCTTCATTTGGGGCAGCTTCATGCGCACGCTTAAAGGCACTTAAAGCGCTTTCGAAATCATTTTGGCCTGTTGAAATAGCACCTTGTATTTGGTCGGCCAATAGCTTGTTATCTTTCAGATTTTTTGCTTTATCTGCCAGTGCTTGCGCGCCAGCATAATCGCCGCGCGCAATTTTAGCCTGCGCAAGTGAGCTCATCACAGCCGCGTTGTCTGGATGAGCAGCCAACATGTCTTCAAACACTTTTTCGGCGCGCTCCGGCTGTTTACGGCGCATTAAAAACTGTGCATATGGAATGCCGTAGGTCGGTGAAAATTTACTTGTTTCAAACGCTTTAAGGTAATGCTCTTCTGCAAGTTCTGGCGAACCGGAGTTCTCATGCGCAGAAGCCAGCATGACAAGCGCATTGTATGCTGTAGGGGAATCGCGTGTTACAGTTCTTAAATCAATAATAGCAGCATCATAATTTTTAGCTTCCAAGGCTAAGCCTGCTCTTAACGTTAATGCCTGCCCATTACTTTTGTCAGCCTCAATAATTGCGTTTAGTATTTTGCTTGCCTCTTCTTTTTTACCTGCCTGAATCAGTTTATAAGCAATCATACTCTGCGCTTTATATCCATCAGCAGTCTTGCCGGCTTTTTGCTTGATTTGATCTAGCAACTGATCTTCCTGCTGAGGCATTTTTTGCACTTGGTATAAGTTAACCAGAGCAAAAGCTAACTCATAATTCTCAGGCTCCTTTTTAACGAAATTTTCTAATTCCAGACGACCTGCATCTTTGCCTTTAGCGGCAATAACAAATCGAACGATATCTAGTTTTGATTGTAAGTCGGGTGAAATTTCTGCAATCGCGCGTAGTTGTTGTTCAGCCTCTGGCTGACGATTATATTTAAGCAGAAACTGCGCATAGCTTTTTCTTGCTACTGTCTTATCTGGAAACAATTTAATTAGTTTTTGAAAAGACTGATCTGCTTCTGCAACCTTGGATAAATCTTCCAGCACTTTGATTCGAATCAACTGTACTGCTAGATTTTTCTCATCTTTACTCACAGCCTTGTCTAGATACTCAAGTGCTTTGATATTATCTTTTGCGGATAATCGCTCAGTTGCTAATAAGATATATGCATCCTGATTATCAGGATCTTTGCGTAACGCTAAATTTGCGTACTCAAGCGCGCCTTTTGTATCGTTCAATTTTAACTGTATGGCAGCACGTAAATTGAGCGCAGCAACATTGTTTTTATCGACTTCAAACGCTTTATTACTTCTTTCAAGCGCAAGATCCACCTTACCGGCCGCCAATAATATTTGCCCCGTTTTAACCAAGGCATCAATATGCTTAGGGTCTTTTTCAATGACCTCATTCATTAAACCATAAGTCGCTTTAAAATCACCTTTACGCTCTGCAATCAAGCCTAGTGCGTACATTGCCTTAGGCATGCTCTTTTTCAATTGCAGCGCATTTTGAAACTCTAGTTTCGCTTTATCAGGATCTGTTTCCAGTAACTCCATACCTTTCTGATAATACTTCTCCGCCTTTTCTTCGGGAGTAGAGCAACCGCTGACGATTACGGTTAAACAAAGTGCAATCAGTAAATTGGAAATAGGTTTTTTCATGTTCGGTCTTCTTAATTAATATAAATTATCAAGTAATCTAATTATTTTGGTACATATGTATCCAATAAGGGTATGCTTTTTTCTAAAAACGCTTGGATACGCTTATCAGCCGCTTCTATTGATTCAGATGGTCGGATATAAGCAGTCACCCGTACCAGTGCGCCATCCGTTCTGTTTCTCTGAATAGAATCCAGCAATAAGTACCACTTCATATAATACTCGTTAGCAATGTGTCTACCACGTTGCTCAAACCAATAATAAACCACTTGCCTGTGATTATCTTTATTAATCACTGTACGGTTTACATGAAAATCTTTTTTACCTGCCACGTCAATCGTAATACGATCCAGTGAGGAAATGATCCACCCACCACCCGGCATACAAACTTGTGGGGAATGAGGCGACACTCCTTTACGTTGAGAGGCGTAATAGGCCACATAGAAATTGACCGAATCTCTGCCAGTCTTATAGTCTGCCAACAGGTAGTCATCTACACCCAGAAACTCTTCCACATCTTTTGGTAAGCTAGACTCCTTAGCAATCCAATTATCGATTTTTGTTGGGAAAGTTGCCAAGGGCTTTCTTTCTGGCTTTATTTCCACACGGTCACTTAATAAGTTAACGGCAATTAAAGCCACTAAAATAAGTACGATACTGACATACAAAGGTTTTTTAACAATGGACTCAGGCTTGTCAGGGTGCACCGGTTGTATAACGGGCACATCCACTGCTTGCCAAAAATGGCGCTTTTGCCCTATTTTTTCTAAAATCACTACCTCTAGAATTAATATAAGCAAACAAACCATAAAGATAATCCAGCCTTCAAAGTAATGTAAAAAGCCGTCCGCCATATCATTACCCCAGCGATTCACCAACACACCAACCATGGCAATACGCAGACTGTTCATAATGACAGTGATTGGTATGGTCGATAAGAAGATAAATATTTTTTGCCAGAGTTTGCCTTTGTACATATAAGCCATCAAAAAGCCAATACTCAATAGTGGATATAGATAACGCAGTCCACTGCAAGCCTCGACTACTTGTAATTTATATATACCTAGATCGATTACATTGCCTTCTAAATAGACTGAATTACCCAATATGCGTAAAAATGCCACGCCCAAGTCAGATGAAATGAGTTGTAAACGCCAGGATAATTGCGCGCCCAGAAAATAAGGCAATGGGATTGCAAATGCTAAAAATGCGATAGGCAACAATGAAACTCTTAATAACGACTTGCCACCGTAAGCTAAGACCAAACCAATAAGGGTCAATAAAAAGCTCAATTGGATTAAAACGAATATGGCTGTCAGTTCGCCAAGTAACAGTCCTACTGCGCCTATGGCAATCAATACAGGACCAACCCAAGAAGACTCACCTATACTCGCAAGTAACGCTTCTTTTCTGGCCCACAAAAACCAAATACTAATTAGCGGAATAAAGTAGCCATGACCATATTCTTCTTGTGTATTCCACCTTGAAACCAAATCACTTAAGCCACCAAAATAAGCGACAAATGCAAGCACCAAAGCAAATAAAAACCATTTCTGGTTTTGGGTTAAAGACAAAAAATTTGGCATAGTTTTTTTGTTATCCATGAGATTCAATTAATCATTAATGGCGATTAGTTTATCAGCAAAATTTACACTTAGGACTACAGCAACCCACTTGGGCTAACAGGACTCTTAGTGCCAGCACTTTGCAACCTGAAGAAAAAACAATTCCTTTTAATAGTTTAAGGTTTGATAGTGTAAGACTGCGTCATATATGGTGCAGCTAATGGCTCACCCATAATCAAACCCTGTGTCGGCCAGTAAACACTTTTCCAATATGCTTCAATCAGTGTATTTCCAGCCAAATAATGATTTAACAATACAGACGGATTAGGGAATTTCTGCCAGTAGTTACAGGGCTCCGAAACTGAGCCATAAGTCCCCGTAACACCAGCATCCAGCCATTTCAAGCTTGTCGTACTCCGCTCACTAGATAAAATACCGCCAAATGAAGTTAAATGATCTGCAATAGCACCAGGCATAAAATTCAGTGTTTTTAAATCTGGCACTTCAGCCGTGCCAGTAAAATAAAACATAATATCTTTCTTATCTTTGAGGACATCTGCCTTAATGGTACGAATCCACAACTTCTTTGATTCAATTCTGGTCAGATCTTTTGGGAAAAATGGCTCACGCGATTTACTGGCGGCATCATATGTCGTTTTTAAAAAATAAGCTGTCGCTTCATTTAATTTAAATCCACTTAATACACCTTTGTCGATGATGTTTTTTGCGACTTCAATTGAATCTGTTGGTAACAATATTGATAAACGCATATTGAAATCTTTTTCTGGATTGTGCGAGGCGCTATTAAAGTAAGGGTTTTTGATACCTACGCCACATCCATTTTCGCACTGTTTAGCTTGATAACCCAATGTCACTGCTGAAGTAATTGAATTACAGTTAACCGCAAATGGTTTCGTCCAGGCTAAAACGATCACTTTAATATTTTCATTTAATTGAGCAAAAATATTAGTGCGTAAAGTAAGAAACTGCTGTTCTGTCATTACTGAAATATCGGGGCTAATATCCACTTTAATCAGATTGCTCTTGGGTATATTTCGCGCATTAATATAATAATCACCAACAGTAAGGCTATTAGCATCCTGCAAATTAACAATCACTGCAACTTGCTCTGGAGTGATTGAATGAGCTATTGGAGACTGAGCTTCTTCTGCCCAAATTACGGTCGGATTTAAAAGAAAATAAACAGTCAAAAAGTAAAATCGAAACATAAGCTAAGATTTTTTTAATAGTGTAATCACTAGTCAATCAAATTACTTTTAGATGACTGCCGACGCAAAAGCCATTCATTAAAAATCAATTTAGGAAAAATAATTGCGTCCACAATATATCGTTTGGCTAGGCGTTTTGGTTCTGAAAGCATGCGATGCAACCACTCCAAGCCAATTCTCTGCATCCAGAGCGGTGCGCGCGCTTTTTCACCTGCTATGAAATCAATCGTAGCGCCTACACACAAGGCAACTTTGACAGAAATTTCAGATGCATATTGGGTAATCCATAACTCTTGCTTTGGTGCACCTAAACCCAGCACCAACAAATCTGCTCCACTGGCATTGACTGTTTCACAGATGGCTTTTGATATATCTGGTTTTTTTTCAAAACCAAAATCGGGACTTAAAGTGCCGACCACTTTTACCATTGGCCAAGTAGTATGAATAATATCTTTGGCACGATCGGCCACTCCCGGCATCGCACCCAACAAAAATACTGTTAAAGGTTGCTGATTGTTCTGGGCATGTTCAAAAAGTGCTGGTACCAAATCACTGCCCGGCACAGTACCTGGCAAATCTACACCCAATAAACTAGCAGCCCAAACTACGGGCTTTCCATCTGTCACAATCAATGCCGCATCTGTATAAGCTTTTTGCAAACCCTTATCTGTTTGTAATTTGACGATGTGATCGACATTGGGTGTAACAACAAAACGGCATTGTTTTTGCGGCTGTGCAATCCACGCATGAACCAGATTGACGGTTTCCTGCATATTAAGCGGATCAATGTCCGCTCCAAATAATCGAATACGTTTTTTAAGTGACTGAATCATCATAAATGTGGCTTCTTCATTTTAACAACCGCAGGCACACCTACTGCTATCGCATCATCCGGCACATCAATCAATACAACTGAATTAGCACCAATACTTACATTGTTGCCAATCTTAATGTTGCCAAGTAATTTAGCTCCAGCACCAATATCAACATTGTGACCAATTTGCGGCGCACATGGCTCATTCACATTCTTAAGTCCGACTACCACGCCATTTCGGATCCTGCAGTTATCGCCAAATTTTGCATAGCCGCTAATGACTATGCCGCCAAAATGATCAATCAGAAAATTTTCACCAACTTCCACCTCGCAAGGCAGTTCTATACCAGTGATAATCTGGATTAATTTATACAAAAATTTGTAGATCAATGAATATAGTTTACGTACCAATACATTGTTAATAGTGTAACGCCATCGTCCAAAACGATAGACCAGCATTACCCAAAAACCTTGCGCTGCCCAATCGCCACGATAGTTTTTTAAATCTTGTTTGATATGATTAAACATGTGTGAATTGTATCGCCTTTATCTAACAGGGATACTACCCATTCGGGTTTTAAATGCGCTGATAAAGGTAAGTTTACTATTAGCGAAAAAACGGCTATTTTTACTTAACTTTAACTTAACTAAGTCTTTAACAAACTGGATGGAGTCGGCCAACAAAACCAACACTAAATGTAAAATACAGCTCAATATTCCATGGTTTTTTCTAAAATAAAGTAACTCGCTTTCCGCCTGTAACACGCTTAACTGCTTTCCAGCTGTTGTCACTTTTCCGTCAGACTTGGCACTTTCTCCACCAATGTGCACCACCGAAGTATCGGCAAAATATACCACTTGCCAACCAGCCTTCTTAACCGCAAAACAATGATCAACTTCTTCACTGTATAAAAAATACCTGGGGTCAAAAAGTCCAACCTGCTCTATTACTTGCTTGCGGACCAAGTAATAACAACCCGGAACCCAGTCACAGTTTTCGGTAATTGCAGGATTCCAATCTGCGTCGTCTACCATTTGCAGTGTTGGAAACCAACGAGTTAATCCTAATTTATGTGCAAACAAATTAAAGGGCGTCGGAAAATAACGACAAGAAGGTTGTTGTTCACCATCGCGTCCTATCAAGCGAACACCCAACACGCCGCAAGTGGGCTGTGACTCTATATATCGAAGAGTTTTTGCTAAGGTGTCTGCTTGAACAAACGCATCGGTATTGAGCAGAAGAATGTACTCACCCGTAGCTAAATCCAACACTTGATTATTGGCGCGCCCAAAACCGACATTCACTTTATTTTCTATCAAAGTAATCTGCGGAAACGCTTTTTTAATCACAGCAACTGAGTCATCTTTAGATGCGTTATCCACCACAAAGACTTCTAATTTAAAGTCACCCTGAGATGCAAATAAAGCATTGAGCGCTTCGACGCTCATATTTGCTGTGTTGTAACTGATTAATATGACTGAGATAACCAAACGATTGAACCTTAAGTTAATGCTTAACTTTGCTAAAGATTATAATAAGCACTTAGTATGCCAATTAATATTCCCAGCGAATAAATTTAATCTCGCTTAGCGCGCACCCATTCAACTTGGCGATTGATAAAAAACTTTATATATAACGGTATTTTAATAAAAGCGTAGATTGGCGCGTAACAAAGCTGCTTAAAACTAATAATTCGACGACCGAAAAAAGTCCAAGAAATAAATATAGCACTTGTTAATGCCAGTAGAAGTAAGCTGGCGCCTATTAACACAGTGTTGATAGGCGCAATTTGATGGATGCCTATGCTAATCGCAAATATTAAAGTAATCATCAAAGTAAGCACTGCCAATGGTGGCACGATTAAATCAAAAGCCATACCCAACATCTGCAGATTTCTGGTTTTAATCGCCTCAAGAAACAAAGCTGGCGCATCACTTAATATCACACTTAAATGCCCATGCTCCCAACGTGCGCGCTGATTTCTTGCCGCTTCCTGTGTTACAGGAAAAAAGCTTTTGACACACGCATACGGGAAAAAGAACGGCGGCTTTTTTGCTCGACACAAATCAATACCTAGTTTCATGTCTTCTGCGATATGGCCGCTCGCTAGATGCACATGCGCAATGTCATCCCATATAAACGCCATGCCTGTACCCATTAACTGGCACGGTAATCCTAACGATTTAAACCCAAGTGGGCGTACTTGATTTTTAACCACCCATGCAAATTCAGCTATCTTGGTTTTTAGACTAGCATTTGCAGGCGACATCATTAAATCCAGAGCCTGTACGGGTCGTTGATGGGTCATGCAAGCCTCTGACAATGCAGAGATACCACTCTCAGAAATCGTACAATCTGCATCAATAATAATCACGACTTGTGGTGGGTTATTTTTAAGTGACTGCAAGCCAGAATCTAGCGCGTAACCTTTGCCGCGTAACGTTTTGTTTTCACGCACAACAACTGTAGCGCCCAAGTCGCCAGCTACTTTCGCGGTATCGTCCGTACAGTTATCTGCCACCACAATCAAACGATCCTGATTTTTTAATTGCGGCAACACAGACTGTATTGTAGCCAAAATTCCGACGGACTCATTGTGTGCTGGGATAATAACGGCAACTGAATAATTGCCATTTGTAGATTCAATTAGATCGCTACGTTTCAGCCAAAATAACGATGCTAAAACCTGCAGCAACAAAACAAATACGGGTATCGCTAAAACAGCAATTATCGCCAGCAATATCAATTGTAAAATGATCATTTTTATACTGAACTACTGTCTAAAATGGCTTGCAAGTTTTGCCGCTTCAACATCGACATTGTGTCTGGCGATAACACTGGCATAGGCCGCAGAGCCCATTTCCTGCAATTTTTCCAGAGGTGTCGATAAAGCGTGCTGAATCGTTTGGCTTAAATCCTCAACATCGCCCGCAACGCATAACCAGCCATTTTCACCATGTTTGATGAGCTCAGGAATGCCAGCAATATAGGTCGAAATGACCGGGCGTTTAAGTGACATGGCTTCCATAATAACTACTGGCAAACCCTCAGCGAAACTAGGCAATACAAGCACTTGCGAATTTAAAATATGCTGCCTAACGGCCTCACTGCTAATCCAGCCTGTAATTGTCACGCGATCTTGCAAGGCATATTGCGAAATTAATACTTCAACTTGCTGTCGCATTTCACCATCACCAGCTAATACCAACTCGAAATCTACATTTGCATCTGCCAATTTCTTGGCAGCTTCTATTAATAAAAGCTGTCCTTTTTGCTCACATAAACGTCCTACACAGACAAGTTTTGGTTTTACAGGTAACGCAGTGCTATCCACTTGATAAAAACTCGATTCCAGACCGCAATGCACAATTTTTATTTTTTGCCACTGTGAAAAATCTACCCAGCGCTGTAACTGGCTTTTACCGAAAGACGAAATCGCGACGACAAATTTTGATCGATGGATTTTTTCAGAGACTTTCAGAAACTGCGGCCTATCAAACTCTTCTGGCCCATGCACCGTAAAACTATAAGGCACATTGCCAAGCACACTCATCAACATAGCAACTTCGCTGGGATTAGTGCCGAAATGTGCATGAATATGCGTTGACTTAAATTGTTGAGACCAGCTAAGCGCTTGGCAAGCTTCAAGCAAATAAATCAGATGGTAAATCAATGGTCTGTCTGCTTTAAAACTCATTTTAACGGCTAATTTTAAAGCTGTGATAAAAGCAAACGGTTTGGTTAACCATACTTTTAAAGCAGAAAATAGCAGTAGAAAAGCGCCATCTTTTAAGACATATTGGGTTTTTACTTGCTCATTGATGTCATCTATATCAATTTGCTTTTCATCCCAACCGCGCATTGCGATACGCTGCACTTCAATGCCTAAACGCTCTAGCGCTAAAATCTCACGACGGATAAAGGTATGACTAACTTTGGGATACTGATTAATAATATAAGTAACGCGCATGATTGAAATTAATTTTTAGTCAAACTTTTATAAAATGCAGTAACGCCCTCTTCAACCGTAAATTTTGGAGTCCAATTAAAAGTTTGCTTTGCTTTGCTGATATCTAACACGATATTTTTGACATCAAATGCTCTAGCAGGCTGATATGTGACATTGGGTTTAATGCCTGTTATTGACTGTGTTAATGCTAACAACTCATTTAAGGAGTGACTTGTACCGCTACACACATTATAAATTCCTTCAGCAGTGGAATCCGCTGCTAATCTACACAACACCGCCATATCTTTAACATAGATATAGCCGCGCCGTATCTCACCATCACCCCAAATCGTGATTGGTTTATTGGATAACGTGTTATTTACAAAAGTACTTAATGCACCCTGCACACCAGCATGTCCCTGGCGCTCACCATAAGGATTAGATGGCCTTAAAATAATCGGCTGTAATCCATACAAGGCCTTGAACATACCAATATAATTTTCGATAGCCACTTTAACTACACCATACGAGCAGATTGGATTTAAAGGATGCTCTTCGTTAACAGGCAGTTGTTTGGGCGACCCATAAACAGTCCCGCCGGAAGACAGATAGATTAATCTTTTTACTCCAGCACTGGTCATTGACTCAAGCAAGTTCACTGTCGTGATTAAATTTTGCTGAATATCTAAAGTTGGATTACGATTCGAAGTACTAGGTACAGTTGTACTGATGCAATGTATGACCAAATCAACAGTCTCTAACGCCTCTGCCATTAGCATGGAGTCCGAGAAATCACCCCAATAATAATGAACATTCTCGACTGGCTTGTAATCTTTGTTCACGAAACGATCAAAAATACTGACTTCATGGTTGTGTAATAGCAGCTCATCCACAATATGCGAGCCTAAAAACCCATTTCCACCTAATACTAACACTCTCATATTGATTAACTGTCTCGGTTAACTGGTTGCTTCTGTTAATAGGTTAAGTCGTCTTTTAGCTACTTCATCCCATAGATAATAAGGGGCTTTTAATTTTGATTTTACTGCTAATTTCTCACGCAATTGCACATCTTCAGTTAATCTTTGTAAATGCTCAACCCATGCATCTGCATCGTATGGATCAAGAACTATACCCTCAACGCCATTAGTCACGACACCGCCACCGCCCATTGGGCTGACTAGCAGCGGTAACCCAGCACCAAAAGCCATATAAGTAACCAGTGGGCTACCTTCTTCTAAACTAGGTAAAACAAACACATCTGCATTTTTATAAACACTGGCCAAATCATTGGTATAAGGAATGTGTTCAATATTATCTTGACCGATGTATTTTTCAACCAATGTTTTAATAGCCGGTTCAATAGTGCCTACCAATTGCAACTTAGCATTTAGTTTGGCTTTGACCCAATAATCCAGTAATAAATGCACTCCTTTGCGTACACTGATACTGCCGACAAAAATAAAAACTGGCTGATTATACTGAGTTTGCTTCTTAGAATATGCTCCCTCCACAATCGCTTTATCGCTTAACCCATAAGAAGTTTGCAATATTTTCTGTTCGGGAATGCCATTATTCAACATAGATTCCGTCACCAACGGACTGCAACTGTAAACATAGTCTACCAACTCCAATTTAGCTGACTCTATCGCTACTTCTTCAGGCGTCACATCGTGCGTGATTGGCAGGTTAAGCTGTTTGTACGCATTATCTAATATCACCTTGCTACTCATTTGATGTGTATTAACGCATTCATGAACAATAATACAGCCTCGATCTTTTAAGCGCCTATACGTATCCAGCGAAATATTAGGCCATAAATATGCAATATCGCCCTGCTTTAAAGTCCTGCGAAATATTGTTTCAGCCAAATTTAATATAGTTTTAGGAGGTAAAGCTTTATAAACAATCGATTTAGCCCAATGGGGAATCGCATTTTTATAAAAATCGTCATTAAAGGCTGGTATGGATGCAATTCCCATTAGTTGGATTTGATTGTTTGGTGACTGCATGCCCTTAAGAATATGATAGGCCGCACCCGCAATACCTGCGTCAAGAAAATAATTTGGATAGTATGCCTTGATTTTCATCTTACTTTACTCAACTCTTAATCCTAGCCGGAATACCGACAGCAGTTCTTCCAGCAGGTACATCAATTAAAACGACTGCATTCGCACCAATTCTTGCATGGGCACCAACCCTAACACTGCCCAAAATTTTAGCACCAGCGCCAATATCGACATGCCCTTCAATAACTGGCTCAGTAGAACCATCTATCGTTCCGATTGTAACCTGCTGGAAAATAAGGCAATTAGGTCCTATAACTGCATTTGGATGTATAACAATACCATTGGGATGCGGCATCATTAAACCGCCGCCAATTTTGCTATTAATTGGTATGTCAGCCCCAGTTACTATGCTCCAAAAGCAGTGCCTCAATACCGCTAATTTCCTAACGAAAAAAAATAATGGTGAGTTTTTATACTTCTGATAGCTACGAATACTGGCGAGCAAAGACCTAGAAGGATTCCATGAAAATAGAGATTTATATTCCCTACTCCAGTCTGGATCGACATCTGAAATGTGTTTACTTATATTCAATTAGATTTATTTTCTCATTGAAATACTGTTTTTTAAAAAACTTTAATTGCCCTGCCAACTCTGCAAACTTACCTAAAACTAAAAAAAAGGCTGCTTGCCAATTTCCGCGATGATGATTCTTTAAAGTTAATCTAATGACTTGCAAAGGATAAGTTAATAGCACGATTAAACTTAATTTCCAGCTTATAAAAAATAGAATCAACGCTATGATCGGTATAACACCTCCCCAAATCCAAGCACGCTTTGATTCGGCAACCCAGTGATACTCTGGTGCAGCACCATGCAAATATGCACCTTCGGCATAAGCGTATCCGCCACGCATCGTGCGCTTCCACCACTGGCTAAACTTTGTAATTGCCGCATCATGCAAAGTCATTTCAGCCTCAAGCCGCCATATGCTATAACCAGCTTGCCTTATTCGTATGCACAACTCAGGTTCTTCGCCAGCAATTAAATCATTTTTATAGCCACCTACCAACTTAATCACGTCAACACGCATCAAAGCATCTCCACCACAGGCTTTTGCTTGCCCAACAGGTGTATTCCACTCTTGATCACACATACGATTATAAATTGAAAGTTGAGGGGAAATCTCTCGCCTTCTACCACAAACTACCGCAACAGTTGGATTGCCACGCAAGAAATCAACCGCTGTTTGTACCCAATGATCATTCACAATGCAATCACCATCTACAAATTGCACAAATTCTATTTCAGGGAAAAGCGAAACAATTGCGTCAAGTCCCGTGTTCCTAGCCCTAGCAGCAGTAAAATCTTGCGACATATCCAGCGAAATGACATGTGCACCATGGCTTTTCGCTTCGCTTAAGGAGTTATCCGTTGAAGCAGAATCGACATAAACCACCTGTGGCATAAAATCGGCTAGTGACTCTAAACAACGCGCCAAACGTGGTCCTTCATTACGACCGATGATGACAACGCCTACACTTGAGGGAATGCTACTCACAACCCACCTTTGTATATAATCCAGTGACTATGGAATATAAGCTAAACAAAACTTGCGCCCACTCGTTCTACAAATTCATTTAAAAAATTAAATTGATTATGCTTTGAAAATTTATCAGATAAAATCTTAATCGCATTTAAATCATTCTCGTACACGTTATCATCCATTAATTTAACTATTTCCATGGTTTCAGATATCATTTTCTTAATATCACCACAGTTAACTTCAGTAAAGCATGACAAATTAAAATACTCTTTGTTACCCTCTCCTGTATACCCTATTACGTGTGCTCCAGATAAAGCTGCCATCACTGGGGGCATGGCAAGTCCTTCAAGCTCACTGAAAGATAAAAATATTTTGGTGTCAGTTAATATTTTATAAACCTCGTCCTCACTTACACCGTCTATGGGTTTTAATATCCAACCACTAGGTAATTTTTTATTTATCATAAACAACATCAGCTCTGTATGCTTTGCCAATTTTCTTGGCATATAAGAAATAATGTTTGGCTTTTGATCCCAGCTTTTAAAAATCGCCTTATCAATTATGTAAGTAGATTTAATGACTTTATTTTCATGCTCTGGAAATACAAAATTTATATTCTCTATAGTGTCATCCGAGATGCCACAAATAATTGAAGCATGTTTATACGCAAAATCTATCTGAGAGTAACTTCTCTTAAATTGAGCTCTTTCAAAGTCCATCAAATAACCATTAAGTACGTTAATCGCATAAGGAACACCTATCTTTGCCAATACTGGCGCATGCCTAGCAGCATAAAGTTCTGGAAGTACGACAAAGTCAGTCTTTGGATCAAATGAGTTATTTCTTTTATAGGTCACCTTAGAATTAAAAATTTTGGGGTTAAATGCTGGATTATAAGGATGCAATATTGAAGAGTTAAAATTGCCCAATTTATTAAGCTCGATATATTCAGAATAATTATGCGTAACAATAATACCTCCAACTGGATATGAAACGCTTGGCACACAGAACACAATATTTCTTTCCGCAGCAGTTTTATTTTTGCTTTTTGAATACTTAAAATCTACTTCGTATTTACGTTTATCTAAATTCCTTCTAACTTTATGAAAAAGTTTATTTATCATAGCTGCCTTAACACTCTCTTATTTAGTAAAAATTGGGAGGTATTCCCAAAGATATAAATTAATCAGAATTACAAAGCTTTAATAATGCCGATTCAAACTGCGCAGCTGACTTCTCCCACGAATAGCCTTCTGTAGCCGCCACTGCGTGATTTGAACACTCTAACCATGCTGTATTGGGTTGACTTAAAAACCACTTAACGCCAGCTAGCAACGCATTAATATCATCTATTTCAGTTAATATGCCGTTTTTGTAAGGCACAACAGCCTCAACTGGCCAACCCGTTTTGGTTGAAACTACCGGCGTACCACATGCCATGGCTTCCATAGCGGTTAGATTAAAACCTTCTGAACGGCTTGGCGCCAGCCAAACATCACAACGCGTGTAGATTTCCCTGATTTCGTCTTGAGTTGGTAATAAATGGAACTCGATATCGTATGCGTCAAATGGTATATTTTTTAATTTACTCGACCCAAAAGTAAGAACTTTAAGTGCTGGATAGTCTTTTTTTAATTCTCTCACCACACTTAAGGCAACATCCAATCCTTTAACATGCCCACTATTGGCAAGAAAACCTATGGTAGGAATTAAACTTTTTTTACGCTGGATAGGATAAAAAACATTGTGGTCAATTGCATTAGGCACCAACTCTAAATACTTACTTTGATATTCACTTTCTAGGATATCTTTAAGCCATTTTGATACGACAATTTTATGTGCATTAGATTGATAGGTTGCGATTGCTCTTTGTTTTGGGATGAAATCAAAAATTTCATGCCCTTGAATAAAATATACTTTCTTTCCTTTAGATAAGGACAATTTTTCCAGCCATTCTGCTGTTTCCCACCATGTAGCAATGACAATATCAGCGTCCGGTACATCAGAATCCACGATCGGCCTAAAGGCGTCAATTATGTGGTTATGAATATTCAAGCCATCAAAATGTGATTTTTGCGTGGTGGGATAAAAGAATTTGAATCGCAATAGATTTTTAAGGCGAGTGATCAATGTCGGTTTACTTTGTATCGGCGTAGATACGATGTTGACCTCATGACCTTGGCTAATCAAATATTGGGCGTAGATTGCCATAACTTTTATGCCACCACCCATATTGAGTGAAACTGATAAAAATGTGATCTTCATGTATGCGTATTTTTAGTATTGAATTATTTTAAGAGTTTAAATAAAGCTATTTATGCATGAAAAATCAATTGAAGCATACAGGCCAAAATTTATAATAGGTTAAGCCAAATAACAATAGCCCATTCAGACAATTGCTATGTTAAGCAATGCTTAATCTCAAAATAGCAGACTTACTAGCTTGTTAAAAATCAGCCCGCACAATAGTCCTGCAAAAATAATCGGCAAGGTAATGAGTTCTTTTTTAACATCCCAAAGGTGGTGCATTTTTTTATAATAAATAGCCAGAGGAAAGCTGGAGAAATTACTCAGGACAATCACCCACACAGCACCATGCAAACCATAATATCTAAAGGCGATTGGCAATAGAACAAACATGAAAGTTGTTCTAATTACAATTAAATAAGTCATTAACTTAGGTTTACCTAACGCTAAAAAACACTGATCTGTTAAGTTGTATCTTAATGACACTAAACTTAACCCTAACAGGCTCAACATCCAGCCTGCTTCGCTATAGCGTGAGTCGTATAAAAAATCGATGATAGTTTGACCAGTTAGCAGGAAAAACCCAGCTAAAAATAAAACTACCGCATCAAAAGGAATTCTGAAGCGATAGTAAACACGATTTAAGTCTTCTGGTTTGTTTCTGGCGGTTTCACTCAATGCTGGGTAGGCCACATTGCTCAGCAACCTAGATACAACCATTGAAATTGCCCCAACAATAAACACAGCAATACTGAATACACCCAATTCGGTAGTAGAAATTAAACCACCTAATAAAAGCCTATCGCCATTGTTAATTAAAAAGCCAACAATAGACGACAAAAACACCCATTTACCAAAATGGAAAATTTCACTTAACGCTTCTTTATCAATGTGAAAATGATTTCGCTTTTCAACCACAAGAAAATTAACGATAACGGCATGTACCAAGCTAGTTGTCAAAGCGCCGGCAACTAAAGCCCAAATAGATTTATTATAAAAAGCAATTAAAACCATTAGCAGTATGCCCAGCACTTGGCTAATTAGCTCAATTTTAACCAGCTTGGCTTGATTTAAATTTCTACTGGCTAGTGATGTCCATGTTGGCTCAAAAGCACTGATAACAACCGCGAGAGTGGCAACAGGAATAATGATCGGCAACAATGGTTCTGCATAAACTGTACTTGCAGCGACCAAATGAAAAGTCTGTGCAAAATAAATACCAATTGAGACTAAAACCGAAATTACCCATATAAATAAGCCCCTCAGTACTTGAAAAGTCCAAACCGTATTTAAAAATATATCTTCATCAGCGCGTTTACTCTGAATGATATTTTGTCTCAAACCTAAATCGGTCAGCAAAACCAAGCCCATCAGCAATACATTCACTATCGCCATTAAACCAAACATTTCTGGCACCAAAAGGCGAGTCATGACCAAGTTACTAACCAACCGTATACCTTGGCTTAAAAAATGCCCTCCGAATGTCCATGCACCAGCATGAATGATTCGACTTTTAAGATTTACCGATTGAGAAATAACGAATCCTTTAGAAATGACAAATTAGTGACGTTTAAGCAATCTGAGCTCATCCTAGGTGTATCTACAATACACATATGGTATTCTCTAGGCACTTATTATATCTACTTTTCACTCAATCCCACCTTACCTATGCAAGAACATATTAGAGCACTGATTGTTATTATATTAATGGCGTTAATAGGATTTGCCATTGCAAAGAAGTTAGCACCCAAGGGAATAATGCCTGCAGAAATTAGCCGCTGGAGAAACCTTTGGCTTGCTGTGGTTATTGCAGCGTTTGTTGCCCATAATTTTTGGATTTACCTGATTCTAAGTGGCATTTTTATTTTCCTTAGCACGACTAAGGATCAAAATAAAATGGCTCTGTTTTTTATCCTATTATTTGTTATTCCACCTTTGGAGATACAGGTTCCCGGATTTGGTTTAGTGAACTATCTGTTTGCACTTAATCACCCAAGATTTATTACATTAATAGTTTTATTACCGGCTGCGTTAGCGATTTCGCAAAAAAACAATTTTAAATTTACCAAAATATGGGCTGATAAATTTTTACTCCTCTATATTTTATTGATTTTTGGATTAGGCTTAAGAGACACCACTCTCACAGACGCACTCAGACTGTTGTTTTACAGCTTTACCGACATATTTTTACCATACTTTGTGGCAAGTCGTGCTATTAAAGATTTAAGTAATATGAGGACGGTACTTTACGCATTTGTAACTTCCGCGGTTGTACTTGCATTTATTGCGATATTCGAAAGTGGAAAACAGTGGCTACTGTACAACCAATTAGGAGTGGCTCTAGGTACTGGTGACTCCATCGGAAACTACCTAGGTCGCTCAGGAGGTCTACGTGCTATTGCCTCTTTAGGCCACCCTATTATATTAGGATACTTTATGACGATTGCTATTGGCTTCTATTTATACTTAAGCAGCACAATACAAAACAAATCCATTAAAAAAATAGGCGCTATTCTCTTAGGCCTAGGCTTGTTTGTACCTCTTTCGCGCGGTCCTTGGGTTGGTGCATTGGCTATGTTTGTTACTTATCTTGCATTGGGACCGAGCCCCATTAAAAAACTAGGCACTCTTTTCATTGTTGGTATTTTTTCTTTGCCTATTTTGGCAATGCTGCCAGGTGGCGGAAAAGTAATGGAGCTAATTCCATTTGTTGGGCAAACAGAGAAAGGCAATATTGAATATAGGGAACAGCTTTTTGAAAATGCATTGATTGTGATTAAAAATAATCTATTTTTTGGCTCATCTAATTATTTGGAAACACCGGAAATGCAAGCGATGATACAAGGAGAAGGCATTGTCGATGTGGTCAATACCTACCTAAGCGTTGCCCTTGACACTGGTATAGTAGGGCTTAGTTTATTTGTTGGCGTTTTCTTAGCCGTCATTCTGGGGGTCAGAAAAAAACTAAAACGTATTAAAGACTATAGGCAACAACAGCATCTTTTAGGGAGAAGTCTACTCGCTATTATTGTATCAATGATGGTTACAATCGCCACTGTAAGCTCTATTGCAACTGTGGCGATTATTTATTGGTCTATACTGGGTATTGGGGTAGCCTACACAAGGATACCCGAAGGGGAACTATAAGAAGAAATCAATTAAATTAGCTGTAAAAGCTTATTGTTAATAATAATAAGCTTTTGATTCTACTTCAGCTTTATTTAAAACAACGCCCAGCAGGTTAGCTTTTGGCAAATGATGCAATGTCTCTTCAATTTCAGATTGCGTAGACATACCATTGGCAATCACCAACAAGATGCAGTCTACCTGTGGCAAAAGTACCATCGCATCATCGGAGTTCAATACAGGTGGGCAATCAAAAATAACAATTCTTGATTCGTAACGCGCTCTTAACTCTGTAATCAGGCCAGTAATTTTTTTGGAAGACAATATTTCAGCTGATTTTGAAACTGGTTTCATCGTTGGAACAATAACCAAGCGATCAATACCAGGATTAATCATAATATCTTTAAGCGGCGCTTTGTCTTGCAAATAGTCATTCATGGATTTTTCTGTATGAATGCCCAAGTAAGTCGCTACCTTCGGCCTACGTAAATCGAGATCTACCAGAATCGCAGTTTTCTGTGGCTGATGCGCAATACTAATGGCCAAATTAATCGAAATCAATGTTTTACCGGATTGAGGCGTAGGTGAAACTACAGCAATTGTACGCCAGTTATTCTCTTCCATTTTTTGCAAAATTTGAGTTCTTAAAGAGTCGAAGCTATAACTATTCAGATCACTTTTGGTGTGTGCAACGATTCTATTTTTTTCTAAATGCGCATTATCCAGCTTGATAATCGGCGTATTTAAATAGGTAATCTGGCCCAATTCATTTTCGGTGTTTGGGAAGCCTTTTACCGTTTGCTGTGTAACAGTTTCTTGCTGCGCAGGCCTAGTATTGATTTTGTTGCCAACATTTTCAATTTTTGCTTTTGCAAGAGCATCTTTAATTTTTTCCATAACAATCTCTACGCGAATCTAGCCATCAATTTGACCGTTAACAGGTCAAGTGGCATAACAACAAAATGAATAACTAATAATGATATGCCTATAAGCGCCAATATCGATATCAACATATATTTATTAAAGTTTTTTCTACGCTTTAATTCAGCATTTGTTGAAATATAAGGGATGATCACTAAAGGTCTCATGTTTATAAGTGAAGTTAAAGACTCCACTCCTCGCACCCTTCTATCCAATGCTTCAAGCAAAGCTGCCAATGCCAATGCACCCGCTAAACCCGCGAACAACCCTAAAGCGATTATTTTCTTTCTATTCGGCTTCATCGGCTTATCAGGGAAAAATGGCGGTTCCAGCATTGAAAAGCGCTCTGCTTTATTTTCTTGCTCTAAATTTTCTGCAATTTTTGCATTAATTTGCTTGGATTTAACTTCTTCATATTTAGATTTAGCATTCTCATAATCGCGCATCAAAGTGAAAAGGCCTCTTTCAACTTGCGGGCTTTGGCTCACCTGATTTTGAAGTTGATCAACCCTCGCTTCAAGCGATCTTCTTTGCTGTGCTAACGAGTTTAATCTTGCTTTAGCCGCTTCAATTTGCGCCTGCACTTTTGCTATAACCAGTTCGGTCGCAATATCGCCTCTAGCAGGTTTTGCATCCACCTTTGTTTCTGTGGGATTTTCTAAAGCCTCAATTTTCCTTTTTAACGCGCGAACGGTCGGGTGTGTTTCTTTATACAAGCCTAATGAACGCTCAAGCTCGGCTTTTGCTTTTTCTAATTCAGAGGTGGTACCAATCACTTCACCGCTAGCATTGGTTTTTACGTTGGCTTTAGCAGATGCGAGCTCAACATCCAAATATCTTAACTCCTCTTGTGTGGATTTATAGTCACGGTCAACCTCTTTAATATCTGATTCCGAACGTTGCAACAAAGACATATGCATTTCCATATGTTCCGGTAAAGAGTTTGAATGTTCTTGTTTGAAGGCTGCAACTTTATTTTCTACACCTTCTAACTCTTTTCTTAAATTTTCTACTTCTTGCGTTAAAAACTCAGTAGTTTCAGTTGCACGTTCAGTTCTAGCCTTTACATTTTCGTCCAAAAACAGGGTCACTATTTCGTTAGCCACTTTGTGTGCAACTTCAGGTCTTTCGTATTCAAAACCGACTTTGAAAGCAATTGTTGCCCTACCTCCACCACTGCGCTCGACATCGGCATTTAACAAAATAACCGATATACTTTTCCGCATATCATCTATCAACGTTGATATGGTCGCTGAGTCAATTTTTTTAGGGTATAGATTATATTTTTGAATAATTCGATACAGATTGTCTCGCGTCATCACTCTTTGCTTGATGACTTCAATACGCTCATCGGCATAACTGGTTACAGTCGCTTTAACCACATCATCAGGAATTTGTTGCGACTCAATTAAAATCGTGCCGGTAGATTGATAAGTGGGAGGTAAAAATACCGCTGTTGCAACGGCAACCGACAAAATCAACAAGAAAGCCACTAACATTTGTAGCCATCTTCGTTTAAAAATCGACAGATAGTCGCTTAAAGTTAATTCGTATTCATTCGCCATAAATATTAGATTTCTTAAAACTCTGGTGTATTGTAAGTAAACGTCAGGCCTATAATTTCGCCATCAGCCTCTAAGTTAACATTCTTTTGATTTCTTGTTTCAAGCAATAAGCGCATTTGCCATAACGCTGTTAGGTCGTATGAGTACCAAGTTGAAAAACGGGTAGACTCAAAATCAAGTAACGACTTGCTTTTAACAACACCGTAAGATGCCCCCCACTTGCTGATATCTGAAAGTGCGTAGGTATAACTTAAATTCAATGAATCCGTTTTTTGGAAGCTTCCCAAGCCACTAGGTGATACAGATCGGGATAGTGATCCCTCAAAATTACTTTTTTCACCTATATAGCTTAAATTATTATTTGAAACCCAACCTGAACCAAATGTTGATACCTTATTAACACCAGCACTGGGTGAAAAAGTCCAATTTGGATTAATCAAAAATTTTGAACCCAATAAAAGGTTTTTGGATTTATTGCTAAGAGCACCCGCGCCCTCCGGTTTAAAATCTGTATAACTGAATTGTACGAAGGGGCTTATGGTTTCGCTCCAATCATACGAAAGCGTTGAACTTAAATTTTTTGTCGTTGAATCAAAGAACCCAGAGCCATCGTAAGTTGTTTTAAGGTACTGAGTCGAAACTGATAAGTTCATTCTCTCCGTGAGCAGCCGTGACCAATTCGCAGAAATCGACTTATTTATAGCGCTACCATCAACATCGACTAGCCCTGTACGTTCAAACTCTGTTAAAAGCGAGCTTCTTTTATCATAATGGGCAAGTAACGAAAAATTTCCTCTCTCAAGCTCTCGCTGCCATCCTATATCCACATTAGGATCTTCACGATCAGCAATCAGATTCTTATCGGATGTGCGTTGTACACGTAAACTCGCATTCGTGTACCATCTATCTTGATCCTCTACAGCGGCTATAGAATAAGTAGGTGTTACGCTGTAGCGCCAAATAGATTGTTTTTTTGCAGTCAATCTTGGATTGGTATCATATTGAGTATCAATAGGCAGAGAAGCCTGCTGAAGCACCACCAGCGCTTTTACAGGCATTGAGAATAACATTATACCAATGACTAAAAGCTTGATATTGAATTCCCTAGTATTTAAATAATTTACCAATTTATATATTCTTGAAACGATTCAATGCTTTAAAGTGAGTTACTTTGAGCAATTTAATTAAGCTTAATATTAAGGAACTAAAATAGTATCGCCTGTTTTCAATAGAATATTTGAGTCTAAGTTCTTTCCTTCAATCAACTCATCATAATCAACAGAGATTGTATTTTGAACACCATTGGTAGTGCGTAAGACTTTTAAATCATCTCTATCAGCAAACTTATCTAACCCACCTGCTTGACTAAGTGCCTGCAAGACAGTCAATGGACTAACCAGTAAAATTGCACCTGGTTTAAGCACCTTGCCTATAACATAGACACGATTACCTTCGATATTGGATATCACGACAGTTACTTGTGGATCTGGTAAGTAAGTTTTCAATTTCTCAGTAATGCGCTTTTCAGCCTCTGTTGTCGTAATATTGGAAACATCCACACGACCAGCTAGTGGAAATGTGATGCTGCCGTCCGGCAATACTCTTACTTCTTTTTTAAGGCTTTCCTCACCCCAAACTGAAACATCTAATAAATCACCTTCGCGCAGAGTGTAGGACTCCGGTAGTTCCACACTAAACGCGATATTCGTATATAAAAGCCCAGCTAAGAAAACTGAAAAATAATGCTTGATGTTCATGTGCTACTCCCAGTAAAACAGATAATATTATGTGAAACAATAATATAAAGAAAAAGGCTTGTCGCCCTTTTCTGCAAAAAAGCAGATAATTAAAGTGATTTATAGCATATTTTTGCTAAATGTCTCATTTAGTACAAAAAATATAGTCAAATCCGATAATATTGAATGCTGAATCTTATATTTTCGAGATAATTACTCAATAGCCCAACTGGGTGTCTGGCAAAAGTTATTAATATGCGCCCTTACCAGTGAATGCGTTTACCGTGCGCATTAAAATGGATAAATCCAACCATATTGACCAATTATTAATATATTCAATATCCGACTCAATACGTTTGGTCATTTGGTCCAGCTCTTTTGTCTCGCCTCTGTAACCCCTTACTTGAGCTAGACCTGTAATGCCAGGCTTAATGTTGTGACGCGCATAATAATCACTGATGCGTTGAGAGTATACTTCGTCATGCTGCACCGCGTGCGGCCTTGGTCCAACCAGTGACATATCGCCTTTTAGCACATTAAATACTTGAGGTAATTCATCCAAACTGGTCCTGCGTATAAAAGCCCCTACTTTAGTAATACGTGGATCATTTTTTTCAGCCTGTTTAAGAGGCTGATTATCGCCGGTCGGCTGGTCCACTCGCATACTGCGGAACTTCCAAATACTAAAAGTCTTACCGTTCCAACCAGTTCTTTTTTGCCTAAAAAAGATAGGTCCAGGACTATCCAATTTAACCGCAATTGCCACAGCGATTAACACTGGCGTGATTAGCAATAAAATTAAAAACGAAAGCACTTTATCTTCAATCGCCTTACCAAGTTTACTTAAACCTGTTAAGGGTGTTTCAGAAAGTGTTAATACAGGAATACCTGCAATTTCTCTCACGCTGTGGTTAATCAGCCTTAGTGAAAAAATATCGGGAATCCAATGAATAGAAACATGCTTATCCAGCAAAACGAAATAAAGCTCTTCTAGAACCCGGGAAGATTCCAAAGGCGTGACAATATAAATAGTATTAATGTCATGCGCATCAATCAAATCAGGCAATTCAGCAACTTTACCTAAGTGAATTGTACGGCTTGTTGGGTAATCGTTTAATTCAGACTTCTGGGCTTTACGCTTACGTTTTACCTCTTCCTCAATCGACACATTACCAATCACACGTTCATTCAACCATGGGTTTGAAGTGATTTTATGCTCTAAATAATTTGCCAATTGGCCTTGGCCGACAATAATTACGTTATCCGTCACATGTGAATGCTTGTTAATACGACGATTAACGGTTCTAACGACAAAATGAATGAGACTTTGAACGACAAAACCTACGACGAATAATTCTGTGATGAAAACACGTGAATAGGCATGGCTTTGTTTGGTGAGAAAGCCCAACACAAATAAGGCCAAAAAACTGATTGACCATGCATTAAACAGGCTAAACAGCTTGGCTGCAAAACTTGAACTGGTGCGGTAAATAGCAAAGCGATCGTACATGACAGATACTAAGCCAAGCAAAACCAGCAATAAGATAACGTAATCTTGCGTTAGAAACCCGATATTGGTCTGAATAAAAAACCAAGCTACCCCTAATATAGCAACACCATCCAACAATGGCTGTAATATATTAATGAGGCTACGTCTACGCTGTAGCACAGACCTTGATTTAGATCGAATTACCATAAAACGGAATAGAACCTAGGTTAATCTTTGCGGTGTATATTTAGCAACAGCCTGCGCTCTGCACGATACATCTAGTTTTTGAAAAATACGTTTCAAGTGATTTTTAACGGTGTTGGGACTAATCGTTAAAATCATGCCGATCTCAAAATTGGTTTTACCCGTTTTCACCCAATGTAAAATCTCATGTTCACGCTCACTTAAGCCGCCTAGATTCAGCTCTTCAATCAACTCCTCTTCCGCCACGGGTGTTTCCATATACTCAACACGACGCAATGCAGAATCCACATGTGGCATTAATAGGCCCAAAACAGAATGTTGCACTTGAAATTCACGCGCTTCGTCAAAAAACACATAAATACAATCATTTTTGCCGCGCGTATCACGCACACCATAAACCAATAGTGAGTTCATGCCGACCAATTTACGTGTAAAAGGTGTCGGTGATTGCGCATTGATACCTGCGGCATCAAAGAAATTAATACGGAACCATCTTTCGCCATTATCTAACCAGCGTTGATGTAAATTTGACATGAGATAAGCGAATACGCCAGGCGCGTCTATTAGCTTTTGTGTACGAATATCATCAATATTGGATGACACATCAAAGTTAAGATCACCAGTAGCGAAATCGCCCCAAGCTGCTACTAAGATGTCATGCGGAAGTACTTCATTGACACTGCCTTGTAGCCAATTAAAAAAATCAACATGCTTTTGAACAGAAAATGATTTCTGAATCACTTTAAAAACCTGTTCCCAATTTTGGCTTGTCGTATTGTTGTCCATTACTGCCTGCCTCTCACGATTCATATCGGTTAGATGAGGATGCAGTTGCATTTTTAATACCAACCTTCATATTCATTTTATTGTTTATTTAAATCAGTATGTTATGAAATTTTCTCGGTAAAAAATCTCATACTTTGTGATAAAACATCATCAGTGATGTCATCTATTCGACACTGTACGCCAAATTACTGGCATCTTTTATAATTAATAATTTTTAATAAGTGTCGATCCATTATAAAGCGTAAATGGCAGGCAAGTTCCGCCACCATCCATATACATCCATGCCACAACCAAATACATATCGATTTGGCACAATTAATCCAACATAATCAGCATGAATAGGCTTAAGCACTTCTAGCTTCTTTTCAACTAAAACGGCCACTTTAATTTCTGTCGCACCTAACAGTCTACACTCATCAGCGATTGTTTTTAAGGTAATACCTGCGTCCAAAATATCATCCAATATGAGAACTTTTCTGCCATTAATCTTTTCCTTAGGCCTCACTAACCATTCAACAGCACTTCCTTCTGTACCGTGATAGCGAGTGGCATGTACATAATCGAACTCCAGTGAAAAATGTAGCTGCGGCAGCAATTGCCCCGTAAAGAAAACGCCGCCACCCATTACACATAGCACGACTGGCGACTCATCGGCATAATCTATATTAAGCTGCTTAGCCAGTGTCGAAATCGCCTGATCAACAACCTGCTCGTTATATAGAACCTCAGCTTTTTGAATATAGAGTCGTGGGTCGACCGTGGTCATAAGCAAGGTCTACTGCTTAATCGATTTTAAGTATTGCGCAAATTCTTTTGCAATTTCCGGATGCTTAAGTGCCAATTCAACGTTAGCCTTCATAAAACCCAATTTACTGCCACAGTCAAACCGCTTGCCCGCAAAGCGATAAGCATAAATTGGTTCCAATTGCATAAGATCTGAAATGCCATCCGTCAACTGGATTTCACCGCCTTTGCCAGGCTTAACCTTCTCTAAGCAATCAAAAATTTGAGGTGTTAAAATGTATCGTCCGACCACTGCCAAATTTGAAGGTGCATCTGCCGGCTTTGGTTTTTCAACAATGCTCTTTAATTGCAGTAAATTTTCAGCCACACTGTATGCATCCACAATGCCGTAACTAGCAGTTTCTGATGGCAATACATCTTCCACACCTAATATTGAAGCTTTTTTACTGGCATAAACTGCCGCCATTTGAGCGGTAGCTCCAGGTGCTGCGTCGATTAAGTCATCCGCCAAAATAACACTAAACGGATTGTCGCCGACGACTGGCTTGGCACACAATACCGCATGCCCAAGCCCAAGTGCCTTAGGTTGACGAATAAAGATACAAGAAACATGCGATGGCAAAATCGCCTTAAGCGCCTCTAGCATGGCTTTTTTACCACTGGCCGCCAATGATGCTTCCAACTCACTGGCATTATCAAAATGATCTTCAATGGAACGTTTATTCCGTCCAGTAATAAAAATAAGTTCCGTAGCTCCCGCCGCTATTGCTTCTTCGGCAGCATATTGAATCAGCGGCTTATCAACAACTGGCAACATTTCTTTAGGACTGGCTTTAGTCGCGGGTAAAAAACGTGTGCCCAAGCCGGCCACCGGAAAAACTGCTTTTGTAATCTTATTCATATTAATTTTCAATCTCTCATCTCTCAATGCAATGTAATTTGTTCAGTTGTTATTTCAGCATGTGTAACGCTTTGCAGCTGTGGACTATATTCCTCCGCCCAAAATTTTAACTCACTCTTAATCAGCTCTTCATTCATGCCCTGAGAATGCTCTATCCATTTCAGAAGTTTCTTTACCCAAGCTTTATCAACTGGTCTAGCCAGAGCAATGCGTAATTTCTCGTGTGGAGTCGTAATGGTATGTTCATCATCAGCTAGCAACTCTTCATATAGCTTCTCGCCAGGACGCAAGCCAACATATTCGATTTTAATATCGTCCTCTTGCAAACCAGAAAGTCGAATCATATCAGCGGCTAATGCAGCAATTTTAACGGGTTCGCCCATATCCAATACAAAAATCTCACCGCCGTTACCCATTAAACCTGCTTGCATCACCAACTGTGCCGCTTCAGGAATAGACATAAAATAGCGTGTAATCTCAGGATGCGTAATAGTAATGGGGCCACCTTTAGCAATCTGTTCTCTGAATTTTGGAATGACACTACCACTGCTACCCAGAACATTGCCAAAACGTACAATCACAAATCGCGTGCTTTTAGTCTTGTCCAATTCACTTTCCTGCAAACCTTGGCAGACCATCTCACCCAAGCGCTTGCTTGCCCCCATCACATTCGTTGGATTAATAGCTTTATCGGTTGAAATTAAAACAAATTTCTCTACATTACAATCAATACAGGCCTTGGCTAATGTATAAGTTCCAACGACATTGTTGGCCAGTGCCTCCCAAACATTGCCATTTTCCATTAACGGCACATGCTTGTATGCTGCCGCATGAAATACAACTGTAGGCTGATACTGCCTAACCA
Organism: Methylotenera versatilis 7; assembly: GCF_000799165.1. Taxonomy (GTDB): domain Bacteria; phylum Pseudomonadota; class Gammaproteobacteria; order Burkholderiales; family Methylophilaceae; genus Methylotenera_A; species Methylotenera_A versatilis_A. Next base: position 360,996 of record NZ_JUGF01000001.1, on the reverse strand, counting down.
ACTCTGTCATACGATAGGCATTTTTAACATCGCCTGTCATATAGACCAAATTAATCGCTAATCCTTGTCGGTTAAATTCCTGCTCAATTTTATACAATGCATATTCTGAAATATCCAAACAAACCAATGTACTTGGCTTGTATTTAATAATTTGCCGGCACAGCTCAGAACCAATCGATCCGCCCGCACCGCTCACCATCACGGTATTATTTTCAATTAAATGCTGTAAGCCCGTATTGTCGAGTTTAACTGCATCGCGTCCAAGCAAGTCTTCCACATCAACTTTACGAATTTGTGAAATATTCACTTTCCCGCTCATTAAATCATCAAAAGCAGGCACGGTTAGAACCATCAAACCCGCTTCATTAGCCAGCTCAACCGCATGCTTTCTTACTTGATGCGATGCAGATGGCATGACAACAATGGCATGTTTTGCTTGTAAAGAGCTAGCATAATGCGCTAATCGATTAAGCCCACCCAACACTTTAACACCATGCAACTGGCGACCTTGCATTGTGCGATTATCATCAAGCAATCCAACAACACGCCATTCAGTGCTTCTAGCCAAATCCTTTACTAAAGCAATTGCCGCTTCGCCCGCTCCAAGTAGCAACACTGGCTCACCACGCATGTAGGTGTGGCCATACAGTGCATAATCTTTCCACGCTCGATAAACAAAACGACTGCCACCTATCATTAAAATCAATAATAAGGGATTAAGAATCAGCACAGACCTTGGCACAAAATTATTCGGCTTAAACATAAATACCAAAGTCACTACAAATAACGAAGCAACCAAAATCGCTTTTAAAACACGTTGTAAATCAGGCAAGCTAGCAAAACGCCACACGCCTTTATACAGTCCAAACTGTATAAAAAAAACCACTTGAAGCGGCACTGCCCACAGCATGACTTGTGTGAGTGACAGTATGAATTCAGACGGAATATGGAAATTAAACCGAAGCAGATAAGCAAGCACCCAAGCCAAACACGCCGCGAATAAATCGTGGATAAATGCTGCCGTAATTCGCCAATTAAATAATTTTTTAACCATGCTTTTATTTTTTCGTATTTTAGTTTGGTAAAAGTACATTTTACCTAATTATTTACTTTATAGCTGTAGGCGCATTCTGAACTTGCAAGCACCGCCTATCGATCCATCGCATGATGACTAAATAAGCAATAGCCCAAAAAAATAGCGCTTGCAAAGTGAAAATCACGGACTGTTTAAGTAACATAACGGCTGTAGCGGCAACACATAGCATTAAACTATATTCCGCTATTGCAGTTTTCCTATGTCCCCAGCCCATCTGTACCAAACGCTGATAGTAGTGACTGCGATGCGCCTGCCAAATTTTTGCACCAGCAATTTGGCGCTTAATTAGAGTAACCGTTGCATCAATTATAAAAGGGGAAAATACTAATACTGGAAACCATGCTGGCCACAAAGCATTAAAATAGCCATATACCCCGATTGATCCGGAAAGAAACCCCAGCGGGATTGAACCTGAATCCCCCATGAATATTTTTGCTGGGTGAAAATTAAAAAGCAAAAATGCAAAACAGGCTGCAGCAATTGCACCATTCATCATGGCTAAAGGCACATCGCCCATCACAAAAGCAGCAACTGCATAGCTAGCAAAGCCAAACAAACCCATTCCTCCAGCCAAACCATCAGAACCATCCATAAAGTTATACAAATTAGTCATCCATGTGATGAGGAGTGTCAGCAAGACCATCAACCACCAAGTTTGCTGCGGCAGCATCACGAAAACAAAAATAGCGCTGACTAGAAGCTGTATCAGCAAACGCCATTTAATGGATACATGATAAATATCATCGATTAATGAAATCAGCATTAAACCGAAAGGAAACAATACCCAATGCCAACTAATCGAAATGGCCACCCACGAAGCTACCGTTCCCGCAATAATTGCCAGTCCGCCAATGCGAGGTGTTAGCTTAGTATGCAATGAACGTTGATTGGGTTCATCCAATGCAATATTGGCAATGCGTGTTTTTAAAATTAATACAACTGCGAGTAAGCTAATAAAAAATGACAAGAACAAATACTGCATATTAAACACGTTCATTTTCTAATGATTTTCTATACCAATCAGCCGTCACTTTTAATCCTTGCTCCATAGTAAAAGGTGGCCTCCAATCAAGCTCTTGGTGAATTTTTGAACTATCAATCATTAAAGACTGGGTTAATCTATCAACACTAGCAGACTTACAGGTTAGCTTTGCCAATAACCGCATGATTGAAACTGGAAAAGGCAAAAGATAACTTGGTTTATTTAACGCATTTGCAATTTTATTGATTAACTGTGGCATTGAAGCGTCTTCACCATCACTCACTAAATACGTCTGCCCAGCTGCTTTGGGATGTGAGGCACAGACAATAATTGCATCAACTAAATTATCCACATAAATTAAGCTACGTTTAGCGTTAATACTTGCCAATGGTAAAGGCAATTTTTTATTAACCAATTTGAGCAATGATGCAAAATTGGCTTTAACGCCTGCCCCATAAACTAAAGGTGGACGTAAAATCACCACTTCCATACCAGTTTCTTTTTCAATTTTTCGCAATGCCTTTTCAGCTTCCCATTTAGAAATCGCGTATGGGTCTTGAGGATTCGGTACATCATTTTCAGTAAATGGCTGCTTATTAGTAAACTCACCATTCACTTTTACTGAACTCACAAAAACAAAGCGCTTAACATTCGCCTTAGCAGCTTGCAGGGCAAGATTTCGTAAACCATCAACATTTACATTGGTAAATGCTGCCAATGGATCGTCGGACGGCTCATTCATGACGTGCACTCTAGCAGCAAGGTGAATCACAACATCCACATCTTCTAATGCGCGACTCCAGTCAGTTTTACCGTCAATATCACCCACTTCAATAAAGCCATTTTTGGAGTTTTTATTTGCATAGCGAACTGCACCACTATACTTAATATTGCGATTTTCAAGCGCACTTATCAATACTTGACCAACAAACCCATTTGCACCTGTGACTAATACTTTTAACAAACACTGCTCCTGCATTATGCGTAAAAAACGAAAAACTATAATCCAATAGATTTAGGGTAAAGATAGATGAATCTAGCCGCTAAATAACTTAATGACATAGATACTAAAGCAAATTGGTGTAGAAGCATTTTGTTCAAGGCAAATGTCTTATAAAAATGCCCCAATAAAATAACAATTGGAACTAGTAAAAGCTCTCCAAATCTTGCACCTACCGCAACAAAATCATGAAAAACACACATCAGAATAATGCCACATAGCGTTATTGAAAAAATGGTAGATAAAAATCTATCGTTCATCACTAAATCTCTTAGGTAAACAAATACAGCGCCTAGGAGCACTGTAAAAAACGCAATGAAATAGAGATAAAGTCCAGTCGAGTTCTGTACAACTAACCTATCCTCTTTAAAATAATAAAGATATTTAGGATTGATTGTAGCAATCAGCTCTTTAAGCATATTCAAAACTGAAATATCGAAAACTATCAGCAGTGGTGAAAAAATAAAAGCAAGATATACGATTACATTCAATGGCTTAAAGAAATACAGAGGAAACGCAATCAAGAACAGTAATGCGGTTAAATGTATTTGGCTAGCAATAAGAATCAGTAAAAAGGCGTAAAAGAATTTATGCTCTTTTAAAAAATATAACGCTGGAATAATACATGCAATGGCGAACCCGACCCTTATCGCAGTTCCTTCAAGAAGCAGTAGATAAAAACAGACGTAAAAGAAAGTACCCAAAAAAGCACTTTGCATAATTTTTGATAAGTAGCATAACTTAATCGTCAATAAAATGACTGTTGCTAAAAAAACAAAAATTGAAAATCCAAATAGTTGCCCAAATGCTTTTGATGAAATGAAAAATAATGGCTCTTTGAATACACTGAATGTATTCAAAAAACTATGCCAAGCTACATTTGAAATTCTATTTTCATACATCCAGTTGTAATGTATCCAATCTTTGGAAAAATTAATCGACAAACAGAATGTAATGATTCCCAGCGCAATATAAACAATTACCTCATAGTTATTTTTAATAAAATTATTGAGTTTTGAAAAGTACACTTTCATCTGATGAGTCTTTCAGCAAAATAACGTAACAATAAATATTCAATGACTAATCTGCATGACCAGACTAAACACGCTCCAATAACGCCAAAATTACTGAAAATTACTGGTGCAATCAATATGTAAATCAAAAGTTCTACCAGATAAATTTTTGTAACTAACTTAGGCATACCTTTACCATAAAGATAAATAAGTGGCAGCTGTGACATTGCGCAGAAAAAGATACCCACTGTCTGTATTGGTGCCACATAAACAATACTTTCAGGCACTGCAGAATGACTAACAAAGCTGGCTAAGAATAAAACCAGAAATATTGCTATTAACAAAACCCCAAAAGAAATAATAGCCACACGCTTTTGTTGAGTGCGATACAGCTCTAATATTTTTATTTTGGCCATATTATTTGCAGCAAATATAGGCATCAAAACTATCGCCATTGACCACGGAATAAGTAAATACCGAATAAGAACATCCTGAGATGCAATATATGCAGACAAATCTTCTGCACTAAGGTAGCCAGCCACCATAAACCGATCGCCGTAAACAAATGTGGTTGAAATTAAACCTGATAAAGCAGCCCATACACCATATTTCCATATAGACCTAAAATGATTAGCACTAACACTCACACGCAACAAACTGGGCAGTCGAGTCGTATATAAGTAATATATGAATAAAGCTATGTATCGTGTAAAAACGATAGCTAAGCTTATATAAACCAGACTTTTACTCTCCAATATGATAACTATCATCGGTGCAATAAATATACTTGCGCCAGATATCATTTTACAAATATTGGCTTCTCTGAATTTAGACTTCCCTTCCAATATCCCCTTGAACGTATTAGCAATAACACCTGGCAAGATACCTAATGCGGAAACCTGAAATGCGGATATTGCCTCGTCGAGCAAGCTGTGATTAATCTTCATCCAATATTTTGCAAAGTATGGCACCAATACAAATACGACTACAGTGACGATTAACCCCAATATTGATGCGCTTATAAGTGCAGTCCCTATCAAATCGTCATTACCTGTGCTGTCCTCAGGTTCTGTTTTTGATATTAGGTATGTCATTGTCCTAGACATGCCTAAATCGTATACATAGAAAAAAATGGTGATGGATATGATTAACGAGACGATTGCAAAAAGATCGAAACCTAATATCGAAATCATCAAAGGAATGCTTACTAATGCGGCTACCGCTGGAACAGCTCCCCCGGCCAAACTCCACAATGAGTGCTTATTTAGCATAATTATTTACAACCAGCATTAAAAAATACTAAGAATAATGGCAACTCCAAGAACAATTCGATCTTCAATCGTTCTTCTATATTGGTTGATGAATCTTAGTTTTTTTAGCCTATTAAATCCGTGGCTATTCATAATGACATCACAAGAATTTTGAATATAAATGTCGGCTGTTAATTGTCTGCATATTTTGCAAATTTTGAATACCTCACTTCTGTACCAGCCACTACGCAATCTCGCAAGCCGAAAGCACTTTGCCTTGATTCCTAAATTTACACCCAGCTCATTATTGTCATGTTGTCTGTATTTAACCGTAGGAACGGACGAGATAAACCATTTCTTTCCAGTAGCACGGCAAATTGCGTAGACAAGCCAATCATGGGCGCTAATTTGGTTAATATCAGCATAATTGTCGGAAAGCATAACCTTTATCTCTTGCACCAGCTTTGGTGTTATTAAATAAGTGCTACCTGGCCCAGCTGATTCAAAAAGGAAATCGAGCTTTCTCAAGGGCTTTGATTTATCAATTAAAGCTCTGCTGCCATCCTTCCAGAAAGCAACAGCGTTAGAAGATACGCCATCAGAACCAGTGTCATTGGCAATTTTAGATAATGATGAAAGCTTATTTTTAAGCCAAATATCATCCTGATCAGCTAATGCGACAAAACTACAATCACTCATGTCGGCATCAACTATCAATCGGTAGAAATTTTTTGCCGCTGATCCAAATTTACCTTTGCTGGGCAAAATTGAAATTCGATGGTCCTTTTTAGCATACTTTTCCAGCAATTCAATTGTGCCATCAGTAGACATATCATCTGAAACAATCAGTTTTACATCTACGTCACGCTGGTTCAAAATACTCTCCAGCTGCTCTGAAAGCCATTCAGCGCCGTTGTAAGTTGCTAATAAAACAGTTATTTTTGGTATTGTATTTTTTATCATTATTTTTATATTAATCTAAACATTAGGATATAAAACCTATCCAATTACACTGAAATTGGTTTTTTAAACGCTTAGCCACTCTTTTAACTCTCTGTTGTATCGCTTAATAACTTTCGCAGGAACACCTGCCGCGATGCATTCTGCGAGTATATTATGCGTGACAACTGATCCAGCACCAATGATTGCACCCGTACCGATTGTAACTCCAGGCATTATGCAGACATTTTCACCAATCCATACTCTATCTTCAATAATTACAGGTGAAGAAAATAATGGTCTAGCTGCTGGAGGTATGTCGGGACTAGACATGTCGTCAGCTTGATTGTATCGCCCGTGATTATGGTCACTGATGAATACTTTACTGGCAATTAACACATCATTACCGATACGGATGCTTTCAATCGCCCCTATATGAACATAATCGTTAATCTGTACCCGCTCACCAATCACTATAAGCTTAGTTTTTAAATTGCTGCTACTAAATGCATCCAACCTTACCCCAACTCCTGTCGTAAATCCGCTTCCCCAAGAGATTGAATTTTTTCCTCGAATGTAATATGGCACTCTAATAAGTCTTGCAGGTCGAAAAAGTACTTTCGTTACAATCCAGCTTATTGTTAGCTTTATTAAGCCTATTAGATCATAGCGTTGAAATATAGATGGCATATATACCCCGTTTCTTAAGAGTTAGGCCTTACAAAAAACTGTGGGATTCTAGAGGCTATCTTCTTGATGTTGAAAAGCAGCGAAATGGATAGATGATTTTTCTTACAAGCTTTGTATGCCTCAATATTACCCTTAATTATGTTTACAATTGAGTTATTACTTACTCCACCAACGCGCATTTTGATAAGAATTTTAGGTATATGCACTGATTTTATTCGGTATATTTCCAAGAACCGCATAGTTAACTCAAAGTCCGCCTGAATCTTGTAATCAAGATCAAAACCACCTAACTCTTCATAGACCCCGCGCCTTACAAAAAATGTAGGGTGCGCTGGCATCCAACCATCTTCAAACAACCCCGGTACAAAAGTACGAGATTTCCAGTAACGAACAATTTTATTTGTATCCTTCTTATCAACATATATTAAGTCAGCATAACAAGCATCAACTTCCGAATCAGAAAATACTTCAGCAATCTGCGCAAGCACAGTGTCGTCTACATAAAAGTCATCTGAATTAAGAAACCCAACTACATCCCCTGTAGCAAGCACTAAACCCTTATTCATCGCATCGTAAACACTCTTATCAGGCTCAGAAACAAAGCGAGATATGTTTGACGCTGCACGGACAATATCCATTGTGGAATCACTTGAATTTCCGTCCACGACGATATGCTCTTTATCAGCATATGATTGACTTGCGACAGAGGTAATTGTGTCGCCTATGGTTTTAGCACTGTTATAACAGACAGTAATTATGGAAATTTTCAAAATAGAGGACTAAATACTTGGTAATCGGTAGCATGAAATAAAAGCGAGTGCATTTACAATCATATAAATAATTTTAGATAACTTTGTACCTACAGACCCTGCCTTCTCTAAGACTTTAATTAAATGTCCAATTAATTTCAGATAGTAAGCTCGAAACGAATGTTGACCGAATTTAATTTGCTCGAAGATTGCCAACTCCATGATTCGCCCAGCTCTTACTGTCATCGATTTATTATTTCCATGAAGGCGATACCCGGCAACTGGCTTTGTTAGCTCTAGCCATGAGAACTTCTGATATGCAGCGTAGAAAAAAACAACATCAAAAACAAAATGAAAACTCCTAGGCCAATCAATTGATTCGTAAACTTCCTTTTTCCAGAAAGTAGCTGGCTGTAAAACAGCTGTACGGTATTTCATCAAATGAAAGCCATCTAATGGGTGATAGCGATAGTTAATTGGCTTAATCCAGCTTCCTTTATCATCCAAATAATATCCAGAAAAACTGACCAAACTTATTTTTTTGTGATTTTCAAAGGCTCTAATGACAGAAACAAATACGTCATTACATAAGTACATATCATCAGCATTTAAAAAACAGAATATATCTCCTGTCGCAACTTCAAATGCTTTTTGAATGGCATCAGCCTGCCCATTGTCATCGGTGCTAACAAGGCGGAAACGACTATCCTTCAAACAGTAATCCTGAATAATTTCCAACGTACCATCTTTTGAGCCGCCGTCAGCGATAAGAACTTCAAAATTCGAATATGCCTGCTGTTGAATACTCATTAAACATTCATCGATATATTCACGGTAATTAAAAGATGGGACTGCAATACTTATTTTCAAAACTGATCCCTTGATTAAACGTTTTTTGTCCAATGACGTGGCTTTTTCATTATTAAGCGGCCCACATCAAGTAATTTTCTAGCTTTATCTTCACCCAATACCTGCCAAATAAAAGTTCTGATATAAACTCTGACTAATGCAAAAAACCAGAAAGGTCCAGGTATTATTAGCTGATTTTTTTTCTGTGCGATTCTCAACTCATTGATTATAGTTAAAGAATTGGATGTTTTGCTACCTACCCCATCCTGCGTCATATATGCAATTGGTAATGGTATAAAGAAAGCTGCTTTAGTTTTCAGCTCTCTCAATAAAAACTCATAATCCCCAGCAATCTTGAAGCTTTCATCAAAATTACCATGCTCTACAAATAATGATTTATGCTGAAATACACCTTGATGAGGAATTGTCATCAATTGTTTGTACCGTCTACCTACAACCTCCCAAGGCTCGCCACGGGTATATAAATAATTTCCACTAGTTGAAATATATTTGACTTGCCCATAGACAACTTTATGCTTTTGCGGGATTTCATTTAGATAATGGTTAACATGGTCTAATATATTCATATCGATAAAGTAATCATCTGCTCCAAGAAAGTAAATCCACTCACCCTCTGCTTTAACCAATCCTTTGTTCCAGGCATTGTAAATGCCAGTATCAGGTTCTGATATCCAGTAAGAAATAGATTGACTGTTTTTCTTTATTATCTCAATTGAATTATCTGTTGAATTTCCATCAATAATTATCAGCTGTTTTCGGCTGAAGTTTTGTGAAACCACACTATCTATACATTTTTGCAACGTCTTATCTGCGTTGTAAACAGCAATAATAATAGTGAATGTTGGCAACTTATTCATTAGGAGATGCTTCTTGAGTAATAGCAAGGTGTGCTGCTTCCAGCACTTCTTCAATTGAAACCGAGCCAATACAAGGAACTGGCCCAGACCAATCATGCGGCTGGTTACATTTCCAATTGCAACCAAAGCATGGCATATTATAACTGACTGATAATGGCTTAATGCCAGCTAAATCTTGAGGATAAGGCATAAAGCGCCCATAATGCCCGCCACCCAAAATACATACTGAAGGCGTTGAGACAGCCGCAGAAAAATGGATCGCAGAAGTCTCATTTGCTATTAATAACCGTGCCCCCCGAATGACCTCTGCAAACTCTAACAATGATGTTTTTCCCGATAAGTTAAGGCAGATTGACTCACTGGAACTAGCTACTGCCATGCATAACCTAAAATCAGCACTAGATCCGCATAACACGGGTTTCCAGCCATAAAGTGTATGTATTTTATCTAGCACATAGGAAAAATATTCAATTGGCCACTGCCTGCCGTGCCATGATGCTGCAGGAAAAATGATGAAATAATCATTAGTTGCTTCCAAACTGACATGCTGTTTTGTTAACCTAGGTAACACTGGTAGTTTTGCACTATAGGGCTGCTTGGATAAGTTACGAACAAACTCCGCATTGCGACAGAGCTCCATTAAAGGCTTTGATTGAGCAGGCACTAAATAGGTATACCATTTATCTGAAATAACTTTATCAAGGGTAGTTATATTACTGACATCGCCAGCCGAACCAATACGCTGCAATGCACCTGTCGCTCGAATAACACTGTCGCCGCGCAAGAGTAAGCGAGAAAATGTAGGCTGAATCGCAACTTCAAAACCCAACTTGTGAATATTGCGAAGTATTTTCCAGCGATACAGAGGCTTTCGTGCAAATAGTTGTAAATCAAGGTGTAAAACTTCATCCCAGTAAGGCAGCTCTGCTGCCAAGTCAGCCCACACATTATTAGCAATTAAAGTAATTTTATAGTCTGGATACAGGCGACGATATTCTTTGGCTGTATCAAGCCATAGAATGAAATCACCAATAGCATCTAGTCGCACAAGCAACAATGTTTTTGGGGCGATATTCTTTACAGTTAACGTTACAGCTTTATCTAAAAATATCAGAACACGTTTAATTAAGTTTTTCGTCGCGTTATTCATGCTCACTAGATTACTGTAGATATTTTTTCAACATATGCGCTTCTCGCTTTACTGCGTACCTCTTCTACTTCATCTCGATAGGTATGCTCTCTAGCCAATAAATCATCAATCATAATATCAATCAACGCACCGTCTACATCTTCAACGTAATGAGGTAACAGATTAAGATTTTTAATCATCAAAGCTCTGCTATCATTACCTATTACGGCAGCTGGTTTGCCAAATGACGCCATCATAAAACCAGCATGCACACGATTCACTATTGCAAACCGAGCAGCGGCATAAAAATTCATAAATGCGACATGCTCATTCGGAACAATATAGGTTTCTACATCAGGCACTATCTCTTTAGCCAGTTTTTCTTCGCTTGACGTATGGCATGCCGCGATAACGCGACCATGACGCTGAAGTTTTTGTACGATTAAGGCGAAATTCTTACGCCATTTATATGCATCAATATTTTGAGAAAAGGTGTAATGGCCACCATTTTCCATAAAATTCACTACGATATACTCACCTTTCTTCGGTGCGATATTTAAGTAGTCACGAGCAAAAATAGACGTGCAAGGTAAAACATCTGCATCTCTACCCGCTATATTCAGCATCTTTTTTGCTAGGTCATCACGCAATAGTGTCAAATCACAAGCATCAAAAAACTCAGCAATATAAGCTTTACATTTAAGGCAAGTTTCTACTTCAATTCCGTTTGAATGATAGGTCTGGCAACTCCCACCAGCAATGTTAAGGAATTTACGCCCACGTCGATCAGGTAAAAAACGCTTCTTAATCAAGGGATCAAACCACTCATTGTTAGCACAGTGCGCCAGATTGGGATGGCACCAATAAACAGGAGCTCCGCTCTGGATTAATAAATCAGCATCTGTAATTCTATTTTTTGAACGCATGACGCGAAAAACCGGATCGGAAACCCGCGAAATACGTAGATTTCTTAAATTTTCCTGACCATAAACAGCAGTAACTGGCGAATGTTTGTGAATAAGTTCAATCTGCTGAATTGGTGCAACATCTCGTAAAACTGAAAGAATGCCCTCTCGGACAAAGTCATCGCCAATGTTATGGCGAACTGTTGTAATTATTGATGCTGTCTTCATAGTAATCTACTTATAAATGTTTTACGATGACCGCAGGATTGCCACCCACAATTACGTCAGCTGGTACATCTTTAGTAACAACACTACCTGCGGCTACTATTGATCTTTTACCTATCGTAACCCCTTTTAAAATAATACTTCTCATGCCAATCCAAACATCATCATCTATAACAATTTCCTTTGTTTTAATTGCACCCCAATTTTTATCACCCCGTGGTTTTCCAAAAAGCCTTTCGATTGCAAAATCAACGTCAACTCGCCTATCTTCATAGTTTATCGAGTGCGAGTTGCCATCTTGAATGACAACATCTCGTGCTATTAATACATTACTTCCAATAATAACTTTGTTCGCAGAAACTATTTGACTGCCACCTGAAATGAATGTTTTTTTACCAATATGTATTTCAGAGGTTTCTCTTTCGCAAATCAAGAGCCCCCCAATCAAAGAACCCTCACCAATTGCCCATTTACCCCCGCCATATAGAGAGGCTATAGAGGCTGTTGGTAAAAAATAACTACTTTCGAAAATATTATTTAAATACCAGCTGGCTTTATTAAAATTCATTACTCGCAATTGGCGTATTGATTGCAAAACATCTCTTAATAGACCGTTTTTTGCACATACATTAACTGGCTTACTACCGCCTAAAAATTCTGTCATTCAAAACTCCACTGATTTTGATTGTTACTTTAGATCTTGTTAGATTTCAAAATAAGCAATAATTTTAAAGCTGCTTAGAAGTTGTCCACTGGGTATTTTGTTTACAAAAGTACTGATAGCTCTACCTAAGATTTAATCTAGCCGCTCGTTGATAACTACTTCTCACTTGGTTGCGTAAGCAATAAAGTTGGTATCAGCTCTTTTAGTGATAACTTTTGAAAAACCAATCATTTGCAACTCTTTTTCCATACTTTGCCTGGTCCATCCATATTTATGGCAGAAAAATTGCGGGAATTTTTTTCTTGATTCATCCATTTCCACATCGTGTCCCTGAGAAATATCCTGCCCTCCAAATAGCAAGTTGAGTTTTTGATCAAGCTTCAACCGCCAGCTTTTAATAATATATTCGGCATCTGGCACTCGGATTTCAACTTGCCCTCCCGCTACAAGAAGCGCGTAAAAATCACTCATAATTTGCACGGCTTCCCAATGATAATGATGTTCGATTATGTCATTTGCCAAAATATAATTAATCTCACCCTTATTGAAGTAAGTTAGCAATGTTTCAGAGCTTATGTCGATGACTTTATCCACCCTAGCTAATGAGTTACTGCCATCGACATTTATAAATCCCTCACGATAATCAGTTCCACAACCTATGTTCAGCTTCAATTTTCATCCTTTACTGTAGCTTTAATAATACTTAGAAAAAACAATGCACGAGTTTTTTGTAAAAAAATCACTCTTGATTTTTGGGAAAAAAAATCTGACAAATAGGACACCATAATGCAAGAGAGCAAAGTGGCTAGTGCAGCGCCTTTTGGTCCATAGAGCGGAATCAAATATATATTCAAAAGCACATTAACTGTAAGTCCCATTAAATTTCGTTTTAATGCGAGTAAGTTATGGCCCTCATTAACAAACCATCGGCCACTTGAAAAACCTAACCCAACAAAAACACTCGCCCAAATAAGAATGGCAAGGACAGGCCCAGCTTGACGGTATGCCTCTCCGAACAGTAGTAAAACGACCCAATCTGACAAAAATGTCATCGGTATGGCTACTAATAACCCCAACCATACTGTGACATCAAAAAGCTTTTGCAGCCGATGGTAATACAGCGCCTCACTTGTATTCTTTGCCTCAATAATCGATGGAAAGACTGATGCTATGATTGCCAGAGGGACGAAATACCACACTTCGCTAATACGCACAGCCGCCGAGTAAATACCAACGGCCTCATTACCCAACATTTGCCCAAGCATAATTTGATCAATTCGTGTGTAGGCCATAATGGCTAGTGCAGAAATAAGAAGCGGCCAGCTATCCTTAATTAGGGTTTTAACGCGTTGCCTTTCTACTTTCCACCTACGCAAACCACTTTCACGCCACATATACATGCCGAGTAAAGCAACTGACACCAGTACTATTTCTGCAAGTGCCATCCATACAAAATGTATAAGCGTGGCTTGATTAAGTATAAGCGCAATTTTTATAGCAGAAAAAATTAGAAATACTATATTCTCAACCCAGACAACATATTTGGATTGCACTTGCGATTCAAACCAGTATTTCACTACTTCAGCAGCTTTAAACACTAAGCCAAAGCCAAGCACTGCAACGATTAATTTAATAATGGCATCTTCGGGACGAATATATCCAATAGCAATCACTGCCATAAAAAAAGCCAATACTCCGCCGATGAGTTGCAACAGAAATGTCGTGCCAAGCGTGGTATTAACATGCTGTGGATCTTTAACCAAGTCGCGCAACACAATCCCATTGAGCCCAAGAGTAGCTACAGCACCAAAAATGGCAACAAAAGCAACAGCGTAGTTAAACAAACCAAATTGCTCAGGCCCTAGATATCGCGCCACCCATACCCCAACCAACAAGCCAACACCCATACGCAGTATTCGGTCAAGAAATAGCCAGCCCGTGTTAGCAAATGCTTTTTGCAAATTAGGTCGATCACCTAATCTTTTTCGCAGTACCACGGGTAAATAGCGTAGCCAAGAAGGACGAAGAGGATGCATTGACTAATCTTATCTAAACAAATAGATAAACACTAAACCTTAAAGGTAATATCAAGCTGCAATATTTTCATGAAGTGAGATGAAACTTATATTTGGAAATGCAATATAACCATTATTAACCATGACTATTATTTAACTAAAATCTTCGTAATAGCTTTTGAAATCCTGATAAGCACTTCTTAGGCCATTGGCAAAGTTTGTGTGTGCATGCCATCCCAGTTGATTTAATCGACTAGAGTCCATGAGTTTTCTCATTGTTCCGTCTGGTTTAGTTGTATCGAAAACAATTTCACCGCCAAAGCCAACCACGTCTTTAACTAAACTGGCTAATTCCTGTATAGTTAAATCATTGTTACTGCCCAAATTTAACAAAGGGGGCAGTCCATCGTTTCTATCTTTCGCTAACAATGGCTTAAAGACACCATCTGCTAAATTAAGAACGAATATGCAGGCTTCAGCCATGTCATCACTATATAAAAATTCACGCTTTGGTGTGCCTGTGCCCCATACTGTGACAGTGGCTTGGTTATTCACTTTTGCTTCGTGAAATTTACGAATAAGCGCAGGGATAACATGACTGTTTTCTAGATGATAGTTATCACCTGCGCCATATAAGTTTGTTGGCATCACTGCTAAATACTGCGTGCCATATTGCCTGTTATAGCTCCAGCACATTTCAATACCCGCAATTTTTGCCAAGGCATAAGGCCGATTTGTTCGCTCTAAAGGACCTGTTAATAAATATTCTTCTTTAATTGGCTGCTGGCAGTCGCGCGGGTAAATACAACTAGAACCTAAAAATAGTAATCGCTTAACACCGGCTAAATAAGACTGATGAATAACATTGGCTTGTATAGCTAAATTCTCTTGAATAAACTCCGCTGGATAGGTGTTGTTTGCATGTATGCCACCCACTTTGGCGGCAGCTAGAAATACATACTCTGGCTTTTCCGTTGCAAAAAAATCAGCCACAGATTGTTGATGGGTTAAATCAAGTTCTGCATGTGTGCGCGTCACAATATTGCTATAGCCTTGCAAATTTAATTGCCGCATAAGCGCAGAACCAACCAAACCGCGATGCCCTGCCACATAAATTTTTGCGTTTTTATTCATGCTATATATTTACTCGTGATAATCCATGGCTTGGTAACCATGTTTTTTAACCAACTCATCACGCTGCGCTGATTTAAAGTCTTCTCGCACCATTTCTGCGACAAGTTCATCAAACGTAATTTTGGGTGTCCATCCTAACTTTTGTTTAGCTTTAGTCGGGTCACCTAATAAAGTCTCTACTTCAGTCGGCCTAAAGTAGCGCGCATCCACTTGTACAACGCATTTATCTTGCCAATAACCTTTTTCTTCTATTCCTGTGCCTTGCCAAGTAATTTGCATATCAAGCTCTTTGGCTGCTGCATTCACAAAATCGCGCACGCTATATTGCACGCCTGTGGCAATAACAAAATCTTCAGCAACCTCTTGCTGCAGCATTAACCATTGCATTTCAACATAATCTTTAGCATGCCCCCAATCGCGCAATGCATCTAAATTGCCCAGATATAAACAGTCTTGCAGATTAAGTTTAATACGCGCTAAAGCACGGGTAATCTTGCGCGTAACAAAGGTTTCACCGCGTAATGGCGACTCATGATTAAACAGAATACCGTTGCACGCATAAATACCATAAGCCTCACGATAGTTTACTGTAATCCAGTAGGCATAAAGTTTGGCAACTGCATAAGGGCTGCGTGGGTAAAATGGGGTGGTTTCTTTTTGCGGCGTTTCTTGCACTAGCCCATAAAGCTCTGATGTAGAGGCTTGATAAAATTTAGTTTTTTTCTCTAAGCCTAAAATTCTAATGGCTTCTAAAATACGCAAAGTGCCAATACCATCTGCATTCGCCGTATATTCTGGCGTTTCAAAACTCACGGCTACGTGGCTCATAGCAGCTAGGTTATAAATTTCGTCTGGTTGGACTTGCTGAATGATACGAATTAAATTGGTTGAGTCGGTTAAGTCACCATAATGCAGCACAAAGTTTTTGTTATCTACATGAGGGTCTTGATATAAATGATCGATACGATCCGTATTAAACAAGGATGCGCGACGTTTTACACCATGTACGATATAGCCTTTTTTTAACAAAAACTCTGCTAAATACGCGCCATCCTGCCCTGTTACACCAGTAATTAATGCGACTTTATTCATTGTTTCAATACTCACTTTTCTACTAATCTTCCATAACTATCATCAAACCGAATAATGTCATCTTCGCCCACATAATCGCCACATTGCACTTCAATAATGCTTAACGGCTCACTACCTTTATTTTCTAAACGATGGCGATGCGTTTTTGAGATGTAGGTCGATTGATTTTCATTCAGCGTAAATTCAATTTCGTTGTTAGTAATCGTGGCTACGCCAGAAACGACAACCCAATGCTCAGCTCGGTGCTTGTGCATTTGCATGGATAATTTCGCGCCGGCATTTACTACAATCCGTTTAATTTTAAAGTTGGTGCTTTCTTCCAATACGGTGTAACTACCCCATGGGCGATAAACGGTTTGATGGATTTCGGTAAGAGTTGGATTATGTATTTTAACTTGCGCTACCAGCGCTTTAATATCTTCACTACGGTTTTTATCGCAAATTAAAGTCGCATCTGCGGTTTGAATCACAGCTATATTATCTACGCCCAAAATTGCCAGCAAACCTGTTTCTGTCCATAACAAACTATTAGTTGTTTCTTGCGATAGCACTTGGCCGTGCGTGACATTATTTTGTGCATCTTTTTCGTGGCGTTGATAAATCGAATCCCAACTACCTAAATCGCTCCAAGCCATATCCACAGGCACTACTGCCACTTTTTCTGCCAGCTCTGCCAAGCCATAATCCATGGATACGTTAGCAAAATTAGCATAAGTTTCAGCAAAATTCTCTTCGCTCATGCCCGCCACTTGTTGTGCCATTTCTGGTTGATATTTTTGCAGCATCTGCATAAATGTCTGCGCTTTAAACACAAACATGCCGCTATTCCACAAATAGCCATCGCTGACAAATTGCTTGGCTTTTTCTACATCTGGCTTTTCTACGAACTGGTCTACCTTAAGTACTGGCAATGCACCGTTGTATGATAATTGCTGACTGGGTTTAATATAGCCATAGCCTGTTGCAGGCTCATGCGGTTTAATGCCCAGCAAAACTAAATAATCATCATTTGCGGCTAATTCGGCGGTTTGCCATGCCTGTAAAAATGCATCGGTTTTATCAATGGCGTGATCAGAAGCAAACACACCAATCATTGCGTTAGGATCTTGCTGGTTTATTTGATTAACCGCCCAGGCAATTGCGGGCAAAGTATTTCTTGCACAGGGCTCAGCCAACACGTTGTTTACTGCCTCAAGCGCCACTTCTGCCAATTGACCTTTTACTTCAAACTTATGATCTTCGTGCGTAACAGTAAACAAATTGGCAGCAGAAACATGCGCTAACAAACGTTGTGTCGTTTGCTGCAACAAAGTTAAATCACCATTCAACGCTAATAATTGCTTAGGGCGTAATGTGCGTGATAACGGCCACAAGCGTGTGCCAGAACCACCACATAAAATAATCGCGTATCTGTTTAATGCTGCACTCATGGCTGTTTAATCTCCATTTGGTGATATTTGATACTCATTGTTTGATTAACATCTTTACGAAGCTCTTCTATTTCAGTTTGTAGGTTTGCGTACTCTTGCAACTTAGCTTTCAAAAATCGTGCGGTAATCACTGATTTTTCTTCCAATCCTTTGGGGGTTAAGAAATACATATAGCCGAGTTTATTTTGATTGTTGCGAAAGTTGGTGGCTTTTAACAAGCCCACTTCAATCAAAGCTTTAAGACAAAAATTCACGCGACCTAAACTGATACCTAACTCACGCGCCAAATCGCGTTGGCTAATTTCTGGATTAGCTTCTAATATTTTTAGGATTTTGTAGCGATATTCGTCTGTTAACACGCGATTAAATCAACCGTTCATTAATTGAACGTCAGTTTAGCAATGTTTAATCGAACAATGCAAGTAGAACGTTGGATGGAGTTTCTAAGCAATCGACTTGTTTATATTTTTATACCAGTAAATTTCTTGATATCGCGCTGTTGGCGCTTGGTTGGCCGCCCTGCGCCTCGCTCCCTAATCGCATGATCTGCCTCGCGCGTTATTTTGGCATTTTCACGCTTGGCTTTACTTTGCTCGGTTTCAGCATACAAAAGCGCAGCCTCTGGCGCGCCACGGCGAATATTAGACAAGCCAGTTACGGCGACCTCAATTTCGAACTCTTTATTGCGAATACTAATCAACATGCCAATTTTGATTTCTTTAGCTGGCTTTACGCGGTCACCATCCACCCGCACTTTTCCACTATCAACGGCATCTATCGCAATGCTGCGCGTTTTAAAAAAACGTGCCGCCCACAGCCATTTATCTAAACGGCATTTTTCATCAGCACTCGGTGTTTTTTCAGCTTTTACTTTCAATTAAACCTACTCAGCAATCAAATCTAAATTAAGTTAAGCTGCTTTTGTTGTTGATAAGGCTGATTGCTTTCCAATGTTCTACGGTAGTTTGCCAGCACATCTTGCACATGCCCCATCACCGTATTGGGTGCGTAAATACCTGCTTTGTCTTGCTGTCCGGCTGCCACTCCCGTTAGAAACTCTATGCCTTCCAACACATGGTCAATGGTAATGATGTGAAATTGACCTTGTTTAACCGCCTCAACTACAGCAGCATCCAGCAGCAAATGGCGTTGATTACGTTTAGGAATAATCACACCCTGCTTGCCGTTAAGCCCAAGCGCTTGGCAAACTCTAAAATAACCTTCAATTTTTTCATTCACGCCACCAATTGGCATCACTTCGCCAAATTGATTCAATGCCCCAGTCACGGCCATACCTTGGCGAATCGGCAATCCAGCCAAAGCAGAAAGCAATGCAAATAATTCCGCACAAGAAGCAGAGTCACCCTCTACGCCATTATACTCTTGCTCAAATACTAGTGACGCGTTCAAACTTAATGGCGCCAAATGACTGAAACTCGCACTGAGCCAGTTTTGTAGAATAAAAATACCTTTGTCATGGTTCGGCCCACTCATATTGACTTCACGGTCAATATTAATCAGCCCTTTACCACCAGGGTAACAGCGTGCAGTAATGCGGATGGGCGAACCAAAACTCGCATCGCCTAACTCGATATGCGTTAAGCCGTTGACTTGCCCAACCACGTCTCCTTGCACTTGAATCAGCAGTTCATTATCAATAATCGAATCACGAATTTGCGATTCAAAATACTGATTACGCGTGGATTTGGCTTGAATTGCTGCTTGCACGTGCTCTGCTGTCACTAAGTCTGTATTGCCTGAAAATGCTGCGCTTTCCAGCATTAAGCGCTCTAAAAAGGCAAAATTAGTACTGATGCGTGTTTGATCCTCTTCCAGACGCTGTAAAGCGCCAATTAAGGCAGCAACCGCTTCTTTTGTAAAATGTGGCGTGTGGTGTTGTGCGCATTTTTGTGCAATGTAACCAGCAATCGCTGCATAATTTTCAGGCGTGGCCGAAATGCGCTCAGCAAATTCCACTTTGATTGGAAAATAATTGAAAAAATCCGGCTGCTCATCTAAGCAATCATAAAAATCCTCACGCGTAGCAATCAATACCAGCTTCACTTTCAGCGGCAAAAGCGTGTTGTTGGTTACATAGCTGGTGCTTTGCGCACTACTGCTCGCATCTTCAATCTGCAAGGTGCCATTACGTAAAAATCGGTGCAATTTTTCAATGATTTGTGTGCCGTTTTGTTCGTCATTCAACAAATCGCGCAAATGTAGTAACAGCATGCCGCCATCTGCTTTGTGTAAATTACCGGCGCGCAATCGCATAAAATCTGGTGAAATTGTGCTGTCTGACGCACTTTCTACGCCACCAAATAACGATTGTATGCTGGGGTCGTTATCATAAATGATAGGTTGGTTAAGCGACTGGGCCTGTGTCGCGCGATTATCCACCAATACATTGACACGGAATCGTGCAAAAAATGGCTCACTGATTAAGCCCTCTAAATTACTTTCGGCATCAGAATTGGGTGCTGGCTGCCATGCTTTTAAATAGGCCAAGGTTTCATGATTAACCAGCTTGAAATAGGCTTTCAAAGTAGGTTCATCATGAAAAGCCTGCTCAAGTTGCTGTATCGCAACATTCAGCCATTGTTCAGCAGTTGCCAGCATCGCTTGCAGATTATCCAGCGCTACAAAATTAGGTAGCTCCACCATTAAAGCACGCGCAAAACCATCCATTTCCACGCGTAACTTATTGGCTGCGCCGACTGGCAGCTTGATTAAAGTAGGTAGATTGATTTGCTCAAAGTTATAGATGGAAACTAAATCGTTTAACTTTAAATCACTTAAGTCGGCATCATCTAGTTTTGCAATATCCAGCATCGCACTATGCATCAATGAAGTTCGGCCACTGCCATGTGCACCTAGCACCAATACATTAAAACCTGTTTGCTGCATGTTCAGGCCAAACAAGGCAGATTTTTTTGCTTCACTCTGCGCAACCCAACCATGCTTGTCGGGCTGATAACCAGTAGTATTTTCGAGTAATTCTGCCGTATTATTAAACGTTAAGTCATTTAATGAAATGGTGGCATTTAAATCATTTTCGGTTAACTTTTGCATTACTTTCAGGTGTTTTCTCTTTTATAAACTACTTAATTTACAGCCGACTAACTATTTCAGATGATTAATTCGGCCACATATTTCGTCAGTATCTATTTAAAATACTTACTTATTCCAACGCTTAAGTGCTGCATCATCGCTCAATTTGGCATCAATCCAGCGGGCGCCTTCCGGTGTAATTTCTTTTTTCCAGAACGGCGCCTGAGTTTTTAAATAATCCATCATAAATTCACAGGCCTTAAAGGCTTCTCCACGATGCGCACTCAACACGGCCACCAACACAATCTGATCCAGCGGTTTAAGCGTACCTACACGGTGAATAATCAAACTATCCATCAAATCCCAACGCGTACTTGCCTCGGCTTTAATCGCGGCCAGCGCGCTTTCTGTCATGCCCGGATAATGCTCCAAAGTCAGCGTACTGATTGAATCGCCATCATTGATGTCTCGCACTTGGCCGACAAAACTGACCAGCGCGCCGGCACCGGGATTCGCAAGTCGCAATTGATTTAATAACAAACCAACGTCAAAGTCTTCTGTTTGTATCCGAACAGTCACCTAATCACCCTAAAACTCATTTGGAGTTTTTAACCACCAGTTACTGGTGGAAAAAACGCCACCTCATCATTGGCTTGAATCTTCGCCAAATCATCAACCAGATTATGATTAATCGCTGCACGTACTACTTGCTTGCCATTAAACAAATTAGCCCAAACCTCACCACGTAATGCTAACCAATTTTTAAGTGCTGTAATGGTCAAAATATCGTTTGGCAAATCAAGCTCTTCAGTTGAGTAATTAACCGCTTCTTTGATTCTTGCAAAATATAATACTGTTATTTTCATATTTATATTCAATAAGTTAAAACACTAAATTAATTTAAACTATCACACATATAATGTGATGACTTAATTGTCGTTTTCATCTACGGCATCCAGCAAATCCAGCGGCTGGTTGCTCAGCTCCACACGCTCAATCTGCGCAAAACGACGGCTAATTTTCTGGCTACTGATATGTACTTCTTGTGCATTATCGTGCGCCTGACGAATGTTATCGGCTAGTTTTTTCATACGTACATCAAAGCGCTCAAAATCTTTGCTTAATTTGCCAAGCTCTTCTTTAATAATATGCACTTGCTTGCGCATTTCCACATCTTTTAACACTGCTCGCGCAGTGTTAAGCACGGCCATCAGTGTGGTCGGCGAAACCAGCCAAACACGCTTATTCATGGCGTAATCAATAATTTCGGGGTGATAAGCATGAATCTCTGCAAACACAGCTTCGGCAGGAATAAACATGACCGCGCCATCGCTGGTGACATTAGAAATAATATATTTATTAGCAATATCATCCACATGCTTCTTAACGTCAGCCTTAAACTGCTTTTCTGCTGCGTTTTGCATTGCTTCCGGCAAACGACTATCAAACATTTTGTGATAGTTTTCCAACGGGAATTTGCTGTCTACCGCAACAGTGCCCGTTGGTTGCGGCAGAAAAAGTGCGCAATCCACACGCACGCCGTTATCAAATGTATGCTGCATTTTGAAGCTATCATTTGGTAATACGTTGCGCACCAAGCCTTCCAACTGCACTTCGCCATAAGCGCCACGGCTGCGTTTATCACCCAACAACTCTTGCAGGCTCACCATATTTACCGTTAAACCATCGATTTTCTTCTGCGCTTCATCAATCGTGGCCAAGCGCTCCATCACGCTAATAAACGTTTCGTTGGTCTTTTTAAAACCTTCGTCTAATCGTTCCGATACTTTGCCGCCTATTTGTTCTAAGCGGCTGTCCACAATCTTGCCCAAGCTTTCGACACTTTGTGTCAAAGTCGTCGTGGCTTTTAACATGGTGTCGTTAATCAAACTTTGTTGCGCTTTACCTTGCTCACTCAAGGTTTTATGCAATGTTTCCAATACCGTTTCGCGCGTCTGCGCCAAGCTGGCATTTTGCGCTAATTGCAAATTTTGCATCGCATCGCGTGTACTTTGTAACTCTAACGAAACTAAAGCTTTTAATCTGTCGCTATTATCTTGCGAAGCAATATTCAAGCGGTCTGCCAGTTTATTCAAGCCGTCATTTAAATCTAATAACATTGCCCGATGCTTGTCTTCCAACTGGTTGAATAGAACCGTATTTTTGCTGTTTGAAAACTCACGCCATGCCAGCCAAGCCAGCAAAATAACCGTTAACACTAAAAGTAAGACTATAATTTCGTTCATCCCAACATTATAAACCAGTGTAGCTTTCACCTTTATAAATAAAATCATATGAATAAACTCAAACTGCTGCTTGGCCAATGGCTTGCCAACCTAACACGCAAGCTTAAAAACAATTTCTATATCTACCTCGCCACTATGTTCACTTTGCTGGTGTTGCTAGATGCCAGCGTGTTTCATGTCGGTTTGAACATGCGCGATAAAGCATTCGACTTTATGGTGAAGCATCGTGTGTTTCAGCCTAGTGCAGATAAAGATATTGTCATTGTGGATATTAACGAAGCCAGCTTGGCCGCGTTTGCCAAGGAATACGGCCGCTGGCCTTGGCCCCGCCAAGTATTAGGCGAGTTTGTAGAAAATATTCAGGTACAAAATCCCAAAGCGATTGTGTTCGATATTGTATTTAGCGATGCAGATATTTATAACGCAGATAGCGACGCTTATTTTAATGAAGTGATTGCGGCATCTGATAATACTTTCTTCCCGGTTTTGCGCTTGGACCCCAGCCAGGATGCGTCCAGCCAATTGAAATACGCGCAGATTCCAGGGTTAACTTCCAATACTGAAGCCGATAAAAATGCCACTGTAGCCGCCATATTGCCGTATTTTGAAGCGGCGCTGAAAGCCAATCGTTTAGGCACGCATAATGTGTATCCGGATAATGATGGCATCGTGCGCCAATACCGTATGTATCACGATGATGCCGGCTGGCAATTACCTTCATTACCATTGGTGGTTGCCCAGTTTGCAAATAATAAACCTACCAATAATCAAACCATTGCAAATTTACCGCTTAGTAACTTACCTCAGGACATGTTGATTAACTGGCGTGGCAAGCCATTTACTTACACTTACGCCACGTTTAGCGATGTATACACCGATTTAGCCAGTGAACATAAAAAGCGCCCAGCCAATGAATTCACCAACAAAATCGTCATCATCGGCTCTACCGCTCCTGGTCTATTTGATATTAAACCAACTGCGATGGACAAGCAGTTTCCCGGTGTAGAAATTCTGGCAACCGCTATCGATAACGCAAAACATGGCGATTACTTAAAAGTGTGGCGCGGCAAAATACCTTATATCTTATTAAGCTTACTGTTAATTTGGGCAACCACTTTAGCGTTCTACTTTAAAGTCGATCGTGACCGATTTAACTCTATTTTCACCAGCGCACAGATTGGCTTACTGGTGCTATCGTACGTGGCGATTAATCTCACCAACACCTACCTCGATTTAACCGCCCCCATTCTGTGGGCCGTGGCCTTATTCGGTATCGCTAAAATTTACGCGTTAGCCACAGACCGTGCCTTACAACGCTGGCTGGCATTCGGCTTAAAAGCCGATGCGGCAGAATCCAGCGTATTAATCATGCCAATTTTAGTAGAAAGCAATGAGGCATTAAGCCCTGCTATGCTTAAAAAATTGAAACGAGAAATCGAGTTAAGTAGTCAATCACCCAATAATATTGAGATATTACATGGCACGCAAAGCGGCATTTGGGGCTTGTTTGGCGATATGGTGGCGGTAAGCTGGATGTTTGCCAATAACAAACCTGAATATGCAGAAACTGCCAAGCAAGATGCGCTACAGTTGGCAGAAAAGTTGCCGAACTTAATCAGTCACTGCGGTCTACCCGTTACAACTGTAACGCGTTACACACTGCATGAAGGCAAGCTTTCCCATCTGCAAACATCTGAATCCAATATGACTTTGGCAGCACAATGGCGCACATTGTTTGCGCAAGCTGTCATTAAACTGGAAACCAGTGAATCAGGCCTAAAAAATTAAAAAACAGCATACATTAGAGTTAACAAAGGATTTGATATGAAAATCGACTTACACAAAAAAAATTACTTAAAAGCTTTACTGCTTATCAGTCTTGCCAGCCCTGCTCTAGGGCTTTGCGGCGAAGTTGGTACAGCATTAAAAGCGGATACTTTACGATTAACGCCTTTTGCCGATGCAAAAACAGTCGGTAGCTTAAACAAAAATGATGCAGTAGATATTTTGGCGAAAAAAGGTGCTTGGCTACAGGTAAAAACCAAAAAGAGCACTGGCTGGGTGCGTTTACTGTCAGTTAAACGTGGCGGCGTATCCAGTAGCAATCAGGTGAAAGGTCTTGCAGATGTTGCCAGCGGACGCGCAGGCACTGGCAAAGTGGTTTCGACCACAGGCATTCGCGGTTTAAGTGCAGAAGAACTGAAAACCGCCCAATTTAACGAAACTGAAATGAAAAAACTGGAAAGCTACACATTAACGCCCAAAGACGGGCAAAAATTTGCAACAGCAGGCGGCTTAACCACCACACCACTCGCTTACTTTAAAGGAGCGCAATAATGCATAAGTTACTGATTGGGTTAATGGTTTCTGCCAGTTTATTTTCAACGCAATCTGTTGCGTTCGACTTTGGCAAAGCGCTTGAAGACGCCGCTAAACAAAAAATAGAAGAAGTTAAAAGTGGCAGCGGTGCTGCCAATACGGAACAAGCAAAAACGCCAGCCGAGACTGAAGCAACGAAAAGTGCGACTGAATCTGGCGCAACCGTTGTACCAGATGAAAAAGCGTTCAACTGGAAAAACCCAAGCACGGCAGAAGAAATTGCCCTTGGGCGTGAAATTACCGGCAGTATTTTAGGCGCTGCGCCTTTGGTTAAAGATGACAAATTACAACAATATGTGAATAAAGTTGGCCGCTGGGTCGCCAGCCAATCAGAGCGCGCTGATTTGCCATGGAAATTTGGCGTTATCGAAAGTAGCGATTTAAACGCTTTCGCTGCGCCCGGTGGTTACGTATTAATCACTAAAGGCTTATACCAACAATTGAACAATGAGGCGCAATTAGCAGGCATTTTAGGACATGAGATCGCCCATATTGTGCAAAAACATCAGCTTAAAGTGCTGCAGAAACAGCAGTTAGTCAATATTGGCGCAGGTTTGATTACTGATAAGTTGAGTAAAGGTAATAAGCTCGCGCAAAAAGCTATTGGCAGTGGCGCCGAAATCAGTGCGCGTAGCTTGGATAAAGAGGCTGAATATGAAGCGGATCGCATGGGTGTTGTGCTAGCCGTACGTGCGGGTTATGACGCATTTGGCTTGCCCGAAGTGTTACAGGAGATTGGTCAAACCAACAAAACCGATAACAGCGTTGCATTGCTATTTAAAACCCATCCGCATCCAGATGAACGCTTAACCAAACTTGGCGATAGCGCAGGCAATAAATTGGACAACTTGAAAGCGGGCAAGACACTGGAAAACAGGTTTTACAAACTGACTAAATAAGCTACACGTACAATCTTTAAGATAAGTCACAGGTGAGTTAATAATTAACTCACCTGTGACTATTGGATTGCAACCTCTTATATCAAATTTCTAATCCTTAGCTCACTTTTAATATAAGCATAATAAATAGGTGCGGCCACTATCCCTGCCAAACCAAAAATTGCTTCCATCACCAGCATGGTAATCAACAGCTCCCACGCATTTGCACGAATTTGCCCACCAACGATGCGCGCATTTAAAAAGTATTCTAATTTGTGAATCACGATTAAATATAGTAACGAGCCAATTGCGACACCCAGTGACTGGCTTAAACTCACCACCACAATCACCGTGTTGGAAATGAGATTTCCCACTACAGGAATCAAACCAGCCACAAATGTAATGGCTATCAAGGTTTTAACTAAAGGCAACTCAATACCAAACATCGGCAAAATAATTGCTAAATAAACGCCTGTAAATAATGCATTAATAGAAGCAATGCGCACTTGCGCAAACACAACTCGTTTAAATGCATCGCCAAACAACCAGGCACGTTGCACCAAGGCACGTGCAAATGGCTGATACTGATCGTCGTTAAGCGCGTCGCGCAACGCAATCATGCCGCCTACAATCATGCCGATAATAATATGGGCGGTAATACGCCCTGCTTCTTTACCAACTACCTGTAATTGATTTGCATGTGTACGCAACCAAATAGTCGCTTCTTCTTTAAAGGCAATTGCATCCGATGGCAGGCGCTCTAATATCCACACGGGTAAAATCTTACGTGAGTCTTCAATGATCTGTGCCATCTTGGCAAGCAACACAGTGATGCTGCCCGATTCTGATCTAAAAAATGCAACCAGACCTGCGCCTGCAAGACTCAATAAACTGACGGTAATGATGGTTAATAGTGCGATTGCAATCAATTTGGCACGCGGGCCAGGAAACTTGCGTTCGATATGCGGCGTTAAAATATGTATCAATTGGTACACCAGTAGGCCAGCCAATAATGCGGGCAGTAAGTGGAAAACCAATACCAGTAACATCGCCATGCCAATCAATATCCATGAGGCAATATCAAACTTCATGGATAAGGTTTCAGTATAATGATCTCGCATAACTTTTAATTAAATAATCCTGAATTAAGTAAGAAATTGTGTGATTGAATTCTTCACTGTTAGTTAATTAAATCTGCCCACAAACGCATTCACTTCAGCAACTGGCAAACTGATTCTAACATGTACCGCCTGGTCAAAATGTTTATCTAACACCTTACCTTTTAATTGCGAAACCAACCTTGTTAACTCATCTATACGGTTGTATTGCACACTTAAACTGAATTCTTGCATTTCAACGAAATTGGTAATCTGTGCAGTATCCAGCGCCATTTTTGCCGTGCCGCCGTAGGCACGCGCCAAACCGCCGGTACCTAGATTAATGCCGCCATAATAACGTATCACGCCAACGGCGACATTAATCAAATCGCGGCCTTCCAGCATTTGCAAAACAGGTTTCCCCGCAGTGCCGCTTGGCTCGCCCGCATCTGAAAACCTGGGGATGATGCCATCCGCTGTCTTGATTCTAAATGCGTAAGCCAGATGATGCGCATTTTGATGCTGCGCTGCTAATTGTCTTAAAAAAAGACCGACTTCACGTTCAGTCTGGCAATGCCCTGCCAACGCGTAAAAGCGCGACTTTTGGATCGTTTGTTCGGCCGTACCTGTTTTTTCAATGGTTAACATACAGATTAAGACATGCAGGATTAATTAGGATAAACCAACAATATTGCCAGATGCATCCAGATCAATATGCTGGCTAGCCGGCTGCTTTGGCAGGCCAGGCATGGTCATGATTTTGCCACAGATGGCCACAACAAAACCTGCGCCACGCGATAAATATAAATCTTCCACCTGCAAAGTATGCTCATTAGGCGCGCCTCTAAGCGAAGCGTCAGATGAAAATGAATACTGTGTTTTAGCGATACAAATAGGGAAATGTGCGTACTGTTGCTCAAGCAGTGCTAGCTTTTTAGCCGCTTTCTCACTCAACATCACGGCTGTTGCGCCATAGATTTTCGACGCGATGGTTTCTAGTTTGCCCAATAATGGCAGTGAATCCGGGTATAGCAACTTGAAATTAGATTTCGTATTGGCAATTGCATCTACAACCGCCCGTGCCAAGTCAATCGCCCCTGCTCCGCCTTCTGCCCAATGTTTACAGACAGTGGCTTTAAAACCTAATTGTGCAAGTGCGGATTTTAAGGTATCGATTTCTAGCTGCGTATCGTGGGTAAAGTGGTTAATCGCCACCAGCACCTGCATGCCAAAATGTTGGCGCAAATTGGTCAGATGCTTAATCAGGTTTGCCATTCCATTTTGCAAATAAGTAATATTTTCCTGATTAAGCTCAGCCAGTGTCGCACCGCCATGGTATTTAAGTGCGCGAATCGTCGCGACAATCACCACCAAGTCTGGCTGCAAGTTAGCTTTTCGGCACTTGATGTCAAAGAACTTTTCTGCACCTAGATCTGCACCAAAACCCGCTTCGGTCACCACATAATCAGCCAGTTTCAAGGCCGTTTTTGTAGCCATCACCGAATTACAACCATGCGCGATATTAGCAAACGGCCCGCCATGAATCAGCGCAGGCGTTTGCTCTAAGGTTTGCACTAAGTTGGGTTGAAAAGCATCTTTCAACAATGCAGTCAGCGCGCCCTGCGCTTCTAAATCACTCGCCAATACTGGCTTGCCATTCACATCAATTGCCACTTGAATATTGCCTAGACGGGCTTTTAAATCGTTTAAATCTTCAGCCAGACAAAAAATCGCCATGATTTCGCTGGCGACAGTAATGTTAAAACCCGTTTCAGCATCTTGCTCGGTGTGCGTTGTAATGCGTCGTAAAGCGCGGTCATTCGTATCCAGACAACGACGCCAGGTGACCTCTTTCATGCCTAATATATTGCCGTGGTGAATATGGTTATCAACTAATGCCGCAAGCAAATTATTGGCTGAAGTAATGGCGTGAAAATCACCCGTAAAATGCAAGTTAATATTTTCCATCGGCACCACTTGCGCATAGCCGCCGCCAGTCGCACCACCTTTAAGGCCAAACACAGGTCCTAACGACGGCTCGCGAATACAAACCATTGCTTGCTTGTCGGTTTTTTCTTGCTTAAACAGGTGATTAAGTGCATCAGTCAGACCAATCGTAGTAGTCGTTTTACCTTCGCCAGCAGGCGTTGGACTGATAGCGGTGACTAAAATAAGTTTGCCATTGTGAGTATTGGCAGGATGATGTAATTCGCTTAAAAAGCCTGTGCCTAATTTGGCAATGGAATGTCCATAAGGAATCAAATCTTCTGCTGCGATATTCAGCGTTTGGGCAACATCAACAATCGGCTTCAATTTTGCCGCTTGCGCAATAGCGAGATCAGACAACATGATTAAACAATTTCCCAATCAGCACATGCATGAAAGATAGCGCTCATGATTAACGAAAGATCACTATTTTTGACTGCTCATTATTTTTTGCCACCTAAAATCGAGCCGAGCACGCCACGAACAATGCTACGCCCCAATTGCGAGCCAATCGCACGTGCGGTCGATTTAGCCGCGCTTTCTAAAACACTGTCTGAACGGCTTGTTTTTTTTCCGCCTAAAACGCTTCCTAACATGCCACCCCAATCAAAACCTTTATCCTCGTTTTCTACGACTTCTGCTGATTCCGTTGCACGTGCTTTCAGTACTTCGTAAGCGGATTCGCGATCTACCAGCTTTTCATAAAAACCTTTAATGTTCGAATTAGCAATCACCGCGGCACGTTCAGCATCAGTCAGCGCACCAACTCTACTTTGCGGCGGGCACACAAAAGCACGCTCCACAGGAGCCGGCACACCTTTTTCATCCAAGAAAGAAACCAAAGCTTCGCCTACCCCAAGCTCTGTAATCGCAGTCGCCACATCCACTTTAGGATTACTTCTAAACGTTTCCGCAGCCGATTTAACCGCTTTTTGATCGCGTGGTGTAAATGCCCGTAACGCATGTTGTACGCGGTTACCCAGCTGGCCTAATACGATATCAGGAATATCCAAAGGGTTTTGGCTGACAAAATACACCCCCACACCTTTGGAGCGAATTAAACGCACAACCTGCTCAATTTTTTGCAATAAAGCGGGCGGCGCATCACTAAACAGCAAATGCGCTTCATCAAAGAAAAATACCAGTTTAGGTTTTTCTAAATCGCCGACTTCAGGCAGTTTTTCAAATAATTCGGATAATAGCCAAAGCAACAAAGTGGCATAAACGCGCGGCGAATTAAACAGTTTGTCGGCGGCCAGGATATTAACAACGCCACGACCCTGGCTATCCGTTTGCATTAAATCATCTAAATTCAACGCAGGTTCGCCAAACAGCAAGTCCCCGCCCTCCGTCTCAAGCTGCAACAGCGAGCGCTGCAATGCACCAACACTGGCAGCTGAAATATTGCCATAGGTTGTTTGATATTGCGCAGCATTTTCAGCCGCATGCTGCGACATAGCACGTAAATCTTTTAAATCCAGCAGCAACCAGCCTTTATCATCCGCAATTTTAAAAATCGCATTAATCACGCCGGCCTGCACATCATTCAAATTGAGTAAACGCGCCAACAAAAGCGGGCCCATTTCAGCGACTGTGGTACGCACAGGGTGGCCTTTTTCGCCAAACACATCCCAAAGCACAACAGTTGATGCCTGCGGTTTAAAATCATCCATGCCCAGTTGCGCTACGCGTTCGTCCACCTTTTTGTTTCCGCCACCTACCTGGCTCATACCAGCCAAATCACCCTTCACGTCTGCCATAAAAACCGGCACACCAATCGTAGAAAAACCTTCTGCCAGCGTTTGCAACGTGACTGTTTTACCAGTACCCGTAGCCCCGGCAATCAGACCATGGCGGTTGGCCATTTTGGGTAAAATAGAGAGGAAGTTTTCTGCTTTTGCGATACGAATCGGGTTCATCTTGTCTTCAATCTTTTTGTCTTTAATGTTTAAGTTTCTTAAGTGGGATAGTTTATTTTACACATTTAAATATCACCGCGACTGGCTTTTTCCATTAGCTGAATTAAAGCATCTTCAAGCTCTTGTGCTGATTTTTGCGCACGCAAAGTAGGATTTTTAATGCTTTTCAAGTCATAGGTAGGACGATCCAAACCCAAAAACAAGGTTAACTTATTATTGGCATCAGGCTTTTCGTATAGGGCAATTCTGCATGGCGCAAATACCAGAAATTCCGGATGATCCAGCATGATCTCAGTGCCCATACTTAAATTACAAAATGAATGTACTTCTTTAATGCCTTTAGGATCGATGCCGCGCAATTTCATGTGCTCGCCAATCGGGAAATTGGCCGGATTCACAAAATTCATGCCTTCCGATAACGACTTCAAGCTATCCACTACGTCTTGGTAACTAACACCTGGCTTAACAGGCAGCTCATAAAGTGCGCTATTTAGGTCAACAGCAGGCAAGCCATTGGGCATGATTTTAAAGCTTGGAGTTTGTGCTGCAGACTGTGTAGAAGTTATTTTAGAGGTAGCGCATGCACTTAACAATACGATGATTAAAATGCCAAATAAGTACCTTAATTGCATGCTCAACTCCAATTGAGCTAATTAACT
Source organism: Methylotenera versatilis 7 (assembly GCF_000799165.1). GTDB lineage: Bacteria > Pseudomonadota > Gammaproteobacteria > Burkholderiales > Methylophilaceae > Methylotenera_A > Methylotenera_A versatilis_A. Next base: position 328,741 of record NZ_JUGF01000001.1, on the reverse strand, counting down.
CAATCAGCCCATAAAACCAATTCGCTAAATTAACTAATCGACATTAGCTCGCGCAATATATTAACAGTACGTTAATTATGTACGATAAGCTTTTAATGCCTCGTCCACTGCCCTGCGATCAAATCGCGGTGCCAGAAACTGGATAAAACCATAAATATAATTACGTAAAAAAGCATCTTTACGTACCCCCAAATAGGTCGTGCTGGCAGGAAACAAATGGCTGCAATCCAAGCTGACTAAATCCTTATCACGCTCTTCATCATACGCGATATTAGCAATCAACCCAACGCCCAAACCCAAACCTACATAGGTTTTAATGACGTCAGCATCAATCGCGCTTAGTACAATATTTGGCATTACACCTGCATCGTGGAACACCTTTGTTACGGCGTTACTGCCTGTAAATGCAAAATCATAAGTAATGAGCGGGAAGCTGGCTATTTTAGATAATGTAAGTGGCAATGCATCGATTAAACGATGCCCTTTTGGCACCACAAGAGAACGGTTCCATTCATAACAAGGCAGGCAAAGAATACGATCATCTAAACTGATTTTTTCTGTTGCAATACCAATATCCGCTTCACCATTTGCCACTTGCTCGGCCACATTAGATGGATCTCCCTGGTGGATATTAAGCTTCACATGCGGGTAAGCCTCAATAAACTGTTTCACTGCGGCGGGTAATTTATAACGTGCCTGCATGTGCGTCGTCGCAATAGTCAGCGTACCCGTTTCTACTTTACTAAATTCGTCACCTACGCGCTTAATGTTCTGCATTTCAAGCATCACCGTCGCAGCCAGTTTAACGATATGCTTACCGGGCTCAGTAATACCTGTCAAACGCTTGCCATTCCGCTGAAAAATCTGTAACTTAAGCTCATCTTCAAGCATTTGGATTTGCTTACTGACACCAGGCTGTGATGTATGCAACGCCTCAGCAGCGGCTGAAATATTGAGACCTTGCCGCGCCACTTCGTGTATATATTTCAATTGGTGTAGCTTCATATATGCACCTCTGCTAGTAAAATAATCTTTATAAGCAAATCATATACTAAAATAACAAATTGTTATTAAACAATTATATTGATTACTGATATAGTACGCTCCCTCACTACCAAATGGGTGTATAAATCGCGTGGATTTTATCTTTTATATATTGGCTGGATTTGTCGTTGGAATGTTAGTCGGATTAACAGGTGTAGGCGGCGGCTCTTTAATGACCCCAATATTATTGATATTTTTCAACGTAAAGGCAGCAGTCGCTGTTGGCACTGATTTACTCTACGCATCTATCACCAAAAGTGTGGGCATCTTTGCACATGGAAAGTTAGGCAATATTGATTGGAAAATCGTACGCTTACTGGCCGCTGGTAGCATTCCCGCCTCAATCCTCACCTTACTTTATTTAAAAGATTTAAATATCGCTTCCGATGGCGCAGTAATTAGCATCAAGTTCTGGCTAGGTATCGCCTTATTGCTCACATCATTATCGGTATTATTTCGCAACCAGTTAGCCCAGCTATCCAAGACAGGCCATTGGATTAACCCTAATTACACATCCAGCTTAACGGTCATTTTGGGTACCATTTTAGGTTTTTTGGTTACATTAACTTCCGTTGGCGCTGGCGCGCTAGGCGTAACGGCACTATTGATTTTATATCCCAAAACCCCCATTACTAAGATTATAGGATCCGATGTCGCACACGCTGTACCACTCACCCTGGTTGCAGGCCTAGGCCATGCCAGCCTGGGCACCGTTGATTACAGCTTGCTTGGTTCATTATTAATTGGCTCAATTCCCGGTATTTGGATTGGCAGTCATTTGAGCTCAAAAGTAGCAGAGCATTGGGTGCGCGCGTTACTTGCTTTAATTTTAGTTTATGTCGGTCAAAAATTGGCTTTTCCAGAATTCAATCAACTGATTGGCATTACAGTCTTGTTATTTTTGGCGGCATTAAAACAATTAGGATTTAAAAAATCTTAAAATTAAGTGCGCTTTTAAATATAGATTTGAGTTTATTCACTTTAAATCCAAGTTTATTGAATAAAACCATCAATTTAGACAAGCTGCTTTTGGCTTAAACCTGTTTTTAGATTAAAATATCAGGTTAGCTTTTTAGCCAAACAAATATTAGCCATAGAAACTAAGGTGCGGAAGCAATTCAGCGCCACATTACGTGTCAGATAAAATTTATGTATAAGTACGATAAGCTAGATCAACAAATTGTCGACGAACGCGTTGCACAATATCGCGACCAAACTCGCCGCTTTTTAGCAGGTGAACTCACTGAAGAAGAGTTTCGCCCACTGCGCTTGCAAAATGGCCTGTATATTCAGCGCCATGCGCCGATGTTCCGCATTGCTGTGCCTTATGGCATGTTGTCTAGCAGACAATTACACAAGCTTGGCGACATCGCAAAAAAATACGATAGAGATTATGGCCACTTTAGTACACGCCAAAACCTGCAACTCAACTGGCCCAAATTAGAAGATGTGCCAGAAATGCTGGCAGAACTCGCCACGGTTGAAATGCATGCCATTCAAACTTCAGGCAATTGTATCCGTAACATTACGACCGATCAGTTTGCAGGCATTGCGCCGGATGAAGTGATTGATCCACGCGCAATGGCTGAGATCATGCGCCAATGGAGTACATTCCATCCAGAGTTCGCTTTATTACCGCGTAAATTTAAGATTGCGGTTTCGGGCACCAAACAAGATCGTGCGATTGTGCAGGCACACGATATTGGCATGGAGTTTTATACCGATGATGCAGATAAATTAGCGATTAAAGTTTGGGTGGGCGGCGGATTAGGCCGTACACCAATATTAGGCTCAGTTATCCGCGAACATTTAGAGTGGCAACATGCACTCACCTATTGCGAAGCCATTATTCGTGTGTATAACTTACATGGTCGCCGCGATAACTCCTATAAAGCGCGTATTAAGATTTTGGTGAAAGCTCTAGGTATTGAAGAATTCAAAAACCAGGTAGAAGCTGAATGGGCGCACTTAAAAGACGCACCGAATACTATTACAGAAGCTGAATTAGCACGCGTAAGCAAGTATTTCGAGGCTATGCCTTACGAAAACTTGAGTGCGCACGACGCGAGCTTTGATGCTGCAATTGCAAGCAACCCTGCTTTTGCAGCTTGGGCAAAGCGTTGTGTACATGTACACAAGCAAGCTGGTTATCGCGCGGTTACGCTATCGCTTAAACCGCATGGCAAAGCACCTGGTGATGCGACCAGTGATCAAATGCATGTGGTTGCGGATCTAGCCGCACAATATAGTTTTGGTGAACTGCGCGTTTCGCATGAACAAAATTTAATCCTGGCTGATGTTAAATTAAGTGATTTGTATAGTGTTTGGGAAAAAGCGCGCGCTGCTGGCTTAGCAACGCCGAACATTGGTTTGCTTACCGATATTATCTGCTGCCCAGGCGGTGATTTTTGTAGCTTGGCAAACGCTAAGAGTATTCCAATTGCAGAAGCGATTCAAATGCAATTCGATAATTTAGATTATTTGCATGATATTGGCGATATTGAGCTCAACATTTCAGGTTGTATGAATGCTTGCGGTCACCATCACGTTGGTCATATCGGCATTCTAGGCGTAGATAAAGATGGCTCGGAATGGTATCAAGTATCTATCGGCGGCAAACAAGGCAATGATGCCAGCCTTGGTACAGTGATTGGCCCTGCGTTCTCTGCAGATGAAATGCCTGGCGTTGTGCAAAAACTAATTGATATTTATATTAAGGAACGCACGCCAGAAGAGCTATTCATCGACACTGTGCGTCGTCTTGGCATTGCACCGTTTAAAGCGCATGTTTATGCCAAAAATGAAGAGATTGTATCTGTATGAGTAACTTAATTCAACTTAATGATGACATTGCAAGCATTGCAGAAAATCTTTGGGTTACGGTACAACTCCCGCCCAGCAATGTAGAAGCGCGCAAACAAGCGGGTAAGGTTGTTCAGTTTAAATTAACAGGTGAAGCTACCGTTAGTGAAACGCAAATTGCTGATACGGTTATTCCAGCGACAGGCAAAATCATTGTGCCTTTAAGCGTATTCATTGCGCGTAAAGACGAATTGTTAACACGTATTTCAAACGGTGAAGTTGGCGTATGGATAGACACGCATGAAGTGTTGGCAGACTTAGTTAACGATCAAGCTGACTTAAATGTGCTACCCATTATCGCGGTGCATGTAGAGCGTTTTGCTGATGGTCGTATTTTCTCGCTGGGAACCCTGTTACGTAAACGCTATGGCTTTAAAAACGAATTGCGGGCCATTGGTGATGTATTGCGTGACCAATTATTTTTCTTAAAACGCAGCGGCTTTAATAGCTATTTAATTCGCGCCGATCGCTCGGCCAATGATGCTTTAGCCAGTCTGAAAGATTTCACAGCACCATACCAAGGTGCTGTAGATGAGCCACGCCCAGTATTTTCGCGCTATAACAGGACAGCATAGTGTCAGGCGAAGTTTCATTCTTAAAGCCTAACGCAATTAATCCGGCCACACAGCCGGTATTAACCGACACCCTGCAAGCCAGCGTAAACGCAAAAACTGATCAAGTATTGGCATTGTTAAAAAATGCATCAGGCGAGTTAACGAATATCACTTTTGCGAATAGCTTTGGTGCAGAAGACATGGTGCTCACTGACATTATCTTAAAAAATCAATTAGCTATCGAGATTTTTTCACTGGATACAGGTCGATTACCAGTAGAAACCTATGACTTAATCGCGGAAACAGAACAACGTTACCACACCAAATTGAATGTACTTTTTCCACAAGCTCAGGCTGTTGAATTTTATGTAAAAACAAACGGCATCAATGCCTTTTATGAATCAATTGAACTACGTAAAAGCTGCTGCCACATGCGTAAAGTAGAACCGTTGCAACGCGCACTTAAAGGTAAAAATGCCTGGGTAACAGGTATGCGCGCAGCGCAAGCAACGACTAGGTCAAGTCTACCTGTGCGCGAATTTGATGAAAGCAATGGATTAGAGAAATTTAACCCGTTAAGTGATTGGTCCGAACAAGAAGTATGGACTTATATCCGCATGCATAATGTGCCATACAACAAATTGCACGACCAATTCTACCCAAGTATTGGCTGCGCACCTTGTACGCGTGCAATTGCAATGGGCGAAGATATTCGTGCTGGCCGCTGGTGGTGGGAAGATCCGACCAGTAAAGAATGTGGCCTGCACGTTAAATAAGCACTTAAATGTAATTGATACTCCACTTTAAATACTAACTTTAAATGATTGAATATGTTAAATAATACACATAAACCATTATCACATCTGGATTGGCTTGAAGCTGAAGCCATTCATATTTTGCGTGAAGTGGCAGGCCAATGCAGCAATCCTGTATTACTATTTTCAGGCGGCAAAGACTCACTATGCATTTTACGTTTAGCCGAAAAAGCATTTCGCCCAGGTCGTTTTCCATTTCCACTTTTGCATATTGATACTGGACATAACTATCAAGAAGTCATTGATTTTAGAGACCAACGTGCGGCGGAATTGGGCGAGCGTCTAATTGTTCGCTCACTGGAAGACTCGATGAAACGCGGCACAATCGTATTAAAAAATCCTGATGAACCACGCAATAAACATCAATCTGTCACACTGCTTGAAGCGATTGAAGAGTTTGGTTTTGATTGTTGCATTGGCGGTGCGCGGCGTGATGAAGAAAAAGCCCGTGCAAAAGAGCGCATCATGAGTTTCCGCGATGAGTTTGGTCAGTGGGATCCCAAAAATCAACGCCCAGAATTATGGAATCTGTATAACGCCCGTTCACACAAAGGTGAAAATATCCGCGCTTTTCCCATCTCAAATTGGACAGAAATGGATGTTTGGCAATATATCGAACGTGAAAACTTAGCGTTACCGAGCATCTACTTTGCGCATCAACGAGACGTATTTATGCGTGGCGGTGCTATATTCCCCGCCAACGTGCCATTAGCAAACGGTGAGGTAATCAATCAACCCAAGAATGGTGAAGAAATCATCAACATGCAAGTGCGTTTTAGAACAGTGGGCGATATTACCTGTACCGCACCAGTCATTAGTGATGCTGACTCGGTAAGCAAAATCGTTGTGGAAACAGCAACAACAACAATTACAGAACGTGGCGCAACGCGCTTGGACGACCAGACATCCGATGCAAGTATGGAACAACGCAAAAAAGAAGGTTATTTTTAATGAGCAGCACCAATACAACACTTAACGCCAATAATCATAACGATAGCCTTTTGCGCTTTATGACTTGCGGTAGCGTGGATGACGGCAAAAGCACGCTTATCGGCCGCTTGCTATTTGATACCAAAACGATTTTGGCCGATACGCTAACGCAAATTTCCAACACATCTAAAAAACGAGGCATGGAAGCAGTTGATTTGTCATTGCTAACGGATGGCCTGCAAGCCGAACGCGAGCAAGGCATTACCATTGACGTAGCCTACCGCTATTTCAGCACAGGCACACGCAAATATATTATTGCCGACGCACCTGGCCATGAACAATACACGCGCAACATGGTGACCGCAGCCTCTACTGCCAATTTGGCGATTATCCTGATTGATGCCCGTCGTGGCGTGCTGACACAAACACGCCGACATAGTTATTTAGCGCATTTGGTTGGCATCCAACACATCGTGGTTGCTGTGAATAAAATGGATTTGGTGAATTATGACCAAGCGGTTTATGACAAAATTTGTGCAGATTACTTGGCATTTGCAAAAGAAATCGGTTTCGCGCAATCCAGAGAGATTCGCTTTATTCCGATGTCTGCATTGAATGGCGATATGTTGGTGGATCGTTTGGATAATATGCCTTGGTATACCAATGAAACACTGTTAGAAATATTAGAATCTGCACCTGCAGCACACATAGATGCTGATGAAGAATTCCGCTTTCCTGTGCAATTCGTGTGTCGCCCGCATGCAAGTGCCGATGCTGACTTGCACGATTTCAGAGGCTTTATGGGTCGCATTGAAAGTGGCAATATTGCAGTGGGCGATGCTGTCACCGTATTGCCAAATGGCTATCAATCAACCATAAAAGCCATTCAATTGGGCGATGTACAATTACAAGAGGCACAAACTGAGCAATCTGTGACGTTATTATTAGCCGACGAAATCGACACATCCCGTGGTGATATGATTGTTAAATCAAGTAGCGCAATACAACCTGTCAAACAAATAGAGGCGACTGTTTGCTGGCTATCTGAAACACCATTGTCGCCAGCTAGAACCTATATTATTCGTCACACCACGCGCGAATCTAAGGCAAAAGTTGGGACAATTTCCTATAAAGTAGATGTGAATACACTTGAACAGCAGCCTACAAGCGATCTCAAAATGAACGATATTGCACGTATTCAATTTAAGCTCGCTCAACCGTTAATGGTTGATAGCTACAATAACAATCGCGCAACAGGCGCGTTTATTGTGATTGATGAAAGCACCAACAACACTGTTGGCGCAGGCATGATTGTATAAAAAATAAAAACGATTAGAATTTATAAGATTATTTTAATAAGATTTAGTTGAAGGAATAGAAATGACTTACGTAGTCACCGAAAATTGTATCCAGTGCAAATTCACCGATTGTGTTGATGTATGCCCAGTGGATTGTTTTGTAGAAGGTCCTAACTTTTTAGCGATTAATCCTGATGAATGTATTGATTGCACCTTATGTGTGGCTGAGTGCCCTGCCGAAGCTATTTTTGCAGAAGATGACGTGCCCGCAGATCAGCAAGAGTATATTGCCTTGAATGCGCGTTTGGCTGAATTATGGCCAACGATTACCAGCCGGAAAGAAGCGCTTCCAGATGCGGAAGCTATGAATGGTGTGACAGGCAAGCGTAAACTTTTAATTGAAGAGGCTTAACTCTTTGATTTTTAAATGCTGAATTTAAAAGCCATGTGACAACTCAAAGGAGGCAGATGCCTCCTTTTGTTTTGACCGCGAGATAATTATCCTGCAGTAATTACAATGGAATAAAAGTGATTTTAAATTACACCTGATGACACCAGTACTTAAATATTTACAACACTACCCGCTTGCACTGCAAGATAAAATTCGGCAATTACAAACACAGGGCTTGCTTGAAGAGTACATCTCGACACGTTATCCCCAATCACACACAATACAAACAGACAAAGCGCTTTATCAATACGCGAACGAGATTAAACAAGCATTCTTACGCACAGCTCCCTTGTTGGACAAAGTGCATTACGACAACAGACTGGGTATAGAGCATCATGCGCTAGGACTGAATACTGCGATTTCACGGGTGCAAGGCGGAAAATTAAAAGCGAAGAAAGAAATTAAAATCTCTTCATTTTTTAAAGCAGCGCCTGCCGATTTCCTACGTATGATTGTTGTGCATGAACTGGCACATCTTAAAGAACGTAATCATGACAAAGCCTTTTACCAGCTATGCCAGCATATGGAACCTGATTACCATCAACTGGAGTTCGACTGCCGGGTTTACTTGCTTTGGAAAAATGAGCTAATAATTAAAACAGTGGCGCCTAAACCGCTGGCGCCATAAGGTAAAACAAGGTGTGATTATTTGTGTGAGTGATTTGCTTTAAGCAGATTTTTTACACCAAACGCTATCTAAACTGAATTTTCCTGCGCCGGCAAAAACAAAATATAAAAATACAAAGCTAAACATCACTGCCAATTCGCCATGATTAGTAATCGGTAAAAAACCACCAGGCGCATGTGCCATGAAATAGGCAACTGCCATTTGACCAGAAAGAATAAAAGCGACTGGACGCGTAAACAGGCCAACCAATATCAATGTACCGCCTACTAGTTCAAGAATACCCGCCAAACCCATCAGTGACATCAACTGCAAACCATCAAACATGGCGTTATACGGCACGCCTAGCAGCTTAGAAGTGCCGTGCTGCAGAAACAGAAAGCCAGTGATGATGCGTAATAAACCTAAAACATAAGGTGTCCATTTTGCGCAAGATTGTGAATTTAACATTTGAGTTTTCCTTTGTGTTGTTAATCAGATGAGCTAACAACATACTAACTGATTCAGTTGTCGTGCGTCTAGGATTTAATCCTGCTTGATAAACCAAAAATGTGGTTTGATAATTGACTTAACGGCAGTCAATTAAACCTTAAGGCTTTTCCATGATTGTGTCTGGCGAATCACCAAAAGCGCAATAATCAAATAAGCCATCATCGCTAGCGCCAAACCCAGCGCGCTTCCCCATACCAAAGGCACAATCAAGCCAGCCGATACAGTGGATAGCAACATTTGAATAAATGCCTGCCCAGATGCAGCAGTGCCGCGAATCCTGGGGTGGCGATCCAGCGCAGCCAGCGACAATATCGGCATCACCAGGGCCATTCCTACGTTAAACAATGCCACGGGTAAGATATTGTTCACTGGATTTAATGGCAGAAAAACACAAACAAGGATATTGGCACTCACAACCAGCAGCATCCAAGAAAAAGCGACATTAAGTACTTTCTTAGCGCTGTATTTCCCCGCCACATATTTGGCAAGATAAGAGCCAACCATCATGCCGCAAACAGTCGGAATAAATAAATAAGCGTATTGTTGCGGCGTTAAGCCTAAATGTTTGCCCAAAAATACAGGGCTAGCGAGCACGTAGACAAAAAAAGCTGAAAAGCAGGCACCTATAGCAATGCCTAATTTAGCAAACTCAGCATCGCTAAAAATGGTTTTATAACTTGCCAACACATTCCTTGCCGATAAATGAATGCGCTTTTCTGGCGGCATGGTTTCTGGCAAAAAAGTAACCGCTGCCCATAAAGTTAATGCGGCATAAATTGCTAAAAATATAAAAATACTTTGCCAACTTAAACCTAATAACAAGCCGCCAATAATCGGCGCAACAGCAGGTGCAATGCCAAATAACATTTGCACAGTCGCCATGACTCTTTGCGCTGCGGCGCCTTCAAACAAATCGCGCACCATGGCGCGTGCGACTGTATTACCCGCCCCGCCACTTGCACCTTGCAATGCTCTAAAAAACCATAATGTTTCTACGTTTGGTGCAAATGCACAGCCGATCGAAGCCAGTACAAAAATGCTCAAACCCCATTTTATGGTGGTAATGCGCCCAATCGCATCAGAAATCGCCCCATGCCACAGCGTCATTAAGGCATATGGCAACAAATAAACCGTTAAGCTTTGCTGGATATGTAAGTCAGACGTTTGTAGATATGCACCCATCGTATGAAACGCGGGCAAATAGGTGTCAATAGCAAAAGGCGCAAGCGCGGCAAGGCTTGCCAGTACATACACTAAAAAAATTGAATGTGGTTTCAATAGAAGTTAAATCGTTAAGTTATTGATTGGTGATAATACGTGCAATTCCAGCATCGGCCTGATAAATGGTATCTATCATGCGTTAATTATTACGATTAACGCGGCGCGATTGGTGGAAGCCAAAACGAAAGTAATAGGTCAGCAGTTAGCCATACTGAATGCCTTAAAAACAATAGAAACTGAATTTTATCAGCTAATTGTTAAGGCAGTGCGTGAAACTCCTCTACCCGCTCTTTATCACCAGCAACGTATTTTTTAGAATTTTTGTCCGTTCTAAAAATAATCGGTTGTGATGCCAATACAGGATTTTTAGAATCCTCAATCGCTTTTTCAATTAAATGATGATTGGGCGACAATGAACAAACCGGGTCGGCGCTTTCTGCATCGCCGGTAAGCAAAAATGCTTGACAGCGACAGCCGCCTAAATCATTCATTTTTTCGGGACAAGTGACACAAGGCCCTTTCATCCAGGCCGTGCCACGGTATTTGTTAAATGCAGGACTTTCTTTCCAAGCGTACTCAAGCCCATTCTCCCGCACATTCGGGAACTGCATATTGGGCAACACGCGTGCAGAATGGCAAGGCAAAACATCGCCATTAGCTGTCACAATCATAAACACTTCGCCCCAGCCGTTCATACATTTTTTTGGGCGATTGCCAAAATAATCGGGCACCACAAAAAATATTTTCATTTTATTGCCGACTTTTTCGCGGAATTCGTTGGTGATTCTTTCCGCTTCGTCAATTTGCTCTTTAAGCGGCATTAACTGGCTACGGTTAACCAACGACCAACCATAATATTGTGTATTGGCCAACTCAACATAATCGGCACCTAGTGCCTCGGCCATTTCAAGAATTTCTTTGATATGCCCAATGTTATAGCGGTGAATCACCACGTTTAACACCATTGGATAGCCGTGATTTTTAATCATGGCAGCGACTTTTTTCTTCAACTCAAATGTACGTGTGTTGGTGATGAAATTATTAATCTCTTCGGTAATATCGTGCATGGAAAGCTGGATGTGATCCAGACCACCATCTTTAAACGCTTGAATACGTTTTTCAGTTAAGCCGACGCCTGAAGTAATGAGATTGCTGTAATAGCCCAGCTTTTTGGCTTCAATGACAATATCTTCAATATCGTCACGCAATAACGGCTCGCCGCCCGAAATACCCAGCTGAATCGCGCCCATTTTGCGCGCATCGCGTAAGGCCTGAATCCACTGCTCAGTCGTCAGCTCATTTTGCGTGTGTTTGTCGTAATCTGTCGGGTTATAGCAAAAGGCACAATGTAATGGACAGCGATAGGTCACCTCAGCCAGTAACCACAGCGGCTGAGTATGCGTGATATTCGCCGCAACGCCATTGTTTTGCGCTTGAGAGTGTATCTCCTTCTGAACTACTGACTCACCTAACGATGTCTGTGTCATTTTGCTACTCCTTGCTGTTGGGCTTATTGCGTTACCAGCACAACTTAACCGTTTTAAACACCTGAAATTTCCAATTTCGTACCACTTATCTCCTACAGTTTACGAATCCAAGCTTTGCCATATGCCATCTCAAACATGCCAATAATGTCTTTTTCAATATTTTCCACATCGGGAAAAGTACGTTTCAAATCTGCCACAATCTCACTGACGCTCGCTTTACCATCCACTCGCTTAATGACCTCACCTGCACCACCATTTAGTTTGACCATGCCTTCCGGAAAAAGTATCACATAGCTTTGCTGTGCCTCTTCCCACTGGAAACGATGGTGCAACGCAATTGCGAAAACGTCTGAATTTTGTATATTATTTTCCATTTATCTACTCAAAGTTAATCACTGGTTGACGCAAATAATCACGCCCCTCTACCTTAATATCGGTTGACGCCAACATAATAGAATCAGCAATCACCCACAGTACATTGAGTTTAAATTGCAAAATATCCAGCGCTTGCAATTGCTTTTCACGCGTTTCGCTAAAATAATCTAAAGTGACACTCAAACCCTGCTCTACATCACGACGCGCTTCAGTCAGGCGTTTTTTAAAGTAGCTCAAACCTTCTTCTTTAATCCACGGATACATCGTCGGCCATGAACTAATGCGTTGCTGATGGATATGTGGTGCAAATAACTCGGTTAAGCTTGAACAGACTGACTCTTGCCAACTACGTTGTTTAGCAAAATTGATATAAGCATCTACGGAAAATCGCACACCTGGACTCACCATTTCAAGTGAAGTGACTTGCTCGCGCGTTAAGCCAACTGCTTCACCCAATTGAATCCACGCTTCAATACCGCCAACTTGGTCACCGACTCCATCATGGTCTGTAATGCGCACAATCCACTCTTTACGAACTTCTTTGTCTGGGCAGTTAGAAAGAATCGCTGCGTCTTTCATTGGAATGGCGATTTGATAATAAAAACGGTTTGCCACCCAACATTGCAATTGCTCTTTGCTTAATTTACCTTCATACATCATTACGTGAAAAGGATGATAGATATGATAGCCACGACCTTTTTCACGTAGCTTTTCTTCGAATTCTGCTCTAGTCCAAGGTTTTAATTGTTCAGTCATTCTCGTCTCACTTAAAGAATAATATCCATGCCGTCATACGCCACTTCAATTTTATGTTGATTCAGTATCGCGCGTTCCGCAGAGTCTTCACGCAGAATAGGATTAGTATTGTTAATATGAATCAATACCTTACGTACTTCCTTACCATCTTTTAGGCCAAACTCATCTAGTTTTTCAATCATGCCTCCTTCACCCGATTGAGGGTTATGACCAATACTACGCGCCGTTTTGGTCATCAAACCCATATCAATCATTTCCGTATTGGTCCAAAACGTACCATCCACCATGATGCAATCGGCCTGACTCATCAATTCTGGTAAATGTGGCTCAATCTCACCTAATCCAGGTGAATACCAGCATTTTTTACCGGTGCTGATTTCTTCTATCAATACGCCGATGGTATCGCCAGGGTGCGGGTCATTACGATGTGGCGAATATGGCGGTGCAGCGCTTTTCAATGCAACGGCTGTAAATTTTAAATTGGGTACATTTGGAATAGTGAAGCTTTGTTTCCCGTCAATCGGCACATCGTGACGGTTAATGCCACAGTAGTGGCCTAGAATATTCAGCACTTGATTACCGCTGGTTAAATCTTCATACACCATATCAGTACAGTATATTTCACGTTTAACCTGCCCTTCGCGCAGCATGAATAAACCTGTCGTATGATCAATTTGCGCATCAATCAAGATGATTGCCTGAATGCCTGAATCCCTGATATTGCGGCCCGGTTGTAACGGTGCGAAATCCTGAATTTGTTGTAATACATCGGGTGATGCATTGAATAAAACCCAATTAACACCATCACCACTCACGCAGATGGAAGACTGCGTACGCTTGGTTGCTTTGATTGTTTTTTTTCTTAAGCCATCACAATTGAAACAATTACAGTTCCATTGTGGAAAACCACCGCCCGCTGCGGCACCTAAAACGTGAATATGCATGAGATTCTTTACCGAATGAATAAGCTATAAATTTTACTCTTGTTACATTTACTTTTACTTTTTTATAGAACAAGCGTTTCTATAAAAAAAGGCTGTCTTGCGGCAGCCTTTTTTCACTAATTAGCAAAAAACACTAATTATTTATTCATTACGTACATTGTTACTTCAAAGCCAAAACGCATTTCTGTAGCTGCTGGTGTTGTCCACATGATAATTTTCCTTTAAGTAGTTATTAAGTTCGTTGTCATTTCATTATTGCTACAACGTGAAACGAATTCTGCGCGCTATTTAGTTCTATCAACACCGCAAAGATACCGAATAAACACTAAGTAAATTCATGATGCCTATATGACTAATATCACCACTTCAAAACAGCGCTAAATTTCCTCACTTAACCTTTGATGGCGGCGTTTACGCACGGCTGCCGCTAAAACCTCTAAAACATCGATCGTATCTTCCCAGCTAATGCAACCATCGGTAATCGATTGCCCATATACTAAATCACAACCCGGTGTGTGATCCTGGCGGCCTTCTACCAAGTGCGACTCAATCATCAAACCGATAATGCGTGCATCTCCTGCACCGACTTGATTCGCCACATCCTGCGCTACTTCTGTTTGTTTGCTGTATTGCTTACTGCTATTGGCATGACTGCAATCAATCATCAGTCTTGGCTCAAGTCCGGCTTCAACCAGTTGCTTGCACGCCGCATCAACACTTTTTGCATCATAATTTGGCGTTTTTCCACCACGCAAAATCACATGGCAATCTTCATTGCCCGTTGTCGAAATAATAGCGGACTGGCCTTCTTTGGTGACGGATAAAAAATGATGTGGGCTGGATGCCGTTTTAATGGCATCAGTCGCCACGCGTACACTGCCATCTGTGCCGTTTTTAAAACCGATTGGGCAAGATAAGCCTGATGCCAATTCACGATGCACTTGCGATTCGGTGGTACGTGCGCCAATTGCGCCCCAGCTCACTAAATCAGCCGTGTATTGCGGCGTAATCGTGTCCAAAAATTCTGCGCCAGCAGGCATGCCGATTTCATTCACATCCAGCAAAAATTTACGCGCAATTTCCAAACCTTCATTAATCTGATAACTGCCATCTAAATGCGGATCGTTAATCAAACCTTTCCAGCCCACTGTAGTGCGTGGCTTCTCAAAATACACGCGCATCACAATCAACAAGTCTGCAGCCAGAGTTTTACGTATTTCTAACAAACGGTGCGCATACTCCATACCAGCTTTCACATCATGGATAGAGCATGGTCCTACGACAACCAGCAAGCGGTCATCGGCTTCATGCAGTATGCGATGAATAGCTGTACGCGTTTGCAGTATTTTGTGTGTAGATTCGGCGTTTTCTTTAAAACGCGCCAGTAAGGCTGATGGTGTAATCAGCGTATTGATTTCTTTAATACGAACATCATCTGTTGCCAGTTTTTCGTATGCTAGTTTTTCTTGCTCAGTCATTTTTGACAATCTGTTTTAATACTTCTAAAAATCTTGCGTTTTCGCTGAACAATCCAATGCTCACACGTAAGTAATCGGGCATTTCGTAATTGGCGACTGGTCGCACGATGACACCATTTTTAAGCAATTGTTGGTTAACTGCTGCAGCATTTTTAATTTTAAAACTAATAAAATTGGCATGCGATGGAATATATTCTAAACCTAGTTGATGAAAACCTTGTGTCAATTGCAGCATTCCCGCCTGATTTAATGCATAACTGCGTGCGACAAAATCCTCATCCTCAAGTGAAGCAATAGCCGCCACCTGTGCAATACTATTCACATTAAATGGCTGGCGCACACGGTTCAGCATATCGGCAACGCTGGCATGCATCAAACCAAAGCCGATACGCAAGCCAGCCAGACCATAAGCTTTTGAAAAAGTGCGTGAAATAACCAAATTGTTAAACTCACTTAACCATTCAATTGCTTCAGATTTATTGTCAGCAGATAAATACTCATCATACGCTTCATCCAACACGACCAGAACATGATTAGGCACTTGTTTTAAAAATGCTTTTAGCGCATTTTTAGCAATTAAAGTACCGGTTGGATTATTCGGATTCGCAATAAAAATCAAGCGTGTTTTTGGCGTAATCGCTTTAACAAACGCATCTAAATCATGTGCATAATTTTTAGCGGGGATCACCACTCCAGTAGCGCCAACCGCCAGCGTTACCAATGGATAAACAGCAAAAGCATGCTGCGAATAGATGGCCTCATCGCCTGCACGCAAAAAAGCACGCGCCGATAACTCTAAAATATCGTTTGAGCCGTTGCCAAACACAATCTGGTTAGGCGCGACATTGAATTTTTTGCTCACGACATCGCGCAAAGCAAAACTATTACCATCCGGATAACGCGCAATATCCCCGATAGCGTCTTCAATCGCCATTTGCGCTTTTGGACTAATGCCTAAAGGATTTTCATTTGAAGCAAGCTTAACGATATCCACTTCATTCAAACCCATCTCGCGTGCAAGCTCGCTAATCGGTTTTCCGCCTTGATACGGCGCAATAGCGCGTACATATTCGGGTGCTAATTCAGCTAAATTGACATCGGATGATTGCATACAGAAAACCTTACAATTTCTAAATTTGACTTAAACGACGGCTGTTGGATAAGAGCCCAGCACCTTGAGGAAAGACGCACGTGTTTTGCAATCCTGCAAAGCAGCTTTCACTTTCGCGTCTGTTTGATGACCTTCAACATCCACGTAAAAGACATAATCCCATAAACCCTGTTTGGATGGGCGTGACTCGAATTTTGTCATGCTGACGCCATGCCGGGAAAGTGGCTCCAGCAACTCCAGCATCGCACCTGGTTTATTTTGTGTGGTCATGACAACAGAGGTTTTATCGCTTCCTGAAGGCGCAACTTCATGCCGGCCCAACACTAAAAAGCGCGTAGTATTTTTAGGGTCATCTTCAATATTTTCGGCTAAAATATTTAAATTGAATAGCTCTGCAGCACGCTTGCTGGCAATTGCAGCGGCAAAAGTATTATCACTTGAAACCAGGTTATGAATCATCTGCGCAGCAAATGCATTGCTGGTAACAGGCTCGCGTTGCGCGCGTGGCAATGTCTTGTTCAGCCATTCATGACATTGTGACAATGATTGGCTATGCGAAAATACATGTGAGATCTGGCTAATATCGGTCTGTTTTGAGAGTAAGCAATGGTGTATTGGCAAGGTGATTTCGCCACAGATTTTAAGTGGGCTGGCTAATAGTAAGTCCAGCGTTAAGCCAATTGCACCTTCGGTTGAATTCTCCACAGGTACTACACCGTAGTCGGCCTGTTCTGCCTCTAGCGTACGAAATACCTCGTCAATGCTCGCACATACTACCGCACTGCGCCCTAAACCAAACTGCTTTAATGCAGCCTCTTCACTATACGTACCAAGCGGCCCCAAAAACGCGATTGAAAGCTCCTTTTCTAAGGCACGACAATTCGACATCACACCGCGAAAAATATGGCTGACTGCTTCACTGGATAATGGGCCTTTATTGTTAGCTTGCAAACGGCGTAAAATCTGCGCTTCACGCTCTGGTCGGTAAATGACACCGTCATCTTTTAAGCCGCCGATAGCGTGCGCTAATGATGCCCGTTCATTAACAAGCTTTAAAATTTGCTCATCAATGGCATCAATCTGGTCTCTGTGTTGTTTTAACTGCTCGCTCATGTTTAATGTACTTTTTTATGCACGTTCAAACTGCTTCATATACTCAATCAATGCCCGCACACCTTCAATTGGCATAGCGTTATACATGCTGGCACGCATGCCACCAACAATCCGGTGACCTTTTAATTGCAGCAAACCTTGCGCTTCAGCCCCTTTTAAAAAAGCATCATTGCGTTTTTCATCCTGCAATCGGAACGGAATATTCATGCGTGAGCGATTATTCAGTGCGATGTTGTTGCTATAAAAATCACTATTATCTACATAATCATAAAAAAGTTTGGCTTTAGCAATATTTTTCTGCTCAATCGCAGCCACTCCGCCCTGCGCCAATAACCACTCAAATACCAAACCTGCAATATAGATGCCGTAAGTAGGCGGCGTATTAATCATGCTGTGATTTTCAGCCTGCGTTTTCCAATTAAATACCGCTGGTGTTAATGGGTTCGCTTTATCCAATAAATCTTCTCTTACAATCACAATACATAAACCGGCTGGGCCAATGTTCTTTTGCGCACCACCGTATATCACACCGTACTGACTCACATCAATCGGTCGTGACAAAATGTGTGAAGACATATCTGCCACAATCGGCACACCACTTGTATTTGGAATGCCATCGAACTCAACGCCGTGAATGGTTTCATTGGTGCAGATATGCACGTAAGCTGCGTCTTTATTCAATTGCCAGCTTGAAAAATCAGGCACACGCGTGAAACCATCCGCTTCGCTGCTCGCAGCAATATTAATGGTGCCGAATGCGCGCGCATCTTCCACACTGCGCTTGCTCCATGCGCCGGTAACGACATAATCCGCACTTTTACCAGCCAGCAAATTCAGCGGTATGATGGCATTTTCAGCAATCGCGCCGCCCTGCAAAAATAGCACTTTATAATTATTTGGAATACTTAATAACGTGCGTAAATCTGCTTCTGTTTTTTCTAAAATGCTGGTGAACTCTTTGCCTCGATGTGACATTTCCATCACACTCATGCCACTACCATGCCAATCCAGCATTTCGGCTTGAGCACGTTCCAACACAGGTTTTGGCAGTACTGCAGGGCCTGCAGAAAAGTTATAAATTTGCTTCATATTATTCTTAAATAAAATTATTATTCTGCAGCTGGCAACTCTTCATCTGTTTCAACAATTTTCTCAAGTCCAGATAATTTCTCACCTTCACCCAAGTTAATCAGCGTCACACCTTGTGTTGCACGGCCTAGTTCGCGAATTTCTTTCACACGGGTACGGATCAGCACGCCACCTGTGGTAATCAGCATGATTTCATCATCTTCATTCACCAGTTTTGCGGCGACAACTAAACCGTTACGCTCACTCACTGCAATCGCCTTAACGCCTTGTGTGCCACGTCCAGAATGACGGAAATCAGCCAGCACTGTGCGTTTTCCATAACCATTTTCAGTGGCAACCAACACTGTTTGCTGATCGTTATCAGCAATTAACAATGACAGTACCTGTTGTTTAGCCGCCAACTTCATGCCGCGTACACCGCGTGTTGCACGGCCCATTGGACGTACATCATCCTCACTGAACCACACCGCTTTACCGCCGTTAGATACCAGCACGATATCGTTTTTGCCGTTGGTGACTTCTGCACCGATCAAGTAGTCATCATCATCCAGGTTAATGGCGATAATGCCGGATTTACGTGGATTCGCGAATTCGCTTAATGCTGTTTTCTTTACGGTACCACGTGCGGTTGTCATGAAAATAAAGTGATTTTCATCAAACTCTTTTACCGCCAAAATCGCGTTGATTTTCTCACCCTCTTCAAGTGGGAATAGGTTCACAATTGGTTTGCCACGGCCAATGCGGCTGCCTTGCGGCACTTCGTATACTTTCAACCAATATACGCGACCACGGCTTGAGAAGCACAGAATGTAATCATGCGTATTCGCCACAAACATCTTGTCGATGAAGTCATCTTCTTTAGTCGGCGCAGCCTGTTTACCACGGCCACCACGACGTTGCGCGCGATATTCATCCAGCGGCTGCGATTTCACATAACCGGTATGTGATAGCGTGACCACTACATCTTGCGGTGTAATCAAATCTTCTAACGATAAATCTTGTGCATTTGCCACGATTTCACTACGACGTTTATCACCAAACTGCTTGCGAATTTCGGTTAACTCATCGGTAATAATCGCCGTCACGCGTGAGGCGTTCGCCAGAATATCTAATAAGTCGGCAATAATTTCCATCACCTCTTTGTATTCAATGACGATTTTGTCTTGCTCTAAACCAGTTAAGCGTTGCAGGCGCATTTGCAATATCTCTTGCGCTTGCACGTCACTTAATCGATAGCCATTCGGCGTTAAGCCAAAATCGACACTTAAACCTTCTGGGCGCGATGCTTCCATCGCGGCGCGTTTCAACATTTCTTCAACTACTGGCGATTGCCATACACGCGCCATTAAACCTACTTTAGCTTCCGGTGGCGTTGGTGCAGCTTTAATTAGCGCAATCATCTCATCCACATTTGCCAATGCAACAGCCAAACCTTCTAACACATGACCACGTGCGCGCGCTTTTTTCAGCTCAAACACGGTACGACGCGTCACTACTTCGCGACGATGGCGTAAAAACGCCTCCAGCATTTGTTTCAAGTTAAGTAAACGCGGCTGACCATCCAACAAAGCCACCATGTTCATGCCGAACGTATCTTGCAATTGCGTTTGTTTATACAGATTATTCAGTACGACTTCTGCAATCTCACCACGTTTCAGCTCAATCACCACGCGCATACCCGATTTATCGGACTCATCGCGCAAGTCAGAAATACCTTCGATTTTTTTCTCGTTAACTAATTCAGCGATTTTCTCAACAAAGGTTTTCTTGTTTACCTGGTACGGCAATTCGTCGACGATCAACATCTGACGACCACCACTTTTATCCATATCTTCTACGTGGGTGCGACCACGCATCACCACACGGCCACGGCCTGTGCGATAGCCTTCTTTAACACCCACCGTACCGTAAATAATACCTGCGGTTGGAAAATCTGGCGCCGGAACCAGTTCAATCAACTCTTCAACACCAGTCTCAGGATCTTTAAGTAACGCAAAACAGGCATCCAACACTTCATTGATGTTATGTGGCGGAATGTTGGTCGCCATACCCACAGCAATACCAGAGCTGCCGTTAATCAGCAGATTAGGAATGCGCGCCGGCATAATCAGTGGCTCGTGCTCGCTACCATCATAGTTAGGACCAAAGTCCACGGTTTCTTTGTCAATATCCGCTAACAGCTCGTGCGCGATTTTCGCCATACGGATTTCCGTATAGCGCATCGCCGCCGCATTATCGCCATCCACAGAACCGAAGTTACCCTGACCATCAACCAGCATATAACGCAAACTAAAATCCTGCGCCATACGAACAATCGTGTCGTATACCGCAGTATCGCCGTGTGGATGGTACTTACCAATCACATCGCCCACGATACGGGCTGATTTTTTATACGGCTTGTTATAGTCGTTGCTAAGTTCATGCATCGCAAATAAAACGCGGCGATGCACCGGTTTTAAACCATCACGTACATCAGGTAATGCACGTCCTACAATTACGCTCATTGCGTAATCCAGGTATGAACGGCGCATCTCATCTTCTAGGCTGATTGGTAGGGTTTCTTTAGCGAATTGATCCATTAGATTTTCCGTGAAATAAGCTTTTATGGTTGCCGTTTTATGGCTGCTTTTTAATTTTTAACTTTTCGATTTTAACACGATTAAGAAGCGTTATTACAGTCTTATTCACCACACTAAATTGATGGGGAATGCATCAAAACCCTGTAACATAAATTTATCTGACAACTTGGCTGACTGAGCGCTGTTAGCACAACTTAAAAACCATTGTGCTGTTTGAATATATCGATAACCATGGGCACAACGTAACTGACGTCCGCCAAACCCTTTGATATAGAAAATTGAAAGGCCACCAAAAGGCGACCTATATTGAAGGCAACTGTTCTGAGCAACTAAATATTGGTCTGCATAGATAGATTAAACCAGTGAAACAATTGCCTCAATTTCTATCAATACATCGCGCGGCAATTTGGCCACTTGTACCGTTGACCTTGCAGGTTTGTGGTCAGCAAATACTTCAGCATAAACATTATTCATTGGGACAAAATCATCCAGATTCTTTAGAAAAACTGTTGTTTTAACAACTTTGGATAGATTTGCGCCTGCTGCTTCAATCACTGCTTTTAAATTGGCTAACACTTGTGTTGTTTGCACGGCAATGTCGCCATTATTTAACGTGCCATCAGCACGTAGCGGAATTTGACCTGATGTAAATAACAAGTCGCCAATTACCATGGCTTGCGAATAAGGGCCGATTGCGGCTGGAGCATTCTGTGTTTGAATAATGTGCATATAAAACCTTTTAATAAATAATATTGCTGAATAATGCCACTTAAATAAATAAGCATTTATAAATAGCTACTTTACGATTAATTATTGAGTAAAAATTGTTTAATAATCTTAATTAACCACCTGAGTAACAAAATTGTACTCGTTTAACATTACAGAACAACTCGTAAGCAATTGTCCCAGCCGCTTTGGCGACTGCATTAGCCGATATTTGATCGCCCCATAACTCTACCTGGCTTCCAATCGCGGCTGTTGGCAAGTCCGTCAAATCGACAAATAACATATCCATCGATACGCGACCAATCAACTGTGTAAGCTTGCCATCTACAGCCACTGGTGCGGATATTTTGTTTTCACCCGTCGCCAGTCGTGGATAACCATCCGCATAACCGCAAGCCACAACACCAACTCTGGTATCACGTTCAGCCGTAAAAATACTGCCATAGCCAATCGATTCGCCCTTGTTGATTGTGCGTATTGAGATGATTTTAGATGTTAACTGCATGACTGGCAGTAACATTTGTTGCTCTTTAAAATATAATTTTGGCTCCGCTTGATTTTGCAAATGTGCATCTAATGGATGCGCGCCGTATAGCATGATACCTGGACGCGACCAATTAGCCTGCGCTTGCGGCCAACCCAGAATAGCAGCAGAGTTTGCCAAACTAGCCTCAAGCGAATGATTATCTGCATCAGTTAATTGACTACGGGGCAATTGATTAATAGTCTGCTGAAAAACGGCGACTTGCTGTTTTGTGTGTCCGGAACTTAAGTAATCGGCATTGGCGAAATGGCTCATATGGACGATTTTTGCAACATTTTTATGCTGATTTAGTCGTGCAAAAGCACTTACATAATCACTTGGCGAAAAACCAACTCTATGCATGCCAGTATCTAATTTAAGCCAGACATGAAGCGGCTTTGCGAGCTTAGATTCCAGCAATATATTCAGTTGCCATTCGGCATGCACCACAATCCACAAATCGTTGGCCACAATTTCTGGTAATTCTATCGCCTCAAAAAAACCTTCAAGCAACAAAATTGGATTTTTTATACCCGCTTGGCGCAGTTGCAAGGCCTCTTCCAAGCACGCTACCGCAAAACCGTCAGCTTCATTCGCAACCGCTTTAGCGCACTGCAAGGCACCGTGACCATAAGCATTAGCCTTGATAACGGCCAAGGCAGAGCCAGTATGCATTTGTTTAGCGACACGATAATTGTGCCTAAATGCATCTAAGCGAATATGTGCAATAGCTGGGCGAGACATAAAGTGAATTTAAAGATTTTTAAATGAAGATTTACTGAATAGTATTGTATTTTTAACACGGCATACAACGACATTAACAACTATTCAAATAAAAATTGAAGTATTACTGACTGAAGCTTATGGTTTAAAACCATATCGCTTTAAACTAATGGTGCGAAAGGAGAGACTCGAACTCTCACGCCTCACGGCGCTGGAACCTAAATCCAGTGCGTCTACCAATTCCGCCACTCTCGCAGGTGATTCCGATTCGTTGTTTAAGTATCCCTAAACAACGAAGATGCGTATTATATATGAATATCAACCGATTTGATAAGAGAAAGTCACTATCGCAGCACAAATAATTTTTGTGCTGAATTTTAAGTCGGTTGACAAGTAAGTATGACAAATTGCAAGATAGAAGTGAATTTAAAAGAGAGAATGATTTATGCAAAACACACAACAATCTGCCGAAAATAATATGTTACGTTCGGAATTAGAACTACTCATGAAAGAACGTGAGTCACTATTAATTATTGCTGGGGCAGCCACTGGTTTAATTGCCGAATTAAAAACGCATGATTTACCTATCCGCACCGTTGAAGCAGCAGATTTATTGGCAACAACGATTAATAAACTCTCTGAAGAAACGCTGCAAGATGCGCTTGGCGCAGTACATGCAACGATTGATGCTTAGGCTGAATCCACAATATTGATGTTATAAGTATTAACAATAAACGCATGATTAGCCGCTTAGCCTAATGCTTAATTTTGACATTGCGATGATATCCCCACAAAAAAAACAAGCCACCAATATTGCATTAACCATTTGTAGTTTGAGCATTTTTTGTGGGTTAATCAGCAGTTGTGCCACAGAAAAATATGTTGCAAAACCACTTGATCCACAAGTGGTTAACGCTAAAATTTCCAATAAAGATATTTCAAATACAGCATTCAACGCTTATTTAATCAAGCAAGGTTATTCCGCTGCAGACTTACCTTTTCAGTTTTGGGGTTTAAATGAGCTAACGCTTACTGCATTGTATTTCAACCCCAAGCTGGATGTCGCTAAAGCGCAATTAGCACTTGCAGATACAGCCATTGATACGGCAAATCAACGTCAAAATCCCACTTTAGGCGGTAGTCTGGATCGCAGCAATCAAGCCAATGAAGATATCAGCCCTTGGGCATATGGCTTAACTGTCGATATCTCTGTTGAAACTGCCAATAAACGTACAATACGTGTAGAAAATGCACAGCATCTTCGTGACGCGGCGGAGTTGGATGTGGCAGAAATCGCCTGGCAATTGCGTAGCCAAATTGCCAAAGACTTAATCGCTTATCATGAAAATATTGCCCTACAGCAGCAGTTAAGTCGTGAGTTAACTGCGCATAATGGCATTGTTAATATGCTTGAAAAACGTTTCACTTTGGGTTTGATTGATAGCTCAACACTCAATAATGCCAAGTTAATGCAGCAAAAAACACAAATTATGGCAAATACATTGCCAATGCAACTTATCGAGATTCGCGCTGCTTTAGCTGCGGATACTGGCTTAAGTATTGAGAAACTGAATGCGATGCCGATCAAACCGATGGATGTTGACGGAGTATTAACGCAACAATCCGAGTTATTAAATCAAGAAAATTTAAACCAGCCAAATTCAAATGAGCAAAACCAATTTAAAACATTGCAACAAAATGCCCTGTTAAATCGCCTGGATATTCGCCGTAGCTTAGCTAAATATGCCGCAGCAGAAGCAAAAATTAAATTAGAAGTTGCTAAACAAACACCCGATATTACTTTAACACCAGGTTATATGTTTGAATTTGGCGATAGAATTTGGTCGCTGGGATTTTCCAGCTTGCTCAATTTACTGAATAAAAATCAAACGCTAATCGCGGAAGCGACACAATTGCGTGAAGTGGAAGGTGCGCAATTTGAAGTACTGCAAACCAAAATTATTAGCGATTTAAATTTGGCATATGCGCAATTGACCACAGCATTGCAGAATATCCAGCAAACACAGTCGCAGGTTGACAATCAGGCGCAGCAACAGCGTCAGGTACAAAAACAATTAGATGTCGGATTAACGGATCGTTTGACGGTAACGCAGCAATCATTATCTTATTTATCGGCCGAACAGCAATTATTAAGCCTAAAGTTTAGTTGCTTAAGAACATTGGTTGTAATCGAAGATTTAATGCAACGGCCGATTTACGATGTACCAACCAACGCCATACTTAACACTCAAATTAGGGCGAAAAAATGAATAAGAAACAACTCACCATTATTATTGGCCTGCAAGCCTTATTAATTGTTTTATTATTTTGGACGGTTATTTACTACGCCAAAGATGAGTTTGCAACATTTCAGGAACAAGAAGAGGAAATTGAAGGCCCAAGCCGCGTTTCAACGGAAGAAGGTATTAATACCGTTACGCTGCCATTAGCCACACAACTGAATAGCGGCATTAAAACAGCCAAAATAGCCAGCACATCGTTTCATGGTGAAATTAAAAGTTTTGGCAACGTGGTTGCTATCGACCAATTACTTGAAGGCAAAGCAAGCTATTTAAACTTACAATCCAATCTCAAATTAGCGCATGTTGAAATGCTGCAAAAAGATCAGCAGTATCAACGCCTTAAGATACTAAATGCAGATGATAAAAATGTATCTGACCTAGCGCTGCAAGAAGCGGCAGCAGCAGTGGATGCCGATAAAGCAAATATAGCCGCAATTGAATTACAGCTTAAAAACTTACAAACCAATTTGAAATTACGTTGGGGAAACACGCTGGCACAAATAGCCTCTAGCGAGAAACTATCACCGCAACTGGCCAATTTAATTAATAAAAACAATGTATTAATACAAGTTAGCTTGCCACTCAATACACTCCCGCCAGTACAAGGCGCAATGGTTAACATCACGCCATTAACTGAATCATCTGCTCCAATTAAAGCAAGCTATATATCACCCGCGTCAACTAGCGACAGCATCGGTTTTGGTAATACTTTTTATTACAGCGCACCGGCTGATTCATTGCGCATAGGCATGCGTGTCAATGTGGAAGTGGAACCTGATGCTGACAATATCAGTAATGGCGTAGTCATACCCAGTAATGCCGTTGTTTGGTATGCAGGCAAGTCTTGGGCTTATTTTAAACAAGCGCCACTCACGCAAAATAATAATCTGGATAAATCCAGCTTATTTGTACGCAAACCGATTTCGACTGACACTGAAATTGATGCCGGCTGGTTTAATCAAGGTATAAAGCCAGGCACTGAAATCGTGGTGAGCGGCGCACAGTTGCTGCTATCTGAAGAATTCAAATATCTAATCAAAAATGAAAATGAGGATTGATATGCCAATATCAAACCAAATTCAAGTGAAAACCGATACGAAGAATCCGTGTTATTTTCTCACTAAAATAAAGATTAGCTTGCCATGATGTCGGCTTTAGTCCGTTTTTCCATCCGCTTTTATGGCGTCATTATCGGGCTTGCCAGCCTGATGGTTTTTTATGGCTTATACAGCTTAAACCGGGCTAATCTGGATGTTTTCCCTGAGTTTTCGCCTACACAAATCATCATTCAAACTGAGTCTCCCGGCTTATCGGCAGAATTAGTAGAAAGCTTAGTCACCCAGCCGATAGAAACCAGCATTGCTGGCACAGTCGGTGTGAAGGAGATGCGTTCGCAGTCCATTCCAGGTTTATCTATTGTCACGGTTATCTTTGATGAAGATGCCGGCACAGGTGCTGGTATGATTTATCAACATCGGCAAGTTGTTGCGGAACGCTTAAGCACACTGACCAACCAGCTCCCCAAGGGCATCACACCGAATATCACCCCGCTCACTTCATCGGCCAGCACGGTTTTAGGCTTTGGCGTTACTTCTGAAAAACGCAGCTTGATGGAATTACGTACCATTGTCGATTGGACCATTACACCGCATCTACTGGCAATTCCAGGCGTGGCTGATGTCAACGTTTTTGGTGGTGAAGTACGGCAATTTCAGGTACAGATTGATCCGGCAAAACTGGTGCAATATCGAATCAATATCAATGATGTATTGCTAGCCACACAAAAAGCGACAGGTGTCAGCGGTGCTGGTTACATCCAAAACAGCAATCAACGCCTGATTGTGAATACGGAAGGCCAAGCGACCACAGCCGCCACCTTAGCAAAAGCAACCTTGCTACACAAAAATGGCCACACCATTCATATAGGCGATATTGGCCGTGTAGTGGAAGGTGCTGCGCCTTCTATCAGCGCAGCAGCGATTAATCAGGAAACAGGCGTTTATCTATCGGTGCAAGGTCAACTAGGCGCCAATACGCACGCGGTAACTTTAGCCATTGAAGCCGCGTTGCAAGAGCTCAAACCAACATTAGCAGCAGAAAAAGTAATCTTGCATGAAGGTCTGTTTCGCCCTGCCAACTTTATTGAAACTGCCATTCAAGGGGTGCGTACCGATATTTTAATTGGCTCAGTTTTAGTCATCACGGTTTTGTTTTTGTTTTTGTTTAATGTACGTACGGCTTTTATATCAGCCACCGCCATCCCGTTATCATTACTCAGCGCCATTGTGGTATTGCATTATTTTAATATTGGTTTAAATATTATGGTATTGGGCGGCTTGGCAATTGCGCTGGGTGAGGTTGTAGATGATGCGATTATTGATACTGAAAATATTTTCAGGCGCTTACGTGAAAACCGCCTATTACCAAACCCGCAACCGATAGCAAAAGTCGTTTATCACGCATCGATGGAAGTACGCAGTTCTGTCGTTTATGCCACTGTGATTGTAGCGCTGGTGTTTGTACCTCTGCTCACTTTAGGTGGCGTGGCTGGCAAGCTATTTGCACCACTCGGCTATGCATATATCGCCGCCATTATGGCGTCGCTAGTAGTCGCATTAACATTAACACCCGCCCTATGCTACCTCATGCTCGGCAATGCCGAATTGTCTGCTGAAGACCCTCCCCTGATTAAAACCATCAAGCGCAGTTACGTCAAACTGCTGCTCAAAATAGAAAAGCAATACAAAATCATCCTCGCGCTTAGTTTTATATTGATTGCATTAGGTTTAGGCATTTTGCCTCTGTTTAAAAATCAATTTATCCCGGCATTGCATGAAGGCCATTTTATTATGCACATGACGGCTGTGCCCGGCACCTCAGAAACGGAATCATTAAGATTAGGCAAACAGGTTGCCAAGGTGATCGGTGAGATTCCAGGCGTTAAATCTGTGACGCAATGGGTTGGCCGTGCGCAAAATGGTGCTGACACTTTTGGCACACATTACAGCGAATTTGAAATTGAAATCGGCACCTTATCCGGTGAAGAACAAGACCGCATTCTGGCGGATATTCGTGAAGAACTGGCAGGCGACGCGACTGATGAAGACAACGATGGCAAAGCCGAAATTGGCTTTGTAGGCGTTAACTTTGCCATTAACACCTTTTTAACCGAACGCATCGAAGAAACCATTTCAGGTTATGCCGCATCCGTTGTCATCAATATTTATGGTAACGATTTAGACGCGCTAGACCGCGATGCACAAAAAATAGCCAGTGCCGTTTCCAGCATCAAAGGAGCCGAAGGTGTGATGGTGCAATCGCCACCTGGCACGCCACAAGCCGTTATCAGGCTGCGCCCGGATGCGCTATCACGTTGGGGCTTACAGCCTGTAGAAGTGCTGGAAATGATTCGCACCGCCTACGAAAGCGTGCCAATCGGGCAGATTTATCTTGGCAGTCGCGTGGTCGGTTTAAGCGTAGTGCTGGAAGAAGAGGCGCGCGATGATATCGGCGATATTAGTAATATTCCATTATTTAATCCAGATGGCAAATTATTACACTTAAAAGATATTGCCTTTATCAGTCAGGAAAACGGGCGCTCCAAAATTTTACATGCAGGCGCAAAACGTATTCAAACGGTTACGGCTAATGTAGAAGGACGCGATGTTGAAAGCTTTACCGATGAGTTAAAAAAACACATTAAAAATGATATTAACTTGAACACGGGCAATTATTTAGAATTTACAGGTGAAGCAGAAGCCAACGCCAAATCCCGTGAAGATTTAATTGTGCACTCACTACTTGCAGGCATGGCGATATTTCTAATGCTGTATATCGCGTTTGGTCGCCTACGGAATTTACTACTCACCTTTGTTAACCTGCCTTTCGCTTTAATCGGTGGCATACTGGCCGCCCTGTTTACCGGCGGTTGGATATCACTAGGCTCACTAGTAGGATTTGTCACCTTGTTCGGCATTACCCTGCGCAACAGCATTATGATGGTTTCGCATTTCCAACATTTGGTAGACGAAGAAAATTGCATATGGAACTTAGAAACCTGCATCCGCGGCGCATCCGAACGTTTGCCATCTGTACTCATGACAGCATTAGTGACCGCGCTGGGTTTATTGCCTTTGGCTATAGGCAGCGGTCAACCAGGACGTGAAATTGAAGGCCCAATGGCAACCATTATTGTCGGCGGCTTAATAACCTCTACAATATTGAATTTACTGATTCTGCCAGCGATTATGCTGCATTTCGGGCGCTTTGAAAGACGGCTTGAAAACAAGAGATTTGAATAGCCAAGCTTAAGCTAGAAATAGTGCCTAGATTATAAATTTAGGTTATAAATATTGAATATCTGCACACAATATATTGGCAATCGTTAATGTATTCAACTGGTTAATACAGATATTCAATACATCTGGCTAATATCAATAAGCCTCAAAAATACAGATACTTTCCTCTGCATTAAACGTCACCTGCAAATTGGCACGAGTAGCCATTTTTCTAATTTCAGCCATTAGCACCTTATGGTCATCAATACCCTGAATTAAATTAGCACAATAAGCCGAATAAAACCCATGCTGCTTTACCTCACGCACAATAGTGGCAAGGTCAGCAGGCTCTGATGGGTTTAAATCTTTTGATGTTTTTATATTTTTTATTAACATATTTAAGTGATTCATTTATTCAGTCTTAATTGAAGTTGTTTATTGCTTAACCATTTACTCCTATTTCTCGTCATTCAGAGCCTTTAAGCGAAAACTCCATATAGCGTAGCCTTGATAAAGCAAAGCGATCAAGGGGTAGTGGTGATTCGATTTCCCTCAATTTCATTTCATCGAGACTACGCTTCTATCAAATAATAGTGGTCTGTCCCCTATTATTTTTACTATCTATAATTTCAATCCTCAATTTTCATCATTTCTTGTCTGGAACAAACGAGTACCTTAGCGCGAACCATGCAGCTCTTGGTGCGCCTGGGCCAATGAAATTGGTACTTAACCAATCACTTGAGTTATGGTTATAGCCATCTGGTCCAATGGCACCATTAATACTTGGCGAAAATGCGTTTCTACCTAATCGCCCCGCACTGAAATATTCTTTATCAAAAATATTATTAACTAGTAGTGTTGCAGTCCATTCGGGTGAAAATTTAAAACTAGTTTGGAAGTTGAAAACTGTATATCCGGGAATTTTCCCAGGATTTGTCGTTGGCTGACGAGAAACAGTGGAACGAACAAATTGGTTTGTGACTGTATCAAATGTTAGAACTGAAACAGGTATGGCAACACCTTTTCTGTGTTCGTTATTTTCATTACCTCTTAAATATGACCATGAATGCATTACGGCACTCATACCTACTGTCCATTTTTCCGTGACATCGTAACTCAAGCTGGCATTGAGATTGTGTAAGGACACACCTGGAATGGTGCTGCCAGGCTTAACCGTTATCACGCCAGCGAGTTCACCATCAGTAGTCAATTGTGCATTTTGTGTACTGCTATTGTCATTCGATGCAGTAATAAACGTACTGCGAAATTTAGCATCTGTTAACGCATAATTAAGCCCAAACCTTAACTTTCCTAACTCACCATTCATACCCATTTCAAGACCTTGGCGGCGTGTTTTACCAATACTGTCAAAGAAATTTTGGTTACCAGAATAAGTCACCATGTAAATATCATCTTTAAGTTCTGTGCGGTAGTAACCAAAATTCCAATCAACAGCATTTGCCCATCGCCCGCGCATACCTAAATCAAATGTTTCCGCTTTGACTTGCGGTAAAAAAGGGTCTCCCGACAATCCATTCGGAAGTTGACACGAACGACCCAACGCAACACTCCTTGGTACTGTATATCCACCTGCAAAACTTACAGGCGTTTTATCAATGGCGCAGCCTAGTTCGATCACACTGGGTGTACGTGTTCCCTGCGACCAGTTGGCATATAGATTTAAATTTTCTTTAATTTGCCAGGTTGAACCTAGTGAAGGGTTGAGGGAGTAATAACTGAATTTCTCAGACTCGGGGGGTAGTTTTGAAATTAAACCGTCTGAAACTCTATATCCTGTTTCAATATTACAAGCGGCGTCTGTGCACAGATCGAAAAGGTTTGGATAATTTAATAAATCCGACAGTGAAATTTCAGCTTGGCCCGCATCTCTGGCTGCCAATGTACTTTTTACCCTTGTTTGGTTGTAGCGCACAGCTCCTGTGACATGCACTGTCTCAACTGGACTCCAGGTTTCACTTGCATAGATACTTTTAGTCAGCGAATTACCATCAAAATTATTGTTTTCAATGTCCTGATCTGCGGCCCTGTAAATATCTAATGCACGATCAGGATCTAATGACCCATCGCGCTTGGCATCAAAAAAACCTAACCGTTGACTATTTTTGTATTCAGCATAGGCATTATCTATTGATACACCCACCATAAATTTATGCTTGTCTAAGTTCCAGTTTAGTTGAACGGAAGCACCATCAACAATCTGATTTATCTGGTTATTTGTAATCACCGCGGTAGGTATACCTTCTACTACTCCTGTATCACCCGCACCTGCACCATCTACAAGCCTTGGTCTACCGTTCGCATCATAAAGTGGATTATAGACAATACCCGCTTCGCTAGTAGCTTGAGTATTTATGCAGTTATCGCCATTTACAGCCTGTTTGAAGGCCACCACGTGCTTAACACCGTCTGTAGTATAGAAAAAAGAGGCCCCTATTGCAGCAAACACATTAAAATCAACAGGAAATGATGGGTCAGGTGCAGCAAAATTTGGACTTAAATTTATACCTTCAAATATATAAGAAACCTCCCCATTTGAATAAGTAGTTTCTGCACCTGAATTAGGAACAGTTGTATATTGATTGGCAATTACTGCTACTGTTGGATTTTGAAAAAATGCAATTTCAGATTTCACACCTGCCAAGAAATAGTCTGGCAAGTCTTGGGAACTTAATAAATTAGGATCATAGTTACCATTAAATAGCTCCATTAAGAACGGGCTGGATGAATAGTCATTCGGATCAGGAATATCGAATACCACATAATCTGGAATGCCCAATCCGTTAGTACTTCTAAACTTACAAGTGTAATCTTCACCTTCTGCAAAATTTTGACTTAAAGCCTGTGTACCATATTGACTGTATACGTCTGCATTTTTTTGTTTACGTTTGCTGTTGCGTCTATACACTTGCCCCGTTACTGTAAAGTTGTCATTTACAAAATAATTTCCAGCTAGCTGAAACTGCGCAAGACGATTTTTAGTCGTATCTGGGCTGGTAAATACACTATTACGATCTTGTTCATAAAAGTTAGTTGGCACAACGCCGTTTCCCACCAGATCATTGCCAACAATCAGACTGCTAAAACTTAAATCTAACTTATCACCACGGTAGCTAGCTTTACCAAAGAACTGATTCACCTTACTTGGAGAGTTGTCACGCCAGCCATCTTCCATAAAAAAGTTGCCTGCACCAAATAAAGCAACCGTACCGTTATTCCAGCCACCTTCAACTTGTAGTTGTTTTCTGCCAAATGATCCAGTCAGAACTTCTGCATCGACACCTTCGTTGTTAAAACCATCTTTTGTTTTAACAGAAATTGCCCCCCCCAATGTTCCTAGGCCAAATAATGGATTTGACCCAGGGAAAACATCAAAATTTGCGATAGCATTCATGGGGATCATGTCCCAGTTCACCACATCACCGAAAGGCTCGTTTACGCGAATACCATCAAAGAAAACGCTTAAGCCCTGTGGTGTACCGATCTGTGGACCTGCGGTAAAGCCTCTATACTGCACATCCATTTGAAAAGGGTTGCCTTGGTAGTCGTTGACAGTGACGGATTGCAGTTTTTTGTTCATTAAGTCTGTGAGACTTAATGAGTGGGACTCTTTAATCTCTTTAGCAGTGATGCTTTGCACGTTTCCAGGAATTTCTTCTTTGGTTAAACCTAAGCCTGGTAATGGGCCTATTTCGTAGAAACGTTTGGCGCGGACTTGTACTGTACTCAGTTCTGCATTTAGGGGTAGATTTTCACTTTCACTGACTTTAATAACAGGGGCTTTTCTCAGCTCCAGTTCGCCTTTTGGGTTACTGATGACTTCCAGCCCAGAGCCTTTCAGAAGCTCTTTAAAACCATCGGCAAATCCATATTCACCTTTTAATCCCGAAGAAGTTAAACCTTCCGTTAATGCAGGGTCGTATCCCAACATGACGCCAGCTTGCTCAGTATATTTTGGTAATGCGCTATTAAGTGGGCCAGCGGGTATTGAGTAAGCTTGTTTGGGGATGGTTTTTATTAAATCGCCTGCGGCCACTAATACGGTGGGTTCTAAAACCAAGCCCAATAAACCGATGGTGGTGATTAGTTGCTTGTGATAACCCTTATGCTTAGCCGTTGTATTGCGCTTGCTTTTGTTGAATTGGGTTTTATTCAACTGCTTAGATACCTGATATTGCCCCATTTTTCTTATGCTCCCTTAATCATCGCTATTACGATTTTGTGTCTCTTACTCACTACGCCGTATGAGAGGTAGAAAAAAGGAGTTTTTTATGAAAAATAATTTAAATAATTTTAAGTGTCTATCAATATCTCTTTGAAATATTGCCTGGAAATATCGTTTTGAAATACCACTTTGCAATATGGCTTAAATATAATTTTTGTAGCGATTTTTTAAAAAGTGCGTGAGAAGTTATGCTGGGCTAATCGTTACCCAGTAGCGCGTGCGGCTTTGAATTTTAACGGGCAAAATATCAGGCAACCTTGCCAATACTGCATCGGTATCATTTGTGTAAAAAGAACCAGATACTAATAATTGGCTTACCGATGGTTCGCAACGGATTAA
Source organism: Methylotenera versatilis 7 (assembly GCF_000799165.1). Taxonomy (GTDB): domain Bacteria; phylum Pseudomonadota; class Gammaproteobacteria; order Burkholderiales; family Methylophilaceae; genus Methylotenera_A; species Methylotenera_A versatilis_A. The sequence goes on along the minus strand of NZ_JUGF01000001.1, from coordinate 294,383 downwards.
TCCATTTCGATAGCGCGACAATTCCGCAACAAATTCATTTAATGGCATGCTGTAAACAACCAGCAAACCTTTAGCCCAAGCGCTGCTGGTTTCTTGTTCAACTGGCGTGTAGGTATTTTCATCAAATATGGCAGATTGCCCAGCCTGAATAGTAATAGAGTCTTGATTTTTATCTGCTGGGTTAATCCTTACAGCGCCTTCGTATACGCTGGCTTTACTGTGATAATCAAACATGCGCACGTTAAACTTGGTGCCAAGTGCTGTGGCCGTACCATGCTTGGTAGTGACGCTAAACGGGCGGTAACCATTAGTAAGCTCTTGCGCAGTATGAATAAGTATTTCACCTTTAATAAGTTTGATTGAACGTTGTTTAGAGGTGAAATCAATATTGATTGCCGATGCAGTATTAATGAAAATTTGGCTGCCATCTGGCAGTTTCAGTGCACGCATATCACCAGTCGCAGTTGTTTGGTCGGCAAGTATCTCTTGCCAGGGTTTGCGTTCGACCATCAGTAATGTGCAGGTACCCACGCCTAATAAAACAGCCATTTGCTTTAAAATATGGCGTCTGTTGGGTGAAGTAACTTGTGCAAAAGTTTCTGCATGAATATTGGGGGGTAAGCTGGCTAAGCGCATGCCTAAATCTTCAACGCGTTGCCATGCAAGACGATTCTCATCACTATTGTCTTTCCAGCGTTGCCATGCTGCAAAGTCTTCCGGTTTTGCTTCTTCTGAGGAAAGCAGTGAAAACCAGCGGCTTGCGGCAATTAAAGATTCATTTGGTTTGGCAGACATGCAGCGATTACGCTTCTATAGACAATTCATACGAGAGGCAGTGTAATACCGCTTTTGCGATATATACACCGACTGTTTTAACTGAAATATTCAATTGTTCAGCGATTTCTTTATGTTTTAAGCCATCCAATTGCATTAATAAATAAGCGGAACGCACCTTAGGCGGCAATGCACTCAACATTTTGTCAATGGCAATAAGCGACTCAAGCGCTATCGCACGAATCTCCGGCGATGGGTATTCGATCAGATAAGGGTCACACAAAGTGGCGTTATACGCACGCTCTAAATCACGGCGACGCAAATGATTCACCATTAAATCATGCGCAATTCGAGTTAAATAGGCACGCGGCTCATGAATAGGTTCATGACGGTTTTTAGTTAATAAGCTGATAAAAGTATCTTGCGTCAGATCAGCAGCATCAAAACTAGAGCCTAGTTTTTTTAATAACCATTTATGCAGCCAGACATTATGGTTAATATAAAAGCTATTAATCAACGCATTATTCAAACTTTGGTCAATTTGCATCATCTACATCCTTGATAAGTAATGTATAGACGCAATATCTGTTCCAATTTCAAGATATCAATAAACTACTGTTTTATATACAATTTATTGACGAGATATTTTTAGATATCAAAATATTGGTTGTATACAACCGAATTGTTGGCCATATACAACCAATGCTTTATATATTATGTTTGATGATTTCCGTTAAAGCTGGGCACATTGCGTGCCATAGATGAAAGTGTTAATTGCCGACTTAATCTGAGGAAAATTGACATTTTGGCTGCGCATTAGTGCTTGCAGCTTAAATGTTGAATCCGCTGCCGAAATTTACCATTCAATCATATTTAATATATTTAAACCTTGCATCATCGTTTGGCGTGCCTTCCAACGCACTTTTTGAACCGTCTGCATTCACCTGTTTCGCTGGCTGCCAGCCAATCACTTGCTCAATTTTTAACGCCAATTCAAAATCTTTATCAGTGATGCCTTTGGCATCATGCGTGCATAACTTAACGATCACAAAAGCATAAGAAACGGTTAAATCGGGATGGTGCCACGCAGCTTCTGCCAAATGCCCTATCGTATTGACCACCATCAAAGTGGCTTTCCAGCCGCTGGTTTTGTACTTACGGCGTATCCAGCCATTTTCTAAAAACCACTGCGGCAGCTCGCTTTCAAGCTTTGCTTTTACTTCTGACTCGGAATAAACGGTTGCTGTCATGGCTTATTTCCTTGTAAACAATTACTTACTTTTACTGATGCAGTTGTTAATGACATGGTTTTAATAACAGAATTTTTTAATGAATAGATGAGCCTACTTTATCCAAGGTTAATTCACTCAAGCCATCTAAAAAATGGGTGTAATCGGTCTTGTTTAACATCCATTTGCCAAAAGTCTTATTCAGCACAAAATCACTGAAAGCTTCATCTAGCACACCACTTTGCGTCATCACTTTAAGGCTTAATTCCGGCGTATTCGGCTTATCCGATTTCACTAAAATTAAATGCTGCGCATTAAGTTTTTGCGCCAACCATGCCGCAATACTGTCAGACGTCACATCCCAGCTTTGCGGAATACTATCGTCTGATAGCACCATATGGCTTGGCAACCAGACAATGCCGCGATGCTGCCATGTGCGCTCATCAATTTCCAGTTGCGTTCTTGCAGTGGCGAGCAGCGGATTCATATTTGCCAGCAATAATCCATATTGATCCATCGCCAGCACAGCTAAACGATGCGCACAGGCATCGCTGATTTTAGATAGTTTTTGTGCATCGCGCACGGCATCGGCAAACACGCCGCCACCTGGCACGATAATGATATTACCGTCACTGAACTTTGCAAATATGGCTAACCAACGCTCTAATTCAGGAGAACCTAACAGGCTGCCACCTATCTTTACAATCCAGATAGGCCTGTCGCGTACGTTTACAAATGGTTCCATATTTATTCCTTATTGTTATTATTCGTTCATTTAATATAAGTAGCTTTTATTCTATAACAATATTGACGAGATTTGTTTAGTTAAGTTATTAATAAAATCAATCAGTTGTAATCGCCAACTTAACCCTCAATAGCCACTGAAAAATGCGCCAGTATAGCTTTAAGATTAGAGGCTTTATCTAAAGTTTCGTTGTATTCTTTATGCATAACAGAATCAGCCACAATACCGCCGCCAGCATAAAAACTAAACTGATTTCGACAGATAACAGCAGTGCGAATAGCAATATTGGTGTCCATTTTTCCATCGAAGCCAATATAGCCAATAGCACCACAGTAAAGTCCGCGTTGATGTGGCTCTAGCTCCTCAATAATTTGCATGGCACGTAGTTTTGGCGCGCCGGTAATAGAGCCGCCTGGGAAACACCCTTTTAGCAAATCTACCGCCGTAGCCGTTTGTTTTAATTTCCCCGTTACAATACTCACCAAATGATGCACGTTGGCAAAGCTTTGTAACTGAAATAATTGATCGGCTTTTACACTGCCAGTTGTACAGTTTTTACCGATATCATTACGTAACAAATCCACAATCATCACGTTTTCAGCTTTGTCTTTAAGGCTATTCTGCAGCTCTTGCGCATACGCTAAATCTTGCACAGCATCTAGCGACCTTGGCCGTGTGCCTTTAATGGGGCGCGTTTCAACATGATCACCATCAGTCTGCAAAAAACGCTCGGGTGAATTGGACAATACTTGAAAGTTTTCCGATTCATTCAATGGCAAATTCATATAAGCCATAAAAGGTGCAGGGCTAATTTCGCGTAGCTTTTTGTACGCCTGCCAGCTATCACCAGACACTTCGGCTGAAAAACGTTGTGCTAAATTAACTTGGTAACAATCACCTTCAGCGATATAGGACTTAACCTTTGCAAATGCCTGGAAATATTGTGATTGGCTTAAATTGGACTGAATTTGAGAGTTGACTTTAAATTCGCTTTTAGAGAGTAGATTTGAATTATTCGAAATAGCAGCGTCAAACTTTGCACATAATGCCTGCCAATTCGCCTTCACCGCATCGGTTAATCCGTGCGAAACCAATAAACAGCGTTTTTCACGATGATCCACCACCACTGCCCAATCATAAAACCCAATCATCATTTCTGGCGAGTCTGTAGCTGTCGCTGCAACAGTAGGCAGCTTTTCAATACTACGCGCTAGATCATAGGCAAAATAGCCCAATGCGCCACCTGCAAATGGGTAATCGGCCTGATTTTTACTGACTTTATATTGGTTAAGTAAGTCATTCAGCAACACAAATGGATCACCTTCAGAAACACTTGTCTGACCATTTTGGGTTATTTGCGTACATTTACCTTTGGTAACCAGAGTGATAAATGGCTCGGCCACCATCACGTCGTAACGGCCATACTGGCTGCCAACTAATCCCGTTACCGGATTAATCGCCTGCCCGCTATCTAATAGCATCGCCCATTTCTGATGCGCAATCTGTTCAAATAACGCCGCACTATCATGGTGATAGGCTAATTCATGCTGCAACAAGCTCATAGTCAGCCTACCTTGTGCGGCAATTGGCTTGCTAAAGCCAAACGCGCCACTGCATAAGCAGGGAAACACAATTCCAAATCTGCCAATTGCGATTCATTAACAAGCTGATCTGACAACGAAATATCAGTCTTTAAAATATCTGTAAGTAAACGATATTCACAATCCAACTCCGCCGCCAACACTTTCACTAAAAAACTGCCTGCACCTGCGCCAATAATAGGTGTATTGGGTTTAAGGTGTTTTAAAGTGGCTGCTTTCAATTGCTTTAATTGTAAAGCCCTGCATGAAAAGGCCAGTTTCATCCATGTTTCAATCGGCTTATCTTCCAAGTCGAATCCCACCATTCGCGCAAGTCTACGCGCCGACTCCTGTTGCGTCTTGCCTTGTCCATCGGCAGTTTCTGCCATATCTTTTGCTAGCGGCAATTCATCGGTTAATCGATAGACATCGGCCATGGTCGCAAAAAACTCTGCCGCGACATTCATTTCAATCTCTTCTATACCATCGTTTAAACTTAGCTTTTGCGCCAATGCCATAATAGGCGTGCGCACAACGCCGGTATAAACCAAGGCATCATGCTGCATGCGACTAGCATCCGATAACCCTTGCATGGCAACTTTGCCATGCGCTATTGGAATAATGTCGGTAGTGGTGCTGCCAATATCAATCAATAATACATGATCAACATGCTTAGCCAGCAAACTGGCACTTGCATGCCAGTTGGTTGAGGCAATGTGTGGCACATATTCAGCAACGTCATCCAATTGAACAAAGCCATTATTTGCGGCATAAAAGCACGTATCTTTTCCTAACAGGCCAGCAGCATATCTTGCGATTTCGCATACGCCTGTATAGCGATTGGGAAACAAATCCACCAGTTCGCCAGTCATCGTGACTACGTGCAATACATTGTGTGCCTGCAAGCCAGTTTGGCTAAAAACCGCTTTAATGCCAAGCTCAAGCTCGGTTAATCCGCGCCACAATGCACAAGGCAGTTGTATACAACTCAACTGTACCCCATTTGCATCCAGCACAACGGCTTTAAGATGCGCACCACCGATATCCCAGCCAATCATCGTAGCTTTAGACATGAATGCTCACAATATTACGCTGCAATTCCGGCCAGATAAAATCTGGCTGCGTTAAGGTATTCATAATCAACTCCGCCGGGTTTTCACCCGTCGCTTCTGCCAAACCGGCATAACTAGTTGTTAAGCGCGGGTTGATTTCCACGACCGTTATTTGATTGTCGTTTTGCGTATCTACAATCACATCAATCCCTACATAACCATTTAAATCCGTGCATATTGCAGCGATTTTCTGTGCAAACAATTCAAACTCATGCCAAAAATCGCGCATGCCATTCACTTCGCTGCCCGCGTAACTTAACTGATTACTTTCAATAGAAATCATCTGAGTATTGCAGCTTAACACTTGCGCACGCCCCTGCTGCATGACACATGAAATACTAGCCGGAACGCCTTGTTGGTAAGGTTGTATCACATGACTTTCAGTTTTATTATTTTGTTTCATCCAATGCAGTAAATCATCTGGATCATCAAACAGTACGGTTTCATCGCAACCTGCGCCGTTATTCGGCTTTGCCAGCCATTGCCCTGCTGTTTTGGGCCAGTTTTTAATCGTATAAGTAGGAATCGTTCTAATACCAGTCTGTTGCAGCATAAAATAAGTCGCTAGTTTTTCACTGGTAATATGAATAGCATCAACACCACAACCCAATACCAACTTACCTTCCTGCACTGCCAATTCGGTCAGTTTTCTCAATAGCCCATCTGTTTCCGGCGCAATTATCCAAACCGCATCTGCCAGCTGTATTTGACTTTTCCATATGTCCCACGCGTCTTCATTGACATCTATCGCCACACAGGTATGACAATGCTCTGGTGGCTCTAAACGCGCGTCTACCGCTGTACTAATCGTATAAGGCAAGCTTGATAAATCATACAACAATGCATTTCGCATCAATGTCGCTTCTGCGATCAATCCAGCTGGTAAATCGGCGTGATTAAAGCCACCGGCTGTGACAAATTCACACACAAATATTTTTTTAATAAGCATAGGTCAACGGGCAAATGTTCTAAAATGAATGACCTAAAAATTTAAAAGGCGAGCTTTGCAAGTTATTCCCGTGATTGATTTAATGCAGGGTCAGGTTGTGCATGCTAAATTGGGATTACGTAGCCAATATCAGCCAATTCAATCCAGTTTGTGCAATGACAGCTCACCTTTAGCCATTGTTGCGACACTGCTCGAATTATACCCATTTCAAACGCTGTATATTGCAGATTTAGATGCCATTTTAGGTGTTGGCGACCATACTGAATTAATCGAGCTTATCAGTAATACTTATCCACAACTCACTATCTGGCTTGACTCTGGTATTCGCCAGGCAAACGCTTGTGTGCGATACAAAACCAAGCAGATTAAACCGGTGGTAGGAAGTGAAAATATTGTCAGCTTGCAAGACTATCGTGCAATTAGCGATGTTTGTGAAAATCAGCAAATCTTATCTTTGGATTACACCGAGAGCAGCCAGCTAGGTATTAACGATTTACATGAATCGGCAAGTTATTGGCCAGACAACACAATATGCATGACATTAAATGCCGTTGGCAGCGGACAAGGTGTTGATATCAATAAATTAAATATATTAATTCAGTTGAATAAAATGCGGAAAACTCCATCAAAAATCTATGCTGCAGGTGGTGTACGTAATCCATCAGATTTGGCGCTACTCACCACAATGGGTATCACTGGCGTGCTTGTTGCAAGCGCGCTACATAATCAAAAGATTAGCGCGCAAGATTTACAGCACGTTCATCAAACTCAATCTTAAGACAATTAAAAACCCGAGCATGCTCGGGTTTTTATACAACTTTATAAGCTAAAGAATTATTCTAAGTTAGCGTGAATAGCGCGCATACCTTCTTCAGTTAAACCTTTAGCAAAAATATTGTCCGCAATGATCGCTTCTAAATACACTAAAGTTGAAAGCTCAAATTGTGAACCCATTGGCATACCTTGTGTTAACGGGAAGCTATTATCATTGCCAATTTGAATGGTTAAATCAGCCACATCTGCCATAGCAGATTTCGCTTTCATTGAAACCACGGCTAATTTAGCACCTACTGATTTTGCTTTTTTAACGAATGGTAATAACGTTTCAGTACCGCCAGAACCAGATACTAAAATCAATAAATCACCCGCTTTAATGGCTGGAGTAACCACTTCACCAACCATGCTAACATTGTAGCCGCTATGTACTAAACGCATTGCAAAGAAACGTGAAACCAATAGTGAGCGACCTGCACCGCCAATAAAAATACGACCTGCACCATCAACCAATTGCATCAGTTTCGCTGCATTACTTTTGTCAGTTTCAGACAAAATGGTTGTTAAGCGATCTAAAATGAGTTTTTGATTATCCATAATTTTTCCTTCAATGTTTAATAGTTAAGTGTTTAACGGTTAATTTTCAAACAGTTAAATGTTAACGATTGGTTTTGACATGCATGTCAGTAAGTTTAAAAAAAATCCTGACCCATTACTGAGTCAGGATTTTTATTTACTCATCTCAATAATTGCTTATTGGGCTTAGTTAATTGCTATTGGTTATTAAAACCAATGCTTAACTTAAGCAGCGTGAGCAATAGCTGTGATTTCAGCAGCAGAAGCAGCAGGATCAGCAGCGCCGTAGATAGCAGCACCAGCAACAATGATTGTTGCGCCAGCGTCACGTACTTGAGCAGCTGTTGCAGCTTTAACGCCACCAGCAACTGAGATTTCAACACCTAATTTTAAACCAGCAACTAATGCTAAGTCAGCAAAAGGAGTTTGGCCAGCAGCTTGTTGGTCTAAACCAGTGTGAACACCAATGATGTGTGCGCCAGCAGCAGCAACTGCTTTAGTAACAGCAGCTTTGTCAGCAACGTTGATCAAGTCAACTTGTGCTTTTTTGCCGTATTTGTTAGCAACATCGATTACGCCTTTGATTGTACCGATATCAGAGATACCTAATACAGTAACGATATCTGCACCAGCTTTGAAGAATGGCTCAGCTTCGTAGAAACCAGCATCAGCTGTTTTCAAGTCAACTAAAATTTTGTTGTTTGGGAATTTAGCGCGTAAAACTTCAAGCAATTTGATACCGTTATGCTTAATGCAAGGTGTACCGATTTCTAAGATATCTACGTGTGGAGCAACTTGAGTTGCTAATGCAACAGTTGCGTCAAAATCTAATGAATCTAATGCCATTTGGGTTAAAGCCATGGTGTACTCTCCGATTGAAAATTATTATTTAGTAACTAAATTTTCACAATTATTAATTTAAAAAATTAATTACCGTAAAGATGATGTTACAAAAAGATTACTGCTTTCTTACCACTAAATTTTTGCACAAAATGTTTATTTTAAGTGCTTGCAGACTAATTACTGTCTAGCATCTAGTGAATTTTAAGCTGGACGCATTATATTATGCGTCCAGCCCATTATTGTCAATGTTAAACCATCGATATTACAACTAAGTTACAGTTTCATGTCATTATCTGCATGACTTAACATTTAAAAAATTATAGTTTTGCGCCCTATAACTTAGCGCTAAGCGCCGCTTCTAATTTATTTTGGTCAACAACGAAACCGCGAATGCCTTCAGCCAATTTTTCTGTTGCCATTGCATCTTCGTTTAATTGGAAACGGAATTCCTCTTCAGTTAACTTAGCGCCTGGTGATTTTTTAGCGCCGCCGTCAGTTAACACGCGTGTCAATGTACCTTCTGTTGCAGCCAAGTCTTGCAATAAGTTTGGTGAAACAGTTAGACGATCGCAACCTGCAAGCGCGATTAATTCGCCAACGTTACGGAATGAAGCACCCATTACGACAGTTTTGTAGCCGTGTTCTTTGTAATATGCATAAATCGCACGTACAGAAACCACGCCTGGGTCTGTTTCTTGTGTGTACTCAGTACCTGGGTTTTTCGCTTTGTACCAATCCAGGATACGGCCAACGAATGGAGAAATCAAGAATACACCAGCTTCAGCACATGCACGCGCTTGGCCGAAACCGAATAGCAATGTAAGGTTACATTGGATGCCTTCTTTTTCAAGGATCTCACCTGCTTTAATGCCTTCCCATGTTGATGCTAGTTTAATCAACACACGGTCTTTACCTACACCAGCTTCTTGGTAGAACTTGATGAGTTTACGGCCTTTAGCAACCATCTTCTCAACGTTGAAAGATAGACGTGCATCCACTTCTGTAGAGATGCGGCCTGGTACTACTTTAGAAATTTCGATGCCGATTAAAACAGCCAATTTGTCAGCTGCGTTTTCAACTTGCACTTCTTTGCTACCGCCTTGGGCTTTGGCATAAGCAATTGACTCATCAATCAAATGTGCATATTGCGGCAATGTACTGGCTTTAAGCAGTAATGAAGGGTTAGTCGTTGCATCCACTGGTTTTACACTTTTAATCGCTTCTACATCACCTGTATCGGCTACGATTGTGGTCATGCTTTTTAATTGATCTAATAGATTTGCCATTATTTCCTCCTAATTTGCCTGCACCCAATTCTTTGAGTCACGCATGGTTTGTAAAATTCAACTAAAAACTTAACTTACCATTATAGCGCAAAATAAATTCAGAATGACTGAACACCGCGCTAAATTTTGCCCACAGCCAAGCCTTTGTTAGAATGTTAATTAATGTTAAACATCTTGTATTGATAAGCGCTGTGACTAAAATTCACTAGCATACGGGACTACATCACAACTTAACGCAGAATGAATTATTCAGAAGAAGACATTGCTAGCAATTCGATGAATTTATTGTCGGCGACTAACACGTGGATACTAATGCGTCATCAGTGGTTAATCACCAAGATGCGTAGCATCTTAACCGGCGAAAACGCACCTCCACTGTCCGATTTATATCAATTTGATGCATTGACCTCACATGATTTAAATCTGCCAGAAAATCTAAACGCTAGCTTTACAAATATAAAACAACGCTTAGAAAGCTCATGGGATGATACCGTCAAAGCCCATCACCCGCTTTCTGGTTTGTCTATTTTTGACCAACTTAATCTGTTCCAACTACAAGCGCATTTGTTTATGCAGGAATCAAAAGAACTGAATCAAGAATTATGGCGTGAATTTACAATGCGCGACCCACTAACTGGCGCATTGACACGATTGACACTTAAATCCAATCTACTGTTAGAGTTCAACCGCAACCAACGCCATCAACAGGCCTGCACTATTGCACTAGTCGATCAAGATAAATTTAAAGAAATCAATGATGAGTGGGGTCATAATGTTGGCGATAAAGTGCTGATGAATACCGCATTAATGATTCAGAATAATCTGCGTTTTGGTGATAAATTATTTCGTTATGGCGGAGATGAATGGCTAATCTTAATGCCTAATACCAATCAAAAAGAGGCCAAACTAATGCTGGAAAGGATTCAAAAACTTTCAGAAAGCTTTCAACACACGACAAATAGCCAGATCAAATTTCATAGCTCGTTTCATTACGGTCTTGCAGAATGTAGCCCATATGACAATATAGATGACTGGATTGCAGCCGCAGACAATAATTTATATGTTGCGAAAAAACTGATTAATATGCCACTGTTTAATGCTGCTGATAGCTCAGCACAGGCAGTCGCAGATTAAAACTGGTTTTGTGTCCAAGCTCACTGTCCACATCAACGCTACCAAGATGTTTCTCTGCCACCGTATGCACAAAATACAAACCTAAACCAGCGCCGTCCGGTGCGGCATTGCCGCCTTTTAATCGGCTAAATCGTTTAAACAATTGCTTCTGCTCATCTGGTGAAATACCTGCCCCATAATCAACCACGCTCATCACCGCTTGTTGATTCGCATAAGTGAGCTGAATTAACACTGTAGAGTATTCAGGTGCAAACTTGATAGCATTCAATACCAAGTTCAGAATAGCCCTATGTAATAATCCAAAATTACCATTCACCCACACCAAGCCGTCTACAATCTCCCTTTCCAATGTGATGTTTTTCTTAAGTGCGCTTTCATAGGCATCATCTACCGCCTGATGCGTAATACCGGCAAAATCCAGCTCTTTAAAGTCGGCACGACTGCTCATCTCAGCGCGCGAAGCCTGTAAAAAGTCTTCAGCCAAATTTAACGCCTGAGATAGCGGCGCATACAATCTTGATTTAAGCTGCTGATGCTCCTCCAGCACCATCATGGCACTCGCCAATGGCGCGCGTAAGTCATGTGAGATAAAGGCCAATACTTCTTTGCGGTCATTCTGTAAAAATCGTAATTGCTGCCCCGCCACACGCACTTGCTCAATGCGAGCATCAAAACTGTCATAGCTATGTGTAGCATGGTCTTTTGCGTCTGGTTTAAGGATTAAACTTTTTAAATAGGCCAACTCCTGATCTAAATAACGTTGAGCTGCCTCCAGCTTGCGCCAACTCCATACCGGATAAGAAATTAATACTGGCAATAGCGCGGCAGATGGCGGAATCCAAATACTCAACATCCTAGGTAAAATGGTTGCTAACAAACCAATCAACACAAAATATAGTAATGTTGAAACCAGTCCTCTTAACGCGGATAATTTGGGCATCCACACCAAAGGTAGCAACGCCAGGGCAATTAAAACCAATAGACTCAACCATATGGGCACCACATCAATCAGCCCTGCGGTACGCATCGAATCCAATACGTTGGCATGAAACTCGACTCCAGCCATTGGCTGCCCTAGCCCTGATACGGGCGTGGACAATAAATCATTCATACCAGATGCAGTGGCACCGATAAGCACGATTTTGTCTTTAAAGGTATCTTCTGCAAACTCACCATTTAAAACCTGTGCATATGAAATAGTAGAAAAGTGATCTGGCGGCCCGCTGAAATTCACTCTCTTTTGTTGTTGCTGTTGTAAAGAAAACATACTGTTCGCAACTGAATCTTGCTGAAAGATTGAGGCTTGAAACTGATTTTTTGAAGGCTGCTTAAGTGCAACATTTAATACCGCCTGTGAAAAATGTTGCCAAACTGGTGTGCCAATACCTTCAAACAAATAAACACTACGAGCAATACCGTCTTCATCCAGCACCGCATGCACACGGCCTAAATCGGCCGCATTTTCTGCTAAATCAGGCAATGGTAATGTTTCAATCAATTGACCGTTCACCCGCGCAGTTTCTAGCAATACTGGCAGCACGACATTACCAGCCTGCCGTATAGCTTCTGCCAGTGCAATATCAGACGAAGGATTTAATTGATCTGGTTCAGAAAAAACAATATCCAAGCCAATTGCGAGCGTGTTTTCTTGTTTAAGGCGCTGAATCAAATCAGCATGGATTTGCCTTGACCAAGGCCAGCGACCTAACCGGGACAAGCTATTTTCATCAATCGCCACAATAACAATGTCATTAGGTGCAGGTGTTGTATGAAGCTTCTGCCCTATATCAAAAATCAGGTTATCGACGCGCGAAAATAATCCGGTTACATGGATTAACACCACCAGTGACAGCAAAATCAATGCTGTCGATACATAATCGTTAAAACGAATGCGGGTCAAATGATGTTTCTTCTAAAAGTACTCACCTTAATTAAGGGAATCGCCATTGCGGCCAAGCATCGAACGCTGTTTTTGCTTCTGGCCCGGCAAAGCCATCGGTATCAACCAAGCGCAGCCTCAAAGTTTGTTTGCCGTATTCACGTAGCAAGAAATCAAAATGACCATCTAAACCAACGGCTTGCCAAACATTGATTTGATTATTCATTTCATTGTCTAACATCGCCTCATAAGCTAAACCTTCTGGCGGATCAACCGTTGTAATAAACACCCGATTCTCTTCAACTTTAGCAACTAATTGGCTAATGTCTGGCATGGGGGGGACTGGTTTATAGCTAAACTGATTCACACCGGAATAAGGGCTAACATCGTCACCGTCCACACTGGCTAAACGCCAAAAATACTGACCTATTTGTAATGGATCTTTTGGTATGAACTGGTTAACGGTTACTTGCTCCGTTTGCAATATATCTTTAAATTCCGCATCTTTAGCAAATTCGATCAAATAGGTTTTAGCCATATCTGCCGCTGACCAGCTTAATACCGGTTTAAGCTCCCTCACAACCTCTGCCTGACGCGGCGAAACAGCTTCGGGCGCCAAAAGACGCGTACGTATCGTAAATGGATGCGTTGCATCATAGCCTTCTAAACCGTTGCTATCTTTTGCACGCACTTCTAAATAATATTGCCCGTCATCAATATCACCAAAATCTAAACGACTAGTCTGACTTTCCGCCTCGGCTAGCACGGTATTCAATTGTGCTTCCTTGTAGACCTTGCCAACCCAAGCGACAGCATCTTTCTGCGCAGGCATCGTAAAAGTAACCGGCAACGTCGCTAGCTTGACAGGTAGTGAACTTACATCGGGTGCGGGCAACAACATAACAGGTGGCTGCGGCGCATGGCCATTTTCAGACAAACTACCGTAGCCTTTTTCAACCGCTACCTCTTCACCTGCAGCGGACAACGCGACCTGTCCATCTAAGGTTTCTTGCCAAATATGCTGCTCATCTGTCGACACTCTAAATTCAGTGCCGCGCACGGCTGCTACTGCAGTCGGCGTAAATATCTGCATGTTATTGCCCTGCATTTTTTGAGGGTTTGCTTCTACTTCAACTTTACCCTGTTGCAAGCGCAGCTTGGTATCAACCATACCGCCACCGCTATACATGCTCAAACTATCCAATTTCAAAGTCGAATTGGACTGCATCGTCACTATGGAACCATCGGCAAAACGAATGTTGAGCTTACTTTTATCTGCCGTTTGCAGTTCACTACCTGGACTTAACTGCTGTCCTACAACAACTAGCTGTTTAGTTTGATTGGCTTTCAGGATAAAAGCCGTACCTACACTTGATACGATTTCTGCATTGGCAGGGCCTTGCTTAACCAAATGCAGAGGCACACGAATTTTGCTGCCGATAGGCATGCGATAAGGGTCTTTTATGCGATTTAATTTTTGTAAAATATGCCAATCATTTGGATTGATTAAATGCTGTTCACCAAAATGAATCAAGGTATCGTGCGGACGCACACTGTAAACCCATTCAGGTGAAGTCTCTGCGGCGAAGACGCCGCCGTTCAGTTGTGGCGCCAATAAGGTTAACAGCAAAATTGAACGTGTGAAATGCGTTTGCTTTACTACATTTAAAAAGGGGATTTTTATGTGCATTTTAGTATTCATATCGGCTTGAAATTTATTTTTAACTAACAGGAATTTCAACCTAAATCCAAAAGAATCTATACCAAACGCTCTAAGCGGTAGCCTTGATGATAAACGGAAATCAGACGCCAGCCAAATTGCGGCAATAACTTTAATTTGCTACGCAAATGGCTCACATGCACATCAATCGTCCGCGTATCAATATCCGGGGTCGTTCCCCAAACCACTTTGGTTAAATGCGCACGCGATAATAAAACATCTAAATTTGCAAAAAAATACAGCGCCAACTCGGTTTCTTTTTCTGTCAGCTTGATAATTTGAGCGTTAATCTCGAATTTTCTTTTGTTCAGATCTATCTTCAACTGACCATGATTAATGGATTCTGCCTGATTTTTATTAGGATTAACCCTGCGATGAAGCGCGCTAATTCGTGCCAATAATACATTGATATTTGGCGGCTTCACAATATAATCATCAGCACCTGCTTCCATCACTTGCACAATATCTTCTTCAGCATCTCTGCCGGTTAAAAAAACCACAGGTGGCGTATTGCCTTTTAACCGCAGGCTAGCAAGTACTTCTGCACCACTCATGTCTGGCACTTCCCAATCCAGCAGACATAAATCAAACTTATCGCTGACAACTGCTTTTAAATACTCTCGCCCCATTAAAAAATGTTGTACTTCATGCCCTGCCGCTGTGAGTGAACGTACTATATCTTCAGCAAAACTTTCATTGTCTTCTAAAAATGCTATTTTCATCCCTATGATATTTCCTATTCTTACTATTCTTATTGCAACTCATGCCAAATCGTTAGCTAACCATCGTATTGAATCAACTTATTATTTAACGCACGCACGAACAAGCACGCTACCGTTAAATCGGCACTTGTACCTGGGTTCACCTGTTGTTGCTTAAGCCGATTATCCCATGCAAGCAACTTGCTTTGATACAGCTTAGGGCTATCTGAAATGTTAAACATTGTTAAATGTTGGCTGGCTTGATGCTGAATATCTGCGGCGACCCTTACGCCGTGCTTACGCACAATATGCGAATCGGCAAAGGCGGATAGCAATGTCAGGTACAGTTTTGTCGTTAACCACGCACTATTCATACCGGTATTATTTTCAATATCAGCCTCAGTCAATATTGGCAAGCCAAGCTTGAAAATCACTTCAAATCCATTGGCATATTGCATGGCGATTAAATCGCGGTCCGCCGCAGCTTGCATGGCTTGCAGTAAAGTGCAACCAGCCTGCTGACGCACATCGTGTTGCGCTACATCACCCAAGCCCGCAGGATTAGCCAGTGCAATGGCATCAAAAGTGCATTGCGCATCGCTGGTGGTCGTCTGCTGCAATACTTGTTTTAAACGTTGCTGTAAATTACCTTGCAATGGCGTTAAAACCGCATGAATTAAAGGCGCGCACAATAAAATAATGCCTAAATTGGTATTGCAGGAAACTGATTTTTGCGTCGCTTCCACGCTAACTAAAATACGCTGGCCTAAACTTAAATCCGCCTGTGCGATTACGCTAGAAACCGCTTCGGCACTTTTGATAAAGTCATGGATAGTCATGCCGTGGCCATCTGCAAAAATATGCACATTGCCAGGTTTTAATGCCTCAAGCTCGGCGATACAAGCCATCTTGAAAAGTTGGGCCAATTGTTGATTTAATGGCTGTTGATTAATACTAGACATAAGATTTATATCTCATCAGTTTAGATGACTTAAACAATCATCCACCAAAGCTTGGGCAATATTGATTTGCGTCACACTTTGTAAACCGCGCCATGCGGGAATACTATTCACTTCCAATACGTAAAGCGCGCCATCCGCATCGCAGATAATATCCACGCCGCAATAAGCAATATCTAGGGCTTTGGCAGCTTGTTCTGCCAAATTTAAAATATCTGCATCATCAATTGCCTCGCACTCTGCACCCAGTGCTACGTTATGCAACCAGCCTTCACCACTGCGGCGTATAGCGGCAATTGCTTTATTGTTGATTACAAATACACGGTAATCGTGAGAAGCTTTAATCAATGTTTGTAAGTAAAAAACACCATCCACATACTTATCCATCGGCAAAGGATATGGCTGACTGACAAGTCTTACGCCCTGCCCTTGCGATCCAAATAAAGGCTTAATAATTAACTGTTTACTGGTGTTAACTGTTTTATGCGCGATGATTTCATGTGCAACTTTTCTGGACTCACACACCCAGGTTTGTGGCGTTTTTATGCTAGCTTGGTGCAGTAAAAAACTGGTCATGGCTTTGTCAACGGTACGCTCAATCGCTTTACCGTCGTTGTAAACAACAGTCCCCTTCATTCTCAGCATATGCAATATATTCAAGCGCGTGGTAATTTGCTGCAAAGTTCCTCCCGCAATACCGCGCACAAAAACGGTTTTGGGTAAGGCATTAAAATGGGGGATTTGAATGGGCAATTGAGAATTTTTGGCAAGGTCTTGCGATAAATCAATCACGCAATCTCTTAACGAAACAAAAACCGCTTCAACCCCGCGCACAGCAAAAGCTTTAGCTAATTGCGTGCCATGCCAGCCACCTTTAGTTTCCACTTCATCGGTAAAAATCGGAATGCGCATTTAAGACTCATTAAGCACCGAACGATTGATTTAATAAAGCCTCGTTAAATGCGCCTCCAAAGAAACTATTGCCTGTGGTTAAATTGGTGATAGTCACTTTTGCTGGTGAAAATAATAGCGGGTCAATTTGATAAAAATCCATATTCACCGCTTTAAATACTTGCGCAAACGGCTTGCCATAATCTTTTGAAGCGTTACTTGGTAAATCTGCTGCTAATTGCTTTGCGGCCTCATCCGTGGACTGCACAAACAATTGCACAAAACCACCAAATAAAATCGCATCATTCGTACGCCCCATTCCAGTTAAAAAATCCGGACTGGGTGGCGGCAACGGCGCAGAGGCGATGCCATCAACAAGCTGTTCTAAGGGGAAATGCAATGTGTGCAACTTATGTAAGGCCACCTCTAATACACGCGCCACAATCTGCACTGTACCAGCGAGGCTGCGGGTTGGTGTTAAGATGAAAGTTAGATTCTCAGCGGATACATTAGTATCTCGCACTACTTTTGCAATGATTTCGGCAGGCGGGATTTTGTCTGTTTCTAATATTAATACAGTTTTATTAGCAGAATCTTTGTACTGAATATCACTAAAAATATCTTCACGCTGCGCGATACACCGTGCCGGACCAGAACCAAGCGAAAAAAACTTTTCGAAACTTAAAGCCCAGCCCGCATATTGGCTACCAAGACAGGCTAAGACAGGATTTTTTGCTGTGACTTGTATGCCTGCTGGCCAATTTTCAAAATGGCTATTCTGCACAAAACTGACTTGCCCCAAACCACCCATGCAGATTTCTGCAATGCGTCGCCCAACCTCTAAACCGCCCGTAGCTTCAATACCAGCATCAACAATTGTTGCGCCTGTCGCATGCGGGTAAACGTTTAAATTAAGTGCATTCGCATCGTTAATTAAGGCCGTAACCAAGGGCTGAGATAATTGGTTAATACTGATATTTTTGCTAAGTGACATATGCTCGCTTTGAATCATACTGTTGGATTATTAAGTTTAATTAATGAATTAAACTAGTGATAAATTAAGTAATGAAAACTGAAATCGTAAAGCCTGAAGCGTATCACAGGCTAGCTACTCTTTCTAATACTCTGTGCTTGGCTAACCTTGCCGTACGCGCTTCCGCAATCACACTACAAATCGGCGCACCCGCCGGTATCTCACTATTGGGTTGTGGAATATCACACACCCATGCTGGCCAATCCATTTTTGCTGACACTTTTGCAGTTTTACCGGCGTAGACAATCTGCAATGCGCGCGACTGTTTGTTTACAACCGGCCAGCTATCTAATCGCCCCAAGCAAGCATCCACATGTGCTGTAAATAAATTGCCACGCTTGGTTTGATATAAGCCCACACTGGCACTTAAGCGCGGGTTGATTTCCAGCATCAATACATCGTCATTTTGCACAAGGCAATCGCAACTGTTCAAGCCTTTTAATACCAGCTTCTGGGTCATTATCTGCACAAATGCCGTTAGTTTATTTTGAGCAGCTTCACTCAACAGTGTGTGGCTAACCAAACCACCGAAGCGATAAGGCGACAATAGTGTCGGGCTACACCATTGCTCATTAAAACCTAGCACAAGGGCATTTTTACCATCCGCCAAAAACAGGCAAGAAACGGGTGTACCTGACTGTTTTTTCTGGTAATACACTTGGTTTGCAGACTCTAATTCTAAAGGTAAAGCGGATTTAACATGCTCGCCACCACTTGCACCAATCGTTTTCTGCAGCCAACCCAGCGTATTGATTGGTTTTTTGAACACCGTTTCCGGATAGAACATGTTGCATGCATCACACAGCGCAAAAAATGATTTCGGCTGTTTGCATTGCTCCAGCACTTCCGCACTGTTGCCAATGACAGGTAACAATAAAGCGATTTGATCTAGTAACTCAGGCTGCGCCTCAAAACCTGCACCGTAGCTCAACCCTATACAATGATCTAAGTCTATTCGATTTAAAGCGTCTAATAATTGATGTGCATCAAATTGACCGTAATTCACCTCAATTTGAATCACTTTTTCCGCTAGATTTTGCGTGTCCACATCTGCAAATGCATCGATTGCAATCACGTCAAAACCAGCATCAACCGCCACCTGCACATAACTGCGACTGGAAATTGCCGCAATAATGATTGTATTTACCACAACTAAAAGATGACTTAGAAAGCTCTGGCGATATCAAATGCGTGGTTATAAGCCAGATGCACTGGATGCTCCGTTTCCAGCATTTGTTGCAGCATCGCTTGCTGTGTTTTATATTTTAACTGGCCAATCGCCAATGCACCCAGTCCAAAAATCTGTGTATCTGCAATTAACTGTCCATCACTCATCACATCGACGCCAGCTGCGCCAGAAGGTGCAACCGCATTCACATCCGCCACAATCTTAAGCGTTTTAGAGGTAATAAAATGCGCCAGTTCCAATACCCTAATACCTGCTGCTGCCGCACAAATAGCGACCGTTGCAGTTTGCACAATCTGTGTTTTCTTTACATCATCAGTACCATCAACCACTTGCAGAGCTAATCCATACTTTGATTCCAACTCTGCTGCGTAGGCCTGCATTTGCGCTAATTCTTTGTGTGCCACCAATTGCACTGTGGCGCCCAATGAAGCGGCGATTAAGGCAACTGTGCTGCCAACTGCTCCACCTGCACCCAAGATAGCAATGGTTTGTGCAGCTAATTCTTGTTGATTGTTTTTTAGTACCGTATCCACTTTAGCCAGCATGGCTGCCGCTGTTGTAAATGCGCCAGACGGATCTGCAAATGTAGACATTTCAAACGGTGTGAACATGGCATTTTTCGTGGCTTGCTGCATGGTCAATGCCAGATGAATATCGCGCCCACCAATAAATAGCGCCTCACGTTTTACGCCTGAAGGACTGCGCGAAAAAATCGCATCCTGCGTAAGCCCTGCAACCTCATTTAACACCACATTGGTATAAGGCATAATTTTGTCAAAACCCGCGTCATACGCCATATTTACGTCAAACGGACTGGCGTTTTTAGCAGCGGTAATCAAATGTAATATAGATACTTTTTGCATGATAATTTATCTTTATAGGATGGACTTAATATGAGTTACTTTACAGCTACGTTTAAATATTAACGTTACTTAAATAAGCGCTTAGCCTAACTGAATAGTAGCGCCGGTATTTTTAGCGCGCATCAATTGAAAGCGCAGCTGGCCGAATTTAGAAAACCTCTGCTGTAATTGATTCAACATTTTATTGGCAATATCGTCATTCTCAAATATGGCAAACCCGGTTGGCCCCCAAGAGCTTTGCCCCGCACATATCACACCTTGGGTGTTTAAATAACCGAGCGCTTCCGACACTTTCGCACTTTTATAATGTCCACCTTGCGCAGCAGAAAAATAGGCGCCTGTCGCTAATTGCAAGGCATGAATCGCTTGAGAAAATTGTGCGTAATCACGCTCAACAATTGCGGGCAATGCTTGCATTAACACGCGGTGACTTAACGCTTGCGCAGTGGCTAAATCTGCATGAGGCAAGGTCCCAAAAGCTTGCAATTCCGCATCGCCAAATATACCTTGGTCATCGTTATCCATCATCAACAAAATTGGCCACTCTTGTGGAAAATCATGGCGCGCAATTATCGGTGGGGATTGTCGGTTATTTTCTTGTGGATTATTTTGATATGTATTCCTGCCACCATCAAATACTAAACCGCCTTGCTCAAACGTACCGATACCAATACCGGAACGACGGCCCCTGCTTGTCATAGCAGCTAATTGCGCAGTCGTTAGATTTAAATCAAACAAGGCATTAATGCCTGTACCAATCGCTAAAGCCATCTGCGTGCCAGAACCTAACCCCGCATGCTCAGTTATCTTTTCATGAATTTCAACCGAAATATCCAATTCAACATTTAGCTTTTTTTTGATATTTTCAACGATTTTATCAACACAATCGTCACCGTTAGCCACATTTAACGTTTTTTTACCTCTAGCAACTGTTAATCGAGTTGCCGGTGCATTTAAAGCCACTCCCAAACTACCAAACATTCGGCCTTTACTGCCATTTAAATCGACAAACCCCATATGTAAACGTGCTGTAGTCGTTACTGTCACTTGTTGCAACTGCAATTTTTCACAAGGTATAAGATTTAAATTATTCATGACGTGCTTGGCTATTCTGCGCTTAACTATTTCCATTATTTTAGCTTAAACGAACAAAACCATGACAATTTAGCTGCTTTTAGTCCAGTTGAGCTACTGATGTAACGTGACATTAACGGGCTATTTTGGCACAATAACGAACATAAACATTTAACAATCAATAGTGTGCATATTTATAAAGCACTATTAATCTAGTTTTTCTGTAAAAAATTAAGGGATTTCAGCATGTCAGCAGCTCACGTAGTTCCATTTGAACAGCTCCGTAATACAGATGTAGGATCAGTTGGTGGTAAAAATGCTTCTTTAGGCGAAATGATTTCACAGCTAAAAGCCAAAGGCGTACGCGTGCCGACTGGTTTTGCTACAACCGCTCATGCATTCCGTGAGTTTTTAGCACAAGATGGCTTAGATAAAAAAATCAATGATTTGCTGGATAATTTAAATGCAGATGACACGCAAGCGCTAGCAATCTGCGGTGCACAAATTCGCACATGGATGATGGATGCACCTTTTCCACCAGCATTAACTGCTGCAATTGCTGAAAACTATGCACGCCTGACTGACAATTCTGCCGCTGGTACAACTTTCGCAGTGCGCTCTTCTGCCACAGCAGAAGACTTGCCTGATGCTTCATTTGCCGGCCAACAAGAAAGCTTTTTGAACATTCATGGTTTGGATAACATTAACCATGCTATCAAAGAAGTATTCGCTTCTTTATATAATGATCGTGCGATTTCTTACCGTGTACATAAAGGTTTTGTCCATGCAGATGTCGCGTTGTCAGCTGGTGTGCAACAAATGGTGCGTTCAGACATCGGCTGTGCTGGCGTGATGTTTACTATTGATACGGAATCCGGCTTTAAAGATGTGGCGTTTATCACGTCATCTTACGGTTTGGGCGAAACAGTGGTACAAGGCGCGGTAAATCCTGATGAGTTTTACGTGCACAAACCATTATTAGCGCTTGGAAAACCAGCGATTGTGCGCCGCACCATGGGCTCTAAATTAATTAAAATGGTATTTAGCGATGCCACGCAAGCAGGCAAAAGCACACTGACGGTAGATGTGGATCCAGCGCAAGCAGACGTGTACTCATTATCGGATGCAGATATTTTAGAATTAGCCACCTACGCCATGACTATTGAGTCGCATTATGGCTGTCCGATGGATATTGAGTGGGGCAAAAACGGTTTAGATAACAAACTGTATATTCTACAAGCACGTCCAGAGACAGTGAAATCACAAGAATCACTGAAAAACGTAACGGAATCTTACAAGCTACAGAAGCACTCTTCTATACCATTAGTTGCAGGCCGTGCAGTGACACAAAAAGTAGGTGTTGGCCCGGTTAGAATTGTTTTAGATCCTGCACAAATGCATGAAGTACAACCAGGTGATGTATTGGTCGCCGATATGACTGACCCAAACTGGGAGCCTGTAATGAAACGCGCTTCTGCTTTGGTGACCAATCGTGGCGGCCGCACTTGTCACGCAGCGATTATCGCGCGCGAATTGGGTATTCCAGCGATTGTTGGCTCTGTTAATGCGACTGATTTATTGCGCGAAGGCGAAATTGTCACCGTTTCATGTGCTGAGGGCGAAACCGGTTTTGTCTATCACGGTGCGTTAGATTTTGAAGTATCATCACAAGCAAACAGCGCATTACCAAAACCGCCCTGCAAAATCATGATGAACGTCGGCAATCCTGATATGGCATTCAGTTTTGCGCAAATCCCCAATGATGGCGTTGGTTTAGCGCGATTGGAATTTGTGATTAACAACATGGTTGGTATTCACCCGAAAGCGATTTTAAATGTGGATGCAATGCCAAAAGCCATTCAAACCATCATTAAAACGCGCGCGCGCGGTTATGCATCACCTAAACAATTTTATATTGATAAAGTTGCGGAAGGTGTTGCAACTATTGCTGCTGCTTTCTACCCAAAACCAGTGATTGTGCGTACGTCTGATTTCAAATCAAACGAATACAAAAAATTGGTTGGCGGCGATATTTACGAACCAGATGAAGAAAATCCAATGATTGGCTTCCGTGGTGCGGCACGTTATATGGCAGAAGACTTTAAAGAGTGTTTTGCCATGGAATGTACTGCCATGAAAAAAGTACGCGATGAAATGGGCTTAGTTAACGTTGAACTAATGATTCCTTTTGTGCGCACTTTGGCTGAAGCTAAAGCCGTGACTGATATCATGGCTGAGAATGGCCTTAAGCGCGGCGAAAATGGCTTGCGTTTAATCATGATGTGCGAGATCCCTTCTAACGCCCTGTTAGCTGAACAGTTCTTAGAATACTTCGATGGCTTCTCAATCGGCTCTAACGATTTAACGCAACTAACATTGGGCATGGATAGAGACTCTGGTATCTTGGCTGATGGCTTTGACGAGCGTAACGATGCGGTAAAAGCATTATTAAAAATGGCGATTAGCACCTGTAATCGTTTGGGCAAATACGTTGGCATTTGTGGCCAAGGCCCATCAGACCATCCTGATTTTGCTGAATGGCTGGTTGCTGAAGGCATTCAATCTGTATCGCTTAACCCAGATACCGTGGTTGCGACTTGGCAGCGTCTTACCAAGAAATAAAGCTAGAAAATAAAGCTGAAAAATAAAGGTTATAGTTAATGGATCACCGTACTGTGTTTTTTATTTCTGACGGCACTGGCATTACCGCTAGTGCTTTGGGAAAGCTACTGGAGCATTTTCCACGCACCAATTTTAAACAAGTACGGATGCCATTTACCGACACTTTAGAAAAAATTCAGCTGGCAAAAGATGCCATATCACACGCCACCGAAGAAGATAATGCCAGACCAACTGTCATTATGTCTTTAGGTAACATGGAGTTACGTAACAGCTTAAAACAAGCCAACGCCTACTTTATTGATTTATTTACCACGTTTATTGACCCATTGGGTTTGGAATTAGACCAAAAACCGCTCACTGGTGCAGGCATTGCGCATAGCGTGATGGGCACTAATTATCACGAGCGTATGGAAGCCATTAGTTTTACGCTTGGGCATGATGACGGCATGACAAATTTTGGCCTTGATGAAGCACAAGTGATTTTGATCGGCGTATCACGCTGCGGAAAAACCCCAACCAGCATTTATTTAGCCATGCAATTTGGCATTAAAGCGGCAAACTACCCACTGATTCCTGAAGACTTTGAGCGTGGCACACTGCCTGAAGTATTGTACAAACATATTGATAAGATTTTTGGGTTAACCATTAAACCGGAACGCCTACATTCTGTGCGCTCTGAGCGCAGACCAGATAGTTTTTATGCATCACTGGAGAACTGTCGCAAAGAAATCGCCACCGCTGAAAACCTCATGCGCAACAACAACATTACGTGGGCGGATTCAACCAGCCGCTCAATTGAAGAGTTATCTGCAATCATTTTGCAAAAAACACGCCAACCCGCAAAATAGACGACTGAGCGATTAACTTTAAAAATGATTGAATTAACGTCATTAAAATCATAAAAAAGAGGCCTTAAGCCTCTTTTTTATTTCATATTACCTATATTAAAAACCATTTATTTTAAAAATGGTTTTATTTTACCGATAATTTCAGCAGAGTCCGGTAATACAGTGCTTTCAAATGCATACACCTCTTTACCGCCCGGCAGAATCACATATTTATAAAAATTCCACTTAGGCACTTGGCCAGTTTTCTGTGCCAATTGCTTATAAAAAGAATTGGCGTTTGCGCCTGACACCGAACTTTTAGTTGTCATTGGAAAATTTACGGCATAAGTCAATTTACAAAAATCGCCAATGGCTTTATTGTCACCCGGTTCTTGCTTGAAGTCGTTAGAAGGAAAACCAACCACTAACAAGCCTTGTGCTTTATGTTTTTTATACAACCCTTCCAGCGCTTCAAACTGTGGTGTAAACCCACATTTACTCGCCGTATTCACGACTAATATCGGCTTATCCTGATAATCACACAGGTTAATTTTGTCGCCTTGCAATGTCGTGTATTGATGATTGTACAACTCTGGGCAAACTGCTGCATTCGCTGCCACACTAGCCCCCAAAACAAACAGCCCAATTAAACTGGTTGCTAAATTTATTCTCATATTGATGTTCATTATTGTGTCTTCTAAAATAATTTAACGGCATGTCTGACAGACTGAAAACGGGCTTAATCGTTCGTTGCTTTTGCTAGAACTCAACTCAAAATAAAGTATGAAGAAACCAGCCTATGACAGCAAAAATGCCAATTAACTTTATCACGCTCAATTTAAACTTAAACAATGCCATTACTGCTGCCAACGTTAGCCCACATGCTAACCAGTCTAAGTTAATCAAGACATGATTGAATGACAAATCACCTTTTGGCCAGAAAATATGTACTGCAAAAAATAAGGCTAAACTAACAATGACACCAACAACTGCCGCCGTAATGGCCATTAATGGTGCAGTCAGCTTTACGTTATCTTGCGTCGATTCAATCAATGGTGCGCCCAAAAATATAAAAACAAACGAAGGTAAAAATGTAAAGAAAGTGACTACACATGCCGCTAAAATCGCTGAAAACAATGCATTATCAGCGCAAAAAAAAGGTTGTGTCCAAGCGCCAACAAAACCAATAAAAGTGACCACCATAATCAGCGGTCCCGGCGTGGTTTCACCTAAAGCTAAGCCATCCATCATTTGTGTGACGGTCAGCCATTGATAATGCTCAACTGCATTTTGAAATACATAAGGCAAAACTGCATAAGCGCCACCAAAAGTAAATAAAGCGGCTTTAGTAAAAAACCATCCCATTTGCGTCAATGTGGCATCCCAACCATATTGCAGCACCAATACCAACATACTCAATAGCCAAATACCGATGCCAACCGCTAACACTCTGACAAATTTTTTGAGCCTGAATCGAGCGTGGGCAGGCGTGGGCGTATTGTCATCAATTAGTGCACTACCATTACTTTTTTGCGCCGCCAAATGGTCTGCAGATGCAGTCAGTAATGCTGGCTGAAAATGATTAATGATTAACCCCAGCAATATGGCGACCCCTACAATGAATGGGAAAGGTACCTGAAAGAAAGTAATGGCAATAAATGAAGACCCTGCAATTGTCCAAAGTGCTTTATTTTTAAGTACTCGCGAACCCATTTTGTGAGCTGCAAATAACACGATTGCAACCACTGCCGGTTTAATTCCGTACAAAATACTAGCGATAGCAGGCAGATTACCAAAGCGCATGTAAATGTAACTTAAGGCAATTAAGATAAACAGCGATGGCAGTACAAATAGGCCACCAGCAATTAAGCCACCCCATATACGATGCATTAACCAGCCAATATATGTGGCTAGCTGTTGCGCTTCCGGGCCCGGCAACAGCATGCAATAATTAAGCGCATGTAGAAAACGTTTTTCAGAAATCCAGCGTTTATTTTCAACTAAATCTTGGTGCATGATGCTGATTTGCCCAGCAGGTCCGCCAAAACTGATTAAGCCCAACTTTAACCAATACCAGAATGCTTGTTTTAAAGTCGGCATATTGGGCATATCGCCATCATTAAGCTCGGCTTTAATTTGCTGGTCATTCAATGGCATTTCCATATCACTTTAATAATAACCGATTAGACATTGTTTTTATTACAAGCAAATTAAGGCTAATTACATTTGGATTACAATTTTTTAATGCAACTGAAATAATTAAAATTTATAATAATGGTTATATAAACTTGTCTGTATATTCATTTTTTTAATTTTAATAGGAATAATCATGAAATTTAGTCTAATTGCCATTGTTTTCACTGTTGCATGTGCAACATCTACAATCGCAAATGCCTGCCAGACCACCGTTATGGGCGGCTGCACTCAAGAACCAACGCATGACACATCCAGCCACATGAAATCACAAATTGTGAATAAAGTGGAAGCAGTTAAGCCAGCAGCAGCTACTGCCACCAATGCCAGCGCAACTAAACTTGGCTCAAAAAAAGCAAATAACGATAATTTAATCCAAACGGTGAATAAGGCAGTATTAAAATAATTGTGCGTTTTTAGATAGCTAAACAGATATTCAGCAAATATCTGGCAACAGCCAATTAAACCAAACAACACCCATTAAAGCCTGCCAATAAACTGGTAGGCTTTATGTCTTTCAATGTCAAAGAATTCTGACAAAACTTTCAGCCAATCCCTTACATTCACTCTCAGAAACTTCAGTTAAGGTCTATTTATCCTAAATTAATTTTTAGGTTATTTCATTTTTTTGGAGATTACGGAGAACATAATGAACAGATTGCAGACATTAATCGCGGTTACATTTATTTCATTCACTTCTGCACAGGTTATCGCGGCACCTGTGGATGAAGGCCCGCCAGCACAGACACAAAAGGATAAAGTGCCAGAGGCCACTGACCATGGCAATTACCTTGAACCTCAGCCTGTTGAGAATAGTGATGCTAAACAAACTGGCGATAAGCATCATAAAAAAGATAATAAAAACAGACCAAAAGGCAAAAATACGACTGAACAACCCAAAGACGGTGGCGTTGACGTCAATCAAAAGTAGCATCAACCCTAGCATCACCAGTTCTATCAAGCCCTCATTGCAGGGCTTTTTATTTAGCTATCCATTTACAATGGCTTTCAAAACCCAACCCCCGCATTTGCCAAACGAATCTACTTAATGAAAGTTTCGTAGCAAATACACCTCTTGACTGAGTCATTGACAGCTCATTAAGTATCAGTCATTTCTTAATTGACGCCGCAACTCACAACGCTACCTTAGGATATTGAAGCAGAAGGCAAGCGTATTCTGCGTAAGATTGATTTATATCAAATTGCCCTACAGCCCCTTACGACAAAATGTCACCTGTAAAACTCACAAATAATTATCGAAACGTAGTTAATCAATAAGCAATACGGGGGTAATAAATGCAAGACCAGAATGTAAAAACAACCGCCTATAATGATTCGGTTGTAAGGCAATTTTCTATCATGGCCGTAATTTGGGGTGTGGTAGGCATGTTGGTAGGCGTAATTATTGCTGCCCAACTTGTCTGGCCAGAGCTTAATTTAGGCTTGCCTTGGACAAGTTTTGGCCGTCTACGCCCTCTGCATACCAATGCTGTAATTTTTGCTTTTGGTGGCTGTACCTTATTTGCAACCTCTTATTATGTAGTGCAACGTACCTGCCAAGTAGAGTTATTCTGTAAAAAACTAGCCGCGTTTACTTTCTGGGGATGGCAGCTTGTCATCGTGGCAGCGGCAATTTCCCTTCCTTTAGGTTATACGCAAGGAAAAGAATATGCCGAACTGGAATGGCCTATCGATCTTTTGATTGCAGCAGTTTGGATAGCTTATGCCGTTGTATTCTTTGGCACGATTAGCAAGCGTAAAGTAAATCATATCTACGTTGCGAATTGGTTCTTTGGCGGATTCATTCTAGCAGTTGCTTTACTGCATATTGTAAACAGTGCAGCTACGCCAGTCAGTTTCTGGCGATCTTATTCTGCCTATGCAGGCGTACAGGATGCGATGGTGCAATGGTGGTATGGCCATAATGCTGTCGGTTTTTTCCTGACTGCTGGCTTCCTGGGCATCATGTATTACTTCGTTCCTAAGCAGGCAGGTCGCCCTGTGTATTCGTATAGCTTATCAATCGTGCATTTTTGGGCGTTGATTTTCACCTATATGTGGGCCGGACCTCACCATCTGCACTACACCGCTTTACCTGACTGGACGCAGTCTCTAGGTATGGCGTTCTCACTGATACTGTTAGCGCCTAGCTGGGGTGGAATGATCAACGGTATTATGACGCTCTCGGGTGCTTGGCACAAACTGCGCACAGATCCGATATTACGTTTTCTAATTGTTTCATTGTCTTTCTATGGCATGAGTACTTTTGAAGGTCCATTGATGGCAATTAAAACGGTTAACTCTCTTTCACATTACACCGACTGGACCGTTGGCCATGTACACTCAGGCGCATTGGGATGGGTAGGTTTGGTTTCTATGGGCGCTCTTTATTACATGGTGCCTCGCCTATTCGGACAAAAACAAATGCACAGCATCGCAGCGATTGAGTG
Source organism: Methylotenera versatilis 7 (assembly GCF_000799165.1). GTDB lineage: Bacteria > Pseudomonadota > Gammaproteobacteria > Burkholderiales > Methylophilaceae > Methylotenera_A > Methylotenera_A versatilis_A. The sequence goes on along the minus strand of NZ_JUGF01000001.1, from coordinate 264,980 downwards.
GCATTTCTGGCTCGCAACGATAGGCATTGTGCTTTACATCTCTGCCCTTTGGATATCAGGTGTGATGGAAGGCTTAATGTGGCGTGCTATCAATACTGACGGCACACTCACTTATACCTTTGTTGAAAGTGTGAAAGCCAAGCACCCATATTATTTGACGCGTCTTTTGGGAGGAGCGTTATATCTAAGCGGCATGATTATTATGTTGTGGAATGTGCTTAAGACAGCAACTAGTGGCAAACCTGCCCTGGCTTACATACCACCAGTTGCTGCTCATTCTTAAGGGGGAGTTATGTCTAATAAAAACAGCAATACCGGATTTAGTCACGAAAAGATTGAAACCAACAATTTTTTAATGATTGTGCTGATTCTTGTAGTCGTCGCATTCGGTGGCATTGTAGAAATAGTGCCACTATTCTTCCAAAAATCCACTACAGAGCCAATTAAAGGTTTGAAGCCATATACCTCACTGCAATTGGCTGGGCGCAATATATACGTTCGAGAAGGTTGTTATAACTGCCATTCGCAAATGATTCGCCCTTTCCGCGCAGAAACTTTGCGCTACGGACATTATTCAGTCGCAGGTGAGTTCGTCTACGACCACCCATTTCAATGGGGTAGTAAGCGTACAGGCCCAGACCTGCATCGCGTTGGTGGTAAATATAGCGATGAATGGCAACGCATCCACTTGGCAAATCCCCGTGATCTCGTGCCAGAGTCACTTATGCCAGCATATCCCTGGCTAGAGAAAACCATGGTTGAAGCTGAATCAATGCCTGCATCCATGCGCGCACTTCGTCGAGTGGGTGTGCCATACACAGATGCGGAAATCGCCAGTGCAGCCGAGGATGTTAAAGACAAAACCGAGATGGATGCAATGATTGCTTATCTACAAATATTAGGCACTCATCTTAAGTAGAGATACATAGGGAGACGAAAAATGGATATGAATACACTTCGTATATTAACTACCGTTGCCAGCTTTGTCGTATTTGTTGGAATCATGATTTGGGTTTGGCGTAATCAAAAAAACTCAGGCTTTAAAGATGCAGCAAATCTACCGTTTACTGACGACCAAAATTAAGCAAACTTAATGGTTAAGAAAACTTGATGTAAAGAAAACATAAGGAAAAATAACATGAGTGATTTTACGAGTAATTTTTGGCCTATTCTCATCACAGCCATTACCTTGCTTGGTATTTTTGGCTGTGCACTATTGCTATGGCTGACAAGCAAAGTAAAAGTAACCAGTTCTAATGATGGAACCAGCGGTCACGTATGGGATGAAGACTTACGAGAGATGAACAACCCACTTCCTCGTTGGTGGGTATGGTTATTTATCCTGACGATTGTCGCCAGCATAATCTATCTAATTGCATACCCAGGACTGGGCACTTACAAAGGTAGATTAGACTGGACTCAGGAAAAGCAATATCAACAGGAAATGACAGAGGCAAACAAAGCATTGGCGCCACTGTATGCAAAATATGCTGCCATGCCAGTGGAAGCTTTATCCACTGATAAAGAGGCCAAAGCTATTGGTGAACGCTTATTTATGAATAACTGCTCACAATGTCATGGCTCAGATGCGCGTGGAAGTCGCGGTTTTCCAAATTTGACTGATCATGATTGGTTGCATGGTGGAAGTCCGGAAAAAATACAGGAAACGATTACCAATGGCCGTACGGGAATGATGCCGCCTATGGCTGCTGCAGTCGGCAATGCCGATGATGTAAAAAATGTAGCTAATTATGTGTTGAGTCTATCAGGCAGCATGTATCACTCAGGACGTGCAGGGCTAGGTAAAGCAAAGTTTGCGATATGTGCAGCTTGCCATGGCCCGGATGGTAAAGGCAATCCGGAGATTGGCGCGCCAAACTTAACGGATAATGCTTGGTTGCATGGCGCAGGTGAAGCGGCAATTATTCGCATGATCAATGAAGGTAAAACCAACCAGATGCCAGCACAAGGGGAAAAGTTTACCCCGGCACAAATACACGTGTTAACTGCCTATGTTTGGGGCTTGTCTAATAAGGCTGGCAAAACTGAGAAATGAAAGATGTCTCCCCAACAGAAGCTGCACCTAAAATACAGGGTAAAAATGCGACTAAAACATTAGAGAAAACGACGCCCTTAACTGAAGTCGTCATTTCTCTTTACGAAGCACAAGAAAAAATTTATCCGCGCAGCACTTCGGGGTTCTTTACTAAATGGCGCTGGGTCATGATTTGGCTGACCCAGCTATTTTTTTATGGTGTACCCTGGATAAACTGGGGGCACCGCCAAGCATTACTGTTTGATCTTGAAACTAAACGCTTCTATATTTTCAACTTAGTGCTGTATCCACAGGATTTGATTTATTTAACAGCAATTCTCGTCATTTCCGCCCTATCGCTTTTCCTTTTTACTGCCATAGCCGGACGGTTATGGTGTGGCTATACTTGCCCTCAAACGGTCTATACTGAAATCTTTCTATGGATTGAACGCAAGATTGAAGGCGACCGAGCCGCCCGCATGAAACTGGATACAGCTGCAATGACCACAAAAAAATTGGTCAAAAAAAGTTGTAAGCATTTTGCTTGGATTGCATTTGCATTGTGGACTGGATTTACTTTTGTTGGCTATTTCACACCGATCAGAGCGTTAGCAAACGAACTTATCCATTTGAATATCAGCCCATGGGAAACATTTTGGGTATGTTTTTATGGCTTTGCTACCTACGGTAATGCTGGTTTTTTGCGTGAGCAAGTGTGCAAATATATGTGTCCTTACGCACGTTTTCAAAGTGCCATGTTTGATGATGACACATTGGTTGTGACATACGATGAAGCGCGGGGAGAACCACGGGGAGGCCGGTCGCGCAAACTTGAAACAAGTAAAACGCTAGGTTCGTGCATCGATTGCAGCTTGTGTGTGCAGGTTTGCCCTACTGGCATCGACATTCGCAAAGGTTTGCAGTATGAGTGCATCGGCTGCGGTGCTTGCGCAGATGTATGCGACACAGTCATGGATAAAATGGGCTATGCACGAGGGCTGATCAAGTACTCCACACAAAATACCATGACCAATAAATGGTCACACAAACAAATGATGCAACGTATTTTGCGACCACGCGTCATCATCTATACATCAATACTGGCTTTTTTAGTTTCCGCCTTACTGGCTAGTTTATGGTTAAGAACGCCTTTCCGCGTTGATGTAATACGAGATCGAGGTGTAATGGCACGCCTGGCCGATGGAGGCATGCTGGAAAATGTATATCGCCTGCAAATCATGAATGGGACAGAGTCTATTCAACATTATCAACTTAACGCTACGGGAATTAAGGGTTTACTCATTGAAGTGGACGGTACAGAAATCAATCAAGACGTCATTGTAAAACCTGCTGAGTCTCGTTGGCTTTCGTTACGTTTGGAGATTCCGGATGGTTCGGTCGAACCTGGTTCTTACCCTGTTGAGTTTGAGATCAAATCACTGCAAAGCAAAGAAACTGTGACAGAAAAATCTATATTTCTTGTCCCAAGATAACCAGAGCCTGAATATTAACAATTAGCTGCAACCAAAGGAGTGTCCAATGGAAATAAATGATAGTAAATCTTGGTGGAATTTCGGATATGTATGGCTCGTCATATCCGGGCCATTAGTGGTGGTTATTGCATCAATCATTACCGTTTACCTGGCAATTGGCACTCCAGACCCTGTAATCAATGATTACTATCGAAAAGGCATGGAGATCAACAAAACGCTGGATGCACAGCGCGACTCAATGGCGCCAGCATTGCAAGCAAGGAATAATGCGGCTACCGGAATCAAGCCAACTCAAGATAAGACAACACCGTAGCCTATGTCTCTGAATGTCGATATAGCTATCGTTGGGGCTGGGCCAACAGGCCTGTGTTTGGCAAAATCCTTGGCGGATTCTGGTCTATCTATCTTGCTGATTGAGCGCGCATCGGAAGCAAGTTTAAGCAACCCCGCTTTTGATGGCCGCCAGATTGCATTAAGTCATGATTCAGCACGATTGATGCAAGAATTAAGTCTGTGGGAGCATATAAATCCGCACGACATATCTCAGTTACGTAATGCACGCGTATTCAATGGATCATCCCTACTCTCTTTAGATATTGATCATCGTTTCATAAACCAAAATGAATTGGGTTATCTGGTAGCAAATCATCTCATTCGCAAGGCAGCTTATGATGTTGCTACTGCATCAAAGTCTATTCAGCTCAAAACAGAAGCGCAAATAGCCAGCATTATTACTGGTACACACGACGTAAAAGTGACACTTACCAGTGGTGAAGTCATTCAAACCAAACTTCTGGTCGGTGCGGATAGCCGTTTCTCAGAAACGCGACGCGCCATGGGTATTGCCGCAGATATGCACGATTTTGGTAAAACGATGATGGTGTGCGAGATAGAGCATGATTTAGCGCACCAGCATACCGCGTGGGAATGGTTTGATTACGGGCAAACTTTAGCTCTGCTGCCAATGAATGGTTTGAAGTCTTCTGTAGTCATTACACTGCCCCCAAGGGAAATTTCCAGCTTGATTTGCATGCCTGAGGCTGACTTTAACCACGAGATTTCAGAACGTTTCAAACATCGTCTTGGCGCCATGCGTCTAGCCTCTACGCGCCACGCCTACCCATTAGTAACGGTATTTGCAAAACGCTTAATAAACCAACGCTTTGCATTGGTAGGTGACGCTGCTGTTGGCATGCATCCAGTGACGGCACATGGTTTTAACTTTGGTTTAAAAGGTATAACAACTTTATCTGCTGAAATTAAAGCTGCCCAGGTTGCAGGTAAAGATATTGCTGATTACAGCCTGCTTTTGCGCTATGAAAAAGCACATCGACGCCATACAAAACCGTTATTTCTTGCCACGCATGCTATTGCCAAGCTTTACAACAACTATGGTATGCCAGCTCGCTTACTTCGCATCGGTGCAATACAGTTGGCTAGTCGCATCACACCGTTTAGGCATGCAATTGCCGGATTAATCGCTTAATTTTCTCAAAATCAATCAGACGCTGACGTGCACAATCAAACCCATATGGCGTATGCGCTGTGCGATGCCTTCTAGCCACTCGGCTGGAAGGCGGCTTAATCTATCCGCTTCAGTCTGTAAGGATGGTCGTGCTAATCCATATAGATGCACTCCTTGAATCACCTGCTTAACCTGATTGATAAGCGCTAAATAACTTAAAATCTCAATCTCTTGAGGTGGCTGCCCATCCAACGCAAACATACAGGTTTGTATAAAAGTTGGGCAGGCTTCAGCACATTTTTTGAGCCGTTGAATATGGCTTTGCGGGTTGAGATTCACATCATTAGTACGAGCGATGCCATCTCTGGTTCCGGCATCCAGTTTAAACCAAACTTCGCCGTTGCAACCTGCCAGATGGCGCACGCTTTCTAGTATTGCTGGCTTATCCAGCAAGCTGCCATTTGTGATTAAACGGATTTTAATAGGGCTGTGTAAACTAGAATCCAGCAGGTTGAAATTACGCAATACTTTTTCAACCAGTAACACAACTTGAGGAAACTCTTTGGCACTGGTGGGTTCACCATTCCCTGAGAAGGCAATATCTTTAAGCTGCCTATTGCCTTCAGCGACATAACGTTCCATAAAATCACCATGCAGAACATTGCCCAAAAATACGCTTAATTCCTGCTCCAAAATTTCCAATTCAATTGGTGGCGGTGTGCCGCGGGTCAAATTGGGTACTTGGCAATAAATACAGCGCCAATTACAAGCATTATTGATATTGAGATTAACCCCGATTGAAACACCACGAGCACGGCGTGAGACAACAGGATAAATGTATTTCATGCCACTTACATCGCGGTTATGGTCAAAAGCAGTGAGGTAACTTTGTAAAGTCATACAATGGTTGTTACTGGGACTATTCCCACTCAGCACAGGAGGCTTAAAAAAGACTTTTTAACAGGTTTGCGGATTAAATATTCTCTTTAGTGCATCAGGCTCTAGAATACGCACATAGCGTTGTTTAACCTCCATAATGCCTTCATCACTGAATTTTGAGAATGTTCGGCTGACAGTTTCCAGCTTCATGCCGAGGTAACTACCAATCTCCTCACGCGACATTCTAAGTACCAGTTCTGATTGTGAAAATCCACGTGCATGTAAGCGTTGCACTAAATTCAACAGAAAAGCGGCCAGTCGCTCTTCTGCACGCATATTGCCCAAAAGCATCATCACACCATTTTCGCGCACAATCTCACGACTCATGATTTTATGAACATGGCGTTGTAATACGGGGAACTCACGAGATAGCTCTTCCACACTGGCAAATGGCATCACGCATACATCAGCATCTTCCAGAGCAACGGCATTACAGCTATGAAAGTCACTCACAATTCCATCCAGCCCGATAATTTCACCAGCCATCTGAAACCCTGTCACTTGCTCACGACCATCTTCAGTCGATACGCAGGTTTTAAAAAATCCAGTACGAATCGCATAGAGTGACGTAAAGTGGTCACCACTACTGAACAAATTCTCGCCTTGCTTGACTCTGCGCCGTTTTGCAACAACTGCATCTAATTTCTGCATTTCATCCGTATCTAAACCAATCGGCATGCAAAGCTCTCGAAGGTTGCAATTAGAGCAAGCGACTTTGATTGTTTGTATATTCATATTCTGCTCAGAGACATCTTCATGTTCTAAGCATACCGTTTTCACATTTATGTTGATAGGTGTTCCCTCTAACATTTTTACTGACCGAAAATATTCTATTGGGTCAATTATGCTTGAGTTTACTGCTGGATCCTTTGACCTATATCAAAGAATTTTGAAACTAAAACTGGCAAAGTCCTGAGATATTAAGGAGTAGAAAGATGAGCACTAAAAACATTGTACAAACGCCTATCGTGACAGCAGATATACTACGTAGCTTTGATATTTCAGGTCCACGCTATACATCGTATCCTACCGCAGACCGTTTTGTGGAAGCCTTCACAGAAGGTGCTTACACACTGGCTTTGGAGCAACGGCACATAGGTGGCAATGCCCTTCCCCTCTCGGTTTACGTACATATTCCGTTTTGCGAGTCGCTATGTTTTTTCTGCGCCTGTAATAAAATCGTGACTAAACATCATGAGCGCAGTGCTGAGTATTTAGAGTATCTTAGTAAAGAAATTGATTTGCATATGAAGTATTTTGGGAATCGTCAAACTATTTCTCAATTGCATTTGGGCGGAGGGTCACCTACCTTTTTTAGTGATGCAGAACTTACGCAGCTGATGCAATTGCTGAGAAAAAACTTTACGTTAGCTTCTGATGGTGAATATTCAATTGAAGTTGATCCACGCACCGTGAATGACGCTCGCCTTGAGCATCTCGCTGCGCTAGGTTTTAATCGTTTAAGTTTCGGCGTGCAGGATTTTGATGAGGATGTGCAAATTGCAGTACATCGCATTCAGCCTGCCGAGCAAGTATTTTCTTTGGTTAAGACTGCTCGACGCTTGAAATTTGATTCGGTAAATGTTGATTTAATTTACGGCTTACCCAAGCAAACATCTGAATCATTTACTCATACACTGAATCAGATCGTAGAATTAAAGCCAGACAGAATCGCGCTGTATGCATACGCACATTTGCCAGAACGTTTTAAACCGCAGCGACGTATCAGTGAATATGAACTCCCCAACGCACAGACAAAACACGAAATGCTATCTGATGCCATCACTATTTTTCTTAGCGCCGGTTATGTGTATGTGGGTATGGATCATTTTGCATTGCCAGAAGACGATCTGGCCATCGCTAAAAGACAGGGTAGATTACATCGAAATTTTCAAGGTTACAGCACACAACCTGAATGTGATTTAATCAGTCTGGGCGTTTCGGCCATCGGACGAGTTGGCGCCACTTATAGCCAAAATGCTAAAACCTTGGAAGAATATTATGGTTATCTTGATCAAGGACGCTTCCCAGTAGTGCGTGGTTTAGCATTGTCTAGAGATGATTTGGTACGCCGTGCAGTCATTATGGCAATCATGTGCCAGGGTGAGGTTGATTATGAATCGATTGAACTCGCTTACATCATTAACTTTAAAGAGTATTTCTCAAGTATTCAGGACTCTCTAAAAGAGCTTGAAGACTTAGGCCTGTTAGACATGGATGATAACGGCTTGCAAGTGACCGGGCGTGGCTGGTTTTTTGTACGCGCCATTGCCATGCTGTTTGACCGTTACCTGCAAACAGACCGTAACCGTGCACAGTTCTCTAAAATCATATAAAAATCAACCATTTGAAATATTGGCTTGATTTTTCATAACTAACGACTTGGATACAAAAAAGCCTCTGGCAAAAATGACAGAGGCTTGCTATGGCTATTTAAAATATCGCGACTAAAACTTCTTACCAATACCAACGCCAATCACCCATGGGTTGATATCAAGAGAATCAATCTTTGTCCAGCTACCGCCAATATTTGCTTTAACATCAGTGTCGATAGTGACATATTTAACATCCGCATTAATCAACCAGCCATCTTTTAAATTAACATCTAAGCCAGCTTGCAGCGCATAACCCCAGCTGTCACTATCAACTTTAATTTTAGTACCGGTTAACGCGCCGCTACTGAACTTTAAGTTTCTATCCAGCATATTGGTGTAATTTATGCCTGCACCAATATAAGGGTCAAAAGTCTGGTCTGGATTAAAGTGCCATTGCACGGTCAAGGTTGGCGGCAATGCATTCACACTGCCTAAATTTTGATTGCCAACAGTAGCAAGTGAATCCCCTTTGACGCTAACGTCATGTCGAGTACCTAGCGCAAGAATCAATTCAGCCGCAATATTCTTGGTGATGTAGTAAGAGATATCCAATTCAGGAATCACGTTGTTATCCACTGATAATTCAGCGCCCGCTGACATCACAGGCGCTACATTTTTATTCACTGTTTTGCCGAGTTTACTATCTTCATTAGGGTTAACATCTACTACGCGTGCACGAACTACCCAATCACCAGCTTCCGCTTGGGCCAATAAAGGCGAAAAAGCCGTAGTTAATGCCAAAACAAATAGCGAATACTTCATACTTTCACACTCCATTTTTAAATTTAAAAGCTAAATTAGCAATGGAATGATATGAGGATTGCCAGGCAACCAAGTTGATACATATCAACCTATTGCCATAAGTATTGTCCTTTAAAGTTTTTTTAATAGTAGCGTACTAACCTTGAGGGCCATTACGTAACAACGCATAGGTCGGACTAATGGATTTGAATCCCAAAACATTGGCTGCAGCTGGTATCTTGTCGTTTGGATACCAATAAGTTGAATGGCACTGCTCGCAAGCATGTTCAATTTGAGAGCCAACTTGCAACAGCGCATCTGGATTTTTTTCTTTAATCGCCACTAATGCTGACTTTGCTGCATTCTGCAAGTTAATGGCTTTATTATTAAAGTCTTTCCGATTTGCTTGTATCAACTTTTCAACTTCTTCAGGCTGCAACTCTACAGGATGGATCGATGTGCTGGATCCAGCATGCGCGACTGCGCGATCAGGGATTTGCAAAAGATTTGCAGCTTCAATCAACACGATTGCGTGATTCTTTAACACATTCCATTCCTCATCAGTCGACGGCACCTTCTCCACCACGCCATCTTTTGTCGCCACGGTGGATACCGAATTCCAAATGGGGTCCACATTGGGGTCTATCACTGACAGCATAATTTCCTGTAGCGTAGCCACAGGTTTTATCGTTGCAGCGGTTTTATCTTGTTCCACGGAATTGCTGCAAGCCGTCTGAAAGACCAAACTTAACCCTATAAAACCTAACATTATTTTATTGTTATTCATCACACCAAACCTTTTAATCATTAATTCAAGAATCCAATGGCACGCCCTGCAAACGCTACGCCAAACCATAATGTAATTGATAATACTGCCGTTAAACCTGCCAGAATTCGATTGGGCGCTTCAACGCTAGTGACCTTTCTGTACAAGGTAAATTGAATAATCAATGCAAAAACGAATAAGTAAATCTTTAACCAAAAAGCCGGGTTGGGATAATAGAGCGTGGCGCTAGGCAGGAAAGTAAATAATCCGGAAAATAGCAATAACACTAAGCCGTAAATCACCAATGGCTTGGTTGCCTTTGCCAGATTAGGAATGGTTTGTTTATTTAAGCCTAAACCAATCAGTCTTAAATTAACCAGTAAAACAGCGGTTAAAATCAGTAAAAAACCGGCAATATGAAATAATTGTGCAAAAGCGCCGGTAATTGAATCCAGCTGGCCGATAGATTGGCTTAAGCTGCTATTTTGTAATTCTTTAAATAATGACTCTGTACTCATATCAATGCTTTCGTCAGTAAAATTAATGTTGTGTAGCTTCTAAGTAAGGGATTAGACGTCCGCAAACAACCACAGCCGACCAGGAAACCAGCGATACCCAACCCGCCAATTTAGCGCCTTTAGGAAAATGCACATGCGCGCCCCAATCATGTACCGTTCTGCCATATTTATATTCAAACCAAATGGCGTTTAACCCAGCCAATACAATTAAGACCAACTTGATTGGAAACACTGGAATCGCCCACATTCTTGGGCCTTCTGCCCAAAGCAATAAAATGCCTGTTACAAAGGTAATCACGAACCCCGCTAATAGCCACGGCCTTAATTGCTTAAGCACATCGGCCACAGGCACTTCTTTCAGAAAACCACCAATAAGGCGCAAATCGGTCACGATAATTAGGCCAACCGATAGCGCCAGACCAATCAGGTGTATGCCCTCAATCAGAGGAAACATATAAAGTGATTCTCTAAGCGCGGTTCCAAACTCTGAATCATGCATTTGTTGTAATAATGAAACGACTGACATCCAACTCCCCTTTTTGAATTCTTAAAACTTTTAACTGTTATTTGACCTTTGATATAGGCCCTACCCCTATTGCTATAGCATCCGCTGTGCCAACCTTTATCAATCATTTAATTGGTTAGAAAAAAAAATATTAACCAATTGATTTTTATCAATAAATTAAAAAAATACTGTCTAATCATATTCGATATAAGTTAAAGGTTGTGATGAGAGTTGTTGCTGCAGAAGCAATCTTTGGGATGAGTGTTGTTGTTTAAACAACTATTATTTTGAAAGGAATTTGTCGATATTAAATTTAAACCCTATATCGTTATGGCCTAAGCAAACCATAAAAAAATGGCGCATGTAATTTAGATGCAGAGGTTTTCTATACATCTAAATTACATGCGCACTAAAGCAATGCCGTTGCCGGCTCTTGCAGGTTGGACATGTCAAACAAAAATTAAATTACTGTATGTAATCAAACCAGATGTTGACGGAAAAAACCGACGGTACGATCCCATGCTAATTTAGCTGCCGCGGCGTCATAGCGCGGGGTCGTGTCGTTATTAAAACCATGCTGCACTTCTGGATAAATAAACACTTGGTAATCTACTTTAGCCGCTTTTAAAGCCGCTTCGTATTTAGGCCAACCAGCATTAATACGCTCATCCTTGCCTGCATATTGAAGCAGTAATGGCGCTTTGATTTTCGCAGCATCTTCTTCACTAGGCTGTCCGCCATAAAAAGGCACTGCCGCACCCAAATCTGGCAAGCGCGTTGCCAAAAAGTTTGCAATGCCGCCACCGTAACAAAAGCCAACAACACCGACTTTTCCATTGCCATCGGGTAGATTTTTAAGTACTTCTGCGGCAGCGATAAAATCTTCGCGCGTTTTAGTTTGATCCAGCTTTTGGAACAACTCGCGCGCTTTATCCTCATCGCCAGGGTAACTACCTAATGGAAATAAAGCATCGGGTGCAAAGGCAATAAAGCCATCAATCGCGAAACGTCTTGCGATGTCCTCAATATGCGGATTAAGGCCACGGTTTTCATGCACTACGAGTACAGTGGCCAGTTTTGTCGTTACATTGGCTGGATATACCAGATATCCGCGCAACTTACCGTTACCGTTAGGCGATGGATACTCTACATATTTGGCTTTAATACGCACATCGTTCTCATCGATCTGTTTAGCCTCTGCAAAATTCGGGCTCAAAGATTGCAGTAATACAGCCGCAGAAGCACCGGCAACAGCAAGCTTTCCGGCGCGATTCAAAAAGTCTCTTCTTGAAATCTGACCATGGACAAACTGGTCAAATAAGCCCAGCACTTCTGGGGAAAAATCCTCTGCTGTTTTGCGTGTCATGTTACCTCCAACAATTTCTTGATTAAACTTACTGTTTATTTAACAGGCTTATTTAACACGGCCTAAATAACCTTGCGCCAATAAAGGGATGCGATATGCTGCGCCTCTACCAACAACAAACAAGGTTTTCTTGTCTTTACCGGCAAATGCTAAGTTCTGTGGTTTGTTTGGCAATGCAATCACACCTAAGGTTTCACCTTTTCCGCTAAATACCTCAACACCGGCATTAGAAGCTACATATAACCTGTTCTCTGAATCAACTGCAAGACCATCTGCACCGCTAGAATATTCGCCTGCTGCGTTCTTTGCATAACCATCTAACTTGGCAAAATTACGTTTTGTGCCTAATGAGCCATCGCCTTTGATATCGTAAGCAATGATGAATTCATTTGCCGTATCGGCTACATATAGTGTTTTTTCATCCGTGCTCAATTGCACACCATTTGGACGTTTAAGATCATTAATCACACGAGTGGTTTTACCATCTGGCGTAATGTAATAAACAGCCGGTCTTGCGGCCTCTGCCGCTTTATCTTCTGGTTTTGGTGTTATGCCAATATCAGTAAAGTAAATACCGCTTTTTTTATCCAACACTAAATCGTTAGGGCGCTGGAAAGGTTTACCTTCAAATTCATTCGATAATACTTTTTCTTTACCCGCTGGATAAATAATGCCAACTTGCGGTTTCAAGTTCTGTACAGAAATCAACTCACCTTTTGGATTAAAAGCCAAGCCATTTGAACCATTAGTATTTTGCAAGAAAATATTAATGCCACGATCATCTTTTAGCTGTGTAATACGATTGGCGCGCGTTTCAGTGAAAATCGCCGTGCCGTCTGGCAAGGCAATCGGGCCTTCTGTGCCTTCAAAGCCTTCGTATAAAAACTCATACTTTGTGCCTTTGGCGATAACGCCAGGAATCTCTTTATTTACCTCGTATTTTGGTGTTGGCGGAGCAATTTTAGTCAACACACCACCTTCAGCTTCATAATCTTGCGCACCGATTGCGCCAGCTACTTTAAAGCCTTTGTTGATCAACAAATCAGCACCAGCATGTGCACGACCTGCATGGTTAGAGATAGTCGCAACCGCTTTATCTTTAGGAATAAAATCCGCATACTTTTCAAGCTCTTTAGCCTGAATATTCAAATATACGGGGAAGCCGCCAATTTTAATCAATTCATCTGGACGACGTAAATCAATCAAAACCACTTCATTTGGTTTAGCCAATAATGCATCCACTTCTGCACGGCTTAATTTCTTAGAGATAGGCGGTTTTTTAGCTTCTTGTGCTGCAGGCTTGGCATCGCCAGCAGGTGTTGCCACGGCGCCACCTGCCATTGATAGCGGCGATGCAGCAATAAATAATAAGGCGACTAATACGTTAATTTTTTTCATTTTATGTCCTAATGATGCGTTTTAAAGTTGTTTTGTCGATAGCTGGAGCTATCGAACTCGCTAAAAGCATCGCAAAGCGCATGCCAACAATTTTCAATAGAACAATTGTTTTATTGCGGCGAAAAATTAGTCATAAGCAATTGATTTTTAAGTTAATATTTTTTTACACTTAAAATAATCATTAAGGCATAAAAAAAGAGGTGTTTTAAATTGCTGGTAATCCAGCAGATTCAAAACACCTCTGTTTGTAGAAAGCCAATCTAAACTAGGTTGGCTTTATGTGAAGTTACTTAAAGGTATAACGTAGCCCGACCCTGAGAGAGCGTGGCTCAAGCGGATGGATCAAACGTCCGTCAATGCCTTCACCGCCACCGCAACCAGGCCCATCTAGTTTTGTACACGCACCACCGTAATATTCAATATCATTCGCTTTACGATTAAATAGATTGAGTACGCTTAAAGAAGCTTGCCACTGTGGGTTGATTTTATATTCCACTTTGGCATTTGCAGTGGTGAATGAAGAAGATTTTTCCTGTCCTGTTTCTTCTAATGCATAAGAACCAATATAGCGTACACGCACGCCACCCGACCATTGATTACCGTCATCATAATTAGCAGCCAAGGATGCCGTGAGCGGCACTGCATTGGGCACACGTTTTCCGCCATTTTCTGTTTTATCAAAACGTGCTTTGGATAACGCTATATCTGCATCTAAAAATACCCAGTCTGAAACTGTTAAGTGATTGGTCCATTCTATACCGTAGCGTTGCGAACTACCGCGCGGCTCAGTCACCCCCTCATCACCGACGAACACCAGTTCAGAAGAAGACTCCACTTTCCATAAAGCCACACTGGTATGCCAGCCTGTTAACGGCGCAGCACGCAGACCAAGCTCGCTCCCTGTTGATTTAGCAATCAACGGTACGCGATCTGCTGGGCTGCCATCGACCACATTCTGAGAAATGACTGCACCTCGGCTATCATTACTATGAAATCCACGCCCCCAGTTAGCATAAAACTCTAAAGATTTCCAAGGGGCGATTGCTAAGCCAAGTTTAGGGCTAAGCTGCTGAGCAGAAGTTTTGCCACCATTATTTTGATTGAATACACCTTTCTCTGCGTTTACATCTACATCCATATAATCATAACGTAAGCCAATAGTGCTTCTTAACCAAGGCAACCAAGGTGTCTTAACTTCTGTATATAAAGCACTGGCAGTTTGGTCAACATGGTCTTGGCGCACAGTGTTGGTTCTGTCTCTGTCCACCGTGTCATATAAACCTAGCGTGCTGATACGATCATGTCTAAGTTGTGTACCAAGGCTAATCTCACTGTTCAGCCAATTTTCACCTAAAAACCAACGCTTTTCTAATTGGCCACCTAAAGTCGTCCGATGGTCTGCTTGTTCATGCTGATCACCTTCCGCCCCATTAATAAATCCTGAAGGGCTACTAAATAAATTCAGGCCATAATCAATCACCCATGCATTTGCCCGCCATGCGGACAAATCATCGGTTTGAGTCCACTCACCAGATAAACTGACACGATGCGTTTCGCCGCCATCATTAGGTAACAACGTGCCGTAACGCCCAATCTCACCTTCATCTATAGCACGCTCAGGCACATGTTCGCTGGCTACCCAACGACTGCGATAAGCCATCGCAGAAATTGAAAATCCGTTGCTTGGTGTGCCAGACGACACATTAACCAAACCGTTAATTTTATTCAGATTCTCTGGCTGATCCCACGGCCCGTCATAACCCGCCAACTCTAATGCACCCAACCATTGCAATCCATTCCACTCTTCACTGCCTGCAACTAACGCGCGCTTAAATTGATATTCACCAACAGATACATCCACAAATGGGGCACTAATAGAGCGTTTATAATCAATATGTGCTGAACCAGTCGTACTAAAGTCGCCATCCTCAGCCGCATAAGTACCCTTTTGGTAGCGTAAACCACCAATCAATTCCGGTATCAGAAAATTCAGATCCATATAACCCTGACCATGCGCATGGCTCACCATATTGATTGGCATACCATTAACATAGGTTGCAAAATCGCTGCCGTGATCCAGGTTAAATCCGCGTAGAAAATACTGATTGGCTTTCCCATCACCTGAGTGTTGCGTTACGATTAAGCCTGGCACAGTTTCCATGACTTCGCTTGGGCGCAAAAAAGGCCTATGTTCGATTTGTTTTGCCGTGACCTTTCCGTCAGACGCAGAATCAGCCACCCCAATCAAAGCATGTACTTCTGAGCGCACTTCAATCGCAGGGAGTTCGTTTTGCTCCTCAGCTTGAGCCTGTACTGAATGATGGATGAATATGCCAAAAGCGGCGGCCAGAACTGGCCACCGATACTGTTTAAACAACATGTGGTTTCCTCTAAATTTGGTTATTGACTACCCATATGACTTTTTGAGCAAAAGAATAGGTGGGTACCCTATGCGGCTAATACATAGCAGAAACCATACCAACAAAAATAGTGATATTAATCAGTCAGTTAAATTTTTAAACAAAGATAAATAACAGGAAAAATGTTGCGTATGCATCTAAATGAACAACAACTGTTGCATTGGCAACAACGCTAAGGACTAATAGACGTTATTTGAGATACGTTTTTAACACATTGATGACTTCTTCCAAGTCATGCTGATGAGTTAATTCATTATGCTCATGATGTGATGAATGGTGGTGGCCTAAATGCTCACGGATATGCCCCTCTAGCGCCTCTGACATTAAGCCATCAATTGCGCCACGTACTGATGCAACCTGGTGTAAAAAATGTGTGCATTCAACACCCACGTGTAATGATTTTTCAATTGCTTCCACTTGTCCTTTTATGCGACTAATGCGTGCGGACAACTTCTTCTTATTTGCTGTGATGTGTGACATATGTAATACCTGTAAATTTGCCAAGCCGCACAATGAGGCAGTAAGCCCCACGTGCGGGATACTTAACGGCTGGTTGTCATCAATTTGAATTAAGTAGGATACTTGATTGAGCAACCATATGGCTTGGTGCTCGGGTGCGGTACTTTTTTACCATCTGCCAAGGCAATCCATGTTTCTCTTACATAATTAGTCGCTTTTGCAAGGTCTTCTTTTTTAGCAGTAGGAATATTGTCAATCCCACCTTTGTAAACTAAAACACCTTTTGCATCGATCACATAAATATGCGGTGTAGTTTGTGCGCCATATAACTTGCCGATTTTTCCATCTTCGTCCAACACAACATAAGCTGGTTTAGCGCCACGCGTATCGTTTAGTTTCAATGCTGTTGCACCATCCACATGACCTTGTTTTCCTGGTGCTGATGAAATGATTTGTATCCAACTGATGTCCTTGTCTGCAGCATCTTTTTGTAATTGCGGAATATTACCGCTCTCATAATGCTTTTTAACAAACGGACACTCGTTGTTAGTCCATTCCAACACCACTGTTTTGCCACGTAATGAATCAAGACTTAACTTGCCGCCATCCGCTGTCGTACCGGTAAAAGCTGGTGCCGGTTGATCTACAACAGGGTCTGCAAACACGCTAGTGCTCACAAATGCAAATGTAGCAGTGATTAAACCAGTCGCGATTAATTGTTTAAATTGCATAAAAAACTCCTTTGGTTGAAAAAATTGGTTTTAAAAAATTAAAGTGAAGATTGAATAGCATCCAGCACAATAGACGGTGTAAGAATCTGCGGTAATTCAACGGGCTTAGCGCCTTTGCCCGTCGGGTAAAACACATAGAGCGGCACACCACTTCGCCCAAATGTTGTGAGTACATTGGTAATCTGCGTATCCTTATTAGTCCAGTCTCCTTTTAAGTAGGTCACGTTATTTTTTTCAAATTCCGCAACCACCTCGGGTTGACTCAGTGCCACACGCTCATTCACCAAGCAACTGATGCACCAAGCTGCAGTAAAGTTAAGGAAAACCGGCTTACCTTCGGCCAGTAATTGCTCTAGTCGTTGTGATGAATATGCTTCCCAGTGATTATTAACATCAGACTTAACCGTGGATTTTGTATCTACAACTGCGACATCATCCAGATAGGTATAACTGATCAACAATGTGCTAAGCAGCAATATCGTTACACCTGCATTTGCGGCTATTTGTGCTTTAAAACTCACATAGCGCGTGCTGTCATATATCCATGCAGCAAATGCAATCAGCACCATGCCGCCCAGTGCGATTGCTACACCATTTACCCCGCTTTGCTGCGCAAGTACCCAAACCAACCACACTGCCGCTAAATACATAGGGAAAGCGAATACTTGTTTAGTGCGCTCCATCCAAAGTCCGGGACGCGGTAACTTGCGATGCAAGGCAGGCCATGCGGTTAATAATAAATACGGCAGTGCCAAGCCAAAACCTAAACTAAGGAAAATAAAGATCAGTTTTAAGGCTGGCTGAGTGAGAGCGTAACCCAGTGCGGCTGCCATAAAAGGTGCGGTGCATGGCGTGGCAACAATGGTGGCTAATACACCAGTAAAAAAGCTACCTGCATACCCAGGTTTGTCCGCTAAATTACTACCCAACCCTGTCACCGAACCGCCTATCGTAAATACACCGGATAAACTTAAACCAACGGCAAACATCAAATAAGCGACTGCAACTACAAATAACGGCGATTGAAATTGAAAGCCCCAGCCAATTTGTGCACCGCCTGCTTTAAGTGCGATGAGCAAGCCTGCCAAAAAGGCAAAACTGGCCAACACACCCAATGTATAAACGATGCCCTGCCATAATATTTCGCGTTGTGAATGCTGAGCATGACTTACCAATGACAAGGCTTTAATTGACAGCACTGGGAACACACATGGCATCAAATTAAGAATAACACCGCCAATTAATGCTAGCAGCAAAGCTGTTGCAAAGCCTAAATCTGAGCCTTGATTAACAGATTTAGTATCAGATGTTGCGTTGCCACTCAGTGATTGTGGTATGACTAATTTTGGATGAATTAAATAACCACGTTCGGTAACCTCATCTCCGCGTTTTTCCTTCACAACCAACACACCCTCTAACGACTCATGAGGACTTAAAGGTGCATCACCATGTTTTAATGCGAGCGTGATACCATCGGCATTAACCGTTTTTGTCTGCTCAATACTCTGTGCGATTTTTCCCCACTCATACGGATAAAACCAAACATCTTGAATCTGTTCACTAGTCAGGCTTGAATCAGGAATATGTAAAACCATTCCATCATTTGTCTTCTCAAGATTAACTTGCTTAAGATTATCTTCAAACGGTATTTCTTGCGGTTGTTTTGCTAATGACTCTTCTATTAAGGTATTACCATGCACGTCTTTAGTAATATTTGCAGCGGAAACCACTGGCAAATCGAGTGTTAAAGTGACCTGCTGTGGTATGCACTCTTCCTTGCATACCAGCCAATCAACAATTGCTGTGGCTTTAAAACTTTCACCTACTTTTGCATCGGGTGAAACTTTTACCTTAACTGGCAAAGTGACTACATTTTCGTAGCCGTAATTGACGATAGGCCCAAGTCTGAAGCGACTGGGTATCGGCCAGAAAATCTCACTGACTTGTGACGGTTGAGAGAACTGCCAATCAATCGTCGTCACAGTACCCGAGTCACCAGGATTCTGCCAATAGGTGTGCCAATGTGGGATGATTTTCAGGCTAATGCCTAAGTTAACAATTTCACCAGCTACCACTTGTTTCGTCGATGAAACCAGTTCCGCTTGCACTTGTGGCGTGCTGGCTTGGTGCGATGCCGACCAAGCCACTGGGACGTAGCACAGTACCGCCAAAAATAGCGTACTCAGCAAATTTCGATAAGCCGTTTTCTGCATGTTTATTGAAGTCTAGCTTGAATTTTATTTAAACCAGCTAGAGCACAAGGCTCATCCGTTTTACCGCCACCCACACCAATAGCACCGATAATTTCGCCACCAACTTGAATCAAAATACCACCAGGGCGGGCATTAAAAGTAGGGGTGGCAGCAATACTGTCAGCCAGTGCTTTATCTGTTTTAATTTCCTCAGTTAAAGTGCTGGTGCTTTTTTTAAAGTGCAATGCAGTCACCGCTTTATTGGTGCTAGAAGATACACCACGCGGTGAAGTACCATCTGCCGACAAAAGCACTTTAAGCACGCCAGCCGAGTCCACCACGCTTGCTCCTATTTTTTGATTTCCATCTGCCGTGCAAGTTTCAATTGCAATACGTGCTGCTTCTATTGCCAGCTCAAGTGATGGCCCTTTGGCTGCTGGTACAGGCACTCTAGTGGTGTTTGCAGTTGAGGCGGCTACAGAACTTGCTGGCGCATCACCTTCTGCCGCAGTTGTATTAAACGCAACAGCACACAATCCAACTGTTAATAAAATATTAAAATTGTTCATCAGGCATCTTTCTTAAATTATTTCTTAAAAACACCAATAGCCATCACGATGATGACCATTGGTGTAGCGTAAAATCAGTTCGTAAAAAACTAAAATGGCGGAGCCAGAATACGACCCCGCCGTTTATTACTTGCTAAGCGCTAGCATTCAGTATTCTCAAGCTAACTAGAGGTTGTACTTAAATGTTGCGGTCAAGTTTCTTGGCATACCAATATTAGATGTTTGCCCAGCAGTATTAGAGTAAGTGCTTTTAGAAATTGCATACTCCGTATCAAATACATTGCGTGCGATAACAGACAATTCCCATTTCTTATTTAACGCACCCAAACCCAAGCCTAGCGTGGTCACGTTGTAACCTTTTTGATAGGTAAAATCAGCGTGGTTATCGTTAAAGTATGAGCTGGAACGGTAGGTATTTTGCAAAGTAATTCGACCTAAATAGTTACTCACCGGGAACTGATAATTAGCACCATAGTTGATTGTGAATTTAGGAATATTCGCAATCTGCTGGCCTTTGGCATCAAAGTATGTTGTGGTATTGTTTATTTCAGGCACCTGTACCAACCATTGGTCTTCATACGTTGATTTGCTATAACCAGCAGCTAAGTTAATATCTAAGCGATTAGTAGCTCGGTAGTTAGCCTCCAGCTCTATACCACGAGCTAGTACCTTAGGCGCATTACCCCAGCCAGTGATCGTTTTGGTGGGATCTGATGGATCATCTCTACGCCAGCTAGCCTGATAATCAGTCACCTCTGTGCGAAACAAGTTAGCATTCAGTTGTAATTTCTTGCCAAGTAGCAAGCTCTTAAAACCTAACTCGTAATCCAGTACCTTTTCTGGTTTAATCGTTGTCTCAAGCCCAACATCTCCTGGCTGCAAATCTTGAGTGAAATAAATAAACCCAGACTTAACCCCTTTACCTACTGAGCCGTAGACCATCGCATCGTCACTGATTTTGAAACTAGGGCTTAAATTCCAGGCCACTAAGTTTTTGTTGATTGTATTCCCCTGCACCCAACCAAATGGATCGTTAATCTGATTAGCGCGAATGGCTTCAGCCGCGGCTATTTGTGCAGCGGAAGCCCCTGATGCCGCACCTATTGCAGCTAAATCTTCGCCTGCACGATCTAATTCTTGACTAAGCTTATTCGTCTTAGTTTCTTTGGTGAACCTAATACCGCCATTCAGTGTTGCTTTATCAGTAACATGCCAATCTGCTGAACCATAGACTGCCTTACTGGTCACCCTAGCGTCAGTGACTGATGACTGATACATCCCATCTAGCGACTTACGCAATAGCTCTCGCCCTGGTGCATCAGCGATCAAAGTCGTGAATTGACCATTTGTAGCATTCCATGCGCCTGCATCAGGACCAAAGTAAGTTGGGTCATCACTGAGTACCTCAGCATTGAGATAATACAAACCAGCCTGATAATCTATCAACTTACCTTTACCAGTATCTGAGGCGATACGTAGCTCTTGTGAGAATTGGTCATTCCATAATTGCTGACCACTATTACTGACGTAGAACTGGCCAAACTGCCCACCGTTTTTAATATCAAAATCTTGATAACGATAAGCAGAAATGGAGGTTAGAGTATGATCCGCTACCTGCCAGTCAAACCGTCCAGAAACACCCCACTGGTTACTCACCTGCGGGCGTGCTTCAGAGTTGGCAATATCAGTAGTCCCCACTTCTGGCTGATACACAGAACCATCCGCATTATGAAACCAGGCTGAACGCTGCGCAAATTTACCTAAATATCCATAATTCACATAGCTACCAGTTGGCGTGTATCCTCCCAGCGGATTTGTAATCGGCCTAGCTACGCCATTAGCATAGGTGGCAGGCCCATTAGAATCCAGCACATTACCTGTATTTACACGTTCATCTGAACGTAATTTATCCGCAATAAAACGACCTGTTAGATTCTCCGTTGGTGTCCATAGCAATTGCACACGACCGGCAATTTTATTTGCTTCACGCCATGTTTCTTTTGAGCGACCAAGTGATTGGTAGGTATTCTCATACAAGCCATCTTGGCGGTCCACTAAAAAAGTACCGCGATAAGCCAATTTGTCGTCAACCAATGGCCCAGTGGCGGAGAATTTACCCTGCAAGGTATTCAACTCGCCAGTAGTAATTTCAAATTTTGAACTGGGCGTAAAACTTGGTGCCTTAGTGACAATATTGATTGCCCCTAATGAAGAGTTCTTACCTTGTAATGTTCCTTGTGGGCCATACATCACCTCAATACGATCTAGATCGACGTAATCGGACCATGCTTGCCCTGAATAATACAGAGTGACACCGTCAACAATAATACCAACACTTTGCTCCATAGAGTCATTAGCACCACCACGGCCCAAACCACGAATACCAGGACTCACTTTACGTGCATTCTCACCAGGGTTATTAAGTTGCAAGTTAGGTGCGACAGATTGAAGATCCCAAATCGATTTAATATCATCACGATCCAAGCGCTCACCACCTAGCACACGCACTGGCAATGGAATCTCTTGCGCTAATTCAGCACGATTACGTGACGTTACAATGACAGCATCTAAGGTGTCTGATGCAGCAAACTCAGCTTTTTTACTTTCTGGTGGCGCTTCTTCTGCAACCTCTTCAGTTTCTGCAGCAGGTTGTTCAGCTTTAGACTGCAATCCTTTTTTAATCTCCTCTAACTCCTGCTTCAAACGCGCATTTTCTGCTTGCAAATCCGCTATGCTGGTTTCAGCAAAAGCAAGATTCGGCGCCAAAATACTTGCACCAATTGCGAAACTGACAGCAGATGCCAATAACTTACGTTTAAATTGTGGCCTTAATCCATTAGTGGCGGAATTTTGTTCCTTCTCTAATGCACTTGAACCATTCTTAAAATAACTACGCATGAATATTTTCCCCTTGTGGATGGTAATAAATGCAAAATGCAATCCAGCCACATGATTGGCAAAAGCCATGCCAACTTAACTTCCATACGAATAAATCCGCTCGTTAATATTAAAAATCCCAATAAAATCATACTGATAAAATTAATTAACCATCTTAGGCACCTAGTTAATCTAAAGCATGTTTCCATTACCTTCATACTTAAATCTGCTTAAGACGAAGCATCCAGATAAACAAAGTGTTTCAACAGCAACAATCAAAACTGAAATTTCTTAAACAAACATGTTCACCACAAAATAACTATCTGTTGCGTCAGAAACAAGCTGTTTTAAATGTGTTGTTTGGCAAACAGAATCCACCTCGTTAAAACAATAAAATGATTTGACGTTTATTTGTGTTTTTATATAAATTCAAATAAAACAATAGGTTAAAAATACACTCCCAAAAATCACCTTGCAAAAGTACAACCGATATCAGTGGCACACATTCTGCTAATGCATTACTGGATATAACGTTAAAAACGTTTCAACAAAAATCTAGATTCTTAAAAAACTCCAAGCAGAAATAACTTCAAGGACTAGTCAGTACATGCAGAAACAAAAGATTCAAATTTGGGATTTACCCATTCGACTATTTCATTGGTTATTGGTTATCACCATTGCATTAAGTTATCTGACCATCGAAATTGGCGGTATCTGGGCTGATTGGCATGCGCGTCTTGGCGCGCTGGCACTTGGGTTAATCGTCTTTCGTGTGTTGTGGGGATTTTTTGGTAATAAACAGGCAAGATTCAGTCAGTTCTTTCCAACACCATCGCGCTTGATTCAATACTTTAAAGGCCAGTGGCAAGGCTTGGGGCACTCCCCATTAGGCGCACTTGCTGTATTTGCCTTATTGGGATTAACAGGCGTCGTTGTGATTACAGGGTTATTCGCTAACGACGACATTACCTTATTCGGGCCGCTTTATCCGTTAATTGACCAATCGCTGAGTGACTGGATGACAGGGGTTCATGCCATTGCATTTAATGCCCTATTAACGGTCATTGGATTACATTTACTGGCTATATTTTTTTACTGGTTAGTGAAAAAGAACAACCTAATAAAACCAATGCTAACGGGAAAAAAATATTTAGAGATACATCACCATACTGACCAAACCAAAGCCGAAGCCAAACCAGTCTATTTCTTTATCAGCATTGCACTGACTTTATTGGTTGTCTGGCTGACATTTGGAAATGTGCTGACCGATTTACTTGCAACAAAACCTGTTCCCCAAGCACCGAGTTCACAAAGTCAATGGTAAGGCATTGTCTTAACACTCTTTTTAAAACAACTTTCCCCCACTATTATCAAGGATATTAAATGACGAAACTGAGCCTTTTATTAACATCGGTTGTACTACTGAATGCAGGGCTATCTCATGCAGGGCCGATTGAAGACCAGATTAAATATCGCCAATCGGCTTATTCATTCATTGGCTGGAATACCAATAAAATTAAAGCACAGCTAGATAAACCAGAAACATTCTCTAAAGAAGAAGTGATTGCTGCCGCTAACGCGATTGCTGCTGCTGCAAACTCTGGATTAGGTGCGCTGTATGGCTCTGGTACAGACCAAGGTGAAGGCTGGAGAAAAACACGTTTGAAATCTGAGTTCTTTCAAAAACCTGACGAAGCTAAAAAACTGGCCACGACATTCAACTTGGAGGCCAATGAGTTCGCCAAGGTTGCAGAGACAGGTGACCCTGTACAGATCAAAGTGAAATTTGGAAAGCTGACCCAGTCATGCAAAGCGTGCCACGATAGTTTCAGAGAAAAAGATCCTAAGTAATTAGATTTAAATAACGTTTAACCACCACGTCAGTAAGTTTACGATTGAGAAGTTTGTATGCAGAAACAAAAAATTATACCGAAAGTCATCATTGCACTAGCGATCTCAAGTGCTATTGGCTGGTGGTATTGGCAGAAGCAAGAGGCTTCTGCGCAAGCAAACTCGTATGCAAACAACAGTTCCGATAGCTCACAGAACAAACGTGGCGGTAAAAGTGCTGAGTTTGGTGGTAAACGTGGTGAAAAACCTATCCCGGTTGTTGTTGCGGAAGTGATGAAAGGTGACATTCGGGTCATCCAGACCGCGCTTGGTACTGCAACACCATCTGCTGTGGTGACCGTGTCTAGCAGAGTCAATGGTCAACTGACACGCGTGTTATTTAAAGAAGGCCAATTAGTAGAAAAAGGGGAATTTCTCGCTGAGATTGACCCAAGACCTTTTTTAACTGCGCTGACACAAGTACAAGGTCAAGCCACGCGTAATCAGGCGCTTCTGAAAAATAGCCAAATCGATTTAGAGCGATTTAAGACCCTGCAATCGCAAGACTCCATCGCTTCCCAGCAAGTTGATGCACAAGCTTCTTTAGTACAACAATACCAAGGTACTGTGCAAGCAGACCAAGGCTTGGTAGAAAATGCAAAACTGCAATTAAGCTTTACGCGCATCACCTCCCCCATCAGCGGCCGCATTGGTTTAAGGCAAGTAGATGGTGGCAACAACATCACTACAACTAACCCGATTGCAGTCATCAACGCTGTGCACCCAATTCATGTGGTGTTCACTTTGCCAGAAGACAGAGTGGCTGATTTGATTACACAAATACAAGCGGGCAAACAGGCAGGCAAAACACTGCCTGTAGAAGTGTGGGATAAAGCCAATAGCAAATTATTGACGACTGGCCATTTGGAAAGTCTAGATAACCAAATTGACACCACATCGGGCACCGTGAAAATCAAAGCGCAATTTACCAATACGGATAATGCCTTATTCCCTAACCAATTTGTAAATGTAAAACTGCTAAGCAACACCTTACGCAATGTGAATGTGTTGCCTAGTGCAGCAATCCAGCAAGGCAGCGCTGGCGCTTATGTCTACCGTATTCGACGACTAGGCAAAGGTGATCAGGATGGTGTGGAAACCGTCGCCGTACAAGCGGTTAAATTAGGTCAAGTGGATGGCGATCAAGTCGCTGTTCTCGAGGGGTTGAATGTCGGCGACCAAGTGGTTGTCAGTGGCATCGACAAACTAAAAGACAACGCCAAAGTGGTGATTTATTCTGCCAGCGGAGAGCGAAACGCAGCAGCGCGTGAACATAGTGGCAACAAAGGCGATGGCAATAAATATAAGAAGCGCCTGCATTCACAAGCGACGCAATCCCCGCAAGCCAATACTTTTAATAACCGAAAGGCACCATCGGCTGCCTCTTTCGGCCATTTAAATAATTAACACTGTCCAATCACTACCCTTTAGAGCAAACCCGCTGCAATGAATCCTTCCAGAATTTTTATCCTGCGGCCTGTCGCTACTGCTTTGCTGATGATTGCCATTTTTCTATCTGGCGTGTTGGCTTACAACTTGCTGCCCAAAGCAGCTTTACCGCAAGTGGATTATCCCGTTATTCAGGTAGTGACCTTATATCCAGGCGCCAGTGCAGAAGTCATGGCCATGACAGTGACAGCGCCTCTGGAGCGACAATTCGGCTCCATGTCGGGCCTTGCACATATGTCATCCGCCAGCTCTGGCGGCGCATCCGTGATTACTTTGCAATTTACTCTTAAAAATACGCTGGATGTCGCGGTGCAATCTGTACAAGCAGCCATTAATGCCGCCACTAGTTTTTTACCTACCGATTTACCAACCCCGCCGATTTACAATAAAGTAAACCCATCGGATGCACCGATTTTGACACTGGCAGTCAGCTCCAAAACGTTAAGTTTGCCCAAATTACGCGACTTAATCGATACACGCATGTCGCAGAAAATCGCGCAAGTGTCAGGCGTAGGGCAAGTGAGTATTGATGGCGGCCAGCGCCCGGCTATTCGTATTCAAGTGAATCCAACTGCATTAGCTGCTTATGGGCTTGGTTTTGATGATATTCGAACCGTGATTGGTGGTGCCAACTCCAACCAAGCCAAAGGCAATATTGATGGCCCTAAATTGGCATATGAATTAGAAGCCAATAGCCAGCTTAAAACCGCAGATGAATACCGCCAGCTGATTGTTGCGAACATCGCTGACCGCCCTATTCGCTTGAGCGATGTCGCAGAAGTTAAAGAGGCGCAGGAAGATGCTTATATCGCAGCATGGGCGAATCAATCGCAAGCCATACTGATCAACATCAAGCGCCAGCCGGGCGCCAATGTGATTGAGGTAGTAGACCGTATTGGCAACCTACTGCCATCGCTTAAAGCGGGCTTGCCAGCAGATGTTAACGTGATACAACTCACGGACCGCACCAATACTATTCGCAGCTCTGTGGCAGACGTTCAGTTTGAGTTGTTTCTGGCAATCGCGCTGGTGGTCATGGTGATTTTTCTGTTTTTACGCACGGCATCTGGCACATTGATTCCCAGTCTTGCCGTGCCGTTATCACTGGTCGGCACTTTTGGTGTGATGTATCTGGCTGGCTTTAGCATTAACAACCTTACACTGATGGCGCTGACCATTGCCACTGGCTTTGTGGTGGATGACGCCATTGTGATGATTGAAAACATTGCGCGGCATATTGAAGAAGGCGAAACACCCTTTGATGCTGCGTTAAAAGGCTCTAAGCAAATTGGCTTTACCATTATTTCGCTTACCTTTTCTCTAATTGCTGTATTGATCCCCCTACTGTTTATGGGCGATGTGGTTGGCCGCTTATTCCGTGAATTCGCAATCACACTTGCTGTCGCCATTTTGATTTCTGCGGTTGTGTCGTTAACACTCACGCCCATGTTATGCGCCAGACTACTTAAATCAACCTCTCCCGCTAAAGAGCATAAACAAGAAAACGGCCTGCTTGCGCGCGTCATTAAGCATTATGCCAAGTGGCTACAATGGGGATTAGGTCACCAAAGTCTGGTCTTGTTGTTGGCGATTTCAACTTTTGTATTAACCGTCATACTCACGTTGGTAATCCCCAAAGGATTTTTCCCTGTGCAAGATACTGGCGTGATTCAAGCGATGACAGAAGCGCCAGCTTCGGCATCGTTTACTGTTGTGAGCAAACGCCAAGAAGTATTGGTAGATACATTACTCAGTGACTCTGCAGTAGAAAGTATTTCTTCCGTAGTGGGCATTGACGGCGTGAATACCACTTTGAATAGCGGCCGCTTGCTGATTAACTTAAAGTCTTATCCACTGCGCACCGAAACGGCGACGGAGATCATTCAAAGACTGAATGCAGCCGTCAGTGATATTTCTGATATCAAATTGCACATGCAACCAGTGCAAGATCTGACCTTAAGCGACCGCATCAGCCGAACGCAATATCAATACCTAGTCACAAGCACAGACCCAGCCGCACTGGCAGATACAGTGCCTAAGTTAGTGGAGAATCTAAGCCAATTGTCAGAGCTGGTCGACGTTGCCAGCAATCAACAAAACGACGGTTTGCGTGCAGCAATTGAAGTCGACAGGGATAGTGCAGGACGCTTAGGCATTAGCATGGCTGACGTGGACAATGCCCTGTATAGCGCTTTTGGCCAGCGCATTGTGTCGACTATATTTACCCACGCCAGCCAATATCGTGTGATTTTAGAAGTACAAAAAACCGAGCTGTCAGGGTTAGAAGCATTGCAACATGTGTATGTCAGCTCAAGCAATGGTAACCAAGTACCCTTAAGCAGCTTTGCCACAATTACGCAAAAATCTGCCACTTTGGTTGAATACCGTGAGGACCAATTACCCTCTGCCGAAATCGCGTTCAACTTAGCGCCCGGCTATGCCTTGGGTGACGCCGTACAAGCGATTGAGCGCGCGACGAAAACAATCAGCATTCCGCCAACGGTGATCACACGTTTTCAGGGTGCAGCATCTGCCTTTAAAGCAGCATTATCCAATGAGTTATTCTTAATCATTGCTGCGGTCATCACCATGTATATCGTGCTGGGCATATTGTATGAAAGCTATATCCACCCGCTGACTATCTTATCCACGCTGCCATCGGCAGGTGTGGGTGCGCTATTGGGATTAATGGTGATGGGCAAAGAGCTCAGTGTGATTGCCATCATCGGCATTGTGTTATTGATTGGTATCGTGCAAAAAAATGCCATCATGATTATTGACTTTGCGTTAGAGGCAGAACGCGAGCAAAAGCTATCGCCACTGGATGCCATCTACCAGGCGTGTTTACTGCGCTTTAGGCCTATTTTAATGACGACTCTGGCAGCACTGTTAAGTGCTGTGCCGTTGGTATTGGGTGATGGCCCAGGCTCTGAGCTGCGTCAGCCACTTGGCATTGCCATGATCGGTGGCCTATTGTTGAGCCAGCTACTGACACTATTCACCACGCCAGTCATCTATCTCACGTTTGACCGTATTGCTAAACGCTTTACCAAAAAAAGTAGTGATATTGATTTAACAAAGGCAGTTGCATGAGTTGGTCTGCTGTCTTTATTCGCCGGCCAGTCGCCACATCACTACTGGCTGCCGCTTTGGCATTGCCTGGGATAGCAGCCTTTTTTGCTTTACCTATCGCATCACTGCCGCAAGTAGAAATGCTGAGTATCGACGTGAATGCGCGTTTACCGGGCGCAAGCGCTGAGACCGTTGCCTCATCGGTAGCTGCGCCATTAGAACGTGCACTTGGCAATATTGCTGGCGTTAACGAGATGACATCCAGCAGCAACAAAGGCCAAACGCGTATTAGCTTACAGTTTGATTTAGAGCGTGATGCAGACGGCGCAGCACGTGATGTACAAGCAGCCATCAATGCCTCTAGAACATTGTTACCCGCTGGCCTGCAGAGCAATCCGAGCTATCGCAAAAGCGGCCCAATGTCGATTATGTATATTGCGCTCACTTCCGATATTTACAGTCAGCCGCAACTATATGACATTGCATTTACCCTGCTTGGCCAGCGCATCTCTCAAGTAGATGGCGTGGGTATGGTCAATGTGAATGGCAGTGCACTGCGTTCTGTACGTGTCGAAATCAATCCTACTGTGCTCAATCAATACAATGTCACGTTAGAACAAGTACGAACTGCAATTGCAGCGGCCAATGCAAACTTACCTAAGGGGTTTGTAGAAAATGCACAGCGTCGTTGGCAGATTGACGTCAATGACCAAGCAAGACGTGCATCGGATTATTCAGATCTCATCATCGCTTGGCGAAACGCGGCACCGATTCGGCTGAAAGATGTCGCCGAAATAAAAGATTCCGTTCAAGAGTTGAGAAGCTCAGGTAGCGTCAATGGCAGGCCTGGTGTGGTATTGATGATTAACGGCATACCCGGTGCTAACCTAGTTGAGACAACCGATGCGATTAAAGCACTGATTCCAAGATTAAAGCCGCTGCTGCCAGCAGGCGTTGAAATGGATGTGATTATTGACCGAAGTCAGATCGTGCGTAGCTCATTGCATGAAGTAGAAATCACCCTGATGATTTCTATTGCACTGGTCATATTGATTACCTTTATTTTTCTGCGCAACGCACGCGCCGCACTGATCCCTAGCATTGCCATCCCTATTTCATTATTAGGCACATTAGCCGTCATTTATCTTTGTGGCTTTAGCTTAAATAACTTATCCCTAATGGCCTTGATCATCTCAACTGGGTTTGTAGTGGATGATGCCATTGTAGTGGTAGAAAACACTATCAGGCATATTGAAAATGGTATGCAGCCATTGCAGGCAGCGTTTAAGGGAGTGAGAGAGGTATCGTTCACCGTTATCGCCATGAGTGCATCCTTGGTCGCTGTATTTATACCTCTGCTGTTTATGGGTGGCGTTGTCGGGCGTATGTTCCGGGAGTTCTCAATTACACTAGCCAGCGCTGTCGTGATTTCGCTGATGGTATCCCTCACTTTAACGCCAATGCTTTGCTCACAACTACTTAAGCCTCACACACAAGAAAACTGGCTGGCGACTTGGTTAAAAAATCTATTCGATATCCCACTTAAAGCCTATCAACGCGCCTTGGTTTGGGTTATCCGATTTCGTTTA
This sequence comes from Methylotenera versatilis 7, assembly GCF_000799165.1. Lineage (GTDB taxonomy): Bacteria > Pseudomonadota > Gammaproteobacteria > Burkholderiales > Methylophilaceae > Methylotenera_A > Methylotenera_A versatilis_A. The sequence goes on along the minus strand of NZ_JUGF01000001.1, from coordinate 234,131 downwards.
TTCACCGTTTGCATGTTGGCCGTCGTGGTACTGATCAATGTATACCTCTACACGATTGTGCCTAAAGGATTTTTCCCTATGCAAGATACAGGGCGCATTCAGGGCTACTTTCAAGGCGATCAAAATATCTCATTCTGGGCCATGCGTGAAAAAGTGAATCAATTCATGCGCATCATTGCAGAAGACCCTGATGTGGATGCCTATTTTGAAAATACGGGTGGATTTGGTGGCGGCCAATCAAATACCGGAGGCATGAACATTCGCTTAAAACCGCGCTCGGAACGCGATGCTTCCGCGCAAGAAATTGTGGCCAGACTTAGACCAAAACTTGAAAAAGTCCCGGGCGCGACACTACGCCTTAACCCGCAACAAGAATTTAGTATTGGTGTAAGGCCGGGCTCTGCAGAATATCAATACACTTTGCTCTCTAATGAAGTGAGTGATTTAAGCATTTACATCCCGCGGTTAACGGATGCACTATCTAAATTACCTCAGCTGGTGGATGTCACAAGCGATGCACAAGACAAAGGCCTGCAAACCAATCTCATTGTCGATCGAGATGCCGCTTCTCGTTTTGGCATCACGCAGGTGCAAATCGATACAGCATTAAATAATGCGTTTGGCCAGCGGCTAGCCTCTACGATCTATGAGCCGCTCAACCAGTATTATGTGGTACTGACATTCGCCTCTGAGTTTGCGCAAGGGCCAAAATCATTAGACCAGATTTACCTGACAACCAGCAATAATGCACGAATTCCGCTGTCTACCATTAGCCGATGGGAACTTCAAAATACGCCGCTTTCTATCAATCATGAAGGGCAATTTGCCGCAGCAACCATCTCATTCAATATCGCGCCTGGCTACGCGCTGGACACTGCAACACAAGCGATTGAGGAAACGTTTACCAAGCTAAACCCGCCAGATAGCATTCACGGTGCTTTTGCAGGAAAAGCAAAAGCATTTAAAGCTTCATTAGATAGTCAACCGTGGTTGATTCTCACAGCCCTGATTACTATCTACATTGTGCTGGGCATATTGTATGAAAGCACGATTCATCCCATTACCATTATTTCCACACTACCTTCAGCAGGCATCGGGGCATTGCTGGCCTTACTATTATTCAAAAGCGAGTTAACCATTATTGCCATGATTGGCATCATTCTGCTGATTGGTATTGTGATGAAAAACGCCATTATGATGATTGATGCCGCTCAATTAATCGAAAAAGAACATGGTTTTACTCCAGAGAAAGCGATTCAGCTGGCTTGCAGTCAACGATTCAGGCCTATCTTAATGACCACCTTTGCTGCTGTACTGGGTGCGCTGCCATTGTTGCTTGGTGTGGGCGATGGTGCCGAAATTCGGCAACCATTAGGCATATCTATCGTTGGGGGGCTTATTCTTGGCCAGATTCTCACGCTTTTTACCACGCCGGTTGTATACATTTATTTAGAACATTTACGCTTAAGGCTACAACCTGCTTCATCAAAACCAACATTAGCATCCAATCTTTTATCAAGTAGTTAACCACTATGCACCATCGAAAAATCAGTTGTATTATCGCTACCATTTTTTTAAGTGGTTGCAGTGTTTGGCAAGATTACACGCGCCCTAGCGTTGCCATACCCGCCACTTATAAAGAGTCTGCAGAATACGAAGGCTGGAAAACGGCCGAACCGGGCCAACCCAATATCACCCAAGATTGGTGGCAGCTATATGGCGATACCACGCTGAACAATTTAATTGCAGAAGCCAATCAAGCCAACAATTCAATCCAGATTGCAGAGGCCAATTACCGGCAAGCACAAGCGTTGGCAAAAGGTGCGCGTGCGCCACTTTTGCCAGCGGTGGACGGTGGTGGTGCCATCACGCGTAGTCAAAATGGTCGCGCAAGTGCACGCACGGACAACAATATCGGTATCAGTGCCAATTGGGAAATAGACCTGTGGGGACGCATTAAAAGAAGCATTGAAGCGGGTGAGGCCAATGCTAATGCCAGCGCCGCAGACTTAGAAGCAGTGCGTTTATTGGTACAAGCCAATGTTGCGCAAAACTACTTTCAATTACGCATTTTAGATTCACAGAAAAAATTACTGGATAACACCGCAGAAAGCTTTGATAGGTCGCTAAAATTAACCATTAATCGTTACAACGTCGGCTTGGCATCGCGTACAGAAATCGCACAGGCAGAAGCGCAACTGAGGACAACACGTGCGCAATCCATTGATATATCTGCAGCCAGAAGCCAGTTAGAACATGCTATCGCTGTGTTCCTTGGCCGCCCGCCTGCCGATTTCGTATTACCATCCAGCCCATTTGACAACATGACGAGCATCAAGCTTCCGGCCATTCCAGCAAGCTTGCCTTCTAGCTTACTGGAAAGACGCCCGGATATTTCTGCTTCAGAACGCCGTATCGCAGAAGCCAATGCGCAGATTGGTATTGCCAGAGCCGCCCTATTCCCCACATTAAACCTAGGCGCAAGCTTAGCGTTTGAGAGCTCAAGTATTGCTCACTTATTATCCTTGCCAAATAGGATTTGGTCGCTAGGTCCGGCACTGGCTGGCCCTATTTTTGATAACCAGCTACGTCAATCACAGACAGAGGCTGCCATCGCTAATTACGATGCAAACGTTGCAAATTACAAGCAAACTGTTTTAAGCGGCTTTCAGGAAGTTGAAGATAATTTAGCGTTACTAAGAATTTTAGAGGCAGAATCCAAAGAACAAGAAACTGCTGTACGATTTGCGCGCGAAGCTGTAGAGCAAACGGAAAATCGTTATCGCGCTGGTATCAGCGAATATCAAAGCGTAGTGATCGTACAATCGACCGCGTTGAATGCAGAACGTAATGCATTATCGATTATCGGCAGAAGACTCAATGCCAGCGTAGGTTTAATGACAGCACTGGGGGGTAAGTTTTAACTGTTTAGATTTGCGGTTTAATCATCTACATCTTGATAGGATACCCCCCTATCACCCTCTGTATTAACTACAACAGCTTGCTGTTAAGTTGTTTATATTAAAACAATCACCATTTTTATTAGATAGATTTATCTAACGAATTATCATCAAAAAAACACCAATAGTTATTTATAAACATGTAGTTACAAACAAATTAAATATTAATACCCCATTTATATTTTAAGTTTTTCAGTGGCATACATATTGCACTTAGTGATGTGAACAAGACCAACCATTCACATTATTTAGAAAGCAAATAAATGAGCAAACACTTCAGGGAAAAGATACTTAATAAAGGGAAAAAACAGCAAATAACATTTCGCCGTACTGCCATAGCCATTGCGATTGCCAGCCTCACTAACTTGTCGTCACTACCTGCTTATGCAGCTGATGACCAAGCATTAGCAGAATTACAAAAAGCATTAGAGCAGCTTAAAACTGAGAATGACAATTTAAAAAAACAATTAGCTAGCAAGCCGGCAAGTAGCACGGATAACTCAACAAATACAGCTGCTACTACAGAAGATAAAGCAGAACCTCAAGAAAATACCGCAGCCACTCAAGAGCCATCGGCACTTGATGCAATCATTGTAAAATTCAAAAAGAAACCGGTGCTTGAAAAGATAAAAGATGTTCCAACATCAGTCTCTATTGTCAGTGGTGAAGAGCTTGATAGCCTAAATGCAACTAATACCACAGAAGTTTTACGTCGCATTGGTAACGTAAACTTTAACTATGGCAACTCACGTACAGGTTCACTCACCCTACGCGGCATCACTACAGGCTCTAGCGACCAAATTGATCCATCAATTGGTACTTTGCTTGATGGTGTGAGTATCGCTTACACTCCACTTGTCAATGGTTATATATTTACCGACATTGACACCATTGATGCCACACGCGGCCCACAAGGTACGCAGGGTGGTAAAGCTTCCAATATTGGTCGCCTTACATTTACAACTAAGGCGCCTACTTTTACGCCAGAAGCTAATTTTTCACAAACATTCGGTGATTGGAACACTCTGCGCTCATCTGCAGTATTAGGCGGCCCTGTTGTTGATAACTTACTAGCTTGGCGCGGTACGTTTTATCGTGAGCAAGCCGATGGCCCTACTTCCAAGAAATTTGAAAACCAGTTTCCAGACTTAGACGGTAGAGATAGTTATCAGAATGTGGATCGTACTTTTGGACGCATTCAGTTCCTGCTAACGCCTACAGAAAATTTTAGTGCAAAATTAAGTGTAGAGCATCAACCTAGAGGCTCAGAGTTTGTTAACGGCAATACGGTCAGACATCCTGAACCCAGAACTTTCACTGACGGAACGGCCCGTTCAGCGGCCAGTGTGGATGTTGCTTACAACAAATATGTTAATCGTCAATGGTTTAACAATAGCCCCACTACTTGGAATCCTGCTACAGATTACTTTAAAGACCCCACCAATGTGGATAATAATGGCGGCATTATCACTGGCTCCAAAGGTGCAACCATTAACTTAGACTGGAATGTGGCAGGCCATAATCTTAAATCGATTACTGGTTACCGTAGCCATTGGTTTAGTGCTGCAAATGATGAAGGCACACCATACGACATCACCAAAAGTGGTGGCTATATCACAGCGTACAGCCAAATTAGCCAAGAACTGCGTGTGTCCTCAGCGCCTGATAAAAACAGTTTAGTTGACTACCTTGGAGGTGTTTACTTTATAGAAACAGATAACGACTCCAACTCTCGCACACGTTACGGTAACGATGCTGGTGCTTTTCAAGCCAACGACACTATTTACAATGCACTTTATGCTTCTGGTACTGGGCAAGCATTACTTAAAGACTCACTCAATCTGGCATATAAAAATACGCAAACTATTGTTAAAAACCAAAGTACGGCATTATTTGGTCAAGCAGACTGGCACATCACCGAGCCACTGACGCTAACAACCGGTTACCGTATCTCTAAGGAAGACCGCAAAACGGCACAAGGTATTTTTCTTGCGGATAAAGGCGTTGGTGCAGACCTTACAAATGCATTTGGTAACGGCACGACACTTGCTACGCTACCAGATCCCACAACTCCAGAAGCCACAGCTGCTGCAGATCGCCTGGCCAGTAGATATTTTGGTACTGGTACTACATATGCTGGGCTAACAGCGCCACAACGTACTCAACTTAAGCAAGCGACTGTTGTAAGAAATGCAACTTTACAACCTAACTCTCTTTACAACATTAAAAATGCAGATAGAACCTGGAATGACAATATCAATAGTGCAAATGTCAGCCTGACCAACAAATTCAATGAAGATTTAACGGTATATGGCACATTGCAATATGGTGAAAAAGCCGGTATTGCTCAAATCAATACTGCTGGTGAATCTAATTTAATTGATAAAGAGAAAACCAAAGGTTATGAACTGGGGATTAGAACTAATTTATTTGAAAAAACCTTAACTGTTAATGCTGACGTGTTTTTAAATGATATTAAAGACTTTCAATCAACAGTTGGTGTTGTAGACCCAGTTGCTACTGCGGCATTTCAAGCATCAAACCCAGGAGTGCCTCTAGCCGATAGCATTCAATTCCAGAGTGTTGTTGGTAACGTGCCTGGCGTGAGAGTTAAAGGTATTGAAGTCGATGCTAACTATAGTGGCTTTGACCATTTCAACATCAGATTGGCGGCTGCCTATAATGATGCCAGATATTCAAAAGATATTTTCCTTGCAAGGCCAAGTGAGGAGAATACCACTGGCACAAACCCTCGATTCTCTAACGCAAAAGGTGAAACTTTAACATTTGCGCCTAAATTCTCTGCCAATCTAGGTGTGGACTACAATTTACCGGTTTTTGGTAACTGGGTTTTCCATACCAATGCTAACTACTCATACAGCGCTTCGCAATTAAGAAGCCGTTCGTCATATGACAAATTGGATGCTTATGGCATTTTAGATTTAGGTGTAGGTATCGGCAGACAAGATAAATTGTTTGATTTGAATTTCATCGCTAAAAACGCGTTAAACAAGGAATATAATGTTGAAGGCTTTAGTAGTTACACACCCAGCCTTCCACGTTGGGTTGGCGTGGTTTTCAGCAGTAAATTGTAATTCACATAAAACTATAATTGTTTGATAAAAAACCATGACCTTAATTGGCCATGGTTTTTTTGTTTGGACGCACAATCAACCTAGCAATTTGAACTGATACTGCCAGCAGTATCAATCGCTCTCAATATCCGTCACTGGAAAATCTGAAAACAATGCGCAGGCCTTTGGGGTAATTATGCTTATTTAATCATTAGAAGGTAAGGATGATAAAACTGAGTAGATAATAAAATTTGTGACAGGCAACAAAAAACGCTGTAGCCAAAATGACCACAGCGTTTTTTAGATAATACTAATTATTACTTACGTGCGCCTAATCCAAAGCCACCATTGTTTTCAGCACAAATGCGCTCTTCCCGCTCTACAATCGGCTCTTTGCCAGCATGTTTTGCTAAGCGCGCTTCAAAATGCCAGCCATTCGGTTTATCTTCATATGTCCATTGTCTTGCTGGAATCGTCACAGTGAATGGACGCGTATAAACTGTTGGATCAGTAAATACCGCTTCATAATTAAAGCGTTTTCTATCGCTAGAGAAAATATACTTCTCTTGGATAGTACCGTTCTCACTGATAAATTCACCAGAGCGACCAAACAGAGCTTTGCCATTGTGGTTTCTAACATCGACAACTAAGGTGTTACCCTCCCAATGACCGCGTGAATCTGCATTCCACAATTTAACTTTCTCTGGTAAATGCGGCTTGCCATCTAAGTGGATAATACGGGTGCCATTGTTAAAAACAAACAATACATAACCTGGGTATTGCGCAATTTCGTAACCATGCCAATAAAAAGACTTTGGTACGCCACATGGCGCGCAACGGGCTAAAGGTTCAATATACTTCGGTTCGGTTGGGTTATGAAACCCTACCTGAAACTTCTTAACTTCTTCTAATGCCCAAGGCTGAAATGGCACTTGTCCATCTGCAGGATCACTGACACGACTAGGCGCACGATCCTCACGCTTACCTAATGGCGTACGGCGTGGCGCCGGGTCATTAGGAATACCGCCTTGTGGGTCTGTAAAGTTATTATGGTTTGCTATCGTATTAGACCAATGACCGCTGATATCAGGCTGACCATCGGCTAATTTCGGGCCAGTCCATTTTCCTGAAGCAATTTTTGGAAACGATGCCTCATTTCTATAATTTGGCCCGTCAGCCTGTTGGGCTGCAACAGGTTGCTGTTGTGGCTTTGCTTCTTTCGCTTTAGCATCATCCGCTGAGACTGCCATCAAAGGCGCAGTGGCGATAGCCAATATCACCAAATTCTTAATGTTAAGCTTTAGCTTGAGATGACTTACATTATTTTTCATAATTCCTCTTATCGTATTCAGTTCACTCAATGATTAACGGTACATTTACTTAAATTTATAATTGGTAGTTACTACGCAATTATTTGTAAATGATTATTTCTGTGCAGAACCTAACCCAAAGCCGCCGTTATTTTCATGGCAAATACGCTCATCGTGCTCCAGGATTTGTGTTTTACCAGTATGTTTTGCCCAGCGCGCCTCTAGATTCCAGCCATCGGTTTCTTCCGCTTTAGTGTATTTAATGGCAGGTATTGTGATGGTAAATGGCCGCGTATAAACCGTTGGATCGGTAAAGGTGCCCTCATAGTTATAACGCGCACCATCATTAGCAAAAATGTATTTTTCTTGAATGGTACCGTTCTCACTGATGAACTCGCCAGAACGTCCAAACAACGCTTTGCCATTGTGATTTTTTACATCGACAACTAAAGTATTGCCTTCCCAATGACCACGCGAGTCACCATTCCACAATTTAAGCTTTTCTGGCAAATGAGGTTTCTTTTCGTCCAAATGGATAATGCGTGAGCCGTTATCAAACACGAACACCACATAGCCTGGATATTGCAAAATATCATAGCCATGCCAGTACAAAGATTTCGGCACTCCGCCTGGCGCGCAACGTGCATTTGGCTCTACATGCCCAGGGTAAGTAGGATTGTGAAACCCTACCTGAAAATCTTTTACTTTAGCTAAAGCCCACGGCTGGAATGGAAACTGACCATCGGCAGGATCGCTCACGCGGCTAGGTGCACGCTGCTCTCTCGGCCCTAACGGTGTTCGTCTGGCCTCACCGATAACGCCACCTTGTGGATCAGTCAAATTACCATGGTTACCGATAGTGTTAGACCAGAAACCACTCACATCCGGCTGTCCGTCAGCTAAACGCGGCCCAGTCCATTTACCTGAAGCAATCTTGGGAAATGATTTTTCACGCGGTCTTCTGGTTTGTGTAGGAGGGGCAGTTTCTACGGGCTTGGTTACAGATTTTTTCTCTTGTGCTGAGGGCGTTACATTTTCATCTGCCGCAACACTTACTAGCGAAGCGCTAATTAAAGCACCCAATATCAAGGTAGAAAACGCTCTTTGCCGTTTTCTTAAATTGCTATTCATATTGTCCTCATTTTATTCTTAAAGGATGCGATATTCAGAGGCATATATGCCTTATTTCTGATCCGGTTTTGGTGGATAGTATTGGTCATAATCTAGGGTATAGCGGTAATCTTCAATCAACTGAAAATTCTTTTCACGATGACGGTGCAAAATAACGCTGATATTCCATGGCTTACTGAAAACCTGCTCATCGGTTAGAGTTGCCTTGTATTCAATCGTGTTAGGGTCAAGAAATTTCCAACGCTCAACCACTTGCAATGCGTCACTATGGAAGTTACCTGAACGATCCAGCCATGTTTTATCATTAAAATGCTTTGCATCAACAACTAAAGTATCGCCTTCCCATTTAGCTCTTGAATCGCCTAACCACCAGTCATTAGGATCTTCTGGATGCTCGGTATTATTGGTATGAATAGTCCGTACTGAATGACCAAATTGAGGCACCACAGTTAAATCACGTGCACGTTGAAAAATCTGGAATGGCTCTGGATAATACACAGCACGAGGCACGCCCAAGGTATAGCCTTTTAATGCCGGGTCATCCGTAGCGCGATTTTCAAAGTTTTTCTTTCTTTGCACTAAGGCTTTGGGCAAGTAAGGGATTTCACCGCCCTCTACAATACCGGGGCCTGGAGGTGCGTCTTTACGATTAGAGTGAGGCTCCAAATCATAATCTGCCGCACTGGTTGTCTGCCATATTCCAGAAAAATCTGGCTTACCATTTGCTAAGCGCGGTATTTTTTTATTGTCATGTGCATCAGCGCTTGGTGCGACTAATGAAAACGTAAAAACAGCTAGTAGTAATAGCAACGCGGAGCCGACCTTTTTAAACTTAGCAGGTCTGTACCTTTGTAATGTATTCAAGCGTAATGTATTCAAGAAATTTCTCCAGTTATCTGCATTGATAGCGTAAGTTATTTTTATTAATTGGTTGCTGGCTGAGCTGCTGGAGCATCTTGAGCGCCACCGGTTTTAATGGTTCGGCCATCTGCTAGCGTACTTTCAACTGCATAGCCAAAATTCTGGTCATTTTTCGCCTTGTAACCATTAATAGTGATTTCCGTACCCACCGCTAATGTTTTTTTGGTGATGCCTTTTTCTTTCAAGCCAAATGGCGCACCGAACTCAAAACCCCATTGAGTCACTTTGCCATCTGGACCAGTCACATCAATATATAACCAGCTATGCGGGTTAACTAACTCAAATTTGGTTACGATGCCCTTTACTTTAATCGGCTGTGCCGCATCAAATTCAGCTGAGAATGCGTGGTGCGCATTTGCTGGCAGCGTACTGACGACCACACCCAGAACTGCTAACGCGCCTGCTACTATTGTTTTACGAGACATTTATTTTTCCCTAACTATTAAAATATTATTGTGCAAAATGTTGAAATTAATCTGATTAACGATCTGTACTAATGGTTATTGATTCTGAGTTAACACTGCCAGCTTTGTAATACCAGAACGCTCAATTACCGCCATCACTTTAGCCACACTGCCATACTTCACAGATTCATCGGAACTCAGGTGATAAACTTGTTCAGGATTAGTCGCTTGTCGTGCAATTAACTCTGTCTCAAGCTGAGGCAACTCGACCTGAGTTTGATTAATAAAAGCATTGCCTTCAGCATTCACACTGATCGTAATAGGCTTACTAGGCTCAGGCGGCTTTGTAGCCGCTGTTTTAGGCAAGTTAACCTGAATTGCATTAGTCATCACTGGCACGGTCACAATAAATGCCACCAATAAAACCAACATCACATCCACCAATGGCGTGACGTTGATTTCACTCATCACTTCATCACCATCACTTTGAGAGGAAAAAGCCATTATGCAACTGCTCCTTTTAATGTATGTACTACGCCGGCACTAGAAGCATCAGCCTTACCATTGGCGTCGACTACTTTGCGATATGAAACACGACGCAACACTTTGATTAAGTCTTCAGCAAAATCATCCAGATTATTGCTACTAGTTTTTAAACGTCTTAAGAAAAAGTTGTAAGCAAGCACAGCAGGCACAGCCACCGCGATACCAACACCTGTCGCCAATAAAGCTTCGCCAATTGGGCCAGCAACCACATCCAGGCTCGCACTTCCCGCCTTGCTGATACCTGTCAGCGCATGCATAATGCCCCAAACCGTACCAAACAAACCAATAAATGGTGACGTACTACCAATACTGGCTAACACCACTAATCCACTTTCACGCGTAACACGCTCTTTTTGAATTTGCTGTCTTAATGAGCGCTCTAGTACTTCCTGGCGATCACCAGAATGGCGCAAGTCTGCAACAGAATCTGCCTCATTCAATGCGTGGAATCCTACCTGAGCAACACGATAAACCGGCCCGCCGAATCCCTCGAGATTTGCTGCGTCCTGTAAATCTTTTGCCGCCCAAAAGGCTGCGCGAAATTTATTATTTTGCCGACGCATGCGCCACACTTGAATTGTTTTGAGTAACACAATCGTCCAAGTAATGACCGAAGCCAAAATCAGAGAAACTAAAACACCTACTACTATTGGTGATGCATTTGGATCTAAATTAAACATTTTCTTACCTCACTTTACTTAAATTAACTACTTATTAGATTAACTACTGTTCAGAATTAAATATAATTGGCACTGTTGCCCACCCATCTATCGGCGTACTTCCACGCTTTGAAGGAACGAACGTCCATTTTTTTACGGCGGCAACCGCCGAATCATCCAGCACTTTGTGGCCACTCGACTTTTTCACACTTACGCTTTGAGTACTGCCATCTGCGGACACTCTCACACGTAAAATAACTGTTCCTCCCCAGCCCATCTGAGTGGCCCTAGCCGGATATTCAGGAGGCGGATTTTTTAAGTACCCAGCATTTGCCGAAGCTTCCGTCACAGGCTCCTCCACAACCGGTGCAGGTGGAGGCGCAGGCGGTGTTGGCTCTTCAGCTGCCACCACTGGCCCACTGGAAACTGGCGCCTGGGTGTTCTCTTGTACAACGATGTCATCAGGCGCAATGTCTTGAGTTGCCACAGGCGTTCTCAAAGCAGGTGGCGGTGGTGCTTTTTGAACCTTAGGCGGTGGCGGTGGTTTTGGAGGCTCAACCGGAGGAGGCGGTGGTGGCTCAATTTCTGGCTTAATAAACTCAATAGCCACTTCATGCTTTGCAATAGGCACCGGTGACGTCTGGTCACGATTAGCGTAAAGAGAAATTAAAGCTACATGTAAGCCGACAATAGCGGCGACAGACCAATATTTAGCACTTGAATTGACTTCCTTATCATAAGATTTCACTGCTCGCAGTTGTAACAGCTTCAGACGTTCTGCCTGCTGATCTGACGACTCGCCTGATTGGATAGTGCCTACACCTCGCAGTGGCGTAGCGATATAAGAACTAAGCGAACTAGACATGATTAGTACCCCAACCGACTAAACACCAATGCACCTACAATCAATAGACTCTCTCCCGAGTAATGAATTAAAGATGGGCTTTCTTGTTTGTTTTTTTCTAAATATTTATTCAACATACTGACTAACGCTTCACAAAATTATTTAAATCTACATTTAATTTAGCAAGCGCTATGCCAATATAATTAATTATTTAAAATCAATTAGTTAACATATATTTTCATTCAAAAAATAAAAGAAGCTGTTGCCTGAGAAACAACTCATCTAGCGCCTTGCTTCAATATCAACAGCACGGTTATCGCCTACCGGAATACTAAAGTCACCCCAAAAAAGCCTCATGTGATAAGACAAGGGATACAAAAAAGCCCACTTTATTTTTAATAAAGCGGGCATATGCCAAACGATAATGAAGTCTATTGAATATGACCAAATTGCTTTAATAATGCACGTAACACATTACGACTGATCCCAAGCACTCTTGCAGTCTGCACCTGATTGTTTTTGCAATACTCATATGTTTGCAGCACAATTTTGTTCAGGAACAAATCATAAAGCTGTTCTGGCTCTTGCTGAATTAATTCATTAATAGCACTTCCTAACTTTTGGTTAGTCGTTTGCTCATAATCCGCATCCGTTTCAATAATTGGCTGTATGCTAGGCAAACTTAAATCAGATGGTTTCAATGTCCTTCCATCGCAAACCAGCAATGCCCTATGGATGACATTTTCAAGCTCGCGAATATTACCTGGCCAAGGATAATCCACTAAATTATTCACGGTATCAGGCGTTAACTCGGGTTTTGTTGTGTGCAAGCGATTGCGATACACCTCAAGAAAATGCTCAACCAAAGGCAAAATATCGCCCTTACGCTCTCGCAAAGGAGGTATTTCTATCGGCACGACTTTAATTCGATAATACAAATCTTCCCTGAAACGACCAGCTTTAACCGCCTCTGTTAGATTTACGTTGGTTGCAGCAATCAACCTGACATCAATTGGGATTGGTCTTCTAGAACCAATAGGGATGACCTCCCTTTCCTGCAGTACACGCAACAACTTTACCTGTGTAGATAAAGGCAAGTCACCAATTTCATCTAAAAATAAGGTACCGCCATTGGCTGTTTCAAACCAGCCTTTTTTAGAACCCACTGCGCCGGTAAAAGCACCACGCTCATAACCAAATAGCTCGCTTTCCACCAAGGCCTCTGAAAATGCGCCGCAATTAATCGCAGCAAATGGTCCTTCCCTGCGCGGGCTAAGATTGTGCAAATGCCTTGCAACCAGCTCTTTACCCGTGCCTGTCTCACCCTTAATCAAAGCCGTTGCATTGCTAGGCGCGACTTTTTCAATGAGCGATAATAGCTGTTGAGATTTTTCATCCGCAAATATAAGCGCACTAGCTCTTATTGATAGGCTAATTTTTTGAGGATCCGGGAATTGAATGATAGACTTTTTTGTCCATTCAGATTCCGTACTAGCAGTGTCTACGCTAGATTTTCTATCAATGTGAATTCCGTACATTTTGGTGGCGATTCATAACTAAAACGGAAATGTATCACCATGTCCTTATGTTTTTAAATAATATAAAGTTATACTTTAATAATAAAAAGTTATATAAAACCAATAAACTCTACAAAAATCAGAATAAAATTTTGATACTAAACTCTCATCTAAAACCTTAGGCGGCGCCAACCTAAGACAACGCCTGTCAGGCTAAACAAGAATCCCAACACGCAAAAAATCAGAACTAAAGCAGTTTTATACTGAGGATTATTATTTAAGATTGAAAAATCCAATGTGTGAAGTCCGCTATATAACCAGCGATACCAACGTCTTGAGTAATCAATTTTTTCTATGATTTGCGCATTGGATCCATCAATATGAAACCAAGTTTTATTAGCATCATCACAAATCACACGTAGCAATTGCGCATCAGGCTTAGCCGTTGCACTACGATAAGCATCATTTTTATCTACTAAAATGGGTATTACGCAACTGGCGCCTTCTAGAAACTGTGTACTTTGCGATGTAAATGCTGATAGTGCAAAATTATCACTTATACCAAGTTGACTTAAAACCTTTTGAGAGTCGTACTGATACGTTGCCAAAACATATGGGTTGCCAGCTAACTGAACCCACTCTAATTGTTTTACGCCTTCTGCAAGCGTAATTTCTACAGAATCAAACTGCTGCCAGTTAATTTTTCCACCCGCCAGAGTTTGTCTTTGCGTTGCAGTTACATCATTACCCGAAAATAAAAGGTCGTGATCCATCGACAACCAGCCACTTAATATATAAGTAAACAGAAACGTGGCAACCAGCACACCACCTAAGTGATGCAGGTAATGCATACCGCGAAATGGTGAAACAGACTTGGCATGATTCCATCGCAATCGCACAATCCCCAGAACAATGCCAGTAACTGCTGCGATCAATGCTATTAATGATAGTGTCCAAACCAGCCAATTCCACACTTGCCAGTGCTTTCTCAGAAAAGTAGGATATATCCAATGTACAACTGAGCCAGCGTAATTCCAGCCCCTTTCAAACTGGGTGGTATCACGCACTACCTCCCCAGTTATATCAGAGAGATATAGCTCCGTTTTTTTATCGTCATTTATAAGGATACGATGCAATGGTCTGTAAGCATCCAAGCCATTAGAGACTGTCCATTGGTCAATATCATTCAGCGCTACGTGGACAGATTGTTGTACATCAATGCCACGTTGCTCAGCGTGTTGATTAGCAATGGCAAGCGCCGCACTTGTTGAAACTGTTTGCAGCACCTCACCTGTATCTGCATAGATGCCATTTACGCTTTTATCATGCTGTACGACATAAACGGGGCGACTGCCAGACATGACTAATTTTGCTCTTGTTATGCGCTCAAAATAAGGCAAAGGGCGAATAGCCTCATACAACGAAAGCTTTACGCTTTGTGTTGCAATTGGCTTTAATCCAGCAAACCTCTCTTCAGCACTCAGTTCAGGAAAATGCACAAAATGTAATACCAACCCTGTAGCAAACCATAGCATGAACAAACAACAGGCAAAAATGCCAAGCCAGCGATGCCACAGGGACAGATAGCGAATTACAAATTTAATCATCACTAAACTGGCTTAATATTTCAGTTCTGCAGTAAGCTCAACTCGGCGTGATTCACCCAAAATAAACTGCTCCGTATCATATGAAACAGGCGCGTAAACTTTATCTGTTAAATTGCGTAAACTTGCCCTGAGTGTGGTTTTCGGATTTACGTTCCAGGCGACATTCGCGTCATAAATTGTATAACCACGCATAACAGATGTATTTGCATTATCCGCATAGCGCTTTCCTACAAATCTTGCGCCAATACCAGCTTCCCATTCAGGCTGTTGATAATAAAGCCACAGGTTAGCGGTCTTTTCAGGTACATCTATCGGCGTATTCCCTGCGCGATTAACTCCACCACCTTCAGTCAACTTGTCATAACGCGCATCTAATAAAGCTACATTTAGATCAGTGCGCCAATGTTCTATTGGAAAAAGACTTGCTGCCAGCTCTACGCCGCGTGATGACTGTTTGCCACCTTGAACGCGCAATGTTGAGTTATTTGGATCGCGCGTGATAATGTCATCTTTAGCAATATGATAAAACGCGAAAGTCAATTCGCCTTTGCCATCTGCTAAGACATGCTTAACACCAACTTCTGCTTGTTGTGCCGAAGTGAGCTTAAACGCACCACTGCTGGGTCGAATCGAAACGATAGAGGATACCGGGTCGGATCCACGACTAAACTGTCCATACAAAGAAGATGATTTTGTCGGCTGAAATACAGCCCCTACGCGATATGAAAAAGGTGCATAGTCTGCATCCAGATTGGCACGGCCAAGCTTGCTTTCATGGTCAACATCTATCCAATCCTGTCTTAAACCCGTAATAAACTTGATTTGCTTGGTAATATCAAAAGCATTTTCAGCAAAGAATGCTTGCTGTTGGGTTGTTGAAACAAAATCTTTGACTGTTGGGTCAATAGTTGTGAAATATCCGCGTGGGAAATTTTTAATCGGCACATTAGAGGATGGATCGTTACCATCATAAAAATTATCATAATAACTAAAATCCACGCGTGAGATTTCGTAGCCAACAGCCCAGCGATTATGGTGCCCAAATATGTCTGCGGTTGAAGCCAGCTCTAAACGATCACCAAGTTGCTTTTGTTTATGCTTAATTTCCGTATAACCAAACCTATCAACTGTATTGCTTGTATCATCAATCGAAAAGTATTCCACATTTCGCCAATGTCGATCTGCCTTGGACCAATAACTGATATTACTTAACTTAGTCGTATCATTAATATCCCAGTCTACTTTAGCGCGCAGGCGTGTATCCTCAAAATGCTGCTTACTATCACTAACATTGTAATTTTGATTACGTAATGACTCATCAATGCGACCATTTCTGAGAGGGATACCGGTGTAACGGGTTGGATTTTCATCCGCTACGTCAGCAGTTAAATTAATGCGTAGGTCTTCATTAATATCAATCAACACGCCTGACATTATCTTTGCACTGTCATAATCCCCATGATTAACATAGCCGTTGCCTCCCGTTACAGAGGCATCGACTCGAAATGCACCGGCTTCGCCCAATGCCCCGCTCCCGCCAACACCTGCGCGATAAACACCAAGCGTACCTGCCCCGATTAGTGCCTCAAACTGGCTTTCGCGACTAGGTGCTTTACGTATGCTATTAATGATGCCGCCTACAGTACCATCCCCATACAACACAGAAGCAGGCCCACGCAGAATATCGAACTGCTGGTAACCCCAAGTATCAGACGGGTAAGTCAATGTGCTCGCAGCCGTCTGTAAACGTATGCCATCTTCGGCTTGCCCAACAGAGTTGTTTCCTGTAAAACCTCGCGCAGAAAAGGCAACGCCCGTGCCAAGATTGCTAATGTCGGTGATACCAGTTGAACGCGAAACGGCCTCGCGTACATTGTTATCGCCACGGGATCGGATAGTAGAAATATCAATTGACTCTATACTGGTTGGTGTTTCCAGAGCAGTCAAGCCTAGCCGACTTCCTGTCTTGTTTACATCAGTTAATTTCAATGCACTTTTAGCCTGATTTTTTTCCGTCACAACAACCTCACCCAACAGCACATCGTCCTCCGCGTAAACGCTTGTATAAGGCAGCGCGATTGCAATTGCAGCCGCCAATAATTTATTATATTTACTCATCACTTCCCTTAATTTATTCAGGCAGCATTGTTTCTAAATAACAATGCAACCAGGCTGAATTGAACATGTATAACTAAACTTAAATATAGTGATTGTTAACCTGACCATCAGTGCTGAATGTCCGATAGGTGGGCACCCTATATAGATAGTTATTGGCATGAATCATGCCAATAAAAAATACATAAAAATCAATATCTTACAAATCAAAGCGTCAATTACTGTTTAATGCGCAACAATTACGAGATGTAACTGTTTCTGCAGAGACAAATTTGAAAAAATTTATTTAGAGAATAAAGGGATGTTGCAATGCCGCTCATGAGGAGCATTGATGGTCTAAGTGATGGATTTGAGATGTTGACTGGCGTAGTAGAATTTGTGTCTATCTATTAAGCTGTAGTTTCACTTTAAAATAAACCAGCAGTTTGGCTGGCTTATTGGACTTGACTGGTCAGCTCTACTTGAAACCAGACTTCAGTGATTATGGCTAAAACTTACTCTAGCAGACTTCATTAAAGCACTGCTTTTTAGGTCAACTCAGTAAAAAAATGTTACCGACTCAAAATGGCCATATCTATCGCTTTTCTTTTGAGATAATGGCCATCTGAAATATTTCAATTATTAACGCAAACCTCCCGTAACATGTAAAGTTTCACCTGTTACATAAGCCGCATCTTCAGAGGCAAGAAAGGCTACAACTGAAGCAATTTCTTCCACTGTACCGATGCGACCCATCGGCGTAACGGATTCAATCCAAGTGCGCATATCACCTTCGTGAAATCCTGCGGCTACTACCCCTTCGGTTGCAATCATGCCAGGATTTACCGAATTCACACGTATTTTTTTTGCTGCCAACTCTTTAGATAGCACCATGGTAATCGCATCCACTGCGCCCTTAGTAGCGGTGTATACAGCGCTGTTTGGCGGCGTAATTGTAGAAACACCTGAGCTAATATTCACAACACTGCCGCCTTTATCGCTAAATGCTCGTACGGCTTCTTGTGTTGTAAGCAGTAAACCCAGCACATTCAGGTTAAATTGCTTGTGAAAGTGTTCTGGTGTAATGCTATCTAGCGGTGAAAATTCATACACGCCTGCGTTATTCACAAGAATATCGATTGCACCAAATGCTTTTTTGGTTGCATCGATAACGCTTTTAATTTCTTCTGGCTCGGATAAATTACCATGCACAGCAACTGCTCTACCACCTCTGGTTATAATTTCAGATACTACGTAGTCAGCACCTTCTTTGCTAGAACTATAATTTACTGCAACTAGTGCTCCCTCATCAGCTAAACGCAATGCAATTGCCGCACCTATGCCTTTTGATGCGCCAGTAACTAAAGCAACTTTTCCTGCTAATCTTTTATTCATTTTTATCTCCATTCATAATTTTAGGAATTTAAATTCAAATGATGCTTCATCATTCAATAGTTCAATATAATTGAACTATTGAACCTTGTCAACGACTCCTGTATAATTTATTGCATGGTTCAGTTTGTTCACCCATCTATAGAAGATATTACTCTCACTGGCGTGCTTGGTGCGTTGGCTGATCCTATGCGCTTGCGCATTGTAGGAAATATGATCAAGAAGAATGATTGTATGTCCTGCTCTGAAGCTGCACCTTGCCCCAATATGGCAAAGTCCACACTTTCACATCATTTTCGTATTTTGCGTGAAGCTGGCATTATCCGAACAGGAAAAGTTGGCGTAACAAATAGAAATGTTCTGCGTTACGATGACATTAACAAGCGCTTCCCTGGCTTGCTAGATGAAATTTTAAAATTCGCAGATTAAATATTTCTTTTATTTTATGATGCCATAATCACCGCTTTGGCTCGTTTACTGTCTTTAATATTAATCGAAATTTATTGAATGGACTTTACGAACAATTTGCACAGCCAATTAAATTTTATAAACTATTCATTCAACGAAGTGTTGTTTTTAATCTCATAGAAATCAAGTCAATAAAAGATCGGATCTTTGCAGAGTCATACCGGCCTTCACGATGAATAATGTTAATGGGCATAGGCTTTGGCTCAAAATCGCTCATGATGATTTTGAGTTCCCCCGAGGCTAATTGTGTTGCGATTTGATATGAAAGCAGGCGTGTAATGCCTAATCCCAACATAGCTGCTTCAATCGCTGAATCATTACTGGTGACTCTGAGACGTGGTTTAACTCGAATAGTCACAGGTGAGCCTGCATCCTCAAATCGCCAGTCTACTGTAGAGCTAATCGCACCAGCCACAATAAGTTGGTGTTTTACCAGTGCATCTGGTACAGATGGAATGCCGTGTTCTGAGAGATACGAAGGTGACGCACATAAAACGCGCCTTACTTGACCCACGCGCAATGCGTTGTAGCTGGAGTCAGGAAGCTCGCCAATGCGAATACCAACATCCACCCCCTCTTCCAGCAGATTGACAATGCGGTCTAAAAATAGCGCAGTAACCTCAGTGTTTTGATACCGTTGCAAATAGTCTGAGATACCTGGCATCACATACAAGCGACCAAATAAGACTGGAGCGGTGACAACCAGATGGCCTTTTGGCTCAGCGTTGATACCCGTTGCCGCTTCATCCGCCTCGTCTGCAGCCGCAATAATACGTCTGGCATCTTCTAAATAGCGCTGACCAGCTTCCGTTAATCTGACAAAGCGCGTTGTACGGTTAAAAAGCTTTACCCCCAAATGCTCTTCCAGTGCAGCTATGGCACGGGTAACTGCTGGTGGTGATATGTTTAAAAGGCGCGACGCGCCAGCAAACCCTTCTTGTTCAGCCACTGCGACAAAAATGGCCATCACGTTCAATCTGTCCATTTATTATTCCTATAAATGAAATAGTTTATTGTATTTTTTAAGTATTCTTATTGCAAATGTAAAGTGAAAGAATGCATACATCCGCTGCATCAATAGATTAAGCGGTGCAAATACAGCTAACTTTAAAGGAGATTCATCATGAGCCGCATTACAACTATTACCAATGAAACTGCAAATACAGAACAAAAAGAATTACTGGATGCCATTCAATCGCAACTAGGGATGGTGCCAAATTTTCTAAAGGTCTTTGCTAACTCACCCGCAGCATTACGCGCCTTTTTGGGTCTGCATGGTATTGCGAATGAAGGTAGCTTAGAGCCACAAACACGTGAACGTATCGCACTGGCCTTGGCCCAGCAAAATGCTTGTGAGTATTGTTTGTCTGCGCATACGGCTATTGGTAAAAAAGCGGGGTTAAACGGTGATGAAATCTCTGCTAACCGCGCGGGAAGTAGCCAAGATGCTAAAGCTGCGATAGCCGTGAAATTGGCACGCTCTCTTGCTGAACATACCGGTGAAGTTACGACCGCTGAATTGCTAGAGGCAAGAAACGCAGGTTACTCAGATGCAGATATCGTAGAAATTATCACCCATGTTGGCCTGAATATTCTGACCAATATGATTGGTAAAGCGAGCCGCTTAGACATTGATTTTCCTAAGGTTGCTTTAAAGATTTCTGTCTAATTGCATCACGGTTTTTCAGCGGTTTAGATGCGTTCGATTCATTTGATTCATTTGATTCTTAGTTGTTACTATAAAGCTGCAAAGGAGTTTGATCATGCCAAAAGCATTTGCCACTATTAGTTTTACCGATAGCGTTAAAGCGGCGCAAAGTCTCTATGGAAGTCGCGAGCGCAATCAGCATTTTGAGCTATCGGATGATCCGCGTAATACATTAGGTGAATTTGAGACTGAATTTATACAGGCGCGTGACAGTTTCTATCAAGCGACCATTTCAGAAAGTGGTTGGCCTTATGTACAACATCGTGGGGGACCAGCAGGTTTTTTGCGTGTGATTGATAATGAAACGATTGGCTATGCTGATTTTAGCGGTAACAAACAATACCTGAGTGTGGGTAATTTGAATGCTAACCCCAGAATCTCGCTTATTCTGATGGATTATCCTAATCGCCGCCGCCTGAAACTGTGGGGGACAGTTCGGATTGTGCATGAATCAGAGGCGCCTGAGATCATTGCTCGTTTAGAAGTGCCAAGCTACCGCGCGCGCGTAGAGCGGGGAATTATCATTCATATAGAAGCTGTTGAATGGAACTGCCCACAGCATATTACGCCTCGCTACAGCAAAGCCGAAGTGGATACCATTATTCAACCATTGATCGAAGAAATTACGTTTCTACGTGAAAATGCCGCAATGTAGCCACCAAATAAAAAGCGGATGTTGAGTCCGCTTTTTATTGAGTTGTTAAATACTGTTTTCGACGGTGTTTTATCACTTATTCTCAATCTGAACCAAGTAAGACAAATACCCCTTTAAATTCGACAGCAAGCTTATCGTCCTGATAGATGCTCGCAGTAATGCCTAGCCTTGCCTTATTTTTGTTTTTAAATGTAGTTAAAAATAAATCCCAGTTTGCATCTTCATTAAAATAAGCATGACATACGAAATCATCTGTAATCGGCTTAAAATAATTCACTTCTTGCTCACGAATCATTAATTGCCCATTCAGCTGATTGGAAATAATACGATGTTGGAATAGTGACCAGGCTGTCACTATGCATACCATCGATGAACTTCCACCAAAGACCGTGTCGAGATGGTTTTTATTCAACTCAATAGGCGCGGATATTGATGCACGGCTAGCGTCAATGGCATCAATTTTTATGCCTAGCGCTCGTGTGATGGGAATAGCACGGAATAGGTATTGCTCAAACTCGGGTATAAGCATATTGAGCTCATTCAAGAAAGAATTAAGTAATATTTTAACGCGATTATGAGCTTACAACCCCAATACCCATAACTACCTTTCGTTTTATACAACTAACCTTTCTGACTGATTACAGGCAACAACTGTCTAGGATGTGTATTGACTGGAATACACAGCATGGCTGTTATAAGTGCTAAAACAATATGAATTGCATACACTGGTGTAAAGTCGGTGATCTGCAGCTTGGTCTGCGCGAGCAAAAGCACGGTGATAGCAACGCCGATCACTGTACCTATTTGGCGTACCGCATGACTGATGGCACTGCCAACTGCATAATCTTTTGCAGGTAAGCCAAACACTGCAGCGGCTGATATTGAAGGCATCACCAACCCTACAGAGATACCACTGAGTATTAAGCCCGGAAGCCACTCTGTGGCATAGTCGGGGCTTGTGTCTGGCATTAGCATAAACCATAAGCCACTTAAGGCATAAGTGAGTGACCCCGTGATTAATAATGGGCGATGCCCGATTTTCGAGGCGAGTTTTCCTGCAATAATTGCAGTTGGTACGACAAGCAATGGCCCGGGCATGATTGCAGCACCTGCCAATGTCTGACTATAGTGCCAAACGTTTTTCATCCAAAAGAAAAACGAAAAAAACATGATTGAAAACGCAATGCTAAACACAACCCCAGCCAGATTAGAAAATAAAAAAGTTTTGTTTTTAAATAGATCTAGATCGAATAGTGGCTCTGAATTAATTTTAGCCCAAGGGATATAACTCAGAATTACAGCCAAACCAAGCAGCATGACCCCTGCTAGTGCCGGTTTAGACCAATACGCCGAATTCAACTCGACAATACTAAATGCAATCGCGCCCACACCGATGATCAGCAATAGCATTCCAACCCAGTCTAGGCGTATTTTGTCTCTAGGCTGTGTCGACTCATGCAATGTTGTCATACTTTGCCAGAGGCAAAATAAACCAATGGGAATATTGATAAAAAATGCCCACTGCCAGCCGCCTATATCAATAATAAATGAGCCGATTCCAGGGCCTAATGCAGCGGCTAGAGCACCCACCGCCCCCCAAGCACCCATCACTATCATGCGCTTTTCTCTTGGAAAAGCCTCAAGCACAATGGCTAATGCTGCTGGTGATAATAAACATGCGCCTATTGACTGGAAGACGCGTGCAACGATCAACCAAAATACGCTGGGTGAAGCACCACAGGCAAGTGAAGCTGTAATAAACAGAGTAACACCCAATATAAATACTTTTTTCCTACCGTATTTATCTGCAATGCCGCCCGCTGGTATCAGCATCGCAGCATATACAATCGAGTAAGCATTCATTGCCCAAGATAAATCGGCAGCGGTAGAAGCAGGAAAACTTTGCAGAATATTGTTAAACCCTGCATACAGGATGGTGGTATCGAGGGACACCATAAAGACTGCAATGCATGCAATGGCAAACACACGCCATGCGCCAGGCATTATTTTTTCGCTAGGGGCATACACAAACTCTGCTGGTTTCATCTATGTTCTCACTATTCAGTATAAATAATGGTGGTAACTGGCCACTGCCTCCTTGAGGCGTGGCCGGTTAGTTAATGACTTAAGAAAAAGTCCACTGTGTTAACGAATGCATCGTGGTACTGAAAGATAGACCCATGATTGGAGTCTGGATAAAGCACTAATTGCGCATTTTCAAGTTGCTTATACAGCGTGATCGAACCTTCGGTAGGCAGCATCGTGTCATTACTACCAGTGACAACCAATACAGGCTGCTGGATTGCCTTCAATGTTTTATACTCAGGGTCTGGTGTACTGGTAAATACAATCAACGCTTTACCATGGGCATCTGCAATTTCTTTACCACTCTCAGGGTCACGGTCTTTTGTTCTTGCATACACTCTTGCCAGAAACGCTTTGCCGGCTTGCTTACCTGCATCTGTTTGAGAGAAGAATAAATAATCACGTGGATCTGGTGCATTGGCTCTTGCAAAGGCTTCGCCGAGTACCTTCATCAAATGATTACCACCCCCTTGATGTGTAGTGCCGGCAAGAATGACCTTATGCACTAATTCAGGATGTTGAGCAGCCAACTCTTGGGCAATAAAACCACCCATGGAAAAGCCGAGTAAATCCACTTGCTTATAGCCTAATGCTTGAATAAAGGCATAAGCATCGGTTGTCATTTGTGCAACGCTATCTGCTACCACCCCGTTAGTTGCGCCAACGCCTCTGTTGTTAAACACTACTACAGGACGTGTTTTGGCTAAAGCATTCACTACAGCTGGATCCCAAGCATCCATGTTACCAGTAAAGTGTTGAAGAAATATCAATGGCGTGCCCGATTTAGGCCCAAGTGTGCGGTAGGAAAATTTGACGCCATTAGCCTCTATATATTGAGTTGGCGCTGTTTCTAGTTTTTCAGCAGCTAGCGCTGCGCTCGACTCAACCACTGAAAATGTAGTGGCTACGAATAGTAGGGATTTTAAAAATTTATGCATGTATAACTCCTTTTTGATTCATCTATGTATAGTGGAAAATGATGCTTAACTCAGATATCGGCTTGCAGGTGTTGTATGTGATAAATTGGGGGCCAGTGCTTTACGCGCATTTTCCAGCACATTCCAATCGTTCAAATCTGGCAATGATGGAATCGTGATGACTTCACCCATATCAAAACCAGCTAAAGCCGCATCGACCAATGCCTCTGGATTCATGACGATTTGTGCGGGGAGATGGTTAACGGGCATTCCGCTCTTATCCCAGAACGGTGTATCAATAGCACCTGGTAACACGGCTTGCACTCTGATACCTTTATCGGCTAACTCAAGATGCATTGACTGCGTGAAGTTCACTACATAGGCTTTTGAACCGCTGTATGCGCCATTCAGTAATTCAGGTGCCAGTGCCACGATGGATGCAATATTGATGATGGCGCCATGACCACTTGCAATGAGCCCCGGTGTAATCGCGGCTGATAGTCTTGTTAGCGCAATCACATTTAAGGAAATCATAGTTTCGATATCATCTATATTGGATTCCGCAAGTTTTGTCACTGCACCCAGCCCGGCATTATTGACCAACAAAGTAATGCTGCTGTCTGAACGAAGCACACTTTCGATACGCGCTAACTCATCTTTCAAAGTCAGGTCAGCCGAAATCACTGTAACGCTTACTTCATACTCAGCCTTAATCTTGTCGGCAACCCGGTTGAGCTTTGCTTCATCACGTGCAACTAAAATCAGGTCATAGCCGCGTTTAGCCAGTCGATCTGCATAGATAGCCCCTATACCTGTTGATGCACCTGTTATTAATGCCTTACCTTGTTTTTGTACTGAACTCATATTCACCTCTGCTATTAAAAATATAATGAAAATTGATAATTAAATACCAATTGGTAAATAAATATAATTCAATCACTATTGCCATGTCAATCTTTTTTTGTAACAATTGGTATATTAATTAATTTAAGAGATTATTCATGACAACTGAACTTAAAAAATCGCGTGGTCGCCCCAGAGTGTTTGATATGGATGAAGCGCTTGATAAAGCACTGAAAATCTTTTGGGAAAGAGGTTATGAGGGTGCATCTTTAGCTGAACTCACCGAAACACTCGGCATTAATAAGCCCAGCTTGTACGCAGCCTTCGGCAATAAAGAAGAGCTGTTTCATAAAGCATTACTGAAATATGCAACAGGCCCTGTAGCATTTGTGAAAGATGTCATCAATGAGCCAACTGCTTACAAAGTTGCAGAGGCTTTTTTAGTTAAGGCTGCTGAGTTTCTTACTGACCCCCAGCATCCCAAAGGATGCATGATTGTTCAGGGGGCGTTGTCGAGCGGCGAGAGTGCCGAGCTGATTCGAGATGTTCTAATCAAATACAGAGTTTCATACGAAAACTTATTGGCGGAGCGCTTTGCGAAAGCAAAAGTAGATGGTGATTTACCAGATGATACAAGCCCTAAAAATTTGGCTAAGTATCTGGCTACCTTGCACCAAGGCATGTCAGTACAGGCGACAAGTGGTGCTGCAAAAGATGAACTTTTAGAAGTCGCTAAATTAGCGCTGAAAATTTGGCCGGGAAATAATCAATAAAAAACCAGCGCTTAGGCTGGTTTTTGGGATTTGACTGGATTGCTTGAAACTAATTATTGGCGGAGAGAGAGAGATTCGAACTCTCGACAGGGTAAACCCTGTGCCACCTTTCCAGGGTGGTGACTTAAACCGCTCATCCATCTCTCCTAGTAGAATATTACTAGTGCAAGTTTTGCCTTAACTTGAGCGGCGGATTATATACGATACACAAACGCGCGCAAAGCGACTTAGCAACTTGAATGCAGCAAATTATTGAGCTTTAAGCAAATAAGTATTAACTTTACCTTTACCTTTAATTTGGATTAAACCTCGCGATTCAAGAGTATGCTTATCTTTAATGAGATTATAAGTAAATTCACTCACTTGAATCATGCCAGGGAGTCCATTTTTTTCCATTCGGCTAGCCATATTGACCGGATCACCCCAAATATCATAGGCAAATTTACTGGTGCCGATGACGCCTGCGACCACAGGACCGCTACTGATACCAATGCGCATTTGTAATTTCTTATCAATATGCGCATTAAATAGCGCTAGCTCATCCTGCATTTGTAAGGCCAGTTGCGCAATAATATTGGCATGATCATCCAAACTAACTGGCGCCCCACCTACCACCATATAGCCATCACCGATGGTTTTTATTTTTTCTAAACCGTAACGATCCGCCAATCGATCAAAACGAGAAAATAGCTGACTTAGCAAATCAACCAACTCGGCTGGCGGCATATCGGCTGTGAGTTTAGTAAAATCTACAATGTCCGCAAATAAAATAGTCACGGCATCGTGGCTATCTGCAATACGCATATCATTATCTTTTAAACGATTTGCAATGGATTTTGGCAGAATATTCAGCAACAGTTTTTCTGAACGTTCTTGCTCTAATTTAAGCTCATGCAGGGTACGTTCTTTTTGGCTTTGAAAATACCGCATTACCGCATACAAAATACATGCGGTGCCCATAATATTCATTAAAAAATAAGTATCTTTTACATGCGTGGGGATCGGCAAAGAATTGCCGGCAAATAAGTAGTTAAGTTTCCAAGACAAACCCGCCAAAAAAGCAAATAAAATAAACCAGGGCGTGGATTGTTTAGTGCCTAAAATCATTAGCGCGCCAATGGGCGACAAAATTGCCCAAATCGCTATACCGCTAGAAGCTTCGTACCCGCCAATTGCCCATTGCATAAAAAATGGCATAACCAGCAACATGACTAACTGAGTAAAAGTGAAATATTCGAATTTTTTAGTGCGGTAAAAAACCAGAAGACTGGCGTAGGAAAGAATAATATAGGCATATGGCACGGCAGCCATGATTGCATAACCTTCGCCAAGGCCCGAAAGTGTAAATATCCAAAAAATACAAACCAGACTTTCAGCGAAAACTAGAATTGAAAGTATGGCTTTGCCTAAGGTGGAATCTGTTGGATGGCTGATGTTATGCCAAAACTCTCTAGTGGTAACTCCAAAAACCGCTGACGAATCAGACATAAATGCGTTTTTACCTTACTTATTATAAAGTTAACATTCTTCTATTGCGCAAACTATAGCGTATGCGGCATCGCTTCGCCATAGATCGAGAATAAATTTGGAATGAAAATATTATTTTTGCTTGATTTGCACACAACTAAGAGTTATTGTTTACCTCAACCAATTAATGGTAAATGTATTTGTTAAAGAGATAAAAAAATCTTAAATAACAAATACATACGTGGAACTAAGTGAAAATTTAGACATCCCAAAAACAGCAACGAAGCGATGCGGTTGTAACAACGGAAATACTATATTATCAATAGCAAAACTAGAGGAGTTAGCATGAGTTTAGATTTACTAAAAGGCCTTGGCGTAAAAATCCCTTATAAAGCCCAATACGATAATTTCATCGGCGGCAAATGGGTTGCTCCTGTTAAAGGCGAATATTTTGATGTAATTACACCGATTACAGGCAAAGCTTATACAAAGGCTGCACGCTCTAGCGCAGAAGATGTTGAGCTAGCATTGGATGCTGCGCATGCTATCGCTGACAAGTGGGGCAAGACTTCCACAACTGAACGTTCCAACATCTTACTTAAAATCGCCGATAGAATTGAAGCGAACCTAGAGTTAATTGCAACTGCCGACACCATTGATAACGGCAAACCCATTCGTGAAACGATGAATGCGGATATTCCATTAACAGTTGACCATTTCCGCTATTTCGCCGGCGCAATACGCGCACAAGAAGGCAGCATTAGCGAGATTGATAACGACACGATTGCTTATCACTTCCATGAACCGCTAGGTGTTGTTGGGCAAATTATCCCCTGGAACTTCCCTATTCTGATGGCAGCTTGGAAACTGGCACCTGCACTGGCTGCAGGCAACTGTGTCGTATTAAAACCCGCTGAATTCACACCGCTTTCTATCTTAATCTTAATGGAAGTAATTGGCGACTTGGTACCGGCTGGTGTGATTAACATTGTGAATGGTTATGGCCGTGAAGTAGGAGCACCGTTAGCTAACAGTAAACGTATCGCTAAAATCGGTTTCACTGGCTCGACTGCAACTGGCCGCGCGATTGCACAAGCAGCCGCCAGCAATTTGATTCCTGCTACGCTTGAGCTAGGTGGTAAATCACCTAACATTTTCTTCGCCGATATTATGGATGAAGATGATGCGTTCTTCGATAAAGCGATTGAAGGCTTGGTATTGTTTGCTTTCAACCAAGGCGAAGTCTGTACTTGCCCATCACGCGCCATTATTCAAGAATCCATTTACGATAAATTTATGGAACGCGTATTAAAACGTGTTGCGGCGATTAAACAAGGCAATCCACTAGACCCAAATACCATGCTTGGCGCACAAGCTTCGCAAGACCAATTGAACAAAATCATGAATTACATTGATATTGGTAAACAAGAAGGCGCGGAAGTATTAATCGGCGGTAACCGCAATGAGTTAAAAGGTGACTTTGCAGAAGGCTATTATGTTCAACCAACCTTGCTAAAAGGCCACAACAAAATGCGCGTGTTCCAAGAAGAAATTTTTGGCCCAGTGCTTGCTGTAACTACGTTCAAAGACGAAGCAGAGGCATTGGCAATCGCTAATGACACTATTTTCGGCTTAGGTGCTGGTGTTTGGACTCGCAATGGTACAACCGCTTACCGCATGGGTCGTGGTATTAAAGCAGGCCGTGTGTGGACAAACTGCTACCATGCCTACCCTGCGCATGCAGCATTCGGTGGTTATAAAGAATCAGGTGTTGGTCGCGAGAATCACAAAATGATGTTGGATCATTACCAACAAACTAAGAACTTATTAGTAAGTTATAACCCAAATAAACTAGGTTTCTTCTAAAATAACTTTAGTATATTGAGCAAAAATAGGGGCGGGTTTACTCGCCCCTATTTATTCAGCGTTACATTTAGTTTCTGGTATTTGCGCGTGTTATATTTAAGGTCACACGGTAACTAACTAGATTTAGTTTGGAGAGTTAATCATGGCTGAACGTTTATCTGCAACCGCGTCAGCGTTAACATTAATTGATAAGTTAACTGCTCAATATGGTGAAATAGTATTTTTACAATCCGGTGGTTGTTGTGAGGGCAGCGGCCCATTATGCATGCCAAAAAATGAGTTCCATGCCAGTGCATCTGATGTCATTCTTGGTGTATTAGGCACGGAGAAAAAAGCCACTTTTTATATGAGTGACAGCCATTTTACTTTCGCTGAGAATATGCACACGATACTTGATGCACAACCTGGTTCTAGCGGTTCATTTTCGTTAGACTGCGGCAGTGGATTTGCATTTATTACACAAGGACGTTTATATTCGGACGAAGAACTTGCCGCGTTGCCACCTGTGCAACGTGCTGGCTATGCATAGAAGTTTGAAGTTTAAATTTCGCGAATACTTAACCAATAAAAATGTACAATTTTTATTGGTGGATTCTGGAATTAAGGTAAAATACCGTCTGGCGGGCCTCCCCGCATTGTAAAGTAGCCAACCTGGTCAGATGCGGAAGCAAGCAGCCACAACTATTGAGCAAGTGCCGGGGGCTTGGCTCGCCTCTTCTTAAAAATCATTTTAGCTTAGACGAAATCCAATTTTTAAGCTAAAGTCTCGCTTATGTCATATCTCGTTTTAGCACGCAAATATCGCCCCAAATCTTTTGATACCTTAGTTGGCCAACCGCATGTAGTGCGCGCATTAACCAATGCGTTGACGCAGCAAAGATTGCACCATGCTTATCTGTTTACAGGCACACGCGGCGTTGGCAAAACAACCATTGCGCGGATTTTAGCCAAATCGCTGAATTGCGAAACAGGCATCACCGCCACGCCCTGTGGTGTGTGTAATGCCTGTACTGAGATTGACCGTGGTCGCTTTGTAGATATGTTAGAAGTGGATGCTGCATCTAACACACAAGTGGATGCCATGCGTGAGTTGCTGGATAACGCGCAATACGCGCCTACAGTTGGCCGTTTTAAAGTGTATATTATTGACGAAGTGCATATGCTGTCTAAAAGTGCGTTCAATGCCATGCTTAAAACGCTAGAAGAGCCTCCAGCACACGTTAAATTCATTCTAGCTACGACTGACCCACAAAAAGTACCTGTCACCGTCTTATCGCGTTGCTTACAGTTTAATTTAAGGCAGATGGCCAGTATCACCATCACTGAGCATCTGCAAAATGTACTCACTCAAGAAAACATCACTTATGAGCCAGCGGCAATTAACCTGATTGCACGTGCAGCGGCAGGCAGCATGCGCGATGCCTTATCACTGACAGACCAAGCGATTGCATACGGCAATCAAACCGTGAATGAAACTGAAGTGCGCAGCATGCTGGGCGCAATCGACCAAACATATCTGTTTGATATTTTGTATGCGCTAATTAACCAGGATGGCGCAGGGCTGATTGAAAAAGCCTTATCCATGCAAATGCGCAACATTGCGTTTGAAGCCGCTTTAAATGATTTAGCTAATATTCTGCACCAGATTGCTGTCATACAAACCGTGCCTAACAGCATTGCAGACGATTATCCTGAGCATGCATTACTCATGGATTTAGCCGCAAAATTGCCAGCAGAGACATTACAGTTGTATTATCAAATTGCATTGCTGGGTCGCCGAGATATTGGTTTAGCACCTGACGAGTATGCAGGCTTTACCATGAGTTTACTGCGGATGTTGGCTTTTGCACCGCATGAGAAATTAACTGCTATTCAGCCAAAACCTTCCATTTCAACGCAACAGCCACTATCAAAACCAACTAATAATGCTATTCCTAGTCCGATTGAAAAACAGCCTGACTTAGCACGCACCAATTTACATGACAATGCATTACGTATTGCGGAATCACCTGCGTCGGAGACTAAAACATCTACCGTTGAAACGAGTAATCCTGAACCTAGCATTATTGAACCTAGCAACACCGAACAACAGAATAATAGTGTAGAAAATACTAACGCAGCGAACACCAGTTTCGATGGTAATTGGCGCAGATTAGTTGAACAAAACTTGAAACTAGGGCTTGCGCGCGCACTGGCACAAAATTGTGAGATGGTGAGTTATGACGACAACAGTATCACCTTGCGTGTTGCAGAGAGTCAGAAGCATTTAGTCAGCCCAAGTTATCAAGACAAACTATCTACTGCGATTAACCAATATTTTGGTAAGAAAATAAAATTAAATGTTGAAGTCGGTAACGTACATGAAGCCGAAATTATTACGCCAGCCAAACAAAATGCAGCAGAAAAAGCAACGGTGCAAAGCGCGGCAGAAGCGGCGATTATGCAAGACAGCTTTGTCCAAGCATTAATGAATGATTTTGGCGCAACCATAATCCCTAACTCAATAAAACCTGTTTAAATTTAAATACAATTAACGATTAAAAAAGGAGCAAAACATGATGAAAGGCGGCATGGGCAATATGATGAAGCAGGCCCAGCAAATGCAAGCGAATATGCAAAAAGCGCAGGCTGAATTAGCTGAAACATTGGTAGAAGGTGTTGCCAGCAGCGGCTTGGTTAAAATCAGCATGACCTGTAATAACGTGGTAAAACGCGTAGTGATTGATGACGCTGCAATGGATGACAGAGAAACGTTAGAAGATTTGTTACTGATTGCCTTAAATGATGCAAGAGCAAAAGCAGAAACAACATCCAATGCGCGCATGAGCGGCATGATGCCTGCTGGCTTTAAATTACCTTTTTAAGTGATTTTATCTCAGTCTTTTTCATTATTTACTTTAATTTAATCACACAAAGTTTCTGCGTTGAAAAACCCGCCTGCTCTTGAGCAATTAATCGATTCGCTCCGCTGTTTGCCTGGTGTAGGCCCAAAATCCGCTTTGCGGATGGCTTATTATCTATTGCAACGTGACCGCAAAGGCGCTGCAAAATTAGGTAATAGCTTAGAAAATGCCTTACAAGCACTAGGTCATTGCACGCTATGCAATAACTTCTCTGAAACACCTGTTTGCCCACTATGTGCATCGGATAAACGCGAACAATCACAATTATGCGTGATTGAAATGCCAACGGATTTAATGATGATGGAACAAACGCACTCATACAGCGGCATGTATTTTGTGTTGATGGGCAAACTATCACCTTTGGATGGCATAGGTCCTAAAGAGATTAATCTGGATAAGCTAATTAAACGTGCGCAAGATGGTGTGATTAGTGAAGTCATTCTAGCGACAAATTACACGGTTGAAGGCGAAGCAACAGCACATTACATTAGCGAGCTGCTAAAAACACGCGGAATCGCCGTAAGCCGTATTGCACGCGGCTTGCCAATGGGTGGTGAAATTGAATATGTAGACAGTGGGACTTTATCCATGGCGCTACTTGGTAGAAAGCAGCTTTAAATTATCATCGTTGTCTGGTTATAAATTAAAACTCAAAAGCCAATTAAATCTAATAAATCTTCAGGTTTATGCAACATGACATCCGCACCCCAATCCTGCGGCTTATCGCTATTATCAATGTATCCAAACAAAGCGACTGCAGTTTGCATGCCAGCTGCCTTGCCTGCTTGAATGTCGCGTTCCGCATCGCCAATGTAAATACAGTTTTCCGGTTTCACATTCATCTGTTCACAAGCCATTAAAAGTGTAGCTGGCGATGGTTTAGGTTGCGGTGCATCATCCCCGCTTACCACACAGGCTGCTCGCTGATCTAAACCCATGCTTTTAATTAATGGCTGGGTGAAACGGCGTGGCTTATTAGTCACAACTCCCCACTTTAATCCTTTACTTTCAATCACTTGCAATAGCGCTGCAATACCTTGCAGTAATACTGGGCTACGTGTGAACACGGTATCATAAATATTAAGATACTCATCGCGCAGGGCTAAAAAACTGGCATCTGCTGGCGTAATGCCAAAACCCAATCCAATCAGCCCACGTGAACCATGTGAAGCAAAAGGTCGAATGGTCGCATCGCTTAAGGTTGATTTACCGTGTCTGCTCAATTGAATATTGAGTGCGTGGCCTAAATCTGGTGCGGTATCAACTAATGTGCCATCTAAATCAAACAAAATTGTATGAATCAATTCAATAATACCTATTAAGCTTTAATCGTGTGCATCATGTAATTCACTGAAATATCACCATCCAGCCAATAACGCTGCGTAATAGGGTTATATTGCATGCCAATTTGATGTTGCAATGAGAGATCAGAATTTCTTAACCAACTTGCCAGTTCAGAAGGCTTGATGAATTTAGCATAATCATGCGTACCTTTTGGTAGCATATTGAGCACGTATTCTGCCCCAATAACGGCAAATACATAGGCTTTTGCATTGCGATTAATCGTAGAGAAAAATACATGGCCGCTAGGTTTCACTAATTTAGCGCAGGCTCGCACAATACTGGCGGGATCTGGCACATGCTCCAACATCTCCAGACAGGTAACAACATCGAAACTTGCCGGCATTTCTTCCGCTAACTGCTCAACCGCTATTAAGCGATAATCAACCTCGACCCCTGTTTCCAAGCTATGCAACTGCGCGACTTTTAATGCCTTTTCACCTAAGTCAATCCCGGTAACAGTTGCGCCTTTTTCTGCCATTGATTCACTTAAAATACCGCCGCCACACCCAACGTCTAAAACAGTTTTTCCTGATAATGAAATCGCTTGGTCAATATATTGTAAACGCAAGGGATTAATGTCATGTAGCGGTTTAAATTCACTGGTTTTATCCCACCATTTATGGGCTAACTCACTAAATTTGTTCAGTTCAGCAATATCGTAATTGGACATAAAATTTAATCACTTAATTAAATAATGGTTTAGAGGTGGTTGTTTTAAACTCAGCAAGTTTAGTTTGCCATTTAGTCACAATATCCACCAACTCTTGTGGCTCCACATGGCTATAGACACCGTCGTTATTATTCGGTTTGTAATACTTCAAATCGCCACTCACCCAAACATGGCTGACTTGCTCACGTCCAGCCACATAAACCAAATGCGACACAGGATCAAAACACGGTTGCATATTGATATCGCTTAATTTAATTGCAGTTAAATCGGCAAGCTTGCCAATTTCAATCGAGCCCAACTGATCATCCAAACCCAATGCTTTTGCGCCATTAATCGTCGCCATTTCTAAAGCTTGATGCGCTGAAATAGCGGTTGCATCATGACTAAAACCTTTTGCCAATAAAGCAGCAAGCCGCATTTCTGCAAACATATCTAAACGATTATTACTGGCTGCACTGTCTGTACCTAAACCAACATTAATGCCCTGCGCTGTGTATTCCGCAATGGGCGCAATACCTGAAGCTAATTTCAAATTTGAACTCGGACAATGTGCAATACTGCATCCATGTTCCGCCAATAATTGTATTTCAAATGCATTTAAGTGCACACAATGTGCAAAAGTGGTTGCTGCGTCAAGTAAACCTAGCTGTGCCAAACGTGCCAACGGTCGTGTACCGTGCTTTTTTTCGCTTTGTGCGATTTCGGCTAAAGTTTCGTGCAGATGAATATGTAATCCGATATTAAGCTGCGCACTTAACGTATTAATTTGCTTAAACGTTGTATCATTTACCGTGTAAGGCGCGTGTGGTGCAAAACTAAATGAAATAAGCGATTCACTTTTAAGTTGATCGCGCGCATCCGTACCCTTATCGATATAGCTTTCAGCATCATTAGCATATTGAGTGGCAAACTCCAGCACAACCAGACCCAAGTTTGCACGCATGCCAATTTTTAAACTGGCTTCTGCCGCCGCCACTGGGTAAAAATACATATCATTAAATGTCGTTATTCCACCACTTAACATCTCGGCACATGCTAACAAAGTACCGTCATACACAAAACTGGGGGACAGTAACCTTTGCTCCGCAGGCCAAATATGCTGCTCTAACCATGGCATTAATGGCAAATCATCCGCTAAGCCGCGCATCAAACTCATCGCGGCATGTGCATGTAAATTTACTAATCCTGGCATCAGTACATGCTCATTCAACTGAACAAGCTCTTTGGGCTCATATTGCTGACTGGCTTGTGCAAATGTACAAACATCAATAATTTTGCCAGACTGAATGACTACGGCCTGATACTCTAACAATTTATTGCGTGGGATAATTGGCAGCAACCAACGTGCTTCAATGATTAAGTCAGCAGATTGTTTCATAGGTATATTATAACGACAAATTAACTGGCTATTAATAAAGTGTCTACAATAACAATAGTCAGCAGGCAATAAAAAAGCCCCGCATTGCAGGGCTTTTTTATTTAATTAGGTTTTAATTAAATATTGAAATAAAACTTAATTGCAACCAACTTCTTTTTTAGCTTCAGCTTGAATTGTTACGCGACGGTTAGGCTGTAAGCAAGAAATTAATTTCTTAGTTTTACTGTTACCTACGCACTGAACAACAGGCTCAGACTCGCCCTTGCCGATTGCTTGAATGATTGATTGATCAACACCTTGTGCAGTCAAGTAATCTTTTACTTGATTAGCACGACGCTCAGACAATTTTTGATTATAAGCATCTGAACCGATACGGTCTGTGTGACCAGTTACAATCACTGCTTGAATAGCAGGATTTTCCTTGATTTTAGCAGCAGCGTCATCTAATGCCACTTTACCTTCACCTTTTAGGTTTGCCTGATCAAAACCGAATAGCTTTTCTGCATCAACAGTAATCGTTTCTAATTGTGGAGTGCATGCAACTGGAGCTGGCTCAGGTGCTGGCTCTGCTGCGGCGATTGGAGCTGGTTCTGGAGTTGCTTCTGCAACTACTGGTGCTGGTGCGCCGAAACGGAAAATAGCACCAACGTTGAACAATGTGTTGCCAATTGTTTTATCTGCATCAAAATCGTTTGTTGATGATTTAGCATCTGACCTACTCCACTGATGACGTAAATCAGCTTGTAAACCAAATTTATCATTAAATAGATACTGAGCACCCAAGCCCACATTAGCCATTAAAGATGTTTTAGTTTTGTCACCAATATCTACACCTGAGTAGTCTACGTTGTTACGTGCTGCACCAATACCAGCAAGTAAGAATGGACGGAACTTTTCACGGCTGAACATATACAATGCGTCTAAACCCAATGTAGTTTGTTTGTATTTACCGCCAGCACCAGCAATGCCTGTATCTTCATCAGCACGGTTATAACCTAAACGGCCTTGTAGATCCCAGCTTGGGCTTAATTCTTTACCAATGCTAATAAAGCCACCATGTAAACCATTGTCAGCCTCTAAGTCGCTATCTGTGTGCATATAGCTAACACCTGGTACTGCATACCAAGCGCCACGGTACATATCTTCTGCAGATACTGCTAAGGCTGTAAGGCTAAGTGTCGTTGCTACAGCTAAACCGATTAAATTCTTTTTCATTGTTAAACTCCTAATTAAAAACAGACGAACAAACATCTACATACGAACTATACTTAAACTACTTTAACTATGCAACGCTAAACTCAAGCTTACTTGCGCCTTGCTCTTGATTTTGTTGTGTTCTTGCAACATTTCTTTCACATCGACGAGCTTATGATGAATTAATCTGTTTACTCGTGACTCACTCGCGCATACACCGCCTCTAAAACCAATATAGGATGGGTTGATAGCAACCACACTTTCAATATGTTGTGGTTTTAAAGAGCCAGCAAGACCAGATTTTAAGCCAATTTCCTTACAGGCTTGTGTAAAGCTTTGTAAAGTCGATAAACTACATATTTCAAGCAGGTTTTGCTGTTTTTTATGCGTATCAATCATCGCACCATAAAAGCCACTAATTTTTAACTTTTCAAGCGAGGTTAAATCCATAGGCTGATCCGCAAAAAATACGGCGATTAACTTGGTATGCTGCAATCGAGCAATATCAATTAGATAATCAGTATTGTTGAATAGATCAGACACCGCAATTTTAATAATATCAACACCCATTTTTACTCTTGCATCAACCTCGTTGAGCAGTGCATCTAAATTTGCATGAACTTCACCCACCGTAGCGCTAGTCAGTGGTAAAGCTCGGTGGGGGCTTAACTGTTTATATTGCTGAACTTTTTGTAAGATTTGTAGGCTAACATCTAAATTCAGCGCACCTAACGCACCAACATTGGGATCTTTCAAATCGATGATATCAACGCCAGCATCTAACGCGACTAACGCCTCTTCAGCATCCTTAACGCTAATCAATAACTGTGTCATGCCTAATGTTTCTTTTCTGGTATTTGTGTCGCATAAAATTGGTTTACTTTTTCCACCAGCCAAGTCCATGCCAGCAGTTCATTTTCACCGGCAGTTTTATCAATCGCAATTTGTAGATACTGCATTTCAGTTTGGATTTTTTCTATAGGCAGCAAATGCAAACGACTCACCAAAACGGCAAGTTCTATCACAGCTGCCTGCGCACGATTAAAACCACTAAACGCTTGATGATGTTGCGTTTCTATTTTCTGCAGAATAAGCTGCGGCCTAACTGCATCATCACGCACTTCAATTAACGCCAACTCTACATGTTCAAGGCAATTCGCCAGCCTGAAGCCATTTATTTGATTGGCTTTTAATAGCTGCCACGCTTGACGATTAGTTAAAGCCGCCGCAAACACGCGGACATCATCCGTTAAATTCATCACCGCATTTTTTGTTGCTAAGATATTCGTTAAAGTCGTCGATGGTTTGTAAGGAGAAATAACAACATTCTCGCCCTCATAACGCACACCAAAAGGCGTGACATGCGGAACGCCTGCTGTATTAATAGTGGTAATAATGGTTTCAAAAATCATTGTTTTTTATTTTCTTGTTGTTTTGCTTGCTGCTTTTCTTTTAAAGAAGCTTCACGGTGACTTTTTCTATCGTCTACTTTTTCCATTAAACTTGAAACACCCCAATTCAAAGCTTCATCCTGCACATAACGCTTCTTTAATTGCCAAGCAATTTGCGCACGCGCAAGTTCTACACCCAAATAAAAAGCATGTGATGCATCATTTTGCACACCTAAACTGGGATAAAAGGCAAATGGATCAACATCTTGCTGCAAACCATCACGATTATAGACGTGCACACCAGCTTCACTCACCATAATTCTAAAACTAGGGTCTTTGATTTGCGCGGCTATTTCGCCAATTTCCTCTTTATTATAAGGAAAAGGTTTTCTATCATGCAGTCCAAGCAACCCATTGCTGTAACCGCGTGGCAGCCTGCCATCCAGCTTTGCGCGATGCATGACGCGGCGCGCATTATCCGCTTCAGCAATCGCATTAACCGCATGCGCACTCACAGAGGTGGCTAATACCGCTTGAATATCCAACTCGCTAATCAAGCCAAACAAAATCGCATTAATGCCTGTGGTATCGGCGTCGGTTAATTCAGTTAGATTACCCACGCCCATCATGATTTGAATCTGTGGATATTTTTTACGCAGCTTGTGGTACCGCACAATCGAATCAGCCAAACCAAAATGAATAGGATCCAATATCGCATCGGCAATAAACGGTTTACTGTGTTTAAGACAATGCTCAATTGCGCGATACAGTGACGCCATGTTGCCCGGCTTGGCGGGAATTAAAATCGGCGTAGCGGCGACTTCATCGGCAATCCATATCGTTTTCTCAGTCAAACTTAACAGATAATCTGCACCAGATTTCCCCGCTAACAACAAATCATCCGCATGCATCGAATCCACGCTCACTTTGAGCCCAGCGGACTTGAGCGTTTGAATAGCGTCTTTTAAATGCAAAAATGATTTCCCCGGCAAGCAGCCCAAATCAATCACGTTGGCGCCCTGCGCCTCAAAACGTAATGCTTTTTCTAAAATCGCATCTACACTTAAATCTGGCGCATCGACGATTTCAGCGAAAATTTGCACTGAATATTGGCTTAAGTCTGGCGCCACACCTTTATTGCCAAAGTATTGCGGCAAATCTTTTAAATCCGCGGGTCCGCGTTCAATCGGCACACCATATTGCGTTTGCAACACGGTTAGATCCCCCTGACACAATCCAGGCAAAATCACTTTATCTGCATTGCCAATATCTTTTAAACGTCTTGCAATCAAATCCGGCGTCATCAACGCGGCTACAGAAACGCCTATTTGCTCAATGCGATATTTAAACTGCGGTGTTTTAGCGTCGGATTGAATCGTTTGCAACACTTTATTCAGACTTTTTTCCGCCAGCTTGCCTGTCAAAAAAAGTAGATTTTCTGGCTTATTTGGTTTCATTTAAAAGCTATTTATTTAAATGACGGTTCGTTTAGGCGCTGATTTAATGTTTTTTGAAG
This sequence comes from Methylotenera versatilis 7, assembly GCF_000799165.1. GTDB lineage: Bacteria > Pseudomonadota > Gammaproteobacteria > Burkholderiales > Methylophilaceae > Methylotenera_A > Methylotenera_A versatilis_A. The sequence continues at coordinate 194,494 of NZ_JUGF01000001.1, read as the reverse complement.
TTCGTCAATACTGGAGGCTACCTGCGTTAATTCAAATTGCGATAACTTGGCCACATTATCCAAATCGATTTGACGAGGAAAAACTTTGACGATATTTTCGCGCGGCGCTTCAGATTCGATAAACGAAACTCCAAGCGCAGGCACAGTGTCGCAAGCGAACACAATGCTGGGCACACGTGTTTTACCTGCTTGCGCATATAGGTTCGTGACTAGACTATCTGAAAAACCGTACGCCATTTTGGCCACTGTGTTGGAGGTTGCGGGTGCAATCACCAGTGTGTGATATTGCCCCTTATAGAAAAACTCAACAGGAACGCTGCTGGCAGTTTTGTCCTGAAAAACACGATGGGCAGCAGCTTCTAATTGTGTTTGAAAGCCATATTGCTTAATAATTTCAGCCGCGGCCCTGCTTAAAAAAACATCTACAGACGTTAAATTTTGATTTTTAAGCGCCTGTAAAACGTCTAAACATTCGCGCAGATAATGACCAGAACCTGTAATCGCCCAAGCTAATCGCTGTTTTTGTAAAGTGGACATTTAAATAATAAAATGCGAAATCTAAGCTAGGTTAAGTGCAAATGAGAAAATTGAGCCCCACATACAATTGGTATGTAAGCGATAATTTTTCATGTAGCAACAAAGCATAGCGACGGAGTTTACTTTTTATGCAAAAGGATGCTCAATAATAATCGTCTCATCGCGCTCTGGGCCAGTAGACACAATCGCGATTGGCACGCCACATAACGCTTCTAGACGTTTAAGGTAATGTTGCGCATTTTTAGGCAAACCATCCCAAGTTTTAACGCCAAATGTGCTTTCTTTCCAACCGGCAACTGTTTCATAGAGAGGCTTACATCGTGCTACATCATCCGCGCCAACTGGCAACATATCGACTGCTTTGCCATCCAACTCGTAACCAGTGCAAATATCTAAACTTTCAATGCCGTCTAAAACATCCAGTTTAGTAATACACAATCCAGTTAAACCGTTAATACGCGCAGAACGGCGCAGTGCAGCCGCATCAAACCAACCACAGCGGCGTTTGCGTCTAGTAACAGTGCCGATTTCCTGGCCTTTATTCGACATTTGATGACCTGGTACACCTTCGGTTTCAATATCCAGTTCACTAGGAAAAGGCCCACCACCGACGCGCGTGGTATAGGCTTTAGTAATGCCTAATACATAATGCAGCATATTAGCACCGACACCAGTGCCTGCAGAAGCTTGTCCAGCAATACAGTTGCTTGAAGTGACATACGGATAAGTACCATGATCAATATCAAGCAATGTGCCTTGTGCGCCTTCAAACAGCAGATTCTCGCCTCTAGCATTCGCCGCATAAAGTTCAGCCGAAATATCTGCGACCATTGGTTTCAATGCAATTGCATGTGCCATACTGGCATCATATTGCTGATTAAAATCAACGACTTGAGATCCAAGATAATTAGTTAGTACAAAATTGTGGTAATCCATCACTTCACGTAATTTTTCCGCAAAACGCTCTGGATAGAACAAATCATAAACACGCAAAGCACGGCGAGCTACTTTATCTTCATAAGTTGGGCCGATGCCTTTACCTGTTGTGCCAATTTTAATCGCACGTTTAGCTTCCCGTGCGGTATCTAAAGCGACATGATGACTTAAAATCAGCGGGCAGCCAGAGCTTACTTTTAAGCGGCTTTTAACTTCCAAACCATCTTTTTCTAATGTAGCGATTTCGCTCAATAAATGTCCTGCATCCAGCACAACACCGTTACCGATATAACAATTCACGCCTGCGCGCACAATGCCAGATGGCACAAGGTTTAACTTGTACACACGCTGATCACTGCCTTGCCCAACAACTAATGTATGACCGGCATTATGTCCGCCTTGAAAACGGACTACGCCCTGTGCATGGTCGGTCAACCAATCCACAATCTTACCTTTACCTTCATCGCCCCATTGTGTGCCGATAACGACCACATTTTTAGCAGGATTTTTTACTGTATTTTGCGCCATAACTTTAACTTAACTATTTTTCAACTGAAATATTAATGAGATTAATGCTTATTTATGAGTGGTTCTAATGGATAGTTTTAATAAACAATCAGAAACCCTGAACTTGCCATTGATTATTGCTATAAATTAACTGTTTATCGCAACTCATCTCAACGATATTACTTGTTGAGTTTGGTAATGCTTGTATCACGACTTGGCCGTCTGCACGCAATGCTTCAATCGTACTGAGCAGTGCCTTATCATCTCCCGCTGGCGCAAGAATCGTTTTTGCATTGACTGCGGGCATTAATGCAGTCACAGCACCGCGCAAATCTAAACTGAAACCTGTAGCTGGACGCGCGCGACCAAAAACCAAACCCACTTCATCATAACGACCACCCAAAGCAATCGGCCCTGTGTAGCCTTTTGCGTAAGCAGCAAACACAATACCACTATGATAGTGATAACCGCGTAGCTCACTTAAATCGAACGATACATTGACATTTAAATCATTTAACTGGCTGGCGACAATACGTAAATCTGCTAATGCTTTACTGATCGCAGGCAATTTTGGCAATTGCTGTTCTGCTTTTTGCAGCACGCTTGCATCGCCATTTAAATCGGTTAAATCCATCAATGCTTGTTTAACAGTGGTATCTAAACTATCTGCCAGCAATACAACACTAGCCTTATCTTTACTTTGCAATGCAGCATACAAAGCTTGCTCTAAATTAGCATTAATATTGCCAGCTTTAACTAAAGCTTCAAATATCGCCACATGACTAAAATCGATATGCAGTTCTTTTAAGCCCAAGGCCTGCAAAGCTTTAATCATTAAACGATGAATTTCGATATCGCTCTCTATACCAGCATGCCCGAACAGTTCCGCCCCCAGTTGCAAAGGCTCACGTGTATGCGCCAGACCATCTGGCTTAGTACGCAAAACCGTGCCTGCATAACAAAGCCGCGATACACCTTGGTGATTCAGCATGTGCGCATCAATTCTGGCAGCCTGTGGTGTCATGTCTGCACGAATACCCATCAGACGACCTGTTAATTGATCGACCACTTTAAAGGTGGCTAAATCTAAATCATGGCCCGTGCCAGTAATAAGGGATTCTAAGTATTCCAGCGTGGGCGGGATGACATATTGATAGCCATGCACTTTGAATAAATCCAATAACTGACGGCGCAAAGCTTCTAATCGTGCCGCCTCGGCGGGCAGCACATCTTCAATATATTCGGGGAGTAACCAATTTCGCATAGCCATTATTATACAAGCAAACGATTCAATTGACTTAGGGTAAATGCTTGCGACTTATACAAACCGATTTACAGAAGCAGTATTAGGCGGCTTAGTCTTGCGACTAAGCGCTCACAGAAAAACATTACCGACTAAAGAATATCAACAACAATCCACCCAACAGGGAAATCAGACCAACAAAACGCAGTTGACCATCATTGAGTGCAATCATGCGCTTGAAAGTTTCGCGCCATGATTTCGGCGCTATTAAGGGCATTAGCCCTTCTAATACCAACATCAACCCGAGCGCAGTTAATAAAGTTGTATTCATTGGAACACCAACTTATCGTTAAATTAAAAGATTGTCGTCGTTAATAAACCGCCTGCAATCTATCGACCGCTAGAGCTGCGCATATATTTAAAGAAGTCGGATTTAGGATCTAGCACCATGACATCTGATTTGCTTTTGAAGCTATTTTTGTAAGCTTCCTGACTACGATAAAACGCATAGAATTCAGGATTTTTGCCATAAGCACTGGAGTAAATTTCCGCGGCTTTTGCATCGCCCTCACCCTTCATTTTTTGCGCATCTCTAAAGGCTTCGGCAATAATCACTTCACGCTGTTTATCCGCATCTGCACGAATTTTTTCAGATGCAGCGGAGCCTTCAGAACGTAACTGATTAGCGATACGTTTACGTTCTGCAATCATACGGTCAAACACAGACTTGCTGATTTCTTCAGAATAATCCACACGTTTCAAGCGTACATCCACTACCTGAATACCGATTTGACGCGCTTCCGCATCGGCACGCTTACGTAGATTATCCATAATTGCAGTACGCTCACCGGCAATCACATCATGCACTGTACGCTTACCAAATTCTGCACGGAATCCTGCATTAACTACTTTAGAAAGTCTATCTTCCGCTGCCGCTTCGCCACCTTCTTTAATTGAAACATAATATTTAGCAGGGTCAATAATGCGCCATTTCACAAATGAATCCACCATCATATATTTATTTTCGCTGGTGTTAAATTTGGCAGGCTCTTCCCAATCCAAAGTAATGATACGATTATCAAATTTTTTCAAATCATCAACGAGCGGCACTTTGAAATAGAGTCCTGGCTTATCTTTAACTGCTACGATCTCACCCAACCTGAATACCAATGCGTATTCGCGTTGATCCACCGTATAGAAGGACATGCTGAGTATCACCAGCGCGGCAAATATGCCAATTAAAAAGGTGCCTATATTTTTCATCTTAATATTCTCTTAACTTTTAAATTCAATCATTAACGCACGTCTATTGACTAGCGACTGTCACGATCACGCGTTAAGTCACGTGAAGTATCCACACTGGCTTGATTATCTTTAGATTCAACATTATGAACGGCTGCAGGTACAGCAGCAGATGGCACCGTTGCCGACATTAATTTATCTAGCGGTAAATACAACAAACTATTACCACCCGGCTGATCCACGATCACTTTGCTGGTGCTAGACATAATTTGTTCTTGCGCATCTAAATACAGACGTTGACGCGTCACTTCCGGTGCTTTTGCGTATTGCGCTAAAATCTGTTCAAAACGACTGGCGTTACCTTTAGCCTCGTTTTCAACTTTTAACTGATAACCGGCCGCTTCTGCTGATAGCCGCGACGCAGTACCTCGTGCTTTAGGAATGACATCATTAGCGTATGCCTGGCCTTCATTAATAAAACGCTGATAATCTTGGTTCGCACGGTTCACATCCTCAAACGCTTCTTGCACTTGTTCTGGCGGCTGTGCACTTTGCAACGATACACTTGTGATTTTTACGCCGGTGTTATAGCCATCCAAAATAGCCTGCATACGCTCTGACGTGTCAGCCAAACCTTTTTGCAGTAAATCATCCAGTTTATTTTTACCAACCACCTCGCGAATAGCCGTTTCTGCAGCCGACATCACCGCAGCGTCTGTGGCGCGATTATTAAATAAATAATCTTTAGCGTTTTTTAGGTTGTATTGCACGGCGAATTGCAGATCGATAATATTTTCATCTTCTGTGAGCATTAAAGCCTCTTTTGGCTGCTTAGTTTTGCCGCCAACACCTTCGCCATTACTTCTGTAACCCACTTCCAAGCGGCGCACTTGTTCCATGTTAACCACCGTAACCGATTCAAACGGATAAGGCCAATGCCAGCGCGGACCAGTTTCAGTGGTTTCGTTATATTTACCAAAACGCTGCACAACACCTAGCGAACCTTGATCGACGATATAAAAACCAGTTGCCATCCAAATAGCGACAACGACCGCAGCAATTGGCAACACAGGCACATCAAAGTCTTTACGATTGGATGGTGAGTTATTATTACCACCGCCTTTTTTACCAAAAAGATTGCTGACTTTTTCGTTTAAGTCACCCAATATTTTGTCCAGATCAGGTGGGCCTTCGCTGTTGTTTTGGCCGAATCCAGGAAACTTAATCATTCACTACTCCACATACATTTAGAGATTACATTTAGTATTTAAATATTGTACTTTTTAAAGTTACACTTGTTTTAAAGTTACATTTGGCCAAAAAATGGCGTATTTAAAATACTATCTTTATTAAAAATTACGATTAAACATAAGCACTTTCTTCTGTGCTTCTGCGTCTTAAAAGTTGCTGATGTTCTGTTAATGCCAATTTCAACAAATCGATTCCAGCACCAGAGACAGCTGAAATACTCACTTTTGAAATATTACCATACTCGTCACGAATCAAGCCGGCAGACATATCTAGCTTGTCGATTTGATTTAATACCAGAATTTGCGGCACTTTTGATGCGCCGATTTCTTCCAATACAAAGTTCACCTGTGCAATCTGCGCATCGCGATTGGTGCTGGCAACATCCACAACGTGCAACAATAAATCCGCTTGCGCTGCTTCCTCTAAAGTTGCACCGAATGCTTCAATTAAAGTGGTCGGCAAATGTTTAATAAACCCGACCGTATCCGAAATTACCACAGAGCCGCCGCCTGAATGGTAATCTTCGCCTAGATACATTTTGCGTGAAGTGGTATCCAGCGTGGCGAATAGCTGATCTGCCGCATAAACACCAGACTGGGTTAATCGATTAAATAGCGTAGATTTACCTGCGTTGGTGTAGCCGACCAACGAGACAGTCATCAAATTAGAACGTTTACGCGCACGCCTTTGCATGCCACGTTGCGATTTGAGTTTATCCAATTTTTCACGCAATTGTTTAACGCGGACACGTAGCATACGACGGTCCAACTCCAACTGCGTCTCACCCGGGCCACCACGCACGCCAATACCGCCTTTTTGCCGTTCCAAGTGTGTCCAGCCGCGTACCAGCCTGGTAGATAAATGCTCTAGCTGGGCCAGCTCAATCTGCAACTTACCTTCATGACTTTGCGCGCGCTGCGCAAAGATATCTAGAATCAGGCCTGTTCTATCAAGCACTTTGGCTTGCAGGAAGCGCTCAAGATTCCGTTGTTGTGAAGGACTTAAGTCATGGTTAAAAGCCACCAAATTTGTCTCACTGGCTTCTAATATCTGCTTTAACTCATCGGCTTTCCCACTACCAATAAACAATTTCGCATCTGGAATACTCCGCTTACCTTCAAGCGTAGCACGCACTTGCATTTTTGCAGAAATGACTAATTGACGCAGCTCATGCAGACTTTCTGCATAATCTGGCTCACCAAAATCTATACTCACTAAAACAACACCACCATCTGATGGCGTTGTTAAAGTCGTTGGGTTTGCTAGGGTATTTTCGCCGTAACCGGAAGGTCTAATTGCCAAACCTTACTCTTCCGCTTCGCCTGATAGCGCCATACTCACTGCGCGCGCTGGCACAATGGTCGAAATCGCATGTTTGTATACCATTTGAGTCACAGTATTTTTTAGTAAAATCACATATTGATCAAACGAATCTACCTGGCCTTGTAATTTAATACCATTAACCAGATAGATAGATACTTGTACATGCTCTTTTCTGAGGGCATTTAAGAATGGATCCTGCAGCATTTGTCCTTTGTTATTCATATTGTGCTCCTTTTAGTTGTAATAATGTTGGAGTAGCTTTTGTGAAAAAGCTAAAACTGCCACGCGTATGAGTAGTATTGTGGCTTTTTGTTCGCTTTTCAATAGCAAAATCTCACAATTTTGCGGATATTTTCACATTAACTTTAATAAGCAGCGCTCTATAGCCTTTGGAATAATATCTGAACAACTTTAAAATCGACTTCTAACAAAACCACCTATGCTAAATAGCTATTTATTCTGACCAATGTCTCTTTTTGACCTAATAAGGCCATCACTTGATCGATACTGGGCGATTGCGCAATGCCCGTCAACATCACGCGCAATGGCATGGCTACTTTAGGAAACTTAAGTTGGTTTTCGGTCACAACGGTATTGATTGCATGATGAATCGCTTCCGCTGTCCATTCAATTGTTAATAACTTTTCAACTAAGGCTTTAATCACTGGTTGAATCTCAGCTGTGATATGTTTTTCAACATCTGCTGCACTTGCCTCTGGCAAGGCGTAAAAATAAGCAATATCCGCAGCTAATTGATTCAAGTTATTGGCACGTTCGCGATATAAATTCAGTACCGCTTTTAAATCTGGAGAAGCTGCAACCTTAACACTCATCTTTGCCAAGCGGTTTGTAATGTCGGCAGAAAGCGCATCCAAACTGGATTCTTTGATGTAATGTGCATTCAACCAATTGAGTTTTTCGGTATTAAATTGCGCAGCTGATGGCGTAATATGATCCAAATCAAACCATTCGCAAAACTGTTGCATATTAAAAATTTCCGCATCACCGTGGCTCCAGCCAAGACGTGCAAGATAATTTAGAACGGCCTCTTTCAAATAGCCATCCTCATGATATTGCATCACGCTGACAGCGCCATGCCGCTTGGAAAGTTTTTGACCATCATCGCCCAATATCATCGACAAATGTGCATATTGCGGAACCGTTGCCCCCAAAGCATTGAGCATATTGATTTGACGCGGTGTATTGTTTACATGGTCATCACCGCGAATCACTTGCGTGATGCCCATTTCAAAATCATCTACCACCACACAAAAATTGTAAGTAGGCGTGCCATCGGCACGGGCAATAATCAAATCATCCAATTCGCTATTAGCGATTTCGATTCTGCCCTTAACCAAATCATCCCAAGCCACAACACCGGTTTGTGGGTTCTTAAAACGCACCACCGGTGAAATATTCGCTGGAATAGCGGGCAAGTTTTTACCGCTTTCTGGGCGCCATTTTCCGTCATAACGTGGCTTTAAACCTTGCTGCATTTGGCTTTCACGCAAAACTTCCAGCTCATCTTTACTGCTATAACAGTAGTACGCCGCACCCTTGTCCAGCATGCCTTGAATCACTTTTTTATAAGTATCCATGCGTTGCATCTGATAAAACGGACCCTCATCGTAATCCAAACCCAGCCAATGCATACCATCCAAAATCGCTTGCACCGCTTCTGGCGTACTGCGCTCTACATCGGTATCCTCGATACGCAATATAAATCGGCCTGCATTTTTTTTAGCATAAGCCCAAGAAAATAGTGCGGTGCGTGCGCCGCCAATATGTAAAAAACCAGTGGGGCTAGGGGCAAATCGAGTACGAACGTTCATGTGTTAAATCGTTTTATTGGAAAACGCTATTCTACCATGCGCTTAATGGCTTATTTTGACTGCTTGTTTACGCAGTTTGAATGATTAATTTAAAAATAACTATTGATTATTCAATTATTTATAATTATATTTTAACTAAATATATGAGAATAATGCTGTAACAATATATATTTAACTTTTTGTAAGCTAAATGAAAAATATTATCGAACAATTATTTAGTCTCGCTCATAGCAAAAAAATGCACACTCAATTTGCTTGGGTGGATGATATTGCGGAGATGGAAAGTCTTGCCGCATTAAAGTTTAGCTATCAACAGCTTGCTGTCATTATCGCGCAGATGCAATCCAATGAATCGACGGATTATCACGCTCTGCTCGATTTAATGATTACACTTGAAGAGCTTAATTTTCCGCACTTAGAAAAAATATCATCTCAATTTGCGCAAGTAGAAAACCTGAAGCCAGAGCTGGAAGTGAACATTTCAGAAACTTGCTATAACTACTGCCGCCAATCGTATATCGCCCACCTTAAAATCATTGAAAAAGTAATAAATCCCAGCAAGTTTAAATTAGAAGGGAATATGCAGATTATCATCATTGCCAGAGCGATTTTTGCCGCAATGAACATGATGAAGTGGCGCATGCTGACGCAAGCGAACCCACCGACAAAAATGTGGATTCAAATTTATATGCTGTACCGTATTGCCAGCCAACAGGCATTATTAAATAGTCCGATTGAACTGTTCAAACTATCGCCACCGACCACCCTATCTGCTTATTTTGTTCAAATATGCATGCTGGGGCAATTGGTACAAACCAATTTGAATAAGCAACAAGTAGACATTGTTTACCGCGTGTTAACGACTTGGTTAACGCGTGCGCATATCAGTAAAAATGACACGCCTGAACAATACCTGTTTTATATTGACCTGGAAAAAGACATCGCTGCCAAGCGTATGCGCAATTTTGAAGCCAATGAGCAATGCCGTTATTGGGAATTAGATGAGTTAGAAAAACAAATTACCATTGCCATTACAGTGACGGATCGCGGGGAAATTCCGGATAGTTTAAAATTTGCAAAAATCGATAATGTAAAAAAATTAAACAGCACATTAAATATCATGCTGGCAGAGTGGACTAAAACGCATTATGTGAGACAACGCCGCAAAGAAGAACGCCATGCAACTTCAAAAACGGCCAAAGTCAATGCAGGCGTTTCGAATATCTGCAATCAAGTGTTACAAGCCAATCAAATCAGTAGCGGCTTACGATTATCGCGTGATGGCAGATCGTTTGATGAACGATTGCGTGGTCATACTGTTTTGACACAATCCTCTGGCCTAGGTCTCAACAGTGGGTCACTTGATACCTGGATTGTGACGGATGAAAGTCCGCACGGTTTGGGTACCAGAGTCAATAAATATGCCAATATTCTGGCCAGGCCGGATAAGTTAATCGGCTTGATGATGGATGAAGATCCAAGTGAAATTGTGATTGGGATTATCAGAAGTGTGAAATCAACCACTGGCAATCAGTTTAAAGTTGGCATCGAAATTCTGTCGCGCCATCCGAACTGGGTGCAATTACGGCAGTTACATCATGGCGAATCTTTTGCCGATACGGTGTCAGAAACCATACAAACAAGTCAATCAGCATTGATTGAAACCAGTCTGTTTGCAGGTGTTTATTTACCCATTGAAGAAGGCTTGTCTAGTATATCGACATTGATATTGCCAAAAATCAATTACCGACCTAACACATCTTATGCGATCAATATTTCCGGCTCACCCAAACATGCCAGATTGGGTGAGCCGATTGAATCACGCGACGATTGGGTCAAAGTCGCTTTTCCGTTTTAGTCTTTTATTGAGGTGATGTTTCAGCCTTATCACTTGAAACAGAACTATCCGGAGCAGTAGGATTGTTAGCATCCACCTGCTCAGCACCACGCCAATCACCGCCCAAGGCTTTAAATAACTCAACTGTTGCTAAACTACTCGCCTGCCTAGCTTGTACTTTTGCCAAAGCCGCATCATTGTGTACGCGTTGCGCATCCAGCACTTCTAAATAAGCCGAATAGCCTGCTTTATAGCGATTTTCAGCAACAGTAAGCGCTTTTTTAGCTGAAGCCTCGCTTGAAGCTAAACTTTGTTCACGCTCTACGTTTAGACGCCTTGTTACCAGCGCATCATTCACCTCTCTAAACGCGCCTTGAATCGCTGTTTGATATTGCGCTAATGCTTGCTTTTGTCGCGCAGTTGCTTGATCAACTCGCGCATTACGTCTGCCTGAGTCAAAAATAGGTAAGTCTAACCCCAATCCAAGCGACCAAATACGCGCACCAGACTTCAATATATCGCCTAACTCTAAACTCTCACCGCCAAAACTGCCGGTTAAGCTAATACTAGGATACAAGGCAGCCTTGGCAACACCGATTTGAGCATTTTGAGCAATTAACGCTTGTTCTGCCTGGCGAATATCTGGACGATTTTCAAGTAATGCAGATGGCAAGCCTGCAGGCGGTACTGGCGGCAAAGGCAATGAGCGAATATCAGCCTGATTAACATCATTATCTAATTTTAAATCCAGCACCCCCGTTAACACGGCTAATTGATGCACGCTTAATGCCCGCAAACGGTTTAATTCGATTAACTGCGCATCTAAATTGGTCACAGCCACTTCTGCCTGACTGACTTCCAAGCTGCTTGCAATACCTCCAGCAAGACGACGTTGTGTTAAGCCCAATGATTCTGTACGGCTACGCAAACTATCTTTTGTCACTGCAATTTGCGCCTCAATACCGCGTAATTGCAAATAGTTACTACTTACTAATCCAATCAGTGAAAGTTCAACGGTTTCTTTTGAATAGCGTGTAGCCAATGCAGTTGCCGCTGCGGCTTCTTTAGCGCGTCTGATTTTGCCCCAAAAATCTATCTCATAATTAGTGTTAACACCAATTGTATAATTGTTTCGAATTGGGGAAATCGATACTGGGTTAGCACCTAACTCTGTTACTTTTGAACGCGCCGCACTGCCAGACAAATTCACTTCAGGAAACAATGATGCACCCACTTCGCGCATGCTGGCATCGGCTTCTTCAATACGCGCTACCGCTAATTGAATATCAGTATTGTTTTTTAAACTTAACTCAATCAGCTCATTCAATTTTGCATCCTGGTAATGTTTCCACCACTGCTTCGTTAAATTTTCCGCAGCATTAGAACCCGCCTCTGCTTCGCTATATGCCGCAGGCAAATTCGCCTCGCTGCGCTGATAATCTGGCCCCAACATTTTGCATGAAGCCAAAAGCAGTAGTAACAATAAACTTAGTTTTTTCATACAGATTTTTACCTAATTTTTATACTTAATTAATAAGGCTTATTAATGAAGCCTTATTGATGTTATTTGATTTTTTTGTAATGTATCAAGCGGTTTCCTTAGAGTGATCCACCAAGCCTTTGTCATGATGTTTCCTATCTACATGCGTATTACTTAACCATGTAAAGAATAGCGGAATAAATATCGTCGCCACAAATGTCGCTAACATCATGCCGCCAAACACGCCGGTACCCATACTACGTCGCGCTGCAGCACCCGCGCCAGTAGCGATAACCAATGGTACGATACCTAGTACAAACGCCATCGATGTCATCACGATTGGTCTAAACCTTAAACGTGCGGCTTCAATCGCAGCTTCCATCACAGGCATACCCTCTTCCATTTTCTGGCTGGCGAACTCCACAATCAGAATCGCATTTTTCGCTGCCAATCCAACCAACGTAATGAGTCCGATTTGGAAGTAAATATCATTTGGCATACCGCGCACCAGCACAGCTAGCAGAGCACCAGCCAAGGCAAACGGCACCGCCATAATAACAGCCAGAGGCAACGCCCAGGTTTCAAATTGTGCTGCAAGAATCAAGAACACCATAATGATGGCAAAACCAAAAGCTAGAACCGCAGCAGAGCCAGTCCGTTTTTCTTGATAGGCTTGACCTGTCCATGCAATTTGATAGTTCTCAGGCAAGTTTTCCGCAGCGATTTTTTCAACCATTTTAATCGCGTCACCAGAGCTCACACCTGCAGCGCCACTACCCATCACTTTGGCAGAAAGCAAGCCGTTGTAACGCTCTAGTTGCTCAGCACCAACGATACTGCTTACTCTACTTAATGCGGATAAAGGCACCATTTTCCCAGTATTAGAACGTACATATACTTTGCCTAAATCTTCTGCTTTCATGCGATATTCAGCCTCTGCTTGCAATTGCACGCGATAAGTACGGCCAGACTTATTGAAGTCATTCACATATAAAGAACCCATCGTACTTTGCAGCGTCGCATAAATGTCTGCTACTGGCACACCTTGCGAAATCGCTTTTGCTTCATCGACTTCCACAAATAGTTGCGGCACAGTTGGGCGGAAAAATGAGTTAATACCAGTTAAACGTTGCTCTTTGCGCAAGGCATCCATAAAGTTATTAACGACAGCTGATAAACGCAACGGATCTGCATCGCCACGACTTTGCAAATACAACTCAAAACCACCTGAACTACCTAAACCACGAATTGCCGGTGGATTAAACGCAATAGCCATGCCATCTGGCTGTTGCATACCAATGCCAAATAACTTACCGACAATGTCATCCGCCGTCGTTGTGCGCTTATCCCAATCGGTCATACGCACAAACATGGTAGCTGCATTGGTTTTGTTGCCGCCACCAATCAAGTCAAAACCATAGACTGCAAACTCAGTCGCGACAGCAGGGTCTTTGGCAATTTCAGTACGCACTGCTTCCGTGGTTTTAGTGGTACGACTCAAAGTTGCCCCATCCGGCATAATCACCGCAGTAACGACATAACCTTGATCTTCTGCCGGCACAAAACTACCTGGCACAGTTCTAAGTAATATCGCAACCAGCGCAATAATGCCAACGAATACAATGGTGCCAATAATTCTATGATGCAAAGTTAGATTAACCGTACTCGTATAAAAATTCGTTAACTTCCCAAAACCACGGTTAAACGGTTTAAAGAATTTAGATTCTTCATGTACAGATTTCAGCAAGATTGCACACAATGCAGGCGTTAATGTTAAGGCAACAACACCTGAAATGACCACTGCCACGGCGACAGTAACCGCGAATTGGCGATACATTTCACCCGCAATACCGCCCAAGAATGCTACTGGGACGAATACTGCGCACAGCACCAGCACAATCGCCACCACAGCGCCTGAAACCTGCTCCATGGATTTAATTGCAGCTTTAATCGGTGACAGCTTCTCTTCTGCCATCAGTCGCTCAACGTTTTCTAGCACCACAATCGCATCATCAACCACGATACCAATTGAAAGCACCATGGCAAATAGCGTTAACGTATTAATAGAAAAGCCAAATATCCATAAACCTGCAAACGTACCAATTAATGAAATCGGGACCGCAATCAACGGAATTAAAGTCGCACGCCAGCTTTGTAAGAACACATACACCACTAACACAACTAAGACTAGAGCCTCAGCCAGCGTTTTAAGCACTTCCGATATTGATGATTTAACAAAGTCGCTGGTGTCATAAGGCGTTTCCCAATCTACGCCTTCTGGAAAGCGTAGTTTCAGCTCATTCATTTTGTCTTTAACAGCTTGTGCTGTATCAAGCGCATTGGCACCTGTTTGCAAGAAAATAGGGATACCTACACCCGGCAAACCATCTAGCGCAGTACGCACGTTATAGGTTTGCGAACCTAACTCAACTCGTGCAACATCTTTTAAATAAAGCACACCACGTGGACCATCTGCGCGAATAATGATACTGCCAAACTCACTCGGGTCAATTAAGCGGCCTTTAGCGGTAACGGTATAAATCAACTGCTGCGAATCAGGTGATGGCTCCTGACCGATTTTACCTGCCGCATACTGGTTATTCTGCGATTGAATTGCATTTGCAATATCAGTAGTCGTCACACCCAATTGCGCCATGCGGTCTGGTTTTAACCAGATACGCATAGAGTAATCTTGTGCACCGAAAATAATCGCATCGCCCACACCGTTAATACGTTTAAGTTCATCTAATACATTAAGCGTACCGTAGTTGCTTAAATACAGCGGATCATATTTCTTTTGCTTATCGGTCAACATCACCACAAGCAGAATGTCGTTTGAACGCTTTTGTACGACCAAACCAGTGCGACGCACCTCATCAGGCAAGCGTGGCAATGCAATATTAACGCGATTGCTCACGTTAAATGTTGCCTGATTCACATCAGTGCCGATTTCAAAAGTAGCAGTAATCGTTAATGTGCCGCTGGAGTCAGCGCTAGAGTTAAAGTACAGCAAACCCTCAACGCCACTCAACTGCTCTTCAATCGGCGCTGCAACGGTTTTAGATAGCGTTTCTGCACTGGCACCGGGATAGGTTGCAGTAATCAGTACTGTCGGCGGTGCAATCTGCGGGTATTGCGCAATCGGCAATTTAAGCGCAGCAGCTAAACCTGCCAATACAATAATGATGGACAGAACTGAGGCAAAAATAGGCCTTGTGATAAAAAATTTGGTCATGGTTTTATGTGCTCAGATGTTTGATTAACCAACTTTTACTTTAGATTTAGTCGTAGACTTAGAGGTCGACTTATCTATAGCAGCAGGTTCTTGAGTTGATTGAGTAGGCTGAACAAAAATTTTCGGTTGCACTACTGCTCCAGGGCGTAATTTGATCAAATTATCAACAATCACTTTATCGTTAGCCTTTAAACCATCCAAGATAATCCAATCCTTACCATGCCACGCACCCACAGTTACAGGCGTTGGGGTCGCTTCATTTTTGGCATTAGCCACATAAACAAACTTGCCTAGATCCCCTGATAGCACGGCAGCCTGCGGCACCAAAAACACCCCTTCACGCTCACCAGTCGTCACACGAGCGCGAACAAACTGACCTGGCAACAACGCTTTATCGTCGTTATTAAAAGTCGCGCGCAGCTCCTGTGTGCCTAAAGTTGGATCAATTTGATTTGCGGTAAAATTAAGCTTACCTTTTTGTGCATACTCACTACCATTAGGCAATATCAAAGTCACGTCCGTCACACTGCTTGAATTAACATGCCCACCCAAACTGGCAAGTTCTGATGCAGACAAACTAAAACGCGCCCAAATGGGTGACAACTGAACAATAGTCGTCAGCAAACTAGTGTTTGCAGCAACCAATGCCCCTTCGGAGAACTGGAAACGGCCAGCGATGCCAGAAACAGGTGCCGTTACTTGCGTATAAGAAAGATTCAACTCCGCTTCTTTAATATTTGCCTGTGCCTGCAACATATCTGCCTGAGAAATACTTGCGTCTGATGTTGCATTGTCATACTCACGCTGACTCACTGATTGAGTTTCAAGCAACTCTTTCAAACGATTCGACTCACGTGAGGTTTGCGTAATACGCGCGCCTTGACCTGCCGCTTGTGCTTTGGCTTGTGCCAATGCAATTTGAAATGGTACCGGATCAATAATAAACAGCACTTGACCAGCCTTTACTGATTCGCCTTCTTCAAACATTTTCTTTAGGATGATACCGCCCACACGCGGCCTAACCTCAACCTCTCTGGCGCCTTCAGTTTGCGCAACTGCTTCCACACTCATTGGCACATTGGTAGGCTGTACACTGACATAACTAACTGGCATTGCAGGCGGCGCACTGGCGGCGACATCTTCTTTTTTGCCGCAGCTCTGTAAAGCGATGGCTACAACTGCCATAACAATTAAGCTGGCGCGTGAAAAATTTTGTTTTTTTAAGTGTTTTGGTTTTAAGTTATTTTGTTGCGGCAAAAAAAGCATGATTTAAGAGCCCTGTTTAAAGTAATTTTTATCACAATTAATAATTAACCATGATATTGGTAATGATAATAGTTATTTATTTATAATCATATTTGTTGTATATTATATACAAACAAGAATGTATGTAAACTATTTTTTAACTAAATCGTTATATAGACACGGAGTTGAACTCCGAGCAACAAACCAAACATGTAAATATTTTAAATAAATGTTAGATCAGAATTAAGTGCTTAAATTATGGTAAGAAAAACGAAAGAAGATGCAGAACTTACAAGGCAACGTATTATTGACGCGGCCAAGGAGGTTTTTTTAAAACGCGGGGTAAGTCGCACTACGCTTGAGCACATTGCGTTACAAGCCGAGGTCACTCGTGGTGCCGTATATTGGCATTTTAAAAATAAAACTGAAATTTTCAATGCTATGCGTGATCGGGTTATTTTACCTTTAATCGACCGCATGGATGATACACTCGCAATCGCCAACCTAGCGGACGATGTTGACGCGCTCACTCAAATTGAAAACAGCATGTGCGTCACCATCAATGGACTCAATGAAAACATTGAAATGCGTCAGATTTATGAAATCATGATGATTAAGTGTGAATATGTAGATGAATTTGCCACCGTGCTACAGCAAATCTTAAACAATTGCTCGAATATTACAGAAAAAATTCAACTCGCATACGAACGTGCACAGGCGCAGAATATTTTAGCGCCAAACCATACACCACATGCATTGGCGTTAGATACACACTTGTTTTTTAGCGGCTTATTACATATGTGGGTAAAAGATGCTGACGGTAGCCGATTCCGCCATCAAGCAAAAGAATTAATTCAATCGCACATTAATTTACGACGCAAACAGATTAAGCTTTAAAACAAGACTTAAGAACTGTCTTTTAAAAAACTGTATTTTTAATTGCAGCTAAACTGGTCTTAATTTGTTGTTTAACTTTGTGCTTCATATCCCAATATTTCCAGCGATTTACCCAGTCATTTTCACTTGGCAACCTATCTAAATACTCCAAATGTGATTGCCCATCTTTAGCCACAACTAAATATGGCGCATCAATGTATGGGTCAATACTATCCATTTGCATATACTCAATGACATATGCCCAGCGGCTGTTCTGCGTAATGTTGGGTGTTGTGGAATGCAATAGAAAGGATGAAAACAAAACAACATCGCCGGGCTCAGCCGAAATAAACTCAGCCTTGCTCACATCTCCGTTGTATGAAACGTGGTTATCATCTACATCATATTTCAACATACCTTTATGACTTCCCGGCACAACCCACAAACCACCATTATCTGCCGTCATCGTTGTCAATGAAATCCAAAATTGAAAGTGCTGGTCTTTCAATTGGCTGTACTGATTATCTTGATGCCAAGGAAAAGTACCAGCACCCGGTTTTTTTTCTACAGCCTGATCCCATCTCACCCAAATATCAGGACCTGCAAATTGTTTTAAAAAGTCGATGATTTTGGACTGCGAGATAAAAGCACGTAATTTTTCGCTACGATGCATAATTAATGCATGAAACTTTAAATCACCCTTATCTAAAACATCCTTCCCTGACTTAGTCGCAGACGCCTCTTTAATATCAGCAACCAGCGCATCAACCTCAGCCTGAGAGAAAAAGTTTTTAATATACACATAACCATTTTTTTTAAATTCAGCATGCATAATCACGTCCATTAATTTGCTTAATCAACTGGTTAATTGCTTTATAATTGCCAATAATTGTACTATTATTTTTAATGAATGTTCTATAGCCCATTTGGAGTGACCTTGCAGATACAAACAGGCGAAATTTACGGCAAACAAACTGCGGCCAAATTGGTGATGTACAACGTACTAAAAGTCACCAAATCAAAAGGAGTTGCTGACGAGATTGTCACTCTGCAAAACATTGACAATCCACTAAGCCTATTTGAAACCACAGCACAAAAATTAGCTGCATCAGGCTATATCCGCATTAGCCAAACACCGTATATTGATTTACAAGCCACCACACCCAAACGTCGCAAAGCTGCAAAAAAACCAACCCGCTGCCCGCTTACTTTTGATTTTTTAGAAGATCGTGCAGATAGCCAAAGACCAGCACCGATATTGCCGGATTTATTTAACGTAGTTTGATTACAGCATGTAACACGATTACTCGGTCCGAAACCAGACTAATTAGCATCAACAATGGCATTCAAAAACTGTTCAGAATTCATCATCTCAGCAACTTCTTTCATACCTTCGCCGTAGACTCTTAGTAAATTCCGAATTTCTTCAAAATACGGCCAACACTCTTCTCGCTGCAAATCAAGAAATTTAATAGCCTTCTGACAATTTTGAATTGAATCAAATTTAAAACGCTCATGAAAATGGTGAATTAATTCATTACGATCTTTAGATATGGCTTCCAATATCAATTTCTTTTCTTGGAACTCATCATTATCAATCTCTAAGTTAAAAGTATGAGATATATATAAATCTTTTACTTCTAAGGGCTCTTTATTAAGAGGTACATAATCAGGGTCAATTTTTTCGACGAATTGCTTAATTACTTGCCCCATCGTCTTATTACGTATAGCCTCTGATTGTCGATTTAATATCTCTGGAAGTTCGCTTACATGGCCTGAGATTTCAGCCCGTGAAACCAACACTTTCAGCCATGACTCTAAAAGACCAAAATTGTAAACATTACGTCCATATTTTTGTAAAGCAAGATTCCTGGCATTTTCCAACTCGGTGATTGATTGAGCTTCTGATTCCATCACTTAATCTCTTGGTGGCCCACCCCATAAATCATGTCCATCCGCACTATAAATCTCAACCTCTACAAAATCACCAGGCGTTAATCCTTCGGCATCCTCTAAATACACTACACCATCAATCTCTGGTGCATCTGCTTTTGTACGCCCTATCGCCTCAAAACTACCGTCTTCTAGCTCGTTAATCTCATCCACTAAAACCGTTTGCATACTGCCAATTTTAGCCTGCAATTTTGCCGCGCTGATACGCTCTTGCACCTCCATGAATCGTGCCAGGCGTTCTTCTTTTACCTCTTGCGGCACGTGGTCTGGCAATTCATTGGCTTTTGCACCATCCACTGCTGAATAGGTAAAGCAACCTACCCTGTCTAATTGAGCCGCTTCTAAAAAGTCGAGCAGCATTTTGAAATCATCTTCTGTCTCGCCTGGGAAACCTGCAATAAATGTACTGCGTACGGTAATATCTGGGCAGATTTCGCGCCAGGCTTTAATGCGTGCCAAGTTATTTTCGGCATGTGCAGGACGCTTCATGGCTTTTAAGATACGTGGACTGGCGTGTTGAAATGGCACATCCAAATACGGCAAAATTAGGCCATCAGCCATTAATGGAATCACTTCATCCACATGTGGATATGGATATACATAATGTAAACGCGTCCAAATACCTAGCTCACTTAACGCACCACATAACTCTGTCATACGCGTTTTTACTGGGCGTCCATTCCAAAAGCCTGGGCGATATTTCACATCAACGCCATAAGCACTAGTATCCTGCGAAATGACCAACATCTCTGAAACACCTGCATTAACAAGGTTTTCTGCTTCATTTAGCACATCACCGATTGGGCGGCTCACTAAATCGCCACGCATGCTGGGAATAATGCAGAAGCTGCATCTATGATTACAGCCCTCAGAAATTTTCAAATAAGCATAGTGACTAGGCGTTAAACGCACGCCTTGAGGCGGCACTAAATCCGTGTATGGATCGTGTAATTTTGGCAGATTATGATGCACATGCGTCATTACTTCTTCAAGTGCGTGCGGGCCTGTGACGGCTAAAACACTCGGATGCGCTGCTTCTACCACACCTTTTTTTGCACCCAAGCAGCCGGTCACAATCACTTTGCCATTTTTATGAATCGCCTCACCAATCGCATCTAAAGATTCCTGTACGGCAGAATCAATAAAGCCACAGGTATTCACGACGACTAAATCCGAGTCTTCATAACTCGCTGAAATCTCATAGCCTTCTGCGCGCAATTGAGTCAGTATGCGCTCGGCATCAGAGCCTGCTTTAGGGCAGCCAAGTGATACAAAACCAACTTTTGGTGTGGATGTTAATGCAGATGTTTTCATACGTTTGTTTTCATCAATAGTTTTATTCTAAAAAGTAGCCAACCAGCCAAATGGATGCGACGCCGCAGGCAATCAGGACAAGTTGCGAAATAGTGGCGCGTAATTCGGTGCGCTTGTGCAAGCTGGGGATTAAATCGGCGACAGCCACGTAAAGCATGCTGGCAGCAGCTAAACCTAAAATGGTAGGAATCCAACTTTGCACGTGGGTTAAGGCAAAATAAGCGACAACCCCGCCAACTACAGTTGCCAAGCTGGAGACTAAGTTAAAAATAAAAGCTTGTTTTTTGCTATAGCCAGAATGCAATAGAATTAGAAAGTCGCCCACTTCTTGCGGAATTTCATGCGCAATGATGGCGATAGCCGTCACAATGCCAACTTTTATATCCACCATAAAAGCAGATGCAATCAAAATACCATCTACAAAATTATGAAAGGTATCGCCAATCATAATCATTAAACCACTACGGCCATGATCATGTTGCGTGTGATGATGGTGCGCCGTAATAGAAGGCTGCTTTATTGTGACTGCTTTATATTTTGTTGCTGGCGCAGATGTCGTTTCCGTCTGCATTTCGGCATTGGGGCAATCATCCGCAGTATGTACCGCATGTACTTCGCAATGGTCACCATGACAATGCCGCCAAATGACTAACTTTTCTAAAGCAAAAAATAGCAATATACCCAGCAAAACCGTCACGGTGATATGTTTTGGGCTAGTCGCGACTTCAATGGCTTCAGGCAGAATTTCTAAGAAGACTGCGCCCAGCATCGCGCCAATTGCGTAGCTAATCAGCATAGGAACCGTAGATTTACTGATGTTGAGTGCGACTAATGCAGCGCCAGCGACACTCAATACGCCGCCAAGCAAGCTAAATAATAATATCCAAAGTAAAACGGAAAGGTCAGGAATAGTCATGCGGACTTATAGATTCAAGAATAAACGGCATTATAGCGTAAGACACTGTTTTAACTGCTATTCCGCAATGCTCAATAATGCAACTTTATTGCATTAAGCTTACATCATGATTGAAAACCAGTTAATACGTGAAAATCAGTGATTTTTCTAAGTTAATCAGAAACTAGGTTATCCAGATAAGTGTCGCCATGCGACCCGTCAGATTGTCGCGACGGAACGAGAAAAAACGTTGCTCATCGGTAAAAGTACAGAAGGTTTCTTGCTGGCCGCCGCCGTAAATCTGTTTGACGCCTATATTATTAAGGCGTTGCGCGGCAAGTGTATAGATATCGGCTAACCATTTATCGCCACTGTTTGATTCAGATGCAAGTTGTGGTTTAAATGCAATTTCGGCCTGTGCGTCTTTTGCTAGAAACTGTGCTCTTACTTCACTGCCTACTTCAAACGCTTGCGGGCCAATCGCCGGGCCTAGCCAAGCCATTAACTGATCAGCATCTGCCGGCATTTTTTGCACTGTCGCCTCTATCACACCGTCACAAAGGCTCCGCCAACCGGCATGAACGCTTGCGACTACAGTGCCAGCTTTATCACATAACAATATGGGCAAACAATCGGCTGTCATAGTTACGCATACGGCATTGTGACGCGTAGTAAAACTGGCATCTGCATTTGGCACACAGTCGGTATTCGCAGCATCCACTACGTTTATGCCATGAACCTGATTCAGCCAAACTGGCTCAGACGGTACAAACTGGCTTAATAACTGGCGATTATGTGCAACATGGATAAGATCATCTTGCACATGACTGCCTAAATTAAGACTGTCATACGGGGCCAAGCTAATGCCTCCTTGCCGCGTGGTTTGCAGGGCATGTATATTGACCGGAGCTGGCCAATCAGGAATAATAAAATCACTAGTTTTAAGCATCGTCTTAAGTTTTAATGGCTTTAAATTCTAAGTACTGCCTAGATTACTTACTCATCTTCCAACTCGTCGTCATCCAAGTCCTCAAAATCATCATCGGCTTCACCTTCATAATAATCCCCGTCTTGATAACTAAAATCAAATGATTCTTCATCATCAAGTGGCGCATCTTCATGACGCATCGCTTCCAGCAAAACCTTCATATCGTCCGCCAACTCAATCTGCCATTCCATAAAGGTGTCTGTTTTAGGATGAATTAGACCAAGTTTTACCGCGTGTAGTGCCTGACGATTAAAACCGCTCACCGCATCGCGTAATGTTTGTGTCATGAATTTGTGCGGAATAATATTACCGATTCCGTAAACAGGGTCACCCAACATAGGCGCTTTTAAAAACTGCATATGCACACGAATTTGATGCGTGCGGCCGGTTTCAAGCTGGCAGCGCAAATAAGTATGCACGCCAAAACGCTCTAGCACTTCGTAATGTGTAACAGCGGGCTTGCCTGTACGCGAAATCGCCATTTTTGTTCGCGCATGCGAATGGCGACCAATCGGCTGATTGATAGTGCCATTGCGCCACAGTTGCCCCCAAACGATTGCACGATACTCTCGCTTAACCGTACGTGCCTGCAACTGGCGTACCAAGCTAGTCTGTGCCTCTAGTGTTTTAGCAACAACCAGCAAGCCGCTGGTATCTTTATCTAATCGATGTACGATGCCTGCGCGTGGCACATCTTTCAATTGCGGCAAATGGTATAACAGCGCATTTAAAAGTGTTCCACTCCAGTTACCCGCAGCTGGGTGTACGACCAAACCAGCAGGTTTGTTAATCACTAAAATCGTGTCATCTTCATACACAATATTCAGCGGAATGTTTTCTGGCAAAAAGGCCTGCTCTTGCACATTGGCTTGTATTACAACGCACACTTGTTCGCCGCCCCACACTTTGGTTTTAGGTGTAGCCGCTTCACCGTTTAATGTGACCAAACCTGCTTTAATCCAGGTTTGTAGGCGCGAGCGTGAATGTGCGGGCAGCATTTGTTGCAAAGCAATATCCAGTCGTTCGCCGCCTAAACTCATCGGAACATTCAGCATTTCCACAGGGGTATCTAAACGATTATCAGGTATGTTGTGTTGTAACTCTTTTTTTGGCATCAGTTTCTTAACAGCTTAAGTTATAATAAAACTTAAATTGATTGTAGGTTTTAAATTGTGAAACGTATTTTACCGCTTTTATTCAAATCCATTGCGGCTTTATTGCTGCCTTTAGTATTAACCAGCTGCGCCATTTTTGGTGACCCTACCGAATTAGATGATACAAAAGGCTGGCAAGCTGACCGCATCTATGCAGAAGGCGAGCAGAAAATGCTCGATAAAGATTATGATCAGGCCTTACGCTATTTTCAAATTCTAGAATCTCGCTTTCCACATGGAAAGTACGCGACACAAGCACAATTAGAAATTGCTTATGCGTATTATAAAAAGCAAGATCCAGTTTCTACTGTCGCAGCAGCTGATCGTTTTATTAAATTACATCCGAATCATCCTAATGTAGATTATGCTTATTACATAAAAGGTCTGGCCAGCTTTAATGAGCGTGGCGTGATTGAAAAATATACCGCTCAGGAAATCAGCGACCGCGACCCTAAAACGCTCAAAGTATCTTTTGCTGCATTAAAAGAATTAGTTGAACGCTTCCCCAAAAGCCGTTATTACAAAGATGCAACGCAGCGCATGGTTTATTTGGTCAACACGCTTGCCCAGCATGAGTTGCATGTTGCGCGTTATTACATGAACCGCACAGCCTATTTAGCGGCATTAAATCGTGCCAAATATGTGCTGGAATATTACCCAAACTCAACTTCAGTTGAAGAAGCGCTGGTTATCAGCATTAGTGCCTACGACTACATGGATTTAACGGACTTGAAAGAAGATACGCTACGTATACTGAAAACCAACTATCCAGAAAATCCGATGATATTAGGTAAAGTAACTAATGACGAGCGCGTTTGGTGGAAGTTTTGGGAAAGCATGTATTAAAACGGCTAGTATTTATGCTTAATTTAAGAGCAAACCTTAATTAATTTAACTGGCTTTACACTAATTTGGTAAGCGTAAGGATTACCAGATTAGCATGGCCAAAATAAATTAACGCTTCTTATCTTCAATATCCTTCTTAGCTTTAAGCTCTGCACGTTGCGCAGTTTTGCGGCGACGCATACTCACAATACCTTCACCTGCTTTACGCTTTTCTGGCTCTGCAAATGGGTTGTCGCCCTGCTTAAACTGTACGCGCAATGGCGTACCAGTAAGCTGAAAAGTCTTGCGATAAACGCCTTCTAAATAGCGTTTATAGCTGTCTTTAATATCATCTACATGGGTGCCATGCACCACCACAATCGGCGGGTTCATGCCGCCCTGATGCGCATATTTCAATTTAGGCCTTGTACCACGACTAACCGGTGGCTGATGTTGCGCGATGGCATCAATTAAAACGCGGGTAAGTTGCGGCGTAGCTAGCTTGACCATTGCCGCTTTAAACGCACCATCCACTGATGTGAATAATTCAGGTAAGCCTTTTTTTCTTAACGCTGAAATATAGTGAAATTTGGCAAAATCTAAAAACACTAATTTACGGTCAATCTCTTTTTTGATGAATTCACGCTCGTCTTCCGGCAAGCCATCCCACTTATTCACCGCAACGACCAGTGCACGACCAGCATCTAATATGTATGCTGCTACGTGTGCATCTTGCTCGGTGATGCCTTCTTGCGCATCCACCACCAGAATCGCTACATTGGCGTCTTCAATCGCCTGCATGGTTTTAACAACCGAGAACTTCTCAATGGCTTCAAATACGCGGCCACGCTTACGAACGCCTGCAGTATCAATAATGGTATAAGTTTTACCATTTTTTTCTAAATCAATTTCAATTGAATCACGCGTCGTACCAGGTTCATCAAACGCAATTACGCGCTCCTCGCCTAACAAAGCATTAACCAGTGTTGATTTACCTACGTTTGGGCGACCGACAATGGCGATTTTAGGTTTGTTAAGATTGGTTCTAGCTTCTTCAAAATCGTGCTCTGGAAAACTCTCTAACGCTAACTCCACCAAATCTTTCACGCCTTCGCCATGCGCAGAGGATATTGACAGTGGATCGCCCAAACCTAGCTCATGAAAGTCAGCCGAAACCACTGCTTTATTCATGCCTTCAGTTTTATTCACGGCCAACAATACAGGGCGTTGAGATTTACGTAATTTATCAGCAATAATAAACTCTTGTGGCGTCATACCCGCGCGACCATCCACCAGAAAAATGACGATATCCGCTTCATCTATCGCCAACAATGTCTGGCGCGCCATTTCTTTTAAAATACCGCTTTCGGCTGTGGGTTCAAAACCACCAGTATCGATCACCAAATAAGGCTTACTTGCACCAATGCCGCGACCGTAGTGTCTATCACGTGTCAGGCCGGGCAAATCAGCCACCAAAGCATCACGACTTTTAGTCATGCGATTAAAAAGGGTAGATTTGCCAACGTTAGGTCGACCGACTAATACAATGGTAGGTAACATATTTTTGAGGCGACTATTTTACACTGATGGCGTAAACGCCACCGCCGCGTGTTTCTGCAATTAATTGCGAAGTATTGGAACCAGGAATAAGAGACATGACAGGGTTGCTATCAACTTTAATTCGGGCAGAAAAATTACCATCATCTCGACTTAAAAAATGGATATAGCCTTCCAAATCGCCAACGGCAATTAAACTGCCCATTGGCAATGGTGCTGTCAGGCGGCGATTAGACAAGGCACCTTGCCGCCAAAAGGTTTTACCACTGGTGTAATCCAGTGAGTAAACAGAACCTAATGTATGCGAAACAAATATTTTTGCATCTTCGGCACTTAAGCCTGAGTAGCTAGAAATATCGCGATTCCAGAGCACTTTGCCAGTTGCGCGATCCACTGCCGCTATCTTTCCTTGATATGCAACCGCATAAATCACGCTGCCATCAATAAAAGGCAAGCTGGTTATATCAGCAATTCGCTCAATTTCTGTCACGCCTTTAGGCTGTGCGATGGTCGCTTCCCATAAAATCTTACCAGTATCTGCGCGTATGGCAACTAATTTCCCACCGGCAAAACCAGCATAAACTGCGCCCGCATCTACGACAAAACCAACGCTACTGCGTAATGATAATGCCGGCGTAATGCGTTCATAAACCCATTTACGGCTGCCATCTGTGGCATCCAATCCATAGATACGGTTGTCACCAGATCGCGCAATCACCATGCCATCGAAATAACGCGGCACACTTAATATTTCGCTGGAAACTTTGGCTTTCCATAAAAACTTGCCTGCCGTATCTACCGCATGCACATAGCCTTTATTGCTGCCCACCATCACAACTCCACCACCTACACCAACACCACCACTAATAGGCTCACCAATACTCATACGCCATAATTCACGGCCGCTGGCTGCATCAAACTTAGCAATCTCGCCTTTGGTATTAGCGACATAAACGGCATCGGAATCCCTGGCTGGCGTGTAGTCATACTTGTCCGTAACGCCAGCTTTGGCGGACCAATCAATTTTAGCCACATAAGTCGCTTTAAAATCTTCCAGTTCAGCTGGTGGATTGGCCGGCTCACGACCGAATACCTTATCAGCAAGGTCGGAACGGAACTCTGTCAACACACTACAAGCGCTTAAGAATGCCAAACTAAGAATTAAACTGTATTTAAAAATGGATTTACGCATTGTGTAGGCCAGCAATTAAACGCCAAGTGATTCAAGTTTTTGACGCGTATATTGCGACAATCTACCTTGAGAATCTAGCTCAATTAAAGCTGTTTCATAAGCTTTTTTAGCCTCTGTTTTTTTACCTTGGGCCATGTAAATATCACCCTTTAAATCTTCCTTTAGCCCTACAAAGCCTTTGTCGCTGTCACTTGACAACAATTTCAGCGCAGCATCATAGCTTTTCTCTTCAAACAAAATACCAGCCAACTGCAAACTGGCTATTGCTTTGGTTGTACTTTCTTTGGCATTTTTAGCCGCCCACTCAAGCTGAGTTTTAGCATTTTTGTGATCGTTTGCGGCAATATTCACTTTTGCCGCATAAATTGCTGCTCGTCCAGCATAGGGCGTACCAGCATAATCTGCCGTTAATTTTGTCGCTTGCGCTTGAATATCGGCTAATTTGCTTGTATCTGTGGTAACCAGGGTTTGATATAAAGTAGATGCTTCAACCGATTTTTTAGCTTGAAAATAATGATAACCTTGCCATCCAGCATAGGCCAGCAATACTACCAGTATTAAATTAGAGATTAATTTCCCACTCTTTTTCCACCAAGCTTTAAATTCATCTAACTGTTCTTGCTCTTCTAAATCGTATGCCATTACTCTTTCTCTCTTAATAACTAATTTGCTTCCAAATACCTTTTAACTAAACTAGGCCGCTTTTCGGCCTGGAATCGCACTTAATAACTGCTGTGTATAAGGCTGCTGCGGTG
This sequence comes from Methylotenera versatilis 7, assembly GCF_000799165.1. Classification (GTDB taxonomy): domain Bacteria; phylum Pseudomonadota; class Gammaproteobacteria; order Burkholderiales; family Methylophilaceae; genus Methylotenera_A; species Methylotenera_A versatilis_A. The sequence goes on along the minus strand of NZ_JUGF01000001.1, from coordinate 166,317 downwards.
AGTTGTAAATTTCCACTACATTGCCCTGCTCTACAATTTTACCTTTATGCATCACGACCATTTCATCAGCAATGTGACGCACTACTCTTAAATCGTGACTGATAAACAAATAACTCAAGTTCATCTCAACTTGCAATTCTTTTAATAACAACAAAATTTGCGCTTGCACCGACACATCTAATGCAGATACTGGCTCATCACACACAACTATTTTTGGCTCTAGCACTAATGCGCGCGCGATACCAATACGCTGTCGTTGTCCACCAGAAAACTGATGGGGGTATTTCAGTGCATCATTTGCCTTTAAGCCAACACGCTCCAGCATTTGATACACTTTATTTTTTTGCTCGGCCACACTACCCAAACCATGAATCAGCAAACCCTCACCGACAATTTCACCAACGTGCATGCGGGGATTAAGCGAGGCAAAAGGATCTTGAAACACCATTTGTAAATTCTTACGAACGGCTCTAAGTGATTGCGCATCTAATTTGGCTAAATTTTGCCCTTGAAACAGCACTTCACCGCTGTCCACAGGTTGCAATTGTAACAGACAACGCGCCAAGGTGGATTTACCAGAACCAGATTCACCTACTATCGCAAGTGTAGAACCTTCTTTAAGCGCAATACTGACATCATCCAGCGCCCTAACTTGTGCTTTTCCAAAGCCAAAACGCCCGCTGCTTTGTATGTAAGTTTTCACCAAATGATTGGCTTGCAAGATAATGTTGCCGGCATCCGTATTACTCATGCAGCAACCTTGCTATCTTTTAACCAAGCGTAATCAATGGGTTTAAGTTGTTTCCTGCCTTCGTAATCAGGCACGCAGGCCAGCAAAGCTTTGGTATATGGATGTTGCGGCTTTTCTAAAATTTGTTTTTTTGTGCCGGTTTCAACAATCTCGCCTCTAAACATCACAATCACATCGTCGGCAATATCCGCCACCACGCCAAAATCGTGTGTGATAAACAACATCGCCATATTCATGCGTGTTTTGAGCTCATCTAATAAATGCAAAATTTGCGCTTGCACCGTCATATCCAGCGCAGTTGTAGGCTCATCTGCAATTAACAATGCTGGCTCGCAGGCAATGCTCGTCGCAATCATCACGCGTTGACGCTGCCCGCCTGACAATTCATCAGGGTAGCTATTGGCACGCTCCATTGGGATACCGACTTGCTGCAATAAACTTTCAACGCGCAATTTTAAGCCAGAGCCTTTAAGGCCTAAATGTGCCGTGAGTGATTCGCCAATTTGATAACCGACCGTCAAAACAGGGTTAAGTGAAGTCATCGGCTCTTGAAAAATCATGCCGATTTTAGCGCCGCGGACTTTTTGCAAGGCTTTATTATCCAGCGTTGCAATATCTTGACCTTTAAATATAACACTACCCGTTGACTGCAGTTGTTTAGAAAGCAAACCCATAATACTCAAGGCCGTTAAGCTTTTGCCACTGCCAGACTCACCCACGATACAGGTAGTTTTACCAGCCAATAAGCTCAAACTTGCATCTTTAACCAAAAACCGATTAGGCTCATTTTTTGGCGTGATAGTTAAATTGCTGATATTTAGAATTTCGGCCATGGTTTATTCAATGTTGTAAACAATCGTCACCACAACGCGCGCAATTTTGTCGATTGTTGATTTGTCGTAAACTCCGCCATAGCTATCATCGCCTGCATCACCGCCTACAGGCAGTATGTAAAACGCGCCCTGGCTAGCTGATTTCATTACACCTACTTTTACGCCATCTTGTTTAACAAACTCTGTGGCACGGCTGCGCGCATTTTTAGTGGCATCTGCAATCAATGACATTTTAATGGCTTCTAAATTACCAACTAAATAATTCGGTGATTGGGCTGTAACAGGATGATTTTCTGCACGCAATTGCAGAAACGCCTTATTTGCAGCGGCAATCTTAGTTAAATCCTGGCTAGTGACACGAATGTTCTGATAAGCATCAAAACCATTCTGCACTTGGCGCGGGATGTCTTTTACAAAGACTTCCTCATAATGCGGGCCGATTGTCTCAACATCTGCCGACCAAGTTTCGCTAGCGAAACCTTGTTTGACTAAAAACGCTTCGACCACTTTGCGTTCTGTCGCCAGACTTTCTAACGCTGCTGCTTGGGTAGGCTGCGTCACGCCAACAGTGATTGTCCATTCTGCGCTATCAGCCTTGATTGGCTTTTCTGCTAAACCTTTTACTGTAATGGACTGTTGACCTGAAACCGCACGTTTGGCTTGTACACCCAATATGAATGCAGCACTTGCCATGCCAATCGCCAACAACAAACCCAGCACAATAATAGCAGTTGAAAACTGTTTATTTTCTTTTAGCTTGCTATCGGTCATATTAGTCCTCTCATTAGCGGCTAGTTTTGTCTAGCTCCGCAGAAAATTAACCACTTCGCTTAGTTTACAACGTTTTTGTTCACCCGCTTGTAATAAGGGCTTTAATGATATTTCATTTGCTGCAGCTTCATCATCACCGATAATTGCCGCAAAGTGCGCGCCGCTTCTATCGGCTTTTTTCATTTGTGATTTAAAACTGCCGCCACCCGCATGTAATACTACGCTCAGACCAAAGCTGCGTAAGGCTTCAGCCGTCATAAATGCCTGTTTTTCAGCTAAGTCGCCCACGTTAACCAAATAAATATCTGGTGAATTCGTGGCGGTCACACCATATTCCTGCATCAACAAAAACACGCGCTCTAAACCGATACCGAAACCGCATGCAGGTGTTGGATTACCGCCTAAACGCTCGACTAAAGCGTCATAACGTCCACCACCAGCAATCGTTCCTTGTGCACCCAACTTAGTGGTCACCCATTCAAATACTGTACGATTGTAATAATCCAAGCCTCTTACCAAGCGATGATTAATGATAAAAACAATACCTGCATCGTTTAGTAAATGACACAATCTTTCAAAATGGGTTCGACTTGCTTCACCTAAACAATCCATGAGTTTAGGTGCCGCTTCGCACATCGCCTGCATGCGCGGATTTTTTGTATCTAAAATGCGCATTGGATTCGTGTGTAAACGGCGTTTTGCATCTTCATCAAGCACATCCAAATGTTGCTCAAAATAGGCAATTAAAGTTTGGCGATATTCGGCGCGCTCTGCCGCATCGCCAATACTATTGATCTGCAACTCAACATCAGCAATGCCTAACTCGCGCCACAATCTTGCCAGCAAAACGATCTGTTCAGCATCCACATCCGGGCCATCAAAGCCAAAAGCTTCTACGCCAATTTGGTGAAACTGGCGTTGACGGCCTTTTTGCACATTCTCATGCCTGAACATAGGGCCTGAATACCACAAACGTTGTGGGCCGTTATATGTCAAATTATGTTCAACAACCGCACGCACGCAGCCTGCAGTCCCCTCTGGACGCAACGTCAGCTTGTCACCATTCAGTTTATCTTCCCACGCGTACATCTCTTTTTCAACAATATCGGTATGCTCACCGACTGAACGCACAAATAAATCGGTTGGTTCGACCAAGGGCATGCGAATATTATTATAGCCATATTGACTTAATATATGCCTTGCGGTGTCCTCCAGCTTAAACCACAGCGGTGTCGCCTCAGGCAGAATATCGTAGAAGCCTTTGACGCTTTGAAATTTGGTATTGGTAGATTTGGTATTAGACACGATTATATTAGAACAGGATTTATATTAGAAAGGTACAGCCGTTACTTAGCTGATGGATTGAATAGGAATGGTTTTTTGGATAACTGCGACGCGTAGTTTTCCGCCTTCAGCATAGTTTTTCTGTACATAATCTTCTACAATCGCCTGAAACTCTTCGGCAATATGATCACCTTTCAAAGTGACTGTTTTTTCACCATCTACGAATACCGGTGCGACTGGTGTTTCGCCAGTACCTGGCAAGCTAATGCCTATATTAGCCAGTTTGGATTCACCTGGCCCATTCACCACACAACCCATCACAGCAACGCTCATATCTTCCACGCCTGGATATGCGCTGCGCCAAACAGGCATTTGCACACGCAAATAGCTCTGAATTTGCATGGCTAACTCCTGGAAATAGGTTGAAGTGGTACGGCCACAACCTGGACAAGCCGTGACTAAAGGCGTGAATGAGCGGATGCCCATGGTTTGTAGAATCTCTTGTGCAACAACGACTTCTTTTGTTCGGGATTCGTTTGGTTCTGGTGTCAAACTGACGCGAATCGTATCGCCAATGCCTTGTTGCAACAATAATGCCAATGCCGCTGTAGAAGCGACAATGCCTTTGGAACCCATGCCAGCTTCGGTTAAACCCAGATGCAAAGGATAATCACAGCGAGTTGCTAAATCGGCATACACCTTAACCAAATCCTGTACATTGCTGACTTTACAGGAAATGATTATCTGATTAGGGTCTAAACCAATATCAACCGCCTGTTGCGCACTTTCTAAAGCAGATTGTATCAATGCCTCACGCATTAAGGCGTCTGAAGATAATGGCTCCGCAAGCTTGGCGTTATCATCCATCATCTGCGCCATTTTTGCTTGATCTAGGCTGCCCCAGTTAACACCAATTCGCACCGATTTTTTGTAATGAATAGCGGCTTCAATCATGGCAGCGAATTGCTCGTCACGCTTACTGCCTTTACCTACATTACCTGGATTAATACGATATTTAGCTAAACTTTTTGCACAATCAGGATAAGCGGCTAGTAATTTGTGACCGTTATAATGAAAGTCACCGACCAAAGGCACATTGCAACCGAGTGCATCCAAACCGGCGCGAATATTGCCGACTTGTGCTGCAGCTTCGGGCGAGTTAACCGTAATGCGTACGACCTCACTACCCGCTTGCCACAACTCAAACACCTGCTGGATAGTGGCTTGTGCATCGGCAGTATCAGTGTTGGTCATGCTTTGCACGACAACCGGAGAAGCAATTGTGCCATACAAGCCACCGCCTACTGGCACATCGCCTACCATGACTTGACGGGTGTTTCTACGCATGAATAACGACTCTACAATTCCAATAATTCTAAAAAGTTATTCTAATTTAAGCCGCGCTACATTTACACGCGTATGCGGAGCCAGATCAACAGACTTTCCGTTCACCATCAAAGTAGTGCCAATCGCGTTGCCAATCACCAATTCTAAAGGAGTTTTAGCCTCGACCGTTTCGCGTCCACCGGCAAAAATGATTTTGCTATACACCTGTTTGCCTTTGGCATCCACAACACTCACCCAGGTTTCCTGACTAGCTGCAAGCTCCAAGCGAGTCCCCCTTTGGTCAACGACTGGCGTACTGGCTGATGCCGCGTTAGGATTTAGCATTAACTGTGCATTAGCTGTAGCAGAAGAGTTCGGTGTTAATGCCGCTTGAGGCGCATTTAAAGAGTCGGGCGAATTCGTAGACTGTGGCGCATTCAGAGAATCAACAGTCGCTGGTGGCAATGCAATCTCAGTGGATTGCTCCATTCGCTCCACCGCTGGTAAGGCTTGTTCCGGCAAAGGTTCTAATTTTTCTGTGCCGGCTATAGGTGCAGTTGGGCTAGGTTTTTCAATGTAATGCTGATAAAAAAGCCATGTTGCCAATGCTAATGCCAGCAACACACTGAATACAATATAACGTCCTGTTTTAGGTTTTTTATATCCACCCACTTTCATGGTGGAACTAGGTTTAATCGTAAAAGCCAATGGTTCTTTACTTGGCACCAATACGTTATAAGCATCCAATAGAGGTCCGGCATCCAGCTTAAGCAATTTGGCATAATTGCGAATAAATCCCTTCACAATCGTTGATTCAGGCAAAGCCGTAAAATTATCCGCCTCAATCGCTTCAATCTGTTTATTGCTGATCTTAAGCCGGCTCGTTACATCATTTAATGACAAGCCTTGCTTTTCACGCGCGATTCGTAACGCGCCACCGCAACGCGAACGTGAATAAGCCAAGTATTCCGCCTGATTAGCGTCAGCAGTAGATGATGCTAAGTTTTCGCTTACGTTAGCCTGTTCAGGTGCTTGCTTCACATCTACATTATCGGTATTTTTACGTGCCATATTATCGCCCTATATTTATCGCTCTGAGTTTAGCAAATGATTATTGACCGCTTAATAATAAGCTAGTTTGTTCAGAGTTTGGGTACTGTTGGCGCAACTGCAATGCATAACTGGCCTCATTATCTCGCCCACCTAAAACACGCTCAATTTTAATGCCCAACCATAATGATTCAGGGCTTGGTGCAGCTACCAGAACATTTTGTAAGGTAGATTTTGCTGTAACTACATCTCCGCGTTTAAATTGGATATCTGCCAACTGATAAGCAGCAGAATAAGTTAATGGTTGTATCTGCAAGGCCTTGTTCAAATAAAGCTCAGCATTTTTAATATCGTTTTTACGCGCGGAACAAATACCAGCATTGGCATACGCCAGATTCGGCGTTGTATAAAGCGGGTTTTTTACTGCTTCCAGAAAATGAATGATCGATTCATCATAACGCTTTCTGGCACATAAAAAACTACCATAATTGTTATGTGATTCTGAACTGTTAGGCTTAAGCTGGATCGCTTTTTTGAAGTTAGCATCGGCTTTAGCATCTTCACCCAAAGCCGATTGCACTAAAGCCAGTCCATTATAGGCTGGTGAATAAGCAGGGTCGATTTGCGTGGCGATTGTAAATTCATTCAGTGCGATTTCATATTTATTCTGCTGCAAATAGGCGGCAGCTAAATCACTGTGCGCGCGCGCGCGTTCAGTAATGGCAGTTTCGCTATAAATACCTTGATTACTGGTTTGTGGGTTTGTGACACAAGCAGCAAGCGGCAAGATCATTAGCAATCCAAGCACAAACATTTTCATCGAACTTCTAATCTTGATTAAATTCACCATCATGCAACCACCTCTATTGGAATATTTTTAAGTGACCGCTTCGTTTTATCTAACACCTTGCCCGCCAACTGCCCGCAAGCCGCGTCAATATCATCGCCGCGCGTTTTGCGCACGGTTACGATATAACCCGCCTGCATTAAAATATCACGAAACACGCGAATATGACTAGGCTTTGAGGTTTCGTATCCACTATTTGGAAACGGATTAAACGGAATCAAATTCAGCTTGCACGGCACAGTTTTAATCACATCCAGCAATTGATGCGCATGCTCGACCGTATCATTCACACCGTCCAGCATCACATATTCAAATGTTACAAAATCACGCGGCGCTTTTTCTAAATAGCGATTACAAGCTGCCATCAGTTCTTTAATCGGGTATTTTTTATTGATTGGCACAATCACATCACGCAAGGCATCATTAGGCGCATGTAATGAAACGGCCAATGCCACAGGACAATCTTCTTTTAACCTATCCATTGCAGGCACAATGCCAGATGTGGAAAGCGTGACGCGACGGCGACTTAAACCATAGGCACTGTCATCCAGCATGATCTGCATGGCGGTGACAACATTATCGTAGTTCGTCAGCGGCTCGCCCATGCCCATCATCACCACATTTGAAATGATGCGGTCATTAGCAGAAAGCAAATCGTATCCAGATTCACTGCGTAGTGACTTATTGGCAATCGCCAACTGGCCGATAATTTCCGACACACTTAAATTGCGGTTAAAACCCTGCGCGCCTGTACTGCAAAACGTACAAGCCAGCGCACAACCCACCTGGCTGGAGATGCACAAAGTACCACGGTCATCTTCAGGAATAAATACCGTTTCAACACTGCTGGCCGCACCGGTTTTAAGGTCATCCGTACCGATTAACCACTTGCGTGTGCCGTCGTTGGATACCTGTTCCAACTGCACATTCGGCAAAACAATTTCAGAATTAACGGCTAACTTCTCACGCAAACTTTTGGCAATATCCGTCATCTGCGCAAAATCGTGCACACCAAAATGATGCATCCAGCGCATCAACTGCTTGGCGCGAAAAGGTTTCTCACCGATACTTGCAAAGTAATCGGCGAGTTGCGGTTGATTAAAATTCAATAAATTAATCAATTAGTTAAACCTTTTCTTATGTTCAAAGAATTCAAACTTCTAAATTAGGTCAAGAGTGAATAAAAAATAATAGCGAGACACACATGAAAGTATGTAAGGAAATTATCTTTTATTCGCAACGCAGCATAATGACGAAGATTGAATTATTTAGCCGAAGAAGTATTTAATTTCGATGGCCGCATTCTCTGCAGAGTCTGAACCATGCACTGCATTTGCATCAATGCTTTCAGCAAAATCAGCGCGAATCGTACCAGCAGCGGCTTCTTTAGGATTTGTTGCGCCCATTAAATCACGGTTTTTCAATACAGCGCCTTCGCCTTCTAACGCTTGAATCATCACAGGACCAGAAATCATGAATTTAACTAAATCGTTGAAAAATGGACGTGCTGCGTGCACAGCGTAAAAACCTTCAGCCTCAGCTTTAGTCAATTGAACCATTTTGGCTTCAACAATTTTTAAACCAGCGTTTTCAAAACGCGTATAAATCTGGCCAATTACGTTTTTTGCTACTGCGTCTGGTTTGATAATGCTAAGGGTGCGTTCTACTGCCATTCTGTACTCCAATAATTAAAAAAGTTTTCCAAAAATAAATAATTAAAATAACTACTTAGAAAGGCGTAGATTTTAGCATTTTTGACGGATTTGATAAACCACAAAAAAACAATGCCGCATTATAAAAAAGTTTTGCGAATGATTAATCTTAAAAACATGCTTATCTATTTGTCATTTCCGACTTGCTTTATTACTTCATCAATTCCTACATCACAATCCACATCTATCCTATACGCAGCATCAGCAATGCTGACTAACATTCATATCACACTTCAGTTTCAAAATTAAAACTGATTCCCCGCTTAAATTTAGGAGAATGATATGAATACTGCAAAAACCAATCCACTTTTTTCATTAAAATCGAGCTTGTTCATTGCTATCAGCTGCTTTGCATTAAGTAGCCCAGCTTTTGCCGATGAAGAGTTTTATGGCACTATTGAAAGCCGCCCAACTGAAAACCCTGGCATTTGGGTTGTGAGTGGCCAGCAGGTTGAAGTAACGGATAAAACAAAAATCGACAATGATCACGGTCCGTTGGTTGTGGGCTCATGTGTTGAAGTTGAGCACAAAAAAGGCGTAGTGAAAGAGATTGAGTCTGCCAAGCCAGCAAAATGTGGTAGAAAGTAACTACTGGATTTCTGTTAAATAAAAAAGAGGCTATAGCCTCTTTTTTATTTAATTCACTTAATTTAATTTTTAGTTCTTTAAATTTTTCGGTGATTTTCGAGCATTGCCTTTATTCACATCAAAAATATGTACCGACAACGATATCTCACGCAGAAAACAACCTAAGCCAATAATCAAGCTTGCCATGGTAACAATAAATAAAATTGAAACGATCCGTGATGGGTCAATGTGAACCACTGCACCTACAAATAAAGCGCCAATGACCAGCGAAACAAATAAGGCAGATGCGGTGCACAACGTGATTGCCCAATGCACCCACGATGCGCGAACGGACAATATGGATAACTCGCTTAATTTGTTTTGCGGCAGTGCGATCTCCGCTTCGTTAAGCACTCTATAACGGTCGACTATTCGACCAAGTCGGCCTGTCAGCACACTCAAAACGGCACCGATGCCAGTTAGTAAGAATACAGGTGCAACGGCTAGTTGAATCACATGTGCAACGTTGGTTAAATTTTCGGTAATAATTTGCATGCGATTTTGCGATCAGAATAATAGATTGAACCCATTTTAACGGTATCACCTGAAAGTTAAAAGCATGACTAGCACGAATTGTGGCAAAATCTCGTCATGGAAATAACGCAAGACAATGCACCAAATAACCCCAGCACGACAATCGTCACCTGCCCTGCTTGTGGCTTGTTGTGCGACAATGTGTCAGTTGAGATTAAGCAATCACGCATCCGTGTTTTAAATACAGCTTGCCCAAAAAGCATTCAGTTTTTTGAGCAAGCTTTAAGTGATGACTCACCAAAAATCAATGGTGAATCGACCACCTTAAAACAAGCGATTTCACACGCCGCAAGTTTATTAAAAGCCAGCAAAAATCCTTTATTTGCAGGTTTAAGTACCGACGTGCAGGGCTTTCGTGCCATTTATAATCTTGCCAACAAAACCAATGGCAACTTACAACACATCAATGCACAAAGTATGGCGCGTAATATGGCAGTGTTGCAAAGTTCCGGCTGGCAAACGACCACACTGACTGAAGTGAAGAATCGCGCGGATGTAATTGTGTGTATTGGCACCGATATTATTTCCCACAACACGCGATTTTTTGAGCGTTTTGTTTGGTTAAACAATCAAAAATCAGATGCCATGTTTACGGATTCTGGTAAACGTGAAGTGATTTATATTGGTGAAAATCTCAATACTAAAGCAGGCATTTCACCAGATGGCAGACAGCCAGAATCAGTCAATTGCAGCAAATCTGATTTGCCTGAAATATTAGCGGTATTACGCGCTTTAATCATGGGTAAAAACCTTAAAGCGCAAAACGTAGCAGGCATCCAAATAAGTGATTTAATCGCAGTAGCTGATAAATTGAGACAAGCCAAATATGCTGTGCTGGCTTGGATTGCGAAAGACCTAGATTTTCCGCATGCAGCACTCACGATTCAAAGCATTACTGAAACAGTGACTTTACTTAATCAAAATGATAGCAACCGCACAGGTCGCGCAGCAGGCTTATCATTGGGTGGCAGCGATGGCGATACATCTGCGAACAATGCAAGCACTTGGTTAAGTGGTTTCAGTCTGAACAATGACAACATCGAACACGATGCGTTAGTTTGGATTAATAGTTTTAATGCTAAAAAATTGCCAGAAAAAACAAAGCATCCGTTGATTGTTTTAGGCAATGCCAATACAAAATTCGAACAAACCCCTGATGTATTTATCCCTGTAACCACGCCGGGATTAGATTGCAGCGGCACATTATTTAGAGTGGATTCGGCTGTGATTCTGCCATTAAAAAAAATACGCGAAAATAATTTACCGACATTAAGTGAAATTGCACGCCAGATTGAGGGTTTGCTTTAGTGATTACGCATTTAAAAAACGGCAGAATTTATTGCCCAGTCATGGGCGCAGATGGCGTGGTTCAGGACATTTACATTCGCAACGGCAAAATTATTGCCAAACCAGCCAGTCATGAAAAAATAAGCCAAACTTTTGATTTAGCTGGAAAAATCGTGATGGCTGGCGCAATTGACATGCACAGCCATATTGGCGGCGGCAAGGTCAATATTGCGCGCATGATGTTGCCTGAATTTCAGGAAACAAAGAATTATAGCGAGCCTGAGGCGCATATCTGCACGCCAAACTGCAGTCATCATGCAACTCCCAACACCAGTGACACTGGTTTTAGATATATCGAAATGGGTTATACCGCCGCTTTCGAGCCGGCGATTTTGCCGATTAACGCCCGTCAGGCACATCTGGAAATGGCCGACACGCCGATGATAGATAAAGGCGGCTATGCCATGCTGGGTAATGATGACTACTTTTTGCGTCTATTAAGTAGCAACGCCGATCAAAAGGCGATTAACGACTATGTGGCCTGGACACTACATGCGACACAGGCAATCGGCATTAAAGTGGTTAATCCTGGTGGAATTTCGGCCTTTAAATTCAATCAACGCCGATTAGATTTGGATGAAAATCACAGCCACTATCAAATTTCACCACGCCAAATTCTAAAAAGTTTAAGCCGCGCCGTGCATGATTTAGGCATCGCTAAACCTTTGCACGTACATTGCAATAATTTGGGCGCCGCCGGTAACTTTGAAACCACACTTAATACCATGGGCGCATCTGACGGTGTACCCATGCATTTGACACATATTCAATTTCACAGCTACGGCACAGAAGGTGACAAGAAATTTTCATCCGCCGCTGCTCAGATTTCAGAAGCGCTGAATAGGAATAAACATATCACCGCTGATGTTGGGCAAATTCTATTCGGCCAAACTGTCACGGCTTCTGGCGATAGTATGATGCAGCACTTAAACGCAAAACTCGCGAACCCTAAAAAATCGGTGATTATGGATATTGAATGCGATGCAGGCTGTGGCGTAGTGCCATTTAAATATCGAGATCAAAACTATGTTAACGCACTGCAATGGGCAATTGGCTTGGAAATTTTCCTATCAGTTGAAGATCCCTGGCGCATCTTTTTAACCACCGACCATCCAAACGGCGCACCATTTACCAGCTATCCACATTTGATTCGCTTGCTGATGGATAAGAGTTTCCGAAACGATGCTTTTGCCAAACTGAATTTGGATGCGCAAGCCATGAGCAACTTAACCAGTTTAAATCGCGAATATAGCCTGTATGAAATTGCCATTATGACGCGTGCAGGCGCCGCCAAACTAATCGGCCTAAACGATCGCGGACATTTAGGTGCTGGTGCCGCGGCAGACATTACCATTTACACCGACCAATCTGACCGCGAAGCTATGTTTGCCAAGCCTGACTACGTATTCAAAGATGGTGAACTGGTTGTAAAAGATGGCAAAGTAGTCAAAGTGGTTTGGGGTAAAACCCATACCGCAAAACCTGCATTTGATATTGGTGTAGAGCAAGGCTTAAAACAATATTTCGATAAATACCATACGATTCAATTAGATAACTTTAAGATATCGAATGATGAAATCGCCGAAGATGGTCGCGGCGGCATCATCAATCATACGAATTAATCACGCAACAACCATGATTATTAACTCTATTAAAATTGATGACACCTTTGCCGAGGCCTTTAATATGCGTGGCACGCGTGTACTCATTACCGCGCAAAACCACAAGTGGGCTTACCACGCAGCCAACGCCATGACCGGATTTGCTACCAGTGTAATTGGCTGCGGCGTTGAAGCTGGTATTGAGCGTGAATTATCAGCAGATGAAACACCAGATGGCAGGCCAGGTATTAGTATTTTGATGTTCGCCATGGGCAGCAAAGTGTTGATGCAACAGCTGGAAACCCGTATGGGTCAATGTATTCTCACCTGCCCGACCGCAGCCGCTTTTGCAGGTATTGAATCGGACGATCAAATCAGTTTAGGTAAAAATTTGCGCTACTTTGGCGATGGCTATCAAACCTCCAAACTAATTAATGGCAAAAGATATTGGCGCATTCCAGTGATGGACGGCGAATTTCTCACTGAAGAAACCACTGGTATGGTGCGCGCGATTGGTGGCGGTAACTTTTTAATTTTAGCCACTTCACAACCCGCCGCTTTGCACGCAGCAGAAACCGCGATTGAAGCCATGAAACAAGTGCCCAATGTCATCATGCCATTTCCTGGTGGTGTGGTGCGTTCTGGCTCTAAAGTTGGCAGCAAATACCCAAAAATGTTCGCCTCAACCAATGATGCATTTTGCCCGACATTAAAAGGTTTAGTGAATAGTGAATTAAGTGACAACATTGAAAGCGTAATGGAAATTGTGATTGATGGCCTAACATTTGATGACATCGCTACATCCATGCGCGTGGGCATCCAAGCTATTTGCGATTTAGGTGAGTCCAGCGGCGTAAAGCGCATTTCCGCAGGCAATTATGGCGGAAAGCTGGGACCGCATCATTTCAAATTACATGAAATTATGGGTAGCGCTTCATCATGACTGCACTGACATTCACGTCTAAATCAAATTCAGCACACAACGTTGATTGTCGCCGTTTAACGCCGAATAACTTAGCTAACTTAACAGTTGCTCAAATTGAAAATTTAAGCTTACTTAACACTAAAAACTCACCAAAAATTGCCGATTGCTTTGATGTTTCAGGAACAGATGCCAATCATATTATTTTCAAAAAAACGCACCATCAACTGGATTATATTGGCCATAAAATGACAAGTGGGCAAATCACCATTGAAGGCGACTGTGGCGATTTTTTAGGTGCAAATATGCGTGGCGGCAATATCATTTGCCATGGCAATGCTAATGACCGCGTTGGCGATCAAATGCGGCGCGGCTTGATTTTAATTGCAGGCGACGCTGGTGATTATTGCGGCAGTCGCATGATTGCCGGCACAATCGGCATTTATGGCAACATAGGGAGCAACATTGGATTCGCCATGAAACGCGGCACAATTTTGCTGACCAAAGTACCTAGCTTACTTGCCACGATTCAAGACTGCGGCACACACACCCTGCCATTTTTAACCTTACTTTTCAAATCGTTTAGCGCATTCAATACGCCATTTAATGCACTTAAAAATCTGCGTGTACAGCGTTATGCCGGCGATTTAGCGTGTAATGGCAACGGCGAAATACTTATTTGCAACACCAATGTTTCTGCTTAATTATTGTAGGTGTTAAAATAGCTTTTTTAGTAATTGTTAAGCATTGCCATGCCTGAAATAAAACCCAATATCCAAGCAAAATATCTGACTGCTGCGCTGTATAAATTCGTTAGCCTGCCTAACTACACCGCTCTTCAAGTCCCTATTCATGCCGCCTGCGAAGCACATCATATTAAAGGCACGATATTATTAGCTGCTGAAGGCATTAACGGCACGATTGCCGGACTGCCAAATGACATTAACGCAGTACTTAAATTTTTGCGTGAGGATCACATTTTCAATGGCTGCTTTAGCGATTTAGAACATAAAGAGTCTTTTGCTGATGAACATCCGTTTTACCGCATGAAAGTAAAACTGAAAAAAGAGATTGTGACGCTTGGCGTTGCAGGCGTTAGCCCAACCAAGCTAGTCGGCACTTATGTAAAACCACAAGATTGGAATGCGTTAATCAGTGACCCAGACGTGATTTTAATCGACACGCGCAATGATTACGAGGTTGACATTGGTACTTTTAAAGGTGCAGTTGACCCAAAAACCACCACGTTTCGGGAGTTTCCTGAGTACGTGGCAAAAAACCTAGATAAAACCAAACACAAAAAAGTCGCCATGTTTTGTACGGGCGGCATTCGTTGCGAAAAAGCCAGTAGCTACATGATGGATCAAGGCTTTGAAGAAGTGTATCACCTGCAAGGCGGCATTTTAAAATATTTGGAAACCGTGCCAGAAGCGCAAAGCCTATGGCAAGGTGAATGCTTTGTATTTGACCAGCGCGTAGCAGTTAAACACAACTTGGAAGTGGGTGAGTTTGACCAATGCTATGCCTGTCGCCACCCACTCTCTCCTGCTGAAATGGAGAGCGCAGAATATACGCCTGGCATCTCGTGTCCATATTGCTACAACACGATTAGCGAAGAAAAGCGCGCCAGTTTGACCGAAAGGCAGAAGCAAGTGATTTTAGCTAAAAAGCGTGGCCAAACGCATATTGGTGAAAAACAAAAGTCATAATAAAAAAGCCACTCAAAAGAGTGGCTTTTTTATTTATTGGTGGAGCTGGCGGGAATCGAACCCGCGTCCGCAAATCCTCCACAGACAGTTCTACATACTTAGCCTTGTTGTTTAATTTAACGTGCAACACACCAACAGACAAGCAGTTTGCACGCGAGCTACCTTAAGGTTAATGAGGTGCTAAGTAACCCAACACTTCACGTATCCCGTGTATATGACGCTGCGATGGTTTTAAGGCCACCCACCCCACGGGAGAGATGGTGCAGCGTCTAGCAGGACTAAGCTGCTAGAGCGTAAGTTTCGTCGTTTGCGACTATACTTGTTTCAGCTGTATTTACGAGGTAATCTGAGCCTCGGTATGCCCTGCACTGCTTTGTAACCCACGTCGAAACCTGGTCAGCCCCAAAACAGAATTCAATTATACGCTGATTTGGTTTGATTAGCCTTGCAACTTATTATTGAACAGTATTCTATTGATTCCGGATTCTTGAAATTGTTCAAAAACTATTTATTATGCGCGCGCATAATGCGGCCTTTTTCGCGCTCCCAATCTCTGGTTTTTTCGGTATCGCGCTTGTCGTGCTGCTTTTTACCTTTGGCTAAGCCAATCTGTACTTTTACGCGGCCTTTGGAAAAATGCATATCCAGTGGCACAATCGTGTAGCCTGCGCGATCTACTTTTTCAATCAGCTTGATGATTTCCGCATCATGTAACAATAACTTTCGCGTTCTGATTGCATCTGGCCGAACATGTGTAGAAGCGGCCCCCAATGGCGTGACATGGCAGCCAATGATGTAAATTTCACCACGTTGAATAATGACATAGGCCTCTTTCAGGTTGACACGATTGTCGCGGATAGCTTTTACTTCCCAGCCTTCCAGCACAATCCCCGCTTCGTATTTATCTTCGATAAAATAATCAAAAAAGGCTTTTTTATTTTGGGCAATGCTCATATTACTAATATTGGCGTATTTATGACTTAAAATGGTATTTTACGCTAGTTTGACTAACTGACTAATAGAAAAAATCTGAATGAATAAGGTTGAAAAAACTGTTTTAGTAATGCACTCCGCAGCACAAATGTATGCGCTGGTGGATGCAGTTGAAGATTATCCTAAATTTTTACCTTGGTGCGGTGGGGTTGATTTACTGGAGCGTACGGAAACAAGCACTAGTGCGACTTTGCATATTAATTATCATGGTTTAAAACAAAAATTTACCACGCAAAACCTGAAACAATTTCCACACCACATGGATATCAAATTAAAAGATGGCCCGTTTAAACAATTAGACGGCCATTGGCAATTTATTGAGTTGCGGCCAGACGCCTGCAAAATTGAATTTAGATTAAATTATGAGTTTGCAAATAACTTGTTAGAGAAAATAATCGCACCTGTATTCAGCCATATCGCTAATACTTTTGTGGATGGTTTTGTCGCCAGAGCCGACAAGGTATATGCAACAAAATAGCGCATTCTAATACGTTAAGTTAAATATGGATGATGCATTAATTACTGTAGAAGTTGCTTATGCGCTATCGGATAATCAACTGATTATCCCGGTACAAGTGCCACAACAATCTAGCATTGAAGCAGCAATTCACGCTTCAGGTATCTTACAAAAATTCCCAGAAATTGATTTAAATATGCACAAGGTGGGCGTTTTTGGCAAGATTGCCAAGTTAAACGCTCATATTCGGCACTTGGATAGAATCGAAATATATCGCCCATTAATTGCGGACCCTAAAGCTTTGCGTAGAAAGCGTGCAACCGATAAAAAATAATGAAACAAACAAGAAAGCATTTTCAGTCCTGTTACTAAAAACTATCCAACATCAGCACCGTCGCTTTCAGTCGACTCTCATCTCGCGCATCCACAAACACAAGAATCTCGCCAGCTAATAATGTGTACGCCTTGCTGGTTGATGAGTGTTTTTTCACCTCAGCTGTTAGCCTATGCGTGCTAACCACTCCTTTTTTAAATTTGCTTAAAAGATCGCTGATTCGCTGGCAGGTATCATCTCCAAAAATTATTTCTAATCCACGTTTTAAAATTTCAGCTTCATTTTTACCGCAAATTTCCGCTATTTTTTTATTAACAGCCTCAATGCGATTCGATCCTTTTAGCACCATCACGCCATAGCTTTCCTGAGAAAAAATAGCGTCCCAATTTTGCAGGCCTATTTTATAAGTGCGCTCTAAATTCTTAGCGTCGGTAATATCTTGGTTAACCTCTATCGCACCGACAATTTGTTTATCCGCATCTAACAACGGCATTGCATACATAACGATAGTTCTTTTCTCTCCATCAAACGCTTGGATATTGACAGTTTCTTTAGCAACAATCTCTCCGTGCTTCACCGCGCGCGCCAAAGCCCAACCTTCAGCTCCTAGTTCATTCCCATCCGCTTCTTTCCAGCCTTTGTACTCACCGTATTTATCCAGATCCACATATCTTTCACCGCCCCAAATCCTTTTCACTTCTGGATTTAAAAGATGTATGTGCCCATCTTTATCTGCCCCACATAAACCTACCGGAATAATATCAATCATGTTTCTCATCATAAGATCGCTAAATTCCAGCGCCTTTTCAGCACGCTTTCTATCTGTGATATCCGCACTAATTGCCATCAATTTTGATGGTCTTTGCATAGAGTCCCTAACAAGCATGCCTCTAGAGTTGAACCAGCGCTCTTCGTTAGTTTTAGAATCATTTAAGCTAAAATCCCAGTTGGGTGGCGTTGCAACATCAAACTGATCAATCAAATCTTCAAGCAGCATCTCTTCAAAAGGCAATAACTTCGCTCTTATTTGTTCAGGTTCTACACCGAAAACCTGCTTTGCATTGTCACTAAAGGTTATTGAGCCAGTTAATACATTCCACTCCCAAGAGACAACCCCGGCCATTTCAAGCGTCAACTTCATGCGCGCTTCGCTTTCCATAATGTCAGTCAGATACTTTCTTCTTATATCTGTCATCGCGCTTTGACGTTGCCCCTGAACTACATCTTGAATGCTTTGAATAGCATCATCCCCATAGCGAAGCCAAATCCAGTTAACCTCTAGAAAATTGGCTAGTACTCTTAAGTTTTCATAATCAATTTCGCCTCCATTTGCCCATCGATGTACAGAGGGAGCGGATTTACCAACTGCGTTTGCTATTTGTGCAAAAGTTAATTGCTTTTGCTGCATTAACACCGCCAAACGTTCAGAGAAACCATTTTTACTATTACTTTTTGACATACTGCTTAAGCTCAATTCTTTTAATTAATTCAGATGATTATAAATATAAAACACTATCCAAATAAAATAGTTCAGCCATATTATCACTTAATAAGTAATTTATTACTTTACAAGTAATAAATTACCCTGTATAAATATCACCAATGTCCTAATTTATCGCTAAACATGTGTCACCGCACTAATTAAGCTGGCTTTTAAGGCATTTAAATTATCTTTTAGAGGAGCATCGTTATGAATAAGTTATCAATAGCAAAGTCTTTAACTGTAGCCGGTATCGCACTATTTTCTGCTTTATCATTTGCGCATGGCGTCACAGTTCCAGAAGGAAGCAAAAGCCTTCAGTTTTTCAAAAACCCTAAAAGTCAGCCAATCGCTTCTATGAACGAACCAGGCGTTAACGCTTACTTTCAGGATATTGTGGGAAGCAGCAGCCCAGCTGCTCCAATTTGGTGCGGTTTGTTCAAAATCGAAAAGGGTCAATCACTGGTGTACAACTATGATTACGACGATGCAAAAGTCATTCTAGAAGGTCACATTTACTTTTCTGATGGCAAGCAAAAAGTGAAAGGCGAGCCAGGCGACGTTTTATTCTTTCCAAAAGGCTCAACAATCACCTTCTCATCCGACACAAGTGGTACAGCATTCGCCTGCGGACAACGTAAACAGTTCTAAGGCTACAATATCAGGAGCCAGTTGCAAAACAACTCGCCCCTTTAATATCTTAGCTGCCAGTTAGCGCTCTGCAAAGCCCACTACGCCTTAACTTCTTTAGGAATAGTGGGCCTGCTAACTACTATAGATATGGGACGTCTGTTAGCTAAATACAAATCAAGCAATAACTAGTGCATCAACACTGCATTAGTTATTTTTTTAAGATTTCTAAATTAATTACAATATTGCGCCACTTCGCTGCGCGCTTTATCAGCACCTTGTTTTAATCCCGCATCATCCAAATACTCTCGCTCACCTTTCTCATTCATTTTGTATACACGTCCGCCTTGTGCATACGATTGGAGATTAGCTTTTGCTGCCTTACAGTTTTCTTCTTTAAGCTTTGCTTGTGCTTCTTTTTCTTGCTTGTTTTGCTTTTCTCTCTCAGCATTTTCTTGACGTATTTTTGCTGCAGCATCTTCCGCACTTACTGTTGGCATTTGCGGCGGCGACACACTTACTGGTACGGACTCCGGATTTGGGACAGCAGATAATGGCTCCTTACCTGTTGGGCTATGGATTTTTTTACCACTCATATTTTCAATCTTGATATTAGAAGGCGGTGGCGTATCGGTATATTGCGTTTGCCCATTTTTGTCCTTCCATTTATAAAGCTCCGCATGGCCTAAAGTTGGCAATGCAATACAAACGGCTAACGCTAATATTAAATGGTCAAATTTCATTTCTTTTCCCAATCTTAGGTTTATAAACTTATTAGTTATTTTATTTATTTTAACGAATGTCGTTTGCTGAGCCTGTTAAGCATATCCCATACTAAATCATGCCAGCAATGCGCATTAAGTTTACGGAATTATGCTTAATTTAGCTATGATTGGATGATTTTTAACAGCTTTCTTAACACAATTGCTGGTTCAACTTTTAATAAGTGTTGCAAATCGGTATAATCTCGTTTTGGAAATAAGGATGACTCATGCGTTTGCTGCAACAAGCTCTTACTTTTGATGATGTTTTACTCGTTCCCGCGCACTCAGTGGTCATGCCACGCGAAGTTAGTCTGAGTACGCAACTCACCCGAAACATTAAACTTAATATCCCCCTAGTTTCTGCCGCAATGGATACTGTTACCGAAGCGCCGTTAGCCATTGCATTGGCGCAAGAAGGCGGTCTTGGCATTATTCATAAAAATATGACAGCCGCCGAGCAAGCAGCACATGTCTCGCGTGTTAAACGCTTTGAATCTGGCGTTGTCAATGACCCCGTGACGATTCAGCCGCACATGACCGTGCGCGACGTTTTAGCATTAACACATAAACATAAAATATCCGGCCTGCCTGTTGTGGATGGCAACAAAATAGTCGGCATTGTCACCAATCGTGATTTGCGATTCGAAACAAATCTAGACCAATCTATTAGCAACATCATGACGCCACGCGCACGTTTAATTACGGTACGCGAAGGCGCGAGTAAAGAAGAAGTGATTCGCCTGCTACACCAATATCGCTTAGAACGCGTATTGGTGATTGATGAAGTCGATACACTTAAAGGCTTGATCACCGTTAAAGATATCCAGAAATCACATGATCATCCATTTGCATGTAAAGATAGTAAAGGCCGTTTGCGTGTTGGCGCAGCAGTTGGTGTCGGTGCAGAAACTGAAGAGCGCGTGGCAGCTTTAGCTGCTGCTGGTGTCGATGTCATTGTGGTTGATACCGCACATGGCCATTCACAAGGTGTTTTAGATCGCGTGAATTGGGTGAAGAAAAATTATCCGCACATTGAAGTGATTGGCGGCAATATTGCCACTGCCGACGCGGCAAAAGCACTTGTAGATGCCGGTGCAGATGGCGTTAAAGTAGGTATTGGCCCAGGCTCAATCTGTACAACCCGCATCGTTGCTGGTGTTGGTGTTCCGCAAATCTCCGCCATTAGTAATGTAGAAGAGGCTTTGCGTGGATCAGGCGTTCCATTTATTGCCGATGGCGGCATTCGCTTCTCCGGCGACATCTCAAAAGCCATCGCTGCTGGCGCTTACTCAGTTATGCTGGGTGGTATGTTTGCAGGCACTGAAGAGGCTCCCGGTGAAGTGGAATTGTTCCAAGGCCGTTCTTACAAATCGTATCGCGGCATGGGTTCAATCGGCGCGATGCAAAAAGGCTCCAGCGACCGCTATTTCCAGGACAATAATGGCAATGCGGATAAACTCGTACCAGAAGGCATTGAAGGTCGCGTGCCTTACAAAGGCAGTGTATTAGCGGTGATTCACCAGTTAATGGGTGGTTTACGCGCATCCATGGGCTATGTGGGTGCGGCGGATATTACACAAATGCGTGAAAAAGCAGCATTTGTGCAAATCACCAGTGCAGGCATGCGTGAGTCGCATGTGCATGACGTGCAAATTACCAAAGAAGCGCCTAATTACAGAATTGACTAGTTTAAACAGTTAACTAGCATTTTATTGATTCATTTATTTAAATTAGGGCGAATGGTTTATTGATAAAACCATTTGCCCTTAACTTTTAGTATTGATTAACCATGTCCCATTCAAAAATCCTCATTCTCGATTTCGGCTCACAAGTAACGCAACTGATTGCCAGACGCGTGCGTGAAGCGCATGTGTATTGCGAAATTCATCCTTGCGATGTTTCCGATGACTTTGTTAAAAGCTTTAATGCAGACGGCATTATTCTTTCAGGCAGTCACGCCAGTGTTTATGAAACTGATACAGATACGGCACCGCAAGCCGTATTTGAACTGGGCATTCCAGTTTTAGGTATTTGCTACGGGATGCAAACTATGGCGCAGCAACTCGGTGGTAAGGTGGAAGCTGGTGCTAAACGTGAATTTGGTCATGCTGAAATTCGCGCCCGTGGCCATTCTGCACTTTTCCGTAACATTCAAGATCGTAGCAATGAACAAGGTCATGGTTTAATTGACGTGTGGATGAGCCATGGCGATAAAGTCACAGAATTACCGCCCAACTTTAAAGTAATTGCCAGCAACGAAACAACACCAATCGCCGCATTTGCTGATGAAGAGCGCAAATTCTATGGTGTGCAATTTCACCCAGAAGTGACGCATACCAAACTTGGGCAAGCCATGCTTGAGCGCTTCGTGTTGGAAATTTGCCAGGTAAAACCAGACTGGATTATGGGTGACTACATCAAGGAAGCTGTAGCAAAGATTAAAGCCCAAGTGGGCGATGAAGAAGTGATCCTTGGTCTATCTGGCGGCGTAGACTCTTCAGTCGCTGCGGCTTTAATTCATCGCGCTATTGGTGACCAGCTTACCTGCGTGTTTGTAGACCACGGATTACTGCGCTTAAATGAAGGCGACATGGTGATGGATATGTTTGCCGGACGTTTACATGTGAACGTCATTCGCGTGGATGCCACTACGCAATTTATGGGACACCTCAATGGCGTCAGTGAGCCTGAGGCCAAGCGTAAAATTATCGGCCGCGAATTTGTTGAGGTATTCAAAGCTGAGGCAGCTAAACTAAAAGCGGGTACTGGCGGTCATAAGGGTGCGACCTTCCTTGCACAGGGCACGATTTACCCGGATGTGATCGAATCGGGCGGAGCAAAATCCAAAAAAGCCGTCACCATTAAAAGCCATCACAACGTAGGTGGCTTACCTGAAACGCTGGGCTTGAAATTATTAGAACCTTTGCGCGATTTATTTAAAGACGAAGTGCGCGAATTGGGCGTGGCGCTTGGCTTACCGCATGACATGGTGTATCGCCACCCTTTCCCAGGCCCAGGTTTGGGCGTGCGTATTTTAGGCGAAATCAAAACTGAATTCGCCGATTTATTACGTCGTGCAGATGCTATTTTCATTGAAGAGTTACGCAACACCATCGATGAAAAAACAGATAAAAGCTGGTATGCGCTCACCAGCCAGGCTTTTGCGGTATTTTTACCGGTTAAGTCTGTTGGCGTGATGGGCGATGGCCGCACTTATGATTATGTTGTTGCACTTAGAGCGGTAGTTACCAGTGACTTTATGACTGCGCACTGGGCAGAATTACCTTATGCATTATTGGGTAAAGTGTCTAACCGCATTATTAATGAGGTAAGAGGCATTAACCGCGTGGTCTACGATATTTCTGGAAAACCACCTGCGACCATTGAGTGGGAATAAGTCACTTGCTTAATTTTTTAAATTTATCAATAGGTTACGTTTTTTAATATAAAATTAAAGCCTAAAAGCCAAGCCTACTAATATTGTTAAGCTTGGCTTGAACTTTTATGAGCCGCGGATTTGTTAAAGAAGATGATTTAGAACATGCCGGTACCGATGTACCTGAGCGGCCAGTGAGCCTGCACGCCAACTATGTCACAACAAATGGTTACCGACAGCTGGAAATGCTGGCAGAAACACTGGAAAAACAGCGTGTAGATTTAAGCAATAAAAAAGATGACCAAACGGCAATGCAGCAATTAGCAGTGGTTAATCGCGATTTAAGGTATGTTGCAGCACGTTTAGAAAGTGCATTGATTATCCAAACCAATGACGCACGATCTAATACAGACAACCAAACCGTGCTATTTGGCGCAACTGTTACGGTTGAAGACGAAGCTGGTGATAGCCATACATATACGATTGTGGGTGAAGATGAAGCGAATATTAAAGCGAACAAAATCAGCTATACATCACCACTTGGCCAAGCGTTAATTGGCCATAAACTGGATGAGTCGGTCATTTGGTTGCGGCCAGCCGGCAACCAGGAATTAACCATTACCGCTATACGCTATATTTAAACAGCACTTTTTAAATTGTATTTTTAAGTATTATTGATTATTTGGGGTTAAGCATTTTGAACGTTATTGAAGCAATACAAACCCGCCGCTCGATTAAACATTACGATACCAATCACAAAATGACACAAGCGGAAATTGAGTCATTGCTATCGCTCGCGATATTGTCGCCTACTGCTTTTAATATTCAGCATTGGCGTTTTGTAGTGGTGACTGACCCTGTTTTACGTCAGCAAATTCGCGCAGTGAGCTGGAATCAAGCACAAATTGAAGAAGCATCCCTGCTCATCATATTAACTGCCGACTTACAGGCGTGGGCTAAACAGCCAAGCCGCTATTGGGCTAATGCGCCGCAAGCGGTACAAGATCATTTGCTCCCGGCCATTGGGCATTATTATGAAAATAATGAGCGCGTTCAGCGTGATGAAGCGATGCGTTCATGCGGTATCGCCGCGCAAACCATTATGTTGGCGGCCAAAGAAATGGGCTATGACACCTGTCCAATGGACGGCTTTGATTTTGACGCAGTGGCTAAATTAATTAACCTGCCTGCCGACCATACACCGGTGATGTTTATCACCGTGGGTAAAGCCATTAAGCCCGCTGCGCAACGTGCTGGTCAGTTAGAACTAAGCGAAGTACTTATTTACAATACATTTTAAAAACAAAATTTCATTATTTATTCTCAATTATTTTTAAGGTATCACTGTGTTAATTAGTAACAATATCACCATGCAATTTGGCGCAAAGCCACTGTTTGAGAACATCTCCGTCAAATTTGGCGATAGTAATCGCTATGGTTTAATCGGCGCCAATGGCTGCGGAAAATCCACTTATATGAAAATATTAGCGGGTGAGTTAACACCAACTTCCGGCAATATTTCAATTGACAGCCATGAGCGTATGGCCTTTCTGCGTCAAGACCAATTTGCTTATGAAGACCAGCGTGTGCTAGACGTAGTGATGATGGGACATGAGAAAATGTGGGCGGCAATGCAGGAGCGTGATGCTATTTACGCCAATCTGGAAGCGACAGAAGACGACTATATGCACGCCGCCGAATTAGAAGGTGTATTTGCAGAATATGACGGTTACACAGCCGAAGCGCGCGCCGGTGAACTATTGCTGGGTGTTGGCATTCCGATTGAGCAACATAATGGCCCAATGAGTGCGGTTGCACCCGGCTGGAAACTGCGCGTACTACTGGTACAAGCACTATTTTCTAACCCTGATATTTTGTTGCTGGATGAACCGACCAACAACCTGGACATCAACACCATTCGCTGGCTAGAAAACGTGCTGAATAATCGCGATTGCACCATGGTGATTATTTCGCATGACAGACACTTTTTAAACCAGGTATGTACGCATACTTGCGATATGGATTACGGTAAAATCGCCATGTATCCAGGCAATTACGATGATTACATGGAAGCCAGTATTGCTGCCCGTAATCAGCAAGCCAAAGACAACGCCAAGGCTAAACAACAGATTGCAGATTTACAGGATTTTGTGCGCCGTTTCTCTGCCAATGCTTCTAAAGCCAAACAAGCCACCAGCCGCGCTAAACAGATTGATAAAATCAAGGTGGAGGAATTCAAACCTTCTTCACGTCAATATCCGTTTATTCGCTTTGAATATGATGAGCGCGATAAACTGCATCGCAATGCTGTTGAACTTAAAAAACTCAGCCATGGCTTTGATAAAATCTTGTTTAATGATGTTGAGCTCATGTTTGAAGCGGGCGAAAAAGTGGCCATTATCGGTGAAAATGGTATCGGTAAAACCACCTTTTTACGCTGCTTAGCCAAGGACTTACATCCTAAACATGGCGAAGTGAAGTGGGCAGAAAAAGCCACCATTGGCTATTTTGCACAAGACCACGAATACGAGTTTGAAAACGGCGAAGATTTATTTGAATGGATGACGCTTTACCGCCAAACAGGTGACGACGACCAAGTGGTACGTAGCATGCTGGGACGCTTATTATTCGGCGGAGACGACACTAAAAAATCCGTCAAAGTCTTATCCGGCGGCGAAAAAGGCCGCATGCTATATGGCAAATTAATGCTAGGCAGAACCAATGTAATGCTAATGGATGAACCCACCAACCACATGGATATGGAGTCGATTGAAGCATTAAACACCGCGCTGGATAAATATAAAGGCACACTATTTTTTGTCAGCCATGATCGTGAATTTGTCAGCTCTATCGCCACCCGCATTATTGAAATTAAAGCCGATGGCATTGTCGACTTTACGGGGAACTATGAAGATTACTTAGCCAGTCAGGGTGTTGAGTAAATTAATTTTTAACAATTCATCGCTCATTAAAAAAGCCAGCTTTCGCTGGCTTTTTTAATGATTCTAAAGTTACTTAACTATTCTTTCGATGCACGTTTACGCTCATGCTCTAACAAATAGCGTTTACGAATACGGATAGTTTTTGGCGTAATTTCAACCAACTCATCATCATCAATAAACTCAACGGCAGACTCTAAAGTCAACGCAATTGGTGTAATCAAGCGCACAGCTTCATCGGTACCAGATGAGCGAACGTTTGTTAACTGTTTACCTTTAATCGGGTTCACAATCAAATCGTTATCACGACTGTGAATACCAATGATCATGCCTTCGTACAATTTATCGCCAGGAACTGCAAACATTTTGCCGCGATCTTGTAATTTCCACAGTGCATAAGCTACAGCTTCACCATGCTCAGAAGAAATCAATACACCATTACGACGACCTGGCATATCAGCTTTAACTGGCGCATATTCATCAAAAATATGTGCCATTAAACCTGTACCGCGTGTCATGGTTAAAAACTCGCCCTGAAAGCCAATTAAGCCACGTGCTGGAATTTTATATTCGAGACGTGTACGACCATTGCCGTCAGATTCCATATTTTGCATTTCACCACGGCGACGGCCTAACTCCTCCATCGCAGCACCTTGATGTTCATCTTCTAAATCAACCGTTAAAATCTCATACGGTTCACATTTTTCACCATTGATTTCGCGGTACACCACTTTTGGCTTACCTACCGCCAATTCAAAACCTTCGCGGCGCATATTCTCTAGCAAAATAGTCAGATGCAACTCACCACGGCCTGAAACACGAAACACATCTGCGTCCTCTGTTTCATCAACACGCAATGCCACGTTAACCAATAACTCTTTCGTTAAACGATCACGAATCTGACGCGAGGTCACAAACTTACCTTCGGTGCCAGCTATTGGTGAAGTGTTCACCATAAAATCCATGGTCAAAGTAGGCTCGTCCACGCCTAAATGCGGCAAGCCTTTTGGATTTTCACGGTCGCAAATGGTAAAGCCAATACCAATGTCATCCAAACCAGAAATAATGACAATATCGCCAGCTTCAGCCTCTTCTACCGCCACACGCTCTAAACCGCGGAAACCCAATACTTGGTTGATTTTACCAAGAGCAATTTGCTTGTCTTCGTTCATCACGGTAACTGACTGGCCAGGCTTAATTCTACCGTTAGTAATACGGCCAACGCCAAGACGGCCTGTGTAAGTAGAGTAATCTAATGCTGAAATTTGCATTTGCAATGGCGCGTTGCTGTCGCCAGCTGGTGGCGCTACATGGCTAATAATGGTTTCAAATAACGCGCGCATATTGTCAGATGGTGCTTTCATATCTAACATTGCAAAGCCGTTTAATGCAGATGCGTAAACTACAGGAAAATCCAATTGTTCGTCTGTAGCGCCAAGGTTGGCAAACAGGTCAAACGTGTGGTTAATCACCCAATCAGGACGCGCACCTGGACGGTCAACTTTATTAATAACGACGATAGGCTTTAAACCAAGCGCCAACGCTTTTTTAGTGACGAATCTTGTTTGCGGCATCGGACCTTCTACAGCATCAACCAATAGCACAACACCATCTACCATACCCAATACACGCTCGACTTCACCACCGAAGTCGGCATGGCCTGGCGTATCCACTACGTTAATATGTGTACCTTCGTAGTTAAGTGCTGTATTTTTGGCCAGAATAGTGATGCCACGCTCTTTTTCGATATCGCCGCTGTCCATCACACGTTCAGTGACTTGCTGATGAGAAGAAAACGTGCCAGCCTGTTGTAAAAGTTTATCTACCATGGTAGTTTTACCATGGTCAACGTGGGCAATAATTGCGACGTTACGCAGATTTCGAGAATTAGGTGTAGACATAGATGAAGCCATTGGTTTGAAAGGGCGCGATTTTAACACATAAACGACCATTAACTGCTGATTAAAATCGAATAACCTTTGACAAAGTAAAATTTATGCTTATAATGCGCACAACTTAAAGCTAAGTTCGCAATACAAAGTTTAGTTTTAGACTCATTGCCCTGACCCAATTGTTGCTCGTGAAATGTTGAAGCAACTATCATATAGATTTGTAAATTTAATTTACACACAATCTATCTTTTACTGGTTAGCGGCTATGCCCGTGCGCTGGTAAAAAGCATTTTAATTTAATAAATATATGCTTTACGCGTTTTATGTTGGCAAGTTATTTTCAAATAACTTCAGCATTAATGTGATTGCTTGCGCCCTTTTTGTACTTATTAGAAAGGGACATCATTTTGTCTTTTGATTCATTAAATCTACACCCAACCATTTTACGTGCCGTGCTTGAAGCAGGTTACGACACTCCAACAGCTGTACAAGCACAAGCGATTCCCCCAGCCTTAGAAGGCCGTGACATTATGGCTTCTGCGCAAACAGGTACTGGTAAAACAGCGGCATTTACATTGCCCGCATTAAACTTATTAGCTACACCACACGCGCTTAACAGCCGTGGCCCACGTATTTTAGTATTAACTCCAACACGCGAATTAGCTGCACAAGTTAACGAAGCTGCGCGTAAATACGGTAAATACATCCGTGCCCGTACCGTGAGTATCGTGGGTGGTATGCCTTACCCATTGCAAAACAAATTACTTTCACAGCCATTAGATATTCTAGTCGCTACACCCGGCCGTTTTATTGACCATATGGAACGCGGCCGTATCGATTTAAGCCGTCTGCAAATGTTAGTACTGGACGAAGCCGACCGCATGTTGGACATGGGTTTTATGCCAGACGTAGAACGCATTTGCGAAGCATTACCTAAAGAGCGCCAAACATTGTTATTTTCAGCCACATTAGATGGCATTATGCATATTGGCAAACAGTTCTTAACCAACCCAATCACGTTGCAAGTTGCTGGTCAAAAAGAAAAACACGCCAATATTGAGCAACGTTTACACTTTGTAGACGACATGACGCACAAAAACAAACTGCTTGAGCACTTGTTGATTGCACCAGACGTGAACCAAGCCATTATCTTCACCAGCACTAAACGCCATGCAGATGTATTAGCAGAAGACTTATATGCAGCTGGCCATAAAACAGCTGCTTTACACGGCGATATGACACAAGGTGCGCGTAACCGTACTTTGACTAAATTACGCCAGGGTGATGTAAAAGTTTTAGTAGCAACTGATGTTGCAGCACGCGGTATTGATGTGCAAGGCATTAGCCATGTAATCAACTACGACCTGCCAAAATTCGCTGAAGATTACGTACACCGCATTGGTCGTACTGGCCGTGCAAACAATAAAGGTATCGCGATTTCATTTGCATCGAATATGGATCGCCATTTATTGCGCAAAATCGAGCAGTACACAGGTCAAAAATTAGATGCAGCAGTAGTGGAAGGCTTCGAACCAAAACGCAGTTTTAGCACTGGTTCTGGTAAATCAGATGGTGCAAGACGTGGTAACGACCGTGGTGGCCGCAACGAACGCTCTGCACACAAACCAGGTGACCGTGGTGGCTATCAATCACGCGACAACCGAGGCACATTTGGTGACCGCGTAATGGGTGAAAAACCAGCTGGCGAAAAATCCTATGGTGCACGCAGTGGCGGCTTTAACGACCGCAACAAAGAGCGTACACATGATGGCGCACGCCCTGCTCGCTCATTTGGCGACCGTCCTGCTTTTGGTGATAAGCCTGCGTTTTCTAACTCAGAGCGTCCAGCGCGTAACAGCGACCGTTTTGCTAACAGCAACGACAACCGCTCATCTACTCCACGCGAAGTAGATGGTAATAGCCGTAGCTATACCAAAGATACCGATATGCAATTCGCACGCGAATTAAGTAAAGGTTTCGGCGGTAAATCTGGCGATAGAACAGGCGCGCCTAAACCTTATGCACGTAAACCAGAAGGCAGCTTTGGCGACAGACCAAATCGCAGTGAAGGTTCACGCTCTACGCCACGCGGTGATGCTCCACGCGGTGTAGCGCCAAGAAACAATACTGGCGAAAAATTCGGTAATCCACGCCCGCAACGCCCAACAGGTGACCGTCCGGCACGTAACGGCGGTGATTCTGCACCACGTCGCCCACGTAGTTTTGTATAAGAAAACAAACTAAATGGATACAACGATTGAACCCATTATGTTTGATGCGCTAGGTCTCGCTGCACCGCTGTTAAAAGCGGTGAGCGAAACTGGCTACACTACACCGACACCCATCCAAGCCAAAGCAATTCCATTGGCATTGCAAGGCTTGGATTTGATGGCTGGCGCACAGACAGGTACCGGCAAAACGGCGGCTTTTGCGCTGCCTATTTTGCAAAAACTACTGCCTTTTGCAAGTACAAGCACTTCTCCTGCAAAACACCCGATACGCGCACTGGTGCTAACACCAACGCGTGAATTGGCGATTCAGGTAGAAGAAAGTATTAAGGTTTATGCCAAACATACACCACTAAAGAGTTTAGTGGTTTTTGGCGGCGTAGATATCAAGACGCAAATTCCGCATTTAAAAACGGGCATAGAAGTTTTAGTCGCAACGCCTGGACGCTTGCTTGATCACGTTGAGCAAAAAACCTTAAACCTATCGCAAGTGCAGATTTTAGTGCTGGATGAAGCGGACAGAATGTTGGACATGGGTTTTATGCCCGATTTAAAACGTATTTTGGCTTTATTGCCGAAACAGCGTCAAAACTTGATGTTCTCTGCGACGTTTTCAAATGAAATTAAAAAATTATCCGATGACTTTTTAACCAACCCAACACTGATTGAAGTGGCTCGTAGTAACGCCACTAACGACAATGTGACGCAAAAAGTATATTTGGTTGCACAAAATAGTAAACAAGCATTGCTGACTCACTTATTAAGTGAATCGGACAGCAAACAAGTCATCATTTTCACTAAAACTAAAATCACCGCTAGCAAATTAAGTCGTGCTTTGCAAAAAGAAGGCATCACAGCTGATGCAATTCATGGCGATAAAAGTCAAAAAGAACGCATTGAAGCATTGGATGCTTTTAAAGCGGGAAAAATCACGGCACTCGTGGCAACCGATGTTGCTGCGCGCGGCTTGGATATTACCGATTTGCCAATGGTGATTAACTACGAAATACCTAGTGCGCCAGAAGATTATGTGCATCGTATTGGCCGCACAGGCCGTGCAGGTGCAAGCGGTATCGCCATTTCTTTAGTGAGTGAAGATGAAGAAAAATATCTGGCAGATATTGAGAAGCTGATCAAACGTAGCGTTGAAAAAGTACAAGTTGACCCAAAAATCCTTGTGAAAACAACGCATCAATCCAGCGCAACAAATGGCAAAAGAACAACTGATCATTTACCGCAACAAGATAACGATACCGTTGCATCTAACCGCCATGCTAAACCACGCCAACACACGCGTAAACCTTCAAAAGACCCTTGGTTTGATAAACCGTATGAACCGACAGTTCACCAGGCAAATAACAGCACTGCGCCGATTCAAGCCAGGTTGCACAAAGCACCTGTGGCCGCTTTATTAGGTGGGCTAAAGCTCAGTAATAGAGCAATTCAAAAATAGCCATGTTTAAAAAATAGCTAAATTAAACAGTTAAGCCTAAAAGCTTAACTGTTTTTTTATATCAATTTTCAAAGTAGTTTTCAAACTGATTTCATTACTACTTTTTAAGCCAAGTTTCCATTTCCTTTGGCTCTAATGGTGGCGAATAAAAATAGCCTTGTACTTTTTTACATCCACTTGCAATGAGAATATCAGCTTGCTCCTGGTTCTCTACGCCCTCTGCTATCAGATCCAAACCCAGTGCATCGCCCAGCGCAATAATCGCTTTAACAATGACACGGTCTTCTTCACGATTGACCAAGTCCTCAACAAATGAACGGTCTATTTTCACTTCATCCACGGCCCAGCGTTTTAGCGATAAAAGCGATGAATGCCCCATACCAAAATCATCTAGCGAAATATTAAAACCCAAATCCTTGATTAAGCGAATATTATTTTTAACGGCATCCACTTCTTCCAGCAAAGCATATTCAGTTATTTCAATGCACAACATCGCCGGGGCGATATTGTATTTAACCGGGATGGTACTCAATGTTTTGATTAAACTATCTGAACGTAAGTGGCGGACTGAAATATTCATCGATACGCGCGGCACTTTATATTTCTTATCTAGCCATATACGCAATTGCTTGCAAGTCGCTTCTAACACCCATTCACCGATCAGATTAATCAATGAAGATTGTTCTGCGATTTTAATGAATTCTAATGGTGGAATCAGACCCCGCTCAGGATGACGCCAGCGGATTAATGCTTCAATGCCAATTAACTGATTGTGCGTATTTTCTAATTGCGGCTGGTACATAATAAACAGCTGACTGGCGATTAGCGCATGGCGGATACCATGCTCCATTTCCAACCATTGATGCGCAATAAAATTCAGATTACTGGTATAGAACTCGAAATCATTACGCCCATTTTGTTTGGCGCGATACATGGCTAAATCAGCATAGACCAAAAGCGTTTGCGCATCAGTCGTATCATCCGGATAAACACTCACACCAATACTTACTGTGCATTGTACTTTTTGTTGTTGAATCTCAAACGGTGTTGCAAATGCAGCAATGATATCGCGCACCAAACGATGTCCATCCTGCGGTGATGCGCCTTCCATAATCATGACAAACTCATCACCGCCCAATCGACACAGCACATCGGTTGCGCGCACACGCTCTGTAATACGCTTGGTTGCCAGCATTAGCAATTGGTCACCCACTTCATGGCCGAGCGTATCATTGACGGTTTTAAAATGATCTAAATCAAAAAATAACAGTAGAACCTGATTACCTTCGCGCGCAGCTTTTGTTACCGCATGCTCTAATCGCTGCCTGAACATGCTACGGTTGGGTAAGCCAGTTAATTCATCATGCGAGGCTAAAAACTCCACTTTGCGATTTAAGGCAATCGCTTCGCTCACATCTCGCCCAACACCACGGTAGCCAATAAAATTGCCATCTTTCGCAAATACAGGCTTACCGGAAATGCGTAAATAAACTAACTTGCCCATTTCATCGGTACAGTGCACGACATAATCCGCAAAGCTTTTATGTGATTGCAAGGTTTTTAGCATTTCGTTAGAACTGTGACTATGGCAAGCCTCTGCCAAATCGGTCAAACTGTTAAAGCTCAACCCTTGAGGTCCACCCGTTACTGCAATTATTTTTAAATCCTCATCGGATTCCCAAAACCAGTCTGCAGAAGCTTCCGCAAAATCTCTAAATCGCGCCTCACTTGCGATAAGCTTTTCTCGCTCTTCACTCAACTCCAAGATTTTTTTATCTAAATTACTAAGTACAAGGTCTGCACCTTGTTTATCCAGTTTACGATGATCCTCATGATTTAAATCGTGACTTTTGAATGAGCCTACTGGCTGATTGAGTCGTAGAACTTCATCAACCATATCCATTAGTTCTGGCACTAGCATGGGTTTTACCAAGTATTTAGCCGCACCAAGTGACAATGCAAAATGTTTGTGTTGTTCTGATGTATAAGTCGCTGTATAAAAAACAATGGGAATATGCTTAAGGTTCTGGTCTTGTTTAATGGCTCGACACAAGCCATACCCATCCATTTCAGGCATGGGATTATCTGAAATAACCAGATCAACTGCCTGCGTTTGTAAATAGGGCAGCGCGCTTAAACTATTGTCAAAACTGACTACGGCATAACCTTTTGCCGTCAACTCAGTTTCCAATAACTGCCTAGAGCTCTCATCACTTTCAACAACTAAAATTCTCACAATCACCTCATCTTGTTTTGTCGTTTATTTTTAGTTCTACTTGTTGAATCGCTAACATCGGATCAATTGATTTTTTTAATATAACAAACAGCCATCGCTAATAATTTTCATGGCCGCCTGACGGTTACATGGGCACGCTCTTTCCTACACGATACGTCTAACTCGTTAATATACAAGTAATTGTATATCTAAAATAATGAAATCTGGCGGAATATAATTGATCCTGCTGCTTCTAATTAAGCGTGTCTGACCAATGATTGAGAAATTTGTGTGAGATGTCTGGTGGGCTGTAACTTGTTGAGTTTGAGCAATAACAGACGTGAGCCGTTATTTTATTACGACAGTTTATGTTTTTAAAATGAGTTAACTCTCAGTTTTTCTGTAGGTTACCGCAATAATGACCAGAATTAGGCTGCTTCAATAATTCTGTTTATTCTGCCTCGCGATTACGCATGAAATCCGCTACACCATATAATTGCTCGGCCAATTTCTGCATTAACACCTCATCCATTTTCAAGGTTTGCATGGCTTTTATCATGCAGTACATCCATTGGTCACGTTCACTTTCACCGATGCTAAAAGGCAAATGTCTACGCCGCAAAAATGGATTTCCATAACGCTCTATGTACAACTGCGGGCCGCCCGTCCAGCCTGTTAAAAACATAAAAAGCTTCTCACGCGCGGCCGTTAAATCAGCCGAATGCATGGCACGAATTGGCGCGGCTTTCGGGTCGCTATCCATAATGTCATAAAATGTTTCTACCAACAGGCGAATCGCAGCAGTACCACCTTGCTCGCCACCGAGCAAGGTATAAAAGGTGGACTTACTACTGCCTGCTTCTTGTATCTTGTCTAACATTCGTTACTTAACTTTCCGTTACTTAATGCGATGCAGCGCTTGGTTTCACCAAGCTCGCTGCCAATTTAGCGCGTGCTCTCGCTTCGTCAGTATCTTTACCAGTTGCCAGAGCAACTCCCATGCGGCGACGCGCAAATGACTCTGGCTTGCCAAACAAGCGCACATCACTACCAGGCACATTTAAAGCAGCTTGCAGACCATCATATTGAAGATTGTTACTTTCCACTGCACCATAAATGACTGCGCTAGCGCCCGCTTCTTTCATGCTCACATCAACAGGCAAGCCCAAAATAGCACGTGCGTGCAATTCAAACTCACTTAGTCGCTGCGAACACATCGTCACCATACCTGTGTCATGTGGGCGCGGACTCACTTCGCTGAACCAAACCTGATCGTTTTTAACGAACAGTTCTACGCCAAATAAGCCAAGCCCACCCAAACTATCGGTAATGGTTTTAGCAACATGCTGCGCGGCTTTAAGCGCATTGGCTGTCATTTTTTGTGGCTGCCAGCTTTCAACGTAATCACCGTTTTTTTGCAGATGTCCTATCGGCTCACAAAAATAAGTCTGTGTTTCACCTGCTGCATTTTTTGCACGCACTGTTAATAAGGTAATTTCATAATCAAAATCAATTTGGCCTTCTACAATCACGACACCTTGATTGACGCGCCCACCCGTTGCGGCATAATCCCATGCAGCTTTTACTTCACTGGCTTGTGTAATGCGCGATTGACCTTTCCCGCTGGAAGACATGGTTGGCTTAATAAAGCACGGATAACCAATACCCGCTTTACCTGCATGCACATCCCCGTCAATGGCGGCTTGCAATTCGGCTTCGCTTCGTGCAAAAGCATAAGGTGAAACCGGTAACTGCAACTCTTCTGCCGCCAAACGCCGTATTCCCTCGCGATTCATGGTGAGCTGTACAGCTCTAACCGTAGGAATGACCGTTGCCAATCCTTCGCTCTCAACGTCGGCCAGTACGTCGGTATTCAATGCTTCGATTTCCGGCACAATAAAATGAGGATTTTCCTGCTTGATTAATGCCTTAAGTGCGACAGCATCTGTCATATCGATTGTATGCGCGCGATGTGCTACTTGGTGGCCTGGTGCGTTGGCATAGCGGTCAACTGCAATCACTTCTACCCCAAAGCGTTGCAGTGCAATAATCACTTCTTTGCCAAGTTCGCCGCTACCCAGCAACATGACTTTGGTCGCCGAAGCGGTAAGAGGAGTGCCTAGTTTCATAAAATTTTGCCCATGCGCTGTATCTGATTTTTGAGTATTGGAAATGACTAGAATAATACCACGCGGGGATGCAGAAATCGTACGTCTAGAGACTGGCTATAAGTAGCTGACTAAAGCGCAGAAACTTAATATAAGATTGTTAACTAGATAAATTGATTAGCTTTAAAAGCTAATGCCATGCTTATCCATGCGATAGCGCATAGTCATACGAGTAATGCCTAATTGGCGTGCAGCCTCAGATACATTGTTATGTGCAGCCTCTAAAGCCTTCAGTAACATACTTTTTTCAGTTGCATCTAAGGTTAATTGGGATTGTTGATGATGCTCATTACCAGCTTTATTTTTACTGTCGAGCAAATTTAAATCATTAGCCGTAATTTGGGCTTGGCTGCTTAATAATACGGCGCGGCTAATTTGGTGACGTAACTCACGCACATTGCCAGGCCAATTGTAAAGCTGCATCGCATCGATTGCCGACTGGCTAAACTGATGTTTCGCTAATCCGTAGCGCTTTTCAGTTAACTGCATAAAATGTTTTGCTAACTGCAATATATCGTTACCGCGCTCACGCAAAGGCGCAAGTGATATCGTCATCACATTTAAGCGATAGTATAAATCTGAGCGGAAACGCCCATTTTGCGACATCTCATGCAAATTGCGGTTGGTTGCCGCAATAATACGCGCTGGTACGATACGTTCTTTAGTTGAACCCAATCGCCTTACGCGGCGACGTTCCAGCACACTTAATAACTTCGCTTGCAATGCTAACGGCAACTCGCCAATTTCATCCAAAAACAGCGTGCCGTCTTCTGCTGCCTCAATCAAACCAGGTCTTGAAGTAATCGCATTGGTAAATGCACCTTTTTCGTGGCCGAATAGCTCACTTTCAATTAATTCGTTTGGCAAAGAAGCACAGTCAACATGTACAAAAGGCTTTTCACTATTGGTTCCAGAGGCATGCAGTAATCGGGCTGCAACATCTTTCCCTGTACCGGTTTCACCTGTAATTAAAACCGTTGGCGCGACAGAATCAGTCAAATGCCCCAACTGTGCAATACGCGCAATTTGCATATGAATACTTTGGGTGGCGGGGCTATCACCAATTAATGCAATACCGTCGCTAGAATGTGCATTGCGTTGCCGCGCATAATCCAAGCTGGTTTGAAGCGCTGAGGTTTTTTCGTTTTTTTGAACAACTAATAATAACTCTTCTAAATCAATTGGTTTTTTTAAGTAATCATTTGCGCCTAACTTCATTGCAGTTACGGCATCGCTAACTTCGCCATATGCTGTCATGACGATCGTCGTCATACTTTTTGCAACGAACTCACTCAATAAATCTAAACCATTACCATCCGGCAAACGCATATCCAGCAAGACTAGATCTGCGTTGAACTGCTTAATGATCGCACGCGCATCGGCTAAATTTTCAACATGCTCACACTCAAAACCCGCTTTTTGCAAACGCTTTTGCACCGCGCGTGCAAACAGCACCTCATCTTCTACAATCAATATTTTTTTAGATTGGTTGAAGTGCGTTGACTGTTCTGCACGCCCAGAATCTGCATGGGCGGGTTTTGATTGAGTGTGTTGTGCGAGCAATTAAACTCCTGCGTTAATCATTAAATGACTCTGGCTATTTTTTTGGTGCAGCAAACTCATAGCGCAAGCCCAACCAAGCAGCACGTGGAGCACCAGGCAACAAACCTAACATTCTGGCCTCTTCACCAAATACGCCGGCAGAGTTAAATGCGGTTTCAGCTAAACGACCACTGATGTAATAGTTTTTGTCAAAAATATTAGTGGCTTTTGCAAATGCTTTCCAGCCATTACCAATGTTGTATTGGGTATCCAGGTTCACAACAAAGTAACCGCTAATTTTGCCTTTACCGGTTGCGCAGTCTTCACCACCATCACAATTAGCAGAGTTTGCCTTGTGTTTGTTGTTTTCATTCCCCCACACATACTGGCTTGAATAACCAATGACGTTCGCACCGACTGTCCATGCAGGGGTGACTGCATATTGGCCACGCAGTTTGATCTGGTGTTTAGGAATAGATGGTAAATAATCACCTTTAGTCGCAGTATAAATACCATCATCGTGAGATGAGTTTGACTCATTAGCAAATTCAACCTCTGTGTCATAAGTGGCTCTTACATAACTATATGACGCACCCCATTTGAATTTTTCTAAATTACCGTTCAAACCAAAATCCAGACCTTGACGTTTAGTTCTGCCAATGTTTCTGTAGTAACCTGCACCGGATAGTTGATTTGATGCAGTGAACTGAATGTCGTCGTGATTCACGGCATGGTAAATGCCAGCATTCCAGTTGATAGAATCAGTTAACTTGCCACGTCCACCAAATTCATAGGTTTTAGCAACCACTTGGTTCAGTGGAGGGTCATCTGCCATCGCAGCCGGCAATAGACATGGATTGGCTGGATTAGAGCAACCTAGCTCAATTGCTGTTGGTGCACGGCTTGATTCACTATAAGAGGTATA
Organism: Methylotenera versatilis 7; assembly: GCF_000799165.1. GTDB lineage: Bacteria > Pseudomonadota > Gammaproteobacteria > Burkholderiales > Methylophilaceae > Methylotenera_A > Methylotenera_A versatilis_A. Next base: position 127,607 of record NZ_JUGF01000001.1, on the reverse strand, counting down.
GAAAGTCAAACTTTCACTTGGCGTATGTGTTAGACCGATTGTTGGATTTAGGCGTGTGTAACTATCTTTAGCAGTAAGCGATAAATCACCATCATCGCCGCGTAATGTGTCTGAATTATCAATACGTGTGAAATTCCAGCTTGCGCCTGCATTCAAATGCCATTGATCGTTTAACGATAATGTGTCTGTTGCAAAGAGACGAGCAGTGTATTGTTTACCGGTTAAACCAACAGTTTGGCGTTTGGGAAGCAAGCCTGCGCCATCTTCAAATTCAGGGCCGCTCATAATTGGTTTTCTTGACGGTGTCCATACATTTTCGCCTAATCCATCATCAAACACGTCATCCTCTTCACCAGCCACATTGACGTGCTCTGACTGTTTGAATCGCATGAGTGTATAGTCGTAACCTGCGCCAACGATAAACTGATTCTTTTTACCCATCCAATCCTGATCAAAAGCAAACTGACCAGTTAAACCGTATGTGTCTTGAGTGGTCTTGGTCGTGTTCATGACAGCACCAAGATATTCTTCATCGTCGAATTCCCCAGCATAGCCAGGATATAGCGCTTCCAGGTCTCCATCTTCATTGTCACCTTCCCACGCATCACCATTTTTAGTGTGACGGTTTGATTTTTTATAGTACACATTACCTGAGAACATCGTATCTTCATTAAAGAAATGTGAACCATTTAGCGCTAAAAAGTGAGAATAGTTATTAGTAAAGTCTGGGCGTGTGTGAATCTGGTCACGCTTGCCATGCAACAGAATTTCAGGTGTAAAGCCATTACCAATTAAATTATTATCTGTACCAATATAGGTAAGGTCTAACTTGGTAGATTCATTTTGCCAGCCTGTTTTACCAAATAGCTGATTCACATGCGATGGTGAATAATCTCTCCAACCATTTTCGGTAGTATGTTGATAGCCAAACATGTAGTCAACGGAACCATCTTCTGAAACGCCACCGTATTCAATTAACGCACGTTGACGACCCCATGAGCCAGCCTCGTATTCAACTGCAGCGCCTTGATTATCACGACCATTCTTGGTCTGAATAGCAATAGCGCCACCTAAAGTATTTAAACCAAACAATGGATTGGATCCAGGAATCATTTGCATATTGCCGATAGCAAAACTAGGAATCTTGTCCCAGAGCGTCACATCGCCAAACGGTTCATTGACACGCACACCATCGATATAAGTAGAAAGACCTTGTGCATTGCCTAATAACGGTGATGAAGAGTAGCCACGGAAGTTAATTTCAGGCTGCCAAGGATTGCCGCCCATTTCGGTAACGGAAACACCTTGCATATTGTTATTCATGTAATCGGCAATCGAAACGCCTGTTTGATTATTCACATCTTGAGGTACAGCCACTTGAATATTGGCTGGCACTTTATGAAGTGGCAACCCAATCCCTGGTAATGGCGTAGTAGAAATCACTTCAATTTTCTCAGCGCTTGTACGCGCCATCTCTTCTGCTTGCGCCAATTGTGGCAAAGCACAGGAAATCATGACAGAAATGAGGGTTAATTTTGGTTTACTTTGTAATTTTATTTTAGATTTAAGTGTTGCTTGCATGTTGACTCCCTAGATTTAAATATACAACTGGCATAACTATGCAAGACGCGTTCCAGAATCAACAGTTATAAAAACTTCAATTAAATCAATGGCTAAATTTTATCGCCGTGAAAAACAGCTATTATAAATTGGTTTATTGGTTGTATACAACCACCAATATGGTTGTATACAACCAACTCAAATGCTATTGAGTAATTGCTTAGGCGGTATATTCAAATACCTGCGGATAACAAGCCATGCAGCAAAAGGAATCAATACAAAAGTCAGCAGAAATACACTTAAAGCTAAACTAATATTAAATTGATAAGGAATATCCAGTACGAAACTACTTAAATAGTAACTGAGTCCAGTGGCCATCATAATTGCGACAGTTGCTGCCACCGTGCCGATACTGGCAAACTCGGTGAGCGTTGCAATGGTAGTTTGCGCGCGCGATGCGCCTAATACACGTAGCAATGCCGACTCTCGCAAACGCGCATCTAACGTAGCAATCAACGCAGCATATAAAACCACTAAACCTGCCACTAAGCAAAACATAAAAACAAAACCAATCGCAAGTGCTAACTTATTCATGATATCGCGTACTTGGTTCATTAAATTGGCAACATCAATCACCGTAAAATTAGGGAATTTTTGCACTAACTGATTCAATGCGTTATCTTGGTCTTTGGGTAGATAAAACGCTGTCATATAACTGGTTGGGTAGTTTTTAAGCGTATCGACTGGTGTCACCGCAAAAAAGTTAGCGCGCATGCTATCCCATTCCACTTTACGGATACTGGTCACTGTCAGCGTGATTTTGCTGCCTGCGATGTCATAAGTTAACGTATCACCAAGCTTAATATTCAGCGCTGTCGCAATATCTTGCTCTAAGGATAAAAGCGGTTTTCCAGCTTCATTCGGTTGCCACCAGCGGCCTTGTAGCAGCTTATTATCCGTTTGCATTTGTGCGGCGCTGGATAAATTAAACTCGCGCGAAGCAAGACGTTTAGCGCGCTCTTCAGTAAATGAATTTGGGTCAACCGCCTGATTGTTAATCGCCATTAACCTGCCGCGAATCATTGGAAATACCTGTGGCGCGACAACTCCAACGCCATGAAGAAAAGTTTCTGTTGATGCAACCTGATCTGGCTGAATATTAATAATAAAACGATTCGGCGCATCAATTGGCAGCGAAGCCTGCCATGATTGCATTAAATCGGTTTTAATCATCATCAATAGCATCAACACCATCGCGCCTAAACTAAAGCCAATAATCTGCGCGATTGATAAACCTAAGCGTCTGTTTAAATTGGCGAACCCAAGACTGATCGCGTAATGTTGGTTTGAATAATCTGTGGCTTGCTGGCTGATCTTTTTAAGCATTTTTGCCAAGCCATAGGCCAGCAAACCTGCCACTAAACAAATACCCAAGATACCTGCTAAAAACACCAAGGCCAATTGCAGCGTTTTGGCCAGCACGAACATGAATAAAACAACCACAATCGCAATCGGTGCATATTTCAGCCAAACCGAGACAGACTGTTCTGCAAAATCATGTCGCAAAATACGCATAATCGGCACATTTTTTAAAGCTTGAATATGTGGCAGCATAATGCTGAACAGAATTGCAAACGCCAATGCTAAGCCCATGAATATTGGTGTAAAGTCTGGTGCTGGCAACGCTTCCAAAAACAATCTGCCCGCAATATAAGCTAAACCGTACTGCAAAATATAACCCAGCAAACAACCTAACAGTCCGCCAATCAGCGCCAAAAACGTACTTTGCAACAACATGAGCTTTTGTATGCTGGCTTTACTCGCGCCAAAACAACGCATCAAAGCGGCGGTGTCGGTGCAGCGCGCGATAAAAGGAATGCTCGCCAGCAACATGGCGACGATGGATAAAATCACGCTGGCAAATGCACTTAAGCTTAAGAAAGTTTCTGCTTTATCCAATGCGCTTTTAATCTCTGGCCGCGCGGTTTTAACGTCTTCAATACGTTCACCACGTTGCAATTTTGTAGCTAAATCATTGGAAAACTGCGCAACCTTGTCGGATGCGCCTGCGACCAATAACTGATATTTAACCCGGCTACCAAACTGCACCAATTGTGTTGCGGCAATATCGTCTGCGTGCATCATTAAGCGCGGCGCGAAGCTAAACATATCGCCGCCGCGCGATGGTTCACGCGCTAAAATACCTGCGACTTTGAAGCGCGCTGCACCCAATTCAATCTCATCGCCAATGCCTATTTTCAACGCATTCACCAGACGCGCCTCAACCCACACTTCACCTTTTTTGGGCGTAGTTTGTACACTGGTTGGCAATTGGTTATTGCTTAGCTGTACGCCAAAATCTCCTCTCAACGGGAAACCATCAGACAAGGCTTTTATTTCTGCCAGCTGGTTGCGGTCACCTTGAATCACCATGCTAGGGAACTCAAGTGTAGTCGTGCTTTGCAAGCCATATTGCTTGGCTAATTGATGATAGGACTGCGGAATTGCATGATCGGAAATAACGACTAAATCGCCACCTAACAGCAAACCGCCTTGTGCGTTAAGATGCAGCGCGATGCGATTAATAAAGAAATTAACCGCTGTAATTGAAGTGACTGCCAATACCAAGGCCAATAGCATGACGCGTAAATCACCCGATTTCCACTGTGAAAACAATTGCTGCCAAGCCAGTTTTACCATCATAATGACTCGCTCAACTGACCATTATTCAATGTTAATGAGCGTTGGCAACGCTTGGCTAATTTCATGTCATGTGTGACTAAAATAAGTGTAGTGCCTGCTGCATGATTTAAATCAAACAGCAATTCAATGATGCGCTCACCTGTAGCTAAATCTAAATTACCAGTTGGCTCATCTGCAAATAAAATGGCGGGCTGCGAGGCAAATGCGCGCGCAATGGCTACACGCTGCTGCTCACCGCCTGAAAGCTGCTTGGGATAATGACTGACACGTGCGCTTAAACCGACTTTTTCCAACGTCGCCAGCGCCACTTGCTTCGCATTTGCTTGATTCGCCAACTGCATCGGCAGCATGACATTTTCCAGTGCAGTCATCGTAGGCAATAGTTGAAATGACTGAAACACAAACCCCATATTTTTACCGCGTATTGCGGCACGTGCATCCTCATCTAAACCACTGAACGCTGCGCCTTTAACGCTAACGCTACCACTACTTGGCTGATCTAATCCTGCCAGCAGGCCAAGTAAAGTGGATTTACCTGAACCTGAACTACCAACAATAGCCACACTCTCACCAGCAGCCACTTTTAGTTGCAACTCAGAGAGGATGCTAATTTTATTTGGCTCTTCACCCACGCTTTTGCATAGATTTGTCGCTAGAATAGCTGGAGTAGCCGTTATCGTATGATGATGCGTTGATGGTTGATTGACATTAATTGGGCTGTGCTCATTAGAAAGTAACATGTATGTGCTCTCGTTTATTAGGATTTTTGCTGTATGTGTCTGCATTTAAAAAATCCAGTTTTAAAGTTCTAAACCTGAAAATTTCCAAACTGTACTTTAGAAAGTTAAGCTTAAGTCTTGGTATTAGTCTAGCGGTAATGAGTTTGGTTGCAACTTCCGCGCAGGCAACACAAACTATTGTCATTTTTGGTGACAGTTTGTCTGCGGCTTATGGCATTCAGCAGAATGAAGGTTGGGTCAAACTGCTGGAAAACAAGCTTAATCAGCAAAAGCTTGACTATAAAGTGGTGAATGCCAGCATTAGCGGTGAGACCACCAGCGGCGGCTTGGGGCGTTTTAAAACGATGCTCACGACGCATAAGCCCAATATTGTCATTATTGAACTAGGCGCAAATGATGGCTTGCGCGGTTTAAGCGTACGCGAAATGCAAAGTAATTTGGATGGCATGATTACCCAAGCAAAAGCCACCAAAGCCAAAGTGCTACTACTTGGCATGAGAATACCGCCAAATTATGGCATTCAATATACCCAGCAATTCAGCGAAACCTATGCTAATTTGGCGCAAAAACATGGCTTAGTTTTGGTGCCATTTTTTCTAGAGGGTGTTGCAGGCAATCCGAGCCTGATCTTAGATGATGGCTTGCATCCCAAGGCAATTGCACAAGACAAACTATTAGAAAACGTTTGGTCGCAACTGAGAAAGCTTATTAAGTAACAAATAGTTAAGTAGTCTCAGTTAATTAAATCAAACTATCGGCATTCTCTTATTATTCTGCATGCCAACTCACCAGCAAGCCCATTTCATCTGCGGCTGCTTTTAAATGGGCATCAACGCCAATATCCGGAATAATAGCCAAGGTATCTTCCAGATAAATAAGTGGCAATTGTGCGCGTTGCCATGGCGGTACGCTTGAGGTTTGCAGGGCTACTTTTAAGCTGCGGCTAGGTCGGTTTAAATCCGGCTTAAACCGCTCACCACCGACTCGATTTTTAATGAGTAACTGCTTGTTATTTAAATGCTTAATCGCAATACCTTCACCCAACTTTTGGCTAAAACTTAAATAGCTTTGGTTAGGTAAATGTACGACTTGTTCATTTTTCCATACAGCATCTATAGGCGCATTGGCAGTTGATTCTGCGACCAAATACGCACAATGTCGATAGCGCCTGAGCATTAACTCAGGCGAGCTTTCATCATCGTCGCTAAAATTTTCTTGAGTCACCTTTATTTTAATTGCCGCATCAGATTTAGCATTGAATAATTGCTGCGTGATCTGCTGCAATTGACTGGTGCTCGGCATGCGCACATCATTCTGTGCCAGCCACCAACGCAATACATTATTGACTCTAGACTGACTCAACCCGATTAATGGAGGCAATAATAGCGTGTTAATAGTCAAATCATCGTTAAAACAAGCTTTTGCATCTTGCTCTGCCAATTCATCCAGTAAATGATTCGCTTCAGCTAGATGTGCAGCGGTGCGTGCTAAGTTTTGTTTGATGCTGGGATACTGCCGCATGAAAATCGGCAAAATCGAATGTCGCATAAAGTTACGATCAAACTGCTGATTCAAGTTACTCTCATCGTCCACCCAAGCCAATTGATATTGTTTGGCATAACGCTCTAAGGTGGTTCTGGATGTATTCAATAATGGACGCAATAATTTTCTTTTTGCATCCATTGGCGCCATGGCCGCCAAGCCTTTCACACCTGCCCCACGCGCAAGCTGTAAAAGTAGGGTTTCAGCTTGGTCATCTTGATGGTGTGCTGTACAGACAAAGCCTGTATTTTGGTTCATCAGTGCCGCATAACGGGCTTTTCTGGCTGCCGCCTCAACACCCAGACAGCTATTAGAGTCGACATTGACTGTTGAAATAATGAGTGGAATATTGAGCTGCTTACATCTTGTTTGGCAAAAATCTGCCCATGCGTCTGCGTGAATACTGAGGCCATGATGCACATGATGGGCAGTTAATAGAAACCCCACACTTTGTCTAAGGCCGGCTAAAACATGCAATAACACACATGAATCCAGCCCACCACTAAATGCAATTGTTAATACGGGTTGAACAGAAGAAGTCTGTTCAGAATTTTGTACAGAGAAAACATCGCTTAAAAAAGAACTGACTTGCTGCGATAGCGAACTATCGCGCTCATTTATTTTTTTATTTTGGCGTTGTTTCTTTGAATTTTCCATAACTCATCAAGCGGGCATAACGTGCCGTTAATAGCTGCTCGGTATCTTTTTTCTGCAACGCAACCAATTGATCTTTAAGCAGTTTACGTAGCGTCTGCATCATTAATGAAATGTCACGATGCGCACCACCTAATGGCTCACTCACGATCGTATCAACCAAACCGAGTGCCTTTAGACGGTCTGCAGTAATTGCCAGTGTTTCTGCTGCCTCTGGCGCTTTGCTAGCGCTTTTCCATAAAATCGATGCACAGCCTTCAGGTGAGATAACGGAATAAGTTGCATATTGCAACATCAAAAGGTGATCGACCACACCTAGCGCCAATGCACCACCAGAACCGCCTTCACCAATAATCACGCCAATAATCGGTGTTTTAAGCTCGGCCATTACATATAGATTTTTAGCAATCGCCTCACTCTGTCCGCGCTCTTCCGCACCGATGCCAGGGTAAGCGCCTGGCGTATCAATCAAGGTAATAATCGGCAGATTAAATTTTTCTGCCATGCGATACAAACGCAAGGCTTTGCGATAACCCTCAGGGCGCGGCATACCAAAATTCCGATATTGCCGCTCTTTTACATCACGGCCTTTTTGATGTCCAATTACAACGACTGGAACACCTTCAAATCGTCCTAAACCACCGACAATTGCCGGATCATCCGCATAAGCGCGATCACCATGAAGCTCTTCAAAATCAGTAAATAACTCACGAATATAGTCCAGCGTGTAAGGTCGTTGTGAATGGCGCGCAACTTGCGAAATCTGCCACGCACTTAAATTCTGATAGGTTTCTTGCAGCAGTTTTTTTTGTTTTTTCTCTAGCTGGTCTAACTCTTTAGAAATATCCAATCCATCATGCTCATCATGCGATATCTGCAATGCTTCAATGCGTTGTTGAAGTTCAGCAATGGATTGCTCAAAATCCAAGTAACTTATTTTTGTATCTGTAGCGCGTCTAAGGCTCATATTTTTATATTGCTCAACTATTTAAAGTGAATGTTTTAACCGACCTAATTATATAGGATTTTAACATTTTCTTTCGATAACCATGCGGTCAGATTCTGCAATAACTCATCATGCAACTCTACGCGCCACGCATCGCCCAGCATCATACTCGCTTGGCCTTGCGCATTGTGATATTCAATTTTAATGGGGCACAGCTTTTTGTCGGTTTCTGCTGCTTTTCTGCGATAGGGGTTTAATATAGCAGTCAGTTTTGCGGCATCGGATTGTCCATTACATGAAATCTTCAGCATGCTGGCATATTGACTACGTGCAGATGCTAAGTCGTACAACTTACGTGCGTTTACACGGATTCCGCCAGAAAAATCATCATAGCTCACGCGTCCTTCAATAATCAGCAAGGCATCTTCTTTAATTAACTGCGCAGACTGATTGAGCATTTCGCTACCCACCACCACATCGACGCGCGATACCGCGTCATCAATGGTCACTATCGCCATTTTACCGCGCTGCGTCATGCGCACACGCACGCCTACTACAATACCGGCCATTAATTTTGGTTGTTCTTGAGGTGTTAAGTCTGCTAGCGAACCACGTACAAACTGACTCACATCATGCTTAGCGTTTAAAAATGGATGACCACTTAAATAAAAACCCAACGCGGCCTTTTCTTCAATTAACGCTTGTTGCGGCGTCCATTCTGCTACGTTTGGCAGATCGTGCTTGGTCTCAGATACATCGCCAAATAGATTATCTTGCCCTGCATTACTATTATTTTGCTCAGCCGCAGCAATTGCCATGCTGACTGCTGCCAATAACGCTGCGCGGTTTGGCTCCAGCTTATCAAACGCTCCAACGCGGATCAGCGATTCAATCACACGTCGATTCACCTTGCGTAAATCCAGCCGATTACAAAAATCAAACAAACTCTTAAATGGTCCACTTGACTCGCGAGACGCCACAATAAGCTCGATTGCCGCTAAACCCGTTCCCTTTATCGCACCCAAACCATATAGCATCTGACTATTATTCAACGGCAAGAATCGATAACCGCTTTGGTTAATATCTGGCGGTAACACCTCTACTTTATTTGGTGCGCAATCATCAAAAAAGCTGTGAATGTTGTCCGTATTGTTCATGTCTGCCGACATTGTTGCTGCTAAAAATGCAGCAGGATAATGCGCTTTTAAATACGCGGTGTGGTAAGCAACCAACGCATAAGCTGCGGCATGCGACTTATTGAAACCATAACCCGCAAATTTTTCCAGCAAATCAAATAATTCAGTCGCCTGTTTTTCGTTAAGGCCATTTTTAAGTGAGCCTTCCACAAAAATAGCGCGCTGCGCATCCATTTCTTCTTTCTTCTTTTTACCCATGGCGCGCCGCAGCAAATCCGCGCCACCCAAGCTATAGCCGGCTACCACTTGCGCAATTTGCATCACCTGCTCTTGGTAAACCGCGATGCCGTAAGTTTCTTTTAGAATCGACTCCGTGGCTGGGTGTGGGTATTCCACACGCTGCTTACCATGTTTACGGCGACAAAAATCGGGAATCAAATCCATTGGGCCGGGGCGATACAATGCTACCAAGGCAATAATATCTTCAAAGCAATCTGGCATCGCCTGCTTGAGCATGTCTTTCATGCCGCGCGACTCCAGCTGAAAAACCGCGGTAGTATTGGCCGTTTTGAGTAATTGATAACTGGCTTTATCGTTAAGCGGTAATGTTTCAAAACTAAGTGGCGGCTCACCTAAAGTGGCGCGCTGCTTATTGGCATTGGCTAAGGCCAATTCCAGAATAGTCAGCGTTCTTAAGCCCAAAAAGTCGAACTTGACCAGACCAACTGCTTCAACATCATCTTTGTCGTATTGGCTCACCAAACTGGCGCCATCCGGCTGACAGTAAATAGGTGAAAAATCGGATATTTTTCCCGGGCTAATCAACACGCCGCCTGCATGCATGCCCACGTTGCGCACCAAGCCTTCCAGTCTTAATGCCAGCTCCAGCAAATGTGCGACTTCTTCTTCTTTTTCGCGGCGCTCTTGTAATTGCGGTTCTTTTTCTAGTGCACTGCTTAGCGTAATTCCCAATTCAAGCGGAATTAATTTGGCAATTCCATCCACAAAATTAAACGGTAAATCCAGCACACGACCGACATCGCGAATCACCGCTTTTGCCGCCATAGTACCGAAGGTGGCAATTTGCGACACGGCATCCAAGCCATATTTTTGCTTCACGTAATCAATCACGCGATCGCGTCCGTCCATGCAGAAGTCGATATCAAAGTCAGGCATTGAAACGCGATCTGGATTTAAAAAGCGCTCAAACAGTAAGTTATATTGCAGCGGATCCAAATCGGTAATATTTAAACTATAGGCAACCAAAGAACCTGCGCCTGAGCCGCGCCCAGGACCTACTGGCACACCATTATTTTTAGCCCAGTTAATAAAATCAGCCACGATCAAGAAATAACCGGCAAAGCCCATCTGGTTAATAATCTTGCATTCAAACTCTAACCTGGCTTCATATTCTGGTCGTTTGGCTTCGCGCTTTGCATCGTCGGGATACAGACTTTTTAAGCGCCCTGATAATCCAATATGCGATTGCGCAACTAAATACGTATCCAAACTGGATTGGTCAGGTGTTGGAAAGTTTGGCAAATAATTTTTACCCAACTCGATCACCAAATTACAGCGTTTAGCAATTTCAACCGTATTCATTAACGCTTCAGGAATATCCGCAAACAGCGCACACATTTCCGCTTGTGATTTAAAGTACTGTTGCTGTGTAAAGTTTTTAGGCCGACGCTTATCTGCCAGCATATAGCCTTCTGCAATACAGGTGCGAGCTTCGTGCGCTTCGAAATCATCTGCCGTTGTAAACTGTATCGGATGCGTCGCCACTACTGGCAAATCAGCAGCGCTGGCTAAATCGAGTATTTGTTGAATTAGCGCTTCTTGCGCTGGGCTGTCTTTAGGGTCAGATACGCGTTGCAATTCCAAATAAAAGCGATTGGGAAACAGGGCAGACCAAGTGTTAACCAACTGCGTTGCTTGTACTGTGTTACCGGCAATTAATGCTGTGCCAATATCACTTAGCGCGCTGCCAGAAAACAGCAGTAACCCTTCAGTATTCTGTAGCCACTCCTGCTTAATCTCCGCACGACCACGATATTGATTTTCAAGATAAGCGCGACTTAACAATGCGCATAATTGACGATACCCTGCAGTGTTTTGTACGAGCAATAATAAACGATGCGCTTGGTCACGATTTTTAGCGTTTTCCAGCCAAATATCGCAACCTAAAATCGGTTTAACACCGCGACCACGTGCTGCTTTATAAAACTTGACTGCACCAAATAAATTACTTAAATCTGTTAACGCGACTGCTGGCATGGCATCTGCGCTGGCTGCCTGAATATAATCATCAATGCGCACCGTGCCATCGACAATTGAATACTCGCTATGGCAGCGCAAATGTACAAACTGCGGACTGGGCATTTGTGTATGATCAGATGGAATATTTACTTCATTTTGCATAGTGCTATTTTACCCGCTCATACACAAATTGACGCAAAATTAATAATGTTAAATTGAGCGACTTTAAAGCAAAAATCCGCTAGACCTTCAGATTAGGTCTAGCGGATTTTTGCTTTATTGCAGCGCTACATTAATGTTTAGTCGATTGCCCAGCAAGCAACTCATTGACTTTACTCATTAATTCCTCATCTTGCACTGGTTTACCAAAGAAAGCATCTACCCCAATTTCTTTCGCCAGATTTTGATGCTTATCGGCAGTACGTGAGCTAATCATAATCAACGGTGTATTAGCGGTGCGCACATCATCGCGGATATTCCGCGCCAAACCAAAACCATCCATCCGTGGCATTTCGATGTCTGTCAAAATGATATCCGGTGTCAATTGCTGCAATACCTGCATCGCATCCATACCATCTTTTGCCACTAGCACCTCATAACCTTCACGCTCTAGTAACCGACCTAACACCTTGCGCATGGTCAGCGAATCATCAACGACTAAAGCACGCGGTTTAGTCGTTGCTTTAACGGCTTTTTTATCTGCTTTAACCACTACACTGCCAACCGCCAAAATTTCACGATTAGCCAGTTGTACAGGGTTAATAATCAACATGATCTTACCGTCACCTGCAACCGTAGCGCCTACAATGCCTGGTACGCGTGCCAACTGCGCACCAATTGGCTTCATCACCGCCTCCTGGTTGCCAATTACTTCATCGATATGCAGCGCTATATTGTACGTACCGCTGCGCAGTAGTAACACAGAAGCATAAGCATGATCTTCTGGCTGATGATCCTCATGGTCTAATAATTTAGATAAATCGTGAATCGGGTATTGCTTCCCTGCCCAGTTAATTTCGCCTGCACTATAAGCATTGATTAAATCCTGGCGTTTAATTTTCTGTGCCTGCTCAATCATCCCCACTGGCAAGGCATAAATCGAAGCGCCGGAACGCACGGCTAAAACCTGCGCGACTGTCAATGTCACTGGCAAATGCACATTAAACACCGTGCCTTTACCGAACTCGCTATTTAAATCGACACGCCCGCCCAGACCACTAATATCGTTACGCACCACATCCAAACCGACACCACGACCAGCAATTTGCGACACTTTGTCCGCTGTTGAGAAACCTGTTTCAAAAATAATGGACATCAACGATTGCTCAGTGATATCTGAAGATTCATCAATCAAATTATTTTTAATGGCTTTTTCTTTAACGCGCTGCAAGTTGACACCAGCACCATCATCCGTAACGGTAATATGAATCTCGTCATTTTCTTGGCGTATCTTTAGCTCAATCGTACCTGTTTCTGCTTTACCTTGATTTTTACGCTCTGCCGGCAGCTCCAAACCATGCGCTACTGCGTTACGCAACAAATGCTCTAACGGTGCACCTAGTTTATCCAGTACGCTGCGGTCAATTTCTGTCGTTTCACCAACAATCACTAAATCGACAGACTTATTAAGTTCACGCGCCGTTTGTCGCACAATTCGCTGTAAACGCTCGGCAATCTGCTGAAATGGCAACATACGCACACCCAGTAAAGTTTGCTGCAAATCGCGGTTCATGCGGTTTTGTTGTTGTAGTGCAGCTTCTGATTGACCTAAGTTAGTCAACAAGCCGTGCTGAATCGTCGCCACGTCGTTAACGCTCTCAGCAATCATGCGCGTCAGTTCTTGCAGGCGTGTGAATCGGTCAAATTCCAAGGGGTCGAAATTTTCATTCGATTCCTGCAGGATATTCAAGCGCGATTGCAACTGTGTTTCTGCTTCAATTTCCAACTCGCGTAAATAGTTACGTAAACGTGTCACGCTCTCGGTTAGGTCATTTGATGATTGTTTAACGCCGCTGATTTCCCTATCCATACGTGAACGGATGATTGAGATTTCACCAGCATCGTTAATCAGTCGATCCAGCGTATCTGCACGCATACGCAAGAATTGTGCTTTACGATCCGTTACACGGCTCGCTAACGGAATATCCTGTTGCTTAATCGCGCTAATGGTTTCAGCCGATGTACCTTCTAGTGTTTCTTCAAAAAAACTACCTATTTTGTCTAAATCGACAAACATACTGTCAAAATCGATATCAACCGTTTTGCGTTTTAATGATCGGATAACTAAGTCTTCCATCTCATGTACGGCATCGCCAAGCCCAGATTGCCCCGCCATACGCGCGCTACCTTTTAAGGTATGCAATGCGCGCTGTAGTGCATCAGGATGTTCTGATTGCTTTGGATGTGCTCGCCAAGCGCGTAATTCCGTGCCAATTTCAGGCAGAATTTCACGCGCCTCTTCAATAAACATGGTTAGCAGTTCTTGATCAACCTGCGTTCTATCCAACTCTACGTTCTTACCAATATCACTGGCCGAGACATTTTGGTAGGCCTTGCTTTCCGTAACCAATTTAACTTCATAGTCATCATGACTAAATTCAACAGCTGCGGCAGCAGGCGCTTCTGCTAAATTAACAATCGCGGCTTGTTCTAAATCAACACTTGGTGTGCCAAGCTCACTTAACAATTCAACAGTTGGGGTTTCAGTCGGTAAAGTAGTTGGTAAGGTGAAGGTAATTTCTTCTACCGCTTCTGGCACCTCGCTAGGTACCATAGTTAAAGCTTTGTTTTGTCGAGCTTGATCAGCAGCCTGATTCAGCACTTCAATCAATGCTCTTGCAGAGCGCGGATTACGCAACTCTGAAATTTTCACCCACATAGTAGAAAGTGATTTAACGGTATTGCTGTACAACTCGGTATGCTGCGGCGTCCAGGTTTCCACATCATTTAACCAGACCTCAAGTGCGCGACCCAGTTCACCCATAGGCTTAAACTCTGCAACGAGTGCATTACTGGCTAGCGTGTGTATCGCTACTTTTGCCACTTGAGCAGGTGTTAAGCTAGCATCTGCAATTAACTTAGCAACATCCTGCTCAAGAATGGTGATGTTTTGCATGCTTTCTTTAACAAAAATATCGTAGAAAGCACGACTCATTTTGCGCGTACCACCAATCAATACCTGGGGCTCTGTTTTTTTAGCTTTTTTAGGGGTTAATGGCGGCTCAGAATCTTGCCTGAATTGAGTATTTTCATTACTTATTGATTCAGCTTTATCTACTTCTGTAACGACTGGAGCGGATGATTCCTGAGCGGCCGAATGTTCAACCGCCGTCGCTTGAGAAAGTGCAGCAACGCGTGCCGTCCATGCGGTTTGATTAATTTCAACCTGCCCATTTGTACGCAGTTCTGCTGCCCAATCTGCAAAAGCAGCGCTTAGTTGTTCAATGCCCGCAATTTGCGACTGATCAAGTATCGATTTTTTATCTAAAACACCATTTAAAAACTGCTCTACTTGGCCAGCAATGTCACCCATGGCATTTAAACCTACCGTACGGCCGCTACCTTTTAAGGTGTGATAACTACGTCTGACTTCAACCAGCGCTTCACTATCGGTTGCATTGACGCGTAACGCCTGGCAATTTTGAGCAATATGCGCCAGCACTTCTTCTGCTTCAGTCAAATAAATGTCCAGCAATTCCGCGTCGAATGCTTGGTCAATTACTTTGACATCACTTGGGTTAGTAACTAACTGGGAAGGCGTTGTTGTCGCTTGCTCTGCATGTTTTTCGTTCGAGTATTCGCTAGACTCAGCATTTGAATCAGTTGCATATTCTGTTGTATCAGAATTGATTGAAACATCATCTAAACCAACTGTAGCAAAATGAACACCCGCATCTGCAAGCACGCTAGTCAGGCGCGTCACAGCACCTTCTAAAGCCAGCTCTGATTCGGGACGTATTTTTGGCATTTCATCCGCATAAATGCCAACCATACTCAAACTTTCTGCTACCAGCTCAAAGTGCTGTTGGTTTGAAACATAATCTTCAGCTTGGAAATGCTGTACTAAACGATTACTTGCTTTCACGATAGCGGTTGGCGTTGCTAACCCGAGCATGTCAAAAACAGCTGCGATTTGTTTTAAAGGTTTAGCCGTTAATGCAAGTGGTGATTTTTCAGCTGGATGACGGAAGAAGCTATCTAAAGCTTGTTCCGTAATTTTAAGTGATTCTTTAATTTGGATAACAAGTGCTTTTATCGTATCGCGATCAAGCTCGCCCGTTCTGTCACCATCTAACTTATCATAACTTTCACCAGATGAAATCGCTTCTAATCGATGCATTTCAGAAAGCAATTTTTGTACACGGTCAGCGTCAAGATGTTGATAATGGTTAAGCGAAGTTTCCAATAAATTAAGCGCAGCAGCAATTTCAATTAATGCAGCATGGTTCACTTTGGTTGCGTCATCACGCAAAGTACTGCTGGCAAGCTGCAAAGATGTATACAAATCAACAATGACCACCTGGCTTAGTTGCTGCGTAAGTGTTTGGCTAACAACCAATGTGTCAGAAAATTTAGTAATCAGTACGTTATCTACATGTACTTGTGCAAAGCTAGCGCTAGCATCTACTTTACTAAAGTCGATGGTATTGGATACGTCATCCCACAGTTCACGCAATACTTCTAACTGCGTGATTAACTCTTGTACAACAGTCAATTCATTTACATCAATTGAGCTTGTATCAAAACTAACAGCGTTTTTCTTATCGACAAGCAGATTCAGTTCAAAAACTTCTTTTACTTTTTGAACGTTATCCCTATCTACATTACTGATTGCCACGTAATACAAAATATCGCGCAATAAACTGCTGTGCGGCTTATTAACACCATCAGTCAGTTGGCGCAATTCCTGATCCAGTTTGCGGCATAAGCGTTTTGCGCCTAGATTTTCAGCAATTTCCTTCTGCTCTAAAGATTCGGTAAATGCACTAGCCGCCCACCATAAGGTTTTGTCGCTATTTTTCTTCTGTGCATGGCTAACATTGCTCACCGCTTCAGTCATGCTATGCAGCGCATTGCTTTGCTTGGTTTGCAACCAGCTTAATAGAGACTTTTGATAACTCGTACGTTGCTCTACGATAAATGCAGAATATTCAGCAGCTTCTAACTGTTTAACGGGTAAGTCTTTGGGTGCGCTATTACTGGTATCGGGGAAAAATAATTCGCTTTCATCCATCGTCTCACCCAGTGCTAAAACGATTGGATGGATGATTGGATATAAACGTAATGGAATATCAGGCGCGCCGTTTAACAAGTCTTGTAAATAAGATTGCAATGATTCAACGGCTTTAATAAAACGATCAATTAGCTCAGGCGTCGCATCCAGTGTTTTCTTCTCTAAGCGACTCGCCAGCTTTTCTAATTCAGCACAAAATCGCTTACATCCTTCCAGACCCACCATATCCAGCGCGCCTGATGCTTGATATAAATGCGTTTGCGAAAAACGCATGGGAGCTGTGTCATGTAAGTTGCCTTGTACTGTTTTTAGATTATCTAAAACAGTAGCAAGCGATTGATCTATCTGGTCTTTAACCCACGTTAAGGGGCCTATATCAAAATTTTCAGACACTTAAATTCGACTCCAAAGATATCAACCTATTCAATTTAAGCCAATTTAAAACCAGCTACTGATTCACGTAACTCTTCAGCTAGCGTTGTTAACTGCCCGACCGATTCTGCTGTTTGTTTAGTACCTTCGGTAGTTTGTGAAGTAATTTCCTGAATCTGCTGCATGTTTTTAGTCACGGTAGAAGCCACTTCTGTTTGTGCTTCTGTTGCGCTAGAAATCGACTGAATCAATCGTGCCAAGCTGTTAGTAACGGTTTCAATCTCTGTCAGCGCTTTACCCGCCGCATCAGAAAGTCGCGCACCTTCTACCACACCCTCAGTACTTTTCTCCATCGCCGCAACCGCAGAGTTGGTATCGGTTTGAATCGTTTTTACAATCGCGCCAATCTGCTTCGTCGCTTCAGATGAACGTTCCGCCAAGCGCTGAACCTCTTCCGCAACCACCGTAAAGCCACGACCGGCTTCACCCGCAGAAGCAGCTTGAATCGCCGCATTCAACGCCAGAATATTCGTTTGCTCCGTAATATCAGAAATCAACTCCACAATCTCACCAATCTCTTGCGAGCTTTCACCCAGACGTTTAATCCGTTTTGATGTTTCCTGAATCTGTTCACGAATACCGTTCATACCCGTAATTGTGTTTTGTACCGCTTGCGACCCTTGTGTCGCAGCTTGCAATGAACGTTGCGCAACCTGTGACGCCTGACTCGCATTGCTTGATACTTGCAGAATGGAACGTGTCATGTTTGAAACAGCATCTGTCGTTTCTGTAATTTGTTTGGATTGTTTTTCTGCCGCTGATAACAAACCAATCGAGGTCGCTTGCGCTTGCCCAGTTGCCGTATTCACCTGCTCTGATGCACGGTTAATCTCTGTTACCAGATCACGCAAGCTATCAATCGTATAGTTAATAGAGTCAGCAATCGCGCCCGTAATGTTTTCTTTTACCTCTGCACGTACCGTTAAGTCACCGTCCGCCAAATCACCCATCTCATCCAGTAAGTTAAGAACAGCCATTTGGTTTTGCTGACCATCATTTTCCAGCATCTGCACTGCGCTTTCAATTTGTTTCACCTGGCGTGAACCAAAGTAAGCAATTAAGAACAGAATCAATAAACCCAATAAACCCAACGCCAACAAAATACCTTTTACCAATGTATTGCTAGAAGATGTAATCCGTGCCGACTCTCTCTCAAGCTCTTGATTTAGCGCCTTAACAGTTTGTTTATTGATTTCATAGGCACCGGCTAAATCGCCCAGTGGTTTAGCCGCAGCAATCGCACCTAACTTAATAGCCACTTCAAAATCTTTATTGTAAATACGATAAAAGTTTTCGTTAGATTTTGCCACCGCCTCAAATGGGCCTTTTAATCGTTTAACACCCTCTTCATCAAATCTAGCAATTGCCGTTTGCCAAAAAGCCAAACGATTTCTATAGTCAGCCTCAAGCGCTTTTACTTCCTCCAGTTTGCGGTCTCTTTTCTGATAGTCAGAACTTGATGTCGCCACATAGGCCTCGTTTGTCGCCGCGAACGCATCCACCGCATAAAGTGGAGGCGGCAGAATATCTGCACGCAAATCGTTACTGAGCTTAATTTGATCGTACACAGGGCCGCCAACGCGCACCTGATTAATCACATAGAACGCCAAAATAATAAAGATAATCAAACCGATTACCGGTCCGATTACTTGCCCATAGCCACGACTGCTGCCTTCGGAAGACCCCTTATTGAACAACTGTGAGATTTTTGCTGGTAACTCTTTGATTACTTGAATATTCAATGCCATGTTGATTCCCTTTAAGCCTCACTTAACTGTTTCAAATAACTGCCATCTGAACTATTAAATTCAACTAAATTTAATGACTAAAATTAACTTCTAAAACACTTCTATCTATGAAAACTAAACCACAAATACATTTTAAGTTGCATAAGGAGTTGTAAAATCTTTTGAACGTACCAACTTGTCACAATCGAGTAAATGCCACACACGATTTTCGTCATCTGTATAAGTTTGATTTTTTAAACAAATATTATCATCAAGCAGTACATCAGCTAACTTCATTTCATCCAGCTTACGCAGGCCGACTAATTTATCAACCAGGAAAGCCACATTGCTCGTCACTGAATCACTGATGAGCAATAAGCGTGCATTCGATGAAATATTAGTGAAAGTGTTTTCAAGCAATTGCGCTAAATCATTAATGGCATACAACACACCGCGCACGTTTGCCACACCTAAAAACCATGGCTTAACCAGTGGTACACGCTGAATATCCATAATTGGCAGTGTTTCACTAATTTCCTGCAAGTTAACCAGCACATTTTTTCCGCCAATAATCACACCTAAATAACCTGCAGGCGATTCAGCACCGGCCTTTTTAGCATTTTCCAATCTAGCTAAAATATTAGTTTGATACTCACGTAATTGTGATTGTTTTGACATAAATGCAGCGGTTCCAATTATTTTAAAAACATGTCCATGCTAAAAATCAGCATAGTCAATGTCATGCATCGATTTTATCAATCAATGCTTTTAAATCATTTTTTTGTATGGGTTTCAACAAACACCCTTTTGCGCCCATTTTTTCCGCCCACGCATGATCGGTAACCTGCAATTTTCCTGAGCACAAAATAACCGGAATTGTTGCTGTAGCAGCGTCTTTTGTTAACGATCTCGCCGCCTGAAAGCCGGTTAAACCAGTCATAATGATGTCCATAATCACCAAATCCGGCGCAATACCAGCTGCGCGTTCCACGCAAGCCTCGCCACTTTCTAAAGCAATCACCTGGTAACCTTCTGACTCTAACAACTCTGTTAGATAAAAACGGTCCGTTGCTGAATCGTCCACTATTAAAATTTTACTGATTGCCATCGTTACTCCCCCAATTACTCGTTACTAGTTTACTAACTAACGCTTTTATTAACCAAGCAATTTATTAATCAACAATATTTTCTGCATTATTTTTGCTGCTCAGATAGGCATCACTGGTGTACGTATTAATTGCATCAATTAACGTATCTTGTGTGAAAGGCTTAGTTAAATACTGATCTGACCCCGCCATGCGTCCACGCGCGCGATCAAATAGACCATCTTTGCTGGACAACATAATGACAGGAGTTGATTTGAAACGGCTGTTGCGCTTGATTAGTGCACAGGTTTGATAACCATCTAAGCGCGGCATCATAATGTCGACAAAAATAATCTGAGGATGTTGATCGGCGATCTTTGCTAGCGCATCAAACCCATCCTCCGCCAAAATGACTTCGCAACCCGCTGATTTCAGAAATATTTCAGCACTACGTCTAATGGTATTGCTATCGTCAATCACCATTACTTTAGTGCCAGCCAGATTTGTTTGCGCCACTTTATATTCTCCCAGCATATAAACATACGTTTATATAACCAAATTATAAATCACTCTATCTAAAAAAATGTTTTTACTTTATTCTATTAACAACTCATTAACAACTTTGAGTTGAGTGATATTCGTCAGCACACACAAAATATTACATTTTTTAAAACAATTTGCAACACTTACGTAATATTTGTAATAAAATACTTTAACAACATTCAATAATTAATGTATAAATTACGATTATTTAAAACACGTAGAAATAATTGCATGCTTGGGAGCAAAGAATAATGCTTATAAGACAAGAATCTGTAGATTCCAAAACGGCGCTTAAAGATTTACCTGGCATATCACCGCTAGCAAGTGCTAATTTAGTACTGGTATTTGGCTCTATCAAAAGATTTAACGAAGGCAAATTGCAAGGCTTTCTAAAATCTCGCTACCCAACAGCCCAAGTAGTTGGCTGTACCACTTCCGGTGAAATAAGCCCCAACGGCGTCTTTGACGACAGCATTCAAATCACGGCGATTCAATGGGAAAAAACCGTTCAACGGGTGGCACAAACCAAAATGTCCGGTATGCAAAGCTCTTTTGAGGCTGCAGCTGGTTTAGCAAAGCAGTTGAAGGCCGATACTTTACGTACAGTATTAGTAATATCAGATGGTTTAAACGTCAATGGCTCCGAATTATTAAAAGGTTTTCAAAGTGTTTTAGGCGACATTCCAATTGTTGGCGGTTTAGCAGGCGATGGCGGTGCCTTTGTTAAAACCTTACAACTATATAACGATACCGTTTCGGATAATCTAGTTATTGCAGTCGGCTTATACGGCAACGCATTAATCACGGCAAGCGGCGCTCTTGGCGGCTGGAAACCTTATGGCCCACCGCGCACAGTGACCAAATCAGAGAAAAACGTTGTGTTTGAAATGGATGGTAAGCCAGCGCTACCGCTTTACAGAATGTATATTGGTGAAGCGTTTTCAAAAGGTTTGCCAGGTACCGGCTTAAAATTCCCACTTGCGGTCATTGAAGAAGGCAAACGCGATGTGGAGAAAATCCGTACCTTGTTGGCTATTGATACCAAAAACAATAGCTTAACTTTTGCTGGCAACGTTGAAGAAGGCGAAACGGTACGCTTATGTCAGACCAACCATGATCGACTCGTTGATGGTGCTGGCGCTGCTGCGAATCTGGTAATGGATGGCTTGAGTGCCAATAAAACCAATCAAACCGGTTTAGCTCTCTGTGTTAGCTGTGTTGGTCGCAAAGGCGTGATGGCTGAACTGGTAGGCGATGAAATAAAATTAGTGCAACAAATTTTAGGCCCTCAAACTAGCTTAACCGGCTTCTATTCTTATGGGGAATTAGCACCACGCCCTAATACGACGGATAGCGTATTGCACAATCAAACCATGACAATTGGTTATTTAAGTGAGAATTTACTGGCTTAATTGATTAATCAATTATCGTGTAATTTAATTTCAAACTTTATTGCGTCAAATCGATAAGCACCTGTTTTAAACAGGTGCTTTTTGTTTTATTATAGTTAGCATAAATAAACGCGCTAATATTCAGGCGCTTTATATCATTCAAAAAGGAAAAAATCATGTCTAGCTCAGTAACTCTCAAAGGCAATCCAGTTGATGTTGCAGGCAATTTGCCAAAAATTGGCAGTACTGCGCCCAACTTCACTTTAGTTGACAAAGCGCTAGCAGACGTTACATTAGAAACGTACGCTGGCAAACGTAAAGTTCTTAATATTTTCCCAAGCGTAGATACACCAACGTGTGCCTCATCTGTACGCGCTTTCAATAAGCATGCTGCCAACTTAACAAATACAGTGGTGTTGAATATTTCTGCCGACCTACCGTTTGCTCAAACGCGTTTTTGTGCAGCAGAAGGTATTGAAAATGTAGTTAACTTATCTACAATGCGCGGCCGTGATTTCTTAATGAATTACGGCGTATTATTGTTTACCAGCAAATTAGCCGGTTTAGCAGCGCGTGCAGTGATTGTAATTGATGAAAACAATGTGATTAAATACATTGAGTTAGTACCAGAAATCGCAAACGAACCTAATTATGATGCCGCTTTAGCCGCATTAAAATAAATCGTTTCAGATTTTAAAAAAGCCAGCATATGCTGGCTTTTTTATTGTCGTTTCAGATTTTATTTAAATAGCTTAAAGATATTCTGTGTATTTCGCATTGCTACCTTTGGCCTTCTCCACCGGATATTTCAAGGCATTCAAATCAATCTTTTTGTTGGCAGCTTCAATCAAATCGATATTCAACACCTCTGCAATTCTTAATAGATAAACAAAAGTATCCGCCAATTCATGGCTCACCTCTTCCCGTTTTTCAGGTGTTAATTGCTGACTTTCAGTTGGCGTATCCCATTGAAAATGTTCAACCAGTTCGGCAGCTTCTACAATCATTGCCATGGCTAAATTTTTAGGCGTATGAAACTGCGCCCAATCGCGTTCATTCACAAACTGGTTAATGCGAAGTCGTAAATGTTGTAATGAATCCAGGGGATGTATCGTATCCATCATTCAATTAACCTTAAATTAGCGGTGATTTTTAATTAACTATTTAGCGTTAAACTACTTTCTGTTACTGCCTGCAACCATTTTAATTTCAAATAATCGACATTCCAGTGGCCCGTTAAATAATGGCGTACGTTTGCTTGGCGTTAAACGCATTAATTTTGGTAGTCGTAAATCATTGGTTAAAAAATACGTATTCCAACCTGCAAATTTGCGCTTTAATGCTTCACCCATTTTCGGGTAAAGCAAAGCCAGCTCTTCATCTTCACCAATGCGCACGCCATACGGTGGATTGGCAACCAGCACGCCATTGTCGGCAGGCGGCACTACTTCGGTAATATTGGTTTGTGTTAACTGCACGGCCTCTGCCAAGCCTGCTTCTGTAAGGTTTTGCTTGGCAACACGCACAGCGCGCAAATCGCTATCTGAGCCATACAGTTTTTGAAAAGTGACTGGCTTCACATTTTTAAGTGCTGTATTTTTAATTTTTTTCCAAGTGTCACTTTCAAAGTTTTTCAGCTTTTCAAAGCCAAAATCACGCTTTAATCCCGGTGCGATATTCAGCGCCATCATCGCTGCTTCCAGCAAAAACGTGCCGCTGCCACACATGGGATCCAACAAAGGTTGCCCGGCTTGCCAGCCACTTAATTGCAAAATACCTGCTGCTAAATTTTCACGCAATGGCGCTTCAATGCTGGCTTTGCGATTGCCGCGCTGATACAAAGCATCACCAGAAGTGTCTACATAATAAACATAACTATCCGCAGTTAAATAGGCATGAACACGCACAGCAGGCGTTTTGGTATCAATATAAGGCCGTGAATTCACCACCTGCCTAAATTTATCGCAAATCGCATCTTTAATGCGCAAGGTCGCAAACTCCAGGCTTTTAAGCGGACATTTCACGCCAGTGACTTTCACCATAAAATCATGCTTCACATCAAACCAATTAGGCCAATTCAGCTTATAGGCTGCTTGGTATAAATCATCTTCAGTGGCATATTTTCCCTGCCCAGCTTGCATCAGGATGCGTGTGGCAATGCGCGAATGTAAATTCGCGTGGTAGCAAACACTTAATTCCCCTGCAAAACCAACGCCGCCATCGGTCGGCTTGATGTCTTTTGCGTTGCTGTTTTTCAGCTCGTTTACCAGCAAAGCCTCTAGACCGCGTGGGCAAGTGGCAAAATATTGATTCATCATAGGTTAATTGTCATTTCTTGTTCAATTTAGCGAGTTTAAATTATTTGGTTTAATTGGCGAGATAATTGTGGTTATGTTCGCACAGCTTTTCAACAAAACTTAAAAACTCTATGTTGTGTGTGTTTTGAAGCGCTTTAGCACGCTCTCTTAGTTTCTTCTCATTCAATTGCGTAGCGCGCTTAAAGCCAAATACGACAATATTGCCAGGCTTGCCTGTTGGCAGCATCAAAGTGTGATGATTAAAACTTTGCTCAATACGCTGCAAGTAAATATCAAAGTTCTTGTCGCTACCCCACAAGTTAATCACAAATATGCCTTGGTTCGACAAAGTGGCTGCGCAATCATCAAAAAAATCCTGACTACAAAAATCCGGCGGAATACCAAAGCGGTCAAAAGCGTCAATCATCAAACAATCTACGCTGTTTTGATTAGCCTTTAAGTGGGCAATACCATCGCCTTCAATCACGTTAAATCTGGCATCGTCATCCGGCACGCAAAAATGGGTGCGCGCAATGCTGATAATTTGCGGATTAATCTCTACAATGGTTTGGTTGATATTGGGGCAATGTGTATAAACATATTTAGGCACCGAACCACCGCCCAAGCCAATTGTCAGCACGCTTTTAACCGTATTGGAAAACAGCAAGAATCCCATCATGCCGCGCGTATAAGTCAGCTCTAGCGCAAATGGGTCTTTCACTTTCATGCTGCTTTGGATTGTCACTGAGCCTAAATGCAACGAACGTATGCCATTACTTTCAGATACCTCGACAACACTATCTTCGGCGACACTTTTATGGATTTTGCGATTAAATCTCAGCATAAATTACTTATATTCAATTTCAATGTGTTTATATTTCAGTATTTTCTTCAACTACAGCAACTGGCTCTGACTCAGCAATTTCCACCGGGATTATCGCTTTAAATTTACAGTTCAATTCCATTAGCAAAGTATCGATATGTTTAATATCCAGGCTGACTTTTGTGCCCACTTCAAGCTCAGGCAAACTGGGCACTTTGGTGATGTAAAACATGCCGTCTATGCGGACTAAATTTTCGCGCCAAACGGTGGCAGTCACTTCGCTCAATTGCTCTTGAATCAAATACTGCAAACACCAGTAACGTTCCATACGGGTTTGGAAGTCACTGTAGGCGCTGTAAGTTTGGTCAAAATTACGCATAATGACGTTCAATTTTCCATCTGCCACGTTGTAAGGCGCAGGTTCGTTATTCAGCATAGCAATTAATTGTCGCTGATTAACCAGATCTACCGCACGACGTAATGGCGATGTATTCCATGCATATTGCGACACACCTAAACCCTGATGCGGTTCCGCGCTGGTGGTCATAAATACTTTACCACCCGTTTGCGCGCGATAAATGCCGGCAAAGCCCGCCTCTTTCAACAACCCACCCCAATGGCTGTTGGCGTAAATCATTAATTCCGCCACCAATTTATCTATCGGTGCGCCACGTTCGCGCGGCACAATCTGTACTTTTCCATCACGCACATAAAAACTGTAATCAATCTGTGGTGCGCGATTCGGGTCGGCCTTGCCGCGCGCAATTTCTAACTTTTCAGCCAAGCTAAACAGCAACTTAAGCTTTGCCCAATAGATATGACCATTGTCCGCATCTAATGACTGTGCGTTAAAGAACGGCTCAATCGTGTCATGGCGCAAATTATCCGCAACTTTTATTTTTTCCAGTCGCGTTTCATGCGCGACTATCTCAAAGTCAGACGTCACTTCCAAATACAAACTAAGCGCGGGTTTTATCTCACCTGCGTCTAAACTGAATGGCTTAACGACATTTTCGGGCAACATGGTGATTTTATTACCGGGAATATATACCGTTGATAATCGCGATAACACAATCGAATCTAAGCTGGAATCAACAGGCAAACCCAAACTTGGCGCGGCAATATGAATGCCTAGGCGCGTATTACCGTTACTTAATGCTTCCAAGCTAAACGCATCATCCACTTCGGTGGTCGTCGAGTCATCAATACTGAAGCATTCAACTGTTGCCAATGGCAAATCGTCAGGGATGTCAGGCATTTCATATGCAGGGAAATCCACCCCTGATTTTCCATCTTTGCTAGGAAACATCTCGCGCAAAAATGCACCCAGATGATAGTCGTGCGCGCTTTGAATCAAGCCGCAATCGGCCATCACGCTTAATGCTAGTCTGCCAGAGACTTGCGCAGCTTCGTCAATCGCCTTCCATTCCAGACTATTTTTATCTGGGTTATAAATCAAGGCATCCGCTTTTGCTGCAAAGCCTTCTGGCAATTGCTTATTATTAAGCTGCGCCACCCAAACTGCCACTTGTTCAGCCTGCAGTTTTTTGCGCTCTACTGCTGCCAACGCTAATTTCAGCGTGTCAGCCGGCGCTGCTTTGTAGCGGCCTTTACCTTTGCGGTAAAAATACATGGGCGCACTGTGCAGCTTAATCGCCGTCGCGGCGGCTTCGATTGGGCTAGGCTTTTTGCCATAATAATCGCTGGCTAAATCTTCAAAAGCAAACTCCGGCTCGCCGCAGC
Organism: Methylotenera versatilis 7; assembly: GCF_000799165.1. Classification (GTDB taxonomy): domain Bacteria; phylum Pseudomonadota; class Gammaproteobacteria; order Burkholderiales; family Methylophilaceae; genus Methylotenera_A; species Methylotenera_A versatilis_A. The sequence continues at coordinate 100,793 of NZ_JUGF01000001.1, read as the reverse complement.
ACTCCCACAAAAAATCAATGTCCAGGCTTTCCGCTTCATTTAGCGCGGCTTCCATAAGACCTGTTAACGGTGCTTCAAACTGCATTAATACATTATTTGTCTTAATTTTTGAACGCTTGCCGGAAAGCGATTCCACCTGTAACGCGGCAGGCGACTCAGACATGATAGAGGCCACCTTAAAGCTGCCATCTTCTTCGTAAAACACATTCATTGGGGTTGTTTTTTCTTCAATTAAATTTATCTAGCGCAGAATTAAATAACGTATTTTTAAGCGTCATTATTTTTAAAGCATAATTTTAATGTGTTCTAAGCAATTAAGCTTGTTTAATTCCAATATCACGCCTTGCTTTCACTGTACATATGCCCGATTCATCTTCAATTCTGTAAAAATTTACTGTTGATGCTGCCATTAAAAATACGGTATATTCGAACCATGAGCAAAGCCTTTGAATTGATACAAGCACAATCCCAAACGCCGACCAGCGCACGGGTATTGGTATTAGACACTTTATTAAATGCGCCTTTACCGCTGTCGCATCCTGAAATCCAAAAGAGAATCGTAGAACCTATCGACCGTGTGACGATTTACAGAGTATTGGATTGGTTAAGTGCCCAAGGCTTTGTGCACAGCGTAATTAGCCCAGATAAAACCAGACGATTCAAGACCAATACACAGCCAAGCCAACATCAGCACGCGCATTTTGAATGTACAAAATGCGGGCAAGTGTACTGTCTGGACAAAGTGGATGACGCCATCGCTCAAAGCCTGCCTGAGAGATTTACCGCCAACAACGTGCACTTAAGCATTAGCGGTATTTGCGCCAACTGCCAGCCTTAACTTTCATACTAAATCCTCTACCCAGTCCTTAAACGCTAATTTCCCAGCCCCTTTCAACAAAACAATAATTGCGCCATAAAAATGCAACTTAGTTGCATAAACTCTACATTGTGGTTAATATGCCAACAAACGCAACAATGTTGCATAAAATTCAATCGCAATTTTAAATCTATTTGTCATGACTAAAGCCATCAATGCATCAAAAAAACATGAACAAGTAACTTGAAGGAATTAGCATGAAAAAACTCCCCGTCACCGTTCTATCTGGTTTTTTGGGCGCAGGTAAAACCACGCTACTTAATCACATTTTAAATAATCGTGAAGGCAAACGCGTTGCCGTTATCGTGAATGATATGAGTGAAATCAATATCGACGCACAATTAGTGCGCAATGGCGGCGCGGCGCTATCGCGCAGTGAAGAAAAATTAGTTGAAATGAGCAATGGCTGTATTTGCTGCACCTTACGGGAAGACTTACTCATCGAAATCACGCGTTTAGCCAAAGAAAATCGCTTTGATTATTTGCTCATCGAATCGACAGGCATTTCAGAACCATTACCTGTAGCAGAAACGTTTACTTTCCGTGGCGAAGATGGCTTGAGTTTATCTGACGTGGCGGAATTGGACACAATGGTAACGGTAGTAGATGGTTTTAACTTTCTTAAAGATTACAGTTCGCGCGACTTCATCTCGCAACGGGGAGAAAGCATGGGCGATGAAGACCAACGAACAGTTGTCGATTTGCTGGTTGAGCAAATTGAGTTTTGCGATGTGCTGGTGTTAAACAAAACCGATTTATTAAATCAGGACGAAATAGGTCAACTGGAAGGTATTTTAAAAACTTTCAATCCCCGGGCAAAAATCGTGCACAGCCAATTTAGCAAAGTGCCACTGGATGCGGTGATGAATACAGGTTTATTTAACTTTGAAGCCGCCGAAGATGCCGCTGGTTGGCTAAAAGAACTGCGTGGCGAACATGTGCCAGAAAGTGAAGAGTATGGCATCAGTAGCTTTGTCTACAAGGCCAGATGTCCTTTTCATCCACAACGATTCTATGATTATATCGGCCAGGAATGGCCAGGTGTGATTCGCTCAAAAGGTAACTTCTGGATCGCCTCCAGACCAGAGTTTTGCATTAGCTGGTCGCAGGCTGGCGCTATTTCGCGTAACGAGTTAGCTGGGTTTTGGTGGGCTGCTACGCCTAAAGAATATTGGCCGCAAGATATTGATCAGTTAGAAGAGATTAAAAATCGCTGGCAAGAACCATTTGGCGATAGGCAGCAAGAGTTAGTATTAATCGGAATCAATATGGATAAAACAGCTTTAATCACAGAGTTTGACCGCTGCTTACTGACACCAACTGAAATGTTACTGGGCGACATGGGTGAATATATGCAAGGCTGGAAAGCGCTCAGCGACCCTTTTCCTATCTGGCATCAACATGAGTCAGAGTCATATTTAGAAACTGCTTAACTTACATCTAGGTTAAAATTAACCTTTCATCACTTAATAATTATCAGCAAAAAAATAAAATGGATAAACGCATTCCTGTCACCCTGCTTACCGGCTTTCTAGGCAGTGGAAAAACCACGCTATTGAATAAATTACTGCACGACCCGGCCATGAAAGACACCGCCGTGATTATTAACGAGCTAGGCGATGCAGGTTTGGATCAAATATTCGCCAATAGCAATTTGGCTGAGAATATTGAAAACGAACATATTGACGACAATACGGTTTTATTAAGTAGCGGCTGTTTATGCTGCACACTTAAAAATGAACTGGCGGATACCATGCGCGACTTATTTTTTAAGCGTGCGTTGCAAGCAATCCCGGAGTTTAAACGTTTAATCATTGAAACTACTGGTATGGCAGACCCAGGTCCTATTTTGGGCAACCTGATGAATGAGCCAGTGATTGAATCAACTTACAGGCTTGATGCCGTTGTCGTGACCATTGATGCGGTATATGGCTTACAGCAAATCACTGACAATATCGAAGCATTGAAACAGGTGGCGGTAGCAGATGTGCTATTAATCACCAAAACCGATTTAGCCACAGTAGAGCAAATAAACGAGCTAAAAGAAAAACTCATTACCATTAATCTAGGCGCCACTCAGCATCGCGTGTTAAATGGTGAATTAGATCCACAATTTGTGATTGATGTCGGTTTATTTGATATTGCGACCAAACAAGCAGAACCACAACGCTGGCTGCGCGCGCCCTTAAAAACTGCCACACCAAAAGGCACATTGCCGCAAAAAGCGCATGATGATGAAATCGTGAGTTTTACCGTGTTTATGCCAAAACCGCTGAATTGGCGCGATTTGAAACCGGTGATTCTGAATCTGTGCCAAATACATGGCAAAAATTTACTACGATTAAAAGGCATTATCCATGCCGAAGATCAACCTGCACCGCTGGCGATTCATGCAGTGCACTTTACGCCCTATCCACCCACATTATTGGAAGGCTGGGATGAAGATGAGCCTATTTCACGCATTGTGATTATTGGTAAAGGCATTGATGAATTAACCATCAGAAAAACATTGATGCAGGTATAAACCAGCTAAAAATGAAAAGAACTCACATGATGCAAGATAAGAAAAAGCATATCCTCGTTGTATTATTTGCAATAATTACAGTTGGCGCCTGTGCGACGAAACCTGCACCTGTAAAGACTGTTGATTATCAATGTGATCGCGGAACCAGTCTAAGTGTCACGTTCACGGATAGAGACTTTACAAAGGAACGCGCTGACAGAAATACCGCGCACCAGGATAAAGTAAAAGATTTCGTAGCAAACGTCACGCTAGCCGACGGAACATTAATTACATTACCAGCGCAGATAGTAGCTTCTGGCTTTATGTACAGCAATGGTAAATACAGCTTGAGAGGAAAAGGTAACGAAGCAATGTGGTCTGTCGGCAGGATGCTTGCAGAACAGTGCCTAGCCAAGCCTTAGCTAAGTCTTAAGTAAAATTAAAAAGTGTAGTTAACTGGATATTTAAGTTTAAAACGCCGTTTTGTAATTCTGCCCGAAAAATTCCAACATCATAAACTCTTCCAAGCCAGCGTTATCTTCAGGCCTTGCTGACATCACGATGGTGCGATTCATGCGGTGCGACTCCCAATTAAAATCACCCTGATAATGCCGTCGTATTAAGCTAATCATTTTCTTAATCATTAGCAAACGTACATCCTGACCTGGGTTCGCTTGCACTTCAAAAAACTCACGTCTGGCGCTGCTAAAATTATTTGTCCAGCCGTTAAAAGTAAAGCTCGCGTTACGTGCTTCTAAATTAGTAATTTCAAAAATACCATTCACGCCTGTCTGGAAATTCTGCTTGATTTTTTCATCGCGGATTTGCTCGGCACTTGGCCCACGTTCACGCGCCGTTGCTTCCGCATTTTGACGGGCAGCATCCGACTCTTGCGCGGCGCGCTTTGCCCGCTGTTGATTCACATACGCCATCATATCCACCGGAGGCGCATCTTCTGGTGGCGTTTCTGTTTGAGTAGACTCTTTTGGTATGCTCAAATTTGGTGGGATTTTTTCCGGCGCAGGTTTATTGGTTGCCAAGACATCCGGCACTTTAAACGCTGGTTTTTTAGCTGGTTTATTGATTTGCTGTGTGATGACCTTTGGTTTAGGCTTCACGATTGGTTCTGGAACAACTTCAGGAGGCACTGCCGGTGTTTCTGGGGTTAGCTCAGCCACCTTTCTTTCTGGTGTCGGCGGTGCCAGGCTGACTTCTAATTCACGCGCGGGTGATTCTGCTTTATCTGGTTCAAATTTTGGTAAGGCAAAAAATGCGATTAGCGCATGGATCAGCAAGGAAATGATGACCGCAATTAGCGTGTTACGGCTAAATTGAATGCGAAAAACCTGGTCACCACGCGGCTTTTCTAAAAATGCATCAAAACTATGTTCACTATTTAACATCAAAACTATAAGCTCATGTCTGCCCAGATTTTATCTAACCGTTTAACTGAGATAGGCATAGGCGTTTTGAGTTCTTGTGCAAACAAAGAAACACGTAATTCTTCTATTAACCAACGAAAATCCTGTAAGTTTTGCGGCACTTCACGGTGCGCTTGCTGCAAACTGCTCACCTTATCTTGCCATTTTTGCCATGTTAACCCAACGCTGGCGGCATTTTTGCCATCTCGGTCAGGGTTGGCGGGTTGTTTTTCAATCCTTAGCCTTAACGCTTTTAAGTAGCGCGGCACATGCTGCAAATACTCCCAAGGCGTGAGTGACAAACAATTTTTATACACCAGCAAACCCACTTGCTGCTCTACATCGCGTTTTAATCGATTAACCGTTGCGGGCATCTTACTTTGCTGTGCAATCAACAACTGATATTCGGTCGCGATTGCCTGCACTTGCCTTGCAATCGCTTGCGTCACCGCTGGCAGACGTGTGCGGGCGCGTTGTTTCAGCGTCATAAACTCCGCATTGGTTCGTGGCAAATCATCCTCACCCATAAAGGCGCGGTCGGCAATCGCAGTCACCATATCTTCACGCAACTCTTCGGGCGACATGATATTTCTTAAAGTAAGGGCATATTGGTTAAAATTTGGCAGGCTTTTTTCTAACTGTTTAACCTGTTCTTTTAACTCAAAACGCATCAGCCTGCAAACACCTTTACGGTGATTTACATGTGCCGCATATTCTGTATCAAACAACTTAACTGCAACACTATCGGTGTTATCTTCCAATGCCGGATACCCCGTCACCTTTAACCCATCGCGCTCAAAAGATAATTTCTCGGGTAAATCGCCAAAATCCCACTGCTTCAAACCTGTTTTTTCAATATCGGGCAGCGTATTTCTAAAAGTTAATTGCGCGGCAGAGCCCAATTGTTTTTTCAGCGCATTCCAATTACGCCCCATCGCCAATTCGCGCCCGGCATCATCCACCACGCTAAAATTCATCAGCAGATGCGCTGGCGTTTCTTCCACCCAATCATCAATACCAATTTTGAGTGTAGTCACAAGCTGAATATACGCGGCAAGCGCTTGCTTGATCGGTACTTCTCCCACTTGATGTTTATCTAAAAAATTCGTCACAAACTCCGGCACAGGCACACATACGCGACGAAAGGTTTTCGGCAAAGCTTTAATCAAATAAGTAAGCTTTTCGCGCAACATGCCCGGCACTAACCATTCAGTTTGCGTTGGATTTAGCTGGTTCAATAGCGCTAACGGAATCGTTGCAGTCACACCATCCAGTACATGGCTCGGCTCAAAGCGATATTTAAGGCTCACTTCCACACCATCCAAAGTGATTTTTTCAGGAAACTGCACTGCGGTAATCGCATCGGCACCATGACGCATCAGGTCATCACGCGTTAAATACAGCAACTTGGGATTAAGTTTCTCTGCGCCTTCACGCCACTTTTCAAAAGTAGCGGCCTGAAAAATATCAGCAGGAATTTTTGCATCATAAAAAGCAAATAACTTATGCTCATCCACCAGCACATCCTGACGACGCGCCTTGTGTTCCAGCTCCTCAACCTCGGCAATCAAGCGCTCATTCGCGATAAAGAATGCAGCACGCGTATCGAACTCACCATTTGCCAAAGCTTCACGAATGAATATTTCACGTGATTCAGCAGGGTTAATCGGCCCGTAATGCACACGGCGTTTAGGAATAATAGTTAAACCATACAAAGAAACGCGTTCCCAAGCGTTTACCATGCCCATTTTTCTATCCCAGCGCGGGTCGGTATATTGGCTTTCGGTTAATGTGCGTGCAAGCGGCTCAATCCAATCGGGCTCTATTTTCGCTACACAGCGCGCGTATAGCTTGGTTGTATCCACCAACTCAGCCGCAATCACCCATTTCGGCCGCGTTTTTTTAAGTGTAGAACCCGGTGCCACATGAAAACGAATGCCACGAGCGCCTGAATATGCGTCATTATCGCCATCTTTAAAGCCAATATTGCCTAACAAACCTGCTAATAAAGCTTTATGAATCTGCTCATAGTTAGCTTCTTTTTCATTAAGCTTAAAATCCATTTCGTCAGTAATCTGCTTGATTTGGGCGTGCAGTTCGCGCCATTCTTTTAAGCGTAGAAACGATAAGAAATTGGTGTGGCATTGATTCAGCAAATCTTTATTGGATTTTTTAGTTTTCAGTGCATTATCAAAGAAATCCCACAGCTTGAGATAGCTCATGAAATCTGAACCTTCACCGGCAAATTTGGCATGCGCATTATCTGCCGCTTCGCGTTTATCCATCGGTCGTTCGCGCGGATCTTGAATACTTAACACACTGGCGATAATCAAAATCTCGTTCAGGCAGCCTTCACGCTTGGCCGCCAGAATCATGCGCCCTACGCGCGGATCTAGCGGCAACTTGGCAAGCTGCAAACCTGTTTCGGTAATTTGGCGGCGCACATCCACTGCACCCAACTCTTGTAAAAGTTGATAACCATCGGCAATCAATCTGGAACTTGGCGCTTCAATAAACGGAAAATCAACTACATCACCAAGCCGTAGCGCTGCCATGCGCAAAATAACACTGGCAAGTGAACTGCGCAGAATTTCTGGTTCAGTAAACTCAGATCGTCCATCAAAATCCTGCTCAGAATACAAACGCACACAAATACCATTAGAAACGCGACCGCAGCGTCCTGCACGTTGTTTCGCTGCCGCCTGGCTAATCTTTTCTATTTGCAACTGCTCTACTTTTGCACGCGAGCTATAACGGCTTACCCGCGCCAATCCTGCGTCAATCACATATTTAATACCTGGCACGGTGAGTGAAGTTTCTGCCACGTTAGTCGCCAATACAATTCTGCGTGAACTATGGCTTTTAAATATTTTTTGCTGATTTTCAATACTTAAGCGTGCAAATAAAGGCAAAACTTCAATATGTTTTAGCTTGGCTGAACGGCCTTGGTATTTGCGTAAATGCTCTGCAGTATCGCGAATCTCACGCTCACCTGGCAAAAACACCAGAATATCGCCGTCGCCTTGTCGCAATAAATCATCGGCAGCATCTAAAATCGCTTCTTCAATCGCCTCTTCTTCATCGTCTTCCTCAAGCCAGCGTGCTTCTGTTTTGGCTTTGCGTGGAATGCCCAACAGGCTTTCATTTGCAAACTCGGCTTCATCATCTAAATCAAATGCGTTATCTGCCGCGATTTCTTTCGTGCGAAAACCTGCTTTACCAAGTGGCCTATAACGAATCTCAACTGGATAAGTCCGCCCAGAAACCTCAATCACTGGTGCAGCTTTTATAACTCCAACACTGGTTTGCGCTGAAAAATGCTGCGAAAATCTATCGGCATCGATTGTGGCAGAAGTGACGATGACTTTTAGATCGGGGCGTTTTGGTAATAACTGTTTGAGATAGCCCAGCAGAAAATCAATATTCAAGCTGCGCTCATGCGCCTCATCAATAATGATGGTGTCGTAAGCGTTAAGAAATCTGTCGCCCTGCGTTTCAGCCAACAAAATACCATCCGTCATCAACTTGATGTAACTGGACTCTGAAAGTTTGTCGTTAAAGCGCACTTTGTAGCCAACCACTTCGCCCAGCGGACTTTGCAGTTCTTGTGCGATGCGCGATGCCACCGAACGCGCCGCAATACGCCGCGGTTGCGTATGACCAATCAAGCCAGCAACGCCACGCCCAAGTTCCAGGCAGATTTTAGGCAACTGTGTGGTTTTACCAGAGCCTGTTTCACCGCACACAATCACCACTTGATTGTTTTTAATCGCTGCAGCAATTTCATCGCGACGTGATGAAACCGGCAATTCAAGCGAATATTCAGGCTTGGGTAAATTGGCTAATCGCGCCGCATATTTAGCTTGCGAAGTGCGTAACTTCTGCGCGACTTCCGCCTGCAAACGCTGGGCTTTTAGCGCAGACTTCTCATCTTTTAACTTGAGCAAACCCTCCGCATCGCGCAGTTTTCGGCGTAACGCGTGCCTGTCTGCCAGCATGCAGATTTGCAATTGTTGATTAGTCGTGCTGGGATTAACAGTTATCGTCATGCGGCGGGTATTTTAACATGGCAGCGTCAAGCCATTTTTACAAGAGGCTAACATTGGCTGCTATTTCAATTTTATTGGGTTGGTTAGTGTTTATATGGGTACTTAATGCTTAATTAAAAGCAATATTTTTGTACTCGCTTGATATTACGACTTTTTTATTCATTTCTCACTCTTAAAAAACTGGCGAATTTCGGCTTGCCATTTTTAGTCATATCTTTATACGTGTAAGTGACAACACTGCCAATCTTAGGAGGATGATTACGTTGCACATCACTAAAACCTGTGCCAAGTTTAAAGCGAACTCCTTGTGGCGTTTCTACCACCAATGCGCCCAATTTTCCGGCGTATTGGCCTTTGCCCACAGTATGGGCAATGACTTTTGCTTCAGCATCGAATAAAGGTTTTAATTTAAGCAATACGTCGCTACGGCCTGTTGTGTAGATTGCATCAGCACGATGTAGCATCAAACCTTCACCACCGCTTTTCACTACCTGTTTTAAGCGACTATTTAACGCCGCTTCATCGCTAATGCGAAACTGTGCAACGGCTTTCAGGTGCGGCAGATTGGCTTGTTTGACGATTTCGACAATGCGTCTGGCACGTGCTTCAAACGTACCTTTGGCGTTTGGCAACTCAAAAATCTGATAGCTGATATTTTTCCACTCAGCTTCGACTGGTTTATCTTTTCGCACTGCGCCAGAAAGATCATCAAATCTCCCTCTCGCCCACCACAACTCGCCATCCAACGGTATTTTGGGTAAGTTCTTGGTAAACCAGCCCGGTGCGTTAATTGGATTGCCTTGGCGAGTTATCAGTTGTTCACCATCCCAAAAAGCACGCACACCATCATATTTTTCGCTGATTAAATATTGTTTAACATCAATACCTTGCTGATAAGTTTGTGCCAATAGTAACTGAGGCGGCTCTTGAGCAAGGACCTGTATAGAAAACAGTTGCGTGAATATCAACGCAATTAATAGTAAATAACGGCTTAAATGCATATGAAAACTGAATGATTTAATGCGCGTTAAGCCAGAAAGCGCGGCTGTAAATCCTGCAAATTAAACTCGTTTAAAATTGCCGTTAATCGCTCGAGAGCATTTTTGCGTTTCTGACCTGTGTATTTAGCAATAATTAGCTCATTTTTCATGGAGTGTTCCCAACCCACCAGTTCAGTCACGGTGACTTGATAACCCGCTGCTTCCAGTTGCAAGCAACGTAATACATTAGTGATTTGGCTACCAAACTCACGCGTATGAATCGGATGTCGCCAGATTTCACTTAACGGCGTTTTACCGAAACTTTCATTTTTATGTTTGCGTAAAACCTCGGCCACTTCGGCCTGACAGCACGGCACTAGCACCATATATTTAGCCCGTTTTTTCAGGCCAAACTTAATCGCGTCATCGGTTGCGGTATTGCAAGCATGCAGCGCTGTCACAATATCCACCGTATCTGGTAATGCTTGCGAGGTAATGGATTGCTCTACACTTAAATGCTGAAAATCCATGCGATCAAACCCACAATCAAGCGCCAGCACTTTGGATTTCTCAACCAAATCGGCACGAGTTTCTATACCAATCACTCGCCCTGCCGCATGCTGTTTTAACAATAAATCATACAAAATAAATCCCAAGTAGGATTTTCCGGCACCGTGGTCAACAATGGTGGGATTAGCATTGCTGACCAATATTTCATTTAATAATGGCGCAATAAAATTGATTAAGTGCGTCACCTGCTTCAATTTGCGGCGACTATCTTGATTCAGCTTGCCATCAACGGTAAGAATGTGCAGCGCCTTTAGTAGCGTAATAGATTGATTCGGCTGAACTAGTGATTTTAAGTCTAGCGATTTTAAATTATCAGGGGTTTGCATGCTGATATTTTAATGCAATTGGTTTAAATCAATCATATTTAGTTTTGTTTGTGATTAATGAATCAAGCATGCCCCTGCACAGATAAATCCTGTATTTTTCGCGCCAAATGATAAAATTCATGATTACTCAACTCGCAACACTACTTTAATGCCTATCAAAATTAAAAAATCTAGGCAAAATTCAGTGTAATCAGTACGGCAAGGCGCAGGCAACAACGCCAGCGTTAATCAGGAGACAAAATGGCAATTCAATGGTACCCGGGCCACATGACCCAAGCCCGCAAAAAAGCGGAAGAAACCATGGAATTCACCGATATGGTGATTGAAGTGTTGGACGCGCGCGTGCCGGAAGCCAGCCACAATCCTGTCATTAACGAAATGCGTTTGTTTCGCCAACGCCCCAATCTTAAAATTTTAAACAAAGCCGATTTAGCTGACCCGAAAGCCACAGAAGCTTGGTTGAATTACTTCAATAGTTTACCCAACACTAAAGCTGTCGCCTTAAGCTGTAAAAAAGCCGGTGACGCAAAAAAAATACCCGCTGTTTGTCGTAAATTAACTCCGCATCGCGGCACACATTTAAAGCCTCTGCGCGCATTAATCATGGGTATTCCTAACGTGGGAAAATCGACTTTGATGAACGCACTGCTGAATCGCCGTGTGGCCAAAGTTGGCGATGAGCCTGCTGTAACCAAGAGCCAACAGCGGTTTGAGTTGGATGCTACTTTTAGCATTACGGACACGCCAGGCATGATGTGGCCGAAAATCGCATATGAATCAGATGGCTATATGCTGGCTGCCAGCCATGCGATTGGTCGCAACGCGGTGATTGATGAAGATGTGGCGACTTTTCTGGCGGATAATTTATTGCAAACTTATCCCGATTTAATCAATGCGCGCTACAAGCTGGATGCGATGAAAATCGATGTATCGCAAATTGATGGCGTCGATTTATTAGAGGCGATTGCCAAACGCCGTAGTTACAAGCGTCATGATGGTTTGTGGGATATGGAAAAAACCGCAGTAGCATTTTTAACTGATTATCGTAGCGGCGCAATTGGCCGCGTTAGTTTAGAAACGCCACAAAGTCGCTTATTGATGATGCAACAAAATAGCACGCCAGCTGATAACGTTTTACCAGATAATGGCCCAGATAAAGCAGCAACTGAGATAGATGGGCAAAACGAATAAGTACTCATCGTAACTTAACAATTATTTGCTGCAAATATTCAAGCGCTATATAAACCTAAACCCCACACCTATTTCGGTGATTAAATGTTCTGGCTGCGCGGGATCATTTTCTAGTTTTTGACGCAGATGACTCATGTATATCCTGAGGTAATGTTCATTATCCACATAGGCTGGACCCCAAACTTCTTTCAGTAGTTGCCTTTGGGTGACAACCCTGCCGGCATTTTTAACCAGTTCAGTAAATAGCCTAAATTCAATTGGCGTTAAATGCACTGGCGCACCAGCTTTTGAAATCAATCGTTTCGGAAAATCAATACTGATGTCGCCAAACGCATAAACGCCTTCACTGCTCGTTTCATTTAACATGCTTCTGCGGCGCAATTGTGCGCGAACTCTAGCTAATAATTCAGGCGTGCCAAATGGTTTAGATAGAAAGTCATCCGCGCCAGCATCTAATGCAGCCACTTTCTCGGCTTCTTGTGTTCTGGCAGAAAGCACAATAATAGGAATGTTGCTCCAGGTTCTAACTTCGCGAATCACTTCTAAACCATCAATATCGGGCAAGCCTAAGTCTAAAATAACCGCATCTGGTTTTCTGGTACCAATTTCAATCAAACCTTGCTTACCAGTTTCTGCGCTAAAAACCTGAAAATTTTCAATCTCAAGCGCAGTTGTTACAAAACGTCGAATTTGCTGTTCGTCTTCTATCAGTACAATGTTTGCCAAATAGTTAGCCATTACGATAATGAATCTTCATCAGGCAAGCTAGGCGGCGTACCCAGCGGTAAAGTGAATGTAAAAATTGCGCCAGTTATATGTGTTTTAGAATGGTCATTTCCATTAGAAGTTAACTTGTTACGCGCGCCAATTTTTCCACCGTGCGCCTCAATAATCGCCTTGCAAATTGACAAGCCAAGCCCAACACCTGCTTTGGTAGACTCTTTTTCTCCACGTGTAAATTTCTCAAATATCTGATCTTCCAAACTCCCTGGTAAGCCAGGACCTTCGTCTGAAATCGAGACCAGCACGTCTTGATGTGTTGTTCTGGCGCTAATAATGATTTTACTGCCTTCTGATGCGTATTTGGCAGCGTTATCCAGTAAATTACACAATACGCGATCGATTAACACCGCATCGAACTGTATTAATGGTAAATCGCCGGTAGACGTATTGGTTAGATCAATCACAATAGGGTGTTTTTCCAGCGGTTGCTTCATGGTGCGCAAGGCCGTACCGACTACTTCCTCTAACGTTTGCCATTGTTTATTGAGCTGAACTTTTCCAGATTGTAATCTCGCCATATCAAGCAAGTTAACGACCAGACTCTTCATGCGTATTGATTGCTCATACAGCATATCAACGTATTCGTTTCGCTCGTCTTCCTGTTTTTTATGGTCTGTTAAGTTATGGCTTAGCGGCGTATTTAATTGCTGTTTAAGCAAACCAGCGGTTGCCACAATCGTGGTTAATGGCGTATTTAAATCATGTGATATTGCACTTAATACGGAGTTCCTTAAGCGTTCAGATTCCATCGAAACCAATGCATTTTGCGCGATATCCACATAATGTACACGCTCTATCGCAATGGCAATTTGTGAAGCGAATGTATCTAACAACTGCCGTTGCTCTGGCAGAAAAATCATGCGCCTGGATTTTGCCATTAAACCTTCTTCATGGTTAGGCATGATTGCCAGCACGCCTCTTGTGCGCATGGGTGCTTGCAAGGGGATATATAAAATAGCGGATGATGGCAAGGTGTTGGTGCCGTAACCAGCCTGCTGTTGATTGTCGTACACCCACTGAGCAATTCCTAAATCAACGTGTAAACTATTGCTGTCCGCATCGCTATGCTGCACATGATTTGAAATTGGCTGTGTGATTTTCTCATGATTATCTGGCAGCAATATCGCTATTTTAGATTGGAAAATACCAGTTAAATGATGCGTGCTGATTTCAATGATATGCTCTGCAGTGAGTGATGATGCCAACGACTTGCCTAAATCATACAAAGCACGGCTGCGTTTTTCACGACGCATCGCAATCACCGCTTGATAGCGCAGATTAGCCGTCAAATTGCTAACCACCAAAGCCACCACAAACATCACGCCAAAAGTCAGTAAATACTGAGTATCGGATACTGAAAAAGAAAATTTTGGCGAGACAAAAAAGAAATCAAAACTGGCAACGCTAATCAGCGATGAAAAAATGCCCGGCCCTCTGCCAAATTTGGATGAAATAAGAATGACGCCAAGCAAAAACACCATCACCACATTCGCCAGCTCAAAATAAGGCAGAATCAATGCCACCAATATTGATGTGCCTGCACATACCGCTGCCGCCCAATAGTAACCTTTTAGGGTTGATTCGCTATGCGCATGATTTTGGTAATCGTTATGCTGGTTATTGCGCTTAATATCTAAGGTATGTGCATCTTTTTCGCCAAGCGTTTTTTCACGCGAAACCACGTGGATATCAATATCAGTCGCCTGATTCGTTAAGTCGTCAATGACGCCAGGCATGATTAAACGCGCAAAAGCAGAGCGTGTGGACTTACCTACAACCAGCTTAGACACATTCCGACTGCGAGCATAGTTCAGCACAACATTAGCCACTTTGGTGCCGCTCAATGTAGCCGTTTCTGCGCCTAAAGTTTCGGCTAGTTTTAATGTCTTCAGAATCGTATCGCGCGCGGTGTTCGATAATCGCTGTAGTTTAGGCGTTTCTACATACACGGCCAGCCAATCAGACTTTAAACTTTGCGCCAGCCTAGCCGCCACTCTGACTAACCTTTCAGCTTCTACGCCTGTACCAACACAAACTAACAGCCTATCCTTCGCTTGCCATACTTGTTGAATGGACGAATTGCTGCGATATTCGCGCATCTGTGAATCCACACGGTCCGCCGTACATCTAAGTGCCATTTCACGCAGTGCAATTAAATTACCTTTGCGAAAAAAACTTTTGCTTGCGCGTTCCGCCTGCTGCGATTGATACACTTTGCCATCTTGCAATCGCTGTAATAATTCATCTGCTGGCAAATCCACCAATGTGACTTCATCTGCATCAGCAAACACTTTATCTGGCAGGGTTTCCGTGACGCGAATACCCGTAATCTGGCCAACAATATCGTTAAGACTTTCCAGATGTTGTACATTCAGCGTGGTAAATACGTCGATACCTGCGGCTAATAACTCTTCAACATCTTGCCAGCGCTTGGGGTGGCGCGAACCTTCCACATTAGAGTGCGCTAGTTCATCCACCAAGATCAAATCAGGTTTGCGCACTAATGCGGCATCTAAATCAAACTCTTTTAGCTCACGCTCACGATAATGAAACGTTTTTAACGGCAACACTGTTAAACCTAACAGTTGCGCAGCTGTGCCAGCGCGACCATGCGTTTCGACAATACCAACAAGTACGTCTAACTGTTGTGATTGCTGGCTTTTTGATTGCAAATGGTGCGCAGCATTGAGCATGGCGAATGTTTTACCCACCCCCGCACACGCGCCAAAGAAAATCTTTAAACAGCCGCGTTTTTCTTTTTCAGCTTCTTGATTAATCTTTTGCAGAAGCTGATCTGGATTGGGGCGAAACTCTACATTGGATTCTGATTCGGCCATGCCTGTGTCTTATAGTAGGTTTGATTCTAATGTTTAATTAAATTTGCTAAAAACGTTATTGCTTACTATGGCTGAATAACAGTCAATTTGTCCAATGCAATATTCAACTGCAATACATTCACACGAGGCTCACCAAACACACCCCATTGGCGACCCTTGGTATTTTCTGCGATTAATTTTTGCACGGTTTCCACTGTTAACTCTCTGGCTTTGACTACCCTGCTCACCTGATAATTTGCTGCTGCAGGACTAATTTCAGGATCTAACCCACTGGCAGAAGCGGTGACTAAATCGATAGGGATCGGTAATGTATTATCTGAATCTGCCGCTTTTAACGCAGCAACCCTGTTTTTAACAGCTTCTGCTAATGCAGGGTTTAACGGCCCTTGATTTGAGCCAGATGAAGCCGCAGCATTGTTGGGATATGGCCCAGTAGCAGACGGGCGACCCCAAAAGTATTTGGCTTCAGTAAAGTTTTGGCCAATTAAGCTTGAGCCTATGACTTTATCTCCTTGCGTAATCAGTGAGCCATTGGCTTGCGCAGGCATGAACGATTGGCCTAATGCTGTAGTGAGTAATGGATAAACGATACCTGTAATAATGCTCAGTATCACAAATAAACCCAAGGCCGGCCTTAAACTTTGTAACGTTATATTTTTTAAACTATTTTCCATGATGAATCCTTTTTATATAATTAAAATTAGGCAAAACCAACTGAAGTCAGCACCAAATCAATTGCCTTGATGCCGATAAACGGCACTATCAAACCGCCAAGCCCGTAAATCAATAAGTTTCTACGTAATAACTGTTGTGCACCAACGGCTTTGTAAGCCACGCCCTTTAAGGCCAATGGTATTAATACGATAATAATCAGCGCATTGAATATCACTGCAGAAAGAATGGCCGAATTGGGGCTGGCTAATTGCATGATATTTAAGCTATTTAACGCGGGATAAGTGCTGGCAAATGCGGCGGGGATAATCGCAAAATATTTGGCCACATCATTAGCGATACTGAATGTGGTGAGAGAGCCGCGCGTCATTAGCATTTGTTTACCAATCTCCACTATTTCAATCAGCTTGGTCGGGTTTGAATCCAAATCCACCATATTGCCCGCTTCTTTGGCTGCCTGCGTTCCGGTATTCATGGCAACGGCAACGTCAGCTTGTGCTAAGGCTGGCGCGTCGTTGGTGCCGTCACCTGTCATGGCAACCAACTTGCCTTCCGCTTGATGTTCGCGAATCAGCTTTAGTTTCGCCTCAGGCGTGGCTTCTGCTAAAAAGTCGTCCACACCAGCTTCGGCGGCAATCGCAGCGGCAGTTAAGTGGTTATCGCCGGTAATCATAATGGTTGTGATACCCATGCGACGTAACTCGGCAAAGCGTTCTTTAATGCCGCCTTTTACAATATCTTTAAGCTCAACCACACCCAGCACTTTGTCACCATCTGAAACGACTAACGGCGTACTGCCGCGACGCGCTACTTCATCTACTTTTTGGCTCATTTCAGCTGAAAATACACCACCTAAAGTTTCAATATGCAACTTAATCGCACTGGCAGCACCTTTACGAATTTGGCGGACTTTCTTATTGGAATCCAGTCCGCCTGCATCTTGCAAGTCCACCCCGCTCATTCTGGTTTGCGCGGTAAACGTAATAAACTTGGCATGAAGCGATGCGATATCCCGTTCACGAATGTTAAAGCGATTTTTTGCCAGCACCACAATGCTACGACCTTCTGGCGTTTCATCGGTAAGCGATGCCAATTGCGCCGCATCTGCTAACGCTTGCTCCGTTACGTCTTCTGCCGGAATAAACACAGAAGCTTGGCGATTGCCCAAGGTAATGGTGCCTGTTTTATCTAATAGCAATACGTTAACATCGCCCGCCGCTTCTACTGCGCGGCCAGAAGTCGCAATCACATTGGCTTGCATCATGCGGCTCATACCTGCTACGCCAATAGCAGATAACAAACCTGCAATAGTGGTGGGAATTAAACAGACCAACAGTGAAACCAGCACGGTAATACTGGGCGGCGAACCTGCGCCACCTGAAGCTGTTACGCCAAAGGTTGAAAACGGCAATAAAGTCACGGTCACCAGTAAAAACACAATGGTTAATGCAACTAATAGGATAGTTAGCGCGATTTCATTCGGTGTTTTTTGGCGTTTTGCACCTTCCACCATGGCAATCATGCGGTCTAAAAACGCTTCTCCTGGGTTCACCGCTACGCGTACCACTATCCAATCGGATAATACTTGCGTACCACCTGTTACAGCACTGAAGTCACCGCCAGATTCACGAATCACTGGCGCAGACTCCCCAGTAATCGCCGCCTCATTCACTGAAGCAATACCATCAATCACTTCACCGTCGGCAGGAATCATATCGCCAGCTTCTATCAGTAAAATATCGCCTTTGCGCAAGCTGCTACTATCGGTAAGTGTCACCGTAGAGTCACGTGCTGCTGTTGCCAACTTTTTAGCAACTACGTTTTTCTTGGCGCTGCGTAAGGAAGCAGCTTGTGCTTTACTGCGCCCTTCCGCCATCGCCTCGGCAAAGTTGGCAAACAGCACAGTAAACCAAAGCCATATAGCCACTAGCGCAATAAAGCCGGTTGGCACATCTGCACGACTAAATAAAGCCTGCAGCAATATTAGTGTGGTTAATATGCTACCCAAATACACCACAAACATCACTGGGTTGCGCCATTGTGTCTGCGGCGCCAATTTTTTAAACGAATCCGCAATAGCTGGTTTGACTAATGCTGGATCAAACATAGATTTCATACTTAAATCTTTAGTACTTGAACTTGACATCATTTTTCCTAATATTCAGCAATTAATTAACAGCAGTCATGAGCAACTGCTCAACGATAGGGCCAAGCGCCAACGCAGGGATATAAGTCAGCGCACCTACCAGTATCACTGCGCCAATCAACAAGGTGACAAATAGTGGACCATGCGTAGGCATAGTGCCTAAGCTCACTGGGATACGCTTTTTAGCCGCCATAGAACCTGCAATTGCCAACACTGCCAGAATGATGCCGAAACGGCCTACAAACATCGCAATTGCCAATAAAGTGTTGTAGAAAGGCGTATTGGCAGATAAACCCGCAAATGCACTACCGTTATTGTTAGCAGTGGATGACAGCGCATATAAAATCTCGCTAAAGCCATGCGCGCCGGGGTTTGCAATGCCGACGGTGCCAGAAGCAACGCTTACTGCAACGGCAGTGCCGATTAACACTAGCAATGGTGTGGCTAATATAATAATCGCCGTCATTTTCATGTCGAATATCTCTATCTTTTTACCTAGATATTCTGGCGTACGACCAATCATTAAACCCGCAATAAACACGGCCAAGACTGCATAGATCAGCATGGTATAAAGCCCGGAACCCACGCCGCCAAAAATCACCTCACCCAACTGCATTAACCACATTGGCACCATGCCGCCAATTGGCGTAAATGAATCGTGCATGGCATTAACCGCACCACAAGAAGCCGCAGTGGTAACGGTGGCAAATAAACTAGAGGCAACAATACCAAAACGTGTTTCTTTGCCTTCCATATTGCCGCCAGATTGCAATTCCATGCCTGATGGTGAAGCAATGCTTGATTGGTCTATGAACGATTGATTAGCACCGCTATTTGCCAGCGCTGGATTACCTGCTTGTTCTGCCCAAACCACCACACCCACCATCACCACAAATACCATCGCCATGGCGGAAAATACTGCCCAACCTTGTCTTTTATCACCCACCATTAAGCCAAACGTAAAGCACAGCCCGGCTGGAATTAAGAAAATAGCCAGCATTTGTAACAAGTTAGAAAGTGGCGTTGGGTTTTCAAACGGATGTGCAGAGTTGGCGTTGAAAAAACCACCACCATTTGTTCCCAGCATTTTAATTGCTTCTTGCGAAGCCACTGGCCCCATTGCAAGGGTTTGCGTGCTTGTGGTTTGCGTAGCGAGTTCACCTGCTGCATCAGTGATTGAGTAGCTGGTTGGCTGTAAAGTCGTCACTTGTTTGTATGCGTCAAAGTTTTGAATCACCCCTTGGCCCATCAAAAAGATCGCGAGAATAAACGATAACGGTAGCAAAATGTACAAAGTGGAACGCGTGATATCCACCCAAAAATTACCGATGGTTTTTGCGCTATGGCGCGCGAAACCACGAATCAATGCAATCACTACTGCCAACCCAGTTGCCGCTGACAGAAAATTTTGCACTGTAAGCGCTAACATTTGTGTGAGATAGCTCATGGTCGATTCGCCTGCGTAACCTTGCCAATTGGTATTGGTCACAAAACTAACCGCAGTATTAAATGCGGAATCAACACTCACATTTGCAAATTGTTGTGGGTTAAGCGGCAATGAAAACTGCAAGCGTTGTAACAAATATACAAATGCAATGCCAATAATGTTGAATAGCATTAATGCGACTGCATAATGCTTCCAGTGCATTTCCTGCTCAGGCTTAACGCCCAAACCACGGTAAATAAGCCGCTCAATTGGGCCTCCAACTTTATTCGCGATAGCCGATTCACCATGCATAACCTTGTAAATCCAAATACCCATCGGCTTAGTAATAAGCAGTAAAACCGTGAGGTACAAACCCACTTGGACGATGGCATTAGAAAAAAATCCAGCATTCGATAACATCAAAAATTCTCCGGTTTAATTAATACATAAAATAAATAAACCAATATAAATAGCGCAAGCGCGCCACTTAACCACAGCATCACGTTCATTTTTTACCTTCCAAATTGACAAGGACACAAGCCATCAAAATACACACCGCCAGATAAACCAATATCCAGCCAACACCCAAGATATCCATAATCAACATTTAAATTAACATTCTTAATCTCACTATTGCGAATTAAGAGATATGTAATGTTAGGCGGATGCAGATAAAAATGTCGTAAGAACTACGGGGTTACGTGTAAAGAAAGCGTAAAAATGCACCTAATCCAGACTGTAGTTTGATTAAGATTTGAGTTTAAAACTTGAAGTTTAATAACGGGAGTAAGTCGCTATGTATTACAGAAAACCTGAATAAATGCTATATTTAAGGCATGTTGCGCGTCAAAGCTAATTTTCTTGTTTATTTTATGGTAGTGTGTTTTGCACTGCTACAAGTCTTGTCGCCTTTTATTCACGCGCATTTAGATACAGAGCATCCCATTCAAAATACCGGTTTTCATGTAGGCGATGCGCATGAAGAAAAAGTAATCAGTTTAGTTCATGCAGAAAGCAATCTTTTATCTGCTGAACCGCATGCCGCACATACCATATCAGTCGCATCTGGCATCAAACAGGATATCAACTCAACGTTGCTCGTTAGCACAAGTTTACTGGTGCTATTTTTCCTGTGTTTTCCACTTGCCTTAATGCCCGTTTCAGGGCAGTTTTTTCCGTTAAGTTTAGTCACTCTCCAGCCGCTTAAACGCCGGCTTCCCACCCCGCGCGCACCACCACAAATCTAAATTCAATCCCTTGATTTCCTGCATATGGTAATTGCCATATTGCGTGGTTTTATTTGAATTTATATTAGATTTTTCAGGAGTGCGTCATGCAATTCACACGACCAAAACTTGGGTCAAAATGCCTACAATCCGGCATTCAAAACATATTGATATCGCTATTGTTAATCGGTAATTCAACTGCAATTTTTGCTGACTCTTATGCACCTGTCTTACAAGCAAGCTTGCCAGCCGCGCATTTAACCTTAAAGGATGCGTTAAATTTAGCCCTTAACGCCAATCCTGAAATTGCTGTCGCCATACGTGAACGCGAGGCAATTGAGGGCATTAAGACACAAGCCGCCACTAGACCAAATCCATCACTATCGACTTCGATTCAAGATACCCGCAGTTCCAACAGGCAGACCCTCTTACAGCTTAACCAAGAAATTGAGCTTGGCAATAAACGAGAGGCGAGAATAGAAGCGGCTGATTCTTTTTACACCAAGGCCGAAGCGGAGTTAGACAATAAAAAAACCGAGATTCACGCCAATGTTATCGCAGCTTTTTATACAGTTCTAATCGCGCAGGAACGATTAACTTTGGCAAAGTCGTCACTCGACATTGCTGAGCTAGCACGCGATGCCGCCAGTAAGCGCGTAAAAGCTGGCAAAAGTTCGCCTGTAGAAGAAACCAAGTCAAAAATCGCAGAAGCCAGCGCAAAAATTGAATTCAACCAAGCCAACACGCAATTAACAAATTCCCGCAAACGTCTAGCTGCGTTATGGGGCAGCGCATTGCACACATTTGAAAATGCTGAAGGCGATGCCACTGTCATTCCTGAAATGGCCGCTTTTAGTACACTGGCCAGCCAACTGGATAATGCCCCGGCCATAAAACTGGCAAACATTGAAATTGATTCACGCAGTGCGCTGACAAAAATTGAGCGCAGTAAAGGTACGCCGAATATCACCATTAGCGCCGGTGTTGTTAATAACCAAGAGCTTGGCGGTGTTAATCAGGCTTTATTGGGTTTATCCATTCCTATTCCAATCTTTGATCGCAACCAAGGCAATTTGCAGGAAGCGGTCAGTCGCCAATACAAGGCGCAGGATGAATTAGTCGCACTCAAAAACCAGCTTGCGGCGAATTTATCAGGTCAATACGAACGCTTAAATACAGCCAGACAAGCGGCAGAATCGCTTAAAACCGACATTTTGCCAAGCGCTCAAAGTGCTTTTGATGCAGCCAATAAAGGTTTTAGCGCTGGTAAATTCAATTTTCTGGATGTACTGGATGCACAACGCACGCTGGTTCAAGCCAAATCTCAATACATAGAGACATTACTGGATGCGCATCAGGCAGTGGCGGAAATAGAACGCATTCTGGGTGATGTCATTTCACACCACAATCAATATTAAGCGAAACTTAAGCATCAATTATCAGGAACAATCATGCAGCTTAAACACAAACAATCGTTAGCCATTATTGCCGTCATTCTCATTGGCATTATTTTGGGCGCGCTTATTCTTAGCTCAAATCCATCAAAAGATCATGAGCACGAACAACACACAGATGAAGAATCACCAGCCATTATGGATAACCATGACCATGCTCCTCAAGCGCAAGAAATCATTAAAGGCCCGCATGGTGGCAAGTTATTTACCCAAGATGATTATGGCGTTGAAGTGACTATTTTTGAGCGTAATACGCCACCCGAATTTAGGATCTACACCTATGAAAATGGCCAGCCGCTTAGTCCTGCAAAGTCAGTCATTACCATCCAATTAGAAAGGTTGGGCAACAAGCCGCAACTGATTCAATTTTCTCCAGAAAAGGACTATCTAAAAGGCAATGCCGTTATTGAAGAGCCGCATTCATTTAAGGTAAAGATTACCGCTAAACATGCCGATAAACACCATCAGTTTTCTTATGAGCAAATTGAAGCCAGAGTCAAAATAACAGATAAGCAACTGACAATTAATAGCATTGAAGTGTTAACGGCAGGCCCGGCAAAAATCAAAAGCACACTGCATTTGCAAGGCAAGATCAAATTAAATGCTGATAAAAGCGTGCATATCGTGCCGCGCGTTGGCGGCATTGTTGAGTCGGTAAACGCTAACGCTGGCGACAAAGTACGCAAGGGGCAAGTATTGGCGTCTATTTCGAGTCAATCGATTGCGGATATGCGCAGTGATTTATTGGCGGCGCAAAAAAGAATCGAGCTAGCAAACGCTACTTATAATCGAGAGAAGCAATTGTGGGAAGAAAAAATATCTGCCGAACAAGATTATTTACAGGCGCAACACGATTTACAAGAAGCGAAAATTAACAGCCAGCGCATTCAGCAAAAACTCGGGGCGATTGGTGCAGGTTCCAGTACAGGTGGTTTATCACGTTATGAATTACGCTCACCTATAGACGGCGTAGTGACTAATAAGAAAATTAGCCTTGGTCAAGTCGTCAGTGAAGCTGACAGCCTGTTTGAAATAGCGGATTTAAGCACCGTTTGGGCAGAAATGACCATTTATGCCAAAGATATTAATACGGTAAAAACAGGGCAAAACGTTACCATTAAAGCAAGCGCGTTTGATGCACAAGCCGTTGGCACGATTTCCTATGTCGGTGCGCTGGTCGGTGAACAATCGCGTACTGCGATGGCGCGTGTGGTATTAAACAATCCTGATCAAACCTGGCTGCCTGGCTTGCCTGTGAATATTGAATTGATTTCTGAGGAAATAAAAGTGCCTCTGGCAGTTTCTATAGAAGGCCTGCAGACACTAAGAGATTGGACGGTGGTGTTTGGACGTTATGGGGAATACTTTGAGGCAAGGCCACTAAAATTAGGTAGCCGTGACGATATATATGTTGAGGTTCTGGAAGGCCTAAGTGCCGGTGAGCAATATGCTGCTGGTAATAGCTTTTTAATCAAAGCGGATATTGGTAAGGCGGGTGCAAGTCATGACCACTAAACCAATTCTCATTAAAAATCTGCTGAATTTTAAAAAGATACTTAAGCAACACCAAAAGGAACAGCAATATGTTTGATCATATCATTCGATTCTCGATTAATCAGCGCTGGCTTGTCATGCTTATCGCGCTTGGTATCGCAGTACTGGGTATTTTCAGCTACCAAAAACTACCGATTGATGCCGTGCCGGATATTACCAATATTCAGGTGCAGATTAATACATCTGCGCCGGGTTATGCGCCATTGGAAACGGAACAACGTATCACCTATCCGATTGAAACGGCAATGGCTGGATTGCCTAAACTGGAACAAACGCGCTCGATATCCCGCTACGGCTTGTCGCAAGTGACGGTGGTATTTAAAGAAGGTACGGATATTTATTTCGCGCGCCAGTTGGTGAGTGAACGCATTAGTCAGGCAAAAGAGAAATTGCCAGCGAGTATTTTGCCGAAGATGGGCCCTACCTCCACTGGCTTGGGCGAGATTTTCATGTGGACTGTTGAAGCAAAAGAGGGTGCATTAAAAGCTGATGGCACGCCTTACAACCCAATGGATTTGCGCGAAGTGCAAGATTGGATCATCAAGCCACAACTACGCAATGTGCCTGGCGTGAATGAAATCAATACCGTCGGTGGCTACGTCAGGCAGTATCAAGTTGCGCCGTATC
The DNA here is from genome assembly GCF_000799165.1 of Methylotenera versatilis 7. Classification (GTDB taxonomy): domain Bacteria; phylum Pseudomonadota; class Gammaproteobacteria; order Burkholderiales; family Methylophilaceae; genus Methylotenera_A; species Methylotenera_A versatilis_A. The sequence continues at coordinate 76,151 of NZ_JUGF01000001.1, read as the reverse complement.
TAGATCGATTAATCACCAGAGGCTTATCGTTAAATGATTTGGTGAGCGCTTTAGAAAATAACAACGCCAACATTGGTGCTGGCTATATTGAAAAATCGGGTGAGCAATATTTGATTCGCGTGCCTGGACAAGTGAGCAATTTGGAAGATATTGGCAATATTGTGATAGATGCAAAATCTGGTGTGCCTGTGCGTGTAAAGGATGTTGCAGAAGTGATGATTGGCAACGAAGCGCGCGATGGTGCCGCCACGGAGAATGGACAGGAAGTTGTGTTGGGCACGGTATTTATGCTCACAGGCGAAAATAGTCGTACGGTTTCTGCTGCGGTAGAAGCGCAATTGCAAAAAATTAACCAAACCTTACCTGCTGGCATTATTGCAAAAACCGTGTATGACCGCACAATTTTGATTGATAAAGCCATTAATACGGTTAAAACCAACCTGCTGGAAGGCGCACTATTAGTGATTGCCATCTTGTTCATCTTTTTGGGCAATATGCGCGCCGCCATTATCGCCATGCTGGTGATTCCGCTTTCCATGCTATTTACTTTTTCTGGCATGTTAACAGGCAAAGTCAGTGCAAATTTAATGAGCTTAGGTGCGCTGGATTTCGGCATTATCATTGACGGTGCCGTGGTGATTGTAGAAAACTGCATGCGCCGACTTGCACATGCCCAAGCAAATTTGGGACGAACGCTCACAAAATCGGAACGATTCGAAGCAGTGTTTAGCGCTGCACAAGAAGCCAAAAAACCTTTGATATTTGGCCAGCTTATTATCATGGTGGTTTATTTACCCATTTTTGCGCTGACTGGCGTAGAGGGAAAAATGTTTCACCCAATGGCATTTACCGTAGTGATTGCGCTACTTGGTGCCATGTTGCTTTCCGTCACATTCATTCCTGCCGCGATAGCGCTTTTCATCAACGGCAAGATCAACGAAACAGAGCAACCGCTCATTGGCTGGGTGAAAAAAAGCTATTTACCCATATTGCAGTGGGCAATGTTTAACAAAGCGCTGGTCATCACAATTGCTATTGTATCCGTATTGCTGAGTGGTTTATTAGCCAGCCGCATGGGCAGCGAATTTGTACCCAGCTTAAATGAAGGGGATATCGCACTGCATGCCTTGCGCATTCCAGGCACTAGCTTAAGCCAGGCGATTGAAATGCAAAGAGAGCTTGAACATACCATTGTAGGTTTTCCGCAAGTAGAACGCATCGTTGCTAAATTGGGCACCTCTGAAATTGCCAGCGACCCAATGCCACCAAGCGTGGCGGATAACTTTGTGATGCTCAAGCCAAAATCTGAATGGCCAAACCCCAATTTAACTAAAAATGAATTAGTCGCACAAATGCAAAAAGCAATGACTCAGGTGCCAGGCAATAACTACGAGTTTACCCAACCGATACAGATGCGCTTTAATGAGCTGATTTCAGGGGTACGTAGCGATGTCGCCGTTAAAGTATTTGGTGATGACATGGAGGTGATGAATGAGTCTGCCAAAGAAATTTCAAAAGTGCTTGCTAATGTTCAAGGCGGCGAAGATGTCAAAATCGAACACACCACTGGCTTACCAATCCTGACTGTGAATATTGATCGCCAAAAGATTGCCAGATTGGGTGTGAATGTTGCCGATGTACAGGACGCTATTTCAATCGCCATGAATGGTCGCGCAGCAGGCACTTTATTTCAGGGAGACAGACGCTATGATATTGTGGTGCGCCTGCCTGATGAATCCAGAGCGGATATTGAAAGCTTTAAACGTTTACCCATTAAAATCGCGAGTAACAGTGATACGCCAGTTTATTTGCAATTAGGTGAAGTCGCGAGTATTGATGTTGCGCCTGGAGCGAATCAATTCAGTCGTGAGAATGGTAAACGCAGTGTGGTCGTGACTGCTAACGTTCGCGACCGTGACATCGGTTCTTATATCAATGAAGCGCAGGAACGTATTCAAAATGAGGTCAAAATTCCCTCAGGTTATTGGATAAACTGGGGCGGTACTTTTGAGCAGTTGCAATCTGCCAGCAAGCGTTTACAGCTGGTGGTTCCTCTTGCCTTGTTAATGGTGTTTATACTGCTTTACGCGATGTTTAATAATGTGAAAGATGGGTTAATCGTATTTACCGGAATCCCTTTTGCACTGACAGGCGGTGTGTTAGCTTTGTATTTGCGTGACATTCCGTTATCTATTTCCGCAGGTGTTGGCTTCATTGCACTATCGGGTGTCGCAGTACTAAATGGCTTGGTGATGATTAGCTTTATTCGTCAGTTAATCGCTGAAAATAAATCTATCGACACTGCGATTCAGGAAGGCAGCATCAGCCGACTACGCCCGATATTGATTACCGCATTGGTGGCTTCATTAGGGTTTGTGCCAATGGCAATCGCAACGGGAACAGGCGCAGAAGTACAAAGACCTTTGGCTACAGTAGTCATTGGTGGCATCTGGTCATCAACGCTGTTAACCTTATTGGTATTACCTGTTTTATATCGCCTGTTTTATCGATCTGATCAATAGCGATATCTAATACATAAACTCTGTAAGGCTCGCACTAGCAAGTCTTGCAGAGTCTTTTGATTAACTGCCATATCGCCGCCAATGCAACGCCGACAATCTAATGACAGCAATCAAACCATTACAAACTTGAATATAAAACGACTTTATTTCTACCCGCTTTTTTAGCTGCATACAAGGCTTTATCTGCGGCTGAAAACATACTTTTAAAATCGCTGCCTAATTGACTAGAATCGCAAACGCCCGCACTGACGGTGCAATTCACTGACTGGTCATTCAACATAATAGGCATGTTTTCATATTTTTGGCGTATCCGTTCGGCCAGCATTAACGCCTCTTTTTCACTAGCATTGGGTATTAGGATACAGAATTCTTCACCACCATAGCGCCCTAATAAATCAATATCACGCATATTATCTTTAGCCAATTGGGCAAACGTTTGAATCACTTTGTCTCCAAGCAGATGGCCATAAGTATCGTTAACCTCTTTGAAATGATCTAAATCCATTAACAACATGGCCTGTGTTTGTTTCGATTTAAACGATTTCAGTGTCAATAATTCGGCACCTTTCTCTAAATTGCCACGATTCATCACGCCAGTTAACCAATCATGCCCTGCGCTATACGCAAGCAATTCGGCCAATCTGACGTTGACCATCGCAATAAACCCGAAATTAATAGCCAACACACTTAACATACAACCCAGAAATGTCACCTCATTTAATGTCCATTCGGTTAAATGTGCCAAAGGCGAGACAGTATCAGCACACAGTATATAAAACCGCCAGAGTGTGATGCCGGTGAAAATAACAAAAAAAACACCTGTAAAGCGATATTCCGGTGAGCGTTTTTGGCTTGAATACTTGAGTAGATACAAAGCAATCACAGCGGTTAATATCATGCAAATAGCGGTATTAAAGACAACAGAGGCATATTCACTTTTTGACAACACCGCAATCGTTATTTTTAGCACGATAAAAATGAGAAATGCAGACTGAATATATCGCCGCTCTATTGGGCGCTGATCAAAAATGCGAATCGAAATGAAATAGAGAGCAAGACCTGAAACAATCAGTAAACCACCGATAAAAGTTCGAATATCGAGTGGCACCATCACTTGTGTGAAAGTGATAATGGCGCCACCTATCAACAAGTTAGCGTACACCCATTCTTTTAAGCCATTGAGCATGACAGTACGCGAGTTAATTGTCAGCAGCAATATAGATAAGGCTACTGCCAATAATCCGGACATAAACAACATCGTTCTGAACTCTAGCCACGCAAACATCATTTTTACTTAACCTTTAGATAACACTAACAGACAGTCATTTATTTCTTAACATCCTATGAAATTATCAGCATTTTCTATGCCAGCTACTGATGCAGATTGTGTTTTATTCGAATTGAAAGATTTCTTGAACTATTATTTTGATACATTGAATTAGTGCTCTATTTATAGCACTACTATTTGAATATGGTTTGAAAACGGCAGTTCTAAGAGCGGTTGTTTCTACCTTTGGCAAGCTGCTGACTAAAAGCAACATCCAGCTTACTCACACGCTTAGGCGTTTGCGGGCCATAAGCATTCACGAAAACAACAAACTCATCTATCGGCATTGGCTCACATAGACGGGTAGGTTTATTGCCTGCTGGCGTTATTTGGTCATCAGCAAGAAGCGCTTCAATTGTGCTAGGCAGCATCAGACTAAACAGTCCATTACTCGTCATCGCCATTGAGTAGTTGTCGTTACCACTACGGCGTTTTAATCGGTCTATTGCCGCACTGGCTTTGGTTGATCGCATAATTTAAATATTTAGCTCAATATGATACGTTAGAGTACATCAGCAAATCGGGTATCTAATTTACTATCCCGCGTAATATTGGTATAGCTGACAACACGGTTTCTGCCGCTATTTTTAGCCACATACAACGCACTATCTGCCGCAGCGACTAAGCCCTTAAAATCGTAGCCTGCACGCACAGAATCCGCCACGCCAATACTCACCGTGCCTTTAATGATTTTATGATTCACGGTATGGAGTGTTTTTTCAACACCCATACGAATCCGTTCCGCCAAATTAGCCGCATCTTTTTCATTGGTGTTGGGCAAAAAAACAAAAAACTCTTCGCCACCGTATCGCCCCAGCACATCTCCAGAACGCAGAATTTCCGCAATCGTTTTGGCCAAACCTTTCAGCACATCATCACCAAATAAATGTCCATGTTTATCATTCACTTTTTTAAAGTGATCCACATCAATCACCAACACTGCCATACTAAGGTTGATACGCTTACAAACACCTTGCATTTTGAAGGCGGAATCTTCCAAACCGCGCCGATTTAGTATCCCTGTCAAACTATCGATAGTCGCAATGGATTCCAGATTCTGATTCAGACGGTAACTTAGCAATAAGACAAACAGGCTGGAAATAAAAAACTGTGAAACAGCGCCCAGCATAAAAGTGTAAGCATTGATAGGCCACGTCGCAAAGCTGGTAAACACCGCAGCATCGGCTTTAACCGTTGCGAAAGCACGGCCTAGCATAAACAAAGCCATCAGCAAAAATAAACTGGAAGCAACCCAAAACAAACTGCCGACAATGCCTTCATCGCGCGAAAAAGTAAGGCGCGCACTGACCAGATAAATACCTGCAAAAACCAGTGCACCCAGCGCTGTTGCTATGCGTAAATCGTGCTGTAGTATTACAAAAAAAACGTCAATCGCCACCAGTAAAAAAAACAGAACGACTGGAATACGATGATCGGGCTTTTTACCAATAAAGGCTTGAATACCGTTTAAATACAAACTTAAGCCCGCGCCTATTAATGCCAGGCCCGGCAGAAAAAGTACTTTGGGGGTATCCAACTGAATCAGCACCAGCACCATGCCCAAACCAACCACCAGATTACCCACTGCCCAATAACCCGGGCCGCCCACCTCTTTATGATGTTTACGCGTAATTGCCAACAACATAGACAACATGAATGTGAGCAACATTGACATGAAGATAATGGTTTTTAAATCAAATTTTGGCATCAAAATTAAAGTATTAAAATTATATTTAGTGAATTAAATAACGCTGATTTTTGATTTAACAGTTAAAATATTGTGTTGTAGTAATGCTTGTCAGTATAACGCCACCCAGCGCGTTTTGGCATTCCAGCCTTATAAATTCATCTTAAATCCAGTAAATTCATGCTAAATAGCCTTAATTCACCACAACGCGAAGCCGTTAAATATCTCGATGGTCCTTTACTTGTATTGGCGGGTGCTGGCAGTGGTAAGACACGCGTGATTACGCAAAAAATAGGCTATTTAATCGATGAAGCTGGCTATTCCCCCAAAGAAATAGCCGCTATCACATTTACCAATAAAGCCGCGCGTGAAATGCAGGAGCGTGTAAGTAAGCTGATGGCGGGAAAGTCCACCAAAGGTCTAACTATTGCGACATTCCACTCGCTTGGCCTGCAAATGCTGCGCGCCGAAGCCGCTTTACTGGGCTATAAACCGCAGTTTTCTATTTTAGATTCCAGCGATAGTTTGAAAATCGTGGCAGACATTTTATCAACGACAGACAAACAGCTATTACGCAAAACACAGTGGCAAATTTCCGCTTGGAAAAATGGGTTTATTAATCCAGATCAAGCCAAAGCGACAGCAGATGAGGAACTCACACATGCCGCTGCCAAGGTTTATCAGCTATACCAGCAAACACTTAAAGCTTATCAAGCGGTAGATTTTGATGATTTAATCAAGCTACCGGTTGAGTTATTTGAGCAGCACGAGGAAGCGCTAAACAAATGGCAGCGCAAACTGCAGTATTTGCTGGTGGATGAATACCAAGACACCAACGCTTGCCAATATAAATTGGTGAAAATGCTCACCGGTGTGCGCGGACAGTTTACTGCGGTGGGCGATGACGACCAGGCGATTTATGGCTGGCGTGGCGCTGATGTGGAAAACTTACGTCAACTCACCACCGATTTCAGTAAGCTAAAAGTGATTAAATTAGAGCAGAATTATCGCTCCACAGTGCGCATTCTGCGTGCAGCAAACCAAGTCATCAGCAACAATCCTAAGTTATTTGAAAAAAAACTTTGGAGCGAGCTTGGCACTGGCGACTTGATTCAAGTTTCTGCCGCCATGAGTGAAGAGCATGAAGCCGAATCTGTGATGATGAAGCTGCAGGCGCATAAATTTGAGAACCGCACTAAATTTCTGGACTATGCGATTTTATATCGCGGCAATCATCAGGCGCGTATATTTGAACAACATCTACGCAACCAAAAAATCCCTTACACCATCTCTGGCGGGCAATCGTTTTTTGATAAAGCCGAGATTAAAGACTTGGTGAGCTATTTACGCTTGGTGGCCAATGAAGATGACGATCCAGCATTCATTCGCGCAGCGACTACACCAAAAAAAGGTATCGGTAACACCACACTTGAACGACTGGGCGAATATGCCAGTGCGCACAAACTATCATTGTTTGCAGCGGCATTTGAAGGCGACTTTCAGCGTGACGTTGGTGCTAAACAGCTGGATGACTTACTTAACTTCTGTCAATACATCCAAAAAATACAAAGCCGTGCCGTACGCGACCCAGCTGGTGAAGTATTAAATGACTTAATCAACACCATTCAATATGAAGCGTTTTTGTACGATTCTGAAGAGCCGCGTGCGGCTGAAAGTAAATGGAGCAATGTATTAGATTTTATAGGCTGGTTAACCAAAAAAGGCGAACCAAGTACTGAATTCGGCAATGAAACCGAAGGCAAAAACCTGCTGGAACTCACGCAAATGGTTTCGCTGATTAGCATGCTGGAAGGCCGTGAAGATGGCGAGCCAGATGCGGTAAAACTATCGACGCTACATGCGGCCAAAGGTCTGGAGTTTGGTCATGTATTCTTAATCGGCGTTGAAGAAGGCATTTTGCCGCATCGTGAAAGCATCGATTTAGGTGTGGCAGATCCTACAAAAATCGAGGAAGAACGGCGTTTGATGTACGTGGGCATTACGCGTGCGCAAAAATCGCTGAATATCTCATGGTGTAAAAAACGCAAGCGCGCAGGCGAGGTTCAAATGTGCGAACCCAGTCGATTCATTACGGAGTTGCCTACAGCCGATGTAAAGCATTTTGGTAATCCGTTTAACGATCCTGTTGTCAGCAAAGAGCATGGCAAAGCACGTATGGCGAATATCCACGCCATGCTAGGCAAAAAAACCAGCTGATTAATCCACTTAAAATTGATCGCGTGTAGGCCTGTTCCGACATCAAAATCATCTTTATCTTGGTTTTGTAACCCTCAAAAATTAGATATAACTGAATGACGTTGATGATTATCGCCAGCATCCGATTTTAATCCATCAACCAGTTTTACTCATCGGCAAGCGTAATTTTAAGTTTGTAAATACATGCCGTACTCGCGAGTACTAACTTGCACGCATAATAATTTTAAGAATAAAGAAGGCATTCAGTATGATTGAAGAACCTCAAACCCACATACCAGAAGCAAATGCATCTAACATCCAAACGGATTCAATTGCCGCCAAGAAAAAATTTAGTCTAGCCAAGTTTTGGCTCATATTGTTCAGCGCGGCTATTCTTGCAGTGATTATCTGTGAAGCTTTAGGATGGCCTTTTTTAAGAGAACCTGCCGAACGCTTCGCCAGTAAGCAACTGGAACGCACCGTTAGAATCGAGCAGCCGTTTAATCTTAAACTGGTTGGCGGCGTAAAATTGAATGTCGGTGGTTTGTATATATCGGCGCCGAAAGAATTTGATGCGCCGCATTTTATTGATACCAAGAATATTACGCTTAACCTGCGTTATAGCGATCTGTTTAATTTCAAAAAATCCAATCAGTTACGTATTAAGTCACTACGCGTAAATCAAATTGATGCACAACTTTTGCGTCACCAAGACGGCGCGTCTACTTGGCAATTTAATGCTGACCCTAACAAGCCGGACAGCCCTTTTCCAATTGTTGAAACACTTGTGGTGCAAAACGGCTCTGCAAAAATTTTAGACCCGCAAACACAAATTGACTTAGCCGCAAAGTTTCATACAGATGAAGGGCATTTAAATAAAACAGCAAGCTCGGTGATTGAGATACAAGGAAAATTCACTCAAAAAACCATTAAAGGCCAGTTAATAACAGACGGCTTTTTGCCGATTGCAACACATGACAGTGCATCTCCACCTATCTCCTCAAAAGCTTGGCTAGAGCATGCAGGATTACGTGCCGACTTTATCGGTACGGTTTCTGACTTATTTGGACAACATGATGTAAAAGGCAAGTTGTCAGTAAAAGGCCCGTCTCTTGCAGTATTGGGCAAACTAGTGAATGTGGTGTTGCCGACAACTGATAAGTTTTCACTGAGCACCTTAATTGAAAAAAACAGTGAAGTCTGGGTTGCTAATGCGGTTTCTGCGCATGTGGGCAAAAGCGATTTGAATGGCAATTTTACCTATGACCCTAGACCTGTAAGGCCCGTGTTGAAAGGCAACTTAGGCGGAAAACGCTTTTTTCTAGCCGACTTAGCACCTGCGTTCGGTACCAAAAATAGCGATGGCTCTGTTGCAAAACCAGAGAATAACCAAGTAATTCCTGATCGCCCGCTCGACTTACCATCGTTAAATAAAATGGATGCACAAATTGCGGTGAACTTACAATATGTGGAATTGGGCAATGCATTTTCACGCCCTATTACGCCATTAAAAGCAGATTTATTGCTGGATAGCGGAAAATTATCGCTCTCAAAAATTGATGCACGCACGGCTGATGGTAGCATTGCTGGCTTGATATCCATCGATACGCATTTAAAAGACGCAGGCTTAAATAATGATAAAGAATTAGCAAACGCTACAAAAAAAACAGCACTTGCACCTACTTGGAATATTAATCTGCGCTGGAAAGATATTGATGTTGAAAAATGGCTAGCGGTTTCAACCCAGCCAAAGAAACAAGCACAATCAGAAGGCAAAAAAGAAAGCCCACCTTCTTATGTAACCGGCATGCTTAACGGCAAAACCAAGTTAACGGGTACAGGCAATTCAACTGCCGAAATGTTAAGTTCTTTAGATGGCGATGTATCGCTTTATATCCATAAAGGCACTGTCTCACATTTAATTGTGGAGGCGCTTGGTTTAGATATCGCGCAAGGATTAGGTATATTACTGACAAAAGACAACGCACTACCGATGCAATGTGCGGTAATGGATTTGACTGCTAAAAAAGGCATTGCCATACCTAAAGTAGCACTAATAGATACACCTGTAACCTTGATACTGATTGACGGCAATGTGAACATTGCCAAAGAAACCTTGGATTTACGCTTGGCAGCAAAACCTAAAAACATGTCACCGTTTACCGTGCGCTCACCTATCCATGTAAAAGGCACGTTTAAAACCCCTGATGTTTCCATCGAAAAAACGCCGATTGTCGCACGTGTTTTGGGCGGTATTGCATTAGCGTTCATTAACCCGCTTGCTGCGATTGTGCCATTTTTAGATGCAGGATCAGGAGAGGAATCTCCTTGCAAACAAAGTTTGGCAGATTTTAAGAAAAATCTGTAACTCACATACATTTAACATCAAATTAAATGAATGTTAACTAAGCACTTAAACACGGCTGGCATTTACGCGTCCGTGTTAAAATAACGCTTATGCCATATATCACCTTAGACCAAGCTAGCCTCGCTTACGGGCACCATCCATTACTCGACCACGCAGATTTCCAGCTAGACTCCGGAGAGCGTGTCGGCCTCATTGGTCGAAATGGCGCAGGCAAATCCAGCTTATTAAAAGCCATTGCCGGAACCATTAAGCTAGACGAAGGCAGTGTATGGCGTGCGCCCAATGTACGTGTGGTGTATGTGCCACAAGAACCGGAACTGGATACTTCGCACACCATATTCGAAGCGGTCGCTGAGGGCTTGGGCTCGTTACAGCAAACGATTATTGATTATCACGCTGTGACGCACGACATGGGCATGCCTGATGCCGATATTGATGCACTGATGACCAAAATGCAGGCTTTGCAGCATGATTTGGATACACAAAATGGCTGGGCGGCGCAGTCGCGTGTTGAAACCGTGTTAAGTCGTTTAAAGCTAGATGCCGACGCTTTGATTTCAACTTTATCGGGCGGCTGGCGCAAACGTGTGGCATTAGGCCGCGCCTTGGTCGCCGAGCCTGAAGTACTATTGCTGGACGAGCCCACCAACCATTTAGACTTAGAAGCGATTGAATGGCTGGAAGATTTATTATTAGGCTTTAACGGCAGCGTGCTGTTTATTACGCATGACCGCCGCTTCTTGGACAGATTGGCTACACGCATTACCGAATTAGACCGCGGAAAACTCACCGATTTCGTCGGCAACTTCACGCAATATCAAGTCAAAAAAGAAGAACTGATTGCTGTTGAAGAAACACATGCAGCCAAATTTGATAAGTTTTTAGCACAGGAAGAAGTATGGATTCGCCAAGGCATTAAAGCGCGTCGCACCCGTAACGAAGGTCGCGTGCGCAGACTGGAAGCATTGCGCCTAGACCGCGCCGCTCGACGCGAACGCCAAGGCAATGTGAGATTGAATCTGGATGCGGGCGAACGTAGTGGCAAGTTAGTTGCTGAACTTGAAAACGTTGTCAAAGCCTACGGCGGCAGAACCTTGATTAACGGTTTCAGTACACGCATTTTACGCGGCGATAAAATCGGTTTACTCGGACCTAACGGTATTGGCAAAACAACATTGCTGAAATTAATTCTAGGCGATATTGAAGCCGATAGCGGTGATATTCAACGTGGGACTAAAATCAATGTGGCGTATTTTGACCAGATGCGTGAGCAACTGGACGAAGAAGCGACTCTGGCAGATACGATCAGTCCGGGTTCGGATTTTGTGGAAATCGGCAATGAACGTAAACACGTCATCAGCTATTTGGAAGACTTCCTGTTCCCGCCGCAACGTTCACGCTCCCCGGTAAAATCACTTTCTGGTGGCGAACGCAACCGTTTACTATTGGCGCGCCTGTTTGCCCGCCCTGCTAATGTACTGGTGCTGGATGAGCCAACCAATGACTTGGATATTGATACGCTTGAATTATTGGAAAGCCTGTTGCAAGAATTTGCCGGCACACTATTTTTAGTCAGCCATGACCGCGCTTTCTTGGAAAACACTGTGACACAGGTCATCGCCTTTGAAGGCAATGCGGTATTAACGGAGTTTGGCGGCGGTTATGATGACTGGCAACGCTTTACGCAGCAACGTTTAGACGATAAAAAAGCCGATAACGCAGCTAAGGCGAACAATAAACAAAACACTGCCAGTCCCAAGCAAAGCAAACCGACCAATAAATTAAGCTTTAAAGAGCAGCAAGAGTTGGAAGGCATTCCAGCGCAAATTGAGCTACTGGAAGCTGAACAAAGCAGCATCAACGCGCAACTGGCTGATAGCGAGATTTATGTCACACAAGCACCTCTTGTAAAAAGTCTGCAAGCGAGATTAAGTGAGATTGAAAATCTGTTAGAAACGCTTTTAGCACGCTGGGAAACGCTGGATAGTAAAACGGATAATAAGTAGATTGCTTTGAATTTACTACCATCTGACAATAGTTAACCATCAAATCATCCATGCTTTCCAGTGAACAAATAAGCCAAAACCAGCAAAGGCATTATTTAAGAGCCGCTGTCAGGTTTTTTAGTTATTTATTCGCATTTTTTTTAGCAAGCATTGCTTATTGGGTGACTTCAAACTTTGGTCAAGCCTCGCTAGAGCAAGTGTTATATCACGCGCAATTTGGCATGGATGGCTTGGTAGCCACAGATGTCGGCATCGTCAGAAGTTTTATTCTAACTTGCCTGGCATTACCGATTAGTTTCGCATTGCTGTTGGTGATTGTTGAATATTCGATTGCCCTATATCTGATTTACAACTCAAAACACTGGTTTGCAAAACCCATGCAAATCTTCAATGTGCAAGGTTTAAAGGTGTTTTATTGGTTCATCAGCCATCGTGCGCCTTTATATACATTGATCGCCTGCTCGATTTACTTTGCTTTTCAATTTTCAATCAGCGCTTTTGTACACAATCAATTAGGTCCAGATTACTTTGGCGAACATTACGTTAACCCGCGGTCGGTTAAAATTGAACCAATAAAGGCCAACGCAAAACCTAAGAATTTAGTGCTTATTTATGTAGAGTCTTTAGAAGACAGTTATAAAGATGAGACAAAATTTGGTAAAAACCTGCTCAGCAGTTTAGATGCACTCAAGGGTGTCAGCTTTAGTCAATACAAACAAGCACCTGGTACAAACTGGACCATTGCTGGCATCACCGCAACACAATGTGGTGTTCCACTGAAAACTGTCAGCTTGTACGGCGGCAATGACCAAGGCGAAAGAATTAAAGCATTTTTACCTAATGCAGTTTGCCTGGGTGATGTTCTGCACGATGCTGGCTACCACAACGTTTACATGGGTGGCGATGCGTTAAGTTTCTCAGGCAAGGGCAAATTTTTTCAAGATCATCATTACGATGAGGTCTATGGTAGAGAAGAGCTTAAGAAAAACCTGACTGTTAATGAAATGAATTACTGGGGGCTGTATGACGACGATTTATTGGTATTAGTTAAAGCCAAACTTAAAGAACTGCATGCTCAATCCCAACCGTTTAACTTAACATTTACGACCATTGATACGCACGGGCCAGATGGCCATTTTTCAAAATACTGCAAAAGTCGCGGCGTTAAAGAATTCAAGGGAATTGTAGAGTGCACCGCAACTCAAGTGGTTGATTTTATAAAATTTATGAAAAAAAATGGCTACCTTAAAGATACCAATGTGGTGATTATTGGTGATCATTTAGCGATGTACAACCCGTCGCATAAACAGCTAGATAAAATCAAGCAACGTTATATTTACAATCGTTTTATTTCAAATAAACCCATCACAAAAAATCGTGAATACATTCTGCATTTTGATTTGTTCCCGACGATGTTGGAATTCATCGGACTTCAGGTAGAAGGTGGCAAGCTCGGTTTAGGTTTTAGTGCTATCTCACAAAACACACCGCTACCGCCAGCTACTATTTATGAAGACATGAAGGAGGATTTACTGAATAACTCGGAAAAATACCTAGAGCTTTGGCAAGAAAAACAAGTAGCAAAACAATAAGAAAAATAGGGTATTTACTGATTAAATAACCTATTTTTAAACAGACTAGAAACTACCCAAGTTAGATAAACGGCTTTAATTAAGCACCTTAAACGTCTAATATCGCTTTACTTTCACTGGCACCAGAACTCTCTGCCTCAGAAGTGTGTGCAAGAATCTGGCAAATTAGCGCACTCACGTAAGGCAATGATTGCAGTGCCAACAAGCCCACCCATAGTTGAGCATCAAAATTCTCTACGCCCCTAGTTATTATCATTGCCGTGGCACAAATCACCAAAGCAGCCAGTAGCACGACCTCCTCAACAATCGGGTTCAAAATCGCCAGCTTTTTAGTTTTCAGCTTACCTTTGGAAGTCACTTTAAATACACCATTCTTTTGAATGATGCCAGCGATAATACCAGTAGCAATTGCGTGAGATAAACCCAAGCTAGCCAAAGATGCACCAAGAATATCTTTCCATTGGCAATTCATGGTTTTGCGATACAAAATAGGACCTAATGCCGCTTTAATAAACAAAAAGCACACAATAGGCGCAATCATAATTGTCACGGGCAGAGAAAATTCTTTAGGGAAGGCAATCATGGCGATACTCCAGCCGATAGAGCCAATCGTAAAAATAAGCTGTAAGGCATCGCCCAGCCAACCAAACCAACCGGTCAAAAAGTGATAACGCTGACCAAAAGTTAATGTGGATTTTCCGAGAAGTTTTGGAAGATGATGTTTTAAAATCTGCATCGCACCAAAAGCCCAACGGGAACGTTGCGACTTAAGTGCTTTAAAATCAGAAGGAGTAAGTCCGCGTCCGAAGGTGTCATCAACATAACGCAGCTCATAACCATCTTCAAGCAACCTTAAGCCTAATTCCGTATCTTCACAAATACACCATTCCGACCATGAACCGCATTGCAGCAGCGATTCATGGCGAATCAATGTCATCGTGCCATGCTGAATCAAAGCGTTGCGCTCATGCCGATGATGCATACCAATACGGAAAAAACCTTCAAACTCCCAATTGCTCATGCGACGGAAAAAATTATTCTCCCACTCTCTATGCGCTTGTGGAGCCTGCACAACGGCAACCCCAGCCTCTTTAAAATGTGGCACCAAATCTGATAGCCAATCCGCAGTGACGACATAATCCGCATCCACCACACCAACAACTTCTGCCGCAGGATTGGTTTTACTCAGCGCAAAATTTAAAGCGCCCGCTTTGAAACCGGGCCATTGTGGTAAGTGATAGAAATGAAAATTACTAGGCATTGTGGCCATATACGCTTCAATTGGCTTCCACTTCGCCTCATCCTTGGTGTTGTTATCCACCACAATCACTTCAAATTTTGTGTAGTTTAGTTTGAGCAAACTTTCAATGGTTTGAATCACCATTTCTGGTGGCTCGTTGTAACAAGCAAGATGGATTGACACAAATAACTCTTCGTCGGCAGGTAATGGCTTTGCGCGCCCGTAGATTTTCCATCCCAGCTTTTTAAACATCACCTCGCTAAACTCTACGCCATAGATCATTAATACCGCAGAGGTCAGGAACATACCCATAATCAAGGCAATTAATATGCTGAAATCCATTAATGTGTAGTAATAATCCCCCGGCAAATTCCAGGCGATGACCAAGATTGTGATACATGCCTGCAATAAAACTGCCAGTGAGATTCGTCCACCTAAGCCCCAATTTCTAAAACGATACGCAATAAATAAAATAGGTAAAAAAGCAATTAATGTTGCCCAGGTTGCCTTGGTAATCCATCGCACGTCTTTAGGCACTGCGCCTTGTAATGAGTACTTTAGAGTACGATCTGCACTAAACATGCCCCAATATGCACCCGCCCAACCTTCCAGATTCTTCTTCCACGGCTGGTCAAAGGCTTCCATCAAGTAATAGTCATAATTTTTATAAGCGGTTTTTGCGATGAATTCCCGCACAAAATGAGCCTGGTTAATTTTTGAGGCAACTGAAGAGCCAATCGCAGGGCCTTCACTCGGCCAGCCAACCTCGGTAATCACTATTTTTTTTCTAGGAAAAGCTGCCATAAGCTCTTGATATTTTAATAAAGAATAGTCAACTGCTTGTTCTACATGCAAGCCCTCATGGTAAGGCAGCAAATGCACTGCAATGTAATCCACATGCTTAACTAAATCTGGATTTCTTAACCAGACATGCCACGGCTCAGCGGTAGAAATCGGCAGAGTTGTGGATTCACGCACCTCGTCAAGGTAAGCAAACAACTCTTCGTTAGTCATATCCTTTCGTAACAGAACCTCATTACCCACTATTGCACGCTCAATATTAGGGTAAATTTTGATTTGCGCTTTTAAGGCAGAGATTTCACGATCATTAGCTACTTTATCGGCACCAAGCCACGCGCCTGCTGAAATCTTAAAGCCCAAGCTGGAGGCAAGCGGCGTCACTTCACTGTTCTCAAGCGCGCCGTAGATGCGAATATGATTAGTTAACGGTTTAAGCAACTTTAAATCGGCCAACAATTCAGCCGTGCTTGGATAATTCCGCTCCAAAGGACTTTGGCTTTGTTGAAAGCCACTGTAAGCAAAACCATTGACCACTTGAGGCGCATTAATTAAAGGCAATGTTTGATTGAATAATGCCCAAATGCCAAAATGGACTGCTCCAACAACGAGCGCAAACAATAATGGTGTAAAGATACGTTTGTTAAAAAAATTCATTCAATCCATGTTTATCAAAATAATGAGTAAAAAATCTTTGTGTTTGTTTAATCTATTTCAAATCTAAAAAACGTCAAAGCAAAGAGTAAGTGTGCTGAAAACGAAATAGATTCAGAATAAATATAATAGTTATTTCTAAAACCGCAAGCATCAAGTTACAATCTAGTTCGGCTAAATATCACCCATTCATATGAACAAAATATTCTTAACACTACTCGTCGCTATCACCACACAACTCTTATGTACAACAAGTGCACTTGCCGCATCCAAACCAGCAGCAGCAAAATTCACAGGCACAGATTATAGTGGAGTCTACTCATGCGCGGGAAATAATGCAAAAATAGGCAGTTATAATTTGCTGATTACTTTCGAGTTAAATAAAGTGTATAGCCATCGCAACCTGGGTCGATATGATTTAACCATAGAAACAGAAAATTCAACCACCTACGGTGGTCAAGCAATCGTTAACGGAAGCGACATGGCTTTAACGATTGAAATAGTTGATGGTAACGCAGTGATTTTTAGCACGGGTATCGCCCGCTTTAAGCAAGCCAAGAACAAGCACTTTAGCTACATCAATCACTATTATGAATCTAATCAGATTGCAAATACTGGCGAAACCAAAGCAGAGCCAAAAAATACAGGGAATTATGGAACAGAAAATTGTGTGATGCTAAAACCAAAAGCAAAGCCTAAATCAGTTTAAGCTGTATATTAAATACAATCGATTAAAAACAAAAAAGGTTAGTGATTAAAACTAACCTTTTTATATTCACCCTTTATATTTGGTACCCCCGACACGAATCGAACGTGTGACCCTCCCCTTAGGAGGGGGAACTAAATACACGCTACATCCCTTGTAAAATAAAACATCTGATGATTTAATGCTATTTATTGGTGCAAATTTGGTACAGTGAAGGCTTAAATGGCTACTATTACATATCGCGGTGAATTCCAGTGGCGTGCTTCAATCAGGCGAAAAGGCCATCAAATCAGTAAAACCTTTTTTTATCAGAAAGACGCTGATGTCTGGGCAAGAAAAACCGAAAGTGAGATTGATCGCGGAATCTTTATTAATACAAATGAAGCCGAGCGCACTACACTAAGCCAACTAATCAAACGATACAAAAAAGAAAAACTCAACATTAAGCCGAAATCAGAGTCAGAGGCAGATGAAAAAACTCCAAAAACAAAGACAGATAAAACCAAGCTTTCCATAAAAGCACAGCCTCAGGAAGTTTCACGCCTCAATATCATTGAGAAAGCTTTGGGAAGTAAAATTATTGGTGCCATAACAACCAGTGTCATCATCCAATTCCGAAACACTAGACTTGAAACAATTCAGGCAAACTCCGCCAATCGAGAAATTACGACTTTAAACCGATTATTGTCTTATGCTCATGACGACTGCAAAATCACATTGCCACACGGCATACCTAAAGTTAAAAAACTATCTGTTGATGATGCTCGTGAAAGACGCGTTAGCGATGCTGAGATTGAGGCCATTTGCAACAACACAAGCAGTATTGAGTTAGCATCAATCGTAAAACTTGCGCTTTATACTGCAATGCGGCGCGGTGAAATATCGAATTTAATGCGAATAAATATTGATTTAACTGTTCCATCTGCAAAGCTGATGGAAACCAAAAATGGTAAAAACAGAGTAGCGCCATTGATACCAACTGCTGCTGAACTGTTAAAGGCCCTGCCAGCTCGCATAGATGGTTTCGTATTTGGGCTGAAGGGTGAATATATAAGCCAAGCTTTTGAACGCGCCAGAGATCGCGCACTGGCCAAGTATCTGAATGAATGTGAGTTGAATGGCGTTAAGATTGATGAAAACTTCTTGGTTAACCTAAGATTTCACGATTTGCGGCACGAAGCAACGAGTCGGTTGGCTGCCCTTCTTCCGAACGTAATTGAGCTTAGTCGCGTTACTGGCCACTCTGATCTGAAAATGCTTAATAGATATTATCAAGTGAGTGTTGATGACCTGGCTAAGAAAATGGCTGTAAATTCTTTATAGTTTCAATTTGATAATTGTTTCTTTCAAGTCATCAGCATTACTTATAAAGTATAGGTATTGCTACTAGCTAAATAAACTTCATAAAATAATGTTGATTGTACTTTTAACTGTCTGCTTTACGGAAAGATTTTATGTAGGTCAAAGGGCAAAAAACGGCCCAAAGCGGACTGCTAGTACCCGAAAGTATAATGAAAAGTGACCAAGCAAATTAAGGTACTTATTTACTCCAATATACATATAGAATTTAAAAATGTTACAAAAAGGTATTCTTGCTGCATTAGGTTCTGCTTTGTTATTTGGGGCTGGCACTCCACTTGCAAAGCTTTTACTCAATCATATTAGTCCGTGGCTGCTTGCTGGACTTTTATATCTTGGCTCTGGTATTGGCCTAACGGTTTATCGCTTTATTATTCGTGCGCCATCAGTCAAATTAGAGCGAGAAGAAATTGCTTGGTTTGCAGCCGCAATCTTAGCTGGCGGAGTAATAGCACCTGTACTCTTAATGCTGGGTTTGACATCTATGCCGGCATCAGGCGCATCTTTACTGCTCAACATGGAAGGTGTATTTACTACTCTGTTAGCATGGTTTGTATTTAAAGAAAACTTTGACCGCCGCATTGCGCTTGGTATGGCATTAATAGTTGTAGGTGCACTAACCTTAAGTTGGCCAAGTGAAATAAAGTTTTCTGGGATATGGCCATCGTTAGCAGTGCTTGGTGCTTGCTTTTCTTGGGGATTGGATAACAACCTAACGCGTAAAATTTCATTATCAGATGCTGCTTGGATTGCTTCTATTAAAGGCTTGATTGCTGGGTCAGTCAATTTAATTTTGGCATTTACAGTTGGTGCTACTTTGCCTTCTTTATTTAATGTAGCAGGCTCAATGTTTGTGGGGTTCTTTGCTTATGGTGTAAGTCTGGCTTTATTCGTGGTTGGCTTGCGTCATTTGGGTACAGCACGAACTGGCGCGTATTTCTCGGTAGCACCATTTTTTGGGGCGCTACTTGCAATTGCTTTGGGTGACCCTATTACTCTGCCATTGATCATCACTGGAATTCTAATGGCTGCTGGAATCTGGCTACATTTGAGTGAGTGCCATGAGCATTTACACGAACACACGCCTTTAGAACATGAGCATGAACACAGTCATGATGAACATCACCAGCACACCCATGCTAAATCGGGAGATGTTAGCCTAACGCATACCCATAGACATTCACACGAACCTATAGAACATAGCCACTCACATTTTCCAGACGTTCATCATCAACATGATCATGATGAGCTCGTGAAATAAAGCTTTGACATGAAATTAGATAAAGCTCAGTATTAGCTGGCAGTTGATACACAACTCTAAAAATACTGGGAGACAATAATGAATATTAAAAAGGGTTTTTTAATTGTTTTAGCAACTGTAGGTGTAGTCGGAGCGACAGTTGTAGTCGCTAATGTTATAAGCCCTAGAATCGCAGTAGAATTTTATAGTGGTCACACTCATGATGCTGAAGGCACTCATGGTGCTCCTTCCCATAGTGGTGGTACAAATAGCGCTGGTTGTCACAACGGCTCAGTTCCTTATCACTGCCATTAATTTTTAATTAAACTTTATTGAGTTGGCGTAAACTAACGCTTATGCAATTTAAGCAACTGCGATCATTTCGTGTATTCATTTTCCTTCTGCTAACAATATTCTTCACAGATACTGTTTACGCGAGCGGAATGATGGTTGCTGACCAACTTTGTGATAATCATGCAGCAAGTACTGAAAGCCATAATCATGATGACCATGGCATGAATCAACATGAAAACCATCAGCACGATGCAGATCAGAAACAGTCAGCCAATGACAATTGCTCTAAATGCGGTCACTGCATGGCTTGCTTTACCGTTCTGCCACCTCGTCAACTTGACAATATGCAATCCCAGGTTCAAGCAATCGAAGTGAGCTTGTTTGAGCCAAGTTACCACTCGCACATCAGTGCACAGCCTCAAAGACCTCCCATTTCTTAAATAAGTCGATGGATTTAACTCAGCTCTAGGCCATTTCGGCCTGTTGCTGATTCGCCATATTTATTTTTGAAATGAGATTTCGATGAAACTATTCAACTTATCGTTGTTTATTCTTTCTCTTGCGATAGGTGCATTTACGCCAGCTTTTGCCGCGGATGCCCCTCAAGAGAACAATACCTATCAATCATCCTTTGATGACTACAAACCCTTATCTGATGACAACTTATCAGATTGGCAATCTATAAACGTACCTTCAAGCGGTGGCGTTCATGCCGTACACTCCATGGCTGGCATGCAACATAAAATGACGCCAGAGCAGATGGCTAATATGTCTTCTGAAAGTAAGGATATGCCTGGAATGGAGGGTATGGACCATAGCAAGATGGAAGGCATGGAAAATACGGACTCAGGTAGTATCAAAGGTATGGATCATAGCCAAATGAAACATGACCATTCTGCGGCGCCAATGGCAGAGATGGATCATGGCAGTATGAAGTCCAAGTCTGATAATAAACCACCGATGCAGGCTATGAAAAAAGACGACATGCCAGAGATGAGCCACGACAAAATGGCCGAGCATGATCATGCTAGTTCTGATATGAAAGCGATGGATCACTCCAAGATGAGTGAATCAAAGCCGGATGAAATGCAACCAAGTCATGACGCTGCCGCCCAAGATGAGTCTCAACCACACGAGCATGCCTCTAAACAAGGGGCTGAGCATGCAGGTATGGTAATGCCTTCAATGGCTGCATCTAAAGTGCAACCCACACAATGGCAGATAATTCCTAACTTTCATCCGATTGTTGTGCATTTCCCAATTGCTTTAACCATCATCGCATTTCTATTGAGTATCGCAGCTTACGCACGACGTAGCCATCCGATCTCGGCACAGCTGGCCGCCGCTGGTCACTTTATCTTATGGCTTGCTGCAATCGGTGCTGCAACAGCAGTGTTATTTGGCTGGCTCGCTTTTAATTCAGTGAACCACGATGATGCTGGCCATGCAGCGATGTTGTTACACCGTTCTTGGGCCATTCCATCGGCTTTAGGCTTAATCTTGCTGGCTAGCTGGGATGCATGGAAGTATCGTGTCAATGAACTGATATCAGTACCAATGTTGTTTTTACTTTTACTGCTTTCTCAAGCGATTGCTGTGACAGCATGGTTGGGAGGAGAAGTAGTTTATCGACACGGCATAGGTGTGTTATCTATTCCCGCCAGTGAGGGTGCAGGCCATGGTCACCACGGTGATGTTAATGCTACCGCTAACACAAGGTCTGATAAACCTACAGAGCAACATGATGATGAAAAAGGAGAATCGCATGAACACTAATGCACAACATGCAGCAATCAAATCTCGTACTCTAATCGCCATTATCAGTGCCAGTTTTGCACTCGGCGGTTGTGCTACTTTTTCTAAAGATGGTGGTTTTGGCGCTGTGCAAGATACTACTCAAAAACACATCAAGCAAGAGGTGGTTTGGCCAAAAACAGAAGGTGAAAAGAATAAAGTCACTGAACGTGTAAACGAATTATTATCGAAACGTTTAAATGTAGAGCAAGCCGTACAAATTGCTCTATTCAATAATAAAGGGTTGCAGGCAGACTTTTACAACCTTGGTATATCGGAAGCGGATTTGGTGCAGGCTGGTCGTTTGCCTAACCCTAAGTTTTCTATGCTGTATGTGAGAAATAATGGTGAATATAGTATAGAACAAGCGCTCACGTTTAATATTTTCTCGCTTATAACCATGCCTAAAATGAAAGAGATAGAACGCCAGAGATTTGTGCAAACTCAGAAGAAAACTGCTTTTGAAGTGATTAAAATCGCAAATCACACACGTATTGCCTATTTCAATGCAGTCGCTGCAACAGAGCAAGTACGCTATAGCGAGCAAGTAAAAGAATCTGCAGAAGCCAGTGCTGAATTAGCAAGACGGATGGTCAAGGCAGGTAACTTTAACAAGCTACAGCAAGCACGTGAGCAGAGCTTTTATGCTGATGCAGCACTAGATTACGCAAGTGCGACAAACAAGAAAGTATCTGCCTATGAAGCGCTATCACGTTTGCTAGGTGTATCAGTTGATCAGTTTAGTTTGGAAGAACGTTTGCCAGATTTACCTAAGTCAATCACAGAGTTGCAACCATTTGAGAAAGCAGCTTTTGAACAGCGACTAGATTTACAGGCTATGCGACTAGAAACGGATGCATTAGCTAAACAACTCGGGCTTACCAAGACGACACGCTTCATTAATGTATTAGAAATTGGCCCAGCAAGAGTGTTAGAAGGTCGTCGTGGCGATCCTTATAAAAAGGGTGTAGAGCTTTCATTTGAATTGCCAATATTTGATTGGGGTACAGCGCGCGTTGCACGGGCTGAATCCATTTACATGCAATCGGTCAATCGGGTCGCACAAGTAGCAATCAATGCACAGTCTGAAATCCGTGAGGCCTATAACACCTATCGTACCAATTACGATGTGACAAAGCATATACGTGATGAAATTGTGCCGCTTCGCAAAAAAATTCTGCAAGAAAACCAACTTCGCTATAACGGCATGCTGACCAGTCCATTTGAACTGTTTGGAGATGCGCGTGCGCAAGTGACAAGTGTGCAAAGTTATATCGAATCTTTACGTGAATTTTGGGTGGCCGATAGCACATTACAAATGACACTTATTGGTAACGAAAATATGATTGAAGGAAATTAACATGGATTTTTCTAAATTTAACAGACGTGACTTTTTTAGATTAGCAGGTGCAGGTATTGCTGCATCCGCAGTTAGTAAAGTAGCAATGGCCGCATTACCAGAAATTGTTTCTACAGAGCATGCTAATACTCAAGCGCCGTTGCAACCCAATACCGGCCGACCTTACAATCCAGTAGTAACACTTAACGGTTGGACTTTGCCATGGCGTATGAATAAAGGCGTAAAAGAATTTCATTTAGTGGCTGAACCAGTATTACGTGAAATTGCACCTGGTATGAAAGCGCACTTATGGGGTTATAACGGCCAAAGCCCAGGGCCTACTATTGAAGTAGTTGAAGGCGATAAAGTAAGAATATTTGTAACGAATAGACTACCTGAACATACAAGCATTCACTGGCACGGACAGCCATTGCCAAACGGAATGGACGGCGTGAGTGGTTTAACACAGCCACCAATACAACCTGGGAAAACTTTTGTCTATGAGTTTGAGGCTAAGCGTCCAGGTACCTTCATGTACCACCCACACGCCGATGAAATGGTGCAAATGGCGATGGGCATGATGGGTAGTTGGGTGACGCATCCAAAAAATCCTAAATTCATGGCCGTTGACCGAGATTTTGTATTTTTACTCAGTTCCTACGATATAGAGCCTGGTAGCTATACACCTCGGATAGCGGAAATGCTGAACTTCAATTTGTGGGCATTTAATAGCCGCGTTTTTCCAGGCACAGACCCATTGGTAGTGCGCAAAAACGACCGAGTACGCATTCGTGTTGGCAACCTCACCATGACGAATCACCCCATCCACTTGCACGGACATGAATTTGAAGTGACTGGCACCGATGGCGGTTGGGTGCCGAAAACAGCACGCTGGCCAGAGGTTACTACAGACATCGCGGTAGGCCAGATGCGCGCCATTGAATTTGTGGCGAATAATCCTGGAGATTGGGCATTTCATTGCCATAAAAGTCACCACACTATGAACCCGATGGGGCATGACGTACCTACATTACTCGGTGTAAAGCAAGGGGATTTGGTGAAAAAAATTGGTAATCTAGTGCCTGACTACATGCCCATGGGCGCAACTGGTATGGCCGAGATGAGTGAAATGGCTGGCATGATGGATATGCCGCTGCCAGAGAATACACTGCCCATGATGTCCGGCACTGGTCAATTCGGTGCCATTGATATGGGTGGCATGTTCACCACGCTCAAAGTGCGTGAAGGTTTAGCGCGTAACGATTATAAAGATCCAGGACCTTACAAAAACCCTAAAGGTACAGTTGCACATGAAGTGATTAACGATTTACCACCTGTTGAACGATCAGAGATGACTGTTCCAGAAGGCGGTACGGAAATGTCTGTACGAAAACCGATGGAGCATATGGAGCATTGATTTAACTTAACACCAGCTATAAAAGTTAGTATAGCTGGTGTTGTTAATTCAATGCGTCTTTACATCTAAGATGTGTTATCGAACAGACTTTGAACATCAATTGATAGATGACAAGTTGGCAGATATTTGCTTGAATACAATGAAAAAGGAGTTTCACCATGCAAGCTGAAATTATACAAGTAACAGGAATGACCTGTGGCGGTTGTACATCTAATGTTACACAAGCGCTTAAAACCGTTAATGGAGTTAATGATGTCACCGTTTCTTTATCCGATGGGAAGGCAACAGTGCAATATGACGAGAAATTAACCTCTCCTGAACAATTAAAATCAGCGGTAATAGGAGCTGGTTATGGGGTAGATACATCCAATACTGCACAGCAATCTCAAGGTAAAGGCTGTTGCGGATAATTGCTTTATAACAGCAGGAGTGAGACATCATGATTATAAATAGTCCTGTATTGCAAGCATTAAAAGACCCCGTCTGCGGCATGGCGGTGACAGATCAATCTCCTAACGTATTCAATTACAAAGGCAAGCCAGTTTATTTCTGTAGTGCTAGCTGCAGAGCTAAGTTTGTGGGTGATCCAGCGAAGTATTCAGATAAAAACTCAAGCTCGGATAGCAAAGTTTTAGAAACAAAATCTACTTTGTCCGAACCTATCCCCACTGGGACTATATACACTTGTCCGATGCACCCAGAGGTTCGGCAAGATCAGGCTGGAGATTGTCCAAAGTGTGGCATGGCATTAGAGCCAGAAATGCCTATTTTAGATGATGCTGAGAGTCCAGAATTGCACGACTTTAAAAGACGATTTATCTGGACGCTTCCGCTCACTATTATCGTCACTTTCTTAGCCATGCTTGGTCATCGGTTGCAGTGGTTTGAGATGACCACACAAAGTTGGATTGAACTGGTGTTAACGCTACCTATAGTGCTATGGGCAGGCTGGCCTTTCTTCGAGCGGGGTATCCAATCAGTAATCAATCGTAGTCCAAATATGTGGACGTTGATTGGATTGGGTACTGCAGCGGCTTTCATTTATAGCGTTGTGGCCACGGTTGCACCAAACGTATTCCCTGCATCATTTATGGCAATGGGTCGTGTATCCGTATACTTTGAAGCGGCAGCAGTGATTATATCGTTAACATTACTCGGCCAAATTCTAGAGCTCAAAGCACGTTCACAAACGTCTGCTGCAATAAAATCATTGCTTGGTTTATCACCTAAAACAGCTCGCAGAATAAATGCTGATGGAGTGGAAGAAGATGTTCCTCTCACGCATGTACATGTTGGTGACATGTTACGGATACGTCCAGGTGAAAAAATCCCTGTCGACGGTGTGGTGACTGAGGGTGGCAGCGCTGTAGATGAGTCCATGCTCACCGGTGAACCAATGCCCGTGACTAAAGGTGTCGGCGATAAGCTCATTGGCGCAACGCTAAACACTAACGGCGCACTAATCATGCGCTCAGAAAAAGTAGGTTCGCAAACTGTATTGGCCAGTATCGTGCAGATGGTTATCCAAGCCCAGCGCTCCAAAGCACCGATGCAACGTATGGCAGACCAAGTGGCTGGCTACTTTGTAGTCACTGTCGTTGCAATCGCATTGCTGACATTTGTTGTTTGGGGGTTATTTGGTCCAGAACCTAGCTGGGTTTATGGCTTGATCAACGCAGTGGCGGTGCTTATCATTGCATGCCCTTGCGCTTTGGGATTAGCTACTCCGATGTCAATCATGGTCGCTACTGGTAAGGCAGCAACGCAGGGTGTTCTGTTCCGCGACGCAGCCGCTATCGAAAACTTCCGTAAAGTAGATACCTTAATCGTAGACAAGACTGGTACGCTGACAGAAGGAAAGCCGCGCTTTAATCAAGCTTTGGCATTATCAGGTTATACCGAAGACGAAGTATTAGGTCTAGCAGCCAGCCTTGACCAAGGCAGTGAACACCCATTAGCTGATGCTATTGTGAAAGCCGCGCGTGAAAAGGGTTTGGTTATTGATAAAGTAGAAGACTTTGAATCCAGTACGGGTATTGGTGTGCGTGGCCGTGTAAACGGCAAACAACTGGCCCTAGGGAATACTGCGCTGATGACTCAACTTAATGTGCATATCGAATCATTGAAAGTACAGGCAGAAGAATTACGTGCTACAGGCGCCAGCGTGATGTATTTGGCCGTTGATGGTCAGCTAGCAGGGTTGCTTTCCGTGTCAGATCCAATTAAGGAAAGCACAGCCGAAGCATTGGCTACTTTACAATCATCTGGCATGCGCGTCATCATGGCGACAGGCGATGGATTGATGACAGCAAAGTCCGTGGCCTCCAAGTTAGGTATTGATGAAGTATATGGAGAAGTTAAACCTGCAGACAAATTAGCACTCGTAGATAAGTTGCAGCGCGAAGGTCGTATTGTGGCAATGGCAGGAGACGGTATCAACGATGCCCCTGCGCTTGCGAAAGCTGACGTTGGTGTCGCTATGGGTACTGGCACTGATGTAGCGATGAATAGCGCTCAGGTAACACTCGTTAAGGGTGACTTACGCGGGATTGCGCAAGCTCGTGCTATATCGGAGCAAACCATCGCTAATATGAAACAAAACTTAGGTTTTGCTTTTGTTTATAACGCATTAGGTGTGCCGCTAGCTGCGGGAGTGCTTTATCCATTCACTGGATGGTTACTCTCACCCATGATTGCGGCTTTGGCGATGAGTTTGAGTTCAGTTTCTGTGATTACGAATGCATTACGTTTGAGAAATTCTCACACATAAAATGTAGTTTTATGATTTTAACTTGAATTCACAATCCGCTTAGGGCCGAACTATTACATCTCAGCAAAAAGACATGAAGCGGCTCAAAGTAGACGATTGTAATTAACTATAATAATTACTAATCAATCAAGTTTAATGCTGATTCAATCTCTTCGGGGTTGAATTGCCTTACTAATCGTTTCAACTCGACTCCATTTTTCATAAAAATCAAAGTCGGCCAAAGCTTAACAGTAAATGTCCTACCAAGAACGCGACCCTTGCCATCTTCAATCTTGATATGCCGTATATTGTGGTGTAGGACAAGCTCAGAGGAAATAATGTCTTGTGCCACTTGGCAATATTCACACCACTCAGCACCAAACTCCAGCATCACAGCACCAGTGAGTTGATTGATTTCTTCGCGTGTAGGTTCGGATATTGGTGAGGTCGTCATTAGGATGTTTTACTTTCTTAAATCTTTTGCTGATTAACACGACTGCTGAGTGCATCCACTGATTCTTTACGTTCACTGTATCGATCTACCAGTAACCCTGATACATCACGTGTTAATAACGTGAATTTAACCAGTTCCTCCATCACATCAACCACTCGGTCATAGTATGCAGATGGCTTCATTCTGCCATCCTCATTAAATTCTTGGAAAGCTTTAGCGACAGATGATTGGTTGGGTATAGTAATCATCCGCATCCAGCGTCCCAATATTCTCATTTGATTGACTGCGTTGAATGATTGAGAACCACCCGATACTTCCATGACGGCAAGTGTTTTCCCCTGCGTTGGTCTAACAGCGCCCATGGTTAATGGTATCCAATCAATTTGTGCCTTCATGATGCCAGTCATTGCGCCATGTCTTTCAGGTGAGCACCACACCATGCCTTCAGACCATAGCGCCAGTTCTCGTAACTCCTGCACTTTGGAATGTGTGTCTGGCGCATCATCAGGTAATGGCAAACCATGCGGGTCGAATATCTTAACTTCGCCTCCTAATGCTTCGAGCAATCTAGCCGCTTCAAGTATCAGTAATTTACTGTAAGACCGTTCCCGTAAAGAGCCATATAGCAATAAAAAACGAGGTGCATGTGTAGAGGGCGTGTAATTGGTTAACTCAGAAACGTGAGTTTTACTGAGCAGTGTATTGTCAATGTTTGGCAAAATATCAATTGTTTCCATTTAATTAATCTCACCAATTGCATTGAGCTGAGCTTGAAGTTGAGCTTCGTTTTTAGCTTCAAATAGTGATGCTGGTAATTTTATAAATGCTTCAATACGTTTACGCAGTATTAAATAGGCCAATTCAAAAGCCGCATCAATCTCTGCATCGGTTCCTGTTGCTTTTGCAGGGTCTTCAACACCCCAATGCGCTCTAATCACTTTGCCTAAATAAGCTGGACAAGTTTCACCTGCAGCATTACCACAAACAGTAATTACGATATCGGGTGTTACTGGTAGGTTATCCCAAGACTTACTGTAATAGCCTTCAGTTGCAATGCCTTTAGATATTAACAAAGCAATAGATTTCGGATGCACATATCCAGCAGGCTGACTACCTGCACTCATGGTTTTATGCCACTAGGTGCTAATGCATTAAATGTCGCTTCAGCTAAGATGGAACGGCAAGAATTGCCCGTACATAAAAATAATATGTTCATGCGTTACTCTTAAAATTAATTAGTTTCATACCAATGTTTACTGCGATTAACGATAGATACCACCGATAACATCACAGGCACTTCAATCAACACACCAACAACAGTGGCAAGAGCTGCACCTGAGTTAAACCCAAATAATGCAATTGCAGTAGCCACAGCTAGCTCAAAGAAATTTGAAGCACCAATTAGTGCAGATGGACCAGCTACGCAATGTGCTACTTTGAGTTTCTTATTCAGCCAATAGGCCAACATTGAATTGAAATACACCTGAATAGTAATTGGAATGGCTAGAAGTCCAATAATGATAGGCTGAGCTAATATTTGCTCGCCTTGAAATGCAAACAAGAGTACTAATGTAATGAGTAATGCTAAGAGTGAGATTGGATGTAAGCGTTTAAGCGTGATTTCTAAAGTATTAACGTCTTTTGATAGCAGTAGTTTACGTAAGATTTGACTAATCACCACAGGCACTACGATAAACAACAAAACAGATAAAAATAGCGTAGCCCAAGGCACAGTAATGCTTGATAGGCCGAGTAACAAAGCAACAAGTGGAGCGAATGCAAACAACATAATGGCATCATTAATTGCCACTTGAGAGAGCGTAAACTTAGGCTCACCACCACATAAGCCACTCCATACAAATACCATTGCCGTGCATGGCGCAGCGGCTAATAGAATCAATCCTGCGATGTAGCTATCAATCTGTTCTACAGGTAACAAGCCAGCAAATAAGTGTCGTATAAATATCCAAGCCAGTAATGCCATTGAGAAGGGCTTCACCACCCAATTGATAAACAGTGTTACTCCTATGCCTTTGCTATGTGTCAGCACTTCTTTCATTGCACTGAAGTCAATTTTAAGCAACATCGGAATAATCATCAGCCATATCAACACCGCTACTGGAAAATTCACTTCCGCAACCTTTAGACTTCCTACTAATTGGAAGAAACTTGGAAAGACTTTGCCTAGTGCGATACCTACAGCAATACAGCCAAGCACCCACCACGTTAGATTGCGTTCAAAAGTTCCGATTGCTGGTTTAGTGATTTGCAATTCGCCTGATTCAGTTACTTTATCCATACCCATCCTTACTTAGAACTCTCTATTTTGGTTTGCATATAGAGGAAGGAGCGCAATCTTTTGCCCCTGCACAGCAATTTTCAGTGAGGTAAGCTAGCAAGCCATTCATAGCCTCATAGTTTGCTGAGTAGTAAATAAAACGGCTCACTTGGCGTGAATGAATCAATCCAGCATGGCTTAATTCTTTAAGATGGAATGAAAGCGTGCTGGCGGGGATTTGAAGTGTTTCGCCAATGCTTCCGGCAGGCAGGCCTTCTGGTCCAGCCTGCACCAGTAGTCTGAATATTTCCAGACGCGCTTCTTGGGCAATTGATGAAAGTTGTAATACGGCTGATTTAATATCCATGTAGCTATATTTCCATAAATATAGAAATACAGTCAAGAGATATATTTATTTAGCGAATGGCTGCTTCGGGCCGGATAACGTCAATCCTAAGTAGTCGAAAACGGCCCAATTCGGACATTCTGCTTGAATGATGAGTAGGCCAAATGTTCAGTTCAACGGAGTTTCCATTCCAGTTAGTGGTGAAACTTCTTTTAATTCCAAAATGGAGTCATGGCCGACGAGCCTAGTAGTTCCATTCACTCTTTTTACGCGATATGACTTCGGTGTTTTCTTAATGCATGTCACATACTTTTCATATTCAATCTCATAGCGGCCTGTTGAAAAGGCAATGTCGTATGTTTTTCCGATTTCCATTTCGAATCTTCCAATTGGCTGTGTCTGATGAATTAAAACATGAATGTGGCGACTAAGAGCTTAACGTTGGAAGCAACCTGCCGCCGAAATGCCAGAGGGATGGAGGGAACCCAAAGCGCAGCTTTGGGCGGTCAGGTTGACTGAAAGGTTAGGAGTGTTTACGTACATCAACTAATTTTCCCACATCAACCACCACTTCATACTCATCTGATTGATCTGAAAATAATACATGATCTTTGGAGTATGTTGTTTCTAACACGACTCTGTTGTTTTCATTGAACCAAGCTTGGTTTCGATAATGAATGTATGCGAACTCTTTGGCCGCCTCTAATGAAGTAGTCCACGCCTGACCGAAAGAGTTATTTTCAAGCTCACTAATATCGCAACCTCGATACAGGGTTAGAACTTGATCAAGTAATTCAATATCATTAGGCGTTAGAACCTCTGTGAGTTTTATTTTGGGATGCCAACATTCGTTTTCTTGGCGAGTATAGAGTTGGTGAAGGCCGTTGTATGCATAACACGAAAATGAGTACCGTAAAGTATCAAGCACCTGAATAACATCCTCATTGTCGATTTCATCTACAAGGTCGCAGTGATGTGAACGTATAAACTCTTCAGCCTCGTTGTCTTGGCCAAAATCCAAGTCCCGTTTTACTCCTGACGCCTCGAAATTTTTAATGGCTTCAATGTATGTAGATATTGTGCTAATCGCAATTGGCTTGAATTCGGCAAAAAACGATTCATTAAGTTTGTGTTCAATAGATTCAACAACAATTTTCATGTTGCTGGCCATAAAGTTGCGATCAGAATCACTAAACACTAACCAGGCTCCAGATTAAACACACTTAACAGTAATTATAGAGACAGAGAGTCTGTTCGAAAATATTCTAGTCAAAGTAAGCTCAATTAGGAAATATCTAACTTCCTTAATTTAACTCTGAATCAATAGCTGAATTTGTAAACTATCTGATTATGGCTTCACGCTTAACTTTAATCGAGCTGCAATGCTTTTATCCTGTTCCCTTTTATCATTAATATTTTTTAGCTTCATAGCACCAACAAAAGATGCAATAGACATTAAGAATGCAAAGCCACAAAGAAAATAACCGAAAAAGTACAAACCTTCATTTGATTGATGGTGGGCATCAGCCAACAATCCAGCCGCAAAAATATATAAAAACATATCAAATCTCCATTACGAATCGGTTATCTATAATTATAGCGATATAGCGATATAGCGATATAGCGATATAGCAATATAGCAATATAGCAATATAGCAATATAGCAATATAGCAATATAGCAATATAGCAATATAGCAATATAGCAATATAGCAATTTTAAACTTGATTACTGTTACAATAATCAAATGAACGATAATAAATCAAATATTTTAGAAATAACCCATGGTGGTGCTCGGCCTAATGCTGGCCGCAGAGAAGGTACAGGCAAGTTTGGTGAGCCGACATCTGTAGTCCGTGTTCCAGTCAGTCAAGAACCTGTCATTAAAGATTTTTTGGCAGCCTACCAGCATAAAAAATTATTGACTGATCTAGATGTGATTGCAGAGTTTGAGTTACCGAGTCTTAGCGCGTTGCCTGTATCACTTCCATTGTATTCATCAAAAGTCTCTGCAGGCTTTCCATCACCAGCTGACGACCATGTAGAAACACGCCTTGATCCAAGTGAGTTCTTGATTGATCAAAAAGACGCTACATTCTTCGTAACCATCCAAGGTCAATCAATGATTGATGTCGGCTTGTTACCAGGTGATAAAGCCGTAATTGATCGCTCTAAAGATGCTTCTGTTGGCGATATCGTGTTGGCTATTGTGAATGGTGAATTCACTATTAAAATTCTTGGTCGTCATAGCAAGACGAAAGCCCCAAGACTTTTACCAGCAAATTCCACAGGCGCATATTCCCCCATAGAAATTACTGAAGAAATGCAGTTTGAAATCTGGGGAGTTTGCACAGGCTCCTTTAGACGTTTCCAAAAGTAGTGTTGTATGCGCAGTATTGCCCTTATCGACGTAAACAACTTTTACGTTTCGTGTGAACGTGTATTTAATCCCAAGCTAATTAATATTCCTGTCGTTGTTTTATCAAATAATGATGGCTGCGCCGTAGCTCGTAGCAATGAGGTTAAAGCGCTAGGTGTCGGCATGGGTGCGCCTTGGTTTAAGTTCGCAGACTTGGCCAAGCAACATGGCATCAAAGCCCTCTCAAGCAACTATGCCCTCTATGCTGACATGAGCAATCGCGTCATGAATATCTTGCGCGAATTTAGCCCAGACCAAGAGGTTTATTCGATTGATGAATCCTTCCTCGAACTCACTGCATTTAAATCGCTGGATCTAATCAATTATGGCCAACAGATGCGCAAGCGTGTTCTGAAGTGGACTGGGCTGCCCGTATGTGTTGGCATTGCTTCAACTAAAACACTATCCAAACTGGCCAATCATTGTGCTAAAAAGCGTTCTGAATTTAATGGCGTGTGTAATTTCAATGCCATGCCAGTTATTGAGCTGGATAATCTATTAGGTCAAATTGGAGTTGGTGAGATTTGGGGTGTGGGCCGCAAACTAGCCCCCAAGCTGCAAGCGCTTGGTTACAACACCGTACTGGATTTAAAACGCGCTGATGCGAATGCGTTGCGACAGCAATTCAGTGTTGTCATGCAGAAAACGATTCATGAGTTAAATGGCATAGTCTGCATTGAGATGGAGGAAATTGCTCCGCCTAAGAAGCAGATAGTTAGCTCAAGGAGCTTCGGCCATGCAGTGTACGACTACAACAGCCTGTCAGAATCAATTACGTTGTACATGAGTCGCGCTGCAGAGAAATTACGTAAACAACAGTCATTTGCAGGTTCGGTATATGTATTCATCAGAACGAGTGAATTCAAGCCTAATCAACCTTACTACAGCAACGGCATGACACTTCCAATGCCATCCCCCACCGATGACACTAGACAACTGGCAAACGTCGCTCTATGGGGCTTAAAACAGATATTCAAACCAAACTTTAAATACGCGAAGGCAGGAGTAATGCTCTCCGAACTGGTTCCTTCAGCTGGCGTGCAAACCGATTTATTCAGCCAGGTGCAAGTCTCACCTAAATCAAATGCTTTGATGGCTGCTATGGATAAGATTAATCGTAAAATGGGTAAAGAAGCCGTTAAGCTGGCCAGCGAGGGTTTTACGCGGCCTTGGAAGATGAAGCAGGAAAACATGAGTCCGAGTTATACGACTAAGTGGGAAGATTTACCCGAAGTAAATTAATAAACATTCTATAATATTAAGGTTCCAACTTATTTGAAGTAAGCTATTAAATTAATTAAGAAAAACAATTATGACATTGGTTATTGCAGGACATGAGTTAGCAAAAGATCCTTGGGATTCTGTTTGGGGTGATGAGGAAAAGAAACGCACTACTTCAAAGGGTCAAGAAGCTCCTAAACTTAAAGCAAGTGGATTATTTGTGGTAGCAGATAGTGTAATTACTTCAATGGGTTCACAAGGAGCGACTCCAATATTGAGTGGCCATCGTAAAATTCATGAAATAACAATTAAAGTATGGAAGCCATATTTCGTCGGAAGATACTTTAAAAGCTATTCTTCTACATTTTTGGAGTCTAATTGCTTTATAGCCTTTTCAGGGAGCACTTTAGCTGCTTCACACGCTATTAATACAGTTACAGAACATTTAAAAAAATTAGAAATAAGTTACAAAAGAAATGAAAATTTTTCAAACCCTGGAAACTACATTGTACAAAGGCATTGTCAATATAATTTACTAAAAGATCCTAAAGACCCAACCTCGTGGGGTGAAGATACTTTTTTAGATAGTGACTTCAAGGGAATAGTTACAGCAGATTTTCTGGCCGATACAATAGAACATTCACTTAATATTGCACTTTCGTCAGTTCGAAAGTATTGCATCAGCCAACAAGATTTAAATAATATGCACACCGATTTTGTAGTTGGAATTTACTGCCCCTGCAAACATACGCATCATTTATATACATACAGAATGCAGTCTAAAACTGTAAATGGTGTCATTGAAGTTTATTTTAATCGACAAGAAATGCTTCAAAATCAAGTTGCAGTATTAGGGATGCGGAAGAAATTTGAAGATTCTGCACAAGCCAAATTTGAAGCCGCGACAAAAGCAGGCAATTCGACAGGAGAAATGCTATATCAATTTCTAAATTCTGCGATTGATGAAGTTGAAGCATCTCGTAGCTATACAATTTCACGACCATCTATACACATTGAACTCTTTGAAGGTAAGTTTAAGAAAGTTAACCTTACCAAAGATTCAAGTTCAAATTACTAGAAGTCAATGACCTAACTTAAATTGCCAGTTTTTAATTCATTTTTGGGGTGCTGGCTCTGAAAGTAAAAAATGTTTTGGTGTTAGTTTTAGTAAATTATTAGCTTTATGATTACTTGAAAACAACCAACCCATGTAATCCGAATCATTCAGCACCACAATTGAACGCTTTTCATCTTCTGGCCGATGGAAATGTTTCATCACTTCATGGCCATCTGCGTTGATTGTAAGCATTGAAAAAGAGAATATAACCTCCCCTGTTTCCTTATCGATTATACGTTCCCAAATGGATGCGGCTGCTGATGGTTGCCCGTCAGATCTTCTGATACGCCAACGTACTGCCTTACCAGTTTCCCAACTAGGTTCATAGAAACTTTCCATAAGTACCAAACCGAATCTACGTTCCTTCCAAGCCTCTCGATAACTAGGTTTTTCGTGAACAGTTTCTGATCTTGCGTTGTATGTGCGTAAGCCGTATTTCTTTTTATCAGGTGCCCAATGCGGAACAAGGCCAAACTGGGCTAGCTCGCAGCGTGGCTTACCATCATCAAGGTAAACAAATGGGGCGGAATATGTTGGGTATGTTTCATCGCGCCATTCCTCGTTAGGTAATTCGCAATCAAAGTGCTTCTTTACCCAGTCGGCATGGTGATTTTTAATTGGTTGAAAATTGCTGCACATTACGCTCTGGATTGTCGATTTTTCTTGTGCAATTTATTTGCAAAAAAACACGCCAAAGCAATGTAGATAACGCCGATTGTTAAAATAATCATAGCTAATTCGTACATAATAAAAATCCTAAAATTAGGACAGAAGTTATTCTGTCCTTTTTATCTAAGTTTTTGACTTAGCTTGTTGTTCACGGGCGTTATTAATCTTGCGCAATTTATACGCCATGATTACGCTGCCAATAGTCATTAAAACGGCTAAACCTAATGTTAAAGTGACTGCATTCATAATGTATCCTCTATATTCAATTCGCAATCGAAGTGCTTTTCTACCCAATCGGCATTCTGCAATATTGCCATATTATGCCCAAAACGTGTTTACTTTTATTGGGTTAGTGAAAGGGTTTCCAAACGGTTTCGAAAGGGTTTAATGAACTGTTTCAAAACGGTTTCTTAACAGTAGACTCAACAACTTCTTGGATAGTTACCTTGAATCCAACGTGGTGCGTCAATTGCGTGAAGCAGAGGTGCGTTGTAAAGCGAAAGGTTTAACGGGTAAGGCTTTAGCGATTTGTACAGCCCCAAAAGCGGGGGCATGGACAATTAACACTGGCCTGTAATCTGTAATTCGCAGCAAAGAGGAGGCCATACATCGTGTATGGCTTTTTTTATTTATCTACTGACAATACGCCGTTAGTAGTATCCCAGTCGTTTAAATCTTTGCGGTAATCCCAGTTATAAGCAGGACAAACGGTGCCACCAGAGCGAGCGCCACCCTTCCAGTAACACTTGTTATCGTTATTGGCAGATGCGATATCTATAACTGAGGTGATTGAATTCTGTGCAACTTTAACTGAAACGTAAGTGCATTTAGAATCTCCAACACGACCACAGGTATTTTTAGCGGGGAAATCTTTTGGTGCTAACGCTAAAGAATTGGCTGCGGCGGCTTTAAAACCAAACCCGTGAAATACATTTACAGCATTGTAGTTATCCAAATCTTGACATCGGGCATCGGAATAATTGACTGCTTCGCAAAGCTTGGTTTTAACTGATTGATCGTCCAAGATGAAAAATGAGCCATAAGCTATTCCATCTGCTGACTTAACTAATTTATAAGAGTTATCTACTCTAGATTTAACTTGGCTGTCCACACTCGCGCATCCAACAGTCATTGCTACCAATGCACTTAAAGCCCATCCTTTTAATATTTTATTCTTTGAAACATTCATTTTTACTACTCCTTATTTTTATTTTTTGTGTTGTGTCTTGAAAACATCCAAGCACGTCTTTGCACACGTATTATGCCCAAAACAGGTTTACTTTTCTTGGGTTAATGTAAGGGTTTTGAAACAGTTTCGAAACGGTTTCAAAAGAGTTTCTTAACGGTGAGTAAATAATTTTTAGTACCCTAAGAAGGGCCTCGGAAGGGTTTCAAAAAGTTATCTTAAACGGAGTATAGCCACCCTTTGAAGGGGCTTAGAAGGATCTTCAAAGGCACTTAAAATTGGCTAAGGAGTGACAATATTGAGCATGAAATCTCAAAAGTAAAAAAACCACACTCTATAATGAGTGTGGTTTTTACTTTAGAATTTACTTAGCCCCAATTTATTGGGCTCTCCATGAATATCCTACTCTGTCAAAATAATCATTGGCTAACCGCCTTTCGTCGCTTCCATGGCTATTATTTAGTTCACATAAATCAGCAATAAATCCATTTAAGACTTCAACTGGATTTGTGCAGTTACGCTTACAAATATCTGCAAACTCATTGTCTATTTCGATAGTTACAACATTTTTTGCATCTAATTTTTTATTACTCATTATGAATACCTCAATTATTAAAATTTAACTTTCTAAGCTCTATAGGTATTACACATGAACATAAAATTTAATGAATTAAAATTAATACAAAATACTGGATATTAGGTAGCTGCTTAACGCCTTAAAAAGGGATAAACCCAAACTTCAGCCAGTTTTATAGGAGCAACATCAGACTATAAAAATAATTGAGTAAACAAATCTACAAAAAATCAATTAATCACTATAAATCAATAGGATATATTGCATTTTCAGTTAATCTAAACTAATATATTTATGCATTAAACATCTTCATAACTAAGTAGAAATAGGTAGCTGCTTAGCGCTTCAAGAAGTGATGTAACTCAAAACTTCAGTAACCAATTCACTAAATTTGTTACTGATGGAGTTTGTCATGCAATCAATCAATATTCCCACCTCAAAAGCTGCCGCTATGTCTTACCTTCAATTACTCGTAAGCACTGGCTATCGAAACTGGACCTGTGGTGTGATGCACTTCTCTAAAGCAGAAGCCTTCGCATCTAAAATGAATAGCCTTTACGGTGTGGAAGCCACCCAATCTCAACGAGAAACTCTCAAGAAAAAGGGGAAAGCCGCAGCCAAACTAGTGATTTTTCCCCACGATAAGGACAAAACTAAGGTTATGTATTGGCTTTTAGCTACGCCAGGCAGTG
Source organism: Methylotenera versatilis 7 (assembly GCF_000799165.1). GTDB lineage: Bacteria > Pseudomonadota > Gammaproteobacteria > Burkholderiales > Methylophilaceae > Methylotenera_A > Methylotenera_A versatilis_A. Next base: position 37,908 of record NZ_JUGF01000001.1, on the reverse strand, counting down.
GATTAACTCATGAAAGAGAAAAACTGTCAGACGCACTAAAAGTGCCGCTGACTTGGCGCGATCAATACCACTTAACCCAAATTCAACGTGATAGAAAGCAAGGTGGCAAAATCACATGGACATGGCAAATGCAAAAGGAGTATTTTAAGGATCAACTTGCCATGTCTAAAGGTGCAGCAGACTCAGGTGAGCAAGCTTTAAAAGATTACTTTAGTCGTATTGGCCATATGCCGATGTTTAGCGGGATACGTGACCAGGTTATAGACCTTAATGACTACGGTCGTAAAACTTGGAATAAAAAACGTAAGTCAGCATATCCGCAGGTGTTACCTGTGAAACTACCAACCATGCCGCGAATTGAAGTGTTCAAGGACTTAACACTTCAAGATTTAGTTAAGCAAATGAACAATGTTGAAAATGAAAGGCTATTAAAAGCTGCCGACCAAGCAAACGAATTATTAGAATTAATTTAAATAAAAAGTGAAGCATTAAAAGTTTAATACAACTTTAATGCTTTGCTTTTATTTTCTTGTAAGCGAAATGCTGAAATAGTTTTTTCAATTGCCTCAATTGGATTTTGAGGAATAATATTCACAGGTATGATAACTTCACAATCAATTGGCTCAATGTCATTACACGTGAGTTCCGCTATACCATTCCATAGAAGATAATAGAAAAAAGAGTAATAGGATCTAACATCATCCTCATTAGGATCATTGTCACCTTTACACAAACCACCATCTTCTAAATTGGCGTGTAAACGGCCATTTACGAAATCTAAAAAGAACACAAGAAATACTGTTTTTCGATTATTGAATAGTACAATTTTTACAACACCCCTTTCTATCACGTCAACATGCATAATCATATTTTCCAATCCAAGGATTGGTCCATCTGGCCATAAACCTACTGAAACATAAAGATTATCTAAATCAGTGAAGTTCGATGGCGTTTCGCCATTTTTTAGAATGGCTAAATTCTCAGGAGATATTAATATTTCCCATGGCTCTAAGCGATTTCTTGATTCATACAAAGTTCTTTCATTTGGGACTTTTAATTCACATCTAATGTAACGCTCAGCTAACTGTTCCATAATGTCCATATCGGATGTTAGTCTACGCCTATCAGCTGGTATATCTGGATCAACGATCTCGCCTTCAAGGGTTGCATGTGCGACTGCACATCTTCCACTTTCAAATAGATGCTTACTTACATCAATACCTTCTCCTTGAAGGTCTAAAACTCTTCTAGCAGCTTTTGCAGTTAACTTATCTAAATTTTCATTAATCCAGGCTATTTTGAGGGCAGGTTTTGAAAATTGAGATTCTATGACTTTATAAAAACTTAGAAATGCATAACTACTGTGCACTCGCCGCAACCTTTGACCTTCGCGCCAAAATGCGAGTGCTTTTCGCACATTTTCACTCTTTATTATTGGCATATGGTTACAACTAAATGATTTACTTCCGTAAATACCTAATTCGGAGTAGACCTTTATAGGGTCACCGTATAGCATAGGATGTGATCCTGAAACATACCCAGAAACATCTACATAGCCATGTAAATACCAACTTAGTATTGAAGTAAATCGATAAACTTTAGCCAATACTTCATCCACTTGATGAGAATCACAAGGTACTGTGATGCAAGGTGGTGACTGTTTTCCGTTAAGTTCTGTTCCCCTAAGAATATAATCATCTCCTCCATACTGCACCCAAACATCTAGCTTCGGCCATGGAATAGATGATGCAACACCAGCAGTTAACCATCCAACTCTACCTGATAATTTTTGAATCACTAATTCACCGAAATAGTGTGGAACATATTTAGTTTGCATAATTAAATTCTTCAAATTTAAGCAATTAAGGTATTGAGAAAATAAGATTTTAATTATCAATAAGCAAGTCTTTGTTGTAAATAAACAAATATGGTTAAGCTCTTGATTGTTAATATGCGTTCATATTTATTGTTAGTTAACATATAGAGGTTCCTATATAAAATTAACAAAAGCAAAAATAACTAGTCTACAATCTACTTAAGACGCTAGGATTGGCGCTCCCCCAGAGGCCATTTAGGATGACTTCTCGGGGAGCGCCAACTCTAACAACTTACCGCAATACTCAGTCAGCCAACTGAGAAGTACCTTAGCGCCGCAGCCAAGAAATTCGCATCAGCGGTGCATCAAGGGAGGTGGTGAGGTAATCTTTAGAAAGTAATTTTTTCTGAAACTAAACTCACCACTTTATCTTGTCCCTTGAATAAGCTTTAAATTATAGAAATTGTGCGAGTAAGAAAGAGGGAAAGTGTATAGCTCAAAATATCGAGTAAGACTTAAACCCTGTCTTGTAATAAAACGGTGTGTAACTCACCGCCCAGTTGTGCAGCTAAATCTAGGGATAGACATGTTGCATGGTTGGTGCCTCACCCGAGGCCCACAATGAAAGTGATCGAAACGGTCACATACGGTAACACTTCTAGAAAAAGTGAGTATCGTGGCTACCAGATAGTGAACCAGTCAATTGGGAAGCTGTAGGGAGTCGTGGAGGAGCGTCAATCGGGTTGATAAGCTGGAAACAGCAAAGTAGGAAAGAGGCTGCAAAGCCGCGTTAAAAGTGTCGCTAGGGCCTCCAGTGCCTGCGAATAAGTGGAAACAATGTATTAGAAATCGGTAAGGGAGATGCTATGGAACCTCGGTCCCCTGAAAGATTGGCAAAGGCCAATGTTAGTAGATTAATACAGTGAGCTTACGACGTACTATAACGAAGATGTAAAAGAGACTAATTACTTGAAGCCCTACCCACGGCGCATATAGGCAATATGCGCAGCTTGTACGTGGAGGGTGAAAGGTTACTGAAAGTGTTGTTGAAAGACAGTTGTTGTTGGGCGCAAGCCTGGCTTTATAGTTGAGTAATTGGCTATAAATAACAGACTCGAAAGGTCTGGCAATCCTCAAAACATCGAGGGCACCGTTAGTAAAGGGGTACGCAGTGCGGTTGGGTTGAATCCCAAAAGTTGTTGTAACAAAGAAGTGCTTTTGCCTTGGCAGGCAAACAGAAGTCTCGAGAAACCCTTGGCGGGGTTTTTCGAGCGACTATAGCGATACACTGCTCGAAAAGTGGTGGATTTAGACTTAATAAACTAGGTACAGCTTAATGAACTGACCTTTTATATTTTGTTGGCAAGTGTTTTAAACGACTGGTCTGAACTCGTGATAAACAGACTATTGAACCGACTCATTTACGGGCTACTGTGTAGCATTTGGCCGATTGCGGCAAGCGTGAGACTAAACAACTCGCGACTAGGTAATACTAGGCACGCCACCACCCTTAATTGGGTGGTGGATTTTATATGTATAACCAAGGCCTATCATGCGACAACTTATCTTTAGCAAAGATTATTGCAAGAGATTCTGGAATTCCTGATAGAGATTTAGATTCAAGTTATGTGTTGCCATCCCCTAAAATACTTGTGGATAGGCATTAAGATCAACCAATCTTTGCATTTGGACTTATATTAGCCCCACCATGTATTGCGCCCTGAACAACACCTGTCACGCTAACTGTGCCACCCTCATTAATAACATTGCCACATACTACGCCATTGATATCAGAGGAACCGCCATTCTCGATAGTTAGATTGCCAAGAACGACTCCATTTAGCCTAAAGTACACTCCGCTTTTAACTGTAGCATTACCTGTAATAGTGCCGTTAAGTTGGAAGTCCTTTAAGATTTCCATGCTGCCTTCTATTTTTCCATTTTCGGAATTCATTCAATTTCCTTTTGTATTTGCCTAAAGTCGCGTTTTGTTAGCCATTTGGCCCATCATACTTTTGATCATAAATCATAAATATTCTCGCATTTACTCTCTCAACCCAATCAAGAACAGCCGTTAAATACTCATCTTCGCAGTCTATCCTCTTTAACCATAATCTATAAGGTTCATTGCAAAACTTGATAGTTGGGCAGATGTATCTTACATCGGCTTCGTGGTAGAAAGGAAAAGCTGAAAATGTTGAATCTTCATTTTTTTGAAGACACCAGTCCATTGATTCATTCCATGAGCCATGAATTGACTCTGACATTATTCCGTAGGTACATTTATAAAGATCTTCATCCGTGATTTCTTTAAAAATTTCAAAAAAATTTTTCCCTTGTAACTTCCAGCTATTTTTCTTCTGAGATTGAAAGCTTTCTTCAGTAAAACCTTCGAGATCCATTTTTTCTTGAATTGACACAAGCAATCTCTTACCTGCTTTAGTATCAAAAAAATGGGAACCATCCTTTAACTCCCTCAATATTCTTAGTCGATCTTTATAAGAGCACTTTCGATAGTCTTCCATTACTGCGGAATCTTGCATTAGTAAATATTGAGCAATAATTGATGCCTCCAGAAGAGGTCTTTCTAATATGCTAATTATTTCAGCATTATTTTTATCGTAATATGTAACGATTTCCTTGAGTAACTTCCATATTTTTGTAAGCAATCCCAAAATCGGTGCATCATCTAATGAAAAGCCTACAGGGTTCCTATCAACGTTCCTTATCCGTGTTATGCAATCATAAATTTCAGCCACATCTTTAACGAAAAGCCCTGTGAATTTATTAATATCTTCAAGGGATTTCAAGCTTTCTGAAATATACACCTCATCATAGCGACTAATTATTTTTTGAATTTCATCCATGCTCGTGACTTTTTATTGGATTTTATCGCCAACTCTGAATTCAGCGCCTTGTCCGCTCCAATGCTTTATTAGGCACAGCTTGACTTAAAGCATGCAAATTAAGGGAGTTACCAATCTAGAAGGAGCGCTTAACACTAGAAGATTCTTGAATGGTTTTTATGGCCATGGAAATTGAGCCGTTGATTTTGATGAGCTCTTCAATATCAGCTGATGAATTCAGATTTAGTAATTCTTTATTGACTGAGCAGATTTTGGTTGTCCCAACATAACAAGCAACCTCACCATTTAAATGATCCAGCCGAATGCTTTGAACGTCTGATTTCACTTCAATTTCTTTCTATGTTCTTCGATTGCGGCCCTTACAAAGTCTGACAAGGTGGTGTCGTTCTTCAAGGCAATCATTTTCAGCTCTTTAAGCTCCGTTGCGGGCAATTTAATTGTGAGCCTAGCATCTAGTATCAACTCTTGTTTTTTAATCGCTCTGGCCATCTTCTATTTCGAAATCCTTTTCACTACTTACATCTGCTTTGAACCCAATTAACAACGTATATTAAACCATTTTAAAAGGTTTAATATACGTTGAAATGTTACTAAGCAGCTTTTGTAGTCTTTTCGGCTTTTATCACTTTTTCTTTCGTACTGCTGCCTCTATTATTTGTCCTGGCAGCTCCAACCAATAGTGCATGACTATCGCCCGCACCACCTGAATTAGCACCACCTGTTGCAATTGAAGATGCAATATTGTCAGCTAATCCCATCATCTGTTTTCCGAGCATCGCAAAAAAAAGAACCATTAGTGACAGAAAGATTATGTTTTCATCGCCAGTTGATGCCGCGTTGCTATAAACAACAATCGCATCGATTGTGCCAAGTGACAACAATCCAACCAATACAGCAACGACCTTAAACAAACTCGCTGAAATCATGAATTTAAGCCAACCATCAAACAAGAAACTCAGTTTTGGTATTAGTAAAAATGGAATAAGGATAGGTCCTAGCGCAAGGCCAACATACATCATTAGCTGGCCTGCGTTCAAAATAAATATAAAAGTAACTAGTGCCCAAAGCTGAAAAAATACGGCAATAACTAAAATTATAATGCTGATAAAAAGCGATATTCCACTGGCATTTTGCATTGCATTGCCACCTGAGATTAAGCTTACAGTCGTAGCAAAGCCAGCAATTGGCACAGCATTGATCAATTTGTCAGAAATGCTTTGCGTTTCCTTTTCTGGTGGTGACAAAACCTTGTACATTTGCCCAATCGAAGTAGCATATTTATCGACAATCTCAACCGTTGCATCTTTGCCATTGGTAAATTCTTCGGCAATATCTGGAATCGCTTTTAGGAAAAATCCGCTCACTGATACAGATGACGTTGGGCCATTGCCGCCCATTGGACTACTCCACCCAATGATCATCGAAGCCAATATCACATATGTTAAAAGTAGTTTGGTTACATCAACCATTACTTTGTTACTACCGTCGATCATAAAAATGAATACGTTATAGAGAAACATTAGGGCAAATACGATGCCTAAAAATTTAAAACCTACCCCATCCATACCGCCAAGTTTCGCCGACAGCTCTACTCCTACGCTGTCCATTGCCTGCAACACATTGGTTATAACTGGTTTTATTGCCGTGAGATCTGCCATTGAAATGTGCCTTTAGAAAAATGAGCTAATGAATTTTGCTGGAATAAAAAACCCAAAGCAAAAAATGAATAGATAAATGAGGTAAGGTGTTTCGAAGTACGTAATGCTTACTGACCAAGCTACATATGACCTCTTAAGCCCCATTTTTGGTGCATTTCTATCGTCGCCAGTCACACCTTTTTCATATTTATTTATTGACTCAACAATCTTGGCAGCATCATCTTCAGGTACCCAGAAAAAATGCAGTATTCCTCGGTAAATTGGTTTAATTTTTGTCATTTTTTACATGTCCTTTAGTAGTCTTTTTCGGTTGGCCTCAACATCGTATTTCCCACTATTGATGGCATTTTGTGTTGCGGTATAGGATTTTTGAGCCTTTTCTCGTAACGCAATTTCGCGTTTTTTGTTCTCTTCCTCAATTGCCTGTTGCTGCTGTTTAGCAATGTTGTCTTGAAGTGATTTTTCACGAATCTGGGCGTTCATTTCCATCAGCTCACCTGCCATTATTTGGTTTTGTTGGGCTAACAACTGAAGGCCTTCTACGTTGCCACCTACCGCTGATATTTGAGACTCCATGGCAGCCAATGCCACTGACTTTTCCTCGGCTTTTTTGAATGCGGAAATATCACGATCTGCTTGCGCTTTATAGACACCACCTTTTGAGTGGGCTAGCAAGGCCTCGGCATTCAAATATTCTGTCGGAGTCATATTCAAATTGCGCATTTCAGCCCTACGTCTTTGTAGGGCATCAAACGCATCTGTACTTGATTTATGCACCTCGTTGGTCGCAACATACAACTCGCCCAATGCTTTTAAGGTACTTTTGTATGGCTTAAGTGCTTTTGCAACCAAGGCAACTGGTACGTTTTTTAAGTTCTGCAGATCATTGGCCAGTTGGTTCATTTGAACTGTGTAATCGCGTATTTGACCAGCCACGATTTGAGACTGCTTGCTAACAGACGCAATCAGCTCGCCATTATTCATAACCTGAGTAACCTCAGACGCTCCGCCGCCTGCTGCACCGCCTGCCATTGCATTTGTATTTAGAAATGCACTTAACAATGGGATCAATATAATTTTTTGTTTAAACACTTGCGCTTGTCCTTTCTGTACAACGAGCAAAAAAAACCTGCCGAAGCAGGATTGGTTATTTTGTTTCGATAATTTCTGCGAATTGACCTGGCTCATATTTTGCAGTTACCGTTTTACCTTCGAGACTTTCAAAATCTGACTTTTTAATTAGTGCAATAACCGCTTCTACTTCCTCGCCATCATTAAGAGTTTCGGATTCAGTTTTATTAGCGACAATTGCAGACAGTAAATAATCGTTAGGAGTGACACAGCGATCATCTGCCTTGTAAATGCCTTTGCAGGCCTCTTCGACCGAAGTGTCATTGCCGATAAGCTGGCCAGTAATTTCGGCAGAAAATGCAGCACCAGATGCTAATGAAAGTAGTAATGCTAAAGTTAGTTTTTTCATGCTTAACCCTTTAAAAAGTTTGTTAGTTATTATTGAGAAACTGCTGCTTGGTTATCGGTTTTGTAATCGAATACACCTGCACATACCACGCCGCCAGCGCGTGGAAGTCCACCCCACTTACACTTACCATCGCCAGGGCGTGAAACTACTTCAGAGACCGTTCCAACGCTGTTCGGCACTACCTGTAATTTGACATAGGTGCACTTTTGATCTTGACTTCCATTTGTTCCGCATCCGCTTTTTGAGTTGTCTGGCAGATTTAGTGATTTGTGGGCGAAGCCAAAACCACCAGTCCACGCCTTAGCGAAACCGAATTCGGACATAACGGCTACCATGCTGTAATCGTGATCTGAACAACGCGGATCATTCAGGTTAAATTTTTCACAATACTCCAGCTTTTCTTTTTGCGTACTACTGGGAGCACTGCTCAAAGCAAAACCAACAATTGACCCAGTTTTATTTGAGCTTATTGAATTATGGAACGTATTTGCAGTTGATGCACAACCTGCCGCATTTAGCATTATCAATCCCACGCCCAGCAACTTAATTACTTGATACCACTTCATATATCCTCCATTATGTTATAACAGTATAACGTTATAACAGTATAACGTTTTAGTTATTTTTTAGTTGACTTACAAACCAGTACTAATTGTCCAAGCCCCCGCTTTAGGTGCTGTACAAATAGCTAAAGCCTTACCCGTTAAGCCTTTCGCTTTACAACGCACTTCTGCCTCTCGTAACTGCCGCACTACGTTGGACTCCAAATAGCTGTCAGTTCTGTGCATACTGCCAGTATCAAGCCCCGCAGCAATACAATCTTTACCTGCCATGGTTTCAGGGCAATCACCTTTATACAGGCTTTGGTAGCCCGCCAAACCTGTCCCAACTCGACTCGTAATCTGCTTATTTTTAATGCCTTGATTAAGCCCACTCTCATGCCTGCTCTGGGCGCTCGTGTTTGGTTTCATGACACCATTGCCCGTACTGCCAGCCCATCCCGCTTGTGCGTCAACGATATCGGCACCTGCAAGCACGGCTGTACCCGCATAAATACCAGCGCCGATTGCTCCAATTGTTGCAGATCCAATGCCAGAACCAGCCGCGCTGCCAATTGCCGCAGTACTAGCTGCCGAGGCAGGCCCAACAACAGCCGCAAAAGCACTCGCCAACCCCCAAGTCAACGCAAAAGTTAAAATCGTAAACGCCAACACGGTGAAGCTAGATTTTTTGTAAACATAGTTGTACAACAACTCCTCCGTTTCGGGCATATTTCCGCCTGCCCACGACATGATAGATACGCCGCTTGTCACTAAATGATAAGGAGAGTCACAAGAACTGGTGTTGCCGTGGCCAGTTGCGGCACCGCTATTTACCGCGCAAATTGAAGACATTCCACCTTCGGGTTGAACCTCCAGGGGCGTGGCAATAAACCATTGCGGTTTAACAAAGCCCTGCACTGTGACTTTGACTTTTTTCTTTAACATTCCCCCCGATTTTTTCACTTTTTGAGTAAAGCGCGATTTATCGGACGCAATATAACCAATGTGTGCATCACTCGCACGCATGGCCATACCAACGGCTACACCAACCGCTTCCCATGAAATATTATGGAAAGCATTGTCGTTGGTTGCACCTTTGAAGTTTTGGAATGGGTTGTATCCCAATTTAGTTGGATCCGCATTTTCCGATGGCGTTAAATAGTCACGTTTCCAACGATTATATTCACCATGATGCGGGGTGTAATCTGCGCGATAGACGATCAGCTGACCATTTGGCGTTTTTTCAACTTTCTGAATCTCAATCACAAGTTCTGCGTTGGTTGGGCTATAGGCTGCGAACACATAAGCTGAGGTTTTCGGTAAAGCATTAATGCGTGATGAAATCTGCGAACTTGGTACGCCAGCTTGTCCTAGCTCTTCACGGCCATTGGTAATCCAGCGCTCACCTTCAATCATTTTCCAGTCGAATGCAGCTTGGTTTTCATTGGTGCGGTCTGCCGACCATGTGGATTCTGCAATCTTGGTGTAGTTTAGCTTTGGCCACTTTACGTTCTGGCCATAACCACGTGAATTAGGCATGCTCACCCAGTTATTAGGTTGAGCAGAAAGGTTTGCCCAAGTCGAGGAGATTCCAGACGAAGGGGCAATATCTACTGTTGTACCTGCTTGTGCGCTTGGCACAACCAGTATTGACGATGAGAAACAAATCAACGTCACAGCTGAGACAATCCGCTTAAATAGGCTGGTTGGTGTTTTTAAATCATTCATGAGGTTCCCCTTTTTCAAATTAATAGAGTTCGTCATGAACTAAAATAAGATTTGATACATATTCAAAAATTTCATTTTGCGCCGCGTCATCTGTTAGAAGCAGCGCCATCGCTGCCAGCGCAATTTCGCCAGAATGAATAGGGAACTTACGAATGGCGTCTTCAGCGCTATCCGCTTTGTTAATGCATTCAAGGCCAATTTGCAAAGTTGGTGACTCAAGATTGTTTGTGATGGTTTTCAAAACAGACATAACGACTCCTATTCCTATTTCCTCGCGGATGGAGGCCATCCGCGCGGGGGAGGGTTTAATTAAATATTGAGCGGACTTCAGAACGAATTTGTTCGTTAACGGGATTATTTTCTCCAACTTCATCCAGCAAATTTTGCGCTTCTCGTACTTTTCTCAATATGTAATTTTGATATTCGTCCATCTCATTTAGAACTTTTTGACTCCAACCCGACCCTGACCACCCGCGGTTGTTTGAAACATCAAAATGACCATCGCCCATGGTTTTGAAATATTCTTTATCTAAATATGACGGAAATAACGACTCAACAGTGAAAACTTCCTCCATCCCGTTTTGAACTTGAGAACTGTTGTAAACGCCATCCGCGAAGGTAAGACTCACCTTTCTGTTGAGCCAGTGGACAACCGCTATTAGTCGTTTCCCAAACATGTAATCTTCCGTCAGCAATATCAAAGATTTTTCTTTAAATTCTGACTTTACAGGTACGAAATACTCAAATAAATTATCTTGGGTAACTTGCATAAATTGCTCCTTTTTTAGATTAAATAATAATGAAATTAATGCTGTATCAACACTTAAATATTACTCCTAAACTCAAACACTAACAAGGCTATTTATCCTTTATTTTCAATTACTTACTGTTGATTTACTGTTTTTATTCAACAAAAATACAGTTAAATTTATTGTCTGTTTTGGACAAGCAAAACATGTCGTTTTCTTGTTAAGAAAAGCAGGGAATTTGACTAAATAAAAGTAAATTATTGGTAAGTTAAATTTACACAAATTCAAGATCAAAACCATCTCGCCGATGGGCAACGGTTGGCGGTTAAAACCAACCACCAACCAATGCCAAAGCTTAAATCACTACAAAGCCGTCAATAGTTCGCTACGCCTTTATCCGCGCCCATTCGTTGCTCGCCTTCGGCTCCGCTACGCTGTGGCCTGTGGTAAAGCTATTGACTGCTTTTTCGTTCTATTTACTTTTAACTCCACTTTTATTTGCAGATCTCACGTGCTCCTTTTCCTGCAGACCGCTTTTGAATTACCCGTCCACCAGCAAAGCTGGTGGGTGGTCCCTGGAAGGATCCTCCCAAGAGCGTGGAACGCGATTGGGTTGAGGACGGTTGCGCTTCAGCGCATCCGCCAGAGGGCTTTTAAAAAAAGCATGAGCGCTAGCGAATTCATTGTTTTGCGTAAAAAGATATCCACAATCAAAATTATCCTAATTATTAAAGTCTTATTAAAAGACTTGTTAAATACTTATTAGCCCAATTTTATTGAATATTTAAATTCAATCTAACCCACTGTTCTTATTGATTATTTCCTCATGTATTAAAATTAAAATTTTGATTTTTGGGACATAGTCGTCGGACTTTCGGACATAGTCGTCGGACTTTAAGCATAGTTTTAAGACATAGTCGTCGGTACTTTAAGACATAGTCGTCGGACTTTTTTAAGTGAAAAGACATAGCCGTCGGACTTTTGATTATTCAACATTAATACCTCTATCTTTAAGGTATTTTTCTTGGCTCGCCGTGGCTGGCTTTTTGCAATGTAGCTTAACTTGATCAAGCCCATTTTTAAAATCGAGGTGTAGATACCATCCATTCAACGGCTTAAATTTCTCAACTGCCTGCACCAAAGTACAACGTATCCATCTTGTAAAATCCTTTGCGCGAGCCCCTGAATTTTCGAACACAAACCTAGCTGTGATCGGATATGGTTCCGCGTGCCTTGTGTAGTACGTGTGCAACCATAAAGCGAGTTGGTTATTCCCCAGGCTAAATCTTTCATTCAAACTGATATATGAGTATCCATCTATTTGTAATGCATCACGAAGTGTTCGTTCGATAGAAATTTCGAGCATCTTCTTGTTACCATTACCAATAAAAACAGGCGTGCGGCCAGAGACTAACCTACAATAAAACGGAGGCATATTTGGCCTAGTAATAATTACTTCTGTGTTGTAGAGCCTTCGAACCGTAACTTCAAAACGAGCATAAGCTTGTGACGACGCAGATGATTTTTCTTCAGTTAGAAACTCATGTAATTTGACCCAAATATTTTCACCCAACCTAGTTCCACCTATACCATACAGAGAAATAATTCTTAAATATGTGGTTAAGTCAGATTGAGATAATGGTTCACCTACGAAATATATTTCGTACCTCTTCGAAGGTGTATATACCTTTACTTCTTCTTCATAAATTTGAAGGGATTTAGACTTTGACTTCCCATCTGTGGCTGCAAATAGGCTATTTCCTGAGAATATGTTTGGAAGTGTGGAATATCCTTTGTGACAGAACGGTAAATGAGACGCTACTAACTCAGCTCGTTGTTTAATTGCCTCTATTTCACAATTATTCAATTTGCTCATAAAGAACCACCCGCCACAGAGTCTGGTAGTCTTTTTGGTGGCCTCCCACGGCCGCGCTTTACCGAGGCGTCTGTTTTACTTTTATTATTTCGTGATTGAATCGGCTTTAAATTCTGAACCCACTCCATTATTTCACTGTACTTGAATCTGACAGAACTACTGGTGGGCTTGTAGACAGGGAATGGAAGACGCCCCGAATGAGATTTGTTGTAGATGGTACTAAGCTCTTCACCTAGAAGCGCGGCAACGTAATCCACGCCGACAAATATGGTTTTAGGATCAAGAATTTCTAAATGCTGTTGTTGCTTTTCTGACTGTGTTGTTTGTAAATTTGACTGCATGCTGTACTCCAATAACGAAGTTACAGCCCAGAACTATGGGATTTTATGTGGGCGCACCCGAATGCCCCCGAGGGCTTGAAAAGAGGCTTCTATGCGCTCAGTGAAATCGGTGCGGGTAGGAGTCGTTGCGTTAAATTAATATCGACAATGTGACGCGATTTTAAAAGCGGTGGTCGCTCGAATAACTGCTTTGTTAGCTGACTAATCAATACGCGCTCAATTACAATCAGCACGTCAACTAATACCTTTAATGATTTTAAAAAAACAGTAAGTAACCATTTACAAAAAACTTCTGAATCGCGTTTTTCATGAAATCTACGGAAAGCAATACTCTCTGAACTTGGAAATCGATAGTTAAACATAATTCGTTTAAATGAAAAGCGTATTAAACTTTCGATCCGCTCAATGCATTTAAACAGCCCATCAGTTCTTCTGTTGATTAGGCTGTACCGAATTGCTTTAAATGAATTGTCTGTCTTCATATTTAAATAAAAGTATACCTAAGTATAATAAAATGTAAATAATAAAATAAAAAATAATTTCTTTATAAACATATACTTATGGATAAATACTTATCCACGTCTCTAAAACCCAATAGGCACACCATTTAAATGACCTTGGTGCAAATTTGGTACAGTCATATATTAAAAATATAATGATATATAGTGAAATAGAATTATATGGAATGATATAAAACCATAGTATTTTCTTTAAAATCAAAGTACTATGCTTTATAAATGGTACCCCCGACACGAATCGAACGTGTGACCCTCCCCTTAGGAGGGGGATGCTCTATCCACTGAGCTACGGGGGCAACTTCTTTAGAAGGCTTGTATTATATAGTTGTCAGGGCATATTTAAAATATGATTATTTTCAGCTTGCAAACTAGTCTGCAAAATCCATATTTCAAAGCATATCGTGTGTGTTAGCGCGCATTAATTGTCAGCACTAACATAAACTTATTGTCGATTTTGCACACCAATACTTACAAAGACTCATAACAAAGACCATGATGCTAAAAATATTATTTTACATTGCCGTTCTAATATTGGCATTTTTTGGTTATCGCCATTATTCAAACTCATCCAATATTTTAAAAGTTGGCGACAATGCACCTAGCTTCACATTAAATGATGCAGAAGGCCAAACGCATTACTTATCCGATTATGCAGGGCAATATTTAGTGCTGTATTTTTATCCCAAAGATGACACACCCGGTTGCACGAAAGAAGCCTGCCAGTTTAGAGATGATTTGCACAAACTAGAAAAACTAGGCGCAAAAGTAGTGGGAATCAGCGTAGACGATAGCCGCAGTCATGCAGAATTTGCAAAAAAATATCATCTGCCTTTTCCGCTATTGAGCGATGAGGATGGCAGAGCAGCCAAAGAATACAATGCCTTAACCAATTTAGGCTTTATCAAAATTGCCAAACGCTATACTTTTTTAATTAACCCTGCAGGCAAGCTAGAAAAAATCTATCTGAACGTGAACACATCAAAACACTCTCAAGAAATTATTGATGATTTAACGAAACTCAAATAGCTTAAGTCATATATAAATCTATCTGCATATAGCCCGTATTGAGGAGAGATGATGAGGAACTTGGTAAAGCTTGGATTAATAGCCATGTCACTGGCACTACTAGCTGGCTGCGCGCAAAGCCCTAAAGTTGCTAACCTAGATTCACATAAGTGGAGAACACTTACCTGCAGCGGATTTTTGACTTGGAACGAATGCTGGCAACAGGCACGATCCATTTGCCCAAATGGGTTCTATACATCAGACCAATTGGAAAACTACACCATTCAACGCCGTGAAGTCAGTGTGGCATGTAAATCTTGATACGTTATTGGCAACCACATCACTTAGGTCATAATGAGTTCAGTTTCAAACTCTGGCTCAAATTCGTATGACGGCCCGCTTTGTGCGACTCATTGAAACTCAACCATAGTGGGTGTTAAAAAACCTCTACTTAGCGAATAATTGAGGCAAGTATCAAAATGCCTCAAAAATACAAATAGTCTCAGTTGTATTAAATGTTACTTGCAAATTAGCGCGTATCGCCATTTTCTTGATCTCACCTATAAGCACATCATGGTCATCAATATGGCGCATCAGAATAGCGCAATATGCTGAATAAAATCCATGTTGATTGACCTCGCGCACAATTTCAGCGAGGTTAATAGCATCCACATCGTTTAAATCTGCTGATGTTTTTGTATACTTTATTAACATGTTTTAATTACTCAAATTATTGAGCCTCAATTGATATTGCTCACGTCTTATCCGTTATTCCCGCGAAAGGTGTAGCAGAGATTCCGCACGGATGCTCCACAAGGGAGAATCCAGTTTAAAAGCCCAAAGTTAGCAATTAATCGTGGTCCGTCCCCTATTGTTTGATAAGCAGGTATTTGTGGCTGCCTGCTACTCCAATTCATCACAACTCATTTAGCGCCTCGTAAAGTACTAATATGGTTGCGATTGAATGCTTTATAGGGCAGTTGCAAATGCCCTGCTTTTTGTTCTGTTTTTATAGCCTTACTTCTTATCCGGTACAAACTGCCAATTCAAGCTAAACCAAATACCTCTCGGTGCACCAGGTGCAACAAAGTTGGTGCTGAGCCAATCGCCAGAATTATGGTTGTAGCCGTCCGGGCCAATAGCTCCATTAATGCTGGGTGAAAAAGGATTAACACCTAAACGACCAGCACTAAAATACTCCCTATCAAAAACGTTATTCACCAACATGCTAGCCGTCCACTCTTGATTGAACTTGTAACTGGTTTGGAAATTAAATACCGTATAACCAGGGATTTTTCCTGGGTTGGTAGTTGGTTGCCGATAGACAGTTCTGAATCCAGTTGGTACACCATTCGCATCAAACTCTTTAATGAATACAGGCCTTGCAACCCCCTTCCTATGCTCATTGTTTTCATTACCACGTAAGTAAGACCAGGAATGCATCACCGCACTTAAACCTACTGTCCAGTTCGGCGTAACGTCATAACTCACATTAGCATTTAGATTATGTAGTGACACACCCGGTATGCGGGAGCCTGGTTTTACAGTTATTTCACCAGGAGCAGTTTCACCAGAGCCAGCAAGTATAATTGGCGCGCTAGCGCTACTATTTGTTTCGCCACCCGTGACGAATGTACTTCTGAATTTAGCATCTGTCAGTGCGTAATTAAGGCTGAATCGTGCTTTTCCTATATCACCATTCATGCCCATTTCAATGCCCTGGCGACGTGTTTTGCCAATACTGTCAAAAAAGTTTTGATTACCAAAATAGGTGACCATGTAAATATCATCCTTAAGTTCAGTGCGGTAATAGCCTAAATTCCATTCAATCGCATCTGCCCAATGTCCACGCATGCCTAAATCAAACGTTTCTGCTTTAACTTGTGGTAAATAAGGGTCGCCAGATAAGCCACTGGGTAGTTGGCAAGAGCGTCCATTGGCGACACTGCGTGGAACAAAAACTTGATTGCCATTAGCATCTAATCCAAACGCAGTTGGTGTCTTATCTAAAGCACAGCCAAGCTCTACCACACTGGGGGTACGTGCACCCTGCGCCCAATTGGCATATAAATTCAAGTTTTTCTTGGCTTGCCAGGTGGCACCTAGTGAAGGATTTAGTGAGTAATAACTGAATTTTTCTGCTGCCTCTCCAAACTGCAGATTAAATGGCGCCAATCTATAACCTAATTCGCCCGAACAAACACCGTTAGGACATATTTCAAATAAGTTAGGAGTGTTAAGAATGTCGGAAAGGCTAATTTCTGACGCGCCGAAATCACGTGCCGCTAAAGTACTGTTCACTTGCGTTTCGTTGTACCGCACAGCACCAGTCATGTGAAAAGTTTCTACTGGGCTCCATGTTTCACTAAAATATAAACTTTTAGTGCGCGATGTACCGTCAAAGTTATTATTTGAGATTCCCCTGTCAGCAGCCGCATAAATATCTAATGCGCGATCAGGATCAATTTTTCCATTTCGCTTCGCATCAAAGAAACCTAAACGTTGCGAATTATTATATTCAGCATAGGCACTATCAATTGAAGCTCCAATCATGAATTTATGATGATCTAAGTTCCAGTTAAGCTGAGTAGAAAAGCCGTCTACAATTTGATTGATGCGATTGTCAGTTATAACAGCTGTTGGGATACCTTCTACATAACCTTCACCCCCATCATACAAACCGTCCACCGTCCTAGGCTGGTTTGTTACTGGATCAAACAATGTGTTGTAGCCTAAGCCAACATTCGCATTGGAATTAGTTTGAGTGTTTAGGCAAGCTTCACCATTTGCTGCCTGGCGAAAAGCAACAATATGTTTTACACCATCTTCAGTATAATAATTTGTTGCCCCTAGCCCGCTAAATATTTCAAAATCAACGCCAAGCGACGCTAAACTAGAAACAGCAAAGTCATTCGAAAAACCATCAACTCTTGCAATATAGGATACTTCTCCATTAGAAAAAGATGTTTCTTCTCCAAAAAATGTTCGATTTGATGGAAATTTATTTGTATAAACATATTGGGTCGGATTTGCATAGTAATCCAACTGATCTTTAAGTAAGTCTGCATAATATTGAGGCAGCTCTCGATTAAATGCATCCGATCCTAACAAATCAAAATCTGCAACACCATTACTAAACAACTCATTTAGAAAAGCACTTGAAGATAAGTCATTCGGATCTGGAAGATCAATCACTACATAGTCTGGGATGCCATATTTATTCGTGCTATTGAATTGACAAGTAAATTGGTCACCTTCTTTAAAGTTTTGGCTTACCGTTTGATTATCATAATCGGTATATACATCTGCATTCTTTTGCTTACGCTTGCTGTTACGTCTATACACCTGACCCGTAACCGTAAAATTGTCATTCACAAAATAATTGCCAGATAACTGAAACTGCGCAAGGCGGTTTTTAGTGGTATCTGGGCTGGTAAATACACTATTACGGTCTTGTTCATAAAAATTGGTAGGCACAACTCCATTTCCTACCAAATCATTACCCACAATCAAGCTGCTGAAACTTAAATCTAGTTTATCGCCACGGTAGCTGGCTTTACCAAAGAACTGATTCACCTTGCTAGGTGAATTATCACGCCAGCCATCTTCCATAAAAAAGTTGCCTGCACCAAAGAGTGCAAAAGTGCCATTGTTAATGCCACCTTCTACTTGCAGTTGTTTACGACCAAAAGAACCGGTTAGCACTTCTGCATCAACGCCTTCATTGTTAAAGCCATCTTTGGTTTTAACAGAAATAGCGCCACCTAATGTGCCCAATCCAAACAACGGATTTGATCCTGGGAAAACATCAAAATTTGCGATAGCGTTCATGGGAATCATGTCCCAGTTCACTACATCACCAAACGGTTCATTGACACGGATACCGTCAAAGAATACTGATAGACCCTGCGGAGTACCGATTTGTGGACCTGCTGTAAAGCCTCTGTATTGCACGTCCATTTGAAAGGGGTTGCCTTGGTAATCATTGACGGTGACGGATTGCAGTTTTTTATTCATTAAGTCGGTAATACTTAATGAATGGGATTCTTTGATCTCTTTGGCGGTAATGCTTTGCACGTTGCCGGGGATCTGGTCTTTGGTGAGTCCTAAACCGGGCAACGGGCCGATTTCGTAGAAGCGCTTGGCACGAACTTGGACTTGGTCTAACTCGACATCGATTGGGAGGTTGTTTTCACTGACTTTAACTGTTGGTGCTTTTCTGAGTTCCAGTTCGCCTTTTTTATTGTTAATGATTTCAAGCCCAGAATCTTTAAGTAATGTAGTAAAACCGTCTTTAACCGTATATTGGCCTTTTAAGCCTTGTGTGTGTTTCCCCTCGGTTAGCGTAGAATCAAAAGGAAGTAGTACACCAGCATTAGCAGCATAAAGTGATAGTGCATTAGTTAAATCGCCTGCTGGTATGTTAAAAGACTGTGCGGGAATGTTCGTTTTAAGCGGCTCTGCATTTGCAACGGGTGAATGTATGGCAAACGCTGAAATAGCTGCAGCTAGAACATTTTTTTGAAAGGCATGAGAAAGATTAAGCATAATGTCTCTTTAAAAATTTGGTTTATGCTGCCTATGCCACTTGAAAACCAAAAAGGGACAATACTTTTTTAATTATTTTTAAATAATTTTTTTAGATTGCTTTTACAGTCACCCAATACTTGGTGACCGAATCTACGCGAACAGGATAGGTTCTTTCTAAACTGGCAAATAGTGCATTCATATCTTTAATGGGAAATGCGCCTGAGATGAGAATTTTTGCAGCATTAGAATCGCACCGTAAAATGCCTTTGTGATAACGACGCAACTCTAAAACAAAGTCTTTAAGTGGCATATTCACCACATTAAACATACCTTTCACCCATAAATCAGCGCTAGGAGTTAGCGGCTTGGTTTGAGAAAAATAGCCTTCCCCAAAAGTGACCATATCACCTTGGTTAACTCTAAGAGTAGGATCATGTGTTAATGTGACAGTAGGAGTTGGTATAATTTCAACGACCCCTTCAAACACAGCCACAGTATGATAATTACCATTGTTGCGCACGGTAAATTTTGTGCCTAATGCACGTACATCTCCCTGTTTGGTTTGTACAATAAATGACAAATCGCTATTAGCACCGTGGCCAGTTTCGATGAATATTTCACCCTTAATTAGTATGACTGTACGACTTTTTTCGGTGTAATCGATGTTAATTGCTGAGTTAGTATTCAGAATTATTTTTGTATTATCTGCCAGTTGAATTTCGCGCTGGTCACCCGTTTGAGTTGCGTAATCAGCAGTAAATGTTTGCCATGGCTGATGTTGATAAGTTAGCCAGCCAGTAGTGGTTGCTGCAGCCACAATCCCTAAATTTTTCAGTAAGCGGCGGCGCTCTAAAGACTTAGGTTGATTTGCTGTAAGTAACGTGGCTTTGCTGATTGTAGGCGCAATGCCGTCAAATTGACCTGCAATAGATTGTATTTTTTGCCAAGCCTGATCATTATCTTCAGATGCTTGCCGCCAATTTTGAAAAGCGTGGCGATCAGTCTCGGTTACATTATCTGCATTCAGTTTTGCATACCAGTTTGTCGCAGCTTTTAAAGAGTCTGACATTTTAAAATAATTAGTATAGTGGACAGCTAAGCTGCAGAAGCGCAATGTAACAACGCTTTTGCAATATATTTTTTAATAGAGCTCACTGTAACACCAAGCTCTAACGCAATTTCTGCATAAGACATGCCGTCAACACGGTGCAATAAAAACGCGGCACGCGCATTGTGCGAAAGGCCACTAAGCATACAATCCAGCGCGATAATTCTTTCTAATAAAATTTGCTGATTTTCTAAAGACTGTCCACTATACGCATCTTGACTTCCACCAAGAGCCGCCAAGGCATTTAAATAAGCAGTTTCAATATCGCGACGGCGCAAAAAGTTAGCCATCAACCCATGTGCTATTTTTGTTAAGTATGCGCGCGGCTCAACAATCTGCTCAGTTTCTACCTTAGAAAGCAAACGCATAAATGTATCTTGCGTTAAATCAGCAGCGTCAAAAGTAGAGCCCACCTTTTTTGACAGCCATTTATGCAGCCAAGAGTTATGCTCAACATAAAACTCTCCGACCAACGCACTTTGCATTACCATATTCTTATCCTTAAATACTGCTAGATGGTTAGCTGTATTTAATAGCGAAAAACGTGCCTAAAAATAAAAACGATTAAGCCTTTGTTTTATTAGATAAAGTTAATTAAATATATTTTTAAGCGCTTTATAAATTGGCTGTAAACAACCAAAAGTTGGTTGTTTTAGGTTGTTATTAACCACCAGATCAAACGAATACAACTTTCCCTAAGCGTCCTTCAACGTATGATATACGCACGCTCTAAACGGTTTCTAATTCGCGATTGAAGTGGACAATATTGAAACAATAATTAATGGTCGCTTTGATCCAACACGCATCAGAACCGAAATTGGTTTAATGATACAGTGTGATATAAAAACCAGCTAACTCATTGATTTTTTTATGGTGCCCGGGGCCGGAATCGAACCGGCACGACCGTAAAGTCGAGAGATTTTAAGTCTCTTGTGTCTACCAATTTCACCACCCGGGCGGGTGATTACTACTGAATTTGTTGCGGAGCGTATTCTAACATCGTTAGGTCAATTATGACTAAAGTTTGTGAAAATAATTTGAATATTATTGTCTCAAACCCAGTTAAAACCATACTGGTTTAGGCCGATTAAAAATTACTACCTATTTGTAGCCAAACTTGATGTTTGCTGTCTTCGCCTTCAGTGTCGTTTCCATTGCTATCCAAACCACGATTTCCCGTAATCTGACGCCCGTAACTTAATTTTGCATCTAAATATTGATTGGTATAGCCTAAACCAAAACCGACGCTTGCTAATTGATAGCAGTTTTTTAATTTAGGATTGCCGGCATTCCAATCTGCCCAAGTATCTTTGAATTGGCACACGCCACCAGCATCGCCCAACAAGCTTGCGCTAAATTGTGATGTGATTGCGTACTTAGCTTCTAAATTTAGCATCCAGCCTTGATCTGCTGCTGCTTCGCCTACTGTAAATCCAGTCAAGCCGACCGGCCCGCCAAGCGAAAATTTTTCATATCCGCCCAAATTCGCATCTGCTAACTGTCCAGAAAACAGCGCTTTTGCAGTGAGCTTTTCACCCAGTATTTGTTGGCGCCCAAGATAAAAATTGATTTTGTTATAACGCCCGTCAGAGCGCCTTGTTAATCTGTCCGATGCCTGTTCAGCACGATTTCCAGATAAGTCTAGATCACCAGTGGTTAAACTTGCGCCGCCCCAAAACGTGCCACCCAAGCCAAAACCATCGCTATGATCACCTTTTAAACCAACTGTAAGCGCATGATAATCTTTATCAGAGACCTCAAACCCTAATACGTCATCTTTACTGCTAAACGACTCAATACTACCTTGAAAAGCAAGGTTACTGTAACGACTACGAATCAACGGATGTTTAATACTTGCCCGATAAGCATAGGATTCACCTTCCGGGTCAAGCACACTTAAATCACCGCCATTCACTTCATAATTAGAAACCGAGCCCGCTAGCTGGATGCGCGTGCCGGCATATCCAACCGGAAAGTCATAGGCGCCTTGTACGTATTCAAGACCTTTGCTTATTAAAGCATTTACAGTAAGTTGATCGCCCCAACCTGTTAAGTTGTTAAAACTAGCCAAGCCATTTAGGCGTGCTTTACCTAATAATCTTGAACCATAATTGTCGGCCCAAACGCGCGCATTAAATAAAGGTGTATCTGCCAAATTAACGGTGACATCGGTTTCACCTGTTTGAGCACCTTGCGACAAAGTCGCTTGCCCACTGAAACCAGGGGTATCGTTAATCAACAACATAGCGCGCTCTAGCGCTTGGCTACTTAGCGGCATGCCTTTTTGTTGTGTGCTTGCCAGCATTTTTGTCGCTAGCTTTGGATTTAAACGCGCTTTTGCGTCGCTATTGGTACGCACTTCACCCAACTTTGCTTCATTAATCTCAATTGTCACCAAGCCATTTTGAATATCTTGTGGTGGTAAAAACACTTTTGCCAGCCATCCATTGCGTTGATACAACTGACTAATTCTTTGAGTGACTTTAGTTAAGTCATCATAATCTAAGGTTTGACCAATATAAGATTGTACTTCGGCTTGCAACAGGCTATCAGGCAGCAACGTAGCGCCAACAAACTGAAAGCTAGTCACCTTTACTGAAATCGCATTGTCTGATTTAGGTGTAGCTTGTGTTGGCTCAACAGGCTGTGTGGGTGGCGGCAAGTTGGGCGTATTCAAGTTTTCAATATCACGCTGTATGCTACCAGAATCAATATTTGGCGCGGCATACAGATAATTTGTTTGAAAAATCGTGAATAACAGGCCACTTAATATAAACGGGCTAACTGGTAACTTATTGAAGTTTTTCATATTTTTTATTTATTATAGCTTTAAGCATGTTGTCGCCGCTAAGGCGTTGGCCACCACGCCGCCCACTAAAGGCTGGCTGATTGATGGCTCGTAGTCTACATTATCCGCACCAAACGCATCAAGCCCGTTAACTATCGGCTGATTGCCGTTAAACTGAGAGCAAGCTAACTCTTGATCTGATCGAGTAACGGCATTATTAAACACGCTGATATTGCCAGAGGTATTGACGGGGCTCACTGGTAAAATAGCCGCAGTGACAGTTAAATTACCTGCGTTCGATTTATTCAGCGTATAGCCTGTTGTTGCCGCAACAGGAGTCACATCAATCGCATAACTGCCTACGTTGCTTGCCACTGCTGAACCTGTAGAAGTAGCTGAACCAGTCAGTGAGTTAGCAACAGTATCTTGCGTGAATACATTGCCATAAGTTGCTGCATTAACAAACGGCGTTGCAATATAAGCATTAGCTACTAAGGTTGCTGCATCTTGCCCATAAGTTTTGGTTTGATCTGTTGAGGTAATATCTAAAGTTGGGCTTTGTACAAATACATAGCGATTACCTGCTTCAGCCGTCGCCACACCTAGTGAGCGCCCATAAATCGCTTGGTTGCCGCTATTAAGTCCGCCGTAAATATTACCAGCTAGAGCATCCGTATGCACAACCCAGCGGCCTGCTGTGGCTGTTAATGCATTCGCCCCTGCATTATTAATAAACGCATTGCTGGTTAATAAAATATCACCCGCTGAGCTAGTCATCGTACCGCCTGTTTGCAAGGTAATATTGTCAATCGCATTGACGGTTAACGTGCCAGTTAAATTAGATGCCGCATTTGCAAAACGGATACTGTTTATATCGCGCAAACTCACATCTTTTGCATTGGTGATTTTGACAATATCGATATCATTGTCTGTATTAGTTGCTATCACACTACCTGCACCAATAATTTCCAATGTGCTATTAGTGGCTGAAGTTAATATGCCATTGATGGTTAAAGTGGATGCAGCAGATGTTGTACCTATCTGGCTATTATCGCCCGCAGACACATTACCAGTAACTATTGCCGCATCAGTACCTGTCAACGCCGCGGCATTGGCTAAAGTAATTGCTTCTGCTGCTAAAGTCACATTATTCACATTAAGTGTTGCGCCACTGGCAACATTCGTACCGCCTGCTGTAGCACCCAGCGCATTTGCGTGTGCTGCAGTCAAAGTTCCACCTTGCACATTGGTTACGCCAGTATAAGTATTATTGCCGCTTAAGGTTAATGTGCCAGAACCTGCTTTATTAAAATTGCCAGCCGTACCGCTTATTACGCCGGAAAATGTAGTAGATGCATTATTACCGCCAGAGGTTAAGGCAGCAGTACCCATAACAATATTACCCGCGCCTGCAATTGAACCCACAGTTTCAGCATAACCATTTAAATCAAATGTAGCGCCAGATGAAATATTCATTGCACTTAAATCACCGATAGCGCCAGCGTTACCGAGCTTTAATGTATCCGCCTTAATATTAGTAGCACCTATGTAGGTATTGTTACCAGAGAATGTTAATTCACCACTACCGACTTTTTCTACAGCACCAGACCCGCTAATGCTATCGGCATAACTATATGCGTCAGACCGATTAAATACTACAGTTGCATTATTGGTAATATTTCCTACTATAGACCCATTAGTTGCACCATTACCTATCTGTAAAACACCCGCATTAACAACTGTTCCACCAGTATAAGTATTCGTTCCTGCGTAGATAAGTGATCCTGCACCCGATTTAGTCACTGTAGCATTATCACCAGCAATCACGCCACTGACGGTCAATGTGTCCATATTGTTAATATTAATCGCACCGGAATTATCCGCATTAATAGATGTAACGGTAGAAGTACCGCCGCCTATCGTGGTGATATTTACGTTGCCACCTGTGCCATTTGTGCCATGCGAAGTATCAATGGCTGCGGACGTTACTTGACTACCACTTAAAGTTACACTCCCTGCTGCACCACCAGTTCCTGTACCATTTGCATTACCTGTTTTTGCAGTGATTGTGCCTGTTGTAAGCGCTCCTGCGCCTGTAATAGAAATCACCCCCGCATTACCTCCAGCCTGATTACTTGCTCCGCCTGCGCCGCCATTTGCTGTTATTGCACCATTAATAGTGCGATTTACGCCAGTAATCGTAATATTGCCGGCATTACGGCCAGCAACGTCATTAGTAGGTACAGGGACGTTTATACTGGTATCAATATAACCATTAACTGTCACATCCGCCTTAGAGCTAATAACTACATTACCGCCATGCGCTTTGTTCTTAGCTCTCAGATCTATTGCCCCTGTCGTTACATTACCGCCATTAGCTTGATTAATAATTTTGACTTCACCAAAATTTCCACCAACCCCAATAACTGTGCCTGTTGAAGTGCCAGTACGTGCAAATAAACTACCATTAACCTTTATATCGCCGCTTACTAAATTATTGATGGTAATAAAACCAGCATTACCGCCATCAGCATCAGATACAGCCGCATGGCTTGCATTAGCGGAAATCGCACCCGTCTCTACTCCTGCGTTTGCAGTAATATTGACTATGCCTCCCGCCCGGCCTACGCTAGATGTTGTACCGCCATCGGCAGTAATCAAAGCGCCACCCAATAAAACAGCGTTACTTGCCGTAATAGTAATATTGCCCGCATTAGTGTTGGTAGCGCCAGTCGTCGCAATATTGCCAGCCGTGTGGGTAATATCGTAACCTTCTAATGTTAAGCCACCACGTTGAGTGGTAATGTTTGCACCAATCGCCACATTGCCTGCGCCATTGTCATCAGCATCTGCTTTTAAAGTTAATGCGCCTGTGCCATCTAAAGCTATTGCTGCCTTTACATGAATATCGTTATTAGCTTCTAACACCAAGTTGTTATTAGCTGAACCAGTAGCTGTTGCGACATTAAAAGCATCTTTAACAGTAATATCGTTAGTGGCTTGCAAGGTAATCGTGCTGCCCTCTGTGATGCCAGCAAAACTACCAGTAAGCGCAGTGACATCAAAAAAACTGTCCTGATTTAAGTCCTCTGCAAATGCCTCTTCATTATCAACAGCTGAAAATCCTATTGTATTTGCATCTGTGCCAACACCAATCGTAATATTAGTTGGATCCAGCAACAAATTACCGCCCCGACCATTCGCAGCACTTAAATCCACATTGCCTAAGAAGTTAAGCAAACGTTTGCCAGAAATTTCAACAAAACCTCCATTGCCTGAAACCACACCGCCTTTTGCCGAAACACTTCCGTAATAACGGGTAATATCATTTCCCCAAACAATCACCTTACCGCCATCGCCGCTATCTGTGGCATCTGCGATTAACTGTGCATCTTGATGAACAAATGTTTTAGTCGCATTTTGAATATCGGCGTTTTTACCTTGATAATCACCCCCGATCAAAATCGTACCGCCGCCTGTTTTGCCTGATACGTTCACGCTACTCGTGCTAAACATGCCGACATTGTCGCCCAACAAATGTACCGTGCCACCTTTTTGGCTGGATGAAACTGCTGAAATTTCGCCACTATTGACAACAGTTTTAGCCCCCGTTAAACGAACCACACCACCATCACTCACCATACTATTGGCTTCAATTTTGCCACTATTGTTAATCACGGAAGTGATTAGCCCATCCGCCGCTTTTGTGCTCATCAGCACTTGGCCATTGCCTACTTGAATCAAATGTTTATTCTCAACCAGCGTATTCACGCTGGCGCTATCCACTTGCACATTAATTAAACCATTACCATTAAAATCCAGCGTTATTGCATTACCTGCTGACATTGCAACCGTGCCTTGCAGTGCTGAGATCACACCTTCATTGCGCACTTCCGGCGCCAGTAGGGCAACATAACCGCCACTGTTAGCAACAATACTGCCCATATTGATAACGCTGCCGGCATTACCCGTAAACTGATAATTACCATTTAAAAAATCTTCATCGGCAATATTTAAAGTGGTAGCAACAATACCACCCACATTCACTTGTGCGTTTTTGCCAAACAGCACGCCGTTAGGGTTAATCAGCCACACCTGACCATTTGAATTTAGCTTACCGAAAATCTCACTGGGATTACCCGAAATCACCCGATTAAGTGAAATAGCATTGGCATTAGGCTGCACATAAGTCACTTGCGCATTGGCGCCAATGTTATAAGTGTTCCAGTTGATGATGGATTTTTGCGTATTTTGCAAAATATTCAATTGATTGCTATTTTGCGTAATGGCAGATTGCCCTGAAACCACTTGCCCGCCAGTCGGCAAAGCGTTTAACGCTGGGTCTGCCCAAGCAGCCATATTGGGTAATAAGCTCAATAGTGGCAACAATACAAGCGCAGCGGATTTGCTGTGTGATTTAGCAATTTCAGACACCACTTGCCATATCTGAGAAGATTTATTAAACACCAAACGGTAGCAATGATTCATCACAAAGTTCCAATAAAATTCTTTTTAACAATCAGAAAAAACAGGCAGTGAATGAATAAAAACTGCCGCACTAATAGCACATCAGCAAATTACATGCCGCCATCAATTCAGCTTTAGGCAATAAAAAAGCGCATTACCTTAACAGACAATGCGCCTCTTTAAACTAATACTGATTAGTGCTTATAAGCAAAACATCAGCAATTTATTTATTAACAGGCTCTCGTACAATTTGATATCGCAGTCCTTTTGACGACAGGATTTTGCTCGGTCCTTAACACGCCTAGCAATCGCCTTTAGGCTGCAGACTAGCGAACTGGCTTAATCAACTGTTGGTTTACCCCTAAAGGTTTCGCGTTCGCCAACAATGCCTCTTTATCCACAGTTACCTGTGCTGGCGCGATGGCTTCACATATATTAGCAACATCCATATAAGTTTCGCGAGTCACCTCTGGCAAACCTTGGCGCGCTGAACCAATTTTATTCAGTAACTCACCCTGACTGGCATAAAGTCGCGCATAAGCAGCTTGTATATCAAAATTCGTATTGGCAAAGCTACGTTTGGCTTGAAAGTATTCATTTTCGGTATCTAATAAATCCAGCAACGTACGCTGTCCAATGTCAAACTGCCTGCGATAAGCTTCGCGCGCATTTTCAATCGACTTTTGATGGATATCACGATAGGTTAATTGCTCTTTTAATTGATTAATATCGTTATAAGCAATCGTCACTAATTGACGCGTATCAACACAGGCTTTATCACGGAAATCATTCGCTGTGTTCAGCTTTTCAACCGCTTGACCTACTGAAGCTTTATCTGAGAAACCGTTAAATAAATTAAAACTCATCGTTAATTCAAGCACATCTGCCGCATTGGTACTATTGCGACCGTCTGAACTAGTGCCTAAATTTTTACGTGCCTGCAAATCTAGACGCGGTAAATATTTAGCTTCTTTTGTCTTCACTTCATCTTTAGTTGCTTGAATATCTTCAATCGTTGAAAGTAAATTGGGGTTTTGCAAATAAGCAACACGGAGCGTCTCAACTGGTGTTGCTTGCTTGCCTGTACTGATGAAATCTGGCTGCTCTAAAGTTTCAGGCGGTAATTCGCCCAGCAAACGTTGTACACGGGCAGTGACATCATGTAAGTTCGTCATTTCTGTCAATAAATTGGCTTCCGCCAATGCCAAGCGACCAGTCGCTTGCTCTAAATCTACGCGACGTGCAACACCTGCATCGACACGTTCCTTGATTTTATCGAACAGCTGTTTATGCGTAACATAATTGGTTTTAGCATACTCAGCCAGCTGGCTATAACGCAAAGTATCAATATAAGCGCGCATAAATTCCAGCGTCGTATCTTGCATCGCAGCTTGCAACTCATAATAGCGAACACGCTTTGCATGGCCCAAACGATTCACTTCAGAAGGCGTGGCAAAACCATCAAAAATCATTTGACGCAATACTAACTCATTGTTCCAACGAGGAATTTCTGTGCCAGTGCTATTACGAAAACCATTAATATCTTCTTGCTTGCGATAAGTCGATTGAATATCGACTTTGGGTAGATATCCGCCTTTTACCACATCCTGCTCATAGCCAGCACCAAGATAAGCGTGGTATCTGGTTTGCACTTCTGGATTAGATGAGATGGTTTTTTCAACCATTTGCTTTAACGTAACAATTGGTTCTGCATTGATAGCTGGAGAAATCAGCAAGCTATTCATGACCGCGGTAATTAACAATCTTTTTAGAAATGTCTTATTTTTCACCATTAACTCTTTTCCTGTATTTGAGCGCACTTGGATATTTAACGCATTGATAATATTCAAAATATTTAAGCCTTAAATCAATTTTTTATTATTTTAGTTTTATAAATTATTTCATATTGTTACAAAAGTTTATCAGAACTGTAACTGTGAAACTATGCTTCACAAGAGCCATTGACTTTGTGTGGAATTACGTGCAAAAAAATAAGCCAAGTCCGCAGACTTGGCTTATTCAGGCCTTGCTATTTACATTTGTTTACAAAAGCAATTGGTTCCAAAGCAACATTTTGCTAATCCGTAATAAGTTTCTGCTTAGTGAGCAAATCAGCGATAACCTGCTGATCGTTAGCAAATGAGCCGATCAGATCGACATTCTGCAACGTGATTACCTGAACATCGTTAGCACTATTAAAGCCACCGGCATAAGCCCCACTGTCGCTAATATGCACGATGGTATTGACGCCGGATTTTTCAAAGTGTAGATAGTTCGTCAGATTTGTCTGGTTTTCACCCGTCAGGAGATCGCGCAGATCCAGCACATCGCCACCTGCAACCCTAGACGCCACATCAAAATCAGTCACGATATCAGCTGCCGGGGTACCAACCACACCTTTGTCGGCCAACTCCCACTTGAAGACATCCACACCTAAGCCACCTGTCATGGTATCGTTACCAGCACCCCCAATTAGCGTATCGTTGCCTGCACCGCCATTTAGCGTATCGTTACCTGACCCGCCCATCAGGAAATCATTGCCAATACCCCCACTCAAATTATCGTTGCCGGCACCACCAGACAGTATGTCGTTTCCGCTTCCTCCATCTATAATATCATTGCCGCCCAGACCGTCTATCAGGTCATTAGCCGCACTACCAGTCAAGGTATTCCCAGCCTGCGTACCCATAATATTTACAGTTGTTGCAGCAACTTCAATCGATATATTTTGTGTGGCAGTAGCGTCTATGCCATTCTCGGTTCCAATCGCTGAAACAGTGAGATTCATGGTTCCAACATAATCTGGTGGTGTTAATAACTGCAGACTACTCAACTGAGACTCGGTGAAGCTCCACGAACCACCACCCAGATTTGTTCCAACAGCAACGCCATTTGAGCCAATGAAACTGAATCCAACACCACTCAATGGCAGACCGGATATAGTGATCAGGCCAATAGTTTCGTCACCCACCGGTAGCACATTGATTGGGAATGTGATCGGTGTAGCATAACTGTTCCCGTTATAGTAAATTTTGGGTGCCCCAACTGAAAGCTGAGAGTCATTATTTCCATCGATCGCATTAAGTACCAGCCACGAAAATTGATACTGTCCCGTAGTTGTTGCGGTGTAATTAACGGTGCCGGTCGCATCTACTGCAGTGCCGTTCACATTGATACCAGTTTGCTCCGATGAAGAAAGAAGCTGATAGGTAACCACGCCATTGGGGGCGGTAATGACCAGTACCGCGATATCGTTGTATCCCTGGTTGATTTCACTAAGAACAATCTCGCCGTTGAAGAAGCTCCAATCGAATGCAACCTGACTACCCGCACCAAGGGTAATTGCATAATTACTATAGGCGCCATCAAATACATCTACGTTCCCTGGGTCATTCGCTCCTCCAGTTGGTGGATCAAAACGATTATCCAGAGAGCCTGCTGGTAAACCCAATGCAGTTTCTATATTCGCTTGTGTAATTGCAGTAGTTGTATTAATGGCTGCAGTTGGTGTGCCAGCGTGGACACTCGACAAAGAGGCAGGCATGATGATTTGCGGTGCATCAGTCACTGAGGTAATTGTAAGATTGACAGTATCTACATCGATGAGTGTGCCGCCAGTGCCTGTATTACCATTGTCGCTGGTAGTCATGGTGAGAATATCACTACCATAATAGTTAAGTGCTGACAGATAAGTCACATTTGACGCTAAAGTCGCATTAATTGCTGCCACAGTTCCTGTCAAGGTAACTGTTCCCGTACCGCTACCTATAATGGTGGCACTACCGCCAGTGACAGTCAGCGTACCGTTGGTAACCGACAGAGTCACAGTCATGCTGCCACTACCCGCATCCACATCACTGATACTGAGGCCAGTAATGGCCTTACTAATATCTTCAGCGGTGGTTTGTGCGCCTGGAACAGTGTTAACTGGCGCATCATTCACTGCTATCACCGCAATAGTTGCGGTAGCGGTATTGCTATTGCTTGTTCCATCGGTCACCACCACATTAATAATACGCGGAGTGGTATCCGGGCTTTCGGTAGAGTTTGCAAAGGTAATGGCCCGGATCGCAGCTTGATAGTTTGCGAGCGAGCTGGCACCGCTCAAAGTCACTACATTGCCGACAATGCTTGAGCTAATACCGCCAGGCAGTACACCGACCGTCAGCACATCTCCAGCTTGCGCATTGGTCAATGTAATGGTGGCACCAGTAATATTAGTCGAATCAACATCGGTGATACTGATATCCGCATCGGCAATCGAGACGGCTGCACCATTCTCCGTGTAAGCCGTCGCAAAACCAGTGCCAGCGGCGGATGCATCCAGGTCGAGAACCGGTGCATTCAGTAAGGACACCGCTACAGTAGTAATTGCTGTGTTGCTATTGTTTGCGCCATCTGTCACCACCACATCGATGCTACGCGCCGTAGTATTTGTACTGGTTGTGCTAAAGGTAATCGCCCGGATCGCTGTTTGGTAATTGGCCAGGGTCGCAGAGCCGGTCAAGGTCACTACATTCCCGACAACGGAAGCTGTGATCCCTCCGGGCAGCGTACCTGCAGCTAATACGTCCCCTGCTTGGGAGTTGGTTAATGTAATAGTAGCCTTGGTGATATTGGTAGAATCGGCATCGGTAATGCTGATGTCGGTATCCGCGATCGATACTGCAGCGCCGCCTTGGGCAAAGACGGTCGAAAAACCTGTGCCCGCGCCTGAGGCATCCAGATCGAGAACCGGCGCTATGCCTGGATTGATTGTCAACGTCGCGGAAGAAGTGCTGCCATCAGCATCAGTCAGCGTATAAGTAAAAATATCTGGCTTAACAATTACTGGTGTGGCAGTCAATCCATCAAGGCGATAGGTTGCACTGCCCGAGGTAAATACCAGATAACTAAAGGCCGATGCGGTAGTAATCGTTGAATTTGCAATATTGCCAGCAGCACCAGTGATCGTACCCGTACCAACAAAACTGCCGTCAAGCGCGTAAGCGCGCCAGGTGGCTGTTTCCGCGGCAGTAAGGTCTGTTAACCTGACCGTGGCCGAAGTGGTCGTCATGCCAAGGTCGATCAGCAGATTTTCATTGGTCTCGATCTTACCTGTGGTAGTGGTTCCTGCAGTGCTCTCTACACCGATGCCATCATCATTTGTGCCGGTATTATTCCAGAACCTTACAAAACCAGCCTGCGTGGCAGTCAACTTGGCAAAATCAATACCATTGGCCGCAACATTGCCGACATAAGGAGTGGTAGTTCCCGTAGTGTCATAACCGTAAACCTTGAAAGCAGCGTTCCATGTAGCCAGGCTCGCGGCAGTACCAGCGGCAATAGTCTTGGTAGCTGCCTGTGTATAAGTATAGCTGCCGTCGTCTTGGTCGATAACCAGTGTACCGTTGATAGTGACGATAGTGCGTACGTTGCCGGCGCCAACAGTGTTGGAAATCACGGTACCTTGCGTTACTCCTACATTGGTTATCGAGGTAGCATCTGCACCCAATACATCCGCCCCGCCAGCAACTGTACCGCCTGCGCCTGTTATCACATTGCCGGTGATAGAGCCGCCACTGCCGCTTAGGCTGTCAACATCGTCATTCGCTACTGGAGCCGTATCTGCAAGATTAATGGAAACGGTTGTCCAAGTAGCAGAAAGTGCTGATCCATCCGATGTTTTGTAAGTAAAGCTGTCTACA
The DNA here is from genome assembly GCF_000799165.1 of Methylotenera versatilis 7. GTDB lineage: Bacteria > Pseudomonadota > Gammaproteobacteria > Burkholderiales > Methylophilaceae > Methylotenera_A > Methylotenera_A versatilis_A. The sequence continues at coordinate 4,748 of NZ_JUGF01000001.1, read as the reverse complement.
TCAGAAGTTGCATCGTCATGAATTCTGGATGCAGGTGCAGTGTAATTAAACGTACCATCAGCATTCATGACCACTGTACCGCCAAGAGCGGTAGTAATGGAATTTGACCCATTAGCTGCCTTTGCGCCAGTGCCGGCAGCATCAGTAGCGAATTGCCCAACAGTCAGGGCTCCGCTATCAACGTCCGTGTCATTTGCTAGCACATTACCCAAGACAGCCGAGGTGCCTTCTGTTACAACGAAGCTATCTACAATGCCCACCGCCGCATCGTTGGTGCCAAGGATGGTGACGGTGATCACTTGCGTGGTGCCGTCGGCTGTCGCCACCGTAATGCTGTCGGTGTAGCTGGTGCCGCCAACGAATTCATTGTGGGCGGTATCCATGGTGTAGGTCCACACGCCGGCGGCGTTGATGCTGAACTTGCCGTAGCCGTTGGAACCGGCCACGTTGGTCTGCGCCACGAAGGTCGCGGCGCTGTCCACGTCGGTCGCCGTGAGTGTGCCGCCAGTGCTTTGTACGGCATTGGTCTCGGTCAGGTCGGCGGTACTGCTGCCAGTGATGACGGCCGCATCATTGGTGCCAAGGATGGTGACGGTGACGCTGGTGGTGGTGCCGTCGCTACTGGTCACCGTAAAGGTGTCCGTATAGGTGGTGCCAGCGACGAATTCATTGTGCGCGCTGCTGGCAACATAGGTCCAGGCGCCTGCCGCGTTGATGCTGAAGCTGCCGTAGGTGCCAGCAGTGGCGGTTTGGGCCACAAAGGTGGCTGGGCTGTCCACGTCGCTGATGCTGAGTGTGCCATTGGTGCTGAGCACGGCATTGGTTTCGGTGAGGTTAACCGTGGCGCTGCCCAGTACCGCCGCATCGTTGGTGCCAAGGATGGTGACGGTGATCACTTGCGTGGTGCCGTCGGCTGTCGCCACCGTAATGCTGTCGGTGTAGCTGGTGCCGCCAACGAATTCATTGTGGGCGGTATCCATGGTGTAGGTCCACACGCCGGCGGCGTTGATGCTGAACTTGCCGTAGCCGTTGGAACCGGCCACGTTGGTCTGCGCCACGAAGGTCGCGGCGCTGTCCACGTCGGTCGCCGTGAGTGTGCCGCCAGTGCTTTGTACGGCATTGGTCTCGGTCAGGTCGGCGGTACTGCTGCCAGTGATGACGGCCGCATCATTGGTGCCAAGGATGGTGACGGTGACGCTGGTGGTGGTGCCGTCGCTACTGGTCACCGTAAAGGTGTCCGTATAGGTGGTGCCAGCGACGAATTCATTGTGCGCGCTGCTGGCAACATAGGTCCAGGCGCCTGCCGCGTTGATGCTGAAGCTGCCGTAGGTGCCAGCAGTGGCGGTTTGGGCCACAAAGGTGGCTGGGCTGTCCACGTCGCTGATGCTGAGTGTGCCATTGGTGCTGAGCACGGCATTGGTTTCGGTGAGGTTAACCGTGGCGCTGCCCAGTACCGCCGCATCGTTGGTGCCAAGGATGGTGACGGTGATCACTTGCGTGGTGCCGTCGGCTGTCGCCACCGTAATGCTGTCGGTGTAGCTGGTGCCGCCAACGAATTCATTGTGGGCGGTATCCATGGTGTAGGTCCACACGCCGGCGGCGTTGATGCTGAACTTGCCGTAGCCGTTGGAACCGGCCACGTTGGTCTGCGCCACGAAGGTCGCGGCGCTGTCCACGTCGGTCGCCGTGAGTGTGCCGCCAGTGCTTTGTACGGCATTGGTCTCGGTCAGGTCGGCGGTACTGCTGCCAGTGATGACGGCCGCATCATTGGTGCCAAGGATGGTGACGGTGACGCTGGTGGTGGTGCCGTCGCTACTGGTCACCGTAAAGGTGTCCGTATAGGTGGTGCCAGCGACGAATTCATTGTGCGCGCTGCTGGCAACATAGGTCCAGGCGCCTGCCGCGTTGATGCTGAAGCTGCCGTAGGTGCCAGCAGTGGCGGTTTGGGCCACAAAGGTGGCTGGGCTGTCCACGTCGCTGATGCTGAGTGTGCCATTGGTGCTGAGCACGGCATTGGTTTCGGTGAGGTTAACCGTGGCGCTGCCCAGTACCGCCGCATCGTTGGTGCCAAGGATGGTGACGGTGATCACTTGCGTGGTGCCGTCGGCTGTCGCCACCGTAATGCTGTCGGTGTAGCTGGTGCCGCCAACGAATTCATTGTGGGCGGTATCCATGGTGTAGGTCCACACGCCGGCGGCGTTGATGCTGAACTTGCCGTAGCCGTTGGAACCGGCCACGTTGGTCTGCGCCACGAAGGTCGCGGCGCTGTCCACGTCGGTCGCCGTGAGTGTGCCGCCAGTGCTTTGTACGGCATTGGTCTCGGTCAGGTCGGCGGTACTGCTGCCAGTGATGACGGCCGCATCATTGGTGCCAAGGATGGTGACGGTGACGCTGGTGGTGGTGCCGTCGCTACTGGTCACCGTAAAGGTGTCCGTATAGGTGGTGCCAGCGACGAATTCATTGTGCGCGCTGCTGGCAACATAGGTCCAGGCGCCTGCCGCGTTGATGCTGAAGCTGCCGTAGGTGCCAGCAGTGGCGGTTTGGGCCACAAAGGTGGCTGGGCTGTCCACGTCGCTGATGCTGAGTGTGCCATTGGTGCTGAGCACGGCATTGGTTTCGGTGAGGTTAACCGTGGCGCTGCCCAGTACCGCCGCATCGTTGGTGCCAAGGATGGTGACGGTGATCACTTGCGTGGTGCCGTCGGCTGTCGCCACCGTAATGCTGTCGGTGTAGCTGGTGCCGCCAACGAATTCATTGTGGGCGGTATCCATGGTGTAGGTCCACACGCCGGCGGCGTTGATGCTGAACTTGCCGTAGCCGTTGGAACCGGCCACGTTGGTCTGCGCCACGAAGGTCGCGGCGCTGTCCACGTCGGTCGCCGTGAGTGTGCCGCCAGTGCTTTGTACGGCATTGGTCTCGGTCAGGTCGGCGGTACTGCTGCCAGTGATGACGGCCGCATCATTGGTGCCAAGGATGGTGACGGTGACGCTGGTGGTGGTGCCGTCGCTACTGGTCACCGTAAAGGTGTCCGTATAGGTGGTGCCAGCGACGAATTCATTGTGCGCGCTGCTGGCAACATAGGTCCAGGCGCCTGCCGCGTTGATGCTGAAGCTGCCGTAGGTGCCAGCAGTGGCGGTTTGGGCCACAAAGGTGGCTGGGCTGTCCACGTCGCTGATGCTGAGTGTGCCATTGGTGCTGAGCACGGCATTGGTTTCGGTGAGGTTAACCGTGGCGCTGCCCAGTACCGCCGCATCGTTGGTGCCAAGGATGGTGACGGTGATCACTTGCGTGGTGCCGTCGGCTGTCGCCACCGTAATGCTGTCGGTGTAGCTGGTGCCGCCAACGAATTCATTGTGGGCGGTATCCATGGTGTAGGTCCACACGCCGGCGGCGTTGATGCTGAACTTGCCGTAGCCGTTGGAACCGGCCACGTTGGTCTGCGCCACGAAGGTCGCGGCGCTGTCCACGTCGGTCGCCGTGAGTGTGCCGCCAGTGCTTTGTACGGCATTGGTCTCGGTCAGGTCGGCGGTACTGCTGCCAGTGATGACGGCCGCATCATTGGTGCCAAGGATGGTGACGGTGACGCTGGTGGTGGTGCCGTCGCTACTGGTCACCGTAAAGGTGTCCGTATAGGTGGTGCCAGCGACGAATTCATTGTGCGCGCTGCTGGCAACATAGGTCCAGGCGCCTGCCGCGTTGATGCTGAAGCTGCCGTAGGTGCCAGCAGTGGCGGTTTGGGCCACAAAGGTGGCTGGGCTGTCCACGTCGCTGATGCTGAGTGTGCCATTGGTGCTGAGCACGGCATTGGTTTCGGTGAGGTTAACCGTGGCGCTGCCCAGTACCGCCGCATCGTTGGTGCCAAGGATGGTGACGGTGATCACTTGCGTGGTGCCGTCGGCTGTCGCCACCGTAATGCTGTCGGTGTAGCTGGTGCCGCCAACGAATTCATTGTGGGCGGTATCCATGGTGTAGGTCCACACGCCGGCGGCGTTGATGCTGAACTTGCCGTAGCCGTTGGAACCGGCCACGTTGGTCTGCGCCACGAAGGTCGCGGCGCTGTCCACGTCGGTCGCCGTGAGTGTGCCGCCAGTGCTTTGTACGGCATTGGTCTCGGTCAGGTCGGCGGTACTGCTGCCAGTGATGACGGCCGCATCATTGGTGCCAAGGATGGTGACGGTGACGCTGGTGGTGGTGCCGTCGCTACTGGTCACCGTAAAGGTGTCCGTATAGGTGGTGCCAGCGACGAATTCATTGTGCGCGCTGCTGGCAACATAGGTCCAGGCGCCTGCCGCGTTGATGCTGAAGCTGCCGTAGGTGCCAGCAGTGGCGGTTTGGGCCACAAAGGTGGCTGGGCTGTCCACGTCGCTGATGCTGAGTGTGCCATTGGTGCTGAGCACGGCATTGGTTTCGGTGAGGTTAACCGTGGCGCTGCCCAGTACCGCCGCATCGTTGGTGCCAAGGATGGTGACGGTGATCACTTGCGTGGTGCCGTCGGCTGTCGCCACCGTAATGCTGTCGGTGTAGCTGGTGCCGCCAACGAATTCATTGTGGGCGGTATCCATGGTGTAGGTCCACACGCCGGCGGCGTTGATGCTGAACTTGCCGTAGCCGTTGGAACCGGCCACGTTGGTCTGCGCCACGAAGGTCGCGGCGCTGTCCACGTCGGTCGCCGTGAGTGTGCCGCCAGTGCTTTGTACGGCATTGGTCTCGGTCAGGTCGGCGGTACTGCTGCCAGTGATGACGGCCGC
>NZ_JUGF01000002.1 GCF_000799165.1 Methylotenera versatilis 7 | reverse complement strand
CTTCCCACTTCGTTTTCCACTTAGCACGTCATTTGGGACCTTAGCTGTCGGTCTGGGTTGTTTCCCTCTTGACCACGGACGTTAGCACCCATGGTCTGTCTCCCGTAATTGCATTTCTCAGTATTCGGAGTTTGCAATGAGTTGGTAAGTTCTTATGAACCCTAGTCATAACAGTGCTCTACCCCGAGAATGATACGAGGCACTACCTAAATAGTTTTCGGAGAGAACCAGCTATTTCCAAGTTTGTTTAGCCTTTCACCCCTATCCACAGCTCATCCCCAAATTTTTCAACATTTGTGGGTTCGGACCTCCAGTACCTGTTACGGCACCTTCATCCTGGCCATGGATAGATCACTTGGTTTCGGGTCTACACCCAGCAACTAGACGCCCTATTCGGACTCGCTTTCGCTACGCCTCCCCTATCGGTTAAGCTTGCTACTGAATGTAAGTCGCTGACCCATTATACAAAAGGTACGCAGTCACGGAACAAGTCCGCTCCCACTGTTTGTATGCATACGGTTTCAGGATCTATTTCACTCCCCTCCCGGGTTCTTTTCGCCTTTCCCTCACGGTACTGGTTCACTATCGGTCGATTACGAGTATTTAGCCTTGGAGGATGGTCCCCCCATGTTCAGACAAGGTTTCTCGTGCCCGCCCTACTTGTCGTTACCCTAGTTCCACACACGGGATTTCGTATAAGGGGCTATCACCCTCTATGGCCGGACTTCCATTCCGTTCTACTATCGCATATGCTAAAAATAACAGGCTGTTCCATGTTCGCTCGCCACTACTTACGGAATCTCGGTTGATTTCTTTTCCTCGAGCTACTTAGATGTTTCAGTTCACTCGGTTCGCCACCATCTCCCTATATATTCAGGAGCGGTTACCCTTGCGGGTGGGTTTCCCCATTCGGACATTTCCGGATCAAAGCTTATTTGCCAGCTCCCCGAAACTTTACGCAGGCTATCACGTCCTTCATCGCCTGTAATCGCCAAGGCATCCACCATATGCACTTATTCACTTGATCCTATAACGTTAACACCTGAACCCTTTTTAAATCCAGATATCATCATGCATGAGAACATGCGTTATAGTTTTTTCTAAAGCTACTTCGTTAATGCTGCAAGGTTGTACAACATTAACTGGTTTTTTGTTTCATTTATTTCTTGGTTATTTCATGTTGTAACCGATATTACTATCAATTACGACACTATCTAACTGGAACTAAACGAAGCAAAATATTTCGATTTTGCAATCAATTACTACCCATTTTGAATACACACATATCATCACAATAATGTGCATTCACTTTACTTCTTCCATTTTGTTAAAGATCAGTCTAGTTAAAAACTAGAAGTAAACACTCATTGTTAAATGCTTGCTTCTAATTTCTTAGCTTACTTACAACATCAAAATTGTTTGGTGGAGGATAACGGGATCGAACCGTTGACCCCCTGCTTGCAAAGCAGGTGCTCTCCCAGCTGAGCTAATCCCCCATTTGAGGTTTAATCTGGTGGGTCTGGATGGACTCGAACCATCGACCCCCGCCTTATCAAGACGGTGCTCTAACCAGCTGAGCTACAGACCCTGTTAAGGTAGCAATCACATTGCTGCTTTTGCTATGTTGGCCAATCTTTTTTGATGTTGCTACTGCCGAACGACTGATAAGTGTGAATGTTTGCAACCAAGGTTTGTTCTCTAGAAAGGAGGTGATCCAGCCGCACCTTCCGATACGGCTACCTTGTTACGACTTCACCCCAGTCATGAATACTACCGTGGTAAGCGCCCCCCTTACGGTTAGACTACCTACTTCTGGTAAAACCCACTCCCATGGTGTGACGGGCGGTGTGTACAAGGCCCGGGAACGTATTCACCGCGACATGCTGATCCGCGATTACTAGCGATTCCGACTTCATGCAGGCGAGTTGCAGCCTGCAATCCGGACTACGATCGGCTTTCTGGGATTAGCTCCCCCTCGCGGGTTGGCGACCCTCTGTACCGACCATTGTATTACGTGTGAAGCCCTGGCCATAAGGGCCATGAGGACTTGACGTCATCCCCACCTTCCTCCGGTTTGTCACCGGCAGTCCCAATAAAGTGCCCAACTAAATGATGGCAATTATTGGCAAGGGTTGCGCTCGTTGCGGGACTTAACCCAACATCTCACGACACGAGCTGACGACAGCCATGCAGCACCTGTGTTACGGCTCTCTTTCGAGCACCCATCCATCTCTGGAAAGTTCCGTACATGTCAAGGCCAGGTAAGGTTTTTCGCGTTGCATCGAATTAATCCACATAATCCACCGCTTGTGCGGGCCCCCGTCAATTCATTTGAGTTTTAATCTTGCGATCGTACTCCCCAGGCGGTCTACTTCACGCGTTAGCTGCGTTACTCATGGATTTTACTCCACCAACAACTAGTAGACATCGTTTAGGGCGTGGACTACCAGGGTATCTAATCCTGTTTGCTCCCCACGCTTTCGTGCATGAGCGTCAATATTATCCCAGGGGGCTGCCTTCGCCATTGGTATTCCTCCACATCTCTACGCATTTCACTGCTACACGTGGAATTCTACCCCCCTCTGACATATTCTAGTCTTGTAGTTTCAAACGCAGTTCCTAAGTTGAGCTCAGGGATTTCACATCTGACTTACAAAACAGCCTGCGCACGCTTTACGCCCAGTAATTCCGATTAACGCTCGCACCCTACGTATTACCGCGGCTGCTGGCACGTAGTTAGCCGGTGCTTCTTATCAAGGTACCGTCATAATCATCCTATGTTAGAGGATAATCTTTCTTCCCTTGCGAAAGAGCTTTACAACCCGAAGGCCTTCTTCACTCACGCGGAATGGCTGGATCAGGCTTGCGCCCATTGTCCAAAATTCCCCACTGCTGCCTCCCGTAGGAGTCTGGACCGTGTCTCAGTTCCAGTGTGGCTGGTCGTCCTCTCAGACCAGCTACTGATCGTCGCCTTGGTGAGCTTTTACCTCACCAACTAGCTAATCAGATATCGGCCGCTCCATTAACGCCAGGCCCGAAGGTCCCTAGCTTTCCCCCGTAGGGCGTATGCGGTATTAGCCAACCTTTCGATTAGTTATCCCCCATTATTGGATACGTTCCGATATATTACTCACCCGTTCGCCACTCGCCACCAGGAGCAAGCTCCCGTGCTGCCGTTCGACTTGCATGTGTAAAGCATTCCGCCAGCGTTCAATCTGAGCCATGATCAAACTCTTCAGTTTAATGTATGACTATTACTTTTTCCTCTTTCGAGGTGGTATTCGCTTTTTGCTTTGCAACCCAATCATGTCTTAGAGAAATTCTAAGTATGTGTTGAGCTGTTTTTCTCAAATTCATTGTCAAGGTTTGTGTACTGCTTATTTATTGCTAAATAAGCCTTATTACATACTTGTCATAAATTTAAGTGTAAGCATTTGTTATCTTGAGTATTGACTTAAACCAAACAACAAAACATTCAAGGCCGAAGCCAAGCATTCGTTGCGTCTAAGTCAATGTGTCTTGACCACAAACACCCACACTTATCAGTCGTTCAGTTTGTTAAAGAGCTTTTTATCCACTACAAAAAGTGAGTCACTTTTGAGCTTTTCGTTTCACGCTTTGCGTTAACGAGGTGCGCATTATACAGAGCATTTATGCCACGTCAACACTAATTTTAAAGATTGCCAATTAATATTAACGGTGTATTTTAGTGCGGCTTTAATTCTTTGGTTGCGGGAACAGGATTTGAACCTGTGACCTTCGGGTTATGAGCCCGACGAGCTGCCAGACTGCTCCATCCCGCGTCCGATTCAGCGTACATACCGCCGAGAAATGAGACTATAGCAAGCCAAGACCCTTGTGTCAAACGGTATTGAGCGTTTCATCTAAGATTCATACGTATAGACAATCGCCAAACCATTTCAAACTATATGAAAATCCATATAGAACAAGGGCTAAGCTTACTGATTAATTCTGTTTAATTTAATTACCAATTGCACCGAATACTTTTTTAATCAAACTGCTGGCTTGACCAAGCGGGTTTTTGCGAATAGCAGCCTCTTCTTGCGCCATCATTAAATACACACCATCCAATGTTTTTTGGGTAACGTATTGCTCTAAATTGGCATCTTCTTTTTTAACCAAGCCGTATTTACTGCCCATTTCGGCAAACTTATTATATTGCTGGGCGAGTTGAACATTTTCAGTGGCTTTTTTCACAATGGGTAAAAATTTCTCACCCATCGGCAATGCTGTGGTTTTTTTAAAATATTGCGTGGCCGAATCTTCAGAACCGGTCAATATTGTCTTTGCATCGGCTAAAGACATTTTCTTAACGGAATCAATTAACAGCGCTTTGGCTTCCGGAACCGCAGCTTCGGCGGCGCGATTCATTTTTAGCACTAACTCATCTGCCTGTTTACCCATGCCAAACATGCGCATGGCTTTTTCGGCTTTTTGCATGGATTCCGGCAAAGGTATTTTGACTTGCTTGTTAGCAAAAAAACCATCTGTTGCTCCAAGTTTACTCACGGCTTGTCCTGCACCTTGTATGAGTGCCGCCTTTAAGCCACTACTGGCTTCATCGTTACTTAAATCACTTACTTCCAGTGCATTAACTTGTGAAACAAACAACGTTAACAATGTTGTTAGGATGATTTTTTTCATGACTTCCCTCAGCGTTGTAATTTTGTGGCTAAATCATACAACGAAACAGTTACATTGGGGTTTACTTTACCGCTGCATGGTTGAGATGATTTACTGAATTAAATTTAATGGCTAGATTTCAAGGCCTCATTTATTTTCGTATAACGTCCATGCTTACTTTAATGACTGCACTTGCCATATATTATTAGCATATTCGCCGATCGTTCTATCGCTAGAAAATTTTGCCATGCGCGCGACATTTAAAATGGCGCGACGCGACCACTCCTCTTGATCCTTATACACTTTTGCCACTTCATCCTGGCAAGCAATATAATCAGCATAATCGGCAAGCAATAAGTAATTGTCATTATTGAGTAAGTTATCGACAATTGCCTGATAGCGGCTTGGCTCTTCCAGCGAAAAGAATCCGCTACCAATCATATCAAGCACTTCTTTTAAAGCGGCGTTTTGATGGTAATAATCGCGTGGGTTATAACCGCTTGCCTTAGTTTCGGCCACTTGCGGCGTAGTTAATCCAAAGATGAAGATATTGTCGTCGCCGACCTCTTCTTTAATTTCCACATTAGCGCCATCCAAGGTACCAATCGTCAACGCACCATTCAACGCCATTTTCATATTACCAGTACCACTTGCCTCCGTGCCTGCCGTGGATATTTGCTCAGACAAATCGCTACCTGGGAATAAAATCTCAGCGGCAGAAACTTCATAGTTGGGATAAAACACCACTTTAAGTTTATCGCCCACTACTGGATCGTCATTGACAATGGCGGCGACATCATTGATAAGTCGAATAATAAGTTTGGCCATCCAATAACCAGGCGCTGCTTTACCTCCGAAAATTACCGTGCGCGGCGTAATATCTTTTGCGCCATGTCGAATGCGGTTATACAGTGTAATCACATGCAACACATTTAGTAGCTGACGTTTATATTCGTGAATACGCTTAATCTGCACATCAAATAGAGAGTTCGGATTCAACTTAACATCTATTAAGCTTTCAATTTTGCGGGCCAAACGTAATTTATTATCATGTTTTACGGCACGAAATGCTTTGCGGAAGTCTTTATCATTGGCCAAAGGGGTTAACTTAGCCAGCTGTGTTAAATCTTTTTGAAAACCATCGCCAATTGCTCTTGTAATCAAACTAGCGAGCTGCGGATTGGCCTGATTCAGCCAACGGCGCGGCGTGATGCCATTGGTCACATTAGTGAATTTGTTCGGGTAAATCTTATTAAAGTCGGCAAATAGAGTGGTTTTCAATAGTTCACTGTGTAAAGCCGCCACACCATTGACTGTATGACTACCAACCACGGCCAAATGTGCCATGCGCACGCGACGGCCATGCGTTTCATCAATGATTGAAACGCGCTGAATCAGCTCAGTATCGCCGGGGAAGTGATGATTCACCATGGTAATAAACTGCTGATTAATTTCGTAGATAATCTCTAAATGACGTGGCAATAAAGTACCAAAAAGTTCTACAGACCAAGTTTCAAGGGCTTCTGGCATTAAGGTATGATTGGTGTAAGCAAATATCTTAACCACTAAACTCCAGGCAAAATTCCACGCCAAACCGTGAATATCGACTAACTGATGCATCATTTCAGCCACACCTATCGCCGGGTGCGTATCATTCAATTGAATGGCGATTTTATTGGGTAAATCCGCCCAATCTTTTTCAGCTTTCACATCACGTGTCGTGATAAACCGGCGCAAAATATCTTGAATCGAAGCCGATACAAAGAAGTATTGCTGTTTTAAACGTAACTCGCGCCCCGATGCAGACGCATCATTTGGATATAGGACTTTTGAAATCGTCTCTGAATCGGTACGCTCTTCTACTGATTGCTCATAATTACCATCGTTAAACTGACGCAAATCAAAATCTTTAGTTGCTTTTGCGCTCCAAAGCCTTAGATTATTAACCGTATCGGTACCATAACCTGGCACAGGAACATCGTAAGCCATTGCCACAACATGTTGAGGATTACACCAATGGTGGTGTTTAACACCATGCTCATCGGTGACTGGCACCACATGCCCATAAAACTTAACATCGTAAGCCGCTTCTGGCCGTTGAAACTCCCACACATTGCCGTAGCGCAACCAGTTATCTGGGTTCTCCACTTGTTGTCCGTGCTCAATCGCTTGTTTAAACATGCCATATTCATAACGAATACCGTAGCCAGTTGCCGGTATATCCATTGTCGCCATTGAATCTAAAAAGCAAGCAGCCAAACGCCCCAAACCACCATTACCTAAAGCAGCATCGTTTTCCATTTCAGCTGCAGATTCCATGTTGCGGCCTAATGCCTCTAAACCGTCACTTAACTCATCTTTAATGCCCAAATTTAGTGCAGCGTTCGTCAGCATGCGGCCAATTAAAAATTCTAATGAGAGGTAATAAACGCGTTTGGGATCTTGATCATTATAAGATGCTGCCGTCCTAACCCAACGCTCAACCACATGATCGCGTACCGTATAAGCAGCGGTGTGATACCAGTCTCTTGGCGTGGAAGCCCTGTCTGTCTTGAAACATGAGAAGATTAAATGATTCTGCAAAGCCTGTTTAACAGGTGTGAGCTTTGGCAAAACAATGGCTTGTTTTTTTGCGGGTTTAGTCGTGTTTTTCATTCGAATGTAGCTTTCTAAAGAATACTTAACAGTTACCGATAAATATATTTTAGCAAATACCAAGCCAATCATTTGTGAAGAATTGTTTACTTGGCAAAAAGCCTGCTTTTTACACCAGGCTTTTTGCTTTTAATCTAAATAAAAATAAATTAAGACTACACCAGCAGGCTATTCATGCGGCGTACAAAACTTGCTGGATCCTCTAACTGGCCGCCCTCCGCTAGCAAGGCCTGATCAAATACCAAGTATGCTAAATCCTTAAATTTAGACTCGTCGGTTTCTGCTTCTAATCGTTTCACCAATTTATGCGCTGGGTTCACCTCTAATACCGGTTTGCTATCTGGTGCGTTTTGGCCTGCCGCTTTTAAAATACGCGCCAGATTTCCCGAAAGGTCATGCTCACCTGCCACCAGACAAGCAGGCGAATCAGTTAAGCGATGCGTCACACGCACTTCTTTTACTGTGTCGCCTAATGAAGTCTTAATGCGTTCAATCAAGCTTTTCGCCTCTTCCTCAATTTTTGCTTTAGCCTCTTTTTCAGACTCATCTTCCAACTTACCTAAATCCAAATCACCTTTGGCAATTGATTGCAGTTTTTTACCTTCAAACTCAGTTAAGCTACTCAACAACCATTCATCCACCTTGTCGCTCATCAGCAATACTTCAATGCCTTTTTTGCGGAAAATTTCTAAATGAGGGCTATGTTGCGCCGCTGCAAAAGTATCAGCAGTAATAAAGTAAATCGCTTCTTGTTCAGGCTTCATACGGCCAATGTAATCGGCAAATGAAACGTTCTGTGTATCATTATCAGCATTGGTGCTGGCGAATCTTAGTAAGCCAGCGATTTTATCTTTATTGGCAAAATCCTCACCTGGCCCCTCTTTTAATACGCGGCCAAATTCCGACCAGAATTTAGCATAATCCTCTGGCCTATCTCTTGCTAAATCTTCCAGCAAACCGAGCACTTTTTTAACCGAGCCATTTTTAATCGCATCCACATCGCGACTATCCTGCAGGATTTCACGCGATACGTTCAAAGGCAAATCGGCTGAATCGATTACACCGCGCACAAAACGCAGGTATTGCGGCATTAACTTTTCCGCATCTTCCATAATAAACACACGTTTCACATACAACTTAATGCCGTGACGACGCTCTCTGTCGTATAAATCAAATGGCGCTTTGCCTGGAATATATAGCAAAGAAATATACTCTTGCTTACCTTCGACACGGCTGTGCGTATAGCCTAGCGGGTCTTGATGATCATGCGAAACGTGCTTGTAGAATTCGTTATACTCATCGGCCGTAATATCATTTTTGCTACGCGCCCAAAGTGCGGAAGCCTTATTAATTGTTTCCAGTTCGTCGGTAGTGACCATCTCACCACCTTTACCGTCCTCACCTTCTTTCCATTCCGATTTGTGCATCACAATCGGCAAGGTGATATGGTCTGAATATTTGCGCACAATCGACTTCAATTGCCAATCGTTTAAAAATTCATCTTCATCTTTACGCAGATGCAGGGTGATTTCCGTACCGCGCGATTCCTTCTTAACCGCATCCAGCGTGTAGTCGCCTTCGCCTGTACTTGTCCACTTAACCGCATCAGCGCTGCCGGCACGGCGTGTGGTTAATGTCACTTTATCTGCAATAATAAAAGCGGAATAAAAACCAACACCAAATTGACCAATCAAATTCGCATCTTTGGCCTGATCACCCGTTAAAGCATTAAAGAACTCTTTTGTGCCAGATTTTGCAATCGTACCGATATTGGCGATGACTTCATCGCGACTCATACCGATACCATTATCTGAAATAGTCACAGTACGTTTGGCTTTATCAAAGCCAATTTGAATTTTCAGCTCACTATCATTTTCATACAGCGTGCCGTCCGCAAGCGCTTCAAAACGCAATTTATCAGCAGCATCCGATGCGTTAGAAATGAGTTCTCGCAGCACAATCTCTTTGTTGCTGTACAAGGAATGAATCATCAACTGCAATAATTGCTTTACTTCTGCCTGAAAGGCTAATTTTTCTGATACGGGCTTTTCTGCTGCCATCTTAATATCCTTAATTTTTTAGTTTTAAATTGGTCTGTTGTTTTAATTATCGATAATTAGATATTGGGTTGCAGTCAATTATTTCAAGCATAAGCATTTAAATTGAAATCGCTTTTGACTTAATAATTTTTGTTAATTCATATTTAATTAAGCGTTTCTGTCATCTTATTAACGAATAAATATGCTATAAAAGCATTATGAAAAACGATAATATTGTTTCTAACGAAACGCTACTAGCCGCCGTAGATTTGGGCTCCAACAGTTTCCGGCTGGAAATTGGCCGTTATGAAAATGGTCACATTCAACGTGTCGATTATTTAAAAGAAACCGTACGCCAAGGTGGTGATTTAGATGAAGAGCGCAACTTAAAGCCAGAAGCAATCGAGCGCGGGCTTAAATGTTTGGCGCGTTTTGGTGAAACGTTAAAAGACTTCCCTAAACATCATGTCCGTGCGGTTGCCACACAAACCTTACGCGAAGCCAAAAACCGCGATGAATTTATTCAGTTGGCCAAAAAAGCCTTGGGGTTTGATATAGAAGTTATTTCTGGCGTAGAAGAAGCTCGCCTGATTTATCAAGGCGTCAGCCGTTTACTGCCACAATCGAACGAAAAGCGCCTGGTGATTGATATTGGCGGCCGCTCAACCGAGTTTATCTTAGGCCAGCATTTAGATGCAGAAACCACGGATTCACTTCGTGTCGGCTCAGTTGCATGGTCGCTCAAATACTTTGCTGATGGTCAACTGACCGATAAAAATCTGCAACGCGCAGAAATAGCTGCAGAATCCTTTTTGGACGCCGTAGCGTCAACTTATCAACGCAGCCAATGGGATGTCGCTTATGGCGCATCCGGCACGGTGGGTGCAGTGGCAGAAGTTTTAGGTTATGCCGGATTTGATGAAAATAAAATTACACGTGAAGGTTTGGCGTGGCTTCGCAGCCAACTGGTTAAAGCGAAAACGGCTGATAAACTAGACTTAATGGGATTAAAAGAAGATCGAAAAGCAGTTATTGGCGGCGGTTTAAGCATTTTAATCGGCATATTCGATTTACTGAAACTCGATTCATTAGTCGTGGCAAAAGGTGCACTGCGCCACGGCCTGCTATATGACATGATGAATGAAGAAAGCGATACGCCCATAGATTTGTGTGGCGCCTCTATCGCGCGTTTAACGACACGTTTTGGCGTCAATATGAAGCACGCACAAAACGTCGAAAAAGTAGCGCTGGGATTTTTTGATGCAGTGTCACCTGCATTACAAAAATCCGCCCACCAGCCACATGAATTAAGCAGACTGGAGCAGACCAAACCAAGACAGATATTAGGCTGGGCTGCGCTATGTCATGAAATTGGCACCTCTATTTCTCATAATGAATCACAAAAACATGGCGCGTACATTTTAGACAATACGGAACTGATGGGCTTTTCACAAAGCGAACTGCATGCCTTAAGCTTATTGGTTTTAGGTCATTACGGCAAACTTAAAAAGCTGGAAGCGGACTTTAATGACGAGCACTTTATTACCAAATTGCTGGCATTAAGATTAGCCGTTATTTTCTGCCACTCGCGCAATATGCCTGTACTCAAGAATATCCGCCTTGAACGCGCCGGAAATACATTCTTTTTAAGCCTGCCAAGCTCATGGCAACAAGCTTTTCCGCAAACTTGCTATTTATTGGAAGAAGAAGTTCTGGCATGGCAAAAAACCAATTGGAGCCTGGTTGTTTCTACGCCAGATTAATGGCCACACAAACCAACTGCCTTTAACTACATGATTTAACGCAATTAAAATTATTTGACATGCAAAATAAACAGTATAAACTGTTTACACTGTTTTTTAAAATACATAGCCATACTGATTTTAAAAAGCACCATCAACTTAATGCTTATTAAAGGAGTCTGTATATGTCTAAAATCTCACCAATGCAAGCGCAAGCACTAGGCCTAAAACCTGCACCACCCAAAGCGCCATTAACAAGCCCAGCCATTGAAAAAACCGTAGCCTCAACTGCTGCGCCAAAAGTTACCGCTAAGCCACAGGCAAAAGCGACAGTCGCTGCCGCTACCAAACCAAAAACTGCGCCACTAAATACAAGTACAAAACCAGCTGCATCAGCAAAAACAGATGCAGGCAAAAAGGACAGTAAAAAAGACGACAAAAAACCGAAATCGGATAAAGTAAAAATGGAGCGTGATAGCTTCACGATGCCTAAAGATGAATACGCGCAAATCGCTTTACTTAAAGCACGCTTAACTTCTTTAGGTCAACCGGCTAAGAAAAGTGAATTATTACGTGCTGGCATTAAACTATTGGCTGCAATGTCTGACAATACGCTTAAAACCACTTTGGCTAAAATTCCTGTGATTAAAACTGGTAGACCGAATAAAAAAGATTGAAAGAGGACGCTTACCTATTAACATTCTAAATTAACGATTTATCTGTAATCGTTATAGCAAACTCGGCGTTTGCACAGTGAGTAATCTATATTGCTGATGTACAGTAATTGTATGTTCAGTTGAATGAAGGCGTAGCCACCATACTGCGCCTTTTTTTATGCTGATATTAATTTCAGGATTCATTTTTTGTGCATCATTTATGGATTGGTCAAATAAATAAGCGACCAGTTGTCCCATCCAAGGCTGATGACCAACGATTAATACATTTTTTTGCTGATTTTTTGGACTTTGCTGATTTAATTGGTTTTGAATTTTCACTAAAGCAGCCAAAACATCCGCCAGACTAGCACTAGGTTTTAAGCTATCCTGTAATTGAATTTTATAATCCAATGTCTCAGCAGTTTGTAATGCACGTAAAGCCGGGCTGCAAATCAATATCGTATCGTCGGGCAAATGTTTTTTTAGCCAACGCGCTATACGTTTGGCGTGTCCGTGTCCTTTGTGGGTTAATTGCCTTATTTCATCATTTTCACCCAGGTCAAAATTAGCTATTTCGGCCTCTGCGTGGCGCCAGACAAGAATGTTATCAAATTGAAGTCTAGGTAGTTTTTTAATCATTTTTCATTTGTTGCAACATTTACTATTGCAATATTCAATTAGTATAAGTTTGTATTAATTTTTTCTGCGTACTTAAGCGTTTACTATGGCTAATATTTTGCATATCCAGTTGCTGATATGCGCCATTTTCAGCAAGTACCCAAGCATCTTCTGTATCGTCCAAATAAGGCAATAAGCATTCCTGCATCACGCGTGATTGCAACTCACCATCGAGAATTGGCCATGCAATCTCCACACGGCGAATCATGTTACGACTCATCCAGTCAGCACTGGATAACCACATGCGTTTTATTGGGTTGCCTTTTAACGGATTAATCTCAAAATAGAAAATACGTGAATGCTCTAAAAACCGCCCGACAATTGAACGCACATGAATACGACCATTTACGCCGGGCGCATCAATCGGCAAAATACAAGCGCCACGAATAATTAAATCAATCGTAACACCCTGTTGCGCAGCGCTAATTAAGGCTTTAACAAGCACTTCATCCGTTAAGGAATTCATTTTTGCGATGATTTTTGCTTGCCCGCCCAACATACAAGCACGTTTTGCAGCAGAAATTCGCCGCAACATGGTCGCTTGTAAATTAAACGGCGCTACCAATAACTGGCGCATGCGCGGCAAAGCAACTTGGCTGGTCAAATGCCTGAACACATACTCTATCTCGCGCGTGAGCGTTAAGTTGCTAGTGAGCATGCAAATATCCGTGTACAGTTTTGCGGTATTTGCGTTGTAATTACCGGTTGAAACATGTGCATAGCGCTTAATCCGTTTACCTTCCTGGCGCATCACCAACAACATTTTTCCATGTGTTTTTAAGCCAACCATGCCGTAAACAATCTGCGCACCAATCGCTTCCAATGACTCCGCCCAGTTAATATTGGTTTCCTCATCAAAACGCGCTTTGATTTCGACTACCACCAACACCTCTTTGCCGCGTCGCACGGCCTCTTGCAGCAAATTAAGCATGCGCGGATCGCTACCTATGCGGTAAATCGTCTGGTGAATCGCTAGTACTTTTGGATCATGCACCGCCTCATGTAAAAACTTGATTACCGCTTCAAAGCTTTCATAAGGCCGATGAATCAGCACATTTTTTTGTTTAAGTTGGGTAAAAAATGATTCTTCCGGGTTTAAGTCTTTAGGCCAAACAGGTTGAAAAGGTACAAAAGCCAAATCTCGACCATCTGAATCAACGCCATGCGCTAAACCAGTGAGTTGAATGAGTCGCCCTAAATTGACAGGACCTTGTACAGGGTAAAGTGATGCAGTGGTTAAATTGAATTCGGTGAGTAAAAATTCAGACAAATGCGCCACGCAACTTTGCGAAACCTCTAAACGCACGGCTTCACCAAATGGCCGCTGCGCTAGTTCTTGACGCAATGCCTTTGGCAAATCATGAATATCATCTTCATCCAAATCTAAATCTGAATGACGTGTCACTCTAAACTGGGAGTAACTTAATAGCGGTTTCTGCCCAAATAAATCAGG
This sequence comes from Methylotenera versatilis 7, assembly GCF_000799165.1. Classification (GTDB taxonomy): domain Bacteria; phylum Pseudomonadota; class Gammaproteobacteria; order Burkholderiales; family Methylophilaceae; genus Methylotenera_A; species Methylotenera_A versatilis_A. The sequence goes on along the minus strand of NZ_JUGF01000002.1, from coordinate 1,472,086 downwards.
TAAATGTGCTGCAATAATACTGGTCAAAGTCACAAAGTGCTGCTGTGTTCCGCCATCATTTGGCAATTGCATCACTCTTGGCAAAATACGCGGCACTCGGATAATATTAATGCTCGATGCGCTATCAGGCTTGTCTGGTGCTAGTTCTACAATAAAATGCAATGCTTTACTGGCAACCAAGGGAAATGGATGTGCGCGATCCAAGGCAATCGGCAGCAATAATGGCTTTACATTATCCTCAAAATACTTGGCGACCCATTTTTTTTGCTCTTCTGTGCGCTCATGCCCCGCCACAATATTTACACCAGCCTGCTTTAAAGCAGGCATCAACTCATCGTTAAAAATTGCATATTGATGCGCAATTAATGCATGTGCCTGCTCCGATACTGCATTAAAACTACTCACCGTCACCACACCTTTTTTAATGTGACGCTGCATGGCATCTAATTGTGCTTCCATGCGCACCTCAAAAAATTCATCCAAATTGGAAGCAACAATGCATAAAAATTTCAAACGTTCCAATAAGGGATAATCCTGACGTTGCGCTAAACATAATACGCGTCGGTTAAAACTGAGGATACTTAAATCGCGATCAAGTAGCTTGGGAGTTGGCATTATCATAGGTGAATATCTTATGACAGATTTCCTGCTTTATTATGACAGTTTTGTGAAACCTGCACGTTTGGCCGATAAGCTATGTTTATTTTTAGGCAATTGTCAGCGCAATATTTAACGCCTGCATTGCACAGAGATATTAGTCACTATTAAGTGACTATTTTTTACACAACGACATTTAAATCAAAGTAGATTAAAGCAGGACTTTTTTGATTGCTGATTGTGCAGCGGCAAATCCAAATGGTGCGGTAACGCAAACGCTTGAACCATAACCCGCACAATTTAATCCGGTGATTGAAGTAGAGTCGATTTCACACACACCTTCTATTCCAGATGTATTTGCTTTGCTTGAATCGGGCTTAATGACTTGTTCATCAGAAAAAACACAATCAATGCCAAATTTTGCAGATTTTTTAGTATTAGTTGCTTTAGGAAAACCATGATCACGTCGCAATTGATTACGCACTTTGGATAAAAGCCTATCGCCTGTTACCTGCGCTAAATCTGCCACCTGAATACGTGTTGGGTCAAGTCGCCCGCCTGCGCTTCCGGCCATGATAAGTGGTGTTTGCTTGCGCTTACAAAAATCTGCCAAAGCGACTTTAGCCTGCGCGTCGTCAATACAATCCACTATTACGTCACATTCAAAGCTCAATATTGTTGTAATATTTTGAGGCGTAATAAAATCTTCAATTTCGCGTACAACACAAAGTGGACTGATCGTTAAAATACGTTCCCGCATCGCGCTGACTTTCGCTTTACCAAATGCGCCGTCCACTGCATGTAATTGGCGATTCACGTTACTCTCCGCGATATTATCCAAGTCAATCAGTGTAATTGCCCCCACCGCATTGCGTGCCAGCGCTTCGGCGGCCCAACTTCCTACGCCGCCAATACCAACCACAACAACATGCGCGGCATTGAGTTTTTTTAACCCTGTTTCGCCATACAGTCGCTTTACGCCACCAAAACGGCGCTCAAAATCCAATTCGTCTGTCATGTTTCCAGTATGACGAAAGCTGCCGCCAGGTTCTTTTCATCACTGATACTGATATGCGTTTGCGTGATATTTTTGGCTAACAACAGTGCCTCTAACTCTGCCGCTAAAACCAATATTGGTTTACCTAAAGCATCATGCGAAACCGCGATATTCTGAAAAGTGGCTGGTGCACGTAAACCTGTGCCAAGCGCTTTTGAAAAAGCCTCTTTTGCTGCAAATCGTTTAGCCAGAAAGCGCGGCTTTATTTGCGATTTCTGATAACTCGAAAACTCACTATCCGCCAGTATTCTTTTGGCAAAATCATCACCAAATTGTGCAATAGAAGCTTCGATTCGACTCACTTCTACAATGTCAGTACCGATTCCAAAAATCATCATCAACTACGCTGGCGCAGACTCTTTCATTAGCGATTTCATCTCAGCTACCGCATTATCCCAGCCCACGAAGATCGCATGCGCGACAATTGCATGACCAATATTAAGCTCTTCCAGCCCTTGTATTTCGGCAATCTCATGCACATTGTGATAGTGCAAACCATGACCTGCATTGACTACTAAACCCAGCTTTTTAGCATGTGCAACGGCCTGTTGAATGCGATTCAATTCCACTGCCTTTTCTGAATCGGTTTCTGCGTCTGCAAAAGTACCTGTATGTAACTCAATCACTGGCGCGCCCATTCTTTTAGCGGCGTCAATCTGTGCGATATCTGGACCAATAAAAAGCGAAACGCGAATGCCATGCGCGGCTAATTTTTCACAGGCGGCTTTTACTTTATCAAAATGCATCACCACATCCAGCCCACCTTCTGTGGTGCGCTCTTCACGACGCTCTGGTACCAGACAAACATCTTGCGGTTTCACTTGGCACGCGATACCGATCATTTCATCGGTCACGGCTACTTCTAAATTCATCTTGGTTTGCAGCAAAGGTCGTAGCGCAAAGATATCGGCATCTTGCATATGGCGACGATCTTCACGCAAATGTAGCGTAATGCTATCTGCCCCAGCTTGCTCTGCCCGCAATGCCGCTTGCACCACGCTGGGATATTTAGTGCCACGCGCCTGGCGAATCGTTGCGACGTGGTCGATGTTGACACCTAATTTAATCATTTTTTAATTTCTATTATCAAATCACAAAAAGTAACTTATAAACCTTGTAAATCAATCAGCAATTGTCTGGTGTGCAAGGGCTTGTCGCCTAAATAATGCGCCAACAAGTAGCGCATCAATTGTTTGCTCTGATTTTGCGTTTGGCTATCGGTGTAATCGTCATTGGCCATATTCAGCAACGTTGACCCGCTCAATTGTACGCCATTTTTGGTGGTACCAAGTTCACATGCGCCGTACTCTGCCTCATAGCGATAGCTTTTATCGACAGAAATCTCAACATCATTTTCATCAGTCAGCAAAGGTACGGCATAACCCATTTCCTGTAACAGTTTAAGCTCAAAGCGGCGCAAGGTAATGGCTAAGTTTTTACTATTATTCAGGCTTTGATTACTCACTGAATCTTGTTCACTGGCCAGCGTTTTAAGCGTGGCATCATAGTATTCAAACAAACTTTCATGTGCATCTTCGCGCGGCAACAGGCGCAACAAAAGCTCATTCATATAAAAGCCGCACATCAGCGCTTCGCCTTTAATCAACGTTAAACCAGCGTGCCAGTCTAAGCTATGTAAAGTTTTAAGCTCATTTTTACCAGACCATGCGCCTGAAAGCATTTGAAAGGATTGCAACATGCCACGCATGGCGGAATGTGGCCTGCGTGCACCTTTAGCGACTGCTGCAGTACGCCCAAACTGCTGGCTGAATAACTCCACCACCAAGCTGGTTTCTTTAAAAGGATAGGTATGCAGAACATACACCGGCTGATTTGCTACCCGATGATCGCTTAATTTTTGATTGTTTGATCCGACAGCCAAAGTTAACGTTCTAACTGACTCAAACTTTGTAAGACTTCATCTTCGGCTTTTTTAATCAATAGCGGCATTAGCATGTCGGTACCTGAGAATAGAATCATGGCGTATTGGATCGCGTCTTCTGCATGAATCGGCGTAAACTTACCAAATCCATAGCGAGAATTACGCATTAACTGCCAGCCACCTTTGGGTTCGGCGTATTCTGGCTTATCAAAGTAATGCTTAATGTCTTCTGTCGCCAAGCTTTTGAGCGGGTAATCACCATTATCGGCCAATATCACCCAACCCATTTCACCATCCTTGCCTGTATTTTTTAGCTGATATAAATACCAGTCATCATCTTCATACAGCAAATGAAAGACATTATTAATACTGCCGGTTTTGCGATTAATCGCGTAATAAATACCGGCGTCATCCAACTCAATCGGCTTGCCATAAATCGGCAGATTAAAAACATTGTGTTCAGACATCGTTTACAACCCAAATCTTATCGTTAACATTCAGTATTTTAATCAATATACTTTAAAGCTGTGTCAGCTAATAGCCTAGACTTTTTAGTGCCCTTTCGTCATCTGCCCAGCCACCTTTAACTTTCACCCAAGTTTCCAGATACACTTTGCTGCCAAATAATTTTTCCATATCCTGACGGGCTTCAGTGGAAATTTGTTTCATTTTCTCACCACTCTTACCGATTAACATCGGTTTTTGGCTATCTTTATCCACAATAATCGCGGCAAAAATACGGCGCAGATTTTTAACCGTTTCAAACTTTTCAATTTCCACTGTCACTGAATATGGAATCTCATCGCCTAATAATCTGAATATCTTCTCGCGAATGAGTTCCGCCGCCAAAAAGCGTTCGTTTTTATCGGTTAACTCATCCTCGCCATAAATCGCAGGCTGTTCAGGCAAGTATTGGCGCGTCGTTTCCAACAACTCATCTAAGTGTAGTGATTTCTTTGCGCTTACAGGAATAATGCCGACAAACGGATGCAACAAATCAAAGTCCTGAATCAACGGCAACAAATTATTTTTATCGCCCATCAAATCGGATTTATTCACGACCAATAGCACTGGCTTATCTTTTGGCAATAAACTCAATACCTTTTCGTCTGCCTCGCCGAGTTTCATTGGTTCAATGACAAACAGCACCACATCCACCTCGGTCAGCACTTGTGTCACGGTTTTATTCAAACCTTTATTGAGCGCATTTAAATGTTTCTGCTGAAAGCCAGGCGTGTCCACAAATAAAAACTGCGTATCGTCGGTGGTATGAATCCCCAATAAACGATGACGCGTGGTTTGAGCCTTGCGCGAGGTAATCGCTAATTTCATGCCTAAAATATGGTTAAGTAATGTCGATTTCCCAACATTAGGACGACCAACAATCGCGACTGTGCCGCATCTAAAGTTTTTGCCGGCTTCCTGTGTCATTGAGCGTCCAGTTTCATGTGTTTCATTTAGTGTTATCCAGTATTTTGTCTAGTGCAAGTTGGGCTGCTTGTTGTTCAGCATTGCGGCGGCTAGTGCCCTCACCCACGGTGTTAATATTTAATGCCTGTATATTGCAGGCAATTTTAAACGTTTGTGCATGCGCTTCGCCTTCAATTAACACCACATTGTAATCAGGCAAAGCTATTTTTTTTGCCTGTAGATACTCCTGCAACTGTGATTTAGCATCTTTATCAATTATTTTGGGATCAATCTGACTTATTTTTTCGCTAAACAGCTGCAATACCAGCGCCTCTGCGGCAAGATGACCACCATCTATATAGACAGCTCCCACAATCGCTTCCAGTGCATCAGCCAGTATAGAGGGTCGCTTCCAGCCCGCGCTTTTCATTTCCCCTTCGCCCAGCTTAAGTGACTCACCAACATTCAGGCTAATGGCAATTTCGCAAAGAGTTGATTCTTTAACCAACTGCGCGCGTAAACGGCTTAAATCGCCTTCTGGCAGCTTGTTAAAACGATTATAGAGTTGATTAGCGATAATGAAATTAAGTGCGCCATCACCCAGAAACTCTAAACGCTCATTATTATTTGCCGAAAAACTGCGGTGCGTAAGCGCTTGCGCAAGCAAGGCTGCATTTTTAAACTGATAGCCCAAACGGCTGGCGAGACTATCCAATATCATAAATCGTATTTACAATAATAGTATTACTTAGCAGATGTCGCATGAAAATCCAGTAATGCACTCGCATTAGCCACAATAGGAACAACTACTTGATATTCAACAGAAACAACGCCATTGTTTACGACTAAATCAGAGCCTTTAACGACAGTAATATTATCTACTCGCGCTGATTTCTCGAACGCATCTGCAACTGCTTTTTTACTGGTTACATCTGCCGAACTAGCAGCTCTTTTAAGCGCATTCTTAACATTCATAAACTCTAAATATGCAGGCCCTACTTTCAAACCTAGCATACCTAGAAAAACAATGGCCGCAATCACGATGATCATGCCAATAAACGATCCGCCTTTTTGATTGTTATACATATTCACTCCTGCTTAAATTTGATGACGATTAATTGCAAGTTAATTAATAGAAGTTACTTAATTGAAGTACCAATTCTGCCAAACTGATCAAAATTAAACCAGATAAAAAAAGCTTTACCAACTAAATTATGTTCCGGCACAAAACCCCAAACACGGCTATCGGCACTATTATCACGGTTATCGCCCATTGCAAAATAATGGCCGGCTGGTACAGTCACGGCCTCGCCATTTTGTAGTTTTTCACCAAGTGAATCGGATGGGTATTGATTTGGAATATCATGAATCAAAATATCATGTTTCACGTCACCCAGTTGCTCTGATGATTGTTGTGCTGTCATGCTGTTTTCTTGCTCGCGGCCATCTGCCTCTTTAAAAGACATTTTATAATTGTAATTATCCGTAAACTTAACGTCTAATTTTTGCCCATTTATCGTCAGATGTTTGTCTTGATATTGAATCACATCCCCGGGCAAACCGACAACGCGCTTAATGTAGTCAATCGTCGGCTCTGGCGGATAATGGAAAACGAATACATCACCGCGCTTGGGCTGACTCATATTAATAAATGTATTATTCAGCACGGGCACACGCAAACCATAGGTAAATTTATTCACCAAAATGTAATCGCCCGCAAGCAAGGTGGGCATCATTGAGCCAGATGGAATTTTAAATGGCTCGACCAAGAATGAACGCAGTGTAAATACCAACAAAATAACCGGGAAAAAGCTTTTGCTGTATTCCACGTACCAAGGTTCAGCTTGATTGCCACGATTTTTACGCAACACCCAAATATCCAGTAGCCAGATCAATCCTGTCACCACCAAAATTGCAATCATAAACAAAGCAAAATACATGTGTTAATACCCTTTTTTATTTATCTTAAATTTTTACTTATCTTCGACTCTTAATATCGCTAAAAACGCCTCTTGTGGAATCTCTACGTTACCCACTTGTTTCATGCGTTTTTTGCCTTCTTTTTGCTTGTCTAGCAATTTACGCTTACGTGACACATCGCCGCCGTAACATTTTGCAATCACGTTTTTACGCATGGCTTTCACCGTTTCACGCGCAATAATATTAGCACCTATTGAAGCCTGAATCGCCACATCAAACATTTGGCGTGGGATCAGTTCGCGCATTTTCGCCGCTACTTCACGCCCTCTGTGGACACTGGTTGCACGATGAACAATCATGCTGAGCGCATCCACACGCTCGCTATTCACCATAATATCCAGTTTGACTAAATCAGCTGCACGGAACTCTAAAAACTCATAATCCATGGAGGCATAACCACGCGACACAGATTTCAATTTGTCAAAAAAGTCTAGAACCACTTCATTCAGCGGCATTTCATAACTGAGCATGACCTGTCTGCCCATATATTGCATATTTTTCTGTATGCCGCGCTTATTGTTGCAAAGCGTCATCACTGGCCCTACATAATCTTGCGGCATCAGCAAATTCACGTTAATCACTGGTTCGCGTGTTTCTTCTATGCGTGAAGGCTCAGGCAAACGTGATGGATTTTCAATTTGCATCACTGTGCCGTCTTTTAACAATAGCTCATACACCACGGTAGGCGCGGTGGTAATCAAATCCATATCGTACTCACGCTCTAAACGTTCTTGTACGATCTCCATATGCAGCAAGCCTAAAAAGCCGCATCTAAAACCAAAACCTAGCGCAGTAGAGTTTTCAGGTTCGAATAGCAAACTAGCATCATTCAAACTCAACTTCTCAAGCGCCGTTCTTAATGCTTCAAATTGATTCGATTCTACTGGATACAAACCGGCAAACACCTGCGGCTTTACTTCTTTAAAGCCAGCCAATGGCTCTGCCGCTGGCTTGGCTGCTAAGGTAACGGTATCGCCCACTTTGGCGCTGGCAAGTTCTTTAATACCAGCGATAATAAAGCCCACCTCGCCCGCAGACAGCGATGTTTTTTGCAAGGATTTTGGCGTAAAAACACCCACTTGTTCACACAGAAAATCGGCATGTGTCGCCATCAAGCGAATTTTATCTTTAGGTTTAAGCACGCCATCGATAACGCGCACCAACATCACCACGCCAACGTAGTTATCAAACCACGCATCAATCACCAGCGCTTTAAGTGGCTTAGTCACATCGCCTACCGGTGGCGGCACTTTTGCAACCACCGCCTCCAACACATCGCGCACACCCAAACCTGTTTTAGCTGAACACAGTACAGCGTCACTGGCATCAACGCCGATGACGTCTTCGATTTCCTGTTTCACACGTTCAGGATCAGCTGAGGGCAAATCAATTTTATTTAAAACTGCTGTGACTTCCACACCTAAATCTAACGCGGTATAACAGTTTGCAACACTTTGCGCCTCAACACCCTGGCTGGCATCAACCACCAACAATGCGCCTTCACAAGCAGAAAGCGAGCGTGATACTTCATAACTAAAATCCACATGGCCTGGCGTATCAATCAAATTAAGTTGATAAACCTCTCCGTCATCCGCCTTGTAGTGCAAAGCTGCAGTTTGCGCCTTAATGGTAATGCCACGTTCGCGCTCAATATCCATGCTGTCCAGCACTTGCGCTTCCATTTCACGGTCGGCCAAACCACCACAAAGATGGATAATTCGGTCGGCAAGCGTTGATTTGCCGTGATCAATATGGGCAATAATAGAGAAATTACGGATATTTTTCATGTTAACTTATGGATTTTACAAACAAATGGTCTTTGTAAAAAAAGACCCGCTTCAGAAACAAATTAAGACGCCTTAAGCGCCTTATTTCAACAAGCGTGATTTTACAGCAAATGCTTGATTAGGTTGTAATTAATTAAATACATTTTCATGCGCGTTATTAGCAAAAACTATGCAAGTCATAAAAAAACCCGCTATAAAACGGGTTTTTTTATGACTCTATTTCAAATTAAGTAAACGATTATTTTGTCACCTTAATCGGCACATATAAGGTGTTTTCACCGCGCAACACTAGCACGGCTACTGTTTTACCTGCTGCCACACTATTAATCTGTTTATTAAACTGCTCCACACTTTGACTTTCTGAGTTGTTTAAACCCAGAATGACGTCACCACGGCGAATACCTGCCTGTGCAGCCGCACCAATACTATCAACAACGACTAAGCCATTTTTACCATTTAGTTTTCTTTTTTGTTGTGGCGTTAACTCTTTTACGGTTAAGCCAATCTTGTTGGACTCCGCTTTTGCTGGTGCCTTACTTGGGGCAATAATCTCATTTGGATCCGTTGGCATTTCACCCACAGCAACATTCAAACTCCTCACTGTGCCTTTACGTAAAATTTCAACCGCTACTGCTTTACCTGGCTTGGCGGCACCGACAACACGTGGCAAGTCACTAGAAGTGACAATCGACTTACCATCGAACTTAGTAATCACATCGCCCGGCTCCAATCCGCCTTTTTCTGCCGGACCACCTTTTTCTACACCGGCAATCAATGCACCATTCGTATTCTTCATACCAAATGATTCTGACAGCTCTTTCGTTAACTCTTGTATGGCGACGCCCAACCAGCCACGCGTAATTTTGCCTGTAGATTTGAGCTGGTTGGAAATATCAATCGCCACGTCAATCGGAATACTAAAAGACAACCCAACAGAACCGCCAGAGCGGCTATAAATCTGAGAGTTAATACCAACCACTTCACCAGCCAGGTTAAACAAAGGTCCACCAGAGTTACCAGGATTAATCGCTACGTCAGTTTGGATGAACGGCACAAAATTCTCTTGCGGCAAAGCACGACCTTTGGCGCTGACAATACCTGCAGTCATGGTGTTTTCCAACCCAAAAGGTGAACCAATTGCCGCGACCCATTGCCCCACTTTAAGTGCAGAAGGATCACCGATAGTTACTTTTGGTAAGTTAGTTGCCTCAATTTTAATCAAAGCCACATCAGTTCGTTTATCGGCACCAATAATTTTGGCTTTAAATTCACGCTTATCGGACAACTTCACCAGCACTTCATCTGCCGCATTCACTACATGCGCATTGGTTAGAATATAGCCATCGCTGCTGATAATAAAGCCAGAACCTAACGAAGATGATTTATAGTCTTGTCCGCCAGGCGCGCCTTGGCCAGGAGGCATACCTGGAATACCGAATCGTTTAAAAAATTCCTGTATATTTTCGTCATCCGGCATGCCCGGAAAAGGCATACCAACATTACCACCGCCCTGCAGTACTTGTGTCACACTAATATTCACCACCTCCGCGCCATGTTTCTCGGCTAACTCGGTAAAATCCGGCAAATCTTTAGCCATCACTGCCTGACTCACACCACTGAACATAAGCGCACTTGCCAGCATTGTGATCGTTAAAGCTGTTGTAGAAATCCATTTTTTCAACATCTATTCTTCCTTACTTGACATCAATTGTTATGAAAATTTTACTTCTGTTTAAATAGCAAAAAACTGCTCATCTTAACCCCACACCAAAACCAGTCTGATTTAGCAAACTCTAGTGAATTAAATGACAGTTAAGATTACCTATTTGAAGCGGTCTGTTTTTTAAAGCTGACCGCTTTAGAAATCATTTGTACCGTTGCAAGAGGCACTTCGCCTACCACCACCACTTGATATCCATTAATAACATTAGCGCAGATATTGGTTGAACCAACCAATTTGTGGCCCGTTTTAGTTCGCGTACCTTTAACAATCGGTTCAATAAACAGCGAGACCGAAGCAATACCATCTGAGAAAATCATTTGATTAATTGGGGAAGCTTTACCGTTTACCATTAATTCAATATGGTCCACCTTGATATAACCAGGCGGTAGCTCGGCTACAATCCAATTGGTATGTACACGATTAAGTGATGCTGCATCCTCCATCACATAATTTTTGCTGGCATCGATTCTAGGTTGAAACCAGTTTAAATCGTGCGAATTAAGCATGTTCACTTCTTGAAAGGCAATTTGCTCCAGAGTTTCTGTCTTATCGTTCAGCAAAGTCATCTTAACCAGCAAGCCATATTCGGTATCTGTCCAGATTTTATAACTGTAGCGATAGGCATCTTTGGGAATTAATTCGATAATTTGCGCTTGGCGGCCCGCTACGTAATCCAACATACCAACACGGGCGATATAACTTAATTTAAGTGGTTGCAGATTGACTGGCAACATTGCAGGAAACAGATTTTGCCCGCGACGCTTTTCAATAATAATCTTGTCATTTTGGGGGTGAAAAATAACAATATCACTGCCCTGACTGAATACCTCTCGAGCCTGGCCGCTTTGTAGCCCGTTATCCAGCACCAGATTACGAGTTAACTCCTGTCCATTGTCATTCATATGGGTAATTTGAACAGAGCGCGCCTGATTACCGTTCTGGTAAATAAAAACACCCTGGTAATTAAGCTCGCGTGCGGCTAAAGCAGCTTTTTGTAAAACTAACCAAGCATCGTCTTCGGCTGCAAATGAATTTAAACTAAAACTGGCAAGTGTAAAACCGGAAAGTGTTAGTGCAAACGCAAGTCGAAACATAGTTACTACTGTCCTGCACTGTTAATATTAGCATTCACATTCTGGATATAATAAGCAGCCCCACTTGGCGCCGCAGCTTGATGCGCCGCGATATATTCAAGTGGTACGATTTGCGCCATCTCAACAGGCGCCATATCCTCAGAGCTGGTTAACTGTTGTTGTAACACCATCATTCCGACAAACATGACAGCAGCGACTGACGCTGCAATTGACCAGAACTGATTCGATTGAAATAGGGATTTTTTGCGTTCGATTTGATTATCTAGTGCTGCTTTAGGTGCCAAAACGGTAGGTTCCGCCTCTAATGCGCTCATCACGCGCGCACTAAAATCCGAACTTAAATAGCGATCACCTCGCATAGCATCACCAATCAAATGATAGTGTTGCCAACAGCTTTCCATTTCGCCGCCAGACTGAATGGATGTAATCAGATGTTCGGCACTCGCCACATCAAACTCGCCATCGATAAGCGCAGATAATTGATCTTTCATTTTTATAACCTCTAATACTTAAATATCTGAATAATTTAATTAAAGTAGTGTTTTTTCAATATCACTTAACCGTTAACTGCTTTACGCTTACATAATTACTTAAACTTAAAACTGATTATTTATTAACAATTACCAACGCTTGCCGTCCGGCGTATCTAACAAGGGCTTAAGCTTAACGGCGATTGTTTCACGCGCTCTAAATATGCGTGAGCGCACAGTACCGATTGGACACTGCATTAAGGTAGCAATCTCTTCATAGCTTAAGCCTTCTAACTCACGCAAAGTGATTGCGGTGCGCAACTCTTCTGGCAAGCTGGCCACTGTATCATTCACGGTTTGCGCAATCTCTTTGGTCATCAAAGCTGTTTCTGGTGTCTCCATGGTGCGCATTTCGTTGCCGTCTTCAAAGTTTTCCACATCTTCGATTTCAACATCTTGCAATACTTGCGGCCTGCGCCCCATTGAGACTAGGTAATTTTTAGCGGTATTAATACCGATACGATACAGCCAGGTATAAAAAGCACTATCGCCTCTAAAATTATGCAAAGCACGATACGCTTTAATAAACGACTCCTGCACGACATCCTCTACTTCAGCCTGATCGCGAATCATACGCGAAAGCAAACGACCGAGTTTGCGATGGTATTTTTCCACCAACAGTCCAAACGCTTTTTTATCGCCTTGCTGCGCACGCTCAACCAAGGCTTGGTCAAGCTCACGGTTACCCGCGCCAGCACTCGATATTGAGGCATTGCCGTTTGGCTTATCAGCCATTGATTGTCCACTCCCACTTTGATTCGTCTTGTAGGCGCTATTATACGCCTGCGGAGCGGGTTCGACGAAACTCGAACGGGACAATGCTTCAATTTTACTCGTTTGTAACATTTCTATCCTCCAGAATATCTAGTCACTTTATATTGTGTATATATTGCATGTTATATCGCTTTAAATCCTGCCATTCAGCACATTTTTTATATTGCTAGCTTATGATTAAAGACACAGATAAACTGCTATTAGTTCATTCGTTCACATGAGTTTTATGTATCAACATTTATATTTTACGAATTCGTTTTATGCCTCAACAATTTGATGTACTGATTATTGGTAGCGGCTTGGCTGGCCTTACCATGGCTTTGCAAGTAGCAGACCACAAACGCGTCTGCTTAGTCAGCAAGAGAGAAATGTCAGACAGCGCCAGCAGTTGGGCGCAAGGCGGCATTGCAGCAGTGCTTAATAGTGACGACACCATTGAAGAGCATATTCAGGACACATTGATTGCTGGCGCCGGATTATGCGACGCTGAAGTGACGCGCATGGTTGCAACGCAAGGCTTTGCCGCAATTGAATGGTTGATTAACCAAGGCGTTGAGTTCACGCGTGAGGCCGACAATAGCCATTTCCATCTAACGCGTGAAGGTGGGCACAGCCACAGGCGTGTGGTGCATGTGGCGGATGCGACCGGTCAAGCGGTACAAAAAACACTGACACAAAAAATTCGAGAGCACGCCAATATCACGCTATTCGAAAATCATATCGCTATTGATTTAATAACAGAAAAAAAGCTCAATAAGAACACAAAAAAAGATTCCGGCAAAGGCGATTCCTGTAAAGGCGCTTACGTGCTGGACAACAGTACTGGCAAGGTAATGACGATTGCGGCCCAGCAAACTGTTTTAGCAACAGGCGGTGCAGGCAAGGTTTACTTATATACCACTAACCCGGATGTCAGCACGGGTGACGGCATCGCTATGGCATGGCGCGCCGGCTGTCGTATTGCCAATATGGAATTCATTCAGTTTCACCCCACGTGTCTTTATCACCCGCATGCCAAATCTTTCTTGATCAGCGAAGTAGTGCGTGGCGAAGGCGGCTTGCTTAAATTACCGGATGGCACACGCTTTATGCCAGAGCACGACTCGCGCGAAGAGCTTGCGCCGCGAGATGTGGTGGCGCGCGCGATTGACTTTGAAATGAAAAAACGCGGTATAGATTGCGTGTATTTAGACATCTCACACAAACCTGCAGACTTTATTCAAGAGCACTTTCCTAACATTTATGCGCGCTGTCTAGAACTGGGCATTGACATTACCAAACAAGCTATTCCAGTGGTTCCTGCTGCACATTACAGCTGTGGGGGCGTGATGACTGACTCAACCGGTTCAACAGATATCGCTTGCCTGTACGCCATCGGCGAAACTGCCTGCACAGGCTTGCATGGTGCAAATCGGCTGGCAAGCAACTCATTATTAGAATGTTTGGTATTTGGTCAAGCCGCTGCGAAAGCTATATTAAACGCGCCAAAACAAGCAATTAGCTATTTGCCACATTGGGATGAAAGTCGTGTAACCGATGCGGATGAAGAGGTTCTAATTACGCATACTTGGAATGAGCTACGCCGTTTTATGTGGAATTACGTTGGCATAGTGCGCACCAATAAACGCTTAAGCCGTGCGCTCCACCGCATCCACATGCTGCGCGATGAAGTGCATGAGTTTTACAGCAATTTCAGAGTGAGCAACGATTTAATCGAGCTACGTAACTTATTACAAGTGGCTGAATTGATTGTAAAAAGTGCAATCGAACGACATGAAAGCCGTGGCCTGCATTACAGCAAAGACTATCCAGAGCTACTTGATGAAGCGATTCCTACCGTGCTGGAGCCCTCAAAATATTACAGCCTGCTAGACAGTAAACACGGTCATTAAGTTTTTTGCGTTTTCATCGATTTTTTATTTTTTGCCTAATTTTAGGTGTTAAGTTTAGCGCCCATGCTGCTGACTTAACGCCTAAAATCACTTACTTTTACGATGGCGACACCGTTAAGATAAAAGGCAATCTAAGCGAGTATAAGCTGCGATTAACCGATATTGACGCGCCAGAACGTAATCAAAGCTATGGCAAAACTGCGCGGCGAGCACTTATGCAATTGTGTAAAAATGCCGATGTACAGGTTTATATAACAGGTACAGACAAATATCAGCGCAACTTGGGAAAACTCATGTGTAACAATCAAGATGCCAGTATTTACATGCTTAAAAATGGCCATGCATGGTTTAACAGGCGCTACTCAATGGACTACACACTGGATGTCATTGAGCAAGAATCCCGTCGGCAAAAACTAGGATTATGGAAACGAGCAAACCCAATACCACCTTGGCAATGGCGCCAAAAACACCACTACTAAGCATTGATTACTAAGCAATTTAATCAAACAACTGTCACATTTTTAGATTAAAATACTAAACTTAGATAAATTTAAATCATTCAGGAAATAAACATGCAAGTCGCCATGAACACCGTTGTTACCATGACTTATGAACTTAAAAATGCCGATGGTCAAGTGCTGGAATCCAGCACTGAACCAGTTGCCTACTTACATGGCGGATATGACAATATATTCCCGAAAGTAGAAGAAGCCATGCACGGTAAAAACGTGGGCGATGTAGTGGAAGTCAGCCTGGAGCCTGTTGATGGCTTTGGTGAATACGATGAGGAGTTAGTACAAATCGAGCCAGCAAGCGCTTTCCCAGCTGCAGAACTTAAAGTAGGTATGCAATTTGAAGGTGAAGACGACACTGGTGAAGTGATTTTATACACGGTAACTGAAATCGCCGATGGCAAAGTAGTGGTTGATGGCAACCATCCTTGGGCTGGCGAACGTTTATTATTTACGGCCACAATTGCCGATGTGCGTACCGCTAATAAAGAAGAAGTAACGCATCAGCACGTACATGGTGCCGGTGGACATCATCACTAAAAACAGAGCCTATATTTAATTACCAGCATTGATGATGCGTAAATTGCACATCATCAATGCTGGCTCCCTGCTTCAGTCTTTTGTAAAAGAACCGTAGCTACAGCCCGCCTCAATTTCATCTGTATTCACCGATTGACTTAAAAATCGCATTAACAATCTTTAAGTTAACTCTTTCAGTTTATACAATAGTTCCAATGCCATTTTAGGCGTTAAATCATCCGGCTGAATTGAATCCATCGCTTCAATCAAAGGATGTGCCGGTAGAGGTTCTGGTTCTATAGCCGCTGTAAACATATCGGGCTGATGACTGTTTTGGGCAATTTGATTATTCTCTAACTGCGCAAGTTTACGCTTGGCTATCGACACGGCACTTTTAGGAATTCCCGCCAACTGCGCCACTTGTATGCCGTAACTCATGTGGGCCGCGCCCTCTTCAACTTTATGCATAAACACAATATTGTTACCGTGTTCCACTGCATCTAAATGCACATTCGCAGCCTGTTTTGCCTCATCTACAATGCGGGTTAACTCAAAATAATGCGTTGCAAATAAAGTATAGCTTTTATTTTTTTCTAATATCTGCTTCGCCACCGCCCACGCCAAGCTTAAACCATCAAACGTGCTGGTACCGCGACCTATTTCATCCAGCAACACCAAGCTTTTATCTGTCGCATGATGCAAAATATTAGCGGTTTCTGTCATTTCCACCATGAATGTCGACCTGCCGCCAGCCAAATCATCCGACGCACCAATTCTGGTGAAGATACGATCTATTTCGCCGATTTTAGCTGCATTTGCCGGCACAAAACTGCCACAATGCGCCAGTAAAACAATCAGTGCGGTTTGGCGCATAAATGTCGATTTACCACCCATATTTGGGCCAGTAATCAATAATAATTGCCGATAAGGATTCAACTGCACATCGTTACTAATAAACGGCTGGCTGTTATTGGCAACAGAAATACTTTCAACTACCGGATGTCGCCCCGCTTGGATATTAATACCTGGCTCTTGGGTAAATTGTGGCTGCACATAATTTAAAGCCAGCGCGCGTTCGGCAAAACAACACAAAACATCCAAGCTGGCAACTGCGCCACTATTGGTTTGCAAAGCAGGTATAAATTCACCCAGCTTTTCAATGACTTGCTCATAAAGCATTTTTTCGCGTGCCAGCGCCCTGTCATTGGCACTTAACACTTTATCTTCGAAGGTTTTTAGTTCAGGCGTAATAAAGCGCTCTACGTTCTTCAGCGTTTGCCGACGGCGATATTCTGGTGGTGCGTTTTCGGCCTGCGCACGGCTTATCTCAATATAAAAGCCATGTACGCTGTTGTATTCTACTTTTAAATTGGTTAGACCAGTACGCGCTTTTTCAGCCGCTTCAAACTGCAGTAAAAAATCGCCATGATTCGTTTGGATGCTGCGCAATTCATCTAAATCCGCATCAAATCCGTCCGCAATTACGCCGCCTTCGCGCAGCAAAGATGAAGGCTCTGTTTTAATGGCTTGGTTTAACAGGTTAACTACCGCAATTGGTGCTTGTAGATTGGCGCCCAGCGTTTCCAAAAGCACCGCTTTGCTGGAAACTAATTGCTTTTGCAGCAAAGGCAATTGCAGCAAACTGACGCTTAAGCCAGATAAGTCGCGCGGGCGGGCAGTTTTTAGCGCAATGCGCGCGGTAATGCGTTCAATATCGCCAATGACTTTTAAATGATTTTGCAGCGGTTGATAGCTGGATGTATGAATCAACTCAGCCACAGCATCGTGCCGTTTAAGCACTAAGTTTTGATTGCGCAAGGGATGATGCAGCCAGTGCCGCAACAAGCGCGCACCCATGGCAGTTTTTGTGGTGTTCAGCAAAGAATATAGCGTTGGCGACGCTTCACCACGTAAAGTTTGATCGATTTCTAAATTGCGGCGTGTGGCCGAATCCAGCTGAATCGTATCGCTAATAGATTCAACGCTGATTGAATTGATATGCGGTAACGCAGCGCGCTGCGTGTGCTTTACATAATCCAGTAACGCACCTGCGGCGCTAATCGCAGGCTTTAAATCAGCACAGCCAAAACCGTTTAAATCCAAGGTATTCAGCTGTTTAGTCAAACCTGCGATAGCCGCTGCAAAATCAAACTGCCAAGCGCTTAAACGTTTTTTAGGTGCTTTGTGCTGATTAATCACCTCACTTTGCGCACCTGCCGGCAAATGATCATCACATACAATTTCTGCTGGATTAATGCGTGCTAACTCTTGTGCTAATTGTCCGAGCGCTATTTCGCTTAATACAAAAGCGCCTGACGCTAGATTTAATTGCGCCAAGCCAATCAAACCTTCACCAAAACAAATACTTAATAGCACATTATTGCGTGTTTCATCTAACAGAGCACTATCAGTCAAAGTGCCGGGCGTGAGCAAGCGCGTCACTTTTCGCTCAACGGGGCCTTTAGATGTGGCTGGATCGCCAACCTGCTCACAAATAGCGACCGCTTCGCCCATCTTGGCCAGCTTCGCTAAATACTGCTCAGCCGCATGATACGGCACGCCAGCCATTTTAATCGGCTCACCATTACTGCTGCCGCGACTAGTCAGCGTAATACCTAATATACGTGACGCTTTTTCAGCATCCTCAAAAAACAGCTCATAAAAATCTCCCATGCGATAAAACAGCAGCATATCGGGGTGTTGCGCTTTTAAACCCAAGTATTGACGCATCATTGGCGTGTGATTGGATGTTTGAGTTTCTGTACTGTCTGGAGTTGTCACAAAGGTGTGTTCTGGGTAATTGGCTGAGGGCTATTTTATAAACATTTTCGATGATTTGTTCAATTTATCGACACTAATTGTAAATATTTCATCATCAGGAATATGCAGTTAAAAAAATATTCAACCAAATCAGTCTATTAGATAAGTGTGATGCCTAAAGAAATCTGGCATAAGTTGTGCAGTTAATAGCTTAAACAAGTAGGCAGTTATTTATTTTTTAATCTAAACCTAAAGGACATGACAAATGATTAATAACCAATATGAGATGTATGCTCAGTTTTTAATTCGCTGCCGTGAGGTGATGGGGCCATTTGATGTTGAAAAATTAGCCACAGACGAAAACTATAAAGCCGATTTTTTTCAACGTGTTGCGTTAAGCGCAGACGATGAGCTATTTAATATGGCTTTTATTATTAACTGTAGCTTAAACGAAACCGATTCAGTGCACTAAATGTTATTCGATCAACAACTTAAGAAAACTGAACCGATGAAAACTAAACTTGAAAAAATGATTCTTAGGCAAACTGGGTTTTTTGCGCTGGTGTTAAGTGTGGGCTTAACACTTGCAGCATTTGAGAGAATACTTTCGGATTTGCTGCCACAATATTTCCGGTAGTCAGCCAACTTTCATTGCCTTCAAAATCACCGACAATGCCGCCAGCTTCTTGCACCAGCAAGCCGCCAGCAGCGATGTCCCATGCCGATAGATTCAGCTCAAAGAAACCATCAGTGTAGCCAGCCGCCACATAGGCCAAATCCAGCGCAGCAGAACCCGGGCGACGGATGCCGCTTGTACTTTTAATCATGTCTTGCAGCATCGCCATATAAGTGTCTAAATGCGTAAAATCTTTAAAGGGGAATCCTGTAGAAATCAGTGCTGTTTGCAGTTTGCTGCGATTAGCAACACGAATGCGTTTATCGTTTAAAAATGCACCGCGGCCTTTTGTCGCAGTAAACAAATCATTGCGCACTGGGTCATAAATGACCGCTTGTGTCAGCACACCTTTTTGCTGCAAGGCAATCGATACGCAGTATTGCGGAAAGTTATGCAAGAAGTTAGTTGTGCCATCCAGCGGATCAATAATCCAGATATTTTCAGATTCCTGATTGGTGTTACCGCT
The DNA here is from genome assembly GCF_000799165.1 of Methylotenera versatilis 7. Taxonomy (GTDB): domain Bacteria; phylum Pseudomonadota; class Gammaproteobacteria; order Burkholderiales; family Methylophilaceae; genus Methylotenera_A; species Methylotenera_A versatilis_A. The sequence continues at coordinate 1,452,427 of NZ_JUGF01000002.1, read as the reverse complement.
TTCTTCACCCAAAAACCCGTGGTCTGGATAAGCATATTTCAGTGTATCAATGATGGCCTGCTCTGCCCCGCGATCGACCTCACTCACAAAATCGTTAAAATCTTTACTTTGAATGGTAAGCGCACCAACGTCATTGGAAGCTTTGTTGATAATACGGCCAGCTTCGCGAGCGGCTTTTACTGCATTGATTAGCATTGGATGCATAACGAAATAATCTTTAGAAGAGCTGTTAAAATGCTATTTTAGCATCAATAGGCCTATACCCAAATTGTCCCAATCAATTATTCCCGCTACCATCTTCAACAACATTCGTATCGTACTTTGCCAAACCAGCCACCCTGGCAATATCGGCTCAGCGGCGCGCGCCATGAAAACGATGGGCTTGCAGCATTTGTATTTGGTTAAGCCCGACAAATTCCCCGATGCGCACGCTACAGCGTTATCAACAGGTGCGGCCGATTTACTTGAGCGCGCGATTGTGACTGAAACTTTAAGCGAAGCGTTGACAGACTGTGCGTTTGCAATTGGCATGAGCGCCCGAAAACGTTATTTATCGCATGAAACGGTTGGCGCACGCGTTGCCGCCATAGAGGCTAGCAAAATAGCCACTAACCAGCCAATTGCTTTTGTATTCGGCACGGAAATGAGCGGCTTAAGCAATGCAGAGCTGGATTGCTGCCAAATGCTGGCAATGATTCCAGCCAATCCTGAATACTCATCTTTAAACCTGGCCTCAGCGGTGCAAGTGATGTGCTATGAGCTACGCATGGCAATCTTAGAAGGCAAGATTGATGCAACAGAAGCGAATGAACTTGCCACCAATGACGCATTAGAAGGCTTTTACGCGCATTTAGAACAAACTCTTCTACATATCGGTTATTTAAACCCCGCCGCGCCTAAAAAATTAAGCGAACGTTTGCGTAGAATTTATGCTCGTGCAAGACTTGAAAAAGAAGAAGTGAATTTATTAAGAGGCGTTTTAACGCTGACGCAAGAGCCAAGAAAACATAATAAATATTAAGCGACCGAAAGACGACTATGGATATTTTGGGTTCAGAGCTGATTTGGGAGATTTTAAAACATACAAAATCTTGGCTTTCGAATTTAGGCCGCGCAAGTAAATTAAGAAAAGAACAGTCAGTTAAAGCATTAAGAGGTGTGATTAAAGCCTCCAGAGAAACAGCGGTTTATATTCGCCAGTTGCAAGAGACGGGAATACAAAACCATGAAACCGAAGCGCGTTTAGCCCTTAGCTGGACAGATTTAGGTTTCGAATTGCAGGATATTGGTATCACTAAATTGGCAAAACGCTGCCAAATTAAAGGTAAACACTGGGCAAATCCCAATCAGTATGATGACGATTTTTTACAGAAAGCAGATGTCAGCCTTGATCGCATGGAAAAAATGGCAAATGAGATTTTGCTAAAAATATAGCATTCACTGATTTATATATTCAAATAAGCTCGTGTAAGATGCACTCGCTTGCAGTGCGCAGTATCTATTAAATTAACCTGTATACATTAAATCCTTCTCTATACCGCCTTTGCCATATGCCACGCTCTCGTCTTTGTTTACGCACCTCACTTCGATATTCGTTTTTGCTTATGCTTTTTGAAAACAACATTTTGATGAGGCGCCATCGCGTTGCAAAATCACTATCGCCTTCTGGTAATTCCATCACACAATGCATATGGTCAGGCAACACCACCCAAGCGTGTATTTTGAAAGGACGGGTCTTTTTTACTGTTGAGATTGCCCGTTTCAAAGTATCAATGTGTCGTATAAGTAAATCGTTGTTGCTGCGTTGCAGGCAATTGACGGTAAAGAAGTAACTCCCTCCTGGGTGCCATGCACGACGATAATCCATACGTTCGTTTAGCTCACATTATTCATTCGGCGCACTGCAAGCGAGTGCGCCCTACGCGGGCTAAAGAAGCATTCCCAATTTCCTCTTTGTGGAGATATAAATCATCAAAAGTCGTTGTAATTTTTGCCATTTTATAACCCTTTACTTAGATGTAAACCTATTGCAAAAACATATCCAATCCCGCCGAACGCCACCACTTTAAGTAGCGTATAAAGATATCCAAATAACTTCTTACTTTTACTAATGTCGCTATTAATTTTTGTATAAAAATAATTGTCTGTAGCCGGAATACCAACCCTAACTCGATTATCTAAAAACTGTTTATCCTCTTTTGAATAAAAAATATTTTTACACCAACTAACTAAAAATACAGATGGAAATATTACATACCAGCTAATCCCTGAATATATGAAATATGTTTTATCACTTTTGTGAATGGGATGTAAGTAAAAGAAAACTGTCCAAAAAATAAAGAAAATAAAGAAATACCATCCCCAATGTATTTTTAGCACCATCGCGCAAGTTCTATTAATTCTATCTATCATAGCTTCATACCCCATTCACTATCATTCATGTATTTCACTCTTTAACTACGCTTTTAACTTCAGTTGAGTTATGATTTTTTGTTTCAATACCTTCAGATTTCCCCAACACCACCGCCTCATCCACCTGCAATCCCTTGGGCAGTTGATGCGTGATGAATAGAATAGTGACCTTACCTTTCAGCTTATTCACTGTCTGTGCAAAATGCTCTGCGGTTTGTTGATCAAGGTTGGATACCGCTTCATCAAATATCAATACTTTAGGCTGTTTGAGTAATGCTCTGGCAATGGCAATGCGTTGTTTCTGTCCGCCACTTAAGCCTGTGCCGTGTTCACCGACTGTGGTTTGGTAGCCTTGTGGTAGTTTCTCAATGGTTTGGTGTATCTCTGCCAGTTGGCAGGCTTGAATGATTTGTTCAAAGCTGGCGTGTGGGTTGGCTAAGATTAGGTTATCGTAAATGGTGCCGGAAAAGATGACGGTTTCTTGTGGTACTACACCAAAGTGGTTTCTGAGTTCATTCGCAGCGAGATAACGGATATCTTGACCGTTGAGTTTGATATTGCCTTGCTGTGGCTGATAGAAACCCAGTAACAGTTTAGCCAGCGTGCTTTTACCGCAGCCACTTGGGCCCATCACTAATACGCAATGCCCTGCCTGAATATTGAAGCTGAGGTTTTGATACAGCCAGGGTAAGTCATCGGCGTATTTAAAGCCGAGACTATCGACGGTGATATTGGTGGCTTGGTTGACGTTGGCTCTGGTGGGGATGAGTGTCATTGGTTCTGCTGGTGCATTCATGACATCACCTAGGCGTTTCACGGCGATATCGGCTTGTTGGAACTCTTGCCATAAACCGACTAAGCGTAATACAGGACCAGATAATCGACCTGAGAACATCTGGAAGGCGACTAGCATGCCAATGGTAAAGTTAGTGTTATGCATCACCAACCATGCATAAGCAAAAAGAAGGGCTATAGGCTTGTTGAATCTGAGATTTTATTTGCAGTAAAAAGCACATGATCATTATTATTTGTTTTATTAACCTAACTTAAGATAATAGGTTTGACTTTAAAAACAAGCAATATTTAGTTAACGTTAAATTAGCCATATATTCTATAAAAATTAAACCTACTAAATTAGTCAACAATTAACTTTTATGGCATAATACCGCTTTTAAAGTTCAGTCAAAAAAAATCGATGTTTAACCATCTTAAAGAAGACATTTCAATTGTTTTTGACCGCGACCCTGCGGCACGTACACATTTTGAAATTCTCACTACCTACCCTGGCGTGCATGCGTTAATTCTGCATCGCTTTAGCCACTGGCTTTGGAAAACTCGTCTTTATTGGCTTGGTCGCGCTTTTTCTCATATTGGGCGCTTTTTAACTGGCATTGAGATTCACCCAGGCGCAACCATTGGTAATCGCGTATTTATCGACCATGGCATGGGTGTAGTAATTGGCGAAACCGCCGTGATTGGTGATGACTGTACTTTGTATCATGGCGTAACATTGGGCGGCACCTCCTGGAACAAAGGCAAACGCCACCCAACATTAGAGCAAGGCGTGGTGATTGGGGCTGGTGCAAAGGTACTTGGCCCGATTACGATTGGTAAAAACGCTAAGATCGGCAGCAATGCAGTTGTTGTAAAAGATGTGCCAGAAAACGCCACTGCTGTGGGCATTCCTGCGCGTATTCTAGAAGAAGAAAAAGCCAAGAAACGTGATGAAACTGCGCAAAAAATTGGCTTTAGTGCATACGCCGTGGGCGATGTTAATAACGATACATTTAATCCTGAAGCTTTGACAAAGGCAATTCACAGCCTGCTTGACCACGCCGGCAAGCAAGATGCAGAGCTTGTAAGCCTTAAAAAGCAATTGGCCGCATTGTTGGATGCGAATGCCGATACTGAGTTAGGCGAAGCTTTTGCGTCCAAAAAACATTAAAAGTCCAGCAAAAATCGGCCTAATCTAAGCTGTGAACTTTAACGATTAATAATTGACTAAATTAGTAGGTTATTATACAATTCAGGCCACATTATCATGTTTAATCACGTTGCTTTAATACATAATTTATGAGACTCACTACTAAAGGTCGTTTTGCAGTGACCGCGATGTTAGACCTCGCTTTGAATGAATCCATTAACGGTAACGCGAAGCCTGTAACGTTAGCTGGCATTAGCGAGCGGCAAGCGATTTCACTTTCTTATTTAGAACAGTTATTTAGTCGCTTACGCCGCCAAGGCTTGGTAACAAGCGTGCGCGGCCCTGGCGGTGGATATCGCGTGGCTAAGGCACATAGCGATATTTCAGTCTCTAATATTATTACGGCGGTGGATGAGTTAATCGATGCAACGCAATGCGGCGGGCAAGAAAACTGCCGCGACACTGGTCGTTGCATGACGCATGATTTATGGGCGACCCTTAACGACAAGATATTAGATTACCTGTCAGGCGTAAGTTTAGCGGACATGGTAGAAACCCAGCGTCAAAATGACGAAGGTTCAGCAAGCAGCGAAGTACATTTTTCACCGCGTCATTTGCCGTCTAAATCATGCAATGGAACTGCGCGGATTGAACCCAAGTATGAAGAAACTTCTGCTTAACATCGGCATTTAAAACAATGGCGCACATTTTCTTTGATCATAACAGCACCACTGCTCTCAAGCCGGAAGTGCTTGAGAGCATGTTGCCGTTTTTGGTTGAGCAACACGGCAATGCGACTAGCCGCCATGCTTATGGCCGTACAGCGCGCGCAGCAATTGAGCATGCGCGTGAGCAAGTGGCAGACGCAGTAAACGCACACCCTAGCCAGGTAATATTTACGGCAAGTGGAACTGAAGCCAACAACTTTGCAGTACATGGCATCACGAGCAACTTATGTCATGGGCAAATATTAACCAGCGCAGTGGAGCATCCGTGCGTATCGCGCCCTGCACTTGCGATGCAATCACGCGGGTGGCGAGCAATTGATATCGCTGTCAATATCGATTGCAAACTAGACATGCATCACTTGCATAACTTGTTATTAACCCCCACTAATTTAGTATCGGTGATGCTGGCGAATAACGAAACCGGCGTGATACAAGATTTGGCTGCAGTCGCAGATTTGGCCATTCAGCACAAAGCTTTTGTACACACAGATGCAGTGCAAGGCTTAGGCAAAATTCCGGTTGATTTTGCCGGTTTAAATGTACATGCGATGACAGTATCCAGCCATAAAATTGGCGGGCCACTTGGTGCTGGCGCATTGATTTTGGATAAACGCCTGGATATTCAGCCTTTACTATATGGCGGAGGGCAAGAAAGAGGCTTGCGTAGCGGTACAGAAAATTTGGCAGCGATTGTTGGTTTTGGTGTTGCATGTGAATTAGCCATTAAGAATTTAAATGCGTTTGCAGCGCATACGCAAAGCCTGCGTGACTTTTGTGAAGCTGGGTTATTAAAACTGGGTGCTCATTTATTTGCTAACCATGCAAATCGTATTCCTAACACCAGCTTTTTCGCCTTCCCTAATATTGATGGCGAAACCTTGGTAATGGCACTAGATCGCAAAGGTTTTGCAGTCGCCAGCGGCTCCGCCTGCTCTAGCGACACTAAAGAACCCAGCCATGTATTACTGGCGATGGGCATAGATGCAGATTTGGCGCGTGGCGCTGTACGCGTGAGTTTTGGTCTAAGCAACACCATGGAGCAGATACAGCAATTTTTAGCTGCTCTTGGAAATGAATTGGCGCGATTAAGAAACTTGACCGCAATGTCCGCTTAAATTCTAGTAAATAATGACTTAAGTATTTAAAGAGTTAAGCGTTTAAAAAGTATTTAGATAATTTTTGAGAAAGTAACTAAATGTCAGAAAGACAACCGATTTACCTAGATTATTCTGCAACCACCCCGGTTGACCCGCGTGTGGCAGAAAAAATGATTCCGTTCATTACGGAACATTTTGGCAACCCTGCGTCCCGCAGCCATCCGTTTGGCTGGACTGCTGAAAAAGCAGTTGAGATCGCGCGCGAGGAAGTCGCCAAACTGGTCGGGGCAGACCCGCGCGAAATCGTCTGGACATCCGGCGCGACAGAGTCCAACAATCTAGCCATTAAAGGCGCAGCTAATTTTTATGCAGCAACTAAAGGCAAGCACATTCTGACCATTGCTACGGAACATAAAGCGGTAATTGACACGGTGCGCGAGTTGGAACGCGTTGGCTTTACTGCCACTTATTTACAACCTGAACCAAACGGTTTGGTGGATTTAGCTAAATTCAAAGCGGCGATTCAGCCTGACACGGTTTTAGCCAGCGTGATGTTGGTGAATAACGAAATTGGCGTGATTCAGGATATCGAAGCACTGGGCAACATCTGCCGTGAGAACAATGTAGTTTTCCATGTGGACGCTGCACAGGCAACAGGCAAAGTAGCCATTAATTTGGAAAAACTACCCGTAGACTTAATGAGCTTTAGTGCGCATAAAACTTATGGCCCAAAAGGCGTAGGTGCTTTATATGTACGTCGTAAACCACGTATCCGTATCGAAGCGCAAATGCACGGTGGCGGCCATGAGCGCGGCATGCGCTCCGGTACATTAGCCACGCACCAAATTGTGGGCATGGGCGAAGCGTTCCGTATCGCACGTGAAGAAATGGAGTTTGAAAACGCTCGCATTCGCAAATTGCGCGATAAGTTATTGCATGGCTTGCAAACCATTGAAGAAACTTATGTGAATGGTGATTTAGAACATCGCATTCCACATAATTTAAATATCAGCTTTAACTATGTTGAAGGTGAGTCACTCATTATGGCGGTTAAAGACATTGCCGTATCCAGTGGCTCGGCTTGTACTTCAGCAAGTTTGGAACCCAGTTATGTATTGCGCGCGTTAGGTCGCAATGACGAATTGGCACATAGCTCAATCCGCTTTTCAATTGGTCGATTTACTACGGAGGCCGATGTGGATTACACGATTGAGTTAATGAAAAGTAAAATTGGTAAATTAAGAGAACTATCCCCACTATGGGAAATGTTTAAAGATGGCATTGATCTGTCTAAGGTTCAATGGGCGGCGCATTAGATAATTTATTAGAATTTAATTAAAAATTAAACATAAATTAAGTTTTAACATTTGAAATTACTTCAAATGTATAAAGGAGATACACCATGGCATATTCAGACAAAGTTTTAGACCACTATGAAAACCCGCGTAATGTGGGCAGTTTAGATAAAAACGACCCCAATGTCGGTACCGGCATGGTCGGCGCGCCTGCTTGTGGCGACGTGATGAAGTTGATGATTAAGGTGAACGACAGCGGCATTATTGAAGATGCTAAATTCAAAACCTATGGTTGCGGCTCAGCGATTGCCTCTAGCTCATTGGTAACAGAATGGTTAAAAGGCAAAACCATTGATGAAGCTTATGCGATTAAAAACTCTGCCATTGCAGAAGAATTGGCTTTGCCTCCAGTAAAAATCCATTGCTCAGTATTAGCCGAAGATGCGATTAAAGCTGCTGTGGCAGATATTAAAGCTAAACAATTAGCTAAAGAGACTGCGTAACCAACCTTTTTCTGCAATGCAGAAGTGATTATTTTGAAAGGCTGATAATTTTAATGGCAATTACTCTTACTGAAACCGCAGCAAACCGTGTGGAAAAATTCCTTGCCAATCGCGGCAAAGGCATTGGCCTTCGCTTGGGCGTTAAAACCACAGGCTGTTCTGGCATGGCTTACACTTTAGAGTTTGTGGATGACTTAAATGATGAAGACACTTCATTTGAAAGCCATGGCGTTAAAATTATTGTCGATCCAAAAAGCCTTGTCTATATTGATGGCACGGAATTAGATTTCACCAAAGAAGGTTTGAATGAGGGATTCAAGTTCAATAATCCAAACGTGAAAGATGAGTGTGGTTGCGGCGAAAGTTTTACGGTGTGACGCAAAGCTATTTTGAGTTATTTGGGATAAAACCAGCGTTTAATATTGATTTAGCTATATTAGAAAGCCATTACCGCAAGATACAATCAGAATCGCATCCTGATCGCTTTGTAAATGCAATGTCAGCTGAGAAACTGAAATCCATGCAAATGGCTACGCTGGCAAACGAAGCGTATCAAACACTCAAAAAGCCTGCTTCACGCGCCCGTTATTTATTAGAACTGCAAGGCATTACCGCAATTAGCGAAACCAACACTGCGATGCCTGCTGATTTTTTAATGCAACAGATGGAGTGGCGTGAGGCTTTAGAAGATGCAAAAGCGACTAAAGATATTGCCGCAGTGGATAACTTGCTCAACGAAATTAAGCAAGAGGCAAAGTCGTTAAATTCAGACTTGATTTCTTTGATTGATGAGAAGCAGGATTATGGTTCTGCAACTGACGCAACACGCAAACTGATCTTTATCGACAAAGTTTGTGCCGATATTAATAAAGTAATTGAACAGATAGAGAACTAGTTAGATGGCATTGTTGCAAATCTCCGAACCTGGCATGAGTGCCGCACCGCATCAGCATAGATTGGCTGTTGGTATTGATTTAGGTACAACCAACTCACTGGTTGCCACCGTACGCAGCGGCCTAAGTAGTGTGTTACCAGACGAACATGGTCACACCCTCTTACCTTCCGTCGTGCACTATGCTGCTGACCATATGATAGAAGTCGGTTTTGACGCACAGAAAAAGCAAAATCTGGACCCACATAACACCATCGTTTCTGCTAAACGCTTTATGGGGCGCGGTTTAAAAGATATTGATGCATCTGAGTTGCCTTACAAATTTATAGAAGCAACTGGTGCGCCTCAAACGACCATGCTGCAAATTGAAACGCGTGCAGGCGTTAAAAGTCCTGTAGAGATTTCTGCTGAAATCTTAAAAGTGTTAAAAGCACGTGCAGAAACAGCTTTAGGTGGTGAACTAGTCGGCGCGGTGATTACCGTGCCCGCCTATTTTGATGATGCGCAGCGCCAAGCGACTAAAGATGCGGCACGGCTAGCAGGTTTGAATGTATTACGTTTGCTGAACGAGCCAACTGCCGCTGCAGTTGCTTACGGTTTAGATAATGCAAGTGAAGGCACATATGTCATCTACGATTTAGGCGGCGGCACATTTGATATTTCCATACTCAAGCTGACCAAAGGCGTATTTGAAGTACTAGCCACCAATGGCGACTCTGCATTAGGTGGCGATGACTTTGATCAACGCATCTTCTGTTGGATCTTAGAAACAGCCAAACTTTCCCCACGCAATGCAAAGGATACGCGGCTTTTATTAACCAAAGCGCGTGAAGCCAAAGAGTGGCTGACAGAACATGCAGAAGCCAATATCAGTTGCATGTTAAGCGATGGTGAGTTCGTCGACTTAACCCTCAGCACAAACGAATTTATTGCGCTAACTTGTAATTTAGTGCAAAAAACATTAAGCCCTATTCGTAAAGCAATGAGAGATGCAAGCTTAACGATTGAAGACATCAATGGCATTGTGATGGTTGGCGGCGCGACCAGAATGCCGCAAATACGCAAAACCGTGGCTGAATATTTTAAACAAGCACCGTTAACCAATTTGGACCCGGATAAAGTGGTGGCACTAGGCGCGGCGATTCAAGCCAATATTTTGGCCGGCAATAAAAGCGATGCAGACTTATTACTGCTGGATGTGATTCCACTCTCTTTAGGCTTGGAAACTTTTGGTGGACTGGCTGAAAAAGTTATTCATCGCAATAGCACTTTGCCAGTGGCACGCGCGCAAGAATTTACGACTTATAAAGACGGTCAAACTGCGATGAGTATTCATGTGGTGCAAGGTGAGCGTGAATTAGTCAGCGACTGTCGTTCATTAGCGCGTTTTGAGCTGCGCGGCATTCCGCCCATGGTGGCTGGCGCAGCCAGAATTCGTGTGACTTTTACTGTAGATGCGGATGGCTTATTATCAGTTTCAGCACGCGAAACCACCAGCAATATAGAGGCCAATATCACGGTTAAGCCGTCTTATGGTTTAAGTGAAGACGAAATAACCAACATGCTTAAAGCCTCATTTAACAGTGCAGAAGCCGACAAAAAAGCCCGTATGCTGACTGAAGCACGCGTTGATGCAGGAGCGATTATTGAAGCGGTTACTGCCGCATTAACTGCAGATGCTGCACTAATTAGCTTAAAAGAAAAACAGGCAATTGAAGCTGAAATGCAACGCCTGCAAGCAATCGCATCCGCTGATAATGCCGATGCGATTAATCAAGCCGTTGAAGCACTCAACCACGCAACAGAAGCATTTGCCGCGGCGCGCATGGACGCTTCGGTTAAACGTGCCCTGAGCGGTAAGGAATTAAATTCATTGGACTTATAAACTGGATTTACACCTCAATTAGACTGAAACTACACATATATGCCAAAAATTATCGTACTGCCACACGCTGAACTTTGCCCAGATGGTGCTTCTATTGAAGCCAAAACAGGCGATTCAATCTGCGAAACATTACTAAGAAATGAGATTGATATCGATCACGCTTGCGATATGGCTTGCGCTTGTACAACTTGCCATGTGATCGTTCGTGAAGGCTTTAAAACCATGGAAGCCTCTGATGACATGGAAGATGATTTACTGGATAAAGCTTGGGGTTTAGAACCTAACTCGCGCTTATCTTGCCAAGCCATCATTGGCACTGAGGACCTGGTTGTAGAAATTCCCAAATACAGCATCAATATGGCGAAAGAGGGTCATCGATAATCTAGTTTGTGATTCTTTCTTAAGTACTCACGCTCTTGTGCAGTAATGCAGATACAAAAAAACCGCCAATTAGCGGTTTTTTTGTATCAAGATATTAGGAGTCAGATTAAGAAACAAAAGTATCTTCAAAGAAGTTCACTTTACCAGTATTCAAATCATACATACCGCCAATAATGCCGATTTGATGTTTTTCCAGCATTTCAGCCACAATGTCACTTAAGCGAATAATCGTATCAATTTGATAACGTACATTCAGCTCATTAATTTTCTCAACATATTCGGGGTTTTTAGAAGTTCGGTCTTCAGGGTTTGTAATGGTTTTTTCATGCCGAATAGATGGTTTAATCATGTTAATGATTTCACCGATATGGCCATCTTTAAAATCATCACACGCGGCTTTTACGCCGCCACATCCAGTATGCCCCATGACAACAATCAGCTTGCTATCCAGATATTTGCTGCTAAACTCCAACGAGCCGATCGCTTTATCTGAAGCGATTGCGCCAACCAAACGCACACTAAAAATATCACCCAAGGCCTGATCAAACAACAACTCAACTGGCGCACGAGAATCACTGCAGCTTAAAAAAGAAGCAAACGGATGCTGCCTCTCCTTAATAATTTGCACCAGCGTTTGCATATCTTTATTAACGACATAATTGTTCATAAAACGATTATTGCCTTCAATCAAAATATCTAATGCTTCTTGCGGTGTCATTTTATCGCGGTTAATTAGTGGGTGTTTATACATGGTTTAACTTCTTTATCCGTATTGAATTACAGGTAATATTTTAAACTATTGACCGATAAAAAACGAAAAAAACGCCTGATTAAGTGTATTCTCAAACGTTTTTTATCAATAAAAAAAGCCTCTGCGAACGCTAGAGGCTTTTTTGATTTCAAGACTTATTAAAACTTATAAGTCATATCAAGCTGATACAAGCTGTAGCTATCGAGATTCAGAGTAATATCATTACCTGCACCAACAGCACTTATGTCATCATTTTTTCTTTTACCATGGCCTGCAGCAAAGTTAAGGAACACATTATCCCTTAAGTTGTATTCGGTTTTAAGTACAACGCCCTTCATGTTTACACGTGAGTCAAAGAAGTCAGAGTCTGGTGTATTTGGATCAAGTGCATACGCGCCAACATCTTGATACCATAAGTTTGCTGCCCAATCTCCTTGTTTAGGTTTTTTATCTTGCTTGCGCGCAAAACCAACACCTAATAACCATGCCTTATCATCGTTACCTGCTTTAGCAATCGCTGCGTTAGTTGCTCCCGTAGAGTTAGCCAATGCTGCTTTATAGCGATCATCACCATCAATATTGAAAGCATAGTCGCCAAAAACTTTAGCACTAATATCACCGCTTACATTAAAGCCAATTTCAGCCGGAATTTCAATGATGCTTAAATCATTGGTTGCTAATGGGTTTGTGCCGAGTCCAGTACCATTACCAACCGCTGGGGTGAAAGCACCGGCAACACCATTACCAGCAACGTTATCATTGGTATATGTGTAATAAGTTAATGCGGCTTTTGCTGATACGTCATCGGTAATCTTAAACTTAGCACCACCTTGGAAAGCTAACAACTCATTTGATGTAGAAGCTGCTCCAGTAATGCTGCCATCACTGTTCTTTCTTCTATCACCTTCATATTGCGCCTGGAACGCAGTTAAGAAAACATCGGTATTCCCTACTTTGAAATTAGCCTTTTCAGCCAAACCTTCAATGGTAAGGTCACTATCCCATACCATTGCAGTAGTATAAAGCGGGTTAGCAATACGGCCTGCTTCAAGTGCTAACCAGTCAGTTGCATTCCAACCCACCATCGCACGTTTAACTAAAAGTGCATCTTTATTATTGGCACCATTCGTAGTACCAAATGTTGCATTATCAGAACGACCGCCTGAACCCATCGCAAAGGCTAAATCAGAGTAGAAATCACCTGCCGTAGTTTTTACGCCAAAAGTTAACTTATAACGAGTTCTCGTTCTTTCTTGCTCTACTGAAGGTGAGCGTGAGTCTTCACCTTCTCTATATTCGACACGGGCGCGAATATCACCATACACAGTCGCATTATCAATCGCGTCTGAAATAGTTAACTTGCTGGCCTTTTTCATTGCTTTTGCTTGGCCTTCTTTTTCGCCTTCACGGCCTTTTAGTAAAAGCGCACCTTCCTCTTCAGTCAATACACCTTTTGATATTAATGCATTCACAATATCGTCTGTTGAATCTGCCATTGCATTTACACCAAAGCTCATTAACAAAGAACCCGCAAGTGTTGCTGCAACCAAATTACGTAATTTAAAACTCATTCCAAAATCTCCTAGATTAAATAACTGCTCTTTTGTGTTTATTCAACAGGATGGATTTTGGTGTCACAACATGACAAATTTATGACAGTTGGCTACATATTCAGGAAGATGTCTTTTATTTAACAAAAACTCCATTAAACGTTGCATATTTGCAACACAACGAAAAAGCCATCTGATATCTCTACCAGATGGCTTTTGTTTAACGTTCTTAATTAAGCTTTTAACTAAACGTAAAGTTTCTATTGCAGAAGATATTATCCTTCAGCGCGCATTTGTGGGAATAAAATCACATCACGAATGCTTGGACTATCTGTGATTAACATGACCAAGCGGTCGATACCAATACCACAGCCACCGGCTGGTGGCATGCCATATTCCAATGCACGAATAAAGTCCGCATCGTAATACATCGCCTCTGCATCACCCGCTTCTTTGGCTTTCATTTGCGCATGGAATCTTGCAGCTTGGTCTTCTGCATCATTTAACTCACTAAAACCGTTCGCCACTTCACGTCCTGTGATAAACAACTCAAACCGTTCAGTGATTTCCGGATTTTTGTCTGATGCCCTGGCTAACGGTGAAACCTCAACTGGGTAATCAATAATATAAGTCGGTTGCCATAATTGGCTTTCGGCCGTTTCTTCAAACAACGCTAATTGCAACGCGCCTAAACCAGCATGGTCAAATGGCTTCGTGCCATGTTTTAATATTTCTGCACGCAAAAACGCAGCGTCATTTAATTGTTCCAACGTATATTGCGGTGCATATTTCTGTATAGCGCCAACGATTGTCAAACGCTCAAATGGCTTGCTTAAATCGACCTCTTTGCCGTCATAAGTCAATGTAGCCGTTCCGCGTGCAGCAATCGCGGCAGCGCGTATACATTGCTCGGTAAAATCCATTAACCATTGATAATCGGTATAAGCCGCATAAAATTCCATCATGGTGAATTCTGGATTATGGCGAACGCTTAAACCTTCATTACGGAAATTACGGTTAATTTCAAAAACGCGCTCAAAACCACCTACCACCAAACGTTTCAAATACAACTCTGGGGCGATACGCATAAACATTTGCATATCCAACGCGTTATGATGTGTAATAAACGGCTTGGCTGATGCGCCACCAGGAATCGGGTGCAACATCGGCGTTTCAACTTCTAGAAATTCATTTTGAATCATAAAGTTGCGAATCGCAGAAACTACTTTGCTACGCGCAATAAACGTCGCGCGCGTTTCTTCGCTGGTAATCAAATCCACATAACGCTGGCGATATTTCACTTCCTGGTCTTGCAAGCCATGAAATTTTTCTGGTAATGGACGCAGTGATTTTGTCAGCAATCTTAATTCCGTCACATGAATCGACAATTCACCAGTACGGGTTTTAAATAATCGGCCAGTAGCACCTAAAAAGTCACCCATGTCCCAGTGTTTAAAGCTTTCGTAAACATCTTCGCCGACCTCATCGCGTGCAATATACAGTTGAATACGCGCACCGCCACTGTCACCGCTCGCATCCTGAATCGTGGCAAAACTGGCTTTGCCCATCACACGTTTTAACATCATGCGACCAGCCACAGTGGCTGAAACCGCCTGCGGATCGAGCGCTTCCTTGTCAAGCTCGCCATATTGCTTATGCAGGGCATCTGCTTTATGTAATGGTTTGAAATCATTAGGGAAAGCCACACCTTGCGTAGCCTCGCGAATCGCCTTTAACTTTTCGCGCCGCTCTGCGATAACGTGATTCTCATCCACTGGTGCTATTTCATTATTTTGTTGATTCTTGTCGCTCACGCTTAAACTCCCTGCTTCAAACTAACTTGTATAAATGGGTCAAGGTCGCCATCCAGCACACCTTGCGTATTGCCGATTTCGACATTGGTTCGTAAATCTTTGATGCGGCCCTGATCCAGCACATAACTTCTAATCTGATGCCCCCAGCCGATATCCGTCTTGGCATCTTCCAGTGCTTGTTTGTCGGCATTGCGCTTATTCAGCTCTAAATTATAAAGTGCGCCTTTAAGCATATTCATCGCTTCCTCACGGTTACGATGCTGGCTTCTGTCATTCTGACATTGCACGACTACGTTTGTGGGCAAATGCGTGATACGTACGGCTGAATCGGTTTTATTAATGTGCTGACCACCGGCGCCACTTGCTCTGTAGGTATCAATACGCAAGTCGGCTGGGTTAATATCAATCTCAATGCTGTCATCTACTTCCGGGAAAATCTGCACGCTGGCAAAAGAAGTGTGACGTTTCGCGTTTGAGTCGAACGGTGATTTTCGGACTAAGCGATGCACGCCATTCTCAGTGCGTAAAGTGCCGTAAGCATAATCGCCAGACACTTTAATCGATGCGCCTTTAATGCCCGCCACATCACCATCGGATAATTCCAACACTTCTACCTTAAAGCCTTTGCGCTCTGCATAGCGCAAATACATGCGCAATAACATATTGCACCAGTCTTGCGCTTCAGTGCCGCCACTGCCGGACTGAAACTCAATAAAGCAATTATTGGCATCTAATTCGCCCGAAAACATACGCCTGAATTCCATGGTAGCGATTTGTGTTTCAATCTGCTGCGTATCTGAATCCACACTTAACAATGTTTCATCGTCATTTTCTTCACGCGCCATATCAAACAACTCTTGGCTATCTTTTAACCCATTCTCGAGATTCTGCAGGTTGTGCACCACCAGCTCGAGCATGCGTTTTTCTTTACCTAATTCTTGTGCTTTTTTGGCGTTATCCCAGACTTTCGGGTCTTCCAGTAAGCCATTTACCTCTTCCAGCTTTTGCGACTTGTTTTCAAAGTCAAAGATACCCCCGAAGGGCGTGGTGACGCGCACTTAAATCCGTCAGGCGATTGGCAATAATATTGAGTTGTTCAGCTTCCATTTTGGCTTGCTAATAGCTAAAAAAACAGCATTATACAGCAAAGGCAGAAGCCATAATTAGGCCGCTTTATTTAGCTGGAATATTCACGACTTCGCCATCTTCCTTGGTAAATTGACCAAAATTTGGATTGTCTAGAATTTCTAATACCAATTCGGATGGCCTGCATAATCTAACGCCTTTTGCAGTCACTACGATTGGGCGATTAATCAAAATCGGATGCTGTAGCATCGCATCAATCAAAACTGCATCGCTCACATTCAAGTCATCTAAACCCAAGTCAGTATAAGGTGTGCCCTTTTCACGCAACAATTCACGCGGCGCTATACCCATCTGTGTGATTAATTGGATTAATTTTTCACGGTCAGGCGGTGTTTTTAAATACTCAATGATCTGCGGTTCAACGCCACTGGCACGTATCATCGCCAAAGTATTTCGCGATGTTCCGCAGGATGGATTGTGATAAATGGTGACACTGCTCATATTTTCCTCACAGTAGTTAATACATGATTTTCACTCAAAACCATGTCACATTAATAGCTCTGCGCAGATATTAACATGCAATTTTATCGCATTAGTTAATGCAGTTTAAGCCAGCCTCCTGTAACATTATTGTCACAATTAAAATGACGCTTTTATGGGAGATATTTAAGATATGGCAAATGGTATATTCAGTAGACTGATGGCATCCATTTCACCGCGTAGTGACAATTATTTTACGCTATTCAACAGCTTGGCAGACTGTGCAGTAGAAGGTTCTAAAGTGCTGGCAATGATGACAGCTGTGAATGACGCCAACAAATTCGATGAGCATTTTAAAGAAATATGCCGTATCGAAAGCGAAGCAGACGAATACACCAAAGAGATTCTACTCACGCTGCATAAAACATTTATCACGCCGTTTGATCGCCGCGAAATTCGTGAATTGGCAATGGCGCTAGATGACATTATCGATTACATGGAAAACATTCCGCAAAGTGCCAGCATCTATGGCCACAGCAATTTCACGCCAGAAATGGTCGCACTTGGTCAAATTTTGCTACGCGCAGCTGAGAAGGTACGTGAGGCAGTTAGTATGCTTTCGGACATGAAAAACGCAGAGAAAATTTTACGTACCTGTGCACAAATTAGCAGTATCGAGGGCGAAGCAGACCATGTGATGCGTGCTGGCATGCGCCGCTTATTTGCAGAAGAAACGGATGCCCGCACGCTAATTCGCTCAAGAGAGTTGTATGATATGTTTGAAGAAGCGGTTGATAGCTGCCAAGACGTGGCTGACGTGATTCATGGCGTGGTGTTGGAACGCATATGATTGAACATGCAATGATTGTGATGGGCCTGCTGGTGTTTGTGGCTCTTGTATTTGATTTTATGAATGGCTTTCATGATGCAGCAAATTCTATCGCGCTCATGGTCTCGACGAGGTTACTGACACCGCAGGCTGCCGTTATTTGGGCAGCTTTTTTTAATTTAATCGCGTTTTTATTTTTTGGTCTGCATGTCGCCAACACGATAGGCTCTGGCATTATCAATAAAGAAATCATTGATAATGCTGTCATATTCGGCGCACTTGGCGGTGCAATTTCATGGAACCTAATCACTTGGTGGTTTGGCATTCCATCATCTTCCTCTCACGCATTAGTTGGCGGCCTAGTTGGTGCAGGGCTTGCTAAAGCTGGCACAGGTGCGGTTGTAGCACAGGGCCTGATTAAAACTTCTGTTGCCATTATTCTTTCACCTTTATTTGGCATGTTACTGGCGTTAATATTGATGATTGCTGTGTTATGGCTATTTGAGAAGTCATCACCCTACCCAACTGAACGGCGCTTTAACAAACTGCAGTTTTTGTCATCTTCTTTATACAGCTTAGGTCATGGCGGCAATGATGCACAAAAAACCATGGGTATTATCGCAGTGTTACTTTATGCAAATGGCTATATGCAAGGGGATTTTCATGTGCCATTCTGGGTAGTTATTTCCTGTCAGATTGCCATGGCGGGAGGCACATTATTTGGTGGCTGGCGTATTGTGCGCACCATGGGCATGGGCATCACCCGCATCCGCCCTTCAGGTGGATTTTGCGCACAAACCTCTGGTGCGATTGCGTTATTTTTAGCGACTTCGCTTGGCATTCCTGTATCTACCACACACACCATTACTGGTGCGATTATTGGCGTTGGCTTATCTCGCCGCGCTTCTGCCGTACGCTGGGGCCTGGCCTCTCGCATCGTGTGGGCATGGGTTTTAACCATACCATGCGCAGGATTAATCGCAGCATTGTGCTATCAGTTGGCACTAACATTGAAGATGTAAGGTTTTTACCTAGCTTTTATCTAAGCTTTCATTACGCCCAATTTGAACCAAGAAGCCTAATCTACTTTTAAACATAAGCTTCTTGTTCATTTTTTGTCATAAACTTGTCACATTAGCCATTTAAAGTCTTGTTTATTCAGAAGACGCAGTTAATTATATGGAGATTTTATGAACACTTTGTTTGGCAGGTCATTACAACTTACAGCACTGGTTGCTGCAACTTTATCTACACCACAAGTATTTGCAGCGGAAAAAATCATCAAAATTGATGGCTCAAGTACTGTTTACCCCATTACTGAAGCAGTAGCAGAAGAATACCAAATCGCCACTAAAGTAAAAGTAACTGTGGGTATTTCTGGTACAGGCGGCGGCTTTAAAAAGTTCTGCCGTGGCGAAACCGATGTACAAAATGCATCACGCCCAATCCTGAAAAAGGAAATGGACGCTTGTAAAGAAGCTGGTATTCAATATATTGAATTACCAGTGGCTTATGATGGTTTAACTGTTGTGGTGAACAAAAATAATGACTTTGTTAAAAGCTTAACGGTTGAAGAGCTAAAGAAAATGTGGGAGCCAGCAGCGCAAGGCAAAGTAAAAACTTGGAAACAAATTAACTCTGCTTTTCCTGACTCACCGCTTAAATTATTTGGTGCAGGATCAGACTCCGGTACGTTTGATTACTTTACTGAAGCAATCGTAGGCAAGGCAAAATCTAGCCGTGGCGATTACACCGCATCTGAAGATGACAATGTGTTAGTGCAAGGCGTGCAATCGGATAAAGGCGGCCTGGGTTACTTTGGTTTTGCCTACTATGAAGAAAATCAGGACAAATTAAGAGCAGTGCCAATTGTCGCCAAAAAAGGTGCCCCTGCAGTAATGCCCTCCTATGAAAGCGTTAAGGACGGCACTTATCAACCACTTTCACGCCCGATGTTTATTTACGTGAATGCAAGCTCTGGTGCTTTCAAACCAGAAGTGAAAGCTTTCATTAACTTCTACTTAGAAAATGCGCCAACTTTAGTAAAAGAAGTGAAATATATTCCATTGCCAGCCAATGAGTATGCTGCTGTGACTAAACACTGGAAAGCATTAAAATCAGGTACAGGTTTTGGTGGCGTGCCTGAAGTCGGTATTAAAATTGAAGAACTATTAGCACGTATTAAATAATTTTCGAATGATAAAAAAGACGGCAATGTGTCGTCTTTTTTATCATCTTTAATTGCTCAGTAATCAAATACCCAGCAATTGATTGAATAAATCTTCACCGCAAAACAGCCATTCCGTTTAGTGTGACAATGTAAATTGTCTTATATTTGTCACATTAATTCATTACAATACAGGCACAAAATACAAAGCCACTCAATATAGTGTCACTCATATAAAGCTCCTAAACAATGGCCAATGCAAATCACAATACTACTATTAGTTCACGTCTAGCCAAAAACATTAAGCGTAATGTACGCGAGCGCATTATTGAATTCATCTTAATGCTAGCGGCACTTTCTGCTGTATTAACCACTTTTGCCATTGTGGCTGTATTAATCGTTGAGTCTCTTACGTTTTTTAAACATGTCTCTATTGTTGATTTTATAACCGATACACAATGGACACCGTTATTTGAAGACGCACACTTTGGCATCATGCCCTTGGTTGCGGGCACATTAACCACATCAGCCATCGCACTTTGCGTGGCAATCCCACTCGGCACCATTGGTGCAATTTATTTATCTGAATTTGCCAGTCATAAAGTACGTGAAACTGTTAAGCCTATTTTAGAACTGTTAGTCGGTGTACCAACGGTGGTATTTGGCTACTTTGCGCTTTTATTTGTGACACCTTTATTGCAAAAGATATTCCCCGATTTACCTGGTTTTAACATGTTAGGTCCAGGTATCGTCATCGGCATTATGATTATCCCTTACATCAGCTCAGTAGCTGAAGATGCGATGCGCGCAGTACCAATGAGCATGCGTGAAGGCAGTTATGCGATGGGCGCAACGCGCTTTCAAACGGCAGTTAAAGTGATTACACCTGCCGCCCTGTCAGGCATCATCGCTGCGTATATTCTGGCGATTTCGCGCGCAGTGGGTGAAACGATGGTAGTCGCTGTCGCCGCAGGCCAACAGCCAAACTTAACATTTAACCCGATGGAAAGTGCCGCAACTATCACGGCCTATATCGTGCAAGTTGCGTTGGGTGATTTACCACACGGCAGTATTGGCTATCAAAGTATTTTTGCGGCTGGTTTAGTGCTGATGTTAATGACCTTAACATTCAATATTCTTGGCCATCTTGCACGCAAAAAATTCCGCCAAAATTATTAATTAAAATGATTACTCAATTAAATATCTCAAATAAAACTGACGAGAGCAGCCTTTAATCACTATGACTGAATTAGCTAAAAAAACACAACCCAGTGTGCTGGATAACTTAGATAGCGTACGCGCGATGATTAAACGTCATAAGCGGAACGACATTTTATTCTCTATCATCGGGTTAATCGCCCTGATGGTCGGCTTGCTCACTTTATGTACGCTGTTTATTGATTTGCTGGTAGATGGATACGGTCGTTTTAATCTCGATTTTTTTAGTAACTTTCCTTCCCGTCGCGCGGAAAGAGCCGGCCTGCTATCTGCTTGGGTCGGTTCACTCTTGGTGATGACTGTGACATTCTTAACCGCCGTACCAATGGGCGTTGCAGCTGGTTTATATTTAGAAGAATATGCAAAAAAAGGCTGGTTTTCCGATTTGATCGAAATTAACGTATCCAACCTGGCAGGCGTGCCATCAATCGTTTATGGCCTGCTGGCACTTGGATTATTTGTTTATGGTTTAGGTTTAGGTCAAAGCGTGTTAACTGCAGGCTTAACACTTGGCTTGTTAATTTTACCTATCGTCATTGTATCCACCCGCGAGTCTATTCGCGCGATCCCAGTCGCGATTCGCGAAGCCGCTTACGCCGTTGGTGCGACTAAATGGCAAGTGGTAAAAGATCATGTATTAAAGTATTCGCAAGGCGGCATTTTAACCGGCGTCATTATTGGTATGGCGCGGGCACTGGGCGAAACTGCGCCAGTCATTACGATTGGCGCGCTGACATTTATTGCATTTTTGCCACCCTCTCCTATCTCTGGAACACCGCCTTTTATCAATTTTGAATGGTTAACTTCCGGCTTTACCGTGTTGCCGATTCAAATGTTTAACTGGCTATCGCGCCCTGATCATGCATTTCATATCAATGCCGCCGCAACTGGCGCGATTATTATCATTGTGACTTTGCTGATGAATGGTACGGCCATTTATCTACGTTACAAAATTCGTAAAAACATTAAGTGGTAATAATTAAAGCTAACGAGTAATAAAAATATCTGGATTTAAAAACTAAAGTATTTTCGGGAAAAATTTATGGCCAATGTAACAACAGCAATTAAAGCAGAATCGCGTGATTTAAACTTTTTTTATAGCAACGGTATGCAAGCTTTAAAAAATGTGAATATGCCTTTGTACGAAAACAAAATCACCGCATTAATTGGCCCATCAGGCTGCGGTAAATCCACATTTTTGCGCTGTTTTAATCGCATGCACGATTTGTACCCAGGCAATAAATATCAAGGTCAAATTGTCATGCAGCCAGACAACACCAATATCTTGGAGGCTGGCGTAGATCCAATTGAAGTACGTATGCGCATTAGCATGGTGTTTCAAAAACCGAATCCATTTCCTAAATCTATCTATGAAAATGTGGCTTACGGCCTGCGTGTGCGCGGCGAAACAAATAAGCGCATGGTGGATGACAAAGTAGAAGAAGCATTAAAAGGCGGCGCACTATGGAACGAAGTTAAAGACCGTTTGCATGATTTAGCCTTTAATTTATCCGGCGGCCAGCAACAACGTTTATGTATTGCGCGTGCGTTGGCGACAGACCCAGAGATTATGTTATTTGATGAACCAACTTCTGCGCTTGACCCAATTGCCACGGCGAATATTGAAGAGTTAATGAGTGAACTGCGCAACAAACTGACTATTTTGGTGGTGACGCATAATATGCAACAAGCTGCGCGCGTCTCAGATTACACCGCTTATATGTACTTGGGCGAGTTAATTGAGTATGGCGATACGGACATGATTTTTACGCGCCCAACCCGTAAAGAAACAGAAGATTACATTACTGGTAAATTTGGTTAATGCATCCATTCAAGCTTTATTTGAATTGAATAGTTACAATAAAAAAGCCAGCAATGCTGGCTTTTTTATTTGGCTAAAACTACTTACTTAATTTAAGTCGTATTAAATCTATTAACCTTCTACCTGCTGCACATCCAGCATCACTGTTTCTTTAATCTGCTTATTTTGACTATCCAGCACAGTGCCATAAAACTTAACCATACGATCTGCCTGCTTAGCCGCGGTCCACTTTTTATGTGCATATTCACGCGCAGCCTGACCCAATTGCTTGCGGCGTTGCGGGTTAATCAGCAAGCTATGCACTTTTTGCACAAACTCCGATTCATTTTCAATCGAAATCAGCGCACCCTGTCCTTCTACCAAAATAGAGGCCGTACCTAATTCAGCAATCGCAACAACGGGCGTACCTTGCGCCATCGCTTCTAATATCACCAAGCCCTGCGTCTCACTTTTTGAGGCAAACACAAATACATCGGCCGCTTTATAACAACTATTCAACTCTGTGTTGCGATCTAAATAACCAATAAACTGTACGTTTTTTTCAATATCGTGCGATTTAACCAAGGCCCGCAAACTGGGCAACGCAGGTCCTTCACCGGCAATCACCAACAACGCATTTGGCATCACATCACTTAATAATTTGGCTACCACTAATAAAAATCCGATATTTTTTTCGTGTGCAACTCGCCCAACATACAACAACATTGGACGTTCTAACGATATGCCGTGTTTCTGTTTAAATGCATGACCATCAGCAGGATTAAAACTGCTGGTTTGCAAACCGGTAGCAATCACTTCGGCCAGAGTGTTCACGCCATAAGTACGCAGTACATCCAACATAGGCTGTGACGGCGCCACAATCGCATCGACCTGATTGCATTGGTTTTTAGAGATTAATCTCGCCAGACCACGTGCAGCAAACTGTGGAATCCATGGCAAGTAATGATGTAGGTAATCTTCAAAAAAAGTGTGGTAGGTTTCTAAAACAGGAATCTGCAACAGCTTAGATAATTTTAAGCCCGCATAATGCGCAATAAATGGTGTGTGAATATGAATCACGTCAAAATTCTTTGCTTGCAACTTATCCGCTAAACGTAATACTTCGTTATATTTCATCAACTTATCTTCAGGATCGAAATAAATCGAGCGCGCAGGCACACGCGTGATCCATGCTTCATCTTCAGTAACTACGCCATAATCGGGCGCAATTAAATATACTCTGTGACCAAGTGTTTGTAATTGCTGGGTAAACGTTCGGATCGAAGTAGAAACGCCATTGACGCGCGGGAAGTAAACATCTGAAATCAGTAATATATTCATTGACTTATCCATATAAATTTTATTCATACTATCTGTTGTTTGTGACAGATTGATGAATAAAACACGCACTTATAGCGTATTTGTCACAGAATTATCATGGCGTTGTCATTCGAAATTCATATCCAACTGCCAAAGTTGCGAACATGAAAAAACGTCTGATTCACAGTTTTTTATGGTGTTTCCCCTTAGGTATTTTTTCAATCGATGCCAATGCCTGGGGTTTGTATACCCACATTTATTTTGCACAGTGGCTGCTCATGGCCAGCCCTTTGTTAGATCCAAAAATCCAGCAAGCGATAAAAAGATTCCCCACATTAGTTTTGGCTGGCGCCTGTTTGCCAGATTTAGCAATCATTTCAAAACATTTTCACACCACGCATCAATGGCAAAAAGCGGAATGGATGATGGAAAATGCTAATTCCGAGCAAGAGATAGCGATTGCAGTCGGTTACACCAGCCATCTATTTGTCGACGTAGTAGCACACAATCATTTTGTGCCGGCATTCGAAGCCAAATGGAAACGTATTCCATGGCTGAACAACGCGCTGATTACGCATATCACCTCTGAATGGGCGATGGATGCGCATATTGCCCAGCACATAAAATACACGCCGCATCAGTTAATACGCATGCATATAAACGAACTAAGTGCGTTTGTCATGCCTTGTTTTTTTGATGGTAACCATGATGGTTTTAACCGCTCAACAACACACGTATCTGTCCATTTAAACCGATTGGCATGGGCTGATTATGTGTTAAGAAAAAGTCGGCTGTCTTCTGCTGTATTAAGATTAACCCAGTTGAAAGACAAACGACTGGTGAAAAGTCTGGAATATTACTTGGCTAAAACTAAAAATGCTTTGGTGCATTTTGATCAGTCTGTTCAAGGTAACAGACCTTTGTGGGAACCAGAACTAAATCATCTTAACGCAGCAGAGATGATTGTTTGGAGGGAGAAATGCTTGAGAGATTTAACCAGGCGTTTAGCTACGCCGATTCATTTTTATAATGCTGCAAGTGATTAAGTTGTATAACTATTAATTAAAAGTCCAGACTAACAATCTGGGTTAAATTTCAAAACTGCTGCATTAAATCAACATTAAATATAGCTGCGCGATCACGTAACCAATACTTGCACCAGCCAATACATCACTTGGATAATGCAAACCTAAAATCACGCGAGACATTGCAACCATAAGCGTGAACGGCATTAATATAATGGCCAATTGCGGGTAATAATGCATTGCCACCACGCTAAAGGCTACCGCATGCAAAGTATGGCCCGAGGGGAAACTAAAGCGATCCAGCGGCTTTCCCACCACCCAAACATCTTGCCTCACCTGAAAAGGACGTGGCCGATGCGTTGCTTTTTTCAACCATTTATAGATTAACGTGCCCGTTAAACCAGCAGCCAGCATATGCAAAACGGGCTGAATACCATTCGCCTGTTGCGTTAATATAATCGCCAGCATCAGTCCATACCAAAATACGCCATCACCCAGACGACTGATTAACCTGAACCAATCACGAATCAGTCGATATTGATTGGTATGACTCACGGTCACGCACACTGCGCTATCTAACGCATGCATGCGGCTAAGGTAAATTCGCATTTTATTTGACATCATTATCTCTTTACACTTGTTGATGCTGGCAGTGTGTCAGGATAATGTGAATGATTAGTGTCAGTTAAATGAAGTTTTTTTGACGTAACTTATTGATATATATCAATAAACAATAATATTGTTTCTACTATTTAAATTAAATAGTAGGTTTAATCCGTATTTTGCCCGATTCGCCAAAGCACACCACTAGGATCAGCTATCACAAAATCACGCATGCCCCATGGCTGTTGTTCTATAGCGCCAACATTGACGCCGTATTTTTTGGCAATATTAGCGCTTTGTATTTTGCTCCACCATGCATCCACATCTTCCACTAGTAAATGCATCATCAAGTTGTCAGCAAACTCTTTTACATAAAAATCTTGTAATAAAAAACTTACATGTTGATGATGAAAATAGGCAACACCACCGCCCTCTGATGCCAATACAAAGCCAATTTCCTGATAAAACTGTTTGGACAATGCAAAGTCTTTTGCAGGCACAAACGCCTTAATCTCAACTGCGTTTAAATTCATTTTTATTCTGCAGCTTTTTTAACAACGGCCGCAATGTCTTCAGCCAGTTTTTGCACCAACGCAGCATCTTGGCCTTCCACCATCACGCGAATTTTCGGTTCAGTACCAGAAGCACGTAGCAATACACGACCTGAACCATTCAGTTTTGTTTCAGCAGCTTTAACTGACCGCTGAATATCAGTATGCTGTAAATCCAACTTATCTTTAGTCGTCACATTGATTAACACTTGTGGATACAAACTTAAACTCGCGCCAATTTCTGCCAGCGTTTTACCGCTATCTGCCAGCGCTTGCAGTACTTGCAGAGCCGCGATGATTGCGTCGCCACTGCTATGCTTATCCAGCGTTAAAATATGGCCAGAGTTCTCGCCACCTAATTTCCAGTTCTTCTGATTCAGCAATTCCAGCACATAGCGGTCACCCACATTGGCACGCGCAAATGGTATTTGATGTTTTTGCAGCGCATGTTCAAGCGCTAAATTGGTCATCAACGTGCCCGCCACGCCGCCTTTCAATTTACCTTTAGCATATAAACCTAGCGCAATAATGTACAAAAGCTGGTCACCATCCAATAAATTACCAAGGTTATCCACCATCATCACACGGTCGCCATCACCATCAAAAGCAATGCCCAAATCCGCCTGCTGTTCTACAACTGCCTTTTGTAGCGCCTGCGGATGCGTTGAGCCAACTTGCTCATTGATATTCAAACCATCCGGCTTATTACCGATTGTAATGACTTCTGCACCCAGCTCATGAAAAACAGGTGGTGCCACATGATAAGTTGCACCATGCGCACAATCCAGTACGATTTTTAGACCGCGCAAGTCTAAATGATTGGGAAAAGTGCTTTTACAAAACTCAATATAACGTCCAGCCGCATCATCAATACGGCGCGCTTTGCCTAGCTTTGCCGACTCCATCACCTGCATTGGCTTATCTAATTCAGCCTCAATTGCATGCTCAATCTCATCCGGCAATTTAGCGCCCAAACTAGAGAAAAACTTAATGCCATTATCGTAATAAGGATTATGTGAGGCAGAAATGACGATCCCTGCCTGCGCACGCAAAGCGCGCGTGAGATAAGCAACCGCAGGTGTCGGCATTGGCCCTGTCAGTAAGACATCAACGCCAGCAGCCGACAAACCTGCCTCCAGCGCGGCTTCTAACATGTAGCCAGAAATGCGTGTGTCTTTTCCTATCAGTACAGCAGGGCGTGCGCCTTTTGCTAAATCGCCGGCACGGACCGCCAAGACACGACCAGCGGCATAACCCAGACGCATGACGAAATCAGGTGTAATCGGGTGCTCCCCTACTTTTCCACGAATACCGTCAGTGCCGAAATATTGTTTACTCATATTGTTTTACTCTTATCGTAATTGCCGTTTATGCTGATTAATCATTGGTGATTATTGCTGGATTGCCACCACTACTTTTAATGCTTCCACTGTTGCTTTTACATCATGCACACGTAATATTTTAGCACCAACCATTGCCGAGATAACCGATGCCGCGACACTGGCGTATAGCCTTGCATCCACATCATGTCCAGTCACTTGGCCTAATACAGATTTACGTGACAGACCAACCAGCAAAGGCTGACCCAGCGATGAAAAACTAGCAAGATGTTGAATCAAGGCAATATTATGTGCCCGCGTTTTTCCAAATCCAAAACCAGGGTCAAGCAAAATTCGATCTCTTGCAATGTCTGCTGCTTCACACACCTCTAGCCGCTGCTGCAAAAATGCTTTTACTTCACTCACAACATCAGTGTATTGCGGGTTGATTTGCATGCTTTGTGGCGTGCCTTGCATATGCATCAGACACACACCTGCATCAGAAGCCGCAACGATACTCAAAGCATCACTTTCCTGTAATGCACGTATATCGTTCACAATACTAGCACCAGCTGCAATCGCTGCTTGCATCACTTGCGATTTATAAGTGTCTATCGATAACGGAATATTGATTTGCTTAACCAAAACTTCAATCACAGGAATCACGCGGTCTAATTCTTCTTGCAAACTCACCGGCACTGCATTTGGTCGGGTAGATTCACCGCCAACATCCAGAATATCAGCACCTTCTTCCACCAGCTTTAACGCGTGCTCAACCGCTAGATTCGTTTGCGCAAACTTTCCACCATCCGAAAATGAATCCGGCGTGACATTCACAATGCCCATCACGTGTGGGCGATTTAAATTGAGCTGAAATTTTCCGCAATTAAAAATCATATCGATAATCGCCAGGTAATAAGAATGCTAGACAATAAAACCTCTAGATAATAAAAAAGGGTTGAGCCAATCAATATTGGAATCAACCCTTATTTTAACACCACTTATATTTGAATATTAACGTAGACTTAACACATTAAATTACTCAATTTTTGCCGCAGGCTGCGGCGCTGGCGTTGCCGTGGTGCCAGAAGATCCGCCGCTATCCGTTGGCTTTACTTTTGGCTGGCGAGGTTTAGGCGCACGCACTGGCAAACTTGCCATAATATCGTTGATCTGATCAGCATCAATGGTTTCATATTCCATCAACGCCGCAGTCATCGCCTCAACTTTATCACGATTGTCTTCCAGCAATTTGCGCGCAATACCATATTGCTCATCCAAAATACGGCGAATCTCAGCATCTACTTTTTGCTGCGTCGCTTCACTCACCGTTTTAGAGCTCATGTTGCCGAAAAACGAATCCTGCTCGCTACCTGCATAAACCATCGTGCCAAGTGCGTCACTCATGCCGTACTTAGTCACCATATCACGCGCTAATTTAGTTGCACGCTCAAAGTCATTCGATGCGCCAGTACTCATTTGATGCATGAAAATTTCTTCAGCAATACGCCCGCCAAATAGAATCGAAATTTCTTCCAGCATCTTATCTTTATAGTTACTGATGCGATCGAACTCAGGCAACTGCCATGTTAATCCAAGCGCCCAACCACGCGGCATAATGGTTACTTTATGTACAGGATCTGCCTTTGGTAACAACTTAGCTACTACAGCATGACCGCTTTCGTGATACGCCGTATTGCGACGCTCCTCTTCGCGCATCACCATCGATTTACGCTCAGGACCCATGTAGATTTTGTCTTTAGCATCTTCAAAATCTTCCATATCAACCGTACGTTTGCTGCGACGTGCCGCAAATAAAGCGGCTTCATTCACTAAGTTAGCCAAATCTGCACCACTAAAACCAGGCGTACCGCGCGCTAAAATATCAGCTTTCACATCTGGATCAATTGGCACTTTACGCATATGCACCAATAAAATTTGCTCACGGCCTTTAATGTCAGGCAAACCAACCATTACTTGACGGTCAAAACGACCTGGACGTAACAAGGCTTTATCCAATACATCCGCCCTATTGGTTGCCGCGATAATAATCACACCAGAACTGGCTTCAAAACCGTCCATTTCCACCAATAACTGGTTCAATGTTTGCTCGCGCTCATCGTTGCCGCCGCCAGTACCCGCACCACGGCTACGTCCTACCGCATCAATCTCGTCGATAAAGATAATGCAAGGCGAGTTTTTCTTGGCTGTTTCAAACATATCACGTACACGCGCCGCACCAACACCGACAAACATTTCCACAAAGTCTGAACCAGAGATTGAGAAAAATGGCACTTTTGCTTCGCCTGCGATTGCACGCGCAAGCAAGGTTTTACCTGTACCAGGAGGACCAACAAGCAATACGCCACGTGGAATACGGCCACCTAGTTTCTGGAATTTGGTCGGCTCTTTTAAAAAGTCGACCAACTCAGTAACTTCTTCTTTCGCCTCATCGCAACCGGCCACATCGGCAAAAGTCGTTTGATTTGAACTTTCGTCTAATTGACGCGCTTTACTTTTACCAAACGAAAACGGTCCACCGCCCTTGCCGCCGCCTTGCATTTGACGCATAAAGAAAATCCATACACCAATCAATAAAATCATTGGGAACCAGGACATGAATAGCTCTAACAATACAGAGCGTTGTTGCTCTGGCTTCGCTTCGACGACTACGTTGTATTTTAATAAGTCGTTCACCATCCATAAATCATTCGGCGCGTAGGTACTAAATTCTTTGCCATCTTGCGTTTTACCATGCACGACACGGCCGTCGATCTGCACTTTGGCAATACGGCCATTTTTCACTTCCTGCATGAATTGTGAGTAGACCATTTGGCTATCTGCTTTGCTGGTTGCGCCAAATTGGTTGAACACCATCATCAACACAAGCGCTACTGCTAGCCAAATTGCGATACTTTTTGCGATATTATTCACGTGCCCATTCCTTAAAAATTGGGGAATTCAAGTCATTAAACAGATGACTTATTTTAAACTAATTCACTTACACGCATTGTTAAATTACTAACATTACGCCAGTCTATATTATTCAGTTATTACTTAAGTTCTTATTCTTAAGCCTTTTTATTTAAGCCTAATAAATACACTTCACTACTGCGATCACGCGATGCTTTTGGCTTGCGGGTAACTACCTTAGCAAATTGTAATCGCATCACTTTTACAATCTCTTCAAAACCTGAGCCTATAAAAACTTTGACTAAAAAATGCCCATCTGGTTTCAGCCATACGGAACTAAATGCCAAGGCCAATTCAGTTAAATAAGCCGAACCCGCCAAGTCAACATCTTTAATACCACTTATATTGGGGGCCATATCCGCAATTACAAGGTCTACTTTTTTACCATTTAGACTATTTTCGAGTTCTTTTAAAACCGCATCTTCCCGAAAATCCCCTTGAATAAAAGTCACACCAGGAATCGCTTGCATCTCAAGAATATCCAAAGCAATCACATTGCCTTGGCCCTTTAAGCGCTGCACCACCACTTGCGACCAGCTTCCGGGTGTTGAACCTAGATCAACCACTGTCATACCCGGCTTGATTAACTTATCTTTATCATCAATTTCGATTAATTTATAAGCAGCACGCGCACGATAGCCTTCTTTTTGAGCACGTTTTACAAATTCGTCATTCAGATGCTCTTGCATCCAGGCTTTACTGGTTCTAGTAGGTTTCAAAATATAGTTTGTTTCAAGTTATAACAACTTTCAAAATAAAGCCTCTTTTAATATGTGACAAATTTCAAAGTAAAATGGCTTCAAATCAACAACAGCTGTTCATGATAAAATAGTGCATTATTTAAAAGGTTAACAAATGAAACTTAGCACCAAACAAATTGCTCATTTACGCGGCTTAGCGCACAGCTTAAACCCTGTTGTCATGATCGGCAATAACGGCCTGACCGAAAGTGTTCTAAAAGAAATTGAGCTTAACTTAAATGCCCACGAATTGATTAAAGTGCAGGTAGCAGGTGATGACCGTGATGCGCGAAAGGCTTTATATTTAGAAGTTTGCACGAAAACCAACGCAGTTGCAGTACATCATATTGGCAAACAATTAGTATTTTATCGTGCAAGCAATACCGTAAAAGAAAAAGCTAAAGTTATCATTCCAAAGCTTTGAATTTAACGCTTTAGGTTTAATCTAAAGCATTATTCACTCTAATGCTATCGTACTTTTAATACCAGCACAAAGCCCAGCAAGCACTCTAACAAATAAGCCACACTAGCTACACCGTGCCAGTTTCTAAACCTACTGGCAAAAACGCTTTGCATCACATCGTTTGGCAGCGCTGCGCTTCTCAACTGTGCGAGCAAAGGTTGAATACCAAAATGTCCTGCTAATACTAAAAGCAGCATAACAAACACGGCCCAAAAAAAACTTTGTCTTAATGCAGCAGTGCCGTAATCCAGCAGGCGTTGAATCAGCAAATAAATTGCGCTTACCATGCCAATGTAACTGACAATAGTGAATAAGCGCCCAGCTAAACTGCCCGCCAACCGCTTATCTTGCAAGACATCAAATAACACATAAGCAGACAGGCCGATTGCCCAAAGTGCGCCAACCCAAAGCGTCACAACAATCAAGTTTAGTCTAGATAACATTCGTTTAAATATCCAAGTGTGCTATCGAGTTTTAAATATAAAGCACATCAAGTACTTCATACTCTTTAATGCCGCCAGGTGCAGAAACCTCTGCTACTTCACCTGCTGATTTACCAATCAATGCGCGCGCAATGGGTGAGCCTACCGAAATCTTACCGCCTTTAATGTCAGCCTCATCCTCACCAACAATTTGGTAGGTTTTATTGTCGCCTGAATCTAAATCTTCAATATTGACAGTAGCGCCAAACACTACGCGACCTTCAGCATGCAAAGTAGTAGGATCAATCACCAATAAATTAGATAGCTTTGATTCCAGTTCTGCGATACGACCTTCAATAAAGCTCTGCTTTTCCTTGGCCGCTTCATATTCTGCATTTTCAGATAAGTCACCTTGCGCGCGCGCTTCTGCAATCGCCTGAATCACCGCAGGGCGATCAGTGCTACGTAAACGCTGTAACTCTTCTTTGAGTAGCTCTGCGCCTTTAATGGTGACGGGAATTTGATTTAATGCCATGCTGTAAGACCGTTCTAAATAGTGGTAAAAAAATAAACCACACCCAAGATGAGCGTGGTTTTAGGTAATTGTTAAGCTAAAGTGTATTTTAGATAAGCTTTTTATGCAAGTCCAAGCTTTCTGATTTGGGCTTTTTAACTCCAGATTTTGTGCAGTATTTTATGCCAGCTTTTTGTGTAATTCTTGCAGCGACTCCACATTAAGCTCTTCCATATGCGCCATGCCAATACATGCAGCCTTAGCACCTGCAAGCGTCGTGTAATACGTGACTTTATTTTGCAAAGCACTGCGACGAATTTCATAAGAGTCAGCAACCGCCTTTTTGTCTTCAGTCACGTTCACAATAAAATTGATTTCATTGTTTTTAATCATATCGACGATATGCGGGCGACCTTCTGCTACTTTATTCACGGGTGTAACCGTTAAGCCATGCTCTACTAGCGCTTTAGCCGTGCCTTTGGTCGCTACTAAAGTAAAGCCCAGCTTGGCTAAATCTTGTGCAATATCCACTACTTTTTGGTGGTCTTCGTTGCGCACACTAATAAACGCACGACCACCTTTAGGTAGTTTAGCCGATGCGCCTAGTTGCGATTTGACAAACGCTTCTGCAAAAGTAGCGCCCACGCCCATCACTTCACCAGTTGATTTCATCTCCGGGCCTAAAATCGTATCAACACCAGGAAACTTAATAAACGGGAATACCGCTTCTTTTACTGAGAAATAAGGCGGAATCACTTCTTTTGTCACACCTTGCGATTTTAGGCTTTGACCTGCCATACAGCGTGCAGCGATTTTAGCCAATTGCAATCCACAGGCTTTTGACACAAATGGCACGGTACGCGATGCACGCGGATTCACTTCAAGCACATAAACAGTCGTGCCTTGAATCGCAAATTGCACATTCATCAAACCTTTTACGCCTAATGCTTTGGCCATTTGTACGGTTTGTACACGCAACTCATCTTGCAACTTTTCACTTAAGTTATAAGGCGGTAATGAACAGGCAGAATCGCCAGAATGCACGCCAGCTTGCTCGACGTGCTGCATAATGCCGCCGATCAGCACATCTTCGCCGTCACAAATCGCGTCCACATCGATTTCCAGCGCGTCGTTTAAAAAGCGGTCCAATAATACTGGAGATTCGTTAGAAACCTTCACCGCTTCACGCATATAACGTTCTAGCTGACTTTGCTCATGGACGATTTCCATCGCACGGCCACCTAAAACATAGCTTGGGCGAACAACTAATGGATAACCGATTTCCGCCGCGGCAATCAATGCCGCTTCTGGCGTACGCGCCGTACGGTTTGGTGGTTGTTTTAAGCCTAAATCCTGTAGCATTTTCTGGAAACGTTCACGGTCTTCTGCTCTGTCGATCGCGTCCGGTGTCGTACCTATAATCGGTACACCGGCTTTTTCTAAATCACGCGCCAGTTTCAATGGCGTTTGTCCGCCATACTGCACAATCACCCCCACGGGTTTTTCGATATGCACGATTTCAAGCACATCTTCCAATGTCACAGGCTCAAAATACAGACGGTCTGATGTATCGTAATCGGTAGAAACCGTTTCAGGATTGCAGTTGACCATGATGGTTTCGTAACCATCTTCGCGCATGGCAAATGCCGCATGTACACAGCAATAATCAAACTCAATACCTTGGCCAATACGATTTGGTCCGCCGCCCAACACCATGATTTTTTTCTTGTTGGTTGGTTGCGCTTCGCATTCCTCTTCATAGCTGGAATACATATAAGCCGTATCCGTTGCAAACTCTGCCGCGCAAGTATCGACGCGCTTATACACAGGGCGAATATTCAGATTTTGACGATATGCACGTACTGTATGCTGATCTGTCGCCAACAACTTCGCTAATCGTCTATCAGAGAAACCACGGCGCTTTAATTGAAACAACGCGTCACGATCCAAATCTATAATATTTCTGCCACTTAACGCAGTTTCGCGCTCGATAATGTCTTTAATTTGCGCTAAAAACCAGTGGTCAATTTTTGATATATCAAAAATCTGTGCGATTGTCATACCCTGACGCAACGCATCACCCAAATACCAAATACGCTCTGGGCCAGGCTCACCCAACTCTTTGGTAATACGGTCAATATCCGTCGTGATGGAATCTAGTCCATCTACACCAACCTCAAGTCCACGCAATGCTTTTTGAAATGACTCCTGAAATGTACGTCCAATCGCCATCACTTCACCAACAGATTTCATTTGCGTCGTTAAACGCGAATCCGCCTGCGGGAATTTTTCAAATGCAAAACGCGGTATTTTAGTCACTACATAATCAATACTCGGTTCAAACGAAGCGGGGGTCTGGCCATCAGTAATTTCATTTTTAAGCTCATCCAACGTAAAGCCAACAGCTAATTTAGCCGCCACTTTTGCAATGGGGAAACCCGTCGCTTTTGAAGCCAATGCAGATGAACGCGATACACGCGGATTCATCTCAATCACAATCATGCGACCATCAACAGGGTTAATGGCAAACTGCACATTAGAACCACCAGTATCGACACCGATTTCGCGTAACACAGCCAAGCTGGCATTACGCATGATTTGATACTCTTTGTCCGTCAATGTTTGTGCTGGCGCAACGGTAATACTGTCGCCCGTATGTACGCCCATCGGGTCTAGATTTTCAATCGAACAGATGATGATGCAGTTATCCGCTTTATCGCGCACCACTTCCATCTCATATTCTTTCCAGCCCAGCATTGATTCTTCAATCAACAGCTCTTTGGTTGGCGATGCATCCAAACCGCGCTCACAAATCGTGATGAATTCTTCACGATTATAAGCAATACCGCCGCCACTACCGCCCATGGTAAATGATGGGCGAATAATCGCTGGATAACCAATACTGGCTTGCACCTGCAAAGCTTCTTCCATTGAATGCGCGATGCTGGAGCGTGCAGAACCCAAGCCAATTTTAGTCATGGCTTCTTTAAATTTTTGGCGATCTTCCGCTTTATCAATCGCTTCCTTTGAGGCGCCAATTAGCTCAACATTGTATTTAGCCAATACGCCGTGCTTATCTAAATCCAAGGCACAGTTAAGCGCAGTTTGCCCACCCATTGTCGGCAATAAGGCATCTGGCTTTTCTTTGGCAATAATCTTTTCAACGACACGCCAGGTAATTGGCTCAATGTAAGTCGCATCTGCCATTTCAGGGTCGGTCATAATCGTGGCAGGATTAGAGTTAACCAAAATAACGCGATAACCTTCTTCGCGCAATGCTTTACACGCCTGGGCGCCAGAATAATCAAACTCGCAAGCTTGACCAATAACGATCGGCCCTGCGCCGATGATTAGAATAGATTTAATGTCGGTACGCTTAGCCATTACGCTGCTTCCTTTTTCTGCATAAGCGATATAAATTGATCAAATAATTCACTCATTTCTGTTGGACCTGGACTCGCTTCAGGATGTCCCTGAAAACTGAATGCAGGCTTATCTGTGCGTGCAATGCCTTGCAAACTGCCATCAAATAACGAGATATGCGTTATCTTGATATTGACAGGCAAAGTGGCTGGGTCTGCCGCAAAGCCATGGTTTTGACTGGTGATATAAACGCGCTTTGTTTCAACGTCTTGCACTGGATGATTAGCACCATGATGTCCAAATTTCATCTTCACGGTTTTCGCGCCACTGGCTAAAGCCAACAATTGATGGCCTAAACAAATGCCGAATGTCGGAATACCTGAATCCACCAATGTTTTAATCGCTTTAATCGCGTAATCGCAGGGTTCAGGATCACCAGGTCCGTTCGACAAAAAGATGCCGTCTGGTTGGTAGCTTAATGCTTGTTCTGCCGTAGCTTGCGCCGGTAGCACAGTTACTTTACAGCCGCGTGAAACCAGCATGCGCAGAATATTTTGCTTAACACCGTAATCAAAAGCGACAACATGAAACCTGGTTTTCTCGGGCGCTTCAAAACCTTTACCCAACGACCATTCACCATCGTTAAACTCATAAGCTGTTTTACAGCTAACGACTTTTGCTAAATCCATACCTGCTAAGCCAGGAAAGCTTTGCGCCAGACTTAACGCTTTTTTTATCTCAATTTCTTGAGTAGCATTTTCACCAGCCAGAATACAGCCAGCTTGCGCACCTTTTTCACGCAAAATACGTGTTAACTTGCGCGTATCGATATCTGCAATCGCCACAACATTATTGGCGACTAAATATTCAGATAAAGTTTGATTGCTACGGAAATTAGATTCTAAAAGTGGTAAATCGCGAATGATTAAACCCGCTGCGTAAACTTGATTGGATTCTACATCTTCCGCATTGGTCCCTGTGTTGCCGATATGCGGATAAGTAAGTGTGACGATTTGTTTGGTATAGGAAGGATCAGTGAGGATTTCTTGATAGCCAGTCATCGCGGTATTAAAAACCACCTCACCGACTGTATGCCCAGAAGCGCCAATTGAAATGCCTTTAAAAACAGTCCCATCTGCTAACACTAAAACCGCTGGAATTGTTTTCGACACCTTAGAGCTCCTTTATTTCGACACTGCACAGCATTGCTGGCATCACTTTACACACACCTTTGAGCAGATGCGCAAAACGGGAAAAGCTTTATAAACTCTTCCCGTTTTCAGAATTAAGACATTATAGCCGCAATTCGCCCCAACCTCAAGTTAAGGCTTAACAATTTCCACCTGAAGATTGTCATTTAGTCAGCCTGAAATACAAACCTATCAGACGATTCTGACATAAAGTTAAGCCTTAAGCTGATGTGTTGCTGCATGATTTAAGCTTTAAATGACCACAAGCCATTTAAAACTACTTAAACGGCTATTTACTATTTAATTATCATTTTAAGTTAAGGATAACATCATGAATTGGGATCAAGTAGAAGGTAACTGGAAACAATTAAAAGGGAGTGTTAAAGAAAAGTGGGGAAAGCTTACCGATGACCACCTAGATGTAATCGCAGGTAAACGCGATCAATTGGCAGGAAAAATCCAAGAAACCTACGGTATAAATAAAGAGGAAGCTGAAAAGCAGATTGCCGATTGGCAAGACAGACAAAAATATAAATAACATTAATTCCACAGTACAAATAAATTTTGTGCTGTTTTTAGCTGTTATGCTTGAAAAACGTGTAATAGCAAAAATATTAAAATAACTTAATTAAATTAACGGCACGATCAAAAAGGGGAAGTAACATGTACTCCATTATTGGCTTACTCATTTTTATATTGGATATCTTCGCCATTATTAAAATCATTCAAAGCACAGCTTCTGGCATCGAAAAAATATTGTGGATTCTTGGTGTGTTAATATTTCCAGTGCTAGGTTTGATTGTCTGGTTTTTTGCGGGCCCTGGCGGCAAGAAAATATAAGGTGAAACTCAATATTTACAGCAACAAATTTAATAATCTCTAACAACCAAAGGATATTTACATGCACGTAAGCTTTGAACAAGCGCAACAAATCATTGATAAAGCAGTAGAAAAATCGAAAGAAATTGGCGTTAAGATGTGTATCGCAGTGCTGGACTCTGGCGGCAACTTAAAAAGCTTTAGCAGAATGGATGATGCATGGGTTGGCAGTATTGACATTGCGATTAAAAAAGCAAAAACCGCCTGTTATTTTGCTATGCCTTCCGGTGAAATCGGCAAGCTTTCGGTACCAGGCTCGCCACTATACGGAATAGAGCACTCGAATGACGGATTAATTACATTTCCTGGCGGCTTACCCATCGTCGACAACGAAGGTATTTTAGTCGGCGCCATTGGCGTAAGTGGCGATACCGTTGAGAATGACCATCTTGTGGCGCAGGCTGGCGTGGATGTAGCGGGCGTCTGTAACGTGCCTAAACACCCATGGCGCACATAAACCTGATGTAATTAAATTCAGTGCAATTCACCCTAATAGCCTGTGACCCAAACGGGCTATTTTCTTATGTAAATTAGTCCAATATGATAGGGCTGTAGTGAAATATTACCGATTTATCAAGGGCAGTTATTATCATTAAGGGGGTACAAAATGAAACTAGTTAAGCTTTTATTAGCGTCAGTTGCTTTAGTTGCAGGCACAGCACAAGCAAATACAATCAGCACATCAGTTTTAGTGGACAACTTTCCAACAGATCAAACGGTAGCATACATTAATTTCAACGTGACAGATGCAGGGTCATTTGATATTTTTGCTAACTCTGCATTTGGTAGTCAGGTTGATCCGTACATTTATTTATTTGCTAGCCCATTAAGCGTTGGTACGTTCATCGAGTCTGATGACGATAGCGGTGTAGGTCTAGGCTCATTCATTGACCGCAATTTGAATATTGGCAGCTATGTACTTGCTGTTTCAACATTCAATTTTAGTTTATTTGAAGCAGTTAATGGTTACAATGGCTCAGTAGACAACAGCAGCGATGGTTATGTAGATGTTACAATCGCTTCACGTAATGGCGAAGCAGAGTTTGGTAATCCATCAGCAGTTCCAGTTCCAGCAGCAGCTTGGCTATTTGGCTCTGCATTATTAGGCTTTGCTGGCTTTAGACGTAAATCAGTTTAATAACACATTGTTATTAACCAATAAAAAAGCCGCATAAATGCGGCTTTTTTATTTAAGCTTACTTACACTTTAAATAAGCAAACTATCAGCATTCAATGCTTAACTAACGCAAACTCAGCACATCTCTCATATCATATAAACCAGAAGATTTAGCACCTAGATACTTGGCCGCACGCAAAGCGCCTTGCGCGAACGTGGCGCGACTACTGGCTTTATGTGTAAGCTCGACGCGCTCACCAACACCAGCCAGCACCACGGTATGGTCACCCACCACATCACCGCCACGTAAAGTGGAAAAACCAATTGTGCCAGCTTCGCGCTCACCGGTAACGCCCTCGCGCGCATAAACCGCGCAATCTTTAAGCTCCTTGCCCAAGCCTTGCGCAGCAGCTTCGCCTAACCTTAGCGCCGTGCCTGATGGCGCATCCACTTTATGTCGGTGATGCATTTCAACCACTTCAATGTCATACCCATCATTGAGTATTTTTGCTGCTTGCTCAACCAAGTTAATCAATAAAGTCACGCCAACACTCATATTGGGTGCAAATACAATGGCAATGTTTTTGGCAGCCGCATCAATGGTTAACTTCTCTTCCGCTGTAAAACCAGTGGTACCAATCACATGTTTTACATTTGCCTTTTTACAAGCTTCAAGATACTGCAAAGTCGCTTCTGGCCTTGTAAAGTCAATCAAAACATCTGCACCTTTCAGTGCCGCGTCAATATCGCTGGTAATTTTTACCCCCGTATTTTGACCAAACTGCTCACCCGCATCGCGGCCAATTTGCGGACTACTAGCGCGATCTAATGCGCCATGCAATTGCAGCTCATGGTCAGCAAAAACGCCCTCTAGCAACGCATGTCCCATACGCCCAGTCACGCCGGCAATTACAATTTTTGTTTTAATCATTTTAATATTTAATTCTTAAAATTTAATTTTCAGCTTAAGCTTTAAAACTTGCTCCTAAATCCAGCTGATTCTTAACAATATCAATCGTCTTTAATTTAATAGACTAAAAGCCGATCTTTTCTAACATCCTTTCAAAATAACCCGGCTCTTCTTCATCTGGTTGCGGCTTGCCTTCTGCCGCATTTGGTTGTTCAGCCGGTTTGGATGTATTTTTAGCAGGCTCTTGCGCTGCATTACTCGAATCAATATTTTTAGCATCTAAATTTCGATCCAATCTAAAAATACGCTCTTCATCCTGCTTGGCTGGTGAACCAGACTTAACCGGCAAATCGGCCGCCGGAATTGCTTCTGCTGGAGCAACTACCGGCTTAGTTTCTGTTGGTTTAGATTCAATCACTGGCGCATCTTCAACCGGTGCAATTGGAATCGGGACAGCTAACATAGATGGCGTTTCTGCAGCGGGCAACGCTTCAGGCGACTCGTTAACAGGCGCAGTCATTTCTGATGCCGGCTCATGTTTAACAGCATCGTTTGGTGCTATTTCATTCGTCACTGATTTTGATTCTGGCGTTATGGACTCAGTGCTTGGTTTCGCTTCTGGGGTTTCACCATTCTTTGGAGCCTCGCTATCTTTCCAGAACTTTAGATTCTCCAGAATCCCTTCTTTTTCTGCTGGTTTCGCTGCTGCTGGTGCCGGTTCTTTAGATAAAACAACCGCGCCCGTATCCGCGCCAGGTGTTCCCTGTGGCACAACATCGCCACGCACTCGCGCTAATAAGTCTTTTTCAAAGTCTAAAATAACCCGACGCTGCTCAACCACTTTGCCTGCCTGACGCAACTGGTAAAAATAATCCCAGCGATTGGTATGAAAGCTATCAATGACTAGCGGCGTACCCATAATAAATTTCACTTGCGACTTGGTCATGCCCGGGCGCAACTGCAATAACATTTTAGAGGTGACTACATTGCCTTGTTGGATTTCCATTTTAAACGGCTTAATCACAGGCACGCTTGATCCGCAGCCAACAATGAGTGTGCTGCAAGCAATGAACAAAGGGAACAATAAACTGCGCATGGTTTTATGCATGGGTAAAGACTTATTACTGAATTGGCGTTAATATACCACGATGGCTAACAGCCTAAAACTACAAATTAACATCCTATTATTATTGAGTACCTATCATGCATGATCAAAACAATTTAAAAAACGCTGGATTAAAAGCCACCCTGCCACGTTTAAAAATTTTGGAGTTGTTTGAAAACAGCAAAGAACGCCATTTATCGGCAGAAGATGTATACAAAATTTTAATTACCACGGGTGAAGATGTTGGCTTGGCAACGGTTTATCGCGTACTAACGCAATTTGAAGAGGCCGGCTTGCTATCACGCCATCATTTTGAAAGCGGAAAAGCGGTATTTGAGATAAATGAAGGCACGCACCATGACCATATCGTCTGTGTTAAATGTGGTCGCGTAGAAGAATTTTACGACGAAGAGATTGAAAAACGCCAGCAAAAGGCGGCCGAATCTCGCGGCTTCAAAATGCAAGAACATTCCCTGATGATTTATGGCATTTGCACAGACCAACCTTGCGGCAAGAAAAAATAAATAACCAAAAAACAGTAAAAAATAAGCGTAGCAAAATAAATAGCCATCTCGTCAGCCCTGTTTGATGCCAAAACGTTGAATTTACCTTGCCTGCTTTAAATAACTTCGCATTGGGGGAGTCAATCATGTCTAAACACTTTTCTGCGCTACTGATTACAGTCGCTATTGGTTTAAGCCTTTCTGCCTGCGGTACAAACCCTGTCACAAAAAAAACAGAGTTTCAGTTTGTATCTGAAGACAAAGAAATCGCCATTGGTAAAGAAAATTACTCCCCTGCCCGCCAATCGCAAGGCGGTGATTACATTATTGACCCCGAATTAACCGCCTATGTGCAAGATATTGGAAAACGCCTCGGTGCGGTTTCTGACCGGCCAGAATTACCTTATGAATTTGTAGTATTGAACGATTCGGTGCCAAATGCCTGGGCGATGCCAGGTGGGAAAATCGCGTTTAATCGTGGCTTATTGTATGAGTTAAATAGCGAAGCTGAATTAGCTGCTGTGATGGGCCATGAGATTGTACATGCCGCCGCGCGCCACGGTGCAAAAGGCATGGAACGCGGCATTCTATTGCAAGGTGCCATGATTGCAGTGGGTATTGGTGCGCAAAACAGTAATTACGGCAACTTAATTGTCGGCGCATCACAGCTTGGCGCACAATTAACCACTAGCAAATACGGTCGCGATGCAGAATCAGAATCTGATTACTACGGCATGCTGTATATGAAAAAAGCCGGTTACGACCCAGCCGCCGCAGTCACTTTACAGGAAACGTTTGTACGCCTGAGCGCAGACAAAAAAAGTGATTTTATTACTGGACTATTTGCCAGCCATCCGCCCTCACCAGAGCGTGTAGCCGCCAATAAAGCAACGCTTGCCAAAATCGGCGCAGGTGGCAACTGGGGCAAAGAGTTGTATGCACAAAAAGTAAAAAAATTAAAGTCGACCGAAGCCGCCTACAAAGCTTATGACGATGGCGTAAAAGCGCTAGCCAAAAAGGACACCGTTACCGCAACCAAACTGGCAAAACAAGCCATTGCAGGTGAGCCGCGCGAAGCACGATTTCAAGAATTATTAGGCGATATCGCTTTAACCGATAAAAAATCGCAAGAAGCAATTGGCTATTATGAAAAAGCCATCAAAATGCAACCGGATTATTTCAAACCGCATATTCAAACGGGCATTGCCTTATTTAACTTAGGTAAAAAAACCGAAGCCGAACCTTACTTAAAACGTGCAAATGAATTACTGCCCACCGCGCCAGGTTATGCGCTAATGGGGCAAATTGCCGAAAGTCGCGGCCAAACCGATTTAGCCTTACAAAACTACCAAATGGCGGCCAGCTCCAACTCTGATATTGGTAAAGAGGCCGCTGAGCGTGCTATGCGCATTGACTTACCGCGCAACCCAGCCAAATACATACAATCTGGCGTGCAAGCAGATAACGCAGGTAATCTATACGCGATTGTGCAAAATGGCACTTCTGTGCCAATCGGCCGAGTGCAAGTACGCGTAGTGAAATACGACGCACAAACAGGCCGC
This sequence comes from Methylotenera versatilis 7, assembly GCF_000799165.1. GTDB lineage: Bacteria > Pseudomonadota > Gammaproteobacteria > Burkholderiales > Methylophilaceae > Methylotenera_A > Methylotenera_A versatilis_A. The sequence continues at coordinate 1,409,055 of NZ_JUGF01000002.1, read as the reverse complement.
GCCATTGGACAAAGCAGGCCGATGATGATTAATGGCGTTGCAGCAGGAAAACGTAATCAAGTTGCAGTTGGTGAGCGGGTTAGAACAGCGCAAGAAGTACAGCTTTATAAGGTGGTAGTTGAAGCGGCAGAATTGGCGAAATAAAATAATTAACCAGTTGATTTAAAAATGATTAAATAAACAACTGTTAATTTAACAATCTATCCAAATTAAGTTTGTATTTGGGGCCGACTTCGCGTTAAGTAACTAGGAAGCAAGTCGTGACAAATGAAAATATTAATAATGAGCTGGCTGCCCTTGAAAAAGATATTGGTCAACTTGAGCAAAGAATTACTCTAGCAAAGTCATCAATTCAAGAATGTGTTGATGCAAACTCTGCATTGTCTTTAAGTGCTGCCGAGGCAAGAGCAAAAAATCAAGGCTCTGGGCGTGGATTGCTTGGTGCATTTTTGGGTTCCAAATATCGTGGCGTTATGCGCTCAGCTGCGGCGGCATCTAATGCTTCTATATCCAAAGAAGTTGCGCAAAAGCGCAGCAAAATAGCAGAATTAAAATTGGAAAGGCAGTCACATTTAAAGCATCTTCAAGAACAGCTGAAACAACTCAAGTCTGAATTAAAGCAAAAAGTTTCAAAGAGTAAATCCAACGAAAATTTAGAGTCTAAAAATAAGGCAAGTTCCTCGCTAGACTTGCTAATGAAGTTGAAAAAGGCTCACGAATCGGGTCTGCTCACAGATTCAGAATTTGAAGAAAAAAGGAAAAAGTTGGTTTCTGTGCTATAAAACTTAACAAAGCAGTCAAACATTCAGCATCTCTTTTGCATGAATACGCGTGGTTTCAGTTATATTCAAACCACCTAACATACGCGCGATCTCTTCTACACGCTCCGCTACACTTAACGCTTGAATATGGCTTAAAGTTGCACCATTACTTTGAGTTTTGCTTACCTGTAAGTGTTGTGTGGCTTGTGATGCGACTTGCGGCAGATGCGTAATGACTAATACTTGCCGTTCTGCACCTAATTGTTTGAGCAATTGCCCGACCACTTCTGCCACGCCGCCGCCGATGCCTACATCCACCTCATCAAAAATCATGCATGGCACGCTGCCCTGACTTGCGGTTGTTACATGCAGTGCCAAGCTGATGCGTGACAATTCGCCGCCTGATGCGACTTTGTTTAATGGTCGCGGCTCAACACCTGCATGGCCTGCTACCAGAAACTCTATTGTTTCCAAGCCATTAACTGACGGCTCGCATGCAGTTAATGCCACATCAAATTTGCCGCCGCTTAATGATAGGCGTTGCATTTCCGCACTGATTTTTTGGCTTAATATTTTGGCGGCATCTTGGCGTTTTTGGCTTAATTGCTTGGCTAAATCTTGGTATATTTTTAGCGCCTCCGCCTCTTGTTTCGCTAACGCGCCATCGTTGGCAAATCCTTCTAACTCCGCCATGCGCACCTGGCATACCACTAGCAAATCAGGCAACTCTTCTGGTTTGCTGCGATATTTGCGCGAAATGTTGTGTACTGCTTGAATATGGTTTTCGACTTCAATCAGTCTTGCAGGGTCTAGCTCTGCTTTTTGTAAGTAGCGGTTTAAAGCACGGCTGGCTTCTTCCAGTTGTATCAGTGCAGAATCCACACCATCTGCCGCTTCTTTTAATTGCCCATCAAACTCCACCAATGCGGTTAATTTCTGCTGCACCTGGGCCAGCATTGCACTCGCATTCATATCGTTTTCATCTAGTAGCGCGATACATGTCTCCAAACCTGTTAACAAGCTGGCGCCATTAGCCAAACGATGATGTTCCAATTGCGTTTCTTGCCAATCTTCCAGCGAAAAATTAAGCTGTTGCAATTCGCGTGTTTGGTCGCGCAATTCTGCCAATTCATCTGCATAAGCGGCTGCATTTTTTTCAGCATCGATGCGCTGGCTATTCAATTGCGCCCAGGTTTTATATTGTTTCGCGACTTGGTTGGCTAATGTTGAACTGCCAGCAAAGTCATCCAGAATTTGCCGTTGCGTAGATGGTTTAAGTAAAGAGTGGTGGGCATTTTGGCTATAAATATCCACCAAAAACTCGCCTAACTCTTTCATCTGATTAACGGTTGCTGAGGCACCATTAATAAATCCGCGACTACGCCCATCGGCATAAATCACGCGCCGTAACATCAGCGCATCATCCGCTTCAATCTCATTTTCACTTAACCAGTTTTTTGCAGCAACATTTTGGTCAATCGAAAAAGTCGCACTAATGTCAGCTTTATCTGTACCTGCACGCGCAATCAAACCATCATTTCGCGCACCCAAAGCCAGCGATAACGCATCGATTAAAATGGATTTACCTGCACCGGTTTCGCCAGTGAGCGTGGTAAAGCCGTTTTCAAACTCTAAATCGAGAGAGTCGACAATAATGAAATCACGAATGGAAAGTACTTGTAGCATAGGTTTAATAGCTCATTAAAACTTTATAAAATGCATATTCATTGGAAGAATTTGCAAGCACAAGGCGACAAGGCGCAGACAGTACACATAGTACGGCAAGCTGCAGTTAACACAGTGATTGCAAATTGTTGCATTGAATAACTAGCCCCAGTTGAGTTTGTTGCGCAACATATCAAAATAACAGTACTCGCTCGGATGCAGCAGCTTCACTTCCTTTTCTGCACGCTGAATTAAAATCTTGTCACCGCTTTCTAACATTAATTGAAACTGACCATCATAGCTCACCTGTCCGTCATCGCTTTGTACTAATGTGATCTGAATCAAGCTGGAGCTATTGACTGCAATTGGCCGATTGCTTAGCGTATGCGGGCTAACAGGTACAATCGCAATAGCTTCTAAACTCGGGTGTAAGATTGGGCCGCCTGCGCTTAAGGCGTAAGCGGTAGTACCGGTTGGCGTACTTAAAATCAAACCGTCTGCACGCTGCTTGTGAACAAATTGACCATTAATCTCAACCGCCATCTCGATTAAACGCAAACCACCTTTAATTACCACGTCGTTAAACGCCAGGCCTTGATGCAAAGTTTTACCGCCACGCAAAATTTTGGCATTAATCAGCATGCGCGATTCAATTTGGTAGCGATTGGATAAAATCTTGTCGACCGACCGCAGCATATCCTCTGCGCGTAAATCAGTTAAAAAACCAAAGCGGCCGCGGTTAATGCCTACAAGCGGAATATTGTTATCAATGAGGCTTCTGGCGACACTTAGCATAGTGCCATCGCCGCCCATCACAATGGCTAAATCCACTTTGCTGCCAATTTTTGCCAGCGATGCGGTTTTAAAACCAGACAACTCAGCATGTTGTGCCGTATTATCCTCTATCCAAACTTCGATTTTTTTTGCTCTTAAATGTCGCGCTAAATCTGCTAAATCTGCCTGCATTTGCTGCAAGGCATGTTGATTCATGTATTTGCCAATAATGGCGATAGATTTGAATGGTTGAGTCATCTCACTATTAAATCATAGATTAGGATATTTGAAAAAGTGAGCGTATGAAAATAGGCAGAATCTGAACCTACGTGAATAGCGCTAGCTTTTAAATCACTGCTTAAAACTGAAGATTCAAACATGACTTAAGCGATATAATAACCGTTAATTAACGATTTATTAAGCTGATTCAACTTGGACAAACGCGCACAAATCTTATTAAAAACCTTGGTAGAACATTACATTAGTGATGGTCAGCCAATCGGCTCGCGCACCTTGCTACAACACAGCGGACTTGATGTCAGCCCCGCCACGATTCGCAATGTGATGTCCGATTTGGAGCAATTAGGTTTTATCGCTAGCCCACACACTTCCGCTGGGCGCATTCCCACGCAAAAAGGTTATCGCCTTTTTGTTGACTCATTATTAACCGTTCAGCCACTTGAGAACCAAGCCATTCAACAAATGAAACAAGGCTTAAACTCGCCTAACCAAAATGAGCTAATTAACAATGCAGCAGATATGCTGTCGCAGCTCACTCAATTTGCAGGCGTGGTGATGATTCCCAAGCGTCAGCGCGTTGCGTTTAAGCATCTGGAGTTCTTACCGCTGAGCGATAAGCGCATTTTAGTGATTATTGTGACCAGCGATGGCAATGTGCAAAACCGCATTATTCTAGCCGAAAAACCTTATTCGGCCAGCGAGTTAACACATGCCAGCAACTATTTTAATGCTAACTTTTCAGGGCAAACCTTTACAGAGGTACAACAGAAGTTGCACCTTGAACTTAAACAGATGCAAACCGATATCAGCACGTTGATGACGGCCGCGTTAGAAGCCAGCAGCAAAACGGCCGACAATGATGGCGTGGTGATTGCGGGGGAACGCAATTTACTGCAAGTCGACGAGCTATCTACAAACGTGAATAGTCTGCGCAAATTATTTGAGATATTTGAGCGTCGTACTTCGTTAATGCAACTGCTAGATAATAGCCAGCACGCAGAAGGCATCCAGATTTTTATCGGTGGCGAAAGCGGTTATCTGCCATTGGACGAATGCAGCATGATTACCGCGCCTTATGAAGCAGATGGTCAGGTGGTCGGTACTCTTGGTGTCATAGGCCCCACCAGAATGGCTTATGAGCGGGTGATTCCGATTGTGGACGTGACCTCAAAACTGCTTTCTAATGCGCTGTCTAACTCTTAGACGTCATGATAAACACGTAAGCTTCATTCTGCGTCAGCTTAATTCTCCACTATGCTTTGTTAATAGCTATTGGCAAGCGATTACACTAAAATTACCGATATGGCCTATTACAATCCCGAACCACCCTTTTCACACGGCGACCAACTTAAAGTTGGCATATTAATCGCCAATCTAGGTACGCCAGATGCGCCAACTGCAAAAGCTTTGCGACCTTATCTGCGGCAGTTCTTAAGCGACACGCGCGTAGTGGAAATTCCACGTGCCATTTGGTGGTTTATTTTAAACGGCATTATTTTGCTTATTCGTCCCAAAAAATCAGCTGCTAAATATGCGCAAGTATGGACAAACGAAGGCTCGCCTTTGCTGGTACATGCGCAAAAACAAACTCAATTATTACGCGGATTTTTAGCACAGAAAATCAAATCGCCATTTGCGATTGAGTTGGGCATGCGCTACGGCAACCCAAGTATGCAATCTGCGATTGAAAAACTCAAAACCCAGCATTGCGACCGTATTTTGGTATTTCCGCTGTATCCACAATACGCCGCCAGCAGCACCGCATCTTCTTTTGATTCAGTTTGGCGCGTACTGCTTAAAATGCGCAATATGCCCGGCATACGCACCATTCGCAGCTATCACGACCATCCTGCTTATATTGCCGCGTTGGCAAAAAGCGTACAAGCGCATTGGCAAATCAACGGTAAGCCGAGCAAGTTGGTCATGAGTTTTCATGGTGTTCCAAAAGTGCATTTGAGCAAGGGTGACCCTTACCATTGCGCTTGCCAGAAAACCGGGCGCTTATTGGCGGAAGCATTGGATTTGGGTAAGGATGATTATGTCATCGCTTTTCAATCGCGCTTTGGTAAGCAGGAATGGCTAAAGCCTTACTTGGCAGCAACCCTGGAAGATTTAGGCAAGAAAAAAACCAAACGCATCGATGTCATTTGCCCCGGCTTTAGCAGTGACTGCCTGGAAACTTTAGAAGAAATCGCCATGGAAGGTAAAGAAATATTCACCCACGCTGGCGGCGGTGAATATCATTACATTCCTGCGCTCAATGAAAATGAGGATTGGATACACGCGATGACAGAGATTGCGCTGGAAAACCTGCAAGGCTGGGTGACTACTGATTCCTTTGGCAATTGGGATAACGCACAGGCGAAAAAAGAGGCAGAAATGTCTAAATTAAGAGCCCAAGCTTTGGGTGCTAAACAATAAGCGTTATACTCTACTTTTTAGTGAGTAAACTGCACCTATGATAGTAATTACAGGCGGCGCGGGGATGATTGGTTCAATCATCGCATGGCACCTTAATACCAAACTTAACCGTGATGATTTAGTCATTGTTGACAATCTCGCGCACGAATCGCAATGGCAAAACCTAGTTAAACGCCAATATGCGCAATATCTGCAAAAAGATCAATTAATGGAATGGCTGCAAGATAGAAATGATATCGACGCGGTCATACATATGGGTGCCATTAGCGCAACGACTGAGCGTGATTTCAGTAAGCTGGTTGCCGACAATATTCACTACAGCCAAAATTTATGGACTTGGTGCGCAGCAAAAAAAGTGCCTTTCTTTTACGCTAGTTCTGCTGCTACTTATGGTGATGGCGCCGCTGGTTATAACGACGCGAGTATTGAAAATCTGCGCCCGCTTAATGGCTACGGTTATTCAAAACATTTTTTTGATCAATGGGCATTACGCCAAGTAGCCAACAACCTCCCACAGCCACCCGCATGGGCAGGTTTTAAGTTTTTTAATGTGTATGGTCCTAACGAATACCATAAAGAACGCATGGCAAGCGTGGCTTTTCACACGTTTAATCAAGTACAGGCCACTGGTGGCATGAAGCTATTTAAAAGCAACAAAGCCAATATAGATGATGGTATGCAAATGCGTGATTTTGTCTATGTGAAAGACTGCGCCAATATTATCGCGCACTTTTTAAACGAAGCAGTGATTGCAAAAAAACCAGCCTCCAATGGCATATATAACATTGGCACAGGAAAAGCACGCAGCTTTAAGGATTTAGCCACTGCCGTGATGCAAAGCATGGGCAAAACACCGCAAATCGATTACATTGCCATGCCAGAAGATTTGCAAGGTAAATACCAATACTTTACTGAAGCCACTATGTCTAAATTGCGCGCTACGGGCTATTCTGCGCCATTCACCAGCCTTGAAGACGGGGTGAAAGACTATGTTCAGAACTATCTATTAAGTGAGGACAAATACTGCTAATGGATTACATTAACTATCTAAGAGGTGAACATGCCGCCCACATGGCAATGTTTAACGCGCTTGAACCGCTTTTCCCATTGATTAGCGCGGTCGGTATTAAGATGCAAGATTGCATTAAATCTGGTGGAAAAATCTTAATTATGGGCAACGGCGGTAGCGCGGCAGATAGTCAGCATATCGCGGCAGAAATTGTCGGGCGCTTTAAAAAAGAACGCAAAGGTATGCCTGCAATCGCACTCACAACCGACACATCCATTCTCACCTCCGTAGGCAATGATTATGGTTACGATTATATTTTTGCACGCCAAGTTGAAGCGCTTTGCCGCCCGGAAGATTTAGTCATTGGCATTACCACCAGCGGCAATAGTGCCAATGTTGTGCGCGCTATGGAAGCGGCCAAAGAAATTGGCGCAACAACAGTCGGCTTAACCGGCGGTAACGGCGGAAAACTGAATGCGATTTGCGAATTTAATTTAGTGATGCCATCCTCAGTCACCGCGCGTATTCAGGAAGCGCATATCTTTGTTGGTCATTCTCTATGTGAAATTCTAGAGTCTTAAGGTCTTGATATTGAGCTTTTTATGTCGCAACATTTAACTGATCCACTGCTATCCGCCGTTAAACAATTCGGTAGCATTCATCTCGACTCCAATAAACACCATGCGCTAATTATCGGCGATGTCATGCTGGATCGCTATTTAATTGGCTCTGTTGGTCGCATTTCACCAGAAGCGCCTGTGCCTATCGTGCTGTTGAATCAGCAAAATGAACGTGCTGGCGGCGCGGCTAACGTAGCCGCGAACTTATCACTGCTCGGCATCAAAACGCATATTATCGGTTGCGTCGGCGACGATAGCGAAGGTGCAACGTTGATACGTTTATTAAAACAAATGAACGTGGATGTAAATGGCATTTACACCTCGGTTAACCGCCCTACTATTGCCAAAACTCGTGTTTTAAGCGGCCATCAACAGATGTTACGACTGGATCAGGAAAGCAATGCAAGCTTTAATGCTGCTGAAAATACAGACCTAACGGCTGTGATTCAACAGCAATTAGCGTTGAAACCCAGCGTGGTTGTTTTGTCAGATTATGCAAAAGGCTTGCTAAGCGAAAAAACCTGCCAAGCGATTATTATGCAATGCAAAACGTCCAATATTCCAGTATTAGTTGACCCAAAAGGACGCGATTACAGCAAATATAATGGTGCTACCGCACTCACTCCCAACAAAAAAGAAACCGCAGAAGCGTGTAATAGTACGACTGATGACGCCGATTTAATCAGCAAAGCCACGACACTTAAAGAACAATTAGATTTAGATTTTCTGGCCGTCACGCGTGGTGAAGAAGGCATTACACTCATTGACGAGGCAACTCATCATTTACCCGCTACCGCCAAGCAAGTATTTGATGTTTCAGGCGCTGGTGACACCGTGATTGCCACATTAGCCGCAGGCCTAATGCACAACCTTTCGGTGCTGCAAAGCTTGCAACTGGCGAATATTGCAGCAGCTGTGGTTGTGGGGAAAGTCGGCACCGTGCCTATTTCGCAAGCAGATTTAATAGAAGCGCTTGCCAGCCAGCAAAGCAGCGAACAAGCACATAAAATTTGCGATATCAGCCAATTAAAAGCTAAAGTAAGCGCGTGGAAAAAAGACAAGCAAAGCATCGTATTTACCAACGGCTGCTTTGATTTACTACATGCAGGACATGTCACCTATTTAGAGGCCGCAAAAAAACGTGGCGATAAATTGATTTTAGGCTTAAACACCGATCGCTCCGTAAGCGCCATCAAAGGACCAACACGCCCAGTTGTTTCAGAAAATGACCGTGCCCGTGTATTGGCCGCGCTGGAAAGCGTAGATGCGGTCGTCTTGTTTGATGAAGACACCCCGCTTAATTTGATTAACGCCATTCAGCCGAACATTATCGCCAAAGGCAGCGATTACACTGCAGACCAAGTAGTCGGTGGCAAAGAAGTGCTTTCCTGGGGCGGTGAAATTGCGCTTATCGATTTAGTAGAAGGCAGAAGCACCAGTAACATCATCAAAAAAATGAATAGCTAAGCTAGTCATTCATTCGCAAATGTCTGCCCCAAAAAAACCTGAGAAAATACTAGTACTAGGCCCAGCTTGGGTAGGCGATATGGTCTTAGCCCAAAGCTTGTTTAAAACACTTAAAGCTAATCGGCCAAATTGCATCATTGACGTTGCCGCACCGGCATGGACATTACCTCTGCTAGAGCGTATGCCAGAAGTCAGCGGGAAAATAGCCTTACCATTTAAGCATGGCGAATTGGCTTTTTGGCAACGAATAACATTTGGCAGGAGCTTGAAGCAAGCCGGTTACACCCAAGCAATCATCCTCACCAACTCATTTAAATCTGCACTACTGCCTTGGGCTGCTGGCATTAAAAAACGCACCAGTTTTTTAGGCGAGATGCGTTATGGCTTGATTAATGATATTCGCCCACTAGATAAAACGACTTTGAAGAAAACCGTTGAGCGCTTTGTGTTTTTGGGTTTAAACGCGAACGAAGCTTTACCAAAAAATATTCCAAATCCGCAATTGATCACCGACGCGCAAACCGCTTTTGTAACACTGGCTAAACTTGGCATTCAATCAAGTCAAGATAAAATACTGGGCTTATGCCCGGGTGCAGAATACGGCGAAGCCAAACGCTGGCCAACGGAATATTATGCAGAAGTGGCTAATGATGCGATTAAAAAGGGCTGGCAAGTGTGGCTATTTGGTTCAGATAAAGACATTCCAGTCACCAATCAGATTAATCAGTTAACACAAAATCGCTGTGTAGACTTTGGCGGCAAAACAAAATTAGGCGAAGCGATTGATTTAATGTCGTTATGCGACACCGTTGTCAGCAATGATTCTGGCTTGATGCACGTGGCAGCGGCTTTAGATAAAAAGCTGGTTGCCATTTTTGGCTCATCCAACCCGTACCACACACCACCGATGAGTGAAAAAGCAGTGATTGAATATTTGAGCTTATCATGCAGCCCTTGCTTTCAAAGAACGTGTAAATTCTCAGATGATAGCAAAAAACTTGCCTGCTTAATCAAAATAAATCCAACCAATATCATTAGGCAATTAAAATGACCCTGTGCTTTTCAACTCTTTTCAGTCATCATAGAAGAAATATTCTACTCGGATTTATTTTTACAATCTTGGCAGTCATCGTATTTGCATTAATGTTCAAATTTGAAGATGTCAGCAATCGATTATTAAAAATAAATTTTTACATATCACTGATTTTTTTGGCTTGGCAACTTTCAGAAAGAAACTTTGTTTTTATTAAGTCAGCCGCTAAACTTTCACTAATTCCTATTGTTTTTTTAACACTAAATTACCTTGCCACTGGTGAATTTCGCTTTAAAAATTATGCGAGGAACATACTTTACGCTTACGGCTTATTAATCTCTTTAATGATATTAGCGGAATTTAAAATACCGCAGATTAAAAACATCACTAAAAAACTAAGTGCATTTATACTTTTTGTTTACGTTATAGTGCAAATTATTACCATCTACTTTCAAATTGGCCCTTATCAAGGCATTTATGGCACAACAAGCAATCCACATTTCTTAGCGCTCTACAGTGCAATTGGCTTTTGTGTAGCACTTTATTACTTTTTCAGTTCAAGCGCTCAATATCGTTATATCTATCTATTAATCAGCATTCCTTTATCTGCAATTATTCTTTACACATCATCCAGACCAGTATGGATTGGCTTACTGATAAGTTTATTTTTTATATTTACTTATTTTAATAAGCAAAACTGGATTAAATTTATCGTGATTTTTATTGCGATACAGGCGCTTTTGGTAAGCTTCAATATTTTCAACTACTCTTCCAGGTTCAAAGAGCTAGCACAAAACATCACCACAGAAGAACGTGTAACTATTTGGCAAGACACATGGCAATTACAAAAAACTGTTGCACCAAAGAATTGGATAGTTGGAAATGGGCTGAAAAGTTTTTATGAAGACTTCAAAAAAGTCTCAAGATATCATCACATTCAAGACTTCAGATCGCCGCATAATCTTATTCTAGAAATGCTATACATATCAGGGCTAATTGGTTTAGTACTAACGCTTTATATGTATTATCTTTTATATCAAAAATTACTTAGTATGAGAAAAAACTATACTGCTTATCGCGACCTATCAACGCTGAATCTAGTGATACTCACTATTCTCATCGTACTGAATGGATTAAACTTTCCATTTTTTAGTAGCACGAATATTTACCCATTAACATTTATCCTAGGTTTTTTATACTTCATAAGAAAAGATTTACTCACACCATTGCATACTGATCATTAGAATCATCAAACTTACAATCATCAGACTCATTTCGTTCAGGTTTAACTCATGCTTTATCGCTTATCTCAAATAAAATTTATTCCAATAATCACTAAATTTGTTGTTTATTTTCTCGCATTCTTTATATTTTGTTTTGTTATCTGGTTGCGTCAAGAGTTTGGTGAGGTTTCAATTGACCAAATTTTATATCATCTAGAGTTTGGCAGCGAAGGCCTACTTACGGCGGACCAATCGATTATCAGAACTTTTTACAACAAAAGTCTTTTACTACCACTAATTCTCACGATTATTGCAATGCTTTTTAATGCAGACTGTTTTAACACAATCAAAAAACTATATACCACGATAAAAGTAAGCCTTGTGCAATTATTATCTCAGCACAAGTTGAGTAAAAAACTGATTTTTTTGCCTAAGCAATATTATTTATTAACAACTGCTTTCGTATATGCTCTATTTCACTTTTCAGCATTTTCTTATTTTGTTGACTCCATGTCGCCAAATAGCTTAGATTTTTATGCTCAATATTATAAAGCGCCTTCGCAAACAAAGATAATTGCTAATAAACCTAAGAACCTAGTATTGATATATGTAGAATCATTGGAGTCCACTTACGATAACAAAAAAATATTTAATGAAGACCTGCTTAAAAATATATCGGCCCACACATTAGGAGGAGTTAGCTTTTTAAAGCAACGCCAAATCACTGGTACTAGCTGGACAATGGCTGGCATTGTTTCTACACAATGCGGCATTCCACTTCGACCTGTATTTGGTGGCGGAGATCGTCGAAAAAATAGTGCTACTGAACTCACCAGCCAATTTTTACCAAATATAGACTGTCTAGGGGATATTTTAAAAAAACACGATTACACCAATGTTTTTATTGGGGGCGCAGCTCTTTCATTTGCTGGGAAAGGCAAATTCTTCTCTGATCATGGCTATGATGAAATCTGGGGACGAGATGAACTCTCCAAAATATTAGATCCTAAATTGCCTCAAAATCATTGGGGAGTTTTTGATGATGATTTACTCAATTATGCTAAGCATAAAATTGACTTATTAGAGCAAAAAGGCTCCCTCTACAATGTGACCTTACTTACCTTAGACACACATATGCCTGATGGTAGCTACTCCAAAACATGTACAGCCAGCGGCGCAATAGAGTTTAAAGATATTGTAAGATGTACTTCCACTTTGCTGGCTGATCTTGTCCATTATATGGATAAAAAAGGCTACCTAGAAAATACTACTGTTGTCATTATGGGCGATCATCTTGTAATGACCAACCCAGTGACAAAAAAACTACAGAAAGCAAACGAACGCTTTGTATTTAATAATTACATCATAAAAAATACCAAACTTATTAAAAACAGAGATGAAATCACACATGTAGATCATCTACCTACAATATTAGATAGCATTAACTTAACGGTTGAAGGTGGGAAAATCGGCTTGGGTATTTCTGGCTTTAGTCAGCTAGCAATCCCCGATAATAAAGCGAGATTTGAGTTACTGAATAAATACGCTACTAAATCATCTGCACAATATTTAGAGTTCTGGCAACCTCAGGTTGGAAAATAATGAATTTTATATAGTCTTAATTGGATATGCACTGCTTAACAAAAGGTAAGCACCAAAAATAACCTTTTGCAGCTTCATCTGAAAAGTAACGATTTAATTCAATTTGCATATTTGAGTCTTGCCAGCTCTGTTTTTGATGATGGTTTTGCACATCTACTTGATACGTATTGACTAACTGTGTCGCCAACTCATCTGAGTTTCCTAGCGAAAACAATTGCCCTATATTCTTCACTACCTCGGCCCCGCCACCGCAATCACTACAAATAATAGGTAGTTCTGCAACCATGGCCTCTAACAATACCATTCCAAACGGCTCATGATCTGATGTTAATGCAAACACATCAAACGCTTTAAAATAGCGTTTCGCATCAGGGAGATTACCTGTAAAAATCACATTGGATTCCAACTTAAGATTAGCCACTAATCGTTTTAAACTTTCCTCTAAAGGACCCTTACCGACAATCACTAACAAGCTATTCTTTGGCAATTGCAACAGCGACTTTTCAAAACCACGAATCAGTGTGGCATGGTCCTTGTCATGATGCAACCTACCCACGCTACCTACTATCCATGCGGATTGTGGTAAATTCAGTGCTTTTCTAGCTTCAGTTTTGGATAACATAGAAAGCTGTGTCGTAAATACATCGATACGATTATAGAGCGTCTGAATTTTCTCAGCCTCCCATCCCCTTAAATCGCGCCTCAAGTCATTGCGCACACTATTAGAAACGCCCAACATGAGTAAACGCGATTTAAAAAAGTTGACAATGATTCTTCTTGACCAACTGCTGTAATCATTGTAGTTGTGGTGCACGCTAATTACCGGTAAATTAGTAGCCAATAACGCTACGTAGGTCGGCTTTACACGATGTGCGATACAAAATTTAAATGTGTAACTTTGATTGAGTTGTTTAATTTTGTGAATAGCGCCTAACTTTAAGCCCCTTACTTGGCTACTTTTATAGCCTAAAAAAACGACTTTATCTGATGCACTACCTTGCTCAGTTCCCACATTGGCTTCGCCCGTTAAATAAACGGTCAGCACTTTGTAGGGTGAGTCTTTAAATAAAACTGCGTATTGCCTAGCGCAGTCTAAAAACGGTGGGTAGTAACTATGACAGATTTGTATCACCCATTGCTGAGTCTGGTTTTGCATCATATATCTTCTAAAAAACAATCAGCTTCTTATTAGCCTGTTCAATTTTATCTTTACACCAAGGGCTACATAAACTGTGCTTGAAATAATGCTTCTGTAGCGATTGCCAAAACTCTGCACCCAGCATTTCAATCTCATCTGTATAACGGCAAAGGCGCTTAAAACTTCTAACACGGGTATTACATAATAGTGGCCAAGGATAAATGCTCATGTCTGATATATCAATAAGACCCACTTCACCTTGCGGTGTAATCACTACATTACCAGTGTGTAAGGAATGAAAATGTACACCTTTTAAATGTAGCGTAGCTATAAACGTACCAAGTTTTTGTGCTAAATATTCGATGTCGACACCGCCTTTATGCACGTATTCCTTTAACGTCATGCCAACAAGGGGCGAATATAAAACAGCAGCATGTCGATTATCTTTGAAGTAAAATAACTTTTTAACCTCTACTGTCGGAATATTTATACTTTTTAATCGCCGTGCATTTCGGCAAAAGCGTCTTGCATGCGTATATAACTGAGTGCCGCTCAATAAGTGTCTAACTCTAAAAACTTTTAACATGTCACCATTTGGTAATTCGATTACTTTTATGCCACGCTCATCCTGTTCAATAACTTTACCCTGCATGCACATATCATCAAACATTACTTTTGATAACGGTTGGCTCTTAAAATAAAATTGCTGGAAATAAAGAAACATTAATACAGTGACCTTATATTGGGTTCTACACAAATGTGGTTTTCACGACAGAAATCCTGCCAGTCAGGCACCTCTGTCCAATCACTGACAAAAATAAAATCCAGTCCTGCATTTGTGGATGCCTCATGATCGTATTTGCTGTCACCAATAAATAATGCGGGCAGCTGCAAATTACCGCTGGCTTTTTCACGCGCCAGAACTGCATCTTTATTATCTGGGCTGCCAAACAAGCCGCCGTCAAATAAATCGGCAAGCTTACGTTTGGCAAATAAGTCGCGAATTTCTTGTTGATCGCCACCAGAAAGTATCATCCATTTAATACCTGCTGTGGCATCACGTAACTCTTGCAAGCCATCGGCAATGGTGCAATGCATTAAACCTTCTTCTAACTCGCGGCTAAACTCATCCAATAAAACTTGAATTGCTTCGTCTGTGACAGCTTGCTTTAATACTTCGCGCAAATACCAATCAAACTTGTGATAACGCGAAATACCACCTAATTTAACGTGATAATCTACCAGCGCTTGTGCTTGCTCATCTGTTGCACCTAAATTTTTAGCGGTGCGAAAGTAAGCTTCAGTTTTCACAACATTCGAATCCAGAATCACGCCATCACAATCGAACACGATTGCTTTATATTTTTTTAAATCCAAGGTTTTAGTTAACGAGTGCAAAAAACTTCCTCACTTCAATTTCAAAATCAATCAACTCAGGCTTAATAAAACTTAAGCTCGATAAAATCTACGCTCAATAAAAAAGGGTTTGTGTTAAAACACAAACCCTAATTTTAACGCAACCATTCACTTATGCAGGTTTAATTGCACTAGCCTCTTTAGCTAATTTGGTAATATGCGCCCAGTCTTTACGCGCAACTGCATCTGCTGGCGTTAACCATGTACCGCCACAAACCACCACATTAGGCAAGCTTAGAAACTGTGGTGCAGAATCAACTGTAACACCGCCAGTTGGACAAAATTTCACATCGCCAAAAGGACCAGCAAAACCTTTTAACAAGTTAACACCGCCCACTGCAACTGCTGGGAATAGTTTTAAGAAAAAATAATCATCTGCGTTAGCTGTCATGATTTCTGAACCAGTTGAAACGCCTGGCAATAATGGCAAACCAATTTTGCGCGAAAATTGACCTAATTCTGTTGTGTAGCCTGGGCTAACCGCAAATTTACAGCCTGCATCTAATGAGGCCTGCGCATCTTTTAAGTTACGCACAGTGCCTGAACCTAAAATTGCATCTGGTACGTGTTTCGCAATCTGTTCCATCGCTTGCAGTGCGCAAGATGAACGCAATGTCACTTCCAATACGCGAATACCACCCGCCAGCAAAGCTTCTGCCATTGGTACGGCATCTTCTACTTTGTTAATCACGATAACGGGGATTACTGGACCTTCTTTTGCTAAATCTAATGTATTAATCATATTGTTACCTAGTTAAAAAAATGAATATTTAAACTTTAAAATGGATTCCCGCCTGCGCGGGAGTGATAGATTAAGTAGTTCTTAGCGATATCAACAGCCTAAACTTTGATAATCGGCTGAAAGCAAGACACATGAGCGCAGACAGTACGATAGTAGGGCAAGTGATTGCAACATCAGTCGATTTGCAAAGTTTATAGCCAGGTGATTGCGCCTTCTTCGGCGGATAATACATTTTTCCGCATCCCACCAAACAACTCACGCCCAATACCATGCGAATTATTGTTGCGTTTAGCATCAGATAATTCCTCCACTTCACGCTCTGCCCAAGTATCTTCGTCCACCAATACATTCAGCGTACCTACACTTGCATTTAAACGTATGATATCGCCAGTGCGAATTTTGGCAATTGCACCGCCTGCACTTGCTTCCGGGCTTAAATGAATCGCAGCAGGAATCTTACCCGATGCACCGCTCATGCGGCCATCCGTCACGATTGCAACCATAAAGCCTTTGTTTTGCAACACGGCTAATGGTGGTGTTAATTTGTGTAATTCTGGCATACCGTTGGCTTTAGGTCCTTGAAAACGCACTACCGCTACAAAATCACGCTCAAGTTCTCCGCGATCGAACGCGGCCAATAATTCCTCTTGTGCATCAAACACAATCGCTGGCGCTTCAATGATATGTCGATCTTCTGGCACGGCAGAAATTTTAATGACGCTACGGCCTAAATTACCTTTTAACAAGCGTAAGCCACCTGATTCGTTAAAGGGATGCGCAGCAGTTCTGACAACTGTTTCATCGCCACTCTCGGCTGGATAATCTTTCCAGACCAACGTGCCATCTTCTTTAACAGGTTTTTTGCCAAATTCGCGCAAACCGCCTCTAGCTACGGTATATACATCTGGGTACATGTAACCGCCGTCAATCAGCTCGCGTATCACAAAACCAGGGCCACCAGCATTTTGAAACTCATTAACATCCGCTTTGCCATTAGGGTAAACGCTCGCCAATAACGGCGTACCTTTTGCAAGATAATGAAAATCTGTCCAGTCGATAATAATGCCTGCAGCACGCGCTACAGCTACCCAGTGAATAAGATGGTTAGTTGAGCCGCCGGTTGCCAACAAAGCTACCATCGCATTTACGATCACGTGTTCATCTACCAACTTACCAATTGGAATAAAGTTATCTTTACGTGTGTTATTCAATACCAATCTAACTGCTTCGCGGGTTAAATCTTCACGCAGACCATCATGCGGGTGAATAAACGCCGCGCCTGGTACGTGTAAACCCATCGCCTCTAACAACATTTGGTTGCTATTAGCCGTACCATAAAACGTGCAGGTACCAGCACCATGATAAGCGGCAGATTCTGAAGAAAATAACTCTTCGCGCCCCACAATACCTTGTGCATATTTTTCACGCACTTTAGATTTTGATGTGTTATCCAAGCCCGTACTCATTGGACCTGCAGGCACAAATACGCACGGTAAATGTCCAAAATGCAGTGCGCCAATCAACAAGCCCGGCACGATTTTATCGCAAACGCCCAGCAACAAAGCGGCATCGAACACATCATGCGAAAGCGCAATCGCAGTGCCCATGGCAATATTATCGCGACTGAATAGCGACAACTCCATGCCTGGCTCGCCTTGCGTAATGCCATCACACATAGCAGGCACACCACCCGCCACTTGTACGGTCGCGCCACATTTATGCGCTTCATCGCGCAGAATATCCGGGTAGTTCACATAAGGCTGATGCGCTGAAAGCATCTCGTTGTAGGCTGTGACAATGCCAATATGCGGCGCTTTTTCAACCACGATTTTGAACTTATCACTAGCTGGCAGAGCAGCAACAGCGTGTGCTACGTTAGCACAGCCCAGTCTGTCGGCACCTTTTTCACGCTTCAGAATCTCATCGACACGATGCAGGTAAGCAGTGCGAGTTGGTCGACTGCGTTCAATAATACGTTCGGTCACTTCTACTAGAGATTGTTTCATAAATGCTTTTTTATAATGGTTAACTGCTATTTAAATAAAAACCTAACTGTCCGATTATCGCTAATTGAGCCTTATCCGTCAAATTAACCGTGTAGAAAAACGCGGTTTTGATCGCAAAATCAGGTTGAAAATCGCATTGAATTTGAATGAGCTAAACTAGACAGTATATTCAAACAATGATGAGAATTTAGCTGCTATTTTTTGGTGACAAGAATATCTTCCATCATCAAATACTCCAGATCGCAGCCATAAAACATATTCAGTGCATCCGTTGGCGAGCAGATCATCGGTTCTCCACGGCGATTGAGTGATGTATTAAGCACAACAGGATTACCACGCAATTTCTCAAGATGCTCAATCAACTCGTAATAGCGTGGATTTGTTGCATATGTGACCACTTGCGCACGTGCTGTACCGTCTTCATGCACCACTTCTGGGATACGCGATTTCCAGCTTTCGGCCACATCAAATGTGAATGTCATATATGGCGCGGGGTGATTGGTTTGCAATATCTCAGGTGCGGCTTTATCCAACATACTTGGGCAAAAAGGACGCCAACGTTCACGATATTTAATCTGCGCATTGATGCGATCAGCTACACCGGGAAAGCTCGGATCGCCCAGGATACTGCGACAGCCTAATGAGCGTGGACCAAATTCCATGCGCCCTTGCAGCCATGCCAATGGATTACCCGCCGCTAGCAATTCAGCGGCTTTTTGCGGGAAATTATCCACTTTGGTGAATATCGGCTTATTCGGATGTGCTTCACAAGCAGCAACACATTCTTCACTGCTGAACGCTGGGCCTAAATACGCATGTTGCATTGGCTCAACCGTGTCGCCCGCTGCATTTGCTGCAAAAGTTGCAGCGCCAAGCGAAGTACCTGCATCACCAGATGCAGGTTGCACGAATAGCTCTTTTACATGCGGCATGCTGATAATGCGCTGATTTAACTTAACATTAAGCGCAACACCACCAGCCATCACGATTTTGCCAGTTTCTTTAATAATATCGCCAAGATAATAATCAATCATTTTCAGCGCAACGTCTTCCAACAAAGCCTGCACAGAAGCCGCATAATGAATATATGGATTATCGATTTCGTCACCGCTACGCTTTGGTCCAAGCCAATCAATGAGTTCCGGCGTGAAGTAGTAGCCTTTACCATTTTCTTTATAACGGCGTAACCCAACCACATTCACCAGCGTGGTATCAATCACCAACTCACCATTCTCAAAAGTCGCCAAGCGAGATAAATCATATTTACTGGCATCGCCATACGGTGCCATACCCATGACTTTAAATTCGCCATCGAGCATTTCAAAGCCCAAATATTCGGTGATCGCGCCATACATGCCACCGAGAGAATCGGGATCATAAAACTCTTTAATTTTATGAATTTTGCCATTTTCGCCATAACCAAAAAAAGTCGTGGCATATTCGCCCTTGCCATCAATACCGACAATGGCAGTTTTTTCTTTAAAGCCACTTAAATGATATGCACTGGAAGCGTGTGCCAAATGATGCTCTACTGGTACGAATTTAGCGTTAGTTAACCCTAAATCCGCCATTAATTTTAGCAATTTATCACGATTACGACGGAATCTTCTATTGCCATTAAACAGCGCATCCAAGGCGCGATCTGGCGCGTACCAATGACGTTTTGCATAATGCCAGCGCGCCTTACTGGTTAGCGGAATCTCTGCATACGGAAAAGCCACAATATCGACATCTTCAGCTTTGATGCCTGCTTGTTTCAGGCAGAATTTTGTTGCTTCATATGGAAATTGATTTTTCGCATGTTTATCGCGAATAAAACGCTCTTCTTCCGCCGCGGCGATGATTTTTCCATCAATTAAAATTGCCGCCGAAGCATCATGCCCCAGCGCGCCAGATATGCCTAATACAATCATTTAATTCATTCTTTATTGGTTGTAATGCCTGCTTTAATCAGCATTGAGTCATCGGGATATGTGACTTTAAATGTCTTCACAAACGCATTATACAGGCTTGCGTTGTCTTGCCAATTTTGCATAAACCGCTGTAAATCGCGCACATGTGCAACGACATTGATTTTGCGATGCTGGCGCATACTATCTAAATCAATTAATACCGGCAGTGTTCCTTGCATTTTAATATTAGTGGCTTTGGTATCGCCGTGGCTAATTTGCAGTAAAAACAACTTATAAAACAAGGCCACGATATTTTTGATTGCCTCAGCACGCTGGGCTTTATCGTGTGTACAAGCAAAATATTCTGTCACATCGGGTAAATCCAGATATTCCGCCAAAAAATAGGCTTTACCTCTTAACCCACCCACCAGAAAGCTCAAGCGCCTCTGCTCTATCAACGCAAAGGGCTTGGCGGTAGCTATGTCTAAAATACTGAGGCGATGTGCATTAGCCCAAGAAATCGCAGCGCGGCTAGGCCGAAACGCACGGCTGATACCATGCCAAAAATTCTTAATATTGTAACGTTTAACAACAATTTTTTTGTTGCCAATCTCTGCCAGAGCCACAGTACAGGTATTGCCATTTTTTAGCAGATTGTGCGGTTGTATCAAAGCATCCAATTCGGGCAGACTTATCGGTGCATTTATATTAGCATCACTGGAAGATGCAACTAATAAGTCTCGCACGGCAATAACATTCACATCGGCACATTGCCTAAACACTTTCTTATCGGCATAACGACTTGCTGCCTGCAGGCGGTGCCGATTCGCCATATTGGCAAGCTTTGCTGGTTCCAGGCCACTATTCCATGCGCGCGCGTTTGAATAGGTGTCTGCCAAAACTGCTTGCCACTTCTCAATATCCAGCACATCAAACTTAGACCAGATGACGGCCAGATTTTGCAATGCTTGCTCGCTGCTTAAATGTGAAAATTTGCGTATGCCATCACCATCAAGCGTATAAATTTTGTCACCGGAGACTAAAAAATTCTTCAGGTATAAATCCGTTTGCAACAAATTCGCGTTGTGATGTTTGGCAACTTCAGCGACTATTTTTTTAGCTAAAGCTAAGCGATGATTTTGGTTTAAATTCTGCCAAATTTGCTCTGCATTATTCGCAGGCGCTATCGCCTCAAAAATAAGCACTTGCGTGCTTTCTCCTACTGTCTCACCTTGGTACAGCATGCGCGGCGTATCAATACCTACATCCATCAACCACCTGACGCCAGCTGCATCGCGTGCGGCATATTTGCTGGCATTTTTACCAAAAAATAGTTTTGCATATACAGTCTTGTCTTGCCACAAAGCTTGGCACACAACACGTTTTCCTGGAACAACACGCACCACTTCCTGGCATGTCAAAACCGTTAAGTCAGCCAGTTTCAACACAAAATCGGCACGGCACGGCTGTTTAAATTGATACAAAAAATTAGGCATATTTGAGCAAGCTCAAAATAATTTTTTGATTTTTTGTTTTACATTACTTAGCCAATGTTCATTCTGTCCAAACATTTTTTTTGCTCGCCTGTCGCGTTTTTTGGCCAGTTTTTTTGCATCTGCAATATTTTTTGCTGTGTCGTTCGGGCGGGCCACGTAATTAGTGTGACGCGATTCACCCGTATCATTGGCAATGGGTAAAGCGGTGTAATAGTACAGTGCGATGGATTTACGGGTAATATCGGAGGGCGTAGTTAGCGGCTCTGGATGACCGTGATAGCTATCCGCATCGGTATTAAAAATTACGCAACGATTAAATAATGGCGCAACTTCTTTCACCTTGTTTTGCATAGTTTTATCCCATAACTCCAATTTTCCGCCATAAGTATCTTGCCAATCTTTATTAAGATAAATGAGTACATTTACCCGTCGGATCAACTGTAAACCTTCATTGACACGGAAATCGGCATGAATACCCAGCAGACCACCAGTAGAAATCTCGTGAAAACCACCACCGGCAAAATACGGGTCTGGTAACAAGCCTTGAATATTGGTGATGCCCTCAAGAAACTTGAGCATACTGGATGAGTTAAAAAAGCCAAATAGGTTGCGTGTAAACTCATCGCAATCGGCAGGCATGATTTGGCGTTTATACTGGCCGCCATAACCTTTTTGATAAATTTTATCGTGTGCTTTTTTTTCTACTGGAAAGTGTTGTAATATCTGCTCGGCCAAATCAGTCGGCAAAAAATCATCAATTACGGCATGGCAAAATGGCTCTGCAAAAGCATACTCCCCCATTTGCGATTGGCCAATTTCAAGCGCTTTTTCAGCATCTAACTGCAAACCCTGCTGGATTTGAATCGGTAAAAAGCCTGTCATTTTTTTAGTCATACTAGCAATCGTTTATTGATATTTTTTCAGAAGCGCCAACTTACGCTTTACTCGCCTGTTCATGTCATCATAGCCCGCTACCAACCCAACAGTGCCAGCTTCGACATGGTCTAAATATTTAAACAATTGCATGGCAGAAATATGTTTAACATTACGTCCTGTCTCAAGCGCGATATCTTGCAGCGCATAACCTGGAATACGGTTTTGCATAAAAAAAGTGAGCTTATTCTCTTTCATCCAACTAACATCCCACAACGCAAAAAAACTTTTAATGTATTGTTCTTTATAAGGTTTTGGCTCACGCCCATTAATACCCAGAAAGCGCACTGCACGGCGTGAATAGTGCTTGCAAAAACGAGAGACTAAACGCCAATAGCTGCGCAAATAGCCACGATTAATTTGCTCTAGGCAACCCGTCGCCACAACATTGGGCTGACTTTTCAAGTTCGCCAATAATATTTCAAACACTTTTGGCTGGTAAATAAAAGTGTCAGTATGCATCAAAAACAAATACTGACAGTTAACTTTTGACAACACCACATCCAGCGCATGGCCATGCGCAGCAAAACCTTGTTCTTTACCAGCGGCTTTGCGCTCTATCAAATGTATCCAATCCAGGCTGCGCAAATAATCTGTGCTGGCGTCTTGCGAGTCATTATCTACCACCCAAACTTCGGTTGTGCTTGCAATCAAGCCGGCATCTATATGCTGCTTTAACAAGGACAAACTAATCTTGGTAAGTTCTAATGTTTTGTAATTCACCATGACAATGGCGAAACTTGGTTTTTCGTTGGTCATATCAAAATCGCTTAGACACGGTTGGCACGGTGTGTAATCATACTAAATAGCAGT
Source organism: Methylotenera versatilis 7 (assembly GCF_000799165.1). Lineage (GTDB taxonomy): Bacteria > Pseudomonadota > Gammaproteobacteria > Burkholderiales > Methylophilaceae > Methylotenera_A > Methylotenera_A versatilis_A. The sequence continues at coordinate 1,385,804 of NZ_JUGF01000002.1, read as the reverse complement.
TTATCAAAAAAACTTAGCTCGATTTTTTCTAAATAGCTTTTTATTAATAACAACTTACGCCCATCATCCCAATCAACTGTGTGCCTTAAAAAGGCGGCCAAATCAAAATACGCACGATACCAGGCCAGTGGCGAAAAACGTGCTTTTTCTAAATCAATTAATGCAACTTCGGGTGCGATACCTGTCCCTGCGTTTTTAACGAAAATATGCTTTGGATAAAGCGCGCGATGCACCATACCGGTATCGTGAAATCGCTTAATTTCCGTGGCCACTTTTTTAACTAAATCGTATTGCTGCGCCTGCTGCAATTGACTTAAATTAATTGTATCGAGTGGCACAAAATCGGTTAAATTTTCTGTAATCAGAATGGCCTGATTGGTAGATGTACTTTCTGCGTAGTACACAACACTTGGTGCGCCAATATTGTGTTTTTGCAAAAAAGTTAAATTTCGAAACTCGCGTCTAAAAGTAGGCTCGCCTATAACTGGATGCGCCCAGCTTTTGCGACCGTGATTTTGCTGCTTTTTCACAAAAAAAATGAAATTTTCGCCATCTTCCGTTCGCAACAATAGCTTACCTACACCGCTAAAGCCGCCACGACGCTCGTTCGGCGGTTCAAACCAGGCAATATCCCGGTTCCAAATAGCATTAAAATCTGTCAATTGATGCTGTGCCAAAAGCGCTTGATAATCGTTAGATTGGAACAATGGTGAAAACTCTACCAACATAGAAAGGGTAAATTATATCAGTCAACATACACTTTAAAACGGCACAAATGCAGTTTCGTGCTTATCACGTATAATTGCTGACCATGTTGTCATTTATTTTAAATCCGTTTACTTACTTGCCGCTACGCGTGCTGCATGGCCTAGGTTTTTGCTTAGGCACGCTACTTTTTTATTGTATGCCGCAAGCTAAAAAACGCACCATTACGAATATTAAGCAAAGCCAGCTGGCTAAACCCCCCCTAGAGGTAAAAGAAATAGCACGTAAAAGTTTTGTTGAGCTTGGTAAAGCAATATTTGAAACACCAATGATTTGGCAAAAAAAAGAGGCGGATATCCTGCCTTTAGTCAAACAAGTGCATGGCTGGGAGGTGGTTAAAGACGCGCTGCAATTAGGCAAAGGAATTATCTTTTTAACGCCACATCTGGGTTGCTTTGAAATCACATCTATTTATTACGGCAACCGACATCCGATTACCGTGCTGTATCGCCCACCAAAACTAAAGTGGCTGGAAAGGCTTATTTTAAATGGCCGTAAACGTACAGGTGTCACATTGGCAGAAGCAAACGCAAGTGGTGTACGAAAACTGATGCAGGCATTGAAACGTAATGAAGCTATTGGCATTTTGCCTGACCAAATCCCCGCTGCAGGCGAAGGAGAATGGGCGGATTTTTTCGGCAAACCTGCCTACACAATGACGCTTGCCAGCAAGTTAGCTGAAAAAACAGGCGCAACAGTATTAATGGCGTTTGGTGAGCGGCTAGTAAATGGTGCCGGTTATGATATTCACATTACCCGCTTGGAATCGATTACCACAACGACACTACTAAACAATGCAATTGAACAACAAATCGCGCTAAATCCAACACAATATTTATGGCGTTATGACCGTTACAAACAAAGACGACATGCGATGGAAAAACGAGAAACGCCGGCAACTACTGCAGAATTGAAATCAAAACCCACAAAACAAACTAACGAATAGCAGACTTTTCTTTTTGCAAACGTTGCTGAAATTTCTGGCTATTAAATTTAGTTAACAAAGCCTGCGCACGGCGTTCAACCTTCGCCCAGAAAGCAGTGTTTTGCGGCAAATAATGTTGTTTAAAAACATCCAATTCTTTTGTGCTTAATCCACATTGCAACGCAGAAAAATATAACCCTGCAATATCTTTCATGACAGCGTTTCCGCTACTTGATTGGCCTTGTAGCATGCGATGCAAATCAATCAAATGTAGATTTTTAATGTTTGAATTTTTAAAGTCTAAATCCTGTTTTTTCAATACAAAATGGCATAAATAAAAATCACGATGGCAAAGCCCTGCGCCATGTAATTTGCTGGCGAGTTCCGCCATCGCTTGCATCAGCGCTTGTTTGAAACCATCCGAGTAGCTAGGCCAGTCGGCACAAATATCTTCCAGCGTCACAATCTCGCCTAAATCTTCTGTCATCACAAAAGACTGCATAGTTGCGGGATTACAGCCCTGCTGACCATAAGCTACTAGCGGTGTGGTGGGTATGCCAATTGCGTTGAGTTTTTGAATGGCATGTACCTCTGTCATCGCGCCAAGAATCGGTTTTTTAAAAGCAATTAAATTCTTAAAAATCTCAGCCCAACCCACGCCAAAATGCTGCTTAATAAAATAGCTCTTTTTCCCCAACTTCACTTGTATGGTTTTACGCCCACGCACGTCACGATAAGCTTTACCAGGCATTTGCATCAGCGCGCTAAAGGCTTCACCGCTTAAATGTTGTTTGATTTCGTCAGGCACAACTAAATGGCTGTTCATCATCACGATTTCTTTTTCTGCAAGGCTGCGTTTTGATTGGCCAGCTTTGTCTCTGCAAGTTTAATTAAAATTTCAGCTTCTGCGCTACCGTCGTTGGCCTGCATAATTTGCTGCACATAAGCCAAACCATTTTGTGCCCATTGTGCTTTTTCATTGGTCTGTATCATCTGCAAAAACTGTTGGTTAAACTGGGTTTGATTAAAGGGCGAAGCCGATACAATTCCCGCATCGGCATCCGTCACATGATGCGCATAGCCGCAACTTGCCGTAACCAGCATTGGCGCGCCACAAGCCATGCCCTCTAAAATCACTAAACCAGTATTTTCACGATATGCTGGATGTATGCACACATCTGCACCTTGCATCAATTGTGGCGTATCGGGCCGGCCTTTTGACACCACAACATGATTTTCAATACCCAGTTTTTTCGCCATTTTTTCAAATTGCTTAGGGTTATCCTGCCCCACCGCAACCAATCTTGTGTGGGCACGTACATCATCAGGCAATGCGGCAAGCGCCAGAATCGCACGATCCAAGCCTTTCATCGCGAAGCCAGAACCGGTTAGTAAAAACACAAAATCATTCACACCAAAGCCAAAAGCATTGCGCAAATGCGCGCGCATTGCCGCTTTATCTTGTAATACAAATCGCTCTGGCGATAAAAATGGTGGGATATAGTGAAAGCGCTCACTTTGCGTGCCGTACCAATGTTGAAAATGCGGTTTTTCGGTGAGTGAAACCGCTAATATCTGTGTATTCAGTTCTGCCGAAAATACCGCTTTTTCACACGCAGCGAACCATTTAAAACGTGGTAATAATCGATATAAAAAACTGCGCTGCTTGTGCGCACGCTCTATAAAACAAGGGTCTGCGGCAAAGTGCGCATCCAAACCGGCCATGCGGTTGTAGCCAAACACATAATCAAAATGACTGTGTTTTATTTGCGCAAAAGTAGCCTGTATAAACTGTTGGTAGCGTTGATAATTAAACCAGGCCTTTTGTGGTAATTCATGCACTTTGATATTGGCCGGCATATCGCCTTGCCAACTCATGGTGAAAATCTCTACAATATGCCCGCGTTTAACCAGCTCGTTAGCGGTGCGCAGCATATCGCGCTGCATGCCACCAAATGGAAAATATTTAAAAATGATAAAAGCAAAGTGCAATTGAGATGGTTTTGAGCGACTTAACGCTTTCAAAATAACAAAAAATCAATTGTATGCGAAAATGCCTGAAACCATGAAAATTCTCATCGTTAAAACTTCATCGCTAGGCGATGTTATTCACTGTTTACCTGTTATTAACGACATTCATGTCGCTTATCCGGACGTGCAGATTGATTGGGTGGTTGAAGAAAATTTTGCTGATATTCCACGCCTGCACCCACGCATTAATCGCGTTTACACGGTTGCATTCAGACGTTGGCGCAAACAATTGTTGAATGCAAAAACTTGGGAAGAAATCAAACGATTCAAACACTTAATTGCACAAAACAATTACGACGCAGTGATTGATACGCAAGGTTTATTAAAAAGCGCGCTGATTACGCGCTTCACCCATGGCGTTAAACATGGTTATGATAAACGGTCGATTCGCGAGCCGCTTGCCAGTTATTTTTATGATAGAAAATATAGCATTTCTTATCAGCAGCATGCAGTTACGCGCAATCGTGCTTTAGCTGCATTAAGCATCGATTATGATCCGCCTTCGGCAGTGCCGGATTATGGTTTGGAAGCAAAACCGAATTCGGAAAATATTCCAAAAAAACCTTACATTATCGCGTTGCATGGCACTAGCCGCGATAGCAAACTGTGGCCAACAGAGCACTGGATTGATCTAGGAAAAGCGCTAAACCAAACACAGGTCAGCATTGTGCTGCCGTGGTCTAATCCAGCTGAGTTGTCGCGAGCAGAGCAAATTGCCAAGTCGTTGCATAATTCGGTTGTATTACCTAAATTGAGCATTGAAGAGCTGGCATCTGTGATTAGCCAAGCAAAAGCCGCTATTGGCGTCGATACGGGTTTATCGCATTTGGCAGCAGCGCTGAATATTCCCACTATCGCGATTTACACCGACACCAACCCCGCACTTACTGGTGTAATGGGTAGTCAGGCGCAAGCGATTAACTTGGGTAATATTGGCAAAACTCCGAGTGTGGATGATGTCTTGACGTGCTTGAATCATATTCAATAATCATATTCAATTGGTTAATTTAGTCTAGTTTATCCAAAATATTGTGCCAATTTTGCACTGGCGCACTTGAAATAAAACCGCTTATCCCCACGTTCAAAACAGTGTTATTAATGAATGGGGAAACACATGACAGACGATTTAGAAAACGCACAACAAGGCGAAACACCAATTGAAGAAATCAGCGCACAAACACCAGAAGAACGTATTGCTGAACTAGAAGCAGCACTGGAAGAAGCCAAAGCCAGCGTTTTATATACTAAAGCAGAAGGCGAAAATATTCGCCGTCGCGCCAATGACGATATTGATAAAGCACGGAAATTTGCGCTAGAGAAATTCAGCAATGAACTACTTGCTGTAAAAGATAGCTTGGATGCAGCGATATTGATTGAAGCAGCAGATGTAAAAAGCTACAAAGATGGTATTGAAATCACCATTAAACAATTAACTTCTGTGTTTGAAAAATTCAATATCGCAGAAGTGAATCCATTAGGTGAGAAATTTGACCCGAATAAACATCAGGCGATTTCAGTGCTGGAAAATAGTGGCGAGCCAAACACGGTAACCAGCGTATTGCAAAAAGGTTACACACTGAATGACCGTGTATTAAGGCCTGCGCTGGTAATGGTTGCAAAATAAGTGGCGCAAAATAAATGAATAGCCACAAATTCTTTAAGGCTATTGAAAAGCTGAAAAACCACCCAACATTACATTCATACAGGTTTTAAATTAACCGAATTAAATTAAGACAAAGTTAAATTTAAGACTAAATTAAATTTAGTCATATTGAAAGAAAAAGGAATAAGCAAAATGGGAAAAATTATTGGTATTGACTTAGGTACAACAAACTCTTGCGTTGCCGTGATGGAAGGCGGCAAACCACGCGTGATTGAAAACTCAGAAGGCACACGCACTACGCCTTCAATCATCGCTTACCAAGAAGATGGCGAAATCTTAGCGGGCGCACCAGCTAAACGCCAGGCGGTAACTAACCCAAAAAATACGCTGTACGCAGTTAAGCGTTTAATTGGTCGTCGTTTTGAAGAAAAAGAAGTGCAAAAAGACATCAAACTGATGCCATACACCATTGCAAAAGCCGATAACGGCGATGCATGGGTGGAAGTGCGCGGCCAAAAAATGGCACCACCGCAAATTTCTGCTGAAGTATTACGCAAAATGAAAAAAACCGCTGAAGACTATTTAGGTGAAGAAGTAACTGAGGCCGTGATTACTGTGCCGGCTTACTTTAACGATAGTCAACGCCAAGCCACTAAAGATGCTGGTCGTATCGCTGGTTTAGAAGTTAAACGTATCATCAACGAGCCGACTGCTGCTGCATTAGCCTTTGGTCTGGATAAACAGGAAGGTGATCGCAAGATTGCGGTATATGACTTAGGCGGCGGTACATTCGACGTTTCTATCATTGAAATCTCCAGCATCGATGGCGAACATCAATTTGAAGTATTGAGTACCAACGGCGATACGTTCCTGGGTGGCGAAGACTTTGATAACCGTTTAATCGACTTTTTAGCCGATGAATTCAAAAAAGACAATGGTGGCCTGGATTTGCGTAATGATTTATTGGCAAAACAACGTTTGAAAGAAGCGGCCGAAAAAGCAAAAATCGAGCTTTCTGGCGCAACACAGACAGAAGTGAACTTGCCATACATCACTGCAGATGCAACCGGCCCTAAACACTTAGTAGTGAAAATCACGCGAGCTAAATTAGAGTCATTGGTTGAGGACCTAATTGAACGCACAATGGCACCGTGCCGCACTGCGATTAAAGATGCAGGCATTTCCGTTGACGATATCACCGATGTGATTTTAGTTGGCGGTCAAAGCCGTATGCCAAAAGTGCAAGAGAAAGTAAAAGAGATTTTTGGTAAAGAGCCACGTAAAGACGTGAACCCTGATGAAGCGGTAGCGGTAGGCGCCGCGATTCAAGGTGGCGTGCTGAAAGGTGACGTTAAAGATGTGTTGTTATTAGACGTAACGCCACTGAGCTTAGGTATTGAAACACTAGGCGGCGTGATGACTAAGGTTATCAAGAAAAACACGACGATTCCTACCAAGGCATCACAAACGTTTTCAACCGCTGATGACAACCAGAATGCAGTGACGATCCAAGTGTTGCAAGGTGAGCGCGAAATGGCTTCTGCCAACAAATCGCTTGGTCAATTCAACTTGTCAGACATTCCGCCAGCGCCACGTGGCATGCCTCAAATTGAAGTGACATTTGATATTGATGCAAACGGTATTTTGCATGTTTCTGCTAAAGATAAAGCCACTGGTAAAGAAAATAAAATTACCATTAAAGCGAACTCTGGCTTGTCTGAAGCTGAAATTCAGCAAATGGAAGAAGACGCGATTAAATACGCGGATGAAGACAAGAAATACCGCGAATTGGTTGATGCACGCAACGCAGCCGATGGCATGGTTCACTCAGTGAAAAAATCATTGTCTGAGCATGGCGATAAGTTAGATGAAGCTGAAAAAACAGCGATCGAAACGGCATTGAAAGATGTTGAAGATGTGCTGCAATCTGACGACAAAGATACGATTGAAGCAAAAACCAATGCATTGACCGAAGCAGCGCAAAAACTTGGTGAAAAAGTGTATGCAGAAGAGCAAGCACAAGCAAATGCTGCCAATGCACAACCTAGCCCGGAAGGTGAGAAAACGGTAGATGCAGAAGTAGTCGACGCTGAGTTTGAAGAAGTGAAGAAAGACTAAGTCTTTTAGTTAAGTAATCGATAGTCGTTAGCGTCCTAATATGATGCTAACGATTTTTCGTTATTAACTATTCATGAAAAAATAACTGACGATTCACTATAGATTAGATAAATATCAAACCATGGCTACCAAAAAAGATTATTACGAAGTATTAGGCGTTAACAAAGACGCCTCTGAAGAAGAGATTAAAAAATCTTATCGCAAATTGGCGATGAAATATCATCCTGACCGCAACCCTGACAATCCAAATGCTGAAGAACACTTCAAAGAGGCAAAAGAAGCCTACGAAATGCTCTCTGACGACCAAAAGCGTGCGGCTTATGATCAATATGGTCATGCAGGCGTAGAACAAGGCGCTGGTGCCGGTGGTTTTGGTGGCGCAGGTTTTGGTGATGCATTCGGCGATATCTTTGGTGATATTTTTGGTGGTGGTCGCCAAGGTGGCGGTCAACGTAATAATGTCTATCGCGGTGCCGACTTACGTTACAACATGGAAATTAGTTTGGAAGATGCCGCAAAAGGCACTGAAACCAAGATTCGCATTCCTGTTCAAGCAGCGTGCGAAACCTGTAAAGGTACTGGTGCCAAAACTGGCAAATCACCTGTTACCTGCTCTACTTGTGGTGGCCACGGTCAAGTGCGTATGCAACAAGGCTTTTTCTCTGTGCAACAAACCTGCCCGAAGTGTCATGGCAGCGGCAAAATTATCAAAGATGAAGATAAATGCGGTACTTGCCACGGTGCTGGCCGTCAAAAAATCAACAAGACCTTATCGGTTAAAATCCCCGCTGGCGTGGACGAAGGTGATCGTATTCGTTTAACAGGCGAAGGTGAGGCTGGCGTGAATGGCGGCCCAACTGGTGATTTGTACGTCGTGGTGCATTTAAAACAACATGAGATATTCCAACGCGACGGTGGTAATTTACATTGCGAAATGCCGATTAGTTTTAGCACCGCTGCAATTGGTGGCGAGATTGAAGTGCCTACTTTAGGCGGCTCTGCCAAAATGAAAATTCCTGCGGAAACTCAAACTGGCGGTGTATTCAGGTTAAAAGGAAAAGGCATTAAACCGCTTCGCCAATCTGAAGCTGGCGATTTAATGGTGCATGTGGTGGTTGAAACACCGGTTAAATTAACCGAAAAACAAAAAGAATTATTACGTGAATTTGAAATCAGCACCCAAGCAGATTCAGGCAAGCACAGTCCACGCAATAAAAGCTGGATGGATAAAGTAAAAGGTTTTTTTGATTAAGCTGTAAAATATGAGCAAAGATTAACCGCGCTTCACTTTCATATATCTAAATACTGTATTTTTCTATTTTAAAGGTCTGCAATTGCAGGCCTTTAATTTTTTCTCATTTGCATTTCACTCGCGTAAAAGTTTTCAACGCTTAATTAGCTGAAGTATTAGATAATCTAATTTCAGTGTTATTCTGTGGCGCGATTTTTAACATGCTTTAATCAATTTTTAATTTACCTTAACCAAATTAGTGAAATCCGATAACAACAAGCGTAAGCTACATCCGCGTAATCAGCATCGTGAGCGATATGATTTTGACCAGCTTACGCAGTCCAGCGCAACATTGGTGCAGTATGTGCGATTGAACGAATATGGTGATGCCTCTATCGACTTTTCTAACCCGCAAGCGGTTAAAGCCTTAAATCAGGCACTGTTAAAGCAGTTTTATGGCGTATCTGTTTGGGATATCCCAAAACAGTATCTTTGCCCGCCGATTCCTGGTCGCGCAGATTATTTACATTACCTTGCAGATTTACTTAGTGAACTTAATGACGGTCAAGCGCCAATAGGCAAATGTGTGCGTGTATTGGATATTGGCGTGGGAGCCAATATGATTTATCCGTTAATAGGCAATCGCGAATATGGCTGGCATTTTGTAGGGGCAGATATTGAAGTGAAAGCCTTACAAAATGCGCAACAATTAATTGATGCGAACGGACTTTCAAATGCGATCGAACTTCGATTGCAAACCTCACCGCCTTCTATTTTTAAAGACATGATTCGTCAGGATGACGCTTTTGCTTTAACAATGTGTAACCCACCCTTTCATGGCTCGTTAGAAGAGGCGCAGGCAGGTACAAAACGTAAATGGCAAGGACTAGCCAAACAATCGGCGAAACATACTACAGATAAAAAATCGACGATATTGAATTTTGGTGGACAAAGTGCAGAGCTATATTGTGAAGGCGGCGAAGAAGTCTTTGTAACCACAATGATTAACGAAAGTAAGCAGTTTTCCGCACAGTGCCTGTGGTTTACTACGCTTGTATCAAAAGCAGCTAATCTGCCGGGCATTTACCGTGCGCTTAAAAAAGCGAATGCGCTAAAAGTGAACACCATAGAAATGGCGCAAGGTCAAAAACAAAGCCGTATCGTTGCCTGGACTTTTCTTAACCCTAGTCAACAGCGGGCTTGGGTAACTATGCATTTAACCAAACACTTGCTTTAATCGCCCTTCCCGTTTTTTAAAACCTTCAACTACAGGGTTAAAACTTAAATATGCTTCATATTTACTCATTAACAATTCATTAACTTTAAATATTGACCGCTTACACTTAGGTTACACGCACGTCATAAAACCGACATATCTCTTTGATATTATTCATTTTAAGTTAACTAAATGGAGATAATAAAAATGAAAAGTATATTAACAAAGAGTATTTTACTTGGCAGCTTGGTATTAACAAGTTTTGCATTTGGCTCTTTTAGTGCCAATGCTGCAGGCTTTAACCAAAATGCTGCAAATGATGGCAAAGTCATGTCATCAATTAAATTTCAGGATGTGTTAGACAATACATCGCCAAATCAACTAGCAAGCAATTTTGGTAAGCCTGACGAAATTGTGATGATGAAAAACGCAGCAGGTGATGTTGCAGGTGTGATTTGGGTTTACCGTGATGCGGTTTTAAAAGCGCGCGGCATGATGGATGCAAGCTTTGTATTGATTAATGGCCAAATGAGGTACGTGACGTTATCTGATGCAGTTTAATTGAGTCTGACTCTATGTTGTAAGTAAGAAATGCCCGCAATTGCGGGCATTTTTATGTGTATAAAACATCAATAAGTGCAGTGTGTTGATCATTAGTAGCTGAAACTTCCTGTCATTTCTGATTCAACCACCTCTTCTCGCGCTCGCCTACGTCAACTAGATAAAAAACAGATCGCAGGATATACTGCAACTGCCTTTGTATAGGCAAACTCGTATCTTAAATTTGTTATTTTAAACGCTCTCATGAATTTATATCCTGTCACCATCATCGAAAATTTTTACGAAAATCCTGATGCAGTGCGTCAATTTGCGCTCAGTCAAAAATATCAGTTTCGGCATGAGCTTAACAATCTGAAATATGTGTTTCCTGGCAGCCGGACTAAAGACCTGTCCATTATCAACAAGCCTCTCTTTGAAAAAGTCTGCAGTAAAATCGTGTCAGTATTTCACAATTCTGAGCACGATTATATGCGCTGGGCGATTACCACTAGCTTTCAGAGTGTTTCAGCAGAATATAAACGCGGTGTGATTCATACCGATAGCAACACCATTTTCGCAGCAGTGTTATATTTATCGCCCGATGCGCCGCTAGATGCTGGCACCTCGTTATTTAAGCCCAATAAAAATTGGGATGCGGCAAAATATGAACAAGCATTAAAAGATAACGATAAGCGTTTTGAAGCGGGAGAAATCGCGATGAATACGGATTATCACAACATGTTTGATGAGATTGTGCGTATTAACAATGTGTATAACACCTTGATTTTATATGAAGGTCGCCACTACCATGCAGCAAACCAATTTTTTGGTAAAACTTTAAAAGACTCGCGTTTGGCTCAGGTGTTTTTTGTCAGCAAAATCGATGCGCAGAAACATAATGTGTTTCCATTAAATCGAACCAGTGCGATTAAAGTTTAAATAAGCTAATTTAAACTATCTAAAATCGCTGTTAACTCATCACGTATATCATTAAAATCGGTATATTTTCTAGCTTCTGCACCAACGCTTGATGTACGCGCATACCAATAGTGACTATTCCCTACGTCACCTTCTATTTTATGCAGTACCGCGTGCAGCCAATTAGCGGTGGTGTCAGAATAATCCTGCGCGATACGATGCGAAGTATCCCAATCGCCATCTAGTGCCGCCTGTACAGCAATTCTCAGCTGTTGTTTATTGTCAGCCATATTTGCACCAAATTTGACCTAATTTACTCGCTATCTTGGATATTCACGCTATCTTGGATATTCAATAGTGCCTTTTTGAATAAACTCGATTTTATAGCCATCTGGATCTTCAATAAAAGCAATCACAATCGTGCCATGCTTCATCGGCCCTGCCTCACGAATCACTTTTCCGCCAGCCGCTTTTACTTGCTCGCAGGCTTTGTAGGCATCGTCCACTTCCAGTGCCAAGTGCCCATATGCGCCGCCCATTTCGTAACTGGTTTTACCGTAATTATAGGTAAGCTCAAGTACGCTATTGTCGTATTCATTGCCGTATCCTACAAATGCCAGCGTAAATTCGCCATCAGGATAATCTTGTTGGCGTATCAATTTCATTCCCAACACTTTGGTATAGAAATCAATAGACTGTTCTAAGTTGCCGACGCGCAACATCGTGTGCAAAATTCTCATTTCAAACTCTCCTTGAGTTTTGTAGATTTATTATTCTTAAACAGTTTTATTTTTTGTATTGTTTTATTCTTGTATTAATTTATTTTAAGCAGTTTTTAATTGTGTCAGTCGATAATACTTATTCAATAACTGCTCCTGTGTCTCAACGACATCTGGATTAAGCGGAATACAACTCACCGGACACACCGCCACGCATTGCGGCTTATCAAAATGCCCTACACATTCTGTGCACAAATTGGGATTAATTTCGTAAATTTCCTGGCCTTGATAAATCGCTTCATTCGGGCACTCAGGCTCGCAAACATCGCAGTTAATGCATTCATCGGTGATAAAAAGCGCCATAAATTATGCTTGTTTAAGTTTTTGAATAATCGCATCTTCAACCGTGGATGATACAAACTGATGCACATCACCACCCAGTTTGGCGACTTCGCGTACCAGGCTGCTAGATACAAACATATATTGTTCGGCAGGTGTCAGGAACAAGGTTTCCAGTTTCGGGTAAAGCTTGCGATTCATGCCTGCCAGTTGAAACTCATATTCAAAATCACTGGCTGCACGCAAACCGCGAATCACCATTTGCGCGCCTTGATCTTGCACAAACTGCATTAACAAACCACTGAAGCCAACTACTCTAATATTGCTGGATTTTTTAAAGCCGCTTTGCGCAAGCGCGACACGCTCTTCCAGAGTAAATAATGTGCCTTTATTGGTACTGCCCGCAACGGCCACGATTAATTCATCAAACAAATTAGCCGCACGATGCACAATATCTTCATGCCCTAAAGTGATGGGATCAAATGTACCGGGATAGACGGCAATACGTTTTTTACTCATGAATGGCCTTAAATCAATACAACATATTAAGAAGTTGAAACCGATTTTAACAAATGATAGTAGACGTTGCCTGCTTTATTTTGTTTGATAATTTGCCAAGCATCAGTATCCAATACTTCAAATTCAGCTTCAACATACACAATGCCATCTGGAGCAAGGTGCTGATTTAATAATGGGAGTAGCTTGCTAAACCAATCTTTGTTGTATGGTGGATCGCAAAAGATAATGTCAAATTTTTGCGTATTCTGACTTAAAAACTGCAACGCATCCAAATGATGTATCTGGCAATTCTGTGCATTTAATAATGTTTGATTTTGCAAAAGCGATTTAAACGCTATAGCCGCATTTTCTATCATCAGGACACTTTTGGCATTACGTGACAATGCTTCAAATCCAAATGCGCCAGTTCCTGCAAATAAATCCAGGCAGTTTTTACCGGTTAAATCTTGTCCTAGCCAATTAAACACGGTTTGCCGGACGCGCTCTGGCGTAGGCCGCAAGCCTTCCGCATCAGGAAATTTCAGTAAACGGCTACGCCAAACACCGGCATTGATGCGGATTTGATTGGTGACAGTTTTAGTGCCGGATTTGTTGTTAAGTTTAGATTTAGACAAGGTTTTGTATAGACAAGTACGTCGTGGCAAAACCTTATTTTACCGCTTTATGGCCTGATTTTATGGCTTAAGTTTTGATGCGGTGTGTTTGCTTTACTGCCCGCCTACAATCACTGATACAAAATGATCCGGTTTGATACGGCGATTAAACGCATCTTTAATCTGTACAGCGGTTACTTTTTCCACTTCTTTATTAAAATCGTCTAAATACGTCAATGGCAATTTGTAAAACCCAATCACACTTAAGTAATCTAAAATTTTGCTATTACTGTCGATTCGCATCGGAAACCCGCCGGTAATATTGGATTTAGCCGCTTTCAACTCCTTCTCAGTCACGCCGTTTTGCATAAACTTGGCTAAAGTTTCGTTCACCACTTTAAGCGCGTCACTTGCTTGTTCTCTTTTGGTTTGCAAGCCGATTTGAAAAGGACCCAATTCGCCCATTGGCATAAAATAGCTATAAACGCTGTAAACCAAGCCACGTTTTTCACGCACTTCTTCGGTTAAGCGAGATACAAATCCACCGCCACCTAAAATGTAATTGCCCACATATAAAGGAAAGTAGTCTGCGTCACCACGTTTAACACCTGGATAGCCCAATAGAATGTGCGATTGGCTAGCAGGATGGTTAATATTCTGTGTGCTTGCGGCTTCTGGCAATGTTACCTCAGCAATTTTTGCTACCGCTGCACTTTGTGGTAAACCTTTCGATACGTTTTCTGCGATCTCACGCGCTTGTGCTTCTGTCATATCGCCTATCAAGGCGATTGTTGCGCTTTTTGCAGTGTAATATTGCTGATAAAACGCGATTAAATCTTCACGCCTCATGGCTGTAATCGTGTCAACTTCACCACTTTCATCCAAACCGTATGGATGTGCGCCGTATAACGCCTGCATAAACGCTTTGTTTGAAATACTTTCCGGTCGGGTTGCGGCTTCTTGCAAGCCGGCAATAATGCGCGTTTTTTCACGCTCTAAAATCGCTTGCGGAAAATCGGGTTTATGCAAGATTTTATTAAAAACAGTCAATGCTTTGGCTTGCTCACTGGTTAATGTGCGCAACTTAAATGCCGCTCTGTCTAAATCCAACTCGCCACCTAAAATAGCGCCAATATCCGCAAACTGGTTGGTAATCGCCTCTTCACTCAAACCATCTGCACCAAGCGTCATCATGTATTTAGTGACACCTGCAACGCCAGAGGTCGCTTTGGTATCGTGCGAACTACCCGCAGGAAAATTCACGCTCATATCAATAATCGGCAAATCGTGATTCTCGACAAAATACACGTCACTGCCTGAAGTCGTTTGCCAGTGGTTGATCTTAACGGCGGCGTTGGCATTAAATGCCAAAAGCGTGATAAATAAAGCGATTAAATATTGCATTGTTTTCATGCTAAAACCTTAAAATGGATTCTGTTTATTTGAAAAATTTAAAGCACTAAGCGAAGCTAGGCGCGCAATATCGCCGTGTACATTTGGTACACAAGATATTGCGCAACAACGCATCGCGACGCGGTTTAAGTTTTCCATTAGTGGATGTGTGGTTTGCCGACGGGCTTGGCATTCGGATCAATCGGCTGCGGGTCTAGCGTCGCAATGGTCATGTTATCTTTAACCAGATATTTTTTTGCCACTGCCTGTATTTGTTCAGATGTAATCGCCTTAAGCTGCTCAGGATATTCTTTCAGCAAACGCCAGCTGTAGCCCATGGTTTCAAGTTGCCCGATTTGCATGGCCTGATAAAACATCGAATCGCGCTGATAAACATCCGATGCAATCACGGCAGCTTTCACACGATCAAGTTCTTGCTGTGTCACGCCATTGGTTTTAATTAACTCGATTTGTGCGATTAAAGCGGCCTCCAGCTCTGCCACTGTTTTGCCTTCTGCTGGCGTACCAATCAATTCAAATAGCGCTTCGCGACCACGCGAAGTGCTGTCATAACCAGCGCCAACATCAACAGCAACTGAGTTTTCGCGTACTAATTTTTGATTTAATCGAGCAGAATCATTACCGCTTAACACACCGGCCAACACATCCAGCGCATAAGGCTCCCAAGCCTGCTCTGGCGTCGATGATTTTCCTTGTAACGTTGCTTTATCTTGTAAAGCAGGCACATGGAAGCCCATCATCAGATACGGCAACTTGGCAGGGGCCTTCACCACCACACGGCGTTCGCCAATTTGTGCAGGTTCTGTTTGCGGTTTTCTGGCGGGCAATACTTTAGGTTTTAATCCGCCAAAATATTGTTTGGCCAGCTTTAATACCTCTTGTGTTTTCACATCACCGACTACCACTAGGGTTGCGTTATTCGGTGCATACCAAGTGTTGTACCACTCGCGCGCATCTGCGGCAGTCATATTTTCCAGATCATTCATCCAGCCCACGATGGGTCTGGCATATGGGTGTGCTTTAAAAGTAGTCGATTGAAACTGTTCATTTACTTTTGACTGCGGCTTATCTTCCGTACGCCAGCGACGCTCCTCCATCACCACTTTAATTTCTTTGGCAAATTCGGCATCGGTAATCACCAGATTCGCCATGCGATCCGATTCCAATTTTAAAGAAAGCGGTAAATGCGACTTTTCCAATTGCTGAAAATAACACGTGTAATCAGTGCCGGTAAAGGCGTTTTCCTTGCCGCCTGCGGCTGCAACAATGCGCGAAAACTGGCCTGCCGGTACATTTTTTGTACCTTTGAACATCATATGTTCCAGCACGTGCGCCACACCCGTCTTACCATTTACTTCATCTATACTGCCTGCGCGATACCATACTTGTGACACCACCACTGGCGCACGATGGTCTTCCTGCACAATCACTTTCATGCCGTTTGGCAATTTAAACTCTTGTATCTCTGCTTGTGCAAACAAAGGACTTAATGCCAATAATAGTAAGATTAATCTCGAATTTGCCTTTTTCTTCGCTTTTTTGATATGTGTTCGCACAAAAATCTTTCTTAAAATTCAAAAATTGATAAGCACTTATTAAATAAGAACTTAAATGACACGGATTAAATAAATTTAGTTCCTGCCAGCGACTAATGGCACGCTCACGATTTTACGACTAAAATGCTTATTAATTGTTATTTAAAGTTAGCCATGTTTAATATTTTCAAGAAAAAATCCCAGCCAGATAACAGCATTGACAAAGAAACCGCTGTTAACGAAACAGAGGTTCAAGCAGAAGCAGTACCTGTCGTAACAGTATCAGCCACAGAGCCTAAAGAAACGGAACCTAAAAAAGCAGCACTAAGCTTTACTGAACGTCTCAAACAAGGTTTATCCAAAACTCGTCAACAACTTGGTGGTCAACTCAATAGTCTTTTTGGTGGCGGGAAAATCGATGCCGATACTTATGAGGAATTAGAAACGATTCTTTTGACATCCGACATTGGCGTAGCAGCAACCCAGCGATTACTCGACAATTTAAAAAAGCGTGTTAAACGTGAAAATCTGCAAGATACGACTGCACTTAAACAAGCATTAAAAGCAGAATTATTGGCGGTATTAACGCCATTAGAAATACCTTTACAAACCAATACTCATGCGCCTTTTGTGATTATGCTGGCAGGTGTTAATGGCGCAGGAAAAACCACCACTATCGGCAAATTAGCCAAACAATTTCAATCGCAAGGCAAAAGCGTTCTAATTGCAGCGGGCGATACATTTAGAGCCGCTGCGCGTGAGCAATTGCAGGTATGGGGCCAGCGCAATAATGTGCATGTGATTGCATCAGAAGGCGGTGATGCGGCGGCAGTTATTTTTGATGCAGTGAATTCTGCCATGGCAAAAAAAATCGATATCGTGATCGCGGATACGGCAGGTCGTTTGCCCACGCAGATGCACTTGATGGATGAAATTAAAAAAGTGCAGCGCGTCATTGATAAAGCCTATCCTGGTGCGCCGCATGAGATATTGTTGGTGATAGATGCCAACACTGGCCAGAACGCCGTCAGCCAAGTAAAAGCATTTGATGACGCGTTAGGTATAACGGGCTTGGTACTCAGCAAATTAGATGGTTCTGCCAAAGGCGGCGTGATTGCAGCGATTGCAGAAGCAAGACCGATACCAGTGCGCTTTATTGGCATCGGCGAAGCAATAGACGATTTACGCCCATTTAAGGCACAAGCATTTGTGGATGCGCTGTTTGATTAAGTACATTTGGCTTAATTTGATTAAAAATTTTTCATTTACTAAGCGCTATAATATTTTGATGACATATTTCAACCCAGCCTTTACCCAAGTGACCTTATGATTGTTTTTGACAACGTCACCAAACGCTATCCAGGCAGTATCGATGCCATTAGTAACGCGAGCTTTACGATTGAACAGGGCGAGCTTGTTTATGTCACCGGCCATTCGGGCGCAGGCAAAAGCACTTTACTTAAATTGATGGCAGCGATTGAGCGCCCTACTAATGGCACGGTGCTGATTAACAATCAAAACGTCAGTAAATTAAAAGAGGCAACTTTGCCGTTTATTCGCCGCAAATTTGGCTTGGTATTTCAAGATCATAAATTGCTTTATGACCGCAATTGCTTTCAAAATGTCGCCCTGCCATTGGCTATTAACGGTATTACCGGGCAAGAAGCCGCCAAACGTATTCGCGCAGCCCTAGATAAAGTAGGCCTGTTAGGCCGTGAAAAATCCATGCCGATTACCTTGTCCGGCGGCGAACAACAACGCTTGGCGATTGCACGTGCTGTAGTAAGCAAGCCCTCTATTTTAATTGCAGATGAACCAACCGGTAATTTGGATAAGAACTATGCGGAGGACATTCTGGCACTCTTTAAAGCATTTCAACAGGTTGGTGTCACCGTCATTATTGCCACACACGATGCGCTAGGTCGTACCGATGCTGACAATCAAACGGGCCATGAAATTACACATCACGAAAATAAAGTGTTGCATCTGAATCAAGGCAAGCTAATCAATCCGACCAATTCAGAGGTGATTGTATGAAAACTTGGCTGATACACCATATGCAGGCTTTACGGCTAGTATTATCTCGCTTTCAAAAAAACAGACTTGGCACTTTATTGATTTGCTTAAGTATAGGCGTCACGCTTGCATTACCTAGCGTAGCTTATATTATTTTAGATAATCTAAATGGCTTGGTGAGTAGCGTTAAGAGTGAATCACAGATCAGTGTATTTTTAACGGAAAAGCATGACACAGCACTTGTTTCAGGCATTGAAAAAATACTGAAACAAAATCCAGCCATTCAAAATGTAATATTTGTCTCAAAACAAGACGCTCTTGAACAGTTGACGGCAATCGATGCGAATAAATCACTGCTGGATTCTTTACAAGGCAATCCTCTGCCCGATGCATTTTTTGTTGAACCAAAGATGCTGGATGCAACTTCTATTGAGTCGCTTAAAAATGAATTAAGCAAAATACAGGGTGTAGAAACCGTTTTAGTGGATGGTGTATGGATTAAGCGCTTGAACTCACTGCTATTTTTAGGCAAAAAAATCTTAATTATTTTGGCTGGACTACTCGGCTTCGCGCTGATTGCCGTGATTGGCAATACCATCCGCATGCAGGTTTTAACCCAAAGCGCAGAGATAGAATTAAGCCGACTTATCGGTGCAACCAAAAGCTTTATTCGCAGGCCATTTTTGTATGTTGGTGGTTTGTATGGATTAGGTGGTGGCGCATTAGCGTTAATGATTACGTGGGTGATGATACTATTTTTTAATCAAACGATAAAAGCCATCGCTAACAGCTATCAATCCGATTTCAACTTACACTTTTTATCGTTTGCTGAGATTTTAGTTGTTCTAATTATCTCAACTGCGCTGGGCTGGATATCCGCTTATTTTTCACTATCCAGTTCAGCTAAAAGAACATAGGTTTGCCAACTATAATTTTCCCAACTTTAGTCTTCCTAAACGATTAGGCATTGACTCAAGCTTATAATTTGTTGCCAGTTAACTGGTTTAAACATACTTATTCCATAGAGTTTCAGATGCCTCTGCTCTCAAGCAGAGATATCTGAAACTCGTCAGGCTTTACTCCTGAAGGCTTGAAACACGAACAGCACAAATGTGGCCACGCCCACAGAAAATACAATGTCTCCAGGCACTCGTGCCCAAACAAGGCCTTCCATCACGTTGCTATGCATAAACTCTGCCGTTCGTGCATAAGCATAATGATGCTTAATGCTGGCATATGTTTGCCAGAGACCTTGGGGCAGCAAGGATAAGAACGTCATCATCGCCAGACCAATATTCAATGACCAGAATGTGATTTTTAGCAATTTCTGATTCCATTGTTTTACATCCGTCAATCCGCGCATGCAAAAGAGCATTAAACCGATGCCCAGCATTCCATAAACACCAAACAGTGCAGCGTGACCGTGATTGGCTGTAGTAGTTAAGCCTTGCATGTAGTACAGCGCAATTGGCGGATTAATCAAGAAACCGAAGAGTCCTGCCCCAATTAAATTCCATATTAAAACTGCGCTGAAGAACATGAATGGCCAATGATAAGCTTCTTGCCAGAGCGCCTGCTTCTCCATTTTCGCGTGATTGTAAGCTTCAAACCCAACTACCATCAGGGGCACGACTTCCAGCGCAGAAAAGGTTGCACCTAAAGCCATCACCCCAATCGGCGTACCGCTCCAATATAGGTGATGGAACGTGCCCAATACACCGCCACCAAGAAAGATAATGGTGGCAAATAGCACCATAATGGCCGCCACACTCTCACGTAGTATTCCCATGCGCACAAACAGTGTAGAGATGATTGCTGTCGCAAAAACTTCAAATATCCCTTCTACCCATAAATGCACGACCCACCAGCGCCAATATTCCATGATACTAATATGTGTATGCTGCCCCCACATCAGGCCAGCTCCGTAGAGCAGGCCAATGGATATCGTTGACACGATGACTAAAAACACCAAGGAGCTACTAGATTGCTGGCGTAAAGCTGGCCATAGCGCGCGTAAGACCAATAGCACCCACAACATAAGGCCAATAAACAGATATATCTGCCAGAAACGTCCAAGATCAATATATTCATAACCTTGATGCCCGAACCAGAAGTTAACCTTGAGACTATCAATAAAACCATGCACTGCAAGCCATTGCCCAGCAAACGAACCAACCACAATCAACAGCAAACTAATAAAGAGAAAATTCACCCCAAAGCGCTGGAATTTAGGTTCATGGCCTGATAATAACGGCGCAACATACAAACCTGTCGCAAGCCACGCGGTTGCAATCCAAAGTACGGCCAATTGCGTATGCCAAGTTCGAGTAACTACATAAGGCAAATAATCGACTAATGGCAGGCCATAAAGTCCCTGGCCTTCGACTGCGTAATGCGCAGTAATGATGCCCAGTCCGACTTGCGCGGCAAATAATAAGGTAACAATCCAGAAATATTTGGCAGTAGCACGCATGGACGGTGTAACAATCACATTCGCCAAACTATCTGTTTTTGCAAAACCCGTTTCTGGCTCTAAATCATTACGCCAATCATCGTATTGGCGCGCGTAATACCAAACCAAGCCGCCAATACCGGCCAGCAAAAGTAAAATTGAAACCAGACTCCACATCAGCACACTTGCGCTTGGTGTATTACCAACCAGCGGGTCATACGGCCAATTGCTGGTGTAACTTATATCATCATCAGGCCGATTGGTGACAGCGCTCCAGGAGGTCCAAAAGAAAAACGCATTCAGCGCATGAGCATCTTCATCATTAATAGTGGAATAAAGCGGAAATGCATAGTCGCGCCGTAAATCTAAATACGTATCATCACCTTGAAAAAGGCCGCGATAATGTTCAGCAACTTGGCTAACAGCCTTTGCACGCTCGGGGCTTACTGTGATTATTTCGCTATCAGGACTATAGGTATTTTTGCGCAACTCCTGCCGCAATAGCACTTCATTAATCGCTTTTTGTGAATCAAAGGTAGCGTTGCTTTGTGTATTTTCCCGCACGGAAATTAGTGTTAACAAAGCCTCGGCTTCGCGATGCAACCAATCAGCGCTCCAGTCTGGTGCTAAATAGCCGCCATGCCCCCAAACTGAGCCTTGCTGCATGCCACCTAATGATTGCCAGACATTCTGGCCGCTCTGGATGTCGCCACGCGTATAAAGAACTTCGCCTGCGTTGGTTTGCACGCTAGCAGGAATAGGCGGTGCCAGATGGTAAATTTCGCGGCCGTAATAAAGCAGCACTGCGAACATGACAATCATGCTACTTGCCAATATCAGCCATAAACGTTGAATCGTAAATGTGGTGGTGTAGCTTTTCATACCTCTCCCCTTGATGATTTTTTATACGCCGCCTTATACATTTACCTCGCCATTTTAGGCATTAAATGTATCAGTAAAGCACTAGGCTCAGCCAGTTCCAACTCAACAATTAGTAGATTATATGTAAATTATTTAAATAGAAACTGGGGCTTTAATTCTAAACTTTAAGATTAGTTAAAATAACTCACTAAGCAAATCTGGCCCGAATACTTCTTTATGGATATTGTGTTTTGCTACGCCAGCTTCTGTTAACTGCTCCTTCACGCACTTCATGAATTCCGTAGGTCCGCAGAGATAGAACTTTGTACTATCACTTTCCCACTCAGGAAAATGCTCAACGTGCATACGGCTGTAAAACTCGTTAGGTATATTTTCTCCATCATTAACCACACCATCAAAGAAAGTCTGAACTTCTAAATTTGGCATCACTTGCAATACTTGCTTAATATCATCTTGATGTGAGTGATAATCTTTGCTTTGTGCTGCATGGGCAAAAATAATCTTTTGTGTCGGATTCACTTCAGAAAAATGCTTTAAGGTAGCAATCATTGGGGTAATGCCTACGCCACCAGAAATTAGAACCAGTGTTTCATCTGCCTGTACTTCAGGCGTGAAATCACCTGCGGGTTGCCCTACAAATAATGCATCTCCTACTCTTAAATGATCATGCAACCAATTAGATACGCGCCCTGCCGGACTTTCTGTTTGATAGGACTCACGCTTAACTGAAATTCGATAATGCTGGTTAGAAGGTGCATCTGACAGGCTATATTGCCTTAGTTGGCGCGAGCCATCAGAAAAGTCTACAGCCACACTGACATATTGCCCTGGCTTAAATGGAGCGAGCGGCATGCCATCAATGGAGACTAATTCAAATGACTTTACTAATTTACTTTCTTGCTTGATATTTTTTACTTTGAGTTTAGTTAAGTAACCTGGTGCGATAGACGATCGTTCATACAATGCTTTTTCGTGCGCGATAAGTGCATCTGCCAATAAGCCATAAGCCTCAGCCCATGCATCCAATAATGGCTGCGTTGCAGCTTCACCCAATACCTCTTTAATAGCGCCAAGCAAATGCCAGCCTACGATGGGATAATGCTCTGGCAAAATACCCAAAGAAACATGTTTGTGCACAATCCTGCTGATAACGGGCGCTAATATTTCTGGATTGCTGATATTCGCCGCGTAAGCAAAAACGGCCGCCGCCAGAGATTGCTGCTGTACACCTTGGGCTTGATTTCCCATATTGAATAGATTTTTTAAATCAGGGTATTCAATAAAAAGATTTCGATAAAATGCCGTTGTGATGGCAACACCATGTTGCCGCAATACAGGCACACTGGCATCAATATAGGGTTTTGACGCTTCTGATAACATTTAGCACTCCTTTTTTTAATATGTATTTAAAATACCACTTTTAAATCAAAATAAAGAGCAGCACTCCGACCACTCTATTTTTCGACCGCTCTAATTAATGGATTGTGGATTTATCCAAATATATTTCCATGAAACTCTTCTGCATGTTAACAATCTGTTTTGTTGCTAATCCATGCGTTACATCTGCCAGTGTGTGCCGATCAAGCACATTAAAAAAAGCCTCGTAAGCTTCAGCAAGTATCAACCTTAATTCGCATCCATTTTTAAGTCTGCAATTCAGCTTTTCACAATCAATGACTTCTTGATGACCTTCAAGCACTCTTAATACTTGCCCAATACTAATATCGGCTGGCTCTACGGCCAGACACAATCCGCCTGAACGTCCTCTGATAGCGGCAACCCACCCGTTTTTAACCAGTTTACCCGCAACTTTGGCCAGGTGATTTCTTGGAATAGCAAACTGACTAGACACTTCTGCCAAGGTAATTGCCGGCGTTTCTCTGCGCTCGTGAGCAAGATACATCAAGAGACGTAAGCCAATATCTGAAAACTGAGTGAGTTGCATCGTTTAAGAGTGTATATAAGTTGCATTTAAAATGCAACTTATTAAATAGCACTGGCGGATGTGTTTTAGACTGGACATTATGCAACACAACAAACTATTCAAAGCATGGTGCAATTCTGAAACAGAATATGCGCTGTATAATTTAAGTA
The DNA here is from genome assembly GCF_000799165.1 of Methylotenera versatilis 7. GTDB lineage: Bacteria > Pseudomonadota > Gammaproteobacteria > Burkholderiales > Methylophilaceae > Methylotenera_A > Methylotenera_A versatilis_A. The sequence continues at coordinate 1,361,895 of NZ_JUGF01000002.1, read as the reverse complement.
GATATTTTGATAGAAGCTTACATTGAAATGAACCTGACTAAAAACCATCGCTGTGTATGGGCAACCAATAACGAACTCATGCAGAAATATCACGATGAAGAATGGGGACGACCACAGCATGACCCGCGTATGCTGTGGGAAATGCTAATGCTAGAGGGATTTCAGGCTGGACTCTCTTGGATTACGGTACTTCGTAAGCGAGAGGCATTCCGCAAGGCTTTTGCTGACTTTAATCCAGTGGCTGTTGCTAGTTTTAATGAAGATGACATTAAACGCTTAATGGATGATGCAGGAATTATACGTGCGCGAGCCAAAATCGAAGCAACTATAGCTGGCGCAAAGATTTATTGTGAAATGATTAAACAAGGAGAAAGCTTTAGCGACTTCTGTTGGTCTTTCACAAATGGAAAAGTGATAGTTGGTGACGGTTCAAATATGCCAGCAATGACACCGTTATCTGAAATAATATCAAAAGAATTGAAACGCCGAGGATTCAAATTCGTCGGCCCCACAATTGTCTATGCCTGGATGCAAGCAGTTGGTATTGTGAATGATCATTCTGCAGATTGCTTCTGTCGCCAATAAATGTATTAAGCTATCAATCAGTTAGCTGATTGATAGCTGTATCTAAACTGAGGATTATGGAAATATGACGTGGTCAGTAGGCCAAGTGCCGCTATAAGCAGCTTCGGGATGTTTTCTTTCCACCAGTGCTCGAATCTCATTAGCTCGATGAAAAGGCACTAATACCGTCATCAACACTTTTCCTTCAGAAATTTTCTTTTCAAATGGCTTGAGGTGCGTGATGGGAACCGTGGTGGCCACCACTGCAGTCCACACCGCCCCACCGATAAAACCTAGCAATGTACATATTCCTAATGTAAGAAAAATTGGCAATGGTTGCGTATGACCCCATACTGATACACTCACTACAACCAACCCCAACACCAGTCCTAGCAATGCCCCTACTCCAACGCCAATCTCCCAGTCTTTAATCAGGGCGGAGCGCGCTGATGCAATCACCCCGGGCAAATCGCCCATCCTTGTGCCAGGCCTAGCAAGAAAATGAATACGCTTGGCGTTGATGCGCGCTAGTAATAGGTCATCTAGCGTTGAATGTGCACTAGCAACATCAGGCAATATAAAATATAGTCGACGGTTCATTTTGATACTCCTTATTCAGACTTAAAGCCAATAAACAAACACAAACAATAACAACCAGACCACGTCTACAAAGTGCCAATACCAGGAAACTGCTTCAAAAGCAAAATGGCGTTTTTCTGAAAAATGCCCGGCAATCACACGACCTAAAATCACGACCAACATAATGACGCCTAGCGTGACATGAGCGCCATGAAAACCAGTCAGCATGTAAAATGTTGCGCCATAAATCCCAGTCTTTAGACTGAAGTCGGCCAAGAAATATTCGTACGCCTGTAGCGCAATAAATATCACTCCCAACAGAATGGTGAGCGCCAGCCCGATTTTCAGTTGCAGACGGTTATCTTTTTTAAGACCCCAGTGCGCCCAAGTCACAATCGCACCAGAACTAAGCAATATCAGTGTATTAATGGCGGGAATACCCCATGCTGCCATAGGAGTAAACGATGCAAGTGAGCCCGGCCCGGCAGTCGGCCAAGTAGAGTTGTAGCCAGGCCACAGCAGTGACGCCTGCCCCAGCCAGGGTACGGCGAAATAACGTGCGTAGAACAGTGCGCCGAACAGGGCGGCAAAAAACATGACTTCGGAAAAGATAAACCAGCTCATGCCCCAGCGATAAGAAACGTCCACTTGGCCGTTGTATCTACCTGCAATGCCCTCTCTAATCACCGCACCGAACCATCCGAACAGCATAACTGCGAGTATGACCGCTCCGGCCAGCATCAGGTAAGAACCTGCAGGCATACGTTGTAGCAGAAGCAAAAAACCACTAGCCAAAGTCAACAAGGCAACTGAACCTACGATAGGCCACCAGGACGGAGCGGGTAAATAATATCGGCTGGTATCCATGACATATCCCTTTATCTAATTACCGGTGCAGTTTCAAACGTGTGATAAGGTACTGGCGAAGGCAACGTCCACTCCAACGTGTCCGCTCCATCCCAAGGTTTTTCACCAGCTGGCATACCTCCACGAATACATTTGACTACGATGTAGAGAAACAGTAGTTGACTAGCCCCCAACACGAATGCGCCGATGGAGGAAATCATGTTGAATTCTGCGAACTGCAAAGCATAGTCTGGCACTCGGCGCGGCATTCCCGCCAGTCCGGTAAAATGCATGGGGAAGAACGTGATGTTAAAGGCTATAGCAGTCAGCCAGAAATGCCACTGCCCTAGCGTTTCGTTGTACATATGTCCAGTCCATTTTGGTAACCAATAGTACACGCCAGCCATGATAGACATCGCCGCACCAGAAAATAATACATAGTGGAAATGCGCCACGACGTAATAGGTATCTTGCAATTGAATATCCACCGGCACCACCGCCAGCACCAACCCGCTGAAGCCTCCTATCGTAAACAGACAGATAACTGCTACGGAAAACAACATAGGTGTTTCAAAAGAAATAGCGCCTTGCCACATGGTGGCAATCCAGTTGAATACTTTTACACCGGTCGGCACCGCAATCAGCATTGTGGTGTACATAAAGAACAGCTGCCCAGCCGCAGGCATACCCACGGTAAACATATGATGCGCCCACACCACGAACGACAGGATAGCAATGGAAGCGGTGGCATACACCATAGAGTGGTAGCCAAACAAGGGCTTGCGCGAGAAGGTCGGAATAATGGTGGATAGAATGCCGAACGCCGGCAGGATCATAATATAAACCTCAGGATGACCGAAGAACCAGAATATATGCTGAAACATCACAGGGTCGCCGCCCCCTGCAGCATTGAAAAAATGGGTACCAAAGTGACGATCTGTTAATAACATCGTCACTGCCGAAGCCAGTACCGGCATTACCGCGACCAGCAGATAGGCAGTGATTAACCAAGTCCAAACGAACATCGGGATTTTCATCATGATCATACCAGGCGCCCGCAAATTGAGGATGGTGGTGATAATATTGATAGAGCCGATGATAGACGACAGCCCCATGATATGTATGGCGAAGATGGTCATATCGTAGCCAATACCACCCTGAATATATAGTGGTGGGTACATGGTCCAACCACCTGCTACGGCACCTCCCGGCACTAAGAACGAACCAAGCAGTAATAATGCTGCCATTGGCAACAGCCAGAAACTCCAATTATTAAGGCGTGGGAAAGCCATGTCTGGTGCGCCAATCATCAGCGGAATCTGCCAGTTAGCAAAACCGACAAAAGCAGGCATGATGGCGCCAAAAATCATAATCAGACCATGCATGGTCGTGAGCTGGTTAAACAAATTAGGCTGAAAGAATTGCAGTCCTGGTTCAAACAACTCAGTGCGGACTAACATCGCTAACGCCCCTGCGAACAGAAACATGGCAAAACTAAAGCACAGATACAGCGTGCCGATGTCCTTGTGGTTAGTAGTCGTTAACCAGCGCCTAATACCGCTAGGATGATCATGTTCATGGGAATCTAATGCAATGGCTGTCATTTAGCTACTCCTTTTCGTAACGCGGCGACCTCAGCTGGCTGAATCGTATCGCCAGTCTTGTTACCCCAACTATTGCGTTCGTAACTAACAACGGCAGCAATGTCAAAGTCAGACAGTTGCGCTGCCATCGGCTGCATGGCTGTACCTGTGATACCATTCATTAAAATATCCAAATGCCGCTCTTTGCTACCTAGCACCACCTTGCCATCTTTCCAGAATCCACGCTCAGCTAAAGGAGTGGTAACCCCTGCACCCGCACTGAATGGCGCACCATCAATCAGTGGCGGGAACATGCCTGCAATACCTTGCCCATTGGCTTGATGGCAGGCTGCGCAACGGCTTAAATATACTTTCTCGCCATGCATTGTTAGTTCCGCTAGTGTATAAGTCTTGCTGCTTGTACTGGAAGTTTCGGCTAGGCTGATTTTCTGGGTTTTAAGCCAGTCATCATATTGTTCCGGTGGTAGTGCTTCCACGACAATAGGCATGAAGCCGTGACCGACACCACACAATTCTGCACACTGGCCACGATAGGTACCAGGTTTTTCTACCTGAAACCATGCCTCATGAATAAAACCAGGAATGGCGTCCTGCTTAACACCGAACTGCGGTAACCACCACGAGTGAATGACATCCGCAGAGGTCAGTAAAATACGCACTTTCTTTCCAGTGGGCACCACCAGTGGCCTATCAACCTCCAGCAGGTAATGCGCACCTTTCACCACTTTGTTGTCGATTTGGTCGCGCGGTGTACCTAGATTGCTCACGTAACGCACACCCTCACCAAGGTACTCGTATTCCCACATCCATTGATGACCAGTGACTTTGATATTCATGTCTGAATGCTCGACATTTTTCATCGCCAATACTGTTTTGGTCGTTGGAATGGCTATACCGATCAAAATTAAAAAAGGTATCAGTGTCCATATCACTTCTAGACGAAAATTCTGGTGAAAATGCGATGCTTGATGGCCTGTCGACTTGCGATGCTTAAAAAGTGCATAAAACATGAAGCCAAACACTACAAAAAAAATTAGCAGACACACTAGCAGGATAAGCGTATGCAGGTTATAAATCTGATGGGCGATTGGAGTAACGGGGCTTTGGAGATTAAAGTTAAGTGCCGCTTGCGCCTGACCAGTTAGCAAACTTAAGATTACGGCTTGGGGAGGAAGTTTTTTCATGTCATAAACCCACCCAGTATAGGTCGTAACTGACGCGCCAGTTTTAGACGCTCATCACTTGTCATGTGGCGACCAAACTCGACTTCACACCCGCTTGATCGTAATACTAACCACCGGCAATAGCCGCCTGGCATACAATCCAGCACCAATCGGGTCCAGTAGCCACTGAGCTTTACACACCTGTCCCGCCCCAGCTCATGTATTTGGACAACAACCTTGTCATCATCTATGATCAGTTGCTCATAATCCCCAGCATGCAGCAAAACATGATAAAAGCAATAACCTAGTGTCAATAGTTCAGCTCCAGCAAAAAACAATACTGGCCAAGCACCAATGAACACGAATACTAAGGAAAAACTCAGGGAAATTAAGGCAATAACGGAAAAGACACGCAGTGTGCCCGCAGGTGACAGCGAACAGTTGGGTCTGACGGTCACTGAATAATGCACAGGTGACGTCGTTCCGCTTATATCGACCATGATGCACCTCGCTTTACAAGGGTAAGTGCTGTGTTATCTATTTGGTGCCGTTTAGCAATTACGGCCTAGTGTTCAGTTTTTTTTATTGTTCCAACTAACACAACCTTTTTCTATCGACAGTATATTAGTAGATAGGTTCAAAAACTGCATATTAATCTTACTTAAAGTGTAAACTAATATCAATTAGATAGTGCTTACATATTACATGGCTGTTTACCGTGTTAAGTTTTACGGAAAGGGTGGATTATCATGAACCCGTTAACTTTATTTTGGTTATTCACGACACCAGTTAAAGGCTGGAGTCGCCTGGTACATAGCAAACCGTCCATTCCCCAGCTTTACTTGGCACATGTTGTTCCGTTTTCGCTGCTGCCAGCACTGATGGTGTATCTTGCCGGTAATATACATGGCGGACAACTAGTTCAAATTTTATCGTTATCACATGAAAAGTTGTTATTGGTTGCCTTCATTTTGTTTGTCATTGAACTAATAGTTGTACCAGTGATGGCTATCATTATTCGTCAACTTGCGGAGGTGGCAAATTTTCAGCCTAGTTACCATGAGGCCTTCATGCTCGCAGCAGTGGCCCCGACACCACTGTGGATGGCTCCGATATTCCTAATCATCCCCAACGTGATGGTTAACTTGATTGTAACGGCAATAGCCATGATGGCCGCAATTGGCCTGATTTACTATGGTATCCCAGTAGTATTTCGACTGAAAGAGAAAGGCCGCGCCATACTCATGTTCGGCGCGGTGCTGACGGCAGGAATGGTCGCTTGGGTATTTCTTGTAATATCAACGCTGGTGATACTGGGTAGCATGCAAAACCTGCAGTTAGCAATGCCATTCCTCTAAACTTATACAATAGTAGATGAAATGATATAAATCTTTGTTTTGAACGTATTCCTGCAAGATAAGTTGGACAAAAACAACTTAAATGGGCAACGTGGGATAAACATTTAATCAAACATATATTTACAATTCAGCTACAGTTATTTAGCCGACATACTTAATTGTTCACGACTTTCAATGTCAAAAAATAAAATCTTAACACTTTGAAACTTTTCGTCACTAGCACTCTCATAACCAGAGTGCTAAAATATTATTTCAGTAATTACTTAATGATTAAAGGAGTTTTATCATAAACGCTTTAACAATACCGTCAATTTCATCTCTTGATAGCTTTGATCAGTACATGCGTGCGATTAAGGCCTTTCCGCTATTGAGCGCAGAAGAAGAATATGATTTGGCCACGAAGCTCAAAAACAATAACGATTTAGACGCCGCGCAAACATTAGTTGTTTCGCATTTGCGTTTGGTTGCTAGTATTGCGCGTGGCTATTTAGGTTATGGTTTGCCACAATCAGACCTTATTCAAGAGGGCAATATCGGCCTGATGAAAGCGGTTAAACGCTTTGATCCGGATCGTGGTGTGCGCTTGGTTTCCTTTGCGATGCATTGGATTAAAGCCGAAATGAATGAGTATATTGTGCGCAACTGGCGTTTGGTTAAAACTGCGACCACTAAAGCGCAACGTAAATTGTTTTTTAATTTACGTAGTATGAAAAAAGGTTTTGATAGCCTGCATACAGATGAAGTGAATCGTATCGCGCTTGAACTCAACGTAAAACCAGAAGAAGTGATGGAGATGGAATATCGCCTGAATGGGCAAGAGATTTCATTAGATGCACACACGGATGATGATGGCGACGAAAGCTTTAGCCCGATTGCTTATTTAGAAGATGAAGGCCCAGAGCCATCAGAGTTTTTGGCGAACAAACAAGCCGAGCAGTTGCAATCCGCTAGCTTAAGTAAAGCATTAATGAGCCTGGATGACCGTAGCCGCCGCGTATTAGAAGCACGCTGGTTAACGGAAAGTGCAACACTTACTTTGCATGATTTAGCTGCTGAGTTTGGCGTTTCTGCGGAGCGTATTCGCCAGATCGAGCAGAAAGCGATGCAGAAGATTAAAGGCGCGATGTTAGCCGCTTAAATTGAGTTAACTCGATTTAACTCATGCAATAAAAAAGCCGACTAAATGTCGGCTTTTTTATTTACTTTTCTGCTTGAGACAAATGATTAAGCTACTTTTGCTTCTGGCTCATTTTCAAAAGCCAGCGCATTACCCATATGCTGACGTAAAACTTTTAAATCTGTCATTTGTGCGCGAATACTTTTCTCGATATTTTCCAATTCCAGAATGCGATCTTCAAGTGTATCCGTCGCCTTATAGATGCGCTTGATGCTTTCCAAACGCCGACGCAATTGCAATTGATGCTCACGCACCTGAGATTCCATTGGCGCAATTACCGCTTTTAACCAGTTTTCCACATCACGATTCGCCACTTCATACACATGAATCACGCGGCTCGCTAAAGTTTCAAAGAATTTAGTGGTTAATGTCATCTTCTCGTTAGCAATCATATTAAAGGCGGTGTTAAATTGCTCTTTATATGCACGCTCCAGCTTGGCCAACTCTTTTTGATAGCGCAAAGTTGAGAATGCTGGCGGCTCAGATTTACGTAATCCATGCTCTTTAGAGAACTTGTCGTACATCACATCCATCATTTTCTTGATCTCATCAATCTGTGCATCCGATGAAACCAGACGGCCTTTAAGATCCAAGAAGAAATTATCCATCGCCTCACGGATTGTTTTGGTGAAACTGGCTTTAATCATAGTTTCACGCGTCGTGTGCACTTGCACCTTCAGTGCCTCCATACCCAACAAAGTGAATAATTTATTGGTTTGTTGAGAAAACACGCTACGCAATGCCTGAAAGCGCTGTAAACCTTTTTCAAAGTTTTCTTTATCTACTTTGACCTTATTCATCATGTGCTCAACAACGTCTTCATTTTTGCCACGCAAACCGCGTAACTCATCCAACTGCTCAACCACGCCAGCAACACGTGATTCTAAAATCATGTTTGAGTTGGTGATTAAATCTTCAATCTCATTTTTGGTGTTATCGCGAACGATTTCTTTTTTAGATGGGATTAATTCATCTGACAATGCTTTTTCAAGCGCTGGCAAACGACTTTGTACTAATAGCGTTTCATCACCATTAATTTTAGCCAGCAAACCTTTTTGTGCCGATGTCGGGAAAATTTGATTATTTTCTAAACCCAATAACTCAGCACTGGTTTTAATTTGTTTGTTAATCTCTTTTTCAATTTCTTTTTCGTTCTTCAGCTCATCCCACAAACCGTCGATTTTATTCAATACAGCTAGGCGACCTTTTTGTTTCCAGCGTGTGCCGCTGATATATTGGCGCCATACGTCAATTTCTGACTTAGTAACGCCCGTATCAGCAGCTAAAATAAATAATACCGCATGTGCATTTGGCAACATATTAAGCGTTAACTCAGGCTCAGTACCTATCGCGTTCAAACCTGGGGTATCTAAAATCACCAGTCCTTGCTCAAGCAAAGGATGCGGGAAATTAATCATGGCATAACGCCAGCAAGGGATATCAATGCTGCCATCTTTGTTTAAACTCATGGCATCGTCAGCGCTGTTCGGATCATACAAGCCAAACTTTTCGGCCTCTTCAGCTGTTACGCGCTTAGTGCTGCTGACTTCTTTAAATGCAGCAACCATACTGTCGTTATTATCAACATTAAATTCGACTACTTTCCACTCATCTGGATAGCGTTTGTATTCGGTGGTAGTCGCATCTGACGAGCGCGTTTCAATCGGCAGCATGGCAATAGATGTGGGCTTCGCGGCGTCATACAACAACTCAGTGGGACACATCGTGGTGCGACCAGCGCTAGACGGCAATAAACGTTGACCATAATCAGCAAAGAAAATCGCGTTAATTAACTCTGATTTCCCGCGGGAAAACTCAGCCACAAAAGCAACATTCAATTTATCTTCGCGTAAACGTTCCAGTAAATTGCTAATGCGCTGATCAATTTGCGCATCGTTTAGCTCTTGCTCATTCAACCAACTACGATAATCACAAATGCTATCGACTAGTGCTTTTCGCCATTCGGAATATGCTGCAAATTGATGCGCTAATTTATTTTCTGCCATTGTTGTTCCTAACAAAACGTTTCTAGGATTTACACTTCTGTGTACACCTAAATTTAACTACTTTACTGCTCCAAAGTACTGTATCACATGATGAATAATATTTAAATTAATCAACGCTATTATCAGGTTTAATTGATTTAGTTTCTGATGGAAGGTTAATATTTAACGACAAGCGGTTAATTAGCCGGATTACTTGTGGTTAAAACCGCTAATCTATTGGGGTGATGCATGTTCTGTTATCATTCTGGTTTGATACTTTTACACTTTCACCAATGAGCAGTTTAAACCCAGATTCTCCACGCCCTATCGATATTCGCCTGCATCAGGCGTCGCGTTTATTGGAGATTAAATTCGATAACAATATGGAGTGCATGCTGTCATGTGAGTTTTTGCGGGTATATTCACCGTCAGCCGAAGTACGCGGCCACGGCGCAGGGCAAGAAACACTGCAAATTGGCAAAGAAGATGTGAATATAACAGCTATCGAACCTGTCGGTAATTATGCAGTCAAGTTGGTATTTAGTGATGGCCATGATACAGGCCTATTTTCTTGGGATTATTTGTACGAGTTAGCAAACAACTATCAGGCAATGTGGCAAGACTATGTCACAAAGCTTGAAATGGCTGGGCATCAAAGAAAATCAGTTGAAACGCAAAAATAACGCAAGAAAATGTAAGGATAAACATGACGGAAAAAACCACACATTTTGGCTTTAAAACGATTAACGAGCCAGAAAAACAGCAAAAAGTTGGCGAAGTATTTCATTCTGTCGCCAGCAAATATGATGTCATGAATGACGTGATGTCTGCTGGATTACATCGCGTTTGGAAACGCTTTGCGGTTGATGTAAGCGGTGTAAAAGCGGGTGATAAAGTATTGGATATTGCTGGTGGCAGTGGCGATCTATCTAAGCTATTCGCAAAAAAAGTCGGGCAAGAAGGTTCAGTCACTTTAACCGACATTAACGCATCCATGCTTGCCGTTGGACGCGATCGCATGATTGACGCAGGGCTGAATGTGCCAGCCATGCAATGCAATGCGGAACAATTACCATTTCCGGACAATACTTTTGATTGCGTGATTGTGGCATTCGGCCTGCGCAACATGACGCATAAGGATATCGCACTGAAAGAAATGCAACGCGTGTTAAAAATCGGCGGCAGGCTTTTAGTGCTGGAATTTTCGACCATCTGGCAGCCACTACAAAAATTATACGATGTGTATTCATTCAAATTATTGCCGTTTATGGGCAAACTAATCGCCAAAGATGCAGAAAGTTATCAATACTTGGCAGAAAGTATTCGCATGCATCCAGACCAGGAAACCTTGAAGCAAATGATGCAGGATGCAGGGTTCGACAAAGTGGATTATCACAACCTGAACGCAGGCGTTGTGGCTCTACATAAAGGCTATAAAACTTAATTTCAGATACTCATTCACTTCTAAAGTCGCTTAAATCTAAATTCAATAATCAAACTCAATGCTAAAACCTTTAGTCACACGTTTTCTGCAACATATCACCAATCAAAACAATTGGTCACGTGCTTATTTGGTCGCCTTTGCGGGCAAAGTCGTGCAGTTTGACTTTACCTTAATCAAAGCAAATCTCGCTATTTTGGAAGATGGCAGTTTGAGTCTTGCAGGCGAAGCAGCGGAGCCAGACGCGTTTATTCATATTCCACCCAGTTTGGCATTGCGTTTACTAACTAAAGATGAGGCTGCCAAAATGCAGATTCAAATTGATGGCGATGCACATTTGGCGACAGAACTCAGTAAAACTTTACGACAAATGCGCTGGGATATTGAAGAAGATTTAAGTCATTTGGTGGGCGACATTACCGCCAGCAAGCTAGGCGAAACAACGCAAAAAATGTTACATGAAACTAAAAAACAAACCGTGAATATAGCAGAAATGTTGACAGAATACTGGCAAGAAGAAAAACCTATGCTGGCAAAAAAACGTCATATTGAACAGTTTAACCATGATGTGGATAGCCTAAAAAGTGATATCGCACGCTTTGAAAAAAGACTACAAAAACTAACTCAGCAAACATCCAACTCAATAGAAAGTTAACCCGATTAAATGCATTACTTTCGGTTATTTGTCATCATTTTCACCCTATTAAAGTTTGGGCTGGATGAATTTATCAGTGAGCATGTCACATTTAAACCGTTACATACGCTGATTAAATGTGTGTTCTTTTGGCGCAGCACCACGCTACCAAGAGGCGTAAGATTACGTTTGGCACTGGAAAAGTTAGGCCCACTTTTTGTTAAATTTGGACAAATGCTTTCAACCCGCCGCGATTTACTGCCATCAGATGTGGCAGACGAGCTAGCCAAATTACAAGATCAAGTGCCGCCTTTTGAGTTTGCAGAAGTACAAAAAAGTATCGAAACTGCATTTTGCCTGCCATTAAACCAAATCTATAGCCAATTTGAGCCAGTTGCCATTGCCAGCGCGTCGGTGGCGCAAGTGCATTTTGCGCATTTAATCGATGGGCAAGAAGTAGCGGTGAAAGTATTACGTCCTGGTATTGCCAAAGTCATTAGTCAGGATTTGTTGCTATTAAAATCATTGGCACGGCTACTGCAAACTGTTTCTAGCGAAGGTAAACGTTTAAAACCTTTAGAAGTAGTGGATGAATTTGCGCGCCACACCAAGCACGAACTGGATTTAACTTTAGAAGCAGCCAACTGCAGCCAATTGGCGCGTAATTTTGCCAAAAAAGACGAAGTACGCGCGCGCTTGCTAATCCCCGATGTGTATTGGGATTATTGCCGCAAAGAAGTGATGACAATGCAGCGTATGCACGGCATACCAATCAGTCAAATCGATGTGTTGCGCGCCAACGGCATTGATATTACAAAACTCGCGCATGACGGCGTTGAGATATTTTTCACACAAGTGTTCCGTGATGGTTTTTTTCATGCAGACATGCATCCAGGCAATATACAAGTCGCCAATGATGGGCTTGATAAAGGTAAATATATTGCGCTCGATTTTGGCATCATGGGCAGCCTAAGTGATATCGATAAATATTATCTGGCACGTAACTTCCTGGCTTTTTTTAATCGTGATTACCGCGATGTCGCAGTCGCGCATATTGAATCTGGCTGGGTGCCACAAGACACCAATATTGAGGAGCTGGAAACCGCAGTGCGCGCGATTTGCGAGCCGATTTTTGACAAACCGCTTAAAGACATTTCCTTTGGTCGCACACTATTAAGCCTCTTCCAGATGTCTCGCCGTTTTGGCGTGGTGATTCAGCCGCAACTGGTCATGCTACAAAAAACGCTATTGAATATTGAAGGGCTTGGTCGTGATCTAGATCCTAATATTGATTTATGGCAAACCGCAAAACCATTCCTAAATCGTTGGATGAGCGAACAGGTCGGCTGGCGCAGCATTGCCAATACATTCAAAAAAGAGCTGCCTTTTATCTTGAAAAACACACCGCAAATGCCGCGATTGGTACATCAATTTTTAACGCAACAAACGCTTGCTGAACAAAATATTCCAGCACATAAAACAATTAATATCTTGATTAAAATACAAAAAAACCAAGCGCGCTGGCAAAAGTGGATGGTTATCGCAATCGTAGTGCTGGTCTTGCTACAATCCGTCAGTTTGACCATTATTTTATTTAAGTAGCTTTATCTCAATAAAATAAAAAACTTAAATAATGCAATAATAAATCCGAAAATATCAAAAAATATCAGTGTAAAATGCGGTTAAATCGAATTATCAGCAAGCTGAAAAGGTACAGTTTTGTTGGCGTTTCGCGATTTTTTGCTCTCAGAATTAACATCACGTAGAAGAGTTATTAAAAGGAATATCCGTGCTGACTTGGTTTGTTGCTGCCTATTTATTTGTCTCTATTGGCATTGGCTTAACCGCCGCCACCCGCGTTAAAAACACAAAAGATTATGCGATTGCAGGCCGCCACTTGCCTCTGCCAGTGGTGATGGCAACGGTTTTTGCGACCTGGTTTGGCGCAGAAGCGGTATTTGGTGTTTCCGCTACATTTGTAAAAGAGGGCTTAAACGGCGTAGCAGCAGACCCATTCGGCGCCAGCATGTGTTTGGTTATTGCCGGCATTTTCTTCTCTACCCAACTCTATAAATTGAACATCCTCACGCTCGGTGATTTTTATAGGATGCGCTACAACCGCTCAGTGGAAATACTCACTACTATTGCCATTGTTATTTCCTATTTAGGCTGGGTATCCGCACAAATCAAGGCACTCGGCTTGATTTTCAATATGATTACCAACGGCGCAGTGAGTGAAGAGGCTGGCATGATTTTAGGTACCGCCATTGTGTTAACTTACACCACGCTGGGCGGTATGCTATCAGTTGCCATATTAGATTTTGTGCAAATGATTGTTGTCATTGGCGGCTTGCTGTATATCGGCAATATTGTGTCTGGCATGACTGGTGGCGTAGCACCAGTGATTGAACACGCAAGAGCTGCTGGCAAGCTGGATTTCTTTCCTAAAGGCGCAGACATTTGGATCTGGATTACCTTTCTGGGCGGCTGGATGACCATGATGCTGGGCAGTATTCCGCAGCAAGATGTATTTCAACGCATTACTTCTGCCAAAAGTGCCAAAATCGCATTATGGGGTTCCATTTTAGGGGCTTCTGTCTATTTTTGCTTTACCTTTGTACCTATGTTTATCGCCTACTCTGCCACGCTGATCGACCCTGCCGTGTTTGGTAAACTAGTCGTAGAAGATTCACAGCGCGTACTGCCTACTTTAGTGCTACAACATACACCAATCATTGCGCAAGCCATCTTTTTTGGCGCTGTTCTATCTGCCATCATGAGTTGCTCATCAGCCACCCTGCTTGCCCCTTCAGTCACTTTTGCTGAGAATGTCGTACGCGGTTATATGCCACACCTTACCGATAAAGGCTTTTTGCGCGTGATGCGCATTTGCTTGGTCTGCTTTGCCGCTTGTGTACTACTTTATGCGCTTAACTCGGAGAACTCTATTTTTGGCATGGTGGAATCCGCTTACAAAATCACACTTGCAGGCGCATTTATTCCACTTGTTTGTGGCGCATTTTGGAAGCGTGCTACCAGCCAAGGCGCATTGGCTGCCATCATCGGCGGCATTGGCAGCTGGATACTGATTGAAGTATTGGTGGATGAAGAAAGTCTAGTTCCACCGCAATTGATTGGCCTTGCAATCAGCGCGGCAGCCATGGTGATTGGCTCATTAATACCGCAAAAATTTGGGAAAACGCCAAGCAAGCCATCTGGTTATCTACATGAGCATGCGGCAAGACCGCACCAGCACTAGCCAAAACTACTTAGCTTTATTTGTGTATGTATCTAACGCTTGCTGAATCAATTTAAGACGCTTCATATGCATTTGCGTATGCGTCATATTGTTAACGTAATCTACGCATTGCACCCCCATATTCAGTAATGTCTGCCTATCACTCATAATTGCAATCAACTGACTTTTTAAATGGGTTATATCACCAATCTTGAAAAAATAACCAGTTTTCTGATTCTCTACACACTGCATTAAACCCGCAGTGTCCGCACAAAGTACAGGCAAAGCCTGAGAAAATGCATCAAATACATTTCTAGGCTGCTCATCCGATAAACTGGGAATCACCATCAAATCATACCCATGTAGCAACTTAAAAAAGTCTGGCCCATATTTTACTGTGCCACACATATGTATGAATTCTTGTTTCTGTTTCTGCTCAATCAAATCTAGACATTCTTGCAATAAGCTACCATCACCATAAATATCCAAGGCTAATCGATGCCCCGCATCTATCAATTCGCTAACAGCGTTAATCAGCAGCAAGATGCCTTTTTCAATCACTAAACGTCCGGCAAATACCAATTTTATTGGATCCGTAATTTGGTTTTTTTTGTGTTGATTGAGCTTAATTAAATCAGCCTCATGCAGAATGTTTTCTGCATCTATCCAAGTGGCAGGAATAACGAAACCTTTATTTTGATGATGTGTTAGCAGCGTTTTTTTATATTCTTCTTGTGTGAAAGTACTTAAATCTGCGCTTTGTATACATAGTCGATTCAGATACTCCCAAACAATAGACTTTATCTTTTTCTTTAAACCAAGCACTTGGCCCTTTGGCACACGCCAAAAAGCTGATTCAACATTAATAAAATGAAAGCGCTTTTTAAATACTAAAATTGAGCAGATAATCCATGCCTCTGGAATCGGCCAGCCAGCAACTGCACTGTGTACGATAACTGTATGGTCGATTTCTTTAAGTAAAGTTTTTATGGTTTTGGGTAACAACAGTAGCGCATGCAATGTGTTTTTAGGCTTTGGTAGCAATTCAAAACGTACATTTTTGAGTGCTGGATTATTTTCTATTACCACCGCATCTGGTGGTGGAATTTCATCCGACAAATACGAAACTAAAGTGAGTCTTTCAATGTAATTAGCATGCTCAATCAGGTCTTTCGCCCATGCCAGTGAAACGCAAAGCTGGTTTTCAGCATTTCGCATATACGGCACAGAAAATAGTACCAGCAAGTAAGGGATTGTTAGCTTAGGCTGGCTCATTAGCTAGCCTCCAGCTTGGCATTGCTCACAATAAAATGTGGAGCGTTGACCTAGTCGAATATTCTTAATCGGTTTTGTACACACTTTGCATGGCTCGCTTGTGCGTCCATATACAAAGTATTCTTGCTGAAAATAGCCTGGATTACCATCTGCGCCAAAGAAATCACGCAAGCTACTTCCGCCGGCATTTAGCGCATCGTTTAGTGTGGCTTTAACCTCTAAAACCAGTGTTTCACATTGTTGCAGTGTGAGTTTTTTCGCTGGCGTTTCTGGGTGAATGCGGGCACGGAATAACGATTCTGACGCATATATATTGCCAACACCCACAACCAAATGGCTATCCATAATGGTGACTTTAATTGCAGTATTTCGTGAGCGTGTTTGAGCAAATAAATATTGTGCATTGAAACTCGGCTCCAGTGGTTCCGGGCCAAGCGTACTAATCAAGACATGCGTTTGCGGATTTTCACCAGCCCATAACACAGCACCAAACCGACGCGGATCACACAATCGCAACACGCTTCCATCATTAAAAGCGATATCAAAATGGTCATGCTTTTCAGGCGGATAATCACGCTCTAATAGGCGAATACGGCCAGACATGCCTAAGTGCAACAGCAAAGTGCCACACTCAAACTCGGCTAAAATGTATTTAGCACGACGTGTTAGGTTAAGTAATTTCTGTTGATGTAAGGTTTGCGGCAAATGCGCCGGAATTGGCCAGCGCATACTGCCATTGCGAATGACAACATGCCTAACCGTTTGATTAATCAGTGGAGTTAAACCACGCCGCGTTATTTCTACTTCTGGTAATTCAGGCATAGTTTAAATACGGATGTTATTTTAGATTAATGGGTGGATTCAACATGGTAAATCCGACGTCATTATTAAAGTGATACAAAATACCTTCATCAGGGCGCGCCAATAACAATTCAGGTGATTCTTGAATCTTATCAAATCGTATTTTTTTGCCATCTTTAAGCTTTAATTCAAAAGATGGGTACACCGTTTTACGATCTGGTACATAAAGCTCTACGGATTTAGCTGGGCTTTGTTTCCAACTAAAGTCCAGCCACTCATTCAATTCGTTTTGCGTAGGTTTAGCTTTAGGTGTATTCACCGTCCAATTACCAGCCTCTAAATCTACGTTTAACCCGATTTCTTCCCATTGCTCTAAATGTGAAAAATTAAAGCCGCTGATTTGTTTTAGCTCCTCGGGGCCAAGCGGCAACTTATCAACCAACTCAATGGGTTGTACGCTCGCTGCTTCAGAGTATCCTGCCTGAATCAGATAAACCGCATCTTTATAAGCCAAATATTGCTCGTCTGTTACTGGGTTATGCGTGCCGAAGATGAACTCTTCTACGCCATTACTGCTGGTTAGTTGTACTTTCAGTTCCGGATTATTCAAGCCGTATTTAGCCAAATCATTGGCAGAAAACTTCTCTACACTGGTTGCGGCGATAATCGACAAGATACGCTGCACCGACAGTTGATCCGCACGTGCTTTGTACGGTGCGGTCATACGCCAGAATCCATCAACTTTTTCAAAAGCCGTCGCTTTAAGCGCAGGAAATTCGACTTTAATGGCATTAAAATCCGCTAACTTTAACTGAGAAACCGCATGTTCTGTAGGCGCATCAATCTTAACTTGCGGGCGAAGATATAAAAAAGCAACCAAGCCGCCAACTACTGCCAGCATGACTAAATTAAGCAACCATCTATTTTTCATAACTTACCTATACTCATTGTCTGTATCGCTAATGACAGACTTTTCAAATTTTGAATACTTTTAATGTGTTAAGTATCACTTTAAGCTTTTCTACGTTTCCACCACAACCAGAAGCCTGCTACAAAAAAACCGAGCGGAATAAAATACTGGAAGCTATGGAACACCGTCCATGCGACCGCGCGGCCTTTGTCATCGCTAGGAATAGTCACATTGATATCTTTCAACGGCATCGGCTGAATAGTAATGAGTTTGTCATCGCCAGCCAGCCAGTTCACAATGTTTACGCCAAAATCCAAATTGCCGCCATTGGTAATAAACGTATTCGATAAGAAGTTTGCATTGCCCATCACCACTACACGCTGGCCTTTTTTGCCATACTCGCGCTCCAACGCCACGCCGATATTAATCGGGCCGCGCTTGTCTACTTTTTCATCAAACACCACTTTTTGGTTTTTAACGCCGGCTTTTGATATATCCGACTCTAACCAGCCATTCGGCGCCACTTCTACCAAACGCCCCACTTTCCAACCGAATTCATCCGAAGCGCGTGCGTCAATTTGATGCGCTTCTGGGAAAAGTGTTCTTAACTGAAAATTACGCGTAATGGCATGATCGCCATATGAAGAGGCAAATGCCACTTTCGCATCAGCGCCATATTGCGCAGCCGTCATATCCACCGCAATACCAGGCGAAACGGTAAAGCCTAAATAATCGGCTACTTCTTTCATACCACGCAAATTATTGTCGTCTAGCAGCCACAGCAAATTACCGCCCGATTCTAAATACGCTTTGATTTTTTTTGCTTCAATTTCACTCACATCTACTTGCGGGCTAGCAATCACCAGCATCGCACCATTAGCTGGCACGGCTTGCGCAATGGTTAAATCTGGATTGGCAAATTTAAAACCTTTAGATTCCAGTTGTTTACCAAACTCACCAAGATCGTGATTTTTAATACCCTGCAAATGACGTTCGCCGTGTCCATCCAAAAACATAATTGGTTGCGTATTCGTACGCGATAAACGTACCAGCAAATTAGTCATTTCCTGTTCCGCAATCGGCGGTGTGATATGTTCCGTACGCTTGTTGTATTCCACCACCATTTCACCATCTTGCTTAATCCCCGCTTCTTGCGCCAATTTTGGCTCTTCTGAAGGGTTAATAAAGGTCAGGGTAATGTTCTTTTTTTCACGCTGATAACGCGTCACAAAATCTTTAACACCTTTTCTAAACGTATCGCCGCGATTCGCATCATCAAGTGTCGCGTAAACCGTGATATTCACAGGCTCTTTCATCTGCTTCAATATGTTCGCACTACCCTGGGTGAGGATATTGCGATTGGCCTGCGTCACATCTTTTGCATAGCGATATTGGCTGGTTAAATAGCCAATCAATACAACTAATAAGATAAATAACACCACAAACAACCAGCTTTGCGCCAGCATTTGAAAACGTAAATTGCGATTAATTTTCATACAAAAAGTCCAATTAGCCTCTTAACCGGTCTGCATCCAAACGGCGAATCGTTAATATTAAAAAAGTCGCCGTAAATAAAACAAAGTATGCGACATCTGCGGTATCAATCAATCCACCGGCAAATGATTGAAAGTGATTCATTAAAGATAAATGCGCTAAAGTGTTGCTTGGGTCACCAGCGAAAAAGCGGTCTAAAATCATTAATGCAAACAGCGCGATAAAGCTCAGAATTGCAGCCACAACTGGCTGCGAAGTTAAGCTGGAGAAATACAAACCCAAGGCAGAAAAACCAGCCACCAATAAAAACAAGCCTAATGAGTTGGCTAAAATATAACCAAAATCAATCTCTGACCATATATTAAGCGTGGACAACATCAGCGCGATATAAACAATCAGGATACTTAAAAAAGCCACTAATCCTAAAAATTTACCTAATACGATTTCCGTTAACGATAAAGGCGCACTGAACAGAAACGGAAGGGTTTGGCTACGACGCTCTTCACTGATTAAACGCATTGAAAGCAGTGGTACGGCAAACAACATAATAAATGAAGCCAATCCGTATACCGTTTGACCTACAAACTGGGTTACGCCATAGCGTTCCGCCGGGCGAATCGCGCCTGACATCACCTCAAAATAATCGTTAACACCATTTAAAAAATAAGTACCGAATG
The DNA here is from genome assembly GCF_000799165.1 of Methylotenera versatilis 7. Classification (GTDB taxonomy): domain Bacteria; phylum Pseudomonadota; class Gammaproteobacteria; order Burkholderiales; family Methylophilaceae; genus Methylotenera_A; species Methylotenera_A versatilis_A. Next base: position 1,342,149 of record NZ_JUGF01000002.1, on the reverse strand, counting down.
CAAACATCAATAGGGCCAGAATAATCCAGCCCATGGGTGAAGCAAACACACTTTTAAGTTCTTTTCTTGCCACATTTAAAATCATGGAATTTCCTCTAAGCGACCGGAGTTTCTACTGCTGCTGCGTCTTGATACGTCAACTGTACAAACACGTCTTCTAAACTGGTTTGATCTGGCGCGATTTGGTACAAGCCCCAGCCGTTTTTAACTGCCGCCTGCACAATCGATTCGTGTGGCGTTGTATTCTCTGCAAAACGCACACGCATCATATTATTTTCCAGCGTTTCTGCTTCAGAAACGCCTGCAATTTGTAATAAATCTGCCGGTGCCGGCGCATTGTTAAAACCAATCAGTAGCTTATTGCCGACACGTTGGCGTTTTAATACATCAATGCCGCCGTTAAATACCAGCTTACCTTTGTCGATAATCTGTACGTGATCGCACACCATTTCAACTTCTGGCAAGATATGCGTAGAAAGGATAACGCTGTGGTCAGTACCGATTTCACGGATTAATGTTCGAATATCACGGATCTGAATCGGATCCAAGCCAACTGTAGGCTCATCCAAAATCACCACCATCGGATTATGAATAATCGCTTGCGCAATGCCTACACGCTGCTGATAGCCATTAGATAGATTTTCGATTAGGCGCTTACTCATATGCGTCAGGCCGCAACGCTCTTTAGCCGTTTCAACGGCTTTTTTAATGTTGCGACTCGCCACTCTATGCAATCTGGCGGCAATGGTTAAGTACTCGTCTACGGTAAATTCTTTATATAGCGGGCGCATTTCAGGCAGATAACCAATTAATGCTTTGGCTTCTTTGGGATTCTCGATCATATCAATACCACAGATTTTGACAGAGCCGGCACTTGGCGCCAGATTGCCTGTCAACATTTTCATAGTGGTCGATTTACCCGCGCCATTGGGACCTAAAAAACCGAGCACCTGGCCTTGAGTAAGATTAAAACTCACATTACTGACGGCCTCACGACCACCGTACAATCGGGTAAGCTCTATCGCTTCTACTGTTAAATTAGTCATGATGATTTGTCTTGTCATTGCTTAAAACGAATTGTCTTATGAAACAAAATCGCTAGATTAGTTTCAGGCAAAAAGTTATAGTCTTAATTAAATACAAACGAAATATTGCTTAACCTTTAATTATGGATGAACTTGCATTAACTGTCACGGACTAAACATAAATAAGAAAATGAACGTCATTTAACATGATTAACCGATGATAGTTAACCAAAGTGAAATTGAAAGTATCTGGAAACTTAAAAAATAATGCCCGAAATTAAAAAAATAGCTGCTGCAATTCTAATATCAACTGCATCATTTAGTGCATCAACCGCCTATGCTGCGTCTGTTAGCCCAACGGCCGTTCAGCCTAGCATTACCAGCGCAACACCCGAGTTTGTGTATACCTATCTATTAGGCGAGATTGCAGGTCAACGCGGTGACGTGACATTGGCTAGCCAATTGTTTTTAGATTTAGCAAAAAAAACCCGTGATGTGCGCTTAGCAGAACGTGCTGCGCGCGCAGCGGCTTATGCGAATCAGCCAGCAATTGCATTGCAAGCATCTACTTTATGGGTGGAACTGGATCCTGACTCACTGGAAGCACAACAGGCTTCTAGTCAGTTATTAGTCGCTAGCGGTAATTTCAAACAAGCCAAACCACATATTGAAAAACTGTTAACCAAGCCAGAAACGCGCGCGAATGGTTTTTTGTATTTGAATACTTTGCTTGTCAACCAAAAAGACAAAAATGAAGTCTTAAAAGCTGTTCAAGAACTGGCAGCGCCTTACCCGACATTGCCAGAAGCGCAGTTTGCCATTGCACAAGCCGCATTAATTGCAGACAAGCCAGCAATTGCTAACACAGCACTTACAACTGCAGAAAAACTGCGGCCAGGCTGGGAAGCGGCTGCATTGCTGCAAGGTCAATTAATATTTAGAGACTCACCTGAAAAAGCCGTCACTTTTTATCAGGATTTTTTAGAGAAATACCCTACAGCTAATGATGTGCGCATGTCTTATGCCAAATTATTAGTGAATCAAAAACGCTTTACAGAAGCCAAGCCGGAGTTTGTTAAATTAATTGATGCGGCACAAGGCAGCCCAGAAATCAGCGCTGTGGTTGGCCTGCTCTCTCTTGAGTCTAATGATTTCACAGGGGCAGACAAGTATTTTCAACAATCGATCGACAATGGCTTTAAAGAGCCAGAACAACTATATATATATTTAGGTCGCAGTAGCGAGCGTCAAAAAAATGACGCTCAAGCATTGATTTGGTACGACAAAATACCTGCAGCCAGCGAGCGCTATCTGGAAAGCAGACTTTCTGCTGCCAATGTGATTGCACGTACAAAAAATGTAGATGCCGCGATTGCCATGTTAGATGAAGTGAATGAGCTAACACCAGAACAGCAAATCATCGTCATTCAAACCCAAGCCAACATGTTGGGCCAAGTTAAGCGCAACCAAGAATCGTTTGATTTAATGGATAAAGCCGTTAAAAGCATGCCAAACTCACCAGAGCTTATTTACGATTACGCCATGGCAGCGGAACGCCTTGGCAAATTAGACGTAATGGAAGCAGAGTTACGCAGAGTGATTCGCATCAAACCAGATTATGCTGCTGCCTATAATGCGCTTGGTTACTCTTATGCAGACCGAAATATCAAACTGGATGAAGCAAAATCACTAGTAGAAACCGCGCTTAAATTACAACCGAATGACCACTATATGCTGGATAGCTTGGGCTGGGTACATTACCGTATGGGCAATTTGACACTTGCGGTGGAAAACTTGCGCAGGGCTTACAGCATTCAAGCTGACCCAGAAATTGCTGCACACTTGGGCGAAGTGTTATGGAAACAAGGCCAGCAAGAGGAAGCGAAGAAAGTTTGGGGATTAGCGCTAAAAGATCATCCAGCCAATGATTTACTAGTGGCTACTGCCAAAAAATTTAATTCTTAGTTTTTAGCCTTAAATTAGTTAAGTTAAAGAATTAAGTTTGCTTTTTAATCGCCATTTAATCGTTGCCACTGGCTTATTGTTATTGAGCGCCTGCGCGACAATATCCAAACCGCCTGTCGCACAGTCGTCAATGTCTTTGGCATCTCATCAGCAACACCTTGCCAAACTAGCCCAAATCAAAAGTTTTGCGCTAAAGGGGCGTTTAGGTGTAGTTACGCAAAAGCAAGGCTTTTCAGGTGGTATTGATTGGCAGCACGCAGTGGATACCGACAATGTTGATGTGTATTCACCAGTAGGCGGAAAAGTGGCGAATATCAGCAAGATAGTAACGGGAGTAACACTCACCAAACAGGATGGACGCAGCCTCACAGCCCAAGATGCAGAAAGCCTAACCGAAACCACACTAGGTTTTAAACTACCATTATCAGGGTTAAGTGACTGGGCGCTTGGCAAACCAACAACCAGCAACATTAACAGCAGTACTTGGGACGAGAACGGCCGATTGCTCACGTTAAAGCAAGATGGATGGGATATTAGTTACGAAAACTATGCCAACAATGAAGGTATATTTTTACCCAACAAAATTGTGCTAAAAAGTGAAAAAGTTAACCTGAAATTATTAGTAGAAAAATGGATTGAAATTTCCCAGTAATTAAAGTTTAATTAACCGGCCTTAAATTAATCGCTTGTGGTTTTCAATCACCTATCCAAAAATACAACAATGCAAGACTTTCAAACTTTTCTAGCACCTGCAAAAATTAATTTATTCTTGCACATCACCGGACGCCGTGCGGATGGTTACCATACACTGCAAAGTGTGTTCCAACTGCTGGATTTTTACGACACAATTCATCTTAAAGCAACCAATACCGGACAAATTAAACGTTTAAACACACTGAAAAACGTGCCAGAGTCACAGGATTTATGTGTTCGCGCAGCGCAGGCGTTGCAACTTGCCACAGGATGCAAGCAAGGCGTAGAAATCCGCATCGAAAAGCACATTCCAATGGGCGGCGGCTTGGGTGGTGGCAGTTCAGATGCCGCGACAATTCTATTAGCACTTAATCACTTATGGCAACTCAATTTAAGCCGCACACAACTGATGCAGATAGGCTTGACTTTAGGTGCCGACGTACCAGTATTTATTTTTGGCCAAACCGCATGGGCTGAAGGGATCGGGGAAGTTCTATCACCTGTCAATTTACCTGAATCACAGAAAAACTCATACTATGTTGTCCTAACTCCGGATGAACATGTATCAACTGCACAAATTTTTGCTAATCTGAGATTGACAAGAGACACGAAACCATTGAGAATAGCGGACTTTTCAAGCAGTGGTAATTCTAGCAAGTTTAGAAACGACCTTGAAACGATTGTATGTGAAGATTTTCCTGCAGTTGCAACTACGCTTAATTGGCTAAAACCTTATGGTGAAGCCCGAATGAGTGGATCGGGGGCATCTGTGTTTGTAGCGGTTAACTCAAAACAAGTTGCGGATGAAGTTTTAGCCAATAAGCCTGCCAATATCAGGGGTTTTGTTGCAAAGGGTTTAGCTAAACATCCGCACTATAATTTGATTTAGTGCGCTAAATTTAATACATTTTTTAAAAAATGTATTAAAGCAGTTATGAAGTTTTATTGGGGAGTCGCCAAGTTGGTTAAGGCACTGGGTTTTGATCCCAGCATCCGAAGGTTCGAATCCTTCCTCCTCAGCCAATATTTAGTATGTAGACGTTGTCTGTATACACAAAAAGAAAGCGTGTAGATTATATTGATTTACACGCTTTTACTTTTTAAAGTAGCTAAGGTATTAGCACGCTTAAAGAGCAAGTAACGCTTAAGTAACTAGAATTTAATATTAGAATATTAATATATTTTTTAATATATAAAGGGTAGCATTTTGAGTAACGGCAACATGATGGTATTTACAGGCAATGCTAACCCAGAACTTGCGCAACAAGTCGCTGCACACTTAGGCATTCAACTTGGTCGTGCCGATGTTGGCCGTTTTAGTGATGGCGAGGTGATGCTTGAACTACTCGAAAATGTGCGCGGCAAAGATGTATTTGTGCTGCAATCGACTAGCCACCCAACTAACGATACGCTCATGGAAGTCATGGTAATGGTCGATGCACTACGCCGCGCTTCAGCTGGCCGAATTACTGCTGCGATTCCTTATTTAGGTTATTCACGTCAAGATCGTCGTCCACGTTCTGCACGCGTAGCAATTACTGCCAAAGTGGTCGCGAATATGCTGACTAGCGTTGGTGTTAATCGCCTATTAACCATGGATTTGCACTCTGATCAGATTCAAGGTTTTTTTGATATTCCTGTAGACAATATCTACGCAACACCTATTTTGCTGGATGATTTACTTAAGCAGAATTATGAAGATTTAGTCATTGTTTCGCCAGACGTTGGCGGTGTTGTTCGCGCACGCGCATGTGCCAAACAATTAAACTCTGATTTAGCGATTATTGACAAACGTCGCCCAAAAGCAAACGTTGCCAAAGTGATGAATATTATCGGTGAAGTGGCTGGCCGCACCTGCGTCATTATGGACGACATGGTAGACACTGCGAATACGCTATGTGAAGCTGCAGCCGCCTTAAAAAACCAAGGCGCAAAACGTGTACTGGCTTACGCCACACACCCGGTATTATCAGGTACAGCAGCCGATCGTATTATGCACTCAGAATTGGATGAACTAGTTGTCACCAATACCATTAAATTAAGTCCGGCTTCTGCCAACTGCACAAAGATTCGTCAATTATGTGCAGCCGGTCTATTAGCTGAAACCATTAAACGTATCAGCCAAGAAGAGTCTGTTTCTTCTTTATTTATGGATTAATCGCTTTGGAAAATCCAGCACTGACTGTGCCGGCTTCGTCTTGCTGTATTTGATATGTGAGACTTGCCTTCTTGTCATTGCAAAATTTCCAAAACGACTATTTAGTTTTAACCCTGTTTTCTGGTCGCGGAAAACAGTTTTTGTGTAGTACCGCTGTTATTTATTCAATACTTGACTGAATAAAAACAGCAAAATTAGGAGTATTAAAATGAGTATCGAAATTAATGCAGTCAAACGTGACGTTAAAGGTACGGGTGCGAGCCGCCGTGCACGTCGCGCTGGCAATGTACCCGGTGTGGTTTATGGCGCTGGTAAAGAGGCCGTCAATCTTGAGTTAAATCACAAAGAATTGTTTTTACAATTCCGTCATGAAGCTTTTCATGCATCTATTTTAAGTTTGATTGTAGATGGCAAAAAAGAAAGTGTTTTATTACGTGACTTTCAAATGCATCCAGTACGTAACACGATTCAACACATTGATTTTCAACGTGTTTCAGCTTCTGAAAAAATCCACGTTAAAGTGCCTTTCCACTTTATCAATGCAGAAATTGCACCGGGCGTTAAGCTAGGTGGCGGTATTGTGGCGCATATCTTAACGGAAGCGGATGTAAGCTGCTTACCAAAAGATTTGCCAGAATTTGTCGAAGTTGATTTGGCTGATTTGAAAATGGGTGACTCTGTGCACTTGTCACAAGTTAAACTACCTAAAGGTGTTGAGTTTGTTCAGTTAGCACATGGCACAGACGCTGCCGTTGCTGCAATTGCTAAAACACGTGGCAGTGTATCTGACGCAGCAGAAGAAGAAGCTGCCGCAGCGCCAGAAGCACCAGCTGCTGCAGAGTAGTCAAAGTTGTGAAATTACTAAACGCGCGCTTAACTATTAAGTGCGCGTTTTTTATTAATGATGAAACACAATGGACAGCATTAAATTATTAGTAGGACTAGGCAACCCTGGCGACAAATATGCAGCAACTCGCCACAATGCAGGCTTTTGGTGGGTGGATCAACTCGCCGCTAGCTCTAATAGCAAGCTAGCTTTAGAGTCTAAATTTTTTGGTATTGTTGGTAAATTAAATACTGTTAAATTGAATTTAACAATGGACACTTGGCTGATTAAACCCACTACTTTTATGAATGGCAGCGGCAAAGCTGTTGCTTCGATTGCCAATTACTACAAAATTTCACCCGCGCAAATATTAGTGATTCATGACGAATTGGATTTGCCGCCAGAAACGGTGAAACTCAAAAAAGGCGGCGGTCATGGCGGACATAATGGCTTAAAAGATATTACAGCCGCGTTGGGTACAGCTGACTTTTGGCGTTTACGTCTTGGCATAGGCCATCCTGGCGATAGAAATGAAGTCGTCAATTTTGTGCTTAAAGCCCCAACAAAAGATGAACAAACGGCTATTTATCAATGCATTGATAAAAGCATAGAAATTGTGCCGCAGTTGTTAAGCGGAGACTTTGAGAATGCGATGTTAAAATTGCATACTAAAGCCTAAACACATGCAAACTTATGCTTTGCAATAAATAGTGAAATTATCAATTTTTCCACCTGTATTTTCGTTTAGTACAAGGCGGCAAGAATTGAGTAGCTAAGACAGTACATTAAGTACGGCGAAGTTGCGAAGACGCAGCCAACGCGGTAATCAACGAAAAGACAGACTGGAAAAAACATGAAGTGCGGAATTGTTGGCCTACCCAACGTAGGGAAATCTACCTTATTTAACGCGATTACCAAAGCGGGAATCGCTGCAGAAAACTACCCTTTTTGCACGATCGAGCCAAACGTTGGCATCGTAGAAGTGCCTGACCCGCGCATGCAGCCACTGATTGATATTGTTAAACCACAAAAAGTGCAGCCAGCGATTGTTGAGTTTGTCGACATTGCAGGCTTAGTAGCAGGCGCATCAAAAGGTGAAGGCTTGGGTAATAAGTTTCTAGCTAACATCCGAGAAACTGATGCTATCGCGCACGTAGTTCGTTGTTTTGAAGATGCAAACGTGATTCACGTATCCAACAAAATTGACCCACTATCAGATATTGAAGTCATTAATACCGAACTTGCGCTTGCCGATATGGAAACCGTTGAAAAAACCATGCAGCGCGAAAGCAAAAAAGCCAAAAGTGGGGATAAAGATGCCATTGCTTTAGTATCGGTATTAAACAAAGTGTTGCCATGCTTGAATGAAGCCAAAGCTGTGCGCACTTTAAACTTAGACGCGGATGAATTACAGCTATTAAAACCACTCTGCCTCATTACTGTTAAACCAGTGATGTATTTAGCCAATGTAGACGAAACAGGCTTTGAAAACAACCCACTACTAGACAAAGTAATTGCGCTAGGCAAAGTAGAAAACGCCCCTGTAGTATGTATTTGTGCAAAAATTGAAGGCGAAATCTCAGAACTGGATGAAGAAGATAAACTATTATTTTTAAGCGAATTAGGCCAAGATGAACCAGGCTTAAACCGCGTCATTCGCGCCGCTTACGATTTACTAGGCCTACAAACCTACTTCACCGCTGGCGTACAAGAAGTGCGCGCTTGGACCGTGAAAAAAGGCGCAACTGCCCCGCAAGCCGCTGGCGTCATCCACACCGACTTTGAACGTGGCTTTATTCGCGCAGAAGTCATTCAGTACGATGAATATGTCAAAAACAAAGGCGAACAAGGTAGCAAAGAAGCCGGAAAAATGCGCTTGGAAGGTAAAGAATATATCGTGCAAGACGGCGATGTAATGCACTTTAGATTTAATGTGTAACCATACAAAAATTAAGACTTAAAAATAACGACAAATTTTACGTAGAAAAGTTAAGTTATTTTTGACAATATGCCGCTAAAACACTAGAATTGCGCCCTTGTCTAAAGTTTAAGTGATTAAATTTTCACAACCAGTTTTACGTTAAAAGTTTTAAAGGTGATGTAGCTCAGCTGGTTAGAGCACAGGATTCATAATCCTGGGGTCGAGGGTTCAAGTCCCTCTTTCACCACCAACACAGACGCCCCTTTCGAGAGATTGGGGCGTTTTCTTTTGCGCCCTAAAGGGACACTCGTGGGGCAAGCGTGAAAAACAAATCAACTCACTAAAGCGCTTATCAGAACTGTCGCCCACCTGAATGAGTCAACTTCTAACTCAGCCTAAGATGCCCCACCACTGCCCCTTACACAAAGAATAAATCATATCTTCTTGATTTTATGGTTTTATTGCATCGGTATTTGAGGACTTTGTATCCTCTGTTGTAATTTATTGCTACTTACACTAGAGTGTGGATAAGTATTAAATTTATTCTCCGAGCTAATCATGGCTACAATTGAAAAACGTAAAAACAGCGACGGATCAACTAGTTACCGCGTGAAAATTCGTCTGAAAGGGCACCCCACAGAAAGTGCTACTTTTACTCGAATGACTGATGCTCGCGACTGGGTACAAAAAACCGAAGCAGACATTAAAGCAGGTCGCCACTTTGGTATGAGCAAACTGCACACACTAAGTGAACTACTAATTGAGTATAAAAGTAGCCCAGCACATATAAAACTTAAATCAGCAAGTTATATGAAGGCACGCCTTGATTGGTGGCATAAAACTCATGGCAGTAAATTATTAAAAGATATTACTCCAGCCTTGATAGCCAAAAGCCGCGACCAACTTCTAAATGAATTTCTTACTGTACGCAAACGTGGTGTAGACGGATTAGTAACGAAGGTTGCGCTCGAAAAGAGAAGGAGCGGGGCAACTACCAATCGATTTCTAGCTGCACTTTCTAGCGCATGTTCATATGGAGTGAAAGAGTTGGGGTGGCTTGAAAGAAATCCGATAGAACGCGTTACAAAGCTTGCAGAGAGTAAGGGTCGGGTACGCTTTCTTGATTCAGACGAACTGCCCCGCTTCCTTTTGGCTTGCCGCAAGCATCCCGATCTATATCTTGCAGTGCTATTATCGCTCACTACTGGAGGACGGCAATCTGAGGTGATGAGTCTTCGTTGGGGGCAAATTGATCTTAATGCTGGCAGGGCAATGCTTCAGGCTGGCACTACTAAAAATAATGACACAAAAGTGATGCCGCTAGTAGGTGAAGCATTAACCTTACTACAAGAGCGAGCCAAGGTACGCAACCTATCAGACGACCGAATATTCCCGCCTACACCTGCTTCTAGGAAATCTGCTTTTCTTCATTTGCGAAAGCCATTTACAACCGCATTAAGTGAGGCGGCTATTTCTGATTTTCACTGGCATGATTTGCGACATACTTGTGCGTCGTACCTCATGATGAATGGTGTTTCCCCACTAGAAATATCAAAGATACTTGGTCACCGTACCATGGCGATGGTAAGTCGGTACGCCCACCTTGCCCCCACCCGAGCATCAGAGATTAGCAACACGCTTGCAAAGACATTAGGAGTGGGCTAACTTGCTTAAAATTACTTTACCCGCAGCTACAGAAAAAATTTCATCTAGTGAAATACCATTACTAATAGCAAAAGCTATAACCCCTCCTGATCAAGCTAGCCATTTCACAATTACTGCAATCATGAAGAGAGCCAACCCCATAGATGTGCCCTATGATGAAGATATAGATAGCGAATTATTTCAATTAGAAAAACTTAATGATAGCGATTGGGAATCGCTAAATTTAGCTTCAGCACTAGATGATTTAGCACCCATCAGAATAGGAAAGACTCTAAGAGAAGATATTAGTTTAACCGCATGGGAGTTCTATGAAAAAGCTTTTAATGAAAATATTAGTAATTGGAAATACATTTCGTTTAGCAACTCAAAATTAAATATAGTTGCAAATAAACATTTGGAATATCTCACAAAGGCTATATTAAATAATGATGTGACCGTTTACGACTATCACACCCATATCCCACTACAAAACCCAACAAAGCTTACAGCATTTAACAAAACATACATGACTATAAGTGACTTCACGTCATATTCTAAAAAGTTTAATTTGACAGTATATGTGGTCATTGATGACGGGCAAGGCAACGTCGCAAACACTAAGAACCTTAAAAAAATATCTGTTAGTGAGCAGCAAAACAACGCAGTCCTTGCTTGGCTTAAAGCACACAATTATGACCCTAAAATGTTACCGGTCCCCGCTAGCGGTAAGGCTGGCGTCAAAAAAGAGTGCCGTGTTGAGCTATGTAAAAATTTAAAACTATTCTCATCAAATAGCGTATTTTACACAACGTGGGATAGGCTTCGAGCTAACTTGCAAATACAAGACGCAAAGTGATAACGCCCCTCCTTCATGACCCTCCTATAAAAACAGGGAATTAGGGAGGGTTGCGGGGAGGGTTAGTTCCAGACTTATTGTACTCATAACTGCTGAATAAGCAGCATTTAATGAGGACAATGAGAATGACTAACGAACATCAAGATCAATTCATATTAAACCAACATTTAGTAATCAAAGCGCTACCTGTAATCTCTACTGTCGGCAATTTGCCAACATTTTTCCCCTCTGCAAATCTTACAGCAGCAAAAATTAGAGCTCAAATTTTCAAAGCTTACGATAGGTTTGATTCACGAGGTAGGCTAATTGCAGGAAACGGACTTGCTAATTCTGGGGCAATTATCAGGCGCAATGGAACTCGTTCAGTACTGATTGACGTCACCCTATATGGGAATTGGCTATCTGGCACAGGGGAGTCAACATGAAAACTAATAAGTCAATAATAATTCAGCTGGGGTGCAATTTATGGCGCTAACTAAAAAACAAAATATAGTTAAAAATTCCCTTATTGAGCACTTAGAACAGGTTTTGAAAAAAATAATTCCTGCCGCTAAATTTACTGGCACAGAATCCAGAATAGGAGATATTCACGGAAACGCAGGTAACAGCTTAAGCATTAGTTTGGTTGGGGGAAAAAGAGGGTGCTGGTTTGACCATGCTACACAAGAGTCTGGCAATATTATTGATTTTGTCGCTGCGCATTTCGATTTAAATATTAAAACCGATGTAGAAGCTGTGTTTGGAAAAGTAGAAACCACTTTAGCTGAAATAGGCAAATCTGGGGCACCAGACAACGACAAAACTCAGCTTAACAATGATACAACTTTTGTAAAAGTCGCTGAGTGGGACTATCTGAATGCTGACGGTACATATATTTGCACAACTATCCGCATGGAAGATTCCAGTGGCAAAAAAACGATCCGTCCATACAACAAAGAAACCAAAGAGTATAAAGTCCCTCCCGAGCCACGCCCTTTATACAATCTTGTTGGAATTGCGAAATCAGAGCTGGTAGCTTTGGTAGAGGGTGAGAAATGCGCACAAGCACTCATAGATGCGGGATATTGCGCCACCACTGCAATGATGGGTGCTAACGCCCCTGCCGCTAAAACTGACTGGGCACCACTTAAAGGTAAAGAGGTAATGATTTGGAGAGACAACGATAACCCTGGCATCGTATATGCGCAGAACTGCGCCAAAGCCATTATTGCTGCAGGTGCAAAATCTTGCACCTTACTATTAATACCCGAAGGAAAGCCAGTTGGTTGGGATGTAGCAGATGCGCTCAATGAGAATCCTGAGTTAGACATTGCTAGCATCTCTCAACTCTGGGGTAGTGAAAATACAACTTGCAACGAATCAAACAAGCTTAGTGACTCCAAACCTACACAAAGCGAAATTACCGTAGAGGAGTTGAACAAAACATATGCGGTAGTTTTTATGACTGGTCAGACATTCGTAATCACAGAGTTTATCAATGAGAAAGGAAGGCAGGACATTAGTCTTTGCCGCTTAGGTGAACTGAAGTTAAAGTGTGCCAACATGCGCGTTGTAACCACTGATTTACTCGGAAAACAGCACGATGTAAGTATTATTGACGCTTGGATGAAAGATGAAAAACGTAGGTCATATGACGGAATAGTGTTTTCACCACAAGGGGCTTCTTCAGCGTTTTACAATCTATTCAGGGGGTTCGCAATACAAGCCATCAAAGGTGATTGTAGCCTCTACCTCCAACATTTAAGCGACAACATATGCCGTGGCAATACTGATTATTATGAATATCTATTGAGCTGGATGGCGCACATGATTCAGCGACCTTGGGAGTTACCCGGCGTTGCAATTGTGTTTCGTGGAGCCCAAGGTACTGGTAAAGGCGTGGCAACCGATGAGTTAGGAAGGCTGATTGAGCCACACTACATTACTCTATCAGGCATTGAGCAGCTTGTGGGTAGATTCACAGGGCATCTTAAAGATGTATTATTAGTTTATGCCAACGAGGCAACTTGGGGCGGCAACAAGTCAGCTGAGGGCGCTCTAAAAGCGATGATTACAGACCCAGACTCATCAATTGAACAGAAATTTAAGGATGTGATACGCCTTGGTAATTACAAGCGAATAATGGTCTCATCTAATGAAGATTGGGCTGTTCCAGTTGGTAAAGACGACAGACGCTTTTTCATTCTTAATGTAAGTAATAAGCATAAGGAAGACCACAATTATTTTGGTGCAATTATTAATCAAATGCGTCAAGGAGGTTCTGAAGCGTTGATGTATTTTCTGAAAAAACGTGATTTATCGAAATTTAATGTTCGCAAAGTGCCGCATACACCGTTTAACTTTGACTTGAAATTATTATCAATGGACTCTACTGATAGTTTTATTTACGAATACTTGCGTGAGGCATCAGAAGATAATTGGGATTGTTCAGTAAGTAAGGCATCGTTGCACAAAATATATCTTGATTGGTGCAACGATAATGGTAAAAAACATAAATCGATTGCTTCAGTGTTTGGTAAACAATTGAAACGCACTTTGCCAAGTCTCACGGAATGTAAGAAGAAACCGGAATCGTATGGCCCCATCCCAACGATACGGCAAAACCACTATATTTTTAGCACATTAAAAACTTGTCGGAATGAGTTTGAGAATGCGTGCAAATCAGACTCAACAATTTGGAATTTGTAGAGGAACCGTTGTTAGTGTCCTAGGAGTATAAAATTGCTAGGACACATGAGTGCGTTATGGAAATGGGTTTGTCAACCATGTCAACTGAGTCATAGGAGTTTATATGTTATTCGTAAAGGTAATCATGTGTGATATTGGTCTGTTAATTTCTAAGACTCTGCGTAAGTCAATATATTGCCATGACACCATTGACTTCTAGAACATCAATTAATAATTAAGGAGTTACATCCTACATCTACTTTTATTGCTGGGACAACTGCTTAAATTACATTGACTTTCATAGACTTAAAAAGATTCATATTGGAGGACTTCGTTTATGACTCGGTGCACATGTAAAAATGTTATGAATTGTTATATTTTGTGGGGTATTTAAATGAACAATGTTAAGTCTCTAAAGGCCAGACAGCTTAATGCAGTTAAGTTGTTATCTTTAGGAACTCCAGCTTACTTAGTAGCAGCGCAGCTGGAAGTTTCAACCATGACAGTTTATCGTTGGCAAAAGTTGCCTGAGTTTGAAGCAAAACTTAATTCAATTACAACATCTGGATTAGAAGAAATTGCAAAGCAGATGAACGCTACTACGTTAACAGCGGTTCAAACACTTCAAGAAATACTTTGTGATATGCGGCTACCTTCAAACACTCGCTTGAAAGCTGCTTTAGGTGTTTTGTCTACCACAGCATCCGTAAACAGTATGCTTGAAAAAAGCTTAATACACAGAATGGCTGATTTTGATTTAAAGAACCAATTTAAAAATCAATCTATTTCCTTTGATAGCAATGGCAATAAAATTGAAATTTCAAAGAATATATTACTGTCAAAGGCAGAAGAAATTGAAATATAGCCAATTAAATTATATAAGTCATTGATATTTATAAACATTTGACAATCTCTCGTATAAGGTGAAGATAAGTTTTATCACCAATTACTTATGAGAATCAAATGTCAAAAGAATTTTGCAAGCAAGCTTTTCTTGAAACCAACCTAATAGCAGCATCTCAAGATTTATTCGGCGAACACATTCTAGAAAAGCACATTGAATCGCTACTTAATACTGAGTTAAGTCATTATTCATTTGCAAATACTGAACCAGCTGTATATGACAAATGGGTAGCGGTTAGTAGTTTGCACAAAAGCATTCGTAGAGGCGAAGTTAAAACAGCATTCCATGCCACCTCGACTCTTTTAAGTCTTGACCCAGCTTATCTAATCAAAAGACTTCAAATAATTGTTTTTGAGGATATAGGTATTGCAAATCCCAGCCTTTGCTTGCTAACACTCCTTGCATCAAGCAAGCGGTTACATAATGCCTATGGTCGAGATAAAGTTATCCATTATCTGGTTGAGCAAATGGTTAAATCAGCAAAGTCCCGAAACGCAACTGATATTTACTGCTTCACCCTTTCCGATCCGGATGCCGCCAATTATTTACACTGTTGTTTAAATACACCCGTGGAAAGATTAGTCACTGTCGCACTTGATACAAGCTTATATATAACTCATCGCATGACCGCTTTAAAAGTTATTTCAGGTTTTTCTGAGCGGCATTCAAATGGCTATCACCGAACCATCTCTAAAGCACGATTAGACTTGTTGGGTCAGATCTGTGATGCTATGTCATTGCCAGATGTGCTTAATCAAGCGGTATTGCTAGGAAATGCTAAGACAGCAGGTTTGAACGCAGCAATGTTGTTAGCATTTGAAATGTTGATGGAAGCAACTAATACACAAGTTAAGGATGAGATCTTACATAGCAACGAATACCAAGGAATCAATCTGGCCTCGTTAGATATTTACTGTCGCAGCGGGAGGCAAGTAATTTCAGATTTTGTAGCTGCTAGCAAACTGTTGCAGCAGTTTTTTATTGAATACCCAAATAAGAATTCGACTAAGTTGGTTGGTACAGTGTTATTCATTATTGAGGGGAGCTTGTTAAACCGCGAGTTTATCTTCACAGGCTCACAATCAATAAAGGAACAGATTGAATTGATGGAAATGCAAGGTGCTGGCTTAAAAACAAAAGAAGAAACAATTAAGCTTATTGATTTGATAAATAAAGAGATGTCTTTATTACAGCAAATTAGAGCAGCGCATATAGACGTGATTAGAGGCTAAAACTTTATTTCTAACTAGCCATAATATTACATTCTCGAAGTCCAAAAATGACCAAAATTTAAAATACTAAAATGTCATCATCACACTCTATATACTGCAATAATGTATCTAAAGTGCAATTAATTGCACTGAAAAGTGATTTTGAAAAATACATCCATGCAGCACTGGCTTCCAGTACAAGGAGCTCATATCAATCTGATTTAGCGCACTTTATTAGTTGGGGCGGACACATACCCTCAACCCCTGAAATTATCAGCCAATATTTAGCAGTCCATGCTGATTTACTTGCACCTGCGACCCTTAGTCGGCGTGTAGTGAGTATCAATAGAGCACACACTTCGCAGAATTTACTCTCTCCAACTAAATCAGACTTGGTTAAGGCTACGTTACGCGGTATTAAGCGAATCGTCAGCACTAAACAACGTCAAGTTGAACCTGTCCTTAAAAATAATCTGCTTGATATGGTGGCTGGATTAGAAGGTGTTAAAGGTTACCGTGACCGTGCATTGTTATTAATTGGGTTTGCTGGTGCATTTCGTAGAAGTGAGCTGGTTGGGCTGCAATATTCTGATATTGAATTTGTAGAACATGGTTTGGTTGTACATTTAGGCAAATCTAAGACTGACCAGCAAGGCGAGGGTCGCAAGATAGCGATTCCGTATGCCAGAGGTAGTGTATGCCCGGTGCTTGCACTTAAAGACTGGCTAAAACTCATTGAAATAAGTGAGGGTGCAGTATTTAGGCCAGTCACTCGACACGGAAGAATCGAAACTAGTGCTTTATCCACACAAGCAGTCGCCATCATCGTTAAAGAACGTGCTAAAGCGATTGGCTTAGATGCTAGTAAATTTTCAGGTCATAGTTTACGTGCTGGCCTAGTCACCAGCGCAGCGCAAGCAGGGGTTTCTAGTTGGAAGATACGTCAGCAAACAGGCCATAAGTCAGATGCCATGCTCAACCGCTATATCAGAGATGCTAAACTGTTTATTGATAACGCAGTGAGTGCTATTCTTTAATGTGGATCCTAACTAAGCTATGTATAATTAAATTGTAATTTCTATACAGTCTATTTAGACTTTGGCACACAAGCTAAAAATAAAAACGATAAATCAATATCCACTTGGACTCTATCCTAACTTCATTCATCCTAGTGAGTTTGCATTTTTCTAAGAAGACAATTTTTAAATGCAAAAAAATAATCATATTCCAATCGTAGATTTATTTGCAGGGCCAGGAGGACTTGGTGAAGGCTTTTCCTCACTTGATAATGGCTCTGCTTTTAAAATACTTATTTCAGCTGAGAAGGAAACATCAGCCCATCAAACACTCACTCTAAGAGCTTTTTTTAGAAAATTAAAACTCAAAGGTGGAAATGCTCTAGATTGTTACTATCGCTTTTGCAATGGAGAATCGGCTTTTCCATATGACGAATCTACATTAACAGAGTGGGAAGATGCACAGCTTGAAGCTAGACAGATAGAATTAGGAACTGCTGAGGGTGACAAAGTATTAAATGACTCCATTCAAGCTGGTCAGTTAGGTTCAGAAAAACCTTGGGTGCTAATTGGCGGTCCTCCTTGTCAGGCATATTCAATAGTCGGTAGGTCTAGGAATTTAGGTAATGCTCAGTATAAGGCTGAGAATGATCCTAGGCATTTTCTTTATAAAGAATACTTAGAAATTATTCAGAAATATAAACCAACAGTTTTTGTAATGGAAAATGTAAAAGGGATCCTTTCATCTAAGGTGAACGGCAAGAAGGTGTTTCATGAAATTCTTTCAGACCTGTCAAACCCAGATGAAGCACTTCAGCAAAATCCTTCGGGCTTTAAATATAAAATTTACTCTCTCGTTGTCCCAGCTTATTATGAAACAGGCATGGACGCAGCAACATTTAAGGCGAATGATTTTGTAATAAAAGCGGAAGAATTCGGCATTCCGCAAGCTAGACATAGGGTCATTTTACTGGGAGTCAGGGATGACCTGAGAAAATTGCCAGCTCAGTTAGAAAAGGCACCTACTGTTAAAGTCAGTGATGTGATTAAAGCACTTCCTACCCTTAGAAGCCGCCTAAGCAAGGGTGGGGTTGATACAGCACTTAATTGGGCAACAATAGTAAACCAACATATTGAAGAGTTGAGTGAAGAAGCTTCGTCAGTTGCTGGTCTTGAAGAATTGACTAAAATATTAAGAGCACTTGAATTAGAAGATCGTAGTAATTTTGGATTCGGTGGATTAAGAGTCGATTTTAATAAAAGAATTTACAGTAGGAAAAAATCTAATGATCTACCTATGAATCATTGGTATGAAGATGACCGGCTAAATGTCTGGATGAATCACGAAACTCGTGGACACATGCAAAGTGACTTAAGAAGGTACCTTTATGCTTCGGCATTTGCAACAGCTTATCAACGCTCGCCCAAAGGTCATGAAGAATATACCCTTAGCGGTTTGCGGCCAGCTCACGCAAATTGGGAAAGTGGTAAATTTAGTGATAGGTTTCGTGTGCAACTTTGGGATAAATATGCCACTACAGTAACAAGCCATATTTCAAAAGATGGGCATTACTTTATACATCCAGATCCAAATCAGTGCAGAAGTCTAACAGTAAGGGAAGCGGCAAGATTACAAACATTCCCTGATAATTACTTTTTTCAAGGAAACAGAACACAGCAACTACATCAGGTAGGAAACGCAGTCCCCCCCCTACTAGCTTTAAAAATTGCAGGTATCGTTAAAAATTTGTTGTCCTAGAGTAATTTACTTGGGGGAGATGTCATGCAATTGAAAAAATCAAATGATCTTCTTATGCTTGAAATAGGAGACACAGTTACTAAGAGAAACTTGTTTGATTTAATTCAGTACTCTAAAGTCAAAGATTCGCAGTATTGGAGTGATGAAGATTCAATAATTGGAAATACACCACAGCAAGGAATTAACTGGATTGGGACGCTTCCAGAGTTAAAAGCAGTAATTATTAAGACACGCCTAGGCTTGTATGATCATGATGGTTGGTCTACCGATAATAAGGATATATATTTTTATTCGTTTAAGGCCAATAAGGGAAAAGTGTCTTACTCAGAAAAGGCAAATCAAGTTTTAATTAATCAGCCACAGTATCTATATCCAATATTGTTATTTACAGAGATAAAAAACAACTGGAACTATGAAGGCAAGTTTTTAATTAGTGAGCTTAAAGATAACTATGTTACTTTGCACCGTCAAATTAACTTTGATGAAAGTCATGCCTTAGAGATATCGCAAGAGAATCAACTCTACAAAGAAGGCGGTCGTAAGTTTGTGACCCACCTAATAGCAGAAAGAAATATTAAAATTATAAAAGAGTTAAAAAAAACTCAAAAATGGGAATGCAATATTTGTGAGGAAATTTTTAATGCTAAATATGGAGTTGATTATATCGAAGCACATCATAAAATTCCGATTTCAAACTACTCCGCTGATACCTTTGTGACCCTAGATGATTTTGCATTACTTTGTCCAAATTGTCACAAAGCTGTACATGTGTACATGAAACTCTATGCAATGGAGTATGCAGAAATAAAAGTAAAGTTAAAATCAATTCAAACTAAAAAATGCTTATAAGTGATATTTAGGCTGACATCCTGAACCCTTCATCTTCAGCTCCGGATCTAATTTCAAGCAATCTTTTCCAGTCTTTTTCCAACGGAATTTTCATAAAACCTTGTAGCGTACTAGCTTTGAGTACTAGCGCTTTGTCTAAAGGTGAGAAATGCGACGTAAAATCAGACCAGTAATATAGCTTCATAAAATATCCAGAACTGGTGAGGTTAAGAACTTTACCTTGTATTGAAATGCTATCATCAATGGCGCCTTCTACTACGCCGTCCCTCGCTCTAGCTTTAAACTCATCAACACCAACTAGAAATATATTTATTTCCTCTATCGAGGCAACTTCTAGGTTGGACACATTCTTCCAACATAATTCTTTTTTACACCATTCCCCAACATTCTTTTCACCAGGAGGTGGCTCCAAAATTATTGACTGTATTACGATGGCTATCTTTTCAAGATACCTTATTAAATCAAAAGGAAGTTCCTGTTTAAGCCAAATCAAGTCAAGGTCAATCTCTTTATCAATTGATCTAGCTTCATGAAAAAGCTTTGAAATAGTATAAGTCACAATATTTGCCCTATAGCCACCTTGATACCATGTACTTTTTGCTGAATCTACAATCCTTTCCATTGATGCCCATAAAATGGCAACTGAAACGATATTTTTAAAATATGAATCCCCATATTTTGGACTTATTAAGTCCCAATATTCACTTTCACTAAGTTCAGGATTTTTACTATCAAATTGGTTTGCAAACTTAGTAAAGTTTTTCTGAGCGCCAAGACTTACCCAGTATGGTTTTTCATTCCAAGTATTATCAAATTTTCCGAGCTCTGTTTTATTAATCATTTGCTCACTTGGATACTCTTTATCAAAAGCATTTTTTTGTGATGTACTTAAATACAATCTCTCATTTTGATATTGACCACGTGAACGTTCATAAAACCATTTGCTTTGTATCCTCTGACCTGCACGCGCTGGAGTGAGTAGTCTACGGGATATAGTTTGCATTTTTTGATGAAAAGGATGATTTGCAAAAAAGTCAGCGACTGCCACCTTGTTTTGAGTATTCGCATATTCGGCAATTTTTGGAATCAGATTTTGTGCATTAGATCTTTCTACAACTGTTAGTTTCATTTGTACTGAAACACCATCCAATGAAAGCCTATCTTTCTTTCGTGCGCTGAGAATACTAGCTGTTGTTTGCCCCCCATTAACGATTTGCAAATCCGTTAGTTTCGTAATGACTGGTATGCCAAAACTATGGTCGACCTCTATCGCGGATGCAGTTGCTGCAATCCCATTATTATAGGCAAAGAATAAATCTGGATTATCTTGAATAGTTGACCTTATTCCTTTATTCACCCCACCCTTCATGCCTAGGAATGAGCGCACATTTCCCTCTAGCAATCTACTTCCATATCTGTCGAATAGATTAGCCAATAAATCACCCTTAATTACACAAAGGAAGGACTTCAAGGTATCTGAGTTAGCGGCTTCAATACAAGGAACTCCTGTGCTGGAGTACTCAGAAAAACTAATTTCTACAGCTTCTCGCTCCATACTGGATTGATAGATGGCAGAAAGCCTCTCCAAATCCCAAATGTGTTTTTCCAGTGGAATACCAGCGACCTCTCCTTGAAGCTCTTCTTTAAATTTGCTGCTTAGAGTCAAATTGGTGAGAATGTGCAGTCGAATCCTGTTGATTTTCTTTTTTTCATTAAATAACTGTAAGGAAAGTTCATAGGCGGGATTCGCCTCTGCAATGCGTTCACAAAGATTATTCTCAATTGACTCTCTAACAAAGTTTTCAAGATACCCAGAAAGTTGATTCACAGTTGAGGTTGAGAGTGTTTCTGGTGTAACAATATCTTCCCATCTACCAATTACAAGCCCAATACTACCGTCTGAATCTTCAAATCTAGTGAACCCATGAACTCTAAGCATCCGATTTCTGGATCCAGTTCCTTGGAACTCAATTTGTTCAAACTCGCCAAAGACAGGGTCTTCCTCTAACCTATTTGCGACTTCATTTACAAATGCGAGTGTGTCTACTAAATGGCTTGCCGCACTTCTTCTCGCAACTAGCTGACGCAATTCGATTAGAAACTCACTTATATCCATGCTATATCCTGAAATTGCTTATTGCAGACAGTGAAATATTATATGCGGCCTCTAAAATCCCTGATGGCATGAGCTCACGCTTTAATTTTGGAAAATCATCAGTAATTGTGAATTTCATTTCATCTGTAACTTTAAAGCAGATGTCCTTATAAAACTCATTTTCTACATATCCTGATTCAAGCACTTTAGCTTTAAAAATGTTTAATGCATTTGGTTCTGAATTTAATATTGCCTCAATTTTTAATACTTGGCTGAGTAGGTTGATATTATTTTTTTCATCGGAATTGCTTTCCCTTAAGACATAAATCCAAAGCTCTATAGGTAAAATTGAATCAAGCTGTTCAATAGATGAAATGCCAACTTGAGTAACTGAAGGTGCAATTGCTTTGATTTCGAGAGCAAAATCATTGAAAATAAAGTCCTGATCTGCACCTTGTGGGCCAATCCATCCCATTACTATAGTTGTAGCGGAGGTTGTTGAAGTCAATAAGTTTTCTAAAGCAACCAACTCCGCCAATAAACCTTTAATTTCATGTTTTTGAAGTAGCCCTTTGTTACTATTTTGAAATAATTTTTTCCATAAATTTAATCTATCTTTAAACAACTTTATTAAAGCTGTTTGGCTTGGCATACCAGCAGAAGCATCAATTAAATCTTGGCATAATCTGCCAAATACAGTTACTAGATCTAAATCATATAAACGTAAGGCCATCAGCCAAGTGCCATTTTTTCTTTGACTTCTAAAATAATCAATTGCTTGAGTTTCAAGGTTAATATCGGGTGGTCTGCAATTGATTTCGATAGCAATTAAAACACTCTTGTCGCTGTCTACTCCTGCAAAGAAACTAAACTTCGCTTCTGGGTCCAATAATTTTAACTGGTAATCTCCCTCTACAAATTGCAAAGACTCATGATTTAAAAGTATGTCTCTCCACACTTGCTCAATCTTCATCTTCTTCATCCTCGTCATTGGATCCAAATAATTCTGCCATAGCTATTTTATTTAGCCGATATACAACTTTAGAATTTGGATTATCTTTTCCTAATTCTTCAAAATCAGGAAAGCTCAGACTTATTGCTACTACTACCTTAGATTCAATATCAGCAGGCAGCATCATATTTTTATCGTCAGGCTCAACGTTACTTAAACCCACAAAGTGAATCGTTAATAGAGGTCTGGAACGGAATAACCGATACATATATGCAGGTGTAGTTTTACCTTTTGTTGGATCTTTTTCTAATTCTTTTAGCCAAGCATTTTCAGCACTTTCAATTTCTCCAACTGACATTCCGACTTTTTCATCTCCAGTATCACCCACCTTTTGCTTATTAACTTTTAGATAATTAACATTTTTTGCAACCACCTCAAACTTTCTATTTTGACATTTTATGTTTGAAGTAATATCTGAAAGATTTTGAACAAAATTGCCAACTTCTGCTCCTATGCCCTGTGGAATACAAATATCCCATTTGCTTAATTTTTCAATATTGTTTTGGCCAATAAAATCAACTAGAGGTTTAGTCTTACTTTTTGAATCTACAATGAATTTAAAATTCATTTCAGAAATATTTAGTTTTGAAATAAACTCATAAACTAATTGTTTATCAACTTTTTCCCATAAATACTTTCTACCAACTTCCCTAGCTAAACCAAGGGTTTTGGCAAAACTATCGGCTATTAATACATTCTCAGTATTTAGATTTAGATTTTTGTTTAAAAAGGGAGTTTCAGCATCAAAACCACTGAAAGATATTTGATGTACTATTTCGGAAGAATTACGCATTTTATTTAAAGCAGTAACTATAAGTAAGTCAGGATGTGACTGAACTCGAATACCAAACTTGTCCGGTGACAACCGGTTTGCACTCATACGACGAAAATCTGTTCTTAATTCACTTACAGCTGTAGAAATATGTGCAAACCTATCAATGGCATCATTATCCATCCAAATTCTGAAAAGATCATCGTATCCTGGTCTGTAACCAAACCATCTTCCCATTTGAAGTAATGTGTCATATGCTTTGGAGTTACGATAAAAATAACTTACACAAAGCCCATAAAGTGTTAATCCCCTAGAAAGAGCGAGTCCTCCAATGGCAATAACTCTTCGACCTTTTTCTGTATTTTTGTATTCCGAATAATTTAATTTTTCATCTGACTTTTGATTAACTTTAACAACCTTTATTGAAGCTGTTGATTTATGCAACTCACTTCTTAATTCATCCCAGCTTACACCAGAATTATGAAATTCATTTTCCCAAATATTTTTAAGATCAATTAACTTTGGGTGAGTCGACCAAGAAGTACTTAAAAGGTATTGAAGGATTTCTTCGTTTAAATCTGTCAAATATTGCCTTAAATATTCAGCAATTTGAGCTTGTACATCATTAAACCTACTTACATTTATTAGCATAGTCCGATGTTTAAGCTTTTCTTTTCGTATGTCACGAATTGCACAAGTCAACATGAAAACTTTAACTGCATCTTTCATGCTTTGAGGAATGTCATCTAATTCATGATCCTTATTATGTGACTCAGGTATAGGTAATTCAATATCTGTAATTATTCTTAATTGACTGTAGTGCTTCCCTTCTTCAGAAAAAATACTTTCTGCTCCAATGTAATTTGAAGGACTATTTAAGCTATATATAAAATTGGAAGGGAAAAGATCTTTTTCGTTTTCTGGATTAATAAACACGTTAGCAAATGGTGTCGCTGTAAAAGCCACATATGTTGATCTAGAAAACTTACTCAACAAATCTCTAATTAATCTATTTATAGTTGCCGGATCATCTTCATCCTTTTTGGTATTGACTGAAGCATTGTCTGCTTCGTCATCTATTATAAGTAATGGCAAGTCATGCTCAGTTAAACTAGCAGGCAATTGTTGAGAAAGCCATTTATTAAGATTTTCAAGCGGAGATTTATTTTTTTTGATTACAAACAAAACTGGCTCACTAATATTGGATAGAGGAATCCCTCTGAGCGCTCTAGAATTTGAAGTTAAGAAATCTGAATCTAATGAAGTTAAAACATTTGCAAATTTGTTTCTATATTTCCCCACTCCAATAGGGTCCATGTTTTGATTAACACCAAGAACATCTCGACTGTTTCTACCTACAAAACCTTCGTCCATTCTTTCCTGAGTTTGTTTCCTGAGTTCTTCAATTAAGCCAGTAAGCAGTACGATAACTTTGTAGCCAGCATCTGCAGCTTTGGCGATAAGCCCACTATAATTTGCAGTTTTTCCAGATTGAACATCCCCCATTACAAGTCCACGGTGTTTCCAGCCGTCGGTCAGTAAAGGATTTCCACATTCGGTAAGAACTTTATCCGTATCTTCATTTAAAACATCAACAACCTCTTTAGTCCATCCTTCTGATATTAATAATTGAGTATAGCTTTTCCAATAGTCCCAAGATATCTTTGCCTTTGCATCCTCTACCCAAGGAATGTGATCATCTGCATGAATAACTTCACCAGAGCTCATCTTAATTCCAATGTTGTGCTCGAGTTGCTTTTTTAAAGAAGTGATTTGCTCTTTACTAATATTGGTGTCAATACTTGAAATTATCACTAAAACTTCATTTAATAAGTCATCTGTAAGCGGCCTCCCATTTACGATATTCATCGCAACACCTAAATGGTTAATTTCCAGATTACTCATTACTTAATTCCTCAATAATTTTATTATGATGTTGGGGATATCTTGCGATTGGGTCTAAGTTAAAAACTTCCGTGATATTAATACCTGCTATCTCTATTAACTTTTTCGCAATTTCGACTAGCTGCTTTATTAACTCACCCTCAAGTTCAAAATCATTTCTTCTGTCTGAGCAAAGATCTGAATATATTGATTCTAAGGGTAAGGCTGTTTCAATAAGCTTCATCAAAAATTGAATACTTTGTTGACCATCTTTATCAATCCGATTTGTTATTTCTAACAACGCTGGATGATTGATGTTTATGTCATATCTAAATGTACCGTGACTAGGTTCAGTTCTTACCCAAATAGGTTCGAAAGATATATTTTTTTGTTTTCTTCCTGGGTATGTAATTGTTGTTCTGCTTGTATTAGCAAAGTGTGGAATTAACTCTTTAAGTCTATTTCTAATAACATCTGGTGGGTACGCAACAGATTTTTTGATATCCAATGACCATAAGTGATCCAATGTATTTGGAATATCTACTTTTACTCGAGTAAGTTTGTAAAATTCTTCTTTTGGTACTAATCTGAACCAGGTTCCCCAAATTACAAGTCTTCTATTTCTATAAATATAAAAACCTTGGTTATGCCTTAAACCATCTTTTCCACCAGCAAGCTGAATCTCATCAATATTGAGATGACTCATGTGTGGCAACACGTAAGGTTGGACATTAATAATTACTTCATTAACAGGTATCCGCTGACCTTCTAATGGCTGAGTAAAAGAATTTTTTGTTAAAAATGGATCTACTGGATGAAGTTTTACACCGTTAATGAAAATATCAACCGGATCTATTCCGTCTTCTTTTTCAGTAAATCTATGAAATACAAATGATAAATGATCAACTAGATCACGCATGCGGTTTTTCATTTCATCCTGAGGTTGATACGCTCCTGACATGAGTTTATCAAGCAATTGCCAGACAACAAGTGTGCCTGCTTCTTGATCAACCAAGCTTTTGAATAAGGGTAACTCTTCTAGCTCAAGTTTTGTTGGTATCGTAACAAACCAACCATTTCTCTCTTGTACATAGTCAAGATCCCAACATCTAGCATAAATCTGACCGCCTTTTTTACTAACTACAGTTAGCTTTCTGCATTGGGATAAAGATGCGGTTTTTAATCCTAGTCCAAAACGTCCAAGATCATTAATCTCTCTTGCATCATTTGGATTGCTGCTGCCATGACGCATTGCATTAGTTAACTCATTTGCATACATCCCCTCACCATTATCAAGTATTGATACAAATGGTTCACGAGATGCATCATATTCAATTTTTATTTGAGAGGCTTTAGCGGAAAGGCTATTATCAATAATATCGGCTATAGCAGTTTGTGCACTATAGCCAACAGCTCTCATAGACTCAATAAGTGAAACTGGGTCTGGAATTACTTCTAGAAATTCCCGCAATTGAAGTACCTTTTTTATAATTATTAAGCTTTGGGCAGTTCATAACATATTAACAGCACTTTTTAAAAAGGTACAACGACCCCAATATCATCGAAGAAATCCAAAATTCGTTGGAAGTTATTTTGAAAGTATTCATGAATAGTTAATGTAAGAATGAGTTTTTGAGATTTACTTTTTTGTTTACAGGTAGTAAATATTCTAACTATCATATCAACTTACAAACCTTAATAAACTCTTGTTAAATAAGTTATCTATGCAGCCAGTGAAGAGTTTTAAGTTTCAATTCAAAGATTAAATAATGCTTGAAGATAGATATATAAGAATTAAAGAACTCGCCATAATGTTGAGTATTGGGAAAAGTACAATTTACAGATTGATACAGCAAAATAAATTTCCAAAGCAAATTAAACTATCCGAAAGAACGAGTGTTTGGAGACTAAGTGTAATTAATAGATGGATGGAAGAAAAAGAAACCCAAAAATGATAATTAATATTTTTAGTTGGGACACTAGCGGGACAGTAATAGAAAAATTTCCCGCATAACTGATAACAATGTAGAAATGTACTTTTTAAGTAAGTTATTGATTCTATTATTGATGTCTATTACTGAATGTTCTGTGTTTATAAATTCCAAGGATTCATAATCCTGGGGTCGAGGGTTCAAGTCCCTCTTTCACCACCAATTCACTGTATTACGCAGTACATTACAGTACACCAAACCCGCATAAATGCTTAGTTTATGCGGGTTTTTTGTTTCTTCTCGTACATTCCAATTCATTGCAATTTAAACCTTAATGGGGGCATAATATAGACAGTTATGCCCCCAATTGATTTTTGATGCCCCCAAAGCAACTTTTTAATAGGTTAATTTAGATGAATCTTTCAGATATTCAAGTTAGAAAAAGCAAATCAGAATCAAAGGCTTACAAACTTTCAGACGGTGGGGGCATGTATCTTGAAGTGATGCCTAACGGCTCAAAATATTGGCGATTAAAATATCGCTTTGATGGGAAAGAGAAAAAACTTGCTTTGGGTGTGTATCCCGATGTGTCTTTAGCGCTTGCTAGAGAGCGTAGGCAAGATGCTAGAAGCTTATTAGCAAAGGGTGTCGACCCAAGTGAAAATAAAAAAGCCGTTAAAGCTGCTAAATTTGAAAAATCTGAAAATAGCTTTGAAGTTGTAGCGCGTGAATGGCTTGCTTCTCACATGGCAAATAAAGCAGCTAGTCATAGAGAAAAAGTTATTAGACGTTTTGAGTTATATATTTTTCCGTGGCTTGGTAGCAAACCAATTGCAGATATTACTACCCCACAAGTGCTAGATGCCATTAAGCGCATTGAAAAATTAGGCATTCTAGAAACTGCTCATCGTGCGCTACAAACATGCGGTCAAGTATTCAGATATGGGGTTCAAACGGGTAGAGCCCTTAGGGATGTAACAGCCGATTTAAAGGGGGCTCTACCCCCCTCTAGAACTGAGCACATGGCATCATTTACTGAACCTAACGATGTTGCTGAATTATTAAGGGCTATAGAAGGGTTTAAGGGGACAATTACAGTGCAATGTGCATTGCGCCTAGCCCCCTTAGTTTTTGTACGTCCTAGCGAGTTAAGAATGGCTAAATGGGCAGATATAGATTTAGAGACTGGGGAGTGGCGTTATCTTGTAAGTAAAACAAAAACAGACCACTTAGTACCCCTACCCCGCCAAGCTATAGAAATACTGAAAGAAATTCAGGGATTTTCAGGGCATCGTGAATATGTTTTTACAGGCGGTCATTCGCCTCTTAGACCAATGAGTGAAAGCGCGATAAATGCAGCACTTAAACGAATGGGTTATGACACAAAAACACAGATTACAGGGCATGGTTTTAGAGCAATGGCACGTACCATTTTGCACGAACGCCTAAACATAGACCCACATATTATTGAACATCAATTGGCGCATAAAGTACCAGATACATTGGGAGCTGCATATAATCGCACTAAATTTATAGCACAGCGTAAAGAGATGATGCAAATTTGGGCAGATTACTTAGATAAATTAAAAGCAGGTGCTATTGTAATAGAACTTAAAAAAGCATAAATAATAATTGTAAAATTCACTCAATAAACAAAGTCATAAATTTAAGATAACTTATTTTTACAAAAATGAGTCAGGGAAGTAAATGAGCGCAGAAATAATAATAAATTACATTCAAGATGGCGTAAAAAAAGGCCTCATTCGCTTTTACGATGAAAACAAACGGATTGAATACATTCATCAAAAGAAAAGCCGCAACTTCACAACGCCTGAAGAGCAAGTCCAAGCCGAAACCTATTGCCGCCTAATTTTAGAGTATGGCTATCCAGTACAACGCGTACTAAATTTCATTACTGTAACAATGGGAGTAGAAAAAAAAGAGGCTGACATCGT
Source organism: Methylotenera versatilis 7 (assembly GCF_000799165.1). Taxonomy (GTDB): domain Bacteria; phylum Pseudomonadota; class Gammaproteobacteria; order Burkholderiales; family Methylophilaceae; genus Methylotenera_A; species Methylotenera_A versatilis_A. The sequence continues at coordinate 1,313,006 of NZ_JUGF01000002.1, read as the reverse complement.
GGTGTACAACGATGATGAATGCTTGCAACCGCACATATTAGTAGAATGTAAAAAACAAGAGGTTTCAGAACAAGAATTTACCCAAGCCGTAAATCAAGCTTATTCATACGCTCACGCACTGCCCAATAATGTGAAATTCGTTTGGGTAACTTCTAAAATAAAAAATGTATTCTTTCAGGTTGATAAAGCCAAAAACTTACGGATTGCAGAATCAGATATTCCAGCTTACGGGGTAGATAAACTTGCACCCTATAAGTTTGTAAAAAATGCTGACAAGCTAACTTACAAAGAACATGACCAAAAGTTTTTTGATATTCGCGTGGTAAGTGAAGACGAGCTGACGCGCCGCTTTAAACTTGCACATAATGCGCTATGGGCTGGCGGGCAACTTAACCCATCAGAAGCTTTTGATGAGTTAGACAAACTAATTTTTTGCAAAATTTGGGATGAGCGTATAGCTCGTAAAAATGGCGACCCTTACGACTTTCAAATCATTCAAGTAGAAGCAACCACCCCAGAAATTGCACTTAAAAAGACTAATGAAGCCTTATTTCAACGCGTAAATGCGCTTTATGAAGAAGGCCGTAAAAAAGACCCTGAAGTATTCCGCGATAACATCCGCCTTACAACAGAGCGCGTGCGCACCATTGTTGAGTATTTGCAAGACATTAACCTAAGCAAAACCGATTTAGATAGCAAAGGCCGTGCATTTGAAACTTTCATGGGTTCGTTTTTCCGTGGGGAGTTTGGGCAATACTTCACCCCGCGCCCGATTGTGCAATTTATTGTGAATGTGTTGCCGATTAAGCACGATTCATTAGTATTAGATACCTCATGTGGCAGCGGAGGCTTTTTGCTACATGCGCTTGAAAAAGTGCGCCGCCAAGCCGATGAATACTTTGATAAAGAAAGTAATGAACACTGGCGGCACTGGCACGACTTTGCCGAGAAAAATCTTTACGGTATAGAGATTAATGAGCAAATTAGCCGCACTGCAAAAATGAATATGATTATTCATGATGATGGTCACACCAATGTCATCACAGCAGACGGTTTGCTTAAAGCCGATGCATTGCAGGAACAAACCAAAAATCAAGGCTTTAAGTATGGGCGTTTTGATTTTATTATCACCAACCCGCCATTTGGTAGCGCGGTAAAACTCACCGAAAAAGCCTATCTGCAACAATACGGCTTAGGTAATAAAGACGTTTCTTGGTTAGACCTTAAAAATAGCGGGGTTAAAAACCGTGATAGTCAAAGCACTGAAGTGCTATTTATTGAGCAATGCCACCAGTTTTTAACCGAAAACGGTTACTTAGCCATCGTGTTGCCAGATGGCGTACTGACTAACAGCAGTCTGCAATATGTGCGCGACCAAATTGAAGACTGGTATCGCATTATTGCCGTAGTGAGTTTGCCGCAAACCGCATTTACCGCCACAGGCGCAGGCGTAAAAAGCAGTGTGCTGTTTTTACGTAAATACAGCGAACAACAAACTGAGCTGATTAAACAGCAAAAACTCAGCCTGCAAAATAACATACTCAATGAATACAACTACAAAACAATCGTAGAAAAGTTAGAACGCGAAAAACTAGCTACCATTAAAAATGCCACTGGCGCGGTTTACACTGGCATGCTGGCAGAATACAAAACCACAGAAGACTACAAAACTTGGAAAGCAGAAATTAGCAACGAATACACCGAAAAAATCAATGCGCTAAAAGAACAATTAGAAGAGGCTTATGCTTTAGCCAAACAAAGCAAGCTGCCTGATTACCCAATTTTTATGGCGATTGCCGAAGATATAGGCTATGACGCAACAGGTAAGCAAACAGGCACGAATGAGCTGGACGTAATAGGCTCAGAACTCGCCCGTTTTATTGTAGAGGTGAATAATGGCGGGGTTTGAATTAAGTGCGGGAGCGAATGCGAATAAAGTATTTTTGGCTAATCATTCTGAATTAGCCGAACGATTTGACCCAGAAATGGTTTCGTATAACAAAAAAGTTAAGCAATTCAAATACGCTACCAAACCACTTAAATCTTTGTTGCTTACATCTCCTCAATATGGTGCAAATGAAAGCGGCATAACACGCAACAGTGCACAATCTCCTCGCTATGTGAGGATTACTGACATAAATGAATATGGTAATTTAATTGATGGTTTAGGTGTCACAGCTGAAACTGTAGAGAAAAAATACATATTAAACAACAACGACTTATTGTTTGCCCGCAGTGGAAATACTGTAGGGAAAACCTATTTACATAAGTCCGATGCTGTTTCATACAGCTGTTTTTTCGCAGGCTACATGATTAGATTTGTCGTTGATTCAAAAAAAATACTATCCGATTTTTTGTTTCTTTATACGCAGCTAGCCCCTTATAAAGACTGGGTAAAAGCCGTGCAAAGAACGGCGGGGCAACCTAATATCAATGCTGAAGAATATAAATCATTGTTAATACCTTTGCCCGATTTAGCTACTCAAGAAAAATTTGTTGATAAATATCAGCAAGCCGAACAGGCAAAACAACAAAAAGAAGAGCAAGCGCAAGCCCTGCTAGATAGCATAGACGGCTATTTGTTGGGCGAGCTAGGTATTACCCTTACCGAACAAGATAACCACCTTGAAAAGCGCATTTTTACTGTGCTATTTAGCGAGGTAACAGGTGGACGCTTAGACCCTGATATTTGCTTTACTAAGCATTACAAAATTGAAGGTGGCAGTTATGCAAACTCACCTTTACACAAACTAGCACATGTTAATAAAGGTCAAAGCATTACTTCTAACCATATTATCGCTGGTAAATATCCAGTTATCGCTGGTGGACAAAGCAGTCCATACTCGCACAATGCCTTTAATTATGAAGGTAATATCATTACAGTAAGCGCATCAGGTGCTTATGCAGGGTTTGTTTGGTATCACGATTATCCAATTTTCGCATCGGATTGTTCGGTGATTCAATCGAAAGATGAAGAAATTCTCAATACGCTGTATTTAGCTGAATTACTAAAAACAAAACAAAAAGAAATTTACAATTTACAGCAAGGTGCGGGGCAGCCTCATGTTTACTCCCGCGACTTAATGCAATTAAACATTCCTTTGCCACACATATCAAAACAAAATGAAATTGCCACCCACATCGCGCAAATCCGCGCCCAAGCCAAGCAATTGCAAACAGAAGCCGAAAATATTATAAAGACAGCCAAAACTGAAATTGAGTCTATGATTTTAGGTGATCCAGCATGATACTAAGAGGCCTTTTAGAGCGCTCATTAGGCGGATTTATTTGCATTCGTGGGTATGCAAAACTAGGTGATTTAGCTGAAATTTCAAAACCTAATGAGCAATATCAGCGTGATTTAGTACCAAGCCATAAAAAAGATTTGGAAAAATATCTAAATGCACGTGAAAGTGTTTTTTTCCCAGAAGTAATTCTGAGTTATACACTAAACCCTAGTATGGACAACATTACAATTTCTGGTACTGCTGAAATGCTTACTGCGTCTACCAGTATAGGCAAGAACATAACAATTACACAGTTCAACAGAAGTTATGCCAGTGCTAAAGATAGTAGGCAAAAAGAATGGGTGCGTTTAGTTACTTTAGAAATAAATGACGCCTATCTTGGGTTAGGTGCACCTAGTTTGTTTAATAGGATAGACGGCAATCACCGTTTAAGTGCTGCAAAAGAAGTTGATGCGGACAAAGCTGGTATACAAGCTCCATTTTGTTTGATTTTACTAAATGAAAATGATGAGGATGCAAAACTGCAAAGTGTAATTTTTCATAATATCAATAGTAAAGGTTTAGCATTAACCTCTGAAGAAAACTTGAAAGCGATTTTAGACGATACACGTTTTTCAGATGATGAGCTTAAACATAGTTTTGGTTGGGCTTATGTTAAAGCTAAAGAATTAATTCCTCAAATCGATAACGAATATTTGGGTTCGTTAAACCATGTATTTGGCACAAGACTACGTACAGTAGTCTTGAAAGGACTTGAGTTTTTAGCTTTGCAAAAGTTGATAAAAGAGACGAGCAGTATAAAGTCCATAAAACAAAAACTGGCAGTCGTTAATCAAGTTTTTAAGCAAGAAGCAAGACTGCAAGCCTGCCAAGAAATAGGTCTTTTGGTTGCATTTCTTTATTATGCTTTTAAAGATACTGGCAGTGATTTTGTTTTAACTACAGCATTTAAAAACTGGGTACTGCGAAATCATATTGACGAAATAAAAGATATAGATGCTGCAAGCATTGTAGACGTCTTTGACAGAGTACATGCTTCGCAGTTAAAAATTTTCATGGCAATGCCATATTCAGAAAGTGATGTTAATGATTACAACACCGCTTTAACAAATGCTGTTACTAAAATTAGATTAAATAACCAACACTTAAATATATTAAATTATCCGATTATGAGAACGCACTCGCCAACTCATGATGTTATCCAAGACATTCTGAATAAAATACAAAGTTGCGATGTCTTTATAGCAGATATTACAGACAACAATCCTAATGTGCTTTATGAATACGGTTTTGCGCGTGGTCAAAATAAGGCATGTATTTTATTAAGAAAAAAATCTGCTGAACAAGCAGTTAAGTCTGATTATGCAAATGATTTACGGTTCCACTTTGAGGGTTATACAGAATTAGAATCAAACTTAAAAACTGAAATTGAGCATGTACTTATAGCGCAAGGATTAGAAGTAAAATGACGCCAAAAGAAGTTGCGATTCATTACTTTGTACAAAAAAAATTTGGAATAATTTCAACACTTACTTCAACAATGGCATCTCTAAAACCTAACGAATCTAACGTGTTCATAGAGAAAAATTTAGAGATTGAAGCATACAAGTTAACGTTACGTAACATGCCAGACAACGAGCTTCTAACGTTACATATACAATCATTAGCAAAAGATACTGAGCAACGTAAACGTAACGTGATTAGTGAAGAAAACAGAAGGCCTTACAATCTGCCCTCAGCAAATGCTGATTTTGTGCATTGGGCAAAAGCAGCGCATTGGACACTTGACGAAGCAATAGCCCTATCATTTGGTAAAGAGCCTGCAATTGTTACATGGAAAGAAATTGAAAAATTAAAAGGTCAAACTGCCTTTGCTGTGTCATTTGCAAAACGTAGGGATTTAGCCTTGCGTGCAACCCGCTGGAAAAAGTTTGGTGACACTATTCCACCTGTTATTTTTATTAGCTGGGCTAAAGAGATAAATATTGAGTTGCCGAACGCTTTAATTGAGGAAGTTACAAAAATTGGCGGCGCTGCAACAAACTGGCATGAGCAATATCTAAAACTTAAAGCTGATTACGATGTATTAGCTGCACAACCCACCAATACACAAAAACCAGAATCTACTCGTAAAACCAATAATGTATTGCAAGCATTTACGGCTATCGCTATTGATGCTTATGGTTATGACCCAAAAGCTGAAAAGTCTACAGCCCCACAAGATATAGCAAATGCTTTGGAAAAGCTCGGGGCAGTTGGAAACCCAAAAACTATAAGAAGCTGGCTAAAAGAGGGTGCCGAGCTATTGCCTTCAAACCCGCATAAAGACTAGGACTTATGGGTAATTACCGATAACAAAACGGTAATTACCTTACACTTCGATTTTTGATGTATTAAATACAAACCCATGCAAGGCAATACCGCCTTGTGCAATCCAAACTAAAGGAATGTAAAAATGGGTAATACATCAAAACAAAACGAATCATTCACACCGCAGTTTTACAGACTGCCTCAATTAAAAGCTCGCTTAGGGGTTTCAGGTTCAAGCATTTGGGCTTGGGTTAAAAAAGGCACGTTCCCTGCCCCAATTAAATTAGCCGAAAATACCACCGCATGGCATTTATCAGACATTGAAGCTTGGGAAAAGTCACGTATTCAAGCAAGTCAAAGAATTAACGGTGAAAGCCATGTTTGAGGTTATAAAAATGACACGCTATAACCGATTATTTTTAGGTAGTTGATATGATGGTATCAACTGATAGTAAAGAAATGACTGTTAATCAGCCTCGTAACAATGATGATGAAGTAATCAGGCGGCTTGCAGCGCTTAAACCCTTAGATTATGACCGAATTAGAAAAGAGAGCGCAAAAGAACTCAATATTCGGCCTGCTACTCTAGATAAGCAAATCAAAGAAGCTCAATCTAAGAGTAGTAAGGAAAATTCGCAGTTCGATGATACAGAACCTTGGCATGAGCCCATTAATCCTGCTGGATTGTTAGATGAAATTACATCTACCATACAGCGATTTATAGTTTTAGATAAACACCAAGCCCAAGCAGCTGCTTTGTGGGTTTGCGCGTGTTGGTTTATTGACGAAATTCATTGCGCCCCTATTTTGCTGATTAATGCACCTGAGAGAGCATGTGGAAAAACACAGTTACTTACGGTATTGGCAAAGCTAGCCCCGCGGACAGCACAGGCGAGCAGTATTAGTCCTAGTGTTTTATTTCGCATGATTGAGACTTACAAGCCTACTCTATTTATTGATGAAATTGAAACTGTACTTAATGACAATGAAGACTTACGGGGGTTAATCAATGCAGGCCATACACGCGATAGCGCCTATGTTTGGCGTAGTGTTGCTAAAGGCGATGATTTTGAGCCTAAATGCTTTACCGTATGGGGCATGAAAGCGATTGCAGGCATTAATGCAATCAAACTTGCAGAAACCGTAACTAGTCGCTCTATTATCATCGAGTTAAGGCGGAAAAAGGCCGATGAAATTGTAGAAAGATTAAGGCATGCTGAATCTGACATTTTCCAAATCTTAGCTGCGAAACTTGCAAGGTTTTTGGATGATTTTCATGAGCAAGTTAAAGATGCTCGGCCTAAGTTGCCTGATAATTTGGGCGACCGAGACCAAGATAATTGGGAACCATTATTTCAGATTGCAAATGTAGCTGGTAGTCACTGGGTAGAGACAGCCTTAAATGCTGCTTTAAGTATATCCAATCAAACACAATCACCGCAAAGTAGTGCTAATGAATTACTCGCAGATATTAAAGAGATTTTTGATTCTAAGCAGACAATTAAAATATCAACTATTGATTTAATAAATGCGCTTTGTGAAGACACAGAAAAATCATGGTGCACCTATAACCGAGGAAAACAGTTAAGCCCTAGGCAACTATCAAACAAGCTGAAAGATTATGGAATCACATCTAAGACAATTAGATTTAATAGTTATGAAACTGCTAAGGGTTACGAAGCCATACAATTTAATGACGCCTTTGAACGCTATCTATCTGACTCCGATAATTTGCAGTTACAAAGTAACATTTCGTTGTAAGCCAAAATTGACGAGGCTGTTAATGTTACGTATACAGTAACTGTTACCGTAACATTAACAATAACGTAACGTAACATAGCGCGTAAATGCTGGATGTGACAGTGTTACGTAATGTATACGGTCGGTAACGATTACAGAGCCGTTACCGTACTGTAACGGTAACGGTAACGGTAACGGTTTGACAATAAACTCAAACTTACAGTTTATTAATAAGAAAGCTAATAAATTATTATCTATAATTAATAAAGTCTAAAACAAACATTGGATATATTTAATTATGCTAGATGAACAAGGTAGAAAAATCCTAGAAGTTTTAGTGGCTCATCTACCAAAGGTTAGAGCTGGCAAGCCTGAAACTTATCTAGGCTATAAAAAAATTCATGAAATTCTAGGGTTACCTCAATTAAGAGAACGCTGGGGTGAGAGTCTTAAAGTTCAAGGCTTATCTTCGTTAGCAGAATGGACTAAAAGCAATGAGCTTCCTGCTATAACTGGGTTAATTATTAGTATGGAAACTTATGAGCCAGGCGAGGGTTACTTTTCCCTCTTCAATAAAAGCGAAAATATCTATGAATGGTGGAAAGGGGAGATTGAAAAGTCTAAGGCATTTGACTGGTCACCCTATATCCAAGAAGAATTTAATTTGGTTCCTGCTGATTTAACTGTACCAGACAGGAAAGATATTACAATTTCAAGAATTATTAGAGATACACCTCTGTCAAGACGGGTTAAATCTCTAAATAACCAACAATGCCAAATTTGTGGTATTTCAATAGAAATGCCTGCAGGTAAGAAATATTCTGAAGCGCATCATATTAAGCCTCTTGGTCAACCTCATAACGGGCCAGACATAATAGAAAACATGATTTGTGTATGCCCAAACCACCATGCAATGCTAGATTATGGCGCAATAAAATTAGTTGCTTCTAACTTATTATTTAAACCTAACCATTCAATTTCAGAAGAGTTCATTAATTACCATAATGAATATATTCATAAACCCTAAGTACTATTGTCTAATCGGCTTTGCGTAAATTTTAATAATCTATATTAAATAATTTATGGGGGCACATTTGGGGGCATATCATCATATTAACAATGCTTAATTAAAGCCAGCTATGGCTAAAACAAGTTTGTTTGGTTGACTCTTTCACCATTTCACTATCTTTTGGTATCCAAGATAGTATAGAGAACCCGCCTAAGTGCGGGTTTTTTTATTGACTCTTTCCCACTCATAAGGCCATATCTTCGGATATGGCCTTTTTTTATTTTTATCAATATTTATTTATAGAAACTATGCTGGTGTGCGCTAAAAAATTACGTGTGAGCAGTTAGTAGTTGTGAGTCGCATACTGTCAATTAAGGCATCCACTTTAATTAAAAATTTGAGTGAAATTGTAGCCTAAAGATTAGCGTCGCGAATTTTCGATAAACTAAGTAAACTATCACGATAGTCTTAACAAGGATAACCCAATGAATCAATATCAAGTATTAATCACAGGCGCAAACCGCGGTATTGGTTTGGAATTTACCAGGCAATATGCGGCGGATGGCTGGAGAGTTCTGGCATGCTGCCGCGATCCAGAATCTGCGGCCGCATTGCAGACACTGGCAAGCGCCAGCAAAAATATACAAGTAATCGCGCTTGATGTTGGTAACTTTAGTCAAATTGACAGTCTTGCGTTGCAATTAAAAAACGAAGCAATCGATGTGTTAATTAACAATGCTGGCGTGTATCCACATAGCAACTTTGGTGATACCAATTATGAAGATTGGGCCGAAGCATTTAAGGTTAACAGCATGGCTCCGCTCAAAATGGCAGAAGCATTTGTACAGCACATCGCTCGTAGCCAGCTTAAAAAAATCGCTACACTTAGCAGCAAGATGGGCAGCATTGATGACAATACCAGCGGTGAAAACTACATTTACCGCACCAGCAAAACTGCTGTGAACATGGCGATGAAAAGTTTATCGATTGACTTAAAACCGTATGGTATTAGTATTGTAACTTTGCATCCTGGATGGGTGCAGACTGATATGGGTGGCGCAAATGGGCTGATTAACACGCAGACTAGCGTCACTGGATTACGGCAAGTGATTGCAGATCTAAGCTTACAAAGCACAGGCCAATTTATTGCATTTGATGGTAAATCTATTAATTGGTAACTCCATAAAAATAGCGATGCGCTTATAAAACTGTGTGTTTAAAAGGCGCTCGCTCTTCTAGCTCATTGGTGTATGCAGTCACCCCTTCGGCCTCACGGCTCAAAAACTGTTTGATTGCTCGCTCAAAATCTGGATGTGCGATTTTATGATAGGAGCAAGTTGACCGAGGCTCAAACCCACGCGCCAACTTGTGTTCTCCTTGTGCGCCGCCCTCAAAAAAAGTAATGTCTTCTGCAATACAAAATTGCTGTGCCTGGTAGTAACACAGTTCGAAATGTAAGCCAGATACGAATTGCGTCGCACCCCAATAGCGGCCATACAATGTAGTTCGATTATAAATATTCAAGGCGCTTGCGATGGGATTTCCATCTATTTCAGCCACGATTAACAAAAGATTATCGGGCATTGTTTTCGCGATTTCCGCAAAAAAACTACGTGTCAGATATGGCGTAGAATGGTGCTCACGGTAAGTATTGGTGTAACAATCATAGAAAAAATCCCAATCTCGCTCGCTCGCATCGGCGCCCTTAATTTGCCTGCAAACAATACCTGCCTGTGAAACTTTCTTGCGTTCCTGATGAATTTTTTTGCGTTTATCGTGACTTAATGTAGCTAAAAATGCTTCAAAATCGGGATATTTTTTATTCTGCCATCTAAATTGTACGCCTGTACGCTTTAACCAACCGGCAGCTTGCAATTGTTGCGCACAGCTTTCATCCGGGAAAAGCACATGCACACTGGAAAGCTGGTGTTGCTGCATCACATTTTCTAATGCCTCAATCACCATCATTTGCAGCTCAGGCTGTTCAGTTAATAATCGTCGGCTTGTAATCGGCGAAAAAGGAATGGCAGATAATAATTTGGGATAATAATTAAATCCGCTATGTTGATAGGCATCAGCCCAGGCCCAATCAAACACGTATTCGCCATAAGAATGGTTTTTTAAGTACAAAGGCATTGCTGCTATAAGTTTTCCACCTAACTTAATCACCAAAGGATGCGGCATCCAACCTGTACCCTGCCCGACCGAACCTGAGTTTTCTAATGCGCTTAGAAATGCATGACTCAGCAATGGAGTGCCATCTGTTAACGCATCCCAATCAGCAGGCTTCACTTGACTGATACTGGTGATGATTTCCACGCGAAAATCGTGCGCAGATTCTGCATTAACTTGTTGGGCTTGTACTTGTGTTGAAATATCTTGCGAGGAAGTCATCAATACTTTTCAATCGATACCAAAATCCACATATGACAGTATTGAATATAAGCTAATCGGAGTAAAGACTGCTGTAAAAAAGACCAGCAAAATGAGTTAAATAGATGGGTTGACTTGGACTGAGCTAAATGGGACGTTTGCGGATATTAGACGCTTGTTTGTTATCTTTAGCTTTGCTTTTATCTTTAATTGCGGTTTCAGCTTCTATAATTTTCTGTGCTTCAATTTTAGCTTCTGCGGCTTTTTGACGTTCGATTAATTTCGCCTGTGCAAGCTGTAACTCTTCTAAAGTGATGACGCCATCTTCATCGACATCGACATAGCTAAAATGGCGCGCGATTTGTGGCAAGCACAAAGTAGCTTCTTCACGATCAAGCGAATCATCATTATCTTTATTACAGTCATTAAAGCGCTTCTCGATACTTTCTTGCATGGCTTTGCGTTTATTTGCAATTTGAGCATGCTCTGGGTCAGTCGATCTTGCATAATCCGATAATGCTTTGCGCAAACGGGCACGATCTTCAGGGCTGAAATTGTATTCAAGCGTTTTTTCTAAACCACTTACGTCTGTTTCTTCAATCAACGATTTATCATCACTCAGCAATGCGTTCCTGCTTCCTGCCGAAACAGGCGTTGCAAGCAAAGTTCCAAACAGCGCTAGCATCGATAAAGCCGGAGTTAGATAATGTGCTTTTAAAACCATTGTTGATGAGTTCTCGTTCTTTCTAAAATATTTTTCGTATTGAAAAAAATTGACCAACTAACAAGATTTGCAATCATGAATCAGCATTGTTAATGTAATGTTTCACAACCCCTTATATTTGTAACTATTTGTAACGATTAATTGTTAACATTAAGACGTTTAATCATGATGAAAAGTTTTCACAATTCTAGATTTATTCATGCTGAAAACATATACTACACAGGCAGTAACGTTTAAGTTGCTCATTCAATGATATGAAAGCGTAAATGATGGCTGAAAATAACAAAAAAATACTAATGGTAGATGACGATTTGCGCATGCGCGAACTGCTGCAACGCTATCTAACCGAACAAGGCTTTAACATTAAAACCGTATCCGACTCTAAAGAAATGGATGCTACGCTAGCCAATGAATCATTTGATTTATTAGTGCTAGATTTAATGTTGCCCGGCGAAGATGGCTTAGCCATTTGCAGACGTTTGCGTGGCAATAAATTCACATCCCCTATCATTATGCTGACCGCGCGCGGTGATGAGGTAGATAGAATTATTGGATTAGAAATGGGCGCAGATGATTATCTTCCCAAACCATTTAACCCGCGCGAACTGTTAGCACGCATTAATGCAGTGCTACGCCGCCATGAATATAGTCCGGAATCTGAAAATACGGGCAAGCAGGAATCCTTTAGCTTCGGTGAGTTTGTGTTTGATCCGTCAACACGTAGCTTAAGCCGTAATGGCATGCCAATTACCATTACCAGCGGCGAGTTTGCCTTGCTTAAAGTGTTTACCGAACATCCACGCCAGCCACTTTCGCGCGATAGACTTATGCAACTGGCTCGTGGTCGCGAGCTGGATGTATTTGACCGCAGTATTGACGTACAAGTATCACGTCTGCGTCGCATTGTAGAGCCTGATCCTGCGCGCCCACGTTACTTACAAACCATGTGGGGATTTGGCTATGTGTTTATTCCCGATGGTGAAGCGTCGCACTAAATAGTACGACCACGGTCACAACTCCCATCATCAATTTTTAAAGCGTCCGCATTGAGACTTTTACCCCGCAGATTGCTTTCTCGCTTAATGTTGCTTATCGCCCTGTTATTGGCGGTAAGCATTTACGCATCGCTTAAAATTTTTGATTATTTTGATCGCGAGCCGCGCGCAACCACTGCGGCTTTGCAGGCAGTTACCATCGTCAACTACACTCGCGCCTCACTCATCGCCTCACATGAAAATCGCCGTCTGGCTCTATTATCCGAACTATCTGGCCGTGAGGGCGTGCGTGTATATGCAGCTGATTTTCTAGAAGACATTGAGCCGCTGCCTGACGATCCTTTTATCAATCTGATTGCCGAAAAAATCCGCGAACGTTTAGGCGTAGAAACCATTATTACGGTAAATCACTATGGCATCCCCGGTTTATGGATTAGCTTCAATGTAGAGCTGGATGATTTTTGGGTAGTCATTCCAAAAATCCAAGTGGACAGACCTTTCCCTTGGCATTGGCTGGGTTGGGGAGCCGTGGTTGGCTTACTGTCATTGCTAGGTGCTTATTTGATTGCTGCGCGCATTAATCGACCGCTTAATTTATTGGTGCATGCAGCGGACAGATTGCGTAATGGTGAACCAGCACCGCGCCTGCCTGAAGACAGTGTTGATGAGCTACGCGATGTAAGCCGTACTTTTAACGAAATGGCCGACTCTCTAGTGCGCCTAGATAATGAACGCACACTATTGTTGGCTGGCGTTTCACATGACATTCGTACCCCGCTTGCACGGTTAAGGCTAGCAGTAGAAATGCTGCCCGAGAATTCCAACTATATGAAAGCCGGCATGATTGAAGACATTGCCGATATGGATAATATCATTCATCAGTTTTTAGATTTTGTGCGCGGTGTCGAAGGCGAGCCGACCAGAATGATGGATATTAACGGTTTATTGCACGCTTTATCCGAACGTCAGGCACGTGCGGGGCGTAATCTAAAACTAAAACTGACCTCAACATATTTCATCCCTTTGCGCCCATTGGCCATGCAGCGATTACTGGATAACTTGGTAGGCAACGCTTATGCGTACTCTAAAGGCGATGTTGAAGTAGTCAGTAAGATTACTGCTGAAAAAATTGTGATTAGCGTACTGGATAACGGCCCGGGCATTCCGCCAGAACACGCAGAAAGATTGCTTCGCCCGTTTGAACGCATGGATAATGCCCGCAATAAAAACGAAGGTGGAAGCGGCTTAGGTTTGGCCATTTGCAATCGTATTGCCAAACTGCATCGTGGTAGCTTGGAGTTGATTAATCGACCAGAAGGCGGATTGGAAGCAAGGCTAACCCTGCCAATACAACAATAATCCAACTGCCATAATTCAGTTAACTTTGATTGCTTTGCGTCAAATTACCCGATATCTGATTACGCCCGGCATATTTGGCCTGATATAAATAGTTGTCTGCTTGTACAACCATCTCATCTAAATCACGGCCTAATACTGTCGTCACGCCAATGCTGCAAGTGTAGCGCAACTTTTCTTGTTTAATCAGCATTGTTTGATTTGCAACGGCAAGCCTAAATTGATTAATATAATCGAAACTATCTGAATATTGAGTAGATTGGCTAATGACGGCAAACTCCTCACCGCCAATACGCGCAATAACATCATCAGCAAAATATTTTTGCAGAATACTGGCAAAATTTTTAATCACCTCATCACCAGTATCGTGCCCAAACTTGTCATTAATCCTTTTAAAGAAATCAATATCCATCATCATCACCGTTAATGCTGGCGCTGAAGATTGCATCTCAAACGTTTCGAACAGTTTATTACCATACTCAAAAAAGTAACGGCGGTTATATAAGCCAGTTAAAAAATCGGTATTGGATATTCTTTTTGCCATGCTAATCGCGTCTAACATATCCAGATTTTGTGTGATACGGCACAACAACATTTCATAATTAAAAGGTTTGGCAATAAAATCGTTTGCGCCTGCTTTTAAAAACTTAACTGCCAGCCGCGGATCTGCCGAACCGGAAATACCAATAATAACCAACTCATCTTTGCTATACATTTCGCGCACTTGCGCCGTAAAAGTATATCCGTCCATTTGTGGCATTTGGTTGTCCACTAAAACCAGCTTAATATCAGGGTTTTCTTTTAATCTGGCGATTGCCTCAACACCATCATTGGCAAGTTGCACTTGGAACTTTTGCAAGGCTAATTCGCGCGCAACAATAAAACGTGAAACTTTCGAGTCATCGACGACTAAAACTTTAATGCTGCTATTTTTATGTACCCTGGATATTAGATCGCAAATATATCGGCGATCAAACTTGTTACCTTTAAGCACATAATCAATGACATTTCGCTTAATCAGTTGATCCCGCATTTCATCTTCATACTCATGCACGATGGCAATCACGGGCAAATTAAACTCGTCTAGTAAATCAATCTTCTCAAAAGCCGATGAATCCAGATTCAGTACACTGGTAATGCTGAGAAAAAAATGATTTGGCTCTTTCTCCAGCAATCGTCTTGCCACTACCGCGGTGCGCACGATAGTCACATCCACTGGCAAACTGCTTTCTATCACTTGTTTTAGTGATAGGGCGTAGTTGGCGTCAGACTCCAAAAGTAATACATTGATTTTCGCTGGGGTGGTACGAGATATCGTTAATTTTCTTGAATGCCTTTGTTGCATATGTCATTTTTAACCTATGAGCCTGAACAAACCCGTCAGACATTAAACCAATTCAATTTTTCGCGCAATCGGACAACTTCCCCAACAATTGTCAGGCACGGCGGTTTCATTTCGGCTAAGGCTACTTTTGCGGCTAAATCGGCCAAGGTAGCCGTCACAACTTTCTGGCGCTGTGTGGTACCTTGTTGTACCACTGCAACAGGCATTGTCGCTGGTACGCCATGCTCAATCAGTTTTTCGCAAATTTCTTTTAATCCAACCAATCCCATGTAAATAACCACGGTTTGATGCGGACGTGACATCGCGACCCAATCCAGATCTAAAGTACCGTCTTTGAGATGTCCCGTAATAAATAGGCAAGCTTGGGCATAATCACGATGTGTTAATGGAATACCTGCATAGCTGGAAACGCCATTTGCGGCAGTAATGCCAGGCACGACCTGAAACGGTACGCCATGCTGCATGAGCGTTTCAATTTCTTCTCCTCCACGCCCAAAAATAAACGGGTCGCCTCCTTTCAAGCGCAGCACACGCTTACCAGCCAAAGCTAATTTAGCAAGCAATTCGTTAATTTCCTCTTGTGGCATCGTATGCTGATCGCGTGATTTGCCCACATAAATCAGCTCTGCATCGCGTCGTACCAGCTCCATCACTTCTGGACTGACTAACTTATCGTATACGCAGACATCGCATTGCTGCATCAGTCTTAACGCTCTAAATGTCAGTAAATCCGGGTCACCAGGGCCACCGCCAACTAAAAACACTTCGCCCTTATTGGCGGTTGCGTCAGCATCATTTAAGATACTCTGCAACAACTCACGCGCGGCCTGCTCTTGCCCGGACAATACACGTTCTACCATCGGGCCTTGCAACACGCCTTCCCAAAAGCGACGGCGCAATTGTGTTGTAGCAAACTTAACCTTCACTTGCTCACGAAACTCACCTGCGATGGCAGCAATGCGGCCATAAGCGGCAGGTAACATGGTTTCAATTTTGGTACGAATATAGCGTGCAAGAACTGGCGCATTGCCTTCAGATGAAATCGCAATAACCACTGGGCTGCGATCAATAATCGAGCCCATGGTAAAGGTGCATAAATCAGGCGCATCTACAACATTAACCGGGATATTCTGTGCTTTTGCAGCAACTGAAACGGCAACATTAACCGCTACGTCATCTGTAGCCGCAATGACTAAACAAGCGTTTTTTAGCTGTGATTCCTCAAAAAACGTTTGCACATAACGAATCTGACCTGCGTCTGCCATTTCACGCAATTCAGCACAGATTTCAGGAGAATATAAAGTGACTGCAGCATGCGCTTTAAGCAGCATGGTAACTTTACGGGCAGCGACATCTCCACCACCAATCACAACACAATGACGATTAATAATATTAAAAAAGATGGGTAATGCTTGCATGGGAATGACTTTAAAGACGTTAATCCTATTTTACCTGCTACTACTCAAATACGCTAAAATTATGCTTTGATTTGCATGAATTTAAACTCTTGAACGATATTAAACAGAATCCAGATTTAGCCAAAACTTTGCCAAAAAAAGTCTTCATTAAAACCTTTGGTTGCCAGATGAACGAATACGATTCATCACGCATGGCTGACATGTTGCATGCAGATAACGGTATGACGCAAACTGACAATGTGGATGAAGCAGATGTGATTTTGCTCAACACTTGCTCTGTGCGCGAAAAAGCCGAAGAAAAAGTGTTCAGCCATCTTGGCCGGTTTATTCCACTTAAAGCAAAAAATCCTAATTTAGTTATTGGCGTAGGTGGTTGCGTCGCGTCGCAAGAAGGCGACAACATCATCAAGCGCGCGCCTTATGTGGATGTGGTTTTTGGCCCGCAAACCTTACACCGTTTGCCTGAGATGATTAAAAATTCCCAATCTAGCGGAAAATCACAGGTAGATATTACCTTCCCGGAAATTGAAAAATTCGACCACCTACCACCGCCGCGCGTGGAAGGTGTGACCGCGTTTTTAAGCATCATGGAAGGTTGTAGTAAATATTGCAGTTTTTGTGTGGTGCCTTACACTCGCGGCGAAGAAGTATCACGACCATTTGATGCAATTTTGCTGGAAGCGGTGCAGTTGGCAGATTTAGGTGTAAAAGAAATTACCCTGCTCGGCCAGAATGTAAATGCTTATCGTGCCGAATACGATGATGTTGAGGCCGATTTAGCGATGTTGATTGAAACGATTGCAGAGATTCCACAAATCGAGCGCATCCGTTTTACCACTAGCCACCCTAACGAAATGAATCAACGGTTAATTGATTGTTTTGCCAATGTGCCGAAACTGGCGATTCAATTGCACTTGCCAGTGCAAGCGGGCTCAGATCGTATATTGATGGCGATGAAGCGCAACTACACGGCATTGCAATACAAATCGATTATCCGAAAATTAAAAACGGCTAGTCCAAACCTGACATTTACTTCTGATTTTATTGTGGGTTTCCCCGGTGAAACAGAAACTGACTTTGAAGCCACGGTAAAGCTGATGCAAGACGTTGGTTTTGATTACAGCTTTAGCTTTTTATACAGCCCTCGTCCGGGTACACCAGCCGCATTTATTAAAGATGACACGCCGCAAGATATTAAATTAGCGCGTTTAAGCAAACTGCAGGCGATTAACGAAGCGCAAGGTGATGTCATCAGTCGCGGCATGTTAGGCAGCATACAGCGCGTGTTGATTGACGGCGCTTCGCGTAAACATGCTGACTTATTAGCGGGAAAGACGGACAATAATCGTGTGGTGGATATTGCTGGCAGCGATGATTTAATTAATACCTTTGTGAACGTTAAAATCACCGATGTATCCAACCCAAAACGATTGCAAGGCGAATTAATCGGATAAGAATTAACCATGGAAATTACGCTACAACCTGAAGACAACGCGCGTCTGGCCAACCTTTGCGGCGCATTAGATGAAAATATCAAGCAGATTGAAACCGCCCTTGAGGTGAATATTAATCGCCGTGGCGGTACGTTTAATATTAGTGGAAAATTAGACAACACCAGAATGGCCGCGCAGATGATAGAAAATTTCTACGTCCGCGCAAAAAAACCGCTTGAGCTAGAGGATGTGCAATTAGGTTTGGTTGAAATCGACAAACTAAAACCAGAAGATGTCGCCACTAGCAACATGCCTGTTTTAATGACGCGCCGCGGCGATTTACATGGCCGCACACCGCGCCAAGTTACTTACTTACAGCAAATTCAGGATCACGATATCACTTTCGGTATTGGCCCCGCAGGTACAGGTAAAACCTATTTAGCTGTTGCCAGTGCAGTCGATGCGATGACGCGTGACCGTGTAAAACGTATTGTATTAGTACGCCCAGCGGTTGAGGCTGGCGAAAAACTGGGCTTTTTACCAGGTGACTTAAATCAGAAAGTAGACCCTTACTTACGCCCTTTGTATGACGCATTATATGATTTAGCCGGTTACGACACAGTGAATAAAATGTTTGAGCGCGGCGCTATTGAAGTTGCGCCACTGGCTTATATGCGCGGTAGAACGCTGAATCAAAGCTTTATTATTCTGGATGAAGCACAAAACACCACGCCAGAACAAATGAAGATGTTTTTAACCCGCATTGGTTTTGGCACCAAAGCGGTCGTTACAGGTGATGTGACGCAAATCGATTTGCAACGACACCAAAAAAGCGGCTTGGTTGAAGCGCAAAAAATCCTGAAAGACGTCAAAGGCATTGCTATGACGCATTTTTTATCCGCCGATGTCGTTCGCCACCCATTAGTACAAAAAATCATCAATGCTTATGAGGATTACGAATTTAAGCAAAATGACACATCACGCTAAATTTTAGGCCTGTTTTTATAGTAATAATGACACTTAAAACACATTAACAAAATTAATCTGTTTAGTAGCTCAAACCGTATTACGCACAAAATGCAAACAATTACTTAACCTTTAAAACCGATAGAGGAAATCATGGCACTCGTTTCATTACGTCAATTATTAGACCACGCGGCTGAACACAGCTATGGTATTGCCGCATTCAATGTGAACAATATGGAGCAGGTGCATGCCATTATGCAGGCCGCAGATGCGACTAACAGCCCTGTTATTTTGCAAGGCTCCGCTGGGGCACGTCAATATGCAGGTGAAGCATTTTTGCGACATTTAGTGTTAGCCGCCATTGAGTCTTATCCACATATTCCAGTCGTGATGCATCAGGATCACGGCCACACGCCCGCTGTTTGTATTCAAGCCATGCGTTCAGGTTTTTCCAGCGTGATGATGGATGGTTCATTAATGGAAGACGCCAAAACGCCATCTAACTATCAATACAACGTAGACACCACCAAAAAAATCGTAGAATTTGCACATGCCATTGGTGTCTCGGTGGAGGGTGAATTAGGCGTGCTTGGATCACTGGAAACAGGCATGGCGGGAGAAGAAGATGGCTCTGGTGCTGAAGGTGTTTTAGACCAATCTCAACTATTAACCGACCCAGAAGAAGCGGCTGACTTTGTGCATCAAACAGGCGTGGATGCGCTGGCAATTGCCATTGGCACATCGCATGGCGCTTATAAATTCAGCAAACCGCCAACCGGAAGAACGCTTTCAATTCAACGCATTAAAGAGATTCACACACGCATTCCAAATACGCATTTAGTCATGCACGGCTCATCTTCCGTGCCGCAAGAATGGCTAAAAATCATCAATGCTTACGGCGGCGATATGGGCGAGACCTATGGCGTACCAGTAGAAGAAATCGTTGAGGGCATTAAATACGGCGTACGAAAGGTGAACATTGACACCGACTTACGCATGGCATCCAGTGGCGCAATCCGCCAGTTTTTTGATCAGCATAAAAAAGAATTTGACCCCCGAAAGTTTTTAACCGCAGCAACCGTCGCGATGCGGGATATTTGTATCGCACGTTATGAAGCATTTGGCTCTGCCGGTTATGCCAATAAAATCAAACCCATTTCTTGTGAGCGTATGGCTGAACGCTACAAAAGCGGCGAATTGAATGCTATCGTCAAAAATATAGCTGACGCTAAGAACGGTGCCAAATAATGACCGCTACACAAAATAAACGTCGCAAACTGGTGGTCGGCAACTGGAAGATGCATGGCGATTTATCCAGTAACCAACGCTTGCTAGCCGACATCGTTAAAGGCTTAAGTGAGTTTAATCGGGCCGATTATGTTATATGCCCACCCACACCCTATCTTTTTCAGGCGCGCGAACTATTGGGCGATAGCAAAATCGCCTGGGGCGGGCAAAACGTCAATCAGTTTGAAAAAGGCGCTTTTACCGGCGCAGTTGCCGCACATATGTTAACGGATTTAGGCTGCACTTATGTGCTGCTTGGCCACTCTGAACGGCGCGTACTATTTCATGAAACCAATTTAACCGCTGCTGCCAGATTTGACGCATCGATTAAAGCAGGCTTAACACCGATATTGTGTGTGGGTGAAACTTTGGCCGAGCATGACGCCGGCTTAACGGAGGTGATTGTTGCCAGTCAAATGGATGCGGTGATGGCAACATTGAGCGATGAGAATTTTTCCGTTGCCATGCAAGTGAATATGGTATTTGCCTACGAACCGGTATGGGCAGTGGGAACAGGCAAAACAGCCACACCAGAACAAGCGCAAGCAGTTCATGAGTTTATTCGCAATCGTATTGCCAGGCGCAATAGCGAAGCTGCTGACCATGTGCGTATCATCTACGGCGGCAGTATCAAAGCCAATAATGCTAAAAAACTATTTGCCATGCCAGATGTGGATGGCGGGTTAATTGGAGGCGCTTCATTATCCGCAGAGGAATTTATCGCCATTTGCAAAGCAGCTAATTAAGATAAAATTTTGGGTATATTTTTAGGTTAACTTAACCCTAAAATATACCCAACTTTAAACCAATATTATTTACGTTTTGATTTTTTCTGGTGATAGCTGGCAATTCTGTCTATCTCATTTTTGCTACCCAGCATAATCGGCACACGTTGATGAATACCCGTTGGACTTACTTCCAGCACCCGCTGCAAACCTGTACTAGAGCCACCGCCCGCCTGCTCCACAATAAAACTCATCGGGTTTGCCTCATACATTAAACGCAGCTTTCCCATCCTGGCTTTTGCGTCACTTGGATACATAAATATACCGCCACGCACCAGTATGCGGTGTACTTCCGCCACCATCGATGCGACCCAGCGCATATTAAAATCTTTATCGCGCTCGCCTTCCGTGCCTTGCAGACACTCATCAACATAACGCTGTACAGGTTCTTGCCAAAAGCGGTAGTTGGACATGTTAATCGCAAATTCCGTAGTATTTTGCGGAATTTGCATCTGCGGATGTGTTAACAAAAATGTATTGGTTTTCTTATCTAGTGTAAATCCATTTACACCGTCGCCAGTGGTGAATACCAGCATGGTCGAAGTGCCATACAAAGCATAACCGCCGCAAATTTGCTCTGTGCCCGCTTGTAAAAAATCTGCTAATTCAGGTTGACTGTTTGGGGCTTTTAATACGGAAAATATCGTACCAACCGAAATGTTCACATTGACATTGGATGAACCATCTAAGGGGTCAAAACACAGCAAGTATTGACCGTTTTTTACCATTGATTTAATTGGATCAACCACCTCTTCCGAAACCATACCTGCGACGTAACCACTTTTCTGGATTGCCTCGACAAATATATCATTGGTCAGCACATCCAAAGTTTTCTGCACTTCACCATGCACATTTACACCCTGAACACTTTCAGTTGCCAAGCTACCCATATTGCCAGCAATTGCGCCTGCATCGATTACGACTGCAATTTGCTTAACCGCATGTGCAATATCGCTCAACATTGCAGTCAGCGCGGCACTATGTTCGCCTTGTAAATGTTGGGCTAAAAATTCTGTAATCGTCATATTTTGCATCATGGTTTAATTATATAATCTAAACAGTTCAAACAGATGACAAACCACGTTATAAATCTAAGCCCGAAATCATGCCTAAACTCAACATCACCATTCAATACGAATCTCAGCGCGCTGATCTACCCACTAAGAAACAATTCCAAAAATGGGCAAAAGCAGCAATCAATGTCGATACCGAAGTGACCATTCGACTGGTAGATGAGCAAGAAGGTCGTGAATTGAACAGTATGTATCGTGGTAAAGATTATGCAACTAATGTACTGACTTTTCCGTTGACTGAAACGCCTTTTTTAATGGGTGACATTATCATTTGCGCGCCTGTGGTTGAATCTGAAGCGCAATTCCAACAAAAATCGCTGGAAGCACATTATGCACATTTAACCGTACATGGCATGTTACATTTGCATGGTTATGACCACGAAATTGAGCCGCAAGCTGTATTGATGGAGAGCTTAGAAATTTCTATTTTAGGCAAATTAGGTTATGCTAACCCCTATCTTGTTATGTAGGACGCCTTAATGGCCAGTGAGTCGGAAAATTTAAGCAACAAACCCACCAATAGTAAGCCAAGCAACAAACCCAGTTTATTAGAACGCCTGAGCAATTTCTTGCTACGCGAACCAGAAGATCGTGAGCAGCTTGTTGAGCTGTTGCATGGTGCGTATGAAAATCATTTAATGGATGCAGACTCACTCGCCATGATAGAAGGCGTGCTGCAAGTGTCCGAGATGCAAGTGCGCGACATCATGATTCCACGCTCGCAAATGGATGTCATCGACATCACTGATCCGCCCGAAACCTTTATTCCACACGTCATCGAAACCGCGCACTCACGTTTCCCGGTCATTGAAGATGATAAAAACGATGTGATTGGCATTCTGTTAGCCAAAGATTTATTGCGCTATTACGCAGGCGAAGATTTTGAAGTGCGCGATATGTTGCGCCCTGCGGTGTTCATTCCGGAGTCCAAACGTTTAAATATTTTACTCAAAGAGTTTCGCAGCAATCGCAACCATATCGCCATTGTGGTGGATGAATACGGCGGTGTAGCCGGCATGGTCACGATCGAAGATGTGCTGGAACAAATCGTCGGCGATATCGAAGATGAATACGACTACGACGAAGACGAAGACAATATCATTAAAGATGCACAAGGTCATTACCGCGTTAAAGCACTCACCGAAATTGCCGATTTTAACGAAGCGTTAGGCACACAATTAAGTGATGAAGAGTACTCAACCATTGGTGGGTTAGTGGTGAATAATTTTGGTCATTTACCCAAGCGCGGCGATCACATCGTTATTGGGAATTTAAGCATTTCCGTGATACGTGCCGATAGCAGGCGCTTACACTCTATCTTGGTAGAGGTGTTGCCAGATGAGCCTTTCCCTATTGAGTCAACTTAACATTGAGCTAATTCGCATTCGTTGAGTGCGGCATGTTGAACTAGATAATAAGCTTTAACCTCTTAATAAAACTGTTAGAGAATCTTAATATGAACAAGTTATTCATCACTCTTTTGTTATCCATGCAAATAATGTTGCCTGTGGCTGCTTTTGCTGAAGATGCTGACGAAGCGATAATAATGCCGCTATCTGAAGATGTGCCGGCGCAATTGGCAGAAAGCCCATTAGTACAACTGCCACTTACGCAATCAACAGAAATCCCCATCAGTGAAAAAGAATTTGTGGATGCGATTAATAACTTTACCAAAGCCCAAATTATTGAACAATTCGGCGAACCTGCCAGAGCAGATGATATTAAATTGAAAGACTCAGGCCGGGTAGTGGCTTCGATTTGGCAGTATCACAACATTAACACCGCAGCCGACGGCACTTATTATCAAACCACAGAGTTGGATTTTATTGATGAAAAAGTGGTGCAAGTGGTATTTTTAAATAACGATGGCAGTGAAAGAGATGATGGGCAAGCTTATGAGTTGCCTGGCAAGCCTGAGATGTGATGAATACTTTCACTTTGTCTTAGCCAATAAAAAAGGACGCATATGCGTCCTTTTTTATTATTGATGATCTATATTAGTAAGTTATTTTTTTAGTGCATCGCGAATTTCACGCAGTAATAAAATGTCATCTGGCGTCGCGACTGGCGCAGCAGGCGGTTCTGCCCTTTTCAGGCGATTCACCATTTTCACCATTTGGAAAATGATAAAAGCCAGAATAATAAAATTTAATACCACGGTAATAAAATTACCATAAGCCAATACCGCACCGGCTTTCTTCGCCTCAACCAAAGCCAAGCCGAGTTCTTGACCATTAAGTGGAATGTACATATTACTAAAATCCAAGCCGCCAAAAATCTTACCCACGATTGGCATAATAATGTCGTTCACCATCGAATCTACAATCTTGCCGAAAGCCGCACCGATGATGACACCCACTGCCAGGTCCATCACGTTGCCCTTACTAATAAAGTCCTTAAATTCTGATGTCATACTCATTATATTTTCTCCCAAAGTAAATTAAAGCAAGCTTGTATCGCAAGAGCAATATAGGTCTAAGCTAGCATCGTTGTCAACGTTTTGTCATGTAGTGCCATAAATAATGCTAATTTGATTACAATGCGCTATTCATATTTTTAATCAGCTCAAACAATGCAAATTTTCACACGGTTTCGTTTTGCTATCCCCTATTTGTTGGGCGCTTTCGCCGTACTGGCATTTGCACCTTTTTATGTATTCCCAGCCGCTATATTATCTTTAATCGGGTTGATTTTTTTATGGTTTAAAACAGACTCGGCCAAATCTGCTTTTAAACTGGGCTTTCAATATGGTTTAGGTTTATATGTCGTTGGGATCTATTGGATTTATATCAGCCTGCATGATTTCGGCGGTATGCCGTGGTGGTTTGCCGGCTTTTCCACTTTTTGCCTGTGCGCCTTTATGGCGCTGTTTGTGGGCGCAGTTGGCTACTTGAGTAAACGTCTGGGCTTTTTAGTGATTAGCGCGCCTATTCTGTGGGGATTGTCGGATTGGATCCGCAGCTGGATTTTCACAGGATTTCCATG
Organism: Methylotenera versatilis 7; assembly: GCF_000799165.1. Taxonomy (GTDB): domain Bacteria; phylum Pseudomonadota; class Gammaproteobacteria; order Burkholderiales; family Methylophilaceae; genus Methylotenera_A; species Methylotenera_A versatilis_A. Next base: position 1,287,959 of record NZ_JUGF01000002.1, on the reverse strand, counting down.
GTTAACTTTAGGTTACAGCCAGGTGCCACATAGCCCATTAGCAGGCTATGTGCCGATTATCGGCGTGTATGGCGTATCGGTTATTACCGCGCTGGTCGCTGCAATTATTGCATCTTGGTTAGCACAAGCTAATTTTTCTGCCATTTGCAAACGCAACGCAATCGCATCTTTAGTCTTAATATTAGTTGCTGGCGGCTTGTTAAAAACAGTCGAGTGGACAACTCCAATCGGCGAGCCGATTAGCGCAGCGCTGATTCAAGGCAATATTGCACAAGATACAAAATGGTCAGCCGATACCGCGCAAAATACCATTAACACGTATATCAACATGGTAAAACAAAGCAAAGCGCAATTAATTGTTCTGCCAGAAACCGCGCTGCCTGTTATTTCCAGCCGAATTGATGCCAGTATCACTGACGCATTAACCAATCATGCCAAGCAAAATAATGGCGACGTCATTGTCGGTATGGTCGAATTAAATGAAAAAACGGATGAATACTTTAACAGCGCATTCAGCTTTGGCACTGCGCCCACCCAAAGCTACGCCAAAAATCACTTAGTGCCATTTGGTGAGTTTATTCCATTAAAACAAGTATTTGGCTGGATTTACCGCGATTGGCTCAATATGCCATTAAGCGATTTGTCACGCGGCGGCGCGTACCAAACACCCATGCAATTAGGCAAGCAAAAGGTCGCGATAAATGTGTGTTATGAAGACGTTTTTGGTGAAGAAATCATCCGCCAGCTGCCTACAGCAACACTCTTAGCCAACATTAGCAACGATGCATGGTATGGCCAATCTTACGCGGCAGATCAACATATGCAATTCAGCCAAGCGCGTGCACTTGAAACTGGCAGAATGATGTTGCGAGCCACCAATACTGGCGCAACCGCTGCAATTGATGCACATGGCTATGTAATTGCACACGTGCCGCACGATATTCAGACAACGCTGAATGTACAAGCCCAAGGCTACAGTGGTAGTACTCCTTATGTGCGCTGGGGTAATTGGCCGTTTATTGTGTTGTGTTTTGCGGTTTTGACCAACCTAGTTTGGCGAAAAAGAAGTTTTCTAAGGTAAAATCAGACTTTTCGTTTAAGCAATACTCATCATGGTGCTAACCTTCCAGCAAATCATTCTAACCCTACAACAATATTGGGATAAGCAAGGCTGTGCCCTACTGCAACCGTATGATATGGAAGTCGGCGCAGGCACTTCACACACGGGCACTTTTTTGCGCGCACTTGGGCCAGAACCGTGGAAAGCCGCCTACGTGCAGCCAAGCCGTCGCCCAAAAGATGGTCGTTACGGCGAAAACCCAAACCGCTTGCAACATTATTACCAGTATCAAGTGGTATTAAAACCCGCACCGGCGAATATTCTAGAGCTGTATTTGGGCTCACTTGAAGCATTGGGTTTCGATTTAAAACAAAATGACATCCGCTTTGTAGAGGACGATTGGGAAAATCCGACTTTAGGCGCGTGGGGTTTAGGCTGGGAAGTCTGGCTCAACGGCATGGAAGTCACGCAATTTACTTATTTTCAGCAAGTGGGCGGCATTAACTGCAAACCCATCACCGGCGAAATCACTTACGGTTTAGAGCGTTTGGCCATGTATTTACAGGGCGTCGATAGCGTTTACGATCTGCAGTATTCTGAAAACGTGAAATACGGCGATGTATTCCATCAAAATGAGGTGGAACAATCAACTTATAACTTTGAGCATTCAGACGTTGATTTCCTGTTTACCGCATTTACTGCACATGAAAAACAGGCACAAAATCTGGTTGAACAAAAACTTGCTCTGCCTGCTTATGAACAAGTACTAAAAGCCGCGCACACATTTAACTTGCTGGATGCGCGTGGCGCAATCAGCGTGACCGAGCGCGCCGCTTATATCGGAAAAATCCGCAACATCGCCCGCGCTGTTGCTGCCAGTTATCTTGATAGTCGCGCCAGACTTGGTTTCCCGTTGGCACCGAAAAACTGGGCCGATGAGGTGCTGGCCAGTCTAGTCAAGTTAGAGTCAGCGAAAAAAGCAGCTTAATAATTAAAAAAATGCCATTTTTGCTGGAGCCATGAACAAGGCAAGAATGATAAATGAGTGAAGTTAACGGATTAAAAATGTCAGTAAAAAACTTATTAATAGAATTATTTGTAGAAGAACTACCGCCCAAAGCTTTGAATAAGCTGGGGGAATCATTCAGCAGCAGCCTGTTTGATTCACTTAAAGCACAAGGCTTAACGGCAGAAAACTCTATCGTGACCGCCTATGCGACACCGCGCCGTTTGGCGGCGCACATTACTGCCATTTCTGAAAAAGGCGCAGATAAACAAATCTCACAAAAACTGATGCCTGCCAATGTGGGTTTGGATGCCAACGGTAATGCTAGTCTGGCTTTACTTAAAAAACTGCAAGTCTTAGGTGCAGGCGAAAGCGCAGTTTCTCAGCTTAAAAATGAAAATAACGTACTGTTTTTGGACGTGTTGCAAGCTGGCGCAAGCTTAAAAGATGCTTTGCAAAAAGCGATAGAAGAAGCGCTGGCAAAACTGCCGATTCCCAAAGTGATGACGTACCAATTGCATAGCAACACAGATAACCCTGGCTGGGAAAGCGTGAAATTTGTACGCCCCGCGCATAGCTTGGTTGCGTTACATGGTGAAACAATTGTGCCTGTAAACACGCTGGGGTTAAATGCCAGCAACACAACACAAGGTCACCGTTTTGAAGCAAAACAGCCACTTATTACCATTAACAATGCAGATAGTTATGAAAAACAATTATTAGACGATGGTGCTGTTATAGCAAGTTTTGTTAGCAGAAAAGCTGAAATCGCCCGCCAGTTAAACGCCGCCGCTGCCAAACAAAATCTGAAGCCGATCGAAGATGACGCATTGCTGGATGAAGTAACTGCTTTAGTAGAACGCCCAAATGTGTTGCTTGGCCAATTTGAAGAGATTTACCTGGAAGTACCGCAGGAATGTTTAATTTTAACCATGAAAGCGAATCAAAAATACTTTCCGCTTTTAGATGCTAATAACAAACTGACCAACAAGTTTTTAATCGTTTCTAACATTAATCCAGCCGACCCCAGCGCAGTAATTGGCGGCAATGAGCGCGTTGTGCGTCCGCGACTGGCGGATGCAAAATTCTTCTTTGATCAAGACCGTAAAAAGACACTGGAAAGCCGTATTGCGGGTTTAGATAAAGTGGTTTACCACAATAAATTGGGTAGCCAAGGTGAACGCAATCAACGTGTCGTTAAAATTGCAGGTCAAATAGCGAGCTCGATTGTAACGTCTAAATTAGCTGATACAAGCTTGATTGTTAAAGCAGAACTCGCAGCAAAACTTTCAAAAGCTGACTTAGTGACCGATATGGTGAGCGAATTTCCAGAGCTACAAGGCATTATGGGGCGTTATTACGCACAGCAAGAAGGTTTGGATAACGATGTAGCTTTTGCGATTGAAGACCACTATAAGCCGCGCTTTGCGGGTGATGACTTACCACGCAATCAAGTAGGTATTTGTGTGGCTTTGGCAGATAAATTAGAGACCTTAGTAGGTTTATTCAGCATAGGTGAAAAACCAACAGGGGACAAAGATCCTTTCGCCTTACGTCGGCAGGCGTTAGGAATTATTAGAATGTTGATAGATGCAAAACTGCCATTCTCGTTCGGCGCTCTGGTGGAAGGTGTTGCTAAACACTTCGATAGCAATCAAGCGGTTGTCAGCGCAATTCAGGAATTCTGTTTTGATCGATTAAGTGTCAATTTACGCGACCAAGGCGCTAGCCCACAAGAAGTTGAAGCTGTGTTGTCTTTAGCACCAGATAAATTGAGTGAGATTCCGCCAAAACTAGAAGCGGTTCGTTCATTCTCAACGCTAGCAGAAGCCCCCGCTCTGGCCGCTGCAAACAAACGTGTTGGCAATATCTTGAAAAAAGTAGAAGACGAAGTAAAGGCTGAAGTGAATACAGGCCTATTACAAGAACCCGCAGAAATTGCATTAAATGCAGCATTAAGTAAAGTAAAACCAGAGGCAGATAAGCTGTTTGAAAGTGGCGATTACACTGGTTCGCTTAAGGCTTTAGCGGCATTAAAATCACCAGTGGATGATTTCTTTGATAACGTAATGGTAAATGCGGACGATGCTGCGCTAAAAACAAACCGCTTAGGTTTATTGGCAATATTGCACCAAACAATGAATCGCGTTGCAGATTTATCTAAGCTGGCAAATTAAAACGATAGGCAGGTAAACGTGAAACTGGTCATTTTAGATAGAGACGGTGTCATTAATCTTGATTCCGCCAATTTCATCAAGAGTCCAAATGAGTGGATTCCAATAGCCGGCAGCCTAGAGGCCATTGCGTTGCTCAACCAATCAGGTTTTCGCGTAGCTTTAGCGACGAATCAATCTGGCATTGCGCGTGGCTTGTTTGATATGGTCACGCTGAACAGCATTCACGACAAAATGCATCGCGCTTTAGCACTTGTCGGCGGCCGTATAGACGCATTGTTTTACTGTCCGCATGCGGCGGACGATCACTGCAACTGTCGTAAACCTAAAACCGGCATGATAGAAGATATTGGCCGTCGATTTTCTGTAGAACTGAATGAAGTCTTTGGCGTCGGCGATGCGTATCGCGATTTAAAAGCGTTTGCGGACGCAGGCTGCAAGCCGATATTGGTACGCACTGGCAAAGGTGAAGACACGCTGATACAAGGACAATCACCCGACAAAGCGCTGCCAAAAAACACCTTGGTTTTTGCCGACTTAGCTGAAGCGGTGCAGCATATTATTGCAGAGCATGCATAAGTAGTTTGCTTAAGTAATTTTAGAACACGATTAAGATAATGTTATTTTTACGCTCTGCATTGTTTTTTTTAGGCCAGGTTATCACTGCGCCTATTTTCACCCTTGTTGCGCTGCTGGCCTTACCGTTTAATCCCATCACGCGGAATTATTTAATCTCCGGCTGGGCACGCAGCATGATTTGGTGGTTACGTATCACTTGCAATATCACGCATAAAATCAGCGGCTTAGAGAATATGCCCAGCACGCCCAGCATCATTTTATCCAAGCACCAATCCGCCTGGGAAACATTGGCTTTTCAGGCGATATTCCCAGAGCAGTCTTATGTGATGAAGCGTGAATTATTGTGGATTCCTATTTTTGGCTGGGGTTTAGCCATGAGTTCGCCCATTGCGATTAATCGCAGCGCAGGTCGTGAAGCGTTAAAGAAATTAGTATCTATTGGTAAAGACAGATTGAATAAAGGCTTGTGGGTAGTGATTTTCCCCGAAGGCACGCGAAAATCACCGGGCGAACGCGGCAAATATCATATTGGCGGCGCATGGCTCGCAACGCACACCAACACGCAAATTGTACCAGTAGCCCACAATGCAGGTGAGTTCTGGCCTAAGAATGGTTTTATCAAAAAACCGGGCGTGATTCAAATCCATATTGGACCAGCAATCCAAACCGCAGGCCTAAAAGCCGATGCGGTAAATCAATTAACTGAAACGTGGATTGAGGCTGAAATGCCTGTTTTAAACAGCACATTTTAAACATGGCGAACCAAGTATTAACTTTAGCCAACGGCGAAACGATTCCGTATTTATTAGAACATCGTCAGCGCCGCACGGTGGGTTTAAAGATTACCGCCGATGGCTTGGTAGTGCATGCGCCAAAACGTATTTTTGCTTTTCAGTTAAATCAGATTTTGCAGGAAAAATCCGGTTGGATCATCAACAAACTGCAAGCGCGAGCGGCGAACCAAGTTGATGCGATTAACTGGATGAATGGTGAGCATTTGCTATATTTAGGCCAGGATATTCAGTTAAGTATTGTGAAAAATCCAAGTAATAAAGCACCTGTGTTTGATGCAAACACGCTGACTTTAGCGACACCAACGCCCGATAATCAGACGCTCATCCAGCGTAAAGTCATTCAATGGTATCAAAAACAAGCAGGTTTGGATTTTAGCCGTCGCTTAGAAATTTTTGCCACAAAACTGGGTGTGCCAATCCCACTGCTCACATTATCTAATGCAAAATCGCGCTGGGGAAGTTGCAATAGCCGCGGTGAAGTACGGCTGAATTGGCGCTTGCTGCAAGCACCACCGCACATTATTAACTATGTGATTTGCCACGAACTAGCGCATTTAAAACAAATGAATCACTCGGCCAAATTTTGGGCAGTGGTAGAAAGCTTGTTTCCCAACTATAAATTGGCAGAAAAAGAATTAAAAACTTTATCGCCACAATTGCACCGCATGTAATTTTGCCCGCAGGTGGTTTTACCCATCTGGTATTTTATGTTAGCTTGGTAACGCAATCTTCGTTGCTCAATATAAAAAAGGGGGAGTAAGTCATGTCTTTTACTGATTCAATCAAGCTATGTTTTGCTAAGTATGCAGATTTTTCAGGGCGCGCCAAACGTCCGGAGTTTTGGTGGTTTGCGCTATTTTGCCTAATCGTGTCGTTATTATTAGAAGCTGTTAGCAGCGGTGTTTCCTGGCTCTTTTCGTTAGCCACTTTACTGCCTTCACTTGCCGTTGGCTCACGTAGATTGCATGATTTAAACAAAAGTGGCTGGATGCAATTAATATGGATCATCCCCATATTAGGCTGGATATACATGATTTATTTACTCGTCCAACCTGGTGAATCCGGCGATAACCAATATGGTACGCCTCCGGCTAACTAGTATAAAAAAAGGGGCTGACCGCCCCTTTTTACATTAATTTAAGTTCTATATTTCCGCTTACATTAACTTAGTTAAATCACTCGCAATATCAACCGGCTTTTGACCATAATCTAAATAAAGTCTTATTTTTCCTGTTTTATCAAACACATACATACCTGCGCTGTGGTCAACCGTGTAATCACCTTTGATTTTACCATCTACTTTTGAATAATATATTTTAAAGTTACCCAATGTTTCAGCTGTCTCTTGCAAATTACCCCATAAGCCAATAAAACGTGGGTCAAACGATGGTACAAATTGCGCTAAAATTTGCTGTGTATCACGTTGCGGGTCTACTGTTACAAAAAGCACCTGCACTTGGTCAGCTTTATCACCCAGCAATTTCATGGTTTGTTTTAAGTCGCTCATCGTCGTTGGACACACATCAGGACAATGTGTGTAGCCAAAAAATAGCGTCACTACTTTGCCTTTAAAATCGCTCATGGTGCGCGGGTTACCGTTGTGATCAGTCAAAGCCAAGGGCTTAGGAAAATCCGCGCCGGTAATATCGGTACCCACAAAGCCACTGGCATTATTACCTGTACTTGTCTGGGCATTTGGGTTACATGCGCTTAAAAACAAAACCAAGCCAGCCCACAATAATTTTTTCATCACTAAAACTCCAATTAAACACTGTATTTATTCAACATTTTGATTTTAACATGCATAGATAAGTTCGCCCTTTAGTTTACAATAATGGTTTTGCAAAATTGAGAGCTTTAAGGAAAAGTATGGCAAACCCAGCAGCAACTTCTGGCGGTATGGCAGACCGCGACGGCGTTATTTGGTATGACGGCAAAATGGTCAATTGGCGCGATGCCACCACTCACGTACTGACTCACACTTTGCACTATGGCATGGGTGTATTTGAAGGCGTGCGTGCATACAAAACCGACAAAGGCACTGCGATTTTCCGTTTGAAAGAACATACAGACCGTTTGTTTAGAAGTGCGCATATCTTGGGTATGACTATGCCATTCACTAAAGAAGAGATGATGGAAGCGCAAAAAGCTGCTGTTCGCGAAAACAATCTAGAATCCGCTTATATGCGCCCAATGGCGTTTTACGGCGCTGAAGCGATGGGCATTTCTGCTAAAACCCTGTCTACACATGTAATCGTTGCCGCTTGGAAATGGGGCGCCTATATGGGTCAAGAAGCGCTTGATAACGGCATCCGCGTTAAAACCTCTTCATTCTCACGCCATCATGTGAACATCACCATGTGTAAAGCCAAAGCCAATGGCAATTACATGAACTCTATCTTAGCGCACCAAGAAGCGGCGCAAGATGGTTACGATGAAGCGTTGTTATTGGACGTAGATGGTTTTGTAGCTGAAGGTTCAGGCGAGAACATTTTTATCGTGCGTAACGGCAAACTTTACACGCCAGATTTAACCTCTGCGTTGGAAGGCATTACTCGCGACACGATTGTTCAATTAGCTGGCGAAATTGGTTTACAAGTAATTGAGAAGCGCATCACACGCGATGAAGTATATTCAGCAGATGAAGCGTTCTTTACTGGTACGGCAGCAGAAGTCACCCCAATCCGTGAACTGGATCGTCGCAATATCGGCGCTGGTACCGCTGGCCCAGTGACAAAACAATTGCAAAAACTATTCTTTGATGTGGTAACGGGAAAATCTGCTAAACATGCAGATTGGTTAACGTTAGTTTAACCAACAGAAAGCATCTAAATGTCTGATAAGAAAGAGTTTGAAGTCACCGCAAAAGACTTGCCCTTGCACTGCCCCACTAAAGAAGTAGCGCTTTGGGCAAGCCATCCGCGTGTATTTTTAGATATTGCCGCAACAGGACACGCAACATGTCCTTACTGCGGAACTAAGTACACATTAAAAGCGGGCGAACACGTAAAACATCACTAAATACTGCTAATTACTGGTTAAATCCAAGCATCAACATGGTAGATTAATTAAAATTTTCAATTAATCTACCAATCAGCCGACTACTTGTGATGCGCCGTTGTAACTAAAGCTATTTATGTTCGTTGGCTTTGTCTTTAATTGCTTCGCCACCTTTTTCAATATCTTTACCCGCACCCTCAACAGTATTACAGCCAGAAATGACAGCTGCCGTTCCAGCAAGAAACATGACGGCAAGTAAGGTCGTTAATGTTTTTTTAATCATGGCAAAACCTCCATTAATGTGAATAAATCAGCAAGGTAGAAGTTAATAGCAAAAATCTATTAGACTCTTCTTGCAATCATTATGAGCCTGCAAAAAAAACTGCTCTGTGCGCTAACGCACAAAACAGCTTTAGGCTGGCACAGCATTCAATTCACTGTTATAGAAAATTCACTGGTGCGGCTTTCCCCCATAACTGATTAATAATCAATTGTGGTTGAGCGATCTCGCTATTCGTCCAAAAGGTAATCTCAGAAAGCTGGTTCCCTTCATTAGCATCAGCAAGCAAATTAAGCGCTAGCAAACGTTTTTGCAAATGCCTCGCCACTGCCTCGCCAGTATCAATCAATGTAACGTCCGCCCCCACTGTTTGCTCGATCAGCGGCCGAACAAACGGGTAATGTGTACAACCCAAAACAATCGTATCGGCGCCCTCTTCCAGCAAGGGTTTGCAATACTGCTGAACCAGCTCAAGTGTACTTTGGCTGGTTAATTCACCGCGCTCAATACATTCCACTAAACCAACACAGGCTTGCGTCACTACCTCTACATTACGCCCATAATTTTCCAATAACGCTGCGAATTGCGCACTTTTAAGCGTTCCAACCGTTGCTAACACCCCAATAATGCCACTTTTAGTCGCAGCTGCCGCGGGTTTTACAGCTGGTTCCATACCAATAATCGGTAAATCATATTTTGCACGCATGGCATCAATCGCCGCCGCAGTGGCCGTGTTGCAGGCAACCACTAAAGCTTTTGCGTTTTTAGCGATTAAGAAATCGGCAATCTCAAAACAACGTGCGGTGATTTCTGCTGGTGTTTTGCTGCCATAAGGCGCGTATTTGCTATCGGCCACATAAAGTAAATCTTCATGCGGCAACAGGGCGTGGATATGCTTTAAAACTGAAATACCGCCGACACCGGAATCAAACACGCCGATTGGGGGTTTATTACTGCTGAAAGGAAGCTTATTCAATGAAAGTGAAGTCATCGAAATAGGTTTGGATGATTTATAATGCTTGAATTATATAGGATTTTAAATGGCAAATAGGCTGAGCAAAATTTATACGCGTACGGGCGATGCAGGTACCACGGGCCTGGGTGACGGGACACGCGTTGCAAAAGATAGCTTGCGTGTGGTGGCGATGGGTGATGTAGATGAGCTCAATTCGGTGATTGGATTATTACTAACCGAACCGGTTTCTGCCAAAATCAATGCCTGCTTAACCCGTGTACAGCACGATTTATTTGATATGGGCGGCGAGATTTGCATGCCTGGTTATGCATTAATCAAAGCTGAACGTGTCACCGCTTTAGAAACGATATTAGACGAGTGGAACGATACACTGACGCCATTAAAAGAATTCATCTTGCCAGGCGGCAGTCGTGCAGCAGCCTATTGCCATTTGGCCAGAACCGTTTGCAGGCGAGCCGAACGGCAGATGCATACCTTAAATGCCCAAGAAAAAATTACGGATATCTCTTTGCAATACATTAATCGACTGTCTGATTTATTATTTGTGCTGTGCCGCATATTGAATAAAGAAGCGGGTGTGCCAGACGTGTTGTGGCAAAATGAATTTAAGAAGTAAATTAAATATGATCAAACCAATATGATTAAAAGATTCCTACAAAAAGTTTTTAGTAAAAGAACGAAGGCGACATTAGCCATTAACCAAGCTGACAGTATTGACACCAGCATGGCTAAAAAAATCACGGCAAAAGTACATAAGATCGATAAAAGCTTAATCAGCCAAGCGGCATTAAAAACTTGCGATGGCTTACAGAAAGCTGGATTTGAAGCATTTATTGTCGGCGGTGCTGTACGCGATTTGTTGTTGAATTACAAGCCGAAAGATTTTGATATCGCCACCAATGCCACACCAGAAGAAGTCAATCGCGTCTTCCGCCGTTCACGCATTATTGGTCGCCGTTTTCGCTTAGTGCATGTGTTGTGGGGACAGGAAACGATTGAAGTTTCCACTTTCCGCGGTCATCATCAAGCAGAAGGTGACGCAAAAACCAACGATAGCGGACGGATTCTTCGCGACAATGTTTTTGGCAGTTTGGAACATGATGCAGCGCGACGCGACTTTACCGCCAATGCCTTGTATTACAACCCAGCCAATGCAGAAGTACTGGATTTTCACAATGGCGTGGCGGATATAAAGGCTAATGTGCTGCGCATGATTGGCGACCCGCTTACACGCTATCAGGAAGACCCCGTGCGCATGCTTCGTGCGGTGCGTTTATCCGCTAAGCTTGGCTTAAAAATTGATGCTGCAACCCAAGCACCTATCGCCAAAAATGCCAATTTATTGCAGGACGTTCCGCCGAGCCGTTTGTTTGATGAAATGCTCAAGCTTTTTCTTTCCGGCCATGCGATTGAAAGTGTCAATGCCTTGCGTGCACAACATTTACATCATGGCTTACTGCCTATGCTGGACGTAGTATTGGAACAACCTTTGGGCGAAAAATTCGTCATGCTGGCACTTAAGAATACCGATGACCGTATTTCGATAGGCAAATCTGCAAATCCCAGTTTTTTATTCGCTTGCTTACTGTGGCATGAAGTATTAGCCGCTTGGCAAACGTATCAGGATAAAGGCGAAAGCTTTATCCCTGCCCTGCATATGGCGATGAACGAAGTGATTGCGACACAAGCCGAAAAATTGGCCATTCATAATCGCCATACCGCCACCATGAAAGAAATTTGGGGCTTGCAACCACGATTTGAACAACGCGCAGGTAAACGCCCTTTTGGCATTTTAGAACACCCACGCTATCGTGCTGGCTATGACTTTTTACTGCTACGTTGCGATTCCGGCGAAATTGATGCTGAGCTGGGTACTTGGTGGACAACTTTTGCGGAAGCAAAACCAGAAGATCGTACCGCGATGTTATTACCGGATACAAGCCCTAAAAAACGCCGCAAACGTAGCCGTAAGAAATCGACTGCTACCGATAAAGTCGTGCTGGACTCAATTCATTGATGCAAAAAACACCGATACATAAGACACAGTCACACATTGCTTATATTGCACTGGGTAGCAATCTACAAAACCCTGTTATGCAAGTTAAACAGGCTTTTATTGCACTCAGCCAATTAACAAATTCAAGCTTAATTCAGGTTTCCAGTCTTTATCAAAGCGAGCCGGTAGGCTATGAAAACCAACCTGATTTCATTAATGCCGCAGCCGAAATCAGCACCACTTTAAGTCCTGACGAATTATTAGACGCATTGTTGACGATTGAAAATCAGGCTGGTCGCGAACGTCCATTTGCCAATGCACCGCGCATATTAGATTGCGATCTACTGTGTTATGACAATGTAGAAATGCAGTCACATAAACTCACTCTGCCGCATCCACGCATGCATTTACGTGGCTTTGTATTATTACCTTTGGCTGAAATTGCACCAGATTTATCCATTCCAAATCATGGCAATGTTGTAAAATTAGCGCAAAAGCATTTAAATCAAGGCATCCAGAAATTAGACACTTCAAATTAAGTACTTCAAATGAGCATATTCAGTAAATATCCCTATATCGTGATTGAAGGCCCGATTGGTAGCGGCAAAACCACACTGGCTAAATTATTGGCAGACAAATTTTCAGTACAACTGCTCAGCGAAAAAGCAGAAGATAATCCATTTTTGCCGCGTTTTTATCAAGATGCGCAACGTTACTCGCTACCAACGCAGCTGTTTTTCTTATTCCAACGTTCACGCCAAATCGCGGATATGACACAACGCGATTTATTTTCTACGCCTACAGTGGCGGATTTTTTTCTGGAAAAAGATCCGCTATTCGCACGACTTAATTTAGACGATGAAGAGTACGCGTTGTATCACCAAATCTACACGCATTTGCAATTAAAATCACCCAAACCAGATTTAGTAATTTACCTGCAAACACCGATTGAAGAGCTTGCCGAACGTATTGAAGAACGCAATATCAGTTATGAGCAAGAAATTCCACTGGAATATATTGAGCGTTTAGCAGATGCTTACAGCGAGTTTTTTCATACTTACGATACATCGCCTGTATTAATTGTGAATAACGAAAAACTCAATATTATTAAGGATGAAAGTGCGCTTAATTTGCTGGTGGATAGAATCTTGCAGATTAAAAGTAGTCGCGAATATTTCAATCCTAACTTCGACTAAGGCTACAACCCAAATCAGACACTCTTTCCAAGACCCAATCGGGCCATTGTGCTCATTTAGCAATTAATAGATTATCCGTTATAAGATTTTTGCATAAGATTAACGTGATATATCATGAAAAAACTATTTACACTTGTGGCTTTATTAACAGTCGCGACCACAGCAAATGCCAACCTAATACAAAACGGTTCTTTTGAAGAAACAATTCAAGCAAATGGCACATGGGGTATTTATAACAGCATCAATGGCTGGTCAACAACCAATGGAGCCGGCATCGAAATTCGCAATAACGTAGAAGGCGCTGCTTCTAACGGCGTTAACTTTGTTGAATTAGATTCAAATAACAACAGTGCAATGATACAAACGATTACGACTTCAGCTGGCTCGCTGTACGAACTTTTGTTCGATTATTCGCCGCGTGTTAATCAGCCCGCTACTACTAATGGCATTTCAGTCTTTTGGAACGGCACATTATTAGCTGAGATTACCGGTACAGGCGGCGTAAGCAACTCATGGGTAACGCAACAATTTTTTGTAACAGGCACTGGCAACGATGTGTTGAAGTTTGCCGCAACTGGCACAAGCGATAGCCTTGGTGGCAATATTGATTATGTGCAGTTAAACGCCGTACCAGTCCCCGCCGCAGCTTGGTTGTTTGCCTCTGCATTATGCCTGTTTGGTTTTGCGCGACGTAACTCTATTTAAATTTACTTTTTAAATAGTATCTAACAGATGGGGCTTATATTAAGCCCCATTTTTTCGTCTTGATTTTAATCTCCGTCGCTCACTTTCGCCTGTCTGTTTAGTATTGTTGGCAATATCAAAACAATTTTATTGTAAAATGCTGACATGCTGCTATCCCAACTGAATCACAAAGTTCAATCTGGCGAAAAAATCGCCATGCTTACTTGTTACGACGCCACTTTTGCCAAACTAATGGAAGCTGCTGGTGTGGATATCTTACTGGTGGGTGATTCGCTCGGTATGGTGCTGCATGGCGCAGAAAATACGCTCAATGTGAGTATGCATCACATGACCTATCACACCAAAAGCGTAGCCGCAGGCGCACTTAACACGTTGATTATTGCTGATATGCCACTGGGCAGCTACGAACATGACGCTGAAGCTGCATATAAAAATGCAGAGTGGTTAATCAAATCTGGTGCGCACATGGTTAAATTTGAAGGTGGTGGCGAAAAAGCCAATACAGCCAGATATTTAGTCGAGCGTGGCATACCTGTCTGCGCGCATTTAGGCTTTACACCACAATCAGTTAATCAGCTTGGCGGCTACAAAATTCAAGGAAAAACGGCCGAAGGCGCGGCGAAAATTGTACAAGATGCAAACACCATGGCAGATGCCGGTGTTAGCTTGATTGTGCTGGAAATGGTGCCAGCCAGCTTAGCCAAAAACATCACCGAAACAATTAAAGTACCGACAATTGGCATAGGAGCAGGCGTGGACTGTAGCGGCCAAGTGCTGGTTGTACAGGATCTATTGGGCATTTATACAGGGCCGGCGAGCAAAAATGCAGCAGAGTTCAAATCACCCCGCTTTGTGCGCAATTTTTTGAAAGACACCAACAGCATTCAAGATGCGGTATCCACTTACGTGAAGTCGGTCAAAAACAAAACCTTTCCTGCTGCAGAACATAGCTACTAGCGCTTTGAAATCGATGGACTAAGAACTGAATCGATTTTTTATTTGTATCGCCGCACTATTCAGCGCTGATTAATCAAACGTTTCAATCCTGTTGTGGTTTAAAATAGCGCCATGCAGATAATCGATTCAAAAAGCACATTAAGGCTTGCCCTTAAAAACCGCATCAATATTGGCCTTGTGCCGACTATGGGCAATTTACATGCGGGCCATATTCAATTAGTGAAGTTAGCTAAGCAGCACGCAGAATGTGTGGTTGTGAGCATTTTTGTGAACCCATTACAATTTGGCGCCAATGAAGATTTGGCCAGTTATCCGCGCACATTGGCAGCCGACTGTGAAAAACTGGAAGCTGCAGGCGCAGATATCGTATTTACACCCAGTATGGCTGAGCTATATCCAAACTTTGATGGTATCCATCTCAATCAAAACATCACAGTTAACCTGCCAGACATTGCAAATATACTCTGTGGCGTCAGTCGCCCAGGCCATTTTGCAGGTGTTGCAACGATAGTCACCAAACTGTTCAATATCGTGCAACCGCAAATTGCACTATTCGGTAAAAAAGATTTTCAGCAACTTTTTATCATTCGTGAGCTGGTTAAACAACTCAACTATCCGATTGAAATCATTGCCGGCGAAACAGTGCGCGAAATAAGTGGCCTTGCATTAAGCTCGCGCAATGGTTATTTAAGCGAAACTGCGCGTGCCAATGCAAGCCAATTAAATAAAGCGTTACAGGTCATCATTAACGCTATTGAAAATGGCAACACGCACTTTGATGCATTAGAAAAGCAAACTGCATTGGAGTTAGCAGCGCACGGCTGGCTGGTAGATTATATTTCTGTACGCGCAGTCGAAACCCTGCTGCCTGCGAAACCGAACGATAAAAACTTAGTGGTATTAGGTGCTGCCAAAATAGAGAGTACGCGCCTAATTGATAACATTGAGTTTTGCGCTAAGTAATTGAAAAGACTATAATACAATCCCTTTTTAAAAACGGTTAAACCTGCAAGGAAATCATGCAACGAACCATGCTTAAATCTAAACTGCACCGTGTACATGTGACTCACAGCGAGTTACATTACGAAGGTAGCTGTGCGATTGATGAAGCTTTATTGGAAGCTGCAAATATTAAAGAATATGAAGAGATTCATATTTACAATGTGACCAATGGTCAGCGCTTTAACACTTATGCTATCCGCGCAGAGCGTCATTCTGGCATTATTTCTGTTAACGGTGCTGCTGCGCACAAAGCACAGCCGAAAGATATTATTATCATTGCCAGCTACGCACACTACACCGAAGCGGAACTGCAAAACTATGCTCCACAACTTGTGTATGTAAATGCTCAAAACCAGATTCAAACTCAACGTAACGCAATCCCAGTACAGGCCGCTTAAATGACAACAGAATCAAATTCAACAGACTTAAAACAAGCAGCCCCCTTCGATTTAGAAGCCATGAAGCTTGCCGTGATTGACGCATTAGACGATGTTAAAGGTTTCGATATCACGACAATGGATGTACGCAAGCTCACCAATATGACTAGCTACATGATAGTTGCCAGCGCAACTTCCAGCCGCCAAGCCAGAGCTATGGGCGATAATGTGCGTACAAAACTGAAAGAAAAAGGCTATGAAGTTCGTGGCACTGAAGGCGAAAAAGATGGCGAATGGGTGCTAGTCGACTTAAATGATATTGTCGTACATATTATGGTGCCTACTACACGTGCCTACTATAATCTCGAACAACTTTGGGGCGATGCCGAAGCACGTCGCGGGCATATTAAATCGGCTTAATTAACCGTAATAAAACTGCAAATAATGAAGTTGTAATGAAGCTACGTATTATTTCAGTTGGTCACAAAATGCCGGGCTGGGTTGAAACAGCCTGCACAGAATACACAAAACGCATGCCACGTGAGGCGACTGTTGAGATTATCGACATCAAACCTGAAAAACGTGCTGCTGGCAACAGCATAGAGAATATCCAACTGATTGAAGCAAAACGCATTTTAGAGGCAATTGGGCGCGACTACCTGATTGCTTTAGATGAGCGCGGTAATGAAGTCACTACTCTGCAGCTTGCCGAAAAGCTTTCAAACTGGCTAGCAGGCGATATGACTGGCGGTAGAGATATCGCTTTAGTGATTGGTGGTGCAGATGGCCTGCATGCGTCCATCAAACAAAAAGCCGATTGGCTATGGAGCTTATCTAAACTCACACTGCCGCATGGTATGGTGCGCATCATGCTGGCGGAACAACTTTACCGCGCACATTCCGTTATTCAAAACCATCCATATCACCGCGAATAAATTCAAAGCATGCTGGCATGTTAAATGCTTCTATATGTCTACAGGGCATATAGAAGCTTAGTTTCATCGTAAACATGCCCCAAAAGAGTGATTTTAGCCCTGAATTAGCATCTTTTTGAAACAATTTAAGATCGAGGATTTCATGATGGATAACAAAAGCTTAGTCTTATTATCAAAATTTTCAGTCTCAGCCAGAAGGTTAATTGGCTCAGTTAATCCTGCCAAACTCATTAAAGACAGTGAATATAGCGCAGAGGTTTTTCAAAAAGCATTTGAACTGGGAGACGAGGAATTAATTATGTTATCGCTTGAAGTTCAAGCAATGCTTGGGTTAATCATAGTCAGTTCATCAGCTGAAAGCACGGCAAAGGTAACCACGATCAAGCCTGCAGCTGAGCCTGAACAAAAATATATGTTCGGTGCCAGAAGTTAATTAATCCAGCCCAGCATCTATTCAAATTCAACTGTTAAATTTATAGATATTAAGTTTGTTAAACTAGACAGCTTATCAGTTGTCTTTTTAACATGGCTTATTCAAAATCCACCACAAATTCTTATGTAAAATCCCTGGTCTGGTTTAGACGTGATTTACGCGATTATGATCATGCAGCTTTTTATCATGCACTTAAATCATCATCCCAAGTATATTGCGTCTTTGTATTTGATACCGATATTCTGAGCCACTTACACGACAAAGAGGATCGCCGCGTCGAGTTCATTTGGGAAAGCATACAAGCACTACAAACCGCCTTACAGCTTAAAGGTGGCGACTTGATTGTGTTGTACGGCAGCGCGCAAGAGGAAATTCCAAAGCTAGCTCACGCATTGCAAATCGAGGCAGTGTTTTCTAACCATGATTACGAACCAAGCGCTATTAAGCGTGATGAAATTGTTGCTCATGCATTAAAACAAAATAATATCGACTTTCAACACTACAAAGATCAAGTGATCTTTGAAAAAAATGAAATTCTTAACATGACTGGCAAGCCTTATGGCGTATTTACACCATACAAAAACATGTGGCTTAAAACAGTCAATGATTTTTATGTAAAGCCATATCCAGTAGATAGCTACATACAAAACCTAGCCAAAACTACACCAACACCATTGCCTAGCTTGGAAAATATGGGATTTAAGCGCACCAATTTATCCAGCATGCGCCTTCCCACTGGCATGAAAGGTGGATTAGCGTTGTTCGAGGACTTTAAACAACGCATGAGCCACTACAAAGAAGCCCGCAACTTTCCTGCAATTAAAGGCGTATCTTATTTATCAGTCCATTTGCGATTCGGCACTGTATCGATTCGCCATCTAGCGCGCGAAGCCATGCAGGCCGCAAACATCGGCAGTCAAAGCTGGCTGAATGAATTGATATGGCGTGATTTTTATTTTCAAATACTGCATCACAATCCAAAAGTCGCATCAGGAAAAGCTTTTAAGGCAGAATATGAAACGCTTCCCTTCCCCAACAATGAAGCTTTTTTTAAAGCATGGCGCGATGGAAAAACAGGTTATCCATTAGTGGATGCGGCCATGCGACAACTAAACACCACTGGATTTATGCATAACCGCCTGCGCATGGTTACGGCAAGTTTCTTAGTAAAAGATTTACTCATCGACTGGCGTTGGGGTGAGCGCTATTTTGCAGAAAAATTAATGGATTTTGATTTAAGTGCTAATAATGGTGGCTGGCAATGGGCTGCCAGCACTGGTTGTGATGCGCAACCATGGTTTAGAATTTTTAACCCCATCACCCAAAGTGAGAAGTTTGACGGCGCAGGTAAGTTTATCCGCAAATACGTGACAGAATTGGGCCCATGCAATGACAAAGAAATACACGCACCGTGGTTAATCCCGCCTCTTCGCCAACAACTTATAGACATTAATATCGGTACAAATTACCCCCCGCCTGTCGTTGATCATGCTTCTCAGCGAACACTGGCTTTATCTCTCTATAAAAGCTGTAGCTCTAATAAAAATGAAAACGACATAACAGATAGCGAGGCATGATAATTGCTATGTGTATGATTGAACACAGACTCACCTATTTATAGTTTATAGATATTTCTTACGCACGTTGTTTTTACGCAACAATACGCTAAATGTATAAATTGTTAAAATTTTATCAGTAGACAACGCAAACACTGTCGGTGATAATGTTGATGCTGTGTGAGGGGAAATATGCCTTAGTCATATGCTTTAAAAACAATTAATAAAGTAATCAAAATCTAATTAAATTTAAGTGAACATAATAATGCATTCAAAATTAATCACTCTTTGTCTAAGCTGCGTACTCGCGCTATTGGTAAGCGGCTGTGCCACAACCAATAAAGACCCGTTAGAGGGCATTAATCGCGGTATTTATAAATTTAACGACGTTGCTGACCGGGCAGTCATCAAACCAGTTGCGACTGCTTATAAAACCATTACACCGTCTCCGATACGTAAAGGTTTCAACAACTTCTTCAACAATCTAGGTTCAATTACAACGGTTTTAAACGATTTACTGCAATTTAAATTTGCGAACGCATTTACAGATGCGGGCCGATTTGTCATCAACACCACCTTTGGTTTAGCGGGCTTTATCGATGTTGCCAGCATGGATAATATTCCTAACCATAAAGAAGATTTTGGTCAAACATTAGGTTACTGGGGTGTTGGCAATGGTGCGTATTTAGTTCTGCCAATTTTAGGCCCAAGTACCTTGCGCGATGCAACAGGGTTTGCGATTGACAGAGTGACAACTGATCCAATCACATACACCCACAATATAGGCGAAGTGCGTTTGCACAATCAGCTACGTACCGCACAGTTAATTGATGCGAGAGCACAGCTTTTAGACGCGGGCGACCTTGTAGATAACGCCTCGCTTGATCCATATTCATTTCTGCGTGATGCCTATTTACAAAGTAGAGCGAACTTGATTGCAGATGGCGCTGCTAACACAAAAGCAACGGATGATGGCTTTGAACCAGCGGATGAAGATGAAATTAAGTAAAGCTAATGAGTAAAATTGGTTAACTTTACCAACTGATAAAAAGCTAAGTAATAAAAAAGCCCTGCAAATGCAGGGCTTTTTTATTGCACAAATCACTTAAGCGAAATCACCCTGCTGCTACAGTCATTTGCTCAATCAGAATAGAACCAGTCAATTTTGAGCTATTCTTAATCACATCCGTGCCAATTGCCGTAATTTGATTCAACATGTCCTTCATATTTCCTGCAATCGTAATTTCCTCTACTGGATAAACAATCACGCCATTTTCCACCCAAAAGCCTGCCGCACCACGCGAGTAATCACCTGTCACCATATTGAGGCCATGCCCAAGCACTTCTGTTACCAATAAGCCGGTATTCATTAACTTTAATAATTCAGCAAAATCCTGCCCGGTGGACCGCACAATCAAATTGTGACTGCCACCGGCATTGCCTGTGGTTTGCATACCTAATTTTCGGGCAGAATAGCTGGATAAGACATAACCTTGCAGAACACCATTCTCAATTAATTGACGTGATTTAGTCGCGACACCTTCATTATCAAATGGACTGCTCGCAACACCTTTGCTCAAATGCGGATCCTCGAGGATATTTAGCAGTGGCGAGGCAATTTGTTTACCCAAACTATCTAATAGAAAAGAAGACTTTCGATACAAACTACCGCCAGAAATCGCACCGATCAATGAAGAGATCAATCCTGATGCAAGTGGTGCCTCAAATAAAACAGGGTATTGCCCTGTTTGAATCGCACGCGCACCTAAACGCCTGATACTGCGCTCGCCTGCCAGCTTTCCGACTGATTGCGCAGAGTCCATATCCAATTGATCACGCGCGCTGGTATACCAGTAATCGCGCTGCATATTATCGCCCTCGCCTGCAATAACAGAGCAGCTTATGCTGTGTCGCGAGCTTGCATAGCCACCTACAAAACCATGGCTATTGGCATAAGCAAAAACACTTTCGCTATTGGATACACCCGCACCTTCTGAATTTGTAATACGATTTTTGTCTACTTCTAAAGCGGCTGCCTCACAAGCTTTAGCAATTTCCACGGCCTCTTCTACACTTACATTCCATGGATGATATAAATTTAAATCCGGTATGTCTGTGGCCATTAGACTGGCATCAGCCAGCCCACAAAACGCATCTTTTGCGGTATATTTTGCAATATTACAAGCCGCTTCCACACTATCTTTTAATGCCTGTGGACTTAAATCCGAGCTGCTGGCATGACCTTTTTGTTGACCGAAATAAACGGTAATCGACATACCTTTGTCGCGATTGTATTCAATGTTTTCCGTCTCGCCTAAACGAACCGATACATTTTGACCCGTACCAAAACTTACATCAGTTTCTGCGGATGATGCGCCAGCTTGTTTGGCTATCTTGAGTACATCCTGGGTGATTTGTTTTAAATGCGCTAAGTCCATTGTCGGGTTTGATTAATTCAATTGGCTAAAACTGGTATCATACCGTAGCTAATACTAAAGCTGCTATATTAAAACAGTAGCAACTTACCCATACAAACAAGCCCACACAACCAAGTGAATACCGTGACTGAAAAAGAACCATTAATAGAGCCTATCAGCAAAACAAAACTTAAAGCTGAAGCGGATGCGCAACAAGCGATTGGCAAAAAATTAATTAATTTGTCCAAAGATAAATTAATTAAACTGGATCTGCCAGAAGCTTTGTTTGATGCCGTCATGGAAGCAAAACGCCTTACTGCCAACGGCGCAGTACGCCGCCAGCTACAATATATAGGCCGATTAATGCGTGATGTAGATAACGCACCAATTGTTGAGCAATTATCCGCGTGGGAAGGAAAGAACACGCAAGAAAATGCACGTTTCCACACAATGGAGCGTTGGCGCGCCCGTTTGATTGCAGAGCCCAACGCATTGAGCGAGTTCTTAACCAAATTTCCACAAGCAGATATTCAACAGATACGCACGTTAATACGCAATGCCCAGCGCGAAGCGACGGCAGAAAAGCCGCCAAAAAGTAGTCGCGAATTATTTAAGTTGATTCGTGAGATCAGTGAGGTGTCCGAAGCAAACAAATCCGACGAAAGTGATCAGACGACTTGAATGCACATGCACTAAACATGCTTGCAGCAGTTATTTTTGCATGTGCGCTGTTGCATACTTTCTCAACCAAACACTTTGAAACACTGGCAAATCGCCATCCAAACCATGCTGGATTATTTCACCTGTTAGGCGAAGTAGAAGTCGTTTTCGGCTTTTGGGCATTTATATTAATTGGCTTGCTGGCGACATTTGCAGGTAATAATTACGCTATTAACTACGTTGAATCACGCCATTACACCGAACCACTATTTGTGTTTGTTATTATGGTGGTCGCTGCCTCAAGGCCTTTGCTTGACGTGGTGCGCACGCTGGTGAAGTCTATCGCCAATTTAATTCCTATCAACAATCTACTCGCCCAAGTCTGGCTAAGCTTAGCGGTTGTGCCATTGCTAGGTTCATTCATTACAGAACCTGCGGCAATGACACTAGCTGCATTAATGCTGGCACCGCAAGTTTTTAAGCAAGGCATGCCAGAGTGGCTAAAATACGCCGCGCTTGGCGTATTATTCGTCAACATTTCAATTGGCGGTACATTAACCTCATACGCCGCACCACCCGTTTTAATGGTCGCCAGTGCGTGGCAATGGGATTCTGCTTTTATGGCAAGCACATTCGGCTGGCGCGCTGCGACTGCGGTTTTCATTAATGCCACTGCCATCAGTTATTTATTGCGCAAGCATTTAAGCGTCATATCAACTTCAAACGAAACGAGAAAAGAGCTCAAAACGCCCATTACAGTCAGCTTGATCCATGTAGCTTTTCTAGTCGCTGTAGTTATTTTCGCGCATCACCCAGTGATATTTTTTGGTTTATTTTTATTGTTTCTCGGCTTTACGCAAGCCTATGAACGTTATCAATCTCCCCTATTATTAAAAGAAGGTTTGCTGGTCGGCTTCTTTTTGGCAGGGCTTGTCGTATTGGGCGGCATGCAGCAATGGTGGCTGCAACCGATCATTTCAGGCCTAGAGCCCATACAATTATTCTTTGGCGCAACAGCACTCACTGCAATTACCGATAATGCAGCGCTGACCTATTTAGGCTCACTAATTACTGGCATGTCAGACGAAGCTAAATATATGTTGATGGCAGGCGCGGTGGCGGGTGGCGGACTGACCGTGATTGCGAATGCGCCCAATCCAGCCGGCGTTGCGCTTTTAAAACAAGGCTTCAATGACCAATCGATTGGTGCAGGACAATTATTGGCTGGCGCATTGGCACCAACTTGTGTTGCATTAATGATGTTTTTAATTTAGCTGCATGCTTCATTAATCAACATCTTTAGTCTGATTTTCAGCCTCTTTTTTAGGCGGTAGCAAAAACTCTTCAGGATGTTGATTCAATCTTGATAACACCTTTACAAACAGTAATCGCCATTGTGCAAAATTGACTTTTCGTGACTTCATCGCAACGTACAAGGCCAATCCAAAACTTACCGCCAGATTCGTGGTGGCTATCAGATAAATACCCAGCCCTGCCATTAAAAACATATTCAGGGTGAAGTTAAAGTCTAACGTAAACGCTGAAAACCCGACGAATGCCGAAGCAAATGTGACGTGTCGAATATCGATTGGCAGCCCCAGCAACACACCCAAGCCCGACATCCCGCCAAGCAAGCAACCAAAATAAAAATTGCCGGCAAGTGCGCCTAAATTGTTTTCAATGTAGTTTGCGAAACGGTTCAATCTAGCCGGCCCAAGTAATTTCTGTAACCATTTAAGCGCAGCCAAGCGTTGCGGTATTTTGTTATAGATAGCCAAATTATCATGGTAACCCGCAATTAGGCCCGATAAAAACAAACAAACGCCAGCCACCCCTGCATACAAAACTGCACCACTTTTGCTGGGATCGTTATCGGTTAATAATTGACGCGCCTTTTCAACATCGACAAAATAATGGCCAGTAAACTGAAAAATCAGCCAGGAAATCAAGATACTTAAAGGTAACACCACCATCACATTACCTAAAATCGCAATCGTCTGACTGCTCATGGTTTGCGAAATGGTTTTGACTAACTTATCCAGGTCTTTCGTTTTTCCATCACTGCTACCAATGCTGCCAGCAATAGCCGCCGCGGTCATTGCCGGCTGTTTAGTCGCAACCGTAAAATGCAGGGTATGAATCAACACAAAGCCCAGACCATAATTGAGACTGAATAAAATCGCTTCTGTCAGCGGCGCAAAATGCTGTTTACCGATGAGTATTTTTAGCACGGCCATAATCGCAATGATAAAGCCTGCGCCAGCCGCAGAACGCATTAACTTAAAATATTCGCTACGTGTGGTGGTGATGTAATGCTCGCCTGCTCTGCTGGCGTTCTCAGTGACTCTTAATGCAAGCAACTCTACATTTTCGCGCAGATGTTGCCTGATATCATTTTTATGGCATTCAGCATAAACCAAGTCTTTAAATAGACGCAGCGCTTCAATCTTCACGGTGGTTTTATTCTTAATACCCACAATAATGCTAAAAATTGTTTCCAACCGATCCAACTGTTGCGTCATTCTCTGTAACAAAAACGTCAATCGAATACTGGTACCGTTTTGTGAGCTATTCTTACGAGTCTTTGTAATCACCTGCCGACACTGATCCAACATGATTAATACGTGGCTGACATCTGTTTCAGTCGCATTCTCCGCATTTACAACGGCGGTAATTTCTTCATTCTGGATAATAAAAGGTGAAGTATGTTTTTCTAAATCCTCATGATTTTTAACTAGCTCGGGCTCTAAGCCTGAGGAAGACAGTCGATAAGAGAGTATCTGCGATGCCTTTAGCAACTCATGATAGATTGCCTCAACAATCACAGGCTCGGCATCTTCAAAATGCAAGACATCTATCAATTGCAGCCAAATTTCGTCTGGCAATGCCAAAACCCATTGCTCATCATTGGCTTGTGTAAAAATCAGTGCAAAAATATCCTTTAGATACCGTTTATCAATCGCTTCTGGCAAAACTCGATGACTGACACGTCGATTTAGCTCTGAGAAAAAACCGCTGCTTGGCTGAATCCCAGAGTCTGCGAAGATAGAAATTGGCCGATAAACCTGAATAAGCTTTAAAACAGCATATTGCAAGCAATCTGCATACGCTTTGTTGTCTCTTAAAATATCGCAAAGTTCTTGAAGAGAGTGCATCGCATTTTTGATTTTGTGCAAGCCGCTTGGGCGCACCGCAGCTACAATTTCTGCTAATAATTGGATTGGATCCAGCTTACCTTCAAGGCGAATCTTGACTAAATGAGTTTGTAGAGTCTTTTGAATAATACTGTAATGAGACATGCTGAAGTTGCTACGAAAGCAGCGTTAATAATGAGACAAGCCAATTTAATCACGTGACGCGCGATAGCGCCACATGAGATTGAACTCAAAGCTAAATTAAGGTTGATTTATCGCGACTTGCACTGTGGCTGTTTGGCCGGCACGCTCATACACTACCGGCACGGTTTGGCCTTGATATTTTTTCACAGCAAGCACCAGTTGTTCAGGTTTTTCTAAAACTGCATCACCTAACCTAATCAACACATCTCCACGTTGCAAATTCGCCTTGGCAGCGGCTGACTCTTTAATCACGGCGATTACTTTCAAGCCCTCCTCCTCCAGAGCTTTTTCATCTTCTTGCGATTGCTTTTTCGCAAGTTTAATCACATGTACCCCCAACAAAGGCGCTGGCAATTTCGCCCAGTAACTGGCGTAATAGTTATAGTTGGCTGGTTCTGTTTCTAAATCTTTTTCAGTCAGTTCCTTACCTACTTTGGCGGCCTCTTTAATTAATTGCAATTTAGAGCTAGCCTTTTTGGCAGATCCATACTTGCTGTAAACCAGCACAGTATCTGCCTTTAAAGTTTTAGCATGCTGCAAGGCTTGCTCTGCTGGCACATCGCCTGCCGTAAACCCGGATGTACCCATCAAGTCATAGCCATTTTCCAGCATGCTGATATCATCGTCTTCTTTGCGATTACCCGCATACATTTTGGTATCCGGATTAGCTTGCAGTGAAGCCAAGTTGCCACTATTCTGCGCTTGATAGTTTTTTGCATACCAGTTTTCTGCGGGGCTTACATTTTGCACATGAGTGTTGCTTTCAGCAGCGGTTAACTGTGTTGCAAGCAACAAGATTCCCAAACTTAACAAGCTAGCCAACATAAATTTTGGCGAAATACCTTTTTTTACCTGTGCACTTTTAATCTCTACACGGTTATTGGCAGAATTTTTAATCATGGATTGATGGCGAGCAGGCTGCATGTATTAATCCTTATACGTTGAAAATGTTATGATTAGCACGTTAAAACAACGACACATCAATACAGACACACTAATGATAGAACAATTCATTAAAATCGGCTTAATTTCCATTTCAGACCGCGCAAGCAGTGGTGTGTATGCGGATAAAGGTATCCCCAGTCTGCAGGAATGGTTAGAAAAAACCGTCATTACACCGATTAAATTTGAAACACGCTTAATCGCTGATGAGCAGGACGAAATTGAAGAAACGCTGATTGATTTGGTGGATTATCAATCCTGTCATCTGATTTTCACCACAGGCGGTACAGGGCCAGCCCTGCGTGATGTGACACCAGAAGCTACACTGAAAATCGCAGATAAAGTGATGCCTGGCTTTGGCGAGCAAATGCGCCAAATCAGCCTTAATTTTGTACCAACCGCGATTCTTTCCAGACAGGTCGCGGTCATCCGCAAACAATGTTTGATTGTTAACCTGCCAGGCCAACCTAAAGCTATCGCACAAACACTTGAAGGCCTGAAAAGTGAAGCAGGTGAAGTTAAAGTGCACGGCATTTTTGCAGCCATACCTTATTGCTTAGATCTACTGGACACAGATGACTCACCTATGCCTTATTTAGAAACCAATACATCTATCGTACAGGCGTTTCGACCAAAATCAGCCATTAAGCCATCCTGAAATTAAACTAGCATAGACATGTCAAAATTTAACTCTAGAATTAACCTCAATTTAATCACAATTTTTTTGTTTTGGGCTTGCATCATCGCCAGCTCTTTTGTCATGCTAATTGATTTGACACCTAAAACCGGCGGCTGGCCTTATTGGGACAAAGTACAGCACATTGTTGGATTTAGCATACTCACTACGTTAGGCTGTTTTGCCTATATGCAAAAAAAGACTTGGATTTGCGCAGGCTTAGTCACTTATGGCGCATTAATTGAATATTTTCAAAGCGCTTTAACGGTCAGCCG
This sequence comes from Methylotenera versatilis 7, assembly GCF_000799165.1. Classification (GTDB taxonomy): domain Bacteria; phylum Pseudomonadota; class Gammaproteobacteria; order Burkholderiales; family Methylophilaceae; genus Methylotenera_A; species Methylotenera_A versatilis_A. The sequence goes on along the minus strand of NZ_JUGF01000002.1, from coordinate 1,260,625 downwards.
CACGGCAAGTTTTGGTGATTGGTTAGCCGATATTTTCGGTGTCGCTATGGGAATTGCCGTGTGTGTAATGATTAAAAATCTGCGTGCAAAAAACGCTGCCGTTTTAACCTCGAACGCTATTTAAATATGTCGTCAGAATTTAATTTAATCGCTCAGTACTTCACTCGACCTACAGCACAAACGGATTTGGGCATCGGCGACGACGCGGCTTTAATTTCTATTACACAGGGTATGCAACTCGCTATTTCAGCCGATACACTGGTAGCAGGCACTCACTTTTTTGCTGATTGCGACCCGTATCAATTAGGATGGAAGTCACTAGCCGTAAATATATCTGACATAGCAGCGATGGGTGCGCAACCCAAATGGGCGACCTTGGCAATTGCCTTGCCTGACATGGACGGCACTTGGTTAAAATCATTTAGTCAGGGCTTTTTTGCTTGTGCGGATCAATTTGATATCGATCTAATTGGCGGCGACACCACGCGTGGGCCTCTCAATATTAGCGTGCAAATCATGGGTGAAGTGCCTTTTGGTAAAGCCATCAAACGTAGTGGCGCGAAAATAGATGAAGATATTTGGGTCAGCGGCAACCTTGGCAGTGCGGCGATAGGTTTAGCGCATTTGCAGAATAAAACACACGTTTTAGGCGGTGCCCTACCTGCCTGCTTAAACGCATTGCATATGCCAATGCCGCGCTTGGCATTGGGACTGGTACTACGCGATATTGCCACAAGCTGTATCGATATTTCAGATGGGCTGTTGGCTGATTTAGGGCACATACTGCATGCTTCAATGCTTGGCGCAACCGTTGATTTGGCAAAAATCCCTTGTATTGATTATTTAAAACAAGATTTACAGAGCCCGCAAATTCAACAAGCTATTCTGGCAGGCGGTGATGATTACGAGCTTTGCTTTACTGCGCCCAAAAGCAAACGTGCTGAAATTCACATGCTCAGCAATCAGTTAAGCCTGATGTTGACTTTAATTGGCGAAACGCAAGCAAATCTAGGCATTAATGTGATGCATAACACACAGAAATTGAACATCGACTACAAAGGATTTGACCATTTTGGTTAAGAAAAATTTAAACCACCAGAGCTCAGCCAGCCCCAATCCAGCAACTTTCAAGTTGTTAATCGCGCATCCAGCGCACTTTCTAAGTTTAGGTTTTGGTAGTGGTTTAGCCAAAAAAGCACCTGGTACTTTTGGCACGCTTGCTGGCTTGCCAATATTCTGGCTCATTTCCAGCTACGCATTAACCACGCAACTCGTCATCATTAGCGGCTTGTTTTTAATCGGTATTTACGCTTGCACCAAAACAGGCAAAGCCTTAGGCGTGGCAGATCACGGTGCGATTGTTTGGGACGAAATCGTTGCCATCATGTTAGTGCTTGCCTTTACGCCATCGCATTGGTTTTGGTGGTTAATCGCATTTGCCCTATTCCGTTTATTTGATATTTGGAAACCATTTCCCATTCGCCAGTTTGATGCAAAACTCAAAAATGGCTTCGGTGTGATGTTTGACGACTTGCTGGCCAGCATTTATGCAATTGTGGCTTTAAAAAGTTTGCTATGGATAAAAGTCTATGCATAACAATGCGCTTTTATCTGAAAGCCAGTTTTTAACACAGGCGCATGAATTAGCTAAAGAGTTGGGAGCGCTGCTAACAACTCGCCATTTGATGCTCACCTTGGCAGAGTCTTGTACAGGCGGTATGGTTGCAGAAACGATTACCAGCGTGGCAGGCAGTTCTGCATGGTTCGATTGTGGTTTTGTTACCTACAGCAATCAATCTAAAATCAACCTGCTAGGTGTATTAAGTAAAACATTACAAGAGCATGGTGCCGTGAGCGAAGAAACGGCAAAAGTAATGGCTCTCGGTTGCTTAAACCGGGTTACGCTTAATAACCATAACAGCAAGCCGAACCACACCCATATTGCTGGCAGCATCACCGGCATTGCAGGCCCAGATGGCGGAACTGCAGAAAAACCCGTTGGCACTGTCTGCTTTGCATGGACAGACTTAGAGCTATCCGCAAAAAATCAAATTCAAATACAAGCCCAAACCAAAATTTTCAGCGGAAATCGCCAACAAGTTCGCCAACAGGCAACAATTTACCTGCTGGAAAGTCTCATTAAAAATTTACGTTAAGTGGAAAATGATCTGCCACTTAAGGTAAAACTGGATCAAATTTTAACAATGGTTTAGCGATGCCCGCGTCTATCCTGATCCCTATGTCCACGGTTATTCCAGCCTTTATTGCCGTAATGGCGATGCCCATTGTCATAATACTGATAACCAAACGATGCACGTGGCGTATAGTAATAAGGGCTAGGGTAAACAACTCTTGGTGCGGCGTAATATACATGTGGCGCATAAACAACGGGCGGTGCAGAATAATACCTAACAGGTGGTGGCGCATAATACCCATGATCATGACCATAGCCGCCAACATTAATGCCAATACTGAATGAATCACGCGCTGAAGCCGTTGATACGGCAGCGGCACTCATGGCTAATACAACCAATAATGAACGTAATATTTTCATATTTCCTCCAATTAAAACAACTCTCCCTTCATTAAAAACGCACTCCCGTTTAGAAAGTTGACAATATGTGCTGCCAATTATTATTTTTTGCCTATAAATACCTTGGCATAATCCCCAGTTAAGCTTACGTTTAAGCGCAAATTATGAAATAATTAGCAGTTAATTAAGTCCCTCAAAATAAAGGCAAAACCACATGGATGACAACAAAAGCAAAGCACTCGCCGCCGCACTTTCACAAATTGAAAAACAATTTGGCAAAGGCTCAATTATGCGTATGGGCGATGCCGATATTGGTGAAGACATTCAAGCTGTTTCCACTGGTTCGCTTGGCTTAGATATCGCATTAGGCATAGGCGGTTTGCCACGCGGCCGTGTAATTGAAATTTATGGCCCGGAATCTTCAGGCAAAACAACTTTAACATTATCGGTAATTGCAGAAATGCAAAAACTAGGTGGTGTCGCCGCATTTATTGATGCGGAACATGCGCTAGACCCGCAATATGCAGCTAAGTTAGGCGTTAATGTGCCTGATTTACTGATTTCACAACCAGATACCGGTGAACAAGCACTGGAAATCGTGGATATGTTAGTGCGTTCAGGTTCTGTAGATATTGTGGTGGTCGACTCGGTTGCGGCTTTAACACCACGCGCTGAAATTGAAGGCGAAATGGGTGACTCACACATGGGTTTACAAGCGCGACTAATGTCGCAAGCCTTGCGTAAACTTACGGGTAATATCAAACGCACCAACACGATGGTGATTTTTATTAACCAGATCCGTATGAAAATCGGCGTGATGTTTGGCAACCCGGAAACGACCACTGGCGGCAACGCACTTAAGTTCTACGCCTCTGTGCGCTTGGATATTCGCCGTACTGGCGCGATTAAAAAAGGTGATGAAGTCACCGGTAGTGAAACCCGCGTAAAAGTGATTAAAAACAAAGTCGCGCCGCCATTTAAACAAGCGGAATTCGACATTATGTACGGCGAAGGTATTTCGCGTTTAGGCGAAGTGATTGAGTTAGGTTCTAACCTGAAGTTTGTGGAAAAAGCCGGCGCTTGGTATAGCTACAATGGTGAAAAAATCGGCCAGGGTAAAGAAAATGCCAAAGAGTATCTGCGCGAACACCCGGAAATGGCTGCCGAAATTGAAGCAAAAATTCGTGCCAATGCTAAACAATTAGCAGACGGCATGACAGCACCTAGAACTGAAGACGACTAACTGTTTATTCAGCTCAAAAAGCATCATTTTTAGGCTGAATAATATGTTTAAAAAATCTAGTGCCCCTGAAAAACCATTGCGTCAACGCGCACTGGAATATTTAGGCAAGCGAGAATATTCATATAAAGAGTTAGGACAGAAACTTAAGTCCTACTTAGATGAAAACGAAGACGCGGATAGTATTACTGCCATTTTGGATGATTTTAAAACACGCGGCTGGTTAAGTGACGCGCGCTTTACCGAACAAATGGTGCATGCGCGCAGAGCGAAATTTGGCAGTAGTAAAATCGTGCATGAATTACGCGAAAAAGGCATTGAAAGCACGTTGATTGAAGGTGCGATTGAGCAATTAAAAGAAACGGAATTAGCAAGTGCCAAAGAAATTTGGCAAAAAAAATATAAAAATGCACCTGCCAATCGGGATGAATGGGCAAAACAAGCCCGTTTTTTACAAAGCCGCGGCTTTGGCTTTGACACTATTAAAAAAGTACTGAATTTACAAACAGATGACGATTAAATTAAGCAACCCTATCCCTGGCAAAGCGCCTAGCTCAAACGAAATCCGCCAAGCATTTTTAGATTTTTTTGCTTCCAAAGGCCACGAAATCGTTGCATCTAGCTCATTGGTGCCGCACGGCGACCCTACCCTGCTATTTACCAATGCTGGCATGAACCAGTTCAAAGATGTATTTTTAGGCTTTGATAAACGTAATTACACCCGCGCAACTTCATCTCAGAAATGTGTACGCGCAGGTGGCAAACATAATGACTTGGAAAACGTCGGTTACACCGCACGTCACCACACGTTTTTTGAAATGCTGGGCAACTTCAGTTTTGGCGACTATTTCAAAGTGGAAGCCATCAGCTACGCATGGGAGTTATTAACCGACGTTTTTAAGTTACCTAAAGACAAACTCACCGTCACTGTTTACGCTGACGATGATGAAGCTTACGACATCTGGCACAAAACAATTGGCGTTCCTGCAGAACGCATTATCCGCATTGGCGATAACAAAGGCTCACGTTACGCATCCGACAACTTCTGGATGATGGGCGACACTGGACCTTGCGGCCCGTGTACAGAGATTTTCTACGACCACGGTGAACACCATTTTGGCGGCCCACCTGGCAGTCCTGATGAAGACGGCGACCGCTTCATTGAAATCTGGAATAACGTATTTATGCAATTTAACCGCGATGAAGCGGGCGTGATGCATAAACTGCCTAAGCCAAGTGTCGATACCGGCATGGGTTTAGAGCGCATTTCAGCTGTATTGCAACATGTTCATGCCAATTATGAAATTGACCTTTTCACCACCTTAATCGCCGCCGCCGCACGCGAAACTAAAACGAATGACTTAACCAGTCCAAGCCTAAAAGTATTGGCTGACCATATTCGCGCCTGCTCATTCTTGATTGCAGATGGCGTTATTCCAGGCAATGAAGGCCGTGGCTATGTGTTGCGCCGCATTATCCGTCGCGCAATTCGTCATGGCTACAAACTTGGCGCCCGCAAATCGTTTTTCCATAAAATGGTTGTAGATTTGGTCGCTGAAATGGGCTTGGCTTATCCTGAGCTGATTGCAAATCAAGCACGTATTACTGACATGCTTAAGCTGGAGGAAGACCGCTTCTTTGAGACTATTGAAAATGGCATGACGATTTTAGAGACTGAGTTAGCGGCAACTAAAGGTATTTTCAATGGCGAAACCGCCTTTAAACTGCATGACACTTATGGTTTTCCATTAGATTTAACCGCCGATATTTGCCGCGAACGTAATGTTTCAGTAGATACCGAAGCATTTAATGCCGCCATGGCGCGTCAAAAAGAGCAAGCGCGCTCAGCTGGCAAATTCAGAATGGCAGCTAATCTTGAATATTCAGGCAATAGCACCGAATTTAAAGGCTATGATTCACTAGACTCAAGCGCCACAGTTTTGGCACTTTATAAAGACAGTATTGCGGTGCAGTCTTTAAACGAAGGTGAGCAAGGCGTTGTCGTATTAGATACCACACCGTTTTACGCTGAATCTGGCGGCCAAATTGGCGACAATGGTCTATTAAAAAGTGAAAATGGTATTTTTGCAGTAGAAGATACACAAAAAATCCAGGCCGCGGTTTTTGGACATCATGGCATCTTAAAAACTGGCACCTTGAATGTTGGTGATACACTAAAAGCCAGCGTGGATATGGCATCGCGTGCCGACACGATGCGCAACCACTCTGCCACACACTTAATGCACAAAGCTTTGCGCGAGGTGCTGGGCGAGCATGTACAACAAAAAGGTAGCTTGGTTGATGCTGATAAAACGCGTTTTGACTTTGTACACAATGCACCAATGACCGATGTTGAAATCGCCAAAGTGGAAGCCATTGTAAATGCTGAGATTTTAAGCAATGCCGCCACGCAAGCACGGGTGATGGATATTGAATCTGCACAAAAAACCGGTGCAATGATGCTGTTTGGCGAAAAATATGGCGATGAAGTCCGCGTATTAGATATTGGTTCAAGCCGTGAGTTATGTGGCGGTACACACGTGCAAAGAACGGGCGATATTGGATTATTTAAAATAATCGGCGAAAGCGGTGTTGCCTCTGGTGTACGCCGCGTTGAAGCGACTACTGGCAATGGCGCATTAAAATTAATTAACGCACAGCAAGCGTTAATTTTCCAACTGGCAAGTGAGTTAAAAGTACCAACGTCTGAAGTCGCCAATAAAGTAGCGCAATTATCTGATCATGCAAAATCATTAGAAAAAGAATTAGCACGCTTAAAATCAAAATTGGCCAGTAGTCAGGGTGATGATTTAAGTGCTCAAGCGCTGGATGTTGCAGGTATTAAAGTGTTGTCAGCTATGTTAGAAGGCGCAGACGCGAACGCCTTGCGTGAAACGATGGATAAACTAAAAGACAAGTTAAAATCTGCTGCGATTGTTTTGGCTAGCGTAAATGACGGCAAAGTGAGTGTGGCAGCGGGCATCACACCAGATATAATTGCCAGAATTAAAGCCGGTGATTTGGTGAATTTTGTTGCCAATCAAGTAGGCGGCAAAGGCGGCGGCAAACCGGACATGGCGATGGCGGGTGGTACAGATGCAAGCCAGTTACCAAAAGCGCTGGCAAGCGTAAAAGATTGGATTACTAGCAAGTTAATATAACTCAGTAAATGAATATAAAACTTTGATAAAACTTAAGAGTTAAAAATGGCATTAATTGTACAAAAATACGGCGGTACTTCTGTTGCGAATCCTGAGCGGATCCGCAATGTTGCAAGGCGTGTCGCGCGCTACAAATCCATGGGTCACCAAGTCGTTGTGGTCGTTTCAGCAATGTCTGGCGAAACCAACCGCTTAATTGGCCTGGCCAAAGAAATCATGGCAGACCCTAGCCCGCGAGAACTAGACATGATGGTTTCAACAGGCGAGCAAGTCACCATCAGCATGACTGCTTTAGCGTTGATAGACTTAGGCATTAAAGCCAAAAGCTACACCGGTGCGCAAGTAAAAATACTGACGGATAATGCGCACACCAAGGCACGTATTTTAAGCATCGATCAACACAACCTAAAAGCAGACCTGGATGCAGGTTATGTTTGTGTAGTAGCAGGATTTCAAGGTGTTGATGAAAAAGGCAATATCACAACACTTGGCCGTGGTGGGTCAGACACTACAGGCGTAGCACTTGCTGCCGCGCTTGGTGCTGATGAATGCCAGATATACACAGATGTAGATGGCGTTTATACAACCGATCCACGCGTTGTACCTGAAGCGCGCCGTTTAAAATCGATCACATTTGAAGAGATGCTTGAACTGGCATCCCAAGGCAGCAAAGTACTGCAAATACGCTCTGTAGAATTTGCAGGTAAATATAAAGTTAAGTTACGTGTGCTATCCAGTTTTGAAGATGAAGGCGATGGCACTCTTATAACGTTTGAAGAAGATAGCAAGGACGACAACATGGAAAACCCAATTATCTCAGGCATTGCGTTTAATCGCGACGAAGCCAAAATTACTGTGCTGGGTGTGCCAGACAAACCAGGCATTGCCTATCAAATTTTAGGCCCGATTGCTGACGCCAATATCGATGTTGACATGATTATTCAAAACACGGGCGCAGACGGTACAACTGACTTTACCTTTACCGTACATAAAAATGAGATGAATAAAGCTTTGGCTATTTTGCGCGACAAAGTACAAGGCCATATCAATGCTCGCGAAATCAGCGGCGATGACCGTATCGCCAAAGTATCGGTTGTCGGTGTGGGCATGCGCTCACACGTTGGTATCGCTAGCCAAATGTTCCGCACACTTGCTGAAGAAGGCATCAACATTCAAATGATTTCAACCAGCGAAATCAAAATTGCAGTGGTGATTGATGAAAAATATATGGAACTAGCTGTACGTGTATTACACAAAGCATTTGAATTAGAAAGCGCCTAAAAATAAACAATCGGCAATTAACCGTTATACAAGCCGACTTTTAATTGATTTTTAAGACATTTTCCAGTAATATCGCGGCCTTAATTCAGTAAGATGTAATTAGGTGGATTTTAATAAACGGAGAGCTGGCCGAGTGGTCGAAGGCACTTCCCTGCTAAGGAAGCATACGGGCTTAAATCTGTATCGAGGGTTCGAATCCCTCGCTCTCCGCCACTATTAAAATTTCCATAAAATTGCTCTTTCTCCTTTAAGAAACAAGCGCTATCGCGTATAATGCGTTTCTTGATAATTTGAATTAAATCAAATGCGCCCGTAGCTCAGCTGGATAGAGTACTTGGCTACGAACCAAGGGGTCAGGAGTTCGAATCTCTTCGGGCGCACCATAAAATGCAAAGGGCTGATTCCAAACGGAATTAGCCCTTTGTCCATTCAAGAACTGTCATTGATTTTCATAATATTTACTACATACTGTTCGATAGAAATAACTAACTATATTCGTTTAGCCATTTTCAAGGCGACCTTCTCGATAGTCGTCAATGGCCTGTAAAATCTGCTCCTGAGTATTCATCACGAATGGGCCATATTGCACAATCGACTCATTGAGCGGGCGGCCAGCTATTAGCAGTACGCGTGCTGGGGTATCTGCACTCAAAACAACGCCATCGCGGTCAGTGGCATTCTTCAGAATAGCCATGCGCTGCTGCGGCACCTGTCTATCGCCAATCCGTATTTCGCCACGGTAAACATAAATAAATGCGTTGAACACCGATGGCAGCCCCTGTGCGAAACTTGCACCTGCCGGCAGATGCAGATCGAGATACAACGGCTCAGTGGTTTCGCGCTGCATGGCTCCGGCAACACCGTGACTAGTGCCGGCAATCACACGTACAGTTACTCCCGCAGGCGTAGTGAATTCCGGAATACTCTCACTTTGAATGTCGCGGTACCACGGCATGTGCATCTTATCTTTCGCACTAAGATTCAACCATAGCTGAAATCCTTCCATGCGACCCTCTTCCTGCTCAGGCAACTCTGAATGTACCACACCCCGCCCGGCGGTCATCCACTGTACGCCGCCTTGCTGTAGCAAACCTTCGTGGCCTGCACTGTCTCGATGGCGCATGCGACCAGCCAGCATATAGCTTATGGTTTCAAATCCACGATGTGGATGGTCAGGGAAACCACCGATGTAATCTTCAGGCTTGTCTGTGCCGAACGCATCGAGCATCAGGAAAGGATCAAGGCGACGCTGCAGTGGATGCGTTAACACCCTTGTCAATTTGACACCAGCGCCGTCGGAAGTAACTTGTCCTGCTACCAACTGTTCTACTGAACGTGAGTTTGTGACATTTTCCTGCTGAAATATTGAAGTGATATTGTTACTTGCCATGATAAACCTCCTTATTCCTATCGAAGACCTAGGTGTTATGCCAGTACAGCTTCTTCAATCTGTTGCTGCGCTGATTCCAGCGCAGTCTGTTCTGCTTCCGGTCCCATTGCCAACCCTTCGGCATACATGAATTGCACGTCAGTCATACCGAGAAAGCCAAATAATGTTTTAAGGTATGGTGTTTGAGTATCGGTCGGTGTATTGCGATAGAGTCCACCTCTTGTCAAAACGACATATACTTTTTTGCCCTTGAGCAACCCTTCAGGCCCTTGTTCTGTATAACGGAATGTCACTTGGGCACGTGAGATGGCGTCAATCCAGCTTTTTAATTGGGCAGGCACGCCAAAGTTATACATTGGCACACCTAACACCACGACATCCGCTAACTGAATTTCCGCGATTAGTGCATCATCTAAAGCCACACGAGCTGCTTGCTCAGGAGTACGCTGTTCTGCAGGAGTAAACAAAGCCTGTAATGCTGTTTCATCCAGCATAGGATGAGGCGTACGACCAAGATCGCGCACAGTAACTTCAGCTTGCGATTGTGTTGCTCTCAAACGCTCGATTAACGCATTAGCCAACTTGGTGGAATGAGAGCCTTCAGTACGGGCACTTGAATTAATTTGTAGAATCTTCATGGTGATATCCTTTTCGGTTGTGATTACGATGTTCACACTGTATATGTTCCAAAATTAATGCATAAGTCATTAAAATGGATATAATTATTCCATTAATGGAACAGAGATATTTATGAAGCTAGAACCAAATGATCTACTACTTTTTGCTAGAGTAGTGGACGAAGGTAGTTTCAGCCGTGCGGCGGAGTACCTGAAAATGCCAAAATCGACACTGTCGCGCCGCATGGCTGCACTGGAATCTCAGTTAGGCGAGCGACTATTGTTACGCACCACACGCAAGCTTACCGTCACTGATTTTGGTAATGCAGTGCTATCACACGCCCACCAAGTTACAGCAGAAGTAGAGGCAGCACTTGCGCTTACCGAACACAGGCAAGCCGAGCCAAGTGGCCGCCTACGTATATCGATGCCAGGGGATTTTGCCAACAATGTTCTAGGTGCATTAATGGCAGAATTTATTGCTAAGTATCCGGCCATTTCGCTCGAAGTGGATATTTCTCCACGTCGGGTAGACTTGATTGGTGAAAATTTCGACTTGGCGATTCGCATGGGTGACTTATCCGATGATGTTTCGTTGGTAGCGCGACGCTTGGCTGCGCTTTCGGTAGGAATGTACGCTTCACCAGACTATCTGCAGCGCCGCGGCGCACCATCCGAGCCAGAGGCGTTGATGGAGCATGACGCATTGCATCTACTTACCCGCAACGGCGAACCCATGCCTTGGCTTATGAAACGTGCTGAAGAACGTTGGCAAGGCATACCGCCCGGACGCGCCACCGCAAATTCGCCAGCATTACTGATTAACCTAGCGCTATCAGGCATAGGCATCGCAATCATGACAGATTACTTTGCCGAACCGCATGTGAGAAGCGGTGAATTAGTCCAGGTGCTGGGAGACTGGGATTTACCCACCGTCACAGCTTGGGTTGTTTTCCCTAGCCGCCGATTGATGCCCGCCCGCACGCGCGTTTTTTTGGATGCGCTTGAAGCTAAATTCTCAGTTGCGAAGTGTTCACAGATTAAAACGCAAATCGAACAAGCCAAACGCGAGCAATTAAACAGTGACTCGAATCGATAACAATTATTGAATGGCAACAATCTCTTTGCCATTCCCAATCAGCACTTCCTGCCAAACGGTTAGCTACTTATCAGGACTGTTATCAAAAAAATCATTGCTTAGCTTGAAATGGGTGCACTGTTTCTTTGTACTCTTTCAGAACAGTGTCAACTCTTGGCTCCTGTGCAACAGCATTCTTGATTGCCTGCTTAGTAGCTTGATAATTCCACTCTTGCACGCGTTTGTCATCATCGGCTTTGCGGTCAATAAATACACCCACACAAATAAAGACATTCTCCGCTTCATCTTTGGGAATTGTGCCATCAGCCACACTGTCCATTACGGCCATGGATACACCGCGTTGTGCTGGACCAAACATCTGTAAAGCCTGCTTGCCATTTTTAATGGTCACTTTATTAAACATCACAGTAGCTGGCTTAGTCATCATATTAGGTGCTGTGATTGCCAGTAAGCCATTTGCACCATCTTTCTGATCAGTCAGTGCACGGCAGAAAGCCTGTTCAGCATAGCTTCCGCGCGGCCCCATGATAAGGTCTATGTGGGCGACATTCAGTAAATCCAAACCGTGGCCATCTGCTCTATCTTCGATAACGAGTGCTTCTCCTACTAGTACACGGTCAATAACTGCCATTTTTGTTCTCCTTTTTGAAAGTTAGATCCAAAATTGAATTATATTTTGCCGTATTAGTGAGACATTTTGCTTGCATAAAAGTGCAGATTTTTTGTGCTTGCTATTGAAGTAAATGAGGCCTCATCCCCAATGTAAGCAAGGCGCTATATAAGATTTTATTTCTTTTGAAAATGACTACAGAAGTCATACAAAACGCAAACTTTTTTTGTGGAAAATTGTCGTATTTATAACGTAGATAGTGTTTTATGTGACGCGCGTCTTCATTCTTTGCTAATAAAATATTCACGCTGGAAGTGCTGCAGAAGAGTGATGTTCCTGTGACGATGGAAGATGCTGGTCAACAGGCGGAAACCAAGGAATATCAGTTGAAAAACTCATACTTCTCGGTAAAAAATGCCTGAAAACACAATTAAGCAAGGAGACTGAAATGGCTAAAGTACTTTGTGTACTATACGATGATCCGGTCACTGGCTATCCGCAATCCTATGCACGTGACAGTGTACCGATAATTAAAACTTACCCCGGTGGCCAGACACTCCCCACCCCGAGGTCTATCGACTTCAAAGCAGGGCAGTTGCTAGGCAGTGTATCTGGCGAACTGGGGCTGCGCAAATTCCTTGAATCTCTTGGGCATCAATTGGTAGTGACATCTGACAAAGATGGGCCTAACTCTCGATTAGAAAAAGAACTAGCCGACACTGACATCATCATCTCACAGCCTTTCTGGCCAGCCTATTTAACAGAAGAGCGCTTTGCCAAGGCACCAAAGCTCAAACTGGCGATTACTGCAGGTATCGGCTCTGACCATATTGACCTGCAGGCCGCCATCAAGCACGGCGTCACAGTTGCTGAGGTGAGTTACAGTAATAGCATCAGCGTTTCTGAACACGTAGTGATGATGATTTTAAGTTTGGTGCGCAACTATATCCCTTCGTATCAATGGGTGATTAAAGGTGGTTGGAATATTGCCGATTGTGTGCAACGCTCTTATGACCTTGAAGGGATGGATGTTGGCACAGTGGCAGCTGGTCGCATTGGTTTAGCGGTGCTCAGAAGACTAAAAGCGTTTGATGTGAAATTACATTACACCGACAGATATCGCTTATCGCCAGAGATTGAAAAAGAACTTAATCTGACCTTCCACACGGATGTTGAATCTATGGTTAAGGTATGTGATGTAGTCACCATCAACTGCCCGCTACACCCAGAAACCGAGCATATGTTCGATGACAGGATGATCGCCAAAATGAAGCGTGGCGCCTATATCATTAACACTGCGCGTGGCAAAATTTGTGACCGTGATGCAATCGCACGAGCGCTGGAAAGTGGGCAGTTAGCGGGTTATGCTGGCGATGTGTGGTTCCCACAACCTGCACCACAGAATCATATCTGGCGTACTATGCCGCACCATGGCATGACTCCGCATGTTTCCGGCACTAGCTTAAGCGCACAAGCACGCTATGCAGCAGGTACGCGTGAGATTTTGGAATGCTGGTTTGAAGGTCGCCCGATACGTGAAGAATACCTGATTGTAGATAAAGGACACTTGGCTGGCGCTGGTGCGCATTCTTACAGCACAGGAAACGCGACTAGTGGCTGGGAAGAGGCAACAAAATTCAGAACAGGTACTAGATAACAAACAAGGCTGAGGTCATAAAACCTCAGCCTTGTTTAAATTACAAGCCTAGCAGTTTAGGTAAATCTGCTATTGAGTCAATAATTAAATCCGGCTTAACGGTAGATGCCTCCGTATAATTTTGTCGGTATTTACCAGTTTTAACCAAAATGCCTTTTAAACCAACCTGTTGCCCACCTCCAACGTCCACATCAATGTCATCGCCGATGATTGCAACTTCGGAAGACTTTAGCGCCATATCATTTAAAGCGATTTGAAAGAAATCTGGAGAAGGCTTACCGATAATCATCGCTTTAATGCCACTCGCGTATTCCAACGCATAGACAAAGCCACCTATATCCATTTGCAAACCATGTTCTGTTTGCCAGAGCCGATTTTTATGGATAGCGATAAGTTTTGCTCCTTGCATCAGGTCATTGAAAACTTCATTTAATAAAGTGTAAGTCCATTTATCTCCAATATCGCCTATCACGATGTGACTCACCTGCTTGTCAGGCCGTATAAACTCTTTAAAGTCCTGCATTACATTTTCTGCCAATAACAAACGGCAAACGGGATGCTGCTGACGTTTCAAATAAAGATAAGTGGCTTGAGGCGCGCTGATAATTTGATTAGCAGGAATTGAAAAACCTAATGCATTAATCTTTTGCGCTAACGATCGCAATGACAGCGTACTGGTGTTGGTGACAAACCTACATTGTATGCCGCTAGTCTGAATTTTTGCCACCGCTTCAATAGCGCCTTCGACAGCATGCGGTCCAATATACAGCACGCCATCTAAATCGAACAAAACACCTTTTGTAGAAGACAATGTGTTCATATCAGCTTACCTCCGAGCTAGGTTGGGCTTAGATACATGAAATCCTCATTTACCTTAATAAATACTAGCACTTCTTATGCTGGTATTGCATTATTACATCCCTGAATAAAATCAGAACTATGCAAAGCTATAGATATACGTCAATGCCCTACAAAAAATGTACTCTGTCTAGAAACTTAAAATTTAGTTTGTTGAGCCAATAAACTTCTTAAGGCATAATCCCTTGCATTAAAGCGCAGCCTAATAACTTTTTTGCCGTTTTGGCATTACGTAAATAGATAATAATGAATAACAATATAAGCGGTTTTGACAAACAATCCACCATACAATCAAAACTCACAAGTCAGCTATTTTCGGTAGGCAGAGCATCGCTGGTGACCAGCATACTTCTGGCTTTGCTGCTTGCTTATATACAGCGGAATGTAATCAGCTATACAATAATTTATCCATGGCTTTCTCTCATTATCTTTTTCTCGCTCGCGCGTGCAGCGCTCATTGCGACTTATTTACGTTCCAATGTAAATAAAGCAACTGACAGTCAAAGCTGGCTGAAAAGGTATCGTTTATTAATTTTCATTGTTGGCGCTTTGTGGGGCGCGTCTGGCGTCTTACTTTTTCCCGCTGACTCACCTCAACACCAATTATTTTTAATCTTTATGCTTGCTGGTTTAACCGCTGGTGGCATTATCGCGTTTTCGGCGGACTTAGTTTGCGCGGTTTCCTTTGCGGTATTGATTATAGTGCCAACGATGGTTCGACTATTTGTTGCCGGAGATAGCATCTCAATGGCAATGTCGGTTGCTGTCTTGTTATATTTTGGATTTATGCTAGCAAGCACGTGGCATATTAACCGCAATATGCGCGAAAATATTTCTTTGCATGTTGAAGCCGCTGCTCGCGAAGAGGTAGTGAGGGCAAGCGAAGAGCGATTTCGTTTGCTTCTGAACCATTCGCCAGTGGGCATCTTTCATTACGATACAAACTTCACCATCACATTTTGTAACAAGCGCTTCGCTGACCTTCTGCAAAATTCAGTCGACAATATTGCCGGAATTGATTTGAAATCTCTCAAGGATCAATCAGTTTTCTCCGCGCTAGAAAAAGCGCTGTTAGGTGAAGTTGGCCATTATGAAGGTCGTTATAGTGCAACTTATAGCGACGCCAATATATGGGTATCGCTGATTTGCGCACCTTCACTGGATAGCAACGAAAATGTCGTAGGTGGTATTGCCATCATTCAGGATATCAGTGAACGCAAGAAAGCAGAATATATCATTGAAAATCTGGCGTTCTATGACTCTCTTACACAGTTACCCAATAGGCAGCTTTTACTTGATCGGCTCAAACAGGCATTAGCGGCCAGCGCGCATAGCGATAGATATGGCGCATTGCTGTTTCTCGATCTTGATAACTTTAAAATACTGAATGATTCCCATGGTCATGACGCGGGTGACTCACTATTACGCCAAGCCGCAGCTCGCTTGACAACCTGTCTGCTTGAAGATGATACCGTTGCACGTTTAGGCGGTGATGAGTTCGTGGTATTAATTGAAGACTTGAGTAGCCAAGACACTATGGCCGCAACACAGGCAGAGATTATTGGCGAAAAGATTTTAGCTGCCCTACAACAACCTTACCAACTTGGTGAAAAAGAGTATCAAAATACCGCAAGTATTGGTGTAGTACTTTTTAACGGGCATAGTCAAGCTGTGGAAGAATTATTGAAACATGCGGATATTGCCATGTATCAAGCCAAAAAAGCTGGGCGCAACACGCTGCGTTTTTTTGATCCACAGATGCAAGATGCAGTAAATAACCGCGTTGACATAGAACACGAACTACGAAAAGCACTTGAAAATCAGCAATTTAAACTGTTTTATCAAATCCAAGTAGACCGCTCTCATCACATACTAGGCGCTGAAACGCTCATTCGCTGGGAGCATCCTGAGCGCGGCTTTATATCACCTGCTGAGTTTATCCCACTTGCCGAAGAGACAGGCTTAATTTTACCTATCGGTCAATGGGTTATAGAAACTGCTTGTAGTCAGCTGAAAACATGGCAACAAAACGCAAAAACACGTGATTTAACACTTTCAGTGAATGTAAGCGCTAAGCAGTTTCACCAGGCTGAATTTGTAACGCACTTGAAAGATGTGATTAAACGCCACGCTATTAATCCATTACAACTTAAAATCGAGCTCACAGAAAGCTTTTTGCTTGAAAACATTGACGAGACTATCGCAATCATGAGTGCTCTAAATAAGATCGGCATTCAGTTTTCGTTGGATGACTTTGGTACCGGCTATTCATGCTTGCAATACCTTAAACGACTACCTTTAGTTCAGTTAAAAATCGATCAATCGTTTGTACGCGATTTAGTCGCCGATAGTAGTGACAGAGCGATTGTACGTACCATTATTTGCATGGCAAAAAGCCTGGATTTGAATGTCATTGCTGAGGGTGTAGAAACAGAAGAACAACTACAACTGCTATTAAATAAGGGCTGTGAACACTTTCAGGGTTACTTGTTTAGCCAACCAATACCAATTTCACAACTGAATGAATTGTTAGAAAATGGCTTAGCCACTTCCATTTAGACTTTATAGAACCTACGAATATCGAACCCGTAAAACCGACTGTCACATTTTAAATTCTTCTAATAAAAAGTCGACGAAGGTAGTCAACTTTCGCACTGATTGTCCTTCCCTAGGATAAACAGCATGAATAGGCCTGGTCGGCGGGATATCACTCTTCAGTATTTCAATCAAACTACCCTGCTTCAAATCCTCTGCAAGCAAATCCTTAGGCATCATAATAATCCCCAGCCCTTTCAGTGCGGCAACACGCAAAGCTTGAACATTGTTAGATTCAAATCTTGGAGCTTGACCTTTTTTTGAACTAAGCTCTTTGGCAACATGCTTCCAGCCACTTGGGCTTCGCCAATTGGTGAAACCTAAACATTGATGATTAAGTAAATCAGATGGGGCTTTTGGTGTTCCGTATTGATTAAGATATTCAGGCGAAGCACAGATGGTGATATCAAAATCACTTATCTTTCTGGCTATCAACGATGAGTCCGCCAACTCACCGATACGAATGGCAACATCGTAGCCCTCATCGACTATATCGACAAATCTATCCGTCAGGGATAATTCAATCGTCACATTCTTATGTTTATTCAGATAATCGGCCACCACTGGAGCAAGGCTAATTGCGCCGAACCAAAGTGAAGCTGTAACCCGCAACTTGCCTCGGGCTGACAGACCCATCTCCTCGGCACCAGATTCAGCCAGCTTGATTGAGCCAAGAATCTCTTTGCAACTGTCATAATATTTTTGACCGGCTTCTGTCAAATGGTGCCTTCTTGTGGTTCGCGCAAGCAAGCTTATCCCTAACCGTAACTCAAGCTCCTGAATGTGCTTAGTCACCATGGGCGTAGACATTTTGAAGTGATTAGCCGCAGCGGTAAAACTTCCCAGATCAACAACCCCAACGAAGATTTCCATACCCAATAAACGATCAAGCATTATTAACTCTTAATTAATAGTTATTTAAATGATAGGTTATTTATCATCATAGATAAAGAGTAGACAATTACCATCGTTATTTCATATATCAATTACAGGAGATCATCATGAAAGTATTAGTCGTAGGCGCATCAGGTACTATCGGTAAATTAGTCGTAAAAGAGTTAGGCACAAATCACGAAATCATTGAAGTAGGTAAAACAAAAGGCCAATATCAAGTAGATATTACTGACGAAAACAGTGTTAAAGCATTATTTGAGAAAGTTGGTAAAGTCGACGCCATCGTATCTGTAGCGGGTAATGCACATTTTGGTTTATTAGGTGAGATGACAGCGGAGCAGTTCAAAATTGGCCTGCATGACAAGCTGCTTGGGCAAGTCAATCTTGCTTTAGTTGGTCAACATTATCTCAACGATGGCGGGTCTATTACACTCACAAGTGGCAGCTTAAGCCATGATCCGATTGTTTATGGTGCAAATGCATCAACAGTTAATGCAGCCATTGATGGCTTCATCCGCGGCGCAGCGATTGAGCTTAACAACGGCAAACGCATCAACTCTGTCAGTCCAACCATGCTTAAAGAATCACTAGATGTGTATGGCGCCTATTTCTCAGGCACTGACCCTGCACCAGGCGAAAAAGTCGCTTTGGCTTTCCGTAAAAGTATTGACGGACGTCAGACTGGTCAGACCTATCGCATCTGGTAATGTCTGAATCATCACAACCTTGCTAAACATAGTTATCTAACAGGGAAAACAGGGAGCTAACCCGTTATCGCGGCAAAAAAATTGAAGCGCTCAAGTTGAGTTATCTATACCCAGGTGAGGCCATGCAAAGGCCTCACCTGTATAAATTTAATTTAGGTATTCGTCAGCATTAATGCTCAGAAAAATGATTTTTCACCTGATAGTTGAATAAGCCTCAATGTATATAAATTGCCGATAAATAATTGCACCCATACGAATAATTCTGGTATAAAATGAAATTTATGAAATAAATGAAAAATTTGAAATATATTCATTTGTCAGATAAGGTTAATGTTTTTATCAAAAACTACTGAATACTTGCATAGCTTTGATGAGCCCAAGGATTTAGTTCGGGAGAGATAAATGTATGTTAATAACTGGTTAATTGTAGTGAGTATCGCAACTATATGGATTTCAGTCGGATACCTGCTCGGCAGCAGATTAGGCAGATTTATGAAGGATGATACATATTAAGGTGTTGGCATACGGCTATACACACAGCCACGCCAATCACAACGCCTTCCATCACTAAACTAGCAAGAGCTATGCTTTCAATAACGCTCACAAAATGAAAATGGGCACGTCTTGAGCTTTTTTTGCAAATGCTATCAACTCGGCGACTAGCACTGCTAGCATGTTTTATTCGATACTCTCTGCGCCTGATTTTCCGCAGAAAAGACACCTCATAGAATTACCCGTCAGCGAATAAAAACGATTAGCCTCATCTCCCGAAAAACCAAGATCCACCTATTTTTTACCAAGTATCTCTTCACAAAGTGATACTACTTTTTCTGGTAAAAAAGGTTTAACCAAGTAGTGACTAGCGCCAGATTGCAAGCCTGCTTTACGATCCTCATCAGAATCAGCGCCTGTTAAAAAGATAATTGGAATATTTTCAGACCAGCTTGTCGACTTGAGCATCTCGCATAGTATGAATCCATTTATCTCGCCCGGCATCATGACATCCAATAAAATCAAGTCAGGCTCAACCCTTTCAATTAAATGCAAACCCATTTGCGCATCGCCAGCTTCAAAAATTTCATAGTCGTTGATCTCAAGCGTCATTCTTAAGAGTAGCCTTATTTCTGGCTGGTCTTCTACAATCACGATTTTAGATCGCTGGCTAGATGGTTTCGTCTCAGTTGGTTTCATCGTTGAATCCTTTATTACTTTATGTCATTCATATAAAAAACAGCGTTTTAATAAAGTGCATTAAACTGCATCCCAGCAAGGCAAGTTGCACACCTTACGCTTTGGGCAGCAAGCAGGTGACCGTAGTACCGATGTTTAACTCCGATTCCACTTCAATTTTCCCATTATGCAGCTCAATAATCTCTTTCACGATACGCATGCCCAAACCTGTACCTGGAATTCCACTAGTACTTGCAGACCTGAAAAATGGCTCAAACAACTTGTTAAGGTCACTACGCGTCATGCCAATACCCGCATCTAATATACAAAACCCAACATAATCATGACCTTCAAGCGTACTTTCAAGAATGGTGATTTTGATGACTTTATCTGGAAAAGAGTATTTATGCGCATTGGTTAGTAAATTCAGAAGTACCTGTATGAGTTTGTCGAAGTTTCCAGTAATGGGCAGTGCCTTGTCAGGATGCTGGAATTCAACCACACGCTTATCCGTAATAATTTTAAATTCTTGCAGAGCTGTATCTATTAGGCTCGCAACATCTATCGTTTCAGTAATGAAAGATAGCTTTCCTATTGCCTCAATACGCGCCAAATCAAGTAGATCATTAATCAACTTTGTCATGCGTGTTGCCTGCCTGAAAATATTTTCAAGTATTTCTTTACTTTGTGCAGGGTTAAAATCTCTCTTAATCAGAAGGTTAGAAAAGCCAAATATACTGGCCATAGGCGTTCTTAATTCATGCGCTGCTGTAGATAAGAACTGACCTTTCATCCGACTTAACTCATATTCATGTGTGATATCTTGAAAGTAATTAATTACGCGTGGCGACAAGCTATCACTATCAAAAACTTGTTTTATCGTTCTTCTAATTGTAGTAATGGCTCCAGCATTGCTATCTGGCTGCACGATTTTTATAATCGAAACACTACTACTATCTTTCGTTGCAGAATCTTCGAACCGCTCAGAGATGTCGGCAATTAACACCTCGAACTGATCTATGGCAATGCACTCAAGCTGAGATTGTTTGAGGCCTGTCATGGTTAAAAATGCTGTATTAACCCGACTTACCTTACCACCTTCATCAAATGATACAAACCCATCGACGCTTAAATCAAAAATGCTATTTAACTCGACCGTTAATTGTGACGAACGAATCTGAGCTTGTTTTTGTACGGTAATATCTCGCCCAATAGCAATGAAATTCAAGATACTGTCTTCATCGCCAAAAAGCGGCCTGATATCCATATCAATCCATTTGGCTTCACCGCCGATATTAAGCAAAATTTCTTTTTGATAGCTACTCTGATTGAGCAATGTCTCTCTAATCACCTGAAATTGATCAGGTGACTCTGTGAGCAACTGGCTCAGATTACAACCGATTACAGCCTCTTGCGTTAACCCCGAATTTTCTAAAAAAGCTGTATTAACCCACTCGACATTTCCTTTAGTATCGGCAACAACGACCCAATAAGAGGAACGAGAAATAATATGCGCAAGTTTGCGAGATTCAGCCTCTTGTGTTTCAAGTAATTGGCGAATCTCCGTCAACTGAGCCTCTTGCGCAATAAGCGCATCATTTAGATTAATATCTTTTTTGCTGTTAGTTTTATTGACGTGCTGAAACAGGTCATTAATCAAATCATGATTGGAGAAATCAGCAGCATCAAAGCCAAACTGATCAAGATAGGCCTCGGTATTAATAAGCGGTTTAATTAAGAAAAGTAAGGTGTCTGGACTTGATGGCAGTATTTTTGCACTAAAGTCTATTTGCGTCTTTTTGTGTCTTAAAACACAAAACTCATTTTCTAAGGAATGTAGATAGCGCCAATTTAGCAAAGACGCTGGCGTTGTAAGTGAAAAAAAATCATCCATGTATGCATTTAAGCAAATATCACTATCAAATTTAGCACCAATATTTGGCCCAAGCTGAACGATTCTAAAACGTCGATCAATAACAAAATGAAAGGGAAAAAGTAAAGCTAGATGATGTGCAGTAAGCCCGTATGACTGAGTCATTACGCACCTATTTTTTTAGCTATGATTGGCAAAATGTATGCCTCAAAAGCATCAAAATCTATTGGCTTGAAGAACACTTTGATATTAGGTGTAATAACAGCATTATCAATAAAGTCTTCTGGTGCCAGAGCGGTAATCACAATCACATCCAGCTCACTAAACTGCGGCGATTTACCAAGATGTCGCAATAGCTCAAAGCCATTTATCCCCGGCATATTCAAATCCGTCACTAGCAAGTCCGGGACTTTACTACCCAAGCTGATTAATCCATCAAAACCATTATTAACAAGATCCAGCTCCACATCATATTTCCAATCAGTGAAATAGAAACGGAATAGCTGCCTTAAGCCTTCATCATCTTCTACCAACAGAATATTAAATTTTTCATCTGAATGATTTTTAACCTCGCTAGTTTTTAGCGCTTCCTGGCGAGACAGCAGAACTGCCTCTATGGATATTACCGATACTTTCCTATGACCACCGGCTGTTTTCCACGCATTTAAAATGCCCGATTCAACCCATAACTGAATTGTTCTTAACGAAACATTCAGCATTTTTGCAGCGACTCTGGTTGTCACGAAACTATCAGAGATTGGAGCGATATCTGTACTCATGGCTGGTTGATTCCTGCAAAGTTTTCGCTATACATCATTTGTTCAATACTCTCAAAAATTGAGTTAAAGTTAAAAGTCGTATTTATCCTATAATCCAATGGCACAATATAATTATTTAATATAAAGTAAGAGTTCAATCAAATTTAGTGTAAAAGTCCTTTTAAATTTATTGAGCTTTATCGTATGCTAACACTCGAGTATCATTTTTATCAATATCATTTAAAACTACTTAATAAGAAAAGAGAATAATTATGACTAGCTTTAAAAATTTCATTAAAAATCTATTGGTCGATGAAGAGGGTGCGACTGCGATTGAGTATGCGCTGATTGTTGCAATGGTATCGATTGTAGTTGTTGCATTAATGCCAGGGGTAAAAGATGCTTTAGTGAGTATTTTCGGAAAGATTACGGTCGCACTAAATGCTGCATAAACTCTAATGCAAGAGTCGTCCACATTTGTTTTAGCAGCATGGTCACTTATTGTCATTTGCTACGATATTTGTACTAGAACCATCCCTAACTTTCTTAGCCTAGGTGCGTTATTAATAGCTTTGCTGGTGCTTGCCGTCACGGGCTTATCGGTAACGCACCAGCCAGCTTCTTCCGCATTGATAGGCTTTGTACTGGCGATGGTTCTGACAGTGCCCGGCTACCTGTTTAAGGTGCTGGGAGCTGGGGACGTTAAATTACTATCTGCCATTGGTTTGTTATGCGGCGTGAATATGATGCTCACCACTTTTGCAGTGGCCTCAATAAGTGTAGTGCTGTTTTGGCTGTTGTGGGTTAAGGCACAGAGGTTGAGTCACATACTGCCGTTTAACATCAATATTGCAGTGGCTAGAACATCAAAAGAAAAAAACATTCCATTTGGTGCTGCATTAGGAGCTGGGTTAATACTGATATTGCTGTTACCGGGACTATTCAATTTGACATAGGTTCTAAGCTTAAAATAATTAATAATAAACATTGGAAAATTTAATGCAGATTCTGGATTTTAAAAAAAACAAAATTGCAGTTAAGTTTCAACTGGGTGCGGCAGCAATTGAGTTCTCACTCGTGTTTCTGATTTTTTTCACCTTGTTTTATGCAATTGTCAGTTATTCCATCATTTTCTTATTGAAAACTTCTTTTCATCATGCCGCTAACGAAGGCGCAAGATCAGCCATATCCGTCGACCATCAAGCATTTGCGAATGATTCTGCATATCAAGATGCCCTTAGACTTAGAGTGAGTGAAACCGTAGGCAACACACTTCAATGGCTGCCAAACAAAGCACGTGACCAAGTATTAGGCACGAATAACAGCAACGTTGTTGTCACTTATGCTAATAACACTTTAACTGTACGCGTGCTTTACCCCAATTATATTGGGAATCCCCTGATACCACTGCTCACCATCCCTGGGATAGGGGCAATATATTCCACTACAGGCGATCTTCAAGGGTCGGCGGTAATGAGACTGGTGTAATTAAGACCATCTATAAATTTATAGCTTTAGATAAATGTGGTTATTTAAATTTTTTTGGTAAGCATTATCAATCACTTAAATTGTTAATGCTTGTATTGTTAACGTAGGCGAAGAGACTGTACTGATGAATACGAATCTTTTAAGAGCAATTGCCATTCTGCTATTTATTGGCGCCCTGTTTGTTGGCTGGTTTGGCTATCAGATGAGTAAATCTGAAGCCGCTGCTGTCGCGGCACCACCAAAGATAGTCAATGTTCCGCAAGTCGTAGTGAATCGTGATGCGAAGGCAGGCGAGCGATTAAATGAGTTAGATCTGCGTATTGAGCAAGTACCGCAATTTAACTCTGCTGGTTTTGCCAGTACAACGCCAGTTGTTGGCAGAGTGCTTAATCAAAACATCGCTGCCAATACAGCGGTGCTAAGTAGCAGCTTGCAGCAATTAGGTCCTGCCGCACAATTACTCAAAAGCGGCGAACGCGCAGTTGCCGTTAAAATTGATGAAGTTGCTGGTGTAGGTGGCTACATTAAGCCCGGTGATTTTGTGGATGTACTATTGTTCGCTAATGATGACCGCGACATGAAGCGCAGAAGTATCTCGCAAGTGGTCTTAAGTAATTTACGCGTCATTAGTTTTGGTGAAACCATTCAGGAAGTTAACAAGACTGATGACTCTTCTACCCAAACACCAATCTCTACCAGTTTAAATCCAGCACAATCCAAACCACAGGATAAACCCAGCAGCGCGACACGCTCAGCAGTTTTGGCGGTAAAAGAAAGTGATGCCACAAGATTAATGTTAGCGGCCAGTATCGGGCAACTACGATTGGCATTAAGAGGAGAAGAACCGCTAGCTTCATCTGCATTAGCAGACGATTCAGCCCAACTTAATCCTGTGCCGCAAGCTAATCAATATGATAGCCATTTTATTCAAAATGATGAGCTACTCAAAGCACCAACAGAAAAAGTACAAAACGCAACATCGAGCAACACCACTACCGTTAAACATAAAAAAAGCACTCAAGCTGCGCAATCATCACGTATTACTGTCCACTCTGGCGATAAAACTGAATTGGTGACGGTAAAAAATATTGCTGCGAAGGGTACAAAATGATTAAAACTACTTTCAAACCAATATTATTGCTAAGTATGGGGATTTTGAGCTCATTCCTAACTTGTGGCACAAGTATGGCTGACGAGTTGAATATTTCGATTACAAAAGACAAACAAGAGGTTTATCAGCAAGAAAAATCGCTTGACCGGGTAGCCATCGCGGATCCAGCGGTCGCAAACGTCACCATACTCAGCCCAAAATCGCTGTTGATTACCGCAAAAGCCATAGGCGCTACTCAGATTAGTATATGGGGAAATAAGCAAACAGGCGAACCGGCAACCAAGATTAATTTAACGGTTAGCCAATCTGACGCATTGGAAAAACTGGCGTTAAAAGCCTCTGGAAACAGCACACTAGACATCCAACCTGCGGGCAATACTTTACGCATTGATGGTAAAGCGGATTCTTTGGAAGCGCATAGCCAAGCAATGACAGCGCTTAAGCAGGATCCCAAAACGCCCATCGATGCAATCGAATCGAATTTTGATAATCACGTACAGATAGATATAAAAGTGGTAGAAGTGAGCCGCAAGAACGTATTAAGGTTTGGCCTCTTTCTTGGAAGAAATAATGGTGATACCCGAGCATTAGCCGTATCTTCTCCCAATACACTTTCTGGCGTTACAAGAGATTCAGGTGAGCCATTTGCATTTAATAGTACTTCAGGCTTTTTACCTGTGCTAAACGCATTTAATGTTGCCATGGGAAACAGTAAATCTGGATTTCTCGGCACGTTAAGCATTCTTGAATCCAATGGTTTTGCTTACACGCTGGCAGAGCCATCGCTTTCTGCCATTTCTGGCCAAACAGCCAATTTTCTTGCGGGGGGTGAATTCCCTGTACCGATTAGATCAGGCGGCGGTGCTGACAGCTCGGTCAGTATCCAATATAAAGAATTTGGTGTGCGCTTAATGCTGACACCAACAGTGCTTGATAATAACCGCATATTCATGAAAATATCCCCGGAAGTCAGTGAGCTTGACTTTGCTAATGCAGTGCAAACAGGCGGCGTTGCGGTTCCGGGGCTTAGAGTAAGGCGAACCGACACCTCGGTTTCGATGGCTGACGGTGAAAGCTTTGTCATCAGCGGCATGGTAAGCAGTAACGCCCTGAATAATGTGGATCAATTTCCGGGTTTAGGTAAGCTACCAATCATCGGCGCATTTTTCCAATCGAAACGATTCGATAGAGAAGATAAAGAGCTATTGATGATCGTTACGCCTCACTTGGTAAGACCTATCGCGCGCGATGCAAAACTACCGCCATTGCCGGGTCAGGGATACGCTGATTACAAACCCTCTTTTAGTGAATTTTTATTCAATAATGATGGCAAGCAAAAGCCATCTACAGGGATGTCGCAATAATGATCAAGCTAAATAACTACATTGTTATCACAAACAAAAGCAATTGCTATCGCTGGCTAAATGGCCTAAATGATAGTTTAGCCAATTTGATATTTGTTGAGCCTGATGATAAAGAGCGCATCAATAGCCTACTTGATTCAGTTGAAGTAAGTGCGGTATTAATACATCTACTATCGCAAGTTTCTAGCACTGAATTAGTGCCTGATGCTGAAGCATCATCAGGTATCAGTGCAATATTCACTCTCCTTGAGACGCAAGAAGCATCAGGTGGAATAGTTTCAAATGATGAGACTTCACAAGGATTAAACGCCGATTTGGCCATGATAGAGTCACTATTAAATAGCCGACCACAACTAACAGTGATTGGCTTGGTTGATACTATTAACCATACTTTGTTACTGCCAATTATGCGGGCAGGTGCGCGTGATCTAATTAAGATAGGCACGCCGGCTTATGAGACTTCGGCAATTATTGCCAGACATAACAAGCACACACCAGTGCTTGAGCAAACAGAAAAGCCTGCGCTGGGACACGTAACGGCACTATTAAATGCGCGCGCAGAGGATGGCACTGCATTATTAGCGATGCATCTTGCACTTGAGATGCAGGAATCCGCTCCAACATTGTTAATCGACCTTGGTGTTCCACACGCAGATATCATGCTAATGATGGGCGTTCCAGTTAAGTTTAACTTTCTTGATGTAATCAAAAACAGTAGCAGATTAGACTCAACCTTAATTCAAACTGGTTTTGCAAAACACTCATCAGGATTGACTCTGCTGCCAATGCCAGAAAATAGTGAAGAAGCTGAGCTTACGCCAACCGAAATCTATTTAGTATTGCATGCGCTTAAAAGTCATTTTAAATACATACTCATTAATCATGGCGGACTTTGCAATACGGAGTTATTGAAAGTGGTATTTTCAACCGTTAATTCGACATTATTTTTGGTTGAACAAACAGTGCCTAGTTGCAAACGCAACTATGATCTTCTGCAATCAATTCGTGAGCAAAAGATTGCAATTCCCAATCCTCAACTCATTGTCGATCGTTACAAGAAAAATGCCATTCCAAACGCAGAAAGCATTGCAAAATCACTAGAGATACCACTGCTATACAAACTACCATCATTGGGCCATTTACGTTTACTCGCCATCAATACCGGTGAATCAATGTTTGAATTTTCGCCTAAAAGCACCTATGTGAGAGCCATTAAACAAATAGCCCATCAACTATTCGGCATTGGCGAAGTGAAGGTAGAAAAAAGCGTCAAAGGCTTTATCACCAAACTACAAAATATGTTAATTGCAAGAAACTAGCTGAAAGCTGAACCATGCGACTAACTGCAAATAAAATAGAGCTAAAAAGCTCAATAGAGTATCAGGACATCAAATACCTGCTGCATAACTATCTGATTGCTGAAATCGAGTTAGATAAGTTTGATATTGCATCAGCGAGCAATCAACAAATCAGCACTTACGTCAATGCTAAAGTGATGAAATATGTCGCGGATATTGAGTATGTGGTCAATCTAAATGATTTAAACAAACTCACTTCTGAAATGATTGACGAAATATCAGGCTGGGGACCACTAGAGCAACTCATCAAGAGCGAATACATTAATGATATTTTGGTAAATGGTGCAGACCGCATATTCGTTGAGAAAAATGGTAAGTTAGAGTTAACCAATCTAAGATTTATTGATGAAGATCATGTTTTGCGGGTGATTCGTCGTATCCTGGCACCACTTGGACGTAGAGTTGATGAGTCCAGCCCTCTCGTCGATGCCCGCTTACCCGATGGCAGTCGCGTTAATATCATTATCCCTCCCCTTGCTTTAAATGGCTCGTGCCTTTCGATCAGAAAATTTCGTAAAGAACCTTTCACAGAGCATGACCTTATCGCCTTTCAAACCCTTAACCGAGAAATGATGGATTTTTTACTCAGTGCGATTGAGAGTAAAGTCAATATTTTAGTGAGTGGCGGTACAGGGGCAGGTAAAACGACTTTGTTAAACCTGTTAAGTCGCTCCATTCCAGTCAATCAACGTATTGTTACCATTGAAGATGCAGCTGAATTACAGCTAAACCATGACCATGTGATAAGACTTGAGACGCGACCGAACAATCTTGAAGGCGCTGGTGAGGTGTCAGCCCGTGACTTGGTTAGAAATGCATTACGTATGCGTCCAGACCGCATTATTCTTGGCGAAATTCGTAGTAATGAAGTGATTGATGTATTGCAAGCCATGAATACTGGGCATGAAGGTTCCATGAGTACTATTCATGCGAACAATCCGCACGATGCATTATTACGTATGGAAATGTTAGCGGGTCTTGCGGGTTTTCAAGGCGCAGAGTTAACGCTCAGGAAAATGATTGCAGCCTCGGTTGAAGTCATCATCCAAATCAGTCGATTAACCAGTGGAGAAAGAAAAATCACATCCATCATTGAAGTGGTTTGTATCCGGGATCATGAATTCGTTATCAATGAGCTATATAGTTACTCAGTTGAGCAACAGCGATTTGTAACCCACCGAGTATCGGCGATGAATCCAAAACTTAAATCACTTTTTAAGAGTAATTGACAGATTAACTATGTGGCTACTGATGCTTCCATTATTACTTTGCGTGATTTTTGTTTATTTATTAGCAAATAAGCAATCTATTGCAGATAAAAAAGTAAAAAGTCGCTTTGATGCAGCCTTGCCCGTAGAAATCAAACCATCCGATAAACACTCAAAACTCTCAGAGCTTAGTGCCTGGATCGCGAATGTCTTATCCAATTATTTTGGATTTAATTTTCAGCGCGAATGGATTGGCAGATTTTTACTACTAATTACCTTAGTTTTCATCATCGCTTATATTTTCTTTAGCCTTAAAGTCACTGCATTGATCGTGCTTGCATTTGCTGTAATTTCGCTCATTTATTTTATTTATCGCCAAAATAAGCATAAAAAACTAATGATTGCACAAATACCGCTCTTTATTGATCAGCTTATCCGCAGCTTGGGTACAGGCCGAAGCCTTGAATCAGCAATCAGGCTAGTCGCTCAAGAAACACCCACTCCACTGAGGCTATTGCTAGACAGAGTAGTAAGAGCGACAGATTTAGGAGCAGGATTTACCGAGACATTGGTTAAGGAAGCGACATTGCATCGGATTAATGAGCTTCAAATAATTGCGCTCAGTATCAAAATGAGTAATAACTATGGCAGCTCACCCAAAGAGATGCTGACCAGCGTGATGCAAATGATTAACAATCAGGATCAGGCAAGGCGTGAACTGGCTGCCATGACGGGCGAAACAAAGGTATCAGCAATAATTCTAACCTTAACGCCTATTTCAATCCTGCTATTCATGATGTTAATGAACCCTGGGTATTTAAGCATGATGACGGCTAGCTCAAGTGGCGTTACCCTATTATGGATAACGGCTGGTATGCAAGTAACGGGTGTTTTTCTGTTCTGGCGCATGTTAAAAAGTATATGAAAGTCGCCAAATTATGAATTCTCTGACGCTTATATTTATTGTGTTAATGCTAGCCAGTGCGGTGTTTTTACTCATTGATATCATGAGCATGCGTAAAAATAACAAACTATCCGATCGATTTGAAGAGGCTCTTCAAAGTCAGCAACAGACATCGAACCAATCAGAATCATGGCTTCGTAAGCGGTTAAAACCTGGCTTTGAAAATGGTGGTGAAATAAGCCAACTACTAGTTAAAGCAGGTTGGGACACACCCCATGCACGCATGCTGTTTTGGGGATTTGGCAGGATTCTACCCATCGTAGCTTCAATAACGATATATTTCCTGCTGGTCACTTTGGGAAATGACAATCAGAACGCGTTGTTAATGGGCGTATTTTCTTTTGCATCACTATTTGTTTTGGCCAATATGATTTTGCGCAGGCGCGCAGCGTTTGTTGAAAAAGCGATTGTAAAAGAGCTTGTGCCATTTTTACATATGTTACGCATGCTGTTTAATTCTGGCTTATCGCTTGAACACGCATTAATTATATTGGTTGAGCAAACGGGCAACTTATTTCCACATTTTTCAAGGCAATTGCAACGCGTGTTGTTAAATTTAAATGCCGGTCAAGATCAATCTGATGCGTTAATGAATATGGCTAAAGCACTCAATATTCAAGAAGTGACCGATACTGTTGCCATACTTGCGCAGGTGACACGCTACGGCGGAAATGTACAAGCATCGCTAGGTCAATACATTGCTCTGATTGAAACGCGTCAGTTTTCCAGCCTGCGTGAATATGTAAGTAAGCTATCGGCCAAAATGAGTATTGTGATGATTGTTTTCATGTTCCCAGCATTGCTCATTTTTATTGCCGGGCCAGGTTTTATCGGTATCTCTGATGCACTAAAAGGACAGTTATAAATGCAAACAGTCCGGGTGAACAATATTTTAGCGGTAACAACTACTACGGTTTTATTCATGCGCTTGCTAACCAGCAGATTGCTTGCATTCGCCCTGCTGACGGCAATATCGAACATTTCAATTGCTGCAGCGAATACACAGCTTTCAAAATGCGCAGAACTCGCAGCTGAAGACAATACTAATTTGAACATGGTTAGTCAGTTATTAAACGAAAAAAAGCCCTTTGCTGCACTCGCTTTTATCGACTCTTTTAATATTGATTTACCCCAGCTTGAGTTACTAAAAGCGAATAGCTTGCGCCAAATGAACAGACAAGCCGAAGCAGCGACTATTTATAATAAATTAACAACAAGTTGTGTCAGCGCCTTTGCCTATCAAGGATTAGGCTTAATCTCCAATCAACGTGGTCAACACCAAGACTCTGTTAACTATTTAAAAGCAGCCGCCAAATTAGCGCCTATAAACAGCACAATAAGAAGTGACTATGGATTTTCCTTAATGTCGATAGGTGACTTTAAATCATCACTCAATGAATATTTAACTGCTATTGAGTTAGATGGTAGAAATCAGCTTGCTAAATATAATCTTTTGGCACTTCTGTATAAGAGCAATCAAATTGACCAAGCAAATCAATTTGCAAAACGTTACAACCTTTCTGAAGTAGAAGTTAATAAGGTCAAGCAAGATCTACAAATCAAACAAGACACATCACCCAATACAGAACAACCAGCCAAGTTGCAAGATGCCGATGCAAATAATAAAGCCGCGCAAACAAGCGATGTAGAAACGCATGCTGTTACATTTGAAGATGAGAAAAAAACCAATACAGCAGTCTGTTTAGGCACATCTGACGTATGCACGGGAATACTTTCAATGGAATTAGGGAGCAAAATTTATGAATAAGAAACTTGCAATAGCAATGTCTATTTTGCTGGCAATGGCTTTCCAGCAAGCCATACAGGCCGAAGAGCTTGAGAGTGGTAATCAGGTTGCCGCGGATTCATCATCAAATAATACAAAACTATTAGACGCAAACTCAGAGCCTGCAACCCAAACATGGCTTGAGTTACAACGCTCTGGTAATCAGGCATCTCCACATGCGCAAACACTTTCTGGGCCAGTCATGCAAAATGTATATGAGCGCTATAAGGAAAGCTTCAGTCGCCCGATTCCTCAGATGACAGAACAAGATGCGCGCAAAATCAAATAGGCATTTTCAGCGCGGTGCAATTGGTATTCTAGGTGCCCTCACCTTATTATTATTGGTTATATTTACCGCACTGGTAATTGATAGTACGCGGTTATGGATGGTTAAGCGACAACTACAAACCGTTGCCGATATGAGTGCCATTGAAGCAGCTAGAGGGCTCGGCGGCTGTAGCCCCAGCTTAGGCGATGTGTTTACCAGAGCCAACCAGGCCGCGTTGGCAAATGGTTATACTGAAAATCTCGCTAACGCACCGAATATTGTAGAAATGGGTAGCGTCAGTACCGTTGCAGGACGACGTCACTTTACTGCAGACGGTTCAGCACGGGCTGTGCATGTAAAAGTGACTAAAAAAGTACCCGCCAGTTTAATTGCAAAAGGTGTTTTTGGTAACGACGTGACACTTTTCGCAGAAGCAGTGTCTTTACCTAATGCTTCCATTGCAGCCTTTAATATTGGCACCACGGCTTTAACGCTTAATACAGAAGACTCTCTCCTACTTGACGGCTTATTGAGCGGATTGCTAGGCTCAACTATCAAGTTGGACTTGGTTTCTTACCAAGGATTGGCTAACACGAATATTACCCTAGCCGATTTGATTAAAGTGGAAGGATCTGTGCTGTCTGTAGATGAGTTACTGGATACGCAATTTAGTGCGGGTCAATTGCTGACATTAGTCTCTGAGGCAGTTAAGTTACCTGAGAACGCTGTGCCCGACTTGGTTAATGTGGCTTTATCGAAATTAGTTGTAGGAGCAGCTCACAATACGCAAATCAGTTTGGGTCAGCTTCTCAATGTCAATCAAAACTCACAGGCTGAGGCGTTGAATGCCAAGCTAAACGTGCTGAACTTGGTCAATATGATTGCTAGTGTGTCTAACGGTCAGAATGCCGTGACTATCCCATTGGCAGTCAACTTGCCAGGTTTGGTCAGTGTTAATGCCATTGTAAATGTGATTGAGCCCGCACAAATGGCCATTGGCCCACCGCCCGCAGTTGAAAATGCTGAGGCTTGCACATTCGCCAAAACGGCTCAAGTAAGGGTTGGCGTTGCTGTACTTGTAAACGTGCTTGGTCTTGCTAAAGTCGACTTGGCTCTAAATGTTCAAGCGGCTAATGGAAGCGCAGCATTACGTAGCATTAAGGGAAGCAACACTACCACTGATATTGCTTTTGAAACCAATACCAGCTTGCTTACTACTTCACTGACCAATACAGCAGGATCTGGGCCTGCCAGAATCTCATTGCTCGCTGGTTTAGTACCATTGGCCGATATCGGTTTAAATATACCTCAGCCTTCATCTACGGCAAGGACTTCGATCATGCAAATAGAAAGGCCCGTAAAAGATCACCTCCCACAAACATTGACTGTCAATGGCTCTCTAAGCAACACATTTGAGCAGTTATTTTCACAACCAGGCGCCTTAAAAGTTGAGCTACTTGGTGGCGCTCTTGATCTGCTTGGCGTTTTGACTGCATTAGTTAATGAAGTTGTTAGTACTGTTGTTGCACCTTTACTTACTTCAATTAGCAAACTGCTTTTAGACCCATTACTTAAAATACTCGGCATCAGTATCGCCAATATGGATGTCACCGTAGATGATGTGATTCTGACCAACTCTGGTTCACTGGTGATATAAATGAAATAAGGGCGATGTAGCCGCAGCTAAAAAGCCGTATATTTGGTTGATTAAAGTGTGCAACAGGGTCTAACCAAAATTAGGCCAGTTGCCATCAATATGACCAATCGAGCCATATTTAAACATTTCAATTAATCGTCGGGCTGGTATATCAGGTGAGTATGCTCACCCAGCATGCTAATAATCTTTTTATGCGCGTGATCGATAAATGCCTGTGTAGCCTTACGATTACCCTTTGACTCATCAATCTCTACGATGTAGTAGGCCAACGTATCCAAATCACTTAACTTCACAGGGATTATCATTTTTTCCATATCTGCTTCACTCATGTGACCACCCTTTCCTTACACATATTGATCTAATGACATCCTAAGCCACTAGAGCACCTAATCTTCAATTACAGATATTATTATATATCCATACTATCATTTTTATCATTTTAAAAGGAATATTTGCACGAAGGCGAATTTTCCCACTGAGTGATGATGTTAATATCGGTTGAAATTCAGCAGCGTAAGGACGGCATACTCTACAAATGGCTGAACATTATGCTTGTGAAAATCGGCAGGATTTTATGACGTTAACTTTAAAGTCTGGCATCAATCGGCCAGCAAGCTAAATCGCTTCTGGATTGTCTAAAGTCTCATGCACTAGTTATCGGTTGAATGGTGTATCAGCGTAAATAAACCTATCAAACTGCATGATAGGTTTTATACATCGATGAAAAATCATTATCAAACAAAAAGTTTGTAAACGACATGGTCATGCTGATATCAAGCCCGCGAACGTAATGCCAGCAACCGACGGGTAAAAACAATATCTCTCCGGCATTTAACTCACAATCGATGATATTGACATGGCGCATCAGCGGAAATCTATCGTAATCAATGTTATCAAGATCGACCTCGCTATAGCAATGCAGGTGGTTATATACATAAGGCAGCTCGTTAGACTGAATCAATCTGACCAGTTTTTTACCATAGACCTGCGCCATAAAGTTATTAGTCAAATCGTGATGTAACGGTGTAATTGTCCCTTTAGGGCCAAACCATAAAAAACCACGCTGTGCACTATTGCCATCAAGATACTCTGGAATCTGCACGACATCATCCCAAAGCTCGCGTAACGCAGTTGCGTTATGCCCACTATTGTTAGCGGTAAGATACAAATCATTCGTTTCACCGCCATTCACAATCGTATCAACAAAATCAGCCAGCGCGATTTTCTGCTTATGTTGCTGGCTTTCAATTTCATAGCGTTGATTCTCGTTACGCTTAGCCTGCACCTCTACAATGCGCTCGCCAAAATGCGTTTTGAAATAATCGGGCGTCCATTTTTTTAGTGCAGGCCAATCATCCATCATGCCTGTAATAATCACAGGCCGATTAGTAGAATAGAAATGATAAAAGAAATCCGTGCGACTAAGTTTGTGAATACGTTGTATTTGCCCCCAGTTGGGCAATAACTTATCTAGCTTGCGGTGAATCTGCAGCGCCCATTCGCGCTTTGCCAGCCTGTTACTAAGCTGGCTGGCTGCATGTAAATATGGGCTGGCTTGCGCTAACCCAATTTCTCTTATTGCGACCATTTTACTAAACCCGTTAGCAACAAGTATCTCTTGCAGACTTTCTACTGTCGCACCTAACATTAAGTTCTGCGCAATCCATACGCGCCAGCTGTCATCAAAAACTGGTTGAATGCCTGCCTGACTACTATTTTTTTGCGGTAGATTCATTAACAATCATCTTTCATGGATATTCAAATACACACGATCAATTCAATAGTAATCCATAGTTCATGCTAAACGTCACATCATTAGGCGCATTATTCAGGCTTTTACTACTGAGTGCTTTTGCTAGTGAAAGATCCACCGTGCCACCTACGTCTGCTTTAAGGCGCAAACCCAGTGCTATCGATGTCATGCGTTCAATATTCGTGCGATCAATTGCCTCGAAATTTTGAATCGTTCGGGCTGATTCGAATAAGGCATAAGGCTGAATCGCCACCAACTTGAAATATGAAAAATCATAAAACACTGGCAACTGTTTATTCAGCTCAAGCGCTAAACCCCAGCCGGAATCTCCAGATAAAAAGCCAGGTGCAAATGCGCGGCCATATTGATACCCACCAAACTGGATACGTTCAGACAATGGCAATTGATTATCGCTATACTGTGCATTAAGCGATATAGCCGTACCTAATCCGTATGAAAAAGCATTATTTTGTGAGAGAGAAAGATTTAACTTTGTGAAATCGATATTGTCAGGATTAACCAGTTTCTGATTAAAAGCAAAATTGGTTTTAGCACTTTTTGACGCCCCTAAAATATCAAGGCCTTTGGTTAAAGTAAGCTGCAAGCGCCGACTCTGCGATGCGCTTAACGTAGAGTACGCAGCGCCTACTGACAGTGCTCTTGAATTTGTTTTTTGGGTAATGCTGCGAAATGTATCCTGACTCTGTATTTTATCTTCGTAATTTGTTGTCGATAAAGCAACGGTGCCAATTAAACTTTCATTCCGATTAATCAATATAGGATAGCTTAACGATGAGCTTAACCTTAAGGAAAAGATATCCCGAGTTAGACCAGACGGCAATTGGCCATCAGAATTCCCCTGATACATGGAGCTATTAAGCCTTAACACTAAACCTTTGCTGCCAATCATTTGCGAATAGGAAGCAGCGTAATATTCCTCATCTTGTTGCGATGCTAATGTGGAAAATGAAAACTGCTCTGCGGCTGCAGTTTGGCCGCCACCCTGTACTGTTATAACCGCACGCGCTACAGGTTTTAAAGATTCAAGATTAAGGCCTGCTGATATTAATTTTCTGCTGGCTACAATCTTTAATTCCGATGCGCCATCGCGTCTTTCTGGTAACTGTAACGACGCCTGAATAGCCAAACCAGGTACCAATGACAGCAAACTATTGCTGCGCTCCATCGTCTTTTGGGTTAACGGTTTTTCCTGCAGCATAGGCTCAACAATAGAGCGAATTTTACTTTCTGTCGGCCCAAAATCTCCCTTGAGACTGACAGTGCCAACGTAGCCCTCGATCACTAAAACAGTCACTTTGTGATGACTAAAATCTTGAGCTGGAATATAGGCAAACGATAGTGGATAACCTTTATTTGCATAAATCTTTGTGACATTACTCGCTAAATCAATCACTTCCTTTAAAGTGAGTGATTGATTTAAATAAGGCTTAAAAACGGCGTTCACTTCTTCAAATGGAATTGATTTAACTCCTTGAATATCAAAGTTTTCAACAGTCAACTTGGTTGCCAATAGCTGTTGTAATTTAGGGTCAACCGACTCCGTTGGGCGTTTGATATCAACAGGACTACTTGCAGTTGGCTTTGCCCTTTCAACTTTAGGTAAAGTATCTTCGGGGTTAGCGTTTGCATATACCTGCTGAGCAAATACAAAGCTAGATACTAAGATAACAAATTGAAAAAAAGATGTGAGGCGTTTTATCATGCGATTAACTCTTAGACTTAATATAAAAAAACCTTAACGCTGTTAAGCAGCGCTAAGGTTCGATTAGTGGTTAAGATTAATTACAATCCACCCAATAAACCTGTCACCGGCGCTAATAATCCAGTGACTGGAGCAAGGACATTACCCGCACCATTGCCGCCTAATAAGCCAGTGACTGGTGCTAATAAGTTTGTAGCTGGTGAGCTAGTACCAGCACTGCCACTAGTAAGTGGCAGTAAGCCTGTAGGTCCAATAACTGGATCTAACAGTGCTGAAGATCCACCAGCTGGTGTAGTTAATGGCAACAAACCACCTTGACCGACGATTGGGTCTAACAATCCACCAGTAACCGGAGCTAGCGCGCCTGTCACTGGAGTTAATAAACCTGTTACTGGTGCCAGTACATTCCCTGCCCCACTACCAGCTAATAGACCAGTCACTGGTGCAAGCAAGTCGCCAGCACCACTACCGCCTAATAAACCGGTTACAGGGGCAAGTAAGTCACCCGTACCATTGCCACCCAACAATCCCGTCACCGGAGCTAGTAAATCTCCCGCGCCATTGCCGCCCAATAAGCCAGTGACTGGCGCAAGTAAATCACCCGTACCATTGCCACCCAACAATCCCGTCACCGGAGCTAGCAAATCCCCCGCGCCATTGCCGCCTAACAAACCAGTCACTGGAGCAAGCAAGTCGCCTGTGCCAGCACCACCTAGTAAATCTGTTACTGGTGCTAATAAGTTAGTAACTGGTGAACTGGTGCCCGCGCTTCCACTTGTGAGTGGTAGTAAACCTGTAGGCCCAATAACCGGATCTAACAGTGCTGAAGTTCCCCCAACTGGTGTGGTTAATGGTAATAAACCACCCTGACCGACGATTGGGTCCAATAATCCACCAGTAACCGGAGCTAGTGCGCCTGTCACTGGAGTTAGCAAGCCTGTTACGGGTGCTAGTAAGTCACCGGCACCGCTACCACCTAATAATCCAGTCACTGGAGCTAGTAAATCTCCTGCGCCATTGCCGCCTAACAAGCCAGTCACTGGAGCAAGCAAGTCGCCTGTGCCAGCACCGCCCAATAATCCAGTTATTGGGGCAAGGACGTTACCCGCACCATTACCACCTAGTAATCCTGTTACTGGCGCTAACAAGTCCGTGACCGGTGAGCTGGCACCAGCAGCACTGCCACTAGTAAGTGGTAGTAAGCCTGTAGGGCCAATAACAGGGTCTAACAGTGCCGAAGT
Source organism: Methylotenera versatilis 7 (assembly GCF_000799165.1). GTDB lineage: Bacteria > Pseudomonadota > Gammaproteobacteria > Burkholderiales > Methylophilaceae > Methylotenera_A > Methylotenera_A versatilis_A. The sequence continues at coordinate 1,222,261 of NZ_JUGF01000002.1, read as the reverse complement.
TCCGCCAGCTGGCGTAGTTAATGGCAGTAAACCACCTTGACCGACGATTGGGTCAAGCAATCCACCAGTAACCGGAGTTAGTGCGCCCGTCACTGGAGTGAGCAAGCCTGTTACTGGCGCTAACAAATCCGTAACTGGAGAATTGGTACCTGCGCTTCCACTAGTAAGTGGCAGTAAGCCTGTAGGTCCAATAACTGGATCTAATAAGGCTGATGGCCCACCAGCTGGCGTGGTTAATGGTAATAAACCACCCTGACCGACGATTGGATCTAATAATCCACCAGTAACTGGAGCTAGTGCGCCTGTCACTGGAGTTAGCAAGCCAGTAACTGGTGCCAATAAACCTGTCGCCGGAGCAAGCAAACCATCTAATGGTGAGCTAGTTCCAGTGTTTCCGCTAGTCAGTGGTAACAAGCCGTCAGGACCAATGACTGGATCTAATAACGTTTGTGAACCCCCAGCTGGAGTAGTCAGTGGCAACAAGCCATCAGGGCCAATGACTGGATCTAATAGTGCGCCTGTCGTGCCAGTAGTATTACCTGAAGTCAATGGCAACAAACCACCAGGACCAACAAGTGGATCTAATACCGTTTGTGAGCCTCCTGTAGGCGATGTTAGCGGCAACAACCCACCGGCACCAATGATTGGATCCAACAATGTTAATGGCGTTGGCGTTGGCGTTGGCGTTGGCGTTGGCGTTGGCGTTGGTGTTGGTGTTGGTGTTGGTGTTGGTGTTGGTGTTGGTGTTGGTGTTGGTGTTGGTGTTGGTGTTGGTGTTGGTGTTGGTGTTGGTGTTGGTGTTGGTGTTGGTTTAACAATCGCACCCAAGCCATCACTGTTCACACTACTGCAACCGACCACCAATAATGATGATAGAAGCAATGGAATAACTTTGTACTTTAATTTTATCGCCATGATAAAGACTCCCTTAGTAAAAACTACAATCCGTTTTAATGTCCATTAACCCCAGACACCGTTATTATCATTTTTATCATTTAATAAGGAAAGGTCAAGTTTTTTTTGTAAAAACTATATATAAAACGGGGGAAATGTCTTAATTAGCGTATTAACTAGTAAAATTCATCATAATTGATGTATCATTTTTACTATTTAGTTGAATGCATAGTGCTATCATAGCTGTATGAATTATTAAGCCGCTGTTAACTAATCAGGCTTTAAGTAGAGGTGTGAATGTTTATCGGTAAACACTACTTAGATAGCCTCCAATAAAATACTTAAATAAGGGAAACTAAATATTATGCTTACTTTTAAAAAGCTAATGCTTGCTAACAAAAAAGCTTTCAATGTCGCGTTAACTGCAACCACACTAATGAGCTTTGGTCATGCTTATGCTGCTGACGCCACCCCATTTTCTACAGAGTCCTGGTATGCAATTGGTGGTTCTGGCCTGTTTTACCCAGATGCAGATTTAGATGCAAAGGATGACACGCCAGGTGTACATTTTAGACTGGGTAAAGAAGTAACTGACAATATCGACATACAGGCCGGCCTTTCCTACAATAAAACTAAAGAAGACTCTCCATCATTTAGCGGCGGTCATTACAAACAACTAAACTTTACTGTTGATGCTTTATATTTATTGAGCAGAGATAAATTCAGACCATTCTTATTAGCCGGTATTGGCGCGGCCAACAATAAAATCAATTACGATATCGCACCAGGATTTACACCAACAGGCAAAGTAACAGGCTCCAACACTTCTTTTGCCGGCAATGTTGGTATTGGCTTTCAATACTTACTAAATGATAAATTAGGTATACAAGCAGATTTCAGAAGAATCTTCAGTGATGTAGAAGTGGGTACCAGTGAGCTAAGTCATTCAAAAGGCTCATCAGCGAACAATCAATTAAACTTCGGACTGCTGTATCGGTTTGGCGGCAAGCCTGCAATAATTGCTGCGCCAGAACCTGTAGCAGCGCCTGTTGAGAAAATAGTGGAAGTAATAAAATACGAACCAGCACCTGTTGTGCCACCACCAGCACCACTTATTTTTGAGAAACAGACATTTAACGGTAGCGCATTATTTGCACTGAACAGCGACACGTTATCTGAAACGGGCAAATACGAATTAAAAACAAAAATCGCCAACAAAATGATCGAGCACCCAGAAGTGACTAGCGTCACAATTGAAGGTCATACAGATAGATTGGGGAGCAAGCAACTAAATGACAGGCTTTCTTTATCTAGAGCAAACGCTGTTAAAGAGTACCTAGTAAATCAAGGTGTCGCCGAGAGTCGATTACGCACTATCGGAAAAGGCTCGAGTGATCCGATCGTCAATTGCCCTGGCACACGAAGCAAAAAAGTAATTGATTGCCTGCAACCTAATCGCCGCGTAGTAATTGCGATTGAAACACAAAAGCTTTTGCAAGCCGACAATCCAACTCAGTAAAGGGAAAATGTACATTAGGACAGGCGCTTCCTAATGATTGGAATACTTAGAAGTCACTCTTGGGCTTGTCCAAGAGAGGCTAAAGGTTCTTAAAATAGCGTCACCGAGAAAAGAGCTAAATTCAAAATTAAGATAACTTTAAGCACTACAGAGATTCAAAAAGAGAAAAAGCCCCGTTAACAACGGGGCTTTTTGCGCTAAGCTGAATCAGCACTGATTCAACCCAGACTTGTTGGCGGAGTGGACGGGACTCGAACCCGCGACCCCCGGCGTGACAGGCCGGTATTCTAACCAACTGAACTACCACTCCAGTTTTTTACTACTTAATTTGTATTATCTAAATAATACAAAAACTTAAACCCCTTAAAATGAATCATAAGGCGATTATGTTAGTGATGGTGGGTGCTAACGGGGTCGAACCGCTGACATTCGCCTTGTAAGGGCGACGCTCTACCAACTGAGCTAAGCACCCTGCTTAACTAACAGGACGCGCATTCTACAATATATTATGAACGTTAGACAACTTAAATTAAGTGCTTTTAAATAATAATTTTAGATAATGACTCAGTTAATTTTTGAAGCTTATAATGACTAAACTAACCATTGCTAAATTTTTTGAAATAAATCGCCAAATATTAAGTCTTAAAGAAAATTAATGAGCAACATCACTCGAGTTTCAACATCCAAATTGCCAACAGCATTTGGAGATTATTTAATCTATTTATACCAAGACCTTACAACGGCTACGGAGCACGTAGCGCTGGTAATGGGCAATGTTCACCTGCAACAGAATGTTCTCGTCAGGGTACATTCAGAGTGCTTAACGGGGGATATATTCTCTTCAAAACGCTGCGATTGTGGTGAGCAACTTAAACTCGCCCAACAGTTAATTGCTGCAGAAGGCTTGGGAGTTATTGTTTATCTACGAGACCATGAGGGCAGGGGCATTGGTTTAGCCAATAAAATTCGTGCCTATGCGCTGCAGGATGAGGGTCTGGATACTGTTGAAGCCAATCTTGCACTTGGCCTGCCTATTGATAGCCGTACATTTGATATTGCCGCAGAAATACTACACGACTTGCAGGTTAAATCCATTCGGTTAATGAGCAATAATCCAGCCAAATGCGGTGCATTAAAAACACATGGCACGTTGGTGAATAGCCTTGTGCCACTAAAAATCATCTCAAACGAATCAAACAAACATTACCTGCAAACAAAAAAAGATAAATTAGGCCACCTATTGAACGAGTAGTAGCACCTTTAAAATCAATCGATGGACGAAACCAGCAAAAAACACTGTGTAGAAAAGTTAAGCAAACAATGTCATTAATGCGCTCTCACTACTAAAGTAACAAGCTTAACTACAATCGGCCTAACAACCAGCACACATACAAATGCGACAGGCATCGCCAATGTATAGGCGCGTATGACACGCGGTAAATAATCAGCACTTAACCCGCTATTGGCAGCAACAATCACCATGCACATCAAAAATGCCATGATGCCAGCCATAAAGAACGCAAATACGTAATGTGTATAGCGCTTGGGAATTTTTATTTCCATCCGAGCCCTTATTGATTAAAACTTAAACGATTAAAAGTTAAGTCATGAATCTTAATGGTAAAACCTACGAGCCGGTAGAGTGTTAACACTATATGCATTAACAAGATAAACTATCGAATAATCATATAACTTCGATAGTGAATATGGATACATTAAGAAGTATTGAAAGTTTTGTTAAAGCAATTGAAGGTGGAAGCATTGCCGCTGCCGCTCGCATGCAAGGCATCACCCCAGCGGCAGCGAGTCAGAACATTTTAAGGCTTGAATCGTCATTAAACGCGCGCTTACTCAAGCGTACAACACGTAGTCTAGCCTTAACCGAGGCTGGCGAAATTTATTATGCCAAGGTGCGTCACATCATCAGTGATATTGAAAGCGCAAAGTCACTAGTCACTGAATTTCACGGAGAACCTCAAGGGCGATTAAAAATAGCAGCATCTGCTGCATTTGGTCGCCATGTGCTGTCTTCGATTGTTCCAACATTCACTGCGCTGCACCCCAGATTATCCATTGAACTGGTTTTGACAGACCGCAATGTTGACCATGTTAAAGAGGATATCGACATCAGCATTCGATTCAAGCAACAATTGGAGCTTGGTCTGGTTGCTAGAAAGATTGCCACTGTTCCAGTTATATATTGTGCATCACCTGCTTATATTGCACGGAAAAGTCAGCCCAATGCGCCTGAAGAATTGCAACATCATGATTGCCTGATGTTCAGAATGCCGATGAATGGACGGCTAATGAACTGGGGATTTGTGCGAGATGCCTTGCGATTTGAACCTGAGATTAAACCATTTATCATCAGCAATGACATAAACTCACTAGCTGAACTCGCCATTGGTGGCGCCGGCATTACAAGACTTGCTGAATTTATTGCAAACCCTTTAATTAGAAATGGTCAATTGGTGGCTTTATTTCAACAATCGAAAGCCAATAGCTTGCCGACACATTCCGACAGCGAACCTCTGGAGTTTTATGCTTGTTTTCGCGACCAACACGCGATGACCCTAAAAGTAAAAACATTTGTGAGTCATTTGATTGCGTCAATGCCCGCAACATGGGAAATGGTTTGATTGTATTATTGTGGCAACGGCTTTGTGCTGCCACAATTGGTACCAACCCACTTACCACTCATATTGGCCTGTTCCTTAATCGGGTTGCCTTGCACCGTTCCATTAAATACGGTTTGCCCTGTAAAGTTTTCTGTATTGGTAAAAGTGCCTTCTGCCACCCCGCTGCCATCTAATTGCGGATTTTTGCAGACGAATTCCACACGATAGCTATTGCCGTTTTGCGTTGCTTTATTGACTGTACAACCCGCTTGCTCTTGAAAAGAGCTTGGCATAATTTTTTTATTCGCCATTTCTTGCGTAATACAGGCGTTCGACTTTGCTGCGCCATTTTGAATGGCTGGCATTTCAAAACCGTATTCTTTGGCTAATTGATTAATATTTTCCATTTGATCTGGTGGAATTTGTGCTGCAAGGCTCAATAGATTAGAAGTGGTCGTCATTTCCCACAAGCCAGGTTTCATCGGAGTTTCGGCAGAATTAGCACTGACTGCCAATGAGAGTGAAGTTAAAGTAAAAACAAGTAAATAGCGACGCATTCAGTATCCTGTGCAAAAATAATGGATAACTTTGAGAAAGCCAATTATCCACTAAGTTCAGATTGTTCATTGCATGACGCGTTAAACAGCGCCTACTAACAACACAAATCAGCGAGTCATATATGATGTCGCTTTAGCAAAAAATGCCCGCAGGAGATTTTAAATGTTACAAATAACGCCACATAATAAACAGTGGTTAACGCTTATTGTGCTTTGCCTTGGCGAATTAATGATCGTGCTGGATACAACAATCGTCAATGTAGCATTGCCGTCTATACGCATCGATTTAGGTTTCAGTGAAACGTCATTGGTATGGGTGGTGAATGCGTACATGCTCACTTTCGGCGGATTTTTGCTGTTAGGCGGACGGTTAGGCGATTTTTACGGGCATCGTAAAGTATTTCTCATTGGATTAACGCTTTTTGTCCTTGCATCGCTTGCCTGTGGAATTGCGAATTCTCAAAATGTGTTAATCGTCGCCAGAGCTATACAAGGGTTAGGTGGTGCCGTGGTTTCAGCCGTCGCGTTATCGCTGATTATGGATTTATTTACAGAGCCGAATGAGCGTGCAAAAGCGATGGGCGTTTATGGTTTTGTGTGTGCAGGCGGCGGTAGTATTGGTGTATTACTTGGCGGCTTATTAACAAGCGCATTCAGCTGGCATTGGATATTTTTGGTGAACTTACCAATCGGCATTGCGGTATACGTGCTTTGCATGCAATTATTGCCGCGCGATCAAACACAAACAGACGCAACAAGTCACGATGTGGGCGGAGCATTCACAATCACCGCATCACTCATGTTGGCTGTTTATGCTATCGTCAATGGTAACGAAGCTGGCTGGACCTCTATGCAAACGATTATGCTATTGTTGCTTTCTGCGGCCTTGTTGATTGCTTTTATCTTGATTGAGCAGCGCGTCAAAACACCTTTGATTCCACTTGGTATATTTCGATTGCATAATCTTGCCATAGCCAATGTGACTGCTGTTTTATGGGCAGCGTCAATGTTTGCCTGGTTCTTTATTTCGGCCCTGTATATGCAATCGGTGCTTGGTTACAGTGCATTACAAGTAGGCTTGGCTTTTTTACCTGCCAACTTAATTATGGCAGCTTTTTCGCTGGGCATTTCAGCCAGGTTAATCATGCGTTTTGGCTTAAAAATACCGCTCGCATCTGGTCTGTTATTTGCAGCGATTGGGCTTGCGCTGTTTGCTCGCTTGCCATTAGAAGGAAATTTTACAATCGATGTATTACCAGGCATGTTGTTGCTTGGCTTGGGCGCTGGCATCGCCTTTAACCCGATGTTGCTGGCGGCGATGAACGATGTAGAGCCGAGTGACTCTGGCTTGGCTTCTGGCGTGATTAATACTTCGTTCATGATGGGCGGCGCATTAGGTTTAGCGATACTGGCGAGCTTGGCGGCAATGCACACACGCCATTTAGCAGATAATGGGATAAGCGCGGTAACCGCGCTAAATGGCGGTTATCAATTGGCGTTTGCGATTGGTGCATTATTTGCATTGGCGGGTGCAATATTAAGCCTGTTTCTGACGTCAAAAAGATAATGCTTACTTGCTACTTAATGCCGTTTTACCCATTAATATCAGAGAATCTACAAGCGTTTTGGCGGTTAAATTAAAATTAGAAAGGTTATTGAGTGGGCGTTGAATTAATTGTCGCATTTGTGGTGCTGGGCGCTTTTGTCGGCGTGATGGCAGGTTTACTTGGCATTGGCGGTGGCGGTATTTTAGTGCCTGTTTTAACCTCCATTTTCATTTACCAAGGTGTTCCAAAAGACAGTGTTGTACATCTTGCACTCGGCACTTCAATGGCTTGCATCGCTTTAACTTCATTTTCCAGCATGCGCTCGCACCATAAAAATGGCGCGGTAGTTTGGTCGCTGGCAAAAATAATGTCTATCGGCATGATTGTTGGCACATTTTCAGCCACTTTTTTAACCGCTTACTTAAGCTCAAAAGCCTTAGCCATATTTTTTGCCGTTTTTATGGCTTATGTATCCATGCAAATGTTTAAAAAAAGCAAAGCGCCGTCAAGTACGGGGGAAATTAATAAAACTGAACTAAGATTGGTCACGCTAGGCATAGGTGCAGTTTCCGCATTGGTCTCCATTGGCGGAGGCTCACTCACTGTGCCGTATTTAACTTGGCGCGGTATTGATATTAGAAGCGCAATCGGTACATCCGCAGCATTGGGTTTTTACATTTCGGTTGCTGGTACGCTGGGTTATTTAATCAATGGCATGTTAAACAACACCACAGCAGAACACACCTGGGGCTATATTTATTTGCCAGCAGTATTGCTGGTGGCGATTCCAAGTTACTTTACTGCGCCGCTGGGCGCAAAGCTCACGCAACGCTTACCGATTCAAATATTGAAAAAAATATTCGGCGTACTGCTCATGATTTTAAGCTTGAAGATGGCTTTTTCATTTATTTAACACCAAGTATTTACGACACAGGGATGATGTTTTGTTAAGGACCTATTTATCAACCGCACTTGCCGCCATATTTTGGGGCGCCAATTTTAACTTGGCAAAACCAGTCGTTGCAGAAATGGGGCCTTATATTGCAGGCGCGACTCGTTATCTTTTGGCGGCAGCCATTATGTTGATGATTGTGAAATTTAAGGGTGAGCGCATTCCTGCGCGTTATTTCAAAACCTATCTCACGCTTGGCATAGTTGGCGTGTTTGGCTTTAATTTATTTTTCTTTATGGGCATGCAAACAACTTCAGCCGTCAATGGCGCGCTGATTATGGCACTTAACCCGCTATTAACAGCCGTTATCGCTTTTTTTGTCTTAAAGGATAAGCCCAATAATCGGCAAATGCTGGCATTTCCCATTGGCATTATTGGTGTGGCCATTGTCGTACTTGGCGCAGGCGCCACTTTGCGGGTATCAACTGGCGACATTTTTATCTTTATTGCTAATTTAAGCTGGGCTTTTTATAACGTGCTGGTGCGTAAAATTATGCCTAGCGATGTCAGTAGTATCGCCAGCACCGCAGGCATCATGTCGGTTGGCGCATTAGCATTAACGCTGGTTGCGGTTATTCATGGTGATGCGTTTATTTTACCTAGCATGCATGCTGGCTCGGCATTACTTATCATGAGCATTTGCGGCGGTGTGTTGTCTTATTTATTCTGGAATGCAGGCATCGCTAAACTGGGACCCGCTAAAGCAGCTATATTTATGAATCTCGTCCCTGTCACTTCAATTGTCATCGCCACTTTTGAAGGAATTCCGCCTAATTTGGCGCAATTAATGGGGGCGCTTATTGTCATTTGTGCGGTGACTTATAGCACATCTTCTGGCAGCGCCACCGCTAAGAAAGCGCCCACGATTACGCGTGAATAAAGGCAGCTTTTGAAATACGTGGTGATTTTGCAAACCATTACAACTTATAGCGTTAGTGAGAAAAATTTAGCGTTAAACTGTCTTTATAAAATGCTTAAATTAAACGCTTAAGATAACGCTTTCAAACCATGCTTAAAAAATACCTTAACGCTTCTAAACACCTTCAAAGACTTGTACTCACAAGCTTTGTCGTCACTTTTGCCAGCGCGCGCATTATTGTGCTATTAATTATGACGCGCGATATTCCAGATTTATTTCTGCATATTGGCGGCACACACGTTCATCATTTGAACTACGGCATTTTTCTACTTTCCGTGGTCGGTGCCGTGCTGCTATTTACTACACCTTCAAAAAAATGGTTAAGTGTCATTGCAGTTACCTATGGCGTAGGTTTGGCGTTAACTTTTGATGAGTTTGGCATGTGGTTGCATTTGGGCGGCAGTTATTGGCAACGTGCTAGCTTTGATGCGGTGACGATTATCGGCGGCATTCTACTACTCGCGACTTATACACCGCCCACGCATTGGACGTGGCGCAGATTCGCAGGAGCCGCGCTTATTGTTACAGTAATTAGTGTGTTTTGCTGGCGATTATCACTAACACTGCCATCCATTGAACAAATACTGATTCCAATATTGCACAACATTGAGAACCAAGGCCCGCATTAACAAAAAACCTAATTATTCAATTAAAAATCAATCACTTATCCATTAAATCTAAGCACCAGAAACTTAAAAAACACTCAGTTTCATTCTGTTCACTATAACAACTGCGTCATATTGAGATGATATATTTATAAAAAGGTAACGCCTTTACTAGATTATAATAAAAAAAATCAATCACTCTTAACGCAATTAATCATCTAAATATCACAATTTAATAAAAAATCTAACGATAAAAACCTATGGATCATAATTTAACACTTATCACCACTATCTCTGCAGGCTTTGGGCTGGCACTTATTTTGGGTTTCATTGCAGAGCGTTGCAAACTGCCCGCGTTGGTCGGCTATTTATTGGCAGGCATTCTCATTGGCCCAGCAACGCCAGGCTTTGTGGCAGATGTCGCGATTGCCTCTCAATTAGCTGAAATTGGCGTCATGCTACTGATGTTTGGTGTTGGTTTGCATTTTTCTATTAATGATTTAATGTCCGTTAGGCGCATTGCATTACCTGGCGCCCTTGTACAAATGACATTCGCCACGCTACTGGGCATGGCACTCGCACACTGGTGGGGCTGGACACTCGGTGAAGGACTGATATTCGGCTTGGCACTATCGTGCGCCAGTACTGTGGTGTTGTTAAAAGCGCTGGAATCTAGAGGCATTTTGGATAGTATGAATGGCAAAATAGCCATCGGCTGGCTGGTGGTTGAAGACCTGTTAACCGTGCTAGTGTTAGTTTTAATGCCGCCCTTAGCCGCTATTTTAGGTGGTGCCTCTACAGAAACCATTACCACCCCGTTATGGCAAACCATTGGCTTTACCCTTTTACAAGTAACCGCCTTTATTGTGCTGATGCTAGTAGTCGGCAAACGACTACTGCCATGGCTGTTGTGGCATGTGGCAAAAACTGGCTCGCGCGAACTATTCACTCTCGCCGTTATTTCTGCTGCCATTGGTATTGCTTTTGGCGCGGCCCATTTATTTAGCGTTTCATTTGCGCTAGGTGCGTTTTTTGCTGGCATGGTCATGCGCGAATCAGAATTCAGCCATCGAGCAGCAGAAGAGTCTTTGCCGTTGCGCGACGCATTTGCAGTGCTGTTTTTTGTATCGGTAGGCATGCTATTTGAGCCAGCGATTTTAGTAGAGCAACCATTTAACGTATTAGCCGTAGTCGCTGTCATTATTTTAGGCAAATCAATTGCTGCAATGGTCATTACTTTAGCATTCCGCTATCCACTAAATACTGCACTTACTGTGGCGGCAAGCTTGGCGCAAATTGGTGAGTTTTCTTTTATTCTAGCGGGTTTGGGCTTGTCATTAGGCATTCTGCCCACGCAAGGCATGAGCTTAATTTTGGCGGGCGCTTTAATTTCAATCGCCATGAATCCACTGATATTCTCCATGATCAAGCCGTTTAAAAAGTGGGCGCTCAGCTTTTCAGAGTTGGCTCGCCACCTTGAAAAGCGCACCGATCCATTCTCAGAACTACCCATGAGTACAGAACGAAAATACCTAGAAGGCCAAGTGGTGCTGGTAGGCTATGGCAGAGTGGGCAAACGCATCGCTGAAGCATTAACCAATAACAACATTCCTTTTGTTGTAGCCGAAGAAAATAGAGAGCTCGTCGAAAACTTGCGTAAGAAAGGATTGCCCGCTGTATCAGGCAATGCCTCTGAGCCAAGCGTGTTAATCCAAGCACATATTGCAAATGCGTCCATGTTGGTGATTGCCACACCAGATACAATTGATGTGCGAAAAATGGTGGAAACGGCAAAAACTCTTCAACCTGGAATTGAAATTGTCCTCAGAACGCATAATGAAGACGAATCAAAATTCTTAAGAGAAGACAAGATTGGCAAAGTGTTTTATGGTGAAGAGGAACTCGCAAAAGGTATGTGTGAATTTATTGTTAAGCAATACGCGCCAAAAAATATACATACTTAAGCGGTAATTTATTGACGCATCATCCGCGATAAAACCATGTTATTCAAAAGATAAGAGCCAACATGAAAAAAACCATTTCTACTATATGTACCGCCTTGTTGTTCAGCTTAAGTGTTCATCATGCTTACGCCGCATGCGAAACACCTGGTGCGCCAGATGCGCCTGGCGCAAAACCATCGCTGCCCATTTGCATGTCTGGCTACAAAAGTACAGGCAAGCACGATTGCTCAAGCACCGAAGCCGAGAACTACATTGATAAAATTAACGATTATATGAAAAAACTCAACACCTACGCCGCAGATGCGATTATCTACGCAAATGCAGCACAGCAGTTTGCAAAATGTAGCGCAGAAGAAGCCAAAGAAGGCTTGAAATAACTAAAATTTAAACCTTTTCATGTTTTTATATTTTTTATTAATACTGTAAACACTTCTGTTAATGAGCTTTATTGATATTGCTTTACTTCTTATTTGTCACTCCCAGCGGGAATCCAGTTAACTCACATCTTTCATACGGCACACTGTAAACGAGTGCGCCCTATGCTAACGGCTTTAACTCTTGAAATTTAGATGGGTTTTAGCGCGGGGATGCGCATGGGTAAAAATCGTCTTATAATCTGATTGAACATATCGGAGAATTAACCATGAAAAAACCATATTACATTGATTTTCCACAAGAACATTTTGAAAACCAGATGCATCGGTATCGCTGCGTTTTTTGCAAAGAAGAAACCACCGTGATTAACGGCAAACTGGAAGGACATTTGCCAACGTGTGAATATCGCATCCAATTAGAGAAAGCAGGATATGATGCATTCGGCTGTACAGTTAAAACGGCATTAACGGATGCGGATGATTTCGATTAAAACTTTAATTAAGTTTTAATAAGAAAATTTAATTCGGTATCCTTAAAATCTAGTGTTACATGCCGGTGTAAACAGGCCCACTGCCGCCTTCAGGCGGAACCCATACAATATTCTGTGTGGGGTCTTTAATATCACACGTTTTGCAATGAATGCAATTTTGCGCGTTAATTTGCAGCTGCGGCGCATTATCCTTTTGCACAATTTCGTACACACCAGCCGGGCAATAGCGCTGCTCCGGCGCATCAAATTTTGCCAGGTTAATGTTAATCGGCACGTTTGCATCTATTAATGTTAAATGACAAGGCTGATTTGCATCATGCGCAATATTGCTTAAATTAATGGAGTTCAGCTTATCAAAACTGAATACGCCATCTGGTTTTGGATAATGAATCACAGGCATTTCAGCCGCAGGCTTAAGGCTATCATGGTCAGCTTTTTTGTGCTGCAAAGTCCAAGGCATGGTGATTTTGAATGCAGACAACCACATTTCGATACCACCTAATAAGGTACCGGCCCAACTGCCAAATCTTGATAATAAAGGTTTTACATTACGCACAGCATGCAAATCTTGCCATATCCAAGATTGTTTCAGTGCTTCTGGATACGCGCTTAATAAGTTTGCTTTGCTACCATTAAAAGCTTCAAAAACAGCTTCAGCCGCCAGCATGCCAGATTTCATCGCGTTGTGGCTGCCTTTAATACGCGGCACATTGACCATGCCGGCGCTACAACCGATTAGCGCACCACCCGGAAAAATCAAATTGGGCAACGATTGCAGGCCGCCTTCACTAATTGCTCTGGCACCATAACTTAAGCGCTTTCCGCCTTGCAATAATGCTTTGATTTTAGGGTGTGTTTTAAAACGTTGAAACTCATCAAACAGCGATAAATGTGGATTGGCATAATCCAGATGCACCACAAACCCGATGGAAACCAACTGCTCACCATAATGATAGATAAAAGAACCGCCACCGGTATCTGCGCTCAGCGGCCAGCCAAGAGTATGTTGCACCAAGCCTAACTTGTGCTGTTCAGCAGGAACACGCCATACTTCTTTAAAACCCAAGCCGTATTTTTGTGGTGATGCGTTTTGACGCAGATTAAAGCGTGCTTCTAACTGACGCGTTAATGAGCCGCGCGTACCTTCTGCAATCAAGGTATAAGGCGCCCGAATTTCAATACCCTGCACAAACTGCGCGGTTGGCTCGCCATTGGTATCTCGCCCCATGTCACCCGTGATAATGCCCACCACTTGCTCATTTTCATACAGCACTTCTTGCGCAGAAAAGCCGGCATAGATTTCAACACCCAAACCTTCAGCTTGTTCGCCCAGCCAGCGGCAAACATCACCAAGGCTGGCAATAAAGTTACCTTTATTGCTCATTAACGGCGGCAATAAACGGTGTGGAATAGCCCAGGATTGACTTTGACCTAGTATTAAAAACTCATCATCGCTGACAGGTGTATTGAGCGGCGCACCTAATTCACGCCAATTTGGAATCAGCTCATTCAATGCGATTGGATCTATCACCGCGCCAGAAAGAATATGTGCGCCGACTTCCGCGCCCTTTTCTAAAACACAGACACTCAATTCCTGACCTGCGCTTTGCGCCAATTGTTTAAGCCGAATTGCCGCTGCTAAGCCTGCTGGGCCTGCGCCTACAATCAACACGTCATAATTCATCACATCACGTTGCATGATTCTTCCTTGTTCGAATCTTGTTTAATTATTATTTGTTATCACTATTGGTTAATTATATGAATCGTTACCGGGTTAGTTATAGCCAGATTTGCTTTATTTAGGCAACTTCTGGCAAATTAACCAAATCACTTCTTTTAACACCCGCAGTCAGGTCTTTGCATAAGGTTAGAAACTCGCGCATGGCAGTTGTCTGATATTTTTGCTTATGCCATAAAAAGCAAAAATATCGACTTAAATCGAGTTGTGGTGTGGCAAGCGGCACCAAACTACCGCGCTTGAATGCATCTTTGAGCGCCAAGCGGGAAATACAACCGATGCCCAGACCCGATTCTACCGCGAGCTTAATTGCTTCAGTGTGTTCAAGCTCAAGCCGGATATTCAATCTGGCATTATAATTGTGAAAAGCGCGATTAAACGTTTCGCGCGTGCCAGAACCTTTTTCGCGCAATATCCATGACTCAAGCAACAACTGCTCTGTTGTGACCTTACGCAAGCTTGCCAATGGATGATCGGGCGCACTAAAAACCACTAACTCATCCGCCAACCAAGGCTGCACTTCAATATCAGGATGGTCGCAATCGCCCTCAATCATGCCCAAATCCAATTCATGGTTGGCAATTTTCTGCACAATGGCACTGGTATTGTGCACCTGTAACTGAATGCGACTATTGGGATGCGATTGCAAAAAACGCGCAACCAATATCGTCACCAGATAATTGCCCACGGTTAAGGTTGCACCAATCTTCATGTGCCCAAAGCTAATATGGCCTTGCAATAATGCTTCAATCTCTTTGGCTCTATCCAGCAACTCTACCGCACGCGGCAACAATTGCTGGCCCACTTCATTAATGCGTAGCGACTTGCTCACACGGTCAAACAATTGCAAATCAAACTGTTTTTCAAACTCGCCCAATGCTGTACTGGTGGCCGATTGCGACAATGACAACTCTTCCGCCGCGCGCGATACACTTGCGGTGCGGCTGATAGCCACAAAAATCTCCAGTTGTCTTAAGCTATATTTCATTCACTAATTTATATATTCCAATTATATATATCTATATTACAGATATATATAATCACTATAATCCATTTAACATATAGTTGATTTTACTATAAAATACGCGCTAATTGTTAAGGAAGCCGTTATGAAAATACTGGTCGCAGTCAAACGAGTGGTTGATTACAACATTAAAGTACGTGTTAAACCAGATGGTTCTGATGTGGATATTGCCGGCGTAAAAATGGGCGTTAATCCGTTTGACGAAAACGCAATTGAAGAAGCGTTACGTTTAAAAGAACAAGGTAAAGCGACCGAAGTTATTGCGGTTTCATTTGGTTCTACCGCCAACCATGACGTGTTAAGACATGCGCTGGCAATGGGCGCTGACCGCGCGATTCTAGTTGAAAGCGCGGAAAAACTGCAATCTTTAGGCGTTGCCAAACTGTTAAAAGCGGTTGTGTTACGCGAACAAGCTAATCTCATTATTCTGGGCAAACAGTCAATTGATGATGACGCTGGTCAGATGGGCCAAATATTGGCAGCACTATTAGACTATCCTCAGGCGACCTTTGCCTCTACCATCAAACTAGACGGTAACGAAGCGATTGTAACGCGTGAAGTAGATGGTGGAACAGAAACAATCGCATTAGATTTACCTGCTGTTATTACTGCTGACTTGCGCCTTAACGAACCACGCTTTGTAAAACTGCCAAACTTGATGATGGCTAGAAAAAAACCTATTGAAAGCATTAACGCGTCTGAGTTAGGTTTAGATATTCAACCACGCTTAACACTATTAAAAGTTAACGAACCGCCGGTTAGAAAACCTGGCATCAAAGTCAATAGCGTGGAAGAACTTGTGAGTAAATTGCGCGCCCATGAAGGTATACAGCTATGAAAACTTTAATACTAGCCGAACATAACGGCAAAGAACTCAGCCCTGCAGTGCAGCAAGCCGTGACTGCGGCGCAGTTTTGGCAAGCGCCTATCGATTTATTGGTGGCTGGCGGCAATGATGCTATTTTGCAAACAGCGGCTTCAATTCAAGGCGTTACCCGGGTGATTCATGCAAATGCCGCGCACTTGGCACACCCGCTTGCGGAGGATATTGCCAATTTAGTCGTATCTCTTGCAGAAGATTACCAAGTCATTCTGGCATCGCATTCTTCTTATAGCCGCAATGTCTTGCCGCGTGTTAGTGCTTTATTGGATGTGGCGATGATTTCAAATGCATTAACGATTCAGGCGGACAATACCTATACACGCTCATGCTATGCTGGCAATGTGCATTATGTGGTTCAAAGTA
This sequence comes from Methylotenera versatilis 7, assembly GCF_000799165.1. GTDB lineage: Bacteria > Pseudomonadota > Gammaproteobacteria > Burkholderiales > Methylophilaceae > Methylotenera_A > Methylotenera_A versatilis_A. The sequence goes on along the minus strand of NZ_JUGF01000002.1, from coordinate 1,205,813 downwards.
TTGATAAAACACAGGTTTTAACCATACACGGCAGTAATTTTGCGGCGGCAAGCCTTGGTGCGAACACTGAGATTATCAATATTGATGCGCCAGCAGCTTTTACTAAAACGCGCTGGGTCAGTGAAACACATAACCTATCGCACAGGCCAGCATTAAGTTCCGCTAAGATTGTCATATCCGGTGGCAGATCATTAGGCAGCGCTGAAAAATTTGAAGAAGTTCTATCACCACTAGCGGCTAAGCTTGGTGCAGCTTTAGGTGCTACCCGTGCCGCAGTGGATGCTGGATATGCGCCAAATGATATTCAAGTAGGCCAAACGGGCGTCGTGGTCGCGCCCGAACTTTATTTTGCAATTGGTGTTTCTGGTGCAGTTCAGCACACATATGGTATGAAAGATAGTAAAATCATAGTCGCAATTAACCAAGATCCCGATGCACCTATCTTTCAAGTAGCCGATTATGGCTTGGTAGCAGATCTTTTTGACGTCGTGCCCAAATTAACAGAAGAGGTTAATAGCCGCAATTAATGCAACAGCTGCCGACTATCACAATAAAATATTACCTATAGAAAACACTAACTTATGAGCAAATACTCTACCGAACGCGTTTTGAGCGTTCATCACTGGAATGACAGCCTGTTTAGTTTTAAAACCACGCGTGACCCAGGTTTGCGTTTTGAGAATGGCCAGTTTGTGATGATTGGCCTTGAGGTTGAAGGGCGCCCTTTAGCGCGCGCCTATAGCGTTGCCAGCCCAAACTATGAAGAACATCTAGAGTTTTTCAGCATTAAAGTACAGAATGGCCCACTCACTTCGCGCTTGCAACATTTAAAAATAGGTGACGACATTTTGATTGGCCGTAAACCAACTGGCACACTGGTTATTCATGATTTAAAACCAGCAAAAAATCTTTATTTCTTATCAACAGGTACTGGTCTGGCGCCTTTTATCAGCCTGATTCAAGATATTGACGTTTATGAGAGATTTGAAAAGGTTGTACTGATTCATGGCGTGCGCCATGTAAGCGAACTTGCTTATGCAGACTTTATTGAAAAAGAGTTACCAAATAACGAGTTTTTCGGTGAGTTGGTACGTGAGAAGTTAATCTACTACCCGACTGTTACACGTGAACCATTCCGCAACCAAGGCAGATTAACCGATTTAATTAACTCAGGTAAGTTATTTGAAGATATTGGTTTACCTCCGCTAGACCCTGCGAACGACCGTGCGATGATTTGTGGTAGCCCGCAAATGTTGGCGGATACGTCCGAGTTGCTGAACGCTAGAGGTTTTGTAGAATCCCCCAGAATCGGCGTGCCAGGTGATTACGTGATTGAACGCGCTTTTGTGGCGAAATAAGTCTAGCCACGTCTAGTTACTAGAATAAAGAAGGTTAACTGACCATTCACTTAGCCTTCTTCACGCAATAAAAAACTATCACCTAAAAATCAAAGGCTTAAATAAATCATAGGCCTTTGATTTTCAACTTCTCATTTCACCTAGTTTATTTTCATGCGTGAATAAGCCTCAAACTCTTCAGCATCTACTGGTTTAGAAAATAGATAACCTTGCGCATAGTCGCAGCCTGCCGCTGCCAACAAATCGTACTGCCCCTGCGTTTCCACGCCTTCGGCTATCACTTGCATATCCAGTTTATGCGCCATCAAAATAATCGCTTCACACAAACCTAAATCGCTTGAGTTATCCGTCATGTTTTTAACAAAAGACTGATCAATCTTAATGTAATCAATATCATATTTCTTTAAGTAAGATAGTGACGAATAACCTGTACCAAAATCATCAATCGCCACTTGAATGCCTGCATCTCTAAACTTAATCAGATTACTTGTAACATTGTCCGTTGCATCAAGCAGCGACCCTTCAGTAATCTCTATGACCAAACTATTACCGGGAAGCTCCATTTTTCCCATACTCTCCACCCAAGTTGAGTCAGGAGCTTTAAACTGTACAGGTGACTTATTGATACTGATTTGGAAATCGGGATGTAAGGACTCACGCCACTGCTTAACTTGCTGTACCGCCTCATGAAACACCCATTCGCCAATTTCATAAATGATCCCTGTATCTTCAGCAACAGGGATAAACTGCGCAGGATTAATTAAACCATGCGTAGGATGATGCCAACGAATCAACGCTTCGGCTTTATGTATTTCACCGTTACTTATCTTGATAATCGGCTGATAAACTAATTTAAGCTCATCTCGATTAATGGCGTGCCTTAAATCATTGGCTAAACGCATTCTGAATTGTGCAGCCGCCTGCATAGATGGCGTGAAGTAACTATAGCGATTACGTCCCTCAGCCTTTGCCGCATACATTGCTTGATCTGCATTTTTTAATAAAGTATCAAAATCAGCCGCATCAACCGGACAAATGGTAATACCTATACTTGCTGAAATATAAACCGGCTCTAAATCCAGTGTAAACGGCTGTTGTAATTGCTCCAGAATGTTTTGGGCGACACGCTCCAACCCACTTAAACCATCCATTTCACTTAAAAGTATCACGAACTCATCCCCACCTAAACGAGCGACTGTATCTGTATCGCGCACACAGCCTTTCAGCCTAAGCGTTGCCTCTTTTAATAGAGCGTCACCCTTATCATGCCCCATCGTGTCATTCACTTCTTTAAAGTGATCTAAATCTAAATACATGACCGCTAATGCCGAGCCGGTACGTTCTGACTTTTTAAGCTCCTGTTCTAAGCGGTCACGAAACATACGCCGATTAGGTAAACCAGTGAGTCCATCAAAATTGGCTTGCTGCCAGATCAAGTCTTCTGCTTCTTTCTGCTTAGTGATATCGTGCAGAATACCTAACACACTGCGCGCGCCGCGAAAGTCCACGCTAGAAGCATGTAATTCCATCCAAATAAACTCTAAACCTCCATTCTTAACGAAGCGCACTTGATAGCTTTTCTGAAACTCTGCATCGCCAGCAATACGCGCAGCAAATCGCTCATTCCATATATCCAAATATTCAGGTGCGATTACTTGCTCAAAAGGCATGCCAATAAACTCTTCATAGCTGTATCCCAACATCTTGGGCAAAATTGGGTTGCTAAAAATAAAACGATAATCCTGCGCTACAAATACACCATCTATCATGGCTTCTAATAAAGCGCGCTGGTTTGAATCACTTTCGCGCAGTGCGGCTTCAATGCACTTAACTTCATGAATATCAGTATATGTGCCAACAAGACGCTCCGCTTTCCCCGCAGCGGTAAAGCTCACAATCTTGCCGCGACTGAGTACCCATTTATAGCTTCCATCTTTACACAATATACGATGCTCAATCGCATATCGATCCACTTTCCCATGTACATATGCCTTTAGTGCAGCCAGCACCTTAGTGGAATCCTCTGGGTGCAACAACTTCCCCCACGCATCAATGCTGGCAATCGAATCGTCATTGCTATAACCCAACATTTCTTTCCACTGACTAGAAAATGTTACTTGTTTAGTCATCACATGCCAGTCCCAAACGCCGTCACGAGCACCATCCAGTGCAAACTTCCAGCGCTCCTCGTTAATTTGAATAGTTCTTAAAAGCGTAGCGTCTCTAAGCACCAGTCTTCGGGTGAGGTAAACACCCATTAGCATCAACACAAACGTGATTCCAATCATTAAGCTAACAATCAAAACCTGTGCTTTACGTGAAGCAGCCCCCAACGCATTAGAAAATGCATCCTCAAGCGGTGTCAGCTGCAAACTGATTTGGTTAATTTTATCAACCAGCTCATTCACTTTATCTTCATGAATATTTCCTGTCGCAATATGCTGATGCAATTGGTCGGCGAGCTTAACAGTTTGCTCGATCAACTGGTCGCCTTCGACCCAATACTTAATCGAAGGCGACATCAAGCTCGTATGCTGAAAATATAAAAACAGTTGCACCAAACCAGGCACATCATCAGGATTATTTTTTGCCTTTATAAGTGCCGCAGAAGCAGCCTGTGTGTCTGGATTCGACTGTTGCAACGCAAGGCGCGCCACTTTATCTTGCAAAGGGATTTCTATCTCACGTAGAAACTGCTGATAATCGGATTCTGAGTGTGTTACAGCGTACCGATTTAAATGATAGGTCGACTCTTTTTGTGATTTTGACCATAAGCTCTCGCCGCTGACATAGGCTCTAACTGACGATAAAACGTGCATGCTAACAATGCCTAAAAATAGCAACAAGGCCACGATAAAACAAAATGGCCAGATTGTTTTTAGCAACTGCTTATTGACTGAGAAAAGTGTTTGCATACCTATTTTTCTTATTTATATTAACTACGATTTTGACTTGCTGTAGTGAAGTGTATGACATTGCTTGATTATTAGTCGCGCATTAACTGCAATTGATTATTAACTGCATTTAACGCAATTGTAATTTGTAATCAGCCAGAACGCCCTGATCGTGAACCATCATTGAAAGGATGCGGCATACTAATTGGCAACAATCACTTGTAGAAAATCATCCCCATAGCGATCCAACTTAGCGCGCCCGACGCCCATAATTTGGCTCATTTCCAGCAAACTACCAGGGCGACGATTTAAAATCTCAATCAATGTGGCGTCATGGAAAATCACGTAAGGTGGCACGGCTTGCTCACGCGCCAATTCTAAACGCTTGGCTTTTAGTGCTAGCCAAAGCGGATCGTCAGCCAATCCGTCGTAAGCGGCTTTGGCATTTGCGCTACGCCCTGATTTGCTGATTTTACGATTTTCAGTTTCCGCATCACGCCTTAACCATACTTCTGCTAAACCTTTTAATACAGGACGCGCCGCTTCAGTGAGTTTTAATCCACCATGCGAATCAATATCCGCATGTAAAAAGCCACCAGCAACCAGTTGTCTGAATACGCTGCTCCATTGCGATTGGACGATATCTTTACCAACACCAAATACACTTAAGGTTTGATGGCTAAACTGCAATACTTTTGGATTGGATTTACCCATTAACACATCCATTAAATGCACCACTCCAAAGCACTGTCCAGTACGATACACCGCCGAAAGCGCCATTTGCGCGGCCTGTGTCGCATCCCAAGTATCGACGGGGTGTAAACAATTATCACATTGCTGGCAATTACCCGCGTGCTGCTCGCCAAAGTAACGCAATATTGTTTGATGACGACAATTGACCGATTCGCAGAAGCCCAACAATGCGTCTAACTTTTGCCGTTCAACTTGTTTACGCGCTGCTGGCGCATCGCTTGAATCCAGCATTTGCCGCATGCTGACCACATCGCCCACACCAAACGTCATCCATGCATTCGCTGGCAAACCATCGCGACCTGCGCGGCCGGTTTCCTGATAGTAACTTTCCATACTTTTGGGCAAATCTAGATGTGCAACAAAACGTACATTCGGTTTATCAATCCCCATGCCAAACGCAATCGTTGCTACCATAATCACGCCTTCTTCGCGCAAAAAGCGACGTTGATTCTGATTGCGCACGCTGGCATCCAAACCGGCATGATAAGGTAGCGCATCCCAGCCGCGCGCTTTTAACCAGGCTGCTGTTTCTTCCACTTTTCGACGCGATAAGCAGTACACAATACCCGCATCGTTAGCATGTTCGGTTTCTAAAAAAGTTTCTAATTGCTCGCGTGCTTTGTGTTTGGGCGTTACGCGATAACGTATATTGGGGCGGTCGAAACTGGAGACAAACTGCTGCGCGTTTTCTAAGGACAAACGCTCAACAATCTCTGCCCGAGTGGGCGCATCAGCGGTGGCTGTCAGGGCAATACGCGGCACATTGGGAAAGCGCGTATGCAGTGCCGTTAAATTGCGATATTCGGGACGAAAATCATGCCCCCATTCCGATACGCAGTGCGCCTCATCAATGGCAAAAAGCGCAATGCCAGTATGCATTTCGACTTGTTCCAGCTGTGCTAAAAAACCACTTAATAACAGTCGCTCTGGCGCGACATACAAAATATCTAAATCGCCTTGAATTAATTGTGAAGTCACTTGGCGCGCTTCATCAGCGTCCAGGCTGGAGTTTAAAAATGCGGCCTTAACGCCCAACTGTTGTAAGGCATCCACCTGGTCTTGCATCAAGGCAATCAGTGGTGATACCACAATGGCCACGCCGTCACGCAATAAAGCCGGCAATTGGTAACACAAGGATTTTCCGCCGCCAGTGGGCATTAACACCAGTGCATCGCCGCCTGCGACTACATGTTCAATAATGGCTTGCTGTTCACCTCTAAAACTGGAATAACCGAATACTTCGTGCAGGCGCTGTTGGGCTTGGGAAACTATCATGGTTGGCATTGTACACCGCGAACTAGCTTGCTTTAAGGCAAATGACTTTTATATTAACGATGTAAAGAATCTGTTTTTGCAGTCAATTCAACAATCTGGGTTTTGGGATGATTAAAGGCCTTTAATAACAATTTATAGGTATCCAAATCAAATCTGAACTCGGTCTTTTCCTGCAGTTTTTCGCTTAAATCCGATTCACTCTCGATTGCGCCCAAATAAGTCCAATGCTCAAAAATATGCAACTGTATTTTGTCATTTTCGGCATTCTGTTCACGTATGCCAATCTTGCCGGCGTATGGCCACGTTTTTAACTTATGAGCCGTTAATGCCTGTTGCAAACGCAGATAATGCAGCTCGGGTGATTCGCGGCCACAACATGCGCCCTTACAACGTTTAGTTTGGCTGGAAAAACACGCACCACTACCAGTTGGTTCTAAACCTAACAAACGCGGGCATAATTGATGCGCATCGGCTATTTTTCGCAGCGCTTCTACTGCTTGGCGTTTACTTTTAAATGTGCCGAATAACACATCCAATTCAATTGGATTGATATCATTTTCGCGCACTAGCGTTAACAGACTTTTTGCGTGCATATCCACATTTAATTTCCAGCTATACAGTTGCCGCTCATTGCGCAGCTGGCGGTTATAGATCGGCTGGCGCTCTTTAATCAACTTAGACTCGAGCAGCAAAGCACTAAAATCGCCCGCTGTAGTTAACCACTCAATATGCTTGATTTCTTGAAAAATCCGCATTTCCTTAGTCGACGCGTGATCTGAACTAAAATGCGACAACACCCGTGCGCGGATATTCGCACTTTTGCCGATATAAAGTGGTAAATCATTTTCGCCATAAAACAGATAAACACCTGGCGTTTCTGGCATATCTTCCAGCAATGTCGCATCCAGATGTGCTGGCAATGTTGGCTGGCTCATTAACTGTGCCGCGGCACGCAGAATTGGCGCTTCACCCAGTTCCAATCTAGCCGACTCCAAAAATGTCAGCATCACCTCCACATCGCCCATGGCGCGATGGCGGGCAATGGTTGTCAGATTATGCCGCTGCATAATCGCATCTAAACCGTGGCTTTTATGCTGCGGATAAAGCAAGCGCGAAAGCTTGACCGTACACAGCACTTTTTGCCGAAAAGTAATGCCGATGCGTTTAAATTCCGCTTTCATAAAGCCGTGATCAAAACGTACATTGTGCGCCGCCAGCACGGAACCCTCTAAAAAACCCAGCAGCTTATCCGCCACATCCGCAAACACAGGCGCGTTGGCGACCATTTCATTATTAATCGTGGTTAGTTGCTGAATAAATAGCGGAATCGGTTGTTCTGGATTAACCAAAGTCTGCCAGCGCGCGACTTCTACGCCATGCTCAAAACGCACTAGCGCAATTTCCGTAATGCGATCGCGCAATGGCGTAGCACCAGTGGTTTCAAGGTCTAAATAAGTAATGACTGGCAAAATATTCATGAATAGTTGATCATCTTTTTAATGCAATATTAGCTGTGCTAGTTTTTAGCTAAAGTTTCTGAATAAACCCAATTTTCCATCATCAAACTGACATATTCAACAGTGATAATGTTATTTTTAATAACTGAGATTATCCATGAAACTTTTAACCAGACTACGCAAATCACGTGAATCGCGCTATGACCAATTTGCGCCAGAACTTTCAGAAACAGACAATGAGCATTTAGAATCAATCGGCGTTGGCGCAGCCACTGTAGATGACATCATTCGTTTAAATTTAGAGCATATTAATTTGCAAGAGCAAAGATTATCCACGCGTTTTGTTTTTTAAGGCTTTTCTATTCGTTAAGTTTAAGCAATTAAAACTTAACGCCAATTAATCAAACTGAAATCTAGCCAGCCTTATTAAACCCGTTCGGGTTATTTGATTGCCAACGCCAAGTATCGGCGCACATTTCCTCTAAACTGCGGCTTGCCTGCCAGCCCAACAGTTCTTTTGCCACAGTTGCATCCGCATAATTAATCGCCACATCGCCTAAACGTCTTGGCAATATTTCATAAGGAATATTTTTAGCGCTGTTTTTTGCAAACGCGTTCACCACATCCAGCACGCTGTAACCAATGCCTGTGCCTAAGTTAACTGTAATCATGCTTTGATTTTTAGCCAAATAATCCAATGCCGCCACATGCCCATCGGCTAAATCCATCACGTGAATATAGTCGCGTACACCAGTGCCGTCGTGCGTGGCGTAATCATTGCCAAATACGCGCAGTTTTGCCAAACGCCCCACCGCCACTTGTGCTACATACGGTAATAAATTATTGGGTATGCCATTGGGATCCTCACCAATCAAGCCACTGCTATGCGCACCAATCGGATTAAAGTAGCGCAACAAAGCAATGCGCCATGTGTTATCGGCCTTGTGCAAATCGCGCAGGATATCTTCAATCATCAACTTAGAACGACCGTATGGATTGGTCGCGCTCAGTGGGAAATCTTCTTTAATCGGCACGCTGGCCGGGTCGCCATACACCGTTGCAGATGAACTGAATACGATATTTTTAACGTTAAATTCAGCCATCACTTCAAACAGGTTCAGGCTGCCGACCACGTTATTATCGTAATACAGCTGTGGTTTTTCAGTTGACTCACCCACCGCTTTAAGTCCGGCAAAATGTATCACGGCACTAATGGCATGCGCTTTAAAAATAGCGCGCATGGCTTGTTTATCGCGAATATCCGCTTCAATAAACGGAAATGTTTTGCCAGCAATTTTTGCCACGCGCTTGAGCGACTCTTGCGAACTGTTGGACAGATTGTCCACAATGACAATCTCATGTCCTGCCGCCAGCATTTGCACACTAGTGTGCGAACCGATATAACCTGCGCCGCCTGTAATTAATATAGCCATACTTTTTTGCGCCTAAAACTTAAGATTTAAATTGAATCATACTGCATAAATTGCGCATGCAGATGACATATAACCTATGAGCATTTAATACGGAAAATATCAAGACGATAAGCCCAATGTATGTGTATTAGCAATTCGGCCATGATAAAGCGCAGATACCAAGTCAGATTGGGTAACGATACCCACCAATCGGCGATTGTCATCCACTACAGGAATATGATGATGCACACGATGATGCGTCATTAATGGAATCAGTTCGATGATGTGCATATTAAGATTTGCTGTTACCGCAGGAGAAGTCATAATTTGCCCTGCCACTTCTGGTTTTTCTGAATGCAGCGAGGTGGTTGCTTTAATAAAGCGCTTGAGCTTAGTTTCAAATCCTTCATATATTTCTAAATCGGCATTTTTCATAAAATCGATTTGAGTGATGATACCAATCACGCGACGCGCCCTATCAATCACAGGTAATGCTTTGATTTTATGCTTTCTTAATAAGCCCCAAGCCTCTTCCAGTTCTGTGCCAAACTCCACGCTGACAACGTCTTTCGACATAATATCTGCGCAAGTGATTTCACCAAAACGGCGGCGATAAGCGTGCATCTCCGTTTGTTGCAACAAGGTTTGCAAATCATCACGACTCACATCCAGCACCTGGTTATATTGCCTCAGCACTTCGTTTACATCTTCCGGCGTAAACCCGAAGCGCATTTCTGGCGGAATATCTTTTGTTTGATGCGAATCCAAGACTTTTACCGCATGCGGATAAGGTCGGCGCGTGAGATTATTAAAAATAAGCGCAACACTCAGCAGTAAGAAGGAGTTAATTGCGACAGGAGAAAGTACAAATCCATAGCCCTGTTCGATAATGGCTGGCCCGCCTAATACAGCAGTCAGCGCGACTGCACCACTTGGCGGATGCAAACAGCGTAAAGCAAACATCACCGCGATGGTTATACCAACTGCAAACGCTGCCGCTACGGCGAAATTACTAATCCATAACGCACATGTCACACCTACCAGCGCAGCAGAAATATTGCCCCCGATAATAGACCAAGGCTGTGCCAATGGGCTGGAAGGCACCGCAAACAACAACACGGCAGAGGCACCTAAAGGAGCGATTAAATATGGCAGAGTTTCGGTGCTTCCCTCGATTAAATAGGTGACAGAACCAGTCAGCAATATGCCCACTAAAGCGCCAGTGCAGGCGCGCAAGCGTTCTTTATAGTTAATGGAAATAGGCTCTGGAGAAAAGCCCTTTATCCAATCTGCAAATTTATTCACACGCAATATCCAATGACAAAATTGGCCGCAATTCTACAACATGCACTGTTAGTAAGCACTATTTAAGTGCGCGACGTTAGTGCTACATTTTAGATGTGGAATCTAAAGGTACGATTTATATGCAGGGGTTATTTCCGTAAAATAAAAAGCAGGATAACTTTAAAAGTCATCCTGCTTTTATTAATACCTCTTATCAATAATAGTGTAAATATTATTTTGTCGCTGGTGCTGCGCCTTCTGGTTGGTTCGGTTGTACTTTATTACCTTTGGTTGTACCAGCGTTCTTTTCCTTCTCTTTCAGCAACCTGCTTTTTTTGGTGTACTCACCTTCAGTCACATTTTGAGCCGGCCCTTTGTCAGCACGCTTGTTTTGTTCAACAATCTGCGGAGATTCAGAATTACCTAAATTACTGGCTGGATCATTCACGCTACCTGTATTGGTTTCAATCGTGCCTTTATCAACACGTCTATCCTGTTGTTTAATTTGAGGCGTTTCAGAAGTACCAATATTACTTGCGTCATCTGCATTTTCAGTCGTTGTTGCAGAAATCGCCGAGAATGTGCTAAAGGCTACTGCTGCTGCAAAGATACTTGCAATAAATTGATTCATTTTGACTCCTTAATAAAATATAAAATCAAACCAGCCACTCACTAGCTGGTTTGATTTATTGAGTTTTAGTGTGCTTGAAACTCAAACGTGTCACGCAATTGTTTTACTTCGTCATGGTTGCGTTGCGCACCTTTAAGCTGGCGCAAAATAAGCTGATTCACAGCCACTGGCAATGTTTTCTTTGACGCGTCTATATAGGCGTTCAGCGCAACATCCTCACCGCGCTCCACTTCATTTAACACTGCCAGATTGTCATTGCTGGTAATAGCGGTTTTAATGTCTATCCAACGGCGATGCAAATAACCACCGATTGATGCAGAGTCTGCAGGTTTTCCACCCAATTCACGCACCAACGCCTGAAGCTCATAGACACTTTGTTTCACCTCATGCGAGCGATGTAAAAAGTAAGCTTTTAATTTGGGATCATCCACACTTTGTGATGATTGAAGAAAACCTTCTTCTCCATCTTTGGAAACCTCAATCAAACCGTTAAGCACTGAGATAGCTTCGTCATTGTTAATCATATAAATTCTCCTAAAAATTAGAGCAATCGAATTAGGGCTGTGTATTCAACTTAATAGTTGATTAGCCAGAAGCCACAGTTTCTCGTTTTTACAAGAGAACAAATATCAGATAAATCAGTAATTTATCGTCAGACTTGACTGTCGGACACTGACATAAAATACTCAAAACTAAGAATAGACAGCGGAAAAGCAATCGCAATGGGCCCCGGTAAAGCAGACCTGTTAGATGCTATTGATGCATACGGCTCCATTTCATCTGCGGCCAAGCAGATGAAAATGTCTTACCGCAGAGCGTGGGAATTAGTGGATGTGATGAATAAATGTTTCAAACAACCGCTGGTGATCAGTTCGCCCGGTGGCCATCACGGCGGCGGCGCGCACCTTTCTGATTTCGGGCGCACCACTCTCAAACCTTAAACATCCCTGAGTTGACCGATATTTTGAGCATAATTCTTTTAAACTCCTGCGCTACTCTGGTTGCGCAAAAAATCCAATAGATCCTGCGTTAATCTATCTTTCTCAGTCACGGTAATGCCATGCGCCGCACCGTCATATTCAATTAACGTCGCATGTGAAATGCCTTTTGCGGCTTTGCGTGCAGACGCATCGATAGGTACCGTTTTATCATCTGTACCGTGAATGATTAATGTCGGCACTTTAAATGCGCTTAGATCTGGACGGAAATCGGTTGATGCGAATGCTTGCGCGCAAGCGAGCGTACTTTTCAAATTCGCTTGCATCGCGACACTGCGTGACCACTCTAAAAGTTCTTGGCTGACCGGAGTTGAAAGCAGTCCCACGCCATAGAATGTTTTAAAGAAATCTGCAAAGAATGCGGCACGATCTTCTTTCATGCTTGCTGTCATTTCATCAAATACCTTTTGCGGAGTGCCGTTTGGATTATCTTCCGTTCTAAGCATGTAAGGCACAATCGATGCCACCAAAACAACTTTAGCAACTGATTTTCCTGCATGGCGCGACATATAGCGCGCAACTTCACCGCCACCCATTGAGAATCCAACGATTGTTGCGTCTTTTGCGCCCGTCTGTTCAATAACTGCGGCTAAATCATCAGCTAAAGTATTGTAATCGTAGCCATTAAACGGATGGGTAGAGCGACCGAAACCTCGTCTATCATACGAAATGCAGCGAAAGCCCGCATCAGCAATCGCCATTGCTTGATCATCCCAACTATCAGATGACAGCGGCCAGCCATGGAGAAAAATCACTGGCTTACCTGTGCCCCAGTCTTTGTAAAATAATTTAGTTTGGTCTTGTGTGGTGATATAGCTCATAAGTAACTCTTTTCTATCAAAATTAAATGTTAAAAAAGCTTAAAAAGAGTGATATTCAATCACATCACATACTTTCATCAATTAAGCGTATGTTTTAAGCATGCGTTAATGATCTCTTATCGTCTGTACGTTATTTAACAATTTGTGAGAACTGAGGCTTTTCTGTAAAAACGCAATATCGGACAAAAGCCTACTTTTTACGCGAACCATAGATGTTGGCATATACCCAAGTGAACTCGGCGCCCATCAAAAAAACTTGTGCCGAATAATAAACCCACATTAACAATACCAACAGTGAACCAGCCGCCCCATAGCCACTGGCAATAGCGCTGGTTCCTATGTATATGCCAATTAATGATTTACCTACTGTGAATAGAATAGAGGTAATCACAGCACCGATTAATACGTCTTTCCAGTGAATTCTTGCACGCGGCATCAATTTGTATATCAGCGCAAACATGGCAGTTGTAATTAGAAAGCTGAAAAGTGCATTAAGGCTACTCAACAACAATATCCATTCATTTTCTGTGTGATTTAATATTGGCGACCACCATTTGTTGATGGCAGAAAGCCCAGCACTTAACAATAAGGACACCATTGAAATAAAGCCGATACCTAATATCATGCCGAATGACAACAGACGCATATGGATTAAATTCCACCACCCGCTAGTTTTCACTCGCTCGGGCACGCGCCAAATACGGTCTAATGCATTTTGCAGTTCACCAAATACACTAGTAGCTCCTACTAACAACAGCACGATACCAACAATAGTGGCAAATATGCCCTCTGTTGGCTTATTAACGTTTTGCAGCAAAGCCTGCACCGCTCTCGCCCCTTGCTCACCCATCAAGCTTTGCAATTGCCCGACTATCTCACCACGCGCGGCCTCTTCACCAAAAATAAATCCGATAATAGACAGTACAATCAGCAATAGAGGCGCGATTGAGAACAGGGTGTAGAAAGCCAATGCGGCACCCATACTTGGCGCGTAATCGTCATTCCAAGACTGAATAGTGGTTTTAATGAGCAGCCATAATTTTTTCATACGGGTTTATATCAAGCGCTTTTATCTTGCCGCAATTAAACCTATTTTGAAAATAAGCTGTCTGTGCGATAACGCACACTTACCCAATGCTATTCATAGCGACTTTTTACTGGCATATAAAAATTAACCGGCAAAAATTAAGTTTGGTAATGAGCTACTCTCAGTTTTCAGTACTAAAGTCCTAACTGAAATTTAAACCCACATCAAAGCTGGCCATATAACCATCTGCCGTTTTTTTGGGTTTAAGCATCAATTGCTGGCCGCCATCTTCGTAAATACGGTCGTTGCTGTTATTGATTCTGCGCATACCTTTACCTGCATATGGCGCCAGCGCAAAAATTTCATCGTTCAATTTGTCATCGAAATACAGTTGAGAGGTGAACTCATGGTTTTTGCCACTCACATCTGTGACACGGATTTTAAAGTGGATATGCACCGCTCTGCCGTTATACCAGCCTGGGTAAACCGTGAAGAATTTCACCGCACCCTCCTCGTCTGTCAATCTGTAACCGCGCAAGAATTTTCTGCCACGAGTATCAAAACTTCTATCTCGAGCATCGGAATAAACGCCTTCGGCATTGCAGTGCCAAATATCAACAACCGCATCTTTAATCGGTGTGCAAGCACTATTACCCGTTTTGAAAACGTTAATCATTAACGTTAGGGGCACGCCTTCTTGTATCGAACCATCGGTGGGGTCAAAGCGGATATCCGAACGCATCAGTTTTTCATCCACAAAATATGGCCCTTCGGTTTGTTCAGGCGTCATAATGCAAGCCAGATTTGAGGTGCTTTTGTTCTGCGGTGTAATACCGCAGCTGGTTAGCAGGCTGAATCCACTAGCAATCATGATTTGCAGCATATTGCGGCGCGTAAACGAACGATTTGATGAACTAGGTGATATGTCGTTAAGCATATGATTGCATCCAGACTAAAGATTAAGATAAATTGAAACAGTTATTTTAATGCTGGCTTTTGTAAATTTTTTAGCATGAATTGTAAATCTACGTAAGTTTAAAGGCCGCACATTGATTGCACGTTCCTTTCTGCTATAATTGAGATTAGTTCTCATTTGTATTTGAATTGTGTCAACACAAACAGCTTTTCGTACTTTGACGATCAAATCAACATTTAAGCCCAAATATGTAAATTAGCCAGATATGCAAAATCAAGTAAATCAGAAAAGTCGAGCATTCTGGCTCAAACATTTATATCGCTGGCATTGGATCAGTTCCGCAGCCTGCCTTATCGGCATGCTGCTTTTTGCTTCAACCGGTATCACTTTGAATAACTCAACACATATTGAGTCATTGCCTGTAGTTAGCAAAAAATCAGCGACCATTCCCGAGAAACTTTTAGCTCAAATTAAAGCAGAACCTGCGAATGACAAGGCCGCGCTACCCAAAGCAACTGCTGATTGGGTGAGTGGCGCGATGGGTATCGAGTTAGCTGATGTGCCTGGAGAATGGTCCGATGCCGAAGTGTATTTATCATTACCACGACCGGGTGGTGATGCGTGGCTGGTAATAGATCGCGTTAGTGGTGAAGTAAGTTATGAGCGAACCGACCGTGGTTGGGTTTCATATTTTAATGACCTGCACAAAGGTCGAAATACAGGAACAGCTTGGAGCTGGTTCCTGGATATATTCTCTGTTACCACGCTAGTGTTCTGCATCACAGGGCTGTTCATGCTAAACATGCATGCGAATAATCGCCCTGCTACATGGCCATTGGTTGGTTTGGGTGTTGTAGTGCCATTAATTTTAGTTATTTTATTTATTCACTAATTTATTCAGTTTATTTTTTCATTAAGTTATAGGAGATATCGTCAATGCGTAAATGGGTTCCTGCACTTATTCCGGCTTTAGTCGCTGGTATGTTAGCCAATCAAGCTGTTTCTGGGGAGATTAATCTAAAAGTAACACTCCCTACTATCAATACAGCTGAATATCATCGCCCTTATGTGGCTATCTGGATTGAAAAACCAGACCAAACCGTTGAGAAGAACTTGGCTGTTTGGTATAGCCAAAAGAAAACTGACAAGGGCGAGCAAAGCGATAAATGGCTGAAAGATCTACGTCAATGGTGGCGTAAAAGTGGTCGCGATCAAGCAATGCCATTGGATGGTGTCACAGGCGCAACTCGCCCTGTCGGTGAACATAAGCTAAGCTTTGTTGAAGGCAAATCACCGTTGGACAATTTACCGGCGGGACAATATAACGTTGTAGTTGAATCTGCCCGTGAAAAAGGTGGTCGCGAACTGGTTCGCGTGCCATTCACATGGCCTGCACAAAAAGCTGTTAGCGCTAAAGTGACAGGACAAGAAGAACTAGGTGAAGTTGCTGTAGAGCTAAAACCCTAACTTTTAAACTCTTTTAAGGAATCACAATGAAACTCCAAATAAAACTCAAGTCCGCTTTACTATCTTTAGCAATCGGCATGTCAGCTTCTGTTGTGCATGCTCATGGGGTTTGGATTACCTCCTCAAGCACCGTATTATCCGCACCTCAATTCGTGACTTTTGACGCTGCGTCATCAAGCGTACCATTCCTGATTGATCATCGCCCACTTGCAATAGACTCACTTGTTATCGTTGCCCCTGATGGCAGCAACGTTGCGCCTGTTAACGTAATGAAAGGCGAGCTACGTACCGTTTTTGATGCAAAGCTTGAGCAAACTGGTACCTATCGTTTGGAAATGGTGCGTTCTGGTTTCCGTGCAAACTGGAAAGATGCTGAAGACAAACCAAAACGTTTTATGGGCACAGCTGATGCATTAGCAAAAGAAGTCCCTGCTGACGCAAAAGAATTGAAAGTGACTGAATCAATCAGCCGTATGGAAAACTTCATCACCGTTGGCAAACCTTCGGCATTAAAATCAACGGGCAAAGGCCTTGAATTGCTTGCGGGCACTCACCCCAATGACTTGGTAGCTGGTGAACCTGTTGAGCTTACATTCCTTGTGGATGGCAAACCAACTGAAGGCGTTGAAGTAGAAGTGATTCGCAACCAAACACGTTATAGAAATAAATTGGACGAAAAAAAATACAAAACGGATAAAAACGGCAAAGTAAAAGTAGCGTTACCAGATGCTGGTTTGTATTGGCTAGATGCTGATTTCAAAGATAACAATGTTTCAAACAAGCTCGCTAAAGAGCGCGCTTTGGCTTACGTGCTGACGCTGGAAGTATTGCCGCAGTAAGCTGATGCGTCGCGTATTAATTCCGCAAAACCTGCAAACACTCCCCCCGCAATTACCTAAGGGGGAGCAGCATACGATAACCGGACAATCCATGGGAACAACCTGGGCTGTTCGGTATATCAATACACATCAACAATCCAATGATGCTGTACATGCCTTGATTCAGCATGAACTGGATTTGGTTGTGGCACAAATGAGCACATGGCAGGAAGACTCAAATCTCAGCGTTTTCAATCGCGCCGATGCCAATACATGGCATGTCTTACCTGCTTCTTTCTTTGCAGTGCTGGATTGTGCGTTAAAAGTAGCCGCAGAAACCAACGGCGCATTCGACCCAACGATTGGCCCACTGGTGAATCTATGGGGGTTTGGTCCTGAAGGTCAACGCACGTCCCCACCAGATACTACTGAAGTAAAAGCTTTACACACTTATTGTGGCTGGCAAAAAATAAAACTGGATAGCGAAGGCATGCGTGCCTTGCAAGCTGGTAATGTTTATGTCGACTTTTCAGGCATCGCAAAAGGCTATAGCGTAGACAGGATTGCACGCGCACTACAAAATGCAAGTATAGAAAACTACCTGATAGAAGTCGGCGGTGAGTTATATGGCGCTGGCATCAAACCAGACGGACAGCCTTGGTGGATTGCGCTTGAAACATCGCCCGACGCCACCTCTGTCACGGAATCAGTAGTTGCGTTGCATGGTCTGGCAGTTGCAACTTCTGGGGATTATCGACGTTATTTCGAGCACCACGGTCAGCATTATGCACATACCATTGACCCGCGCACAGGTTTCCCAATCGATCGCGCATCCAATGCATTGGTTTCCGTCACAGTGCTGCATGCAGAATGCATGGTAGCGGATGCGCTAGCGACGGCTTTTACCGTGATGGGCGTTGACGCTGCATTAGCCTATGCAAAACAGAAAGACATCGCGGCGTTACTGATTGAACACAAAGCAGACGGTTTTAAAGAGCATTTTTCTCCCCAATTAATGGCGATGATGGAATGAAAACGCTATTTGCAGGTTTAAGCCTGTTAATCGCCAGCCCCTCTTATGCAGCCAGCACTGGCATGTCGCATACCATCAACGCGCTTATTGTCGTTATAGTCTATCTATGCTTTTGTGGCTGGATTATCTGGCGTTATAAAAAAAGAACGGCGCAAACGCTACGCGAAAAAAATCAAGTTAACGCAGACGCAGATCTGCGCGATGAAAATAGCATCCTAGTCACTTATGCCAGCCAAACTGGCAATGCTGAACAGCTTGCAAAGAAAACAGCAGAATCGCTAAAAGCAGCGGGGTTAATGGTCGAAATACACCAGCTTTCTGCAATCGATACTGCTTTACTACAGCATTTCACCCGTGTTCTATTTGTCGTCAGCACAACCGGGGAAGGCGATGCACCTGACAATGCCAGAGATTTTCTGGCTAAGGTAATGCTCAATGATGCAAATTTCCCTAACCTTAAATATGGCATCTTAGCTTTAGGGGATGCAAGTTACACGCATTACTGTGGATTCGGACACACGCTTGATACATGGCTACAACATACGCATGCCATGCCACTATTCGATATAGTTGAAGTCGACCGCAATGATGATGGCGCATTGAGGCATTGGCAATATCAGTTAGGTGTTTTAGCAAAAGACACCGAAATGGCCGATTGGAAAACACCGGAATATCAACAGTGGAAACTAAAAAGCCGCACTCAGGTTAATGACGGCAGCGTAGGTGCACCTGTTTATCATTTGAGTCTATCAACACAAAAGAAAAGCATGCGCTGGCAAGCAGGGGATATCGCAGAAATCGGCCCACGCAACTCACCTAAGTCAGTGAGTATATTTCTCAACCATCTCGAATTAGACGGTTCAGTCAAAGTTAATTCCGAAAGTATGACTTTTGCACAAGCATTATTGGATAAATTATTGCCGCATGATGAAGCCGGCTTTCAAGCTTTAACCGGCATGGATGCCGAAGTGATTTTGTTAACATTAAAAACACTGCCACATCGCGAATATTCCATTGCCTCTATCCCGCAAGACAGCGGCCTTGAACTACTTATTCGCCAGACACATTATGCAGACGGCAGGCTAGGCATTGGTTCAGGCTGGCTAACGCAATATGCCGCAATCAATAGCGATATCGCCTTACGTATACGCGAGAACAGTGCATTTCATCCACCACCAGCCGAAACACCACTGATTTTAATCGGTAACGGCACAGGAATCGCAGGCCTTAGAGCGCACCTGAAAGCACGCGTAGCATCAGGTCAAAATAATAACTGGCTTATTTTTGGTGAGCGTAATGCTGAATATGACTTTTACTTTAAAGATGAATTACAAGGCTGGCACAATCAAGGCTTGTTAAACAAGCTACAAACCGCGTTCTCTAGAGATCAAGCCGAGCGTATATACGTGCAGGATATTGTAAAGTCATCAGCCACAGATATAGCAAAATGGATTAACAACGGCGCGGCGATTTACGTTTGTGGCAGCGCAACCGGCATGGCCCCTGCCGTGCATAGCGAGCTGCTTGAAATTCTTGGTGAAACCACATTATCAATATTAACTACGTCTGGCAGATACCGCCGCGATGTATATTGAGCAAATCCTGCTTATAGCGAATATAAATGCTGATATAAACCAATGACGGCTGTTAACAACCACTTCACCCTATCTATATAGCAGTTATTATCACTGAGATATGCGAATGAAAAAGGCCCCAGATTTCTCCGAGTCCTTTATTTTTGCCGCCCCTCTGTGAGTGAAATACAGTACCAACGGATTGAAGTCTCAAGTTCAAACTAGGTGAAGTTGAATGTACAAAACTCACAAGCAATAAAAAAACCAGCACTTAGGCTGGTTTTTTTGTATGTTCTAGGATTGCCTAAAACATGGAATTGGTAGGGCGTGCGGGGATCGAACCCACGACAAACGGATTAAAAGTCCGCTGCTCTACCAGCTGAGCTAACGCCCCATTGTGAAACGGGTAATACTGGATACCTACTGACTTCGTAAGCGATTTAAGTTGCTAATTGCTTTACCTACGAAAGGGCGCAATTATGCAAGAAACTCGGGCTTTGGTCAATGATAACCTGCGAAATAAATTAACTTTTTATATTTTTATTTTTTAGCAGAAATTATGTTGTTAAAACTGTGGCGATTTGTATAGGAATTTAACTGTTAAAGATATTAATCCGAAATATTCTAAATAATAGAAATCGCCTTGCTTAAAACGTTCTAATTTATTTAATTTTAAAACGCTTTATACAACTTTCGATTTTGCAAACCAGCTTAACGCAGACCCGGCAATTTACCGCCCATCATGCCGCCCATGCCACGCATCATTTTTGCCATGCCGCCTTTGCTGAACATTTTCATCATCTTTTGCGTTTCTTCAAACTGTTTTAGCAAGCGATTCACTTCTTGCACTTGCACACCGCTACCGGCGGCGATACGTTTCTTACGTGTGGCTTTGATTAATTCCGGCTTACGACGCTCAAGCGGCGTCATGCTATTGATAATGCCTTCAATACGGCGCAATGATTTATCGGCATCTTCATTGTTCACCTTGGCTGCCATACTGGCCATTTGTGCCGGCATTTTGTCCATTAACGCACCCATGCCGCCCATTTTGCGCATTTGGCTCATTTGGCTTTTAAAGTCTTCCAGATCAAATTTACTGCCTGATTTAATTTTGTCAGCGACTTTTTGCGCCTCGGCCATATCGACATTTTTATGCGCTTGCTCAATCAAGCCCAGCACATCGCCCATGCCCAATATGCGGCCGGCCATACGGTCAGGATGGAAAGGTTCTAAACCATCGACCTTCTCGCTCACACCGATAAACTTAATCGGCTGACCTGTCACATGTCGCACAGACAAAGCCGCGCCGCCACGTGCATCGCCGTCTAACTTCGTTAACACCACGCCGGTTAATGGCAACGTTTCGCCAAAAGCCTTGGCGGTATTTACCGCATCCTGACCCTGCATCGCATCTACGACAAACAAGGTTTCAATCGGGTTTAGTTGCGTGTGCAGCGCTTTGATTTCTGCCATCATCGCTTCATCAATACCCAAGCGACCTGCGGTATCAAAAATCACAACATCGTAATAGTTCTTTTTGGCATGTTCTAAAGTTAATGCTGCAATTTCACTCGGCTTTTGATTTGCATTACTATCAAAGCAATCTATATCCAGCTGCTTAGCCAAAGTTTGCAATTGTGCAATCGCAGCAGGGCGATAAATATCCGCACTAGCCAACAGCACTTTTTTCTTTTGTTCCTTGAGTAACTTTGCCAGCTTGGCCGATGTAGTCGTTTTACCGGAGCCCTGCAAACCAGCCATTAAAATAATTGCCGGCGGCTGCGTGGCTAGATTCAAACCTACATTGGCTTTGCCCATTAACTCTGTCAATTCATCATTGACCACTTCAATGACGGCTTGGCCTGGTGTTAAGCTCAGCAATACCTCTTTACCTTGCGCACGCGCCTTAACGCGGCTGATAAAGTCTTTTACTACAGGCAAGGCCACATCGGCTTCTAGCAATGCCATACGTACTTCACGCATCGCGTCGCTGATATTGTCTTCAGTTAATCGTGCTTGACCACGTAGATTTTTGATGACGCCCTGTAAGCGGCCGGTTAAATTTTCTAACATTTTCGGGGTTACCTTCAAAGGTGATACTGAAAGATATTGCTAATTGAATTTGCAGTAATTTTACATCAAGCTATGCTAATTAGACGAGTTTTGCCATAATTGTCATATGCAAAATTCAGTGCACTATTTCATTCCGTATTCGGTTGTGGCTTTTATTTATCTGGCAGTAGCAGCAGATTTCTGGCGCACCGCCAAATCAGCCACTAATGCGCAATCACTTAAATTGCATTCTGCCATGATCGCTTTGGGCTTAATGTTGCATGGCTGGCTTTTATACCGCGATGTCTTTAGTGCCGGCAGTGTCAATTTAGGCTTTTACTATGCATTGTCAGCTATTTTCTGGCTAACGGTATTGGTATATTGGTTAACGGATCTAAAACACGAATTACATAGCCTGCAAGCTTTTGTATTGCCGCCTGCAGCGATTTTTGTCTTACTGCCGGCTTTTGCCATCAAAAATCATTATCTACCCACTGCGCACGAAGGTTTGTTTATGGCGCATATCGGCATTGCGATTCTGGCATATAGCTTGTTTACATTTGCCGCTTTACACGCCCTATTAATGACAATCGCTGAACGCAGTCTGCACAACAAACCTACATTAATTAAACTGCCCAGTTTCCCTCCATTAATGGTGATGGAAAGCCTGTTGTTTCGCGTGATTACCATTGGCTTTGTGCTACTCACATTGACATTAATAAGCGGCGTGTTCTTTAGCGAGAAGATTTTTGGAAAACCGCTGCAACTCAATCATAAAACCCTTTTTTCGATTGCGTCCTGGATGATTTATGGCTGGTTATTATTTGGGCGTTACCAATATGGCTGGCGCGGCAGAAAAGCGATCAACCTGACCTTGATCGGCTTTTTGCTCTTATTGTTAGCTTATATCGGCAGTCGTTTTGTGCTGCAGGTACTACTCAACAAATAGTTTAGTAATTTGTTGGATTATATCGGCTGGCGGGCGCGCCTAAATATTGACTAAAAGCTTTTAGAGCTTTTCTATCCAACACCGATTGATGCACACTTACCGTACCATTCTGCACCAACTGCTTAAATTGCCTGGCGCCCATTTTTCCTGCGATTCCGACCAAATGTGCCCACTCTGTATGTGCGATTGCCGCATAGTCGCCAATGACTTTAAATACATCATCCATAAATTTTACGCCAACGCTTTTATCGCCAAGCTCGTCTATCATCCATTTTAGGGCACAATCGGACAAACCTGCTTCTTTGTATCCGCCGCCAACATCTGAATGTGACCCAGCAAATAAAACCTGCTTAATACCACCGCGCTTTGCCCATAATGTCGGGGTGAACAACAAACGCATTTCATCTAATGCCACCGCATGCAATCCAAACTTAACCTTGGCATTCAGCACATTATCCGCAAATGCAAAGCCATCTCTAATTTCAGCGCGATTATCATCGAACTCAAAATCCGGAATGCCTAACGCGCCAACGGTATCCCAAACTGCAACTGCTTCTATCGGAATATCTTTAATGAAATCTGCATCTGTGATGGTATTTTTTAATACAAAATTTTTAATGCTGGTAAAAGCAATAAATAAATTTTGCAGCCTGTTTTGATAGGATGTCTGATTAATACCGTCTCGATAGCTATACCAGGCTCGGATAGCCATATCATACGATGCCGCTTCACCTTGATTAAATTTTTTGGCTAATAAACCTTTAGCCGTAATCAGTCCAGCTAACGCTCGGGCCGTATAGGCGCCGCGACTAAAACCGACAATGTAAATCTTGTCGCCTGCAACATAGTTTCTGGAAATGAACGTATATCCTCTGGCGATGCGTTCGATTAAACCAAAACCGAATGCACCACCTAAAATACGATTTAACTTGACACTGGAGTCGCCTACTCCATTGATATATTTGGCTATTTGTAGCGTGTTGGTATCCACAATCAAGCTTTTTTCATATTCCGTTACACGGCCGGTAATTTCGGAATGATGTATCTTTGAAATGTGTTTGCCAGCAAGGTGTGTGAATAATTTAAAGACATTGGACGGCGCATCGGAATCACTATCGATTTCATCGCCCGCCCTGTTCCAGGTACCATCTGCGCAAAATACAATGTTTTTAGCCATTTAACTTAACCTTAAATTCAAGTTAAAAAATTTAAACCAAAGCTAGATTAATTGACCTTAAAATACCTTGCAACTCCCTAAATTAGGGAGCTTTTAAATTTTAACGCAAGCTGATTGCAGGCCAATCATGCTCTTTCGCATACGCTGTAAGCGTTGCATCTGCATCCACCGCCACCGGATTCGTCACTAATTTCATCAATGGCAAATCGTTGTGTGAATCACTGTAAAAATAACTTTTCTCAAAATCACCCAGCGCTTGGCCTTGATCTGCCAACCACTGATTGATGCGCGTAACCTTACCTGCCTGAAAACTTGGCACACCACTTACGCCACCGGTAAATTGACCATTCACCATTTCCGGGTCTGATCCAATCAAGTGCTCAATGCCATAAGCAGCGGCAATTGGTTTAGTGACGAAACTGTTGGTGGCAGTAATCACAACACACAAATCACCTGCCGCTTTATGCTGACTCACTAAAGCCTGCGCTTTATCCGTCATCATCGGCTTGATGACTTTTTCCATATATTTGACATGCAATTCATCCAGAAATTTTTTAGGATGCTGGCTTAATGGCTGCAACTGAAACTTCAAAAAAGCAAAAATATCCAAATTGCCATTTTTGTAATCCAGGTAAAACTGCTCATTGCGGTCATGATGTGTTTTGGCATCCAATAAGCCTTCATCAATTAGAAACAAACTCCAGTTATAGTCTGAATCACCTGCTAATAAAGTGTTATCAAGATCAAATAAAGCTAAATTCAAAATTTACTCCGTTACGAATTAACCCATAAATAAACATCACGACAATCAGAATACAGAGGTAAGAACAAAGCAGCTTGCTGCATCTATTGCTCTATATTTTCATTGCCCGCAGAAAGTACTAAAAATACACCAACTAAAATCACCGCCAGCGCAATATATTCAGTTGAGGTGACATGCTCACTTGCCAACCAGATGCCTAGCCCAAATGCCACAATGGGATTAACAAAGGTATTGCTACTGGCAACCAATGGTCGCACAGTTTTAAGCAAATACTGGTAGGCGCTGTAAGCAACTAGCGAACCTAATACAATTAAAAACAACATCGCCGCCCAAGATTTCAAGCTAATCACAGCTGGATACTGCTCACCTTGCAATGCACTGAAAATCAATAAAGCAACACCACCTGTTAACATTTGACAGGCAGGCGCCATTAACCCGGTCGGCATACTTAAATACTTACTCCATACAGAACCAAATGACCAAGTCGCTGCAGCGAAGATCAATAAAAAGGCACTGAATATTTCGCCATGCAAACTACCACCCACGTTTAGCAGCACAATACCAACCAAACCAACAGCAATACCCAGCCATTCTCGGCGCGTGATTTTATGGCCCCAGATGGATGCAAAAATCGCCATCCAAATCGGCGCAGTAGCAATAGAAAGCGCCGCGACGCTAGAGGAAACCGTCTGCTGTACATAACAGACCGTGCCGTTTCCTAGTGCTGGCAACAAAATACCTACTGCTGTTGCGCCCAGCCATTGCTGTTTTGTTGGATTCGGCGAACCAAGAAAACGCATCACCATATACAACAAAGCACCAGCGACCGTAAAACGTATGCCGCCCATTAAAAAAGGCGGAAAACTCTCAATGCCAAACTTAATCGCTAAGTAAGTTGAACCCCAGATAAAGTAGGTGCAAAACAGTGCTAAAAAGATGAATAAAGTTTGATTTTTACGATGCATAGCATATATTTTTTGTTATATCGGCCAAAGACGAGACACTTGAGCGCAGACAGTACAATAAGTACGGCAAGCGAAAAGTAACGAAGTATTTGGTCGATTTTACAAAAAATTAAAGTTGCGGATTCATCTTTTCGTCTTTTGAATGCAATTTATTCAATGCATTCAAGTATGCCTTGGCTGACGCCACCACAATATCGGTATCGGCGCCCTGTCCGTTCACGATACGCCCGCCTTTGGCTAAGCGCACGGTCACTTCACCCTGCGCATCGGTGCCGCTGGTAATGTTATTCACCGAATATAATTGCAATTCAGCACCACTATTGACCATGCTTTCGATCGCTTTAAACGTCGCATCTACAGGGCCACCGCCATCTGCTTCTGCACGTTTTTCTACACTGTTGTCAGATAAAGTAATAATGGCATGTGGTACTTCGCCTGTTTGCGATGCAACTTGCAAATACACCAATTTGTAATTTTCACTGGCCTCATGCACAAATTCATCACTAACTAAAGCGTGCAAATCCTCATCAAAAATCTCTGATTTTTTATCTGCTAAATCTTTAAAGCGAGCAAAAGCAGCATTCATTGCGTCTTCGGATTCCAATTCTATGCCCAACTCTTTCAAGCGCGTTCTAAAGGCGTTACGTCCGGACAATTTACCCAAAGTTAATTTATTCGCATTCCAGCCCACATCTTCTGCACGCATAATTTCATAGGTTTCGCGATGTTTTAACACGCCATCCTGATGAATGCCACTTTCGTGCGCAAATGCGTTCGCACCAACGATTGCCTTATTCGGCTGCACCGGGTAACCAGTAATCGTAGAAACCAATTTAGAAGTCGGCACGATTTGCGTAGTATCAATACGCGTGGTCAAATTAAAAATATCGCTGCGGGTTTTGATCGCCATCACCACCTCTTCCAAGCTGGCGTTACCTGCACGTTCACCCAAGCCATTGATGGTACATTCCACTTGGCGAGCACCGCCCATCACTGCTGCCAATGAGTTGGCAACCGCCATACCTAAATCGTTATGGCAATGCGTACTCCAAATTACCTTATCTGAATTTTTAACACGTTTAATTAAAGTCGCCATCGTTTCGCCCCATGGCGCCGGGATTGAATAGCCTACCGTATCTGGCACATTGATGGTTTTAGCGCCCGCTTCGATTACCGCATCAAATACACGCACTAAAAAGTCGATATCGGAACGCACAGCGTCTTCGGCAGAAAACTCCACATCAGGCGTATATTCCAATGCCCATTTGACGGCCTGTACTGCGCGCTCTACCACTTGGTCTTCCGTCATGCGCAACTTGTTTTCCATATGGATTTTGCTGGTGGCGATAAACGTATGTATACGACCAGATGCAGCGTGTTTAATCGCTTCGCCTGCACGTCGCACATCATTTTCGCTGGCGCGGGCAAGCGAGCAAACAGTGGAGTTTTTCACTATCTTAGCGATTTCAGAAATCGCCTCAAAATCACCTGGGCTGGCAGCTGCAAAACCTGCTTCAATCACGTTGACACCCAATTTTTCAAGTTGGCGGGCGATACGGATTTTTTCTTCTTTAGTCATCGATGCGCCAGGGCTTTGTTCACCATCGCGCAAAGTGGTATCAAAAATAACAATTTGGTTATTCGTTTGGTTTGCTGTGTTCATGTTTTTTATTCCTAATGCTGTAGCTTGCTTTGATTATGAGTGAATCAATTGCGCATAAAGCTACAAATACAATCATTTTACTCACTGTACTGTTAACTAGCCAGAGTAACTATTGATTAATCACAGCTACTCTGAACACTGTAAAAAAACAGTGAGCATAAAATTACTTAATGGGGTGGGGGATTATTGTGCGCTGACGCGCAGCAGCATGGCTGGACGTAGCGCAGCCAATGCTAAAGCAAGGCTTAAAAATAAGCCTGCGTAAAAAGAGATTGCTTGAAATGTGAAATGATTCAACATGTAATTAGTATAAGTATTTAATACTGGCTTTTCAAGTAGTTAATCGTGCATTTATGCCAAACGATTTTTTCAATTTAGCAATACCTGAATATAACAGCGCCTTATATCAATCTAATTTGTAGGCTTTTTTGCAGCGCGCGACTTTGCCCACAAAAAGTAACCAGATAACGCGTACACCAAAACAACAGTAAACAAAACTTCTGGCGGGCTATATGAGATCAGTACAAATGCCAGAACAATCGCCAGAATAGCCACGAAAGGTACGCTTTGTTTTAAATTAATATCTTTTCCGCTGTAAAACTTAAGATCACTGACCATACTAAGCGCCGCAAAAACCGTTAAGCCCCAAGCCATCCATTTCATCTGCAATGCGCCAAAAAATATTTCGCGGCCATCCACGTCATACTCATACGCCACCCAGACAAAACCCGCTAATAACGCTGCCGCCGCTGGACTTGGTAAGCCTTGGAAATAACGTTTGTCTTGAAACTCATCATCTAACTTGGTATTAAAACGCGCCAATCTTAACGCCGCGCAGGCACAATAAATAAAAGCGGCTATCCAGCCCAATTTACCCATCGGCTTAAGCGCCCACACATACATTATTAATGCCGGCGCCACACCAAAGGACACCATATCAGACAAGCTGTCATATTCTGCACCAAACGCGCTGGTCGTATTGGTCATTCGCGCCACACGCCCGTCCAATCCATCCATCACCATAGCAATAAAAATGGCAATCGCAGATTGCTCAAAATTGAAATTCATCGCCTGCACGATGGCATAAAAGCCAGCAAATAAAGCGGCTGAGGTGAACAAATTCGGTAGCAAATAAATGCCGCGCGATTTTAAGGTATCGACTTGTTTGCGTGGTGCACGTGGTTTAACGACAGCCATTGTATTTAGCCTGCTAATAAAATTGTGTTAAGTATATCAAAGCAAGCTTATTTTGCTTGTTCTAATTAAAAAGTTAACCAATAAATAGGGTTAAGTTTTTCGATGATGCAACAATACACTAGGTTTACTGCGCCGTAATTTTAATGTAAGTGCTCGCTTATGATAGTATCGCGGCTTAAAATTAACGCCTCAATTTAGGTTCAAATATGCAATTCACCCTTCACAAAACCGACGGTCTCGCGCGTCGTGGTACAGTCAGTTTGGCGCACGGCGATGTGCAAACACCTGCGTTTATGCCCGTTGGCACTTATGGCACGGTTAAAGCCATGTCACCTTTAGAACTAGCCGAAATCGATGCACATATCGTGCTCGGCAATACTTTTCACCTGTGGCTACGCCCTGGCCTAGAAGTGATTGCCGCGCATGGCGGCTTGCATAAATTTATGGGTTGGGATAAGCCGATTCTCACCGACTCTGGCGGTTTTCAAGTGTGGAGTTTGGGCGCAATGCGCAAAATCTCAGAAGAAGGCGTTAAATTTAAATCGCCCATCAACGGCGATACGTGTTTTTTAACACCCGAAGAATCCATGCGCATTCAAAAGGTACTTAACTCAGATATTGTCATGATTTTTGACGAATGTACGCCCTACCCCGCCACGCATAAAGAAGCGAGTGACTCCATGCAGTTAAGTTTGCGCTGGGCAAAACGTAGTAAGGATGCTTTTGATAAATTACAAGGAATCACGATAGACGAAGCGATGCGCATGCAAGGCGGCAAGGATGAAACAGCGCAGGCAGTACATAAAGCACGACCAGCTGTTGAAGACGCAGCCAACGCCGCAAGCGTGAGCAATCACACAAATGCGCTATTTGGCATTATTCAGGGCGGAATGTTTGAAGATTTACGTGACGTTTCATTAAACGGTTTAGTCGATATTGATTTTGACGGCTTTGCGATTGGCGGACTTTCTGTTGGCGAACCAAAAGAGGATATGTTGCGCATCTTGGCGCACACTGCCCCAAAAATGCCGCAAAATAAACCACGCTATTTAATGGGCGTCGGCACGCCAGAAGATTTAGTTGCTGCTGTTTCACAAGGTGTCGATATGTTCGATTGCGTAATGCCTACCCGCAACGCACGCAATGGCTGGTTATTTACGCAATATGGCGATATTAAAATCAAGAATGCGTTTTATAAACAGGACACGCAGCCGCTAGATGCCGATTGTGCATGCTATACCTGTCGCAACTTTACGCGTGCTTATTTGCATCACCTGCATAAAGTGGGCGAAATCTTAGGCGCACGCTTAAACACCATCCACAATTTGCACTATTACCAAGTATTAATGCAAGGCATGCGTGGCGCGATTGAAACAGGAAAATTTGAAGCATTTAAGTCAGAATTTGCAGCAAACCGCGCACGCCTCTCAAGCTGAACAGTCTGTGCTAAAATCGCACAGTTAAAAAATTATTTGAAAGTTATTTCGTATGTTAAACAACCTATTTATCAGTAACGCACACGCAGCTCCTGCCGCACCAGGTGGTGATTTAGTGAGCTTCTTGCCTATTTTAATTATTTTTGTCTTGTTTTACTTTATGCTGATTCGCCCGCAAATGAAACAGGCTAAACAGCAAAAAGCTATGATTGAAGCACTTAAAGCGGGCGACGAAGTGGCGACTACTGGCGGCGTGATTGGCAAAATCACCAAAGTGGGCGATAGCTTTTTGAGCATTGAAATTGCTGCGAATACTACGATTAATGTACAAAAACATGCGGTGCAAACTTTGTTGCCGCCGGGTACGATTAAAGGTATTTAAGAAACATTTGAGCGCTAGCTGGATTTTCAGCTAGCAAGTTTGCTTAAAATTTACCCCTTAAAAAAACCATTAACTTTTTAAACTAACATCTTTATTTAAACTAAAATTTGCTTCTGAATTAAATCAGCAATTTAGTATTTTTGAGCCGCACTTATGAACCGCTACCCTACCTGGAAATACATTCTAATTGCCGTTGTCATTCTGATTGGCTTGCTATATACCATACCTAACTTTTTTGGTGAATCGCCTGCTGTACAGGTTAGTCCGGCGAAAACATCGCTTAAGGCCGACGCAGCTTTATTAAGCAAAGTAGAAGCGACGCTGAAATTAGCGAATGTGCCGTTTAATGGTATTTACCTGGATGCAAGCGGTGTGAAAGTGCGTTTTGCGGATCCTGAGGCGCAAATTAAAGCAAAAGATAAATTAATCGCTAGCCTAGGTAAAGATTACACAGTTGCGTTGAATTTACTATCCCAAACACCAAACTGGTTATTAGGCATTGGCGCAAAACCCATGTATCTGGGTTTGGATTTACGTGGCGGTGTGCATTTTCTGCTGCAAGTGGATATGAAAGCGGCATTGGATAAATCAGCCGAAAGCAGCGTGGGCGATTTCCGCACAGCGCTACGCCGCGAAAAAGTAAATTACTTCGGTATCGCGCGCGAAGGCCAAAAAGTCCAGGTGCGCTTTAGCGATAAAAAAGATTTAGATGCCGCACGTAAAGTACTAAGCAAAGACTTCCCCGACTTAACGCTGAATGATTCAACTGATGGCAAAGAACAAGTATTAACAGCCACCATTGGTGAAGCCGCGAAAAAGAAAATTCAGGAATTCGCACTCAAACAAAACCTGCAAACATTGCATAACCGTATCAATGAGTTAGGCGTAGCTGAGCCAATTGTGCAACAGCAAGGTCTTGACCGCATTGTTGTGCAACTACCAGGCGTTCAGGATACTGCAAAAGCCAAGGAAATTTTAGGCCGTACTGCAACGCTTGAAATTCGCATGGTGGATGAAGATAAAAAAGACATGGCAACGCTTGAAGCTGCTCTCAAAGGCCAAGTGCCTTTTGGTGACGAAGTGTATAAAGACCGTGAAGGTAATCCAATTCTAGTTAAAAAGAATGTGGTGTTAACCGGCGATCGTATTACTGATGCTGGCCCGGGTGTTAACAATCAAACTGGCGGCGCAATTGTGAATGTCACGTTAGATGGTCGCGGTGCTGGTATATTTAAAAATGTCACTCGCGACAACGTGGGCAAGCGCATGGCGATTTTGCTGATTGAAAAAGGCAATACTGAAGTGATTACTGCGCCAGTGATTAACGAAGAAATCGGCGGCGGCCGTGTGCAGATTTCCGGCATGAGTAATACGCAGGAAGCCACCGATGTTGCACTGTTGCTACGTGCTGGCGCGCTTGCCGCACCAATGGAAATCATTGAAGAACGTACCGTTGGCCCAAGCATGGGTGAAGAAAACATCAAACGTGGCGTACATTCTACACTGTGGGGTTTTGCTGCAATCGCGGTGATGATGATGATTTACTACATGGTTTTTGGTGGCGTTTCTGTATTAGCGCTGGGTATTAACCTGCTGTTACTGGTCGCTCTGCTTTCGATGTTACAAGCGACACTCACCCTGCCAGGTTTAGCGGCGATTGCGTTGGCTCTGGGTATGGCGATTGACGCGAACGTACTGATTAACGAACGGGTTCGTGAAGAGTTACGCAATGGCAACACGCCACAAGCCAGTATTCATGCAGGCTACGACAGAGCATTTGACACGATTCTAGACTCCAACGTGACAACACTGATTGCTGGTTTTGCCTTGTTTATGTTTGGTACAGGCCCAATTAAAGGATTCGCCGTAGTACACGTGTTGGGCATATTAACGTCTATGTTTACCGCAGTTCTAGTGTCGCGTGCGATTGTGAATCTGATTTATGGCTACCGCCGTAAAGTGACCAACCTTTCAATCGGCCAGATTTATAAAGGTTAAACTTCGATTAAATTTCAATTTGCTAAGAATTTAACCTTAGCAATTTAGCAGCTAATTTTATATAGAGTATGGATTATGGAATTTTTCAGAATTAAAAAAGACATCCCATTCATGAGTTATGGCCGTTTAACCACGGCTGTCTCGCTCATCACTTTTTTTGTGGCGATATTTTTTCTTTGGTCTAAAGGCCTGCATTACGGCGTTGACTTCACTGGCGGCACGGTGATGGAAGTGAATTATCCGCAATCTGCAAATATCGATAGCATCCGTAAAGCAGTCGACTCAATCGGCTTAAAGGATGTCACTGTCCAAAATTTTGGTACCAGCCACGATGTGTTGATTCGCCTACCACTTAAAAAAGACATGTCGATTGCACAATTATCTGAAACGGTCACAAAAGCTTTACAAACAGCAGATTCATCTGCCGAAGTGCGTCGCGTGGAATCAGTTGGCTCGCAAGTCGGCGACGAACTATATGCAAGCGGCGGATTAGCACTATTACTGGTTTGCGCAGGCATTATGGCTTACTTGGCGATACGCTTTGAATGGCGTTTCGCGGTAGCGGCAATTATCGCCAATATGCATGACGTGGTGATTATTTTAGGCTTCTTTGCCTTTTTCCAGTGGGAATTTAACTTAACCGTGCTCGCTGCGATTCTGGCAGTTTTAGGTTATTCAGTGAATGAATCAGTTGTAGTATTTGACCGCGTGCGCGAGAATTTCCGCAAAATGCGTAAAGCCAGCGTGGTGCAAGTGATTGATAACGCAATCACACGTACGATGTCACGCACAGTGATTACTCACTTGATGACACAAACCATGGTCGGTTCAATGTTGTTATTCGGTGGCGAAGTGCTGCATAACTTTGCACTAGCACTCACTATTGGTATCCTATTCGGTATCTATTCTTCTGTATTGGTTGCTTGCCCGGTTGCGATGTATTTAGGGGTAAGTCGCGCTAACTTAATTGGTGACACTGAGAAAAAAGATGCTAATAAAAAGGATTCTGATAACACCGCAGAAGCACTATCTTAATTAAATACATTCATCAAAACATCTATTCAAACCGGAACCAACTCACAAAAAAATCTTAACCTCTTGATTTTTAAATAAATAAACAGGTAAACTGACTACCTGTTTATTTTTTGATCTAACGCTACTTGGATAATATTCCGATTCCCTATCAGCTTGGCGTTCTAGCCTTGCTTCTGCTTATTTCTGGCTTTTTCTCTGTTGCTGAAACCAGCTTAATGTCGCTCAACCGTTATCGGCTGCGGCATTTGGTTAAAGAAGGTAACCGTGGTGCACGATTAGCTAGCAGCTTACTCGCCAAAACTGACAAACTACTTGGTGTGATTCTGTTGTGCAACAACTTTGCGAATGCCGCATCGGCAACACTTGTCGCCATTATCACTGTGGAACTGTTTGGTGAAGGCGAATGGATATTGATGACAGGCACGCTATCCGTGACTTTCGCCATACTAGTCTTCAGCGAAATATCTCCAAAAGTAATCGCGGCCGCATACCCGGAAAAGCTCGGCATTTTATGCAGCTATGTTCTGTATCCACTTTTAAAACTGTTGTACCCCGCCGTTTGGTTTATCAATCTATTTGTTGAAGGTTTGCTTAAGCTATTAAGAGTGAATATCAACTTTAGTGAGCGCTCGCAATCGCTCACCATGGATGAATTACGCAGCATTGTGACGGATGCCGGACATTTTATGCCTAAAAAGCACCGAACCATTTTACTTAACTTGTTTGATCTGGAAAAAATCACGGTAGATGACGTGATGACCGCGCATACAATGGTTGAAGTAATTGATTTTGACGCGCCGATTGATGATATTCTGCAGCGCATTTCAAACAGCCACCACACGCGCCTCCCTGCGCGCGAAGGTGACAACGAGGAAATTATTGGCATTATTCATATACGCAAAGTAATTAATCTGCGCAGTTATCAGCAGGATGCAGAGATTAGCAAAGAAACCTTACGTGAAATTATCAGCGAACCTTACTTCATTCCTTCTGGTACGCCGCTTTATACGCAAATTCAGCAATTTCAAGAAAATCAGGAACGCATTGCTTTAGTGGTAGATGAATACGGTGAGTTTAAAGGTTTAGTTACGCTGGAAGATATTTTAGAAGAGGTGATTGGCGACTTTACTACCCAGTCACCCAGTCGTGTTGGCAGCTATCGCCAAGAAACTGATGGTAGCTGGCTGGTTGACGGCAGCAGTGCATTACGTAATTTAAATAAAAAACTCAATATTAATTTACCGCTAGATGGGCCACGCACACTTAACGGCTTGATACTGGAACATTTTGA
Organism: Methylotenera versatilis 7; assembly: GCF_000799165.1. GTDB lineage: Bacteria > Pseudomonadota > Gammaproteobacteria > Burkholderiales > Methylophilaceae > Methylotenera_A > Methylotenera_A versatilis_A. The sequence continues at coordinate 1,171,184 of NZ_JUGF01000002.1, read as the reverse complement.
AGATATTCCTGAACCTGGCACCAGTTTTAGAATTAATGGTCACACGCTTGAAATCATGCAGACGCAAGATAGGATCGTTAAAAGCGTCAAAATCTTCCCTTAATTGGATTTAATCTCTATATCCCTACTCATATTGGGCTTGAAATTTTCTGTAGTCGGCTCAAAATAGTATTAAGTAATTAACAAAGTAGCACATGGCTAACACAAACCCAAACCAAGACCTTGCAATTAAACCCAGTGCAGTTAAGCCAAAACTGCCTGCGATGTACAAAGTGTTGCTGTTAAATGACGACTACACGCCAATGGAGTTTGTTGTAGAAACGATTGAACGTTTTTTTAACAAAAGCCGTGAACAAGCGACGCAAATTATGCTCAAAGTACATACGGAAGGCATTGGAGTCTGTGGTGTTTATCCGCAAGATATCGCGGAAACCAAAATGAAACAGGTTTTAACGCATGCTCAAGAATCGCAACATCCCTTGCAGTGTGTAACAGAGCCAGCCTAGGTAGTGAGAAATGTAAAAGCACCAGCGGATGCTGGCAGAGAATGTAAAAGTAAATGAAAGTTGGTACAAAATGATCGCGCAAGAACTTGAAGTAAGTTTGCACATGGCATTCATGGACGCAAGACAAAAGCGTCATGAACTCATTACGGTTGAGCATTTACTGCTAGCAATGATTGATAATCCTACTGCAGCAGAAGTGCTGCGTGCGTGTGGCGCAAAGTTTGATGTACTGCGTACCGAGCTGAATCATTACATTGAAGAACACACGCCGACTGTTAATGGCACAGAAGAAGTCGATACACAGCCAACGCTCGGCTTTCAACGCGTCATCCAACGCGCCATGCTGCATGTGCAATCATCAGGCAAAAAAGAAGTCACTGGCGCTAACGTGCTGGTAGCGATCTTTGGTGAAAAAGATTCACATGCGGTATTTTTCCTGCACCAACAAGGTATTACCCGTTTAGATGTGGTTAACTTTATTTCGCATGGCGTGGCTAAAGTGCCAGAAGGTGATGCGAAACCTGAAGGAACCGAAACCGATGCCGATGCCGAAGCTGCACCTAATGGCGCGCTTGAAAGCTTCACCCTTAATTTAAACTCTCAAGTATTGGCTGGCAAAATTGACCCGCTTATCGGTCGTGGTCCAGAAATTGAACGCGTGATTCAAACACTATGCCGTCGCCGTAAAAACAACCCCCTACTTGTTGGTGAAGCCGGTGTAGGTAAAACTGCGATTGCAGAGGGTTTGGCACGTCGCATCGTTGAAAAAGAAATCCCGGATGTATTGGCGAATGCAACGGTGTACTCATTGGATATGGGTGCGCTATTGGCTGGCACCAAATACCGTGGTGATTTCGAGCAACGCTTAAAAGCCGTCATGAAACAACTGGCTGAAAAACCGGATGCAATTCTATTTATTGACGAAATTCATACCTTAATCGGCGCAGGAGCAGCCAGCGGCGGCACGTTAGACGCTTCTAATTTGCTTAAACCAGCACTTTCAAACGGCACACTCAAATGCATCGGCGCGACCACTTATCAGGAGTATCGTGGCATCTTTGAAAAAGATCATGCTTTATCACGCCGTTTCCAGAAAGTAGATGTGGTTGAACCAAGTATCGCTGAAACGATTGAAATCTTAAAAGGCTTGAAATCTCGTTTTGAAGAACATCATAGCGTGAAATACAGTGCTGGTGCGTTAACTACAGCGGCTGAGCTAGCTGCCAAATACATTAATGACCGCCATTTGCCAGACAAAGCAATCGATGTGATTGATGAGGCAGGTGCCGCGCAACGCATCTTGCCTAAGAACAAGCAGAAAAAAGTCATTGGCAATAAAGAGATTGAGGACATCGTGGCTAAAATTGCACGCATTCCGCCCAAAAATATCTCCAGCGATGACCGCAATGCACTTAAAACATTGGAACGCGATTTAAAAGCAGTAGTTTTTGGCCAGGATAAAGCGATTGAAGCGCTGACATCAGCAGTCAAAATGGCACGTAGCGGCTTGGGTCAAAGCAACAAACCGATCGGTAGCTTCTTATTCAGCGGTCCAACTGGTGTGGGTAAAACCGAAGTTGCCAAACAGTTGGCTTATATCATGGGCGTTGAATTGATTCGCTTCGATATGAGTGAATACATGGAACGCCATGCGGTGAGTCGCTTGATTGGTGCGCCTCCTGGCTACGTTGGCTTTGAGCAAGGCGGCTTGATGACCGAAGCAATCACCAAACAGCCTTACAGCGTTCTATTGTTAGATGAGATTGAAAAAGCGCATCCAGATATTTTCAATATTCTGTTGCAGGTGATGGATCACGGTACTTTGACTGACAATAATGGTCGAAAAGCGGACTTTAGAAATGTCACGATTATCATGACGACGAATGCAGGCGCTGAGAATCTGGCTAAATCAAGTATTGGATTTACCAATTCCAAAGAAGCTGGTGATGAGCAAGTGGATATTAAACGCCTATTCTCACCAGAGTTCCGCAATCGTTTAGATGCAACCGTGTCATTTGGCAGCCTGACGCAAGATATTATCATCCGTGTGGTGGATAAATTCTTGATGCAATTAGAAGACCAATTGCATGAGAAAAAAGTGGATGTCACATTTAGCGATGCGCTTAAAACCTATCTAGGTAAAAAAGGTTTTGACCCGCAAATGGGCGCACGCCCGATGGCGCGTTTGATTCAGGATACGATTCGTAAAGCCTTGGCAGACGAATTACTATTTGGGAAATTGGCAAATGGCGGAGTCGTGCATGTCGATATCGATGACAAAGACCAAGTAAAACTGGTTTTTAGCAAAGATAACCAATCACGTGATGAATTGCTGGCAACGGCGGATTAAAATTTAATAGGCATTATCAACAGCCAACTTATGCAAGATAGGTTGGCTGTTTTTCCATCACGCGTTCAAATAACACTGAGTGCGTTAAAGCATTAAGCCAATTTTGCAATTTCGGGTATTTTGACGATTCAAACCAAGTTAAATCGACCGCCGCAAACTGGCGTACGAATGGAAAAATCGCCATATCAGCCAGACTGGCAGTATCTTTAAGCAAATAAATATGTTGATTAAGTAACACCTCTAGCCGCTGTAAAAATATCTCGCCCTGCTGGCGATAATGCGTCTGTGTCAATTGCGGATGGCGTTCAGGATATTTATAGCGGTCCAGCACTTGTTTAAAATGCGTGTCGTTCTCAGTGATTAATGTCTGCATTTTGCCAAAATCGGCATCCAGCCAATCTTGCGGATCGTATTGCTGTAAAGCCCAAAACATAATGTCTAAGCTTTGTTCAATCACGATATCATTTTGCAATATCAACACGGGCACGGTGCCTTTTGGCGATACCTGTAATAAATGAGCTGGCTTGTCACGCAATGATATTTCGCGTATTTCAACTGTAATGTCGACCACGTTAATCGCCAGTCTGGCGCGCATGGCGTAAGGACAACGACGATAGGAATATAAAATTGGAAGCATACAAACTCTAATAACTTAACCCTATTTATGCCTAAAAAATAGGGTTAAGTCTACGATTGAATTAACCTAATGCTGTGCAAATATCACGCACCAGCTTAGGCCCTTGATAAATCAGCCCGCTATATACTTGTACCAAATCCGCACCTGCAGCAATTTTTTCAACGGCATCTGCGCCGCTTAATATACCGCCCACGCCAATAATCGGTAGCGCATTTTGCAATTGTTTTGAAAGTTGCTGAATCACAATCGTTGATTGATTACGCACTGGTGCGCCCGACAATCCACCTGTTTCATCGCCATTTTTCATACCTTTTACTACATCACGCGCCAGCGTCGTATTTGTGGCAATCACGCCATCAATCTGGTGTTGCATTAGTAAATCGGCAATTTCAACCACTTGTTCCTGGGTTAAATCCGGCGCGATTTTTAAAGTGATTGGCACATATTTACCGTGTTGCTGTGCTAATTTATTTTGCTCCGATTTCAAACTGGCAAGCAAACTGGATAACGCCTCTTTCTCTTGCAGGGCACGTAAGTTTTTAGTGTTGGGTGACGATATATTTACTGTGATGTAACTGGCATGTTCGTACACTTTTTTCATGCAAATTAAATAATCATCTACTGCGTTTTCCATGGGTGTATCAAAGTTTTTACCGATATTAATGCCCAGCACACCTTTATATTGAGCCGATTTTACATTCTCGATTAAATTATCGACACCCAGATTGTTAAAGCCAAAGCGATTAATCACACCCTGCGCTTCTTTCACTCGGAATAAACGCGGCTTAAGATTGCCTGGTTGTGCACGTGGTGTAACAGTGCCCACCTCAACAAAGCCGAAGCCCAATGCAGCCATGCCATCGATAACCGCACCATTCTTATCCAAACCCGCTGCAAGGCCAACTGGATTAGGGAAGCTTAATCCCATTACTTGTCTTGACTGACAAACAGGCGGCTTTGGATAAAGTGCCAACAATCCGGATTTTTCAGCGTACTTAAGGCTTTTTAAAGTGATATCGTGAGCGATTTCCGCATCAAACTGAAACAGTAAAGGTTTTGCAAGTTGGTAGTAATTCATAATCGCTATTTTACGTGAGTTAAATCGATTCTAGACAGCGCTAAACACCAATCACATGCACTGTATATTTAAAGCCGCACGAACGGCATTTAAATAAACGATCATCGCGCGTCTTTGACAGTGGCTGAGTGCCACACTGCGGGCATCTGACGATATCGCCTTCTTTTTCGATTTCAACATAATCACGTACTGAAATCGTGTCGGCAAGCAACAAGCCACTTGGTTTCTTATTGAAATATGTCCCAACGATAATCAGCAGAATCGCACCAATTTCCATAAGCACGTTTATGCTCAATCCTAAAATCTCAGAATGGATAAGCAAATCAACATGATGAAATGATGCGGCACGTATTAAAATATATGTGCAAAGCAAAATAATTCCCACCCAAGTGAGTTTATAGTTGCGCCATGTATTTGCTAAAAATAATCTAAAAGAGATTAGCGCAATCAGCATGCCGAAACCTAGCGCCACTATAAAAGCCACTTGCACAGGCCTTCTATGCTCATACCAACCATGTGCCTGCGCGCTATCTTTAAGCGTTTCAGTAAACCAACTTTGCAAATCCAGTTGTTTATTGAGCCCTAAAAATAGCAAGAAAACAGCCAAATACAACCAAAACTGATAATTACCGCCAAACTTTTTAGAAGCCTTTGCCTTTACTACACAACGCGCAACAGCCAGTAAATAAAACGCAACGGTTATCCATCCAAAGATAGTCGCATCCCCAATACCAGCATGCCAGCGACCATTTTCAGTTGCCGCTAATGTTAAAGAGCTTTGAAATAATAAGAGTAAAGAGAGGATTAACTTATTCATGTCACGCACTTTTGATTAACGTCGATTAGTGCATCCCTCACGCTTAAAGTTAGTTAACTCTGAAATAAGAACAAAAAGTAATGGCCATAATGATGATAATTTCCGTCATCAAGCCATTTCAATCTGCTCTCAGTATTACAACAACACCTTCTCAATCCCACCATTGTTCACTCTTTCCACATATTCTTCCATCCAGTTTTCACCCAGAATATGCTTCGCCATTTCAACAACGATGTAATCCGCTTCAATACCCGTGTCGTCGCCATAACGCGCTAAACCTTGCAGACAACTTGGACAACTGGTGAGTATTTTTACCTGCTCTTCAGGTTTACCAACCGTTAAGCCCATTTTATTCATGCCTTTTTCCAGCTCCTCTTGCTTGCGGAATTTAACTTGCGTGGCAATGTCAGGTCGAGCAGCAGCGAAAGTACCACTTTCACCACAACAACGGTCGCTCAGCTGCACGTCTTGCCCCATCAACTTATTAGTGACTTCTAATGGCTTATAGGTTTTCATGGGCGTATGGCATGGGTCGTGATACATATAGCGTGTACCTGTCACCGTTTGCAAACGCATGTCTTTTTCCATTAGGTACTCGTGAATATCTAACAGCCTACAACCTGGGAATATTTTCTCAAATTCGTATTTTTGCAGTTGATCCATACACGTACCGCAAGACACGATTACCGTTTTAATATCCAAATAATTCAAGGTATTAGCAACACGGTGGAACAATACGCGATTATCCGCAGTGATTTCCTGACCTTTATCATGGTTGCCTGCTGATGTTTGCGGGTAGCCACAGCACAAGTACCCAGGCGGCAATACGGTGATTGCGCCGACTTCATACAGCATCGCTTGTGTCGCTAGCCCCACGTTTGAAAACAAGCGTTCAGAGCCGCAGCCAGGGAAATAAAATACCGCTTCAGAGTCTTCAGTGACTTTTTTCGGATTACGAATGACTGGAATCATGCTGTCATCTTCCACACCTAGCATGGCGCGTGAGGTTTTAGACTGCATTTTTCTAGGCATAGGTCGATTGATAAAATGAATCACCTGCGCCTTGATTTCCGGCTTACCGACTGTGGCAGGAGGACGAATCTTATCTTTAAGCAGGCCCAGTTTTTTCGCAAAAGCATGTGCAATATTTTGTGCCTTATAACCCCAACCAATCATGGTGGTGCGTAAAAACTTAATGGTGGCAGGATCTTTAGCATTTAAAAACAACATCCCAGCTGCGGTGCCAGGGTTAAATTGTTTTTTGCCTTGCTCGCGCAAAAAGTTACGCATTTTGATTGATACATCACCAAAATCAATGTCTACAGGGCATGGATTTAAACACTTATGACAAACCGTGCAATGGTCGGCTACATCGTTAAACTCATCAAAATGCTTTAACGAAATGCCCCGACGTGTTTGCTCTTCATACAAAAACGCCTCAATTAACAGTGATGTACCCAAGATTTTATTACGCGGGCTGTATAAAAGGTTCGCCCTCGGCACATGCGTTGTGCAGACCGGCTTACATTTCCCGCAACGCAAACAGTCACTGATGTCATCTGCAATTTCGCCAATGGCAGACTGTTCCATGATGATAGACTCTTGCTCCAGCAAACCAAAGCTAGGCGTATAAGCATTCTCAAGCCCAGAACCCATCAACAATTTACCTTTATTAAAGTGGCCGTTTGGGTCTACTTTATTTTTGTATGCGGTAAAAGTATCAATGGTGGCCTGGTCTAAGTATTCCATTTTGGTGATACCGATACCATGCTCACCTGAAATCACGCCATCTAAACCTTTAGCCAGCGCCATCACACGATCAACCGCCGCATGTGCTTGCTGCATCATGCCGTAATCATCAGAGTTAACGGGAATATTAGTATGCACGTTGCCATCGCCTGCATGCATGTGCAAGGCAATAAATACGCGGCTTTTAAGCACGGCTTTATGAATTTCATCAAAACGCGCCAAGATTTTTTGATACTCTCGCCCAGCAAAAATATCCGCCATTGGGCGTTTTAGTTCACGCTTCCAAGAGATACGCAAATCGTATGATTGCACAGCGCGGAATACATTCTCATACTGGCTATACGGCGCACCAAGTTTGCCTAATACGCTGACAGGTTCATCTAGCGTGTTTAAAATTAAACGCCATTTCTCCCGTAAATCACGCAGCAATTGCAATGCCATGACTTGTTTAGAATGCACCATTTGCGCATCAGCATTGCCATCCTCATCCGCTTGCAGCGGCAAATCCGTCTGCATAAACTCTTCTAAGGCATCCACTAATTTAAGCTTATTATGAATGGAAAGCTCAATATTAATGCGCTCGATACCATCAGAATATTCGCCCAATTTAGGCAACGGAATCACGACGTCTTCGTTGATTTTAAAGGCGTTGGTATGTTTGGCAATAGCGGCTGTTCGCGCGCGATCTAGCCAGAACTTTTTACGCGCCTCGCCTGAAACAGCAATGAAACCTTCGCCATTTTTGGCATTACACATACGCACCATGGCTGAGGCAACTTCGCCGACCGCGTTTTCATCGTCAGAAGCGATATCTGCAATTAACACCATTTTCGGGCGTTGCTGTCTTGCCGCTTTAGTGGCATAACCAACCGCTTTAATATAGCGCTCATCCATGTGCTCCAGGCCAGCCATAATGACCAATGGCTTATTAGGAGCCGCTGGATCTGGTTTGGCAGTCGCATCAAGATAGTCTTTAATCTCAACAATTGCCGGTACGGCATGTGACACATTGCCAAAGAACTCTAAAGCAATAGTACGCACATATTTTGGCATGCGGTGCAGAATAAAAGTGGCGCTGGTAATTAATCCATCGCAACCTTCTTTTTGAATACCGGGTAAGCCGCTTAAAAACTTATCGGTAACGTCTTTACCCAAACCTACTTTTCTAAAGCTTGGCCCAGGTATCGCAATAATCTCAGGCTCACCTAATTGCGTTTTTAGATCAATATCAAAGCGCGTGATTTTGAATCTCGCCATCTCGATATCGTGGATTTTGCCAAGGTTATGATCTAAACGCTCTACCTCAATCCAAGTCGCATCTGGCGTAACCATGCGATATGACGCTAAGTTATCCAGCGCAGTACCCCATAGCACAGCCTTCTTGCCGCCGGCGTTCATGGCCACATTACCGCCGATACAACTCGCGTCTGCACTGGTCGGATCGCAAGCAAACTCTAGCCCCGCCTCAGTTGCCGCCTCCATCGCGCGCCGCGTGACTACGCCTGCGCCACATTCAATAGTTGCAACTTGGCGCGCTACGCCAGGTAAAGTGCGCATTTGCACGCCCGTATGACGATCCAGTTTTTCCGTATTAATTACCACAGATAACGGTGTCAGTGGGATTGCACCACCCGTATAACCCGTGCCGCCTCCGCGTGGGATAACCGTTAAACCCAATTCAATACTGGCTTTAACTAACGCGGCAATTTCAATCTCAATATCCGGATTAAGCACCACGAATGGATATTCAACACGCCAGTCGGTAGCATCCGTCACGTGTGAAACACGCGCAAGTCCATCAAACTGAATATTATCCTTGCGTGTGATTTTGCTATATTTGGCTAATGCTTTTTTGCGCAAGTCATATGTTTGGCGAAAGTCTTCAGCAAATTTTTCAACGGCTTTTGTAACAGCGCTGACCAGTTTCTGTACTTTTTCGTTGCCACTGCTATTGCCATTAACATTACGCTCATCAATAGCCTTAATGCGATGATAAAGTGCATCAATCAACGCTTTTCGACGCTTAGGGTTATCCAGCAAATCATCTTGCAAATAGGGATTACGGCTCACCACCCACAAATCACCCAGCACTTCGAACAGCATGCGCGCACTGCGACCTGTTTTGCGTTCGCCTCTCAGCGCATTTAAAACATCCCAAATCTCTTCGCCCAAGAACCGAATAACGATTTCGCGGTCGGAGAATGAGGTGTAGTTATAGGGAATTTCGCGCAGACGCACCGCAGGAGCAGGCTCTGATTGTAAAATTTCAGCGGGAATAGGTGCATTCATCTATGTTTGTGTTTATCTTTTGGATAAAAATGGGCTAAATTTAATAGTTAATTATAACATGCTGTAGACCGCCAAATAACTACAAGCGTTCTATGGTTATTGATAACAAATTATGCATAAAAAGCGTTAAAATTATACGATGCCAATCATTAAAAAATTAATCATTCCCGCTGCCATTCTGGCTTTATTATTATTTTTGGGCTTAAACCTCAGCAATAAATCACAAGCGCCTGCAGTCACATTTACCACTATTGAAGGCAAGAAAATCAGCATGGCTGATTTAAAAGGCAAAGTCGTGCTGGTTAACTTCTGGGCCACCGACTGTCCTGGCTGCATTAAAGAAATGCCCGACTTAATAAAAACTTATAACAACTACAAAACCAAAGGCCTTGAAATTATTTCTGTTGCAATGCCTTACGATCCACCGGCTCAGGTGCTTAACTACACGCGTCAAAAATCACTGCCCTTCCCCGTGATGCATGATGGCTTGTCTGAAATTACTCAAGCGTTTGGCGGCGTTAACCTAACGCCCACCGCGTTCATTTTTGATAAACAAGGTAATCGCTTACAGCGCACAATTGGCGAGCTGGATTTTGTTAAACTACACCACTTATTGAATATCGAACTGGCGAAATAATGCTTTGGATTAAAGCATTGCATATTATTTTCGTCATAAGCTGGTTTGCCGGCTTATTTTATTTGCCGCGATTATTTGTCAATCACGCCATGACTCAAGACGCTGCCACGCAAGAACGACTCAGCTTAATGGAGCATAAGCTATATCGTTTCACGTTGCCATTGGCGGTACTGGCAATTGTCTTTGGCCTGTGGCTTTGGCTGGGTTATGGCATTAAAGGTGGCTGGCTGCATGCCAAACTACTATTGGTTGCTGGCTTAATCGCTTATCATATGTATTGCGGAAAATTGATGCGCGCTTTCGCCGCCGGGAAAAATACGCATAGCCACGTGTGGTATCGCTGGTTTAATGAAATGCCTGTATTGGTATTATTTGCCATTGTCATTCTGGCAGTAGTAAAACCTTTTTAAAATAAGCGACTCAAGGTTAAGTAAGCTTAAATATGGACAATCTAGACTTAATCAATTCAGACTGGTTCATTCGCATGCTCAAAAAATCGAGCAACAAACCACAAGCAAGACTGTTAAGTCTTTTTGATATCCTGGAAGACTGGCTTGATGCGCCTTATGCCCAGCAGCCTGTAGCATCAACCTCTCACTCCACATTGCCGACCAATCATCATTTACAAGATTTTTTAGCCATAGAAGCTACTAAAGCAGGTGCGGCGCTACCGGAAATGCTGGCAAGCCAACTGTATTTTATGGCTGTTGCAGCCGCGCAAGAAAAACTTCAGACCAACAACCAACTGAGCTTGAGCCATGCCAAAAATGCAGCCAGCGCACTTATTGCAGCGCAAACTGAAAAGGAATTTCGTATCGCAAAAACCTCTGCCTATGCAATTGCGGCCAGCTTTTTAGGCGCATTAATCGTTACAGGCAGCTTGTTTATACATAACAAAACTGATTTACCTTCCAGCCAACAAGTCGCGCAAACAACCCCATACACTGCAGTTAATGCAAGCCAAATAGCCAGCCCGCAACAAACCGCCGCATTGCTTGCGCAGCTTGATCAAATGCGCAAAGGGAACTGCCAACTGATTGAGGCAATACAATTGCCCGACTCCTCTAAAAAAGTATATTTTGAGAATGTTGTCTTAGGGCAGATTTCAACCAATATCGAAGACCAAAAATTGGTGCAGCACTTATTAGATATGGTTCGCTGCAACTACACACCCATGTTAATGGCCAACTCCAAAGGCTGACAATCCACACTTCACTTCCCCCTCTAGATTTCAGGTCCTGAAATCTTTAGCGCATACCAAATGTACAACTTCGAACTGTAACCCAATCATCTTTTTTCACACACACCTCACAACAGCCACCTTCAAATCAGCCCTATGTATAAGATATACCACTAAGTATAATTAAACACATCAAATAAATAGTTAATTTATTTTTACTTTTAATATTAGTTACTTAAATTAACACTTAAATATATTTATCGAAAAAACATTACTCAAAGGTATATTTGACAAAGCCAATTAATCTCATGCTATACTCATTTTATGAGTGTTTTAAAAGACAAGATTTTATTAGTCGCGACTGATTTATTCCATACTAGAGGAATCAACTCTACTGGTGTAGATACGATTGTTGCCGTTGCTGGCACCACAAAAATGACGCTTTACAAATACTTCCATACAAAAGAACAATTAATCATTGAAGTACTGCAAAAAAGCCAGCAAGACTTTCAAAGCTGGTTAAATGAAAAATTGAATGCTGGCACTAAAAAGCCTGCTGAAAAAATTCAACTGTTGTTTGACTATATTGAAGAATGGGTCAACTCCTCTGCATTTATCGGTGTGGGCTTTATTAAGGCTTCTGCAGAGTTCCCCAACGAAGAAAATGCCATTCATAAACTATCTTCATTGCAATCGCGTGAATTTAGACAATTTATCAGCAAATTAGCCGCTGATGCCAATATTAAAGATGCCGATGGTTTAGCGTTACAGCTATCACTGCTGTTTGAAGGCGCAGCGCAAGCTGAACAAATGAAGCGTGGTTCTGGCGCCATAAAATACGCAAAGAAAGCGGCTAAAATTTTAATTGACGGCGCAATTAAACAGCCATAGAGTTAAGTTCAAACATTCAAAGCATCATAAGTAATTAATCGTAACAATCAATGGTTAATTTTCACTTTTGACTTTCATTCTGCCTGCGCTTTACCTTACCGCATTCACTGCAGTCAAAACTTCCCTTGCCACTCTATACTTGCTCTAAGATAATACCGTTTTCAAAAAACGGTATTACTATGCATACGCTCATTTGTGGCTCTCTCGCTTTCGACACTATCATGGTGTTTCAGGATCAATTTAAAAACCATATCCTGCCTGACAAAATTCACTCTTTAAGCGTGTCTTTTTATGTGCCAGAGATGCGACGCGAATTTGGCGGCACTGCAGGCAATATTGCCTACAATCTACAACTGCTCGAAGGCAAACCATTAATTATGGGGACAGTAGGTGAGGATTTTAGCAGCTATACCAGTTGGCTAAATCAAAACAACATCAACACCCAGCACATTAAAAAAATTGAGGCGAGCTTTACCGCACAGGCCTTTATCACAACAGATATTGATGACAACCAAATCACGGCATTTCACCCAGGTGCAATGGTGGAGTCACACCAAAACAGCGTAAAAAATGCCCAAGAAGTCAGTTTAGCGATTATTGCACCGGATGGTCGCGACGGCATGTTCCAACATGCTAAAGAGTGTTTTGAGGCTGGCATTCCTTTCATGTTTGATCCTGGCCAAGGCCTACCTATGTTTAATGGTGAAGAGTTGCTCCACTTCATTGAAATGGCAACTTATTTGGCAGTAAATGATTACGAAGCACAAGTGCTTCAAGACAAAACCGGCTTAAGCCTTGAGCAATTAGCCAGCAAAGTGAAAGCATTGGTCGTAACTTTGGGCGCCAATGGCTCACATATTTATGCAGATGGTCAACGTTATGACGTGCCGTGCGTTAAGGCTGAAAAGATTGTCGATCCGACTGGTTGTGGTGATGCGTATCGCGCTGGTTTATTATATGGCATTGCTAACGGCTGGGATTGGCTCACTTGTGGACGATTAGCCTCGACCATGGGCGCAATTAAAATCGCAAGCCGTGGTGGACAAAATCATAAACCAACGCGTATTGAAATTGAGAATATTTATACACAAGCATTATTAGCAGAAGTAAGTACTGAGCAAGCCGCTTCAAATAAGTAAAAAGTAGTCGCTAGTAAAACCAAATACTGGTTAAATGGACTAAGAAGATAGTATCTAAATAACGAATAAAATCTTAATAATTAAAAGGAACCCATTATGCAATTCTCAAAACTATTGATTGTGGCAATCTTATCTATTTTAACAGTCGCTTGCGCGAGCTCTAATTCCGGCAGCGTATACAAACGTGACGATGCCCGTAAAGTACAAACAGTTAAAACCGGCGTGGTAGAAAGTGTACGCACGGTTAAATTAGAAGGTACAAAAAGCCCGGTGGGTACGATTGGCGGTGGCGCGGTCGGCGGTATAGCAGGCAGTTCGATTGGTGGTGGCCGTGGCAGTGCAATTGCTGCTGTCATTGGCGCTATTGCAGGTGGACTTGCTGGCTCAGCTCTTGAAGAAGGCGTTACCCGCAAAGACGGCCTTGAAATCACGGTTAAATTAGATGGCGGCTCTATGGTGGCTATTGTGCAAGAAGCTGACGAAGAGTTTAAACCTGGTGATAGAGTACGTATTGTTGAAAATTCAGACACTTCGCGCGTAACGCATTAACTATCAATTCACCTTTAATAGTGACACCATTTATACTGGTGTCACCATTTAGTCATCTTATTTTCATGATTCATTCATATTAAGCACATAACATCTCTCAAAAATAAAGGAGAGATGTTATGTCTGACAGCAAGTTAGCAAAACCACTATTAGTACAACCTAAAGTACTACAATCCAATCATCAACAAAAAGGCCTAAGCATCAGCCTGGCGCGCAATCCGGCAGAGGTTGCAGAAGCGCAACGCTTGCGCTACAAAGTATTTGCAGAAGAAATGGGCGCGCAACTTTCTGGTACTGGCGGCTTAGACATCGACGGCTTTGACGCATATTGTGAACACTTACTGGTGCGCGAAAGTGTGACACATCAAGTCATCGGCACTTATCGCATCCTGAACCCAGAAAAAGCCAACGAAGCCGGTGGTTATTACTCGGCCGGCGAATTTGATCTAACCCGCTTATCACACTTATTCAAAAGCACAGTTGAAGTAGGCCGCGCATGTGTGCATCAAAATTATCGCAATGGCGGCACCATTACCATGCTGTGGGCAGGGTTAGCTAAATATATGCAAATGCACAATTATGAGTACATGATTGGTTGCGGCAGCGTCCCTATTAATGACGGCGGGCACATGGCAGCGAGCTTGTATCACAAGCTGAAAGACGAATATTTATCGCCTGCGGAATACCGTGTGTTTCCACATACGCCCTTGCCAATTCACGCCTTAAACCCACATATGCAAGTTGCTTGCCCACCGCTCATTAAAGGCTATTTAAGACTGGGCGCCTACATTTGTGGTGAACCTGCATGGGATGCCTATTTCAATACAGCGGATATGCTGGTAATGTTACCTTTATCTAAAATCAACAGTCGATATGCCTCGCATTTCTTAAAATAATTTGCATCACAACAGTCACTTAATTGTTCGAACTTATCGAATACTACGCGTTTTCTTTCATATACTGACTGGGCTGATTATAGCTGCATTTATTTTGCCCATGTTAAGCAAGGCGTCTAAGCAATCGCTCATTAAATGGTGGTGTGGTGGCTTAGTGCGCGCCTTTCATATCAAAGTTATCATCTCAGGCAATCTGCCACCCACCTCAACTCGCGGTGCAATGTTTGTCGCCAATCATATTTCTTGGGCGGATATTCATGCATTAAATAGTCAAATTGCACTACGTTTTATTGCCAAAGCAGAAATTAAAAATTGGCCAATATTTGGATATTTGGCACAAAAAGCCGATGCTTTGTTTATCGATAGAGGTAAAAGACAAGTTGCAGGGGAAATCGTAGGCATCACTTCAGCAAGCCTGGCAGAAGGCGATAATCTTTGCTTTTTTCCTGAAGGAACGACTACAGATGGTAAACAGGTTTTAGCTTTTAAGAGCAGCGTATTACAAGCGGCCATTAATGCAAACACAACTGTTTGGCCAGTTGCTATCCGTTATGTTAATTTAGATGGCAGTATCAATACCGAGATGGCTTACGCAGGTGAAACTGGCCTAATGGAGTCTATGCTGCAAATCATCAAACAAAAAAATGCTCTCGTTGAATTGCATTTTTTACCACCGATTCATGCAAGCACCCAGAACAGGCGCGACTTAACCCAACAAGCTTATGATGCAATTGTCGCTAAACTGGCTTTGCAACAAAATCCCTAGCATCGTGCTGTACTTGAGTAATTACAGCAGTTTCAAGGCAAATAGCCGTTAATTGCCCACCCCATAAACAACCAGTGTCTAATGAAATCACATTATTGTGCTGACTTAAACCAAGCGCAGACCAATGGCCACAAAGGATTTTTGTGGCTTGCGATTGTCGATTAGCCACCTTAAACCAAGGCATGTAGCCTGCAGGCACATTTTGCAGTTCGCCTTTAAATGCAAACTCCATTTCACCGCCTGCCCTACAAATACGCATGCGAGTCATTGCATTGGTAATGACTCTTAACCTATCCATGCCAATCAAGTCATCCTGCCAAATATTGGGTGTATTGCCATACATCTGTGTTAGAAAATCACGATAATCATCTGCCTGCAATGCAGCTTCCACCTCATGCGCATAGGCCAACGCATTTTGAATACTCCATTGAGGTAGCAAACCTGCATGTATGACTGCATAATCGTTTTGATGCTCATCGCGATCAACCAGCATTAAAGGCTGGTTACGCAACCAAGTCAGCAACTCAGTACCATCATGGGCATCTATTATGGCGTGCAAAGTGTCACTTTTATGCGCTTTTTTTAACTCATGTGCCACTGCCAAAGCATGTAAATCATGATTGCCTAACACCACTTTAACGCAGGACTGATGCTGATAACACCAACGTAACACTTCTAGCGAGCCGCCACCCCGATTAATTAAATCACCGACCAACCTGAGCTGATCCGCTTTGGGATTAAATTGCAGCTGATTGAGTAACGCTATAAAAGCGTTATAACAGCCTTGTATATCACCGATTGCATAAGTTGCCATAATGGTTTGATTATAGGTGGTTAATGGTCAGTTTAATTGCGCAAACAAAAAAGCCGCCTAAATAATTTAAGCGGCTTTTCCTTAATACTGGAGCTAACTTAAATTAGCTGGCTGGTGCTGGTTCAGCTGCTTCTTCAGTAGCAGGCGCTTCTTCCGCAGCAGGTTTTGGTTCTGCAAATTTTGCACCGGATGCATTAGCCATGTGGACAACAGCATTCTCCACTTCAATATCCGTTAACTCAGCATTGCCGCCACGTGCTGGCATGTTACGAACACCTTCAATCGCATGTTTAACCAATGTTTCATAACCCTGTGCAATGCGTGGCGCCCATTGTTCTTTATTACCGATTGTTGGCGCCTGCATCAACCCTGCAGCGTGGCACATTGAACAGACCGCTTTAACCACTTCCTCGCCACTTTTATTAACGTGTGGGCCAGTACTTGCCGCTGCAACTTCCACTTCAGCAACAGGTTTAAGAGCCTCGTCAACTTTAGAAACCTCTGCGGTGGCAGCAACAGCTGTCGCTGGCTTTTCGGCAGGTTTACCGAAAAAATAAGCTAATAATGAGATTACCAAGGTAAATGCTAAAATAGTGCCTGGGATAGCAATGATTAATTGCCAAAAACTAGATCTTGAATATCCTTCATCATGCTTACTCATCGCGGTTAGTCCCTAAATTATTTAAAAATAAACTAGCACTATTATACCCACACGATTACAAGGTTAAAAGTCAAACTTAATACCAATTGCCATTATTACAAAGAATCTAAACAAGTTATCTTAATGCCTGCCGCTTTGTTATAATGCGCCATCATTAGCGCCCGTAGCTCAGCTGGATAGAGTGTTGGTTTCCGAAGCCAAAGGTCGTGGGTTCGACTCCCGCCGGGCGCGCCAATAAATCGTCACAAATCAATTTTTGACTATCAGTCAAATGAAAGATCCGAGCTTTAGAATTGTAAAGAGATTATGTCGTAATTTTACGTGAGATTTGTGTGATGATATTCACTTGCTCTGCAATCGGTTTGGGTACGTCACGTCGTCCTGCAAGTACATCCTGTATGTAATCCGCGGTGGCTCGAACATCCAGCCCACTAGGTAAATCGACAGAAGCATTTACAGTACCTTTTTCTGCTTCTGCCACTAAGTATTGCTGTCCATTTTCTATTCGTAACACATTCACCATGCGCCTCGCATCCACTACGGCTTCACCTTCAGTGCCCCGGGCAATTAATACATTTGCGGGATATTTGCTGAAATATTCGGTTAAGGTGTGCAAATATTCAGGATGGGTAAAGTTAACCAGCCGAATTGCTTCATGTTCGATATAATTTCCAATCGGCTGCAACATTTTGACAATCGTATGAGCGGAGTTACGCAAGCTCAACATATTCCGCTTATCCAGCATTGAAGCGAGATTAGGTGATAATACTTCTATAGGAAGAAAGGCTAATTGCCGATTGGTCAAATAGATATCCGCATCTTGCATATTGCTACAAATCGGCAAATCAAGCGCCTTAAATAACATCGCAGTGGTAACACGATTAGAAAAAGCAGAGGTGCCATGCACCAGGACTGGTATCCCCTCACGTACCAATAGCATTGCCAGTAAAGGTACTAGATTAGGTTGTTTACGGGCACCGTTATAACTGGGAATAATGACAGGCAATATTTTCTTATCACCTCTCAACGTGAGTGGTCGACAAGTTTCATGAGCAGCTTCCAGCATGCCGGCCAGCTCTTCTACAGACTCACCTTTGAAACGCCATGCCAGCAATAGCGCCCCCAACTCCAAATCAGAAACACGGCCTGCTAACATTGCGGAGAACACATCATATGTGTCTTGTTTAGTGAGACTACGTACTGCCTTGGCACCGCGACCAATTTCCCGAATATACTTGGCAGCAGCGAAAGGTATGATTTCTTGCAATGAATGACCATCCATAGACTCTTACCAGACCTTAATAAACATCGCGTACATAACGCTTATCGCTTGAAAGCTTTTGTACGTAAACTTTAGCTGCATCCTCACTTAAACCGCCATGCTTTTGGATCACTTCACGTAAGGCTTGGTCTACGTCTTTAGCCATTCTGCTGGCGTCACCGCACACATAGAAATGCGCACCGGCCTCTAACCATGTCCAAAGTTCAGCACCTTGTTCACGCATGCGGTCTTGCACATAGATTTTTTCAGCTTGGTCACGAGAGAATGCCAAGTCTAGTTTGGTCAGAAAGCCGTCTTTCTGCCAGCTTTCAATTTCATCTCTATAGTAAAAATCAGTCGCAATATGCTGCTCACCAAAGAACAACCAGTTCTTACCTGTATCTTTTCTGGCGTGACGCTCCTGCAGAAATGCGCGGAACGGTGCTATGCCGGTACCAGGACCAACCATAATCATTGGCGTTTTAGAGTTAGCAGGCGGGCGGAAATTAGCTGACTTTTGTACAAAGATAGGCACAGTCGCATCACCAGTAAAGTCAGCCATGAAAGTAGAGCAAACACCTTTACGTTGCTTATCTTCACACTTATAACGCACGGTAGATACAGTAATATGTACCTCTCCCGATGTGGCTTTGGGACTAGATGAAATGGAATACAAGCGCGGCTGCAAACGCTTCAATGCACCAAGCAAAGCCTGTACTTCTAGTTTGGCAGGGAAAGTATGCAATACATCGACCGTTTGTTTACTCCACAACCAATCTTTTAGTGCGACTTTATTATCATCTTGAAGTAGTGTAGCTAATTGCGTATTTTTAGAAACGTCCGACACAAGTTTCAGGAAGTCCGGTGTGATACGCGCAATCTCGTAATGTTTCAATAACGCAGCTTGCAGGGACATTTCACCATGCTCATCTACATGAACTTTTGCATCAGCTTTTAGCCCAGCAGCACTTATTAATTCGCTTACCAATTTGTCGCAGTTGCTCGGCCATACACCTAGCGCATCACCTGCTTCGTAGCTGAAATTAGCATCCGGGATGGTAAAAGCGAATTGCCTAGTTTCTTTAGTTGCCCCAGTCTGGCTTAACAACACATTGCATGCAATCTGCGCTTGCAAAGGGTTATTCTTATCAAAACGTACTTTCGTTTGTTTTTTGTCGCTTGCTTTTTTTTCTTCTAAAAATACATCAGCAGCTCCCTCAGAAACTGTAGCCAATTCCTGCTGAGTGATGGTGACTGTTTCTAACGATGCAATCACCGTTTTAATCCACGCTTGTGCATGTTCCTGATACTCCGGTTCGCAATCTACCCTAGCTGCCATACGCTTAGCCCCTAGCGCTTCAAGTCTTGCATCTAGCTTTTTGCCATGCCCACAGAACTGGTCATAACTGGAGTCACCGAAAGCCAGAACGCTGAAATTTGTCTGCTCTAATTTAGGCGCGCCATCAGCACTGAGCGCTGACCAAAAGTTAGCACCATTATCCGGTGGGTCGCCATCGCCGAATGTGCTACTAATCAATAATAGGTTTTGCACTTTGGGTAACTCGTTAATTGGGTAGTTATCCATGTGTTCCAGTTTAGTCGTGTGCCCAGCTGCGTTAAGTGAATCAGCACAGCGTTTTGCAAAGTCTTCGGCATTACCTGTTTGCGAAGCCCACAGCACAACTATCGGTGACTTAGCTGCTGGTGCTGGCTCTGCTAATGAAAGTGGCAATACCACTGGTTCACCAATACTGGGTATATAACTACGGGCGAATAACCCCGCTAGCAGGCCATCCACCCATAATCGCCTATCTGAAGCCAGGGGAGCGTTTAGTGGTAGTGCAGGCACTTCGCCTAGTTTACGTAACTCACTTGAACGAAGGCCAGTGATATAGCCGGATAAATATCGTTGTTCTACACCATCGAGTTCGATAGCAGGTATTGTCTCTATACCAAGTACTTTGACCAGCGCGTCAATTCTCATTGAGTCTTCCTCTGTTATTGTCGTAGCTTCACCCGCGCTGGTGTCTGATTGAACTTCATTGTCCGAATCAGCTACATTATTTTTAATTGGTTGTTGTATGTCTTGTTGTGCGACGCGCATCATTGCTACGGCGCAGAATTTGAATTCAGGTTGTTGCGAAATCGGGTCTATCGCATCATTGGTCACGGCATTGATTGCCAAGTCATCACCAAACACGTCGTTCCAGTGAAACGGCGCAAAACAATTACCTGGACGTACACGGTCAGTGACGACGGCTGGCAATATGGCATGCCCACGGCGTGAACGTACCTCCACTTGGTCTTTATCTTTAATACCTAATTGTGTGGCGTCTTCCGGGTGAATCTCGATAAACGGGCCAGGATTAAGCTTATTCAAGGTTTGAATCTTGCCGGTCTTGGTCATGGTATGCCATTGATGTTGCAAGCGACCAGTGTTCAGAACAAATGGATGTTCTGCATCCGGCATCTCAGCAGGCATCATATGCGGGCGGGCAAAAAACACCGCTTTTCCATGTTCGGTAGGAAATACCAGCCGAGGTTTACTACCATCTTCCAGTACTTTCAGTTTCTGACTAACGCCATCATTGATATAGCGAACTGGATTGCGGCTGTCTTCTTTCTCTGGTGGGCAAGGCCATTGTAGTGGACCAGTTCTTAAGCGCTCATAGCTCACCCCACGCAAGTCATATCCGGTTTTAGTATTCGAAGCCAGTTTGATTTCATCAAATACTTCAGAAGCTGAGTTATAGCTAAAAGCATCGGCAAAACCCATCTCACATGCCACTTTAGCAATAATCTGCCAATCCGCCATTGCCTGACCTGGTGGCGCTATCGCCTGCTGCATCAGGGTAATGTTGCGCTCTGAGTTAATCATGATGCCCTCAGCTTCCGCCCACAGTGCACCCGGCAATAAAATATCCGCGTAGCGATTAGTCTCGGTATCTAAGAATGCATCTTGTGTAATGACCAGTTCAGCAGCTTCCAAACCGGTAATCACGGTCTTACGATTCGGTACGGTGGCTACTGGGTTCGTGCAGATAATCCAGCAGGCTTTGATTTCTCCGTTAGCCATGCGCTCAAACATATCGATAGTTCCTTGCCCGACTTGGGTTCTGAGCGTGCCTTGTGGCACTTTCCACATATCTTCAATAAATGTTCTGTCTGCCTCTACCAAAGCGGAGCGTTGACCTGGCAAACCTGGTCCCATATAGCCCATCTCTCGTCCACCCATCGCATTCGGCTGACCTGTAAGCGAGAAGGGGCCGCTACCTGGGCGGCAAATCTTGCCAGTAGCTAAATGTAGATTGCAGATGGCGTTGGTATTCCATGTACCATGCGTGCTTTGATTCAGCCCCATCGTCCAGCAACTCATCCATTCCTGTGCTTTACCTATCCACTCCGCTGCTTGGCGAATATCGGCCTCAGGGATACCAGTCGTTTCAGCCACATATTCAGGAGTGTATTCTTCAAGAAAACTTGGCATCACCTCCCAGCCTTCGGTGAACTCTGCGATGAATTCTGTATCGGTGTGACCGTTTTTAACAAGTAAATGCAATAACCCATTGAGCAAAGCCAAATCAGTACCTGGTTTAATTTGCATAAACAGGCTGGCTTTATCCGCTGTGGTGTTACGACGAGGGTCAACGACAATCAGCTTAGCGCCAGCTTTGACTCTATCCATCACACGTAAGAATAGAATGGGATGGCAATCAGCCATATTGGCACCGATGACAAAGAACAAATCCGTCTTGTCCATGTCTTCATACGAGCCAGGCGGACCATCAGCACCTAATGAGAGCTTGTATCCACTGGCGGCACTCGCCATGCAAAGACGTGAATTTGATTCGATATTATTGGTACCAATAAAACCTTTAGTGAGCTTATTAGCCAAATACTGCGCTTCCATGGACATCTGGCCGGAAACGTAGAGCGATATAGCATCAGGGCCATGTTCATCAAGTATGGTGCGTAGTCGTTGAGCTGTTTGTTTAATGGCCATATCCATGGCTACTGGTCTTGGGTCATCTTCACGTGCTGTTCGCACAAAAGCTGATTCCATACGGCCGGAATTACGTAATGCTTGTGCACTCGTGCTGCCTTTAGTACAAAGCCTGCCAAAATTAGATGGGTGCTGCTTATTTCCAAAAACCTTGATGACCTTGCCATCCGCCACTTCTAATGACATACCACAGCCAACCCCACAATAAGGACAGACTGTATTAACGGTTTTATTAGATGACACGTCTTGCATTGTTCTTTTGCCTTACTAACAATGGCTAACAGGATTTAATTTCTGCAAGCTCATAAAAATGACGACCATTTACAAAAAATCGTAAATAGGCGTCATTACCTTCTGCACGTCTATTGGAGTGGGTGCGTTTATGTCAGATTAGCAAGTCACGTGCCAAGAGTGTTTGTATTCTTAAGTATCAATACTGAGGCCACTCACAGCGATAATTTTATAGATTTTTATTTTCAATAAGTTTGATACATGCACCATAATCGTGCTATTCGTATGAATATAACGCTTATCGGTGCATTCGTAATGTGGAATCAAATTTTAAGATTGTGCTTTCATTGATTTAACTACTATCAATGTTTGCTTTGGGCTGCTGCCTTGCGCACTGCTGCTGATTTGCATGGAAGCGCTGCTCTTCGAACTGCCGATGCTGATGGAGAGATTCACACCGCCGACCTGATTGGCAGAAATCGTAGGGCGTACTCACCTTTGGGTAGTACGCCGTATCTTTAATCTTTTCCATGTGGCGCACTGCAAGCAAGTGCACCCTAGACTGGCTACACGGAATGAAATTATCGGCACTGATATGGACTTTCGCTTTTTAGTTCTTCATTAGTTTTAATATCACGAATCACAATTTTTGCCTTTGGATAACTTTGGCATAACGCATTTCTTGCCGAATAAACTCCACTACCTTGCGCAGATAAATTCGTCTTATTCAGTTGTTCTCCGTTTGCATCATAAGCGTCCACTACATAAAAACCCTTTGTGGTAACACAGCCCGATAATGCAAGTGTGGCGATGCTCATTAACAATGCAATAATATGTTTCATGGTATTTTCTTTCTTTCAGATTAGTTAATTTTTAAAAGTTATCTACCAGTTTTTGGAGCTGTATTACGTAGCAATTTATCCATCTGGCGACCGCTATCTCTCTGCATATCTTGCTGTAGTTTCAGAGACTTCTCTGGAAAATCCTTCATTGGTACATGAGCCTCCGTACCACTTTTCTGCTCTAGCTGGGCTGGAGATGATTTGTATTCCTGCCCAGGAGGCAGGCATTCTGGCGGCGGATTGTTAGTTTTTTCTGGACTACAAAGCCGAGGAGCAATCGCATGTTTTAGGCAATAGTCATAATCACTTTTTACTTTGCAGTACCAGCTATTTAAACGTCTTTCTGCACTAGGTGTTGGAATTACAGCGTCGGGTTTACAGGCGGGATAGTCACGATAGCGCACATCAGCACATGCGTCTTTAAGTGTCCAGCTTGTATTTTGTTCAATAAAGCCAGCATTTATCATGCATCTATCGGTTAAAAAGCTATGATTCATTTGGTCATTTTGATTAATTATGTTGTTTTTTTTATACGCTCCATCTACTGTCCAACTTGGCATTATCGCTCCGCATTCTAATAGAGCTTTTCTAACTCCAAGAATATTTACTCCCGATTTTTTCCATATTTCATATCTTTCAGAAGGTGGCTTATCAATATTGCGAATGCTGTACTGAGTACATCCCCCAAGTAGAAGTAGCGAAACAAGCAAGTGGCTCTTCATCATTTTTATTGTCCTATGTCATTATTTGCAGGAATGTTCACCAAAATTGGCTTTCCATATGTTTGCGTGCATGGACTATCCTTACCTGTATTTCCATAACAACTATGCACTGTAGGTGATTCACCAAACATGTTGATCCACTCTTTGATTAGACTACTTCCTTCTGAAACTTCCCCATAGGTGGCTTGATTATCGCCAATTAACCTTCCCACAAAGTCAGCCATATGATTTTGTAACTGTATTGTTGTTTGGTTGCCCCCACTTAAAGTGTTAAGTGTATTAGCCGCCTCTTGTGTAGAGTAAGCCGGCCCCACAAATTTTATACTGGTGTTACTAAGCGGATCTTCTAGCCCTATAGTTTTGAGCACCTCCAAAGCATTTCCAATTGTCATTGCACCGCGGCTGTGACCTATCAAGTTAAGTCCGTCCTGCCCATAGATTTGAGATAGATTTACAATTTCTTGCGTAGCATTAGTAATCCCCAATGCGGTGCTTTCTAGATTCTTTTGATATGCTGCTATAAGCAATTCAGAAAAGAAATTGTTCGCATCGGGGAAATACACCAGATAAACCTTTTCCCCTACTGGAGCTTCAGCCATTTGAACGGAATAGTTACCAGCAGCAGCTTCATCATTAAAGATACCATTGGTGAACACATTCAGTTTTTTGTCCTCACCATTTGCTTTCAAGTTGAGTTTCTCTGTTTCATCCAATTCATGCATGATAGGTTTACCCTCGCTATCAAGTATTATCTTGCCTTCATCATCCCTTGCAACTTCAAACATTCTCGCTTTTGTCAGAAACATCTTTTTAAAAGACTCATCCGTAAATGTCGAGAGAGTTGTAATAAGTAATAATCTATCAGCCTGTTCCTGCTGCGCTTCCTGCTGCAAAACCTCCATATTCGGCTTTGCCAGCACACGATTGGTATCCGTTGTATCCCGGTTCAATGCAGCGATGGATTCCTCAGCATTTTTACCGGTGAGTTCTTGCTGTGCGGATTCATTAGTAATGGTGATGTCGGCAGGGGCAATAGCGCTTAGGGTAGTGCTGCTGTCTTTGATATCTGCTTCACCATGATTCTGTAGATTACTGGCAAGACCTTTAGCCGCAGCATATTTACTGGTGAGCATGTCGCTACTGAGTGTAGTACCGCTACTGCTGGCCTCGACATCCATGTGATTCTGGATGTTGCTAACCGTCAGGGAGCCTGTTGTCAGGCGGTTTTTGTCTGCATCAGCAGTGCTGTCGATCACTGCTCCCTTCAGGTCGGTGTTGCCAGTTACGTTGATATCAAAGCCTTCTTCACCCGCCTTGATACCGCTTTGCTGATAAACACTGGCGTAGTTGCTGTTGCTCTTTTGTTTGCTCTGGCTGATGCTGCCGCCAACTGTACCTGCGCCAATCGGTACACTGATGCTGATACCCGTGTTGCTTTGTTTGGCCTTACTGGTCGCCGTATCTTGCAGGCTTTCGATATTAAGGTCGCCTCTGATATCTGCAATCACTTGTTTGCCGCGAGCATTGGCGCCAATCAGGTTGATGTCGTTGCCGGAATTCAAGGCAAGCGTTTCCCCGGCAGAAACCTGCGTGTTGTTGTAAGTCACACTATCGCTATTGGCGTTTCCTTTGCCACGGCTGGCATCAAGGCCTACACTGAAACCCGCACCCTCGCTGGTAATACCTACAGATAACCCGATACTGGTACTACTGGATTTGTTTTTACTACGATTGTTTTCCGTATCGGCACTGGCGATCAGGTTGATATTCCGGGTAGCATCGAGTGTGACGTTTTTATCCGCAGCAATCTGACTACCTGTAACGGTTAGATCATCCTGGGTTGCTTTGATAATGACATCGCCACCGGCCTTGACCAGGCTGCCTTGGTGGGTAGTGAGACTGGAGCTGCTTGAGCTTTCACTTTTGCTGCTACCGATGCTAATACTCAACTTGACACCTGCGGCAGCGGCAGCATCCTGCATATTGCCCGCCTTCATGGCATCAATGGTTGCTCCGCCTTGTTCCATGAGTGTTGCACTATTGGCATAGGCTTGCAGTGCGTTCAGCGCTTTGTTACGGTTGCTTTCGCTTTGCAAAGTAGCCTGCACCGTTCCTGCAACATTCTGTGCAAGATTAAGCGCGTTACTTTGAATAGAAAGAGTTAAACCACTCTGCTTGAACTTGGTTTCTTGCGTGTTGATGTTGCTATTCTGCGCAGCATTGATATCCACCGACTGTGCCGTGATGCTGATATCGCCCTGCGGTGCCAATACATCGCTGCCGGTCTGGGTGTAAGCCTTGCCTGCCTCGATGGTAACATCTCCGGCAACACTTCCCACTGTGCTGGCGGTGTGGCTGGTGCTGTCGCCAGTCTGTTTGGTGTTGAGTTGCTGTGTGCCCAGGCTGATGCTGGCACCGCTGGCACTTAGGCCGCTCTTTTTGGTTTTACGCTCATGGAACTCATAAGCGGTATCTTCCGCAACCGCAATGTCGATATTGTGGCCTGCTTGCAGGGCGGTGCCGCTGTCACTGACGACATGGCTGCCGGAGATGCCGATGTCGTTACCTGCCTGCAAGCTCACGGCATCACCACTGAAGCTGCTGGAGATGCTGTTATCCGCACGGAAGGTATCGCGCCGCTCTTTGGTTGTGCTGTTGAAGGTACCACTCTTTTTAACCTTGCGGGCGGTATCAAAGTTGCTGGTTTCGCGGCCGGCTTCGATGGTGATGTCATTGGTAGCAATGACAGCAATGGCACCGGATTCACTGTTGACGCTGGCGGCCCTGGCGTTGAAGTTGTTACCTGCGTAAAAGGTGATGTCGCCGGTTGTCTCAATGACGCTGCCGATTTCCTGCGTGCCACCGTGTTTCACAAAGTTCTTGGTATTGCGGATGCTGCTGTTCTGCTCGGCAATGGTGACTGTGCCCAGGTTGATATCCTGGCCAGCGTTGATGACGGTCTGGCTGCCTGCACCACTGTTCTGGATAGCGGCGGCCATCAGGTGGATGTCGTTACCAGCATTGGCGAGGAGGATAGCGTCTGGGTTACTGACATACAGGCCTGCGACCCGATCGAGATTGGTGCGGCTAAAGCTACTGGTACCTTGACTATTGCTGCTGCTTTGCGTGGTGCTGGCAAGGGTGATGTCGTTACCAGCGTTGAGTATCAAGGCATCTTTGGCGACGATTTGGCCGCCGATATTGTTGATGTCGTTGGCGGCAGTTAATAGTGTTGTATCTGCGGCTATCTGCCCGCCCATGTTATGAATATTGTCTGCATTGAGTGCGAGGAAAGTACGACTGGCAATCGTCCCCTGATTGGTGGCATCGCCAGACAGGTTCATGGTGACACTATTGCCAGCCATGATGCCG
Organism: Methylotenera versatilis 7; assembly: GCF_000799165.1. Lineage (GTDB taxonomy): Bacteria > Pseudomonadota > Gammaproteobacteria > Burkholderiales > Methylophilaceae > Methylotenera_A > Methylotenera_A versatilis_A. The sequence continues at coordinate 1,143,794 of NZ_JUGF01000002.1, read as the reverse complement.
GTGCTGGGGTGTAAATCTCCTGCTTGTAATTGCACATACACCTGCGGCACCAGCGCCTGGGTCACCGTGCCATCCGGCAAGGTGACGGTCTGCTCGACCAGCCAGACGATATCTGAGGTAAGCTGGGCGACCTGCGCGGCAGTGAGGGCAACACCAGGAATCAATTGCAGTGCATTGGCCTGTGTGACGGCAGATGCCATCAAGGCCTGATATTGCGCCTCATCGCTGGCGTAGCCCGTTAAGAAACGTTGACCGGTGAGTTGCGCAATCTGTTCGCGTATCAGTCGTTGCTCGTAAAAACCATCGCCCAGCCGTTTCTGCGTCATAGTTGGGTCTAATGAGAGTTGCTGCAACATGTAATCAGAGCTCAACCAGGTGCGGTAATTGGCAAAACGCGGGTTGGTCTCGATCAGGTAAGTAGCATCGACATCGGGATTAGCCTGAAACAGACTGCCAGTTACAATCGGAACGGCTGCCGAAGCAACGCTAGTACCGCTGCCAGTGGGTGCAGAGTTGCTTTCCAGAAGGCTGGTGGAAAGGTTGTAGGTGACAACGGTATTGGGCGGGTTGTAGGCGCCGATATAGTCCACATCGTAATCATTATCGTTGCCGTCCCAGTCGTAATAATAGGCACTGCCGCTATAGCTGGTAATGGCCTGCCCTTCCGAGTTCAGATTCTGTACATTCGCGCCACTGATGTCCAGATTGCCGCCGGCGATGATCTGGCTATCGCTATTCAGTACCGAACCGTTAATCTGCATATCACCACCAGAGAGTATTTGGCCAGGCGTTGAGGAAAGCACCTGAGTATCATAGGAGGTTATTGTACCAAAGTAGCGGGTGTACTCCCTGAAGGAATAAGGACCTGCTGTTCGCCATTCTACATTGACATTGCCAATGTGAGCGCCTGGATAATCTGCGCTATCCAAAATGACCCCTGTATCTCTCGGCGTGAAGCGATCGAAACTGCCTGTTCCGGTGACGACCAACTGGGTGGTCAAATTGGCATTGAGGTTTTGCAGGTCGGTTACGGCAAGGGTTGCGTCACCCAGAGCTTCAATGGTTGAACCGTCATTAATAAGTGAACCCGCTAAACCAGTTGCTTCGCCATTACTATCAAGACTGCAGCCAATAGCTAAACCACCCGCGCTGAACAGCAGGCCATTGGCGCGGTTCTCAATGTTGGCGGCGCCAATATCCAGTCGGTCCCTTGCCGCGATAACAGCGCCCGCATTATTGTTGAGATGCGCGACCTGAATGGCGAGATGGTCGCCAAAGATGCTGCCGGTTTCGGTATTGGTCAGCGTGTCTGCGTTGATGAAGGTGTCCACGCCATCAATCAGGCCGCGATTGGTGAGTGTGTCTGCGACATGGATTTCCGTTGCATCACCGACTATCTCGCCTGAGGCCGTGTTTTCGATATTTTGCACACTTAGTCTGAGTAATTGACTGGCCAGAATAGTCGATTGATTAGTGATATCGCCCGTGGTTTGCAGATTGAGATTACCGCCTGCCTGCAGTTCTCCGGTATGGGTGTAATCTGAAGTCAATTGAATAGCGATATTTCCATCTGCGGCAATGCTGCCAGGGCTTTCCAATGCTACCGTATTGAGTTGGATATCGGTTTTTGCAGTGATGCTACCAGTATTTTGCAGCAGGCCATCGGCAGAAACGCTGATTTCACCGACGCCAGCGCCCATAATTCCCGCGTTACGCACACCAAGCCCAGCTTCAGTCCCGATCATATGAATCTTGCCCGCATACATACCGCCCAGCGCTGCTACATCTAATGCATAGCCCGGTACGGGATTTGCGACTGTATTGATAGGTGTAATCGGTACAACACTGCTGATATCACCAGCACTAGCAACATTGACCTGATTTGTGCCAGTAATAACGTTGAGATGATTAGCAAAAACGCCTGCATTCACGTTAACTGCACGCGCAATAATATCGGTGTAATTTGATTGGCTGGCATCTAAACCCGTGCCTAGAAAGTTAATTATCCCGCCCGTAACGCGATAGCCAATTAAGTCGCCCCCATTAATAACAGGCGTACCTGTAGTTAATGTACTGCGACTTGCATTGATAAAGCCACAACCATCACATGAAATGCCCGCAGGGTTAGCGATTACAACTTGGGCACGGCTGCCAGCAACCTCTATATATCCATTAAGCAAACTTGGGTTTTGCGAATTGACCTCATTCAGGATGATTCGCGCAGTGCCTGCTGCTAAATAAGGATTGCCCTGCACAAAACCACCTAGCTGCGTTTGGACGTTGATGCGGCTATTATTTAAAATCGCACCATTAGTATTTACATCAAACTGGCTATAAGTATTGCGAGAAACTCCTGCTGCACTAGGTGTCTGTATATTCACCAGCGGGATGCCATTAGGTGCACTGACAATGACAGGCCTGTGATTTGCTGATGCAGCCTGGTCTGCGATGATATCAGCACGCGCATTATGTATGCTGAGCGTGTTAGGCACGATACCGACCATACCCAGTGATAGCATCACGGAAAAAATCAGCGGTCGAACAGTCGCCGTATGTTGAGCATCGCGCGATTTTGCTACATCTATGCTCTTCCCAACAGACCCTGTGCCGCATGCCGAAGAATGGGACTTAACATGCTCGCCAACTGCCATCATGAGACCGCGAGCATGGTTAAAAACAATACGAAATTGGTTTTTATTCATTTTTATTGTCAATCTTATTATTAGTTTTTAATATCAATCGGCAAAAACCGTCAGCGATGTGACAAATCTGCGCAGTTAATTGCTTAACAGCAAGCCAAGAATCTGATTTTCAGACTCTAATAAATATGCTAAGTGATTGATTATTTATTACTTTCATGTGTGATCAATCTTTGTCGATTCACACATGAAGTTTATAAGCAATATTTATACCCTAATATCGTTAACTTAATTATAAAATATTGTAAAGAGATAATAGCTTGGTGGAAAATATTAGCGGATATTTTAATAGGCGTAATTAAAATTAAAGCCTGCGGCAATATCGTGCGTTTCAAAGCCTTTTGGCTTATTGATAGGCTTAGCCAAAAACAAGTCATAGCTCAATCCACTCAATAGCTTTAAACCAGTAGACTGGCCACTTCCCCGCAATCCAAGTACGGTGCCGGCTAAATACTTACCAATCAGATTTTTAGAGGATTGGCCACCCACTTCTCCATAATCTAGCCCCCAATAAACTGCCTGACCAGACTGTGCAATCGGAGCAATCAACTCATTACGGATAAGCCATCCATTGTCGGCAATCAGTGTTTGTTCACCATCAAATCCACGTACAGTAAAACGATTACCGATACTGAAACGGTCTTGAGGTGTTAGCGGCGTATAGTTAGTTTGACCGCGCAGCGATGCGCTGTACTGAAGCGATTGCTGACCCCAGGGTGTACTGACATGAAAAGGTACCGCGAGATTTAAATCGCCAAGCAATAGCTTCATGCGTGATGTGCCCTCACCAAAGCTTTGTTCGGGCGCTTGGAGTGCATCATCAGCGCCAGTGCCGCGTCGATATGCAAGATTATAATCAAGCACTGCCTGGCCAATATACCAACTTTGATTAACACCAAACTCCCAGCCTGCAGTACGACGGCGTTGAACTTCAATTTCCGTATCATCAATGTAGTTATTCGACTTACGTAAAAAACCTTTTAGAGAGGCAAACGTTTTATTGATGCTATTGCGATAAAGCAATCGACTGACTTTAATCTCAGCGTTTTGTGAGCGCCCACTAAAGACATAGGTTTGATTGATGGCAGCAACCGTTTGATAAAAGTCGTTGGTGGAAGTTGTTGCGCTTAATAACCAATTGTCGTAAGGCACTGAATAGTGTGCGGTATAACCATCGTTGCCTCGCTTACCGGTATTGCCAGCACCTAGATCATGGTTGTAGTTCACATAGACTAAATCATTGAGTGACAGTAGATTATCACCCGACAGTGTAAGACCACCTTGATATTTACCAGTAGTTTTTGAGCCGCTATCATCTAGATTGAGTGAGATGCGCACGGGAAAACGTTGTTGATAGCGCACAACCAAATCACTCAAACCAGGTGCATTATCTTCAGTACTCGCTGGTTCAATCTGAATATCAGCTTCAGCAGTAGGCACACGTTTGAAATTTTCCAAGCCTTGCTCAATATCACGTAAATTAAGTAAATCACCCTTGCTGCCTGGTAACGCACTCCAAGTGCTGACACGTTTACTGGAATCTGGTGTGAATCGAATTGCATGGATACGTCCAGGAATAATCGTTAACTGCAAAACACCCGCCTTTAAATCTTGAGGCGCCGCTAATACTCGCGTAGTGACATAACCTTTAGCAATAATGGCATTCTGCACGCGCACCATGACAGCATTAATGCCAACCGCACCCAGACAGCGGCCTAAAATTGACTTATCGTCTAATACCTTATTTAAGGCGAACCTGAATTGATCGGCTGAATCACCTACCAATTCAACTTGATTAATAATGAAACAAGGTGCCTCATTATCTGGAATAACATCTGTCACAATAGGCGCTGAGTCTTTGAATTGCTCACCAGCATCACGCACGTCAGGTTTTAACTCTTGTTGTTGGCGAAGTAAACGCTGCCGCTCCTGTTGTCGTATTTGCTCCTGGGTGTTGGTGTCTATCTGATTGATATCAGCCGCAATTGCACTGATTGGTAAAATCACAAAAAGAAGCGTAAAAAGCGCAAGCCTATTGATTATTTTCATTTGTATTATTCTTAGTTAATTAGACGACTTTATTATTTGCCACAAAATAATACATCAGTCTTTTTGAGTCTTGCAATTTACAAGCAATAAACTTATCAAGTTACCTACTAAATACCTTTAGCTTTAGCTATATAAGCCACGCTTATACCAATAGACAATACCAATATAAATCATGAAGTTACTGGCATGCTACACTTTATATTAATCAAGCCAAACAACTAGAATAGCTTTTTACCAAGCACACAGGAGCATAAAAACATGAGATTAGAAACACTCTCCATCCATGCAGGCTATAGCCCAGAATCGACTACCAAGGCGGTGGCAGTGCCGATTTACCAAACTACGTCATATGCGTTTGACAATACACAGCATGGCGCGGATTTATTCGACCTTAAGATACAAGGCAATATCTACACGCGTATTATGAACCCCACCACGGCGGTGCTAGAAGAGCGCCTGACTCGATTAGAAGGAGGCATCGGCGCGCTGGCAGTGGCTTCTGGTATGGCAGCCACTACTTACGCCATTCAAACCATCGCCGAAGCTGGTGACAATATCATCTCTGTTTCAACCTTGTATGGCGGTACGTATAATCTGTTTGCACACACTTTGCCCAAGCAAGGCATAGAAGTGCGCTTTTTTGATTACCGCGACCCAGCGGCACTGGAAGCACTGATTGACGATAAAACCAAGTTGGTATTCGCTGAGTCTATAGGCAACCCGTTAGGTAACATCGTTGATATTCAGGCCATTAGTGACATCGCACACCGTCACGGCATTCCCGTCGTTGTCGATAATACGGTTGCCACGCCTATATTACATAGGCCGTTTGAGCATGGTGCGGATATTGTTGTGCACTCGTTGACCAAGTACATAGGTGGACACGGCAATTCGATAGGTGGCATTATCATTGATAGCGGAAAATTCCCATGGGGCGAGCATAAGCAACGTTTTCCCAGCCTGAATACACCTGACCCTAGTTACCATGGCGTGAATTACGTGGAAGTTCTGGGTGCAGCGGCCTACATTGCACGCGCTCGCGTTGTGCCGCTACGTAATACTGGCGCGGCGCTCAGCCCATTCAATACTTTTCTTATTCTACAAGGGCTGGAAACTTTAGCCCTACGCATGGAGCGGCATTGCGATAACGCACTAAAAGTGGCCGAGTATCTGCGCCAGCATGCCAAGGTCCAATGGGTCAAATATGCAGGTTTGAGTGATCATCCCGAACATGCGTTGGTACATCGCTATCTGAGCGGGAAAGCCTCTGGCATCCTCTCATTTGGAGTTAAGGGCGGTAAGGAAGGTGGCGCACGCTTTATTGACGCACTACAGCTAATTACTCGACTGGTTAATATCGGTGACGCAAAAAGCTTGGCATGTCACCCAGCGACCACTACGCACCGCCAGCTTAACCCAGCCGAATTACTGAAAGCTGGCGTTAGTGAAGATATGGTACGCATTTCAGTGGGAATAGAACATGTGGATGACATCATCGCTGATATAGAACAAGCATTAGCGAAAGCGTAAAGCAAACAACTAACATAGACAGTTTATTAAATTCTCATGGTTAATTCATAGTTAACCATTTGATAGCTATTAAAAACTGTCTATATCCTCCAATAATGATCAACCAATAATGCAGCAAAAATTAAGGTTAAGTACAGGATAGAATATTTAAACGTACTTTTCGCTAAATCATCAGAGTATTTTCGATACAAACCAATGACATACCACAGAAAAACTGCATTTAATAAGATCGCAGAAACCAAGTAAATCAGACCACTCATACCTAAGCCATAAGGCATGATAGACACTACAACTAAAATAATGGTGTATAGCAAAATGTGTAACAGCGTAAATGCCTCGCCATGCGTAACAGGCAGCATCGGCATGCCTACTTTTGCATACTCTTCACGACGATATAAAGCCAAAGCCCAGAAGTGCGGTGGCGTCCATGCAAAAATGATTAAAAACATGACCAGTGATTCTGGCGAAACCGCATTATTAACGGCAGCCCAGCCCAATATTGGCGGCATTGCGCCTGACGCGCCACCGATCACAATATTCATCGGGGTCGCTGGTTTTAAGAATATGGTATAGATAACGGCATAACCCACAAATGTAGCGAATGTCAGCCACATTGTTAAGGGATTAACAAATAGATACAGAATTAATAAACCTGTACCGCCTAAAAGTGTGGCAAAAACCATTGTTTCTGTATGAGAAACTTGGCCAGTTGGCAGTGGTCTGCCACGTGTACGCGCCATCACCGCATCAATCTTATGCTCAATTAAGCAGTTAAAAGCCGCCGCCGCACCTGACGCAAAAGCGATACCAACCGTTGTCGCCAGTAATAGCGGCCATGGCACCATACCAAGTGTTGCCAGGAACATACCAATAATCGCGGTAAACACAATCAACATCGTTACGCGTGGCTTACACAATGCGAAGAAGTTTTTAAAACTTGCCACAAAAGTTTGTAGAGTGCTGGCTGTATTGATATTCGATTTTTGACTCAATTAATACTCACTTTATTTCATTTTATATGGTGCAGTTTTTAGTTGCTGTCAGTAGCTATTGATTGATTTTTCTACCAGTAATTTTTGAATTAAAAATAACCAAAATAATGACCAATAAAGCAGCACCCAAATTATGACCTACTGCTAACACCAAAGGTAAATGCAAAACTAAATTAGCAATGCCAAGGCCGATTTGTGTAAATAGCACAGCAATTAATAAGATGCTAAGGTTTTTTAATTGCGCGTATTTTAAACTATTTAAGGCTAAAAACCCCAAGTAAATCAAAGTTATAATGGCGCCTATGCGATGCGTCCACTGAATTGCGGTAATCGATGCCAAGCTTAAATTGCCGCCATCTGCGCTCTGTCCTAATTCGCGGATTAAATGAAATGCATCTTTAAAATCCATTTCAGGCATCCATGCGCCATGACAAGTCGGAAAATCGGTACAGGCTAATGCAGCGTAATTGGTACTTGTCCAGCCACCTAAAAATATCTGTATAAACAATACCAGCAAGCCGAAACGAATGAACCAACGAGATGCTTGAGATTGTTTTATTGTATTCGCATATAGCGTATTGGAATACTGTCCCCAATGCCGATGCGCTATCCACGTCAACAAACCCAAAGTTGTCATACCACCCAATAAATGCGCACTGACAATCGCGGGCTTGAGCAACATTGTCACTGTCCACATGCCTAATGCGGCCTGAAATACAATAATGACAAGTAACAAAGACGTCAGCCATGGCGATACTTTAATCTGCGGATTAGCTTGCTTGGCATTTTTCCAAGCCAATACAAATAATGCTAATACAACCAATCCTAGCGTGCCAGCTAAATACCGATGCAGCATTTCCTTCCAGGCTTTACCTGTTTCAATCACGCTGTGTGGGTAGTTAGTTTGCGCTTTCTGAATCGCCGCTTCGCTTTGCGGTACGGTCAACGTGCCATAGCATCCCGGCCAATCAGGGCAGCCTAAGCCTGCATCTGTTAAACGCACATAAGCGCCTAAGACCACCACACACAACGCCATAATGGCACCTAACATTGCAATGCGTTTAAACCACATCTAGGCCGCCCAAGAGTATTTTAAAAGTCGCGCTAGATCTTTGCGAATATCCGCAGGATCAGCGCTTGCTGGATAACTCATCATCACATGGCCTAATGGATCAACAAAATACAGTCGATTTGATTCCAGTGCATTTTCACCCTTTAAATTAAATTGCGCACTTAATGTTTTAACATCTGCCGCAGGCTGATTAATCACCGTTAAATCAGGGAAGTCTTTTTTAATTTTGCTCAAATCTTGCACGTTGGTAATCAGCACACGCTGTGTACGCGGAATATCTTTATACAGCGACACATGAATTTGACGCATATCCCTTAACTTCGTCATACAAGCGGTTTCACATGTATCTGTCACATAAACCATGTTCCACTTTTCAAGCCAAAACTGATGACTATCCTTGCCATTGCTATCTTGCAAGGTTGCAGTTGTCTGTATTAATTTAGGTGGTGTAACCAACTCGCCACGGCTTTGACCTGCTGGCTTAAAGTTAAATTTAAACATCAACACAACAGCGACAATCGGCACCACAAAAAAAGTGAGCATCATGAGAAAAATCGCGCGTCCTTTTCGTTGATCTTTGCTGTTAATGTTATCGAATTGCTCTGTTTGCATAATGAAGATTTACCTTAAGATTCAGGGGTATTTTTTACTGTATGGATGTTAACCGGTAATTAGGTTTTTTTACGTTTGCTAATACTTAAATATAAATAGATCATGAACGTTGCAAACGCAAAACCAAACCATTGGTAGGCGTAACCCAGATGCGTCACAATCCGCTCTTGTGACATCTCCCAATTTCGAACAAAGCCACCCGCAGCACTCTTGTGATCTAATTTAATTATAATTGGCAGAATTTTAATCGGTACATTTTTAACATATTTCTGCATGTCCAAATTCTGCCATACTGGTTGCCATGTTTTACTATCAGCTTCAATTTGTGCTTTATCTTCTAAAGTAAATATCTTTTGACTAGGAATCCAGGCCATTCCTTGTATATCCAAAATGCCTGTTGGCGTTTCAAAAGTGGGTAAATCTGCACGATCTTTCTCACCTTGAACCCAGCCGCGATTCACTAGGACATACTCATCTGTACCAACTATTTTTAATGGTGTAACGACGTGATAACCAACTAAACTGTTTTCCACTTTATTATCGATTAGGATTTGATACTGAGTTTTATATTCACCCTGCACCTGTATTTTTTTAAACTCTAGAATGCTGCTATTGGATAAGTAGTCTTTTAAATCAGGCGTTTTATTTTTATTCGATGCCTCAAAACTCGCTTGAATTTTTAGCTTTAATTGTGCCTTTTCATACTGCCAAAAACCCAGTTTAATAAAAAGCGGAATACAAATAATGGTGAGTAAAGTGCTCAATAGGGAAGCTTTAAACTGAACGTTCAAAAAACTAAATTGCATTTATACTAGGCCAGTCGCATAATTATCAGATAACTTCATTTGGACAAATCAATGCTTATAAAAATTGCAGTCGTTTTGGTACTAATAGTCATTTTAGGTAGCTTATTTTCAGCACTGTTCTTTTTGAATAAAGACAAGTCTGGTAGCGAGCGTACGGTTAAAGCACTTACAGTACGTATTGGTCTTTCGATTGTTTTATTTATTGGCTTGCTCATTGCAGGCTATTTCGGGTTAATCGGCCATTCCCTGTAATTTCTAATCAAATAAAAAAGGGCGATGCAATAAATGCCTCGCCCTTTTTTATAGCCTACTTACAGCCAGTATACAAATATAAACAAACCTAACCAAACCACATCCACAAAGTGCCAATACCAAGCCACTCCTTCAAAACCAAAATGATGCTCTGGTGTGAAATGACCTTTCATGCAGCGGATCAAAATCACGATTAGCATAATAGTGCCAAGCGTCACGTGGAAGCCGTGGAAACCAGTTAACATAAAGAAAGTTGCACCATAAGCACCCGTGCCTAAAGTTAAACCTAACTCCGTATACGCATGATGATATTCCAGACCTTGGCAAACCAAGAAAGCAACACCCAATAACACCGTTGCCAACATACCTAAAACAAGCTGCGTACGTTTATTTTTGATTAATGCCCAATGTGCCCAGGTAATGGTAGCACCAGAAGTTAACAATAAAGCCGTGTTAATAGCAGGTAATCCCCAAGGACCCATGGCTGTGAATTTTGGGGCTACGTATTCAGTACCCAGCACCACGCCACCGGGACCTGCTGAAGGCCATGTACTCAAAAAATCTTTATATGGTGTGATATCTACATCGAAACCCGCTAAATCGGGCACAGATATCATCCGCATATAAAACAGTGCTCCAAAAAATGCAGCGAAGAAAGCAATTTCAGAACAGATAAATACGATCATACCGACGCGAAAGGACTTATCTTCCCAAGCCTTGTATTTCCCAGTCAAATTTTCCGTAATAATAGTGCCCATCCATTTAAATGTCATCGCAATGACAACGGCAGCGCCTAGATACATCATCCACTGGCCGAATGCTAAATGATTCACACTGAATACGAAGCCTGAAATGAGCGATAGCAGGCCTAGCGACAGGATAGACGGATAGACGCTACCATGTGGAACGAAATATTGATTTTCTGAATGAGTTGCCATCGTTTACTCCCAAGCACTTAAAATTTTAATCACTTTAAATTATAACTTTGTAACGCTTTATTGGCGATACAAGCCCCCTGATTTTTAACCATAAAACTAATATAAAACTAAGTATTATTTTTTTGCTGCTTCAAAAAATGAATATGATAAAGTCATTTCACTTACATCTTTTGGTATTGCTGGATCAATAAAAAAGCGTAAAGGCATTATTTTAGTCTCGCCAGGTTTTAAGCTTTGATTCACAAAACAAAAACATTCAATTTTTTTTAAATACACAGAAGCAACGCCTGGTGTAACACTCGGTATTGCCTGTCCCGTAACAATCTGGCTTGTAATATTTTTTGCTTCAAATAGCACTGTTTCAATTTGGCCTGGATGCAAAGTAATGCTGGTTTGCTTTGGATAAAAATTCCAGCCCAAGCCTGGCATGACTGCCGCAGTAAACTGTACCGTGACGCTTCTGGACTCATCTACTTTAGCCTTATTTAAGGTCGCCGCATTATTATCCGTCTTACCATTCAGGCCAGTAATACTGCATAAAACATCATATAAAGGCACTAAAGCAAATGCAAACAATAAAGAACCAGCTGCCACCCATATCATTTTAATGGCTAATTTACTATTGGCTTTATCTTGTTCAGCTTTCGTTTTCCGTCTGACATCATTAGAGTCAGACTTAGGATCTATTACAGGTTCCATATCGTAAACATCGACAATACATACCAAACAACTGCTATCACGCCAAATATCAGGGCAATCCTTTTATTTCTGCTACGCCTTGCCAGCTCTTTATCTTCCATTTAGTTAACTATTCCAATTCATTAAGTTCTCTATTGAATAGAAAAGCCCAAGCTAACTTGGGCTTTCAATTACACATTACTTAACAATAGGCTGCTCAGTAAAGCTATGATATGGAGGTGGTGATGAAAGAGTCCACTCCAAACCTTCTGCGCCTTCCCATACTTTATCAGTTGCCTTTTTGCCGCCTTTTACGCATTTGATAATCACATAGACAAATAACAATTGTGACAAACCTAGCGCAAATGCTGAGATTGAAGAAATCATATTGAATTCAGCAAACTGCAATGCATAGTCTGGAATGCGTCGTGGCATACCAGCCAAACCGACAAAGAATTGTGGAATAAATGTCAGATTGAATGAGATTGCTGTTAACCAGAAATGCCATTTACCCAGTTTTTCATCGTACATGTTACCGGTCATTTTTGGTAACCAGTAGTACACGCCAGCCATAATACCCATGATACCGCCAGCAAATAATGTGTAGTGGAAATGAGCAACCACGAAATAGCTGTTGTGATATTGCGCATCAGCCGCAACGTCAGCTAAGACTAGACCAGTCAAACCACCGATACCGAATAAGATAATCCAGCCCACAGCAAACAACATCGGCGTTTCAAATGTCATTGAGCCTTTCCACATGGTTTTAATCCAGCAGAAAAACAGCACAGCTAACGGGAGTGAAATTGCCATCGTGCTATACATAAAGTAAAGCAAGGCTGGAACCGGCATACCTGCAGTAAAGAAGTGATGCGCCCAAACAACTACAGCTAGCGCACCAATTGCCCATAATGAATAAACTTGTGCCTTGTAACCGTACATTGGTTTGCGTGAAAACGTTTGTAAAATTTGTGGAATGAAACCCCATACTGGCAGTAACAAAATATACACTTCTGGATGACCAAAGAACCAGAATAAATGTTGGAACATAATCGGATCACCACCGCCAGCCGCATTAAAGAAGTGCGTACCGAAATGACGATCTGTTAACAGCATAGTAACTGCGCCTGCCAAAACAGGAATTGTAGCAATCAACAAGAAAGCAGTAATTAACCAACCCCATGCGAACATTGGCATTTTCATCAGCGTCATACCAGGTGCACGCATGTTAAACAGTGTTACGATAATGTTGATTGAACCTAAAACTGAAGATATACCCAACAAGTGAATCGCGAAAATCGCAAAGTCTACACCGATACCACCTTGAATTGACAACGGCGGATAGAATGTCCAGCCGGTTGCTAATGCACCATCGCCTATACCAAATAGAGCTAGCGTGAATGGAAGCGTTAATAAAATTGCTGAAGGCGGCAACAGCCAAAACCCCCAGTTATTAAGACGCGGTAGAGCCATATCTGGCGCACCAATTTGCAATGGAAGCATCCAGTTTGCAAAACCCGTTGCTGCTGGCATTAACGCTGCGAAGATCATAATCAACGCATGTACACCAATTAATTGGTTAAAAAAATCCGGGTTCATTAACTGCAAACCCGGTTTAAACAACTCAGCTCGAATGCCCAAAATCATTGAACCGCCGACTAGAAACATCACTAAAGAAAAAGTCAGGTACATGGTACCGATATCTTTATGATTGGTCGTTGTCAACCAACGCATGATACCTGTTGGGTGATCATGATGCTCTTCGTGATTTGCTACTGTTGTGGTACTCATAGCGCTCTCCTGATTACTTTTATTTAAACAAAAATAAATTACAAATTAATCATTCAATATATTAATGGCAATATATTGAATTTAAATTATTGTCGTGCCGCTTGAACTTGTGCTGGCTGAATAATGGGATCCACGCTTGCAGAGTTACCCAGTGCTTGACGCTCATAGGTGATGACAGCAGCAATTTCCGTGTCGTTTAATGTGGATTTCCAGGCTGGCATTACGCCCTTACCATTGAGCAGACGATCCAGATGACCATCTTTTAAATATTTGCCATCGGCGCCAAATACAGGGCCAAGGGCTATCTTACTACCAGTCATTGCCGGGAATGCTGGCGGCAGTCCCGCACCATTTACCTGGTGACATACTGCACAGTTTTTCTCGTAGACCGCTTTACCTTGTGCAACTAAATCCTCTTTAGTCATTTCTTTAATTTCGCCAGCTTTAGCAATTTCTGCTTTTTTAGCAGCCACCCACACTTTATACTCATCCATTGGCACAGCATCTACCACGACTGGCATATAGCCGTGACCTTTACCGCAGAGCTCTTTACATTGCCCACGGTAAGTACCAGCCTTGTCTACTTGCACCCATGTTTCACGAATAAAGCCTGGCACCGCCACACGTGACGAACCGAATTGTGGCACCCACCAGTTATGCAATACATCTGATGCTGTCATCAAAATTCGGACCTTCTCACCGACAGGCAGCACTAAATGATTATCAACTTCCAGCAAATAGTTTTCGCCTTTGTCAGCCGCATTGTGCTGCTGATCAGCAGTTGTCGTTAAGTTACTCACAAATTTGATGCCCTGCGCATCGCCATCCAAGTATTCATACTGCCAACGCCATTGCGAGCCAGTTACCTTTATCACCATCGTCGCTTTATCGCGTGTATCTTCCATCATCACCACGCTGTGATAAGCGGGAATACCCATAATGACAAAGTCGATAAGTAGCAGAATAACAAACGGAACCAAAACCCAGAAAATCTCTATCACTGTAGAAGGGGCTTTATCTGCAACAGGTTTATAACCTTTACTTTTGCGATGTGAAAAAATTGAGTAAATCATGATTGCTAACACAACGACAAATATAACCATTGTAATTAGCATGAATTTATTGTGCACATGTAATGTGTCTAAAGCCATTGGTGTAACTGGCTCGGGGAAATTCCAACTATAATCAGCAAAGGCGTTGAGCGATGTAAGCATTGCTGCTAAACCTAACCCAATTTTTTTCAAAACTTGCATAAACCGCTCCAAGACGAATTAATAAATAAACTAATTAATACTTTTTAATTTTTGTTTGAGCTCGTGCGCCAATGCCACTCGTTGCTCATCGTTTATAAAATGCTTACCAAACTCAACCTCTTTACCGTGAGAACCAATAAATAGTCCACTTTTACTAACAACACCTTTGCCACGACCGATATTGCGCACATGCACTTGCATCCAATATCGTTGAAACTCTGTGACGCTTGTTTCTCTAAAACTTCTTTTTTCTATAATCACCCTATCACCATCTATAGCGATACTTTCAAAGTCGCTAGAGTGCAGATAAACATAATAAAAAGCGTACGCAAAAGCCGCCAATTCCAGTCCAGCAAATGGCAGCACCAACCAGGCTCCTACATGCGCAAACCCAAGCGCAACTACAAAGGCGACAATCGCCAACACCACCATCAGTTTTAAGCTATTTTCTGGTGAAAGCGAATTATTAGGTCTTGCAATAATCTTACAATCCATTATTGATAACATTATTATTTCGGAGATTTGATTTCTCAACCTTAGAAAATACTGCTCAATCAACGACCGTTACATCTTGTTACAAGTTAAGAGATTAACATACTTCATGTATAAAATTTAAGTGAAAACTCAATTAACTCACTTAAATTTGGTGCCGGGAGGGGGAATCGAACCCCCACGTTGTCACCAACGCGGGATTTTGAGTCCCGTGCGTCTACCAATTCCGCCATCCCGGCATGAGGTATAATGTCAACTTCATTATTATAACAAGTTTTTCGGCAATGCGAACCCAAGATTTTGACTTTTATTTACCCGACACACTGATTGCACAACACCCTTCAAGCAAACGTAATGCTAGCAAGTTACTTTATTTAAATAGTCAATTCAAGCAGTTAAGTGACGAATTATTCATAAATCTCCCCAACTTTTTATCCGCTGGCGACTTATTGGTTTTTAATGATACGCGTGTGATTAAAGCGCGGCTGTTCGGCATAAAAGATACTGGTGGACAAGTAGAGGTCTTAGTTGAACGTGTACTAGATAACCATCATGTGTTGGCGCATGTGCGTGCATCACGTGCGCCAAAAGCTGGCAATACACTCAGGCTAGCCGATGCATTCGACGCCAAAGTGATTGGTCGTGAGGATGATTTATTTCAACTGCAATTCATCGGCAACATTAGTGCACTGGATTTATTAGAGCGTTATGGCGCATTGCCGTTACCGCCTTATATTACGCATAGCGCTAATGCGGAAGATGACGAACGTTATCAAACCGTTTACGCTAAACATGCAGGAGCAGTAGCCGCGCCGACGGCGGGCTTGCATTTTGACGAGCCTATGCTGAATACACTCAAAGCAAAAGGCATCGGCATTGCTTACGTTACCTTGCATGTTGGCGCCGGCACATTTCAACCGGTGCGTGTAGATGAAATTAAAGACCACAAAATGCATAGTGAGATCTATCATATCTCGGCTGAAACAGTAGCCGCAATCGATGCAACGAAATTGGCGGGGGGCAATGTGATTGCAGTAGGTACAACCAGCCTGCGTGCGCTAGAAAGTGCCGCATTGAATGGAAGCATAAAAGCAGGCTCCGCAGAAACCGCTATTTTTATCACACCAGGTTTCCAGTTTAAAATCGTTGACAAACTGTTAACCAATTTTCACCTGCCGAAAAGCACCTTACTTATGTTAGTGTCTGCTTTTGCAGGGTTTGAGCAGATTAAACAGGCTTATGCGCATGCAATTGAAAAGCAATATCGGTTTTTTAGTTATGGTGATGCAATGTTAATTGAGAAATCCGAGTTAGCTCAAAAACTAGGCCAATGAAAAAACCAATCAAAATTATCAAGTTGAACTAGTCGATCAACATAAACACTAAAACTTGCATTTTGTTCTTACAGGTTTTTTGTATTTATTATCACTAGTTTTTATTAGCGCATTCAGTCAAGAAAGTTATTTTATTTATGTCTTTATTCCAGCAGCCTATCACTAAGTCGCTTTTAATCAGTTCATTTATCTTGCCCAGCCTTATATCAAGTAGCGCACTCATGGCAGAAGTGCTGCCAGAAGCCACTGTCGTGATCAAAATCCCGCTGGCAAATAAGCCCACTACGCGTCCGATGACAGTGGCTTATGTGCCAGAATTAAAGCATTATTACATCGCAGATGGCGGCTTAGCACCGATGGCATCTGAATTTGAAGCGGCGGTGTCAAAATCGCAAATTCATGCCTACGATAACACGGGTAAATACGTCAACTCAGCCACACCCGGCTACGACAATCGCTCTATTTACTACAACCCAAACACAGACAAACTAGAAACCATTACTTACAATGTATCCAGTGATGTGGGTTTTGCACCGAATACAGGCATTTTCGCCATTCACTTATCCGAAACCGGTGAAGTCAAAAACACTTCCGATGAACTGTATCAATTCAATCCAGCATTTGGCGATGCAGGCACCATGCCCAGCTTTGATGCTGAGAATAATCGTTATTTTGCAAAGCAGGAACGCGGCAATAAAGTGTTTATTGTTGATCCTAAAAAACGCGAGAAAATTGGCGAAATTGCATTAGATTTTATCAAGGCAGGCGTTTTGCATGACGACATTAGCGACCATTATGTGGCGTATACCGGTGTAAAAGGTGAGGAGTTAGTATTGCTGGATATTGACCATAAGGCCGCGCTGGTGTTTGATTTAACCGGAAAATTCATTGCAAAAAGCGAGCTGCCAAAAGACCTTAAGTTACGCGCACAAAATCATTTTAATGGCCTGGGTTACACCAATGACTTGTTATTTGTCTATCACGAAAACGAAGGTGAGTTTGGAACCTACTATGGCTTTAAAGTCGTTAAATAACTGGGTTCCAGTATAGAACGAAGCATAAAAAAACCGCATACAAGATGCGGTTTTTTTGTAACAAATAGATTGATTCAGTTCTATTTGTAGCTTAACTTTTCTGCACTTTATTTACCAAGAGCTCCAGCCAATTTGCCAGAAGCCGCACCGAATAAAGCACCCAATACAACAGAGATAATGACTAATAGCACAGGGTTAGTCAGGTCCGTCGCCGTTGCATTACCTGCCGTACCTGCTGTTAATGCTAAACCAGCAGTTGCAGCATAGCCGTAAACATTAGCTGGCACCACAGAAAGCAAATTGCAGCCGGCAACAATCACTAGAAAAAACACAGTTACTGCAATAATAACGGGAGCAGCCAATACGCCTAAAGCACCTAGCAAACCAGAACTCACCAAATATAAAGCGATGCCAGCGATTACCGCACCGTAACTCATGCCTGCAATGGTTTTTTGTAACGCTGCTGCATCACCCCCTGTATGGAAATAGCAACCCCATGCAATAAAACCAACCCATACCAACGCTATACTTGCCAACGGATTCAATGCTAAATACGCCCAAACTCCACCTAAAATCGCGATACTCACTGCCAATGCTGTTAACTTCGACATACTTTTCTCCCTAAATTAAAAGGTAAAAACTCTTTATAAAAATAATGTTTTCGAGTATTACAGCCAATTAACTTAAGTGACCATACGACAATTTAATAGCGACAACATGACAATGCCTTTGATCGGCTTCAAACTAATTGGCTAGGCGTAGTCTAGACTTATTTTTGTCATATTGACAAGTTTTTTTATGAATCGCAGCGAGCAACTGCTAGATTTTGATGGAATTTTATAAACAATTAAATACGCCAACAAGCACTTTAAAACTGACTTACTAGAGCTTATTCAGCGGATATTGCCATTGCTTTTTCCAGGCACCGACAACTAGATTCGGATATTGCGGTTTACCCAAACTACCATTGTAACGACCGAGTGCACGATACAAGTCGCCACGCTCTATATCTAAATAATGGCGCAAAATAGTACAGCCATAACGCAAATTAAGCCGCAAATGAAATAAGTTATGCTCTGGGTTACCGATACTTTTCACCCAAAAAGGCATCACTTGCATATAGCCGCGTGCGCCCACACTAGATACCGCATATTTTTTAAAGCCGCTTTCCACTTGAATCAAGCCCATCACCAATTGCGGGTCTAGCCCTGCGCGCGTTGCCTCATAATGCACCGACCTTAAAAAATCTTCACGGTATGCTTGGTTTGGCATGCGCTTTTTCAGGCGTTGTGACATCTCAGCCATCCAAGCCTGACCTTCTTCCTGACTGGCAAATATCAGTTTGGGCGAGGCCAAGTCGCTAATCGATTTTTGCATCACCGCTTTAACCGAGTTAGAAAGTGGCTCTTCGCGCTGGTTACCTGCAAAACAAATTGACGTTAAGCCCAATAAATAAACACTCAACCAACTGGTCAGAAAAAGTTTTTTCAACATATTTAACTATTAAGCAAACCACTTAAATGATTAATCACATCTTGCAACGCGATATTCTGTGCTTCCACTTGGCTACGCGATTTGTACTCCACTTTACCTTCTGCCAAACCACGGTCACCAATCACAATGCGATGCGGAATACCCATTAAGTCGCTTTCCGCAAACATCACGCCCGGACGCTCACCACGGTCATCCAGCAGCACATCAAAGCCTGCCTTTTTGCAGTCTGCATATAGTTGATTCGCTGTATTTTTTACCAACTCACTTTTATCCAGTCCGATTGGACAAATCGCCAGCGCAAACGGCGCCATACTTAATGGAAAAATAATGCCCTTCTCGTCATTGCCCTGCTCAATCGCAGCGCCAACAATACGTGATACGCCAATGCCATAACAACCCATTTCCATTACCTGTGATTGACCATTTTCATCCAGATACGTTGCGTTCATGGCTTGTGCATATTTAGTACGCAGTTGGAAGATATGTCCGACTTCAATACCACGACATAAGCTTAATGTGCCCTTACCGTCAGGACTTGCATCGCCATCCACTACATTTCGAATATCCGCAACCAAACTAGGCTCAGCCAAATCGCGTCCAAAATTAATACCGCTTAAGTGATATTTAGGTTTATTCGCGCCGCAGACGAAATCGCTCATATTGACAACCGTTCTATCTGCAATGACAGTAACATTTTCGCCAACGTTTACTGGACCAATAAAGCCAGGCGGACAATTTAAATTGGCACGGATTTCTTCTTCAGTCGCGAATCTAAATTCGCCTAAAGCTTTACCCGCTTTTACTTCATTTAAATGATGGTCGCCGCGTAACAAAGCCAAATAAAACCGCTCAACTTCCGCCTCTTTTTTCACCATCAAAGCAATAGATTTAATTGTCTGCTGCACAGTAATATTCAATAAATTCGCCACATCCTCACAAGTGGTTTGTTTTGGCGTTTCTACTTGGGTTAGGTTTTGGCTGGCAGCCGTTCTAGCATTGCTTTCTGGTAATGCTTCCGCTAACTCCACATTTGCTGCGTAATCCGAACTCTCACAGTATGCCAACGCGTCTTCACCGCTATCAGCCAGCACATGAAACTCTTGCGAACCATCGCCGCCAATGGCGCCAGAATCGGCCTTTACCGCACGAAACTTTAAGCCTAGGCGCGTAAAAACATTGCTGTATGCCTGATGCATATCGGCATAAGTTCTGGTTAACGATTCAAAATTGGTATGAAATGAATACGCATCTTTCATCATAAATTCGCGCGCGCGCATCACGCCAAAACGCGGGCGGATCTCATCACGAAATTTAGTCTGAATCTGGTAAAAATTAAGCGGCAACTGCTTATAGCTACTGATTTCACGGCGTGCAATATCGGTAATCACCTCTTCATGCGTTGGCCCGAAACAAAAGTCTCTATCATGACGATCTTTGATTTTCAGCATCTGCGGTCCAAAAACGGCCCAGCGACCTGTTTCATCCCACAATTCTTTTGGCTGAACTGCAGGCATTAATAGCTCTAGCGCACCGGCTTTGTTCATTTCATCGCGTACAATATTTTCCACTTTACGCAACACGCGCAAACCTAATGGCATCCAGCTATATAAGCCGCTACCCAGCTTTTTAATCAAGCCGGCGCGCACCATTAACTTGTGCGAGATTAACTCAGCATCTGCTGGAGCTTCTTTTTGGGTGGCAATGAAAAATTGGGATGCGCGCATGGGAATGGTATGGAATAAAAATTGAAACCGAATTTTAACGTTAAACGCAGATTAAGTCAGCAGCGACTTAGCTTTTGAGTAATTTATCTGGCGGATGTGTTTGCTTTAGATGTTCGCGACTGACCAATGGGCGAGTCTGCTGGGCGATACCCCGATTTCCAAATAGCAAACGGCACAATCGTCGCTGGTGCGCCGTTATCGTAAAACCAGCTATCCACCGCGAATCGCTCACCTGTACTAATATCATGCATTACCGCGGTTGAATGTGGCCAACCGTTAAAAAAGAAACTACGGGTTCGCGTATCTTCCACTTCGTGCCATTTCATTAAATCCGCTTGCCGCATTAATCGTATATAGGTTGTGGTGTTAATTGCTTCATCGTTACAGTCTAGCTGACCGCTAAGATTGCCACTATAGAAAGTACCGGCAATGTCGTTAGACGTGCCGACTTTTTCACCAACAATCTCTTCTAACAAACCGATTGCCTGGGCGATCTTTTCGCGTTCTTGCATTGCATTAAGCGGTACATCGGATACAAATAAATGCACTACTTTTTGCCATTCTTCGGCAGTTAATGTAACTTGCCTCACTTCTGCGCAGCCACCGCCAAAACAAACTTCAAAAGCTTCAAGACTGGGTGTTTGATGAAAAATACGCGACATTTCCGATAATGCCGCTTGTGCATAACTGGCTGTTATTGCCAGCCACATTGCGACGATTAATTGATATGACAGTGTTTTATATAACAGCGTTTTAAATGATAATAGCAGCGTTCGGCAATTCATTTTTGTTCTCACTATCGGCTGGATAATATTGATGCAACAACGCACCAATCTGCTGAATACCATCCAGCACACCTGCTTCAAATTCGCCACGCCTGAATTGCAATTCCATTGCATGACAAATCACTTCCCACCCATCGTTACTCACATGCCGATGGATACCTCGATCCGCCACAATTTCCACATCACGGTCTGCCAGCAAAAGGTAAATCAGCACACCATTATTGTTTTCGGTATCCCAAATACCCAGATGGCTAAACAACTCAACTGCACGTTTTTTTGGCATTTTTTTGGTGATAATTTCCAGCGGATGCAAACCGGCTTCCACTACAAAGCGTATCTCACCTGTATGCGTTAATTCGCTGGTTTTAATCGCTTGCTCGATACGACGCAAGGCCGCCTTTGAAAAGTGCCGCTGCACCTGCCAATTTGAAGGAATAGCAGCGCTAATAAGATGCGAAAAAAATCGCGCAATCGGATGTCTACGCTTCATTTGCCAAAAATCTCCGTTTTGTCAATCGCCCCGATTTACCAATCACCAGAAGCTCCGCCGCCGCCAAAACCACCGCCACCGCCACCCCAACTGCTAGAGCCGCCACCGAAGCCGCCGCCCATTCCACCACCCATGGGCATACCACCTAAACCACGACTACCCATCATCATAGTAAAAAAGAAAGCAACTATAGCGAAAATAACCGCGCCGCCGAATGCAATTCCCAGCAGCCAAACTGCGCCACCTACTAGACCGCCATTGACTGCACTGCCGAAAAATGTGCCGAATATACTGCGCAAGAACAAACCTGAAATCAAGCCGCCAAACAACAAAATGGGCAATAAGTTTTCCAAACTACTGCCGTTATTGGCAGCTCTTGTTGGCGCTGGTAAAGGTTCGCCATTCACTAAGCCAATCAATACGTCTATTCCCGCATCCAAGCCGCCAAAATAATCGCCCTGTTTAAATCTTGGTGAAATAGTTTCAGTTATCACCCGCTTGGCGGTTAAATCGGGAATCGCACCTTCCAAGCCGTAGCCGACTTCAATGCGTAATTTTCGATCCTCTTTTGCCACTAACAGCAGCAAGCCGTCATCAATTTTTTTGCGACCGACTTTCCATTTATCTACGACACGGATTGCATATTGCGCAATATCTTCCGGCTGTGTACTTGGCACAATCAGCACGGCGATCTGGCTGCCTTTTTGTTGCTCAAAAGCCGCTAATTTGGCTTCTAGTTGGCCTTGCTGTTCTACCGATAATGTTTGGGTTAAATCAGTTATACGCGATTTAAGTTCCGGAATAGCGACAAGCTGTGCATGCGCCATGCCAGATGTTAGTAGAAACATCACGCACAGCGCATACAAGCTCGCTTTTAGCTTAGAAAACACTTTTATAGTGAATAATTGCGTTGGCAAAATTATTGAGCTAAAAACAGATTAACTTAATGATATTTAAGCTATTTTTTATTGCCAAAATCCACTTTAGGTGGTGCAGAAATCGCTTTTTCATTTTCTACCGTAAATGATGGCTTGGCTTTGTAGCCAAACATCATCGCAGTTAAATTATTAGGAAAGCTACGCACGGCAACGTTGTAGTCTTTAATGGTAGTAATATAACGATTACGCGCCACTGCGACGCGATTCTCTGTCCCTTCAAGCTGCGCTTGCAAATCCCTGAAGCCCTGGTCTGCTTTCAAATTAGGATAATTCTCTGCTACCGCCATCAAGCGTGATAGTGCCGATGTTAACTGCCCTTGCGCTGCCTGAAATCTGGCAAATGCTTCTGGGTCATTTAACAATTCTGGTGTGACTTGCATGCTGCCGACTTTTGAGCGCGCATTCGCTACGTCGGTTAATACTTCCTGCTCATGCGTGGCGTAACCTTTAACGGTTTCGACTAAATTGGGGACCAAATCTGCACGACGTTGATATTGGTTTAACACTTCTGACCAGCTGGCTTTTGCTTCTTCATCCAGACTTTGAAACGTGTTGTATCCACAGCCCGATAAACTTAACATTAAAATTAATGGTAAAAGTTTCTGCCAAAAAGTACGCATTTTTAACTCCTTAATAGTGTCATTACAATTGTTTTAATAAGGCTAATTACTGCCAATTCAAGCACTCACAACGCTTAACGCCATACATAAATCATCCCATGTTTTCGCTTTATTGGGTAAATGCTGCAACAGATCATCAGGATGATAAGTGGCTATCACTTGCACGCTATCCACTAAATGAATTTTGCCACGTAAATTCTCAATAGATTGTGTGCTAGTTAACAGTTGTTGCGCAGCAATTTCCCCCATCGCTACTACTACACTAGTACCAGAAGCTGCAATATCCTGGGTTAATTGCTGTGTATGTATAGTTTGCATGGGTTTGATTTTTAGTGCGCGTAAAATATTGTTAAACAAATCTATAGATTGCCCGCTTAAAACTGCTGGCAACACAAATGCCCATTTCTTGTCGGTCGATACGATAAATATAGCACTAGCTGCAACTACACCTTCAATTGGCTTACTTTCAACTACGGCAACTGGAGTTGGTGGTATCGATTCAGTAACTGGTTTCTCTGCTACTGGTGCGCGCAATTTCCAAACTGGCAATAGTTCTAATTCGCGCAACACATCT
Organism: Methylotenera versatilis 7; assembly: GCF_000799165.1. GTDB lineage: Bacteria > Pseudomonadota > Gammaproteobacteria > Burkholderiales > Methylophilaceae > Methylotenera_A > Methylotenera_A versatilis_A. Next base: position 1,119,637 of record NZ_JUGF01000002.1, on the reverse strand, counting down.
TCACGAGTCATCACAAAAGCGTCATCACGCGATACCATTAGAGCGCCAATCCCATTAATACCGCATCTTCACGGCCATTATGTGCAGGATAATAGCCACGGCGTACAGCCATTTCGCAAAACCCCATGTTTTCGTACAATGCAATGGCCGAAATATTACTAGGGCGCACTTCTAAAAACATATTAGCAGCCCTGTGATTTTTAGCAATCTGTAACATATGTTCCAATAAATATCTGCCCAAGCCTTGTTTTTGCTGGTCTTTGGCGATGCTCAAATTAAGCAGATGCGCTTCATCCAGCACCATCATTAATAACGCGTAACCAATCATTTTTTGATTAAGCTCTAAAACCCAAGCGCTGTATCCAGAATTGAGCGAGTCGCTGAAATTACCGCGCGTCCAAGGATGACTGTAAATCGTTGGTTCGATTGCCATTACTGCATCCAAATCATCCATTTGCATAGGCCGAAGTTGATAATTAGGTTTTAGGCTTTTATATTGATCAAACATGGCACTCATAACCGCAATCCTTGTTCGCGCTCCAGCGTAGTTAATGCTACGCGATTACGAATATAGATTGGCATCGCTTCCATTGCCGGTTTCGCCTGCCCTGCCGCAAAAACGGGCTGCGCTAAACGTAAAATAGCCTCAGCAGTTGGCGTAATACCTTGTAAAATATTTGGCAATATTTGACTTAAATTGTCGGTATAAACTTGCGTTAATACATCACTATAAGCAGCCCAACCGCTACCGGCACCAAACCAATCTCCACCTTCCAGCGTTGGTGCATCTTGTGGCTTGCACACTTTGGTTTCACTTATTTCAAGCCAGATGCCATTTTGCTTAACTAAAACCGCATGATAAATCTCACCCATGCGCGCATCCAGACAGACAATCACTTTATCCTGTCCGCTTGCCTCGGCCACAGCGGTTAATGTATTAATACCCACAACCGGCAAATTGGCACCAAACCCCAAACCTTGTGCCACGCCACTGGCAATGCGTACACCGGTAAACGCGCCAGGGCCTGCGCCAAAAGCTATGCCATCTAAGTCTTTTAGCTGTACGTTAGTAGAATCTAGTAAAACCTGAATTTGCGGCAACACCAGTTGTGATGACGCTGAACCGGTTTCTTGATAATGCGTGAACGTGCGCTCGCCCAGCTTTAATGCCAGCGACAAAAATTCGGTAGAGGTGTCTAGTGCCAGTAAATTCATGCTAAAGAGATCATTTAATCAGCCACTATTTTACCGCGCAATTGCTTCACTTGCCCACGCTGAGTTTTACTTTCTAACCTGCGCTGTTTTGAACCATAACTCGGCCGCGTGGCGTAGCGTGTTGGCTTCACCTGATTTGCTGCGTTCACAATCTCATGCAAACGCTTGATCGCATCTTTCTTATTCGCTTCCTGCGTACGAAATTGCTGCGCTTTCAATATCAACACACCCTCATCCGTAATGCGGTTATCTTTGCCATGGATTAACTTTTCCTTCAACCAATCACTCAAACTACTAGCGACAATATCAAAACGCAGATGAATCGCGCTAGAAACCTTATTCACATTCTGCCCGCCAGCGCCTTGCGCACGAATGGCGGTAAGTTCGTATTCAGTTTCGGGGATTAATATCATGCGTTTTCTTGTAGGTTTACAGAAAAGAAAGCCTCTACATCAGCTAGTTCTTTAGTCCGTTTAAACGGTGGCAAGCTTTGCCAGATGCGCCTGCCATAGGGCTTTGTAATCAATCTTGGATCACAAATCACTAGTACGCCCCTATCCAGTTCATCGCGTATCAATCGGCCTGCGCCTTGTTTTAAGGTAATGACGGAATACGGTAATTGGTATTCCATAAACGCATTTTTGCCTTCTTGGTTCATTTTATCGATTCGCGCAGAAAGCACAGGATCATCAGGCGGGGCGAACGGGAGTTTGTCAATAATCACAACCGAAAGCGCTTCGCCGCGTACATCTACGCCCTCCCAAAAACTTTGGCTGCCAACTAGCACAGCATTACCATGTGCGCGGAATCTATCCAGCAATTCAGTGCGCGTGCTTTCGCCTTGCATCAGCAGTGGATATTCCATACCAGCACTAGCAAAAGCATCTTTTAGTAATGCATGCACTTCACGCATGGCTTTAAGCGATGTGCATAATACAAATGCACGGCCTTGACTGGCTTGGATAACCGGCAAACTGACAGCAGCAACGGCAGCGGCATAACTGAAATTATTCGGGTCTGGCATATTAGCTGGCGCATACAACAGTGCTTGATTGCCGTAATCAAACGGACTTTCCCAAAAACCCGTTTCAGCTGCATGCAAACCCATTTGCGCGATGTAATGGCTGAAATCACTTTTAACCGCTAACGTAGCAGAAGTAAAAATCCAAGCGCGCGGCTGTGCGTTTAGCTGCTTGCTAAAACCATCTGCCACACTCAGCGGCGTGGCGTGTAGCTGAACAGACTGCGTAAACACTTCCACCCAGCGTACCAAATTCGCGTTTTCGGCTTTAATCCAACTTTTAAGCTGCTCGCTTAACGCCTCTCCGCGCTGCCAACATTTTTCCAGCATCGGATCGCGCGCAGCTTGGCTTTCAAGTACCTTGTTTAAATCGGTTAACATGTTTTGCATGTCTAAAAATGCCGCATCAAAATTTCTGAGCGCCAATGCTTTCTGCACAGGCATGCGCGAACCCTCAAACTGAAAGACCAGCCTAAAATCTTTACAGGCTTTTTCTAGTTTAGGAATTGCCTCGCCCAACGCCACACAGTCTTTGGCAAGCGTTAAATGCGCAGCAGTGCTATCGCGGCATAGTTCGATTAATTGACTGGTGGAAATATCTTCACCAAAAAACAGACCAGCCACTTCCGGCAATTGATGCGCCTCATCAAAAATGACTGTGTTGGCAGAAGGCAAAAGCTCCGCCACGCCTTCATCGCGCAGCATCACATCGGCAAAAAACAAATGATGGTTCACCACTACCACGTCAGCTGCCAGCGCTTTTTTCCGTGCTTCCATCACAAAACAATCTTTGTAGAAATTACAATCCTGCCCCAAACAATTATCACGATTAGAAGTCACATTCAGCCAAATAGTGGCATTCTCAGGCACTTCAGTTAACTCACTTTTATCGCCCGTTTTTGAGTTTTCAGCAAAGTTTTTGACTAAGTGTACATAGTTGGCATCTTCGCGCGAGGCGAAACGCCCACTTTGCGCGGCTGCTTCTAAATGATAATGGCAGACATAATTAGAGCGCCCTTTCAACATGGCAACGGTGACAGGTACTTTTAGCGCATCACGCACATTGGGTAAATCGCGGTTAAACAATTGGTCTTGCAAGGTTTTAGTACCAGTGGAAATAATCACTTTACCGCCCGAAAGCAAGGCTGGAACAAGATACGCAAATGTTTTCCCCGTACCAGTGCCCGCTTCTGCAATCAACTGTTTGCTATCTTTAATCGCAGACTCAATCGCTAAAGCCATTTCAAGCTGCTGGCGACGCTCTGAAAAGCCTTCGATTGCTTCAGCTAAAGTACCGCCCTGCTTAAAAACTTGCGTTAATTGTGAATTTTCGACCATCCTTAAATTATCCCATGAATACTTCATACGATTCAGCCGCACACATAAAAAGTATTGCGTTATACTTTATTACTTGTTAGCCTAGCGCTGCTGTTCGCTTGAAATGATGGTTTTAATTCTGTTCTATCTCTAGGGAGGATATATGGATTTAGCTTTGATTATTCAATTAGTTAGTGGTGCAGTAGGTGGCAATGTCGCGGGTGGTTTGCTTAAAGATGTTAGCTTAGGTACGCTGGGCAACTCATTAGTCGGCATATTAGGCGGTGGTTTAGGCGGTCAATTATTGAGCATGTTAGGCGTAGGCGGCGCAGAAGCGGCTGGCAGCGTAGACATTGCATCCATAGTCTCGCAAGTAGCAGGTGGTGGCGTAGGCGGTGGTGTGCTACTGGTAATAGTTGGCTTAATAAAAAACGCTTTAGCTAAAAAATAACTATTCAACCTAGCCTATTTTGGATTTCATTGTTTAGTCTTAAAACTGTCAGTTTTAAGTAGACCTTGTACATCATAAGATAGGCCTCATTTTTATCCAAAAAGATTAAATTTATCTAAAATTATTGCATGAAGTTTTTTATTTTCTTTGTTACTGTTTTTTTAAGTGTTTGCTTAAACGCAAATGCAGAGCAGTCATTCTTACAGAATGCAGCAGGCATTACGCTATATAGCGTAGATGATTCTGAAGAGTTAAACCATGAAGAAAAACCTGATAATTGGCAATCACGCGCGCAAGAAGTACTTGTTAACGCACTAAGTTTAACGGGCATTCAATATAAATATGGTGGAAAAAGCCCTGAAACAGGCTTTGATTGCAGCGGATTCGTACGCTATGTATTCAGTCAAGCAACTAATTTATCGCTGCCTCCGACCGCTCGCGCCATTAGTCAAATCGGCAAAACAGTTAAAAAAGATGAGTTACAGCCAGGCGATCTGGTGTTTTTTAACACATTAAAATCGGCATTCTCGCATGTTGGCATTTATATGGGCGATAACAAATTCATTCATGCGCCAAGCACAGGCAAAACCGTGCGCGTTGAGAGCATGAAAAGTAGTTATTGGGCAAAACGCTTTAATGGCGCGCAGCGACTGGATACAGAAGTTGAAAAATCTGCAATTAATGCCAGATGAAACCGAATCAAATCAATTCTATTAAAATAAAAAAGCGGCCAGAGCCGCTTTTTTATTTTGCTATCTCAATCTATATTAAATAGATGCTTAAGGCATGATTGATCAAATTTTACTCATGGAACTTAGCAATTTCACCCGGTTTACGTAGCATTTTATCTACCTCGCCCAAATGTAATTCTTCTTGATAAATCATCTCGCGCGCATATTCTTCCAGCATCACAGAATCACCTTCTACCAATTTCAGCAACGCTTTATATGCGTTCAGTGCAATTGTTTCGTGTGCCAATGATTCGCGCAAAATGTCACCAATATCGTGATTATGTGTTTCTAATAATGGGCCAATTGACAATGATGGATGTCCGCCCATATGTGTAATTAACTCACCCGCTTTATCAGCATGGGTTAATGATTCTGCTGCTTGGCTGCGCAACCAGGAAACGATTGGAATACGGTTGTATCCAAATACCATGAGCGCGTAATGTGTATAGCGTACAACACCAGCTAGTTCCAACTCTAAAATTGTATTTAAAGCGCTCACTACCGGGCTTTTTATACCATGATCTGCTGACATTTTCTTCTCCTAAACTGTTAGTAAGTTGAGTGTTATATTTCACTTACAGACTCAATGGAACGCAGTTTATACCAAATAAAAATAGCTTGCAGAATTGCAAATAGTTCGCATTGTCACTATCAAATAGATTAGAAAAACCAATCACATGTACAAATGCTATCTGGTTTGTTTATTCAGTCTGCCTATCGCTATGACCCAAATCCCGTTCGGGTGCAATGACATCGCGAATCAACTGTTTTAACTCTTTAGATTCTGGAAAACGCCCTGCTTGCTTGCGATTAAATATGACGACATCATTCAAACGCACTTCAAATATCCCACCAGTTCCCGGCTGCAAGCTCACGGCTTTTAAATCTGCTTCAAAAGTGGTTAATAACTCTTGCGCAAGCCAAGCTGCGCGCAGTAGCCAGCGGCATTGCGTACAATATTCTATATTTACTTTATGTGTGCTCAACATGCATCTCTATCATTGTAAAGTTTGGCAAAATTACCTTCACGTACTATTCAATTAACTTGAAATAGCGCAAAATGAACCTATTGTTTTATTTTAAGCTCATAGTTGAGTGATATACACGACTTAATGTGTAGCAAATGATTAATTTATTAAAAAGGGTGTGCATGCGGTCTTCTTTTGAAAAAATAGGGTTAATTGGATCTGGTGTCTTAGTAGGAGTATTGATTAGCCTAAACTTTTCGGCATTAGCCGAAAAAACGAGCGTATCGCAATTGCCGCTAGATGATTTGCGCGTATTTGCTGAAGTATTTGGCAAAGTAAAGAGTGATTATGTAGAGCCTGTTGAAGATAAAAAACTAATCAATGAGGCCTTAACTGGGATGCTTTCTGGATTAGATCCACATTCTACCTTTATGGATGCCGATGGCTATAAGGACCTGCAGGCAGGTACGCAAGGTGAATTTGGCGGACTGGGCATTGAAGTCGCCATGGAAGATGGCTTGGTTAAAGTAATTACCCCAATTGAAGACAGCCCTGCTTACAAAGCAGGCTTAAAATCCGGCGATTTAATTTCAAAGTTAGATGAAACGCAAGTGCGTGGATTAAACCTGAATGACGCGGTTAAAAAAATGCGCGGCAAACCAGATACTTCAATTGTTTTAACGGTATTGCGTAAAGGTGAAACTAAACCTCTTACTTTTACATTAACCCGTGCCATCATTAAATCGCAAAGTGTTAAAAATAAGTTTATCGAGCAGGACTACGCTTATTTGCGTATCACGCAGTTCCAAGAACATACTGGCGAAGATTTAGCCAAAGCGTTAAAAGATTTACGTGTGCAAAATAAAGGCCCTTTCAAAGGCATCGTGCTTGATTTACGCAATAACCCAGGCGGCTTGTTAGATGCTGCAGTCGGCGTTTCGGCTGCATTTTTACCTAAAGATGAATTGGTGGTGTATACCGAAGGCCGTACAGCCGACGCAAAAATGCACTTAAATGCGACACCACTTGATTATGCGCGCCGTGGCAAAGTGGATTATTTAAAAGATGAACCGGCTGATTACAAGAAAACACCGATTGTTGTGTTAATCAACAATGGCTCAGCTTCAGCATCTGAAATCGTGGCAGGCGCATTGCAAGACCACAAGCGCGCGACTATTTTGGGCACACAAAGCTTTGGTAAAGGTTCTGTACAAACGATTTTACCGATGAATAACGGCAGTGCAATCAAATTGACGACTGCCCGTTACTTCACACCTAAAGGCCGTTCGATTCAGGCCAAAGGTATCGTGCCGGACATTATTGTAGAAGATGGTTTTGATCAATCGAATAATATTCGTGAGGCAGATTTAGCCAAGCATTTATCGAACCCAAAAGAAGCTGAAGCACCGGCTAAAGTAATCGATGAAGAAAAAGCATTGGCTGTACAAAAAGCCAATGAGAAGAAATTTGCTGAACAGAAAGGCCCAATTGAACCGGCCAGCAAAGATGATATTCAATTTGTGCAGGCGATGAATGTACTGAAAGGCTTACCGGTACAAAAATCTCCGGAAGTAAAAGCACCAGAAACAAAACCTGCTGAAGAAAAAACACCTGACGTTAAAAAATAAACTGTAACGCCTTAAAGCCCTGTTAGAGCTTGTATTCAATACAGGTCTTCTAACAGGGCTTTTTTATGATACTTTAAGTATTAATAACTGGTCATTATCTGACATCTTGCGCGTGCAAAATACGGCAGATAAGATATTGCAGAGTAGCATGTTATTGCAAAACAACTGGGTTATACTGGGCTTATTGGTTGGGAAGAATCATGATATTAGACAAATTAATCACCACATTTGATACAGGCTTACGCACCATATTTGCACAGGCCGTTGCTGGCAGAGAGCGACCTGATGTAAACATTGAGGAAATGCCGCTTAGTGAATCACAAAGAAGCCAAGCCGCATCATTAATGCGCATTAATCATGTAGGCGAGGTGTGCGCGCAGGCTTTATACAGTGGTCAGGCTTTTACGTCGCGTAATCCTCAAATCGTACAAAGCTTGCAACATGCTGCCGATGAGGAAACTGATCATCTCGCCTGGTGCGAAATGCGCATTAATGAGCTTGGTGGGCGGAAAAGTCTTCTCAACCCAGTATGGTATGTTGGCAGCTTTGCCTTAGGCGCCACAGCTGGCTTGATGAGTGACAAATGGAACTTAGGCTTTTTAGCCGAAACTGAGCAGCAAGTATCCAACCATTTAAACAACCATTTAAATAAATTAAGTGATGCTGACATTAAAACGCGTACAATCGTCAGCCAAATGCAGCAGGATGAAGCAGCACATGCGGCAGAAGCAAAACAGCTTGGTGCAAACGATTTGCCGCAGCCAGTTAAAGCTGGCATGAAACTCGCTTCTAAAATCATGACAACAACAGCATATTACGTGTAGCAGCATGAACAGAACTGACAACAATATTGGTAGCAAAACAGCCATGAATCGAGGCGATTGAAAATGCAAAAATTTAGTGATGTACTATTAACCTTAGATAGCGTGGATGACGTAAAGCGTATTGAACTGTTTTTTGAAAGCGGAAAACTTGCTGGTGTGATTGAAAACAAACCTGGCAGTCAAGGTTCGCTCAAAGTGTTTAACCATTTATACAAAATGTTTGGTGCCATTACATTGGATGCTGCGGTAGAAGGTTTAGCTTTATTTGCAGAGCATACGGAAGACGCTGAAAACTGCCCTGGCAAGCACCCTAATGTAGACAGGTTACTGAATGTGTTAGAAAACGAAGCGCCGTTAACCGTTAAAATTGTCACTTAGCCAATTTATTAACACTCCAATTTTGTTGCTTACTTTACTGATTTAATCCTGCAGATATCGGCGGATGATAAATCAATTCCAGTAAATGCCCCACAGCGTCCAGACAGTAGAAACCGCGTGAACCGTCACGATGCGTTTTTGGCGCCTCTGTTATTTTCACACCGTTTTGTACAAAATACGCATGCCAATTATCTACGTCCTGTGGTGCGTTCAATACAAAGCCAATATGGTCTAATCGCTGCTGCGCCTGCGGCACATAGTCAACGCGATGCAGTGCAAACACATCGCCGCCATTAGTTAAATAGACATTGTCAGGGTCAGGTTGCCACTCAATACGCATCCCCATAATGCGCGTATAAAAATCTACTGCTGCTTCTAAGTTTTTAACAAACAAAGCGAGATGACGAATGCCTAACATGCCCTGTGGCTGACTATTTAACATTAAACAGTACCTGTTTTAATCTCATAATCATGTGTAATTTCAACCGATTTACTTAACATGATAGAAGCCGAGCAATATTTCTCTGCCGACAACTTCACTGCGCGCTCTACTTGCGTTTCATTCAAGTTATCGCCTGTAATCACAAAATGCACATGAATTTTGGTAAACACTTTGGGAATCTCATTGGCGCGTTCCGCATCGATTTCTGCGACACAATCGACAATAGGCTGGCGCGATTTTTTCAGTATCGTGACAACATCGAAAGCAGTGCAAGCACCCATGCCGATTAGCAACATTTCCATTGGACGCATACCGATATTACGACCACCATTTTCAGGCGCCCCGTCCAACACTACCGCATGACCCGTTTCAGATTCGCCAACAAAACTGACATCTTCAACCCACTTGATTCTAACTTTCATGATTGATTCCTACTTTATTTTGCTGTTGTCACGATTTTACTATTGCTAGACCATAAATCATCAGCTTCTAAGCCAGACAAGGCACAAGGTTGAAAAATCGCGCCTACATACTATCTGTATGCTGCGTGCACTTTCTCAACCTTGCAACACCGTGGCGACGAAGATGATAATTTTATTTGACGTCTAATAGTTCTACATCAAAAACTAAAGTGGCATTCGGCGGAATCACACCGCCTGCACCGCGTGCACCGTAGCCCATTTCTGGCGGAATAACTAATGTGCGTTTGCCGCCAATTTTCATCCCAGCAAAACCTTCATCCCAACCTTGAATCACTTGGCCGCCACCTAAAAAGAAATTGAATGGTTCTTTTCTGTCTACGCTACTATCAAACTTCTTGCCTTTATGGCCTTCCGCCGCTGCGTCGTACAGCCAGCCAGTGTAATGTACAGTCACGTTAAAACCTGGTTCGGCTTCGCGGCCAGTGCCTACTTGTGTATCAATTTTTTGTAATTCTGTGATGTTTGCAGTCATTGCAGTTTTTTCCTGTGTTGATGTAGTTGTTTCGGCGTTACAAGCATTTAAAGTGGTTAATAAAATGCCTGCGATTAAAATATTAAGTAGTTTCATCGTCGCTTATTCAGTGAAATGTAAAGCCAATATGATACTGCATAATCAATTCAGTTCGCCAATGTGCCGTATTGAACAGACTTGTACATAAAAACCCCGATCAAGTTAATGGTTATAAACCCATTCAATCAACGCATCTTGCGCAGTTCTGCTGGCGGCTGCATTTGCGTCATTAACAATAAAGACAAACACGTAACGCTTATTTTGGCTACTTAAAACATAGCCCGCTACCGCACTCACGCCATCTAATGAGCCGGTTTTCAAATGCACACGCTGTTGGGCTACACTATCTTTTAAGCGGTTTTTTGCCGTGCCATCTAAACCTAATATTGGTAGTGAAGCTAATAATTCCGGCATCACTGGGCTATTGTAAGCACTCACTAGCATTTGACCCAAGTGCTGGCTGCTCACACGTTCGATTCGCGACAATCCTGAACCATTTTCAAGCACCAACTCTTTAGCTTCTATACTTTTAGAGGCCAGCCAGTTTTTAACCACCGTTTCACCCTTGGCTTCTGTTGCAGGCAAAACTTGTTTTTCTGCGGCCAGCGTCAACAGCAATTGTCGCGCTGTTAGATTATTACTCCACTTATTCATGTCACGTATCACATAACCCAAAGGCTCAGACACCTGTTCAACTACTTTTATCACTGAGATTTTTAAATTATGTGTTGCTGATAAACTCTGCTCTTCTGACAAATCTTGCTTCTCTGGCAAAGCCTGATTTTTGAGCTTCCCGTTGAACACGCCACCCAATTCACGCCACAGTTTTTTAAAGGTGTAAAACGCATATTGTTCATCATCCAACACGCTCAATTCTAAATAACGCTCACCACAATCTGGCGAAAATGTGCCGTTGAAAGTCACAACTACGCCGTCCGGTTCAGTTTTAACGGTATATGCAAAACGATTACGCCAGTCACCACAAGCGCCTTGACTTAACTGCATATTATTGACAACTTTTACTGCATTTAACTCAAATTCTTGATTCACATTTACAGCCGTATCTGTTGTGCTGAACCTAAAGCTAGTATGGCGTCCGTTGACCAGAAACGCACTGGATTGTGCATTATAGGCACGCCAAATTTCCGCATCAAAGGCTGGACGATTGCCTGATTTTTCAGCAAAAATACTTTTATCAATGATTAAATCGCCCTTAATTTCGTTAATGCCCGCTTGTTGTAATCGCATTAATAATTGCCAAAAATCTTGCACTTTAAAACTTGGGGCACCGTAGCCTTTAATGATGAGATTGCCATTCAAAACGCCATTAATCACATCACCATCACGATAAATCTCGGTTTTCCAGCGGTAAGCGGGCGTTAATAAATCCAGGGCTGCGTTTGTAGTGATCAACTTCATCACGCTGGCTGGGTTAAGGCCTATTTCAGCATTGTGTGTGATGCTTGGTCGAGTTCCATCTACGGCTTGCACATAAACGCCAACGCTAGCTTGTGGAATGCGTGATTGTTTTAATGCATCTATTACGCTGGCTGGCAGTTCAGCATAAGCAGCACAGGAGAAAAAACACAGGAATAAGGTGGCAATGACTTTTATGCTCATATCGCCAATTGCACACTTTTAAGCGCTGCATCCAGCATAAAATCTATTTCAGATTCTGAAATCGTATAAGGCGGCATGAAATATACCGTGTTACCAATGGGACGAATTAACAGGCCATTTTTTAAAGCTGCTGCATAACAATCACGAGAAAAATGCACACTCTCACTTTTCACATCAAATGCCGTAATCATGCCTTGATAACGTAGATGCTCAATCGGCAAGTGAGTAAACGCTTGCATTTTAGTAGTTAAGTAAGCGGCCTTTGCCCGATTTTTTTCTAATACATTCTCTGTTTCAAAAATGGCTAATGTCGCTAAAGCAGCACTGCACGCCAAGGGATTTCCCGTGTAGCTATGACTATGTAAAAAACCTTTTGCGACACTGTCATCATAAAATGCCGCATAGACTTCATCCGTCGTTAACACCACAGATAACGGCAAATAGCCGCCGGTAATCCCCTTAGACAAGCAAATGAAATCCGGCCTGACATTTGTCTGCTCACAAGCAAATAGAGTTCCGGTGCGACCAAAACCGACCGCAATCTCATCGGCAATTAAATGTACTTGGTATTGCTGGCAAATCTCACGCGCTCGGCGCAAATAAACAGGATGATACATACCCATACCAGCCGCACATTGCACCAACGGCTCAATGATAAAAGCCGCCAGTTCATGATGATGCTGACTGACATAGTGTTCTAGCTGTTCAGCGCAGCGCAAAGCAAAGCTTTCTGCACTTTCACCCGCTTCTGCCAATCTAAAATCAGGGCTGGGCATTTGTGCAGATTGCATTAACAAGGGCGCATAAGTATCTTTAAAAATCGCCACATCGGTCACGCCCAGCGCGCCCAGTGTTTCGCCGTGATAACTGTTTTGCAGGCTGATAAATTTGGTTTTATTTGATTTCCCACTATTGCGCCAATAATGAAAGCTCATCTTAAGCGCAATTTCAGTCGCACTGGCGCCATCGCTGGCATAAAACGCATGACCCAAGCCGGTGAGTTGCGCTAGTTTTTCCGATAATGCAACCACAGGCTCATGCGTGAATCCTGCCAGCATCACATGCTCCAGCGTATCCAACTGTTGCTTAATCGCATCTTTAATACGTGGATTATTGTGGCCGAACAGATTTACCCACCAACTGCTGACTGCGTCCAGATATTGATTGCCCGCTACATCATAAAGCCAAACGCCCTCGCCACGCTGAATGGGGATGAGAGGGTAAGCCTCATGCTGCTTCATCTGCGTGCAGGGATGCCACACCGATTGCAAACTGCGGTTTAAAAGATTTTGGTTAGACATAAAGAATATTACTCACCAAGTGATATCCCAAAGCCCAAGATACTTTGTGAATGGTTGTAATCAAGCAAAGTATCACCATAACCTTTGGAGAGCATCATATGCAATTTGATGTAAGGGTTATTGAACACGCGCTGTTGCAAATCAATTTGAGCGAAACCTTTGTTATCGCTACGTAAATTATTGCGCATTAAAACAGAAAGCGCAGTTTTGCCAGAAGGCGTTTCATAGCGTACAGTCACATCGCCGTAACCCAGAAACTTTTCAATATCAGGATTATCATCTTTCTGTTTATCTTCCGGAATGCGCCACCATGGCCGCACCATCAGTGATATCCGGTCGGTTAACTCCCAACCACTTTCCAGATAAACGCGATTCCAGCTTCTGGAAGTCGGATTTGAGCGCCCATTGGATTGATGCACCACACCAAGATTCAGCATTCTAGGAATGTAATCTTTTCTCTCACCATCAATCTCATTATCGATACCTAAAGATAGAATCAATTCCGGCTCGTAATTATTTTCGCGCAAAGGTCTGGAAGCTCTGGGATCAAAAAGCTGCCAGTTGGATTTTTGCGTATAAGCGCCCCAAAGCCTGGAGCTGGTGACATAAGGCAAATCGCGAATCAATGGAATATTATTGTATAGCTCAGTTTTCAGGCTCAACTGAAATTTCAAATCCTCTGCATCCAGATTACGATTTTCTGTATTGATGTGGTTCGGACTTTGCGGCGTGTCGTTGGTATTATCAGTATGGCTGAATAATAAGTAGTTAGATTTATAAATCTCAAAATCGCTGATATTCCAATCGCCTTCCGAAGTTAAGCGCCATTTTCTTTCCAGATAAGTTAAATCCGCATTGGTTTTTTTAACCGCGATGGCGACTGGTTTTTCTTTTGCTACCAAGACACCTTTTGACGCATTGTCTGTGGCAACATCGCCGTCTGCTGTGTTCGGATTATCACTCAGCGACTCCACCGCATTGACTTCAATCGCTGGTGTGCTGATGCTATCAAAACAGGCTAGGCGTTTTTTTGATTCAAACTGTGATGGATAGGTATTTTTGCATTTGTTTAGCGCCTGTTCTACCGTCAATACTTCTTGCGCCTCTAGCGACAGCGATGCGATGAACAAGCCCAAAAATGATACGGCGCAATTAAATGCGCGCTGTTTGCTTTGATGCATAGTCTTCCTAATTATTAACCTATTCATTGAACCAACGAACGACTCAATTAACAAGCCAAAGTGTTGGTTAAGGTGCTGGATTCATATATTTCAAGTGTAGCGCCTCAATCTCGTTCAACACTTGGTCGGATAATTTGTATTGCCACGCAGCAATATTCTCTTTTAACTGCACCATTGATGTAGCGCCAATAATCGTGCTGGCAACAAACCAGCGATGGTATACAAAAGAAAGTGCCATCTGCGTCGGTGTTATATCATTGTCACGCGCAAGTTGCGTATAAGCAGCACTGGCGGTTGGCACATTCGGTTTTTTATAACGCTGTGCATAGCCTAAAAATTGGGTCACACGGCCTTTCGCAGCGGGGTCATCAATATATTTTCCGGTTAAATGTCCAAAAGCCAGCGGTGAATAAGCCAGCAGGCTGACATTCTCACGAAATAGCACTTCGGACATACCAAATTCCATACCGCGATTAATCAGGTTATAACAGTTTTGCACGCTGGTAACTTGTGGCAAGTCGTATTCTTTGGCGATACGCACAAACTCCATCACGCCCCACGGCTGCTCGTTTGATAAGCCAATATAACGTATCTTGCCTTCTTTGATTAATTCCGCCAGAGTTTCCAGTTGATTCCGGATCGACACCCACTTTTTTTGTGCGCCTTGCAAATAAGTACCTGATTCAAACTCATTGGCCGGATCAAACAAATATTGCCCGAACATCGGCACATTGCGTTCTGGCCAATGTAACTGGTACACATCAATATAATCAGTTTGCAAACGTTTAAGGGAACCTTCAATCGCCGCGCGGATATTGGCGCGATCTAACGAAGTTGGACCACCGCGAATCCAATGCATTCCGCGGCGAGGGCCAGCGGCTTTGCCGCCTAACACGATTTTGTCGCGCGGTTGATTCTTAAGCCAGTTACCAACAATCACTTCTGTACGCGTATACGTTTCAGCCTTTGGCGGCACAGGATACATTTCGGCAGTATCAATAAAGTTAATGCCCTGCGCCACAGCATAATCTAATTGCTCATGGGCTTCTACTTCACTATTCTGGTCACCATAAGTCATCGTTCCCAAACAAATCTTTGACACGCTTAAATCTGTTTGGCCTAATTTAGTATATTCCATCAATGCAACACCTTTTTAATATCTGTTTGTGGCGCTATTTGCGTGCTTGGCTGGCTCACCATTATGCTACCAATCGCCCAACCCGCTTCTTTGCAAGCCAATTGCAGCATATTGCAAATGGCCAAAGTCAATTCTGGGTTTAAATTCATGCGTACAGTAACGCCTTCTAAACAAGGCATCTCCAACGAAGATGATTTATTTTCATGCGAAATTAACACCACATTTGTCGCTAACATTGCACCATCATTCCGCACTTCTGGTCTTGGTTGATATTCGGTTTTAAAATCCATTTTCTGCAAGGAATCTACCGCTTGCATTTCTTGCTTAAATTGTTCAACCGCCTGCTCTGGCGGTGTTTCTGCTTGTATCGATGTAGCCGTTGGCAAGTGCGCTTCACCGGTTAATAATGACCACATCATATTGGTGATGCGATTGGTTAGCCATACCAACAGCTCCGTGTTATCGCTTAGCCCGACACGAAAAAGCAGGCGATCCTGCTCCGCGTTATAGCCCAAATTAATTTGCTGTATGGCGGCTTCTGCTAAATGTGGAGAGGACAAATTAAACCTTCTAAATATTATTCATATATTGATGAAGTTAACGAATTAAAACACTTGAAAAAAACAAACTTAATCTCAATATTAGCAATCAAGGTATGCGAGTGCTAAAATATCGTATTGCCTAGCAATTTTATCAACTTTATTAATACTAACCAAAAAACCACTCATCAGGAGAAATTGAATGAAAATTCGTCCATTACATGATCGCGTTATTGTAAAACGCTCTGAAGAAGAACGTACAACAGCATCAGGCATCGTTATTCCAGATTCAGCAACAGAAAAACCAGACCAAGGCGTGGTAACAGCAGTAGGCAACGGCAAACGTGATGACAGCGGCAAGATCAATGCGTTAGACGTTAAAGTTGGCGATAAAGTTTTATTCGGTAAATACGCCGGCCAGACCGTTAAGGTAGATGGCGAAGAACTGCTAGTGATGCGCGAAGAAGACATCATGGCGATTGTTGAATAATTTGGTTTGACCAAAACACTTTTCAATTAAAATTTGAACCAATTTTAGGAGTTAATCATGGCAGCAAAAGACGTAAGATTCGGCGATGAAGTCCGCCAAAAAATGACAAACGGCGTTAACATTTTAGCTAACGCAGTTAAAGTAACTTTAGGCCCAAAAGGTAGAAATGTGGTGTTGGAACGTTCATATGGCGCGCCGACCATCACTAAAGATGGCGTTTCAGTAGCTAAAGAAATCGAATTAAAAGACAAATTCGAAAACATGGGCGCACAAATGGTGAAAGAAGTAGCTTCAAAAACTTCTGACATCGCTGGTGACGGTACAACAACAGCTACCGTATTAGCACAAGCTATCATCCGTGAAGGCATGAAATCAGTTGCTGCCGGCATGAACCCAATGGATTTGAAACGTGGTATCGACAAAGCGGTTGCTGCAGCGATTGCCGATTTAAAAACACAATCAAAACCATGTACAACTAGCAAAGAAATCGCTCAAGTTGGCTCAATCTCAGCTAACTCTGACGAATCAATCGGCAAAATCATTGCTGACGCAATGGACAAAGTAGGTAAAGAAGGCGTGATCACTGTTGAAGATGGTTCAGGCTTAGAGAGCGAATTAGACGTAGTTGAAGGTATGCAATTCGACCGTGGCTACTTATCTCCATATTTCATCAACAATCAAGAGCGTCAAATTGCATTGTTAGATAATCCGTTCGTATTGTTACATGACAAAAAAATCTCAAACATCCGTGATTTATTACCAACACTTGAACAAGTAGCTAAATCAGGTCGCCCATTGTTAATCATCGCTGAAGATATCGATGGCGAAGCATTGGCAACATTGGTTGTGAATAACATCCGCGGCATCTTGAAAACTACTGCTGTTAAAGCACCTGGTTTCGGTGACCGTCGTAAAGCCATGTTAGAAGATATCGCTATCTTAACTGGTGGTACTGTTATTGCTGAAGAAGTTGGCTTGAAATTAGAAACAGTGACTTTAGAGCAATTAGGCCAGGCAAAACGCATTGAAGTGGGTAAAGAAAACACCATTATCATTGACGGCGCTGGTGTTGAAGCGAACATCAAATCACGTATCGCGCAAATCAAATCTCAAATCGAAGAATCAAGCAGTGACTACGATAAAGAGAAATTGCAAGAGCGCGTAGCTAAATTGGCTGGCGGCGTTGCAGTGATTAAAGTGGGCGCGACAACTGAAATCGAAATGAAAGAGAAAAAAGCCCGCGTTGAAGATGCATTGCACGCAACACGTGCAGCGGTTGAAGAAGGTATTGTTGCTGGCGGTGGCGTTGCATTGATTCGTGCACGTGACGCGATTGCAAAAGTAAAAGGCGACAACCTGGACCAAGACGCTGGTATTAAAATTGTATTGCGTGCTGTTGAAGAGCCATTGCGCCAAATCACACAAAATGCAGGTGTTGAGCCTTCTGTTGTTGTAAACAATGTTGCAGCTGGTAAAGGCAACTACGGTTACAACGCAGCAAACGAAACTTACGGTGATATGGTTGAGATGGGTGTTTTAGATCCAACTAAAGTAACCCGTAGCGCATTGCAAAATGCGGCTTCAGTTGCTGGCTTAATGCTGACAACCGATTGCATGGTAGCTGAACTGCCGAAAGAAGACGCTCCAGCAATGGGTGGTAGTGATATGGGCGGTATGGGTGGCATGGGCGGCATGATGTAATTTCAACTTTCACTTCTTCGGTGATGCGTCGTTGGTTTCATCATTTTTTCCTTGCCGTACTTAACGTACTGTCTGCGTCAAAAATGATTTCACCGCCTAGCCTCACCATCGAATTGAAGCTGAAATGCTGTAACTAGCATTCAAAAACAAAACCTCGCTTCGGCGAGGTTTTTTATTGCTGTTTGTTATTTGACGCAAGCTAGCACGTCAATTAGGATAAATTCTTTACATGGAATTAAAAAATGGTGATTGAATACTTAACGGCAATACTTGTAGTCGTCACAGCGATATATGCTTTCCTTACTCATCGTATGGCAGAATCCAGTAAAGCAACTGTTGAAGAAATGCGCAATCAATCTGAAGCAATGATGCGCCCTTATATAACCGTTTCCCCTTTTGTTCGTCCTCACACACCATTTATTTATCTTCGTGTAGTAAATACAGGTCGAAATGCCGCACAAAACTTAAGGCTTACTATTGATAAAGATTTCTTCCAGTTCGGCGAAACTCAAGATGATAGAAATCTTAAAAACAAAGTCGCTTTCACTACACCCATGGACAGTTTCCCTCCAAATTCCGAACTAATATTTGCATTAGCCCAAGGCTGGGTACTTTTTGAAGGTAATGGTAAATCAGATATTTGCCCCGCACAGTTTAAGATTACTGCTAATTATGAATACTCTGGTAGGCAGGTTAAAGAAATCCACAATATTGATTTACGTGGCTATAAAGGTAGTGAGGGTGAGAGAAACCCTTTAGTCGAAGAGTTAGAGAAAATAAGAAAAGTGATGGAGAAAAAATAAACAACCAACTATTTACTGAGTATAAATTAATCGCTCACTTAACATCTTGAATTAGTTAAAATCCTTTATTTATTAACGTTTCATTCCAACTTTTAAAAATCACTATGACACAACAAAAATCTGGTCAACTTCACCCCTCATGGCTAGCAGTCATTGGCGATGAACTCGAAAAACCTTATATGCAGGCATTGCGGCATTTTCTGAAACAAGAGAAAGCGGCAGGCAAGGTAATTTTTCCACCTAGTCCATTGATTTTTAATGCGTTTAATCACACACCATTTGAACAAGTGCGCGTGGTGATTATTGGGCAAGATCCATATCACGGCTTAGATAAAGGACAGCCACAGGCGCATGGTTTAAGTTTTTCTGTTCCGCATGGCATTGCGCAACCGCCCTCTTTGGTGAATATCTTTAAAGAAATTTCGTCTGATTTAGGTATTAAGATGAGTCGAAATGGCGACTTAACATCTTGGGCAGATCAAGGCGTATTGCTGCTGAATGCAACGTTGACAGTAGAACAGAGTAACGCAGGCGCACATCAGGGTAAAGGTTGGGAGTCATTTACCGATGCTGCTATCAGCGCATTGAATGCGCATCGTGAAGGTTTGGTGTTTGTGTTATGGGGCAGTTACGCGCAGAAAAAAGGTGCGTTTATCGATGAAAAAAAACATCTTGTGCTTAAGTCGGTACATCCATCGCCTTTGTCTGCGCATCGTGGATTTTTTGGCAATCGTCAGTTTTCTACCATTAACCAATACTTGATACGACAAGGCAAAACGCCAATTGATTGGCAAATTTAATATTTATTAGCCGATTTAAGTGATTAGCCTTGGATTTTCAACCAAATTGAATCAATAATTCGTGATAAATGACTAAAACTTAATCATTAAAACTGAGCAATAATCCAAATTTCCCATAAAGCACTTGCCATCTCGTTACAACTTGCTTACAATTTGCAAAAGTTAGTTACATCCTAACGCAAGTCAAAAAAAGCCCCGATCAAGGGGAATAAATCGGGGCAAAAAGGCCTCATAGTCTAAGGCTTCCGCTCAGGGAGGAAAGAAGCGGAAAGAAAACTAAGCATCAACTTAGCTTTCATATAGTTTCAGATGCCTTAAATCTGAGTTAGTTCACTTATCGTTCAATTTTTTATCAGCCTCTCATCGCCTCATTCGCGGCCTCACATGCGATAATATCGGCATGCATACTCAAGAATCACTTCTCACTGGCCTAAATAGCAAGCAGCTTGAAGCTGTTACCTTGCCCCACCAATCTGCACTGATATTAGCAGGCGCAGGTAGCGGTAAGACGCGTGTATTAACTACTCGCATTGCCTGGTTGATTCAAACAGGCCAGATTTCGCCAATGGGTTTAATGGCGGTGACTTTTACCAATAAAGCCGCCAAAGAAATGCTGACGCGCTTAACCGCCATGTTGCCGATTAACACACGCGGCATGTGGGCTGGCACTTTTCACGGCTTATGTAATCGCCTATTGCGCGCGCATCATCGAGAAGCTGGGTTACCTTCTACATTCCAGATTTTAGATACAGCCGACCAATTATCCAGCATCAAGCGCTTGATGAAGTTAATGAACGTAGATGACGAAAAGTATGTGCCAAAGCAAGTACAAGGCTATATCAATAGCTGTAAAGAAGAGGGTTTACGGGCAAACAAAGTAGATGCTTACGATAGCCACAGCCAGAAACTGCGTGAAATCTATGAAGAATATGACAAACAATGTAACCGCGAAGGCGTGGCGGATTTTGCGGAATTATTATTGCGATGTTATGAACTGTTAAGTCGCGATGAACGTATTCGTAATCACTATCAAAGCCGCTTTCAATATATTCTGGTGGATGAGTTTCAAGATACCAATAAACTGCAATATCAATGGCTTAAGTTATTAGCAGGCAAAGAGAATTGCTTATTTGCCGTAGGTGACGATGACCAGTCGATTTACGGTTTTCGCGGCGCGCGCGTGGGTAATATGCGCGATTTTGAAACCGATTTTAACGTGCAGAATATCGTTAAGTTAGAAGAAAATTACCGCAGCCACAGCAATATTTTAGATGCCGCCAACGCAATTATTTCGCACAACAAAAACCGTCTCGGTAAAAATTTGTGGACAAGTGCCGGCGCTGGCGAACCCGTTAGAATCTACGAAGCTTATAACGATAATGACGAAGCGCAATTTATTGTCGATGAAGTAAAAATGTTACAAAGTGAAGGCACGCCGCTGGCGGATATGGCATTGCTATATCGCAGCAATGCGCAATCACGCGTGCTGGAACATGCACTGTTTTCCGCTAACCTGCCCTATCGTGTTTATGGCGGCCTGCGCTTTTTTGAGCGTGCAGAAATCAAGCATGCACTGGCTTACATGCGCCTGATGGCGAACGCCAATGATGACACGGCTCTCTTACGCGTGATTAACTTCCCTGCACGCGGCATTGGCGCACGTAGCCTTGAACTATTGCAAGAAGGCGCACGCCAGAATGATTGCAGTTTATGGCAAGCGGCGACCAATAAAGTCGGTAATGGCAAGATCGGTGGCAAAGGCCTTGAAGGGTTTGTCGCGTTGATCCGCGAAATGACAGATCAAGCCTACGGCATCACATTGGCGGAAGTGGCTGAATTGGCCACCACCTTTTCTGGCTTAAAAGCGCATTATCAAAATGATAAAGACGGTGAAGACCGCATTGAGAACTTGGAAGAGCTAGTCACCGCCGCAGTCGCATTTACCAATCAGGCATTTGGTAATCACAACAATGTAGATGGGGATACTGAACAAGATTTAATGACGCAATTTTTAACGCATGCGAGCTTGGAAGCTGGCGATCATCAAGCGACGATTGGTTATGATGCGCTACAGTTAATGACGGTGCACGCCGCAAAAGGCCTGGAATTTAAGGCAGTATTTATCAGCGGATTGGAAGAAGGCCTTTGCCCACACGAACAAAGTTTAAGTGAAAACAATGGTTTAGAAGAAGAACGCCGCCTGATGTATGTTGCGGTAACACGTGCGCGTCAGCGTTTATACTTAAGTCATGCACAAAGCCGCATGCTGCATGGCCAAGTGCGCTATGGCATTCCATCGCGCTTTTTAGATGAAATACCAGAAGGATTACTCAAGCGACTTAACAGTAGACCGATGGCAAAATCGGGCAGTAATTACGGTGAAAGTTACAGCCAAAAATCGCAACAGACATCTGCGCAAAACACTAATGTTTACCCTTACAAAATCGGCCAGGGTGTACGCCATAATAAATTCGGTGATGGTGTGGTGGTGAGCTACGAAGGCAATGCGGCTAATCTGGTGATTAAAATTAACTTTGGTCGCGAAGGCTTAAAAACACTGGCGATGGAATACGCTAAATTAGAGAAAATTTAGCGTTTTTTTAAGCATTAAGTTTTATCAACTGGTGCAGCGCGAAATACATCACGATAGCTGACATATTGAAACGCCAGCATTAAGGTGGTTGCCAATAACAATACGCCAAAAACCAATAGCGAAGCCAGCAACTCACCGAAACTTGCCTGTACTAAACTGACCACCGCAACCAACATGCCAGCAGGAATCATCAGCAACACAATACCTGCGGTTAACAATAACCACGCGGCACCTAATGCCACCATGTATTGAATCGACCCAGCAATGCTGGACTTAATGGCTTTTATCACGCCATAATTATTGAAGGCAATCAACATGGGTGAGAACCAGGTTGCCATCAATAACGGCGCCGATAGCAGCAATATTTTTAATAATAAAGGCAGCGTTTTCTCCATCACCAATGCAGCGTGCGACTCGGTCATTACGCCGCTCACTTGTGATAGCTTAAGTATGCCCTGAATATCACTGTTCAGTAGTAAGCCCACTAAAACACCATATAGTAGGCAAAATGCACCCAGACCAACTAACGCTTTTATTTTTGGCTGAATCGCATTAAACACTGCATTTAAACTTTGCGGCTGTTGTATATCCGCATTGCGATACAAGCTAATGGCAAACACCAAAAAGACTGGCCACATCAATATCACTACAAAGCTAAATAACTGCAAACCCGGGATAGACGGAATCATCATAAAAACCGCGACATAACTCAACCCCAGCAACATCCATTTGCTTGGATTTGTTTTAAACAAAGCCACTGCCTCTTTTACCCAACTAATGCCTGTTTTAGTGCGTGATTCTAAAATTGCCATTACTTAAACTTTCTAATTAATTACGGTGCGTTACTGAATGATGTCGCCAGTTCAATGCGATTCTCTAAAATCGTTTTAAAGTGATCGGGGTTCTTGGCGTGGGTAAGTTCACCCGCAACTGGAAAATGAAAATCATACAATCGAGATAACCAGAACCGCAATGCCGCGCGGCGCAATAATGCTGGCCAATACTGTAATTCGGCATCGGTAAATGGCCGCACTTGTTGATACGCAGCGAGAAAAGCATTCAGCTTTTCTGTATCAAATCGGCCATCTGCCTGAATGCACCACTCGTTGACGGCAATCGCCACATCGTAAGCCAGTACATCATGGCACGCGTAGTAGAAATCAATAAAGCCGCCCAGTTTATCGCCATCAAACAGCACATTGTCGCGAAACAAATCGCCATGAATGACGCCATGTGGGCAATCGTTTAAATCTAAACCTGTCTGATAAGCCAGTTCATTTTTGAGTAAATCGGCTTCAGCAGCAGCTAACTTGGGTAGTACTTGCTGTGCCGTTTGATTACGCCAACTTGCGCCTCGCTGGTTATGTGATGTCGATTGAAAACCAACACCTGCTACATGCATTTGCGCTAACGTTTTTGCTACCTCAACGCACTGCGCTATGTTGGGTGATTCTATATCGCGCCCTTGCAGGCAACTGACCATAAGCGCCGGTTTACCTTTCAGCACATGCAAAGCGATGCCATTTTTATCTGCGACAGGTGCTGGACAAGGTACATGATGCTTTGCCAAATAAGCCATTAAATCAACGAAATAAGGCAGCTCATCTAAATCATTCTTTTCAAAAATAGTCAGTACGTAACGCGCATTTGTCGTTACCACAAAATAATTGGTATTGGTAATGCCAGCGGCAATTCCTTTTAACTCAACAATGTCGCCAATGGCAAAATCGCGCAACCAATCGCGTACTTCCTCAAGCGTTAAGGTGGTAAAAACTGACATATTAATTAACTAAGATAGCTGTTCAAAAAATTAAGAGGGCTATGCCCTCTTGTGAAATGAAATTAGAAATCTTAAAACCTGAAAAGAATCCACTTCGGCACACTTAAAGGTGCATTCGGCCCAACATTTACCCATGCGCCATTTGAGTCTTCTTTGTGCAGATAATAAGGCACACCATGCGCTGGCGTCACTTTCATCATGTACATTTCACCGTTGATGCGATATTCCTCAATCGTTTCGGAGCCTTTTTTACGAATCGTCACTTGCGGCTCAATCGTAGGATCATCCATTGCTTCACCATCCACTACTTTAGGTGGCGGTTGCACTTGTTCTAGCGGCTCAAGATTATCAGGCTGCGCTGCCAGGCTCACGTTCGTCAACATTAGCGCAGGTAAAATAGCCGCTAACACTGTGATTATTTTTAATATTTGCATCGCATACTCACCATCAAATTATGTTCAACCATTCTAACAAAAAGCCTGTGTAAAAACTTAATATGCAGACAAATAAACAGACTTATAAATACAATTGCATCTTACGTTCGGCAGGGGTAAGTTCGAAGCCCGTCAATTCGTAGTGTTTAAAGATTGCTTCCACAATTTCTTTAGGGTCATCAATCAATTGAATCAACTCCATATCCTGCGCTGAAGCCATGCCTTCATGCACCAAAGTATTTTTCAGCCAATCCAATAAGCCCGCCCAAAAATCTTTACACACCAGAATAATCGGTATTTTGCGTGATTTACCTGTTTGCACCAGTGTAATCGCTTCCATTAACTCATCCAAGGTGCCAAATCCGCCAGGCATCACCACGTAAGCACCCGCATATTTAACAAACATCACCTTGCGCATAAAGAAATACTTGAACTTAATATCAATATCCTGAAAGCCATTGCCATGCTGTTCAAACGGCAGCTCGATATTAAGGCCAACACTTGGCCCAACGCCTGCAAACGCACCTTTATTCGCCGCCTCCATAATGCCCGGTCCGCCGCCTGAAATCACGCTAAAACCCGCATCTGACAAGGCGCGCGCAATCTCTTGCGTTAATTGATAATAAGGATGACCTTGCTTGGTACGCGCACTGCCGAAAATTGAAACGGCAGGCGTGATTTCTTTTAACTTTTCGGTGGCAGACACAAATTCTGCCATAATCTCAAAAGCATGCCACGATTCAGTTTCACCGCCCGCGCCATTGAACAATTCTGAATCGTTCGTTTTTGGTAATTTTTTTATCATTAAGTTAACTCATTACTATTTCGTTAATTATTTAAATATAGCATTTATACACTATGAAAACGCTCTTACTTGTAGACGGCTCTTCTTACCTTTATCGCGCTTTTCATGCCTTGCCGGATTTGCGTAATAGTAAAAATGAACCCACTGGCGCGATTCGCGGCGTGCTTAGCATGTTACGCAAATTGCACAAAGATTACCCTGCTGATTATAGCGCGTGTATCTTTGACGCCAAAGGCAAAACCTTTCGCGATGATATTTACCCTGAATATAAAGCCAACCGCCCCAGCATGCCAGATGATTTACGCAGTCAGGTAGAGCCGCTGCATGAAGCGATTAAAGCCATGGGCTGGCCGCTATTGGTGGTGGATGGCGTGGAAGCAGATGACGTTATTGGCTGCCTGGCTGAACAGGCAGAAAAGCAGAATGTGCGCGTGATTATTTCTACCGGTGACAAAGATATGTCGCAATTAGTAAATGAACGTGTAACGGTGGTTAACACCATGCCAAATGCTTTTAGAAAAGGCGATGAAGTATTAGATATTGCAGGTGTAGAAGCAAAGTTTGGTTTAAAACCCGAGCTGATTGTTGATTACCTGACTTTAATCGGCGACACGGTAGATAACGTACCCGGCGTAGAAAAAGTGGGACCAAAAACTGCAGTAAAATGGCTGCTGGAATACGGCTCACTGGACAATATTATTGCCAATGCCGACAAATTTACTGGCGTAGTAGGCGAGAACCTACGCAAAGCCTTGGATTGGCTACCAACAGGTCGTGAACTGATTACCATTAAATGCGATTTAGGCGACTTTGCAGGCATGCCACAAAGCTTTGAGCCTTTGCAATTACAGCCGCAGGACACAACCAAACTTTCCGAGATTTACGACCGTTTTGAATTTAAAACCTGGCAGCGTGAACTAGGCCAGCCAAATGAAGCTAGCCAAGAGAAAAAAACTACAGCTTTATCGCAATCTGGTGATTTATTCGGCGATGTTTCAGTTGCTAGCGATTTAAAGGAACCAAAAGCTTCTGAACCGATTATTCACAGTTCAGTTAACTACAAAACCAACACCAACCGCAATTACGAAACCATTTTAACCAAGGCACAATTAGATGCTTGGCTCGATAAAATCAAGAACTCAAATTTGTTTTGTTTCGACACCGAAACCACCTCACTAGAGCCGATGATCGCAAAGATAGTTGGCATGTCATTTAGTGTGGAAGCCGGCAGCGGCGCTTATCTTGCGCTAACCCATGATTATTTTGATGCGCCAGAACAGTTAAGTTTTACAGACACTTTAGCCAAAGTTAAGCCTATTTTAGAAGACGAAAAAATCAAGAAAGTCGGGCAAAACCTGAAATATGATCAACATGTGCTAGCCAATCACGGCATCCAGTTAAATGGTATTCAACACGATACTTTGCTGGAATCGTATGTGTTTGAATCACACAAATCACATGGCATGGACGACCTTGCAATGCGCCATCTGGATGTTAAAACGATTACGTTTAATGATGTGGCTGGCAAAGGTGCAAAGCAAGTCAGCTTTAACCAAGTGACGGTGGAAACCGCCAGCGAATATGCGGCAGAAGATGCCGATATCACATTGCAATTGCATGAGGCGATGTATCCGCTAATTGCAGCAGATAGCAAGCTGGATTTCATTTACAGCCAGATTGAACTGCCTGTTTCGAATATCCTGTTCACCATTGAACGCAATGGCGTGTTGATTGACAGCAATATGCTGAATAAGCAAAGCAATGAGATTGGCCTGAAATTGATTACGCTGGAAAACCAAGCCTACGAACTGGCTGGCCAACCTTTTAATCTGGCATCACCAAAACAATTACAAGAGATTTTATTTGGTAAATTAGGCATTAAACCCACTAAAAAAACCCCTTCCGGTGCGCCAAGCACAGATGAAGATGTATTGCAGGAATTAGCGCTTGATCATCCTCTGCCTAAAGTTTTGCTGGAATATCGCGGTTTGGCAAAATTAAAATCCACCTACACCGACAAACTGCCCAAAATGATTAACGCACAAACTGGTCGCGTGCATACCAGCTACAATCAGGCGGTAGCAATTACTGGGCGGCTGGCCAGCTCAGACCCTAATCTGCAAAATATTCCTGTGCGTACCGCAGAAGGTAGAAGAATCCGAGAAGCGTTTATCGCACCGACTGGCAGCCATATCGTTTCGGCCGACTACTCGCAGATTGAATTGCGCATCATGGCGCATCTTTCACAGGACGAAGGCATGCTACAAGCGTTTGCCAATAATGAAGATATTCACCGTGCTACCGCGGCAGAGATTTTCGGCGTAGAACGTGATGCAGTGGATAACGAGCAACGACGCTACGCAAAAGTGATCAACTTCGGCCTTATCTACGGCATGAGCGCATTTGGCCTCGCGCAAAACCTGAATATTGAACGCAGCGCCGCCGCCAGCTACATTGAACGCTATTTCGCCCGCTACCCCGGCGTGCGCGAATATATGCAAAACACTCGCGAAATTGCCAAGCAAAATGGTTATGTAGAAACCTATTTCGGCCGCCGATTATGGGTGCCAGAAATCAACAGCGCAAACGGCCAAAGACGAGCCGGTGCCGAACGCGCCGCCATCAACGCCCCCATGCAAGGCACCGCGGCAGATTTGATTAAACTCGCGATGATTGCGGTAGATAAATGGTTAAAGGAAGAAAAACTACAAACTAAACTCATCATGCAAGTACATGATGAACTGGTACTAGAGGTGCCTGATGGCGAATTAGAGTTAATCAAATCCACACTGCCAAAACTGATGCAAAGTGTAGCGAAGTTGGACGTGCCTTTATTGGCTGAGGTTGGCGTGGGAAGCAATTGGGAAAGCGCGCATTAAATGTCTGATTTAAATGTTGGTATTTACATCATTGGCGATGAAATCCTCTCTGGTAAACGGGAAGATAAGCATCTTAGTCAAGCGATTCAAATACTCAAGGCACGTGGGTTAACACTTTCTTGGGCTCAATATTTAGCAGATGAGCCTGAGCGTCTGGTAACAAGCTTCAAACGCAGTTTTAACACCAGCGATATTGTATTCAGCTTTGGCGGCATTGGCGCTACACCTGATGATTACACGCGACAAGCGGCGGCAGATGCGTTGAATGTGCCGCTTGCGAGACATAAAGCAGCTGTTGCGGAGATTGAAGCGCAATTTGGTGAAGCTGCATATCCCAAGCGGGTGTTGATGGCAGAGTTTCCAGCAGGTGCGGATTTGATTCCTAACCCGGTGAATCGCGTTGCGGGATTTGCTGCGGGTTTAAAAGGACAAAAGCCTAACCACTATTTCTTGCCTGGCTTTCCACAGATGGCGCACCCGATGATGGAATGGGTACTTGATACGCATTACAGTCATCACTTTCACAAAACTGAATACTTGGAAAAATCGATTATTATTGCAGATGGTGTAGAAAGCCAACTGATTGATTTAATGAAACAAATATTAACTGATTACCCAAGCATTAAAGTATTTAGTCTGCCAAAACTCAAACCAAATCGCCAAGTGGAATTAGGCGTAAAAGGCGTGCCTGATTTGGTGGATAAAGCAATGCAAGACATTAAAGCTGGCGTGAGTAGCATTGGTTTTGCATGGGTCGATGTTGTGTAAATCACGCTGCGTAGATTTTTATGGAATGTAGACCAAACTGCGGCGCGTGTTGTATCGCTCCATCCATTAATAGCCCTTTACCCGGCATGCCGAATGGCAAACCTGCGGGTGTGGCTTGCATCCATTTACTGAACGATTTTAAATGCGCGATTTTTAATAAGCCCGAACGCCCCAATTTCTGTGGCAGCTTAAAACCTAACTTGGAAATGTGTGGCGATGAAAAACATGGCAACGCCCGCGAATACGCCATTGCTTGGTTAAGCAATTTAGAACATCTCACCAAACCCAATCATTAAACTCTTGTGCGTAATTTTGTACAAAAAATAAGCATTTTAATGCTGTTAACTAAACTTGTTTGCGTTTAAAATAGGCAACTTTCCCGAAACGAATTAACTTAATGCAAATCGGCAATCATATTTTGAAAAACAATCTAGTCGTCGCCCCTATGGCTGGCGTAACGGATAGACCTTTTCGCCAGTTATGCAAAAAGTTAGGTGCCGGTTTGGCCGTTTCAGAAATGGTGACGTCAAACTCGTTGTTGTATGGCAGTGAAAAAACCCTGCGTCGAGCGAATCATGAAGGTGAAGTGGACCCGATTTCTGTACAGATAGCAGGCGCTGACCCGAAAATGATGGCAGAAGCCGCTAAACATAATGTGGATAACGGTGCACAGATTATCGACATCAACATGGGCTGCCCAGCCAAAAAGATCTGTAATGTAATGGCGGGCAGTGCTCTATTAAAAGATGAGCCGCTGGTTGCACAAATTCTAAAAGCAGTCGTTGGCGCGGTTGATGTGCCAGTGACATTAAAAATCCGCACTGGCTGGGATAAAAATAATCGTAATGCGATTGAGATTGCAAAAATGGCGCAGGATATTGGCGTGCAAGCGCTTGCCATGCATGGCCGCACGCGCGCCTGTTTGTATATGGGCGATGCGGAATACGATACGATCGCCGCCGTTAAGCAATCTATAAATATCCCACTTATCGCCAATGGCGATATCACCACACCGGAAAAAGCCAAGCATGTTCTAGATTACACAGGCGCTGACGCTGTGATGATAGGCCGTGCTGCGCAAGGCAGACCTTGGATTTTCCGCGAGATTGAGCATTATTTAAAAACAGGTGAGCATATGCTGCCGCCAACGGTGGAAGAAATCCACACCGTGATGCTGGAACATCTGCACGATTTGTATAGCTTTTATGGCGATTTAGCCGGTATGCGTGTCGCGCGAAAACATATTTCCTGGTATACCAAAGGCTTGGCAGGTTCAGCCAGCTTTAGACATAACATGAATACTTTGCAAACCATCGAGTTGCAGTTAAATGCGATTAATGATTTTTTTGCAGAGCTTAAAAGCAAGAACGAACGCCTAGTCTATGTCGATACTGCAACGGAAGGTTCCGAAGCACTGGCTGCTTAAAGTGATAGTGGAGAAAATAATATATGAAAAATTCTTGCAAACTTTCGGACGCTATTGAAGGGTCATTAGAAGACTACTTTAAACACCTTGACGGTCAACCGCCCCACGCCATTTACGATATGGTACTGGGTTGCGTAGAAAAGCCCATGCTGGAATTTATACTGAATAAAGTCGGCGGCAACCAATCAAAAGCAGCGGAAATGCTTGGTTTAAACCGTAATACGCTGCGTAAAAAAATGGCGCAATACGGCTTAAGCTAATACTCTTTCTTATAATCTTATCTTTAATACTCTCGACCCAATCTTATGGCAACTATCAAACGCGCACTTATCAGTGTTTCAGACAAACAAGGCATTTTAGAGTTAGCCCAGGCATTAACTAAATTGCACGTAGAAATCTTATCCACTGGCGGTACGGCAAAATTATTCCGTGATAACAATATTCCGGTGACTGAAGTCAGCGATTACACTGGCTTCCCCGAAATGCTGGATGGCCGTGTTAAAACGCTGCACCCAAAAGTACATGGCGGCATTTTAGGTCGTCGTGATTTGCCAGAACATGTTGCAGCAATGCAAGCCGCTGACATTCCTAATATCGACATGGTAATTGTTAATCTATACCCATTCGAAGCGACGGTTGCCAAGCCAGATTGCAGTCTGGAAGATGCGATTGAGAATATTGATATTGGTGGCCCGGCAATGGTTCGTTCTGCTGCCAAAAACTGGAAAGATGTTTCTGTACTGACTGATGCAAGCCAATATGCAGACATCATCAGTGAGCTGCAAAGCTCAAACGGCAATATCAGCCAGGCCACAAATTTCACCTTATCTATTGCAGCTTTTAATCGTATCAGCAATTATGATGGCGCGATTAGCGATTATCTATCCTCATTTAAAGCAGATGGCACACGTAGCGCATTTCCTGCGCAAACCAATGGTCGTTTTGTCAAATTGCAAGATTTGCGTTATGGCGAAAACCCGCATCAGGAAGCGGCTTTTTACCGTGACTTGTATCCAGCACCTGGCTCGCTTGTAACGGCGCAACAGTTGCAAGGCAAAGAACTGAGCTACAACAATATCGCCGATGCGGATGCGGCTTGGGAAGCGGTTAAATCTTTCACAGGAAAAGCCTGCGTCATTGTAAAACACGCCAACCCATGCGGTGTTGCAGTAGGTAAAGATGCACTTGAGGCTTATTCAAAAGCCTTCCAAACGGATCCTACCTCTGCTTTTGGCGGCATTATTGCTTTTAATACCACATTAGATAAAGCAGCAGCCGAAATCGTTTCTAAACAGTTTGTTGAAGTATTGATTGCGCCCGATTTCACTGCAGACGCATTAGCGGTTTTTGCTGCAAAGACCAATGTTCGCGTTTTGAAAATCGACTTGCCCAAAGGCGGCGAGACAGCGTGGGAGCAAGGCCGCAACTCGCACGACATCAAACGTGTCGGTTCAGGCATCCTCATTCAAACCGCAGACAACCACGAAATCAGCCAGTCAGACTTAAAAGTGGTTTCAAAAAAACAACCAACACCACAACAATTGGCGGATATGCTATTTGCATGGAATGTCGCCAAATATGTTAAATCTAACGCGATTGTATTTTGCGGCAATGGCATGACATTGGGCGTTGGTGCTGGTCAAATGAGCCGCGTCGATAGTACAAAAATCGCTGCGATCAAAGCACAAAACGCGGGCTTAACGCTTAAGGATTCCGTGGTTGCATCGGATGCATTCTTCCCGTTCCGTGATGGTATTGATGTGCTAGCAGAGGCAGGTGCCAACTGTGTGATTCATCCAGGCGGCAGTATGCGCGATGAAGAAGTGATTGCCGCTGCCGATGAACATGGCTTGGTCATGGTCATGACTGGCATTAGACATTTTAGACATTAATAGCAATCGCTAAAGGATAATTCAGCATGAAAATTTTAGTGATTGGTAGTGGCGGACGCGAACACGCGCTTGCTTGGAAAATAGCCCAAAATAAAAGCGTTAGCCGTGTTTTTGTCGCACCAGGCAATGCTGGCACTGCACTGAATCCTGATATGGTTAATGTACCGATTTCTAGCGTTCAGGACTTGCTTGAGTTTGCACAGAAAGAGCAAATCCATCTAACTGTGGTAGGCCCGGAAGCGCCATTGTCACAAGGTGTCGTGGACACATTTCGCGCAAATGGTTTAAAGATTTTTGGCCCGACTAAAGCAGCGGCACAATTGGAATCCTCTAAAGATTTCGCCAAAGCCTTTATGATGCGTCACAATATTCCAACCGCCGCTTATGCCACATTTACCGACGCAAAACTAGCACACGATTATGTCACTCAACAAGGCGGCGCGCCGATTGTTATCAAAGCCGATGGTCTAGCCGCGGGTAAAGGTGTAGTCGTCGCGATGAGTGACGTCGAAGCACATGCCGCCATTGACGCCATGCTGTCAGATAACAAATTAGGTGATGCTGGCGCACGTGTGGTCATTGAAGAATTTTTGACAGGTGAAGAAGCCAGTTTTATTGTAATGGTAGATGGCAAAAATATTTTCCCGCTTGCAACCAGCCAAGACCATAAACGACTATTGGATGCCGACCTTGGCCCGAATACCGGTGGAATGGGTGCATATTCTCCCGCGCCGGTGGTAACACCAGAAATTCATGCGAAAGTCTTGCGTGAAATTATTCGCCCTACAGTTGAAGGAATGGCGAAAGATGGCATTCCCTACACAGGCTTTCTATACGCGGGCTTAATGATCTCACCCGATGGCAATTTAAAGACATTAGAATTTAATTGCCGTATGGGTGATCCCGAAACGCAGCCAATCATGCTGCGTTTAAAAAGTGATTTTGTAGCGCTCGCTGAACATGCTGTCAATGGTACACTCAATTTGGCAGAAGCTGAATGGGATAGACGTACTGCACTTGGTGTGGTGATGGCTTCTTACAACTATCCGGATACACCTAGACTCAATGATGAGATTATAGGCTTGCCAAAGCATTTAGACGATGCACATGTATTTCACGCAGGGACACAATTAGTTGATGGCAAGGTTCTCACTAGCGGTGGCCGAGTATTATGTGTGACCGCTTTGGGTGAGACAGTGAAGTTTGCGCAACAGCAAGTCTATAAAATAATCGATGAAATCCAGTTTGATGGCGCGCAATACCGCTCAGATATTGGTTACCGCGCAATTAAAGGTTAAAAAATAAGGTTAAGTTATTTTGAGCGCTCAATTAAACTCCGCCGCTGTACTGCATTATCTGCAAAATCTGCAAAATCAAATTGTTGAAGCGCTTGAACTGGTTGATGGTAAGACTTTTTTACACGATAGCTGGAATCGGCCAGAAGGCGGCGGTGGCACAAGCTGCCTGTTAGAAGGTGGCAATGTATTCGAACGCGCAGGCGTTGGTTTTTCGCATGTGCTAGGCAACAAACTTCCGCCCGCCGCAACTATAGCCCATCCAGAAGCCGCTGGCCGCACGTGGGAGGCCATGGGCGTTTCTTTAGTGCTGCATCCGCGCAATCCGTATGTGCCGACCGTGCACATGAATGTCCGGTTTTTTGTTGCAAGAGCGCCTGAAAGCGAAACCAACGCAACTTTGACCACAAAGACATCTGAAGATATTTGGTGGTTTGGAGGCGGGATGGATTTAACGCCTTATTATGGTTTTGAAGAAGATTGCGTGCACTTCCACCGCACCAACAAAACCGCATTAGACGCATTTAATCCAACTTACTACCCACAATTCAAAAAACAATGCGACGAATACTTCTACCTCAAACATCGCAAAGAACCGCGCGGCATCGGCGGCATTTTCTTTGATGACTTTAATACTTTAGGTTTTGAGAAAAGTTTTGCACTACAACGTGCGGTAGGCGATAGTTTCTTACAAGCCTATTTACCCATATTGCAACGCCGTAAAGATATTGCGTATACTGAAAAAGAACGTGATTTTCAAGCTTATCGCCGTGGTCGCTATGTAGAATTTAATTTGGTTTATGACCGCGGCACATTATTTGGTTTGCAATCAAATGGTCGCACTGAGTCCATACTGATGTCGATGCCGCCTATCGTCAAATGGCGGTACGATTGGAAGCCTGAAAATGACAGCGCTGAATCGAAGCTATACAGCGATTTTTTGATAGATAGAGATTGGCTATAAACGCTTACCATTATTGTACACTGCGATAAAAAGGATAAAAACGTATGTTGAAACAATTATTGCGCACAAAACCAGTTGAAAACCACGCCAATAGCGGTCTTAAAAAATGTTTAAGTGCATTTGATTTAGCATTATTAGGGGTTGGCTGTGCCATTGGCACAGGGATTTTTGTATTAACAGGCCTTGCCGCAGCCACACAATCCGGCCCCGCAGTTGTCCTGTCATTTATATTTGCAGGTATTGCCAGTGCTTTCGCCGCCTTGGCTTACTCTGAACTTGCCGCCTCAGTAGGGGGTTCCGGCAGCGCATATGGCTATAGCTACGTGGCTTTTGGCGAATTAATCGCCTGGGTAATGGGTTGGATTTTATTACTTGAATACGGTGTAGGCGCAGCTGCAGTCGCAAATGGATGGTCAGGCTATTTTATTAATACGCTGGCCAATTTTAATGTACATTTACCTGAAGCGCTAACCAAAGCACCTATGCTGGGCGGCACTATTAATCTGCCTGCTTTTGCCATTATTTGGCTATTAACCATTTTATTGATTATCGGCGTAAAAGAAAGTGCGCGTTTTAACAATATCATTGTTGTCATCAAGTTAAGTACGATTGCCATTTTTATAGCGCTAGCAAGTGCTCACATTAACACGGATAACTGGCATCCTTTCACCCCTTTCGGCTGGTTTGATACGTTAGAGAGCGGCAAAAATATTGGTGTACTTGCAGGCGCATCTTTAGTATTTTTTGCCTATTTCGGCTTTGATGCCGTATCAACCGCTGCTGAAGAAGCCAAGAACCCGCAACGTGATTTACCCATTGGCCTACTCGCATCCCTGGCATTTTGTACTATTATTTATATCGCCGTATCGGCCATACTGACTGGCGTGGTGCATTACACGGAACTCAATACCTCGTCACCCGTTGCGTATGCTTTATTTAAGCTTGGCTATACATGGTCATCCACATTGGTTGCCACCGGAGTTTTGGCTGGTTTGATCACCGTATTATTAGTATTATTGTATGGCCTTACACGTATTTTATTTGCGATGAGTCGAGATGGTTTAATATCGCCCATCTTCTCAAAAGTGAACCCAGATAGACAAACACCTACACGCATCATTTTAATGTGTGGCGCTGTGGTATCTTTAGTTGCTGGCTTTCTCCCATTAGGCGAGTTGGCAGAAACAGTGAATATCGGCACACTGGCTGCCTTTATCATGGTTTGTGTCGGTGTCATTGTGCTGCGCATACGCCAACCAGATTTACCGCGTCCATTTAAAAATCCTTGGAACCCGGTTATTCCTGTTCTGGGCATCTTGTCTTGCGGTGCATTAATGTACTTTTTGCCAGCAACCACCTGGATACGCTTTGGCTGCTGGATCTTAATTGGCCTTGTTTTTTATTTTGCTTATTCGATTCGACATAGCAAGCTGAATCAAAGCTAAATATTCTGACTCAATAAAAAAGCCAGCTTCAAGCTGGCTTTTTTATTAGTAACTAGACAACGTTACATTCACAAACTACATGGATAAAATCCACTGAACAATCGTTTTAATATCATCGTCTTTCACTTGTGGGCTATTAGCTGGCATAGGCATAGGGCCCCAAACGCCACTACCACCTGTTTTAACTTTTGCTACTAGTTTAGCTTCAGCCGATTTGTCGCCTTTGTATTTCGCAGCAATATCTTTATAAGATGGGCCTAATACTTTTTTATCAATGCTGTGACATGCTAGACAGCCACTTTTTTGCGCCAACGCTTTTGCTGCATCAGCATTTGCTGCATTTACCGGAGCCGCTAATAACATGCTGGTTACTGCGATTGTTGATAATAAAACTTTCATGCTATCTCCTTGAATTACCGTAATAATTTTTATGTTATTCCTGCATTTTTTTGCAAGTTGAATAATACCTATAATTTAAAAATCTACAATAGCTCTTATAGGGTTTTATGGCAAGCTGACTACAAATTTTCTAACAAGTTCTGCAAGTCATCTATACTTGGAGAACAGACAACGCCTTTGCATACCCATGCGTTGACATCGCTTGTAGCTGCTCTTTGCAAACTTGGTGGTAAATCACGTACTTTCTCATCCCATGTTTCATCAAAATAAAAAAACAAGTGATGCGGATAGTAAGTTTGGTTGATCGCCTCATGCCAAAGCTGCATTTTATTCGCGTTACCCCGCATAATCACTAGCGTTGGCGGTGTTAGAAACTCACGCAAAGCATGGCATAAGCTAGCACAAGCGGCTGGATTATTCGCCATACTGCTGTCAAATGCTTTTAATGTACGCTCGCTCGCCTGTAAATATCGCGACTCGCCCAGAATATGCCCCAGCTTTTGCAATGCGACTGCTGCAATACCATTGCCATTGGGGGTGGCGTTGTCGTAGCCTTGTTTAGGACGATGAATCAGTGTTTCATGTTGATGGCTAGTAAAATAAAATCCGCCGTCTTCACTTTCAAAGTCTGCCAATAATGCCTCGGCTAAATCTTCTGCAAACGCTAAGTCTTCGCTGCGATAATCTGCTTGTAGTAACTCGATTAACGCATCCAGTAA
The DNA here is from genome assembly GCF_000799165.1 of Methylotenera versatilis 7. GTDB lineage: Bacteria > Pseudomonadota > Gammaproteobacteria > Burkholderiales > Methylophilaceae > Methylotenera_A > Methylotenera_A versatilis_A. The sequence continues at coordinate 1,082,697 of NZ_JUGF01000002.1, read as the reverse complement.
ATAAGCATAATCATCTAAATAAGCATTTAAATGCGCATGATAATTGCCGTTCCCATCATCTTTGCAGGTAGCCAATAAAGCATCGTTCACCCACAGATTCTGGTAAATAAAATCCACGGTATCTTGCGCCAACTTTATCCAATCTGGGCGATTAAAAATGCGGCCAGCTCTAGCTAAGCCTTTAATCGCCAGCGCGTTCCAGCTGGTTAATATTTTGTCATCGCGGCCAGGGTGATGGCGTTTGTCGCGCGCCTGAAATAGTTTGGTTTGCGCACTGATTAGCAGATCAATTTCGTCATCTTGCGGCGCTTGCACTAAATAAGGGTGCCAAGCTTGAGTTTGAGAATGAGGATCTTCAAAATTTGGCGCTCGGTCAAAACCTAAACAGCGACTGGCCACAATAAATTCTTCTGGCGTCAGCAAGGCTTTTACTTGAGCAGGCTGCCATATATAAAATGCACCTTCTGCAGAATGCCCATTCTCATCTTTTGAATCCGCATCCAAAGAGGAGTAAAACGCACCTTGAGAATCACGCATTTCACGCGTTAACCAAGTAATCGTTTCTGCTATTACTTGCTGGTAATGTGGATTTTTACTGATTTGCCAAGCATCTACATACAAAAATAATAACTGGGCATTGTCGTAAAGCATTTTCTCAAAATGCGGAATATTCCAGCGCGCATCGACCGAATAGCGGCAAAATCCGCCACCCAATTGATCATAAATACCGCCGTTCGCCATGGCAGACAGCATTTGTAAAACCATCGCCTCTGCCTGCTGATTACCTGCATTTGATTCATGTAGTAATAAAGTAATATCGGCAGGATTAGGGAATTTTGGCGCGCTGCCAAAACCGCCATGCTCAAAATCAAAACTACGCTCAAGTGATGTAAATGCTAATTTCAAGGTCGACTCACTGGCACTTAACACGCTACTAGGAGCAGGAATTGACCGTTTTAGTGCATCCGCCAATTGGCTGTTTTGTACGACTAAATCGTCTTTGCGCTCATGATAGAACTGTGCCACACGCGGTACTAAATCGGCAAAACCAGGTAATTGGTAACGCGATGTTTTCGGGAAATAGGTGCCTGTGAAATATGGCTCTTGATTTGGCGTTAAAAAAACCGTGAGCGGCCAGCCACCACTGCGATTGGACAGCATACTATGCGCAGTTTGGTAGATTTGATCAATATCAGGGCGCTCTTCACGGTCTACTTTAATATTAATAAAGTGGGCATTCATGATTGCCGCCACTTCATTATCCTCAAACGATTCATGCGCCATCACATGGCACCAATGGCAAGCTGAATAGCCAATTGAAAGCAGAATCGGCTTATCTAATTCGCGCGCCAATGTGAGTGCTTGCTCACCCCATGGATACCATTCCACGGGATTATCCGCATGCTGTAATAAATAGGGACTAGTTTCTTGCTTAAGGCGGTTGGCCATTCTAATCCCTTAACACTATAGATCTTCTATGCTGTATTCGGCAGTTAAAGTATGGGTTTGATTAGGATTAACCACAATGCTATTTTCCATGGCATTTGCGGTTTCAATACAGACCATGCGACGCCATTCGTCAGGCGCGCCCATATCATTCATTTGATGTGCTTTATCATCCCAAGGCGTCCAAACCACCGTTGCATTACTACCCGACTTCGCTACATGAATCTTACGATTCAAGCCTTCATCCTCAATCACACAATCACTTGCGGTGTTTAAATAAACGCGATCAAACTCACTATTAAATTTGATGCTGCCATGCTGTACGCTACGTTCGTAATTTTGCACTTTATCGGCATACAGACTTTCTTCCAAACCACTTAATTTAATGCTAGCAACATCACTCACATTAAAATAGGTATGGAAAGCCTCACCAATCATAAAAGGGTGCGAACCATGATTGGTCGTTGATAAATCCAGTTTAAGCGTTTCGCCAATCGTGATAGTCAAGGTGAGCGTATACGGATATGACAGCTGTTTTTTACCCACGGGCGTATCCAAAATCTGCAATACCAATCGAGTGGCACCATTTTGCAATGTATCGGCATCAATTAGTTGCCACGGCATCACACGTGCAAAACCATGTGGACAATAGCTGCTATCGGTTGGATGTGCACCAAACCACGGCCAGCAAATAGGCACACCACCACGGATGGAACGGCCTTGCACATAGCGCGCGTTGCTCGATAACCACAACACAGGCTCTGCTACATTTTTTGGCTGCCATTGCATCACATGCGCGCCTTGTAGTGCAATTTTTGCCGTCGCAAGACTATTGTCGATATCAATGAACTGCAAACCATGGCTGTCTTCACTGAATTTAAGTTCAGGCTTCAATGTGAAGTCATGGTTAATTAACTGCTCAGTCATTATTTATTCCTATTCTACAAATGTTCAATTTGCGTGACATCACGCACTGCGCCGCGTGCGGCGCTGGTTGTCATCGCCGCATAAGCACGCAATGCCAGTGATACTTCGCGGCTACGATTAACGGGTTTCCAAGCATCCTTGCCTTTAGCTTCCATATGCGCGCGACGATGTGCCATCTCTTCATCGGTAATCGCCAGATGAATGGTGCGATTTGGAATATCAATTTCAATGGTATCGCCCTCTTCAACCAAACCAATCGCGCCACCTTCGGCTGCTTCTGGTGAAGCATGGCCGATACTTAAACCTGATGTACCGCCAGAAAATCGTCCATCCGTTAACAATGCACAAGCTTTGCCTAAATCTTTCGATTTCAAATAAGAAGTCGGATAAAGCATCTCTTGCATGCCAGGCCCGCCTCGTGGACCTTCATAACGAATCACCACCACGTCACCTGCCACAATTTGATCGGCCAATATCGCTTCTACCGTTGCGTCTTGCGATTCAAAAATGCGCGCACGACCAGTGAATTTCAAAATACTGTCATCGACACCAGCGGTTTTCACGATACAACCATCTAGAGCAATATTGCCATACAACACAGCTAGACCACCATCTAATGAATAAGCATGCGCTTTATCACGAATACAGCCTTCAGCACGGTCGTCATCCAATGTTGGATACAACATGCTCTGACTGAAAGCAATCGTGGTCGAAATGCCGCCAGGTGCCGCGCGGAAGAATTTTTTAACTTCTTCGTCCTGCGTGACTTTAATGTCCCATTTGTCCAAAGCATCACCCATTGTTTTGCTATGAACGGTTGGCGTATCACGATGGATGACACCAGCACGGTCCAGCTCACCCAAAATACCCATGACGCCACCAGCACGGTGCACGTCTTCCATATGGTATTTGGCCGTTGCAGGCGCCACTTTGCTTAAACACGGAACTTTACGAGAAATACGGTCAATATCACTCATGGTGAAATCAAGCCCGGCTTCATGTGCCGCCGCCAATAAATGTAATACTGTATTAGTTGAGCCACCCATTGAAACATCTAAGCTCATGGCATTTTCAAACGCTTTCATACTGGCGATGCTGCGTGGCAATACGCTGTAATCATCCTGCTCATAATGGCGCTTTGCTAATTCAACAATCAAACGACCCGCTTTTAGGAATAATTCTTTGCGTGCGCCATGTGTGGCAAGAGTTGAACCGTTACCTGGCAAACTTAAGCCCAGCGCTTCGGTTAAACAGTTCATGGAGTTAGCCGTAAACATACCAGAACAGGAACCGCAGGTTGGGCAGGCAGAACGTTCAATTGCTTCAGATTCCGCATCTGAAACCTTGCTATCAGCCGCAGCAACCATTGCATCAACCAAGTCCAGCTTATGCGTATTACCATTCCAGTTTACTTTACCCGCTTCCATCGGGCCGCCAGAGACAAATACCACTGGGATATTCAAGCGCAATGCCGCCATTAACATGCCAGGGGTGATTTTGTCGCAGTTTGAAATACACACTAGCGCATCAGCACAGTGCGCATTGACCATATACTCAACGCTGTCAGCGATCAAGTCGCGTGAAGGTAAGCTATACAGCATGCCGCCATGTCCCATGGCAATACCATCATCCACAGCAATGGTGTTAAATTCTTTCGCCACACCGCCAGCTCGCTCAATTTCGCGCGCGACTAGTTGACCTAAATCTTTTAAATGCACATGACCAGGTACGAATTGCGTAAATGAGTTGGAAATAGCGATGATTGGTTTATCAAAATCGCCATCCTTCATACCCGTTGCGCGCCATAAAGCGCGTGCACCCGCCATGTTGCGGCCGTGTGTTGTGGTGTGAGAACGATAAACTGGCATGATTGCAAATCCTAAAATAATGCTTAATATGCTATTTTAGCTGATGCAGTGCCTAGAGTAAGCAGGTTTTTACATGTAATGCTTAAATTATGTGTAATTAAGCTTATTTATTTCAAACGTAGCAAAAGCTGCTCAAAGCCAAGCGGTTTACTAAACAAATAGCCTTGCCCAATATGACAGCCCCAATTTTTCAGCAAATCTGCCTGTGCTTGCGTCTCTACACCTTCTGCAACCAGTTCTTTACCCAGACTAATCGCCATACCGATAACGGCTTTCACCAATTTGGCATCATTTTCAACTGTCGTAATTTCACGCACAAAACTGCGATCGATTTTTACTTCGCTGATGGGGAATTTATTCAGGTACGAAAGCGAAGAATAACCGGTACCAAAATCATCGATGGCAATTTTGACGCCTAAATCGACTAAGCTACTTAATATATTCAGCACTTGTTTAGAGTCATTTAACAACAAGCTTTCAGTGATTTCCAACGTCACCCATACCGGTTTACAGCCCGTCACGCTTAAACAATATTTAATCGCCGCTAGAATGTCGTAACGTAAAAACTGACGTGCAGATAGGTTAACGGAAAACATAAGTGGTTTTTCGCGTTGTAAATTAACTGTCACCGCATCTTTAACCGCTTGCATCATCACCCAGCGGCCGATTTCCGTAATTATCCCTAACTCTTCTGCCAACGGAATAAATTCGGCCGGACGGAGCTCACCTAAAACGCTATTTTTCCAGCGCAGTAATGCTTCTACACCAATAATTTCCTCGGTATCCAAACGCACTAGCGGCTGATATTGCAAGTAAAGCTCATTTTTTTCAATAGCATGCATGAGTTCCGTTTGCACCTGAAAACGTTGCGACATTAATTGATTCAGTTCTTGCACAAAAAACTGATAATTATTGCGACCTTGCTTTTTGGCGGCATACATTGCTACATCTGCAAATTTAAGCAAATCATCAATATGTTGTGAATCTCGTGGATACACTGCGATCCCGACACTCGCGGTGACATATAACTCCTGCCCTGCCACATAAAATGGCAATGCTAGAATTTGTAAAATTTTAGCGGCAAGCACTGCTAAGTCTTCGGCTTTACTCACGTCTTGAATCATGATGGCAAACTCGTCACCACCCAAACGCGCGACCGAGTCACCTGCACGCAAAGTATTCAGAATTCGTGTAGCCACATCAATTAATAATGCATCGCCAATCACATGTCCCAAAGTATCGTTAATCGATTTGAAATGATCCAAGTCAATCACGAAAATACCCAGCAGATGCTTTTGGCGCTTTGCGTGATTGATTGCAGAAGTGATTCGCTTATTAAACATGGTTCGATTAGGCAAACTGGTTAATGCATCGTGATGCGCCATATGTTCAAGCTGCTCACGATATTCGCTAATCTCAGAAATATCACTACCCAATATCATCACACCGACTACATTTTTATCTACATCGAATTCAGGCAAAATACGCATGAGGTAAGTAAAATCCTTGTCCTCAGCATAGCCATGTAACTCAAAAACATGTGGCTCTGCGGTTGCTATCACCTGCGCCATATAAGCTTCTACATCTTCTGCAGTCAGGTTTAAATGGTGTAAATGCAAAAATTCTGATGGCGTCTTTCCCAGCATATATTCAGCCGGCACACCAGTAATACGTTCACAATAAGAACTCATAAAAATACATTTAAAATTCAAATCGTAGCGTGAAATCGTCAGCGGTAAGCTTTCGACCAAGGTCATATAATCTGACTTGGTTTTTAATATGTCTGCCTGTAATTTTTTTATATCGGATAAATCGCGCGCAAACCCTACCGTCCCCACCACCTCTCCATCAATCAATACTGGGGATTTATAAACTTCGGCCCAATGCACATCACCTGATTTAGGATGAATGGATTCGACTAGGACTTTAGATTCGCCTGACAGTAAAACTTCTCGATCAGAAGCCACACAGCTATCAGCGCTAACTTTAAAAAAACAATCATAATCGGTTTTACCAAGCACTTCTTCAGGGTGCGTCACACCAGCCAATTGCGCGAATGCATTGTTAATAGCCAGATAACGGCTATCGACATCTTTTAACCACACCATAAAAGGAAAGTTATCAATCAACGCACGTTGATAACGCTCTTTTTGCGCCAGCATTTGATATTGTGTGTGTCGATAATCGCCTAAGTTTCGACCAATGGCAATCACACCCAGAACAACTTGCTCTTGGCTTCTAATTGCCGTCATCGAAATTAAATCATGGATATGTCGTCGCATATTGGAGGGCTTGCAATCCAATAATAACGTCGTCGATTGACCCGTTGTTAATACATTATCAAGCGCGTTATGATAGGGCTGAAAGTGTTCTGAAGCAGTTTTTTGAGAGTTTTGCACTTGTTGTAAAGGATAGCCCCAAGTATTCTCAAAGCTTTCATTTGCATAAATGATGCTTGCATCATTGGCGTAAATGGCGACACAATCAGGAGAGTCCTGAAAAATCGCCGTGAGTAATGGAATAAAATCGGCTAGAACTCCAGCACTAACGGTTACACTATTTGCTTTCGTTGACAGTTGCGGTTTTTTTGAACCCTGTGCCATACACTTAAGCTTTCCTTTTACAGTTTTATTATTACAATCATGCTTAAAACCATAACATAAAATTTAAATTAACATAATCCCTCAAATTACGTACTTAACGTTTATAAACATCTTAGGTTCTCATGATATTTACGCATCCAAAATTCGACCCCGTTGCCCTACATTTCACCGATAGTTTCGGCATTCACTGGTACGGCTTAATGTACCTGATTGGTTTTTTAGCGTTTCTGGGTTTAGGCCGTTACCAAGTAAGACACAAGCCTTGGTTTAACTGGTCAAACCAAATGATTGATGACGCGTTGTTTTATGGTGCGCTGGGCGTGATACTTGGCGGCAGAATAGGTTATGTATTGTTTTATCAGTTTTCCAGCTTTGTAGAACATCCATTGGATATTTTAAAAATATGGCAAGGTGGCATGAGCTTTCACGGCGGCTTTTTAGGTGTACTGGTTGCCATGTTCTTTTTTACCAGAAAATATCCACAGCCTTGGTTAAAAATCATGGATTTTGTCGCGCCACTTGTACCTATCGGATTAGGTGCTGGTCGCATGGGCAACTTTATTAACGGCGAATTATGGGGCAGAGCAACCAACGCTGATTACGGCATGATTTTTCCACAAGTCGACATGATCGCGCGCCACCCTTCTCAACTGTATGAGTTTGCTTTAGAAGGCGTAGCCTTGTTCTGTATTTTATGGTGGTTTTCGCGCAAGCAACGTCCGATTGGTGCGATTTCTGCGCTGTTTTTGATTGGCTACGGCAGCTTTAGGTTTTTAGTTGAGTTTACGCGCCAACCAGATGATTACCTGGGCTTGCTGCAACTTGGCTTGAGCATGGGTCAATGGCTGAGTTTACCGATGATACTCATTGGCATTTGGATGTGGTTTAGAGCCAATACACGACAATTTAATTGAGTGCTGCATTTGACGAAAATTAAACGTTGTTCGTTAAATTACAACATCACTTAGATAATAGTATTATTTTTAAAATAATTTACTCAATAAAATCAATGTATTAAATAAATTATTTTGTTTTAAAATTTGGCATGTTGATTGCTGTGCAGGTATTAGCACCTATTAACTTAAGTTTTGAAACGAAATATCATGAAAAAATTATTTGCGCGTTTATTTAAAAAAAAGCCCGAATTTGATTACGTCATTGCAGAGTATCGCCCCATTCAAATTAACAGAATGCATTTAGATGTCGATGTAATCGAATCTGACATGTATGAGCCATCAGAAACAGATGAAATTCAAATTGATAAAGATAGGTAAATGTGGGTGTGGTGTTTAGTAGTTTTTCATGTGTGCATTCGCGCCATGACTTAAAAGAGCATGGCTTTTTGAAACAAACTTAGCAGCAACGTTTCATGCCTTTCCACTTACTGTCTTGCCATAGTTTATAAAAATCCTTGCGCGTTAATAATGTCGGCGCATCTACACTGCAAGCATGAAAATCCGCATGATGTTTTGCATATTGTTCATAAGCATCATCACCCGACAATTGCCTGACTAAATGCCAAAAATGGCGTAGTTTTTTAAGTATGCTCACTTGTCTCTCAATTAAAAAGCTAATCTCTTACCCAATTATTATCCAACTGCGTTTCAATATGCGGCACTTCTGTGCTTGGCAACACGGGCTTGCCAGACAGGTGTCGTGCGCACACCACTACAGTATCAATAATAACAACCCATAGCATGACCACAAAAAATAACGTCAGATAGGCATCTAGTTGCTGATTAAAAATAAGCTGCGGTGCAACGGCGGCTTTATCTGCCGTCAATAATCCGCTGGCCAGCTTACTGCTTAAGTCATTCGCAGCTGCAAAAAAACCGATTCTCACGTCATCCGAGAATATTTTTTGATAGGCTGCTGTGCTGGTAATGATAACCAACCAAGCCAGTGGCAAACCAGTTACCCAGGCAAACTTTAATCTGCCTGATTTAACCAAAATACCTGTCGCTACGCACAACGCGATTGCTGCCAGCATTTGATTAGAAATACCAAATAAGGGCCATAAAATATTCACGCCGCCATTCGGATCAATCACGCCGATATATAGAAAATACCCCCAGCCCGCCACTACGAGAGCACTTGTTAATATCACCGATGGCATATACGATGTTTCGCCCAATTTCTTATTAAAATTTCCCAGCATATCCTGCAGCATAAAGCGGCCAACACGCGTGCCTGCATCTAACGTGGTTAAGATAAAAATCGCCTCGAACATAATGGCAAAGTGATACCACAACGCCAGCATGCTTTTACCAAACGCGTTACCAAAAATACTGGCCATGCCGACAGCCAAACTAGGCGCGCCGCCTGTGCGTGCAAACAAACTACTTTCGCCCATGTCTTTGGCAAGCTGATTCATTTGCTCAACAGTCACGGCAAAACCCCAGCTGTTGATTTTGGCTACCGCATCAATGGCCTCTTTACCCACCACGCCTGCGGGGCTATTAATGGCAAAAAACACGCCTGGCTCTAATACCGTCGCTGCTATCATCGCCATGATGGCAACAAAGCTTTCCAGCAGCATGGCGCCATAACCAATCATGCGAATATCACGCTCATTCTCTAATAGTTTAGGCGTTGTGCCAGAAGCAATTAATGCATGAAAGCCTGAAATCGCCCCACAGGCAATGGTGATAAACACAAACGGAAACAACTTACCGCCAAAAATAGGCCCTGTGCCATCGGTAAATTGGGTGACAGCAGGCATATGAATATCAGGCCGTAAAATAATGATCGCAATGGCTAATAAAATCACCGTACCTAGTTTTATATAGGTAGATAAGTAATCACGCGGTGCAAGTAAAAGCCAAACTGGCAGCACCGCCGCTGCAAACCCGTACACGATAATGGCATAAGCCAACGGCAAACCATCATGGTCGAAAAATACGCGTAGCGTCTCATGGTGATTTATCCAGCCGCCCGCGTATACCGATAGCAGCAGCAATACAACACCAATGGCTGAAGCTTCCAACACGCGTCCCGGTCGAATATTACGCATGTAAATGCCGATTAACATGGCAATTGGAATCGTCGCGGCAATGGTAGAAGTCGCCCATGGGCTGTGTTTCATTGCATTCACTACTACCAAACCCAATACAGCGATTAAGATAATCATAATAATGAACGTGGCAAGCAAGGCAGCTGTGCCGCCGATGACGCCAATTTCATCGCGTGCCATTTGGCCTAAACTTCGGCCATTGCGGCGCGTTGAGAAAAACAGCGTCACCATATCCTGCACTGCGCCACCCAGCACAGCACCAATCAAAATCCATAATGTGCCGGGTAAATAACCAAACTGCGCCGCCAGAGTTGGGCCAATCAACGGACCAGGACCGGCAATGGCTGCAAAATGGTGTCCGAAAACCACCCATTTATTCGTAGGAACAAAATCGCGGCCATCGTCCAATCTTTCGGCTGGAGTTGCGCGCGTTTCGTCTATCGTCAATACTTTTGCTGCAATCCATGCCGCATAAAAGCGATAAGCAATGGCGTAAATACAGATTGCTGCTGTAATTAACCACAGCGCATTGATGCTTTCACCACGATGCAAGGCAATCGTACCCAATGCAAAAGTGCCCAATAATCCAACTAATAACCAGAGAATGAGTTTGAAGTTTTTAGGCATGATTGTTGTCATCATTTCTTAATGAGGTTGTTGGTCTAAATAATGTCGATTAGTATAAATCACACTCGTGCTGTCAACCTAGCACTGCAATCAAACTGCATGCGACTGCTTACGGATGCTAAACTTAACCACCTTAAGAGCCCAATATTAAATACAAAGTAAATATGCCAAACAACTCAACCACGATTGTATTAAATAATTCTGCATCAAAAAAACTGTCGCCATTGGCTAACTTATGGCCTTTTTTAAGACCTTACCGCACCCGTGTTTTTTTAGCATTTTTGCTACTGTGTTTAGGCTCGGCCACTTTATTACTAGTGCCACTCGCCTTTCGCGATTTGATTGATTTTGGCTTTATTAGCGACGCAAGTGCTGCAAAACCAAGCACAGGCTTATTAGGTAATTTAAGTTTAAACGGTCATTTTTTGGTGATGTTTGTGCTGGCCGGGTTTTGGGCGCTGATGATTTCCATGCGTTATTACAATATTTCGTGGGTAGGTGAACGCGTCACAGCCGACCTGCGCAGTGCGGTTTATGGCCGAGTAATGACACAAAGCCCGCAGTTTTTTGAAACCACGCAAACAGGTGAAGTGTTATCACGCTTAACCGGCGATACCACACTGATTCAAACTGTGGTTGGCAGCTCAATTTCCATGGGACTACGCAGTTTATTTCAGTTTACTGGCGGCATGATTATGCTGGCTGTTACGAACCTTTACTTATTTTCACTGAATATTGGATTAATGTTGCTGTTGATTTTGCCGATCATTTTGATTGGGCGCAAAGTCAAAAAACTATCGCGCGAATCGCAAGACCGTATCGCAGATAGTTCTGCCATGGCGGGTGAGATATTGAATGCCATGCCAACCGTACAATCGTACACGCAGGAACAAGCCGAAATTTCACGTTTCACCACTAGCGCAAATATTAGTTTTACCACTGCATTAAAACGCGTAAAAGTACGCGCTGCGTTAACGCTATTAATGGTAACGGCAATACTAGGCACGATTATTTTTGTGCTGTGGATTGGCGCAAGACAAGTAAGCGCAGGCACGATGACAGGCGGCGAGCTGGCTTCATTTGTACTTTATGCATTAATGGTAGCCGGCGCAGTGGGTACCATGGCAGAAGTATGGGGAGAAGTGATGCGCGCGGCGGGTGCGACAGAGCGTTTATTAGAATTACTTCACGCTGATGCCGCGATTACAGAGCCTGAGAATGCACAAACATTAATCAATCCAACGCAGGCAGAAATCGAATTTAAAAACGTTATTTTTCATTATCCATCGCGCCCACAAATTGCCGCATTAGATAACGTTAACTTAACTATTGCCGCAGGTGAAACCGTTGCGTTAGTTGGCCCATCTGGTGCCGGAAAAACCACTTTATTCCAATGCTTGCTGCGTTTTTATGAGCCAACATCGGGCGAAATTACCATTAACGGCCAAGCAATCAATTCACTCAGTTTAACTAGCTTACGCGGCAATATCGCCATAGTCCCGCAAGATGCCGTGATTTTTTCCGCCAATGCTTTAGAGAATATTCGTTATGGCAAACCCAGCGCAACTGACGCAGAAGTGCTAGCTGCCGCCAAAGCAGCGCAAGTAGACGAGTTTATCCAAAAACTGCCAGATGGCTATCAAACATTCCTGGGTGAGCGCGGCACACGTTTATCTGGCGGCCAGCGGCAACGCATCGCCATTGCGCGAGCCATTTTAAAAGACGCACCGATTTTATTATTAGACGAAGCCACTAGCGCGCTGGATGCAGAAAGCGAGATTCTGGTGCAGCAAGGATTGAATGCCGCAATGCAGGGTCGCACTACCTTAATGATTGCGCACCGATTAAGCACAGTACAGAAAGCAGACCGTATTATTGTGTTGGAAAATGGTCGTATCGTGGAAACTGGCAGCCCTGCGCAGCTGCGTGAACAAGGCGGCTTGTATGCGCGTTTAGCTAAACTACAGCTGGCGTAAAGCGCCTGTGCATTTTATCTCGCATTCGAATAGTTTTGAACTCACATTAACCCTGCGTTTTTATCTCCTCTAACACCGAAGCTTTCACTTTACTTCGGTGCGCTCGCACTCAATTCGTGCATTCAATATGGCACTGCACTACTGCAAGCCAATCTAAAGCCCATACATTTATCCAATAAATTCAATTAGTTACAACCATACAGTTAACTGGCATAGCCTTTGCTATATATCAATCATGTTAAAGGTGATGATTGTTGATAATGACTTAATGCGAAGCAAACCGTTAAAACAATCGTTGATTGATAATGGGTTTGAAGTGATTGCGCATGTTGAAAATACCATCAACCTAGAAGCGAAATGCTGTGAAGTGAAGCCAGACATTGTCATTATCGATACCGACTCACCAACACGAGATACATTAGAGAATATTTGTGTGATGAGTATGCATGATCCGCGCCCTGTCGTGATGTTTACGCACGATGGGGATAAAGAAAAAATCAAGGCTGCTACACAAGCCGGCGTCAGTGCTTATGTAGTGGGTGATATTCCAAGTGAAAGGCTGACACCTGTGATCGATGCTGCCGTAGCAAGGTTTGAAGAGTTTAAAAATTTGCGCACTGAATTAAACATTGCGAATACCAAGCTGGATGAACGTAAAACTATTGAGCGTGCAAAAGGCTTGCTGATGAAACAGCGCATGATTGATGAAGATGAGGCTTATAGTTTATTGCGTAGCATGGCAATGAAGAAGAATATGAAATTGGCTGATTTATCGCACCAATTGAATGAAGCGGCCAAAATGCTGATTATTTAGTCGTTAAATGAATCGCCATTTGTAACACACCAGCTTGTAATAAATTTTGCAGTAAAAATGCATGACCCAACGATGGGTGATGCAACATTAAAAAATGATGCCAAAGTTGGCGTCAGCAATAGCAAAAGACAAAGACGTCTTAGTAATGGGATTAAACCTCATTGTTAAGACGTCTTTTTTATTGGGCAAAGCTTTAGGAATTAACACCTTAAAACTTCAATTTTTTTAACGAAGGAATGAATGTGGACAATCAAGACAAAATGAAAGCCATCACTACTCATGACAATAGCAGCAATGTGAATAGCGTTGATGCTGACCGTCGGCAGTTTTTTAAACACACCATCGCAGGTGCATTTGGAGCAGCGACCATGATGAATATCGTTCCAGCAGGTATTAAAAACATGGCTTATGCAGCTGGTAGCGATGCGCCAGAAATCACCGAAGTCAAAATAGGTTTTATTCCATTAACCGATTGCGCACCGATTGTCGTAGCTGCCGAAATGGGTTTTGACAAAAAATATGGCATTAAGATTGTCCCAGCTAAACAAGCTTCATGGGCAGCAATTCGCGATAAAACGGTGAATGGCGAGTTACACGCATCGCATGTGCTGTATGGCTTGGTATATGGCGTACAACTGGGTATTGGCGGCCAGCAGAAAGACATGAAAGTGTTGATGAGTTTAAACAATAATGGCCAGGCGATCACCTTATCCAACCAGTTAAAAGATAAAGGCGTAAAAGACGGCAAATCATTAAAGCGCGTGATGACTAACGAAAACCGCGATTTTACTTTTGCGCAGACCTTTCCTACCGGCACACACGCCATGTGGCTGAACTACTGGCTGGCAGCAAACGGCATTGACCCAGTTAAAGACATCAAAAACATCGTCGTTCCGCCACCACAAATGGTCGCGAATATGCGTATCGGGAATATGGATGGCTACTGTGTGGGCGAGCCTTGGAACGCACGTGCGATATACGACAAGCTTGGTTTTACCGTGACGACTTCACAAGACATCTGGACGGACCACCCGGAAAAAGTATTGGGTACTACCGCTGAGTTCGTGGCGAAAAATCCGAACACCGCTCGCGCGATGATCGCCGCTATCTTAGATGCTTGCAAGTACATCGATGCAATGGAAAACCGTACAAAAGTAGCCAAATTGATTTCTGGTAAGGCTTATGTGAATACCGCAGAAGAAGTGATTGCCGGCCGTTTTGTGGGTGATTACGACAATGGCAATGGCAGAAAATACAAAGATCCTAATTACATGAAATTTTATAACGATGGTGCGGTTAACTTCCCTTACCTGTCTGACGGCATGTGGTTCTTAACGCAGCATAAACGCTGGGGCATGCTGAAAACTGATCCGGATTATTTAGGCGTTGCCACAAAAGTAAACGAAATCAAACTTTACTCTGAAGCAGCGAGTTTAGTTGGCGCGAGCATTCCAAAAGATGTGATGCGCAGCAGCAAACTGATGGACGGCGTGGTGTGGGATGGCAAGAATCCAGCCGCCTATGCAGCGGGTTTTAAAATTAAAGCTTAATTAAAAACTACAGCCTGATTTTAATTAACCCTTGTGGGCATCACCCGAAGCTTGTCAGTATCCCCTGCAATTTTCGGGTGAAGCAAACATCTAGTTACAAACACTAAGTGGCGACTATTTCAATGCAAAAAAGGAGCGCAACATGAGCGCAGTCAATATCAATAAAGATAGTTTAAAGCTACAGGAAAGTTTACAGCAAGTGACTAATGAAACTACGGTAGATAGCCTTGTCGCGGCGAACGAAGATAACACGCACATGAAAATGTTAAATAGTAAAACCAAGGCAAACTTACCGCATGTGGCTAAAGCTAAAACCACTGCGCAGATTAAAACCATAGCGTTTTTTAAAACTACTATTCCGCCTGTATTCGGCATTTTGTTATTTTTAGCAGTTTGGACATTAATTTCTCATCAGCAACCTGTACTACCCGGCCCAGTCAGCACTTGGCATTCTGCAGCGGAGTTGTTTGCGCACCCTTTCCATCAAAACAGTCCGGATGATCAAGGTATCGGCTGGAATATCCTATCTTCCCTGCAACGGGTCGGTTTAGGCTTTGGCTTGGCAGCCTTAGTGGGTATTCCACTGGGTTTTATTATCGGTCGTTATGAGTTTATGTCACGCATGACCGCACCGGTTATCGGCCTGCTGCGTCCTGTATCACCACTAGCTTGGTTGCCTCTGGGTTTACTGGTGCTAAAAGCCGCTGGCCCGGCCGCAATCTGGGTAATCTTTATATCCAGTATCTGGCCAATGGTCATCAACACGGCAGTCGGTGTCAGCAAAGTGCCGCAAGACTATATGAACGTCGCCAAAGTGCTGAATTTAAGTGAATGGAAAATCATCACCAAGATTTCATTCCCCTACGTATTGCCTTATATGATGACAGGTGTACGTCTTTCAATCGGCATTGCCTGGCTAGTGATTGTAGCGGCAGAGATGCTGAACGGCGGCGCGGGCATTGGTTTCTGGTTGTGGGATGAATACAACGCCTCTAATTATGAACACATCATTATCGCAATCTTTGTAGTGGGAATTGTTGGCTTGTTGCTTGAGCAGATACTGACTGTAATCGCTAACCGTTTTAATTACGAATAAGGGATAAGCAAATGTCTAAAATTTCAAATGAGAACATTTCCATCAAAAAACTCGGTAAAGCTACCAATAAAATCACAGAGCGCTATGTGCATATTGAAGATGTTGGCATGCGCTTTGTCACCAAAAAAGGCGAATTCGAAGCATTAAAAAACATTAACTTAAGCATTACACAAGGTGAGTTCGTATCGATTATCGGCCACTCTGGTTGTGGCAAATCAACCGTGCTGAACCTGATTGCAGGTTTATTGCAACCCACTAGCGGCAACCTGTTTTGTGCAGGCCGTGAAATCTCTGCACCTGGGCCAGAGCGTGCCGTTGTATTTCAAAACCACTCTTTACTGCCATGGTTAAGCTGTTTTGAAAACGTGTTTTTGGCAGTTGAGCGCGTATTTGGCAGTGAATCGAAAGTGCAGCAAGAAGCACGCACTTATGCCGCACTGGATTTGGTTGGCTTAAGTCATGCGATTGAAAAACGCCCGAATGAAATATCTGGTGGCATGAAACAACGCGTGGGCATCGCCAGAGCGTTAGCCATGGAACCAAAAGTGTTATTGCTTGATGAGCCTTTTGGCGCGCTGGATGCATTAACTCGTGCTGGTTTACAGGATGAGCTGATGAAGATCATGCAGAAGTCTGGGACAACTGCAGTGATGGTGACACACGACGTAGATGAAGCCGTGTTGCTGTCAGACCGCATCGTGATGATGACCAACGGCCCAAGTGCCACCATCGGCGAGATTCTGGATGTGCAATTGCCTTATCCGCGCAAGCGGCTTGAGCTGGCTGAAGACAAGCAATACAACCATTTACGTTCTGAATTACTGAAGTTTTTATATGAACGCCATGCCAAAAAAGCGGCTTAAACATTAACACATGCATTACTTACCTTCATTTAACACTTACTTATAAAGATAAATACAATGAAAAAATCTAATCCATTTAAACTGAATTTACTCACATTTAATTTATGTTTAGCCTTAACTGGCTTTGCCAGCTCGGCACATGCAGAAGACGCAACCGAAGAAGTAGACGAATATACGTTTCTAGATTCAATCAAAGATGGCAAAAACTTAACCAGTTTCAGGTTACGTTATGAACATGTCGGGCAAGATGGTTTAGCGGTTGCACCAGTAGCAAACGATGAATTAAAAGATGCAGAAGGATTAACTGTACGTAGCCTGGTGGGTTGGCAAACTGCGCCATTTCACAACTTTAGTTTTGCAGGGCAATTAATCGGCGTGACTAAGCTGATGGATAACTTTAATGACCGCAAAGGCAACGTGACGGAAGTGGATAAGGCTGGTTATGCGCCTATCGTTGACCCTAGCCATTTTGACATCAATCAACTTTATGTGGATTGGACTGGCATTAAAAACACGCGTTTCCGTCTGGGTCGCCAGCAAGTCAATTTAGATAATGTGCGTTTTATCGGTGACATTGGCTTTAGGCAAGTCATGCAGGTATTCGATGGTGCTTCAGTGTTAAACAAATCACTACCTGATACAGAAGTGTATTTAGCGCACTTTGAACAAGCGACTCAAATCACCACCAAACAGCGCGATGGCGATTTGGAAGTTGCCAATGTTAAGTACTTCATCTCGCCAACCGAGACCATAGTGGGTTATGGTTATTTATCCAATATGGATGATCTAGGTTTTGGCAATGCTTGGTTTGGTGCAGGCTCATTGAATAACAACGGCAGACCCAATTTAACTGCAGACCAATCCAACAAAACATTGGGTTTACGTTTAGATGGCGTACATCCGTTCAACCCGAACTTAAGAGCTTTATACACCGCAGAATATGCCAAACAAACCGATTATGCCGATGGCGACAAACGCATTGATGCGCATTATTACAAACTAGGCGGCGGCGTAGGTATTGATAATTTCAGCATTCGTGTCGACCAAGAGTTGCTATCCAGCAACGATAGCCAATATGCGTTTCAAACGCCATTTGGTACTAACCACCTGTTCCAGGGTTGGGTAGATAAATTCCTAGTCACACCTAGACAAGGGATCAAAGATACGTTTGTAACCGCCACTTATAAATATGCCGATATCTTGTTCTTTGCTGATTACCACGTTCTTAAATCAGATGAAGACTTCAACACGGTTGGCAGCGGCGCTACGACTAATGGGAATAAATACGGCACAGAGTGGAACGTAGCGGCTACCTACAATTGGACTAAAAACATCATGACTAAATTTGAATATGGCAAATATAGCGAGAACGATCATTATGCCGCAGGTGCTAATACGCCTAATAATGTTGCGGGCAATCGCAACCGTATTCGCGACACAGAAAAGCTCTGGTTAACAGCTATGTATACGTTCTAGCGATATCGCATTATCTACATTTATAAGAGCGCACTATTTTGGTTCACTAAAATGGTGCGCTCGCTGTTTTGGTGCGTCAATTTAGAGGTATTTGCACCAAAAATTCAGCAAGCCAATGTATTTAAACGTAAAAAACTTTTTTAGAGCGTAAAAAATAGTGGCACATTAATTGCCAATATATGGTCGTCAGGTCAAAAACTTTGTATCAACAACTTTGAAGTAAATATTATGCAAAAAATGAAATTAGTAGTAGTGGGCAACGGCATGGCAGGCATGCGCGTGGTAGAAGAATTGCTAAAAATCGCACCGCATATTTACGATATCACCGTGTTTGGTGATGAGCCATACCCCAATTACAACCGTATCATGCTATCGCCCGTGCTGGCGAACGAGCAAACCATTAACGATATTATTTTGAATACGCGTGAATGGTATGCCGCTAACAATATCACGCTGTATACCAGCGCCCGCATCAATAAAATCGACCGTAAAAACCGCGTGGTTTATGCGGAAGACGGCACTAGCGCCGAATATGATCGCCTATTATTGGCTACCGGCTCAAAACCGTTTATGTTGCCGATTCCCGGTGCAGATTTAAAAGGTGTCATTGGTTATCGCGATATTAAAGATACCAATGACATGATTGATGCTGCCAAAGCACATAAACATGCAGTGGTCATCGGCGGCGGATTGCTTGGCTTGGAAGCTGCAAACGGCTTGAAAATTCAAGGTATGGATGTGACGGTGATTCACCGCAACGAATGGCTGTTAGAAAGGCAACTGGACAAAACTGCAGGCAAAATGCTGCAACAAAATCTGGAAGCCAAAGGGCTTAAATTCCAGTTAAATCAAAATACCAAAGAGCTTACAGGTGATAGCTCTGGCCGCGTTAACGCCATTCACTTTGCCGATGGCACCCAATTGCCTGCCGATTTGGTGGTAATGGCGGTTGGTATTCGCCCTAATTTTTCACTAGCAGAATCTGCAGGCATTTACTGCAACAAAGGTATCGTGGTGAACGATACGATGCAAACATACGATCCACGTATCTATTCAGTGGGCGAGTGTGTCGCACACCGCGGTATTTCATACGGTTTGGTTGCGCCATTATTCGAAATGGCAAAAGTTTGTGCAACGCATTTGGCTAACTTTGGCATCGGCTCATACAAAGGCTCTGTCACCTCTACCAAATTAAAGGTAACAGGTATCGATTTATTCAGCGCTGGCGATTTTGCTAGCGGTGATGATATTGCTGATGATGGCAGGGAAGAAATAGTTTTGCACGACGCAGTTGGCGGGGTTTACAAAAAACTCGTCATTAAAAATGACAAAATCATTGGCAGCGTGCTTTATGGTGATACCGCAGATGGTGCGTGGTATTTCCAAATGCTGCGTGATGCAAAACCGATTCATGAAATTCGTGATTCCTTAATGTTTGGGCAAGATAGCTTGGGCAACTCAGGCCACCAAGGCCAGGATAAAGCCGCCGCCATGACCAACGAAATGGAAGTGTGCGGTTGTAATGGTGTCTGCAAAGGCACCATTGTTAAAGCGATTCAAGACCAAGGCTTGTTCACCATCGATGATGTAAAAAAACAAACTAAAGCTGGCTCAAGCTGCGGCAGTTGCGTGGGTTTAGTTGAGCAAATCCTAGCGTCAACTTTAGGTGGCGGTTATGCGCCTCCATCCACTAGCAAAGCCATTTGTGGTTGTTCCGATAAAAACCACGAAGAAGTGCGCGCAGAGATTCGCACGCATAAATACCTGAATATTCCAGATGCAATGAAAGGCATGAATTGGCGTACGCAAAATGGCTGTGCAACTTGCAGACCGGCACTGAACTATTACTTGCTTTCTACCTGGCCACATGAAGCGGTGGATGATCCGCAATCGCGCTTTATTAACGAGCGTGTGCATGCCAATATCCAGAAAGATGGTACTTATTCGGTTATTCCGCGTATGTACGGCGGCGTAACCACGCCTGACCAATTACGCAAGATTGCCGATGTAGCCGAGAAGTATGCCGTGCCAATGGTAAAAGTCACTGGCGGCCAACGGATTGACTTGCTGGGCGTAAAAAAAGAAGACTTAGTTGATATGTGGAAAGACCTTGATATGCCATCCGGCTATGCTTACGCCAAAGGTATTCGCACCGTTAAAACCTGCGTCGGCTCTGAATTCTGCCGTTTTGGTACGCAAGACTCTACGCAAATGGGTATCGATATCGAAAAAGCTTTCGACCATATGTGGGCACCGCACAAAGTCAAATTCGCCGTATCCGGTTGCCCAAGAAATTGTGCAGAGTCTGGCATTAAAGACGTTGGCATTATCGGCGTCGATTCTGGCTGGGAAATCTATGTAGGCGGTAACGGCGGTATCAAAACCGAAGTGGCGCAATTCCTGTGCAAAGTCAAAACTTCGGAGGAAGTGCTGGAATACTCTGGTGCCTTTATCCAAATCTACCGTGAAGAAGCGCGCTATTTAGACCGTACCGTGCATTGGATTGAGCGCGTTGGTCTGGAATATGTGAAACAACGCGTGCTGGAAGATAGCGAAGGACGTAAAGCTGCTTACGAACGCCTGTTGTTTGCGCTGCAAGGTGCAATCGAACCTTGGTCTGAACGCGTGCAGAAACGTGCAGAACATAAAGAGTTCGAGACCATTACCGTTTAAAGCAAACCTTCATCATTTACTTAACACTCAAAAACATCTCAAAAATTAAGCGTTTTTGAGTGTTAAGTTTAATTATTATCTTTAGGAAATAAGCCATGAAAAGTAGTTTTTGGAAAGCTGGCCATACGCCAACCTTGCTATCCTCTTTTTTGTATTTTGATTTAAGTTTTATGGTGTGGGTTCTACTAGGGCCATTGGCAGTGCAAATCGCTACCGATTTACAGTTAACTCCAGCGCAAAAAGGCCTGATGGTCGCTACGCCTGTACTCGCAGGTGCATTATTGCGTATTTTTATGGGCGTTCTAGTCGATCAGATCAAGCCTAAAAATGCGGGTACGATTGGGCAAATTATTGTGATTTTTAGCCTGTTAACTGCCTGGTTGCATGGCTTACATACTTTTCAACATACATTATTACTGGGTATTGGCTTAGGTTTTGCTGGCGCTGCATTTGCGGTCGCATTGCCATTGGCAAGTCGCTGGTATCCGCCTGAACACCAAGGCACGGCTTTAGGCATTGCGGGTGCAGGTAACTCTGGCACTGTATTCGCCGCGCTATTCGCACCAAGTTTGGCGGTAGCTTATGGCTGGAATAATGTATTTGGCTTAGCCCTGATTCCATTGGGCATTGTCTTTGCCATTTACTTGATTTATGCAAAAGATAGTCCAGAAACACCCAGCGCAAAATCATTAAGCCAATATATGGCGATATTAAAAGACAAAGACGCTTGGTGGTTTATGTTTTTCTACAGCGTGACTTTTGGTGGTTTTGTTGGCTTGGCTTCATCATTAACCATTTATTTCAATGACTTATATAGCTTAGGCCCAGTGGTTGCCGGTTATTGCACAGCTGCTTGCGTATTTGCCGGTTCATTAGTGCGCCCAATCGGCGGCATGATTGCGGATCGCATCGGCGGCATTCGTACATTGCTCGCCATGTATTCAATCGCCGCAATCCTGTTATTCATCATGAGTTTTGGGCAAGCAACTTATCAATTAGCATTAGCCATCATTATTCCAGTAATGGCAGTATTGGGGATGGGTAACGGCGCGGTATTTCAATTAGTGCCGCAACGTTTCCGCAAGGAAATCGGTGTCATGACTGGTTTAGTGGGCATGGCAGGCGGTGTGGGTGGTTTTTATTTGGCCGCAAGCCTGGGTTACGTTAAGCAGGCAACTGGCAGTTACCAAATAGGTATACTGGTTTTTGCAGGCCTTGCTGTACTGGCAACGATTGGCTTAAGTGGTGTAAAAACACGCTGGAGAACCACTTGGGGCAGTGCGGTTAACACTGCGGCCAAAGTGTAATTAACCATTGACTGACTCATGCCCTTCAAAAATTAAATACATTTTTCAGTTGTATAACGCTATCACCACATGTCGCTAAAATTTGAAATTGCTCAATCCAGCCTGACAGGGCCAAGGCCACGTAATGAAGATTACGTGGGCGTAGTGACGCCAATCAATGAGCAATTGAGCATCAAAGGCTCGCTCATTGCAGTGGCAGATGGTGTGAGTGGAAGCGCGGGCGGCGGCGAAGCGTCTGAGATGACGATTCGCAACATTTCGACTGATTACTTCGCCACACCGGACACTTGGGAGCCATCTACCGCATTAGATAAAGTGATTACCGCCGCGAATCGCTGGCTGATTTCACAAGCCAATGCCAATCGCGACTTGGCTGGTATGGCGACTACGCTGTCACTGATTATTTTGCGCGGCCAACGTTATTATCTGGCGCATGTTGGCGATACGCGCATCTATTTGCTACGCGATAATGTGTTAACCCAACTGACGACCGACCACGTTTGGGATAGGCCAGATATGCGTCACGTGCTAAAACGTGCAGTCGGACTGGATGCACATTTGGCCGTGGATTTAGCCGAAGGTGCGCTGCATGTAGGCGATATTTTTGCCTTGATGACTGACGGCGTCTGGGAAACCTTAGGCGAAAAAGCTATTCATGAAGGCTTAAAAAAATTCGATAGTGTGCAGATGATTGCCAATCATCTCACCAAAACAGCGCTAAGCCAGCAAAGCGGTGACAATTCGACTGCTGTTATCGTCAAGATCACACAACTGGGCGCAGATACGTTAACTGAACGCATTGCTGGTGGAAAACATCTAGCTTTACCACCAAAACTGGCCATCAATGATTCTATTGATGGATTTGTTGTAGAGGATATCCTGCATGAATCACGCGCAAGCCTGCTTTACAAAGTTCGCCAACTGAGTACCAAACAATTATTCGTATTAAAAACGCTACAACCTGCACTAACCAATGATATTGAGAGTTGCAACGGCCTGCTGAACGAAGAATGGCTGGGCAAGCGCGTTGTCTCACAATATATCCCGCAGGTACTGACCCTATCGCTTGAAAAACGTAGTAAGTTATATTTTGTGATGAGCTGGCACGAAGGCGCAACTTTGCAGCAGCGTTTGGATAATGGACACTATTTTACTGTCGCGGGTACTGCCAAGATTGGTATGGACATCATGCGCGGCATCGGTGCCTTGCATCGCTTGAATATTATGCATCGCGATATCAAACCCGCGAATATCCATCAAGCCAGTGACCAGCGTCTGCGTATTTTGGATCTGGGCGTGGCATTAAGTACCGGCGCTGAAATAATTGGCGCTACACAAAATCCTGGCACGCCGAGTTTTATGGCACCTGAGTTATTTGACGGTGCAGTGGCGAATGCACAAACCGATATTTATGCCGCCGGTGTCACACTCTATCATTTGCTGACGCGCAAATATCCGTATGGCGAAATTGAGCCGTTTCAGCACCCCAAATTCGGCACACCTACCCCGCTCACGCGTTACCGCCCTGATATTCCCTACTGGTTAGAGAACATCATCTTAAAAGCTATTGCGCGCGATCCGCAGTTGCGATTTGAAACGGCAGAAGAGATGTTGCTGGCATTGGAACACGGTGAATTGAAGCCATTATTAGCACCAGCGCGTACGCCCCTGATTGCACGCGCCAGATTAGTGAAGTGGCAATGGATCGCCATTTTTTCATTCATTATCAACATATTCCTGATCTACTTACTTTTGGTTTCCTGATGAGGTATTTTTAAAGTGATGAGTATTTTAGTGTTAAGTATTTTCAACGTTTTTTGTATATTTAAAGTTATTTAGTACAAAGGTTAAATTATGAGCAATTGGGTTAAAGTAGCGCCGTTTGAAGAAATTCCTAAATTAGGCGCGCGCGTTGTACGCACAAAAGATAGTGAACAAAAAGAATTCGACATCGGTGTGTTTCGCACAGAAGATGATCGTATTTTTGCGATTAACAATAGCTGTCCGCACAAAGCTGGACCTTTGTCGCAAGGCATTGTGTATGGCGACAAAGTCGCTTGCCCGTTACATTCCTGGAAGATTAGTTTGGTAGACGGCAAAGCCGAAGAGCCGGATGTGGGAGAGACTGCCTGTTTCAATACCAAAATTGAAGACGGTATCGTGTATTTGGAATTAAAAGCCAAGTAAAAAAGACAAGAAAATTGGACGCTTCAATCAAACAAACTAAAAGTACTTGTTGCTACTGCGGTGTTGGCTGCGGAGTGATTATTCACTCACAAAATGACAAAATTATTGACGTTAAGGGTGACACAGAACATCCAGCCAACTTTGGTCGTCTTTGTACCAAAGGCTCTACGCTGCATTTAACGGCAAAATTGGATAATCGTCTGTTATATCCAGAGATGCGCTTAACCCGTGAAGCAACGCGCAAGCGTGTTTCGTGGGATGTATCACTGGATTACTTAACCGAAAAATTCGCGCAGACCATTGAAAAACATGGTCCCGATTCGGTTGCCTTTTATATCTCTGGCCAGCTGCTTACAGAAGATTACTATGTATTTAATAAGCTTGCTAAAGGCTTGATTGGCACCAATAACGTCGATACCAATTCACGTTTATGTATGAGCTCAGCTGTCGCAGGCTACAAAACCACATTGGGCGCAGATTCGCCACCCGCATGTTACGAAGACATCGACCATACCAACTGCCTGTTTATCGCAGGCAGTAATACCGCATTTGCGCACCCGATTATTTTCAGGCGTATCGAAGATGCTAAAGCCAAGAATCCCGATTTAAAAATCGTGGTGGTTGATCCGCGCAAAACCGATACTGCACGTTCAGCCGATTTACATCTGGCTATTTTACCTGGTACCGATGTTGCCTTATTCAATGGTTTGTTGCATGTGATGCTGTGGGAAGGCTTGCTGGATATGGCCTACATTAAAGCGCACACTAACGGCTTTGATGAGTTAAAAGAAACCTTGCGCGAATATACGCCTAAAATGGTGGCGGATATTTGCGGCATCAAGCAAGCAGATATCATTCAGGCCGCCAAGTGGTTTGGCGCAGGTCCAAGCTTAAGCATGTACTGCATGGGTTTAAATCAAAGCATTCATGGTACCGAAAAAAATGCCGCGCTGATTAATCTGCACTTGGCTACTGGTCAGATTGGTAAAAAAGGCGCAGGACCGTTCTCATTAACTGGTCAGCCAAATGCCATGGGCGGCCGTGAAGTGGGCGGCATGGCTAACTTGATGTCTGGCCATAGAGATTTGAATAATGCCGAACATCGCGCAGAAGTCGCCAAATTATGGGGCATAGATTCAGTCCCAGAAACTGCAGGAAAAACAGCGATTGAAATGTTTGACGCGGTAAAAACAGGTGAAATAAAAGCCATCTGGATTGCCTGTACCAATCCAGCGCACTCCATGCCAGACCTTAACAATGTATTAACTGCATTAGGCAATGCAGAATTAGTGGTTGTGCAAGACGCCTACAACAATACCGATACCTGCGCGTATGCTGATGTGTTGTTACCAGCCAGCACTTGGGGTGAAAAAGAGGGCACTGTCACCAATTCAGAACGCCGTATTACGCGTGTGAACCCTGCCGTGCCGCCGCCAGCAGAAGCCAAGCACGACTGGGCAATTATGGTCGATTTTGCGCAGCGTTTAGAAAAACGCTTGTTAAAAAACGATGCTAAACAATCGCATTTATTTGCCTTTAATACTACAGAAGACATTTTCAACGAACACCGCGAATCCACACGCGGACGTGATTTGGATATTACTGGTTTGAGTTATGGCTTGTTAACCGAAAATGGCCCGCAGCAATGGCCGTTTAAAACGGGCGAATCACAAGGCGTAGCGCGCCTTTATGCAGATGGCGTTTTCCAGAAGCCAGATGGCAAAGCACAATTTGCAAACGCGGTTTATAAAGGCACCGCAGATAAAACTGATGCGCGGCATCCGCTGCATTTGCTGACAGGTCGTTTACGCGACCAATGGCATGGCATGAGTCGCACAGGTACAACTTCGCAGCTATTTAACCACGTAGAAGAACCTGCTATACAGATGAATGCGGATGACATGATGCGCCGCAATATCAAGAGCGGCGATATCGTAAAAGTACAGAATAAGCGTGGCAGCATGGTGTTGCCTGCGCAAGCGTCTACCGATGTGCAACCTTCGCAAACGTTTATTGCCATGCACTGGGGCAAGCAATTTATGCACGGCCTGGGTGTTAATGCGTTAATGCCACCCAATTTTGATAAAACCTCAAAACAGCCGGAACTGAAACATACCGCCATTAAGATTGAGAAATTAGACTTGCCGTGGCGCATGACAGTGATGCGCGCTGTGAGTGATTTGAGCATGCTGCAAAAAATTCGTGCCTTGCTGCCACATTTTGAGTATGCAAGTTGCGGTCTGTTTGGCCGTGAATCAGCCAATGGTATCGGCATGCTGATTTTACGCGCAGCACACACAGGCACGCCAATATCTGACAATCCAGAAATAGATTTGATTACCCAAATAGATACGATTTTAGGTATGACAGACGAAATGCCGCTGCTTAACTACAATGACGCTAAACGCGGTATCAGCAAACGTATTTTGGTGGAGAATGACCAAGTAACAGGCGTGCGTTTGATGGGTGAAACACTGGCAGCCGATTGGTTAAAAGACGTGATGTCCAGCGGTAGCTTTACCGATGAATTGCGTCGCTGGGCGTTAGCGCCTGTCGTTGCACCGCCAACCGGGCAAAAAGGTCGTGGCAAAATCGTGTGTAACTGCCTAGATGTTTCGCAAAATGAAATTATCGATAATATTGAGCTAGGTGCAGACTTAATCACTTTACAAAATAAACTCAAATGCGGTACAGAGTGTGGGTCTTGCGTGCCTGAATTGAAAAAATTAGTGCAAATGCACGGTAAGTTCTAAAAGCGCAAATGCATAGCAATTTTTAAAACTTAATTTTGTTTTAAACACATGGCATTAAGCGCTTTAAAGAGCTTAATGCCATGCACGTTAATTGACTCTAAAACAATTTAGTGTGATACCGCAGGTTTACGCATAGTCACGAACTCTTCAGCCGCAGTCGGATGTATACCAATCGTGCTATCGAATACAGCTTTAGTAGCACCTGCACGAATCGCCACCGCAAATCCCTGGATAATCTCACCCGCATCTGGTCCTACCATATGCATGCCAACGACTTTATCAGTACTGCGCACCACGACCATTTTCATGAATGTGCGCTCGCTACTGCCTGATAATGTATTTTTCATGGGCTTGAAATCAGTTTTATAAATATCAATATCCGCTGGATATTTTTCCAGCGCCTGCGCCTCACTTAAACCCACAGTACCAATGCTAGGCTGACTAAACACAGCGGTCGGAATATTATCGTAATCCACTTTTTTGTTGTGTGCGGCATATAGTTTATTCACCAAAGCCATTCCTTCAGAGGTTGCCACTGGCGTTAAATTCACGCGATTGGTCACATCACCCAGCGCATAAATGGATGGCACATTGGTTTGATAATCATCATTCACTTTAATCGCACCCACTTCGTCCAGTGTCACACCCAATGCCTCAAGCCCCAGATTTTTGGTATTAGGCACACGTCCAGTGGCGTACATGACTAACTCAGCAGCGACGGTTTCACCATTTGTGGTATGCACGGTTAAACCTTCGCAATCCAAATTAATCTTGTCTACGCTGGTATTAAACATAAACTTGATGCCTTTTTTGGTCATTTCTGCAATCAAGAAGTCGCGAATATCTTCATCGAAACCACGCAAAACTTTAGCGCCACGCTCAAAAATCGTTACATCAACACCCAAGCCATGCAAAATACCTGCAAATTCAACAGCAATATAACCGCCGCCGACAATCACCATTTGTTTAGGTAACACAGGTAAATTAAAAATCTCATTTGAAGTCACGATATGTTCTTTGCCTTCAACTTCTGGTACGAACGGCCAACCGCCTGTTGCCACTAAAATACGTTCTGCCGTATAACTTTTATCGCCTACTTTCACGGTATGTGCATCAAGCAAAGTCGCACGACCATTTATCACGAACACCTGACTATCGCGTAGCAATTTATCGTATACACTTTGTAAACGATTGATCTCTCTATCTTTATTAGTGACTAAATTTTCCCAGGTAAAAGCAGAATCACCCACTTTCCAGCCAAAACCAGCTGCAGCCGCAAAACTTTCAGAAAATTGTGATGCATACACGTACAGCTTTTTAGGTACGCAACCCACATTGACGCAAGTACCGCCAAAATAATGGTCTTCTGCAATCGCGACTTTTGCACCATGCCCTGCTGCCATACGCGCTGCACGTACGCCGCCAGAGCCTGCGCCTATTACAAATAAATCATAATCGTATTGAGTTGTAGGAGTGTATATAGACAATTTATTTCTCTTTAATATGCTAATTAATATAGTCGGGGCAAATTAGTTGCTTGGTTAATTTCAAGATTAGTTATTACTTTAGTGTTAAGCAAAAGCACTTTAAATAAAAAGGGCGATGCAAATCACATCGCCCTTTTTAATGCCTAAGTTTTAATGTTAAGCGGGCTTATTTTTTCAAATAATTTAACATTGTGTCAGCATCAGACACTTCAAATGGGTCATCACCGAAGTCGTCAGATTTACCAGCTTCAGCAAAAAGTTGTTTCACTTCGCCGTCTTCTACTAATGCTGAATAGCGCCATGAACGATCACCGAAACCAAGGTTATTCTTTTTCACTAACATATTCATGCCACGTGTGAAGTCACCATTACCGTCTGGTAACATTTTTACATTCTTAACGCCTAGGTTCTTACCCCATTGGAACATCACAAATGCATCGTTTACACTGACGCAGTAGATTTCATCTACGCCTGCTGCTTTGAATTCCGCATATTTAGCTTCATAGCCCGGTAAATGCGTGCTTGAACAAGTTGGTGTGAATGCACCTGGAAGTGCCACAATCACTACTTTTTTGCCCTTAAAGATGTCATCTGTTGTGACATCTTGCCAACGGAATGGATTTTCACCGCCGATGCTCTCATCACGCACGCGGGTTTTAAAAGTTACGTTTGGTACTCTTGCCATGATTATTTCCTTTTCAGTGATTAAAAACAGGTTGTCAAAACATTAAAATGTTATTGCTTTCGACCTTGAGTAACATCATACACAATATACAGCTAACATTAAATTTAATTGTATTTATTTATTCAATAAGTTTTACTTATCAAAAAATGCGTCGGACAAATTTAAAGATGCAATACTTTGATGAAGCTTTTATGAAAACTCCATTCGACTTTTACAACTTATTATCAAACGACCCAAGCTAAAGTAGCCCATGCTCGACAAAAGACATGGTGTGATTTCCCGCTACAATAAAATGATCCAGCACTTTCACATCCACCAAAGCTAATGCCTGCTTGAGTTGCCTAGTGATTAATTCATCCGCCTGACTTTGTTTTGCTACGCCAGAAGGATGATTATGCGCAAAAATAACACTCGCCGCATTATGATGCATCGCACGTTTTACTACTTCACGCGGATAAACACTGGTTTCGGTGAGCGTGCCGCTAAACATTTGCTCACTAGCCTGCAGGCGATTCTGTGCATCTAAAAATAATACCAAAAATACCTCTTTATTCAAGTTGCCCAGCTTTAAGACTAGATAATCGTGCACTTGTTGCGGCGATTCGAATATATCTTTTTGTTGCAATTTCTCACTTAATGCGCGGCGACTCATTTCAAATATAGCTTGCAACTGCACGTATTTACTGGAACCGATGCCATGCACCTGGCTTAACTCTTGTTCCGTTGCACTAAAGATAGCGTTTAAGCTGCCAAATTTCGTGAGTAAGTCGCGTGCTAAATCGACTGCACTCTTACCCACAACCCCTACCCGCAAAAATATTGCCAGCAACTCTGCATCCGACAATGCCTCGGCACCCAGTTCAATCAGTTTTTCGCGTGGCCGCTCTGCCGCTGGCCAATCCCTTATTCCCATAATAAGCCCGCCCTATTATTTAGCTCACATTTACTTTGTTTGTACCGATTTTAACCAGCCGATTTCTTGCGCGGTTTTATGCCCGATTATCGTTTGTGCAAGGCTTTTAGGTATTTCAGCGTGTGATGCATTGATTGGCACCCGCCCACCCATTAACTCAGCAAAATCTTGTGGGTAAAGCGGCTGTTTATCCGGCTCCGCAAATCCATCAGGGAAAATTGGGTGCGTGCTATTTAAATCGTACTTATCGGTTGCAGTCAAAGTGTGCAATAACTCGTGCGCCAAAATCACTAAATTCTGCTTGGCATATTTTGCCTCACCAAACAGGTTAACACGGCCAATACGGCCTTTATTCAGCGCGGTAGAATGACTTAAAACTGGATTGATTTTTGGATGATGGTAGAGCAGATAAAGTTTAATATCAGGTTTAACACTCACTTTAGGACTATTCTGCCAAGCAAACAATCTGAATTTTAAACTCCAGACAATGGTATCCAGCAAGCTGTTATTTTTAGGCGGCGCGGCTGGAATTTCATGTACTTCATCACCCAATAGCACTTCAACTGGGCGACGCATGCCGAGATCGTAACGCGCGGCTTCTTCTGCAAAATAAGCGGCTACTGGCTCAAAATCATTCCGCGTTAAAGTATTAATGTAAGCGTTTACTTCCGTGGCTGCCTCTGGATTACCGGCATCCACATTGATTGGATATACAGCAACATAAAAATTGTCTTTCCAATCCAAGTCCGCTTTATCTAAAAATGTTTGCTGGACAACAGTGCCTAAAATAATCAGCAAAATAAATATCCTGAGACTTTTCCACATGGCGCTTCTCGTTATTAGTTTTTTAATAGTTTATCAGCATTAATCTAGCAAACAGTGCGCACATCGCAATTGCTTAGGCTTTGATATAAAATCACAGCATGATAGCGAATAAAAAACTTGTATTAGGCATAACGGGCGGCATTGCTGCTTACAAAGCTGCTGAACTGGTGCGCCTGTTAATTAAATCCAATGTTGACGTACAGGTTGTAATGACAGAAGCAGCCTGTCAATTCATTACTCCTATCACCATGCAAGCGCTATCTGGAAAGCCGGTGTTCATTGGCATGTGGGATACCAAAGTTGGTAACGGCATGCCGCATATTGAATTAAGCCGCGAAGCAGATGCGATTTTAATCGCGCCTGCCAGCGCAGACTTTTTGGCCAAACTGACACATGGGCGGGCGGATGATTTACTGTCTACTTTATGCTTGGCAAGAGACTGCCCACTTTTAGTGGCACCAGCCATGAACAAACAAATGTGGGAAAACCCCGCAACACAACGCAATATCACACAACTAACCGCCGATGGCGTTACTATTTTAGGGCCTGACTCAGGCGAACAAGCCTGTGGTGAAGTGGGCTTAGGTCGCATGCTGGAAGCCGAGGATTTATTAGACGGACTAATCTCGCATTTCACACCAAAATCACTCACTGGTAAACGTATATTAATCACGGCAGGCGCTACGCTTGAAATGATAGACCCTGTACGCGCCATTACTAATCTAAGTAGCGGAAAAATGGGCTATGCCTTGGCAAAAATTGCGGTAGACATGGGTGCAACGGTGACTTTGATTAGCGGCGCAACCGCAATCAGTCCACTTTCAAACGTTACTAATATTAGTGCAACCAGTGCCGATGCGATGTACCAAAGTGTGATGAAAAATGTTGCGGCGCAGCATATATTCATTAGTGTTGCTGCCGTCGCCGACTACACCCCGGTAGACTCACTTACGCAAAAAATCAAGAAAACTGATTATTCAGCAGACAAACCATTTAGCTTGAATCTAAAGAAAACTAAAGATATTTTGGCGGATGTAGCCAGCCTACCTAACGCGCCGTTTTGCGTAGGTTTTGCGGCAGAAAGCGAAAATGTCATTGAATACGCCAGCCAAAAACGTATTGCTAAAAAACTACCGTTAATTGTCGCCAACGAAGCCATCAGCGCATTGGGCAACAATGATAATCAAGTCACATTAATTGACGATAATGGCACTCATAACTTTCCGCGCGCCCATAAAACTGAGGTCGCAAGGCTGATCTTAAGACATATAGCAACTTTGCTATAAGCAAGTAAACTCACCTAAAAATCATGAAAATGCTGATGCATGCATTGGCTTTTGTACTTATGATGCCGCTTTACTTCATCCACATTAAGAAACAATTATGTTCGATCGTGATACCCAACTTAAAACACCGCTCAAATTTAAACTGATTCCCTTAGCAATACTGTCTACATTTAGCTATTCTCCAATCAGTTTTGCGGCTGATGATGAAGAAAAAGCGATCTATCTTTCCCCTGTTGTAGTCACCGGCACACGTATCGAACAAAATAGCTTTGATTTGCCAATTGCGATTGATGTTGTCGATAAAGAAGATATTCAGGCAGGCCAATTG
The DNA here is from genome assembly GCF_000799165.1 of Methylotenera versatilis 7. GTDB lineage: Bacteria > Pseudomonadota > Gammaproteobacteria > Burkholderiales > Methylophilaceae > Methylotenera_A > Methylotenera_A versatilis_A. Next base: position 1,049,994 of record NZ_JUGF01000002.1, on the reverse strand, counting down.
CAAATGACACTGTCCGAAAGCTTAATTCGCATTCCAGGCATTACTGCGCAAAACCGCACACAATCCGCACAAGACCCACAAATCTCAAGCCGTGGTTTTGGTTCACGCTCCAGCTTTGGTGTGCGCGGTGTGCGCGTTTATGTAGACGGAATCCCGCTGACCATGCCAGATGGACAAGGGCAACCTGGCGTTGTAGATTTATCTGCAATCAAAAGTATAGAAGTCATGCGCGGCCCATTCTCCGCGCTTTACGGCAACTCATCTGGCGGCGTCATTCAATTATTTACAGAAGACGCACCTAAAACACCAGAAATCGGCGCATCTGTGATGTTTGGCAGCTACGATACAAAACGCCAAATATTAGAGGCCGCAGGCAATGCGGATGGCGTAGAGTATTTGCTGAATGTTTCTAATTTTGAGACAAACGGTTATCGTGATCACAGCGCTGCAGACAAACAACAAGCAACCGCGAAATTCAAATTTCATATTAGCGAAGATACTAAACTAACGACTTTAGTTAACTGGTTTGATCAAGATGCACAAGACCCGAGTGGCTTAACAAGAGAAACGGCTTTCAGTGATCCCCAAGGTGTTGTTGCAGCTGTTGACAATGCCAACACGCGTGTCAGTCGTAGCCATACACAAGCAGGCTTTAACCTTGAACATAAATTAAATGAATTTAACGCGCTTAACCTGATTACTTATATCGGCACCCGCGAGAATGAACAAGTGCTACCTGTAAATCCAAATGGTACCAGTTCACGCGTCAGCGCCATTTCAAGAGATTTTTACGGCACTGATCTACGTTGGGATAATAAAGGCGACATTTTCAGCAAACCTTACACTATCAGTTTTGGCATCAATTATGGTAAATCAAAAGATGCGAGACTTGATACAAACATTACGCCAACAGTCGCTTTGAATCGTGATGAAGATAATACCGTTGATAATTTCGATCAATATATTCAAGGCAAATTGTCTGTTTTGGACAATGTAGATATTCATGCGGGAATACGCCACACTAAAGTAAACTTGGAAGTTAAAGATTATTTCATTTCAGGTGTAAACCTTAATAATAGTGGTTCAGTAGAGTACAAAAAAACCACTCCTGTAGTGGGCGCTCTTTGGAAAGTAACTCCATCTTTGAATCTGTATGCCAATTACGGCACAGGCTTTGAAACACCAACATTTATTGAGGCTGCTTTTGACAGAGTAACAGGCAATGCAGTACCCAACCTGACTTTAAGACCCAGTGAAAGCAAAAACTTTGAGTTAGGTGCAAAAACCTTTTGGGGCAATAACACACAAGCAAATCTCGCTTTATTCCAAATAACAACGGATGATGAGCTTGTCATTAGTGCCAATGCTAATGGCAGAACGGTTTACACCAACGCCAATAAAACTAAGCGTACAGGTGCTGAACTTTCAGTTGATACGCAATTTGAAAATAATATATCTACTTATTTTTCTTATTCTCTTTTAAATGCAAAATTTGACTCTTCTTTTAATTCACTTAACGGCCCCATCGCTTCTGGTAATCGTATCGCTGGCACTTACCGTAGCCAGATTTATGGTGAGGTATCATGGAAATATGAACCGCTTGGTTTCAGTACTGCATTTGAGGGTCGCCACAACAGTAAGTCATACGTGAATGACATCAACTCTGATACCGCACCTTCTTACACCATATTTAATATACGCGCAGGTTTTGAGCAGAATTTAGCCGCTTGGAATTTTAAACAGTATTTACGAGTAGAAAATGTATTTGATAAAGAATACATCGGCTCAGTTCGCGTCAATGATGCCAATTTACGCTTTTTTGAACCTGCGGCTGATAGAAACTACTTGTTAGGCTTAAGCGCCAGCTACAAATTCTAATTCAACCAATTTAAATTAGATGCCCGATATTAGATGCCCGATATAAGTCAGCTTGTTCAAAAGCTGGCTTATTGCATTTGACATCCTAATTTATAACTCTGTTTAAGCTTTACTTAAAAATAGCACAAGTGCAAAACTGCTCACTTAGTGATTTTAATCACCATTTAGTGTTTAATATGACCTTCAATCACCACTCCACATTGCCATGTCTATTTCAGTTGATTTAAAAATTCTAGATAACCGCCTGCATCACATGATGCCTAGCTACGCTACACAGGGCTCTGCAGGGTTAGATTTGCGTGCATGCATTGAGCATACCCAAATCATTCAACCTAATGAAACAGTGATGATTCCTACCGGCATGGCAATTCATATCGATAACACTTATTACGCTGCTTTGATTCTGCCACGCTCCGGTCTTGGTCATAAACATGGCATTGTCTTGGGCAACCTAGTCGGTTTAATCGATTCAGATTATCAGGGGCAATTATTAGTGTCATGCTGGAATCGCAGTAAAGACGCGTTTATTTTGAACCCGATGGAACGTATCGCGCAATTAGTTATTGTGCCAGTCGTACAGGCAGAATTTCATGTAGTCGATGAGTTTACAGAAAGTGACCGCGGCGAAGGCGGCTTTGGCAGTACTGGCAAGCACTAACGTGCGGAAATTCAAAATGTCCAAGCATTAAAATTTCAGTTTTTAAATATAAGTCGCTAAGTAGATAAAAAACAGACATTTAGCTTGAATAAATTCAAGCTTTCGTACTATAATTGCGGTCTTTCTAAAAAAGCACAGAATTTAAGGCTTAATGCCTTGTTTAAAGGGTTTATTATGGCACGTGTATGTATGGTAACTGGCAAAAAGCCAATGGTGGGCAACAATGTTTCTCACGCACAAAACAAAACAAAACGTCGTTTTTTACCAAATTTACAAAATCGTAAATTTTGGGTTGAATCAGAAAACCGCTGGGTAAGCATGCGTATTACTAACGCTGCACTGCGTACAATTGACAAAAACGGTATTGATTCTGTGTTAGCCAAATTACGCGCTAACGGCGAAAAAATCTAAAAGGTAGAACAAAATGCGCGAAAAAATTAAATTAGAATCAAGTGCTGGTACAGGTCATTTCTATACCACCACAAAAAACAAACGTACAATGCCAGAAAAAATGGAAATCAAAAAATTTGATCCAGTAGTACGTAAACATGTAATCTATAAAGAAACAAAACTTAAATAATACTAATTGGTATTATTTAGTTAATAAAAAACCCGCAAATGCGGGTTTTTTATTGCCTTTCATTTAATAGCATTAGCTCTGATCAACTTTAATATCTGCCGGTTTTACAAAGCGAATTGCGTGAATCTTAGAGGCTTTCCAAACATCCAAATACAAAGCAGATTGCAAGCTGCTAGCGCCTTTTTCAGGGTCGGCTATCCAAACAGTTAATACAAGCTCTGCGCCTTGCTCACCAAACCCTCTTATATATGCAGCAGGTGCCGGCACTTCTAACACACGTGGGTGTTTTAACGCAATCTCACGTGTTAACTCAACAGCCAACTCAATGGGAGAATCATAGCTAATGGTAAAGTTAATCTGTACACGCCCTTTGTGCTCCATCAATGAATGATTCACCACCGCAGTAGTGATTAATGTCTCATTGGGAATAATGACATTTGTGCCATCCAGCTTGTTCAATATCATGTAACGTGAACGCAAATCACGCACGACACCATAATGCTTATCCACGGCAATCACATCGCCAATTTGCATGGATTTATCCAGCAAGATAATAAATCCACTGACGTAATTACTAGCAATACGCTGTAAACCAAAACCAAGGCCAACACCCAGTGCACCGCCGAAAACAGACAGCAAGGTAATATCCAACCCCACAGCTGACAATGCAATCAGTATGGCAACAAATAGCAATACGATGCGGATCAGTTTGGTCAATACCACGCGCATATTCACATTCATCTGCTCTGTGCGCATTAATTTATTTTCAAACAGGCGACTAATCCACAATGCAATAAAAATGGTCACAACAATTGTGAATAATGCCTGAATGACCAACAGCAAATTAACTGGATTTTTGCCTATACTAAATTTGATATCAGCAAGGCCTTCTAGGATTTGCGGTAATACACCAGTTAAATGTAGTGCCAACAAACCCCAAATAGCCCAAGCAGCGACGTTTTCTACCGTTTTAAGCCAACCGCTTGGTGTAAACAAGTAACGGATTAAGTACACAATTAATCGGATAGCAGCCATCGCCAAAAATAATCGACTGGCCAGTTGCAGCAAACCAACATGTTGCCAGTTCGCTAATATTCCTCGTCCAGTCACAATAATGACCAAGCTTGTCAGTGGGAAAAGCACTCGATTAATACTGCCTATCGCTATCTTCCAGTGATACGGGGCATTATCCATCACATACTGGCGTAAAGCACCATTAAACACCCATGCAGCGGCTACGGCAGCAGCAATAACTGTCAACTGCCATAACACAACCGAAGTGGACAAATCAGTCTGAATTTCTTGCCAGATAAGAAAAATTTCGTTATTCATAATTGATTGCTAATATTCGCTATTCATATTGAGTTAAGTCGCATGCTATAACAAGAATATTGTGGCCAGTCCCAAAAAGATAAAAAATCCACCACTATCGGTCATTGCTGTAATTAATACGCTAGATCCCACTGCCGGATCACGCCCAAACCGGTTCATCACCAACGGAATCGTCACACCCATTATTGCTGCCAATAACAAATTGAGCGTCATCGCTGACATCATTACTAATCCTAAATGATAATTTCCGTACAATACAAAGGCAATAAGACCTAGCACACCACCCCAGAACAAACCATTCAGCAGAGCAACGCCCAGCTCCTTTTTAATCAGTGATTGCATATTATGCGAAGCAATTTGACCTAATGCCAAACCGCGTACGATCATCGTCGTCGTTTGATTACCTGAGTTACCGCCAATCCCTGCTACGATAGGCATCAAGGCAGCAAGTGCGACTATTTTTTCAATGGAGTTTTCAAATAAACCAATCACGCGTGAAGCAATTAATGCGGTAATTAAATTAATGGCCAACCAAGCCCAGCGGTTTTGTACCGATTTCCAAACTGATGCGAAAAAGTCTTCCTCTTCGCGCAAACCAGCCATTGATAACATATCCGAATCAGACTCTTCACGAATATAATCCATGATGGCATCCACCGTAATCCGGCCAACCAGCTTTTTATTCTGATCAACGACGGGAGCCGTAACCAAATCATAGCGCTCAAATGCGCTGGCCGCTTCATCTGCAACATCTTCCGGATGAAATACCACCGCATCTGCAATCATCACATTGGTAACAATGTCATCCAAATCGTTAACCACCATGGTTTTAAGTGGCAGCACACCCAGCAAGATATCTTGCCTATCGACCACAAATATTTTATCGGTATGATCTGGCAAGCTACCTAAGCGCCGTAAATAACGTAATGCGACTTCTAAAGTAATATCCTCTCGAATCGTCACAATATCAAAGTCCATTAATGCGCCAACAGCATCATCAGGATAAGAAAGCGCAGACTGCAAACGTTCTCGGTTTTGCGAGTCCAGGCTGTCCATCAAATCTTGCAATACATCTTTTGGCAAGTCTGGCGCCAGGTCGGCCAACTCATCCGTATCTAACAGCTCAGCTGCAGCCAACAACTCATCTGAATCCATGTCTGCGATCAGGCTCTGCCTTACCGAGTCAGACACTTCCAATAGAATTTCGCCATCGCGATCTGCTTTGACGAGTTCCCAGACTTTAAGACGTTCATCTAGCGGCAATGCTTCTAGAATATAAGCGACGTCAGCAGGGTGTAATACATCTAACTTTTGCTGTAACTCACTGACATTTTGTTTATGTACCAACTGTTCAACGAGATCATGCTTTGGCATATCCTGTTTATGCACAAGGCTCTCCAACAGCTTGTGTTTTTCAAGCAGCGCAATGACTTGCTGTAGACTTTCGCCCAAGCTTTCTTTGGATGTTTCTTTTATTTCGTGTTTATTTGTCATGCAAAGTCCTGCAACTGATTACAACATTAGGCGTTATTATGATTTATTTTGCGCAGTGATAGTCTGTTAATCGTGTATTTAATACAAATTAAACATTTATAATAAGTTTGAATTATGCCCATTATCGAAAATGATTATCTTGCCTAAAGAACTTTATTTATACAGCACTTCGTACTGCCATCTATGTGAGTTAGCCGAAGCATTATTGATTGAATCAGCAATCAAACCAGTGAGAATAATCGAGATTACAGAGGATGACCAACTCTTATTGCAATATGGTTTACGCATACCAGTATTAAAACGTTTAGATACGAATGCCGAACTTGGCTGGCCTTTTAATCTAAACGATATCGCGCTATTCCTACGCGACTAGATAAAGTTAGGGTAGATAACAAAAAAGCCAGCATATTGCTGGCTTTTTTGATGCTTAGTTTAATTACTCCGCAGAAACTGCTTCAGCACTTGGATCTGGACGATCGACCAATTCAACCAAAGCCATTGGCGCGTTGTCGCCATTACGGAAACCACATTTCAGGATACGTAAATAACCGCCATTACGCGCAAGGTAACGTGGGCCAAGTTCACCAAATAATTTACCTACGATATCACGATCGCGTAAACGGCTAAAAGCCAAACGACGATTTGCTAAAGTTGCATCTTTACCCAATGTAATCAATGGCTCTGCGAACTTGCGCAACTCTTTTGCTTTTGGCAAAGTCGTTCTAATGATTTCGTGACGTAACAAAGACACTGACATGTTGCGAAACATCGCCGCACGATGGCTGCTGGTACGATTTAATTTACGATTGCTATTACCGTGACGCATAGTAATTCCTTAAGTTTCTTTTAATATTAAGCGTATGCTTGATTACGCTTTTGACTAAGCTTTTTCTAGGCCAACTGGCGGCCAGTTTTCTAACTTCATGCCTAATGTTAAGCCTTTAGTTGCCAATACATCTTTAATTTCATTTAAAGATTTGCGACCTAGATTAGGGGCTTTTAATAGTTCATTTTCACTACGTTGAATTAAATCACCAATGTAGAAAATATTTTCAGCTTTTAAGCAGTTAGCTGAACGTACTGTTAACTCTAAATCATCCACTGGGCGCAATAAAATCGGATCAACTTGTGGTGCAGATTTCACTTCAACTTCATTAGGCGAACCTTCTAAGTTGGCAAATACCGACAATTGACCGATCAGGATGCGCGCAGCATCACGAATCGCTTGTTCTGGCTCAATCACACCATTTGTCTCAACATCCATAATTAGCTTATCTAAGTCAGTACGTTGTTCAACACGCGCACTTTCCACTTGATAGCTCACTTTATTGATTGGACTGAATGATGCATCCACCATAATGAAGCCAAGAACACGATCTTCTTCATCATTTTTTTGACGCGCAGGAACAGGTTGATAACCACGACCCATTTCCACTTTTACTTCCAAATTCAGTTTGCCACCTTTTGTTAAGTGTGCAATTACATGATTTGGATTAACGATTTCAGCATCATGGCCAGAATCAAAATCGCCGGCCGTCACTACACCTTCAGTAGTTTTATTTAGCGTTAAAATTGTTTCTGATTTATTGTTTAACTTTAGGGCGACACCTTTAAGATTAAGTAGAATATCCACTACATCTTCTTGTACGCCATCAATAGTTGAATACTCATGTACGACGCCATCAATCTTAACTTCAGTGATAGCAAAGCCAGGAATAGATGACAATAAAACACGGCGCAATGCGTTACCTAGCGTATAACCAAAACCGCGCTCCATTGGCTCAAGCGTTACGCGAGCGCGTAGAGGTGTAATCACCTCTACGTCGACTACACGTGGCTTTAAATATTCAGTTGGGTTGTTTTGCATAAAATTCCTTGACGTAATTGGGTGAGTAGGTTTTTGCTAAGATAATTAGTTAACTACTAATTACTTAGAATACAACTCAACGACCAATGATTCGTTAATGGTTGAAGGCAAATCATCACGCTGTGGTTTAGATTTAAATGTACCTGTGAAAGCTTTCACATCCACTTCCAGCCATGCTGGAAAACCGCGTTGTGCTGCAGCGTCTAAGGCACCTTTAATACGTAATTGTGTTTTTGAGGCTTCAGCTACAGAAACCACGTCACCCGCTTTTACTTGGTATGACGGAATATTCACACGTTTACCATTCACCAGAATACTGTTGTGACGCACAATCTGGCGTGACTCAGTACGTGAACCACCCAAACCCATACGGAACGCAACGTTATCTAAACGACACTCCAGTAATTGCAATAAGTTCTCACCAGTAATACCTTTTTGGCGATCAGCTTCTGCATAATAGCTACGGAATTGACCTTCCAATACGCCATAAATACGACGTACTTTTTGTTTTTCACGTAACTGTACACCGTAGTCAGATAGACGTGAGTTACGACGTTGACCATGTTGTCCTGGTGGGAAATTGCGCTTTTCAATTGCGCACTTATCAGTAAAGCATTTTTCAGCTTTTAAAAATAATTTCTCACCTTCACGGCGACACTGACGGCATTTAGGGTCTAAGTTTCTAGCCAAAGTAATTCTCCTGTAATCTTTTTTCGCTTAAATACGACGAAATTTATATTCTGCTTAATTTAAATTCTACGTTTTTTAGGCGGACGGCAACCGTTGTGCGGCACTGGCGTCACATCGGTAATGCTCGTGATTTTAAAACCAGCAGCATTAAGTGCACGTACGGCAGATTCACGACCAGGGCCAGGACCTTTAATGCGCACTTCTAAATTCTTCACACCAGACTCTTGTGCTGATTTACCAGCAACCTCTGCAGCAACTTGTGCAGCAAATGGCGTACTCTTACGTGAGCCTTTAAAACCTTGACCGCCTGAAGTAGCCCATGAAAGTGCATTACCTTGACGATCAGTAATTGTAATAATTGTGTTGTTAAATGAAGCGTGCACGTGGGCAATGCCCTCAGCAATATTCTTTTTAACTTTTTTTCTTACGCGTACATTAGCTTTTGCCATGTTGTACAGTCCTTACCTATAAGTCTTACTTAAAACGAATCTTAATAAAATCAAACAACTAATTATTTAGCTTGTTTAATTGCTTTAACTGGGCCTTTACGCGTACGCGCATTGGTTTTGGTGCGTTGACCGCGAACCGGTAAGCCACGGCGATGACGCACACCACGATAGCAGCCTAAGTCCATCAAGCGCTTAATATTCATAGATACTTCACGACGTAAATCGCCTTCTACTTTTACTTTCGCAACTTCATCACGCAACTTTTCTACATCAGCATCGTTCAGATCTTTGATTTTAGTACTCACTGCAATACCAGCAGCTGAACAAATCTTTTGTGCTGTATTTCGACCAATACCAAAAATCGCTGTTAATGCGATTTCTGCATGTTTATTATTCGGGATATTAACCCCAGCAATACGAGCCATACTTTAACTCCAAAACAAATCGCAACTTGTAGCGACCAAAAATAAAAAGCCTTAAATTTTAACAGCTTGTACTTGTTTTTTCAATCTCTAAAAAATCAACCAAATACCAAACTGTTCTAAACAATTTAACCTTGACGTTGTTTATGACGTGGATCCGTACAAATGATACGTACCACACCACGACGACGAACAACTTTACAATTGCGGCACAATGCTTTTACTGATGCACGAACTCTCATAATCAACCCCTACACTACTTAATTTTCAAATAACTTACTTTTAAACTTACTTAACCCGGAAAGTAATCCGCGCTCTTGTTAAATCATAAGGTGTCATTTCAACTGTCACCTTATCACCTGGCAATATCCGAATATAGTGCATTCGCATTTTTCCAGAGATATAACCTAATACTGTATGACCATTTTCCAGCTTCACTTTAAAAGTCGCATTCGGGAGGTTTTCTAGAACCTCTCCTTGCAATTCAATGCAGCCTTCCTTTGCCATACCTCAAAGCTATCGCGCCCCGGCGCTACCTTTAAAATTAGCTTTTTTAAGCAATCCCTCATATTGATGAGACATTAAATGTGATTGCACTTGCGTCATGAAATCCATTGTGACGACAACGATAATTAACAATGACGTACCGCCAAAATAGAACGGTGTATTAAACTTCAAAATCAAGAACTCTGGTAGCAAACAAACTAAAGTAATATAAAAAGCACCAATTAATGTGAGTCGCCCCATGATTCTATCGATGTACTTTGCGGTTTGATCACCTGGACGAATACCTGGTACAAACGCACCGCTTTTCTTCAAGTTATCAGCTGTTTCTTTTGGGTTAAATACCAATGCCGTATAAAAGAAACAGAAAAATATAATCGCTGCTGCAAAAAACAAAATGTAGATTGGTTGCCCTGGCGATAATACGTTACTGATGTCTTTCAACCAATACAATCTTTCACTACTGCCGAACCAACCAGCCAAAGTCGCTGGGAACAAAATAATGCTTGAAGCAAAAATTGGTGGGATCACACCAGCCATATTCAGCTTCAATGGTAGATGCGTTGTTTGGCCACCATACACTTTATTACCGACTTGGCGCTTAGCATAGTTCACTGTAATTTTACGTTGACCACGTTCAACAAAAACAACCAACGCTGTCACCAGTAATATTGCAACAAACAAGAACATCACCAATGGTATTGAGAACGCACCCGTTCTAGCCAATTCCAATGTTGATCCTACTGCGTGTGGCAAGCCAGCAACAATACCAGCAAAGATAATAATAGAAATACCATTACCAATACCGCGCTCAGTGATTTGTTCGCCCAACCACATTAAAAACATTGTTCCACTGACTAGCGTCACTACTGCTGTCAATCTAAAAGCCATACCAGGCTCTAAAACTAGACCAGCCTGCCCCTCAAGTGCAATAGCAATGCCAAGAGCTTGAAATGTTGCCAAGACGACTGTGCCATAGCGCGTATATTTAGTAATGGTACGTCTACCAGCTTCGCCTTCTTTTTTAAGTTGCTCCATTTTCGGAGAAACAACTGACATTAACTGCATAATAATAGATGCAGAAATGTACGGCATAATTCCTAACGCAAACACCGTAAAGCGAGATAACGCGCCACCGGAGAACATGTTGAACATGCCCAAGATGCCACCGCTTTGCGAATCAAATAATTGCTTCAATACGGTAGGATCAATGCCAGGAACTGGAATATGTGCACCTAAGCGGTACACAACCAAAGCGCCCAACACAAACCATAAGCGGCTTTTCAGCTCACTCATTTTACCTACCGCACCTAAAAGACTATCTTGAGCCAATACGATTCTCTAATCTAATAATTTATTCAGCGTCTACAACTTTACCGCCAGCTGCTTCAACTGCGGCGCGTGCGCCTTTAGTCAGCAACAAACCAGTTAAGTTAAGTTTTTTAGTAATTTCGCCAGACAAAAACACTTTAGCAGCCAAAACATTACCGGATACGACGTTAGCTTGCTTCAACACCAACAAGTCAATCACATCAACTGGTAAGTTATTTAATTCTGACGTACGTACGTGAGCAGTATCCGCTTTAGTCAGCGACCTAAAACCACGTTTTGGCAAACGGCGTTGCAAAGGCATTTGACCGCCCTCGAAGCCCACTTTATGAAAACCGCCAGTACGTGACTTTTGGCCTTTGTGACCACGTCCAGCTGTTTTACCCAAGCCAGAACCAATACCACGACCCACACGGCGAGCAGCTTTTTTAGCGCCTTCTGCAGGCTTAATTGTATTTAATTGCATTATCCTTCTACCTTTAATAGATAACCAACTGTGTTAATCATGCCGCGAATTGCTGGTGTATCTTGCAACTCCACAGTGTGGCGTATGCGACGTAGACCTAAGCCTTTTACTGTCGCTCTATGTGACTCAATACGACCAATCACACTTTTAACCAACGTCACTTTAATGGTTGACGCTTCTACTTTTGCTTTAGCCATGATTAGCCTCTAATTTCTTCTACTGATTTACCACGTTTAGCGGCGATTTCTGATGGCGTATTCATTGATTCTAAACCGTTCAATGTTGCGCGCACTAAATTGTAAGGATTCGTTGAGCCAATACATTTTGCAACAACGTTTGTTACACCCATCACTTCAAAAATAGCGCGCATCGCACCACCGGCAATAATACCAGTACCTTCAGAAGCTGGCTGAATAAACACCTTAGCCGCGCCATGAACACCGGTAACTGCATGATGCAAAGTACCGTTATTCAAATTGACTTTAAGCATGCCGCGACGCGCTTCATCCATGGCTTTTTGTACAGCAACCGGCACTTCACGCGCTTTGCCTTTACCCATGCCAACAGCGCCATCGCCATCACCGACAACAGTCAATGCTGCGAAACTCATAATACGACCACCTTTAACCGTTTTACTGACGCGGTTTACAGTGATCATTTTTTCACGCAAACCATCGGTTTGCTGTTGTTGTTCGATTTCTCTAGCCATTATCTGTCTCGCTTCTTAGAATGACAGGCCGTTTTCACGCGCAGCATCTGCTAACGCCTTGATACGACCATGGTATTTGTAGCCTGAACGATCAAAAGCCACAGTAGTAATACCCGCTTTTTTCGCCTTTTCAGCAATTAATTTACCAATAGCGGCAGCTGCTTCTACGTTGCCACCATTCTTAACTTTTTTGCGTACATCCGCTTCAACTGTTGAAGCGCTCGCCAATACTTTATCGCCGGTTTCAGCAATAATTTGCGCATAAATGTGCGTATTAGTACGATGCACGCTTAAACGTGTCACTTTTAGCTCAGCAATTTTGGCACGGGTTTTACGTGCACGGCGTAAGCGATTATCTACGTTGTTCATAGTTTGACCTTATCTACTTATTTTTTCTTGGTTTCTTTAATTGCAACCACTTCATCTGCATAACGAACACCTTTGCCTTTATAAGGCTCAGGAGCACGATAAGAACGAATTTGTGCAGCAACTTGACCAACCACTTGTTTGTCGTAACCAGTTAAGATCACTTCGGTTGGTGTTGGTGTTGCCACCGTTACGCCAACTGGCATTTTGTGATTTAGCGGATGTGAATAACCAAGCTCTAAATTTAATACTGCGCCTTGCGCATTGGCTTTATAACCCACACCTACCAACGTAAGTTTACGAGTAAAACCAACTGAAACACCTTGAACCATATTAGCAACAAGCGCACGCAACGTACCAGACATTGCACTAGAGTGCTTAGTATCATTCGCAGCAGTGAATGTAATTGTTTCACCTTCACGCTTTAAATCAACAGCGCCAGTTAATGGCTGAGTTAATTTACCCAAAGGCCCACTGACTGTAATACTATTGGCACTTAATACTACTTCTACTTTTTCTGGGATAGCGACCGGATTTTTAGCAACACGTGACATTTGCTTCTCCTTAAGCCACTACGCACAACACTTCGCCACCGATACCGGCTGCTTGTGCTTTACGATCTGTCATTACACCCTTGGATGTAGACATAATTGTCACACCAAGACCATTCATTACTTTAGGTATATTGTCTGAGCCTTTGTAAATGCGAAGACCTGGCTTACTTACGCGGTCAATCTTCTCAATTACTGGGCGGCCAGCATAATATTTCAGGCTGATGCTTAACAATGGCTTACCATCATTTGCACTTACCGCAAAATCATCAATATAACCTTCATCTTTTAATACAGCAGCAATTGCACTTTTCAGCTTTGAAGCAGGCATAGCAACTGACAACTTGTTAACACTTTGTGCGTTACGAATACGCGTTAGCATATCGGCAATCGGATCACTCATACTCATAATTTATTCCTCCGTTACCAGCTAGCTTTGGTGACGCCTGGCACTTGGCCACTCATCATCAAATCGCGCAATTTGCTACGACCGATACCAAATTTACTGAAAACACCACGTGGGCGACCTGTTAATGCGCAGCGGTTACGCAAGCGCACTGGGCTAGAATTGCGTGGTAAAGCTTGTAATTTTAAACGCGCTTCACGACGATCCTCTAATGTTGCATTTTGATCGTTGATAATTACATTTAACGCATCACGCTTATCAGCGAATTTTGCAACTGTTGCGCGACGTTTAGATTCGCGTTCTGTCATACATGTTTTTGCCATGTCTTAACCCCTAAAAGGAAAACTAAACGCAGCCAACAATGCCTTGGCCTCTTCGTCTGTTTTTGCCGTTGTAGTAATCGTAATATTCATACCGCGAATCACGTCAATTTTGTCATATTCAATTTCCGGGAATATGATCTGCTCTTTAACACCCATATTGTAATTACCGCGACCATCAAATGATTTCGCAGAAATACCACGGAAATCCCGGATGCGAGGAATTGCAACTGTAACGAGACGATCTAAAAATTCATACATACGCTCGCGACGTAAGGTAACTTTGCAGCCAACAGGATAGTCATCACGAATTTTAAATGCTGCAACAGATTTCTTTGCCTTGGTCACAATTACTTTTTGACCAGCAATTTTCTCCATATCGCCAACTGCATTTTCCATCACTTTTTTATCAGCAACCGCTTCGCCCACACCCATATTTAGAGTGATCTTTTCGATGCGAGGCACCTGCATGACAGAAGTGTACCCAAATTGCTCCGTCATACTTTTAACAACAGAGTCTTTGTAAAATTGTTTTAAGCGCGCCATGATTTATCCTATGCGTCCACTGCTTCGCCGTTAGATTTGAATACGCGCACTTTTTTGCCGTCTTTCAAAATCTTGTAACCTACACGGTCAGCTTTTTGTGTTGCGTTATTAAATAATGCAACGTTAGAAATATCGATCGGCATTTCTTTAGCGATAATTCCGCCAGTAACACCTTTTGCCGGATTCGGTTTAGCGTGCTTTTTAGCAACGTTAAGACCTTCAACAACCACATGTCCAGACTCAAGCACGTTAAGCACAACGCCACGCTTACCTTTATCTTTACCTGTATTTAAAACGACCTGGTCGCCTTTATGAATTTTGCTCATATATTGTCCTTATCCCTTACAGCACTTCAGGTGCAAGAGAAACAATTTTCATGAATTTTTCAGTACGTAATTCACGAGTTACCGGGCCAAAAATACGCGTACCAATCGGCTCTAATTTACTATTAAGTAAAACGGCTGCGTTAGCATCGAATTTAACTAAAGAACCATCTGGACGACGTACGCCTTTGGCAGTACGCACCACAACAGCACTATAAACTTCGCCTTTTTTTACGCGACCACGCGGAGCAGCATCTTTGATGCTAACCTTGATGATGTCGCCTATACCAGCGTAACGACGTTTTGAGCCACCCAACACTTTAATGCACTGAACTGAACGCGCACCTGTGTTATCGGCAACTTCTAGCCGAGATTGCATTTGAATCATGAGAATAATCTCCAACTTAATCCGTTAAACCAACACCAGCCGCATGAATTTAATCAAAACGGCCAGTAGACCACGGTCAGTATTGGGGTACTAGCTTTTATGAATCTTAGAAACTACTAACCAAGAATTCACGAGTACCGAAAAGTCCAACATTATAACTTACAAACTTATTGCGTAGCAAGGCCAAAATCGCTTTGCTACGCAATAATTACTACGCTTTTGTATTAACCTTGCTAACAACCCATGTCTTTGTTTTTGACAATGGGCGTGATTCAGTAATCGTCACTAAATCGCCTTCTTTACATACGTTTTCTTCATCATGCGCATGGAATTTATTCGATTTCACAACCACTTTACCGATTAATGGGTGTTTCACTTTGCGCTCAACTAAAACCGTTACAGTTTTATCCATCTTATCGCTCACTACACGGCCATTAAGGCTACGTACTACTTTAGTAGATTCCGCTAATTTAACGTCTGTCATGATTATGCCTGTTTCGCTTTCTCAGCCAAAACAAGCTTTACACGCGCAACATCCTTGCGTACTTTACCTAGCTGATCTACTTTGGTTAATTGTTGTGTTGCAACTTGCATACGAAGTGAAAATTGCGCACGGCGCAATTCAATCAATTCAGCATTCAACTCATCAACACTTTTTGCTCTTAAATCTAAAGCTTTCATTTTAGCTCGCCTTTTCTTAACTGCCGATTTGACGTGTCATGAAAGTAGTTTCGATTGGTAGCTTAGCAGCCGCCAAACGGAACGCTTCACGCGCAAGCTCTTCGCTAACGCCGTCCATTTCGTACAACATTTTACCTGGCTGGATTTGTGCTACGTAGTACTCTGTACTACCTTTACCGTTACCCATACGTACTTCAGCAGGTTTTTTAGAAATTGGTTGATCTGGGAAAATGCGGATCCACACACGACCACCACGTTTAATGTGACGTGTCATGACGCGACGTGCCGCTTCAATTTGACGTGCAGTCAAACGGCCGCGACCAATTGCTTTTAATCCAAAATCACCAAAACTTACTTTATTACCAGTCGTTGCAATGCCTTTATTACGGCCTTTTTGCATCTTGCGGTATTTTTGTCTAGACGGTTGCAGCATCTTTAGCCCTCGGCTTTCTTACTTTTTTCTCTGGTTCAGCAGCTGGAGTAGCAGCTGGCGCTGTAGCACCAATTGGTGTTGGTACGTTATCAGCAAAAATCTCGCCTTTGAATACCCACACTTTAATACCGATAATACCGTATGTCGTTGAAGCCTCAGCAACACCGTAATCAATATCAGCACGCAATGTATGGAGTGGCACACGGCCTTCGCGATACCACTCAGTACGCGCAATCTCGATACCATTCAAACGACCTGAACTCATGATCTTGATACCTTGAGCACCTAGGCGCATTGCATTTTGCATAGCACGTTTCATGGCACGACGGAACATCACACGCTTTTCAAGTTGTTGAGCGATAGACTGTGCAATCAATGTTGCATCGATCTCAGGTTTACGCACTTCTTCAATGTTCAGATGAACAGGAACGCCCATCAAACCTTGCAAGCTAGCGCGTAAAGACTCGATATCCTCACCTTTTTTACCGATCACCACCCCTGGACGGGCACTGTGAATGGTGATTTTTGCATTTTTTGCAGGGCGCTCAATAACGATTCTGCTTACTGCTGCACTTGCTAATTTTTTATTTAAAAACTCACGTACTTTAATGTCGCTTTGCAACATGGCAGGAAAGTTTTTGCTATTGGCATACCAACGTGAAGCCCAATTTTTTTGGACACTCAGACGGAAACCAATTGGATGAATTTTTTGACCCATGATTATCCTTTAGTTACCGACAGTCACATGAATGTGACAGGTTGGTTTAGTAATACGACCCGCACGACCTTTTGCACGTGGGCGAATACGTTTAAGCACAATGCCTTTATCAACATAAATTGAAGTAACCTTCAACTCATCAATATCAGCCCCATTGTTATGTTCAGCATTAGCAATTGCAGACTCGACCACTTTTTTAATTAGTTCAGCACCTTTTTTTGGCGTGAAATTTAAAATATTTAATGCATGATCTACTTTTTTGCCACGAACAAGGTCAGCCACCAAACGCGCTTTTTGCGGAGAAAGGTGAACGCCTCTTAATATTGCAGTTACTTGCATCATAGGCCTCTATTTCTTCGCTTTTCTATCAGCCGCATGACCCTTGAATGTGCGTGTTAACGCAAACTCACCGAGCTTATGACCAACCATGTTTTCAGAAATCAACACGGGAATGTGTTGCTTACCATTGTGAATCGCAATGGTTAAACCAATAAAATCCGGCAAAATAGTAGAACGACGTGACCAAGTTTTAATTGGTTTACGATCGCGCGCAGCGGCTGCGACTTCTACTTTTTTTGCCAAATGACCATCAATAAATGGACCTTTTTTAATTGAACGTGCCATATGATTACCTTACGCCTCTCGGACGACGACTGATACGCATGTTATCAGTACGCTTATTGCTACGTGTACGATAACCCTTCGTTTTAATACCCCATGGACTGACTGGATTCATACCAGCAGCAGTACGACCTTCACCACCACCGTGCGGGTGATCAACCGGGTTCATCACCACACCGCGAACGGTTGGGCGAACACCACGCCAGCGCATTGCACCAGCCTTACCGATTGAACGCAATGAATGCTCCTCGTTACCCACCTCACCTAAAGTTGCTTTGCAATCTACGTGAACGCGGCGAACCTCTCCAGAACGTAAACGTAACTGAGCATATGCACCTTCACGTGCTAACAACTGCACTGAAGTACCCGCAGAGCGCGCAATTTGCGCACCTTTACCTGGCTGCAATTCAATACAATGAATCGTGCTACCCACTGGAATATTACGCAATGGCAATGCATTACCTACCTTGATAGGCGCTTCTGCACCGCTAATCAATTGCGCACCAGCAGCAATACCACGTGGCGCAATAATGTAACGACGCTCACCATCAGCATAACAAAGCAATGCAATATGTGCCGTACGATTTGGATCGTACTCAATATGCTCCACTTTCGCAGGAATACCGTCTTTGTTACGACGGAAATCGATTAAGCGATAATGTTGCTTATGTCCACCACCTTGATGGCGTGTTGTAATACGGCCGTTATTATTACGACCCGCGTGTTTACTTTGACTTTCCAACAGCGGCGCGTGTGGCTTACCTTTATAAAGATCTGGTGTTACGACCTTTACTACACCACGACGACCGGGGGAAGTTGGTTTGACTTTAACTAATGCCATATCTTCTCTCCTTATTCGCCCGCTGCGAAGTTAATTTCTTGACCTGGTTTTAAGCTCACATAAGCCTTTTTCCAGTCGTTACGCTTGCCGATACGTTTGCCAGCGCGTTTAATTTTGCCACCCACATTAATCGTAGCGACCTTATCAACTTCAACTTTAAAAACAAGCTCAACTGCAGCTTTAATTTCAAACTTAGTCGCATCAGTGCGTACTTTAAAAGCAATTTGCTGATGTTTATCGGCAATGTATGTTGCTTTCTCTGTGATTTGTGGCGCTAAAATCACTTGCAATAAGCGATCTTGAGATTTTGTAATCGCGGTCATCATGCTAGCAACTCCTCAAGTTTTTTAACTGCACCTGCGGTTGCCAGTACTTTAGGGAAACGAACTAAGCTAACTGGGTCAGCGAATTGCGCTTCAACTACCATAACATTGGTTAAGTTACGTGATGACAAATACAAGTTCTCATCAAAACCGTCTGTTAACAATAAAACGCCGTCGGCATAACCTAGACCTTTAATTTTTTCTACAAATTGTTTTGTTTTCGGTGTGTCGATTTTGAATTCTTCAACAACGGTAATGCGCTCTTGACGCACTAATTCAGACAAAATCGTTTGCATACCAGCACGGTAAGCTTTACGGTTTACTTTGTGACTAAAATTCTCGTTTGGTGAATTAGGGAATGCACGTCCACCTCCACGCCAGATAGGACTTGAGCTCATACCTGCACGTGCGTTACCAGTACCTTTTTGAGCATATGGCTTGTGTGTGGTATGTGCCACGTTATCACGACCTTTTTGTGCGCGAGTCGCAGTACGGGCATTTGCCATATACGCAACTACAACTTGATGCACTAGAGCTTCGTTAAACTCGCGACCAAATGTCACTTCAGAAACGTCAACGCCTTTTTTAGCGGCTTTACCGTTTTTATCGATTAATTTGAGTTCCATTATTTAGCTCCCTTAGATTTATGGAGCTTAACTTTAACGGCCGGACGCACAACAACGTCGCCACCTTTAGAGCCAGGAATCGCACCTTTAATCAACAATAGGTTACGCTCTACGTCAACACGCACTATTTCTAGATTCTGTGTTGTAACTGTCACGTCACCTAAATGGCCAGGCATGCGCTTACCAGGGAATACTCGACCCGGATCCTGCGCCATACCGATTGAACCAGGAACGTTATGTGATTTAGAGTTACCGTGCGACGCGCGGTTAGAGCTAAAATGATGGCGTTTAATTGCGCCAGCAAAGCCTTTACCGATCGAGGTACCAGTCACATCAACGATTTGACCTGCTGAGAAAATTTCCACTGTGATGCTGCCACCAACTTGATAGCCACTTAAAACATCAGCAGAAACATTGAATTCCTTGATGCCAGAACCAGCAGCAACACCCGCTTTGGCATAATGGCCAGTAAGCGCTTTGTTGATGCGGCTAGCACGACGCTCGCCGTGAGCAATTTGAAGGCCTGTATAGCCATCGCTCGCGATTGTCTTGATCTGTGTCACACGGTTAGGAACAACTTCCAACACGGTTACCGGGATGCTTGCGCCATCATCAGTAAACACGCGGGTCATGCCCACCTTGCGACCAATAAGCCCTAAGCTCATGATCGTATCCTTATTTTTAGTTAAAGAAGCCGATTACAATTGACCGACTTCTGTGAAAGAGCGCGGATTATACCGAACCCATGATTTTATTACAATAACTTTTTACAACACTTAATACTAATTTAAAGCTTAAATTACTTACAATTTAATCTCTACATCCACACCAGCCGGCAAATCTAACTTCATCAATGCATCAACTGTTTTATCAGTCGGGTCAACAATGTCCATTAAACGTTGGTGTGTACGAATTTCGAACTGATCACGCGATGTTTTATTCACGTGTGGTGAACGTAAAATATCAAAACGTTCAATACGTGTTGGCAACGGCACCGGGCCTTTAACTACTGCGCCTGTACGTTTAGCTGTTTCTACGATTTCCTGAGCAGATTGATCAATCAAACGATAATCAAATGCTTTCAAGCGAATACGAATTTTTTGAGCTGCCATTTTACTTTTCCTTTAAAGAGCGAAACGGCAGGCTAAAGCCTGCCGCTTAATTAAAATTAAAACCTAACTATTCAATAATCTTAGCAACCACACCTGCACCAACAGTACGGCCACCTTCACGAATCGCGAAACGCAATCCATCTTCCATCGCGATTGGTGCAATCAGTTGCACAGTGATTGATACGTTATCACCTGGCATGACCATTTCTGTACCTGCTGGCAATTCAACCGCGCCTGTTACGTCTGTCGTACGGAAGTAGAATTGTGGACGGTAGCCGTTGAAGAATGGTGTGTGACGACCGCCTTCATCTTTACCTAGCACGTAGATTTCTGCTGTGAATTTGGTGTGTGGTTTGATAGAGCCTGATTTAGACAATACTTGACCACGTTCGATATCTTCACGTTTAGTACCGCGTAGCAATACACCAACGTTATCGCCTGCTTGACCTTGGTCTAGCAATTTACGGAACATTTCAACACCAGTACAAGTTGTTTTTACCGTGTCTTTAAGACCAACGATTTCAATCTCGTCACCGACTTTTACAATACCGCGTTCGATACGGCCTGTTACCACAGTACCACGACCAGAGATTGAAAATACGTCTTCTACTGGCATCAGGAATGTGCCGTCAATCGCACGCTCAGGCATTGGGATGTAAGTATCTAATGCTTCTGCTAATTTGAAGATCGCTGGTTCGCCGATTGGTGATTGGTCACCTTCCAAGGCTAATTTAGCTGAGCCATGGATGATTGGGGTGTCGTCGCCCGGGAAGTCGTATTTGCTGAGCAATTCACGCACTTCCATTTCAACCAGCTCTAACAACTCAGGGTCATCAACCATGTCTGCTTTGTTTAAGAACACAACGATGTAAGGTACGCCAACTTGACGTGCCAACAAGATGTGCTCACGTGTTTGCGGCATTGGGCCGTCAGCTGCTGAACAAACAAGGATCGCACCGTCCATTTGGGCTGCGCCGGTAATCATGTTTTTAACATAGTCAGCGTGACCAGGACAGTCTACGTGTGCGTAGTGACGTGTTTCCGTCTCGTACTCGACGTGAGAGGTGTTAATGGTAATACCACGTGCTTTTTCTTCTGGCGCACTGTCAATTTGTGCGTAGTCTTTCGCTTCGCCGCCAAATTTCTTTGTCAGCACTGTCGTGATCGCTGCCGTTAATGTTGTTTTACCGTGATCCACGTGGCCAATCGTACCTACGTTGACGTGTGGCTTGGTCCGTTCAAATTTGCCTTTTGCCATGATTATTTCCTTTTATTTCAATTTTAAAATTTAATTTAGTAATGGACTATTTCTTGTTCATAATGGCTTCAGCCACGTTTCGCGGAGCTTCAGCATAATGCTTGAATTCCATACTGTAACTCGCACGACCTTGTGACAATGAACGCACAGTTGTTGCATAGCCGAACATTTCCGACAATGGCACTTCAGCACGAATCGCTTTACCACCACTGGCAGTGTCTTCCATACCTTGAATCATGCCTCGACGAGATGACAAATCACCCATCACATCACCCATATAATCTTCTGGTGTTTCAACTTCAACGGCCATGATAGGCTCAAGCAACACTGGATCAGCTTTACGCATACCATCTTTGAAACCGATAGAAGCCGCCATCTTAAATGCGTTCTCATTCGAGTCAACATCATGGTATGAACCATCAAACAAGGTCACCTTAACATCAACCACCGGGAAGCCGGCAAGAATGCCGCTAGGGATAGTTTCGCGCAAACCCTTCTCAACTGCAGGAATGAATTCGCGTGGCACAGTACCACCCTTGATTTGATCAACGAACTCAAAACCTTTGCCTTGCTCGTTTGGTTCAAGAATCAGCCATACATGTCCATACTGACCCTTACCCCCAGACTGCTTAACAAACTTGCCTTCCACTTCAACTTTCTTCTTAATCGCTTCACGGTAAGCAACTTGCGGCGCACCAACACTGGCCTCAACGTTGAATTCACGCTTCATACGATCAACGATAATATCTAAGTGCAACTCACCCATTCCAGAAATAATCGTTTGACCTGACTCTTCATCAGAACGCACGCGGAATGAAGGATCTTCTTGCGCCAAACGTCCCAAAGCAATACCCATTTTCTCTTGGTCAGCTTTAGTTTTAGGCTCAACAGCAACGTGAATAACCGGCTCAGGGAATACCATACGCTCAAGGATAATCGGATTATCTACCGCACATAAAGTTTCACCAGTTGTAATATCCTTCAGACCGATACAAGCGGCAATGTCGCCAGCGCGGATTTCATCAATCTCCATACGCTCATTTGCACTCATTTGAACGATACGACCAATACGCTCTTTGCGTCCGCTGTTCGCGTTGTAAACTGTATCACCTTTTGTTAATACACCAGAATACACACGCACAAAAGTAAGCTGGCCCACAAACGGGTCAGTCATCATTTTAAATGCCAAAGCAGAGAAGCTTTCCGCATCATCAGCCTTACGTGTAATCGGCTCTCCAGATTCAGTCTCACCACTAACGTCAGGAATATCCACTGGAGAAGGCAAGAAATCTAACACGGCATCCAGCATGCGCTGAACACCTTTGTTTTTAAAAGCCGACCCACACAACATCGGTTGGATTTCGCTTGCGATTGTACGTGCACGCAAACCTTGAATAATTTCATCTTCTGACAATTCGCCAGATTCCAAATATTTATTCATCATCTCTTCTGAAGACTCAGCCGCAGCCTCAACCATGTTCTCACGCCACTTGTTAGCAACTTCAACCAAATCAGCAGGAACATCTTTGTATTCAAACTTCATACCCTGAGACGCTTCGTCCCAGATAATAGCCTTCATCTTAATCAAATCAACAACGCCCGTGAAAGTATCTTCAGCGCCAATAGGCACAACAATAGGCACAGGATTCGCTTTCAGACGTGCTCTCATCTGATCAACCACTTTGAAAAAATTTGCACCAGTACGGTCCATCTTATTCACAAAAGCCAAACGTGGAACTTTATGTTTAGTAGCTTGACGCCAAACAGTTTCAGATTGCGGCTGAACGCCACCCACTGCACAGTAAACCATAACCGCGCCATCCAGCACGCGCATTGAGCGCTCTACTTCAATCGTAAAGTCAACGTGACCCGGAGTATCAATAATATTAATTCGATGATCCGGGCGAGAGAAGTCCATACCCTTCCAGAAACAGGTAACAGCTGATGAAGTAATCGTAATGCCACGCTCTTGTTCTTGCTCCATCCAGTCCGTTGTAGCTGCACCATTATGAACCTCACCAATTTTGTGAGTAACGCCCGTATAAAAAAGGATACGTTCAGATGTTGTAGTTTTACCAGCATCAATATGTGCACTAATACCGATATTACGGTAGCGTTGAATGGGGGTTTTACGAGCCACGGTTATTACCTTTGCTTAAATATTATCACTTAAAATTCTTAATGAAGAGCTTATAAAAAACGAATGTACCTTTTATGAAAAAAGATACATTTATTAATTAAAATCTAAAATGCGAGAACGCTTTATTAGCCTCTGCCATACGATGAACCTCTTCACGCTTCTTCATCGCAGAGCCACGACCTTCAGAAGCCTCAATCAACTCAGCCGCCAAACGCAAGCCCATTGATTTTTCACCACGCTTACGCGCAGCATCACGCAACCAACGCATCGCCAAAGCACTACGGCGGCTCGGACGAACCTCTACTGGCACTTGATAGTTGGCACCACCAACACGGCGACTCTTAACCTCAACCAGCGGACGCAGGTTTGTTAACGCCAAAGTAAATACTTCTAAAGCATCTTTGCTAGTCTTACCAGTTACCTGATCAAACGCGCCGTATAAAATACGCTCAGCAACAGATTTTTTACCGCCTGTCATCAGTACATTTACAAATTTAGACACTTCAGTGCTACCAAATTTAGGATCTGGCAAAATGTGGCGCTTGGGAACTTCTCTACGTCTTGGCATACTATTCTCAATTCTCTTTGTATATATTTTAGTCGGCAACAGCGCTGACAAGGCTATTTCAAGCCGCCTTAATTAACCGCTAATTATTTAGCTGCTTTACCTTCTTTAGGACGTTTAGCACCGTATTTAGAACGTGATTGTTTACGGTCTTTAACACCAGCCGTATCCAAACTACCACGCACCATATGGTAACGCACACCTGGCAAGTCTTTTACACGACCGCCGCGCAGCAATACCACGCTATGCTCTTGCAAGTTATGGCCTTCACCACCAATGTAGCTAATTACTTCGTAGCCATTGGTTAAGCGCACCTTGGCAACTTTACGTAATGCAGAGTTAGGCTTTTTAGGCGTTGTGGTGTAAACACGTGTACATACACCGCGTTTTTGTGGGCAAGATTCAAGTGCAGGCACTTTACTTTTTGTAACCACTTTAGCGCGTGGCTTACGTATTAACTGATTGATGGTTGGCATTGCCTATAACCTCTATAAAAAATTTCTTATCTGCATCCAAAAATGCTTGTTCATAAAATTTAGCCAACAAACTAACTATAACTTTGACCATAAGTCAGTTACAGCATGGCTAATCTAGAAAACCGAGTATTCTATTTAGCACGAGTGAATGTGTCAAGATAAAATTTATCTTGACACATTTTTACTGCACTTAATTTAAAACGCTTAGTTTACTCAGCTGGTGTTTCTACTATTGTTGTTTCAGCGTCTGCTTCGGTCGAATCAGCAAACAATGCTTCTGCAGCTGCAATTTGGGCGGAAGGAGTTGCTGGCGTTAAAGCTGCAACTGCCGCACGCTTACGTGCCTCATGATAAGCCAGACCAGTACCTGCTGGAATCAGTCGACCAACAATCACGTTTTCCTTCAGGCCACGCAATTCATCACGTTTACCTAAAATTGCCGCTTCTGTTAATACACGAGTTGTTTCTTGGAACGATGCCGCAGAAATAAACGAATCCGTTGAAAGCGATGCTTTAGTAATACCTAATAGCACGTATTCAAATGTTGCCGGACGTTTATCTAACGCAATCACTCTTTCATTCTCAGCTAACAAATCAGCACGCTCAACTTGTTCACCCAAGATAAAGCTTGTATCACCCGCATCTGAAATACGAACACGACGTAACATTTGACGCACAATCACTTCAATGTGTTTGTCATTGATCTTAACGCCTTGCAAGCGATAAACATCTTGCACTTCATCAATAACATAACGCGCCAAAGCTTCACGGCCTTGTAAACGTAAAATATCTTGCGGATCAGCTGGGCCGTCAACAATACTTTCACCTTTAGTCACTACTTGACCGTCATGCGTGGTGACGTGCTTATCCTTGAGAATCAAGAACTCATGTGCGATACCGTCTAAATCGGTAATCACCAAACGTTGTTTACCCTTTGTATCCTTACCGAATGAAACAGTACCGGTCACTTCAGCCAACATACCAGCATCTTTTGGTGAACGTGCTTCAAACAATTCTGCTACGCGTGGTAAACCACCGGTAATATCACGTGTTTTAGATGATTCTTGTGGAATACGTGCAATTACTTCACCCACACCCACTTCCTGACCATCTTTAACCGTAATAATGCAACTCAATTGGAATGTCACGTTTACAGGCAAATCGCTACCGGCAATTTTCACTTCTATGCCATTAGCATCGAGTAATTTAACTTGTGGACGCAAACCTTTGGTTTGACCCGCACGTTGTTTAGGATCGATAACCACCAATGATGACAGACCTGTTACGTCATCAAT
The DNA here is from genome assembly GCF_000799165.1 of Methylotenera versatilis 7. Lineage (GTDB taxonomy): Bacteria > Pseudomonadota > Gammaproteobacteria > Burkholderiales > Methylophilaceae > Methylotenera_A > Methylotenera_A versatilis_A. The sequence goes on along the minus strand of NZ_JUGF01000002.1, from coordinate 1,023,627 downwards.
TTGTTTAGCTACAGTGATACCCTCTTCAACGTTCTCAAACTTAATGAAACCTGCATATTCCGTAATAATTGGACGGGTATGTGGATCCCATGTTGCCAACACTTGACCAGCTTTAACTGTTTTACCATCGGTAACAGTTAATGTTGCACCGTACGGCACTTTATGACGCTCACGCTCACGACCATTTTCATCAGCAATAATCACTTCACCATTACGTGAAATAACGATTTGCTCATTGCGGTTATTTGTTACGTAACGCATGGTAGAAGTAAAGCTCAATACGCCGTTTGATTTACTCTCAACTGACGATACAGATGCTGCACGCGATACCGCACCACCGATGTGGAAAGTACGCATCGTTAACTGTGTACCAGGCTCACCGATTGATTGCGCTGCAATCACACCGACTGCCTCACCCATGCTGATTAACTTACCGCGACCTAAGTCACGACCGTAACATTTTGCACAAATACCATAGCGTGTATCGCAAGTTAATGCTGTACGCACTTTCACTTCATCGATACCTAATGCGTCGATTTTCTCAACCTCATCCTCACCCAACAAGGTACCAGCCGCGTAAACCACAGCCTGTGTTTCAGGATGCAGAATATCAAACACGGTTGTACGACCCAAAATACGATCATGCAATGGCTCAACCACTTCACCGCCTTTAACTAACGCCTTAGTTACCAAACCTTCAGTTGTGCCGCAATCGTGCTCTGTGACCACCAAATCTTGCGTTACATCCACTAAACGACGTGTTAAGTAACCAGAGTTAGCTGTTTTCAATGCCGTATCAGCCAAGCCTTTACGTGCACCATGCGTAGAAATAAAGTATTGCAACACGTTAAGCCCATCACGGAAGTTGGCCTTAATCGGCGTTTCAATAATAGAACCATCCGGTTTCGCCATCAAACCGCGCATACCAGCTAGCTGACGAACCTGTGCCGCAGAACCACGCGCGCCAGAGTCGGCCATCATGTAAATCGCATTGAATGACTCTTGCTTAAGCGCTTTGCCGTCTTTATCTTTAGCTTGTTTACCGTTAGCGTCTAACACAGCTTCTTCACGCAATTGTTTCATCATGGCATCAGCCACTTTGTCACCTGCACGACCCCAGATATCCACTACTTTATTGTAGCGCTCACCTTGAGTCACCAAACCTGAAACGTATTGGTCTTCGATCTCTTTTACTTCGCTCTCAGCAGCCGCAATTAGCTGTGTCTTTTCTGGCGGAACAAGCATGTCATTGATTGAAATAGAAATACCCGCTTTAGTTGCGTAGGTATAACCTGTGTACATCAATTTATCCGCAAAAATCACCGTATCGCGAATACCCACTTTACGGAAAGATGCATTGATTAATTTTGAAATTTCTTTCTTTTTCAATGCTTTATCAATAAAGCTGAATGGCAAACCTGCTGGCAGAATTTCTGACAACAAAGCACGACCTACAGTTGTTTCGTAACGAGTTATTTTTTCAGTTTTAACGCCGTCTAAATCAACATCAAACTCTTTAATACGCACGGTAATTTTAGCGTGCAAATCAATTAAGTTTTGGTCGAATACGCGCTGCACTTCTTTCACGTCGCTAAAACGCATGCCTTCACCACGTGCAGCAATTTTGTCGCGCGTCATGTAGTAAAGACCCAACACGATATCTTGTGAAGGCACAATAATCGGCTCACCGTTTGCTGGTGATAGCACGTTATTTGAAGCCAGCATTAAAGTGCGTGCTTCCATTTGCGCTTCCAAGCTCAATGGAACGTGTACAGCCATTTGGTCACCGTCAAAGTCGGCGTTGAATGCCGCACAAACTAACGGATGCAACTGAATCGCTTTACCTTCGATCAAGATAGGTTCAAACGCTTGAATACCCAAGCGGTGCAATGTAGGTGCACGGTTCAATAGTACCGGATGCTCACGAATCACGTCTTCCAGGATATCCCAAACCTCTGGTCCTTCTTCTTCAACTTTTTTCTTCGCCGCTTTAATCGTTGTTGCTAAACCTAATACTTCCAATTTATGGAAAATGAATGGTTTGAACAATTCCAAAGCCATCTTTTTCGGCAAACCGCACTGATGCAGTTTCAAAGTCGGGCCAACCACAATCACTGAACGGCCAGAATAATCCACACGCTTACCAAGCAAGTTTTGACGGAAACGACCGCCTTTACCTTTAATCATGTCAGCCAATGATTTCAATGGGCGCTTGTTGGCGCCAGTCATCACTTTACCGCGACGACCGTTGTCTAACAGTGAATCCACCGCTTCTTGCAGCATACGTTTTTCGTTACGTACGATGATTTCAGGTGCTTTTAGCTCCAACAGTCTTTTCAAGCGGTTGTTACGGTTAATCACTCGACGATACAGATCGTTCAAGTCAGACGTTGCAAAACGGCCGCCATCCAATGGTACTAATGGACGTAGTTCTGGCGGCAATACTGGCAAGATTTCAAGAATCATCCATTCTGGTTTGATACCAGATTTTTGGAATGCTTCTAATACTTTTAAGCGTTTAGCGATTTTCTTGATTTTCGCTTCTGAGCCTGTCGCGCCTAAGTCAGCACGCAATGTCTCGATTTCGCTATGGATGTTCATCGTACGTAATAATTCACGCACAGCTTCAGCACCCATTACCGCATTAAACTCATCGCCATATTCTTCCACTTTGGCAATGTAGTCATCTTCTGTCAGCAATTGACCGCGTGTAAGTGGCGTCATGCCTGGATCAACGACGATAAATGCTTCAAAGTACAATACGCGCTCAATATCACGCAAAGCGATATCCAGCACCATGCCTAAACGGCTTGGTAATGATTTTAAGAACCAGATATGCGCAACTGGCGAAGCCAATTCAATATGGCCCATACGTTCGCGACGTACTTTAGATAGAGTTACCTCTACGCCACACTTCTCGCAAATCACACCGCGGTGTTTTAAGCGCTTGTATTTACCGCATAAGCACTCGTAATCTTTGATAGGGCCAAAGATTTTTGAGCAGAATAAGCCGTCACGTTCTGGTTTAAAAGTACGATAGTTAATGGTTTCTGGTTTTTTTACTTCGCCATATGACCATGAACGGATTTTTTCAGGTGAAGCCAACGCGATTTTAATCGCGTCGAACTCTTCTTCTTTGGTTACCTGTTTAAATAAGTCTAATAGAGCTTTCAAGTCTGTTCTCCTTAGTTTCTGTCTAGGTCAATGTCGATAGCAAGTGAACGAATTTCTTTCACTAACACGTTAAATGATTCCGGCATACCCGCATCAATTTTGTGTTCGCCTTTAACAATATTTTCATACACTTTGGTACGACCATTCACGTCATCCGATTTCACTGTCAACATTTCTTGCAGTGTGTATGAAGCGCCATAAGCCTCTAGTGCCCAAACCTCCATCTCACCAAAACGCTGACCACCGAACTGTGCTTTACCGCCTAATGGTTGTTGTGTCACCAATGAATATGGACCTGTAGAACGCGCATGCATTTTGTCATCCACCAAGTGATGCAATTTCAACACGTGCATATAACCAACCGTCACAGGACGCTCAAACGCATCGCCCGTACGACCATCAAACAATTTCACCTGTGTTTTACCCGCAGAGAACTGCAATTGTTTAGTACGCGCATCATCATCCGGGAATGCTAGATCTAGCATTGCCTTAATATCAGATTCTGCTGCGCCATCGAATACTGGCGTTGCAAATGGAACTCCTGATTTTAAGTTACGTGCGAGCTCTAAAATCTCAACATCTGTGTAAGATTTGATGTCTTCTTTTTTGCCAGTGCTGTCGTTGTAGATTTGTTCTAAGAATTTGCGAATTTCAGCCACTTTAACTTCTGACTCTAGCATTTCTTGAATACGTAAACCTAAACCTTTAGCAGCCCAGCCCAAATGTACCTCTAAAATCTGACCAATGTTCATCCGTGATGGAACGCCAAGCGGGTTCAACACAATGTCACATGGCGTACCGTCTGCCATATGCGGCATATCTTCAACTGGTACGATTTTTGAAATAACACCCTTGTTACCGTGACGACCCGCCATTTTGTCGCCTGGTTGAATACGACGTTTAACAGCTAAATAAACCTTAACCATTTTTTGCACGCCAGGTGGCAATTCGTCACCTTGTGTCAATTTACGTTTTTTCTCATTAAAGCGATTATCAAACTCAACACGCGCTTGACTCAAGCTGTCTTTCAACTGCTCTAATTGACGCGCCGCTTCTTCATCACTTAAACGAATATCAAACCAGTCATAACGACCCACAGACTCTAAATATTCAGCAGAGAGTGTTTCGCCTTTTTTCAGCTTGTTAGGGCCACCAGTTGCAACCTTACCTTCAATCAAACGACGAATACGACCGAACGCATCATCTTCCACAATACGCATCTGGTCAGCCAAATCAGTTTTGTAGTGATTCAATTGGTCATCAATAATTTGTTGCGCACGTGAATCGCGATCAATACCTTCACGTGTAAACACTTGCACATCAATTACCGTGCCGCTCATGCCAGATGGCACGCGCAATGAAGTGTCTTTAACATCAGACGCTTTTTCACCGAAAATCGCACGTAACAATTTCTCTTCTGGTGTCAGTTGCGTTTCGCCTTTTGGTGTCACTTTACCAACCAATACATCGCCTGCTTCCACTTCAGCACCGATATAGATAATGCCAGATTCATCCAAACGGCCCAACATGCGCTCGCTTAAATTAGAAATATCTTGCGTAATTTCTTCTGCACCTAACTTGGTATCACGCGCAACAACCGATAGCTCTTCAATATGAATTGAAGTGTAACGGTCATCAGCAACTACACGCTCAGAAATCAAAATCGAGTCTTCGTAGTTATAACCATTCCATGGCATAAAGCCGACTAGCATGTTTTGACCTAAAGCCAATTCACCCATGTCAGTTGATGCGCCATCAGCAATAATATCGCCGCGTGATAATTTATCGCCAATATTCACCAACGGACGTTGGTTAATATTCGTGTTTTGGTTTGACCGCGTATATTTAGTTAAGTTGTAAATATCTACACCAACTTCACCCGCTTTTGCTTCATCATCGTTAACACGAATCACAACACGGCCAGAATCGACGTAATCGACAACACCGCCGCGACGCGCTTGCACAGTTGTGCCAGAGTCAATCGCTACCGTACGCTCAATACCAGTACCTACCACGGCTTTTTCAGCACGTAAACAAGGCACAGCTTGACGTTGCATGTTGGCACCCATCAATGCACGGTTCGCGTCATCGTGTTCCAGGAATGGAATCAATGAAGCTGCTACAGATACAATTTGACCTGGCGCAACGTCCATATATTGCACGCGATCTGGCTGCGTCATGGTAAATTCGTTGTGATAACGTGAAGAAATCAAGTCATCAGTAAATACATTTTTGGCGTCCATTTCAGTGTTTGCTTGCGCAATCATGAACTGGCTTTCTTCAATCGCTGATAAATAATCAATCGTGTCAGATACTTTATTGCCTTCCACACGGCGATAAGGCGTTTCCAGGAAACCATATTGGTTAGTACGCGCATACAAAGCCAGCGAGTTGATCAAACCAATGTTTGGACCCTCCGGTGTTTCAATCGGACATACACGACCATAATGCGTTGAGTGAACGTCACGTACTTCAAAACCTGCGCGCTCACGTGTCAAACCGCCTGGGCCTAATGCAGAAATACGGCGTTTATACGTAATTTCTGACAATGGATTGGTTTGATCCATAAACTGTGACAATTGGCTTGAGCCAAAGAATTCACGGATCGCACTTGAAACTGGTTTTGCATTGATTAAATCATGCGGCATCAAGTTATCAGACTCAGCCTGGCTTAAACGCTCTTTAACAGCACGCTCAACACGCACCAAGCCAGCACGGAATTGGTTTTCTGCCAACTCACCTACTGAACGGATACGACGATTACCTAAATGATCGATATCATCGATCTCACCACGACCATTGCGCAACTCTAACAACACGCCGACAACCGCTAAAATATCTTCATTCGATAAGATATTGGCGCCTTCATCTCCTTGCGCACCAACACTCTCGTAAAAGGCGCGCATCCAGTTTGCACTACGCTCTTCCTGTTTGTTTGGATAAGCGCGACGGTTAAATTTCATGCGGCCGACCACTGACAGATCGTAGCGATCTTCATTAAAGAACAAACCTTTAAATAAAGCCTCAACTGCATCCTCTGTGGGTGGCTCACCTGGGCGCATCATGCGATAAATCGCCACTTTTGCACTGTATTGGTCAGGGATTTCATCGATACGCAAAGTTTGCGAAATAAAATCACCATGATCTAAATCATTGGTATATAAAGTCTTAATTTCAGTTACTTTTGCTTCAATCAATTTTTCGATTAAAGCTTCAGTGACTTCATCATTGGCATTGGCTACTACTTCGCCTGTTTCTGTATCAATGATGTTATTGGCAATCGCGCGACCCAAAATAAAGTCAGTCGGCACTGCAATTTTTGTTACACCCGCTTTTTCAATATCACGGATATGCTTAACGGTAATACGCTTATCTTTAGCAACTAAAATTTCACCTGTTTTATCGGCAATATCAAATTTAGCCACTTCGCCACGTAAACGATCAGCAACCAAAGTAAATTCCACACCTTTAGGGCCAACATGGAAGGTATCTGTATCGTTAAATGTTTGTAGAATCTGTTCTGGCGTGTAACCCAATGCTTTAAGTAAAATGGTTACAGGCATTTTACGGCGACGGTCAACGCGGAAATATAGGTAATCTTTAGGGTCGAACTCAAAGTCTAACCATGAACCACGGTAAGGAATAATACGTGCTGAAAACAGCAATTTACCGGATGAATGCGTTTTACCACGGTCATGCTCAAAGAACACGCCTGGACTACGATGTAATTGCGAAACAATCACACGCTCAGTACCGTTAATCACGAATGAGCCATTTTCAGTCATCAAAGGCAATTCGCCCATGTAGACTTCTTGCTCTTTCACTTCCTTCACAGTCGGCTTAGAAGCCTCTTTATCCATGATGGTTAAGCGCACTTTAACGCGCAATGGCGCAGCGTAGGTTAAACCACGTTGTTGACATTCTTTCACGTCAAATGGCTCAGCGCCTAGTTGATAGCTAACATAATCCAAACGTGCATTGCCAGAATGGCTGACAATAGGGAATACAGAGCTAAAAGTAGACTCCAATCCATTATTGGCGCGTTTGTCTGCTGGAATTTCAGCTTGTAAAAATGCTTTGTAAGACTCTAACTGCATCGCGAGCAAGTAAGGAATCTCTTGCACACTTTCACGTTTGGCAAAGCTTTTGCGAATGCGTTTTTTTTCGGTAAAGGAATAGCTCATAGCGTCTCCTGATATTTTGAGGGTAGAAGACAAAACACTTTCATCCATTTCAATGTTTTGATTTCTAACATCATTATTTTCAATGATTAGATTTTTAGTTAACGATTAAATTGAGGCAAAAAATCGTTACAATTTGTTACGCGTTACTTTTTTGAGTTGTAATACTTTGTTACAACTATCACTGCTTAAAAACGGCTAAGGCTGACGGTTTCCCGTCAGCCCAAGTACGTTCAAATCTTGCTATTACTTGATTTCGCCAGTCGCGCCAGCTTCAATCAATTTTTTCAATGCAGCATCAGCATCAGCTTTGCTTACACCTTCTTTAATTGCTTTTGGTGCGCCGTCAACTAAGTCTTTAGCTTCTTTCAAACCAAGCGCTGTTAATTCACGCACGGCTTTAATAACGCTAACTTTTTGGTCGCCAGCTGATACCAAGATTACGCTGAATTCAGTTTGCTCAGCCGCTGCAGCTGGAGCTGCGCCGCCTGCTGAAGCTGCAACAGCAACAGCTGCTGCTGAAACACCAAATTTTTCTTCGATTTCTGAGATTAAAGCTGTTAGCTCTAAAACTGTCATTTTACTTACTGCATCTAAAATATCTGCATTTGAAGTTGCCATTTTATTTATTTCCTAAAAATTAAATTATGTATCTGATTAAGTTAAGCTATTTGAAGCAGACCTAGTTACTTTAGGCTGCTTTAGCGTCACGAACCGCTGCGATTGCGCGTGCAAATTTAGTTGGTACTTCGTTAAGCGTGCGTGCCAATTTAGCAAGCAACTCTTCACGACTAAGCATTGATGCCAAGGCTTGAACGCCTGCAACATCTAGCAACTGATTTGGCACTGCACCTGCTTTAATCACAAACTTATCGTTTGTTTTAGCGAAGTCGTTTAACACTTTAGCGGCAGCAACCGGATCTTGGCTAATACCAAAAATCAGCGGACCAACCATGCCATTAGCAAGACCAGAAAACGCTGTGTTTTCAACTGCACGGCGCACTAAAGTATTTTTTAGCACACGCAGATAAACATCAGATTTTCTTGCATTTGCGCGTAGCGTAGTCATATCAGCCACGCCTGTACCGCGGTATTCTGCGATCACAATCACTTGAGCATTAGCTACTTGTTCGCTTACTTCAGCTACAACTGCTTTTTTCTCTGTAAGATTCAGACTCAAAGTCTTTTCTCCTTCCCGTTAAAATCTCCGTTTCATTTCTGAACCAGAATGAGTTTCTAAACAATGATCTAGAAACCATTTTACGGCGGCCTTAATCAGGGTTATTACTTAATATCCTGTCTCGGGTTACGCCATCTGCGTTGGTATTAACAAACTAAAAACAGAGGACTTTAAGAATTTAACACGCTTAAAATCACCCATTTTTGTTTACTGCAATTAAATCCGATTCGGATACCAACGGTCTTTGATGTTCTTGCTACCAACTCAATCATGCAGTTAAATAGCAAGCCCAAAGTTCTTTCAATGAGTAGCTTTCGCCACTCAATTATTGCTATGCAATAGTTGTTTGATCAACACGCACACCAGCACCCATTGTGCTAGATACAGAAACTTTCTTTAAAAACACGCCCTTACTTGCAGCAGGTTTAGCCTTGGCTAATGCGTCTAATAAAGCAGCTAAGTTACCTTGTAACTGATCAACCGTGAATGACGCACGACCAATTGTGCAATGAATGATGCCACCCTTGTCTGTACGATACTGCACTTGACCAGCTTTTGCGTTTTTAACCGCAGTCGCTGCATCAGGCGTTACCGTACCTACTTTTGGGTTTGGCATTAAGCCGCGAGGACCTAAAACTTGACCCAAAGTACCAACGATACGCATTGCATCTGGCGTAGCGATTGCCACGTCAAAGTCCAAGAAACCCGCTTTTACTTTTTCGGCTAAATCTTCAAAACCAACGAAATCAGCACCAGCTGCCTTAGCCGCTTCAGCTTGCGCACCCTGTGCAAACACAGCTACGCGCGTTACTTTACCTGTACCATTTGGCAACACTAAAGCGCCACGAACCAATTGGTCTGACTTACGTGCATCAATACCTAGATTCACAACAGTGTCGATTGACTCATTGAATTTTGCAGTCGCATTTTCTTTTACCAAAGTCAACGCTTCCGTTGCTGGGTACAGTTTATTGCGATCAATCTTTGCGCGAAGCGCATTAATACGTTTTGCCATGTTATGCACCCTCCACTTCAATACCCATACTACGTGCGCTGCCAGCAATAGTGCGCACTGCAGCATCCATGTCAGCCGCTGTTAAGTCAGGCATTTTAGTTGTTGCAATTTCTTCTGCTTGTTTGCGAGTAATTTTGCCAACTTTGTCTGTGTGTGGTTTTGGTGAACCTTTAGTGATATTCGCCGCTTTTTTGATTAAAATCGTTGCTGGCGGTGTTTTCATCACAAACGTGAAGCTCTTATCCGCAAACGCTGTAATCACGACAGGAATTGGCAAACCAGGCTCTACACCTTGTGTTGCAGCGTTAAACGCTTTACAGAATTCCATAATATTCAAACCGCGCTGACCCAATGCTGGGCCAACTGGAGGACTTGGGTTGGCTTTACCTGCAGGAATCTGCAGCTTAATGTAGCCAATGACTTTTTTTGCCATGGTATAACTCCTAATGTGGGTACAAACGCTTTAAAATCAAAGCTCCCCGTTGATAAATACTTCTTATAATTTACTACTTAAACTTTACTTCTATCCGACTAAACTTCTTTTTCGATTTGACTGAAATCCAATTCAACTGGTGTTGCGCGGCCGAAAATCACCACAGAAACACGTAGTTTACTTTTCTCATAGTTAATGTCTTCAACAGCACCTGAGAAATCTTTAAACGGTCCATCAATCACACGCACAACCTCACCTTTTTCAAAGGTCAGTTTTTGTGTTGGATTAGACTTACTGTCATCCATACGCTGTAAAATAATTTCAACTTCTTTGTCTTTGATTGGCGTAGGCTTTTGCGCGCTGCCTCCAATAAATGCCGTCACACGTGGCGTACTTTTAACCAGGTGCCAACTTTCATCAGACATATTCATTTGCACCAATACATAGCCCGGATACAAACGACGCTCTGTAATAGATTTTTGACCCGACTTCATTTCAATCACTTCTTCAACTGGTACCAAAATATCACCAAATTGATCTTGCAGGCCAGAACGTGCAATACGCTCCTCAATACCCGCTTTTACTGATTTTTCCATACCGGAAAAAGCTTGGACTGCATACCAACGCATACTCATTAAGCACTCCGTCCCATTAACCATTGCACCATATAAGCAAACCCAATATCTACCACAGCCAAGAAAGCCGCCATCACCAGCACCAACAGAAATACCGCAACGGTAGTTTGTATAGTTTCTTTTCTGGTAGGCCAGACTACTTTTTTAGCCTCTGCAATCGACTCACCAATAAATCCCAGCGAAGTTTGACCTTGAGCCGTCGTCCATAAAACAGTAACAGCCGCAGCAAAACCTGCTAAAACAGCAAGAATCCGCAGCACAAGCGCCTTATCTGCAAGCAGGTAAAAGCCGGCGATACCAGCCGCCAACAGCAATGCAGATAACACCAGCTTAATTTTGTCTATCATGTTTTATAGTCTTAACTTTTAATTCGCTTAACTTACTAAGCTTTTACATAAATGATGCTACATTAAATATGGCAGGCCAAGAGGGCCTCGAACCCCCAACCCTCGGTTTTGGAGACCGATACTCTACCAATTGAGCTATTGGCCTATTTAACTTTTTACTCTTACTAAAACCACAAAAACTACGCTGAGTTGTTAGCGTAGTTTTTTCTTTAAAACCTAACTATTCAATAATCTTAGCAACCACACCTGCACCAACAGTACGGCCACCTTCACGAATCGCGAAGCGTAATCCATCTTCCATCGCGATTGGTGCAATCAGTTGCACAGTGATTGATACGTTATCACCTGGCATTACCATTTCTGTACCTGCTGGCAATTCAACCGCGCCTGTTACGTCTGTCGTACGGAAGTAGAATTGTGGACGGTAGCCGTTGAAGAATGGTGTGTGACGACCGCCTTCATCTTTACCTAGCACGTAGATTTCTGCTGTGAATTTGGTGTGTGGTTTGATAGAGCCTGATTTAGACAATACTTGACCACGTTCGATATCTTCACGTTTAGTACCGCGTAGCAATACACCAACGTTATCGCCTGCTTGACCTTGGTCTAGCAATTTACGGAACATTTCAACACCAGTACAAGTTGTTTTTACCGTGTCTTTAAGACCAACGATTTCAATCTCGTCACCGACTTTTACAATACCGCGTTCGATACGGCCTGTTACCACAGTACCACGACCAGAGATTGAAAATACGTCTTCTACTGGCATCAGGAATGTGCCGTCAATCGCACGCTCAGGCATTGGGATGTAAGTATCTAATGCTTCTGCTAATTTGAAGATCGCTGGTTCGCCGATTGGTGATTGGTCACCTTCCAAGGCTAATTTAGCTGAGCCATGGATGATTGGGGTGTCGTCGCCCGGGAAGTCGTATTTGCTGAGCAATTCACGCACTTCCATTTCAACCAGCTCTAACAACTCAGGGTCATCAACCATGTCTGCTTTGTTTAAGAACACAACGATGTAAGGTACGCCAACTTGACGTGCCAACAAGATGTGCTCACGTGTTTGCGGCATTGGGCCGTCAGCTGCTGAACAAACAAGGATCGCACCGTCCATTTGGGCTGCGCCGGTAATCATGTTTTTAACATAGTCAGCGTGACCAGGACAGTCTACGTGTGCGTAGTGACGTGTTTCCGTCTCGTACTCGACGTGAGAGGTGTTAATGGTAATACCACGTGCTTTTTCTTCTGGCGCACTGTCAATTTGTGCGTAGTCTTTCGCTTCGCCGCCAAATTTCTTTGTCAGCACTGTCGTGATCGCTGCCGTTAATGTTGTTTTACCGTGATCCACGTGGCCAATCGTACCTACGTTGACGTGTGGCTTGGTCCGTTCAAATTTGCCTTTTGCCATTTCTATAATCCTTTGCGTAATCTTTTTATCGATATAATTTTAATAAAATTTTATTAACTTAATTTCAAAAGTTTTATTTAACTTAATAAAACTTTAACACCACCTGCCATTAAAACCACTTAATTACCGCCTGCATTCATGGTGCCCATGGCGGGAATCGGACCCGCGACCTCTCCCTTACCAAGGGAGTGCTCTACCACTGAGCCACATGGGCGCTTGTCTTTTGACCACAACTTACCGCAGCCCTTTAACCCACGCTTACCAAATACCAACCTAGCAAGCCAAGTTATTCAGGAAACCCAGTTATCTGGAGCGGGCGACGAGGCTCGAACTCGCGACATTCAGTTTGGAAAACTGAAGCTCTACCAACTGAGCTACACCCGCATAGCCATCAAATCAACGTCAACAGGCTTAACAGCAACCGCTTACCGCACATACTAAATTACTAACAACTAAATTTTGGTGGAGGGGGAAGGATTCGAACCTTCGTACTCAGAGAGAACGGATTTACAGTCCGTCGCCTTTAACCACTCGGCCACCCCTCCTAACCGAACCCGCGATTATGCTGATTTTTTGACATAGTGTCAAATAAATTGAGCATATATTTAACGATTAAAATCTGGTGCGCCATACATTAAAACCAGCATACCAAAAACTTTAATCGCTTGTGGATTTTGAGTGAGAATTTGGTGCCGGATGTCGGAATCGAACTGACGACCTTCGCATTACAAGTGCGCTGCTCTACCAACTGAGCTAATCCGGCTTTTTCTTGAAGGCGTGACTATAACAATATTATTTATTATCGCCAAGCCCCTTTTTTAAAAATAAATGACTTTTATCATTTATTTTTCTTTAAGTATTACTTATTGCTATTTTCAGCACCTACTTAACAATGGTTAAGGTTGGCTTTTTCTTTTCTGTCGCAGTTGTTGATTTAGACGCCACATCAGAATCAACATTGCCTGAAACATTCTCCGCATTCATCTTGGTATCTATCTCAAAAAACATACCCTGCCCGTTTTCTCGCGCAAAGATACCTTTAACTGCATTCATCGGCACATACAAATTTTGCGACACCCCGCCGAAGCGCGCAGAAAACACAATCGCCTCATTATCCATATGCAAATCTTTTGTAGCAGAGTAGTTAAGATTAAGCACAATCTCCCCGTCCTTTACAAAAGCAATCGGCACTCGCGTTTGCGTGTTAACAGCCACCAATAAATGCGGGGTCAGATTGTTATCAACGCACCATTCGTGAATGGCGCGAATCATATAAGGTTTAGTGGATATTAAATCACTCATGTCTTTTAAACTTTAGTGAATAAGTTAAAGGGTCGAAGCAACGCAGCGACATTTCAATCTATTTGCGCATCGCTTTTTCTGATGGCGTCATCGCCTCAGCATACAAGGGGCGCGAAAATAAACGTTCCGCATATTTAAGCAATGGCGCAGCCTGATTCGGCAATTCAATACCATAGTGGCCTAAGCGCCATAACAACGGCGTTACAGCAACGTCCAACATGGAGTAATCATCGCCCAACAAATAACTTTGCTTGCTGAAAATCGGCACAATTTGCGTTAAATTATCACGAATCGTTTTGCGCGCCTTATCTGCAATTTCCTGGTTGTCAGATTCAACATCCTTGATATGAGCAAACAAATCTTTTTCAAAGTTATACAAAAACAATCTGGCACGCGCACGCATCACCGGATCCGCTGGCATTAATTGTGGATGAGGAAAACGCTCATCAATGTACTCATTAATAATGTTCGCTTCACTTAATACCAAATCACGTTCAACCAAAACCGGCACTGCGTTATACGGATTTAATACAGCCAAATCTTCCGGTTTATTAGCCAAATCCACATCAATCACTTCAAAATCCATGCCTTTTTCAAACAGCACAATACGACAGCGATGGCTAAATGGATCAACAGTGCCTGAGTATAATTTCATCATAATCTTTGTTTCTTTCTTAAATTGGAAATGCGTTTTAGCCGCTAATTCCGTTAATCATCAGTATCGGTGCATTTCGATTCAATGCTTACCGCCGATGCTAAAATATTTATTCACTGAAAATATTATTACTTAATATCCTTCCAGTATTCAGTTTTGAGTTTTTTAGCCAAAACTAAAAGCACCCCTAAAAACAGCAATACCCACCAGCCCATATGCTTGCGACTTTGCTTGCCAGGTTCAGACATAAAAGCCAAGTAATTCGTTAAGTCAGCAACAAATGCGCTATATTCAGCTGGATTTAATTTACCAGATTTAACCAACTCCAACTGATGCGTTTCATGATTAAGCACTTGCTCACCCTGCAACTCATATAACACATGCGGCATTGCTACCTTTGCATACACAACGTTATTCCAACCAGTTGGCGTTGTGTCATCGCGATAAAATCCGCGCATATAGGCATAAACCCAATCCGCTCCGCGTGCGCGCACTTCGACTGATAAATCTGGCGGCGTTACACCAAACCATTTTTTCGCTTCCGCTGGATCCATAGTCACTTGCATAGTGTCACCTACTTTTTCACCGGCAAATAATAAATTGTCTTTGATTTGCTTTTCGGTTAACCCAATGTCCATCAAGCGGTTATACCGCATGTATTTAGCACTATGGCAATTAAGGCAATAATTCACAAAAGTATGCGCGCCACGCTGCAATGAGGCCTGATCGCTCGGATCAATCGGTGCTTTCTCAGTAATCGCTGATTCGCTTGCCAAGGCGACGAGTGGCAAGAAAGCCAATAAAGTTAATAGTTTTTTCATATTATTTAGTCACTCTCTCTGGCACAGGCTTGGTTTTATCTTTTGCAGTGTACCAAGGCATTAAGACAAAGAACGCGAAGTAGACAACAGTAAAGATACGCGCAACCACTGTCGCACGATCTGCACCACCCAACCAGCTACCGAACTGTCCCCAGACGTTAGAGGGTACAGTGCCCAAATAGCCCAATATTAAAAAGCTGATCACAAAAGCTGCGAGCCATTTTTTATACAAAGCACCACGATAGCGAATCGATTTCACCTTACCTTTGTCCAGCCAAGGCAATAACGCAAATATCATTACCGATAAGCCCATTGCCGCCACACCCGGAAACTGTGAGTTAAAAATTGGCGGAACAGCTCTTAATATTGAATAGTACGGCGTGAAGTACCACACTGGCGCGATGTGTGCAGGCGTTTTAAGGGGATCTGCCGGGACAAAATTATTTGCCTCAAGGAAATAACCACCCATTTCAGGCGCAAAGAACAAGATGCTGGCAAACACCATTAAAAACACCACTACACCGACTAGATCCTTAACCGTGTAATAAGGATGGAATGGAATACCATCCAATGGAATACCCGTTTTCTTATCCTTGTGAGCCTTAATTTCTACACCATCAGGATTATTCGAACCCACTTCATGCAGAGCAACCAAATGCACAACAACCAAACCAGCCAATACAAATGGCAGTGCAATCACATGAAAGGCAAAAAAGCGGTTTAAAGTAGCATCGGATATTAAATAATCACCGCGTAGCCATTCTGATAAATCTGGGCCAATAAATGGAACCGTCGCAAACAAGTTCACAATCACTTGCGCGCCCCAGTAAGACATTTGTCCCCAAGGCAACAGGTAGCCAAAAAACGCCTCACCCATTAACACCAGGAAAATGCCGACACCAAATAACCAAATCAACTCACGCGGATTGCGATATGAGCCATAAATCAACCCACGGAACATATGCAAATAAATCACCACAAAGAACATGGATGCGCCAGTAGAGTGCATATAGCGGATGATATTACCGCCGAACACATCGCGCATGATATATTCAACTGAGGCAAATGCCAGTTGCGCATCCGGCTTGTAATGCATGGTTAAGAAAATACCGGTGACAATTTGCATCACCAGAATCAATAAAGCCAGCGAACCAAAAAAATACCAGAAATTAAAGTTTTTTGGCGCGTAGTATTCTGTTAAGTGCGCTTTAATAGTGCTGGTTACCGGCAATCTTGCATCTACCCAACCCATTAAACCTTTAGTTTCGCTTACGCCTGTTTTATCTTTAGCCATGATTATCCCTCCACTTTCGTATCATCACCAATGAGTAGAGTTGTTTCGGTTAAATATTGATAAGGCGGTATTACTAGATTAATTGGCGCAGGCGAACCTTTAAATACGCGCCCTGCCAAATCGAACCTTGAGCCGTGACAAGGGCAGAAAAAGCCACCTGTCCAGTTTTCACCCATATCGCCACCTGCTTGTAATTTTTCGGTTGGCGAACAGCCCAGATGTGTACAAATACCCACTACCACAGCCAAGTTAGGCTTAATAGAACGACTAGCATTTTTACAATAGGCAGGTTGTTGCGGCACTTCAGAATTCGGGTCAGACAGTTGATCATTGTGTTTAGCCAGATCCGCCGTCATTTCATCGGTACGATTAATAATCCACACCGGCTTACCGCGCCACTCGGCCGTAATCATGGAACCCGGCTGAATTTTACTCACATCCACCTCAACAGGTGCACCTGCAGCTTTTGCACGCTCGCTTGGCAACATGCTACCCACAAATGGAACCGCCACTGCCGCTGCACCCAAGGCACCAACACCTGCAGTCGCTGCAATTAGAAAGTTGCGTTTCTCTTGATTAACTTTAGATGGACTTGAAAATGATAGAACTTGCTCGTTGCTGACAGGATCTTTACTGACTTGGTCTTTGTCAATCTTGTTGTCTGACATTGTTTTCCTTTAACTTGCCTTTTTGGGGCAACGCTATTAATGATGGCGCTTAACTAACTTGACTAATTCACGTTAACTAATGGCCTTAACTGCAAAGCACGTGATTATACAATTCTTTGCAAAATAAACCAAACTTATTTTTATAAGCTATTGAAATATAAAGACTAATATAACGCAACACAATGACAAGCTACACTGGATTATCGCAATCAATAAAGGTGTGCTTTAAGCCAAACTTTTCGGCCAAATGCTCGCCCAATGCTTGTATGCCGTAACGTTCTGTTGCGTGATGGCCTGCAGATATATAAGAAATTCCCGCTTCACGCGCGATGTGTACCGTAGGTTCAGAAATTTCGCCGCTAATATAAACATCTGCGCCAGCCTCAACAGCTTGCTCTATATACCCTTGCGCCGCACCTGTGCATAATGCAATTTTTTGAATTGGCTGATTTAAATCGCCAATCACCAATGCAGTACGGTTAAGCGCTTGATTCAGCGTTGCAACAAAATCTTTAAGCGGCTGCGGCTGACTTAATTCCGCCAAAGCAATCAAATTAGGTTCGTTTTTGCTTTTCTGTCCTGCCCAGCGACTCACCGTTAAACCCAGTTTTTTAGCCAGCATGACATTATTGCCAAACTCCAGATGAGCATCCAACGGCAAATGGTAGGCCATCAGACTGATATCGTGTTGCAATAAGAATTGAATACGGCGTTTCTTAATGCCGATTATTGGCAGCGATTCACCACGCCAAAAATAACCATGATGCACTAATATGGCATCAGCACTGGCTTGCAAAGCCGCTTCCAGCAAATCATAACTAGCTGTCACACCAGTCACAATATGCTGCACTTCCGGCCGACCTTCTACCTGCAAACCATTTGGACAATAATCACTGAAGCGCTCGGGTTGCAGCAATTGATTTAAATAGTTGTTCAAGTCGTCTAATTTCATGTGTATTCACCGTTATTTCACCTATACTTATATCCATAACATTTTAGCAGCTTAAAACATGCAAAGAATCTGGCTTATTTTTGCGCAATCGGTCACTGCCTGCCTAGGCATATTGTTTGTATTGCGATTATTCTATCCGCAACTGTTAATAACGACGCAGGAACCTATCACCATTAAACAGGTTGGGTCCAACCTAAAAGCTAGCACTGTCAGCCCCCAAACCTCATCCAAAGGCAGTTATAGTGATGCCGCAAAAAAAGCCATGCCAGCGGTGGTGAATATTTTCACATCCAGTCAAAAAACTGCTGTTAATCCTCAACAGCAGTATAAGGATGACCCTTTATTCAGGCATTTTTTTGGTGATCAATTAGACAATGAAGATGAGCAACCGGATAGCAGTCTTGGCAGTGGCGTTATCGTCAGCGAACAAGGTTTAATCTTAACCAATGACCACGTTGTGGCCAGTGCAGATGAAATTGAAATTTTATTATCGGATGGCAGAAAATTACCGGCAAAAGTTGTCGGCACTGATCCTGAAACCGATTTGGCCGTCATTAAAGTAGAGGCAGACAAACTACCTTCCATTACTTTTGCTGCAACCGATAAATTAGACGTGGGTGACGTGGTTTTAGCCATTGGCAACCCGTTTGGAGTTGGCCAGACAGTAACGCAAGGCATTGTGAGCGCGCTTGGACGCAACCACTTGGGCATTAACACTTTTGAGAATTTTATCCAAACTGACGCATCCATCAATCCTGGCAACTCTGGCGGCGCACTGATTGACACTGAAGGCAATTTAGTCGGCATTAATAGCGCCATTTACTCACGTAGTGGCGGATCAATGGGTATCGGTTTCGCCATTCCCGCAAGCCTGGCTAAACAAGTGATGGAACAAATTGCCTTAAGTGGCAGCGTAACACGCGGCTGGATTGGGATTGAGGCGCAAGATATTACACCGGAATTAGCCGAGTCATTCAAGCTGGACAAAGTACAAGGCTCATTAATTGCAGGCGTGTTGCGCGATAGTCCAGCTGACCTTGCCGGCATCAGATCTGGTGATGTGCTACTGGCTATTAATAATCGAGAAGTGACTGATAGCAACAGCATGCTAAACATCATTGCCGTGCTAAAACCGAATGAGAAAGCGGTATTAACACTGGCCAGGAATCAAAAAAACATTAAAGTCGAGGTAGTGATTGGCAAACGACCAAAACCAATTGCGATGAGAAGGCAAAACTAAACATTAGTTAGACTTTAAGATTCAGGTAGATTTTATGGAGTTAGATTTCGGTACTGTATATTTTGCCACTACGATACCCATCTCATACAAAAGCCATAATGGCACTGCCAACATAAATTGCGAAATAATATCCGGCGGTGTAAAAATAGCACCTAAGATAAAAGCCCCGACAATCACATAACTACGTACCTCTTGAAGCTGTGCAATACTCACCCAACCAAAGCGTGCGATCAACACCACTGCAATTGGCACTTCAAACGCCAAACCGAACGCCATAAAAAGCGTTAAAACAAAATCTAAATACTCGGCAATATCCGTCATCACGGCAACTCCAGCGGGCGCGCTGTGTACAATAAATCCGAACACCGTTGGGAAAACGGCGAAATACGCAAATGCCATCCCAATCACAAATAACAAGCTGCCTGCCACAATCACCGGCACCATCAGTTTTTTTTCGTGACTGTATAGGCCTGGCGATATAAACGCCCAAATTTGATACAGCGTATGCGGCAATGAAATGACAAAAGCCGCCATCATTGCCACTTTCATTGGCACAAAAAAAGGCGTGGTCACCGCAGTAGCAATCATCTGACCGCCTGCTGGCAACTTGGCCAACATAGGCTCCGCCAGCAAAGCATAGATTTTATTGGCGAAAGGAAACAACCCAATAAACACAACAACAAAACCCAAGACGATTCTGAGTAATCGATTGCGCAACTCAATTAAGTGCGAAATAAATGATTCGGTTGGAGTTGCCATACGCTTTAACGTCCAACTTTCTCAGCAAGGTTTTTAGGCTCACTAATTTTTTTATGTTTTTTAACGGATTCCTTTTCTAATCCAGTTAATGCTGCTTCAACTAGCGCTGGTTTCTTATCAAAATCCTTAGCTGCCGTTTTAACTGGTTTTGTACGTGACTTACGGACAGTTGCTGGTTGTTGAGTTGCCTCCTCAACTGGCGCAAGTCTTGTTTCATTCACATTAGCAATTGAATTTTCAATCTTAGCCGCTTCTTGCTGTACATTTTGTTCTGTACTGATTACTGCCTGCTTAATTTCTTCCTGTAATTTTTGCAATTCCTCAAAGCGAAACTCACGATTCACTTCTTCTTTCACCTGAGCCGCATAACGTTGCATACGTCCCGTCAGTGCGCCAATCGTACGCGCCACTTTAGGTAGTTTTTCTGGACCAATCACTAATAAAGCAACAATGGCAATGACGAATAATTCTGAAAAAGAGATACCAAACACGGTTAAGTTTCAGTCCGCAAATTTATTGCTTAGTCTTACTGGTCACTTCACCTTCGACGGTTGTGCCATTTTCTGCGTTCTTGGCAACTTTATCCTGCTCGCCTTTGCCTTGCTCGTCTTGCATGGCTTTTTTAAACTCATTGACTGCGCCACCTACATCACTACCCATGTTGCGTAATTTTTTTGTGCCAAATATCAATACGACAATCAATAGAACGATTAACCAATGCCACAAACTGAATGAACCCATGATGCTCTCCTGAACTTAACTATTGAGTTAACTGCATTTTTATAGCGAATTAATTGCCGCCAAATACGTGAATGTGGATATGAAATACTTCCTGACCGCCTTCACGCCCCGTATTAATAAGCGTTTTAAAACCAACCAAACCTTGGCTTTCTGCCAGCTTAGGCGCCAACAACAAAGCTTTACCTAATAACGGCTCATGCACGTCTTTGCAGTCTTTCAGCGTTTCAACATGCAGTTTTGGCACAATTAAAAAATGTATCTTTGCCATTGGTTTAATGTCATGAAAAGCAATAAAATCATGATCTTCATAGATTTTTTTGGCTGGAATATCGCCATTAATAATCTTACAAAAAATGCAGTCTGTACTCATGCTATTTAACGCGACTTTCTTTCTCCGTGATGCCAGACAAACCTTCGCGGCGCGCCAGTTCATCTAATATATCTTGCGGTTTCAAACCCGCATGGCTCAACATAATCAAAGTATGAAACCACAAATCGGCCGTTTCATAAACAATCTCTTCTTTATTGCCGCCCTTGGCTGCAATCACCGTTTCGGTCGCTTCTTCACCAATCTTTTTAAGTATGCTATCCATGCCCTTAGCATACAGTTTCGCCACATAAGACGATGCTGGATCTGCGGTTTTACGCTGTTCCAGCAATTCTGCTAATCGGTTTAATACATCGTTCATGTGCTTTAATCTTAAAAGTAATCAATCGTGATAAATGGTTTGGGGATCTTTAATCACCGGCTGATCAATTAACCATTTGGCTTGCGAGTCTTTATCTTGCTCTAATTTTTTAAAAAAGCAATTGTGCCGACCAGTATGGCAAGCGATGCCCCCGATTTGTTCCACTTTAATCAAGATAACGTCTTCGTCACAATCCAGGCGAATTTCGTGCACTTTTTGCGTATGGCCAGACTCTTCACCTTTGCGCCATAATTTATTGCGCGAACGTGACCAATATACGGCCTGTTTAGATTCATTGGTTAACTGTAAAGCCTCGCGATTCATCCATGCGAACATTAACACGCGTCCCGTATCAACCTCTTGTGCAATCACAGGCACCAAGCCGTTGGCATCCCAATTAATTTCATCTAGCCAGCTCAAAGTCTAACCTCTATTTTGTGGTCGCGCATATACTCTTTAGCCTGTTGCACTGTGTATTCACCATAGTGAAAAATACTGGCAGCGAGCACTGCATCCGCACCGCCAATTGTGACGCCATCTACCAAATGCTGCAAATTACCCACACCGCCTGAAGCGATTAATGGCACATCTACGGCATCGCTAATGGCTCTGTTGAGAGGGTTATTAAAGCCAATTTTTGTGCCGTCTCTATCCATACTCGTGACCAGCAACTCGCCTGCACCAAGATTTACCATGTGCTGTGCCCATTTGACCGCATCCAACCCAGTGGCTTTGCGACCGCCATGTGTGAACACTTCCCATTCGAACGGCTGATTGTCTACTTTTTTAGCGTCAATGGCTACTACAATACATTGCGAACCGAATCGCGCAGCGGCATCTTGCACTACCTGTGGATTCAACACGGCAGTAGTATTAATACTAACTTTATCGGCACCTGCATTTAAAAGACGGCGTACATCTTCTACCTCACGCACACCACCGCCTACAGTCAGCGGAATAAATACTTGACTGGCGACTTGCTCAATAATATGTAAAATCAATCCACGGTTGTCAGAGCTGGCGGTAATATCTAAAAATGTGAGTTCGTCCGCGCCCTGATCATCATAGCGCTTGGCAATTTCAACTGGATCGCCTGCATCGCGCAGCTCTAAAAAGTTGATGCCTTTTACCACGCGACCATCGGTCACATCCAAGCAAGGAATGATGCGTTTTGCTAATGCCATTAGCTTAGTGAATCTGCAAGACTTTGTGCAGCAGCAAAATCTAATGTGCCTTCATAGATTGCACGACCTGTAATCGTACCAATAATGCCCTCGCTTGCCACCGCGCACAGCTTGCGTACATCATCTAAATTGGTTACACCGCCAGAAGCAATAACGGGAATAGTGAGCGCTTGCGCCAAGGCAACTGTCGCCTCAATATTCACGCCGGTTAACATGCCATCGCGGCCAATATCCGTATAAACAATCGCATTTACGCCATAATCTTCAAATTTTTTAGCCAAATCAATCACATCATGCCCAGTGAGTTTTGACCAGCCATCAATCGCTACTTTGCCATCTTTTGCATCTAAACCGACCATGATTTGGCCAGGAAAAGCATAGCAAGCTTCATGTAAGAACCCAGGTGTTTTAACGGCTGCGGTGCCAATAATGACGTAATCAATACCATCATCCAGATAGCGCTCTATGGTTTCCAGATCACGAATACCACCGCCTAACTGAATAGGAATCTCGCCTTTAACTGCGCTTACTATAGATTTAATCGCGCCTTCATTAACGGGCTTTCCTGCAAATGCGCCGTTTAGATCGACTAAATGTAAACGTTTGCCACCTTGGTCAACCCAATGTCGCGCCATCGCGCCTGGATCTTCTGAAAACACGGTGGATTCTTCCATAAGGCCTTGTTTTAAACGTACGCAGTGGCCATCTTTGAGATCAATTGCAGGAATAATGAGCATGATTGTTATTGATTAAAATTACAAAAAAGTTAATTGAAGATTTTGGCTTACAAGCGTTAATCTATTAAGGTTTCCAATATACAAAATTACGCAGCAATTGCAAACCAGCTTGCGCACTTTTTTCGACGTGGAATTGTGTTGCAAATATATTGTTGTGTGCAACGACACTGCAAAAACGCTCCGGGTATTCGGTTTCGCCTACAGTTATAGCAGCATCCAAAGGAGCGGCATAATAACTATGTACATGATAAAACCGCGTGGCATCTGCAATATCCTGCCACAGTGCATGTGGTTTAGCTTGGCCATTTGTTAATTGATAGACTTCATTCCAGCCCATGTGTGGAATTTTCAATTTTTCATCATTCACCACCTGATGAGCAGCAAAGCGCTTTACATCGCCTCTAAATATACCCAATCCAGCTGTATCACCTTCTTCTGAATGGTCGAACAGCAACTGCATACCAATACAAATGCCTAAAAATGGCTTGTTGGCTGCAGCATGCAAAACAGCGCCGCGCAAGCTTCTACTGTCCAATTCGCGCATGCAATCTGGCATCGCGCCTTGACCAGGGAAAACTACTCGCTCTGCTTTATCAATGACTGAAGCATCGCTGGTGACTACAACCGATTTACCGTGTGCAACATGCTCAACCGCTTTCGAAACAGATCGCAAATTGCCCATACCGTAATCAACGACTGCAATATCTATTTTAGTCATGTGCTAATTTAATCAATTATTGGTATCGCAGCGCTTATAAGCTGCCTTTGGTAGATGGCATAATGCCTGCCATACGTGCATCAGCAGTAACCGCCATACGCAAGGCTCGCCCGAATGCTTTAAATATAGTTTCAGCCTGATGGTGTGAATTGTGGCCTTTTAAATTATCAATATGTAAAGTTACATTGGCGTGATTCACGAAACCCTGAAAAAACTCGTGCACTAAATCGACATCAAACTCACCAATCGTGGCACGCGTGAATTGGCAATTAAACTCCAAACCCGGACGGCCTGATAAATCAAGCACCACGCGGCTTAAAGCCTCATCAAGCGGCACATAAGCGTGGCCATAACGATTAATGCCTTTTTTATCGCCCACGGCTTTCGCAAATGCCTGGCCTAAAGTAATACCAATATCTTCAACGGTATGATGTGCATCAATATGCAAATCACCCTTTGCCTGAACGTTAATATCCATCATGCCATGACGTGCTATCTGATCTAGCATATGGTCTAGGAAACCAAGCCCTGTATTAAATTGCGAAGCACCATTACCATCAATGTTAATGGAAACAGTAATTTGGGTTTCTAGGGTGTTGCGTGTGATGTCGGCTTTGCGCATGAATGAGCTACTTAAATGAAAACAATCAATAATTTACCCGTATTTTAACTCAAACTAAGCCTTAGGCGCAAAGGCGCCTTAAATAAACACAGCAAATAAAAAAGCCGACTAAATAGTCGGCTTTTTACCATGCTAAATATATCTTAGCTTGAAAAGCTATTACTCGGCAGCAGCTTCCGGTGCTGGAGTAGCTTCAGCAGCTGGTTCAGCTGGAGCCGCTTCAATTGGCGCAGCTTCTTCAACTGCAGCAGGCGCTTCAGTCGCTGGAGCCACTTCTTCAACAACTGGTGCATCAACAGGAGCTTCTTGAGCTGGCTTATTACCAGTCAATAGATACAAACCCAGTAATACAGCACCTGCGATTAATGCCCATGGCAGGTATTTACCAAGACCACCAGCTGCTGCTGAATTACCACGTGCTAAACCTGTGATTTCAGCTGCTGACGCTGCTGGATCTGCTGCACCGTAAATCGCTGCACCTGCAACCACAATATCTGCACCTGCATCAACTACTTGACGAACTGTTGCCGCTTTAACACCACCAGCAACAGAAACTTTGGCGCCAGTATTTAAACCAGTAATCAAAGCCAAGTCAGCAAAAGGTGTTTGGCCAGCAGCTTGTTGGTCCAAACCAGTGTGAACGCCAATGATGTGTGCGCCTAATTTCGCTACTTCTTTAGTACGTGCCACTTTGTCAGCAACGTTGATCAAGTCAACTTGTGCTTGTTTACCATATTTGTTAGCAACATCGATTACACCTTTGATAGTACCAAGATCAGCGGTACCAAGAACAGTAACGATATCTGCACCTGCTTTGTAGAATGGCTCAGCTTCGTAGAAACCAGCATCCATTGTTTTCAAGTCAACTAAGATTTTGTTGTTTGGAAATTTTGCACGCAATGTTTTAAGCAATTCAATACCATTGTGTTTGATGCAAGGTGTACCGATTTCTAAAATATCTACATGTGGTGCTACTTTAGTTGCCAATGCAACTGTTGCGTCAAAATCTAATGAATCTAATGCCATTTGGGTTTGTGCCATGGTGCCTATTCCTCCGAGCTCGCTAATAATTTAATAAAGGGTTCGATAAAATTATTTGATTAAAAAAATTAATATTCTGTAGTTATTTTGTTTTAATTCAAAGTAATTTTACAAAATACTATTTGCACATTCTGTACATTTCGACATCATAACCGCAATTGATTCAATATTTCAACAATTTGGTCATAATTTGATTATAAAACAAGTACCTTAGCGCACTTATGCGCCAGTTGAATCAGTTAACCTGATTGTAAAATCGTTGTAAGTGCCTGTATAAGACTATTCGATTGTGCATCTGTGCCAATAGTGATGCGGATATAGGGTGCTATTCTTGATGGTTTTTTAAAGTGCCGCACAATAATATTGTGCTCTCGTAACTTTGCTGCCAACTCTGCACCATCCACTGCTTTATGTTTTGCAAATACGAAATTGGCACCTGATGGCAAACTTTCGAAATTAAGTGCTTGCAAGTCATCAATCAATCGACTCCTTGTTGCGACTACTTTTGCACAAGTTTCTTCAAAATAGGCGCCGTCTTGCATGGCAGCAACAGCGCCCGCCTCGGCAAATCGATCAATCGGATAGGAATTAAAACTGTCTTTGACGCGAACCAGCGCTTCGATTAAGTCCTTATTCCCCAGCGCATAACCAACTCTTAAACCAGCTAACGAGCGTGCCTTTGATAAGGTATGCGTCACCAATAAATTTGGGTAAGTATTGATTAACTTAACCGCAGACTCCGTACCAAAATCCACATACGCTTCATCAATGACCACAACTGAGTGCGTATTTTGACGCAGCAGTTGTTCTATATCTGCAAGCGCCAATGGAATCCCTGTTGGCGCATTGGGATTAGGAAAAATAATACCGCCATTAGGTCGCGCATAGTCGTGGATATCAATATTAAATTGCTTATCCAATGCAATGGTTTCATATTGAATACCATACAATCCACAATAAACCGGGTAAAAACTATAGGTAATATCAGGGAATAGCAGCGGCTTGTCATGTTTTAATAAAGCATGGAAAACATGCGCCAACACTTCATCCGAACCATTTCCCACAAACACCTGACCAGGCTTTATATCAATCCCTTGCAAATTGAAGCTTTGTGCAATCGCCGTTTTGAGCTTGTCAGAGTTTGGGTCTGGGTAAAGTCTTAAACTATCAGCAGCTTCTAATTTTAGCGCCTCAATCACCTTAGGGCTTGGCCCATAGGGGTTCTCATTAGTGTTCAGTTTAACCAGATTATCCAGCTTTGGCTGCTCACCCGGAACGTAAGGCGTCAATTTATGGACAACATCACTCCAGAATTTACTCATGAAACAGTCCCATTATTTCAGGCGATATTCAGCTGATCTTGCATGTGCGGTCAGACCTTCACCATGCGCCAGCGTAGAAGCAATTTTGCCCAACTTCTGCGCACCTTCTGGAGAAACCAGAATCAGGCTGGAACGCTTTTGAAAATCATACACACCCAGCGGGCTTGAAAAACGGGCGGTGCGTGAGGTCGGCAACACGTGATTTGGTCCTGCGCAATAGTCTCCGAGCGCTTCACAGGTATCTCGTCCCATAAAAATAGCACCCGCGTGTTTAATCTTTTTGCTAATTTCAAGCGGGTTTTCCACAGACAATTCCAAATGCTCTGGCGCAATGTAATTACTAATGGCAATCGCTTCGTCCAGGTCTTTTGTAAGAATCAACGCACCACGATCTGAAATCGAAGTATTGATAATATCTTTGCGCGGCATAGTTTCTACCAATCTTTGCATGCTGGCAGCAACCGCGTCTAGAAACTCCGCATCCTGACTAAGTAATATGGATTGCGCTAATTCATCATGTTCTGCCTGGCTGAACAAATCCATTGCAATCCAGTCGGGATTAGTTTTTCCGTCGCAAATTACCAAAATTTCAGATGGTCCAGCGACCATATCAATACCCACCACGCCAAACACACGGCGCTTGGCAGCCGCTACGTAAGCATTGCCAGGCCCAACTATTTTATCCACTTGCGGAACAGTTTGCGTGCCATAAGCCATTGCCCCTACAGCCTGTGCGCCACCGATACAGAATACGCGATCAACACCCGCAATCGCCGCCGCTGCCAAGACTAATGCATTTTTTTCGCCATTCGGCGTAGGCACCACCATGATTAACTCTTGAACACCGGCCACTTTTGCCGGAATCGCATTCATTAATACTGAAGACGGATAAGCAGCTTTTCCACCTGGCACGTA
Source organism: Methylotenera versatilis 7 (assembly GCF_000799165.1). GTDB lineage: Bacteria > Pseudomonadota > Gammaproteobacteria > Burkholderiales > Methylophilaceae > Methylotenera_A > Methylotenera_A versatilis_A. The sequence goes on along the minus strand of NZ_JUGF01000002.1, from coordinate 995,591 downwards.
CAAACCGACACGATCTAAAGCAGTGACTTGCTGGCCAAGCAAAGTACCATCAGCCTCAGTGTAGCTCCATGATTGCGTCACTTGCTTTTCGTGGTAACTTTTCACCCTGTCAGCCGCCGCCTGTAGAGCTTGGCGCTGATCGTCAGGCAAGCTATGTAATGCCGCTTGTAACTCCGCCTGACTGATTTCCAGCTCAGCCAAACTGTTTGCGCTGGTTTTATCAAACCGGTTGGTATATTCCAGCACTGCGGCATCGCCACGCACTTTTACGTCTTTTAAAATATTGGCGACCACGATATCAACGCTGTCATCTTGAGCAGTTTCAAATGCCAGCAAGGCTTTTAAATCAACGTCAAATGTCGCCTCTTGTGTGGATAAACGTCTAATCTTCATTACTGAATACTTTCGAAATCTTATTTAATGGCTGTAGCAAAACTATCAATAATCGGCTGTAATTGCGCACGGTTGAGCTTTAACGAAGCCTGATTCACGACTAAACGTGAACTGATATCGCCAACCGTTTCCACCGCCTTCAGATTGTTGGCGCGCAAAGTGCCGCCCGTGCTGACCAAATCAACAATCACATCTGCCAAACCTACCAAAGGACCGAGTTCCATTGATCCGTACAACTTAATTAAATCAACATGCATGCCCTTAGCCGCAAAGTGTTCACGTGCAGTTTTAACATACTTTGTTACCACTTTAAGGCGCGCACCCTGACGGATACTGGCTTCATAATCGAAACCTTCACGCACCGCCACCATCATCTTGCATTTGGCAATCTGCAAATCTAACGGTTGATATAAGCCCTCTCCACCATGCTCATCCAGCACATCTTTACCTGCAATGCCCAAGTCAGCTGCGCCGTATTGCACATAAGTAGGCACATCCGTTGCACGCACAATAATCAAGCGCACATCATCGCGATTGGTTGGCAGAATGAGCTTGCGCGAAGATTCAGGATCTTCCAACGCATGAATACCTGCTGCAGCCAATAACGGCGTGGTTTCTTCAAAAATTCTGCCTTTTGATAGTGCTATCGTAATCATGGTTTTTGCTTATATTTTCAGGGTTTAAGTCTATTTAATTTATTGCGTTACTTAATGCGCACGGCGCACTTTTGCGCCCAATTTAGTTAACTTCTCTTCTAGATATTCGTAGCCACGATCTAAATGATAGATACGTTCTATTACCGTTTCACCTCTAGCCACCAAGCCCGCTAAAACCAGGCTGGCAGAAGCACGTAAATCGGTTGCCATCACAATCGCACCATCTAAAAAGTCTACACCTTGAACCAAAGCGGTATTGCCGTCAACACTGATATCCGCACCCAAACGCTGCATTTCCTGTACATGCATAAAACGGTTTTCAAAAATCGTTTCTGTGACCTTTGCAACACCAGTTGCAATCGTATTTAACGCCATAAACTGCGCCTGCATATCCGTTGGAAAAGCTGGGTGCGGTGCGGTGCGGATGTTCACACCCTTTAACTGACCATTGCTTTTCACGGTAATAGTATTTTCAGCCTTACCTACTTTTACTTCTGCGCCAGCTTCACGTAACTTTTCAATGACTGCATCCAGCAAGTCAGCACGCGCATTGAGTAGCTTCACTTCACCGCCTGTCATCGCTGCCGCCACCATGTAAGTGCCAGCCTCAATACGATCGCAGACAATGTTATGACTTGCACCATGCAGTTTTTCCACACCAACAATGGTGATGGTATCGGTGCCTGCGCCAGTAATATTCGCGCCCATTTTATTTAGGCATTCCGCTAAATCCACCACCTCTGGCTCTTTAGCGGCATTTTCTAAAATTGTTTTACCTTCTGCTAAAGTGGCCGCCATCATCAAATTTTCGGTACCTGTCACCGTGACCATATCCATATAATAACGCGCGCCCTGCAAGCGACGGTTAGGCAAATGCAATGTACTAGCCTGAATATAACCATGCGTGATATGTATTGCCGCGCCCATTGCCTGCAAGCCTTTGATATGCAGATCGACAGGGCGCGAACCAATTGCACAACCGCCCGGTAATGAAACGCGGGCAGTGCCGAAACGTGCCAAAAGCGGACCCAAAACCAGAATAGAGGCACGCATGGTTTTCACCATTTCGTAGGTCGCTTCAAATGATTGCACGTCACTGGCATCTAGGCTAACTTTGTCTGAATCGCGCGCAATCTTAACGCCCATGGTGTCTAACAATTTGATGGTCGTATCAATGTCTTTTAGTGCAGCCACACTGCTCAAATTCAGCGGTGTTTCAGCCAACAGTGATGCACATAAAATCGGCAACGCTGCATTCTTTGCGCCAGAAATCGTTACTTCGCCATTTAATGGAAAGCCACCTTCAATAATGAGCTTATCCAACTAAGCGGCCTCAGCCAATAACGCTTGCAATTCGCCGCTTTCATACATGGCACGCATAATGTCTGAGCCGCCTAAAAACTCGCCATTCACATACAACTGCGGGATGGTTGGCCAATTGGCATACTGCTTGATGCCTTCGCGAATCGCTTGATCTTGTAATACATCAACCGCTACATACTGCACATTACATGCCGCCAGAATTTGTGTCGCCAAGTTAGAAAAACCACATTGTGGAAATTTCGGGCTACCTTTCATATATAGAACCACTTTATTACTAGTGACCGTCTCTTTGATTTGCGCTTGTGCGTCCATTACTTACTCCTAAACTGAATCTAAAATCTTTATCTAAAATGTACGTTTCTATTGGTTGATCGCGTGCCACTTTTCTGGGGTATAGGTTTTCATGCCCAATGCATGAATTTCTGCACGCATACGATCTCCCAGTGCGGCGTAAACCAATTGATGCTGTTGCACCATATTTTTACCAACGAAAGCGGGGCTTACAATCACCGCTTCAAAATGCGTACCGTCATCACCCAGCACTTGAATATAATCACAAGGTAATCCTTGGGTGATGTAATTTTGTAACTGCGCTGCACTTAACATGTTTTATTAATCCACATACTTTACTAATCCGTGACTTTATCTTTGTATATTGCAAACTTTTAACTAACACTCTAAAAAGTTTAGCCTCTGAGCTTATAGCCAGATTTTAACATTTTTAAAGCTGCCCATGCTAACGCTAATAGGAAGCTGAACACGACGACTAAACTCAGCCACGGCGAAATATCGCTTTGTCCAAAAAAACCATAACGGAACCCATCTATCATGTAGAAGAAGGGATTAAATTTTGACACGGTTTGCCAAAATGGCGGTAATGAATGAATCGAATAAAACACGCCAGATAAAAACGTCAGCGGCATGATGACAAAATTTTGAAACGCTGCCATTTGGTCGAACTTGTCTGACCAAATGCCCGCAATAATGCCAAAAGTGCCTAGTAATGCGCTGCCCAATAATGCAAATGTAAATATCCATAAAGGGTGAACAATGGTCAAATCAACGAACCAAATAGCGACCAAATAAATGCTGATTCCCACCAAAAAACCACGAATGATTGCAGCCGCCAGAAAAGCGATAAAGAATTGCAAATAACTGAGCGGCGTCAACAATACAAATACGATACTGCCCATAATCTTCGATTGCACCAAGCTGGACGAGCTATTAGCAAACGCATTCTGCAGTAGCGACATCATAATCAGGCCCGGGATTAAGAATGCTTTGTATGGCACGCCTTTGTACACTTGTACATGATTTTCCAGCACATGCGAAAATATCAATAAATACAATAAAGAAGTTAATACAGGGGATGCTACCGTTTGAAATGCCACGCGCCAAAAGCGAAATAGCTCTTTTTTAAACAAGGTATAAGTGCCACGCCACTGCGGTGGAATCAAATCATCAATTAGATTCATACTGACCATTCTTGCCACCAACTAATGACATAAATACATCCTCTAAATCGGCTTCGATTAACTGCATATCTTCCACATTAATCTTAGCTTCGCGCAAGGCGCTTAAAGCAAACTCCACCTGATTCAACTCAGTTAACGCCAGTGTGTAAACACCATTTTCACCACTTTTTAACATCGGTAGTAAAGCTGGCGGTAAACTTGCCTCACCAAGATTCAAGCGCAAATTTTTGCCTGGCAGTTTACTTAATAAATTGGCAGTAGTATCCAGCGCCACAATTTCGCCTTGTTTCATCATGGCCACACGTTCACATAAAGTTTCGGCTTCCTCAAGATAATGCGTGGTGAGAATGATCGTGTGTCCATCTGCATTTAATTTTTTAATGAACGCCCAAAGCATCTGGCGCAGCTCAACATCCACACCAGCAGTCGGTTCGTCCAAAACAATCACTGGCGGCTTGTGCACTAAAGCTTGGGCAATCAATGCGCGCCGCTTCATACCGCCAGAAAGTTTACGCATATTGGTATGCGCTTTATCGGTTAATCCCAAGTTTTCAATCACTTCATCGACCCAAGCGTCGTTTTCGCGACCGCGTCCAAAATAACCAGCCTGAAAACGCAGCATCTCGCGCACATTAAAAAATGGGTCAAACACCAACTCTTGTGGCACGACACCCAAACTTAAGCGCGCAGCCTGATAATCATCCATCACATCATGTCCCATGATGGATACTTTGCCGTGCGTAGGCTTTAATAACCCTGCCAAGATATTGATTAATGTTGATTTTCCAGCACCATTTGGACCTAATAACCCAAAAAATTCACCTTGCTGGATGGTTAAATCAATCCCTTTTAGCGCATGTAAGTCGCCAAAACGTTTATGGATTCTTTCAATTTTAATCGCTGGGGCTAATACTTTATCTGCCATCATCTGTGTCATCTTTTTGGTGTTTATATTTCATTCTTGATTCAAGTTTAAATTGCACAACCGTCATCTATTGATGTTTAATTATCGGCTAAGCACAAAAACAAAACCCCATCATTCAGATGGGGTTGAAAAAGACAATTAATAGTACAAAGTGCAATTAAATAAACGTTAACTAAATTGAGCTCACTCAAATTTAATATATCAGTATTTAATTAACCAACTCAGCCACGTCATACAACTGTACCAAGCTGGTTAAATTAGCAGGCAAGTTGATAAACGTTAAGGATTGGTTTTCTTTTTCCGCCCGACGCTTCCACTCTAAAATCAGACTCACCGCAGCTGTGTCAACATCGGTCACATTCGCGAAATCAATTTTTGTATTTTCAATTGTAAACGCCTGACTCTGCTTCAAGAGGTTATTAGCGGTTGTAATGAGCACATCACCGTTAATTTCCCAGCGATCATTCACTTGTGTGACTTTTGCAATACTATTATTTGTCATGCTATTTAGTCTTAATTTAACAATTATTTAGCTTGCGTAACTTTGTTTTTATCAGCCAATTTCTTAATCAGGCTATCTAAACCATTCTGGCGAATTTCTTGCGTGAATTGTCCGCGATAGTTTGTCACCAAACTCACACCCTCAATCACAATATCATACACTTTCCAAACGTCCGCTTGCTTTTCCAGCGCGTAATCTACCGCAATTGGCTGACCACCTGGTTGCAATATGATCGTTTTTACCGTTGCACTATTGGCGCCATTTTCCAAACGCAATGGCTTGTACTCAATCACTTGGTTTTTGTATTTTGACAGCGCGGTTGCATAGGTACGCAATAACAAGGTGCGAAATTCTGCTTGGAAAGCGGACTTTTGATCCGTTGTTGCTTTTGTCCAGTTTTTACCCAGCACCAAACGTGAAACGCGATCAAAGTTAAAATTAGGTAAAATCTTTTCTTCTGCTAATGCAAAGATTTTTTGTTGATCACCCGCCTGAATATCTTTGTCATTTTTAACAACAGCCAACACATCTTCAGCTGTGCGTTTAACCAATTCATCTGGCGTTTCCGCTGCAAATGCACCAACACTGAAACAGAGCATGCTAGTTGCAATTAATAATTGTTTTGTCGCATTTTTAATCATGTGTAATCCTATATTTTATATCTGAATTTATTTTCTTAAGGCTTTACAGGTTCTGTTATCGCATCAAGCGGGTTTGCACCTAACGCATCGTTATTGCTTTTGGTTGATGCAGATCCTGAATCATTTGATGATGTTGATTCTGCTGCGGGCTCTGCTGCTTTATTGTATAAAAACTGACTAATCATTTTTTCTAATACGACAGCATCTTGCGTTTGCGTGATTTTATCACCGTTAACCAAGCTGGCTTCATCGCCACCCGCTTCCAAACCAATATACTGCTCGCCTAACAAGCCCGCTGTATAAATATTCGCAAACGTATCTTTTGGAAAATGATAGCGCTTATCGATGTTCAGACTAACCACTGCCTCAAAAGTTGCCGGGTCAAACTTAATATCTGCCACGCGCCCCACCACAACGCCCGCACTTTTCACAGGTGCGCGAGGCTTCAAGCCACCGATATTCTCAAAATTAGCCGTAACAGTAAAAGTTTCCCCAATACTGCCAGTCGTTAAATTACCCACCTTCATTGCTAAACCAAGCAAAGCGGCCAGGCCTAATGCCACAAAAATACCCACCCATAAATCAATTGTTGTTCTTTCCATCGCCTTGCTCCTATTGCCTTACATGCTAATCATAAATGAGGTTAATACAAAATCCAGCCCTAAAATTGCTAACGACGATGTCACCACTGTCCTAGTGGTTGCACGGCTAACGCCTTCAGCTGTTGGTGGTGCATCATAGCCTTCAAACAAAGCAATCATGGTGCAAGCCACGCCAAACACCAGGCTCTTAATTACGCCATTTAAAATGTCAAATTGCCAATCTACGTTAGCCTGCATTTGCGACCAGAACGCGCCTGCATCCACTCCGATTAATGGCACAGCTACTAAATAACCACCCAAAATACCGACCATTGAAAACAAGGTAGCTAAAACCGGCATGGCAATCACGCCAGCCCAAAACCGCGGCGCAATCACGCGGGAGATAGGACTCACCGCCATCATTTCCATTGCAGATAATTGTTCGGTAGCTTTCATCAAACCGATTTCTGCTGTAATAGCCGTCCCTGCCCGGCCAGCAAATAGCAAGGCTGTGACAACAGGGCCCAGCTCGCGCAGTAGAGATAGCGCTACTAAAACACCGATTGACTCTGATGAACCATACTTTTGCAAGGTGTAATAGCCTTGCAAAGCCAACACCATGCCAACAAAAAATGCTGATACCAATATAATGATTAAGGATAAAACGCCCGTAAAATAGACTTCACGGATAGTTAAGTGAAACCGGCGAAAGCTTTCACCGGAATAAGCCAAGGTTAAACCAAACAGACGCGCACCCGCGCCCAAACGCCAGATTCGCTTACTGAAATCGTGCCCTATGCCACGCAGCGTACGGATTAAACCAACAAATAAGTTAGACTTTATCATCTCAAATAGACTTCAATTATTTTGCTTCAAAACCCAACAAATCTTGCTTGTAATCACCCGCTGCATAATGAAACGGTACCGGCCCATCTTTTTCAGCATGCACAAATTGATGCACAAATGGTAAATCCGATTTACGTAAATCATCAGGCGTACCTTCCGCCGCAACCACGCCATTGGCAACAAAATAGACATAATCAGCAATGGTAAATGTTTCTTTCACATCATGCGATACGATGATAGAAGTCGCACCAAGCGCATCATTCAACGTACGAATTAACTCGCAAATAACCGCCATGGAAATGGGATCCAAACCGGCAAAAGGCTCATCGTACATAATAATATCCGGGTCTAGCGCAATTGCCCTCGCCAAGGCCACGCGCCGCGCCATACCGCCAGACAATTCGGTTGGCATCAACTTATGCGCGCCACGCAAACCAACAGCATTTAACTTCAACAACACCAGATCGTGAATCATACTCTCTGGCAAATCGGTGTGTTCGCGCATGGGGAAAGCAACGTTTTCATACACAGATAAATCGGTAAATAACGCGCCCTGTTGAAACAGCATGCCCATTTTACGACGCAACCGATAAATACCATCGCGGCTCTGTTTATGGACCACCTGCCCGTCTACGCGTGCTTCGCCCTTGCTTGGCTTAAGTTGCCCGCCAATCAAACGCAATAACGTAGTTTTGCCGCTGCCGCTGCCGCCCATAATGGCAATTACCTTGCCACGCGGGAACACCATATTGATGCCCTGATGCAACATGCGGTTTTTATAGCCAAAAGAAAGGTTGTCGAGTTCGACGATATTTGGATTCATTTGATGTGGAAATTAATTTTGTACACATTCTAAATCAAAATGTGCAACAAGCAAAAGTTTAAATCGATGATACTTAAAACAAAAAACCCGCAAAAGCGGGCTTTTTGAAAAAACTAAATGTTAAAGCGCCATACAAACTGTATAAGGTGCATTTGCATTTGCAGCCAATGAAATATTTGCCGACGTTGTACCAGCTGCTGCGGCCCCTGTTGGCCTAGCGCGAATATTACCTGTTGAAGTTTCGCCATCATCAAGAGTGGTATCAATCTGTAATGCATCTCGCCCCAAAATCAGATCTGAGCAAACTACAAATGAACCGGTCATGCCGACAATTGGAGGAGCCACCGCTAGGCTTTGAATACCAATTCGACCATTATTAGCATTAACCGGGTCAAACCCTGCTGCTAGAACTGTAGGCCCCGGAGCCAAACCTGCCAAACGCACATGTTGCCAAAATAGAATTGCTTCTGAACCAATCGCAAAACCATCGTTCCACGCACCGTCAATCTGACCATTATTAGCATTGGCGGCTGGTGGGTTTGTTGCGGGGGGAGGACCTGGCAGTCGCGCCGCTGCATTACCATCATCACCAGGAATGGCCCTGAAACGATCTTGATAGCCGTACAAATATACTTGAGTATTTTGAAAGTCTCGAGTCAAGCTTTTAACTCTCGCACTATTGATCAGCTCTTGCCCTCTCAGCACACCACCTAGCAGCAAGCCGATAATCACTAACACAATCGCTAGCTCGATAAGGGTAAAACCTGTTTGTTTACTCATTGTGTTATCCTTTTAACCAATATTATGATGTGATTTTTTGTTGGCATTATCACATCTTTTTAATACTTGATGCAAACAACATGCCAATGCACTTTAAGCGCATCAGGTCATTGTTTATTGGCTGATTTAGGTATGTTTGTGATCAATCTAACCTTCATAATAAATATGCTTGTTGAGATTTCGTCAAAACCGACAGATTATTGACATATTTTGCACACATCACCATTAACAAATGGAACATAATTTATGCTTAAAATGTTTTTCAATTATCACAAAATAAATCTTATTTTGATTAAAAATTCACACCGCGTTTTAGCATTAATGCTGCTATCGCTACATGCTTTTTTAATTTTAGGTATTGAGAAAGGTTATTTAAAACAAACACTCTTTCTAGCTACATATGCTTTATTTCTATTATGGCAACCCATTTGGCGTAGCACCGAGAAGCTCTCTCTACCTGCATTAGTTCTTTTTATTGGCGTTGGCATCATTGGATTTTTTTATACAAGTTGGTGGTTAACTGCGCTTTGGTTAGCCATTTTATTCGGTTTGTTAGGCGGGCGAATTTTTTCAGATGAAGCAAAAGCTAATCGCATCATCCATATCCTGGCGGCGAGCTATTTGCTGTCTATGTTGTTGTTATGGGTTGTGCCAAAGCTTCTCGACGCCTTTAACGATTTAGAAGCCGCTACTTTTGTCATCCGCTATTGCATTCCCTTATTACCGCTTTCTATTTTGTTCATTGGCAATCAGGCCAGTCAATCAGGCCAGCTGCCAGTTTTAGACTTTTTCTACACATTATTACTTATGCTGGTTGCGTTAATTTTGGTATTAGGTAGTTACGCAATTGGTACATTAAACACGGTTAACTATATACAAGTGATGTTTATCACGATATTTAGTCTGGCGTTTGTATTAATGGCATTCAGTTTACTGTGGCAGCCCAGCACACGTTTTTCTGGCGTTGAACTGTTGATGTCGCGCTACTTGTTAAGTATTGGCATGCCATTTGAAAAATGGGTTAAAAGCATTGCATCTTTAGGTGAAATTGAATCGACCCCCAATGGTTTTGTGCAAGCCGCTATGGTTGAGATGACATCATTACCTTGGGTTTCTGGCGTTTCCTGGCTGGCAGATGAAACGCAGGGTAAATTGGGTGAATCTTCCAAACATCAAACCAACTTTAGTTTTAAAGATTTCCATATGACCTTGCATACCAATTGGCAAATTTCGCCTGCTCTATATGTGCATGTGAAATTATTAACCCAGATTATGGGTGAGTTTTATGATGCCAAAAGACGGGAGGAAACCCTGCGCCAGAATGCTTATATGCAGGCATTTTATGAAACAGGCTCACGCTTGACACATGATATTAAAAATATTTTGCAATCGGTTGGCACGTTAGTTTCTGCAGCAGAGCAAACTGAAGATAAAGATAACGTAGCTTTACTTCAATTAATCCGCAAACAATTGCCGGTATTGAATCAGCGTATCGCTGCAACTTTGGACAAACTCAAAGCCCCAAATGAAGAGAAAAAACGTATAGAAAAAATGTCTGCCTGGTGGAAAAACCTGCAATTACGCCATACACAAGACCATATCGAATTTAAGGCAAACGAATTGCCTAAACAAGAGATTAATGCAGAAGTACTGGATAGCGTATTGGATAACCTACTGAATAACGCCCTGGAAAAAGCGAAATATCAACCTGATACGCTTATTACAGTTGAAATGCATCAGGATAACGAGCATTTTTGTATTGATGTGACCGATACGGGAAAAGCAATGGATGCGGCAATTGCACATGATTTATTTAAAAAGCACATCGCCTCACACAACGGTTTAGGTGTTGGTTTATATCATGCCGCACAAGACGCCAAACAGGCAGGGTACGATTTAAGTTTAAATAGCAACGTGAATGGCGCAGTGAGATTTAGAGTGCAGTTAACCGATTAAAACGCGCCAATTTTAGTTGGTTAAGTCTGGCTTTATCTAACTTGGATTTAGTTAAAATCGAATGTGTCTGTAAATTTTGCAGACACATTCGCGAGTATTTAAGATTAGTTTAAAGTTCGCCGTAAGAATGCAAACCGCTTAAAAACATATTTACCCCTAAAAATGCAAAGGTTGTCACCAGCAAACCAACTAATGCCCACCAAGCCAACACTGGACCACGCAAGCCTTTTATCATGCGCAGATGCAACCAGGCGGCGTAATTCAACCACACGATTAATGCCCACGTTTCTTTAGGATCCCAACTCCAGTATCCACCCCATGCCTCTGCTGCCCACATTGCACCTAAAATAGTCGCAATTGTAAAAAATGCAAAGCCGACGGAAATAGATTTATACATCACGTCATCCAGCACTTCTAAGCTTGGCAAACGGTTAACAAGTATGCCTTTTTTTGCCAGCAAATAAGCACTTCCCACCATCGCCGCCAATGAAAAAGCACCATAGCCGACAAAATTGGCAGGCACATGAATCTTCATCCAGTAGCTTTGCAACGCGGGGACTAGCGGCTGAATTTCGTCAGCTCCACGGCTAAACCTGTACCATAGAATAAATACTACCGCTGCGTTAATAATCAACAACACAAAACCGCCAAGCTGTTTGGTGTTAAATTTATCTTCGTAGTGCAAATACAAAAGCGATGTAATTAAACAAAATAAGATAAACACTTCATACAAATTGCTAATTGGAATATGTCCAACATCCGGCGCGATTAAATAAGACTCATACCAGCGCACCATCAAGCCGACAAAACCAAACAATACTGCCGCCCAAGTCAATGCCGACGCCACTCTACCAACAAAATCACTGCGCTTAAACAGGGCAAACCAATAAGTAAACATGGCTAAAATAAACAGCACATTCATCCACATGATGGCTGATTGACTGGAAATGAGGAATTTTAAGAAGAATGCCTGTGTAGCCCGCGCTTGTTGCCCGTCATACAAACTAATGGAAACTAAGCTAATGACGCCAACGCCAATCACCAATTTGGCTAAGTTCTTCCAGCGCCAACCTAAATAACTAAATACAAGCGCCGCACCAAATAAAAAACTCTCTTCATAAATATCCATATGGTGCGAATATTTGTTGAAAGCGAATATGGCGCCGCCCAGCAACAGAATGGCGTATAACCAATCTTGCACCTTCAGAGTTTGCCACAATGTTTTAGGCGTAAAACTTAATGCATCTGTGTTCATGATTGCTTCCTTGATTTGGTTACACGCTTACTTTAATTAGAAAGTAGCTGACCTAATTGTTTTCTTGTCCGTTCAAACTCTTGTTCAAAATCTAGATTTTTGCGATTCGATGACATCGCAAATACCACCTCATCCGCTTTGACTAACAACCATATCCGACGTTCACGAATATAGAACATCGCAAAAATACCCAGCACTAATAATACAGAACCCAAATAGACCCATTTTTGCCCTGGGGACTTGGTTAACTGAAAGCCGCTGGCTTCTACGTGTTTAAAATCAACCAATTGCAAATAATATGGCGTACCATAAAAAAACGCGTCACTGAAAGCGTTTAAGCTATCTTGCAGCATCACACGCACTTTATCATCAAACACCAATGGCTTTTTATTTGCTTTCAGTTGGCTTAAATTATAAGCCTCGAACGCGGCTGAATTAAGCATTTTTATATATGTTTGTGCGGCTTTTTCACGCTGCGGCTCAGGCACTGCCGTTTCAATTATTTTAGCAAGATTGGTATAACCGCCATCCGCAAAGGTTTTTAATAACTGAACCACACTACCTTCAAACTGGGCTTGTAGCTGCGGGTCTTTTGTTTGCATGTTGGCGACTAATTTTTTGGCGATAACTGGATATGTACTGCTATCCAACATAGCCGCGCGGAAGCGCATAAATCCACCCATTTCAAAATCATCATCCACAGGTATACGCAAATATTTAAAATCTTCCTGCACGGTTTCACGCATGCCAGAAATAAAATAAGACCTGCCATCCAACTGCATCGGTTGCATATAAGTCACATACTCGCGTGCCTGACCAGATGTATTGCGCAACTTATAAGTGATGTTAGGGCCGACATTGCGTGGCTTGCCTTTGCCATCTGGCGTTAGATTTAGAATATTAAATTTGCGAAATTCGTTAAACTCAACGATTAATTGGTTATCACCTTCGCCAATTAAGGTTTTTCTGAAAATCTCACCATCCAACGGTGTCGTTTCTGCATTCGGCTTGCTTAAATCCCACATTTTAAAATTAACAGTTGAACCACCATCTTGAAAGTCCGACTGGTAAATAGCGATGCCTTTATATACCAATGGATGATTCACACTAATGGTACTTTTCAGCGGCTCTTTTAAATCATTGTCCGTAATCTCAATATCACTTTCAAACGATTTGGGCTGGCCTGTGGCGTAATGCTCAATGCGGAAGTCTTTTAGCGTAATCCTAAAAGGCAGTTCTTGCACCAAATAACCATCACGAACTCGCACAAACGCAACGTCGTCACTCATTCCTTCAGGCAGTGTCATGTTCGCGCGAAACGAACCGTTGCTATCACTTAGGCGACTAATCGCCGGCACTTGGCTTTCTGGAATGTCCAATACTTCAATCTTCTTATTACCCAACATTTCCTGTATCTGAAATGGTAAGTTACCGTCCAACAGTCCGCCAAAAAAGATAACCACCATCGCCACATGAGTAAAAATATAACCCAAACGCTGATGCGTACCAGCTTTGGCGGCGATTAACTCATCACCATTTTGTTGCGTTTTAAATTTAAATTTGAAGCCTTGCGTAGCTAAATATTGCGCAAGTTTACTTTGCGTATCAGCAACACTTGCTGGCTGGCTGCTTGAATAGGCAAAGCTGGCTTTATGGCTAAATGCGCGCAGTGACTTTTCTGCCGCATGCTCTTTAAAGGTTTTCCATTCGCGCACCATCAACGGGCTATTGCGATAAATACACAGGCTGGTCGAAATCACCAAAAACAATAGAATGACCAAAAACCACATCGCATGATAAACATCGAACAACCCCAGTTTCTCAAACGCCTCAAACCAGAATTGGCCAAATTTGACAATGTAATTTTCGTACGGCTCGTTTTGTTTTAATACGGTGCCGATAATGGAAGCGATACCCAATACAGTGAGCATGCTCACTGCAAAGCGCATAGAGCTTAACAGCTCGTAAAAACGTTGACTAATAGTGGTAGGTTTCAATGTGTGAATGTCTCAAGGTTTGACTTTAACGCTGGCTACTACAAATTGGAGGACATGAAAATTTAAACAGCGATTTAAACATGAAATGATTGGCGAAATGTAGTGAAATTTCCACTTAAAGGCGACTAAAAAATACCCGCCTTTAAGTAGATACGACCGGATTAACGCAAGCCTTGCATATAATCGGCTACCGCATGCATTTCCGCCTCAGTCATTTTAGCTGCGATGACCGCCATCATTGGTGCGTTAGCGCGCTCACCTGTACGGAAAGTTTTTAACTGCTGATAGGTGTAATCTGCATGCTGGCCAGCCAGACCGGGGAACTGCTTAGGCAGGCCTGCACCATTTGCGCCATGGCATGAAGCACATGCCGGCACATTGGTTTTAGCGATACCGCCACGATAAATTTTTTCACCCAAAGAGCCTGCACCATTGGTTTTAGCTTTTCCCAACGCTTGTTTTTGTCCGGCAAAATAAGTCGCTAAGTTTTTCATATCTTCAGGCGTTAAGTTAGCGGCCATGCCTGTCATCACTGCGTTAGAGCGTTTACCATCTTTAAATTCAGTTAATTGTTTAAGCAAATATTCAGGATGCTGGCCTGCCAATTTAGGGTTTAAACTAATGACGCTATTACCATCTGGCGCGTGACAGGCGGCGCACACACCTTGTACGATTTGTTCTGCTGTTTGTTTACTTGCTACGACAGGCACCGCTGGTTTTGCTTCAGGTGAGCTTGTTGGGGCTGTTTCGGCAAAGCTCTGTGATACGAACAAACTAGCCACTACAAAAGCCATGACATTGGCATATTTAACACTATCGCTTAACGCACTTTTAAACATTTTTAAAACTTTCCTAACTATTTAATTATCTTAATATTTTATCAAAAATCAGCTGTTCGTGATAGCATTTATGCCTTAAGTTTCACTGACAAAACATCTAATGCCGCTATTTCAAAACGCCACTTTTTTCATCTCTGCTCACCATCTACGTGATTTACCGCCAGCCTCAGGCATTGAAGTCGCTTTTGCAGGTCGCTCAAACGCTGGCAAATCCAGCGCACTGAATACGCTCGCCAATCACAATCGTTTGGCATTCGTCAGTAAACAGCCGGGTCGAACTCAACTCATTAACTTTTTCACATTAGGCAATGATAGACATTTAGTCGATTTACCCGGTTACGGTTATGCCAAAGTACCCGAAAGCATGCGTGCGCATTGGCAAAGTGTATTGGCGCGTTATCTATCAGAGCGCACCAGCCTAGGTGGTTTAGTTTTGGTAATGGATAGCCGCCATCCACTCACACCGCTGGATCGCCAAATGCTGGATTGGTTTTGCCCCAGCGGTAAACCTGTACATGTCTTACTGACAAAGTCCGATAAATTATCGCGTGGTGAGGCTGGATTAACGCTGGCTAAAGTGCGTAAAGAATTGCTAGAAACCTGGGATAAGACTTACGGCAGTAATTGTACTGTGCAGTTATTTTCCAGCTCTAAAAAATTAGGTGTGGAAGAAGCCGAAAAAGTCATTGGCGCTTGGTTATTTAGTGAACCCCAAAACGCTGATAAATTAAATTCTGACGAAAACTAAATCCCATACGCCATGACCTAGTTTGATGCCGCGATTTTCAAACTTGGTGAGTGGCCTGTAACTGGGTTTTTCAGCATAACCTTGCGTTAAGTCAGCCGCTGTATTTTGTAGTTGCGATTCGGCTTTCAACACGTCCAAAACCCACTCTGCGTACTCTTGCCAATCCGTTGCGACGTGAATGTAAGCACCCACTTTCAATTTTGCACATAACTGCTTGATGAATTCCGCCTGAATCAAACGACGTTTATGATGGCGTTTTTTATGCCACGGGTCTGGAAAGAAAATATGTACACCATCTAAACTGGCATCTGCAATCATATGTTGCAGCACTTCAACCACATCATGCTGAATCACGCGGATATTGCTGATACTTCCTTCTTGAATCAGCTTAAGCAAACTACCCACGCCTGGCGTATGTACTTCTGCTGCCAAAAAATCACATTCAGGCAGGGTTTGGGCTATTTTGGCGGTACTCTCACCCATGCCAAAGCCTATTTCCAGGATTTTTTTCGACTCAACTCGATTAAATACCGCGTTTAAATCCAGTAACTTTTCAGCATATTCAACACCAAACTGCGGCCATACTTCTTGTAAAGCGCGCTCTTGGCCTTTGGTTAATCTGCCTTGGCGCAGCACAAAGCTGCGAATACGGCGATTCTTTAAATCGCTGTCTGGGGTTTCATTTGGTGGTATTGGATTTTCAATCATGCCGCGCATTATACTGAATTTAGACTCAATTTATGCTTAAAGCATATGCGCTTTATCGCCACTTTTAAAGCCGATTAAATCATTTGGAATACCTATGCTTAATGCAATCACTTTAAATAACTCACCCATTTCAGCAGGCGAAAGCAATTTTTGCGCTGCGGCTGCCAGTGGCATATAGGCAGCGATATCATTTGGCGATGTTTCGCTCAAGATTTCCAAAATGCCGCAATTCATTAAAAAACTGGCCTGATTACAATAACCCGCCAAACTTAACCCGTTTGCTAGCCCCGTTTCTGCAATGGCCGTAAAATTTACATGCGCAGTCACATCCTGCAAACCCGCGTTCACCAACGGATTACTATGCGCTTGATGCTGATAATGGCACATCAATGTGCCAGCACTGCGCTGCGGATGATAATACTCTGGCGCACCAAATCCATAATCCAGCATCAGAATGACACCTTGTTTCAATGATTGTGCCAAGCTTGCAATCAGCCCATTGGCCGCAGGACAAACTTCCGTCAGATAATCACCCGGTAGTGAGTGTGCGCTTACATCCTTAATTAAATTCAAATCAGCCAATGGCTTATCTTGCCAATTAAATCCTTGCTGCTCCGGTGTATCTTCAAAAACAATGCCGCGTTCAAACCAACCTTGCTGTGATTGATAGATAAGATGCACAGGGATCGCATCCAATATCTCATTACCAAATATCAAACCGACAAAATCCGTTGGTAATGTATCTAGCCAAACCACACGCTTGATTAAATCCGCAGATAAAAATTTCCGCATTGTTTCAAGCTGAATCTGGCGCAAGTAATCACTTACTTCCAAAATATAATATTGTTCTGGCAACTGATTCAATCGCTGCAATTCAAGCAACAAGTCGGCAGCCAACTTGCCCGTACCCGCGCCTAACTCCAAGATATTGCCTTGCGTTTGCAATATTACTTGCGCCGCTTGCCTTGCCAATGTACGTGCAAAAAGCGGCGAGATTTGCGGTGCGGTGACAAAATCTCCGCCACCTTTTATAGAATCCGCGAACTTAACGCCGCCACCGCTGTAATAACCTAGGCCGGGCGCATATAAAACCATGTGCATAAATGTGGAAAAATCTATCCAGCCGCCGGAGTCGCTAATTTTCTGCCGGATTAAAGCAGTTAACTGCTGACTGCGATTTTGCGCTTCTGGGCTTGATATGGATAACGCGCTTGGATTAGGTAGATTTAGATTTAATGATGAAGCCATAAGCCATTATAATATTCGATTACTAAAGTGAGTAAAAATTGAGTCAGTCTGTACACAATAAAACCTTGAATAATAAAGTCGTGCTGATCACTGGCGGCGCAAAACGCGTGGGAGCAGCGATCTGTCGCGAACTGCATGCCTGCGGCGCGCAGTTGATGGTTCACTATAGGTCATCTACCATTGAAGCGCGCGCCTTGCAGGCAGAGCTGAATTTGCAACGCGCGAATTCTGTGGCAATTATCCAAGGTGACTTGCTTAATCTCGCAGTGTTGCCCAGCTTGATACAAGAAACAGTGAATCATTTTGGCAAATTGGATATATTGATTAATAACGCATCCAGCTATTACGCTACGGAAATCGGCGCGATTACCGAAGAAAACTGGCAAGATTTAATGGGCAGCAATTTAAAAGCGCCCATGTTTTTAGCACAGGCTGCCGCAGTCGAATTGCGCAAAAGCCATGGCTGCATTGTGAACATTACTGACATGCACATTGAGCGCCCTAAAAAAGGTTATGTGGTTTACAGCGTAGCCAAAGCAGGTTTAGTCACGCTGACTAAATCACTGGCACATGAATTAAGCCCAGAAGTGCGCGTTAACGCAGTTGCGCCTGGGCCAGTACAATGGCCAGAAAATAACCCGCAATTTGATGAGGTTTATCGCCAACGCGTGATTTCACAGACTTTACTCAAACGCGTAGGCGAAGCGACCGATATTGCAAAAGCGGTTAAATTCCTGGTAGCCGATGCACCCTTCATCACGGGCCATGTACTGGCAGTGGATGGCGGTCGATCTTTAAATTTATAGTCTCAAACAAGTATTAACTCTTAAAATATGATCAAACATTTACCCGACAACCATTCAAACAACTTCATTAAGCTACGTAACAGCTTAATTTCGTCCACTGGCAAAGCCATTGGTGATTACAACATGATTGAGGATGGTGACACGGTTCTAGTGTGCATGAGTGGCGGTAAAGATAGCTACACGATGTTGATGATGTTGCTTGCATTGCAGGAACGTGCACCGATTGACTTTAAACTTATCGCCATGAATTTGGATCAAAAACAGCCAAATTTTCCTGTGCATATTCTGCCTGAATACTTTAAAGGTTTAGGTGTCGATTATCGCATTGTGGAAGCGGATACTTATTCGGTAGTGAAAGAGAAAATCCCTGAAGGTAAAACCACTTGCAGTCTTTGTTCTCGCTTACGTCGTGGCATTATTTACACGACTGCCAAAGAGTTGGGTGCGAATAAAATCGCGCTGGGACATCACCGTGATGACATTGTGGAAACACTTTTTCTTAACCTGTTTTTTGGTGCCAAATTAAAGGCCATGCCACCGAAACTAGCGACCAATGATAAGCAAAATGTGGTGATTCGACCTTTGGCTTATTGTTCAGAAAAAGACATCGCTAGCTACGCGCGCCAAATGGAGTTCCCGATTATTCCGTGCGATTTATGTGGTAGTCAGGAAAATCTTCAGCGCCAAAAAGTAAAAGATATGCTGCAAGCGTGGGAGCGTGAACAACCTGGCCGCGTGAATAATATTTTCCGAGCAATCAGCAATGTCGAGCCTTCACACCTTGCCGATGTGAACTTATATGACTTTAAAGGTTTAACACAAGCCAAACCCAGCGATGAAGATCCACTTTTTGGCGATATTGCAGCCAAAGAGTCTGAGAACCTTTCAACAAACTCAAGCGGCGCATTAAGTTTAGCCAGCAACAATGGCACACGTATTGAATTTACTCGAAACAAGTAAGCCAACAAACAAATAACCTAGCAAATGATTAAATAAATAGGTTTTTTGCATTGACTTATTGTCTACAAGACGATTAGCTTGCTATCATCTACGCAATTATTCACTTTTAGCCATTATTTAGGCATTAATGTCAAAACTACTCATTGTAGAATCACCTTCTAAAGCAAAAACGCTTAAAAAATACCTTGGTAACGATTTTGAGGTACTAGCGAGTTATGGTCATATTCGCGATTTAATTCCTAAAAATGGCGCGGTTGATCCTAACAATCATTTCGCCATGAAATACGACATCATTGAACGCAATGCAAAGCACATGGATGCAATTACGCGCGCGGTTAAAAATGCTGACAGTATTTATCTGGCAACCGATCCGGATCGCGAAGGTGAAGCGATTTCTTGGCATATTGCCGAAATCCTGGCCGAGAAAAAACTCCTTAAAAACAAGCTATTAAAACGCGTTGAATTTAACGAAATTACACAAACCGCGGTAAAACACGCTATTGATAACCCGCGCGATATTGCGATGAACTTGGTCAACGCGCAGCAAGCACGTCGTGCGCTGGATTATTTAGTCGGCTTCAATTTATCGCCGCTATTATGGAAAAAAATCCGCAGAGGTTTATCCGCTGGCCGCGTGCAAAGCCCTGCATTGCGTTTGATTGTAGAACGTGAATTAGAAATTGAAGCGTTCAAATCTCAAGAGTATTGGTCTATTCACCTGGATGCGCTGAAGCATGCGCACAGTTTTAATGCCAAATTAATCCAATTAGATGGCGAAAAAGTAGAACAATTTACCGTCATTAACCACGACCAGCAGGCCGATATTGTCGGCAAATTATTACTGGCCAGTGCAGGTAAAACCACCGTTTCACGCGTTGAGAAAAAACAGCGCAGCCGCAGCCCTGCCGCACCATTCACCACATCTACCCTGCAACAGGAAGCGGTGCGTAAATTGGGTTTTACCACAAGTCGTGCTATGCGCGTGGCACAGCAACTGTATGAAGGCGTTGATGTAGGTAGCGGTACAGTTGGTTTGATTACCTATATGCGTACCGATTCGTTCAGTCTTGCTACTGAAGCGGTGATGAGTATTCGTGATTATGTGAAAAAGAATTTTGACGCAGAGTATCTGCCAAAATCACCCATCATGTACAAAACCAAAGCCAAGAATGCGCAAGAAGCGCATGAGGCGATTCGTCCGACAGATATCGCGCGCAGCCCAACTGCGATGCGTAAATATCTGAATGACGAGCAATTCAAGCTATATGAAATGATTTGGAAGCGTACGCTGGCCTGCCAGATGTCGCCTGCCAAATTTGATGCGGTAAGTGTAGATTTAAGTGTGGGCAGTGAGGCCAATTTATTCCGTGCAACAGGTCAAACATTAGTGTTCCCGGGCTTTATCGCGGTGTATATGGAAGGTCGCGATGATGAAGAGGAAGAAGGCGAAAGCAAATTACCACATCTAGAAACTGGTGAGATTCTAAACGTAGAGAAAATCTACGGCGACCAACACTTCACCGAGCCACCACCGCGCTATGGTGAAGCTAGTTTAGTGAAAATTTTAGAAGAGTACGGTATTGGTCGCCCCTCTACTTACGCCAGCATCATCAGCACCCTGCAAGACCGCGAATACGTCATTCTGGACAAAAAACGCTTTACGCCAACCGATGTAGGCCGCGTAGTGAACAAATTCTTAACCGAACATTTCACAAAATATGTGGATTACGACTTTACCGCTAACCTTGAAAATGCGCTGGATAGCGTAGCTGATGGCTCGCGTGAGTGGATTCCGCTAATGGATGAGTTCTGGCAAGGATTTAACCAACAGATTATCAGCAAGGCCGATGTTGACAGGCCAGGCAACGAATTAATCGACGAAGCTTGTCCAAAATGTGGCAAACCGCTACAAAAACAATTGAGTCGTTATGGTAGCTTTATTGGCTGTACAGGCTATAACGACGAGCCGAAATGTGATTACAAACGTAGCATGAATGGCACGGCGCAAGCTGGTGCCGATCCAGTGACGATTGGCACAGATGCGGATTCTGGCAAAGAAATTTACTTAATGAATGGGCCTTATGGACCGTATCTGCAAGTTGGCGTAGCCGTTGAAGGCGAGAAGAAAAAGCCCAAACGTGTTAGCATTCCTAAAGAAATACCGGTTAGCAATGTGAATATCGACATTGCCAATATGCTACTGTCGTTGCCACGTGATTTAGGCTTACATCCAGAAACCAATAAAAAAATCGTGGCTAATATTGGGCGCTTTGGGCCTTATGTGAATCATGACGGTAAATTCAAATCGATTCCAAAAAGTGATAGCGTTTTTAGTATTGATTTAGCAGGCGCTATTACATTGTTAGCGGCCGCCAATACTGGCCCAGCACCACTATTAGAACTTGGGGCGCACCCTTCTGGCGAAGGTCGAATTGAAGTATTTTCTGGTCGTTATGGACCTTATGTGCAACATGGAAAACTACGCGCAACCTTACCAAAAAGCATAGAACCCGAAACGTTAACACTAGAGGAAGCGCTTGGATTACTGGCTGAAAAGGCAGCAAAAGAAGAGGCTACAGGTAAAACTAGCAAGAAAAAACCGGCTACAAAAAAACCAGCAGCTAAAAAAACGGCGGTGAAAAAAGCCAGCGCTACCGGTACAACAACGGTAAAAAAAGCGGCAACTAAAAAGCCAGCAACCAAAAAAGCACCCGCTAAAAAAGCGACTGCTAAAAAAACCACAGCAAAAAAAGTAGCAACGGAATAGCGTCTACTTTAATTTAACCAGCAATCAAAATGACTTAGCAGGTGAGAAATTGTAATTCGCAACTGATAATACGGTAATGCAATAAAAGAAAAATGGCTCTGAATGTTACTTCAGAGCCATTTTTTATACTTAAAATTTAAAACGAATTATCTTTAAGAAATTCTGCCCGATGTCACTTCATGACCACGTGCAGGCTTAGCCTTAAATGTTTCATGCTGTAAATCTACTTGTCCTGTTGTCGTCAACTTAGGTTCGCTATTATATTCCACCCATTTACGCACACGATTTGCATCGCCGATACGCGTTAACTTACCATTTGAATCCAACAGCACAATAATCATTGGCTCGCCGCCAAGTTGCGCTTGCATCACCAAACAACGGCCTGCCTCGGAAATATAACCTGTTTTAGACAGTCCGATTTGCCACTCACCGCCACGCACAAGGCCATTCGTATTGTTAAAGTTCACTGAGTGAGCACGATTTTGAACGTAAACCTCGTGTGATGGACTGGTACTTGCCATTCTAATTTCTGGGTATTGATAAGCCGCCGCGACCATTTTCGTCAAGTCTTCGGCAGTTGATATATTCCGGCTATTTAACCCAGTAGCATCCATAAATTCGGTATTAACCATACCAAGCTGTAATGCTTTCGCGTTCATCGCTTTAAAGAACGCGTATTTACCGCCAGGATAATATCTCGAGATTGCCGAGGCCGCACGATTTTCTGATGCCATGAGTGCCAATTGCAACATATCACCACGACTTAATGTTGCGCCAACGCTTAATCTTGAACTGGATCCTTTCAAATAATCAACATCTTCATCTGAAACAGTTAGCATATCATCCAACGATAGCTGGGCATCCAACATCACCATTGCTGTCATTAATTTAGTAATAGAAGCGATCGGTGTAGGTATATTGGTATTTTTTGCGTAAATAACTTCGCCCGTGTTTTGATTGATAATCAACGCTTTAGCAGATGCCAGTTGTAGAATCCCACTACCATCGTAACGATCTGCTGCTAAATATTCTGCCTGAGTATAAGTACGTACTTTATGTGTTGTAGTACGTGTTTTAAGATTCACTTTTTTCACCACTTTGCTGCTTTTTACACGCGCTTTACTGGCTGTATTTTTCTGACTTGTAGAAACGCGTTTATTGGTTTTCTTTGGCTCCGCCATCGACTGTATCGGCATTGCCACCAAGGAAAATGCTACATATAACAGCACGATTCTCTTAAAAAGTTTATTCATTTTAACAACCTTAACTCAACAACATTTGAATAGATAATATATAAAAAATGTTTATTTGTCATTAGCTTAGCGCATATTTATAAAAATAATATTAACATATTTGATATTGTGTCTTTTTTGACACAGGCATCTTAAATGCACGACTTTAAGTGGTGACAAATATTAGCTTTGTGCGAGAATATAAGACTTAACGGAATATCTTAGAATACTTGAATATAACAATGACTGAATAACACCATGAAAATTCCAAATACTTTATATTACACTGCCGAACATTTATGGGTAAGCCAAACCACTACTGGCGAGTGGTCGGCAGGCATCACGGATTATGCGCAAGATTTATTGGGCGATATTGTGTTTATTCAACCACCCAACGTAGATGACATACTCGTAAACGGCGCGCCTTGCGGAGTAGTGGAATCAGTCAAAACAGGTTCAGATTTGCATGCGCCAATGAATGGCATAGTGACTGAAATTAATAATGATTTATTGAATGCGCCCGAAGGTATTAATGACAAACCTTACGCCGCGTGGATATTCAAATTTAAGCCGACTGACACAAATGATACCAAGCATTTTTTAACGGCCGATGCCTACGCCGATTTAATCAAAACCTAAATTATGGCAACACAAACTTTACTTTAAACAGCAGTTCTTGTAACTCGTCTGTTAATTGTCGGCGCAAATCGCTTTCTAGGGCGGGTAATGCACTTGCCAATATATGCTGGATATTGGCATGCAACACCTCTTGCACTGCCGGTAAATCACCATTCACTGCAGATAAAAAGCCTTCCCGCACCTGCAAGCTTTGCGCTGTCATTTCTTCTATAAATTTAGCTTTAACCTCATCTGCCGCTGCAGTGTAAATAGCCGGCATGGCCTCATCTAATTCGCTACGGATTTGTGCAAGCGCGCCAGATTGCAGCGTTTGCACCTGCTGTTGCAAATCTTGTTGAGCTGCTTGCATAATCGTCTCATACGCATTACTTAGCTCGCTATTTAATTGCGCCTGATGCTGTTGTAGCGACTCACTTTGAAACGCTTGCAAGGCTTGATTTAAATCAAGCTGAATACATGCAGTTGCATCCGTTTTAAGCGTTTCAACATAGGTATTAATTTCAGTTGTAGCCGCTTGCGTGGATGTCTGCATCACATCTGTCAACATTCTATCTACTTGTGTGATGGCTGCTGTTTGCATTCCAGCAATTTTATCTGTCAGGCTTGCATGAACTAACTCCGCGCTAGCTTGATACATGCGCGGCAGCTCCGTTTTAAGGTCTGCTTTGGTTCTATCAATAAAATCAGCAGTATTGGATTCAATGGCTGTCTGCGTTTTACTGATTTCAGCTTGCAACTCTTTGATTAAATCTTTTTTAAGCGCATCGTGCACACTATCCATCACCGCTTGCGTAATGTCCGCTTCCAGCCGTGGCCTGACATGGTTTGTGACGCGCGCAATAAATTCTGGTGTTATGCCTAAAGTTGGGTCATTTTGCTTACTTGCTTGAGCCTGCAACTCTTCCGCACTACGCTCAGCTTTAACTTTGGGCTGATACACCTCTGTCAGCACAGGGATTTTGCTATCTGTTGTGGAGTGGTCTGCCAAAATAGTCCTTACTCTGCCTCTGATGCTTGATTATTGGATAACGAACTATCCGCATCCAACTTGGATGCTTGCATTTTAGCATGGTCAATATGTTGAATCTCATAACCTCTATCACGGTAAAATTTGTAGCGTTGGCGGGCGCTCAATTTATCAGCTTCGTCATTGCCCACAATCTCAATCAAATGGGTAAATCGGCTAAAAAATTGCGGCTCCTGCACGGTTAAGTTAATCAGTAATTCGTCCTGAATCACCTCATCCACCCGCCCTGCTGCATTCTTTTTACAGGCGATAATAATAGGTGTGCTTGCCGCATGGGCGTGCTCAGCCATCACATGCGGCAAGAAACTATCTGGCTGACGCTGCCACAACTCCACAGAAACATCCGTCGCACTTTTAACATCCTCAGTTAACACGGTCACCTGCCGATGCTTAAGTAGCGCGCGTTCCACAAGACTGATCAGTAAATGCTGCTTATCAGTCACGTTAGAATAAAATTCAATTCGCGTCATGCTAAGCCTTTAATTTTAAGCTGCACGTTGAATTAAAAACGTCGTTAATAGTGGCACCGGGCGACCAGTACCGCCTTTTTCTTTACCACTTTTCCATGCAGTACCAGCGATATCCAAATGCGCCCAATCATATTTTTTGGTGAAGCGCGATAAGAAACAAGCAGCAGTAATGCTGCCGCCAGCACGGCCGCCAATATTTGCCATATCAGCAAAATTACTGTCTAGTTGAGTTTGGAACTCATCCCACAGTGGCATATGCCAAGCACGATCATGCGCGGCATCGCCAGCTTCCAATAGCTCTTTGGCCAACGCATCTTTGTTACTGAACAATCCGCTTGGATGGTGACCAAGTGCAATCACACACGCACCTGTCAGAGTTGCAATATCCACCACTGCGCTTGGTTCAAAACGTTCTGCATAAGTCAGCGCATCGCATAAAATCAAGCGGCCCTCCGCATCGGTGTTCAGCACCTCAATGGTTAACCCTGCCATGCTGGTTAAAATATCACCTGGTTTAATCGCACCGGCATCAGGCATATTTTCACAAGTAGGGATAATGCCCACAACATTAAGCGGCAGATTCAACTCACCAATGGCTTTAAATGTACCGAACACACTAGCCGCACCACACATGTCATATTTCATTTCATCCATATCAGCGCCAGGTTTTATCGAAATACCACCGGTATCAAAAGTAATCCCTTTACCAACCAATACCACTGGCTTTTGACCTTTTTTACCATTTAAATGCTGTAGCACAATCAAGCGAGGTGGCTCCACGCTGCCTTGTGCAACGCCTAAAAACGAACCCATACCCAGTTTTTCAATTTCCGCTTTTTCTAATACTTCCACTTTAAAACCGTATTGTTTGGCCAAGCTTTTTGCCTGCTCACCCAAATAAGTTGGCGTGCAGATATTGGGTGGCAAGTTACCTAAATTCTTAGCCAATGTAACGCCGGCACCAATTGAGCTACCTTGTTTAATAGCCGCTTCGGCAGCATCGGTTTCAGATTTTGCTACAAAAATCGCTATCTTGCTGAATGCACTGGCATCTGCCTTTTTCGCTTTAATCGCATTCACAACATAAGTAGCATCTAATGCAACTTCAACCAATTGCGCGACTTTGGCATGCGTATCAGATTTCTTAATGGCAATTTCAGCTAAGAAAAAGCTGGCATTTGCCACGCCTTTTGGCATGCCTTTAACCGCTGCACGCACTGCTTGGCGATATTGCTTTTCGGTAAATTCATCTTGCTTGCCCAATCCCACCAACATCACACGCGCAGCAGCTACATCTGCTAATTGATGTAGCACTAAAATCGTATTCGACTTACCTTCAAAATCGCCATTTTTCAATACGGCACTAATCGCCTTATTAGACGCTTTATCCAACTCTTTGGCCGCATCGGTTAATTTATTACCCTCAAACACGCCTACAATGACGCAATCTGACTGTTGTTTTTCAGGATTTCCATTTTTTATGCTAAATTCCATTGCTAGTCCTTTAAAGTTTGATGCTTAAGTTTTATATCAGGGTAATAAGTTAGTTTTAATCAATTATCCAGCGTTTTGAGGCGAAATCAAAGCCTAAATTTGAACATTAGCTTTTGCACAATAGTCTTTAAACAACACTCTTTAAAAATTGGTTTAGTCCAATTTGGAACAATTTTAAATTGCGCATATTCAAAAAATCGTTATCTAACGAGTTAATCAGCACCGCGGGCGGACTGTTTTTAATACTCATGGGCATTGTCATCGCACAACGCGCAGGCTATTTGGTGCGCAGTGCTGCAAAAGGCTGGATTCCAAATGATGCCATCACTACTTTGTTGGGCTTTAACATGGTTAAGTTCCTACCCATGATTTTATCGCTAACGATATTCTTAAGCGTACTGATGACACTCACACGCTGGCACCGCGATTCTGAAATGGCAGTATGGTTTAGTTCTGGCCTTAGTGTGAGCAATTGGATTCGACCTATTTTAAATTTTGCAGCACCGGTTACAGTGGTGATTTTTTTGCTGAGTTTTTTTGTGATGCCTTGGGCCACACAAAAAGTGGAAGATTATCGTGTGCAACTAAAAAGCCGCGATGATCTGGCTTCTATCAGTCCAGGCGTTTTTAAAGAATCCAATGGTGGCGAACGCATTTATTTTATTGAAGGCTTTGATCAACTCGGCAATGTGGTCAAAAACATTTTTGTACATACGACCCAGCATCAAAAAACCGGCGTAGTTGTTTCCTCAACCGGCCACCGCGACAAGGTTGAGAATGGGGATAATTTTATCGTCCTTGAAAAAGGCCGCCGCTATGAAGGCAAGCCGAATAGCGCTGAAGTTTCAACCACCGAATTTGAGCGTTACGCGCTCCGCATTGAAACCAAAGAGGTTGCGCGTAAGCCCAGTTCTACCGACACCCTTTCTACAGAACAGCTGTTAAGTAGCGAGTTACCCGCCGATCAAGCCGAACTGCAGTGGCGTTTAGCGATTCCTATTTCCGCACTGATACTGGTTCTATTGGCAGTGCCGTTAAGCTTTGTTGACCCACGCGCTGGCCGTTCACTTAACTTGATGTTTGCATTGCTGATTTACATCATCTACAACAATATTCTAAGCATCTTTCAAGCCTGGGTTACGCAAGGACGCTTAAGCAGTCTGGTTGGCTTGTGGCCTGTACATGTTTTCTTTTTACTATTAGCTTTTTACATGTACTATCGACGCACCTATTTGCTGCCGATCATCCCCGCTTTTTTCTCATATTTTTGGCCAGGCAATTGGTTAAAAGCACAACCTAAAACTTAATCATCAGATTACATGAATATTTTTAATCGTTATTTTTGGCAAGAATGCTGTGTGAGCATCTTGATGATCATGCTGGGTTTACTGGCATTGTTCTCATTTTTTGATTTAATTCAAGAATTAGACACGCTTGGACGTGGCGATTACGGTATTAATAAAATGCTGGTGTTCGTGCTGTTAAGTATCCCCGGTCACATCTACGAGGTAGTACCAGTGGCGGTATTGGTCGGCATGATGTACAGCCTTGGCACCTTGGCAAGAAACTCTGAATTGATTGTCATGCGCGTCAGCGGCTTATCCATCATTGATATCGGCTGGATTTTAATCAAAATTGGTTTATTGTTTACGATTATCACCTTTTTCGTTGGCGAGTTAATCACGCCATTTAGCGAAAAAATGGCGCAACGCATGCGTATTCAAGCTACCGACTCGGTGATTGCTCAAGATTTCAAAACAGGCTTATGGGTGAAAGATGGCAGAAGCTTTGTCAATGTAGAAACCGTTCTACCGGATGCCAGCCTAATGAATATCCATATTTACGAATTCGATGAGAACTTCAGATTACGCAGCATTAGTGACGCTAAAAATGGCGCTTTTGAGGATGAGCGCTGGCGCTTATCTGACGTTACACAAACAAAATTTAATACGTTTAAAAAAATTCAATCCAATAATGTGCAAGTGCAGTTTTTTAATGAAGCCAACTGGAAGTCACTTATCAGACCGGAACTGTTGAATGTATTGTTAGTGGCGCCAGAAAAAATGTCCGCTTGGAATCTATATTCGTTTATCAACCATTTAGAAACCAACAAACAAAAAACCACGCGTTACCAAGTCGCCTTATGGGCAAAAATGATTTACCCGCTGGCTTGTATGGTGATGGTTGTATTGGCACTGCCATTTGGCTTTTTGCAGCAACGTTCCGGCGGCACGAGTACCAAAATTTTTATTGGGGTGATGCTTGGTGTGGTGTATCAAATCATGAACCGTGTATTCATTCACTTAGGTGTCTTGAATGACTGGCCGCCATTAATGAGCGCTATTATCCCGACTATTTTATTTTTAATAGCAGGTTTAAGTATGCTGTTTATTGTGGAGCGAAGGTAGTAACTTTGTTTAAACAATAACAAAATCAGCTAGTTTTTATTCACAGCAACAAAACGCGATTTCAGTAACCTGTCGTGTAAATATAATTGGTCTTTATCTATAAAGATCCATACAAAGCCGAGCCCAAAAACCAACGCAGACAGGCTTGCCAAGACATAGCGAACAATAGACTCTTTAACACTCAGCGTTGTTCCAGCCTGATTAACCAGTTTTATTCTCCAAGTTTGCGTAGCTAAAGTTTGGCCGCTTTTGCTCCAACACCATACAAAATAAGCACCTGTCACCAACCATAAAAAAAACTGTAAAAAGAAACGTTTGTACGAATGCGTGGCATCGCCAAACAACGCAAGAAATATCCAAGCAGCTATAAACCATAGTGCAATTAATAATAGCAACTCGTAAACACAAGCCGCAAACAACCTGAAGTAACTTACTTTAATCATTGCTTCTGACTCATCTTTTCTTAATCATCATTTTTATTCTGCGGAATATTGCAAGCACTTGCATATAAAAAGCCCACTATATTAATCAATAGTGGGCTTCATCATTCACAAAACTCGACACTCAAACTTAATCGAACTCCGGATCGTAATCCAGCTCTGGCGACTCTTTACGTAGTTTTGCGCGATCCGCTTCAGATAGCTTTTGGTAATCTGCCCATTTTTTACGTACTTCATCTTGTTTATCAGCACTTAATGCGTGAAATTGCTGGTAGCGTTTACGCGCATTTTCACGCTCGTAAGGCGTCATCCGACTCCAACTATTTAAGCGCTGTTGCACACGCTGCTGTTTTTGCGCGTCCATTTTCGGGTAATCTCTGGCAATATCCAGCATCTTTTCGCGCTGCCAAGGGCGCAGAGTGTCCCACTCAGCACCTAATGGCGACAGCACTTTGCGTTGGTCTTCTGATAATTGCGACCAACGTTTAGTCGATGCTTCACTAGCCGAACTATCATTTAATGAGGATTTAATGCTACCTATATCTCCCATCGCCAATTTAATAGGCTGGTTGTAATCCGTTAGTTCCTGTGCATTTAATTGGCTTGCAACGAGCATTATCAACAATAAGATTTTATTCATTCGTTATATTTTCTTTTAAGAATTTTCTTTTTAAGCTATTTTTACCATTCTAATACCACAATTCTGTACTACAAATATCTAAACATTGTTTATGGCCTATTCTTTATTATTGACTTAACTTTGCCTGCGCAACATTTAAAGATGGCTCAAAAGCGATGTCTACAAAAGCTTCTGGTGGCAACTCTGCTGCAAGTAAAAATGCATCGCCGTGTTCAATATTTTGACCAAACGCGTTCATCAATACAAAACCAACAATAATTGCCCCTAACAACATGCCTGTTGCTGCAACACGATGATGCTCTGCCCAGTAAACCACATTGCTAATCGTACCGTCGCCATTCATTGCCCCAGTTTGTCGCATATGCGCTTTTACTGCTTGCTCTCGTCCATTTTCAAGTTGCTTCAATGTCCGCATACTCAAAAGACTGGCATGTGCATTTAACAAACCAGCGATTTGTCTGGCTTGAATATCCTCCGATGCTTCATCAGCTAAAGGATTGGTTTGTGTGTTTTGATTGTCCTGATTCATGTTATTTTCCATCATGACTCTACTCCTAAATGTGCAATTGCGCGTGCGCCTAAACCTTGTTTTTCTAAAGTGGCGGCTAATGTGTGTACTGCACGCGAACAGTGTGTTTTAACACTGCCTTGTGAACAACCCATCGACCGGGCGGTTTCTGCAACGTCCATATCCTCCCAATAACGCAATATGAAGGCTTCTCGTTGACGTGCGGGCAATTTTTCAATCGCTTTTTCAATGACTTTCATAGTCTGGCTGCGCTCAAGCTGTGCCATTGGATTTTCTGATGCATCTTCTACATCAATAGTTTCTAAGGGATCGTGATCCTCTTCGCCATCTTGCCCGGCACCAAAAGAAGACAACAGTGTTGTCCATAAATTGCGCACTTTTTGCCGACGCCAAAAATCGCGCATGGTATTTTGCAAAATACGTTGAAACAACATGGGATATTCTGCAACGGGTTTATCCGCATATTTTTCGGCGAGCTTTAACATCGAATCTTGCACAATATCCAATGCGGCCTGCTCTTCGCGCACGGCATAAACTGTTTGCTTAAAGGCGCGGCGCTCTACATCGCGCAAAAAATCTGATATCTCTTGAGAACTGGCCATGAAATTAGTTAAGTAATTATTGCCATCAGTATAACAGTTTTAAGTTTTATGCAGATTCAGCTTAGCTTGTATTTGAACTTAACCGCCCCTGGCCTTTCAGGCAAACAAGGCTTAACAGTCTTGTAACTGTCGCGCTTTTAGTTACAATCCTTGTTGTTGAACATTTTAGATTAATTAGGAAAAATATGGCGCGCGTACTACTGCTGATATTGCTAGGCTGGCTACTTTATGTAGTCATTAAACGCATCATTACGTCATCACAATTTAAAGGTCCTGTATCGAAAAGCGATGCAGCAAAACCTAAAACAGAGGAAAGAATAGTGCAATGCTCGCAGTGTGGCTTGCACGTGCCCGAATCTGATAGCCATATACAAAACAATCAGGTTGTCTGCAACAGTCCTGAGTGTAATCATACTTACCAATAAATCATGGCGATTGAATTAACAGCAGATATTGACGCTACTATTACCGCTACCCGCTGGCGCAGTCTAAAACTGTACAACGGCTATCGCATAGTGATTGCACTGATGTTTGTAATCATGCAAAGCACAATAGGTGAAGGCACCTCTCCACTCAATAGCGAAAAAGATTTATTTTTCAACTTGGTGCTGGGCTATCTGGTTTTTAGTTGCATATCCGCGGCTTTTACTTGGTTAGAAAAACCCAATATTGACCTCAACCTGCCCGCGCAAATCATCATAGATATTATATTTATCATCTTGTTAATGCATGCACAGCAGGATGATGGAGTTGGCGTAGGTTTATTGCTAATCATCACCATTGCCAGTGCAAGCTTAATCAGCGAGGGTCGCTTAGCCTTGTTTTATGCCGCTCTAGCCACCATCGGCATTTTAATCGAGCAAACTTACCGCATGCTCATCATCGGCAGATTAGCAGAGAATTATACTGGTGCAGTCATGCTAAGCTTGAGTTGTTTTGCTACCGCATGGCTGGCGCACAGCCTAGCCAGACGCATGCAACAAAGTGAATTGCTGGCTTCTCAGCGTGGCTTGGATGTTATAAATTTGGCGCAAATTAATGCATTAATCACGCATGAAATGCAAGATGGCGTGCTGGTAGTTGATCACAACCTGCATATTAAACATCACAATATGCAGGCCAAAAACTTGTTAGACCTAGACAGCAGTGATGCCGATAATTGGCAGGGAGATTCTTTAAACAAAATTTCACCAGAAATCAGCAAAATGCTACAGATTTGGATGCATGAAACCGAGCCACCTGAAAATACACAGCCGAATATTTTAAAACTGAATACATTATCACGTGAACTTAGGCTGAGATTTTTACCTGTTAATGACAATCGCCAACAAGGTGCGGTTATTTTTATTGAAGACTGGTCGCAAATGCAAATTCAAGCGCATCAAGTCAAATTGGCCGCATTGGGGCGCTTAACGGCAAATATTGCACATGAAATCCGCAATCCACTTAGCGCAATTAGCCACGCCAACCAGTTATTACAGGAAGAAGAAGACATTAATACTGCAAACCAACGTATGCTGCAAATCATCGGCGATAATGTACAACGTGTTGACCAAATTATTAAAGATGTATTGGAGCTTAATCGGCGGGATCGCACCAACCAGGAAATGATTCACCTAGAAAATTTTATGACCGATTTTTACACGCAGTTTTGCGCAGTTGAAAAAATCCCGCCGCAATGCTTTAAATTAGTATTATCTGCTCCAGATGCCGTCATTTCTTTTGATCGTCGGCATTTAAACCAAGTTTTGTGGAACCTGTGCAAGAATGGCTGGCGGCACTCCCAGCAAAATGAAAATAGCTTAGTGTTGTCAGTGTCGGCAAAAACACAGACCGTACAAATTGAGATTAACGATGATGGCAGCGGCATCCCAGAGTGCGTACGCAGCCATTTGTTTGAGCCTTTCTTTACTACGGAGAAATCCGGTACTGGTTTAGGGCTGTATATTGCACGCGAATTGGCGGATGCAAATGGTGCTAAGCTGCAACATAAAACTCCAAGCAAAACTAGCGCGCCAAATATTGGCACGCAATTTATCATTTATCTCAAAAAGGCTTAAATTTTAATGGCACAATTTAACTGCTTAGTTGTTGATGATGAAACAGACATTCGTGAGCTGGTGGTTTTAACCCTAGAGCGCATGGACATTAGAACGGATAGTGCCGGCAATTTAACAGAAGCTAAACAATTATTGGCCAGCCAAAATTATAATTTATGCTTAACGGATATGCGGTTACCCGATGGCCTAGGACTTGAACTGGTACAGCATATTGCAGCCAATTATATTGGCTTGCCAGTTGCTGTGATTACCGCTTATGGCAGTGCAGAAAATG
Source organism: Methylotenera versatilis 7 (assembly GCF_000799165.1). Taxonomy (GTDB): domain Bacteria; phylum Pseudomonadota; class Gammaproteobacteria; order Burkholderiales; family Methylophilaceae; genus Methylotenera_A; species Methylotenera_A versatilis_A. The sequence goes on along the minus strand of NZ_JUGF01000002.1, from coordinate 961,547 downwards.
CCGTTTCTGCCTTAAAAGCAGGTGCATTCGACTATTTAACCAAACCTATTTCACTCAAACAACTGCGCCCATTAGTAGAGTCTGCACTTAAATTATCCAACTCAGACACTAAGCAAACTCAAAACACAGTTGATTTAATCGGCAAATCACCTGCTATGGATTATGTGCGCAGCATGATAGCAAAGCTCGCTCGCAGCCAGGCGCCGGTTTATATCAGCGGCGAATCTGGTAGTGGCAAGGAATTGGCAGCAAGACTGATTCACAGCAACAGCTCACGACGCGATAAATCTTTTGTGGCAGTTAACTGCGGCGCAATACCAGAAAACTTAATGGAAAGTGAATTTTTTGGCTATAAAAAAGGTGCTTTTACAGGGGCAGTACAAGATACCTCCGGCTTGTTCCAGGCAGCTAATGGCGGCACTTTATTTCTAGATGAAGTCGCCGACTTGCCTTTAGCCATGCAAGTTAAACTATTGCGCGCTATACAAGAAAAGAAAGTACGTGCGGTTGGTGGCACAACTGAGGAAAGTGTTGATGTGCGCATTATCAGCGCCACACATAAAAACTTAAGCGAGATGATGAGCAATAGCCTGTTCAGGCAGGATTTATATTATCGCCTCAATGTGATTCAACTTAAAATGCCGGCGCTACGTGATAGACCAGAAGATATCCCTGAACTCACACAAAAACTATTACAAAAACTGTGTGATGCGCAATCGATTCCTGTACCAGTATTGGACGAAAGTGCTGCCAAATTAATTGGTAAATTGCATTTTGACGGCAATGTGCGTGAATTGGAGAATATGTTAGAACGTGCACTGGCGCTATGTGATGGCCAGAAAATATGTACGGATGATTTACTAATGGATCAGGAGTTCAAATTCAGAACAAATGACAAAGTCACTTTTGATCCCAGCAAAACCCTAGAAATAGGCTTGCCGGAGTATTTAGAAGATATTGAAAAACGTGCAATCCTGAAAGCACTAGCCAAAGCCAACAACAATAAAACAGCGGCGGCGAAACTGTTGGGAGTTAGCTTTAGAACCTTGCGATATAGGCTAACCAAGTTAGGTCTGGCCAAAGATGACGATACGGATATGTCGGATGAAAATCTGTACGACTAAGCAAATGTATCGGACTAGTTAATATCTATATAACTAGTCCTTTTTTAGTTAGTGCTTTTAACTCAGCGCAATCACTAAATAAGTAACGTACATTGCGCCGTTAACTAATAAATGCCACACGCGTATTCCGCCTTTATGCAGTAGATAACGCATCCATAGTGCAGCAAGTAGCGTAATTACCAGCCCCCAAACCACTTCTGGGCGCGGCTCCCAAGGCGTTAAAGTAATACCGATCGCAGGTAACAATGTTCCTTGAAACACCATTGCGCCAGTAATATTGCCAAATGCCAGCGTGTCTTTACCTTTACGGATCCACAAAATACTGTTCACTTTTTCTGGCAATTCCGTTGCGATTGGAATGATAAGCAAAGATAACATCAATGCAGAAATGCCTAAGATATGTGATGCTTCATCTACGCCGTTAATGAAACCTTTGGCGCCAGCAATCAACAAAAGCAGGCCTAAAATAATCTGCACAGTAATCGTGAGTGTGTTAGTGGGCAAGCCTAAGCGACTTAAAAACATGGGATTATGTGCTTCGGTTGCGTGACCTTCTGCTACTAAACTTTTTGAAGCGCGTAAGGTTTGCCACACATACACCACGTAAATCATCACCATCGCGAAACCGATTACATAACGTATCCACATCTCATGGTGAGGTACATATAATGCTACTGCTGCCAGTATAAATGCTGCGATAAAATAGTTGATATCACGCGTCAAACCTGTGCGCTCCGGGCGTAAATGACCGTTTGCACCGCGACGTTTGTACACTGAAAGCGCCATCAGACTAAGGGACAAAGTAGCCAACATGAGTGGCGCACCTAAAATCGCACCTACGCCGATTTCATGATTGGTTGCCATGCTGGTTGTGCCTGCAAAAATCGCTAACAGCGGCACCATGGTTTCTGGCAAAGCGGTGCCAACAGCCGCAAACAATGAACCTGTGACACCTTCTGAAATACCCAGTTTTTCACCTAAATGCTCAAGCGCGTTGGTAAACACCTCTGCTGCAATCAAAATAACAATCAGCATTACAAATAACTGTAGAAAAACCATGCTTAAATATCTCTAAAAATTAGGTAAGATGGTATTTTATCGGATAAATCGTATTTAGCATCAATTATGGATGAAATAAAAATCAACAAAAAAGGGTTTATAAACAAGGCCAAACAAATCACTTCACCCAATTTTGACGCACGACCTTTTCTTGATAATGTCGCACCCGAAATCAGCATGATTGTTATCCACAACATCAGCCTGCCACCTAACCAATATGGCGGTAACGGCGTGATTGAATTATTCACCAACACACTAAATCCAAACGAACATCCTTATTATGCCGAGATTTACACACGTAAAGTTTCATCGCACTTCTTTATTCGGCGCGATGGGGAATTGATTCAATTTGTATCTTGTTTGCAACGCGCATGGCACGCAGGTGTATCCAATTGGCTGGGGCGTGAACGTTGTAACGATTTCTCAGTCGGAATTGAGTTGGAAGGTAATGACTTTGAAGCATTTGAAGCGGCTCAATACACAACACTGCAACAACTCATTACCACTTTAAAGCAAACTTATCCTATTCAACATATTGTTGGCCATTCAGATATTGCGCCAGGCCGTAAGACGGATCCTGGCCCTTATTTTGACTGGCTGAAAATTAAAGCTTCAGAATAGGTTAATATCAATAAAATCAATATGATTGATTAAGTGTTAATCAATCAGAAACATATTACATTAAGTTAATGATGCAAACTAAACCATTTATGCAAACAAAATTCCCTCTACTATTAGCCTGTGTGGTTTCTATTTTTTTAATCGCCTGTAGTGATAAAAAAGGCACATCTGCCGAACAAAATTCGCCTAAGCCATCATTAGTGACAGTGACACAGGTGAAAGACCAGACTCTGGAAATTACTGAAGAATCGATTGGTACACTAGAAAGCTTAACAGACCCAGTTGTGGCGGCAGAAGTTGCCGCGCGCGTGATTAAGGTACATGTAAGCCCTGGTGAGCCCGTTAAAAAAGGACAATTAATCGCCACTTTAGATGCGACGGATTTTGGCTTGCAACGCAACGAAGCGCAAACGGAGGTCGCGCGCATTCAGGCTTTACTCGCCAATCAGGACAAAATCGTGGCTCGCAATCAAGCCTTGGTCGATAGGAAATTCATTTCACAAATCACGGTTGATAATGATATTGCACTGAGAAACTCACTCAAACAACAACTGGAAGGCGCTAAAGCACGTGTTGGCACGATTAACCACACCAACAGTAAAACGAAAATCTTTGCACCGACAAGCGGTGTGGTAGAAACAAAACTGGCCGATACGGGAGATTTTGTAAAAGTTGGCGATCCCATTGTACAAATTATCTCTAAACGACGTTTACGTGCACACTTGCCTTTTCCTGAACAGATTGCAGCAAAACTGAAACCGGGCCTTAAAGTGCGCTTAACCACACCCACCACGGATGAAGTATTCAATACGGTGATTCGTGAATTAAAGCCAATGATTGCAGCAGATAGCCGCACGGTAGACGTGATTGCCGATGTATTTGATACAACGGGCTGGCAACCGGGCGCCAGCGTAACCGGCAGCGTTATTCTGGGCGAGCGAGATACTGCCATGATGGTGCCGGAACAAAGTGTTATTTTGCGGCCTGCCGGCGAAGTGGTTTATGTGGTGCGTCACGATAAAGCCTATCAAGCCATTGTGAAAACGGGGTTACGCAAGGACGGCATGATTGAGATAACCGAAGGCGTTAAGCCAAATGATATCGTGGTAGTGGATGGCGCAGGTTTCTTAACCGATAACACGCCAGTAAAAGTGAATGAAGCTCCTTCTACACAGAAAAAACCGTAAGCACTACATATTCCAATTCAAAGCTCAATTAAAAGCCTAGTAAATTAAACCCTAGAAAAAACCAGTCATGACCTTGCCAGAACTCTCCATTAAACGTCACGTACTCGCCTGGATGCTTTCGGGCATCATCGTCCTGCTCGGCATTATTTCTTACCAACGCATTGGGGTTGACCGTATCCCTGCGATTGATTTTCCTGTGATATTAGTCACCACAACACTACGCGGCGCTAATCCTGATGTCATCGATGCCAGCATTACCAGCGTGATTGAATCATCCATTAACACCACGCCGGGCATTGAACATATTCAATCTGCCTCATCGCCAGGTGTTTCCAGCATCAGCATTACATTCTCACTAGATAAGAATATTGATGTTGCATATAACGAAATACAAGCCAAGGTCAGCCAAGTATTACGCCGTTTACCGGATGATACAGACCCGCCGATTGTACAAAAGGTGGATACCAACGCTGCGGCCGTTATCTGGCTGGCACTTAGTGGTGACCGCACTATTCAACAGCTCAATCTATATGCCAACAATATTCTCAAAAAAAGGTTTGAAACGATTGACGGCGTTGGCGAAGTATTAATTGGTGGCCGTCGGGATCGCGTGATTCGCGTCAACATTTCGCCCGAACGCATGGCAGCGCATAAACTCACTGCTAACGATTTAATCTCTGCTTTTTCAAGAGAACATATACAGTTACCAGGCGGTTTTTTAGTCAGCGATCAAGCTGAGCAATTATTAAAACTAGACCTTGAGTTTCATAATATTAAAGATTTGAATGAGTTGGTTATTGTGGCAAGAGCGGGCGCACCCATACGCCTGAAGGATATCGCAAATATTGAAGACAGCATCACGGATAATCGGCAAGTTGCGCGATACAACGGCAAAACCGCTGTAGGCTTAGGCATCGTAAAAGTCGCCAATGCAAATACGGTTGCCATTATCAACGAGGTGGAACGGCGCTTAAATGAAGACATTCAGCCCAACCTACCCGCAGGTATGAATTTAGAAATATCCACCAATGATTCTATTTTTATTAACCAGCTCGTCGCATCGCTTAAAGAGCATTTATTTGAAGGCACGTTACTTGCCGCATTTATCGTTTTTATCTTTTTGCGCTCCATTCGCTCTACCATCATTATTGCAACCGCTATCCCCGTATCACTCTTAGCTGCTATTGCCGTGATGTATTTTGCCGGCTTCACCTTTAACTCCATGACATTATTAGCCTTGCTTTTGCTGATAGGCGTGGTGGTAGATGATGCCATTGTGGTGTTAGAAAATATCCACCGACATCGTGAGCATCTGGATCCCAACCCAATGACGGCTGCGTTAAATGGCTCAAATGAAGTGACTTTTGCCGTCATTGCCGCTTCATTATCGCTGGTATGTATTTTTGCCCCAGTCATTTTTATGGATGGCATTGTGGGCAAACTGTTTAAATCATTTGGCGTGGTAGTCACCTTTGGCGTGTTAGCGTCACTATTTGTATCGCTAACCCTCACGCCCATGTTGTGTTCCCGCTACTTAGAAGTGAATAGCAAAGAAAATAAGCTCTACACCGCCATTGGCAACGTATTAACTGCTTTTGACAATCAGTACAAGAAACTACTGAGTCTGGCATTGCATCACCGTGCGTTAGTGCTTTTATTTACCGTTATTTTCGTGGCAATCAGTGGTTTCTTAACGCTTAAATATGTCGATAAAGACTTCATTCCAGAATCCGACGAAGGTAGTTTTAACATCATCGTCAAAACACCGCTGGGTTCTAGTTTGGCCTATACCGATTCACGCATGAAATTAGTCGAGACCGCGGTTGCTAGTCATAAAGACGAAGTTGCCAGTTACTTCGCTAGTATTGGCACCGGCTCGCGCGGGCAAGTCAATCAAGGCAATATCAGCGTACGTTTAAAACCTAAAACCGAACGTAAAAAAAGTCAGCAAACTTTAATCAAAGAACTGAAACAAGAATTTGAATCCATTCCCGGTGTTCGCGCCCTGCCATCTGCCACTTCCATTGCGCGTGGCCAACGTTCAGAGAAATTACAATTCAACTTAACAGGCGATAACCTGCAAGAAATCGGGCGCATTTCCAAGTTAATGCAGAAAACCCTTGGGGATAATCCGAAAATTGGCAAAGTGGATTTAGACGTGCAATTAGATTTACCACAATTGGATATGACAATTGATCGCGTGCGTGCCGCTACATTTGGCTTAAGCGCAAATGACATTGCCACCGCTGTCAGCCTGTATGCGGGTGGCATTGACGTCGCTAAGTTTAATGACGATGTTGGCGATGGTCAGCGTTACGATATTCGCCTGAAAACAACGGAAGGTGATTTAAAAAGTGTCGCAGATTTAAGCAAAATCTACTTAAGAAGCACAAGCGGCGAACTGGTACGACTGGACGCAATCGCCAGCTTTAAACAAGAACTAGGCGCGGCGGTTATTGGCCGTTACGATTTACGCTACGCTGCCAACTTTTACGCCAACCCCAATGTGCCATTGGGCGATGCTGTGAATATTGTTAACGAAACAGCAGCAAAAATAGTGCCTCCTAACTACAGTATTAAGTTAACAGGCCAAGCGGAAGAGTTTAGCAAAACCATTAAAAACGTGAGCTTTGTATTTTTGCTAGCGTTTATCTTGCTGTATATGGTTTTAGCCAGCCAATTCAATTCATTCATTCAACCATTCATCATTATGCTGGCACAACCATTGGCGATTATTGGCGGTTTAATCGCGCTGCTCATTTCCGGTGATACGCTCAATATGTACTCAATGATTGGCTTGATATTACTAATCGGCTTAGTCGCTAAAAACTCCATTTTACTGGTTGATTTAACCAATCAGCTACGTGAGAAAGGCGCCAGCATTAATAATGCACTTAGCGAAGCCTGCCCAATTAGATTGCGCCCTGTGGTGATGACTTCATTAACCATTATTTTAGCCCTACTCCCCGCCGCACTTGGACTTGGCGCAGGTAGTGAAACAAACAAACCGCTGGCAATTGCGATTATCGGCGGTATGATTTCATCCACCTTGCTGACTTTGGTTGTAGTGCCGGCGGCTTATTCGTTGGTGATGAGTGGATTGGATAGGTTTAGCAAATCGGCTTAATCATTTTGAGCTCAACTCACTGAAATGCCGTGATTCAATAAACACTCCTATCTTTAGTTTATCGTCACCGACAATTTTGGATGCGTCTCACGAATTGGCAGATTCACTAGTGCAGCTATACTGGCAAGAACAATATCTGCGTACCACATCCATTCATAGCTACCAGTTTTCACAAAAGCAATTCCACCTAACCATGCACCAAAAAAACCGCCAATCTGGTGGCTAAGTAAGGCAAAGCCAAACAGTGTGGCTAAATAACGTGGGCCAAATAATTTACCGATTAGCCCAGCTGTCGGCGGTACCGTGGATAGCCAAGTGAACCCTAAGACGGCTGCAAAAATATAGAAAGTGACTTCTGTTTTAGGCGCAATCAGATATATGGCAACGGCCAGTGCGCGTGAGGCATACATCCAGAACAGAATCATTTTCATGCGTTTGGTTTGTCCAAGCCAGCCGGCTACAATGCTACCGAACACATTAGCAAGCCCAATAATGGCCAGTGATGTTGCGCCCACTGATGCAGATAAACCACACAGATTTACTTCTCCTGGAAGATGTGTAACTAAAAAAGCAATGTGGAATCCGCAGGCAAAAAACCCTACGTTTAAGCAGAGATAACTTCGGTCTTTAAAGGAGATACGTAGCTGCTCACCTAATGTGATTCCATCGGCCTGTGTTGCTGCACGTTTTTCGGCAACACCTGTTTTCTCACGTAACGGCAGTGCCAACAGAATGGTAGTTAGCGATGTGGCAGCTAATGCAAATATAGCAACGACCCAGTTAAATGAGCTGATTAGCGCCTGCGTAATTGGCGCAAATATAAATTGTCCAAGTGATCCGCCGGCATTGATAAAACCAGCAGCTGTGGAGCGACGATCTGCTGGTAATCTCTGAGCTGCAGCACCAATCAAGATTGAAAAACTTCCCGCACCAGCCCCTACTGCCGTCAAAATGCCAACCGCAAACATCAAGCCAAAACCCGAACTCATGAATGGTGTAATAGCCAAACCTATTGCCAACATTAAAGTACCAAGCACGATTACCATAAAAGAGCCAACTCTATCTGCCAGCATGCCGAAGAGAGGTTGTACCGCTCCCCATGTAAATTGGGCAACGGCCATTGCAAAGCTGATTGTTACGATACCGAGTCCAGTGGATGTATTTAATGGCGATAAGAATAAACCCATGGATTGCCGTATGCCCATGGTGACAGCCAGAATTGCCGCGGCTGAAGCTACTAGCGTCCAAAATTTACGTTGTGGGGTCATAAAATATTACTGAATGAATTAAATAGTGATATTACAATAGCCATTAATTATTGATGGTGGGCAATTTAGATTTGCTAATGAAGTCTGATATTTATTATGTGGGCATAGAACATGCGGTAGAGCCATATCCCACACAGTTTAAAGCGGTAAGACTTATTGTTTAATCACCTTCGCTAAATACTCCAAATTCAAACCCTCAACTTTGGGTTGCCAAAGTGCTGGTTCAGTGGGGAAGTCTTTAAACTCGCCGGTGCGCAAAAATCCTAATCTTTCATAAAATGCGACAAGCTCGTTACGGATAGAAATAACCGTCATATGAAAGCCTGCTACGCGCCATTGTCTAAGTGTCATGGCTTCTGCCGCTTGAATAATTTCTGTGCCATAGCCACGATTTTGCAGAGTTGGCTTAACGGCTATCATGCCGAAATGTGCGGTACTTTTGCCGGCAATCATTTGCAGTTCACAGCAAACTGTGGCGACGATTTGGTCATTTAATACGCCAATTAATATAAACGCATCATCACGTTTGATGACGCTGGCAATTTCTGGCGTGGTGGTGCGCAAGCCATCAAGCAAGTCTGCTTCGGTTGTCCAGCCTGCGCGACTGCTTTCACCGCGATAGGCGGAGTTAATCAGTGCGGCGATTTCTTGTGCATCGACTAGTTCGGCTTTGTGAAAATGTAGCATTTAATGATTCATCTCAAGAGTGTTCAATGTTTGGTAAAGCGTGAATGGAAATTCGTGAAGGCGCAACTATTTTCGCGTGTGGGACGTGTTTCAGGTTTTATCGGTCAGTTTTTGTACGACAAGGCTGCCAATCATATCGCCTTGCACATTCACAACGGTGCGTATGGTGTCCAGCAATCTATCTATCGGCAATAAAATCGCAATCGCTTCTACTGGCAAACCGACGCTTTGCAACACCATTATCATAGTGACCATACCTGCGCTCGGTATACCTGGCGCGCCAATGGCGGCAATCATCGCCGTAAAAAATATGATGATTTGTTGAGTTAAATTAAGGTCTACGCCAACTAAATTAGCAATGAATAAAGCAGCAGCAGCCTCATAAAGAGCGGTTCCATCCATATTTACCGTAGCGCCCAAGGGCACGACAAAGCCTGCGATTTCCGGCTTTACTTTCAAATGTTCCGTAGTGCAGCGCATCGTGACTGGCAAGGTGGCAGAACTTGAACTAGTCGCGAATGCTGTAATCAATGATTCACGCGCCCCGCGCCAAAACCACAATGGCGTTTTGCCGGTAATTAAGTATAAAAGCAGTGGCAAAATAACAACGCCATGCAACAAGGTTATACCAATCACCATGGTCATAAATTTTGCCATTGTGCTTAACATGGCTGCATCTTGCGTGGCGACCAGCTTGATTAATAAGGCCGCGATACCGAAAGGCGCCAGCACCATTACCCAACCAACCATACGCATGGTGAGTTCTAAGCCTTCTTGCAATAACACTAGAATATTTTTGTAACGCTCGCCGCCTACCACTAAAGCGATGCCTAAAATCAATGCAAACATCACCACAGCCAGCACATTCCCCGTTGCCAGTGCGGTAAAAGGATTCATAAATAAACCGTGTAAAAACTGCGCAAAAAACTCAGGTAACGGCAGTTGCTGTGCTTTAAAGTTTTGCATCGCATCAGCAAACATCGCGATTTGCATGCCACTGCCCGGCTTGAAATAGTTGGTGGCCGCCAACCCTAATATAATCGCAATGGTCGTCGTGAAGGCGAAAAATACCAACGTTGTTATCCAAACACGGTGTATTTTCTGGTGCTGGCGCAAGTTGGCAATGCCAACCGTAATACTACAAAACACCAGCGGTATCAAAATCATCTTAAGCAAATCGATAAACAAAGTACCGATTAAGCCAGACGCATAAAGCCCGTTTTGCGTTATATGATGATGAGCACCGAGCTGATGAAAGTATAAGCCGACCAAAACACCCACAATCGCACCGAGCAGTATCTGCGTATTTAGGCTAGGCATTTTCATGTGGATGCGTTTTTGTATTAAGTTTAGATTCGTTCTTTAGGCTTTGTCTGTTTTTTTGGCTTTGCTCGTTTTGGGTTCAGCAGTTTTTGTGCTTTTGGATGGTGCTTTTTTAGCGGCTACTTTTTTCTTAGCTTCTGGTTTAATTCCTGCCTCAGTCCCAATCTCTGCTTCCACCTCATCCGAAACAGAGGCTTTGATACTTTCAATCAATTCAGCCGCTTCTTGCACGATTTCTTTGGTGATTTTTGCAGAACCGTCTACTGGATTAATTTTCTCAAATACCGCTGCAAAAAAACCATCCGTGCCATGTAAATGCGGCAATAGTTTTAAATAATGTCCTGTATCCAGTTTAATTTGCTGATGACTTAACACTTCATTAGCAGGGATTAATTTAAAATCAGGATTCGCTGCTAAAAACGCCTCTGCGATCGCTTCATTTTCATCTTTTAATAAGCTACATGTGGCATAAATCAAGCGCCCGCCCACTTTTGCCAGCTTGGCCGCGCGCGCCAGAATGTTAGTCTGTTTGATATTCAGTTCAGCAATGTCTGCCTCTTCAAAACGCCATTTCAAATCGGGATTACGGCGCAAGGTCCCAAAGCCGCTGCATGGTGCATCCACTAACACACGGTCAAATTTACCATTCAGACGTTTTAATTTAGGGTCGGTTTCAGAGCTAATAACTTGTGCATGTAAATTAGATAAACCTGAACGTTTTAGTCGTTTACCCAAATTATTCAAGCGTTTTTCAGAAATATCAAAGGCGTATAATCGTCCCGTATTTTTCATTAACGCGCCAATCGCCAGCGTTTTTCCGCCAGCGCCAGCACAAAAATCCGCTACCATTTGGCCGCGTTTCGGCGCGACTAAATAAGCTAACAATTGGCTGCCTTCGTCCTGCACTTCAATTTTGCCTGCCTCAAATAACACATGTCGGCTAATATTTAAGCGCGCACCCATACGAATGCCTATCGGCGAATATGGCGTTACTTCAATGACGTTATCTTTAACGGTGTTCTCAGCCAGCATGCGCGCCAACACCTCTTCACGATTACCTTTAATAGTATTCACTCGCAGATCTAATGCAGCTTGCTCAAACATACTGCGGCAAATAGTTAACGCTTCTGCCTCACCATATTGCGCCACCAGCTTATTCCACAACCAGTCACGCACATCCGCTTGCACAGCTAAAGGAAAATCCTGAGTAGCTTTGGCTTTAATCGCATGCGCCCACTCGGTTTGCTGCTCATTTAAAATAAGTTCCAGCTCACGGATACTTTTACCTTGCACGCGCAATAACCACGCCAATATAAGCTTACGTCCATCATCCGGATCATTTTCATCATTTGCCGTCACAGCACTTAAATAACGCAAACGGCGCAAAACGCCGTAAACACTTTCCGCCACAAAAGCGCGATCTTTAGTACCCAGATCGCGATTATTGCGAAAGAAGTCACCCAATTTAGCATCGGCCGGACTATTAAAATCCAGCAAATTAGTGAGTAACATGGCTGCTTGGCGCAGTAAATTTGGAGTCATGGTTTAGCTTTATTAAACAAATATTGGTTAAGGTTGATACGGCTATATTACAAATGCGAACTGCTAGTTTAGTACAACTGGACGCGCAGTATTAACACGCGTGGCGACCAGTTCATAGATCTTGCCATTTTTTTCAGTTTTGCGAATTTTAACTGGCACATATTGGTAATCAAGCGCCAGCCAAAGCTCAGTTTTTTCATCGCTTTCGTCACCCGAATGAAAAATATGCAGCGTTTTAATTTCGCCCATCGGAATATTAATAGTCTCTTCTCCATCAAAACTATAGTCATAGTTGGCAAGTTTTTTGCCAGTGGCAATGCTAATTTGCATACGTTCTAACGGTGCCACGTACATAAATTGATACATAAAACTGAGCAAATCTTGCGTTCCATCCGCAATTTCTGCGGTTTTTGTACCTTTAGCTGTGATTAAGCTCACCATTTTACTAGCCCAATCAAACTTTGCTGAATAAGTTTTATCCGTTTTAGCACCATATTGGTACAAATAAACGTTGGGCTGCAAACCATTCTTAGTAAGTGTGCCATCGCTGGTTTGCAACAGATTAGAAATGATCAGTGCCGCCAATCCCCGCGGCTTAATCACGCTTTTAAGCGTGTATTGCTGGTTATCGGTCAGATTATAAGTAATCTTGGCCGAACCTTCTGTTGCGCCATCTATTTCAGTTCTTACATCAAAATCTGTTTCCACATATTGATACGCGTTTTCGTTTATCACAAAACCCGCATCAACTAGTTGCGATTCAGCTTGCTGTTCCGTTTGTACTGATTGACTATTTTCAGCCTGCGGCGCCTCTTCAATTGGCGATGGCTTTATCGCCTGCTCTAGCGTTGCTGCGCTTAAAACCTCAGGTGATATATCCATCTGTTGCGGCTTTATATCAGATACTGGTTCTTCAATTGCTTCTGGTGCCAGTTTTGGTACTTGCTTTTTCGGCAAAGAGGTAACAGGCTTCGGTTGTGCATTTACTACAGCTTCTTCAGCTGCCGCTTGTTGAATAACCACTTTTGGCATCTGTAACCTTGCCTCAATGACATGCATTTCTTTTTTCAGACTGGGCATATGCATATTAAAACCACCTACCAAATACGCATGTAAAGCCGCAGAAACAACAATCGCCAGCGCTAGTCTTTTAGTGCTTTGGTTTTTAACAATCGCTGTAACATTATTCCACATGTATTTTGGTCAAGGTTTGCTCAAAACTTGCGCCATCTTCATCGGTTAAATTATATTGCACTGGCAAATAATATTTATCCTCTGCTAACCAAAGCTCTTTTTTATCATCTCCAGCCGCTGGCGTATTGGCAATATGCAAAGTTTTAAAGTCTGTACCCGCAGCGTTTAGTTTTAAGCCGCGCGCAATGATTTTATATTGATATTGCTTTAGTTTCTTACCCGATGTTAACGTCAAATTGATACTGTTTTGACCAACACGCGCTTTAGTTGGCTGCGCGAACATAAATTGGTAGGCATAGCTCAATAAATCCTGTGTACCTTTTTGTAAAGTCTGTGTCTTCACTTCACCTTTCACCTGCATATTGAGCGTATTTTTTGCCCAATCAAAATCGTTAATTAAGGATTTTCTATTGTTATCCCCTTGATGCGATTCAAAGTGTTTAGGTTTTAAGCCCTCTTTGGTCACGCTGCCACTACTTAATAATTTGCGCTCACCAAGCAGCGCATAAACACCAACGCCTTTTGTGACTGACTCGATTTTATACTGATTGCCGTCTTGGCTAAAATTCTCGACCACTTTGGCAAATAGTTTGCCATCACGTTTTAAGTCATATTCCAGTTGAACACTTTTAGGTGCAGCGTGCGCAATTGCACCATAAAAAACGAGGCAGAAAAAAATAATCCATTGGCTTTGCTTAAACATATTATTTTCTCAAATTATTGAATGAAGCTACTCAACGCATAGCATCAATATGCGTTGTCTGGCTTTTATGCTGCCGCCTGACTAAACAACAACAGTAGCGGCTTCACCTGCTTGTTGCGTGCGAATCACGCCAATCTCGTACACCATCTCGCCCGCAGCTTCTAATAATTGCTTAGCTGCTGCTGCATCAGTTTTAGACATAATCACTGCCATACCAATGCCGCAGTTAAAGGTTTTATACATTTCGCTGTGCGTAATATTGCCTTGCGCTTGCAGCCATTTAAATAAAGGCGGTAAATCCCAGCTTTTTGCACTGATCTCTGCGGTCAACCCTGCCGGTAATACGCGTGGAATATTTTCTGTAATGCCACCGCCAGTAATATGCGCCATGCCTTTTACAGGTAAAGCATCAATTAACTTAAGCAGTGATTTCACGTAAATTCTGGTTGGTGCCATCACCACGTCTTTGAATTTTTTACCGTGAAAGTCTGACTCGAAATCAATGCCTGAGTTTGTAATTAACTTACGAATCAATGAATAACCATTTGAATGTGCGCCGCTTGAAGCCAAGCCCAATAACACGTCACCCGCTGCAATGCTCAATCCATTAATGATTTTTTCTTTATCCACACAACCCACTGCGAAACCCGCTAAATCGTATTCGCCCGCTGGGTACATGCCGGGCATTTCCGCCGTTTCTCCTCCCACTAGCGCACAGCCAGATTGCTCACAGCCTTCTGCAATACCTTTAATCACTTGCGCCGCAGTGCCTACTTCCAATTTACCGCAGGCAAAATAATCCAGGAAAAATAGCGGTTCCGCGCCTTGCACTAAAATGTCGTTCACGCTCATGGCGACCAAATCGATACCAACCGTGTCGTGTTTATTCAGTTCAAAGGCCAGCTTTAGTTTAGTACCTACACCATCCGTGCCAGAAACCAATACAGGGTTTTTAAACTTTTTAGGCATTTCAAACAATGACCCAAATCCGCCAATACCCGCCAGCACTTCTGGTCGCATGGTCCGTTTAGCAAAAGGTTTAATTTCCTCGATTAAGGCATCGCCCGCTTCAATGTCAACGCCTGCATCGCGGTAGCTAATGGAGTTTGTGTTAGGGTTTGTTGTGTTCAAAACGGCTCTCGATTCAATTAATTGCTATATCACTATTTAATGTAAGTATAATTTTAACTTAAATACACATTTAACTAGCTCGCATTTTAACCCACTATTCAATTTAACCATGCCAAATCAACCAAAAAACAGCCACAAACAATCGCCTGCCACGAACATTGTGGCAGATAACCGCTGGTTAATTTTAAGTGTAGTTTTTCTGTTGATGCTGTATCTTTTGGCGCCTGTGCTTACACCCTTTTTAACCGCCGCGGTTTTGGCTTATATGTGCGACCCTTTAGTTGATAAGCTGAGTATATTGGGTTACAAGAGATATCAATTTGGCCGTACAACCGCAACGGTATTAGTCATGATGGGACTTGTTGGCGTTATTACGTTATTACTTTTAATTATCATTCCCTTACTGCAAAAAGAGTCACAACTTATTATTGAGCGCCTGCCAGATTTTATTACGAACATCCGCACCACAGCCGAACCATGGCTGCAAAAACACTTTGGTATTAGCTTGGCGATTGATAGTACGCAAATTCAAGATGTCATCACCAAAAACTGGAAAACAGCCGGCAGTATCCTGGGTGATGTTCTGAAAACAGCCGGCTCAAATAGTATGGCGCTTGTCGGCATTATTGCGAACATTCTATTACTGCCAGTCGTATTGTTTTACTTATTGCGTGATTGGGATGAGTTAACGGCTGGTATCGGTAATTTAATTCCGCGCCATGTGATTGGAAAAACGACTGAAATCGCCCAAGAAATCGATCAAATGTTGGCTGAATTTTTACGTGGCCAATTTACCGTGATGATTATCATGAGCGTATTTTATGCCGCTGGCTTATGGTTAACTGGGCTGGATATGGCTTTACCTATCGGCATCATCGCAGGCTTATTAGGCTTTATACCTTATCTAGGCCCAGCAATTGGCTTGGGGTTAGCATTACTAGTTGGCGTGCTGCATTTCACCAGTTTGGGCCAGCTAATCCCCGTCTTGCTGGTATTTGGCATTGGCCAGCTTATAGAAAGTAATTTTATTACGCCCAAATTGGTGGGCGACCGCATTGGCTTACACCCGGTTGTCGTGATTTTTGCTTTACTGGCTGGCGGGCAATTATTCGGCTTTGCTGGCGTATTACTTGCCTTACCAGTCACGGCGGCGATTGCAGTGGGTTTACGCCATACCAAAGATAATTATTTAGATAGCGACGCTTATCTTAAATAAAACAAGTTTTAAATAACATCATCAGCATACTTAACACATTTTTTACCTCAATTTTTCAAGCAGCACTGCATGAAACAACTTTTACTCGACATTAAGCCTGCCGCACCACCTACTTTGCAAAATTTTGTAGTGGGACGCAATGCAGAAGCACTTGCCAGTTTAACAATGGCGATTAGTGGCAATACACCGCAATTTATTTATTTGTGGGGTGAGTCTGGCTCAGGGAAAAGTCATTTATTGCATGCTTGCAGAGCAATGAATATAAACGTAGCAGACGATGTGCACTTGCTAAATAACGATGCGCAAATTGACTTATTTAATCAATACAACCAGCATAAGGAAGCAGGTAAATTTATCATTACCGCAGGACTGCACGCGCCTACCCAAATGGGTTTACGTGACGATTTAGCAACGCGTTTGGCTTGGGGTTTGGTGTATCAACTGCATCCTTTAAATGATATTGAAAAAGCGACTGCGCTTAAACAACATGCATTTGAACGCGGCATGAAACTGCCGGACGAAGTGGTAGATTATTGCTTACGTTATCTGCGCCGCGATTTGCCTACATTAATGGCAACTTTAGATGCGCTCGATGAGTGGTCGCTGACCATGCAAAAACCGATAACATTGCCGATGCTGCGCAAATTACTGCAATTGAATTTAGAGTCATCCACTTAGATTTCCAGACGTAGATTCATCGATTTCAGAACTGTAAGTTTTATATCCGTAAGCTTTTGATATACAAATTCATCCAATTATTACCTATTAAGATTAAAGCCCATGTTAAGAATCACCGAAATTAAACTGCCAATCGCCACATCTGCCGAAGAAGGCCACACCGATGCGGAAATTAGAGCAGCTGCGATTAAAAAACTAGCCATTAATGCGGCTGACTTAATCAGTTTCAGCATCTTTAAACGCGGTACTGACGCCCGAAAATCCAATGCAATATTGCTGGTTTACTCGCTGGATGTTGTGGTTAACGGTGAGGCGAAAGTTTTAGCCAAACATTCAAAAGATCCGCATATAAAACTCGCACCGGATACCAATTACAAAGCGGTAGGCAACGCGCCAACTGATGTAAAAACACGCCCGATTGTGATTGGCTTTGGCCCGGCAGGTATTTTTGCCGCACTGATTTTAGCGCAGGCAGGCTTTAAGCCGATTGTGTTAGAGCGCGGTAAAGCGGTGAAAGAAAGAACCAAAGATACTTGGGATTTATGGCGAAAAAGCACGCTGAATCCTGAGTCAAACGTGCAATTTGGCGAAGGCGGTGCAGGCACATTCTCTGACGGTAAATTGTGGAGCCAGATTAAAGACCCTAAACATTATGGGCGCAAGGTACTGCAAGAGTTTGTGGATGCTGGCGCACCAGCAGAAATCTTATATATCAGCCATCCGCATATCGGTACGTTTCGCTTAGTCAGCATGGTAGAAAACATGCGAAACAACATCATCGCACTAGGTGGCGAGATTCGTTTCAATTCACGTGTTGACGATATTGAGATAATTGATGATGTTGTTCAAGGGGTGGTGCTGGCGAATGGCGAGCATATTGCCAGCAATCACGTTGTGCTGGCCGTTGGTCACAGCGCGCGTGACACCTTTGAAATGGTGTATCAAAAAGGCATTTTTGTGGAAGCCAAGCCATTCTCGATCGGCTTCCGTATTGAACATCCGCAATCATTAATCGACAAGGCACGTTATGGCAGCAGCTATAGCGAAGATTTGATCAGTAAGCTGGGCGCGGCTGAATACAAATTAGTGCATCACGCCAGCAATGGCCGCAGTGTGTATAGTTTTTGTATGTGCCCGGGTGGCACGGTGGTGGCAGCGACTTCTGAAGAAGGCCGCGTTGCCACAAATGGTATGAGTCAATACAGCCGTAACGAACGTAATGCCAATTCAGGTATTGTGGTGGGTATCACGCCAGAAGTGGATTTCCCTGCACACCCATTGGCAGGGATAGCATTGCAGCGTCAATTAGAAAGCCATGCGTATGTGCTAGGCGGCAGTAATTATGCTGCGCCTGCACAATTGATTGGCGACTTTTTAGCCAATAAACCGTCTCAACAACTCGGTGAAGTAGCGCCTTCTTACACGCCAGGTGTGCATCTTACAAATTTAGAATCTGCATTACCGCAATTTGCGATTGATGCAATCCGCGAAGCAATTCCTGCATTTGCCAAGCAGATTAAAGGTTATGATATAGCAGATGGCATTTTGACAGGTGTCGAAACACGCACCAGCAGTCCAATTCGCATTAAGCGAGATGACGAGTCCTTGCAAAGCATCAACACCAAAGGCTTGTACCCATGCGGCGAAGGCGCAGGTTATGCGGGCGGCATTCTATCCGCTGGCGTAGATGGTATTCGAGTGGCGGAAGCGGTTATTCTCAATATGAATCAATAACACTAGGTAATAAATAAATGAGTAATGGTTTAAAAATTTCAACTTGGTCTATCGTAGCGCCTATTCTGGCAGGATTAGTGCTGGCAGCATCTCAATTGAATTTAAACTTAGGCGGCATTGAATCGATTGTGATGGCAATCGCTTTAATTGGTGCCGTGTTGTCTGCGGTACATCATGCAGAAACGATTGCACATAAAGTAGGTGAACCATACGGCACATTATTGCTGGCAACCGCTATTACGGTCATCGAAGTTGGGCTTATTTTATCTTTAATGTTAACAGGCGGGCCTGAAACAGCCGCGCTGGCCCGCGATACGGTGTTTGCAGCGGTGATGATCATCATCACGGGAATTGTGGGTATATGCTCATTAATAGGCGGTTTATTATACAAAGAACAAGTGTTTAAACTGCATGGTGCGAATGCTTCACTCTCCACATTAGCGGCAATTGTAGTGTTAACTTTAATTTTGCCCAACTATACATTAACAACCCGCGGACCTGTATATAGCGCAAGCCAATTGGCTTTTATCGCGCTGGTTTCGCTGGTTTTGTACGGTACTTTTGTATTTGTGCAGGCCATTCGTCATAGAAATTATTTTTTAGATGCAAAAGATAATAATGACGATGAAGATGGCGACGAAGATAAATCTCACAATACAAACAAAGCTTCCAATTCGACAGCCTATTTGAGTACAGGTTTATTATTGCTGTGTCTGGTTGCCGTGGTACTACTGGCTAAATCGCTTGCTCCAACAATAGAAAGCTTTGTTAAGTTAATTCATGCACCGCGTCAATTGGTGGGCGTTATTATCGCGAGTATTGTTCTGTTACCAGAAGGATTGGCCGCTGTGCGCGCTGCGCGTAAAAACATGTTTCAAACCAGCTTGAATCTAGCACTGGGCTCAGCGCTTGCCAGTATCGGCTTAACCATTCCTGCGGTCGCTATTTTATCGCTGATGACAGGATGGACGCTGTTTCTGGGCATTGATATGAAATCGACGGTTTTAGTACTGTTGGCTTTATTTGTGAATGCCATTTCCTTGGCGACAGGCCGCACCAATGTATTGCAAGGCGTAATACTTTTGGTGATATTTGGCGTATATCTATTTACAACAGCTATTCCCTGATACAGGATGACTGGGCAGTTATCAAATATTATCCTGCGGTTACCAAGACCTCACCTTCACCAGTTTTGCCTAAATTATCTACCCAGTTAACAACAATTTTGTCGTCTACTTTGGCGCTTTTTAAATAAAAAGTCACATAGGGATTTTTTGAAATCCCTGTTCCCCACTGCATTTCAATCACAGGCTGACCGTTTAATTTAGCGGTTAACAACTGAATAAAATGGGCTGGAATCAACTGCCCGAAATCGTCTTTTTTACGACCTGTTTCCATGGGATGGTTAATAATCATTTTGACTTCAGTTGTGTCGTTAATCAACTTGGCGCGCATTTTAATATTATCCACTTTTCGCCCTTCTTAACCGCAACCGTTTTCAAGCACTACTACATTTTTGGCAACAGTAAAATATTGATCGCCCGCTTTAACCACTATTTTTATATCAGAAGTTTCCGCCATTTTAATGCGTGTCACTAATTGCGGTAACGCGCCATTGGTAAACGTAAAATGACCAATCAGCGTGGTTGGATTATGTTCTACAAATATCGCAATCGATTCCGTATTGGGTATGCGACTATTGATCTCGACTTGTACAATCGCGCCATTCTCAGCGCGATCTGGTGCATTAATATCAATATCCTGACTCGGCATCTCGTTCTTAATCGCCAAATCATTGGCAGCATTACTGAACTTTGTTGCCTCAAACGCCCGCTTATTCCAAGTGGCCGCAAACGCGCTAATCGGTGCGATTAACAGTGCTGTTATGCCTCCCAAAAATACGCTTAAAAAATGTCGGCGTTGCATTAACTTAACCTATCCAGTGCCGTCTTTTCATTTGCCTGCAGGCGGCGTAACTCTTTTAAGCGTGCATCCACAATGGAATGCTCATAAAAATTGCCATCCTTGGCCTTTACTGCAAAATCAAACTGCTCAACCGCCCTGTTTAAATTATATTTACGATAATATGATTCCCCCTGCGCCTGAAAACGCAATAAATCCTTACCTTTTGCCGCGTAAGCTTTCGCCATCATGTCATAGAAATAAGCATCTGTTGGAAACAGTGGCTGTTTTTCTGCAATCAACTTAAGTGCTTTATCGGGCTGATTGGTTGCCAGATAATGTTCAGCATAACCATAAATCAGCGAGCGCTGATCAGGAAATAGCGTTAACGCTTTAGCATATTGCGCCGCAGCAGCCTGCGGGTTATTGCGCGCAACTTCAATGCGGGCAGCCAAATTTTCAATAAACGGATGTTTAACTGCATGGGCTTGTAACCATTGCATTTGCTTAGTGGCACCGACTAAATCATTTTTACGCAGCATTGCCACAGCCAAACCGTAATTCTCGGCTGTTTCATTGGCAAATCTGCGCTCTCTCAAATTATCCTGAAACTGGTCAATCGCGGTCTGAGCCATGCCATTGCCCGCACGTAACTTTGCTTTCACCAGTTGAAAATCCAGACTATCGGCAACTTGTTTATACGGCATGGTTTCAACGCGATTAGATACATCAGCAATACGTTCTGCATTCAATGGGTGTGTACGCAAAAAGCTGGGTGCGGTGCCCTCTACAAATCGCGTACTACGCTGCAAAGTAGTAAAAAATGCCGGCATGCCACGCACATCAAAACCTGCTGCATCTAATATCGTGAGACCAACACGATCAGCCTCACGCTCATGCTCACGTGTGTAATCTAATTGTCGCTGCACACCTGCAGCAGTTGATGCGGTCAGAGCACCGCTGGCAAGTTCCGGATTTGCACGCGCGACTAACAATGCCAAGGCGATACCGGCGATATTTTTAAAGGTATCGTATTTTTGCGAAGCCAGCATACGCGCCAGATGGCGCTGCGTCACATGGCCAATCTCATGTCCCAGCACGCTGGCCATTTCCGATTCGCTATTTGAAGCTAAAATCAAACCAGTATGCACACCAATCACCCCGCCTGGCATGGCAAAGGCATTAATCGAATTATCGCGCACTACAAAAAAGTTAAATGTCTGGCGCTTGTCCGGGCCGCTGGCAGCCAATCGTTGGCCAATCGCCTGCAGATAATCGGCGATTTCCGCATCCTGCAATACATCATCACTCACCGCCACTTCGCGTAAGATTTGTTCTGCAATGCGCTGCTCATCCTGCGGCGTTAATACGGTTTGCGCAATATCGCCCAAATCCGGCAGATTGGTATCTAAATCCCGGCTGGGTATACTTTTGTTTAGTCCGCCATCTTCATAAGGCTTACCAGAGATAGCAGATAACTGGATATTGTCTGCAAATACGCTATTAGTGGCGAACAAACTTGCTGTAAAAAACGCCAATGCAGTTTTTGCACCAGTGCTTTTTTGTGCATTAATTAATGTTAACTTTGATTTCATTATTGTTATGATAATGCCTTTACGGCGCAAGTTCATGCCAAATTGCGATTAGATAAAAAATACATGAGAAATAGAAAATACATGGCGAACAGCGACCAAACCCTTACACACTTTGATAACAGTGGCCAAGCGCATATGGTGGATGTAGGCGACAAACCTGCTACTCGCCGCATCGGCATTGCCACAGGTACAATCAGCATGCTACCTGCCACACTTAAATTGATTCAGCAAGGCGATGCAAAAAAAGGCGATGTACTCGGCATTGCACGCATTGCAGCCATTCAGGGCAGCAAAAAAACGGCAGACTTAATTCCCCTGTGCCATCCAATTTCTCTCACAAAAGTATCCGTCACGTTTGAAATAAACCAGAGTGAATCCAGTATTATCTGCACAATACGTTGCGAAACGACAGGCCAAACTGGGGTGGAAATGGAAGCATTAACCGCAGTTAGTATCGGCTTGCTCACTATTTACGATATGTGCAAAGCGGTAGACCGAGGCATGACAATCAGCGCAGTAAAACTGCTAGAAAAACATGGTGGAAAATCAGGAGATTGGCTTGCTAGCAGTTAAGTCAGTTGAAATTCAACTGCTAACAAACCTTTAAAATACTACTTATATATTATTACTTACCACCAATTAAGCTTTTAACCGCGCCGACTAAATCACCTGGCATCATCACGATTTTGCTATTGTTGGAATCGGATATTTTTTGTAGTGCAGTAATGTAGCGATCACCCAGTAAAAACATTGCAGATGCGTTGTTTTCTTTCACTGCTTCAGTGATAAATTTAATTGATTCCGCTGAGGCTTTAGCCGCCACCATTTGCGCTTCAGCATCTTTACGTGCAGCTTCCAAACGTGCTTCTGCGTTTAGAATCAATGATTGTTTTGCACCTTCTGCTTCGGTTACCACGGCTACGCGTTCACGTTCAGCGGCGGCCTGGCGTTCCATTGCATCCTGCATATTGGGCGAAGGTTTAATATCCTGAATCTCAACAGATTTAACCGTTAAACCCCAGTCCAATGCTTCGTCTGCAATGGCTTGTTTAAGCTCGGTTTTAATACGGTCGCGTGAGGTAAGCGCATGATTTAACTCCATACCGCCAATAATAGAACGTAAATTGGTTTGCACCATATTGCGCATGGCTTCGCGGAAATTCTCAATGCCATACACTGCGCGCTCGATGTTTGAAACTTTAATAAATGCAACCGCATTGGCTAAAATCACGGCGTTATCCGCGGTAATCACTTCTTGCTGAGGAATCTCTAAAATAATATCTTTGGTAGTGACTTTGTAGCTGACTTTAGTAAAAATAGGATTAATGACATGCAAACCAGGTGAAAGTACGCCAGCAAATTTACCTAGACGTTCCACCACCCACTCCTCACCTTGTGGCACGATACGCACACCTTTAAATATCGCAATAGCTACTAAAAATATGAGTATTAAGCTAACTTCTGTCATGTTGTTTTCCTAAAAGTAAATACGATAAACTAAACTATTAAAACCAAAACTATAATAAATCTTTAAATCAAATCTTGATAATACGTAGAGCATTGCCTTCGACCGCCACCACTTTTGCTTGACTGCCCACTTCAATCGATTCATTTGATACCGCAACCCATTCGCGGCTGCCCATCAACCCCTGTACAAAACTGATTTTGCCATTCTGATTAGGGTTAACACTTTCAATCACTGTTCCCGTGCGGCCTATTTCTTCGCCTTGCGCTTGCCCTACACGAGAATGTGTTTCAGTTTTTTTATAATTCAGCTTCCAAATCGCAAGAGAGCCAATGGATAACGCTGCAAATACGGCAAACTGCACGGCAGGCGGCATGTTAGGAAAAATCCA
This sequence comes from Methylotenera versatilis 7, assembly GCF_000799165.1. Classification (GTDB taxonomy): domain Bacteria; phylum Pseudomonadota; class Gammaproteobacteria; order Burkholderiales; family Methylophilaceae; genus Methylotenera_A; species Methylotenera_A versatilis_A. The sequence continues at coordinate 937,600 of NZ_JUGF01000002.1, read as the reverse complement.
AGTTGCAAGCGCAACACAAAGCGCGGAAATACCAAACCACAAGACATAAACGGTACCAGTAGAAATCTCCACCGCCAACAGCAATAAGCCAATCGCGCCCCAAATCCACATTGCATCTATCATCTTAAATATGCTCTCAATGTCTATTAACACCAATTATCTTATCATTTTTTAGGTTGGCTTTTCGGTATTTAAAATAGCGATTTGATAAAGAGAGTAGCCATAAAAATCGGCAGGAATTAATCATGAAAAAAACCGAAACAAAGTGTACACTAATAAAATCAAAGCATTCACAATAAGAATTATTTTGCAAAAAACACTTTAATGGCTCAGCCTTACAAACTTACCATCCCGCACGATCGTGCTGAACGTCTACAATATATTAGACGCATTTTTCCGCAAGCTCTTGGCTCATTTTTAAGTGACGAATGGCGTGGCGGTCGGCATGAAGCACTCAAGCGCTTAAATAGTATGGATGCGGTTGCGTACAATCGTAATCGCGACTTTATTAACGGTGCTGTGACTAAACTTTCACCTTTTTTCCGTCATGGCTGTTTAACCTTAAAAGAAGCCAGCGATAGCGCAAAAAGCCGTTTCGGCGATCAGGCTGAAAAATTTATTGCTGAATTGGCTAGGCGCGATTACTGGCGACATGTCTGGTACGATAAAGGTAATGGCATTTTCAGCGATATTGAAGATCCCAAAGTGGCGCTGGGCGATAAACTGATGCCCGATTTCATTCGTCAGGGCATTACTGGTTTGCCTTGTATGGATGGCTTTATTCGTGATTTAACACATGATGGTTATGTACATAATCACGCCCGCATGTGGTTCGCAGCTTATGTAGTGCATTGGTTAAAAGTAGATTGGCGTGAAGCGGCAGATTGGTTTGAGAACAATTTACTAGATGGTGACAAAGCTTCTAACCACTTATCTTGGCAATGGGTTGCCTCGCTTTTCAGCTCGAAACCTTATTTCTTTAATAAAGAAAACTTGGCAAGATACACAGGTGAAAAATACTGTGCCAACTGCAAAATCACCTGCCCTTTTGATCATAGTTATGAAGCACTTAACGATCAGTTATTTGCCAATCAAACACCCCGCCCGGCAAAAAAACACAAAATTAGCATGCCGCTAAAAGAGCCTATCTCTACCCATCAAGCAATCGCTATCTTTGTACACGATGAAATGCTCTCAGCAGCACATCCTTTGTTGCGCAAGCCGATGCCCAAAATTTTTGTATATGATGAGTTCCTGCATGGCAGATGGCCGCTTAAACGTCTGCAATTTTTAGCCGATTGTTTAAACGAGTTACAAGATGTTGAGGTGTGGATGGGCGACACGCAAACCGTGCTTAAAAATCGCGGCGTTGGTCAGGTGATTACCCAGCAAACTCCTAACAGGCAAGTCAAAGCGCTACTAGATCCTTTTAACCCGATTTGGGAACCGGAAGTCAAGCTTGTACAGGCATCAATTAGCGAAGCACGCCTTAAACGCTTTTCGCGTTATTGGGAAAAAGTCGGGCCAGAGTTATTAGGTGACCGGTTTAATCAACAATCATAAACTGATGACCGTAATTATATTTTAAGGGGAACGCATGGATTTTTTATTAGTGATTATATTGGCTGTAATTGTTATTTACAGCATCATGACTTACAACAGTCTGGTGAATATTAGCAATAATGTCGCTAAAGCTTGGGCGAATATTGATGTGCTGCTTAAACAACGCAATGAAGAGTTACCTAAATTAATCGACACCTGTAAAGCCTATATGCAGCATGAATCCAGCACCTTAGAAAAAGTCATCCGCGCACGCATGGGCCTTGATGCTGTGCGCCAAACGCAAGATGTAGCGGGTTTAAATCGCGCTGAATCCTCACTAAGTGCGAGTTTGGTGGATTTATATGCAGTAGCGGAAAATTATCCCGACCTGAAAGCCGACCAATCTTTTATTAATTTACAGCAGCGCATTACTGGGCTTGAGAATCAAATTGCGGATAGACGCGAGTTCTACAATGATTCCGTCAACATTAACAATGTGCGCATTGAACAGTTTCCTGACCTGATTGTGGCACGCGTATTTAATTTTCAATATAAAGAAATGTTGCAATTCGCCCCAGAGGAATTAAAAGACATTGACGTTGGCAGTCGATTTAACAATTAGTTAGCGTTTAAACATGTTTCAAACGCTTAAAGCCAATCGCGTTAATTTGCTTGCGGTTGGCATTATCGCTGGCTTGGCCGTTGCTGCTTACGCGCAAAAAATTGGCCCGAGCAATCGCGAAACTTGGCAAACATTATGGTGGGTTGCTTTAGCAGCAAGTTGCTTTGCCGCCATATTCAATTACTGGCGCTTGCTTAAAATCACAGAAGCACCAATTTCCACCATTGCCGCGGCTGCGCAAGGCTACGTAGAGTTGCACGGCACCGCAAGCAGTGGAAACTCGCTCAAAACACCATTTCACGGTATTCCTTGTGTCTGGTATCGCGCATGGGTTTACGCCAATGTAGATGACCAAAAAGGCTTACCTGACATTTGCGGGAATCGCTTGCTGGATTATCATGAAAGCAATCAGCCATTCACCTTAAATGATGGTACGGCCAGCTGCACCATCAATCCAGTAGATGCTGAAGTGGTGCACTTTGAAGCGCGCACCTGGCGTAAAAATGCGCATCGTTACGTAGAACAATATTTACCGGCTGCTAAGAAACTATACGTTTTAGGTCAATTAAATACGTTAAAGCATTTAACCGACGCAGCCGCATTGAATCTGGAAGTACGTAATACCTTGGCCGACTGGAAAAGTCGCCCAGAGCAACTACGCAATCGCTATGATCATAATTTGGATGGGAAAATTGATGCAAGCGAATGGGAGTTAGCACGCCAAGATGCTATCAAGCAAGCAACAGCCAAGCAAATGATGGAGGCGCATAATGGCAACTTTACCTTATCCAAACCCGCAAGCAACCGATTATTTCTCATATCCGCCAAATCGCCGCAACAACTGCGCGATAGTTATCGATATTGGTCTTTGGTACATATCGTTACATTCCTACTCTTGTTATCTGCATTACAAATAACGATAAAATAACCGCAAAACATTCTCAAAGATTTACAGAAAACCCCACTAAATTCGTTTAAAACGGTTTATTAAATTAGCGATTCCGCCGTGTTAAAATAGCGGCTATGGACACTGCAAACAAACAAACACGAGAATTAGCTAAATCTTTCGACCCAAAAACCATTGAAAGTCATTGGTATGCTTTTTGGGAGAGCAAAGGCTATTATTCAGCCAGCTTAAACCCAGAAGTTAAAGATAATTTCTGTATTCTATTACCGCCCCCCAACGTTACTGGCACCTTGCACATGGGGCATGGCTTCAATCAGACTTTGATGGACACGCTAACCCGTTATCACCGTATGCGTGGTGACAATACGCTTTGGCAGCCTGGTACGGACCATGCAGGTATCGCAACGCAAATTGTGGTAGAGCGTCAATTAGATGCACAAGGCGTTTCACGCCATGATTTAGGTCGCGAAAAATTTCTGGAAAAAGTATGGGAATGGAAAGAGTTTTCAGGCGGTTCGATTACCAAGCAAATGCGGCGTTTGGGTACTTCTCCAGATTGGTCGCGTGAGCGCTTTACGATGGATCCAGCGTTAAATAAAACCGTGACTGAAACTTTTGTACGCTTGTATAACGAAGGTTTGATTTATCGCGGTAAACGCTTGGTGAACTGGGATGTGAAGTTGGGCACTGCCGTTTCTGACCTTGAAGTAGTGCAAGAGGAAGAAGATGGCTTTATGTGGCATATCAACTATCCTTTAAATGACGGCTCCGGTCATTTAACGGTTGCTACAACCCGCCCAGAAACCATGCTGGGTGATGTAGCTGTTATGGTGCATCCTGAAGATGAGCGTTATGCTCACTTGATTGGCCAATATGTAAAACTGCCATTATGCAACCGTGAAATCCCGATTATCGCCGATGATTACGTTGACAAAGAGTTTGGTACAGGCGTGGTAAAAGTGACGCCCGCGCATGACTTTAATGACTATGCAGTTGGGCAACGCCATAAACTACCAATGATCGGTATTTTGACTTTAGATGGCAATGTGAATGATGCCGCGCCTAAGCAATATCAAGGTTTAGAGCGTTTTGCTGCACGTAAACAGGTTGTTGCGGATTTAGAAGCGCAAAATTATTTAGTTAAAGCTGAAAAACACAAGCTTAAAGTGCCGCGTGGTGATCGCACTGGCGTGGTAATTGAGCCAATGTTAACAGACCAATGGTTTGTGGCGATGAGCAAGTCAACTGACGATGGTAAAAGCATCACGCAAAAAGCATTAGACGTTGTGGAAAGTGGTGAGATTAAGTTTTACCCAGAAAATTGGGTGAATACCTACAATCAATGGCTGAATAATATTCAGGATTGGTGTATTTCTCGTCAATTATGGTGGGGGCACCAAATTCCTGCCTGGTATGGTGATGATGGCAGTTTTTACGTTGCGCATGATGAAAACGAAGCACGCGAATTAGCGACAGCTAAAGGTTATACAGGCAATCTCAAACGTGATGATGATGTACTGGATACTTGGTATTCATCAGCCTTATGGCCATTCTCAACGCTTGATTGGACTGGTGACAAAGCCAAAGATGAAGCTAATCTTGCTTTGCAGCAATATCTGCCTTCTAGCGTTTTAGTCACGGGTTTCGACATTATCTTCTTCTGGGTGGCACGTATGGTGATGATGACCAAGCACATCACGGGCAAGATTCCGTTTAAGCATGTGTATGTGCATGGCTTGATTCGTGATGCAGAAGGCCAGAAGATGAGTAAATCTAAGGGCAACGTACTAGACCCAATTGATTTGATTGACGGTATTGATTTAGACGCACTGATTAAAAAACGCACCACGGGTTTAATGAACCCCAAAGATGCCGAAAAAATCGAAAAACGTACCCGTAAAGAATTCCCGGAAGGTATCAATGCTTATGGTACAGATGCCTTGCGTTTCACTTTCGCCGCATTAGCCAGTCCAGGTCGTGACATTAAGTTTGATTTGCAGCGTTGCGATGGTTATCGTAATTTCTGCAATAAACTATGGAACGCCACGCGCTTTGTGTTGATGAATACACAAAATGAAGATGGCACTCCACTAGATAATGGCCTAGAAGATTGCAAAACGCAGCCTGAGGGTTATTTAAGTTTTAGCCAAGCTGATCGCTGGATTGTTTCACTATTACAGCGCACGGAAGCAGATGTTGAGCGTGCGTTTAACGATTATCGCTTTGACTTAGCCGCAAAGGCTATTTATGAATTTGTGTGGGATGAATATTGCGACTGGTATTTGGAGTTAGCCAAGGTGCAAGTTCAGCAAGGCACTGACGCAGAAAAGCGTGCAACACGCCGTACCTTATTGAGAGTGCTAGAGACAATATTGCGCTTAACACACCCTATTATGCCGTTTATTACTGAAGAGATTTGGCAAACGATTGGTCCTATGAGCGGTAAAACTGGGCCAAGTATTATGCTTGAGACTTATCCAAAACCGCAAACAGGCAAGATTGATGAAGCCGCAGAAGCGTGGGTTGCATTGTTAAAACAAGCAGTCGATGCCTGCCGTAGCCTGCGCGGCGAAATGAGCATCTCACCTGCGGCACGTGTTCCGTTGATTGCAGCTGGCGACGCGGATAAATTAGCGCTGTATGCGCCTTATTTAAAAGCATTGGCTAAACTGGAAGATGTAACGATTGTGACTGATTTACCAGAGGCTGATGCGCCAGTGATGTTGGTAGATGACTTTAAACTGATGTTAAAAGTAGAAATTGATGTTGCTGCAGAAAAAGAACGTTTAGGTAAAGAAATCGCACGTTTAGCAGCCGAAATTGGTAAAGCCAATGGCAAACTGAATAACGAAAGCTTTGTAGCACGTGCACCAGCTGCTGTAGTGGAACAAGAAAAAGCACGCGTAGCCGAGTTTGGTGCGAATTTGGAAAAACTGAATGCACAGTTAACCAAGCTTAAATAATGTGTTAACACCGCAATCACCAATGGTCATCAAAACCTACAATGACGACGAAGATGTGATGTGTTCTTGCAGTGGCACCAAACGCCGTGATATTAAGCGGCTGTTTAATGAAGGTGCAGATCAGGAAGCTATCTCAAGAAGAACCGGCGCGCTTACTGGGTGTGCTGGTTGCGAATGGGACATTGCAGAATATTTACAGGAACTGGCCGAGCAGAAAAAGTAATATTGCTTAAAACGATTTAGGCTAGATTGCTTTAGCTGTGTGGCTGATTTATTAATAGTGGTTTATGGGTTAAATAAACAAGTTCACATCTGACTCGCCCGCAAACTCAAAAAACGTAGCAGCGCCACCGAACTCAATGCCGTCAATAAAGTCGCTAGGTTTAAAATCAAACAAATCGACCGTCATTTGACAGGCAATCAACTTAACGCCACTTTCCAAACAAGCCGTACGTAAGTCTTCAATTGAAGCCACACCCTTATCGGCAATCTTCTGTTTCATCATCATAGTAGCCATGCTCTCCATACCGGGCAGCATTTGCACAAAATTTGGCATAGGAACCGGCATTGGCATGGCAGGATTGCCCAGTGGTGATACTTTTAAATCACTGATATCTTTTTTAAGCAGTGTTAAACCGTAAAAAGTGAAGAAAATTTCGACTTCATAATCTAATGCAGCAGCAGTTGAGGCCAAGATAAAAGGCGGATAAGCCCAATCAAGTGAGCCTTTAGAAGCGATTAATGCGAGTTTTTTGGCCACAATTAGATATTAAAACGCTAATTTTTAAGCGACGCGTTTCTTAATATAAAACGTAAACAATCCATCTGCTTCATCCAACTGCAATAACTCATGACCTGTTTGTTTACAAAATGCCTGAAAATCTTTAACCGAGCCGGGATCTGTAGCCAAAACTTTCAGAGTTTGCGTGGCTTGTATCTCACTTAAGCCTTTTTTACAGCGCAAAATCGGTAATGGGCAATTTAAGTTACGCGCGTCTAATTCTTTATCAAATTCCATTTTTATTCCTAATTGATTCTATATGAATCACTTTTTCGACAACATAGCCTTTAGAACATTATTTTTTAGTAGCGAAAGTATGGCCAGCCCTGCCCCAAGCAATTACGCCACCAACCAAATTATGGACGTTTTTTAAACCCTTACTAGTGGCAAAATCGGCTGCATGAGCAGAACGTACACCACTGTGACAGTAAAATACAACAGCATTTGCATTCACCAGCTTTTCATATTCGACTGGCAACATGGATAGCTGAATATGAATAGCGTCAGGAATAATACCCCGTGCCACTTCATCATCATTGCGTACGTCTACTAGAATCACTTTCGGCTGTGTCATTAAACTGACTAAATCTGCTGCTTCAATATCTGAATAATTTTTCATGGTAATTCTTACGGTTAACACCTAATTAATTTTGTATTGTACACATGAAAACTATGCATTAAAACGCATTCACCATTGCTAAGAGCGGTTGTAGTATCTAATTCGATGATTATTGGGTGCCTAGGTTAAAAAGATGTGTACCAGAGGTGCTCTGTATAGCCCTGACATGCTGTATACAAAATCAGAAATAAAAAAAGCCCACATAAATGTGAGCTTAATTTAGTTGGTGGCCGGGGGCAGAATCGAACTGCCGACACGCGGATTTTCAATCCGCTGCTCTACCGACTGAGCTACCCGGCCCTCATGCAAACTTCGGTAAATGTTTGCAAGTCGCGCATTATAGCAAACTTCACATAAATTTACACACACTGCTGCAATTAAATTCAAACATCAGGATGTTAAGTTATGTTAATTGTTTTATGATGATATCAGCAACGTTTAAAATGTTGCTGTAATTAGCAAGTAGTGAAGTTTATTTTAACGTTTTAATTGCATCAACAAAATTAAGAGGAGTGCGATATGGGAATGTTTTCATTTATTAAAGAAGCTGGGGAAAAATTATTTGGCATTGGCGAAGCAAAGGCCGCTGAAGAGACTGCAAAACAAGCACCTACTCCGGTAAATGTAGATGCCGCAAACAAAGCAGCTGCTAACGCCATTGCAATATATGTTGCCAAAATGAATTTAGCAGCACAGGATTTAACCATTGGCTTTGATGGCGCATCTGGTACTGTCATTGTACAAGGCACGGCAGACACCCAAGAAATCAAAGAGAAAATCTTATTATGCTGTGGCAACGTAAAAGGGGTTGAGCATGTACAGGATCAGTTAGGCGTGAAAGAAACGGAAGCCGAGCCACAATTTTATACCGTTGTGAGTGGCGATACTTTGTCAAAAGTAGCTAAACAATTTTACGGTAACGCAAATGCGTATATGAAAATTTTTGAAGCGAACAAACCCATGTTAAGCCATCCTGATAAAATTTACCCGGGCCAAATGTTACGTATTCCACCGCAATAATTTATTTTTCATCAACACAATATCAATAAGGGAGTTTTACCATGAATACATTTTTACGCGCACTATTAGCGGGTGTTTTTGCACTCACACTACTGGCTGGCTGCAATAAATCAGATGACGCTGTAAACAATATGAAAGAAGAAGTTGGCGAAGCGGTAGACGCAACTAAAGAAGCAGCTGGCGCTGTAGCTGAAGAAACAAAAGAAGCGGTGACTGATGCTGCAAATGAAGCGGCAGCTGCAACATCTGAAGCAGCGGCTGAAGCAAAAGAAGAAGCCGTAGATGCCGTACAAGCAGCGAAAGATGCAGCAGCTGAGGCTGCAAAATAATTTAAAGCTTACAAACCAATTATTAAGCTATCTTGTAAGTTAGATTAGCAAATATCAGATTAAAAGCTTTAGGTTAAAATTTAACCCGTAAGGCCGTGAGGTTTTACGGGTTTTTCCTTTACACTTATTGCCATGAATATTTTTAACATTCCACCACTCAGTAGCAGCTTAGAATCACTAAATCTGCAACCTGCTTTATTGCAGAAAATCAACCAAAAAACCAAACCACTAGGCGCGCTAGGTGAATTAGAAAATTTAGCATTGCAAATCGGATTAATCCAAAACACATTAACACCACAATTAAATCAGCCGACCATATTAGTATTCGCGGCAGATCATGGCATTGCTAATCATGGTGTCAGCGCTTATCCACAGGCCGTGACTGCGCAAATGGTTATCAATTTTTTGCAGGGCGGCGCGGCAATTAATGTTTTTGCAAAACAACATAACATGACATTGCGCGTGATTGATGCTGGGGTGAATCACACCTTTACGGCTGATGCCAATGTGATTAACACGCTAGTCGATGCAAAAATAGATTTCGGAACACACAATTTTTTAACTGAACCCGCCATGAGTTTAGCGCAATGTGAGCAAGCAATCACTAAAGGTGCGGCAATCGCGCAGAAAGAAATTGATAACGGTTGTAATGTGCTGGGTTTTGGCGAAATGGGTATCGGCAACACATCCTCCGCCAGTTGCTTAATGAGTGTGTTATGTGCAATACCAATTGAGCAATGCGTAGGCCGTGGCACAGGTTTGGATGATGCAGGCGTCAGCCATAAAACGGTCATTTTAAAGCAGGCAATTCAACAGCATGCTCTTAATAAACAAGATGCAATGCAAGTTCTAGCCACTTTCGGCGGCTTTGAAATTGCCATGATAACGGGTGCAATGTTAAGCGCTGCCGAACACAAAACACTGCTAATCATTGATGGCTTTATCGCAACGGCTGCATTATTAGTCGCTTATAAATTACAGCCCAATATTCTGGATTACTGTGTGTTTGCACATTGCTCCAATGAAACCGCGCATCGCCAAATGTTAGATTATTTAGAAGCAAAGCCTTTGCTTAATCTAAATTTAAGACTGGGTGAAGGATCTGGCGCCGCACTGGCTTACCCGCTTATTCAAGCCGCCGTTAATTTTTTAAATGAAATGGCTAGCTTCTCTAGTGCTGGCGTTAGCGAAAGCCTGCCAACAGATGAAATCTCACTGGCAACTCAAAACGCAGACACTTCTGAAAGAGCCACTTAATGCAAAAAGAATGGCGATATTTTTTATTGGCTTTAGGATTTTTCACACGGATTCCAGTGCCTGATTTTGCCAACTTTCAAGAGTCAGATTTAAATCACTCAACCAAGTATTTCCCTCTTATTGGCATTATTGTCGGGTTTCTTAGTGCCGCATTCTTTTATGCCGCCAGCTTTGTTTTTCCGCATGTTATTGCCGTATTAATCAGTATGGCAGCAACCATTTACCTTACCGGCGCATTTCATGAGGATGGTTTAGCAGATAGCGCAGATGGGATTGGTGGAGGTTGGGAACGTGAGCAAATACTCACTATTATGCAAGACTCCAGGCTTGGCACTTACGGCGCAGTCGCTTTATTCTTAATGCTGATAGCTAAATTTCAAACACTCAGTCACTTAAACCCAATTCTTATTCCGCTCGCACTAATTGCTGGTCATGCGCTAAGCAGATTATGGGGCGTGTTGTTGATGGCAACTTTAACTTATACAAAACCAGCAGGAAAAGCCAAGCCGCTTGCAACACAATTGAGTATGCAACATTTGGCCGTTGCCACAGCGTTTGGCTTGTTGCCATTGATCAGTATTCTCGGTTTATTAATTGTGAGTAACCACTCACAATTAATCATTATTAAATTCATATTACTGGCGCTTTTACCTAGTTTTATCATATGGTTATGGTGGCGCGCAAAGCTTATGAAAAATTTGGGTGGTTATACAGGCGACACTTTAGGTGCAGCCCAACAACTCACTGAATTGGCCTTTTATATGGGCGTACTAGCGTGGTCAATGCACCTGTGAAGCTAACGCTTATTCGCCACACGCGCCTGCAAATTGCGCCGGGTATTTGCTATGGGCAAAGTGATATTGATGTTGCGTCAACATTTATACAGGAATGCGAAAAAACCAAAACAAAACTGGATGGCATGATATTTGATGCCGCTTACAGCAGCCCATTACAGCGATGCGAAAAACTAGCTAACGCGCTTAATATCGGCGCCCCAATAATTGACCATCGGCTCAAAGAGCTGCATTTTGGCGATTGGGAGCTGCATGCCTGGGATGCGATTCCACGTGATTTTTTTGATGTGTGGGCGCAAAACTATGCCCATACTGCGCCACCAAACGGTGAAACCTTCAGTCAATTACAAGTGCGTGGGATTAATTTTCTGGATGAAATATTAAGCTGTCATCCTGCAGGAAATATTGCGATTGTGACGCATGGCGGCATGATACGCGCCCTGCTTGCTCATGTGCTGAATATGCCGTTAAAGGGTTTGTTTCGTTTTAATATTGACTACGGCAGCATCACACAACTGGAATTTGGCGATGTTAACTTGGGCGCAGTGCCTAAAATCAACTTTGTGAATCTTTAAGAATTATTGGGCCAATTTAAGTGTTAAGTCGCTGCAACTACGCTAATTTGATGGTCAAAACACTCCACTGTTTGCCCAGCGCGGATTTTTGCAGTTTTACGTAATTCAACTTCTCCGTCCACCGTCACAATTCCATCTGCGACAAATGCTTTTCCCTGGCCGCCGCTATCGGCAATGCCAGTTGTTTTAAGCAAATCACACAAGGCGATAAAGTCGCCTTTTAATTCAAATATGCTGGTTTCCATACCTTTTCCTTAAGACTCATTTTTAATTTAAATGGCTTTTCAATTTAAGCGGCAAGCCTGCTGCAATAAACGTAACCTCATGTGCCTGTTGAGCAATTGATTGATTCAATCTGCCCTGTTCATCTTGAAACTGGCGGTTAATCGCCCCTAGCGGTACGATTCCCATACCAACTTCGTTGCTCACTAAAATAATGGTGCCTTTGAGTTTTGGCAAAATATCCAGAAAACCTTTGCGTGCATCTTGCCAAAACTTGGCCGTATCTTTTACATTCTCAGGTGGCACACAATCAGGGCAAATACACTGCGCCAACCATAACGTCAAACAATCCACAATCACACAAGTATCTGGTTTGGCTTCTTCAATCAGCGCATTTGCAAGATGATGATGTACTTCTAGCGTTTTCCAATGTGCTGGGCGACTTTGCTGATGCAATGCAACACGCTGCTTGAACTCATCATCGTAAACTTGTGCAGTGGCGATGTAGGTAACTGGCAAGCCAGATTCAATCGCCAGCTTTTCAGCATAGCTACTTTTACCAGAGCGTGCACCACCTAAAATCAGCGTTACTTTATTCATTTATTAAGTCCAGTTTTTGCCAGCCATCAATTTACAACGTATTCGTTTGCCAGCTATTTTCCATTAGCATTTCATTTAAGGTTTTTTCTTTTGCCCAACCTGTTTCCACTAGCATAGGTGCTTTATAAAAACTGGCTACATGCCCCAAACATAGCACCGCTATAGGCTTTGCATCCTCAGGTATCTGTAGTAGTTGTGCTAACTGAATTGGATCAAAAATAGACACCCAGCCCATGCCCAATCCTTCTGCACGTGATGCAAGCCACATATTTTGAATCGCACAACTCACCGATGCAATATCCATTTCAGGCATGGTGCGGCGGCCAAAAATATGCTGCTCACGGTTGTTACAGAGCGTAGCGATTAACAACTCGCCACACTCTAAAATGCCTTCTACTTTTAAGCGTAAAAATTCTGCGCTTTTGGCATCAAACCCATTATTAACAAATCCAGTCGCCGTATTTTCAAATTCGCCGATTGCCTGTGATGTTTTAATGCGCTCAATATCAACTAATTGATGAATGCTTTTGCGTAACTTATTATCAGTAATACGGATAAATCGCCAGGGCTGCATTAAACCAACACTAGGTGCGTGGTGCGCAGCTTGCAGAATTTTCTGCAAAATTTCTGGCGCAACAGGTGTTGGCAGAAAGTGTCGCATGTCACGCCTTTCGGCAATGACTTTATAAATTGCAGCCTGTTCAGCTGGGCTATATGCGTGAGAATTAGACATGTTAAATATAAAAAAAGCCGCTTTAAATTAAGCGACTTTGTTTATTAGCCATCGTTATTTAGGCTTTTGAAACCTCAATGTGCTTAACACTGCGCCAAAGTGCAACGCTTAACCAAACAAACGCAAAATACATCGCTGAGAACCCCATCCAGCTTGGCAAATATTCCCAGCCATGTTGCATGGACTCAATTAAACCTTCAGCGGGAAATCGTCCAGAAAACAAATAATAGGTTTGTGTAGAAATAACAAAAGCAACAAATGTCGTTCCTAAGCTGACTAAAACATAGGACAACACAGCATTTGATTTGGCCGCAAATACATCTTTTTGTTTAGCCAACCAAACTCCGCCCAGCCACATCGCCCCATAAGCAGGAATCAAACCCCAATAGCCATCCGTTAAGCAAAATCCTTGCACAGGATCAAACGCAGCGGCACCAAAATCAATCACCGTTGCCAATACAAAAAATGCAATAAACCAAGCCGCACGCTTTAACAGCAACCCACCTAATAAAAATAATACTAAACTGGCATCAGGCAAAGAAACGTGCGTCAACACATGACTACCGCGTGTTAGTAGCATAAAAAATGCAATAACAGCAGCAATGGCCAAATGCTTATTTAGAAAGAATTTACTTACACTCTGCATGATCAATCTCCAAACTGCATATCAATATCGCCGTATTATACAGTTAAAAATGTGCTGGCGATTAACCAATCATCAGCACATTTAATCAATTACTTAGGTTGCCAGCGCACACTAACAAACAAGTTTGAGCCTGGCGTATCGTAAGCAAATCCATCAGTTCTAGGGTTGCCATCATATGCAAGCGCATATTGCTTATCAAACATATTGTTTAACCGCGCCTGTATTTTCCAATCTTGGTTAATTTGATAATCAGTCGTTAAATTAAAAATAGTATACCCAGCAAGAGATATATTATTAGCAGTGTCGTTATAGCGTTTTGATGAGGCAATGCCTTCTGCACCGAAATGCCAATCACCTAAGGTATAGCCAAGGCTAGCGGATGCATGATTATTTGCACGACGTATTAATAAATTATCAGTACTTTCATCCCTTGGTGATTGAATATCCACACTTCCTTGTAATAGCCAGCTATCCCAAGCTTGAGATGCTGCAACTGTAACGCCCTGGATTTCAGCTTTGCGCACATTCTCAGGAATAGAAGTGAATACGATTAAATCCCTGATTTTATTTTGATAAACAGTAACTGATGCAGTTGTTTTGTCTCTGTTATAACGAAGACTAGCTTCAATACTTTCTGACTTTTCAGGCTTTAAATTTGGGTTCGCCTGTGCAAAACCAAAAAAATCCGGGTAATATAAATCATTAAAAGTCGGCGCTCTAAAGGCGGTGCCATAGCTTGCACTTGCGCGCCAGCTATCAGTTAGTTGATATCCATATGAAACACCGCCAGTATCATTCGTACCAAAGCGCGTGTTGTGATCGCTACGATAGTTTAAGTGAATGGTGTGATTACCTAAATCTGCTAAATAACCTGCAAAATAACCATCGTTATTCCTACTGTTTTCTTTGAAATCAGTGGTTGATTTAACGCGTTCCTCAAGCCTGTCGTATGCCAGCGTTAACACTCCAACAGGTAGTTTAACGTCGTTAAGCCAAGTTAATTGATGCTGTTTTGTTCTGAATAAACTACGGCTTTCAGATGTAAAAGGACCAAGCGCAGCATAGGTTACAGTCTCATCATCACCTTCCCCTACCCTCAGTGTCGATGTCCAGTTAGAGGTAATTTTGTTTTTTGTATAAACCGAGTAACTCTGCTGTGTAATTTCAGCATAATCAGAAAAAGCGGGATCAAATGCAGGGGAAAACGGATCAATATTATATCGATTATCAAATCTTGTCTTTCCTTTACTATGCAATAGCTGTAAACCGATTTCATCGTCTTCAGAAATTTTATGCGATAGTGAGCTGGTGATGGATAAATTGCTATATCCATCATCATCTTTAAGATTTGGATTATTTGTTTTTAGTGCAGAAAATCCATCGGTATCTTGACTGCTGATACCAAATGCAAAGCTAGTATCATTAATTGTGCCATGAACACCAGCTTCCGCTGTTTTTGTATCATAAGTTCCATAGCCTACACTCGCATAAAACTGTGGTTTACCACTACCTTTTTTAGTGAAAATTTGAATGACGCCGCCAATGGCATCTTGGCCATATAAACTTGCTGCTGGGCCACGTAAGATTTCTATCCTATCAATCAGCGCAACTGGCAAATTTTCAAATGCAGTGGTACCAGTTGTTGCAGAATTAAATCTAACGCCATCAACTAAAACCAATACATGGCTAGTATTTGTACCTCGCATAAAAATACCAGAACTCTTACCTGCTCCACCAGTGTTAGTAATTTCAATACCAGGCTGAGTCTGTAAAATCTCGACTAAAGAAGACTGGCCAGCACGCTCAATTTGAGCACGGTCAATGACAGAAACATCTGCAAGCGTTTTGCTCAATGATTCGCTTGTACGGCTTGCCGTGACAATGGTGTCATCTAAAGAAGCGGCTTCATCCGCAAATGTAGAGGCATTAAATGCCACACTGGCTAAACTAGCACTTACTAGACTAGCGATAATAGATTGTTTCATGATGGTGATATCCCTGTTTATCACGCGACCCCGCGTGCTTTTTATAATGAGGAATACCGGAAATGTTTGAATAAATCAGAACGAAGTTGCAAAAAATTAATACTAATTTTGACTGCAAATTGTGTCTTGATTACCGTCACCCCGCGGTATTTCCTAACGAGTTTGTTGTAGGCCGGTCTCCGGGCTTGTGAGGAATGATTTGCGCCTTCCCAAGTTAAATTCACCCAGTGGCTTCATTTGCAAAACTACACTCACTTACCGTTGCGGGGGCAGCATAAGCATTGTTTTAGTATTAAATAATTAAAACCAAACGCACTTATTTCCCAGTTTCACCCTTGTTAATTGATTATTAACTTCAGGCACCTATCAACTAAGCGCAATTATATCTTTAATTTTATTGTGCCTGTTATTTATTCAATTACGGCCTAGGTACTTGGCCTAGCCAGTTAAATGTTTACGCAACAAGCGTGTTAAAACATATTAAATTACTTTGAATAATGAACGTTAGCTATTGACTATAATGATTTTTTTCAATTATAGTGGGGCATGGATGCAGATTTAAAAAGATTAGAAGACAAAATCAATAAACTCGTTTCTTGGTGTACATCGTTGCGCGAAGAGAATGCACAACTGCGTAACGACCTATGCCAAGCACAGCAAAACTCAGATACCTTAAAGAATAATATGCTTTTAGCGAGTCAAAAACTTGAAGTCTTGCTTGCAACAATGCCCGCTGACTTGACATCCTCTGATGAAGAAACATTATGAGTGAAGCAAAATCAATCGATTTAACCATTATGGGACGCGAATTCACTGTCGCATGTACTGATGAAGAGCGCGCAGGTTTGCTTGAGGCCGTGCGTTATTTAGATAAGAAAATGCACGAGATTCGTGATACCGGCAAAATAATTGGTATTGAACGCATTGCGATTATGGCAGCCCTTAATTTATCGCACGAATTACTGCACACCAAGACTGGCGATGTTGACATCGGCGATTATAAGCGTAGGATTAGTCTCATGCAGAATCAAATCGATGAAGCAATAGCTGGTCAAACTAAGTTGCTATAAATCAGTTGATCAATTATTAGCTAGTCTGTTTTAATCAGTTATATTCATCCGTTCGTCACAAGTTAGTTTTAACATTTAACTTGTTTTCTGTGGTGTTGCTTGAGTCTTAAATTCCTTGAACTAGTTTTCGTTATAGGTTTCAGCTATTCAAGTCGCTGTGAGAGCGCTCTAAATTGGGATATCTTTTAAGATACCCTTGGCGAGTGTACCTAATGCGCTTTAGGTTGTTACCACTTGGACCTTTTTGGTTCAGGATAACGGCTCAGGCAACACCACAGAAAATAGGTTTTGTTTTTTAAAGCGAAATTTCCGCGTTGTTTTTCGCTTGGCGTACTACTTGTACTGCCTGCGCTCAAACGCCTTGAACTTTCGCTTTAAAACTCAAAACCATCAACTCTTTAAAAATTTTGTGAGCGTGAAAATCCATTCTGAGTATCTAAACTCAAGTTTTTAGCGCAGTTCGTGATATTTTAAATCAGCCAAGCTGACAATTTCCAGACATTTTTCGTGGCAAGCCTCTAACACCACTGGTGGTGCGAAACCTGCTTCACTGGCCTCTAACCAACGCGCTGCACAGACACACCAACGGTCACCCGCAACCAAACCTTCAAAGCCATACTCTGGTCTTGGTGTGCTCAAATCGTTACCACAGGAAATTGAAAAAGCTAAAAATTCATCTGTCATTTGTGCGCAAACAGTATGACTGCCTTCATCCTCATGGCCTGTTTCGCAACATCCGTTACGCGTGAAACCCGTTACAGGATCTAAACTACAGGTTTGCAGAGTTGTGCCTAGTACGTTTCGTGCCATGTTTCTTCCAAATTGATGAATTTCAATTATCATACCCAAAATTAATAGTTTACGTTTTAAATTAAGAAAGATGGATTGCAATGCGTTATTGGTTAATGAAGTCAGAGCCTGCAGATGTATCGATTGACGATTTGGCAGCGAAGCCGAATCAAACGGTGGATTGGTATGGTGTACGTAATTACCAAGCGCGTAATTTTATGCGTGACCAAATGCAGATTGGCGATGGTGTACTGTTTTATCACTCCAATTGCGAGACGCCAGGTATTGCAGGTATCGCAGAAGTCAGTAGTTTGGCTTATCCAGATCGCTTACAATTTATCAAAGGTCACAAGTATTTTGACGAGAAAGCCACACAAGAAACACCGCGCTGGTTTAATGTTGATGTAAAGCTGGTGCGAAAAACACGCCTGCTCAGTCTCAAAGAATTACGCGAAACGCCAAAGTTAGCCGATATGCGGATTCTGCAACGCGGGAATAGACTATCGATTACACCAGTAGATCCGAGAGATTGGTTGTTTATTTTGGATTTGTTAAAAGATTAACCATATTAAGATGATGAGTTTTATTCTTAAGTAAACATTAAATCCTAATCCAATTAAAAAGCCCGCATTCGCGGGCTTTTTAATGATCAAGCAAAATATGAATACTAAGGCTGATCTAAACTGCCCATCGCTTTAGGATAAGTCACCAAACCCCAAGGCATACCTTTTACTTCAATCTGTTTGGTTACTTCCAGCTTGTCTGCATCAATCACATAAACTGCGTCTGATTTTCCACAAGCCAACAGAATCTGTTTGTCGTCTGGCGTAAAACTAAAGTGCCAGCAGCGATTACCTGTTGGGATTTCTTTAATTTTTTCATACGTTTTTGCATCGAATACTTGTAGCAATTTAGCTTTATTGGTGGCAACAAAAATACGCTCACCTTTTTTGTCATAAGCAATGCCGTAAGGTGTTTCTGCCGTATCTACGGTACGCACTAAATTATAGTCTTTGTCCAGCACCATAAATTTGTTGCCATATTCTAATGTGGCCAAATAGGTTGTGCCATCTGGCGATACTTTAATACCACGTGGGCGGTCACCCAGTTCATGTGTTTTGATCGTTTTAACCAACTCACCCGTTTCAATATTATGTACTGTCACCGTGTTATCGGCTTCATTGGTAATCACGAGTTGTTTGCCATCAGCTGAAAATTCAATACCTTCTGTTTCCGGTCCGCCAGTTATTTCGCGTACTTTTTCACCTTTGGTTAGGTCGATCACAGCAATTTTTGCTGGAATCAATTCATCATCATCGTCGTCATCTTCTTCTACTTTAGCTTTTTCACCCGGTTTTGGCGGAGGCCCACCTTTCGAACTAGGCTCGGATGAGACATAAGCAAAATTGCCACTAACACGTACAAATTCCGGATTTTTACCCACTTTAATTTGCTGTAACACTTCACCGGTAGCGGTATCAACCACAGAAACACTTTCATTCTCACGTGTAGCTACAATCAATTTTTTACCGTCATCTGTCACACCCAAGCCACGTGGCGATTCAGCTTTAATATCAAGTTGCTTGACCACTTGCAACGTAGCTAAATCAATCACACTCACAGCCGCATCCTGGCTGGTTACGTAGGCTAAACCAGCAGGTGCCGCCTGTGCGGGCTCATCTAACTTAGACTCGGTCTCTGGCGCTTTCTCTTTGCTACAGGCACTAACACCCGCAATTAAAGCAATGAGAATCAGGCTGATACGCGTTTTATTAAAGGCTGATGTTAATTTCATTCAAAATCTCCAAAATTTGACTTAGGTATGTATCACTATTAATAACAAGCAAAAACTATACTCATTAGTATATACTTTAAAGCTCAATAAAAACAAATGCTTATTTTTATCTAAAACCAGAACTGGCTGAATACAACCAATATGGTGGTGGTTGAACCAATTAAGTCCGCACTAATGATTACCCCAAAAACAGCTTATACGCAGGATTCTGCGTCTCATCCCAGTATGGATAATCCAAGGCCTGTAAAAATGTAGAAAACTCCTGTAATTGGTTCGGCGGTACTTGCATGCCCACAAGTACACGTCCATTATCGGCACCATGATTGCGATAATGGAATAAACTGATATTCCAATCGTGCCCCATCGTATCTAAAAATTTCAAAAGTGCACCTGGCTTCTCAGGAAATTCAAATCTATACAACACTTCATTTTCCGCCTGAGGCGCATGTCCACCAACCAAATGCCGCAAATGCAATTTTGCAACTTCATTGTCGGTTAAGTCCAATACGGGTAAGCCATGTGTCTGTAAATCCTGCACCAATTGTACAGATTCAAGGGGGTCAGCAATCGCCACGCCCACAAAAATATGTGCCGCGACCGGGTCAGAATAACGATAATTAAATTCAGTGATATTGCGGTCACCCAGCAAGCGACAGAATGTCTTAAATGCGCCAGCCTTTTCAGGTATCGTCACCGCCAATACCGCCTCACGCTTTTCACCAATTTCTGCACGTTCCGCAATAAAACGTAAACGGTCAAAGTTCATATTGGCGCCGGAAGCAATAGCAACCAGTGTTTTGCCAGTAAGATTATTGCGCTTGGCGTATTCTTTAATGCCAGCCGTGGCTAATGCACCCGCTGGTTCTAAAATACTGCGTGTATCTTCAAACACATCTTTTACCGCCGCGCATATTGCATCGTTATCGACCACAATCATTTCATCTACAAACTGTTGGCACAACTCAAAAGTATGCTCGCCCACCTGCTTAACCGCCGCGCCATCAGCAAATAGTCCCACTTGATCCAACATCACGCGCTTGCCCTGTTTAAGCGATTCTGACATCGCTTCCGCATCACTGGCCTCTACACCAATCACTTTTATTTCCGGGCGTAGCGCTTTTATATATGCTGCGATACCCGCAATTAAACCGCCACCGCCCACACAGCAAAAAATAGCCTCTATTGGCTCCGGGTGGCTTTGCAGAATCTCCATCGCAATCGTACCCTGCCCGGCAATCACATCCGGGTCGTCATAAGGATGCACAAAAGTGAGGCCTTCGGATTGCTCTAAGGTTAAGGCATGCACGTAAGCGTCGGAATAACTATCACCGAATAGCACGACTTCTGCGCCCCTACTTTTAACCGCATCAATCTTAATTAATGGCGTAGTAGTCGGCATGACAATCACTGCGCGACAACCCAATTTTTGTGCACTCAAAGCAACGCCTTGTGCATGGTTTCCCGCACTGGCCGCAATAACACCGCGCGCCAACACTTCCGCAGGCAAACTCGCCATTTTGTTGTATGCACCGCGCAACTTGAACGAGAACACAGGCTGCATATCCTCGCGTTTTAGCAATACACGGTTATGGATACGTGCAGATAAGTTGGGTTGAAACTCTAATGGTGTTTTTTTAGCCACATCGTAAACGTGGGAATTTTCTATTTTCTGTCTGTAATTTATCGTCATGCGCAGTTTTTAGTAATGTCTAAACGTGTGTTTATTAGGATTATCTTTATTATAAAACGCGCTATTTAGAAATTAAGTAGCGCAGTGTATGATAGTGAGTTGTTTGTATTATAAAGAAATTATTAGGGATTTACGAAAATGGCATTCACACAAGACGAATTAAAACAACAAGTAGCAAAAGCAGCAGTTGAATATGTAAAAAGCGGCATTATTGGTGTGGGTACAGGCTCAACCGCCAACTTTTTTATTGAAGAATTAGCAAAGGTTAAACATAAAATTGATGGCGCCGTAGCCAGCAGTGAAGCCACTGCACAACGTTTACGCGGCCATGGCATTGAAGTATTTGATTTAAACAGCGTAGATAGTTTAGATATTTATGTAGATGGCGCAGATGAAATTACGGAACATTTGCATATGTTAAAAGGAGGCGGCGGTGCATTAACGCGCGAAAAAATCGTGGCGGCCGTGGCTAAACAATTTATTTGTATTTGCGATGCCAGCAAATACGTACCGGTTTTGGGCAAATTTCCACTACCAATAGAAGTGCTGCCAATGGCTAAAAGTCATGTTGCGCGTGAATTGGTTAAATTAGGTGGCCAGCCTCAATTGCGTGACTTCACAACGGACAACGGCAACCTCATTTTAGATGTGCATGGTTTAACTATTAGCGATCCGATTGCCTTTGAAGCCAAAGTAAATCAAATTGTAGGTGTAGTAACCAACGGTCTGTTTGCTGCGCGCCCTGCGAATGTATTGCTTTTAGCCACGGCAGACGGTGTTGTGACTTATAAAAAATAATACTTTTAATATATTAATATCCAATCATATTACTGTCACAATTGTTAACTACCATTAGCGTGGATAATATTTAGCAATGAATAAGGATAGCAGACATGCAATTTGAACATACCTCTAAACAATACGATGCCGAACTGGAATCCGTTCGCGCTAAAGTGCTTGAAATGGGCGGCTTGGTTGAGCAGCAAATTGTTAACGCATTAGAAGCATTAACCAAAGCAGATATTAAACTCGCCAAAGAGGTTATGGATAACGATGCGCGCGTTAATACCCTTGAAGTGCAAATTGATGAGGACTGTAGCCATATTATCGCTCGCCGTCAGCCGGCGGCAGGCGATTTACGCATGGTTATGATGATAGTAAAAACCATCACCGATTTAGAACGTATTGGTGATGAGGCGACAAAAATTGCCCGTACCGCACAACGTATTTTTGATGAAGATCGCATGTACAAGCCGCGTTTTACTGAAATCAAAGCGATGGTTAAAATCGTACGTGAAATGCTGCGTACATCATTAGACGCATTTGCACGCTTGGATGTAAGCCAAACGGTAGAAGTGGCAAAACAGGATGAGTTGGTCGATGAGCAATTTCGTGCCGCGATGCGTCAATTGGTGATGTACATGCTGGAAGATCCGCGTACGATTTCCATGTCATTAGAAGTATTGTTTGTGGCAAAAGCGATTGAGCGTATCGGCGACCATGCTAAAAATATCGCTGAATATGTGGTGTATATGGTGAAAGGCAAAGATGTTCGCCATAGCAGCCTGCAAGAAATGGAACGTGAGACCTTAGAGCCTTAAGCGTTATTTCTGCTGGCAATCTCAGGTTAGTGAGCTGTTTAATAAAAAAGCACCTTTATCAGGTGCTTTTTTATTTATTTACGCTTACTCAATCACGCCACACAACATGCGCTTCCCGCCACCACCCAATGGTTTAGGATGATCGGAATGATTGTCTCCACCCGCGTGAATCATGAGTGATTTTTTTGATAAGTCTGTCAATTTAAGTCGTGGTGCCAATACTGGCTGATTAGCTACGCCATCGGCATTCACAAAGAGTGGCGGCAAATCACCTAGATGCCCATCACCCCAAGGATAATCATGTTTAGCTGTTTTCTGTGGATCCAAATGCCCACCCGCGGCCAAACCAGCTACTTTTTGCCCGTCTTTTTCCAGAGCATTACAACTGGGATTTTCATGCACATGAAAACCATATGACCCAGGTTTTAATCCTGCAAGATCAGGTGTAAAAACCAATCCATATTCAGATTCAGTCACCACTACTTGACCAGCTTTTGCACCAACAGCGGATTCATCAATAAAGTTGACTGGGATAGTAAGGTTATTTCCGGCTACTGATAAAGTCGAGTAAGAAAAAAACAATATTAATGTGTGTAGCTTCTTCATGTAGGTTCCTATTTTTATAAATACTTCAGCTTCGGCTGTGAAATGTGAAAAACGTTCTGTTTCTTAAAACAATTAAGTATCCAACCAATACATGCCAAGCGGCGGAATGCTTAACATTGAAGTGGATAAATCAATGATGTCATCTGAAAGCAGATTTTTTACCACAGCATGTGACAATAAGCCAAGCTTACGTAAACCGTCAATATCGCATGATTGTTCTGCGTGGTCAAAGTTACAAATCACTAGCACGCGCGGATATCTTCCTGCACCATCAAACCGCACAAAACAAAACAGGTGTGGATTATCCAATGCAATTAACTCACGATTATTATGATCTGCAAATGCGGTAATTTCTTTTCTAGTTACAATCATCTTTTTTAGACCAGAAAAGATGCGCTGTTCAACAGTGCCTTTTTCGTTGCGCAGCTCACTTCGCTGCCAATTCATTATTTGGCGGTGAATCCAGCGATTATCGTTTTTTTTATACTCATCCTTTAAATACGCTCTATCGTTTAACGTGCCAATCGCATCACCATAATAAATCAACGGTATGCCACCAAAAGCCAATATAACGCCATGTAGTAGCAAGATGGTGTCAATACTGCGTTGAATTGCATCGGCATCATTTTGTTCAATTGCCGCTTCTAATCCTGCCAGCGAGGCGAGCGAACCTGCAATACGTGCATCGCCATTCTTAATATTAGTACCAAAGGCAATACCCTTAGCGGTAGAGCTTGCAGATTGCCCTGTGTAATAATTCAGTAAAAACTGACGGTGCAATGCAGGGTCATACCCAGCGAGGCGAATGTCATTATCATCAAATCCCAAGCCAATATCATCATGGCAGCGCACATAGTTAAGCCAGGTTGCACGTTCTAATTTATCTGGAATTGACCTAATGGCACGATTTAGTAGCAGGGCATTTTTTGTGGCTACGGCCTCCCACAGCAGCGCCATTAATGTCGCGTTATAAGCAATTTCGCACTCTTTGGCGTTAATCGCATCTTCGCCAAAATACTTAATCACTTCAATTGGTGCAACAATCGCCTCGGCAATAAATAAGACGCCGGGCGCGGTTACCTGGCAACAATCTTTCATCAATTGTAATATCCAGTGTGCTTCGCGCTCATTCTGGCAGGTACTGCCGATTTTCTTCCATAAAAAAGCAACTGCATCCAGCCGGATAATATCCGCACCGTGATTAGCCCAATATAAAATGATGTCTACCATTTCAATAAAAACGGCGGGGTTTTGATAATTTAAATCCCACTGATAATCATTGAAAACGGTCATCACCCATTTGCCCATTTCCGCGTTCCATGTAAAGTTACCCGGCGCATTTTCCGGGAATACTTCAGGCATGGTTTCCTCATACAAATCGGGCATACTACGGTCATCAAAAACATAGTAATAATCTTGGTATTTTTTATCCCCTGCTATCGCTTGAAGCGCCCAAGCATGTTCATCAGACGTGTGATTCACCACCACATCCAGCACTAGCAATGTATCGCGTTTTTTAAGATTAACTGCCAGCGCATCCAGATCTTCAACCGTACCGATTTCTGCATTGATATTTCTAAAGTCGCGCACCGCATATCCGCCGTCACTCTTACCTTTGGGGCAATCTAAAATCGGCATGATGTGCAGCATATTGATACCAAGCTCTTGCAGGTAGCCCAGCCTTTTATCCAAGCCTTTTAGATTTCCGGAAAATTCTCTGCAATAAATTGCATAGCCTACCCATTGCTGACTTAAAAACCAGTTATGGTTTTTTTCGCGCGCCAGATCAAGCTGACGCAAATCTTCTGAGCGTGCGATATATGAGCGCGTGAGTATTTTAACTAACTGATGTAGTTGTAATTTGAAGTCGTCACGATGACCGTACAATTGATGGAATAGCGAATAAATCGCATAAAAGTTCGCACCTAATCGCGTATAAAAATACTGCAGGTTTTTATCTTTAATTTCCGCTTCAATTTCGGTCAGAATGTCGTTTAACAACGAATGTGAAACTTGCTCATACATAGCCTTATGCCTTATTTCACCACAATAGAAGCCTGTAAGCCATAATGCGCCAGGCCTTCTAGAATACCCGCCGCATAATGTTGCGAGGCAAAATAGATATGCTCGCTGTGGCGCAATCTTTCTAACTCCTGACTATAGTTACCCACCACAATCGCACGCGTATCGCCAATCAACATTTCAAAATCGTTACCAGAATCTCCCGCCACTACAAAGTTTTCCAGCGGCAGGCCCCATTTATAAGACAGATAACGAACGGCATGACCTTTAGAAGCGCGCACCGGCAATATATCTAAAAACTCCTCATGTGAGTAAATCAGTTGAGCGTGCAAGTTGTATTGACGCAGATGGTTTTTAATTTCACTCAAAGGCGGCATTACCGCTGGTTTTGCGATATAGCTTAATTTAAATTCACGCTGATTCTCTGGTGCTTGTAAAGTCAATCCCGGGAAATGGGCTAACGCTTTTTCAAGTGCATCTTTTCGCCACATGTACCGAATATGCGCTGACCAGCCAGTATCTGGCACTAATTTTTTACCATAATGAATCTCAGAACCGACAGAAGTAATCAGCACATCCGGTATGTTAACCTGATTTTTTTTAAGGATTTCCACAGCACTTTCAAGCGATCTCCCCGTCGCTACACCAAAAACACAGCGCGCTTTATTCTTATCTATCCAGCCTGTTAAATCTTTTAGCGATTTTTTATTACCCACCAGCGTATTATCAATATCACTAATAAGCGCCATGCTGGCCAGCGGTATACGCGATTTTTCCGTGTTTGAGATTTCTGCGTTTAAATTTAAAGCCTGTTGACGACGCAAACGTTTTTGATCGCGACGTAACAATCGGCTGACTTCTTTCATATATTTATCCACATGCGCAGCCCAACTATAATGCCGCCAAACTCCAGCCAAGCCACTAGTAGCCGATTTGCGCCAGCGTTTTTTATCTGCTAATACGGACAATAAACCATCCGCAATCGCGCTACTGTCCAACGTATCTACAATCACCCCATTGCGGCAATTGTCCAATATATCGCGCGGGCCGCCATCATCTGGCGCCACGAAAGGTAAACCACTTGCGGCGGCCTCAATCAAGGTTAGGCCAAACGGCTCTGTAAAAGCCGGGTTAACAAATACGCCGCGACGCCTTGCCGCCAAGCGATACAATTCGGGCACATCTTCTTGCGCGACGAATTTTGGAATTGCCACTTTCCCCCATAAATCATAGCGATCTAAATCGAACAATAATTGCGTCATGACCTTTCGCTGCGATTCTTCTAAACCTCTGATATCTTCGCGCTCGCCCGCCACAATCAATAAATTAGCTGCCGCCTGCAACGCCGGGCTATTGCCATACGCTTCAATTAAACCGTGTATGTTTTTGCGATCATCTGGCCTGCTCATGGCAAAGATAAGTGGTTTTTCAGGGTCCGCTAAATAACCATCAATTTTTTGCTGTATCGGTGTTTCTTGTTTCAATCGACCAGGCGGAAAGAATCTTGACGTATCCGTGCCTGGCGGAATCACGCTAAAACGTGATTGGTTAAAATTATTGTACATGCCATATTGCTGCTCAATCTCTTGCTTGGTGCTGGTCACAATCAATGAGGCATGCTGAATAATATCTTCTTCAATGGCAATGCGGCGTTCAAAATTAAATTGCTTTTCAATGGCAGATGCTTTTCTGCCACTTGCCATTAAACGATCTCGTTTAGGGTGCCCAAGTGAATGACCAGTATGTATTTGCGGTATACCAAGTAGCAATGATAATTGCTGCCCGACATAGCCGGCATCCGCATAATGCGTATGGATTAAATCGGGGATCCTGGCCTGCTGCCTTAGAAAATGTAATGCTTTATCAACCACTTGATCTAAATGTGGCCACAACACTTCTTTTCTTAAATAGCGTTTCGGCCCGCAGCGCAATCGTATAATGCGCGCGCCTGGGTCCAGTGGTTCTTCTGTTGCGGCATATTCCGCAGAAATGTTCTTATCTTCAATTAATCTGGTGAGCAGGTCGACTTTATCCACGCTTTTATGTTTTGCCAGCGCACGCGCCAATTCCACCACATAAGTGACCTGTCCGCCTGTATCGGCATCTTTCCCCAGCTCCAAATCATTCGCACGAATCAATCCATGCATGCTAATCATCAGCACGTAAATAGGATTTTCAGACTTTTCCTGTTGTTTATTCAAATTATGATTAACTATAGATTCCAATGATTAACAAAAGGCGTGTAAAAACCAGTATCTGTTGGCGCACCGCCACGAATGCTGCAAACTGCACCAGCAAATTCATTCGCACGGTTAATCATAGTGGCATGATCCCAATTTAGTATGTTCGCTACCATACAGACAGATGAAAATGCATCACCTGCACCAACCGAGTCTATAAATGGAGCTTGCATGCTAGATACAGCTGTGGTTTCAATGATATTCTCATCTGCCAGCACCCAGGCACCTTGCGCACCTGCGGTGACAATCACTTGTTTAATGCCAAATTCAGTCGCTAATTGTTTGGCTTTATCATGCAGGCTTGCGGCATCCATTTTGAAATACTTAGCAATAATAGCTAACTCTACTTCATTCATCTTAACGATATCACTGCGCAAAATAGAGCGTTTTATCATATGCTTATTGTAAAAGGGCGCCCGCAGGTTAACGTCTAGAAAGCGCGGGCATTTGCCATCTTCTAAAAACTTATCCAGCGCCAGACGAGAGGGCATACTACGTTGTGCCAGGGTGCCAAAATAAACCATTTCCGGCTTCAGTGACATGGTCACCATATGCGTAATACCGGCGTGGATATGGTCATACGCCTGGTCTTCCAATATATCAAACTGATGCCCGTCACTGCTCATTTCTACTTTGACTTGCCCTGTCGGATACTTGGCATCGATTTGCAGGCCGGATACATCCATTTTTAATCGCTGCATTTCTTGCAAAAACTGTTTACGCAAGGCGTCTTGGCCAGTTCTGGTAATCATCACCGGATGCATACCAAATGCCTGTAAATGGCGCGCCACATTAAATGGTGCGCCACCAAGAACTGTTTGATCAGGGAAAATATCCGCTAATACTTCGCCAAATACGCCAATGACTTTTTTTGACTTGGCATGTATTTCATTTAATGACAATGTCGTTCCTTTGTTAAGTGATATGGAATTGGTTAAGGCATGGCTTGAGCCTTGCACTCCATTTAATGCTTATTAATGCTTTGTATTTAAAGCAGATTCAACTACTCAATGCTACAAATCGGTCAATGGAATTAAGCCCGCATTAACATCCTTGCTGTTAATTTGCAGCGACAGCAAGGCTAAGCTTTGCGTTAAATTTTCCAGCACATCTGCATCTAAACGATCAAGCGCGTCTCGTAACACGCCTCTAGGTGATGGCGGTGCGTTTTTGATAATGGCCAACCCCTGCTCTGTGAGCGACAGACGCACAACGCGCTGATCCGTTGTTTCGCGCTTTTTGACAATCAGCATTTTTTTAACCAGTTTTTCAATTAAGTTACTTGCTGTCGATTGATGAATCGCTAAGTTAGTTGCTAGCTCAGACACTTTTAAATCTGGCGCTTTATGCAACTCGTATAGCACCCAAAGCTGAGAGTTGCTAATGCCGCAAGCAGACTCCGTATCGCTTGAATGTTTCTTAACCGAGCTAAAAATCACCCGAAAATGCTGTAATGAAGCATTAGCTAATTTGGCCTGTAATTCCTGATTTACTAAAAGTGCTGGTTTTTCTGTCATATTCTTAAGTTAAGTAAAAAGTTAGTTAATACGATTAAAACGCGCAAAACTGAAAATGAGTGTACGCCACCAATTACATTTGTACAAATATATTTTGTATAAATGTAATTGACCTTATTCATAATTTTCTAATCCATTTAAATAAAAAAAGTTATCGCCTCAGAAAGCAAAAAACCATACTAAGACTAGTATGGTTTTTTTACGCTACACCTACTCAATTAATTATTTTGGGGCGGCATATATTATTGCGGCACATAACCACTCGCCGTATCGGCACCGTCACCAAAAAAGTATTTCTCCGTTTGCTCGCTTAAATATTTACGCGCTGCCGGATCTGCCAAGCTAAGGCGATTTTCATTCACTAGCATGGTCTGTTGTTTTAGCCATGCCGCCCAAGCTTCTTTAGAAACTTGCTGATAAATACGTTTGCCCAACTCACCTGGATAAGGAGGAAAATCCATGCCCTCCAGCTCTTTACCTAATTTAATACATTGTACTGTGCGTGCCATCTGCAAACCTTTTTAGATTAATTAACTTGAAACAAAACAATATGATAACGCATGTTAAAATAATCCGATTAATTTTAATGAATGTTATTGCGCAATGAAAATAGACCCGACTAATTCAAACCAATCGTCAAACCAAGCGCATACTGAAAGTCCTTTTAAAGGCAAAACCGGTTTGCGCCGCCTGTTCAATGCATTTGGTTATTCACTGGATGGCTTTAAAGCCGCATATAAACATGAAGATGCTTTTAGGCAAGAAGTGTTACTGGCAGCGATATTCATTCCACTGGCATTTTATTTAGAACAAGCGGCTTTAAATCGTGCTTTAATGATAGGCAGTGTTTTACTGGTGTTGATTGTAGAGTTATTGAATTCAGCAATTGAAGCCGTTGTTGATCGCGTTTCCATCGAACGCCACGAACTGGCCAAACGCGCGAAAGATATTGGCAGTGCGGCCGTGTTTATTGCACTGGCAAATGTAGTGATTATTTGGTGCTTAATCCTGATTAACTAGGTTTTCATATCAATCCAGTACCAAATAATTTTCAGCAATTATTCTTTAAAATGCCAGCCATGGTTACCATAGCCGTCATCTCTGTACTCTAATAAAGTTAACCAACCTGCCGCTACTGAAATAAAAAATACCAACCCTAATACAATATATTTCACTGGACTTATATTTACCCTAACTTAATTGAAGTTACTTTATTGATTTTTTAAAAAATCATTTGGTTCAGTTAGCTAGCGTTAAAAATCCCCACGCAAGCCAATTAACAGTGACCGCTGACCTGCTGGCGAAATGTCTTTTAAGAACGATGTATGCTCACGAATCTCATCATTGAGCAGATTATTGGCTTTGGCAAACAATTCCAGATTAAGCTTGGTCGGCAATTTATACGCCACTAAAGCGCTCACATTGGTGTAGCTATCGGTTGCCAATTCATTTTCAGCTGTATTGTCTTGTTTAAAGGCGTGCAATGCATCCAGCCTGATACTAAAGCGATTTAGCTGATATTGCAGGCCAGCGCCTAGTCGTAGCGGCGAGATACGTGGCAGATATTCATTTGTACGCTTTTCTTTAGCATGCACATAATCACCGCGAATCGTTAAATCCAGATTATTGGCAACGTTGAATTTACCTTCTGCCTCCAACCCTTTGAATACCGCTGGCACCGCTCTGAATTGCGCCACAGGTAGATTCTCAACTGGCTCAATTTCACCCGTATCAAAAAGCCCGATGAAATTATTAAATCGTGTGTAATAAGCGCCTAGACTGAATGAATTTTTACCTTGTTTCCAACGAATCTGCGCATCGATACCATTCGATTTTTCGACATCAAAATTACTATTACCCAACTCAAATTGACCTGTCGCGATATGCGCGCCATTGGCATATAACTCAAAATAACTCGGCACGCGCTCGTTGTGCGATAAATTGCCGGTTAACGACCATTGCTCGTTCAAACTGTACAAGCCACCTAGCGCAAAGCTGTTTGGATTAAAGCTGTTATTTTGGCCTATGCCAAAATTGGCATTGTCTTTTGAATCAACCGATGTATGGCCTAAACGACCGCCAAAAGTGATTTTATGCTGTGTTTTTTCATTATTACCTATCGGCAACTCTTCATACAGATATAAAGCATGACTTTGTGAGTTAACACCCGGCACAAACGCCTCTTCGCCCAATGCTTCAAAATTAGTATTGCTGAACTGATAACCAATAACGCCGTTCAAATTGCCTAAGCCGGTTTGAATTGGCGCATGCCCAGCCTCAAATGAACCTTCAACGCCACGATTTTTAAAAGTCGTACCAACTTCGCCATCTTCTAATTCGACATGTTCATAATCGGTATGCGCCATGCGAAATTTCACGCGATTAATCACATTTCCCAAGTCAGTAAACTCACTCGCTACATCCCAGCGGTCACTTTTCATATCAATGCGCACAGCTTCTTCCGCCACAGTGCCATAGTTATTATTCATAGTGGAATACGAAATACCAGCGTAGCCGTTATCAAATGTCAGCGATGCACCCAAAGCACCGCCATCGCCGTCTGAGCTACTATTCACCAGCTTGCCACGATTTTCGCGTGGTGTGCCATCCGCTTCACTTTTACGTTTTGATACAGCAAAACCGTCAATATCCAGATCATCCGTTTTACGCTTGTACACATCCGCGTGAATCGCAAACTGTCCATTACCCAGGTCTACAACCGCCGCACCGTTTCGCGTATTATCCGGCCCACCAAAACGTGTTTCGGCACGTCCAGTAATTCCATCTAACTGCTCTTTAGGAATACGATGATCAATCGCATTCACCACGCCGCCAACAGCA
Organism: Methylotenera versatilis 7; assembly: GCF_000799165.1. Lineage (GTDB taxonomy): Bacteria > Pseudomonadota > Gammaproteobacteria > Burkholderiales > Methylophilaceae > Methylotenera_A > Methylotenera_A versatilis_A. The sequence goes on along the minus strand of NZ_JUGF01000002.1, from coordinate 905,834 downwards.
CTGCCGCCATATAGTAGTGCGGCTGGTCCGCGCACCACATCAATTTGTTCAATAATCAGCGGGTCTACACTCACGGCATGGTCAAAACTTAACGATGAAGCATCTAAAATACCGACACCGTTTTGCATGATGCGCACACGTTCTGCGTCTAAACCGCGAATCACCGGACGTGAGGCATTCGGCCCAAATTGAGTCGCCGTCACACCAGGAATACCATTTAACGTTTCGCCAATTGTGCCTTCACGCCTAAGGCTTAGTTCGCGCCCATTCAGCACGCTCACTGGCACAATCAACTCATCAGAATCGACGCCTAAAGGATTGCCAGTAATCGCCACTGGCGCTATTTCAATATTGGTTTCTTCAGCGAATGCATTGCTGGTAAATAATGCTGCAAGCGCCAAAATAATAGGTTTACATGCAAATGCCTTACGCATTTGCGATTGATTGATGTCGTACATGGAAATTCCTCAAAAAATAGTAATAGCCAGCAACAAGTTGCTGGAACATGAATATTTATGAGGTTTGAGGTGGCGCGCGCGCAGCGTAATGCTGGCTGGTGGTGTTGAAAAAATTGGCTTTTAGACTAATTACAGCAATTGAAACTGCTTGCTGTAAAACAAAAACATAAGCTTGCGAACTCAAGCCATTATCAATACCTGCATGACTAATGCACTGCTCACATTGATGATTCGGAGTATTTTTATCCTGCTGTGTTTGTTGCGTTAAATCGGCAAAATGACTAATTTCATGCGTTGCAATGCCCATTTGCGTGAAAGCAAATAGCACAACTAAGCTTAAATGAACAAAAATCCTATGCAACATAGTTGCAATACTAGCAGAAAATAAGGTTAAAAAATAATTAAGTTTAAAAAAAGGCCGCTAAAGCGGCCTTTTAAACACACATAAATTGACCTAATTAGCGAATTAATTAGCAACGTTCCACACTTGTGACTGCGTTAGCCATTTACCATCAGCACCTTTAATCAAGACACTTGTTGTGATTCCACCAAAAGCCGGCACTTTGCCATTAGCCTCTGCTCCGTTAGCACTCCATTTAGATATTTGGTAAATCATATTGCCAGAACCGCCCACATTAACGACTTCTAGCGTATGGTTGTGCACACCATTTGCAACAAAACTCTTGAATAGACTCTCAATTTCAGTTCTGCCAACCAGAACCTTTCCATCTCCAGGAGATAGTGTTGCATTTTCTACATATTGGTTTGACAACGCTTTTGCATTGCCAGTGTTGAGCGCTTGATTCCAAGCTGTGTTTGCTGATTCAACAATTGATTTAATGTTGCTATCCCCAGCCACTGCACTAGTCGACAACCCCAAAGTTAATAGCAAAGACACACATGTACTACTTAACAAGTTTTTCATTTTAAAATTTCTCCTAATTAAACTGTGTAAATAACAACCCTAAAAAATATTGGCTTTAATTCAATAATCTTTAAAACCAAATTGATTAGCATCATTATAGTTAGCTAACTAACTATGTCAATATAATAAACTAGATTCCTTTAGATTTTCTTAACATACGCCATCATTTTATTAATCACCAGGTAACAAACTGTACATAAATTTCAGGCTAAAAATAAAAAAGCCCAAGGTTCTCCAAGGGCTTTTTCATACAATGTCTTAATTATTAACTTACAACAAATTTTAAGCGTAATTTTTTTCTGCGAAATCCCAATTGGCCAGCGAAGCCAAAAACGCTTCTACAAATTTAGGGCGTGCGTTGCGATAATCAATGTAATATGCATGTTCCCACACATCAATTGTTAACAGTGCTTTGTCGCCTGTTGTTAATGGCGTACCTGCTGCGCCCATGTTCACGATATCCACGCTGCCATCCGCCTTTTTAACTAGCCATGTCCAACCAGAGCCGAAATTACCAACCGCTGAAGCCTGAAAAGCTTTCTTAAATTCATCAAAACTGCCCCATTTTTTGTTGATTGCATCGGCTAATGCGCCTGTAGGAGCGCCGCCGCCATTTGGCTTCAAGCTGTTCCAAAAAAATGTGTGGTTCCAAATTTGCGCAGAATTGTTATAAATGCCGCCAGATGATTTTTTAATAATTTCTTCAAGACTGCTGTTTTCAAACTCAGTGCCTTTAATCAAATTATTCAAGTTGGTCACATAGGTTTGGTGATGTTTGCCATAGTGAAAATCCAGCGTTTCTTCTGAAATATGCGGTACAAGCGCATTTCTAGCGTAGGGTAAAGCCGGTAGTGTATGTTCCATTTTGTTTTCCTAACATTGGTTAATGGTTTGTGATTATTAATTTATATAACGTACATTAATATATATTGGGTGCTAAACGTACATTTAAACTGCAAATTTAAATAAAATTTAAATAAAATTTGAATTAATTGCTAATTATTTGGCGAGTTTCTTTTTAGCTCTTGGATGCGCGGCATCATATATTTTGCTTAAGTGCTGAAAATCTAAATGCGTATACACTTGCGTGGTGCTAATGTTGGCGTGACCAAGCATTTCCTGTACGGCGCGCAAATCTCCGCTGGATTGCAGCACATGTGTAGCAAAACTGTGCCGCAGCATATGCGGATGCACCGATGAATGAATACCTTGTTTGATCGCCCACTCTTTGATGCGATATTGAATATTACGTGCCGAAATCCGCTTGCCTTGCAAGCCAATAAAGACAGGTTTATCAGCTAGCTCACTCACCACATTGGGGCGTACTGCCAACCAGCTTTGTATGGCTTTGATGGCAAAATCACCTAGTGGCACAATGCGCGTTTTATTGCCTTTACCTGTTACCGTTACCGTGCCTTCTACAAAATCCAGCGCGCTCATATTCAAATTAACCAACTCACTCAAACGTAAACCAGACGAATAAAATAGCTCTAAGATGGCATGGTCGCGGGCACTTAATACACTATCTTCTTCAATATTCACCAGTTTAACGGTTTGCTCAATGGATAAAGCTTGCGGCAAAGTTTTTGCCGATTTTGGCGCACGCAAACCTAATACAGGGTTTTGGGTATAGCCATGATCACGAATCAGATAATTAAAAAATCCACGCCAGCAAGATAACAGTCGGGCGATACTTTTTCCACCCAAGCCTTTGCTGTGTAAACCCGCGACAAAACGCCTGATATGGGTGTTTTGCAATTCGCTTAATTTGGTCAGTTCGCTTGCTTGAATCAATTGCGCCAAATCTCTGGCGTAATTTTGCCGCGTCAATGCACTTAAACCACGCTCAAAATTTAAAAAATCAAGATATTGCTCAACCAAGCTTTTAGAAGCTGGTTTTTCTTCAGAAATTTCCATTAAGTTTTGAACAGCCATTGGTTTTCTATACCAGCGCCAAATCTAAAATATCTTAGTCAGTAGTATCCATTATGCAAAATCAAGCTGTCTTGATAATGCAGCGCTCACAAGTTCACCTATCTTATTTAAGAAATCTGTGCCCATGCCTTCATAAAAACGATTTTCGCTATCACTAGCCAATGCTAGAAATCCAAACAATTGCGCATGGCGTAAGGGAATGATAGCAAGCGTGATGGATGGGTCTATGAACCAATCCTCCCCCACAATCGCAGGCGGCTTACCGCAATAAGGTTTAGCCAATGCAGCAACCCAGGTTTTAATCATTTCAGAAGTCTCGCTGAACACTAGATTTGCTTTGCTAGATTGCTCCAATGGCTGCACCCAAACGCGCAGACAAGTGTCACTTAAGTCAAAAAGCTCAGGCAAATCATGACTAATTAACTGCTCAATCGCATCGAAACTTTTTGCCTGGTGCAAACGCACATTAAAAGCATGCACTTTATTCGCAGAGGCATCATTTTGTTGTGCATTCAAAACCAATTCAGAGAATCTGCCCTCAAGCGCGCTAATTTTGTCACGCTGCGCCAATTGCTGACGCTCTGCCAATGAAATCGTGCCGTTACCGTGCGGGCTTGGTAGGTGAATATCCGCTAGTAATGCAGCGTTTTCTTCAAAAAATTCAGGGTGATTTTTTAAATAGGCTTTGATTTCGTCTAAATTTATTTCTTCTAACATGCAATATTCCCTAAATTAACCATTAACTTTAATAAAAACCTTAAATCTCAACCTGTCCTTCGAACACAAACTCTGCCGGCCCAGTCATCATCACTGGCTCAGCTTCTCCAGGCCAGGCAATATTTAGTTTTCCACCACGCGTATTCACCGAAACTGGTGATTGCAAAAGCCCCGAAGCAATACCGCTGACCGCTGCGGCGCAAGCACCTGTGCCGCAAGAAAGCGTTTCGCCGCTACCACGTTCGTACACGCGCAGATTGATTTCATGCGGATTCACAATTTGCATAAATCCCGCGTTAACCCGTTGTGGAAAACTCGCATGCGCTTCAATTTGTGGTCCAAAGGTCGCCACATTTGCAGTTTCTACATCATCCACCAAAGTGACTGCATGTGGATTACCCATTGAAACGGCCGAAATCATGATTGTTTCTGACTGTAACTGCAATGCATACTGCACTTGCCGATTTTCCACAGCAAAAGGAATACGTGCTGGCTCAAAAACAGGGGCACCCATATTCACCGTCACTTGGCCATCTGATTGTAATTGCAGCACAATCACGCCGCTAGCTGTTTCAACTTTAATGTGTTGCTTTTGCGTTAAACCTTTTTTAGTGACATATCTGGCAAAACAACGTGCGCCGTTGCCACACTGCTCCACTTCCCCGCCATCTGCGTTAAAAATACGGTATTTAAAATCCACATCTGCTGATGTGCTTTTTTCAACCATCAATAATTGATCGCAACCAACGCCAAAATAGCGATTGGCTATTTTTTTGATTTGGCTGGAACTAAGCGCGATACTTTCTGAATAGCCATCAATGACGACAAAATCATTACCCGCACCTTGCATTTTTGTGAACTTTAGTAGCATTTTTACCTCAATTAGTTACTCATATTCTACCAAATTTGAGTGTTTACAAGTGGTTAACCATGTACAATCCGTAATCCAACAGTGATTAACAATATTTGCTTTAGCCTTTAGTCGATATTGTTTTCTCTTTTATAAATATTTAAGTTTTCAAGGCGCACTCATGAACGAATACCTTTTTACCTCAGAATCTGTTTCTGAAGGCCATCCGGACAAACTCGCAGACCAAGTATCTGACAGCATTTTAGATGCTATTTTAGAACAAGATCCAACCGCCCGAGTGGCTGCTGAAACTTTAGCTAATACTGGCTTGGTCGTATTAGCAGGCGAAATCACCACTACAGCCAACGTTGATTATATTAAAGTCGCACGTGAAACGATTAAACGTATTGGTTATGACAATACAGAATACGGTATCGACTATAAAGGTTGCGCCGTATTAGTTGCTTATGACAAACAATCGCCAGACATCGCACAAGGTGTAGATGGCGCACAAGACGACCCATTAGACCAAGGTGCAGGCGACCAAGGCTTAATGTTTGGTTATGCGGTTGATGAAACGCCACAACTCATGCCGTTACCGATTTGGTTAAGTCACCGCCTAATGGAGCGTCAAGCACAATTACGTAAAGATGGCCGTTTGCCATGGCTGCGTCCTGATGCGAAATCACAGGTGACCGTGCAATATGTAGACGGTAAACCATACAAAATTGATACGGTTCTGGTATCTACACAACACTCGCCAGAAATCAGTCTGGAAGATATTCGTGAAGCGACGATTGAAGAGATTATCAAACCGATGTTGCCTAAAGAGTTAATCAAAGGTGATATCAAGTTTTTAGTGAACCCAACCGGTCGTTTTGTCATCGGTGGCCCACAAGGCGATTGCGGTTTAACAGGCCGTAAAATCATTGTCGATACATACGGCGGTGCAGCACCTCATGGCGGCGGCGCCTTCTCAGGTAAAGATCCTTCAAAAGTAGACCGTAGCGCGGCTTATGCTGGTCGCTATGTTGCAAAAAACATTGTGGCTGCCGGCTTGGCATCACGTTGTTTGGTGCAAGTCAGTTACGCGATTGGTGTTGCACAACCCACTTCTGTGATGGTAGAAACTTATGGCACAGGCAAAGTTTCGAACGAAGTATTAACCCAATTAGTACGTGAACATTTTGACTTACGTCCTAAAGGCATTGTGAAGATGTTAGATTTACTACGCCCAATCTACACAAAAACGGCAGCTTATGGGCATTTTGGTCGAGATGAACCTGAGTTTACATGGGAAGCGACAGATAAAGCAGCTGCATTAAAAGCTGCCGCAGGTCTGTAATGCCAATTTTATGAATGAAATCATTGCTTTGCGGAACAATTTCTTTACATGGGCAATGATTTCATTATAATGGCAACCTAATTTTTAGTAGTAATTGATAACCGAGGAACGTTGCGAGGTTTGTTTCATGCAAACCCCAGGCTCGGTTTACAAGTTAAGTCAAAATATTGGTTAACTTGTAACGGCGTTCACCTAATTTAAACCGTGCCAGACACGGGATTTGGGTGAACAAAAACCGTTACAGTTGCAAACTTTATCGGTTCGTTCTCAGCCCCTCCCTTCTGGTCACACTTCAAGGAATTGAAAAATGAATACTGTGACTACAGATTTTAAACATATAGCCCAAGACTATGTGATTGCTGATATTAATTTAGCTACATTCGGTCGTAAAGAAATCGCTATCGCTGAAACAGAAATGCCAGGTTTAATGGCTATTCGCGAAGAGTACGCAAGTGCACAACCACTCAAAGGCGCGCGCATCACTGGCTCGCTACACATGACCATTCAAACTGCTGTACTGATTGAAACGCTTAAAGATTTGGGCGCGGATGTACGTTGGGCATCATGCAATATTTACTCTACCCAAGACCACGCTGCGGCTGCGATTGCGGCTGGCGGCACACCAGTTTTCGCGGTAAAAGGCGAAACACTGACTGAATACTGGGATTATACCCACCGCATTTTTGAATGGACTGATGGCGGCTATAGCAACATGATTCTGGATGATGGCGGCGATGCGACATTATTGCTGCATCTTGGTACACGCGCAGAAAAAGATTTATCTGTGATTGCCAATCCAACTTCAGAAGAAGAAATCTGCTTGTTCGATGCAATTAAAGCCAAATTAAAAACAGACCCAACTTGGTACTCAACACGTTTGGCCAAAATTATTGGCGTGACGGAAGAAACCACCACCGGCGTGCATCGCTTGTATCAGATGCATAAAGAAGGCAAACTGGCTTTTCCTGCAATCAATGTTAATGACTCAGTAACAAAATCAAAATTCGACAATCTATACGGCTGTCGTGAGTCTTTAGTGGATGCAATCAAACGCGCGACCGATGTAATGGTTGCAGGTAAAGTAGCGATAGTGGCTGGTTATGGTGATGTAGGTAAAGGCTCTGCGCAAGCATTGCGTGCCTTATCCGCACAAGTATGGGTAACAGAAGTTGATCCAATCTGCGCATTACAAGCAGCGATGGAAGGTTATCGTGTCGTTACAATGGATTATGCTTGTGAGCATGGCGATATTTTTGTCACTGCAACAGGCAATTACCACGTGATTACGCATGATCATATGGCAAAAATGAAAGATCAGGCGATTGTGTGTAATATTGGCCATTTCGATAATGAGATTGACGTTGCTTCACTTGAAAAATATGAATGGGACGAAATCAAGCCACAAGTAGATCACGTGATTTTTCCAAATGGCAAAAAAATTATTCTATTGGCAAAAGGTCGTTTGGTGAATTTAGGCTGCGGTACAGGTCACCCTTCATACGTGATGAGCTCAAGCTTTGCTAATCAAACTATTGCGCAAATTGAGTTGTTTACGCGTCAAGCGGATTATCCAGTTGGTGTTTATGTGTTACCTAAACATTTGGATGAGAAAGTAGCTGTATTACAATTGAAAAAATTGAATGCGCAGCTAACAAGATTATCTGAAACACAAGCAGCTTATATTGGCGTTTCGCAAGATGGTCCTTTTAAGCCTGATACTTATCGTTATTAAGTTTTAAATTTATTTAATTAAAGAAAAAGGAAGCAGACACATGAAATTACTGATTGGATGGTTGTTAAATGCTTTGGCTTTATTAGCCGTAGCGTACTTTGTACCAGGCATTCATGTGTCTAGCTTTATGTATGCCCTCATTGCGGCAGCGGTCATTGGTTTAGCCAATATATTGATTAAACCCATTTTATTGATACTCACACTACCAGTCACTATTCTCACGTTGGGTTTATTTATTTTCGTGATTAATGGATTGATGTTCTGGCTGGCGGGTTATTTTTTACAGGGATTTGATGTAAAAACAATTACTGCTGGCATTATTGGTGCGATTGTTTACAGCATTATTTCGTGGATACTGAGTGCAGTTGTGGTTGATAAAAAATAATAAAGATAACGTAAAAGATGAAGCAAAATATCCCATTAAGTTTTGAGTTTTTCCCGCCCAAAACGGCGGAGGGCATTGCCAATTTGCGTGAAACACGCACACAACTGGCCAAATTTAACCCTGAATTCTTTTCAGTCACCTTTGGCGCTGGCGGCTCTACAACTGATCGCACCAAAGAAACCGTGTTTGAAATTCAAGCAGAGGGCTACCAAGCAGCGCCGCATATTTCCTGTATTTCATCCAGCAAAGAGGAGATTCGCACTCTGCTCTCAGCTTACAAAGCTAAAGGCATTAAGCGTTTAGTTACTCTGCGCGGTGACGTGCCATCTGGCGAAGTCAGCGTGGGTGATTTTAAATATGCCAATGAACTGGTGAGTTTTATCAGGCAAGAAGCGGGAGATTGGTTTCATCTTGAAGTTGCCGCCTATCCCGAATTTCATCCGGAAGCCTTATCGGCCGCCAAAGATATGGCCAACTTTAAACGCAAAGTAGACGCTGGTGCAGATTCCGCCATTACACAGTATTTTTACAATGCAGACGCATATTTTAGATTTGTGGACAGTTGTGAAGCAGATGGCATTACGATACCGATCGTGCCAGGCATTATGCCCATTTATAACTACACGCAATTAGCTCGATTTTCGGGTATTTGCGGCGCAGAAATTCCACGTTGGCTGCGCTTGCGTTTAGAAGCTTATGCAGATGATATGCCGTCCTTACGGGCGTTAGGTATAGATGTGGTGAGTGAACTATGTGAAACTTTACTGAGCTGGGGAGTGCCAAGCTTGCATTTCTACACGCTTAATCAGGCAGGTATTATTTCTAAAATTATTGAGAATCTAGATAAAAAATAACGCTAGAAAATATATTGATATAGCTGAAAAAAATGAGCAGATTGAATATTCAACTTGCTCATTTTTTTTAATCTTAAAACATTATATTAGCTTTAGAAGCTAAATTGATTAGTGAATAGCCAATCCGCGCGGATTAAATAAGGCATCTTCTACAAATAAATAATCTTTTTCGCGACCTTCGTTCCACAGCGCAATCATCGAAATCCAACGCATCTCTTCTACTGTAATCACTTGTTGTTTCAGCGCCATTGCACGATCAATGATTAAATCGCGTTCCATATCGTTAATCACATTCGCCTGCTGTAGAAATAAAATAAATCCGATACTTTCAGTATTGATTTTCTTTAGCTCCATATCGGAAAATACACGCAAGCCAGAGTGTTTATGAGCATAATGAGGTGCAGGTTCGGTTAATCTTGATTTCATTTCTGCATACCAATCAAACGCGCCAGTAATATCAGACGAGTCAAATCCAGCAGCTGAAAGCTCCTGCTCCATCACATCACTATCCAGCGCTGTATGATGCGAAAAATAATTTTCAAACATGAACACTAACACTTCAAACATAGCATCTCCTCGCTATCAATTTGGAATCTATTTATTGCTGGTGTTTAGATCAAACGTTGATATTTTCCACCGCTCAAGGTCGTTACTTTGCCTTCCAGTTCCATTACCATAAGCATGGCTGAAAGTGTCTCGGTCGTCAATCCAGAAACGGTTAATATCGTTTCAAAATCAATTGCATCAAAACCCATGCAAACCAGAACTGTATTGGGTTCCGATGCGTTTCGCTCTGTTTCTGCCGTTAGCCCCATTGGGCTAATATCTGGCAGTAGATTTTTCAGTTCTTCTACAATATCTTCGGTATTTTCAACTAGTTTCGCACCATGCTTAATCAGTTGATGACAACCTTTTGCAACAGGAGAGTGAATAGAGCCAGGGATGGCAAATACTTCACGCCCCTGCTCTGCGGCCATGCGTGCGGTAATCAAAGAGCCACTATCCACATTAGCCTCCACAACCAAGCAACCCAAACTTAAGCCGCTGATAATGCGATTTCTGCGTGGGAAATTTTGTGCTTTTGAGGGCGTACCTAATGGAAATTCTGACAAAATCAAGCCTCGTTCGGCAATTTTATGCGCCAAATCGCGATGCCTAGCGGGATACACGATATCCAAGCCTGTTCCGACCACTGCAATTGTAGCGCCATTTGCTTTTATCGCACCACGATGCGCCGCTGCGTCAATCCCCAATGCCATTCCACTCACCACACATAAACCGTAATTGCACAGACTGGCGGCAAAATCTTCTGCATTTTTCTCGCCCTGTGGCGTGCTGTTTCGGCTGCCAACTATCGCGATAGACGGATGATTGAGCCAGCGCAAATCACCAATCGCATAGAGCACTGCAGGTGGATTAGTGATTTCCAGTAAACATTGAGGGTAAGTTTCGTCGGCAAGAGTGACGATGTGTGTATCGTCTTTGTGTAGCCAGTCAAGCGTGGGTTGAATCAATTCCACGTCGACTCCGCTTGAAATCTTCTGGGCAACATCGTCATCGACTACTTCGCGCAGCTGGTGAACTTTGGCACTGAAAATCGCTTCTGGTGAGCCAAACTTTGCTAACAGCTGGCAAATACCTGCATTGCCTAGCCCATGGATAAAATGGAGAGAAACCCAAAGAGCAACATCATTTTCTTGAATGTTGTCCTTGGTTAACATGACTTATAGCCAACACTCTTAAGGCGTATGGACAGAGTCTGCCGTGTAAATCGCATCTGTCGTATTCATGATAAGACCATAAGACACACGATCAAATGTTCTAAAAATCATCATTAAACCAACACGCTCATCTGGCAGCTTAATTTGACCCGGCTGCAAAGCTGGCTTGTCTTGGGAGGATACTTTTTCAATATCTGACTTTTTATATTCCGGGTCTTTGATAATTCGCCCATAACGACTAATGGCCAAAACATGGCCTTCTTCCAAGCCATCATTTTTACCGCGATTAATCGAGACAACCGTATTGGGGCCGCCTTCAGCAACGCCGCCATAAATACGCATGATACGTCCTGAAATTTGTGCCTCTGGTGCATGCGGCACAAAGCTACTTTTAAACTCGTCAGGAGAAACAACCAGTCGATCTTTAGTGAAAATCTCTTCTTTAGCTCGTACAATATCGCCTGTTGCCGGCTCACCAAACCGTGCAATATCCACATCACCCAAATAAATCGCTTCTGTGCCCAGCACTTCATTGGTATCAGGATCTCGCAGCACTTCACCTGGGCGGTAAATATTCCAATGCGTACCTTCACCGTCGTTAATATTATTAACATAAACGCGGGTACCTGGACTTAAAATAACTCGGTTATCTTGGCCTGCAATAATGCGCGGAGCAGTATCCAATTTGCCATTTTCAATAAGCAAAGGCTGGCTTAAAAAAGGCTCAATCACATTGGGTGCAATCGTAAAAATAGCTTCTTTTTCCAACGCTTCTTCACGTATGCCCGGCTGTAGCGTCACTGTTTCACGCAGTAATTTCAGTTGCGGCGAACCACTACTTGTATCTAACACCACCACATCGCCAGGGTAAATTAAATGTGGATTTTTAATCTGTTCGCGATTCATGCGCCAGACTTTTGGCCACTGCCAAGGATCTTTCAAGAACTGGCCTGAAATGCCCCATAATGTGTCGCCTTTTACCACCACATGGCGTTCAGGATGGTTTTTCTGTAGCTGAATTTCATCAGCATTTACATTCAAGCTTAAGCAAGCAAGCACAAGCAGCGTTATAATGCGTTTATTCATTGCATGACCTCGGTCAAGATAGCGGCTAAAATAAGGAATTGCATCCGCGAAATTGCATTAAATTTATCACGTAATTCATTCAACAATCAAGCCTTTTTGCAAACAATGAAGCTTTTCACAAAACAGGCTGTTGATATAAGGCAACACTTTTAATATTTAACGATTATGGCACTACTGAATATACTTAATTACCCGGATCCGCGCTTACATACGGTGGCCAAACCAATCAAAGAGGTGAATGCGAAGATTCGCCTATTAATAGATGATATGGCAGATACGATGTATGACGCACCCGGTATCGGCTTGGCAGCGACTCAAGTTAACGAGCACATTCAACTCATTGTGATTGACACCAGCAAGGAACAAAACCAGCTGCAAGTATTTATTAACCCTAAAATCGTGGCAAAAAGTGGCTCGCAAGATTATGAAGAAGGTTGTTTATCCGTACCAGGCGTTTATGAAAATGTCACCCGCGCCGAGAAAATCACGGTGGAAGCACTGGATAAACAAGGCAATCCTTTTAAACTAGTGGCTGACGGCCTGTTAAGTGTGTGCATTCAACATGAAATGGATCATCTGCTGGGTAAAGTATTTGTAGAATACTTATCGCCTTTAAAACGCAACCGCATTAAAACCAAAATGGTTAAATTGCTGCGCGATAGATAGTACTTTAAAACCCTATGAAAATTATTTTTGCTGGAACGCCTGAGTTCGCAGTCCCTGCTCTCGCGGCTTTAATTGATGCTGGACATGAAATTGTCATGGTACTGACTCAACCAGACCGCCCTGCCGGACGTGGCATGCAGCTTAAAGCCAGCCCTGTGAAACAGCTGGCGTTAAGCCACAATCTGGCTATCTTCCAGCCCACGTCGCTCAAACCAATTGAAGTGCAGGCGCAAATTGCTGCAACGCAAGCTGACGTTATGATAGTTGCCGCATATGGCTTGATTATTCCTACCAGCGTTCTGCAAATGCCTAAACTTGGTTGTTACAACATACATGCATCTCTTTTACCGCGTTGGCGCGGTGCGGCACCGATTCATCGCGCACTCTTAGCTGGTGATACAGAAACTGGCGTCACCATTATGGAAGTGGTACCAGCCTTAGATGCAGGCGCAATGATAAGCAAAGGTATTGTGCCGATTACGGATAATGACACCACGCAAAGCCTGCATGACAAACTCGCAACAATTGGTGCTGAGTTAATGGTTAAAGCGATGCAAAATTTAGCTGTAAATGGTGTATTAACCAGCACAATCCAAGACGAAAGCTTGGTCACCTACGCGCACAAATTAGAAAAAGCCGAGTCCGCAATCGATTGGCATAAAAGTGCGATTGAAATTTCTCGCCAAGTGCGCGGCTTTAACCCTTTCCCTGTCGCTACTGCACAATTCAGAAATGAGACTTGTCGTATTTGGTTTGCAAAAGCAATCGTCAACAACATTAATAAAAACAGCGCTGGCGAAATTGTTAGCCTAGAAGGTGGGATTAATGTCTCTTGCGGTGATGGAACTTTACAGATCAGTGAGTTACAAATGCCAGGTGGAAAACGCCAGACTGCTCAACAATTTGCGCAAGGCCAACATCTAAAAATCGGCGAATTTTTTAGTTAACCACCAACGCAACATTTCTGGCTAAATTAATGCGCACAGCTTGAACTTAAAGTAAGTCGGCTGCATATTAGCAGTAGTTATTAAATCACAATCTACATATATTATTTAAAATGCATTTGTAATCGTTAGGAGATTCATATGTTTGGCAATTGGTTAAAAACCTCAATCTTAATGGCTGCCATTGTTGCCTTATTTGGCACAGTGGGTGCGGCATTTGGTGGCGGAACAGGCATGCTAATCGCGCTTTTATTTGCTGCCGGCATGAATATTTACGCTTATTGGTTTTCGGACAAAGCCGTGCTAAAAATGTATGGCGCGCAAGAAATTTCACCCGATAATAATTATGGCAATGGACAATTTCGCAATTACTATAATATGGTGAAAGAGTTGGCGCAAAATGCTGAACTACCCATGCCAAAAGTGTATGTGATGAACGAAAATCAGCCTAATGCATTTGCAACGGGCCGCAATCCTGAAAATGCGGCTGTAGCAGCTACAGCCGGCATTATGCAAATTTTAAACGAGCGCGAATTGCGCGGCGTGATGGCGCATGAACTTGCACATATCAAACATCGCGACACACTTATTTCAACCATATCCGCCACCATGGCTGGTGCAATCGCCTCAATCGCGCAGTTCGGTATGTTCTTCGGCGGCGGGAATAGAGATGGTGAACGTGGCAGCCCAATCATTGGCATACTCATGATGTTTTTGGCACCACTGGCTGCCAGTCTTATTCAAATGGCCATTTCACGCGGCCGCGAATTTGAGGCCGACAAAATGGGCGCGCAAATTAGCAAAGACCCAAAAGCCTTAGCCAGCGCGTTAGAAAAAATTCACAACTACGCGCATAAAATCCCTAACGAAACCGCAGAGGCGCATCCAGAAACCGGGCAAATGATGATCATTAACCCACTTTCTGGTGTATCGTTTGACAGCTTGTTTAGCACACATCCAAAAACTGAAGAGCGCGTTGCTAGATTGATGGCAATGAGCAATTCTTATTAATTAAATCCACAGATCGTTTAGATGCTTGATGACTGCCCATGTATGATTAATACCCAATGAAATCCATACGCCCTAATTTAAAGTATTAATCAAGAAAGCCACTTTGTACATTTCCCAACAAATCGCCGCGATTGCAATCTCTCAAGTTTTATCTGGCCGCAATCTTACCCTGGCGTTGCCAGATGCACTTTCCAGCTACCCGAATGCAACGCCGCAACAGCGCGGCGCGGCGGCAGATTTAAGTTACGGCACCTTGCGTTTTTATGGCGAAGTAAACGCTTACTTAGTTAAATTACTTGAAAAACCCTTAAGTAATGAACATATTACTGCGCTTTTACTGGTGGCAATTTACCAGTTACTACATGATAAAGCGGATGATTTCACAGTGGTAAATCAGGCAGTTGAAGCCGCGAGTTATGCAAAACCGCGCTGGGCAAAAGGCTTGGTGAATGGTGTTTTGCGCAATTTTTTACGGCAGAAAATAGTGTTAAGTCAGCAAGTTCAAGCTGATACAAAAAATAATGAAGTCGCACTTTACTCCTATCCACAGTGGTGGATTAATAAACTTAAAAAGCAATACCCTTCAACATGGCAAAATATTTTGACCACAGGTAACGCGCACCCGCCAATGACGTTACGCGTGAATGTGCAAAAAACCAGTGCGAAAGAATACGTGCAATTACTGGCAAGGCAAGATATTGTAGCCAGTCAAGTGGGTAAGTACGCGGTGATTTTAGAGCAACCAATTCCTGTTGAAAAAATACCAGGTTTTGCAGATGGTGTGGTTTCTGTACAAGATTATGGCGCGCAATTAGCAGCAGGTTTACTGGATTTGAAAAGCGGCATGACGGTATTAGATGCCTGTTGCGCACCTGGTGGCAAAACAGGTCATATTTTGGAATTGGCAGACATTAAGCTAACCGCGCTAGATAATGATGCCAGCCGCTTAAACCGCGTGGAAAGTAATTTAAACCGACTGAATTTAAATGCTGATTTGCAATTAGGCGATGCGGCTCAGTGGCAAGCTGACCAGCCTTTTGAACGTATTCTAGCCGATGTCCCATGCACCGCATCGGGCATTGTGCGGCGGCATGTGGATATTAAATGGTTGCGTCGTGAGTCGGATATTGCATCGTTTTGCGCGCAACAGTCCTTAATTTTGGCGAACTTGTGGCAATTATTAGCAAAAGGCGGTAAATTACTCTATGTGACCTGTTCGATTTTTAATGAAGAAAATCAACAACAAATTGACAATTTTTTACTGAAAAACCATGATGCAACTCAATTGCCATTAACGCTGAACAATGAAAACCATCAAAACATTCAGCTTGAACAGGGCCAACTTATTCCAAACCATCAACATGATGGTCTTTTTTACGCACTGCTTCAAAAAACCTAACCTCAAAAAATTTAGCCGCTACGCGCGCTCCAGTATTGTTTTTTTATTGTTAAATACGGCTTCGGTCGCCTTCGCGGCCAGTAGCATTAACATTAATTATGCTGAGTTGCAGCCATTAGATGATTCTTACGCATTATCAGCCGATATTGATATCGACTTTGATAATGCAATTGAAGAGGCTGTTAATAAAGGCGTACCACTACATTTTTTAATTGAATTTCAAGTGGTTAAACCATGGAAATATTGGTTTGATGATGAAATCGTCACTGTTAGCAGAAGCGTTACGTTGAGTTACCATGCATTGAGCCGACAATATTTGGTGAATCACGGTGAACACCAAAAGTCGTTTGAAACACTGGACGAAGCCAAAGATGCGCTTATGCAAATAAACAATTGGAAAGTGATGGATAAATCGCTCATCGAAAAAAGTGAAGCTTATAACGCCGCTTTATTGGTGCGCTTAGATCAATCCAAACTACCGAAAGCGATTCAGGTAGATGCAATTGGATCAGAAAAATGGAACTTAACCTCTCAAAAATACGAATGGGCTTTAAAAGAGGCCAATAGTAAAGAGTTGATTAATCTTAAAGAGTCGAGTGTTAAAGATCTCAAATAACGATGTTGCAAATTAGCTGATGAGATATATTGTATTTGTAAGTGTGGCGTTGGGTGTAGTACTGCTGTACTTACTTTCGCTAGCCAGTGCCAATACTGCTGCCTCAAACGATTACTACAAAATCCTGCTCTACCTTAATATCGCTTTAGCTGGTGTTTTGATTGTGCTGATTGTCATTCAACTGTGGCATTTGTACAAAAAAATCAAAAGTGGGGTGATGGGTAGTCGCTTGACTTTGCGCTTACTGGGCACATTTGCCTTGATGGCGATTATTCCCGGCATGATTGTATATTTGGTGAGCGTGAACTTTTTAACGCGCTCAATCGAATCATGGTTTAACGTCAAAGTAGAGTCCGCGCTAGATGGCGGCCTAAGTTTAGGCCAGCGCGCTTTAGATATCATGCTGCAGGATGTGGAAGAAAAAGCAGAGAATATGGCACTCACACTGGCTTTTCAGCCATCGCGCAGCCACTACAGCTTATTGAATGATTTACGCGACAAATCGGGTATTCAAGATGCTGCATTACTGACGCCGCAAGGCCGTATTATTTCAGTCTCAAGCGGCGACCCGAATAGCTTCCTGCCAGAATTACCCAGTATTCCACAACTACGCCAAGCGCAAAATCGCGTGTATGGAAAAATTGAGCCTATCCCTAACAAAGGTTTATATTTGCGTGTATTAGCACCTGTTAATGTACAAGAATTAGCCGGCGAAACCCGCATTTTGCAATTATTGCAGCCTGTGCCAAAATCATTATCTAACACTGCAGAGGCCGTGCAAGACGTTTATCGCGATTATCAGGAACTGTCTTACAGTCGCAATTCACTTAAAGATGTTTTTGCACTGACGCTGACATTAGTGCTGATGCTAGCGATGTTATCAGCATTGGCAATTGCGTTTGTATTAAGCCGCCGCATCACGCAACCGTTGACCGTATTAGCAGAAGGCACGCGCGCTATTGCCAGCGGCGATTACAGCACCATGTTGCCGGAGCATGGTAAAGATGAGTTGGGTGTATTGGTGAAATCGTTTAACAGCATGACACGCCAGTTAGATGATGCCACCAAAGCCACAGAGCGAAATCGTGTGCGCGTAGAAGCGGCGCGTAGCTATTTGGCGACTATTCTGGCGCATTTATCTTCCGGCGTTCTGGCGATTAATGAAAAAGGCGAACTGCGCACTTTTAACCTGACAGCCAGCACGATTCTAGGTTTGAATCTTGCGATGTTTGAAAATCAGCAATTTACTAAAATAAGTGAAAGCAATATTTCTTTAGGTGAATTTATTAGTTTGGTGAAATCACACTTTGAACTGACCAAAACAGATGAGTTAGCAAAAACGGAACTCACCCGCCAAATTGAAATCGTTAAACCGCAAGGCAAGCAATTACTGCTGGTTCGCGCCACTCGCCTGCCTAACAACCCCAGTGCTGGCAGCAATGATAATGGCTTTGTGGTGGTATTTGACGATGTGACTACGATGGTGCAAGCACAGCGTGATGCAGCTTGGGGTGAAGTTGCGCGCAGGTTGGCACATGAAATTAAAAACCCACTCACGCCTATTCAGCTATCGGCCGAACGTTTGCAACACAAATTGAGCAGCAAATTAAATACAGATGACGCCAGCATGCTGCAACGCGCCACGGATACCATTGTTAACCAGGTAAGCGCCATGAAAACCATGGTGAATGAATTCAGTGAATATGCCCGCTCGCCTTCGGCAAATTTAAGCAAATTGAACATCAATGCATTGATTAAAGATGTATCGATGCTGTACGAGAATGGTCGTGATGAAAACACGAACGACCATCCCAGCGTTAAAATGACTTATGACTTAATGCCAAACATGCCGGATATTTTGGGTGACGCAACAATGCTGCGACAGGTATTACACAATTTAATGCAAAATGCACAGGATGCACTTGTGACATCTGAAGAGGCCTTACCCATTCAAAATCCTGAAATTTTAGTTCAAACCAGTTTTAACGAATCTACGATTAAACTGATGATTAAAGACAATGGACTAGGTTTTCCCGCAAAAATAATCTCTCACGCTTATGAGCCTTATGTCACCACAAAAGTGCATGGTACTGGCTTAGGCTTGGCCATTGTCAAGAAAATGGTAGACGAGCATGCTGGTCAAATTAAAATTGAAAATAGTACTTCTGGTGGCGCCTGCGTAACGATTCTGCTGCCTATTATTCAGGAAACTAAAAAACAACCAGCAGATGACAAACTCGCACATAAGCCAACAAGTAAAAACATGAATGACAATAAACGCAAAAAACAAGTAAGGGAAAATTAAGCATGACATCACGGCATATTTTAGTGGTGGATGACGAAATAGGCATTCGCGAATTATTAAGAGACATTTTAGAGGACGAAGGCCATCACATTACACTGGCAGACAATGCTCAGGCGGCCAGGGACGCGCGTTTAAAACAACGACCAGACTTAGTTCTATTAGACATTTGGATGCCTGACTGCGATGGCATCAGCTTGCTTAAGGAATGGGGCAACGCTGGCCTGTTAACTATGCCAGTAGTGATGATGTCTGGCCATGGCACGATTGATACTGCGGTCGAGGCTACCCGCATCGGCGCGTTTGATTTTTTAGAGAAGCCAATTGCTCTACAAAAATTACTCAAAACAGTAGCCACCGCCTTAAAACACGCAGAAAACCTGCCAAAAACGGAAATGAACTTGGCCAGCTTTGGCAAAAGCTTAGTCATTAATGAGCTAAAACAGCGCTTAGAGCAAATATCCCGTACAAAAAATGCATTACTACTCATCGGCAAAAAAGGCGGCAGCGTAGAACTTTGCGCACGTTTTTTACACACCACTGGTACGCCTTGGCTTAGTTTAATTGAATATGAAAAACTTGCCAGCGCACCGCTAGAGATTTTAGAGCAAACGCGAGAAGGTGTTCTGTACATTGATGAAGTTTCTGCGTTAAACAAGTCTGAGCAAAAAGGCCTGCAATTACTTTTAAGCAAAGCAGACAAATATCAAGTACGCGTGGTTTGTGCCAGCGCATTCAGCTTGCCTCAACTCACTGATAACGCACAGTTTGATTACACCTTGATGCAAACTTTATCTCAAAGCACGTTAAAAGTGCCGGCACTGAACGATCACAAAGAGGATATTCCCGATTTGGCCACCGCCATGGCTAGCTTGCTGGTGGAAACATCTGGTGCTGATTACAAAAGCTTTGATATCGCCGCATTGAACGCATTAAGAAATGCGGAATGGCCAGGCGATTTAGCCGAGTTGGAAGCGGTTGTGCAAAATGCCATGTTAAGTAGTTTGACGGATAAAATTACCCTCAACGACGTAAACCGCGTGCTGGAACAATTTACCACTAGCGAAGTAGATCAGACCAGTCACTCGCCATCGTTTCCAATTGAATTGATTCAACCTTTACGCGAAGCGCGTGATGATTTTGAACGTTATTACTTTCAATATCACATGAAACTCATCAATAACAATATGAGTAAATTGGCCGAGATTTCTGGCTTGGAACGCACACATTTGTACCGAAAATTAAAGCAGCTAGGCATTAAAATTAAAGGATAAGAATTTATACGTTATTGTTTTGGCTTAAAGTGTTACTAAATTTACACATAGTAGCTATCAGATTGCGTCAAGCGCGGGGAAAAGCTGGGTGTACTGGCAGGTATTGATGAGTTTTCTGCTGGCCCAAGAATCAATCAATATGAGCGTGGCAAGCATGCGCCCGATGTTTACATGGCAGAAAGATTGGCGCGCGTGCTAAATGTGCCAGCAGCTTATATGTACTGTGAAAATGAAGTTTTAGCTGCGATTATTTTAGAATTAGGTACGCTCAATAAAGATACCAGAATAAATATATTACAGCAGGTAAAAAACTTAAATCAAAGCAGTTAAACTAAGCTTAACCCAGCGTTAAAATCACAGGCGTATGATCTGATGGGCGTTCTAATTTGCGTGGAGCCTTATCAATGACGCAGGTTTGACAAAGTGGTTTTAACGCATCGCTGACCAGAATATGGTCAATCCGCATGCCAAAATTACGCCTGAACCCCATCATGCGGTAATCCCACCAGGTAAAACTTTTTTCAGCTTGCTCAAACAATCTAAAACTATCATGCAGCCCAAGATTGGTTAACCGTTGAAACGCTTCGCGTTCTTTAGGGCTGACCAGAACCTGCCCCACCCATGCGGCTGGATCATGGCAATCACGATCTTCCGGCGCGATATTGTAATCGCCTAACAACACCAGATTGGGATATTTTTTGAGTTCATCAGCAAGCCAAATCGTTAATGCATCCAGCCAGCGCATTTTATAGTCGTACTTGTCTGAATCCACTGCTTGACCATTGACGATATACACGCAAATAACGCGAATATCGTTTATTGTCGCGCTAATCACCCGTTGCTGCGCATCCTCAAAATTGAAAATACCACGCTCAACATCAGTCATGTCGTGGCGACTTAGAATCGCCACACCATTGTAGGTTTTTTGCCCCGCATGCACGGATTGATAGCCGGCAGCGACTAATTCAGCATAGGGGAACTTGCTATCTTCCTGCTTGGTTTCCTGAATACACAAGACATCGACAGGATTTTCCCGCAACCAATCCAATACATGCGGCAAACGCACATTCAGCGAGTTGACATTCCAAGTTGCTAGTTTCACAGGCTTATCTCAATATAAATAACAGTTTTTTCATTTTAACACGCGTTAAAAACTGGCTTCATTTTAGTATTAACTAATTTAATAAACCGCTTGTTAGAGACATCGTTTAGCTTATGTTAAAGTGCTGGCTTTTTTGGGTATTAAAAAAAGTGATTAAAGCTGCAATATTTGATATGGACGGGCTACTGATTGATTCGGAGCGCGTCATCATGCAAGCCTGCATCGCCGCCGCCCGCGAGATAGGTATTACCTATACCCAAACAGAATATGCAGAGCTGATTGGCCGTGCAGGGCCTGATTCTACGCGCAGGATGATTGAGCAATTAAACGGCGTGGAAAATTTTAACAGCGTGATGCAAGGGTTAGATGCACGACTAGCTGAGCATAACCATCATTTTCCGCTAAAACCTGGCGCGCTGGATTTACTTCAATATTATCAGGCAAATAATATTATCTGCAGCGTAGCATCCTCTTCACCTACTAATCATATTAACCACCGCTTAAGCCAAGTAGGTGTATTGGATTTTTTCAGTCATGTGACCAGCGGACAAGAAGTAATGCATGGCAAACCTAACCCTGATATTTACCTGCTTGCCGTCGAAAAACTGGGCTTAAATGTATCTGAATGTATTGCATTTGAAGACAGCGAAACTGGTGCCCGTGCCGCAATTGCCGCAGGCTTAAAAGTAGTGGTGGTACCAGATTTACAGCAACCAAGTAACCATGTGAAAACACATTGCCATCAGGTGGTTATCAGCTTAAAGGATTGGTTAAGCAGCGTTAACAACTGAATCGAATGGCTTAAGCAACCACACATGTTCAGTGGCTGGACATGTGCCTTTTAAACCGCCTTCTACTGGCTCACTAGCTAAAAGTGTTAAGTCATAGCGGGCCTGATAATGGGTTTTCACTTCATCGGCACCAACAGAAAATGGTGGTCCTGCATGCAGGCTTTCATCATACTCAAAGCAAATCAATAACTGCGGAGCTAGTTGAGTCAGCTTAATTAAATGATCTGAATATTTTTTGCGCATTTCAACTGGCAAAGCAACCAATGCCGCCCTATCATATATCACGTCCACTTTGCCTAGCATGCTGGGCGTCACATCAAAAATATCCCCAACAAATAGATCAATATCAGGTGCGCTGTAATGCGTTATTGTATTTTTTTGAGTGATTTTTGGCGTTAAGTTAAGGCTACGAAATAAATCCTCAATCGCAATCGCACTTAATTCCGCGCCTGCTATTTGATAACCTTGTGCCAATAACCAAGCAATATCCAAACTTTTACCGCACAAAGGTAAAAAGATGCGTGAACCTTGTTTTAGATTAAGTGCGAAAAAATGTTTAACCAGTAAGGGATTGGCTGCAGGCAAATGAAAGCCTATCTGGTTTTTCTCCCATTTTTGGTGCCAGAAATTTGCTTGCATATTAGAACTTTTCTATGATGATAATTTGTTTTACAGATGCGGAATAGGCAAACAAAAAGGTGGATTACACGACGTTAACCCACCCTACAAGTTTAGGTAGTCATTCCATTGTGACGCAATAATGCATCCAAACTCGGCTCTCTACCTCTAAACGCCACAAATGATTCCATGGCTGGACGACTTCCGCCTTTGGCCAACACTTCATTTTTAAAGCGACTGCCTGCTTCTACCGATAGTGTGCCCATTTCTTCAAACAGGCTATAGGCATCGGCAGATAATACTTCTGCCCATTTGTAACTGTAATAACCTGCCGCGTAGCCACCTGCAAAAATATGGCTAAAGCTGTTAGGAAAGCGATTCCATTTTGGCGGCCTTACAACAGCTACTTCGTCGCGCACTTGTTCGATTAAATCTAAAGCAGTCTGCTTACCATTGGGATCAAATTCGCCATGCAAACGCATATCAAATAATGAGAACTCAATCTGACGCACGGTTTGCATGCCAGCCTGGAAATTTTTGGCGGCAACCATTTTGTCGAACAATTCGCGTGGTAATTGCGCGCCAGTTTCTACATGGGCGGTCATATGGCGCAGCACTTCCCATTCCCAACAGAAATTTTCCATAAACTGGCTAGGTAATTCCACCGCATCCCATTCCACGCCTTTAATACCGGATACACTGTAATCGTCCACTTGCGTGAGCATATGGTGCAAGCCGTGACCGAATTCGTGGAACATGGTGATGACTTCATCATGCGTGAACAAGGCTGGCTTACCACCAACCGGTGCAGAGAAATTGCAGGTTAAATAAGCCACGGGCAATTCTATGCCGTTAGCTTTTTTGCGGCGCGTGATACATTCATCCATCCAGGCACCGCCACGCTTGTTGTTGCGGGCATATAAATCCAGATAAAAGTAGGCGATTGGTTTGTTTTGGGCATCTGAGATTGCATAAAACGCAGCGTCGGCATGCCAAAGTGGCGCTTCAGCTTTGCGCACTTGTACGCCAAATATGGTTTCAACTACTTTGAATAAGCCAGCCAGCACTTTGCTTTCTGGGAAGTATTGTTTCACTTCCTGGTCTGAGAACGCATATTTTTCTTCACGCAACTTTTCACTCACATAAGCCACATCCCACGCTTGCAAATCGTTAATACCTAATTTCTTGGCATAAGCCAAAAGCTCCCGCATGTCTTTTTCTGCATAAGGTTTAGCGCGCTTGGCAAGCGTGTCTAAAAAGTCGGTAACTTGTTTTGGCGTATCCGCCATTTTGGTGGCGAGTGAAAGCTCAGCATAGTTTTTAAAACCCAGCATACGCGCTTCTTCCTGCTTGAGCTTTAGAATATCGCTAATCAGTGCAGTATTATCCCATTCGGGTTTGCTGAGTTCTGACGCACGCGTGGCATAAGCACGATATAAAGTTTCGCGCAAAGCGCGATTGTCGGCATATTGCAAAACTGGCATGTAGGATGGAAAGTGCAGGCTGAATTGATAGCCCTCTTTACCATCTGCTTTTGCAGATTCCGCGGCTGCTTCAATCGCATCTTCTGGCAAACCTGCTAAGTCAGCCACATTTTCAACGATATATTTAAAATCGTTGGTGTTGTCTAGGATGTTTTCTTCAAACTTAGCGCCTAGTTTAGAAAGCTCTTCACTCACAGCTTTGAAGCGGGCTTTTTCATTTGCAGGCAATTCAGCACCGCCTAATTTAAAATCGCGTACTTCATGGTTGATAATCGTTTGCTGCGTGGGTGTTAATTTTGCAAAATCACCACCCGATTGAATTGCCTTAAATTTCGCATATAAGCGCTCATCTTGTGAAATATCGCTACCATAATCGGTTAACTTCGCTAAATTTTCATTGTAGGCTTCGCGCAGTTCAGGGCTGTTTACCACCGCATTCATATGACCAACCTGACTCCAGGCGCGACCAAGCTTTTCACTATGATCTTCCAGCTTCAGTGCAAAATTTTCCCACGTAGGCACCTCAGTGCTGGTAGCAAGCTGCTCAACCAAAGCCCGACCTTCTGCAATTAAACTATCGATAGCAGGACTGATGTGCTCTGGTTTGACTTCATCAAATTTGGGTAAACCAGCGACATATAACAACGGATTTGACACGGATACTTCCTTTACTTTTTAGCTTCACTTTTGGTGTTAAGTGTTTTTAAAACTAGTTAATCAATCTTAAACATAATGGGTAACGATATGTTTCACCCTTACTGGTAGATATGGCGGCGATTATGCAAAAAACAACGTTGAATATCCAAACAAGCGGAATCAAAATAAATCCGATTAATACCCACACCAAAATGCCTGCAACAAATTGGGCAATTAGCATGGTAATTTGAAAGTTCAGCGCTTCTTTGGCTTGATCACTCAAATAAGCACTGTCATCTTTTTTAAGAATCCACACGATCAGCGAAGGAATAAAAGAAAAAACCGTACCGCCAAGGTGGGTCACGGTAGCAATATTTTTATCGTCATTACTTGGCGGCAAGCGGTCAGATACAATAACTTCTGTGGACATATTTGATTCCTATTAATGGTTAATGCAGATTAAACTGGGCAACCTTTAGTTCAATTTTTTCAATATCCGTATGGTTTAACACTTTACGTGCGTGAAGATTCAGAACAGACACTTCACTGTGCAATACTTGCTGTTTAACACTTAAAATATTGCTGGGATGCATGGAAAACTGGCGCAAACCCATGCCAATTAACAATTGCGTTAATTTAGCGTCACCCGCCATTTCACCGCATACTGAAACCGGCTTACCTAATCTTTCACCTGCTTTAATCGTCATTGAAATCAGCTTTAACACCGCTGGGTGCAACGCATTATAAAGATGTGCTACCGCATCATCCGTACGGTCAATCGCCAGCGTATATTGAATCAAATCGTTAGTGCCTATCGACATAAAATCCAGTTCCTTGGCGAACGCTTCAGCATTAATCGCTGCTGCAGGCACTTCAATCATACCGCCTAATGTAATATTTTCATCAAAAGGCATATCCTGTTTGCGCAAACTTTCTTTTGCGCGCTCTAGCAACAATTTAGTTTGGCGCAATTCCGACAAAGTAGACAGCATCGGAATTAATATTTTGATATGTCCAAAATGCGAAGCACGTAGAATTGCACGCAATTGTGTGAGAAAAATTTGTGGTTCACTTAAGCATAAACGCACCGCGCGCAGGCCCAACGCAGGGTTAGCGCAACTGCTCACCGTATCGGGATTCATCTGTTTATCTGCGCCTAAATCTAGCGTGCGAATGGTGACCGGCATGCCTTTCATGGCCTCTGTCACTTGCTTATAAGCCAGAAACTGCTCTTCCTCATCAGGCATTCCACGCTTGTTCATAAACAAAAACTCAGTGCGATATAAACCAATGCCCGTTGCGCCAGAAGCTTTTACTGCAACCACATCTTCTGGCACCTCAATATTTGCGTGCAACTCAACCACTGTGCCGCAAATCGTCACCGCTTTGGTGGCTTTAATGCGTTGTAATTTTTGCTGCTCTAATTCCCACTGCTCTTGGCGCAGCTTATATTCGGCCAGAACTTCTTTGCTTGGGTTAACAATCACCACACCCAAACTACCGTCTACAATAATTAACTCATTGTCGTTAATTAAATCCCGGGCACGCTGCAAAGCTAGAATAGACGGGATATTCAAGCTACGCGCTAAGATCGCCGTGTGTGAGGTTGCCCCGCCAACATCAGTTATAAATGCCGCAAAATGGTGTTGTTTAAATTGAATCGCATCTGCTGGCGAAATATCATGTGCCACTAAAATAGTGGCATTTTCTTGCTGCTTAACAGTCTGTTGTTTAGTTGACGATTGATTGGGCGCTTGATTGGGATGACCCAACAAAACTTTAATCACACGCTCTACAACTTGCACGACATCTTGCTTACGTTCACGCAAGTATTCATCTTCAATCGCATCAAACTGCTCAACAATGCCATCCATCTGCTGCTTAATAGCCCACTCGGCGTTACACTGCTCTTTGCGGATAATTTCTTTAGGAATCTCTGATAGCGATTTATCTGCCAGCATCATGAGATGCGTGTTGATAAATGCACCAATCTCAGCAGGTGCATTTTTCGATAATGACTCACGGATCGCTTCTAAATCTTTTTTTACCGTATGAATTGCGGTATTAAAACGTGCGATTTCATCGTCTATTAAATGCTTGGGTAACTGATAATGCACCACCTCAAGCAGTGCATTAGAGACCAGATGTGCTCGCCCAATGGCGATACCACTGGATACACCAATACCGTGAATACTGAAACTGGATTGTTGGTTTTCCTGTTTCGGCAAGGTTATTCACCCTCGCCAAAGTAGTCATTAATTAAAGTCTGCAAGGCAGTGATTGCTATACTTTCATCTGCGCCGTCGGCTTCTAAAGTAATGGTTGAGCCTTTACCAGCAGCCAGCATCATCACACCCATAATGCTTTTGGCATTTACGCGACGGCCGTTTTTTTCTACCCAAATTTCGCTGCCAAACTGACTGGCGGTTTGGGTTAATTTACTGCTGGCACGCGCGTGCAAACCCAGTTTATTGATTATTGTTATTTCTTGTTTAATCATTTTTTTCTCACTAGGTTTTGATTATTTTCGACTTGCTACATGATAATGTTCACAACTGACCTCAGTAAAGCGCACCACGCCTTCACGCCCGCCACTAATGGCTTTTTCCATGCACATTTTGATGGCGCATTCTCGATAATTGAGTACGCGCACCAACATGGGCAGATTAACTCCCGCCACACCTTCTACCACATCGGGCGTTAGCAATTTAAGCACCATATTGCATGGCGTCGCGCCATACATATCTGACAACACCAAAACACCATCGCCAGTATTCAGCTTTTTAACCAACTCCTGTGCTTGCGGCAACAAAACACTTGGGTCATCATTGGTTGCCACTTCCAAAGCTTCCAATTGTGGCGGGCGTTTGCCCAGCACATGGCTAGCACAGTGAATCAAGCTTTCACCCAAATTGCCATGCGCAATAATTAAAAGTCCAATCATATTACTTTTCTACTTTCTGACGCGTTAATCTAAGCGTTCATTCAATCATTGCTAATCAAGCTCGCGGTGCCGAATAATTACTTGCTGTTTCTGCTGTTTAAAATAGCTGCTTAATTGCTCTACAAAATACACAGACCGATGTTGTCCGCCTGTGCAACCAATTGCTACCGTTAAATAACTACGATGATCTTGATTAAAACTAGGTAGCCATTTTTCTACATAATGCTGAATATCCGCCAGCATTTCAACGACTGCGGGTTGTTTTGCCAAAAACATTTGCACGGCGGCATCCTTGCCCGTTAATGGCTTTAAATCAGCATCATAATGAGGGTTTGGCAAACTGCGTACATCAAACACAAAGTCTGCGTCTAGCGGAATACCGTTTTTAAAACCGAAGGAAGTAAACAGTAAAACCAATCCCCTGTTGCTTGCATCGCCAGCATTATAGTTATCTTGCTTCAGCAAATCACGTATATGGTTGCGTAATGCGTTGGCACTTAAGTTACTAGTATCGATGTGATGGCCAAGCTCAGCAACACCGGCCAGCAACTCACGTTCATTCGCAATACTTTCAGGCAATGTCGTGCTTTCGTTACTTAACGGATGCTTACGGCGCGTTTCAGAAAAACGCTTTACCAAGGTTTCGACGGCAGACTCTAAAAACCAAACCTGTACTTGATTACCAGCAGATTTCAGGCTCTCAATAGCCTTTGGCAGCGCCTCTAATGCGGCACTGCGGCTATCGATACTAATGGCGATTTTGCTGTGATTGGTCGCATTAAGATGTTGCGAAATCTGTGGCAACAAAGTGGCGGGCAAGTTATCGATGCAATAAAAACTGCTGTCTTCTAGTGCTCGCAGCACAATGCTTTTGCCTGAGCCAGAAAGGCCTGTCACGATAATAATCTGCATTACTCTGCCTGCTTACCTGTTGATTTTGGATTTGCTATTTGACGATCCGTCTGTTCTAAACTGGCTTTTTGCATCATTTGTCTTTGACGCTGGCTAAATTGTTTGGTTGCATTAATGCCTCTTAACAGAAGCATATGGTTACGCACGGCGACTTCGAGCAATACCGCAATATTGCGGCCTGCGGCAATCGGTATATTCACTTTTGGAATCTCTACATCTAACACTCGCTCATATTGAGTTTTAGCACTGAGCCTATCCAGTTTGAGTGGATTTAACGCATCCGCAAACTCCAACTGAATAATCAGATCTAACGGTTTCGTTGGTTTCACTGCATTATCACCAAAAAGTGCGCGAATATTCAGGATTCCCAGTCCACGCACCTCTAGAAAATCTTGTAATAGTGCTGGGCAACGACCTTCAATCCGTTCGGGCGATATTTTAAAAAAATCGACAATATCATCGGCCACCAAACGATGTCCGCGCGTAATCAGCTCTAACGCCAATTCGCTTTTACCAATGGCTGCATTACCTTTAATCAGCACGCCAAAACCTTGCACCTCTATAAAAACACCGTGCAAGCTAATGGTTTCCGCCATGGCAAGTTTCAAATAATGGCTTAATAAATCCATTAACTGCGGGCTTTGCATGGTGGAGGTGAATAATGGAATACAGTGGCTGTTTGCCGCTGAAATCAATTCTTTAGGTGGTTTTTCACCATTTGCAACAACGACTGCAGCTAGATCGGTTGCGTATAAATTGGTAATTGCCTGCTGCATCGCAATGATGCTCAGGCTGTTTAAATAGTCCATCTCAGCGCACCCCAATACCTGCACCCGATTAGGATGCACGAAATTAAGATGTCCAATTAAAGCCAAAGATGGCTTAGTGACTTTTTCGGAATTAAGTTGGTTATTACCGCCATCAAGCCCTGCAATCCAACGGAGTTTAAGCTTGAGGCGGGTTTCCTTGAATAACTCGGCTACGTTAATTTGAGCCATGATTAAAAATTAAACTTTCGTTGCAATACGTTGTTGCTCATAAAAGATTTTCGCTTACATTTAAACACATGCGGTGCTGTCATTTTTCATGTGCACCTCGTCTGGCTTAGAAACTTTAATTTAATATTGATAAGTTAGTTAAGAGTTTGACTTTCGTCAGTCGTTTGATGTTGCCCTATATCTTGATGTTTTAAAGCGCCATTGGTTTTATGATGGCTGCCTTGTTTTTCTTTGTGTTTGAGAACTTGACGGTCTAGTTTGTCCGTCAGCATATCAATCGCGCTATACATATTCTCATCGATGCACTCGGCATGTAAATCATTGCCGGGTACGTGTAATGTAGCCTCTACTTTTTGAGCGAGCTTTTCTACACTCATGGTAACTTTTACGTCAATCACATGATCGAAGTGATTGCGAATTCTAACGAGTTTGCTTTGCACATATTCACGCATTGCAGGAGTAATTTCTAAGTGATGCCCAGTTAATTGTAAATTCATGACTTGCTCCTTATTGAAATTGTTCTTTAAGTAAAGCTTGCCAATAAGTAGCACTTCTTTACTCATCGAACAATTTCAGTGTACACCTTTGGTTATTTTTTGCGAGGTGGTTTGGGCAGTTTGTTCAGAATATTTTGTAAAGCTTTTGTAAAAAACGACTATAGCGATTTGCGTAGATTCGCCGGCGGAATATTGAGAGACTCACGATATTTGGCGATAGTACGCCGTGCAACGATAATGCCTTGTTTTGCCAAAACCTCGGTAATCTGGTTATCTGACAAGGGTTTTTTAGGCGCCTCTTCAGCTACTAATTGTTTAATCAGCGCACGAATTGCAGTGGCCGATGCCGAGCCGCCAGCATCGGTTGATACATGGCTGCCAAAGAAATATTTCAGCTCGAATACGCCACGCGGAGTGAGCATGTACTTATGCGTCGTCACGCGCGAAATAGTGGATTCGTGCAACTCAAGTTCATCTGCAATTTCACGCAACACTAACGGACGCATGGCAATTTCACCATGCTCAAAGAAGTTGCGCTGACGGTCTACAATGGCTTGGCTAACGCGCAGGATGGTTGAAAAACGCTGCTGGATATTTTTAATCATCCATTTGGCTTCCTGCATTTGCGTTTGCAAATATTGATTCGAGTTTTCGCGATTGCGCTTCAATATATCGGCGTACAGTTGGTTAATACGCAACTTAGGAATCACGCCATCATTTAATGTAGCAATCCAAATGCCTTTTACCTTTTTAACCAGCACTTCATGCTGGATAAAGTGATCGCGACTTAATTGCGCAAAATCACTACCCGGACGCGGATTCTGTTGCTTGATTAAAGTCTGAGCACCTTTTAAAGCAACATCATCACAACTTAGCAGCTTGCGTAATTTAGCAAAATCCTTATTAGCCAATACCGCCAAATGATGTTGGACAATAGCTTTGGCAAGGTTTAGAAATTCGGTTTCTTTTGGCAGCGCGTTTAACTGCAATAATAAACATTCTTGTAAATTAGTAGCGCCCAAACCTGGTGGGTCTAAATGCTGAATCAACTTAAGCGCAGTTTCTAGTTCTAACAATTCAATTTCAAGTTCAGGCGGCAGTAAATCCGCCATGTCGGCTAACGACTCTTCTAAATATCCATCCTCGTTAATACTATCAATCAGCAACTGCACCAGCGTTTGATCACGATCAGACAAGGGCATTAACTTAAGCTGGCTTAATAGATGCTCGCGCAAACTTGCAGAAACTATTTCTTGACGCGTGTAGTCACCATCATCATCGTCACTATTATTCTGGCGCCCACCTTCATCCCAGTTACTCGAACTGCCATACTCTTCGTGATTATCATCAAAATCAGCTGCTGAAAAATCCTCTCCCGCGCTAGTTATTTCCTGCGGCGCATCATTCGACTCCGGACTTTCTTGAGAGGTAGCATTGCCGATTTCTTGATAATCTAAACTGTTAAAAGCATCCGGCTCATCAACATCGGCGGCTTGTTTACCATCCGCATCCAAAGGGTCATGATCATTATTCTGTTGCACAGCGTTATCATCAAAGCCTGCATCTACATCGCCATCTTCACCGTCAACCAACTCCAATAGCGGATTCTCCTGCAAAATCACATCCAGCTCTTGGTTTAGTTCAAGGCTAGATAATTGCAGCAAGCGAATAGATTGTTGCAACTGTGGCGTTAATGCCAGATTCTGCGAAATTCTAAGTTGTAAATTTTGCTTCATATAATACTTTGAGGCTACAGCCTAAAATCTTTCCCTAGATACACTTCTCGTACCGCTTCATTATTCACAATCTCGGCAGGATGACCAGACGCAAACACTGTACCGTCATTGACGATATAGGCACGATCACAGATACCCAAAGTCTCACGCACGTTATGGTCGGTGATTAATACGCCAATATTTTTACTGCTTAAAAAACGAATAATTTTTTGAATATCCAGTACGGCAATCGGGTCAATGCCGGCAAAAGGCTCATCCAGTAAAATAAAACTGGGGTTGGTTGCTAGACAGCGTGCAATCTCAACCCGACGACGCTCGCCACCTGACAAGCTAATTGCTGTGCTATTGCGGATATGTACGATATGCAACTCTTGTAACAACGACTCAAGCTGCGCATGCCTTTCTTCTTCGGTTAAATCTTGTAACTCTAGAACGGCCAATATGTTTTCGGTTACCGTTAGCTTGCGAAAAATAGATGGCTCTTGCGGCAGATAAGCCAGCCCCATACGAGCGCGGGTATGAATCGGCATACGGCTTAAATCGTTACCGTTCAGTAAAATACGCCCTGCGTCCAACATCACTAGCCCGACAATCATATAAAAGCTAGTCGTCTTGCCCGCTCCATTTGGGCCAAGCAAACCAACTACTTCGCCGCTGTTAATCTGCAGCGATATATCTTGTACCACCGTGCGTGTTTTATAGGATTTTCGTAGATGCTCTACAACGAGTTCGCTCATTTTCTGATGGTTTTATTCTGTTGATTTAGTTTCAGCTTCAGGTTTAGTGCTAGACCTTAAAGCTTTGTCCACGCTGGGTGGCGGGTTTGTATTAATCTGTATTCCAGACGACTTATCGGTTGGATTAGTAGCGGGATTAGTCGCAGGTTTGTTTTTAGGCTGAATAATGGCTTTTACACGTCCACTTGATGGGCCGCCACTTTCTGATTTCGCACCACCAATCACTTCAGCATATTCAGCATTGGCATCATAACTAATGTAATCGCCATGCACGATATCTTCGCCACGTTTTACCCATGCGCGCGTATACAACTGCACCTTGTCCATGCGACCGTCATATTCAATACGTTGCCCGGCGCCTTCCATGTACTCATTTCTACCCTCGCGTTTTTGTTTAAAAGTAGTAGGGTTGCCAGTTGATGTACTGTGCTGAAATCCTTCTTTGTCTTCACGCACAATCAGCTTATCTGCGCGAATGATTAATGTACCCTGCGTTAAAATCACTCTGCCGGTATAGGTGCTGGTTTTTTTAGCATCATTCACCGTCACCGTATCCGCTTCAAGCTCAATCGGCTTATCGCGGTCTGCCGATTCCGCCATTGCATTTAAGCTGACAAACAAGCTTAAGCAAAGACTCATCATTAACGCACTATTCAGCGTATTTTTAAATACGCTGATGCGAATAAAATTACTCATTGTTTCTCCGCGATTTCATTTTTAATTGTTACTTTTTTGCTTTATTTTGAGCTGCTTTGGTTTTCACATCAGTCGATTTTTTGGTGCTTATTTTACTGGTTTTTACAGGATTAACTGTTGTTTTTATAGGCGTTTTTAAAGCGCTATTACTCTTAAAATTTTTGGGCTGAGCACTTGGCGGCCGCTCATAATGCACTTTCACCCGGTTCAACAAAGTCATGGTTTGCGCTTTTTTGTCGTAAATCATGCCAGTACCAGTAATCACGGTTTTTGGTGCTTGTGTAATCGTTACTGGCGCGTCAGTTTTCACTAAATCCTGCTTGGGCAAAATCAATAACTTTTCAGTTAATAATTGCATTTCACCCTTACCCTCAAACGCTTGGCGCACCACCTTAACATTGTCGACCAATTCCACTTGCTCACCATTACTCGAAATATAGCCACGCAAACCTTCAATTTGCGTGTACGGCTTATCGGCCGTATATTGCGTAAAACGCGGCCGTTGCAACACGGTGCTATCATCATCCGGATAATGCACCATTTCCGTTGCCGCCAATATATATTTCACTTTCCCTAACACATCTGTTTGCGTAGTCACAAAATTGTGCATGGTGTAATCAGGATCATGCCTGTTACTACCATCAATTTTGGGACCTTGTTGCTCTACCGTCTGGTTAATCCAGAATGTCAGCAAAGCCAGCAATACAGCTAGCGCCAACGGAAAAAACAAAGCAGAACGAGTTAACATGCTATTGATTAACGATAATCATCAAGTGACTAACAAGCATTATCAAGCAAAAAACGGCGCCATTTGCTCGTCCAACGTGCCTTGTGCCTGCATAACCAACTCGCATAATTCGCGTACAGCACCACGCCCGCCTCCTCTTTGCGTGGTGTAATGCGCACGCGTCTTAACTGAATCTGGTGCAGTTGGCACGGTTACGGCCAGTCCACATCGCAACATTGGCGGCACATCTACTACGTCATCACCCATAAATGCAGCTTCTTCAGCCGTAATATTCAACTTGGCGATTAAGTCATTAAATGCGGCCAATTTGTCTTCTACGCCTTGATAAAAATGCGCAATACCAGTACTTTCTGAACGCTTTTTCACCACATCCGAAGTGCGCCCGGTAATAATCGCCATCTGCACACCAGTTTTTTTGAGCAATTTCATACCCAAACCATCATGTGAATTAAAGGTTTTATATTCCTGGCCATCATCGCCAATAGTCAAACCGCCATCAGTCATCACACCATCCACATCAAAAATCACGACTTTAATTTTTTTTGCGCGCGCTAAAACTTCAGGCGATACATTGGTGGCAAATCCAGACACATTAAATTCAGACATTAAACTACTTTCGCTTTCAATAAATCGTGCATATTAAATGCACCTACAAGTTTACCTGCATCATCAATCACTAGCAGGCCATTAATTTTTTTCACTTCCATCAATTCAACGGCTTCTACCGCCAGTTGATTCAGGCTAATTGTGTTCGGATTGGTATGCATCACATCCATTATTTTGGCGGTATTTGCATGCGTGCCGCTGGCAAAGGCACGACGTAAATCGCCATCGGTAAAAACACCAATCGGCTTATTGTGGGCATCAACAACCGCAGTTAGCCCAAGTCCTTTTTGCGTCATTTCAGTCAGCGCAACGGACAACATTGCTTCTGCAGCAACAGCTGGAATGGCATCACCAACGCGCATCACGTCTTTTACACGTGTCAGCAGTTTTCTGCCAATACTTCCGCCGGGGTGCGAGCGAGCGAAATCTTCAGCAGTAAAATCACGGCAATTTAACACACAGACCGCTAACGCATCACCCAAAGCCAATGCAGCTGTTGTACTGGCTGTAGGCGACAAGCCTAACGGACAGGCTTCTTGCGTTACTTCCGCACTTAAATGTACATCTGACTCTTTAGCCAAGGTTGAATCAGGTGCGCCTGTAATACTGATTACTTTTGCGCCCAAACGTTTGATGGTAGGCAAAATATTTAGTAGCTCATCGCTTTCGCCAGAATTTGAAAGCGCAATCACCACATCACCATCGGTAATCATGCCAAGGTCGCCATGGCTGGCCTCTGCTGGATGCATAAAAAATGCGGGCGTGCCAGTGCTGGCAAGGGTGGCTGCAATCTTGCCACCAATGTGTCCAGATTTACCCATACCGCTCACCACAACACGGCCTTTGCATTGTAGAATAAGTTTTACCGCCGCTTCAAAATTAACGTCTAAGCGATTAGCCAACAGTGTAATCTCATGCGCTTCTATAGCCAGCACATTGCGCGCTAGCTGCAAAGTTGTGTGCTGATTAGATACTTGCGGCGCGTGACCACGGTCTGATTGCAGTAATGTAGGTGACATAATTGGTTAGTATAAAAGGGAAATCGCGACTAATAAAGTAAAATAGCCTGTTTTCGCGTAAATACAGTAAAAGTAGGCACAATTTTTGCCTGACTATATTAAATAAACCGTGCTAAAGAGGTTCTTAGTTTTTCTTAATAATATGAATAAAGCCATTTGATAAAAAGCTAAATGTTTGATTCCTTACCCAACGTATTATTGTTACTCACTAGCTCAGTGTTGGCTGTTGCGCTTTTTCGCGCATTACGCATGCCTGCCCTGTTGGCCTATTTTTTTGTCGGCGTGGTATTTGGCCCTTACGCACTCAATTTACTGCCTGATACCATCAGTGGTCGCCATGTAGCCGAGTTTGGTATCGTATTTTTAATGTTTAGTATTGGCTTAGAGTTTAGCTTACCCAAGTTATATGCCATGCGCAAAACCCTGTTTGGCTTAGGTGGCGCACAAGTCATTATTACAATGGGTGTAGCGATATTGGCAGGCTGGCTGGCCGGATTAAGTTTGCCAACCGCGTTTGTCATTGGTGGCGCATTAACCATGTCATCTACTGCGATTGTGTCCAAAATATTAATTGAGCGTGTGGACCTAAATTCACGTCACGGTCGCTTAAGTATCGGCATTCTGCTGTTTCAAGATTTAGCCGTTATTCCTATTTTGGTGCTCATTCCCGCACTTGGTGCGCAATCAGGTGATTTTGGCACAACCTTAGCTTTATCACTCATAAAAACCGTTGTATTGCTATTTGTATTGTTTAAATTTGGCAAAACCATTGTGAGCTATTGGTTTAGCATCGTTGCACGACAACATTCGCGCGAATTATTTGTCATGAACGTGCTAATGGTCACGTTGTTATTGGCTTTTGCCACAAAATTGGCCGGTTTATCGTATGCACTGGGCGCTTTCATCGCTGGCATGCTTATTTCTGAAACACGCTATCGCTACCAAGTAGAATCAGACATTGCATCTTTCCGCGACATCTTACTCGGCCTGTTTTTTATTACTGTTGGCATGTTGCTTGATTTCCATCAACTCATTAGTCACGCTGGCTTAGTGCTGGCATTATTGGTCGGCTTTGTCTTATTTAAAGGCATAGTTATCGCTGTTTTAAGCCGATTGTTTGGGTTTGAATTAGGCGTAGGCATCCGCACAGGTGTTGTATTAGCGCAAGCAGGTGAGTTTAGCTTTGTGATTTTAGCCTTAGGTTTAGAGCAAAAGTTAATTGGCGGAGATGAGCTGCAAGTGGTACTGGCAGCCTCACTTTTATCCATGGTAATCGCGCCGTTTATCATTCAATACAATGGCCGTATCGCACGCAAGCTAGTTAAAAGCTACACGCGCAACAGTGGACAAGTGGTGGATGAAATTGTCAGCGTCACCAAAAATCTTAAAGACCATGTGATTATTTGTGGTTATGGTCGTAGCGGCCAATATTTGGGTCGTTTTTTAAAAGAGGAAAACATCCCTTTTATCGCGCTGGATATTGATCCAACCCGCGTACACGATGCAGCACAAGCCGGGCAACATGTGATGTATGGCGATGCAAGCCGTCGCCTTGTGCTGGAGGCCGCTGGTAGTGAGCGAGCTAAAGCCCTTATCGTTAGTTATTCTGATATGCGTGCATCATTGAAGGTGTTGCACATCGTAAAAGAAAATTACCCAAACTTACCCGTTATTGTACGCACCTATGATGATGCAGACATTGATGCGTTTAGAGATGCCGGCGCCACCGAAGTCGTGCCTGAGGTGCTGGAGGGCAGTTTAATGTTGGCTTCACATGCATTGGTATTATTGGGCATTCCATTAAATCGCGTGGTTAAGCGTATTCGTTTATTCCGCGAAGAGCGCTACAAAATGTTTCAAGGCTATTTTCATGGCATATCCGACCTTTCCACTGAAGCCACCGAAGCACATCAAATTAGATTGCATTCCGTTGAAGTGACCAAAGAAGCTTTTATGACAAATATGCATCTAGATCAAATTGATTTCGTCAGCTTTAATGTAGAGTTGCAACACATACGCCGACCCAATATGCTGGAAGACATTCTACCGCGCCCCGACATTGTGATTGATGTAGGCGATATATTGGTATTATTGGGCAGGCCTGCAGACTTAAGTAGTGCCGAAAAATTCTTATTAACCGGTCGCTAACTCATTCAATATTAGGCATAAAAATTGATTAACAAAAAAGTAATTGTTGTAGGCGGCGGCATTGTAGGCTGCCTGACGGCGTTAGAACTAATTGAGCGCGGCTGTAAAGTAACATTAGTCGAACGCAATGTAGTCGCCAGCCAGACATCGGGCGAATCATCATGGGCGGGTGCCGGCATTCTATTTCCGCTGTTGCCTTGGATGTATAAAGACGCAGTCAATCAACTAGCAATTGAAGGCGCGGCAATCTATCAAAAACTTTGTGAGTACTTACTCACAAAAACAGGAATTGACCCTGAACATTTGGTATGTGGTATGCAGATTCAGCATCCATTCGATGAAAATCAAGCGATTGCCTGGTGTGAAAAAAATGCCATTCCTTACCAAAAAAATGCATTTGGTTTATTCTTACCCAATGTGGCGCAGGCTCGCCCACCGCAGTTACTGAAAGCATTACGCCAAGCTTTGTTGCAAAGTGGCGTTACATTATTAGAGCGCACAGAATTAAAGCCACTTAATCCTGCTGAACTAGAAAATGGCCATTTAAATACTTGGCAAACCACTGCAGATGAAACATTGATAGCAGATCAATTTGTCGTCACATCTGGCGCATGGAGCTTTGAGCTATTAAAAAACACAGGGCAAGACCTCAACGTTAAACCCATGCGCGGCCAGATTTTACTGTACCAACAAACAGGCGAAAAACTAGCGCACATTGTTTACGCGAATGGCTTTTACCTTGTACCAAGAAAAGATGGCTTACTGCTTGCCGGCAGCACACTAGAAGACGTCGGTTTTGATAAAAACACGACTGAGGCTGTAAAAAAAGAGATGCAAACAAAAGCTGAAAACATCTTACCCAGCTTAAAGCATGCCCCCATACTCAAACACTGGAGCGGTTTGCGGCCAGGCACACCAGATAACCTGCCGACTATTGCTGCACACCCAAGTATTAAAAACCTGTTTTTAAATACCGGACACTTTCGTTACGGTCTCACCATGGCGCCCGCCAGTGCGCGACGGATTGCGGCAATAATGTGTGACGATCTGCCAGAAACAAAGATTTAGGTTTAGTCTAGATTTAGCGTTAACTGCAAACCGCACAGGCATGGTCACGCGATAACTTAATGGTGCGCCACTGCATACTCAACGTATCTAATAACAGCAAACGGCCCTGTAAGCTTTCACCCAAATGCATGATTAACTTTAAGGCTTCAGCCGCCTGAGCTGTGCCTATCATGCCCACCAGCGGCGCAAACACGCCATTATCAGCACAACGCATTTCGGCATCACTGCCAACATCCGGATACAGACAGTGATAACAAGGGCTAGATGCATTTCTAAAATCAAATACCGTTATTTGCCCCTCAAATCCAATCGCGGCACCTGAAACCAATGGCTTTTTAAGCTTTAAACACACCCGATTAAGCGCATAACGCGTGGCAAAATTATCACTGCAATCAATCACCACATCTACATTTTCTGCCAATTGCGCAAATTCAACTTCTGTCGATTTTTGTTGAATGGTTTGTACCACAATATCAGGGTTAATCGCATCGATTGCATGCTGCGCCGAAACGGCTTTATTTACGCCAACACTTTGCGTCGTGTGAATAATCTGCCGCTGCAAATTGGTTAAGTCCACCACGTCAAAATCGCAAAGCGTCAGCTTGCCTACGCCACTAGCAGCCAAATACAACGCAACAGGCGCACCTAAACCACCTGCGCCCACAATCAATGCATGGCTATTCACTATCTTTTCTTGCCCCTCATAACCAATTTGAGGCAATAAAATATGGCGGCTGTAACGTAGAAGTTGGTTGTCGTTCATGATTAATGCAACTGTCCCGCTTGTATCATTGCGTTATAAAGTACGTATGGCGAAATCCAAGTGACTATATGGTCAAACTCGTTTGGGGCAGCAGTAATGTCATGAGCCACAAATATATTATCGATATTTGCAATGGCATTAAGATTTTCTGTTTCATCAGCACCGCCAACTGCCTGCTGTCCAGTTGCCCCAATTGAGTAAATTACTGCTACTGCGGTGCTGATAAGATTCACAGTTGCAGTACAGTTATTTGCAGATGCACAAACCCGCAGATTTGGCGTTAATGCTGTAATTCCTAAATCACTCATACCATTGTTTGTCGTAAAAGCACTTGTATTTGCATTGGTGACGGCATATCTAATGCGATTGCCCCACGCATCTATAGCAAATCCTTGCGGGTCAGTTGGCGAAATTCCTAATGTCACTCCAGGTAAAAACCCTGATTGGTGTATACAAATGCCGCTACCATTTGGATTCGAGTTGCCCGTATCATCAGGGAACGTAGCTGTACCATTATTTGTCGCAGGGCATGGCAATCTGCCATTTGCTTGTGCAAAACCCAATAGAGCTTGTTTAGCATTATCTAGTGTATTAATTGTCTGCGCTTGTGCTGCTTGTTCACGCTGCGCACGCAATGGCAACAATAATGCAGATAAAATTAAACCAAAAATGACCAATACGATTGCCATTTCCACTAGAGTAAATCCACTTTGTATATTTTTTCTAAAACTCATGGAATTGTCACTAACTGATCTGTATTTAATAAGGTTTTAGGCTGTGTTATTTGGTATATAGAATCTTGCGTGCCATTACTTATCTGTAAATTTACACTTTCAGAGCTACTTAAGTAGCCAGATATACTACAAGAATTGTTTGGATTAGCTAAAGAGCCTGCCACAATTGCATTAATATTAGAATTAAGTCCTACACTAATTTTTGGTGGCGAAGTACTTGTCTCACATGTTGATGAAGAGGCACAGTCAATTGATACGGCATAAACAATATACTTTTCCCATTGATTCGCCAGAAACCAAACGGGTAAGAGTCCGCCTATCATTTCATCACTATTGCATGCTCCCAATGTAAAACCACCATCTGCATCATTGGGGCAAGTGATTATGCCACTTTCATTAGTACAAGACCCGGTCGGATTCGTAAAAGTACCTGTGGTAGAAAATTTATTTTTCCCCTCCACCACCACTGCCCTACATATCCCACAAGCATTACATTCGAACTCGTTAACACCAGCAGCGTTTTTACACGCACCCACTCCACTACAAGTACATGTTTTAGTATCAGCAGGATTAACAGAGCATGCCCCCGTAGGACTGTTTACAGGTAAACCGTCTGCTACAAATGCACCACTGTTTCTAGTAAATGATATTTCACTGACGATACTAAAGTTACATCGACAAGTTTTATCTTCAGTGCAACTGCAAATATGGTCAGCAGGAGCAACTACAGGGAGCAGGCCTCTGTAATTGCCTTGCACACATTGATTTTGATTGGCTGTTAAGCCTAATCCTGCTGCAAATGGATAGTAATTATTTACCTTATAAAAAGCAGTTAGCTTATTTTTGGCTTCTTCTAAAACTCTTTTCTCTAATGCATACATCAATTCATCAATAGTGATATACACCAATCTATCGTTTACATCCTCGCCTTTTCTGTTGAGAACAAAATCTTCATCCGCAGCAACATAATTACTATTACTATAAGTTACTGAGTCTATTTTAAAAGTATCTAGATAATTATCAACACTCGCAGCCCCTGTTCTATTTTGAACTCCAATTGCTGCACTAGGCGCAATAATGACTGCGGCAACACGATTGGAGACTAATACGCCATTAGCATCTAACACTTTCATCCAAGGATAATTTGGAGATGTAATTATTGAAGGATTGATAATTGGATTTGATGTTGGTGCATCATATTTGTGTACCAAATTGCGAGAAACAGCATACATTAAAGCATTGCCACTACCATCCTTAACATCTATCCCAAGCCCTGTTTGCGGGCTAACGCAAGGATTGGTTTGTCCATAAATTGGCAATTGCCCAATTAATAAACTATATGAAAATGGCGAAACAGGTGAGGGACAATCGCTTCTACCATCATAATTTCCATCGCCATTTCTATCTGGGAATGGCATTTGGCCGGGGTTAGCTGTGTTACTTACCGCCCAAGCAATCAACGCCTGCTTAGCCTCATTCAAAGCAAGATATGTTTTTTTATCTTGCTCTATTCTTAATCTATCTGGGTCATAAGCTTTTAACAAATAAACAGTCGCAGCCAAGGCGATAATAAACGCCATTAAAATTAATGTGGCACCGGTTTGTTTCACTTTTAAAGTAGCAATGCGCATACATTAATATTCAGCATCGCCAATTGTGCCATCTATTGTTCCACTATCACCCTGTGCACCATGGCTTCTGGCTTCACTTACACGGTTATTTTCCGGGTCATAAACTTGGCCTGCTTTTAGGGTTAAGCGTTTGCCGTTGGCGGGTAGCTTGATGGGGATGCGGTTGCCGTTTGCTGGCAATTTACCCACCTGTACGTCTTGATTAGCCGAATTTTCTTGCATGGCCTGGTCGTTAATCCATATCGTGCCTTGTTTACCATCGCTGCGCTTTACATAGCCTTGCATATTAATTGCACTAGGTAATGCGCGCGCTTCGGGTTCTGCTTGCTGTACCGATGTTTCTGGCTGGATAGCAATATTTAGTTTTTTGGTCTGGCGCAAATAATTTAGTGCGCTGCGTTCTGCTGGCGTGCTAAACAGGCGGCCAATGGGTTCTGCTGCACGACTTATTTGTGCAAAAGGCATTACTAAAAAAACCAGCATTAAAAATGTAATGACTCTCATCATAATGCCCCCGTTAGTTGCGGATCACGCAGGGTCAACCAATCAATCTCACAAACCGCTTTTAAATTGGCGCTGATAGTTTTGGTATTCATCACGGCGCCAATTGGGCGTGTAATTTCGCAATCACGCACAATAAATGGCGTAGTCTGTTCTTGCAAGCCATCTAATAACGCCAGCAAATCACCTTCATGTAGCATATCCAAACTCAGCTTCATGACGGATCGATTCAGTTTAAAATTACCCAAATTTAACAAAAAGTTTGGCTTATAATTTTCTTGTAAACCAATGCTGTAATCAATGCTGAACAGTTTGTGTTGCGCATGAATTTGACGCAGATTTTCTATCCATTCAATACGCCGCTCTTCGCCAATAAACCCGCTTGCTAACAAATCATTGTAAATGGGTAAATACTGCGTAATGGTTTCTTTTTCCAAACCAGAGGATTGATATTTTTGCCGCGCTTGATTCAGCAGATTTTGCTGTGATTGCAAAGCAAGTGCATTTTTTTGTCGATACTGGTCGGCAAAGCTGATTAACAAGCCGATTAATATCAAAGCTGCGCCCAAACCTAATATCGGGTTACGCAATTTGCGCCAATCCTGTCTGGATATGCTCATGACAAGCCTCCATTAATCGGAGCATTAATAGTAGGCAAACTTACATCAGGCGTTATGACATTATTTTTTAACACAATTTTTAACTTAAATGCCGCAGGTGGACGTTCCGTGGTATTTTCATCGGTTGTGCTGCCTTGCAAATTAGCAAGCGAGCTAACATTAACCGGCTCTTGCAATATCACCACATAATCAACGGCGGGATTCTCACGTAGCTTACTCACAAATTGGCTCACGGTATTCAGCGCAGCACGATAATCACCTGTAAAGCCTTTAATGTCGGCATTCACAAAGCCAATTTGCAATAAATTGGTTGGATCATTATTGGTATTGATTACCTGTCCAGATGGATTTGCAACCGCACTATCACTGCTGGCCTCATCTTTTACATCATCAGTGGCACTACGCACCCAGCGTATTCTGTTTAGTGTAATTTCTGGCAAGGCCTCACAGGCACCACTTAAAATTTGCATCAATTGCGCGGGCGTTTGGCTATTTTTTTTAATGACTTGCACCAGCTCTGCCGCCACTTTCAATTCAGTGCTGGGTATTGGCGTGGCTG
This sequence comes from Methylotenera versatilis 7, assembly GCF_000799165.1. GTDB lineage: Bacteria > Pseudomonadota > Gammaproteobacteria > Burkholderiales > Methylophilaceae > Methylotenera_A > Methylotenera_A versatilis_A. The sequence continues at coordinate 862,066 of NZ_JUGF01000002.1, read as the reverse complement.
GGAAGTTCTGTGCCACTTCGTTATATAAATGCTGTTGTTGTGCTGTTTGTGCGGCAATGTCTTGCAATTGATTTTTTTGTTTTTTGCCTTGCCACAGATAAAACCCAGCTACCAACACGCCAACAATCACAATAATCGCCGTCGCGATTTGCAGAATACGGCGAGTATTATTTAAGTTATGAATTTTGCTGTAAGCGGCTGGTGCCAAATTATCTGGTACATGACCATTGGCCAATAGCTGCATATGCAACAGTTCTGGGTTAGTTTTAACCAGCGAAGTATCAATGCGTATATTTTTGGCATAAGCCAAAATATCCACCGTTTTACACTCTAAACCCTGATCGTGGCTGATACTTTTTGCAATTTCATGATGCGAATTATCCAGCGCCGGCAGCACCATTTGCAGTGCAGTTTCGCTGCTGATTAAACGCTGGCTCATTAAATAAAGCCGCGTCTTTTCAGTTTCTACCAAATAAAAATACGCTAACTGGTTTGGTTTAACATCCGTCATTGGCACCAGACGGCTCATACGCAGGCGTCCATTGTGTAGATAGGTTTGGCGAAAACCTGATGGCAATTGCTCACACAGCAAAATATGCGGTGCCATTAGTTTCATTTGACGCACCACGACTTGGCTAATCATCGGCAGCAAATAAACGCCAACTAAGGGTGACTGATTTGCTTGAATGACATCCAGCCAACCCTGTAATGAGTCGGCGTTACTTAATGCGACAAATAAAAAGTTGTCATCTTTGCGTTTCTCGGTACTGCGATTAATAAAATGCGCCGCACGAAACACGCTGCTGCGATTAAATTGGTTCAGTTTGCGCTCAATGATTTCAGTGCGTGCACGCCCTGTGGTATGCGGCAAACTTTCTAGACGGTAATCTTCCTCAACCGCATCGACGATTAAATAAATATTAGTATTCGGTTGCTGTGCCAAATACTCGCTAAAGGCGGTGTAATCTTGATCTATATTATTAAAAACAGCGTAACTTTGCAGTTTGGTGCCATGCCAAACCCCAGCAGTTAAGCTGCGATTATTGGCACATAAGATTAATTTTTTAGCACTATTCAGCATAATTTGTAGGTTAATATGTTTAGCTAAGTTTTACAGCTTCATCTTACTGAAAGAATCATAAACAGGGCCTAACACTGAAACCATAATAAACGCCAGAATCAGACCTAAAATCACCGTTAAAGCTGGCTCCAATAATTTAAGCATTTTTTGCATTAACTCGTTCACATCTCTATCGTAAAAATAACTGATATTCAGCAACGACTTATCCAACGCACCCGTACTTTCGCCCACTTTAATCATACGCACCACTAAAGGCGGAAATAAACCTGCGTTGTGAAAGCTTTCAGACATGCTATCACCCGCATTGATTTGTGCATGCGCGCGGCTTAATGCATCGGCAATCACGCGGTTTCCGACAATCTTTTCGCAGGTTTTAATTGCCTGCAAAATAGGGATTCCCGTTTGATACATCAACGCAAAGTAACGTGCAAAACGCGCCATAATGATTTTGTGTAAGATTTCACCAGTAACTGGCAGCTTAAGTTTAAGGTAATCAAAACGATAACGTGCCTCTGCACTTTGTTTAACGTAAGAAACCGCTCCCACAGCCAGCACCAGCGGCACGGTTAAAATCAGCCACCAATACTGCACAAATGCGTTCGAAATAAAAATTAAAATTCGCGTATTCAATGGCAGCTCCTGGCCTAGGCTATGTAAAAACTTCACCATTTCCGGCACTAAATACACCATTAAAAACGTCACTGCTGCCAGCACAACCACTAGCACAAATAAGGGATAAGCCAACAGCCGCTTGGTTTGGCTTAACAACTCATCCTGCCATTTGAGCGTATTGGATAAATTATCAAAAACCGTAGGCAATTGCCCGGTTTGTTCGCCAGCAGCAACTAAGTTCACAAACACTTCATTAAATACTTCAGGGTGCTCAGCCAAGGCTTGTGAAAGCATTTTCCCGCCCTCTACCTCACCTGCAATGGCGCCCAGTACTTTCTGAAAATAAGGGTTTTGCGTACTTTCACGTAAATCGTTCAAGCCTTCTAATATTGGCACACCAGCACTGGTTAACTGTTCCAGTTGAAAGCAAAACATGACTAAATCACGATTGCTGACTCTGTTTTTTGCAAAAGCATTGTTTGATTTGGCACAGGTTCTAAACGTGATTAAATCTAACCCCATGCGCTCCAGTCGCAGCTCTAGATCGACTTCGTTTAGTGCGTCGATTTGGCCTTGCGCATGCCGACCAGTTTGATCAATTGCTTTGTAATTAAACGTTGCCACGATGCGACACTACAGACCAAGCCGCGCAGTTAGATCAATCACGCGCATCACTTCATCGATGCTGGTGTAGCCTTCCAAAATACGCCGTACACCGTCATCTGCCAAGGTGGTAAAGCCTTTTTCTAAAGCCATTTTGCGCAATTCATCCAAATGCGCGCGACGCGCAATTAACGAATCCATATCAGCATCAATGCGCAATAACTCCAAAATGGCCATCCTGCCGCGATAGCCCGTTTGGTTACAGCGCTTGCACCCTTTATGCCTATAAATCTGAATTGCTTCGTTACGTTTTACGCCCAGTATTTTACGCTGCTCATCGGTCGGTTTAACGGGCTCTTTGCACTGTGGGCAAAGTACACGCACCAGCCTTTGCGCCACTACACCAATAATATTGCCCGCCATAATGTCGGGCGAAATACCAATATCGGTCAAGCGTGGGAAAGCGCCCAGTGCAGAATTGGTATGTAGCGTACTGAATACCTGATGGCCTGTCATCGCTGCGCGAAAAGCCATGGTGGCAGTGTCTTGATCGCGAATTTCACCTACCAGAATAATGTCAGGATCTTGGCGCATAATGGAACGAATACCGTTGGCAAAGTCGACTTTATTGACTTCCGCTACTGAAGTCTGCCGCATCATGGTGACCGGATATTCCACCGGATCTTCCAACGTCATGATATTCACCGTCTCATCATTCAAATGGGATAGTAATGAATACAGCGTTGTCGTTTTACCGCTACCAGTTGGCCCAGTGACCACAACGATGCCTTCAGGTCGCGTCATCATTAATTTTAATTGCGCCAAGGTGCTAGTACGCAAACCCATGCGCTCCAGCGGAATAATCGATTTTTCGCGATCCAGCACGCGTAAAACGATATTTTCACCATGAATGGTCGGATGAGTTGACACCCTAAAATCAATTGGCCGACCACACAAGTTCATGTTCAAACGACCATCTTGTGGCGAACGTGTTTCGGCAATATCCATACCTGAAATAACCTTCAAACGCACCGCGATACCAGGCCAATAGCTTTTGTGAATACTACGTACCTGCTGCAGCACGCCATCAATACGGTACCTGATGCGTAAGAAAGCGAACTCTGGCTCAAAGTGAATATCCGACGCTGTGCGTTTGACCGCATCCATTAATAGTGCACCAACCAAGCGCACCACTGGTTGCGTATACTCATCACCATCCGCAGTTAGGCTTTGATAGTCAATTTCGCCCGTCTCAATCTCGCGCAAGATACCATCTACAGAAAGCTCATAGCCATAAAACTGGTCAATGTGTTCTTCTAATTGCGCCTCTGCAGCCATTACAGGTTTCAGTTGAATCTGCCCGCCCAGCATCGCGCGCAACTGGTCTAAAGCCACCACATTGAACATATCCGCCATCGCCACAATCATGGTTTTGGTCACATCCTCATAGGCAACTGGCAATAAGTGATAACGCCTTGAAAAATCCTCTGGCACCATTCTTAACGCATCGTTATCGGCGACTACAGTGCTTAAATCGATACTTTCCTGCCCAATCGTGTGTGCGACTAAATCTCGCACCATGCTTTCAGACACAAAACCCAAGCGCACTAATTGGCGGCCTAGCGGAATATTATTCTGCTCTTGCTCAATCAAAGCGATACGCAGCTGATCCTGACTAATCAGGCCTTGCTGCATCATCAGTTCGCCCAAGCGTAATTTGCGACGTGGCTCTGTCATCGCTGAAATCCGTTGTTATGTAATGTGTTCATCATCATTGTTGTCATGTTTTTATTGTTGATATTCATTTATTGAATCGCTGCAATGCGCGCTTCTAATGCATTTTTGTCAATATTTGAGCTGCCTGACTGTGCAAGCTGCAATGCTCGCTGATAATAAGGCAATGCTAATTTCGGCTTACCCATTTGATCCAAACTCACCGCTAAATTAAACGCATTATCGGCATTGGCATTTAATCCATAAGCATCAAAATAAGCTTGCTGCGCAGCAGGCCATTGATTTAAATCGGCATAAAAATGCCCCAACGCAGCGTGCAAATTCGCATCATCCGGTTGCTTTGCCAGCATACTTTTAATGCGGCTTTCATTACCGGCCACATCGTTCTGTGGTTGGCTATTCAGGATAAAAGCCGCTGCCAAAGCGTTTCTAGGCTCAACTTCCAATACTTTCGCATACCAACCATTGGCGTCAGCTACGCGACCTTGCCTTTGTGCAATCGCACCTAAACCAAGCAAGGCATCGACATTATGCAGATCGCGCTGCAAAACTTGCCTATAAAGCTTGCTGGCAACTGCATCATCACCTGCGTTATATGCATTAAAAGCATCCATCAAAACAGGGTTCACGCCAGCTTGCGGCCTGGTTTTAGATATTTGAATGGACGCACTTTTAGAAGCGATTTCTTCCACTTCAACCGTCTTCGAAATATTTCGTTTAGACTGACTTAATGGATTGCTGGGTGTTTTTTCAACCAGCATTTCATTTAGCACCGATTCATTTTCAGCTAAACTTTCATCCTTAAATACTGCTGATTTTGCGGCATTTTTAACAGATTTTTCAGCCCGTGCCGTATTTTCATTTGTTTCAGGCACTATCGGTGCAGCCAGCTTCTCAACTTCTACGGCAGGCTTATCAGGCAATACCTTAGTAGACTCTATAGGCTGGGTTGTTGCATTGTCTGTGAATGGTTCTGGCGACACTACCGGATGTTTTGCAATCGCAAAATCTGGTGCACGATCCATAAACAGATAAAAATAGGCAGCGATCGCCAGTAAAACACACAAGCCACCAGCCGCAATTAACGCCAATATCGTATTCCGGTTATTCGATTCAATACGTTTGGCTGAAAATACATTGGCAGCACTTTTTGCATTAGCCTTGCTGGTTGTAGAGGTTCGACTAGCTGTCGCTACGCCTTGCAGCTCGGCATTCGCCGCTGAAGTACCAGCAGGACTCTCTGCCTCAAAACGCTTAACTTTATTAGATATGGGCGACAGCTCCATTTCTAACGCATTTACTACGGCCAATTTTTCCGCTGCAGAATTTTGAACATCACTTTCTAAGGCAAGAGGTTTGCGTTTTACTGTGGAACCGGGGCTGGTTTCCAGCGATTTATCTGCCTGTGCCTGCTCGATTTTAGTCGCTTGGACTTGTGTCTCTTTCGCTTTAGCCTCTTGTGCTTTATCGAGCGCTTTAATCAGTAAACTCATTGATTAATCTACCTGCAAACATCCACAAATCAATTCGCTTCTTCCAGCACATTTTGCAATTGCTGTGCCGGCAGATATTGTTTATAGCTTTGCAACTCATCGCTTTCCAAACTGGCGTTAGAGATAACGGTCGGCCGCAAAAAAATCACCAATTCTGTTTTACGATTTAGATCGTCGCGACCTTTAAAAATATTGCCTACGCCAGGTACATCCATCAGACCAGGCACCCCGTCCGTATTACGTTGTATCTCATCTTGCATCAACCCCCCAAGTACCGCAGTATTTCCGCTACTTATTTGTAACATAGACTCCATTTCACGCACTTGTATCTCTGGAATTAAACTAACTATCTGTTCACCTTGTTTAACACCAGTCTGATATACCAACTGTGGGTTTGGGTCTTGCTTTCCAGGGCCAATAGTCCTTGATATGGTCGGTCTTACATTTATATTGACCATACTAGAGTCGCTGATTTGTGGTGTGACGCTCATCACCACACCAACAGGCACGGTATTAGGCGTTGTAGTGAATGATTGTAGGTTTGTGCCTGACACTCCACTGGCAGACTGTGAAATCTGTGCCTGTATTGTAAAGTAGACGATGTTATCCACCACCTTGAGTACTGCTGTCTGGTTGTTTAATACCATTAATTTAGGACTTGATAAAACCTTAGTATCCCCAAACTGCTTCAATAGTGTTACAGATGCCGCCAAATTACCAAGAGAACTCATTTGGTTAATATACCCAACCGCAATTCCAGCACCAGCAGTTGAACCAGGCCCTATACTTGGCCCTAACGCCTGGTTAAAGGTAAATCCGTCACTACTAGTTCCACGATTACCAAAACGACTCCAGTCAATTCCAGCTTGGTAACTATCATTTAAACGTACTTCAACAATGGTGGCCTCAATTAAGACCTGTTTTTTAGCGCTACCAATCACTTTATCAATAAACTCCTGCACTTTTTCATGCTGTTTATTGGTGGCTCTAACACTAATCACACCCGTTTCCGGGTTAGCAATTACGTTTGCAGCAAACAAAGTTTTATATTCTGAACGCTGCTGATTGCGTTCTTCTGTTGTCGCCCTGGCTGCTTCTGCCAAAGATGTTGCCGCAGGCGTTGTTGCCGCGCTGGGTTCTGGCACACTGCCAAAACGCGACACAATCACCTCTTTGTCCGTTTCTGCCAGCAGTTCCTTCAGGTTTTGTATTAACGACTCCCATAAATGGTTTTTAGAGGTGCTATCGACAGAAGTGCTTGAACTGTTTTTTGCACCGTTGCCAGAAGTACTGGTTGTTGTATTACTGCCATTTGCGCCAGTGCTAGCACTCTGGCCTGTGCTGGAAATTTCAGCCGCCGCGCCAATAAAGCCTTTGGTATCACGATTCATATTGACGTAATCCACTTTATAAATTCGTAAAACAGGCTGATCAGGAGAGATGTAGAGCACATTGCCATCCATTTTGTAAGTCAAATCGACTTGTTTCGCTAAGCGCTCTAAAATGGCTGGTAAGGTTTGATCCACCGCATTTAGGGTTACACGGCCTTGGATGGATGGATGGATATCAATATTCAGCTTGCTTTCACGCGCCAGCGCGAACAGGATTTCCTTCACTGGCACTTCATTCACCACAACGCTGTAGGTTTGTACTTTGGTCGTTTGTTTTGGTATTGGTAATTGCGGGCTATTGCGAACAAGTTTTGGTATTGGTGCAGTATTCACTACATTGTCAGGCGCATTTTGATTGGTATTTTGTGGCGTTAATCCGCCATCAATATGACCTTTGGATAGTGGTACTTTTGATTCATGCGCGCAGCCAACCACAACGAAACAAATGGCAAACAACAAGCCTGATTTCACTCGTTTAAATTTACTGTTTTGATTAAGCACGACGTGCTTGCTCCCTAATAATTGCGTACGCTATGTGTTATCGCATAAGTTGCGTTAAATTGCAATACTAAGTCATTGAATTTTTTGTAAATTTTAATTATTAAAGTCGCCAAACTATGGCGTTTGTTGTATTTCTTTCTGTATGCCTGCAATTGTACGTAATTGAGGGCGATTTTTTTGTATTTCCTCTGGCAGTTTTTTCAGTGCTTGCGAAGCCTCAAAACGGTTAGCAAAACTACCGTATAACACGCTTAAGAATGGCTGATTATTTACCTTGGTGCGATACACATAAATATTATCCAGCTCAATTTTCTGGCTTAAATTGATTAAATCCGCGGTTAATTGCGTTTCACTATTGGCGCCCATCAACTGAATGCTCACCGTAGTGGCGGGCTGATTAACCAGCCAGTTTGATGTGATATTTAATCGGCGGTTTAGAATGTCATTTTGTGCACTCACTGTTGAATCTAAAACTGCTGCGTTTGCAGGTGCTATCACAGCAGTTGCTGACACTTGTGGTTTTGTTACAGAGCTATTTGTTACAGAACTAGTAGCCGGATCTTGGGTTGAAGCTGGTGAGTTAACAATGTTTGCAGATTGCGACGCGGCTGATGATTGCTGCAATAGATGACTGACTAAATAGCCCAGAGCTAGCCCGACTAGCAATAACGCCGCCCACATCCATATTTGGGATTTTTTTGCCGTTAACTTGGACTGCTCCAAGCCAAACTCACTATCCTTAATGGCCGCACGCACTTGTTTTGGCGTAACTTGATACAGATTATCCGCAAACGTAGCCAGCAAAGCTTTGTCTGCCAGAATATTGACGCGCCTGACCAAGCCTTGCGCAGATGCTGCAATGGCATTAACTGCCGATTTTGTGAATAAATGCGGGCCAAAATAACCTGCGGCACGCAGTCTGAATATGAGGTACTCGCCGATTTCTTTAGGCTCTAGTGGTGCCAAATTAAAGCTATGCGTAATGCGCTCGCGCAATTGGCGAATCTGCGTTTGATTCAAGTTTTCATCTAGTTCCGGCTGGCCAAACAACACGATTTGCAGCAGTTTGTCATGCTTGGTTTCTAAATTTGAAAGCAGTCTAATTTCTTCCAAAGTCGCCAACGGCATACCTTGCGCTTCTTCCACAAAAATCACCACTTGTTTTCCGGCTGTATGACGTGCCAGCAAATGGCTTTGCAGAACCTGCATCACTTTTAAACGGTCTGCATTTTTGGGTAATTTTAATTGCAGCTCAAATGCAATGGCGTGCAAAATATCTTCTGGCGCCACACTGGGATTAGCCAGATAAATGCTCTCAATTTTCTCAGGCAGCATGGTTTGCAGCATGCGACACAACATGGTTTTGCCGCTACCGACTTCGCCCACAACTTTAACAATGCCTTCACCATTGATAATCGCATAAATCAAAGCATCTAGAACCGCACCACGCTTACCGCCAGTGTAGAAAACTTCGGTATTGGGGGTGATTTTAAATGGCGGTTCTTTTAAACCAAAATGGGCGTAATACATGGCTTCTTTAGAAAATTGACAAAATGCTTAGTTTGAGATGAAGTGCTAGGCGGATTGCGCGCAGAAAGCGAGATAGTACAAGTACGTACAGCGAGCTTTCGAGCACAGTCCAACAACGCAATTCGCTCAAAATAAGCATTTTAATCTCATTTTTCTTCTTGCAACTGAATGCGGCTATACAACGTCGTCCGATTAATGCCCAACATTTTAGCGGCCTGGCTTAAATTACCGTGTGTGATTTTCATTGCAGCTTCCACGTAGGCTTTTTCCCAGGATTTTAAAACCTGATCTAAATTAACGTTGGCTTCATTTTGCAAATGTTGCAGTGCATAGCCCGATAAATCGCCATTATTGCTAATGGTTGGCACGCCATCAATCTCGTTTTGACGAGACAAATCCAACTCAGCAGAAAGTTGTACCTCATTAACCGTTAATCCCGCATATTTTGCAATCAGGCGAATAATGATATTGCGTAATTCACGCACATTGCCAGGAAAGTGATAGCTTTGCCAGCGCACTTGCGCTTTTGCATCTAACTTAAACGATTGCTGTCCTGTTTCGCGCGCATAAAAATCATTAAAATGTTGCAATAGAATCAAGCTATCCTCAGCCAGATCGCGCAACGGCGGGACTTTAACCGCAAACACACTTAAGCGATGATATAAATCAGACCTGAAATTACCCGCACGTACTTCTGCGCGGAGGTCTCGGTTAGTAGCCGCCACCACGCGCGCTTTACTTTTGCGCACCTGTGTTTCACCCACGCGCGTATATTCGCCATTCTCTAGCACACGCAGCAGTTTTGCCTGCATTTCCAGCGGCAATTCGCCAATTTCATCTAGGAAAAGCGTGCCTTCATTCACATCTTCAAAGTAGCCAGCATTGGCATTTGCTGCACCCGTAAACGCGCCTTTGGCATGCCCAAATAAAATAGATTCTGCCAACATGGGCGAAATAGCGGCGCAATTAATGGATAAATATGGTTGTTTTACACGTTTACTAAAGCGATGAAAGTTGCTTGCGACGCGCTCTTTACCAGAGCCTGATTCACCTTCAATCAATACCGGGAAAGGCGAATCGGCAAACTGGCGAATCTGCGTGATTAATGTTTGCATAGGTAAGCTTTCACCTATCATGCCACCATTTTTGTCTTCTGCTTGTTTGGTTTGCGCTTGCTCAGTCAACTCAACGCTTTGCACTTTTAATGAGTTTAAAAGTAGCTCTTTTAGTTTATCTACGTCACATGGCTTAGGAATAAAATCCAGCGCGCCTAAAGCTAGCGCGTGTTTCACGTTCACATCATCACTTTGGCCAGAAAGCACATGGATTTTCATGCTGGGTGAATGCGCTAGCAACTCACCAATCATCTTAAAACCTTCATCTGGTTTGTGTTGTGATGGTGGCAAGCCTAAATCGACCAAGGCCAAAGCAGGCGGCTCATCGAGTTGCCTAAGCAAACTTTTAGCTTGCGCGCGCGAATCTGCCACGCATACTTCAAAGTGTTTGCTTAATACAAAGTGCAGAGTATCGGTAATGAGGGGATCATCATCGATAATCATGAGCACAGGACGAAGCTCAGCCATTAATTTATCCTTATAATTGAAACGTTTAGTGATTTTTTATTAAGGATACTATAACCGTTAAAAAGCTGGTTATCAATGTCAGTGTGCCTTAAGCTCAATTAAGTGCAACAAATGCACTTAATTGAGCACCTAGGACATACGCTGGCGTATGAACAGACTATTAACGCGCAGAATATCGGCTTAATTTAAGTCTGTCGACGTGCTAATGCATTCGGAATGAAAGTAGCGACAATCAATAATGCCACCAGTAACAAATATATCCAACGAATTGAATAGGCAGTTACAAAACTCGCCGCAGGTTTTTGTTGTTGTACGAATTGATAAAATTCTGGCGTATTTTTTCCCTCCACGTATTGCGCCTTGATTTCTGTAGCCAACTCTTCAAGATGCTCAGCCTCAAGCTTGGATAAATATTGATCATATTCCGCAGAAGCGACTACAGGATCCGGATCATCTAAACTCGTATCAGTGTAGTTAACACCGCCGCCAGCGGTATTATTTTCCCCAGAAGGCCAGAACCCTATCCATTTATTCGCTGAATTAAAGCGCGGCACAGCCACATGTTTATCACCACCAACACCAACAAATACGGTATGTTTACCAATCTGCACGCCATCTAAATTTTGCCGAATGGTGACGTTTAACTTTGGCGCTTCGTCACCATCGGTAAAAAGTAATAACTTTGCTGGCACGTTAAGTGAGTCAAACAAATGCGCAGCAGCACGCACGCCAACAGTCAACCGGCTATCGCCTTTCCAGGCCATACGCCATTCGATATGCGCTATCGTATCGTTGATCACATCATAGTTTGCACACACTTCTAAAGGCGTGATGAGCAATGCGACATTGTCAGAGGCAAAAACGCCCACGCTGATATATGTACCACAGGGTGAAGTTTCCACAATTTTTGTCATGAGATGACGCGTGTAAGCCATGCGACTGACATTTTTATTGTTCAACTGAACATCTTCCGCATTCATACTTTGCGAAACATCAGCTATCAGCAAATAGTTATGCACTTCTTGCTTCAGCTGTATTTCTGGCTTAATTAAAGCAAGCAGCAATAGAATTGCCGCGATAACATAAAAAGCCGTTTCATAATTTTCCTTCAATATCATCAACAGCTTATTCATGGCAATCCTATTGGCAAGTTGCTTAATTCCATCGTCGATTGTTCTTTTGCCGGGATTTTTGTATTTTGTGCCAGCATTGAATGCAACAGGCTTAAATTAAATTTAGCTGCGCCCAATGTAGGCTCAAGACGCAATGATTGCTCATAGGCCATTTTGGCTTGCGAGTAAGCATATCGCGCTTCATCTTGAAACGAACCATCATCATTCACCCGTCGCACCAAACCCGAGATAAACAAATTATTGGCCACATTGAATTGAATCTTTGCCTGCTCACTTTTTGCAGGGTTGGTTTCCAGCAATTGCCCATACGTTTGCACCGCATGCTTGTAGCCTTGCTTAGCGCCCTGATCATAAGCCGCTGCAAATTTTTGCTGATATGGAAAATCGTTATCGGCTATTTGCTGATTGGCTAAAATTGCCTGATTCACCTTACCAATTTTTCCACATTGGTAAGCTTCATAAGCCGTGCCAAAAGCTCCCACTGTTAATAAAAAACCAAACAAAAGATTACTGCTTTTTATGCGCCTTGCCATGAATGCACCCTTAAATTCTTAATCACTAATATGAATAGACTCAGCACGAATGCCAGCATGATTAAATCCTTAGAATAATCATGTCCAGGAATGGTAATCGCGTACTGAATAGAATTTTTCTCTTTAGCATCAATATATTGCAATGCAGCCTGCAATGTGGTCGGATCTTCCGCCTCAAACGCTTTATATTTGATTTTGAGACCGCTAAAATATTTGTCTAAATCAATGCCCGGAACTTCCCCTTCTCTAAACTTCTGTTTAGTGAAAATGCTCACTTCATCTGGCTCATGCAACACAATCCAATATAGATTCAATTTCTTTTCGGTCAATTGCTCGGCAATTTTTTGCTTAACACGTGGGCTCAACTTGCCTGCACCATCGGACAATAAAATGATGGCTCTGGAACCAGAACTTTGAATCTGATCGAACATGGCAATACCCGCTGTTACGCCTGCACCAATATTCGTTTGATTAAGCGCAGAACCGGTAGAGGCATTAATCCCCGCCAGAATCGCATTGCGATTGGTGGTAATTTTAGTGCTGTATAACGCCGAGTTTGTAAAAGCCACCACGCCCATCATGTCGTCTGGTCGCGACTGAATAAACTCCGTAATAAGTCGTCTTGCTGCGGCCGACTTAATTTCTGCCGCCACGCCACTTGTAGACTGTCCCGCAAAGGGTTTATCCATACTCACGCTGCGGTCTATCACCAATACAGTTTGCGCACCTTTACCCACTTTTTGCACCTGTTTATCAGCACTACGCGGTGATGCGAGTGCCAAGAAAATACTCAGTAACAACAAGCTGATAATTGCCTTAATTAGCGTGTTAACTATGTCGGAAAATCGATCTTGCGGAGCGATTTCCAACCATGAATAGAGTTGTCCTTGATGGCTTTTAAGCCAGAATGGAACCAGCGCTAACGGTAGTAATATTAGAAACCAAGGTTGTAGCAAAACCATTAAACACCTCGCTCACAATCACGCAGATGACGACTTAACACAATCAAATGCGTCATTGATTTACCACTATTCTGATTTTCATCGCTAAACAATGATTGGTTTGAGCGTTCAAAAAAAGCTTCTATTTCTGCTTTAAATTTGACAAACGCAGGGTGTGCTATTAAAAAACCATCCAGTTGGTTTACAAATAAATTACCGCCATTGACTTGGTTAAAAGCATGGTGCACATAAGTCAGCGCTTGTTTTTCGCCAGCCGGATTGTGCGGTAGTTTTTTCAATTTGCGATGCGCTGTTGCAAATGCGCCGTTCATAAATGGTAACCAGCGTTTATCTGCATTGATATAGACCAATCCAATCAACCCTGCCAGCAACATCGCCAACGATATCCATAAACGCTGATGATGGCCGCTCACATCTATTAGCGTAGGTTTAAATTGAGGCTGCATATTCTCTTTTGCATTGGTAATGCCTTTAGGTACAAGCGGTGAAAACCAAAATTTCCATGCAGGTAAATTGACTGATAAGGCTTGCTGTCCACCTGTAAGCGCCAGTTTTTCTGCAGGTAGTTGCATCACAGCTGGCACAAATTGCGCAGCAAATACCTGGTAGCGCATATCAACAATATAACGAGTCACTTGCTTGCTCGTGGATGTCGTTACTTGAATCTCTCGCAACTCAATACCGTTTTGACTAGAGCCCTTCATCGGCAGGGTTTCTGTCGATAACTGATAGGGCGATTCAACTTCCAGCTCAATCTGGCGCGTTAATATAGCGCCCACTTGAATATTGTTGCTGTGTGTTGGGTTGCTGATTTTTATAATTTTGGCTGCGGTTATTTCTGTATCCTGTGCGATTGCAGTCAGCACAAAAGCCAGCAAGCCAAAGGACATAATCCATTGCATCATTAATTTTTTCATCATTTTTTAAATAAACTCACTTAAATGCCTGCTAGCTAAACTGCTCAAAATAGCGCGATATGGTTTCAGCGTTATAGGTATCGCGGATATAAATGGCTTGACAGTCAAACCTAGCAAACAAAGCCTCCAATGCCTGCTTGCGCTCAACAAACGCCTGTTCAAACTGCACACGCACCGCTTCCCTAAAGAAGATGCTGCGGCTTAAGCCGGTTTCCGGATCAATCATGTTGCCGAAACCAAATTTGGGCAGCTTTTTATATTCGTGTTCATCCCATAAGACTATCGGCACAATCTGATGCGCTGACATAGCATTAAAGGCCTGTTCGATCAGATGTATCGGCATATGGAAATCCGATATCCAGAACACCAGACCTTTGTGCTGGCTCAGGTACTGCGGCACTTCCAGGATGCCTTCAGCACTGATGCGTAACTTTTGGTAGTTGGTGAGTTGCTCGATCAGCTCAAAGGATTGGTGGACGTGATGACTTAACGGTAAGGTGAGCTCTTCTATCACTTGTTCGTTATAGGCAATAAAGCTGAATAGGTCACTCATCTCAAAGGCGGAGTAGGCAATGGAGGCTGCGATTTCTTTGGCAATATCCAGTTTTCTGGTTCTGCCCTTGAACTGCATGGAACTGGAACAATCGCATACGGCAAAAATCGGTGTGGTGTTGTCTTGGTTGAACAGCTTTACCTGTATTTGTTCATATGGGTCGCGCAAGGTCTGGCGCAAATCGATGCGCCGCACATCCGGATGGTCTACCAGCGACAGGTTGCCTCTGTACTCAAACCCCAGGCCGCGTTGCGATCCGCGGTGGTCGCCGGAATGCACGCTGCTGGACTTCCAGGGGATCTGGTAGGTAAATGGTTTTGCGTAGGCCGGAATCATGCGGCTTTAGCGAGTGCTGGCACTGCAACAGTATTCAGGATTTGTGTCGTGAACTCACGTGCCAGTTGTGTTCTGCGGTTTTCATACATGGCGTTAAATACCAGGCGATGTGCGATCAGCTCATGGAACACGGCGTGAATGTCTTCTGGGTACAGACTATCGCGGTTTTGCAGCCATGCATTGACGCGGGCCGCTTTCAGCAGCATGCCCATGCCTCTTGGGCTGGCACCGGTGTGAATCAGTCTGTTCACATCGACGCTGTCCATTTTGATGCCATATTTTTCTGGGGATTGAGTGGATTCCCATAAGTCCAGTGCGTAGTCTTCCATGGTGCTGCTGGCTTTGATATGGCTTTGCAGAATGTCAGAGAAGTTATTCAGTTGATCAAACTGCAAGACATTGGATTCCACTTGTTTGGTCAGGTTTTCTGCATGCTGGAACTTGAGGTTGAACATGAGGGATTTTCTGAGTTCGCGATCGGCTGGGATATCAATGGGGATTTCCATCATAAAGCGGTCACGTGCAGCAGAAGGGATTTCAAAAGTTTCGTTTTTTTCGACCTGGTTACGGTCGGCAAATACCACCATGTGCGGTAAACGATACTCCCTTTTAAAGGCGCTGATATGGCGTTCTGCCATGACACGGAGCATCAAGGCATGCACTTGTGGTCTGGCACGGTTGATTTCATTAAAGAAGAAAACGGATAGATTCTCACCGGCGCGTAGTAGCGGGCCTTCGTCGATCTTGGGGCGGCCGTCTTCACCTAAGTAGGTGTGATAGATCAGGTCGTTCGGCATCAGGTCTACCGTGCCTTCGATACGTTCGTAAGCACCACCGATACAGCGGGCGATGGATTGCAGCAAGGTGGTCTTGCCAACCCCGACGCCACCTTCCAGCAATACGTGGCCACGCGCAAAGATGGCAGTGTTCATGAGGCGAATGGCTTTGTCCTGGCCGACGATGACTTTCTTGACTTCACTCTCTAACTTCAACGCGTGACTGCGCCAGTCTGTGAGTTGATGATCTAATGGTGGTGACATAGAACTCCTTCCGTTACTCAAATTGCTCTGGTTAATTGCACTACCAGAGGACTCAATCAAGTTCATTAAATAAAATTAGCAAGCCTTGTTGTACAAATAATTTCACTTCTTGTAACAAACCGTTATAGGAATGTAACAGAATGTAACTATCCTACAATCCTCCAGATTGAATAACTTTAGTGGTCCAGCAAAATTTACAATATACTTGTATATAGATAGTCCAGATTTGTATCTTAGTCATTCGAGAACATCATGCTACGTTCATGGAACTTAAATTTAACCATCACCCAAACCTCAGGGGTGTCCGTATATTTGCAGATTGCTCAACAGATTATGGATGAGATTCAAAGGGGACGTCTAACGCCCTCTACCACCATGCCGGGGACCAGAGAACTGGCAGAACAACTCAAGGTCAATAGAAAAACCATTGTGCTGGCTTATGATGAACTGATTGCTCAGGGCTGGCTGACAACAGAAAGTCGTCGAGGTACATTTGTTTCTGCTAACCTTCCCCGCTTTACGATTGCACCCACAAATAATCAGTTAACAGTCGAATCGCACATACCAACCAGCAACGCAACTCTGTCGCTTACCGACTATCACCCACCATCGCAGCATCTAATTGATTTTAATGACGGCATTCCCGATACACGCCTCATTCCCTTTGAGATTCTTTCCCGAGCGTTTCGCCACGCATTACTGTCACCCACTAAAAATAATAAATTAGGTTATGGCGACCCTAAAGGCATGCTTGCTTTACGACAAGCGATCGTCACCATGCTTAATCTGGAAAGAGGACTTAACGTCAATATTGATCAAATTTGCATCGCACGCGGTAGTCAAATGGGCATCTTCTTGGCGGCCAGAGCGTTGATTAAGCCAAACGATTATGTCGTTGTTGAGAATCTGAGCTATCCGCCTGCACGCGAGGCATTTAGAACGTGCGGCGCAAAAATTCTTACCGTAGGTTTAGACAAGCAGGGGATTGATGTTATAGCGCTTGAAAAGCTGTGTAAAAAACATGCCATCCGTGCGATTTATGTAACACCGCACCATCAATTTCCAACCACTGTGATGATGACGGCTGAACGCAGATTAAAGCTATTAATGCTAGCAGAGCAGTATGGTTTTTTCATCGTTGAAGATGATTATGATCATGAGTTCCACTTTTCACACCACCCTGTATTCCCGCTTGCAAGTACCAATCATCATAATCACGTGATCTATGTAGGCTCACTTTCTAAAGTGCTTGCTCCCGGCCTACGTGTGGGCTACTTGGTAGCCTCCAAAGAATTTATTAACCAATGCGCAAATGAGGTGATGATTATTGATCGGCAAGGCAACTCCATCACCGAACTAGCCGTTGCCGAACTGATGGCCTCTGGCGAAATTAAACGGCATATCCGCAGAACATTTAAAATTTACAACGAACGCCGAAACCTATTAATAGAGATGATTCACACGCATTTAAGGGAATTTGTGAATTTTGATGCGCCCAATGGCGGTCTGGCTATTTGGTTACGCTTAAATGCCGGCATTGATATTAATGACTTGGTAAACGCCACTTTACTTGAACAAGTACGAATTCTACCGGGCGCCACATTTTCAGAACCTGCTGAGGAGATTCAGGCAATCAGACTTGGTTTTGGTAGTTTAGATATTACCGAACTGGAAACTGGGATACTAAGATTGAAAAAAGCTTTTACAAAACGATAAGGCGAAATTACCGTTCATCATGTATTGAAAAACGCAAATAGAACGCTATTTGGTTTGAGTTTTTATAATCGTCATTTTTTAGAAAAGTTGGATGGGGTGGCTGATGGGGCTCGAACCCACGACAACAGGAATCACAACCCCAGACTAAAAATAAACTAAGCCATTGAATTTTATTATTTTTCTACTAATTTTTCGTCTAATTTAAATTGGAATTTAGATAAGCAGCTCTTCTTTCAAATTGACTTTTATGACTAAATATTAGACAAATTATTAAATAGGTTTAAAAATACTTTGCGGATTTTCCGAGTTTAATCGACCATAAAATTCGATCAAATATTTATCAGTCATTCCTGCAATAAAATCGCAAATTACCCTTCTTTTTTCTGTTTCATTTGGCGCCTTGTCATACCACTCTTTAAAATCATTTGGTAGCAAATTTGAACCTGCATTACTATTCAATGTTTCGAAAGTTTCCTTTACGATTCTAAATCCTCTATATTCGGCGACTTTCAATCTATTTGACTCAATAAATTTAACATACGTATAATTTTTCAAAACCTCTACTAAAGGAAAAATATCATCCGAAAATCTCACTTCTGAAAATACTGGATTTTCTTCATTCCAAATTACTTCGACACCGTTTATAAATTTGTCAACAAGGCCTGAGGTTAATTCACTGCGGTAGTATCCGTTCGAAGCTACTAAATTGGAAGCGGCATATGCCTCAACCCCTTTCCTAGCTACTCGAAGATACATGTCTCTGTCATTAGCTGCACCCCTAATCTCATCCAATATAGAATCAGATTCAAAAAGACCAGTATCAAAAAACAACACTAACAAACTTATGACTACATCTTCAAGATCAAACTTCACAGTAGTTCTTTTTGTAACAATTTCTGCTATTCGAAGCATAAAATGCTGATCTAAAGTATCAGAAAGTATCTCCATGGGAGATAAAAATCCTGCTTTTAATGAATCCTCTAAATCATAAGTTGAATAAGCGATATCATCTGCTACGTCCATTATTTGGCATTCAATGGTTTTGAAATCGCCCTTATATTTCTGCTTGCCAATTACATTTTTTTTAATTTTCTTTACTATTTCTTCTTCACTGCTGTAATAACCTTTACAGATACCATCTTTTTTTCGATCACTATTATTAATAGGAATTTTCTGATCATATTTGAGTATTGATGCAAGTGTTCTATATGTTAGATTTAGTCCTAGTCTAGTATCTTTATTTCCCCGGCCTGAATAAGGTTCTACATATTCACCTTTTTTTTCCAATCTTGTAATAATTCTTAATGTCTGTGCATTTCCTTCAAATCCCCCATGATCTTTCATACACTCATCTAATGCCAACTCACCATTATGTCCAAATGGTGGATGTCCTAAATCGTGAGTTAATCCTGCAAAGGCGACCAAATCTAAGTCAATTAAGTCCTTCTTACTCTTCCCAATAAATTTAGTAGAGTTTATTCTCATAGCTATTGATTTAGCTATTTGAGCTACTTCTAAAGAGTGAGTAAGTCGATTCCTAAAAAAATCTGACTCAGCACCTGCAAAAAGTTGAGTTTTACCTTGCAGGCGTCTAAATGCTGGGGAGTGAATGAGTCTAGCGTAATCTCTCCAAAAAGGAGGCCTTAGTTCGAGCTCTTCTTTTTTTGTGACTACGCTCTGTTGGCGATTATAGTCGTCCAAACTGTACAACATATAATAATTGCTAAGCAGGTTGTTTTATGGATGTATTACGTGTGTTCGAGTTAGGGACTACTTGTCCAGCTCTAGAAGCCTTTACAAGAAAAGTTTCATATATTTGATCAAGTGACTGAGATTGCTTTTCTATAGTTTTATTTGCTAGAACAAACGCATTCAAAGAATTAATTCTTTCTTTTTTCATTATGTTTTTCTTTCAAATATTTAAATTCATTTATATAAAAATCTCAACTAAGATAAAGATTGAGATCTTTTTTCTTACTTCATAGTAATTCATAAGAAAAAGTTTAGCAAGTTAGGGGTTGCTCAAATCCCCTCTTATAACTATAGTTATATTTAGTCAGCGGAGTTAAAAATGAGTAACAAATCCAACACACCACCCGACTCAGAAGATCCAGTCTTAAAGCCAATTACCAGACCTCATAGCGCTTCCGAAAAATTTGTAATTGGAATTAGCGATAGAGTACTTCCGAATAAGGCACCTAATGCACAAAGCTTTGCAACCCTCTCACCTGAACAAAAGGAGCAAATAGAGCAGATAGAAAAACGCGCTATCGTACAATTTGTAGGTATGTTGGATGAGCTCGAATCTGCATTAGGGATGTTGCGAATGGGGCACCATATGGGTTGGAAGGTGTTATATATGATTCATAGCAAAAAAACGATTCGTAAGTATGAAGAAATTTTAGATATCAAAATTCGTGACATTTTTCCTGATGAAGGGCCAAGTGCAGGTCGCTCCGTTGGTTTGGGCATTGCTAAAAAATTCTCTAATTTCTGGAAAGTAGTATCTGGAGAGACAGAATTGACCAAAGAAGAGAAGGAAAATCGAAGGAAAATTGAATAAGAGTAAAATAAATTACTAAGGGAGCTTGACGCTCCCTTTTTTATTGTCTATCCTGTGAGGGAACATTAAACATCCTCACATGAAAAACAAAGACCAAAATATTATTGCTTTTAATGAAACCGCGTTCGGCTCGGTAATTGGGACGGATGCGCCAGCACCGCCCCAATTGCCGAACGAAGGCGGAACAGCAACGCCTCAAACATCTACGAACTTGGAGTTTTCAGATGTCCCCCGTCTGGTAACACGGGGGGAAAGTTTAAATAATGAGAACTACCAAAATGATGGTGAAAGTTTAGAAGTTGTTTCACGAGGTGGTAAAGCTGTAGTAATTACCACTGCACTACCTGTTTTAGATATCAATCCAGAATCCGCAATAGTTGATTTTTTGAATTGCTCTTTTAATTTAGAAAAAATTAGTATTCAAGATTTCTTTTCAACCCTGCTTCCATTACTTGGCTATGCATTCGCCCCAGCCATCGACAGGGGTAAAGGTCTTTACGGCTATAAGCACTCTTTTCAACTTGGACAAACAGCAGGAATATTTGCTTATGGTGGAAATCGAGGTACAGGCTTTTTAAGCCTATCGGGTGAATGTTGCCATCGCATTGGTAATTGGCCACGTTTGGTTGATTTCTTACAAAATGATTTGGATGCTCACATTACAAGATGGGATGGTGCATATGATGATTTTGAAGGTAAGCATTCCGTAAACAATGCTCTAAGAATGTATCAAGAAGGGCTATTTAGTAGCGGTGGTAGAAAACCATTAATGGATCAGGCAGGCAATTGGATTGAGCCAGATGGTAGAGGTAGGACTCTTTATATTGGTGCAAGTGAAAACGGCAAAATGGCACGGATATATGAAAAAGGAATGCAGTTAAAAATTCCATTTCATCCTTGGGTTAGATGGGAAGTTCAACTTGGAAATCGTGATCGAATTATTCCATGGGAAGCAGTTTTACAACCTGGTCGGTATTTAGCTGGAACTTACATCAATGCACTCAGTTGGATTTCTGACACGCAAACAAGAATACGCACATTAAAAACCACTGCCTCGTTAGGATATGAAAGCCTTAATCATTATCTTAAACAATCGTACGGTAAACATATTGATGTAATGATGAATAAAGAAGGAAGTGCTGAAAAAGTTATTGCACTCATAAGAAGAGATGGATTCCCTAAACGGTTAGATTTACCAGAATTAGCTGGTTATGGACGAGTGCTTCCATGAGCATATTGTCATTATTATTTTTAACTCAGGATGAGTTGAAAGAACTCACTGATCTTAAAAACCCAAGTGCTCAAATTAGGTGGTTAATAAATCACTCATATCCATTTGAAACTGGCGCATCAGGCAAACCTAAAGTACTTCGTTCATTACTTGTGGAGCGTCTCAGGTCATCACCTTCTGACAAAGTATCCAACGAACCAAATTTTGATGCAATTAGATAGCGAGATATAAATGGGCAGACGTCGCAAAAATAATTTCAATCTACCACCTAGGATGTATCTAAAGCATGGTGCTTACTATTATGTTTCAAGAGAAAATAAATGGATTAGGTTATCAGATGATAAATCAATTGCATTTTCTAAATGGGCAGAGATTGAGGGAGAATCGCCAGTTATCACTGGTTCTGAAAAACCTTTAGCTGGATCAATGGGTGCATTAATTGATAAATATATGATTGAAATAGCACCTAAAAAAGCTAAATCTACTTATTCAGGGAATTTAACTGAAGCAAAAAATCTCAAGATAGTATTTGATAAAACATTAGTTTTAGCAGTTAGGCCAATGCACATAGCTAAATATTTAGATCTCCGCGGGATTAAAGCACCAATTAGGGCAAATAGAGAAATTTCTTTACTCTCACATATATTCAGCTATGCAATGCGTTGGGGTCAAATTGATAGAAACCCTTGCCTAGGCGTAGCTAAACATCCTGAAAAAGGTCGTGATCGTTATATAACTGATCAAGAATTTGAAAGTGTAAAAATTTTAGCCAGTGAGCTCATAGCAATTGTTATGGATTTTGCCTACATAACAGCAATGAGAAAAGGCGATATTCTTAAACTTAGGCTAGATCAAATTACTGATGAGGGAGTATGGATTAAACAATCCAAAACAGGCACAAAACAACTGTATGAATGGACAACTGGCCTAAATGAGGTTGTGGCTAAAGCAAAGGCATTAAAACGGCCTATACGAGGTTTATATCTCTTTTGCACTCGTCAAGGTCAGCCTTACTCAGATGCAGGCTTTAAAGCAATGTGGAATAGAGTTCAGATTAAATGGCGCGAATCAGGCGGTAATCGTTTTACTTTTCATGACATTAGGGCAAAATCATTAACCGATGCAAAAAGACTTGGCTTAGACGCACAAAGTTTAGCTGGTCATTCTAGTGCCGCCATGACTGAGCACTATATAAAACAACGAGATTACACCCGAGTTAAAGGACTTAAATAGTGAAAGATATTAGTGCGGAGGACTTAGCAGAAATTCGAAATATACAAATGTTATTGGGTCGCAACGTATTGATCTTTCAAAACGTTGAGCACATCCTTAAACTTATTCATCAGTTCAAAGAGGGTAAAGGGACGTTTGAGAATTTGCATAATCGAAAAAAAAAGATTGATGAATTATCATTAGGCAGATTAACTGATGAAACCTACTTAAAAAAAATAGATTCAAAATTTAATAAAGAAGAGAGCGATCAGTACTATTTTTCTTACAATTCTCTTCCAGATAATGAAGCTTTAAATACTACAATTAAATTTTTTAACGATATTAATGATGATAGAAACTTCATAATTCACAACTTTTGTAAAAGATGGCATCTTGATCACAAAGATCATCGAGTGGAAGCCAAAAATTGGCTGGTTAAACAATACGATGATGTATTAGCAAATAGGGCTGTATTGATTGATGTAATGCAAATGATCGTATCAAGAACATTAATGATGAATGAGTTTGTAAACTCAAGTGAGGGCGTTAAAGCTTTAGAGGAGTTAGAAATAGCTAGTAATTATGAAGGTATAACGTTCGCTATATCACCATAACCTAGAGTTTATTAGACAATTGTCTAATAAATTACAAAAAATAGGGACTAGAAATATTCGTAGGTGTTTGAATTTTATGGGGTGGCTGATGGGGCTCGAACCCACGACAACAGGAATCACAATCCTGGACTCTACCAACTGAGCTACAGCCACCATTGAAACAAAGCTATTGAAACCAAAACTGGCCTGCCCGACAGGAATCGAACCTGTAACCCCCAGCTTAGAAGGCTGGTGCTCTATCCGGTTGAGCTACGGGCAGATGGTTACACGTCTGAAACACAAACATTTAAAGGGAAGACCACTTTATTTTTACTGCTAAAGTAATTGGTCGGCGTGGAGAGATTCGAACTCCCGACATCCTGCTCCCAAAGCAGGCGCGCTACCAGGCTACGCTACACGCCGAAGAGGCAGAAATATAGCGCAATACCGCCTTTTGGTCAATTCGAATATGTTAAAATCAGCATTTATTTTTAATAATTGTTGAATTTATACGTATGACAGCACAAATTATCAATGGTAAGGCTATTTCCCAAGCGTTGCTGAATGACATAAAAGCCAAAATCACTACACGTTTAAGTACAGGTAAACGCGCACCTTGTTTAGCAGTTGTACTGGTAGGCGCAGATCCAGCCTCACATATTTACGTGCGCAACAAGCGTTTAGCGAGCGAAAAAGCCGGGATCAAATCCATCGTGCATGAATTGCCTGCAACGATCGGCGAAGTCGAATTATTTGCACTAATAGACAATCTCAACAATGATCCAAATATCGACGGCATTTTGGTGCAATCACCATTGCCAGCGCAAATATCGGATGAAAAAATTATAGAACGCATTCATGTTGATAAAGACGTCGACGGTTTTCATCCTTACAACATTGGCCGTCTAGCCGTGCGCCAGCCGACATTACGCTCTTGCACGCCTTTTGGCGTGATTAAGATGCTACAGGCCAGCAAAATTGATTTAATGGGCTTAGATGCGGTTATTGTGGGTGTTTCTAACCATGTAGGACGACCAATGGCACTTGAATTATTATTAGCCGGCTGCACAACTACCAGTTGCCATCGCCATACTAAAAATTTGGCCGATAATATTAAACGTGCAGATTTAATTGTCGCTGCTGCAGGCAAACCAGGGCTTATTAAAGGTGAGTGGGTTAAACCTGGCGCAATTGTGATTGATATTGGCATTAACCGCTTGGATGATGGCACTATTTGTGGCGATGTGGATTTCGAAGCAGCAAAACAGCGTGCCAGCTACATTACACCGGTGCCAGGCGGCGTGGGACCAATGACGGTAGCGACGCTAATGGAAAACACATTATTGGCTTTAGAGTTAAGTGAGAAGCGGGCTAATCATCATTAAAAATCAATTTTTTGCATATATAGTGCAATAGGTGTACACTCGCGCGATTGAAAATTTCACACATTTATCATTCTAATTTTTTCAAGTAACTGATTTTATTATAAAAACTAGCTGGATAAACTATGGCAGAAACCCTTACTAAAACATTCACTCCTTATCAGCCAAAACCTGATGAGGAATACATGAATAAAAATCAACTCAATCATTTTCGCGCTATTTTAAATAACTGGAAATCTGATTTAAGTCACGATATCGACAAAACTGTGCACACAATGCAGGACGAAGTGACCATGTTTGCCGATCCAAATGACCGTGCCAGCCAGGAATCAGACATGGCTTTAGAGTTACGCAACCGCGACCGCGAACGTAAGCTAATTAAAAAAATTGACGAAACATTGCGCAATATTGATGCAGACGAATACGGTTATTGTGAAGGTTGTGGTGTAGAAATTGGTTTAAAACGCTTAGAAGCGCGCCCTACTGCTACACTGTGCATTGATTGCAAAACTTTGGATGAAATGCGTGAAAGACAAGTTGCCAAATAGTTAAGTCTTTTAAATTAACTAAAAGCATGAATAACAAAAAGCCCGCTTTCGCGGGCTTTTTGCTTACTAAGACTGCTCTAATTACTGCGCTGGTTCCTCTTTTGCTGGCGCCTCGATCAAAGCCTTCATGCTTAAACGCACTTTACCTTTGTCATCGATTTCCACTACTTTTACTTTAACGATATCGCCTTCTTTTACAAAGTCACTTACCGCATTTACACGTTGGTGAGCGATTTGTGAGATGTGTACCAAACCATCTTTGCCTGGCAACAAGCTAACCACTGCACCAAAGTCCAACAACTTAACCACTGGACCTTCATAAATTTGGCCTACTTCAACCTCTGCCGTGATTTGTGCAATACGGCGCTGCGCTTCTTCGCCTTCTTGGGCATTGGTACAGGCAATTTTTACGGTACCATCTTCTTCAATATCAATACTGGTATTGGTTTCCTTAGTTAACGCTTGAATCACTGCGCCGCCTTTACCAATCACATCGCGAATTTTATCTGGATTGATTTTCATGGTGATAATACGTGGTGCAAATGCCGACATTTCAGTATTCACAGCGCTCATCGAAGATTGCATGATGCCTAAAATATGCGCACGACCTTCTTTAGCTTGCGCCAATGCCACTTGCATGATTTGTGCAGTAATGCCGGTAATTTTAATGTCCATTTGCAGCGCAGTGATACCATCTTCTGTACCGGCTACTTTAAAGTCCATATCGCCTAGATGATCTTCATCACCCAAGATATCGGTTAATACTGCAACGCGATTACCTTCTTTAATTAAGCCCATCGCAATACCTGCCACGTGATTTTTAAGCGGTACGCCTGCATCCATCATGGCTAATGAACCGCCACAGACTGAAGCCATTGAACTAGAACCGTTTGATTCAGTAATCTCCGACACGATACGCACGGTATAACCAAACTCTTCTGCTGTTGGCAAAGTCGCGGCTAATGCGCGTTTTGCTAAGCGGCCGTGACCAATCTCACGACGTTTTGGTGTACCAACGCGACCCGTTTCACCTGTCGCATACGGAGGCATGTTGTAATGCAACATAAAGCGATCTTTAAACTCACCTTGCAGTGCATCAATCACTTGCTCATCACGACCTGTACCTAAAGTCACAACCACTAAAGCCTGTGTTTCACCGCGTGTAAATAATGCAGAACCATGCGTGCGCGGCAATACGCCAGTGCGCACAGTGATTGGACGCACGGTGCGTGTATCACGACCATCGATACGTGGTTCGCCATTCAAGATTTGGCTACGGACAGTTTTGGCTTCTAAATTAAAGAACTCGGTTTTAATTTTGTTGGCTTCATCTGTTGATGTGCTTT
Organism: Methylotenera versatilis 7; assembly: GCF_000799165.1. Taxonomy (GTDB): domain Bacteria; phylum Pseudomonadota; class Gammaproteobacteria; order Burkholderiales; family Methylophilaceae; genus Methylotenera_A; species Methylotenera_A versatilis_A. The sequence goes on along the minus strand of NZ_JUGF01000002.1, from coordinate 835,473 downwards.
CAGTGATCAACTCACCTAAAACACGATTTTTAATTTCGTCTAATTTAGCTGAACGCGCGCCTTTTGCTTTGATTTGGAAAGCCGCATTCACATCTGCCGCAGCCAAATCAGCCACTTTTGCGATCAGTGCTGTATCCGGCTCTGGAGCAACCCAATCCCAAGCGTCTTTACCTGCTTCAGCAGATAATTCGTTAATCAGTTTAATCACGGCTTGCATTTGCTCGTGGCCATAAACAACCGCGCCCAGCATTACTTCTTCTGACAGCTCTTTCGCTTCAGATTCCACCATCATCACAGCAGTTTCAGTTGCAGCAACCACTAAATCCAGATCGGTTACTTCTAATTGTGCTTTGGTAGGATTTAATACATATGCACCATCAATATAGCCAACGCGCGCTGCACCTAATGGGCCAAAAAATGGAATGCCTGACAATGACATTGCCGCTGACGCACCAATAATGGCTGGAATATCTGCATCGATTTCTGGATCTGATGACATGACCGTCGCAACGATTTGCACTTCATTATAGAAAGCTTCTGGAAATAAAGGGCGTAATGGGCGATCGATTAAACGGCTTGTCAGCGTTTCTTTTTCGGAAGGACGACCTTCGCGCTTGAAGAAACCACCTGGAATCTTGCCTGCTGCATAGGTTTTTTCCATGTAATCCACTGTTAATGGAAAGAAATCCTGACCTGCTTTTACTTCATGTTTACCAACTACTGTCACCAAAACAACGGTATCACCGTAACTTACCAACACTGCGCCATCTGCTTGACGCGCGATTTCACCCGTTTCAATCGTGAGCTCATGCGCCCCGTATTGAATACTTTTTTTAACTTTATTAAACATTAGACTTCCTTTTCTATTCTATGCTTTTCAATTCAATTAATTGCTATTCACTACCCAATAGCAATCGTCTCTAATAACAAATATATGTGATAAATGTATAAAACAAAAAAGCCGACGCATATCACCATGCAATCGGCCTTTCTTAATTATAAAAATGAACCCAGAATTAACAAATTAAACGTTAAAAAACTTGGTATTTTTATAACAATTACTTACGTAAGCTTAAACGCTCAATCAACGTTTGATAACGGCTTACATCTCTACTTTTCAAATAATCTAACAAACGACGACGTTGACTCACCATTGCTAACAAACCGCGGCGTGAGTGATTGTCTTTTTTGTTTGCTTTAAAATGCTCGGTTAAATAAGTAATACGGTTAGTTAAAAGCGCTACTTGCACTTCCGGGCTACCTGTATCACCTGGAGCACGTTGATAATCTGCTACGATTTTTGCGGTATCTACTGCTGTAATTGCCATCTTTTTTCCTTTGAGTTAGCGTCAATGTAAAAACAGGTCTTTTAAATTGAACCCGCAAATACATTCATTTACGATTAATCCAACATGATAACGTGATTAACCCTTTTTAACAAGCGCTTTATACACTGCAAGCCATTCATTCAATTACACTTTTTAATTATTTTGTCATGATTAAAAAGTGGCTACTAATCCAGTGATTAATTGTCTGAGCGCTTAACAAGCCTTTTAGGTGCAACTTTTCCATCGTCCTGCAAAAAACCTAAACCTAGAAATTGGCCCTGCTCATCATAAAGTCTCAAATCATCGCCCACAGACAAATTCTGACGCGTGCTTCCAGACAACCAAACAGCCTGACCTTGCATAACAAAATGCACAGCATCCGCATTTAAAATAACTTTAGCCAAAGTTTCTATCGCTGAGTCAACTGGCAACAGCAGGGCATCACGACTCTCTTGTGGCAGCGCTTCTAATTGCTCAATTGTCATTGCTTGTGACAATAAATAGCCGGCAGTTTCTATACGGCGCAAACCGCTTAAATGTGCGCCGCAGCCAAGTGCCGCACCAATATCTTCTGCCAATGTGCGGATATAAGTACCCTTGCTGCAGCTAACCGTAATTTCCGCAATATCACCACCATCAAACGCATTAACTACAATACTTTGTATGGTAATTAACCGTGTTTTACGCTCAATATTCACGCCTTCTCTGGCGTACTCGTACAGCGCCTTGCCCTCATGCTTCAAAGCCGAATACATGGGAGGCATTTGGCTTATTTCACCCAAAAACTGCTTGCAGGCAGCCTCAAGCTGGGGCTTGGTAAGGCTTACCGGTGCGGTCGTTAACACTTCGCCTTCCGCATCACCCGTAGTTGTGGTGGCTCCCAACTTAATTGTTGCAAAATAGGTTTTATCCGCATCCGTTACATATTGGGCAAACTTGGTCGCCTCGCCCAAACAGATTGGTAGCAAACCAGTCGCCAGTGGATCAAGTGTACCGGTGTGGCCCGCCTTCGTAGCGGAAAAAAGCCATTTTACTTTTTGTAATGCTTGGTTAGATGAAAAGCCGAGTGGCTTATCGAGTAATAAAACGCCATTAATGGCGCGTTTCGTGCGTTTGAATTGCAAAATTAAAGGATATTTTAATCTGAGTTTTTATCTGTAGCGCGCGCAGCATCAATCAGCTGCGCCATTTTCATGCCATTATCGATAGAAGCATCATACACAAAATGCAACTGTGGCACAGTGCGCAATAGCATGCGTTTGGCTACTTGTGTGCGCAAAAAACCCGCCGACTTTTCCAATCCTTGCTGAATACTATCGCTGGCTTTTGCGGCAGTATAAAAAATTTTCGCATGTGCCATATCGCCAGTCACCTCAACCTGCGTGATTGTCACCATGCCAACGCGCGGATCTTTTACCTCAAACTGTAATAAGTCAGCCAATTCGCGCTGCATCTGTTCTGCAACGCGAGTTGCTCTTGAAAATTCTTTTGCCATTATAGCGTTCTTGCCACTTCTACCATTTCATAAACCTCAAGTATGTCACCCACTTCAATGTCATTATAATTTTTCAATGACAAGCCGCACTCAAAGTTGTTTTTCACTTCTTTTACATCGTCTTTAAAGCGCTTCAACGAATCTAATTCGCCGGTGTGAATAATCACGTTAGCACGCAATACGCGCACGCGTGAGTTGCGCTTGATCATGCCATCCTGCACATAACAACCCGCAATTGAACCCACTTTTGAAATACGGAATACTTCGCGAATCTCTACCGTACCAATCATGCTTTCTTTTTGCTCTGGTTTCAGCATGCCACCTAAAGCTGCTTTTACTTCGTCAACCGCTTCATAAATAATATTGTAATAACGTACATCAACGCCCAAGCTGTCAATCAATTTACGTGATCCAGCATCGGCACGCACGTTAAAACCAATCAGTACAGCACCAGAAGCGGCACTTAAGTTCACATCAGATTCAGAAATCGCACCGACACCCGTGTGGATAATATGCACCTTCACTTCAGCGGTTGATAGTTTTTGCAAACTGGTTGCCAAAGCTTCGTAAGAACCTTGCACATCTGATTTAATAATCAGATTTAATGTTTGCACTTCGCCTTCGGCCATTTGGTCAAACATATTTTCAAGTTTGGCCGCTTGCTGTTTAGCAAGCTTGGTATCACGGAATTTGCCTGCGCGGAAGTTAGCGATTTCACGTGCTTTACGCTCGTCATTCAATACAATCACTTCTTCGCCCGCACTTGGTACGTCAGATAAACCTAAAATTTCAACCGGAATCGACGGGCCAGCTTCTTTGATATCATTGCCGGACTCATCAAGCATGGCGCGCACTTTACCAAATGTGCTGCCTGCTAGAATCATATCGCCACGTTTTAATGTGCCTGACTGCACCAATACTGTGGTAACTGGACCACGACCTTTATCAAGTCTACCTTCAATCACCAGGCCTTTAGCTGGCGTATTTTTTGGTGCTTGCAGCTCTAAAATTTCAGCTTGCAGCAATACGGCCTCTAATAGCTCATCAATGCCTTTACCTGTTTTGGCTGATACTTCGCGGAACATGACTTCACCACCAAAATCTTCAGGAACCACTTCTTGTGCAACCAGCTCCATCTTCACACGTTCTGGGGCTGCATCCGGTTTATCAATTTTGTTAATCGCAACAACTAGGGGGACACCTGCAGCCTTAGCATGATGAATCGCTTCAATGGTTTGTGGCATGACTCCGTCATCCGCAGACACTACTAAAATGACAATATCGGTTGCTTTGGCACCACGTGCACGCATCGCGGTAAAAGCTTCATGGCCTGGCGTATCTAGGAAAGTCACCATGCCACGTGGCGTTTCCACATGGTAAGCACCAATGTGCTGCGTAATGCCGCCAGCCTCGCCTGTAGCCACTCGGCTACGGCGAATATAATCTAGTAACGACGTTTTACCGTGATCCACATGACCCATTACTGTTACAACTGGTGGACGAGTTTCCATAACAGCTTGCGCATGTTCGGCTTCCTCTAAGAATACTTCAGGATCGTTCGATGCAGCTGCCGAGGCTTTATGACCCATTTCTTCCACTAAAATAATCGCGGTTTCCTGATCCAGAACCTGATTAATCGTCACCATCATGCCCATGGTCATGAGCTTTTTAATCACTTCGCCTGATTTAACCGCCATTTTGTGAGCCAAATCAGCAACTGTAATCGTTTCCGGCACCAACACTTCATAAACGATTGCCTCAGTCGGTACTGTAAATGCATGTTCTGCATCATCATCGTGATGTGATCTATTTTTACCTTTTGGTGAACGCCAATTAGAGCCTGTAGTAACTGCACCACGTGTTTTCAAGCCACGTTTTTTATTCTCAGCATCAGTCCACTCTTTATTATTGCCTTTAACTTTTTTAGCATCTTTCGCCGCTGCAGGTTTTGCATCAGCGCCCGGCTTGGCAACAGGTTTATGTAGCGTGCCTTCTGATAATTTAGCGGCCTTCACTTTCGCCGCTTCTGCTTCGGCCAGCCTTCTTGCCTCTTCATCTAGACGACGCTGTACAAGCTCTTGTTTTCTACGTACATCTTCCGCTTGCATCGCAGCTAATGTGGCATGCCGTTTAGCTTCTAGCTCACGGATCGCAATCTGTTCAGGAGTTAATACTTGTTTTCTGAGCGTCGTTGGTTTTACAGCGGGTACTTCTTCCACGACTGCCTCTGCTTTTACCTCAACCGGCACTTCAACTTCAACGAAAGGTGGCTCCTCTGGCGCGACAACTTCTTCAACAACGGGCTCAACAACTACTGGCTCAACCGCTTCCGGCACAACAATCAGCTCTTCTACTGGCAGTTCCTCTTGTGGCGCAACCACTTGCACCAACTCCTCTGGCTCATCGCGACGCTCCAACACACGTTTTTTACGCACTTCCACTTGAATTGTGCGCGCACGGCCAGAACTATCGGTTTTTTTAATCTCCGTATTCGATTTGCGTGTCAGCGTGATTTTATTTTTTGGCGCTTGCTCTGCACCATGCTCTTTACGCAAAAAATCCAATAGCGCAGTTTTATCGGCTTCTTCCAATTTATCTTCCAAGGCCGACTTAACGACGCCAGCACTTTTAAGCTGATCTAGCAACAAAGCGGTTGGCAGCCCTAGCTCTGCGGCGAATTGTGCAACGGTTGTTTGTGCCATTTACTGCTCCAATCTTTCTATTTTCTACTACACTCAATATTTCTCTACTACTAGCTCAACGTCTTGCCATCGACTTAATCACTTAAATATATAATTTAGTGATTAACAACCAAAATTATTAATCACTAGTTTATTTAAATCACAGATCACTCAAACCAAGGTGCACGTGCTGTCATAATTAAGTTTTTAGCGCGTTCTGCATCCATACCAGTCATCTCGACTAGCTCATCAACTGCTAGCTCAGCTAAATCATCCATCGCAGAAATACCTTTAGAGGCCAATAAATGTGCGGTTGCATCATCCATGCCTTCCATTGCTAGCAAATCTTCAGCCGCCTCTTCTACTTTCTCTTCTTTTGCGATAGCTTCAGTGAGTAAAGCTGCGCGTGCACGCGAACGCAATTCGTTAATCGTGTCCTCATCAAACGCATCAATCTCAGCCATTTCAGCCAATGGTACGTAAGCAATTTCTTCTAACGTGCTGAAGCCTTCTTGTACCAAGATGTCGGCAACCTCTTCATCCACATCCAATTTTTCCATAAATAATTGGCTGACATTTGCATACTCGGTTTGATTTTTCTCAGCCGCCTGCTCTTCAGTCAAGATATTTAACGTCCAGCCAGTTAGCTCTGATGCCAAGCGTACATTTTGTCCGCCACGACCAATGGCTAAAGCCAATTGCTCTTCATTTACCACCACGTCCATGCTATGCGCATCTTCATCGACAACGATAGATGAAACTTCCGCAGGTGCCATCGCGTTAATAACAAATTGTGCTGGCTCCATACTCCACAATATAATATCTACGCGCTCACCAGCCAACTCGCCTGTCACCGCTTGCACACGTGAACCGCGCATACCGACGCAAGTACCCACCGGATCCAAACGCTGATCATTGGTTTTGACTGCAATTTTAGATCGCAAACCAGGATCTCGCGCAGCAGCACGAATTTCCAGCAAGCCCTCTTCAATTTCCGGCACTTCCAATTCAAATAAGCGCTTCAAAAAGTCTGGTGCAATACGCGATAAAATCAATTGTGGGCCACGGCCGCCACGCTCAATACGAGACAGATAGGCACGCACGCGATCACCAACACGTAAATTCTCTTTTGGAATCATCGCTTCACGCGGCAATAAACATTCGATGCGACCTACTTCAATAATCGCACTGCCTTTTTCCATACGCTTAATCACGCCGGTGACCAAATTCTCATTGCGGCTTAAAAAGTCTTCTAGAATTTGTTCACGTTCAGCTTCACGTACTTTTTGCAAAATAACCTGTTTAGCTGCCTGCGCGCCAATACGACCAAATTCAATTGATTCCAATGGCTCTTCATAATAGTCGCCAATAGCGCGGCCTTTAGCATGCTCGCTCTCTTCGTCAAACTGATAAGCAGAGTTTTCCAGCAAATCATACTCCACATATTGCCAGCGTCTAAAGGTTTCATACGCACCACTTTCGCGGTCAATTGTCACGCGGATATCTGCATCGTCATGATGTTTTTTCTTGGTAGCTGATGCCAAAGCTAACTCTAAAGCTGTAAAAATCACCTCTTTACTCACGTTTTTTTCGTGAGCTAAAGCATCTACCAGTAATAAAATTTCACGACTCATCACAATCTCCAACTCTTATATATTCTAATTTACCGTCACTATTTACCTCACATTAAATGTGAGGCGACAAAACACTAAAACAGCCTAAAACTCAGGGCTTAAACGTGCCTTATCGATGTTACTTAAAGCCAATTTATACACATTACCTTCAAAATCCATCAAAACATTGCCATCCTCAACACCCTTTAAAATACCCAAGAATGTTTTACGTGGCAGAGCACTTTTAGCCGCGTTAGCGCTTTCATCTTTAACACCGATACGCAATTTGATTTGCGCGCGCTCACCCGCAAAGCGTACAAAATCTTTTTCTTTTTTAAGTACACGATCCATTCCCGCCGAAGAAATCTCCAATCGATCATAATCAATCTCATGATCCACGGTTAATACATTCCCCAACTGATTGCTCACCAACACGCAATCATCAATATTGACACTATCCTTGATATCTATCGGGTTAAGTTTATCAATGAACACACGCAACAATTTACCGCGATTCGAGATTTCAAGATCAACCAACTCAAAACCTAGCTGAGTGACCGTTTTATCTATTAAGCCATGCAAATCTTGCATTACCGCACTTCCTTAAACGCTACATACCGAGCAGAAACAAAAAATGGGCACAAAGCCCACCAAATTATTGCTATATTATACCAATTAATTCAAGTAATTGGAATGACTCTTACACGCACGCCACATCCTTAACATCTCTAATAAAGTCACATTCGACAGAAAGCAGCTAACCAATCAACCGCCACCCCTGAATGTGCCGCTCCAAACGAATAAACCCTCACGAGGAGGGTTTATCGTCAATCATCTCACGATGATTTAGTGTAAATAGCTTGGCAGTGACCTACTTTCGCATGCAAAAAGCATACTATCATTGGCGCTGGTTCGTTTCACGGCCCTGTTCGAGATGGGAAGGGGTGGGTCCAAACCGCTATGGCCGCCAAGCATAACTGGTTTCTCGTGCGTCGCTAATCTTCATTAGCTGTTCACAAGCGATTATGCTGTGTTGCCGTCTCATTTTCATGAGGCGTCTGTAACAAATTGGAAGAAGTAAAGTTTTAATGGTATTGATTACATTATCTTGCTTTAGAACAAACCGTTAATCTTGGATACATTCAAGTATTAAGGTTATAGGATCAAGCCTCACGAGCAATTAGTAACGGTCAGCTTAATGCATTACTGCACTTCCACATCCGTCCTATCAACGTCCTGGTCTCGAACGACTCTTTAGGGGGGTTAAACCCCCGGGAAATCTCATCTCAAGGCGAGTTTCACGCTTAGATGCTTTCAGCGTTTATCTCTTCCGCACTTAGCTACCCAGCTATACCATTGGCATGATAACTGGTCCACCAGCGGTGCGTCCACTCCGGTCCTCTCGTACTAGGAGCAGGTCCCTTCAAATTTCCAGCGCCCACGGCAGATAGGGACCAAACTGTCTCACGACGTTTTAAACCCAGCTCACGTACCACTTTAAATGGCGAACAGCCATACCCTTGGGACCGGCTACAGCCCCAGGATGTGATGAGCCGACATCGAGGTGCCAAACTCCCCCGTCGATATGAACTCTTGGGAGGAATCAGCCTGTTATCCCCAGAGTACCTTTTATCCGTTGAGCGATGGCCCTTCCATACAGAACCACCGGATCACTATGACCTGCTTTCGCACCTGCTCGACCTGTCCGTCTCGCAGTCAAGCAACCTTATGCCATTGCACTATCAGTACGATTTCCGACCGTACCTAGGTTACCTTCGCACTCCTCCGTTACTCTTTGGGAGGAGACCGCCCCAGTCAAACTGCCCACCATACACGGTCCCCAGTCCAGATTATGGACCTAGGTTAGAACCTCAACAACATCAGGGTGGTATTTCAAGGTTGACTCCACGAAATCTAGCGACTCCGCTTCAACGTCTCCCACCTATCCTACACAAATCTTGTCAAAGTCCAATGTAAAGCTACAGTAAAGGTTCATGGGGTCTTTCCGTCTAGCCGCGGGTAGATTGCATCTTCACAAACATTTCAACTTCGCTGAGTCCCGAGAGGAGACAGTGTGGCCATCGTTACGCCATTCGTGCGGGTCGGAACTTACCCGACAAGGAATTTCGCTACCTTAGGACCGTTATAGTTACGGCCGCCGTTTACTGGGACTTCAATCAAGAGCTTGCACCCCATCATTTAATCTTCCAGCACCGGGCAGGCGTCACACCCTATACGTCCACTTTCGTGTTTGCAGAGTGCTGTGTTTTTATTAAACAGTCGCAGCCACCTTTTCACTGCAACCCCATCACGCTTCAAGAGCAAGTCTCTACACGTTACCGGGGCGCACCTTCTCCCGAAGTTACGGTGCTAATTTGCCGAGTTCCTTCTCCCGGGTTCTCTCAAGCGCCTTAGAATTCTCATCCTACCCACCTGTGTCGGTTTGCGGTACGGTCTTATACAACTGAAGCTTAGTGGCTTTTCTTGGAAGCATGGTATCAATCACTTCGTCTACAAGTAGACTCGTTATCACGCCTCGGCATTGATTCTCCGGATTTGCCTAAAGAATCTGCCTACACGCTTGAACCGGGACATCCAACACCCGGCTGACCTAACCTTCTCCGTCCCCACATCGCATTGTATAGAGGTACAGGAATATTAACCTGTTTCCCATCAGCTACGCATCTCTGCCTCACCTTAGGGGCCGACTCACCCTACGCCGATGAACGTTGCGTAGGAAACCTTGGGTTTTCGGCGAGGGAGCTTTTCACTCCCTTTATCGCTACTCATGTCAGCATTCGCACTTCTGATACCTCCAGCATTCCTCACAGAACACCTTCGCAGGCCTACAGAACGCTCTCCTACCATGCACCTAATAAATTAGGGCATCCGAAGCTTCGGTTACGTGCTTAGCCCCGTTACATCTTCCGCGCAGGACGACTCGACCAGTGAGCTATTACGCTTTCTTTAAATGATGGCTGCTTCTAAGCCAACATCCTGGCTGTCTATGCCTTCCCACTTCGTTTTCCACTTAGCACGTCATTTGGGACCTTAGCTGTCGGTCTGGGTTGTTTCCCTCTTGACCACGGACGTTAGCACCCATGGTCTGTCTCCCGTAATTGCATTTCTCAGTATTCGGAGTTTGCAATGAGTTGGTAAGTTCTTATGAACCCCCTAGTCATAACAGTGCTCTACCCCCGAGAATGATATACGAGGCACTACCTAAATAGTTTTCGGAGAGAACCAGCTATTTCCAAGTTTGTTTAGCCTTTCACCCCTATCCACAGCTCATCCCCAAATTTTTCAACATTTGTGGGTTCGGACCTCCAGTACCTGTTACGGCACCTTCATCCTGGCCATGGATAGATCACTTGGTTTCGGGTCTACACCCAGCAACTAGACGCCCTATTCGGACTCGCTTTCGCTACGCCTCCCCTATCGGTTAAGCTTGCTACTGAATGTAAGTCGCTGACCCATTATACAAAAGGTACGCAGTCACGGAACAAGTCCGCTCCCACTGTTTGTATGCATACGGTTTCAGGATCTATTTCACTCCCCTCCCGGGGTTCTTTTCGCCTTTCCCTCACGGTACTGGTTCACTATCGGTCGATTACGAGTATTTAGCCTTGGAGGATGGTCCCCCCATGTTCAGACAAGGTTTCTCGTGCCCCGCCCTACTTGTCGTTACCCTAGTTCCACACACGGGATTTCGTATAAGGGGCTATCACCCTCTATGGCCGGACTTTCCATTCCGTTCTACTATCGCATATGCTAAAAATAACAGGCTGTTCCATGTTCGCTCGCCACTACTTACGGAATCTCGGTTGATTTCTTTTCCTCGAGCTACTTAGATGTTTCAGTTCACTCGGTTCGCCACCATCTCCCTATATATTCAGGAGCGGTTACCCTTGCGGGTGGGTTTCCCCATTCGGACATTTCCGGATCAAAGCTTATTTGCCAGCTCCCCGAAACTTTACGCAGGCTATCACGTCCTTCATCGCCTGTAATCGCCAAGGCATCCACCATATGCACTTATTCACTTGATCCTATAACGTTAACACCTGAACCCTTTTTAAATCCAGATATCATCATGCATGAGAACATGCGTTATAGTTTTTTCTAAAGCTACTTCGTTAATGCTGCAAGGTTGTACAACATTAACTGGTTTTTTGTTTCATTTATTTCTTGGTTATTTCATGTTGTAACCGATATTACTATCAATTACGACACTATCTAACTGGAACTAAACGAAGCAAAATATTTCGATTTTGCAATCAATTACTACCCATTTTGAATACACACATATCATCACAATAATGTGCATTCACTTTACTTCTTCCATTTTGTTAAAGATCAGTCTAGTTAAAAACTAGAAGTAAACACTCATTGTTAAATGCTTGCTTCTAATTTCTTAGCTTACTTACAACATCAAAATTGTTTGGTGGAGGATAACGGGATCGAACCGTTGACCCCCTGCTTGCAAAGCAGGTGCTCTCCCAGCTGAGCTAATCCCCCATTTGAGGTTTAATCTGGTGGGTCTGGATGGACTCGAACCATCGACCCCCGCCTTATCAAGACGGTGCTCTAACCAGCTGAGCTACAGACCCTGTTAAGGTAGCAATCACATTGCTGCTTTTGCTATGTTGGCCAATCTTTTTTGATGTTGCTACTGCCGAACGACTGATAAGTGTGAATGTTTGCAACCAAGGTTTGTTCTCTAGAAAGGAGGTGATCCAGCCGCACCTTCCGATACGGCTACCTTGTTACGACTTCACCCCAGTCATGAATACTACCGTGGTAAGCGCCCCCCTTACGGTTAGACTACCTACTTCTGGTAAAACCCACTCCCATGGTGTGACGGGCGGTGTGTACAAGGCCCGGGAACGTATTCACCGCGACATGCTGATCCGCGATTACTAGCGATTCCGACTTCATGCAGGCGAGTTGCAGCCTGCAATCCGGACTACGATCGGCTTTCTGGGATTAGCTCCCCCTCGCGGGTTGGCGACCCTCTGTACCGACCATTGTATTACGTGTGAAGCCCTGGCCATAAGGGCCATGAGGACTTGACGTCATCCCCACCTTCCTCCGGTTTGTCACCGGCAGTCCCAATAAAGTGCCCAACTAAATGATGGCAATTATTGGCAAGGGTTGCGCTCGTTGCGGGACTTAACCCAACATCTCACGACACGAGCTGACGACAGCCATGCAGCACCTGTGTTACGGCTCTCTTTCGAGCACCCATCCATCTCTGGAAAGTTCCGTACATGTCAAGGCCAGGTAAGGTTTTTCGCGTTGCATCGAATTAATCCACATAATCCACCGCTTGTGCGGGCCCCCGTCAATTCATTTGAGTTTTAATCTTGCGATCGTACTCCCCAGGCGGTCTACTTCACGCGTTAGCTGCGTTACTCATGGATTTTACTCCACCAACAACTAGTAGACATCGTTTAGGGCGTGGACTACCAGGGTATCTAATCCTGTTTGCTCCCCACGCTTTCGTGCATGAGCGTCAATATTATCCCAGGGGGCTGCCTTCGCCATTGGTATTCCTCCACATCTCTACGCATTTCACTGCTACACGTGGAATTCTACCCCCCTCTGACATATTCTAGTCTTGTAGTTTCAAACGCAGTTCCTAAGTTGAGCTCAGGGATTTCACATCTGACTTACAAAACAGCCTGCGCACGCTTTACGCCCAGTAATTCCGATTAACGCTCGCACCCTACGTATTACCGCGGCTGCTGGCACGTAGTTAGCCGGTGCTTCTTATCAAGGTACCGTCATAATCATCCTATGTTAGAGGATAATCTTTCTTCCCTTGCGAAAGAGCTTTACAACCCGAAGGCCTTCTTCACTCACGCGGAATGGCTGGATCAGGCTTGCGCCCATTGTCCAAAATTCCCCACTGCTGCCTCCCGTAGGAGTCTGGACCGTGTCTCAGTTCCAGTGTGGCTGGTCGTCCTCTCAGACCAGCTACTGATCGTCGCCTTGGTGAGCTTTTACCTCACCAACTAGCTAATCAGATATCGGCCGCTCCATTAACGCCAGGCCCGAAGGTCCCTAGCTTTCCCCCGTAGGGCGTATGCGGTATTAGCCAACCTTTCGATTAGTTATCCCCCATTATTGGATACGTTCCGATATATTACTCACCCGTTCGCCACTCGCCACCAGGAGCAAGCTCCCGTGCTGCCGTTCGACTTGCATGTGTAAAGCATTCCGCCAGCGTTCAATCTGAGCCATGATCAAACTCTTCAGTTTAATGTATGACTATTACTTTTTCCTCTTTCGAGGTGGTATTCGCTTTTTGCTTTGCAACCCAATCATGTCTTAGAGAAATTCTAAGTATGTGTTGAGCTGTTTTTCTCAAATTCATTGTCAAGGTTTGTGTACTGCTTATTTATTGCTAAATAAGCCTTATTACATACTTGTCATAAATTTAAGTGTAAGCATTTGTTATCTTGAGTATTGACTTAAACCAAACAACAAAACATTCAAGGCCGAAGCCAAGCATTCGTTGCGTCTAAGTCAATGTGTCTTGACCACAAACACCCACACTTATCAGTCGTTCAGTTTGTTAAAGAGCTTTTTATCCACTACAAAAAGTGAGTCACTTTTGAGCTTTTCGTTTCACGCTTTGCGTTAACGAGGTGCGCATTATACAGAGCATTTATGCCACGTCAACACTAATTTTAAAGATTGCCAATTAATATTAACGGTGTATTTTAGTGCGGCTTTTTTACTACTTTTCGTTAACGGTTATCTGTAACGAGGTGCGCATTATACAGAGCATTTAAGCCACGTCAACACTAATTTTTAAAGACTTCTAATTAATATTAACGGTGTATTTTAGTGCGACTTTTTTATTGCTTTTCGTTAACGGTTGTCTGTAACGAGGTGCGCATTCTACAGAGGCTTAAATTTTGGTCAAGCCCTATTTCACGAAGTTACAAAATTGTTACAATCCAATGAAGATATTGATCAATACTGCCAATTAAACCAGATTAATCCTGGCAAATTTGCGCTTACCTACTTGCGCAATAACGGAAACACCTTTATCGATCTGCAAATTTTTATCCAACACCTTTTCACTATCCAGCTTTACACCACCCTGATCAATCGCACGATTCGCTTCGGATGTACTTTCGACCAAGCCAGCTAGTTTAAGTAATTGTGCAATACCAATACTTGCACCATCAATATTCACAATTACTTCCGGCACTTCGTCCGGCACACCGCCTTTGGCGCGCGTTTGAAAATCGTTCAGCGCTTTTTCAGCATCCGCTTGGCTATGAAAGCGCGCCACGATTTCCTGCGCGAATCTCACTTTAATATTACGCGGGTTTTCACCTGCAGCTACGGCGGCTTTCCATTGCTGAACAGTTTCTAGCGATTCAAACGATAGCAACTCTATATAGCGCCACATTAATTCATCACTAACAGACATAAGCTTGGCGAAAATAATTTCGGGTGGTTCATTAATACCAATATAGTTATTGAGTGATTTGGACATTTTATTTACGCCGTCCAAACCCTCTAGTAACGGCATCGTCAGTACGCATTGCTGGCTTTGGCCAGCTTGTTTCTGTAACTCACGCCCCATTAACAGATTGAATTTTTGATCGGTACCGCCCAATTCAACGTCCGCTTTAAGCGCGACCGAATCGTAACCTTGCAGTAATGGATACATAAATTCGTGTATCGCAATTGGCTGATTGCCTTTGAAACGCTTGGAAAAGTCATCGCGCTCTAACATGCGGGCAACGGTTAGACTGGAAGCCAGCCTTAACATACCTGCCGCACCTAAATCGGTTAACCAGGCAGAGTTGAACACAATGTCGGTTTTATCTTTATCCAAAATTTTAAATACCTGTTCGGCATAGGACTGCGCATTTTCTGCCACCTGCTCTTTTGTTAAAGGCGGACGCGTGACACTTTTGCCAGTTGGGTCGCCGATCATGCCGGTAAAATCCCCAATCAAAAACAGTATGTGATGGCCCAGATCCTGAAAATGCCGTAATTTGTTGATCAATACGGTATGGCCCAGATGCAAGTCTGGTGCAGTAGGATCAAAGCCAGCTTTAATGCGTAAGGGCGTTCCTTTTTTTAACTTTTCAACTAATTCATGTTCAATTAACAACTCGTCACAGCCGCGTTTAATGATGGCTAATGATTGATTAAGATTTATATCAATACTGGTATTCACGGCATTTTCCAATGGTTAAAAGGTGGCTGTCCTACAAACTGTTACTTTTTATTACAAGAAAAATTCTGTTACTATGCTTTTTCGATTCCAAGCAAGAGGCTTTGCTATCCAAGCTTTTAAGCAGTTTTAGTTACTTTTTATGTCGCAATTTTTTAACAGAAACAAGCAGAAATTTAAGCCTGCTATTTTAACGCAAAACTTATTACAGGGCTTGCGTAAAATAAAATTACGCTGGGCCGCAGTCTTATTATTACTACCTTTTTTTGCCGTCATCGCGGCTTTTGGTACAGCATCGCCGAATCAGCCACGTTACGTTAAATCTGAAATAGTGACCGAAGGTGTTACTCTGCCGCTAGCGGTACATAACGTAGATCGCAATGAAGAGTTCTGGCAAATCGACCAAGTGCGGCGCGACGATACTTTAGGTAGCTTATTTAGACGCATGTCGGTACGTGATGAAGATGCCATTAAATTTTTGACGATTTCACCGGATGCGCGCGCGATTAACACACGATTAATTCCTGGCCACTCATTGGAAATTAAAACCAATTTGGACGGCAAACTGCTGCATTTAGAATACGAAGTAGATAATGAAACTATCTTGGTAGCCGGCTTAACGCCCGCAGGATACCAAGTAGCCACTCAAAAGTTAATTCTGCAAAATCACCAAATTTTAAAATCGGCCACTATTGTTAATTCGCTATTCGGCGCGACGGATGATGCCGGCATACCTGACCAAGTTGCCTTACAAATCGCCGATATATTTTCCAGTGATATCGATTTTTATAATGATTTAAGGTCTGGTGACCATTTCAATGTGGTGTATGAGGCTTTTTATAACGCTGGCGAGATGATGAAAGTTGGCAATGTATTAGCCGTTGAGTTTGTCAATAAAGGCAAAAAATACCAGGCGATTCATTTTGGTGATGCTGAAGGCAAGTTTGCTTACTACACGCCCGAAGGCAAAAGTTTGCATAAGTCCTTTTTACGTTCACCGCTGGAATTTACACGCATCAGCTCATCATTCAGCACTGGGCGCTACCATCCTATTTTAAATCGCATCAAAGCGCACAAAGGTGTCGATATGGCGGCGCCATCTGGCACGCGCATTAAGGCTTCCGGCAATGGCGTAGTCGACTTTGTCGGACGCAAAGGCGGATATGGCAATGTGATTGTGCTCAAACATGAAAACGGCATCAGCACCGTTTATGGACATTTATCAGGCTTCGCAGCGGGCTTACGTAGAGGCATGCGTGTAGCGCAAGGAGATATTATCGGCTTTGTCGGCATGACAGGCTTGGCCACTGGTCCGCATTTGCATTACGAGTTTCTGGTGAATAAAGTACATCGAGACCCAATGACTGTGGCGTTGCCGATGAGCGTGCCAATAGATGGCCAGTATAAAAAAGCTTTCGATGAACAAAGTTTGAATTTGATGGCGCAGATTGAAATGCTAAACCGTCGACAAACAGCCAGCACGGATTAAACATGGTTAAAGCACAACTTTTCATCGGCATTATGTCCGGCACCAGTTTAGACGGCATTGACGTTGCACTTTGCGATTTAAAGGATGACACATGCCAAGTCATCTCAACGCATTTTTTGGCGTATCCGCAAGCATTAAAAACTCAATTGTTACAGCTACATACCGCCGCTGACAACGAGTTAGAAACAACGGCCTTAACGGCAAATAAGCTCGCATTTTTATATGCAGAGGCGGTTAACGCTTTACTAACCAAGCAAAACTTACAGGCAAATCAAGTCACGGCAGTCGGCTGCCATGGCCAGACCATACGCCACAGGCCGGAGCTCGGATTTACTTTGCAAATTGGCAATGCGGCCTTACTGGCAGAACTCAGCAACATTACGGTGGTATCTGATTTTAGAAGTCGCGATATTGCAGCTGGTGGTCAAGGCGCGCCGTTAGTGCCGGCATTTCATCAGGCGGTATTTGGTTCCAAACAAAGCAATCGTGCGCTTATTAACATAGGCGGCATTGCCAATATTACCTATTTGGCAAAAAATAATGACGATTTAAACTCAGGGAAAGTTTTGGGCTTTGATTCCGGCCCAGGCAATATGTTGCTGGATGCATGGATAAAACGACATCTGGATAAAGATTACGACGCAAACGGTGAGTGGGCGGCTTCAGGCGAAATTATTCAGCCATTATTATCACAAATGCTGGCTGAACCCTATTTTGCGTTACAAGCGCCAAAAAGCACTGGCCGCGATTTGTTTAACGATGCCTGGTTGATGCAATATTTAGAGAATACGGATTACAGACCCCAAGATGTAGCGCATACACTGGTTGCACTTACCGCACACACCATTCATGAGGCACTTACCCGATATTGTGGAGATGTTGATGCGGTTTATTTGTGCGGCGGCGGCGCTCACAACACCTTGCTCATTCAACATTTAAAAACAATGTTAGCCAATACACAGCCTTCGGCTGTACTAGCAACTACGGCAGAATTAGGCGTAGGTGTAGATTGGGTTGAGGCCGCAGCCTTTGCCTGGCTTGCCAAACAAAGCATCAGCCACAAACCCGGCAACTTGCCAGCCGTCACAGGCGCAAAAGGCTTGCGTGTGCTGGGTGCAATTTATTCTGCCTAAGGACTTTATACCTTTGGTATTATTGCTGCTTGATTAAACGAACCAAAATGCCTAATAAAGATTGATTATGACTACAAAACCAACCAAAGCCACCATCACCTTTGACAACGGCGCAACTCCTATCGACTTACCGGTACTTTCTGGTAATTTGGGTAATGACGTAATAGATATACGCAACCTTGGTAAACACGGCGTCTTTACTTACGACCCAGGCTTTATGTCTACTGCCGCCTGCCAATCCAATATTACCTACATTGATGGCGAAAATGGCCTGCTCTACCATCGCGGTTATCCTATTGAGCAATTGGCAGAGCACTGTAACTTTTTAGAGGTGTCTTATCTATTAATGCATGGCGAACTACCAAATGCCGTGCAGAAAACGGAATTTACCGACCGAATCAGCGGCCACACCATGTTGCACGATCAACTTAGCAACATATTCCGCGGCTTTCGGCGCGACGCGCACCCAATGGCAGTCATGATTGGCGTTGTCGGTTCAATGTCAGCCTTCTATTTTGACTCGATGGATGTATACAACCCACAACACCGTATCGCATCTGCTTATCGTTTATTGGCAAAAGTACCCACCATTGCCGCTTGGTGCTACAAATACAATTTGGGACAACCATTTATGTACCCAAAAAACAATCTAAATTACGCTGAAAACTTTATGCACATGATGTTTGCCACACCATGTGAAGAATATGTACCAAATCCAGTACTAGCAAAAGCGTTTGAGAAGATTCTAATTCTGCATGCCGACCATGAACAAAACGCTTCCACCTCCACCGTTAGACTCGTTGGTTCAAGTGGCGCGAATCCTTTCGCCAGCGTGGCTGCGGGTATTGCATCGCTTTGGGGACCAGCACATGGCGGCGCCAATGAAGCAACCTTAAAAATGCTGGAAGAAATGGGCGATGTATCGCGCATTGGTGAATTTATTCAGCGCGCCAAAGACAAATCCGACACTTTCCGCCTAATGGGCTTTGGGCACAGGGTTTATCGCAATATGGATCCACGCGCCGCCATTATGCGCGACACTTGCCATGAAGTTTTAGAAGAGCTTGGATTACAAGATGACCCACTATTTAAATTGGCAATGGAACTAGAAAAAATCGCACTTGAAGACGAGTATTTCGTCTCACGCCAACTGTATCCAAACGTCGATTTTTACAGCGGCATTGTCATGCGCGCCATGGGTATCCCAAACAGCATGTTCACAGCTATCTTCGCCCTAGCCCGTACTGCCGGCTGGGTAGCACAATGGAGTGAAATGAATGCCGACCCTGAACATAAAATCGGACGCCCAAGGCAATTGTATAGAGGTGAGGATAGACGTGAGTTTGTACCAATTGAAAAGCGCTAACGTTTAGAAATTACCAAAACCGTCTTAATTACCTTGTTAAATACATCCAAAGTGACGTATCTATATCTGGAAAATGGATTAATTAGCTCGCAAAGCCCAATTTTTGCAATGCTTTGTATATTTTTTCATTCACTTTTGAGTAGCCAGTCGCGTTTGGATGTATTTGGTCAGCCTTCAAACTTCTATCTGATAACACCTTTGAAAATACATCAGCAATTAATGGCGTAGCCGTTTCTTTAGCAATCGCTTCATACATAGGATGGTCAGCTAAATTTCCAACCGCGGCTCTTAAGGCGTTAAATTCTGGAATGGCCACCAAAATTGTTTTAACGTTTTGTGCTTTGGCTAACAATAAAATGGCTTTTAAATTAGCTTCCGTTTGGTTTTGTGGTAGCTGGTGCAGAAAATCGTTACCGCCTAGCTCAACAATTAATAATTGTGGCTGATATTCGGTTAACAAATCGGGCAAACGCTCTAAACCAGCTGCCGATGTATCCCCGGGAACTCCTTTGTTAACAATTTGCCAGCCAGTGGTTTTAGCTAATAAAGTTGGATAATCTTCACCATCTTTAGCACCAGTTCCATAACTTAGACTATCGCCCAGAATAAGCACAGTCGCGTCTTTTGGCACAGCTGTGTATTTTGCATTCTCACTACAAGCAGCGATTAATGTCGCGAATAAAATGCACAGCACCAAATAATATTTCTTCATTGAATAACCCTTTAAAAACTAAAAAGCCAAGCAAAACGCTTGGCTTTTTATATAACACTACACATTAACTATTAAGCATTAAACCGAGAATGACGATCCACAACCACAAGTAGAAGTCGCTTGCGGGTTACGAATCACAAACTGCGAACCTTGCAAGCTGTCTTGGTAATCAATCTCCGCGCCCATTAAATATTGCAAACTCATGGGGTCGATTAATAAAGTAACGCTATCTTTTTCCACTTGAGTGTCATCGTCGTTTACTTCTTCTTCAAACGTAAAGCCGTATTGGAAGCCAGAACAACCGCCACCGCTAACAAATACACGCAGTTTCAAATCAGGACTGCCCTCTTCCTCAATTAATTCTTTGACTTTTTTTGCAGCATTATCAGTAAATACCAACGGAGTTGGCATTTCTACATCAGGTAAATCGGTCACTGCATTCATATTTTGCTCCTTAAACTTCACAATACTGCTTTGCTTAACCAAATTAAGCCACGGCATTTAATACTATTGATTCAACCACTATAGAACATTATTGGGGATTAATGTTCAGTTTTACAAGTGATTAACCATTTAATGTTCTAACTACAATTCAATTTAAAGCATTTCGTCTGCTGCTGCACCATCGGCCATATAAACCAGCTTGCCTTCTATCACCGCGCCAGTATGCATTTCCAGGGATTTGTAATATAAATCACCAATAATGCGCGCTTTGGTTTGCAACTCAATAAACTGGCTGGCTTTTACTGGGCCGACCACTTTGCCGTTAAGCACAATTTTTGACGCATTCACTGCACCTTCGATACTGCCATGCTCACTCACGATAATGGTACTAGGCGCGCCATTTTGTTCACTAACGTTGCCACGAATTGCGCCATCTACACGCAAACCACCGCTAAAATATAAGTCACCCTCAATACGCGTATCTACACCCACTAGTGTGTCGATACGGTTATCAATTTTATTCGCTTTCTTGAAAAACATGTAATTCCCCGCTCGCTTAAGGCTTATCCATTATCTAATTAGCCATTGGCACCAAATCAGTAGGACACTATTTTAATCTTTTACCGTTCAGCATATTTTTGTAAAAGAATAAATCCTCTTTAGTTTTAAGGCTCTCATCTTGAACGGTTGCAAGCTCTTTGGCAAGGTTATTATTGGTTGCCAGCTCTATTTGCAGTGCACGTTGCGCACCAACTAACTTAGCTTGCAGCGCTCTGTTTTCCAACATAACCTGTTCATATTTTTGACGAATACTTTTATTTTCCCCGCCTTGAAATATCCAGTAAGCCGAGGAAAACCCCACGATAACAAATAATACAGCTAACAATACTTGAAAATACCACGGTCTTTTTGAACGCACCGCGACTTGTTTGGCAGTTAAGCCGAAATGGCGACGGATTTTACGGCGAACGGGCTTCATAACGTTTTCAACTTAAGGCAAAAGCGGCACGACCTGCAAACCGGAATCTTCTTCCAAGCCAAACATAATATTCATGTTTTGTATTGCCTGACCCGCTGCACCTTTTACCAAGTTATCTTGTACCACAACGATGGTTAAATAACCTGAGTCCGCTTGCTGATGCAAAGCCATGCGTAACTGATTAGCACCGCGCACTGAGCGCGTTTCTGGCAAGCTGCCAGCTGGCATCACATCCACAAATGACTCACTGGCATAACGTTTTTCATATAATGCCTGCAAATCAACCAGTTTAGCCGAATCAGACAATTTGACATAAATGGTTGAAAGCATGCCACGTATCATTGGAATAAGGTGTGGCACAAAGATGAAATCTATTTTTGCACCCGCCGCCAGTTGCGTCATTTGCGCGTGAATTTCTGGGTGGTGCCTATGCCCTGCCACGCCATACGCTTTCATGTTATCGCTTGATTCTGCAAACAGCGTTGATACTTCTGCTTTTCTACCCGCGCCTGACACGCCAGACTTAGCATCCGCAATAATCGGTGCAGAAAAATCAATGAATCCAAGCTCTAGTAGAGGCACTAATCCCAGCAAAACCGTTGTCGGGTAACATCCTGGATTGCCAATTACTTTTGCGGTTTTAATTTGATCGCGATAAAGCTCTGGAATACCGTAGACCGCAGTGCCTAAAATATCTGGGCAGCTATGTGGCATTTTGTACCATTTTTCAAAAACAGCAGTATCTTGCAATCTAAAATCTGCGGCCAAATCAATGATTTTTACATTGGCTTTTAGTAACGCTTGCGCTTGGCTCATCGCCACGCCATGTGGTGTAGCAAAAAATACGACATCGCAGGCAGTTAAGTCAGCCGTTGCTGGGTCAGAAAAAGTTAGATCAACAAACCCACGTAAACTGGGAAACATGTCTGCCACCGGCAAACCTGCCTCACCACGCGAAGTGATTGTTGTTAATTCTGCATGCGGGTGAATGGTTAAAAGACGCAGCAACTCTACACCTGTATAACCCGTACCACCAACAATGCCTACTTTTAACTTTTGATTTGCCATATGCCTTACAACCAAAATGATACTCTAAAAAACTTAACCTTAAATGAAAAAGGCCGCTAACGCGACCTTTTTTAACTCTTGACGCCTAAATAAAGCGAAAGCTGAATTAGCGTTTAGAGAATTGTTTACGACGACGCGCTTTGCGTAGACCAACTTTTTTACGTTCTACTTCACGTGCATCACGTGTCACGAAGCCAGCATGTGACAATGCGCTTTTAAGCGCAGCATCGTAATCGATCAAGGCACGCGTAATGCCATGACGTACCGCACCAGCTTGACCAGATTCACCACCGCCGATTACGTTAACCATAATATCGAAACTAGCTGTGTTGTTTGTTAACTCTAGCGGCTGACGCAAAATCATACGTGAAGTTACACGTGAGAAATATTCATCAACAGGCTTATCGTTCACAACGATATTGCCTTTACCTGATTTCAAGAACACGCGCGCTACTGAACTTTTGCGGCGGCCTGTACCATAATTGTATTTACCAATCATCTTTATTTACCCTGTCTCTTAACTATTAAATAGTCAATGCTTTTGGTTGTTGTGCAGCATGCTCATGCTTATCGCCAGCATAAACTTTCATTTTTTTAATCATTGCGTAGCCTAAAGGACCTTTTGGCAACATACCTTTTACTGCTTTTTCTAAAGCACGACCTGGGAAACGGTCTTGCATTTTAGAGAAAGTAGTAGTGCTGATGCCGCCTGGATAACCAGAGTGACTATGGTATTGTTTGTCAGTCGCTTTTGCGCCTGTTACTTTAATTTTGTCAGCATTAATCACTACGATGTAATCGCCAGTATCTACGTGTGGCGTGTAAATGGTTTTATGCTTGCCACGTAAACGGTGCGCTACAGCACTTGCCAAGCGACCCAACACCAAATCGGTTGCATCAATCACAAACCAATCGCGTTGTACTTCGTGCGATTTTGCAGAAAATGTTTTTCCAGAAAAAATATTCATCGTATAACTACCCAGTTCAGTATTAAGCCATAGCTTATAAAATCAAGAGGGCGGATTATATGCTTTTGCTTATCCGCTTGTCAATTACAAAAAATGATTAATTAGCCTAATTTTACAGTTAATGCTTACTATAAAGTTTTAGCCCGTTATTTAAGCAGAATAATTGGGGCTGTTATTTTGAATTGGCACACAGATTTCCTAGCCAAAACATATCCGAACGCAGTCGGAAGAGCAGGCAATTATATACTACTTAGCAAGCTCAAAAAGATACAAAAGTACCCGAACTGCCTGAAAAATTATTTCAATTTATCTTGGCTGATATAAATAATTGAATACAAACTTCTATTAAATCAAGCTTAGTGTTTGAAATAATATTCAAATACCAAGCCGATAAAAATGGCTAGGCCAATCCAGTTATTCGCTAAAAACGCTTTAAAGCAGTCGGTTTTATGGCGCTTTTGTATTAATTTATATTCCCACAACATCAGCAAAAATGCGGCAATAAGACCAGCATAATAATATTGCCCATAACCCATTAACTGACCAATATAAATCAATAAACCCAACATGGCGGCATAGCATGCCATCACCGCAATCACATCATATTTGCCAAAAAAAATGGCGGAAGACTTGATACCGATTTTTAAATCGTCATTGCGATCAACCATCGCATACTGTGTATCGTAAGCGATCGCCCATAATACATTTGCGACCAGTAATAGCCAGGCTAATGGCGCAAGATAATCATTCACAGCGGCAAATGCCATCGGGATACCAAAACCGAATGCCACGCCCAAATATGCCTGCGGAATCGCCAGAAAACGTTTGGTGTAAGGATAAGTTGCCGCTAAAAACAAGGCAGCGAACGACAATAAAATAGTGGTTTTGTTAAACAGCGACACCAGACAAAATGCCAATAAGCTCAATCCAGCAGCTAACAAATAGGCTTCTTTAACGCTCACTTCGCCAGTCGCCAACGGTCGATTTTTCGTACGCTCCACTAAGCCATCATATTTGCGGTCTGCAATGTCATTCATCACACAGCCTGCGCTACGCATTAATACCGTACCTGTCACAAAAATAAGCAGAACAATCCAATCTGGCTTGCCGCGACTGGCGATCCACAAAGCCCAAAGCGTCGGCCATAACAGCAGCAAAATGCCAATCGGCTTATCCAGACGCATTAAACGTTCGTAAGCATCTAGTTTCTTGGTTAACGTTTTTATATTTTTGCTTGAATTCATTTTGAAAGATTGGGTAAAAACACTTCGGTAACCAAAATAGTAGCGCAATTCAGCCTAAAAACCGAACGTCGCGCCCACAAACAAGCTGGTTTATCTGTGAGATGCTGCACTGCTTTTTGGTATAAAACTTGGTGCGGGGAAAGTTTTTTATAACTAAGTGGTGCACGTTTCACCTTAGGGTTGGTAAATAAAGCCGTACCTAATGGCTTATTACCCAGTCTGCCAAGCGCATTCCATGAGCCGCGTAGACTTGCTCTCGGCAACACGCTATGCGCAAATACAACGGGTTGACCGCCACCAAACAATAATACTTCACGTATTAAAGCAACCTTACGCGCAGGCACATGCAATAAAGTGGCTTCATCTACAATTGGCTTAGCAAAAATCATCGCAACAGGTCGCACTTTAAAATCCGAATAACGTTGCTGCAAACTTGAAGTTAATGAACCATGATCAATTAGCCAGGGTTTTAATTGCCCAGACAATATTGGTCTGTTTAGCCAATTAACTTTTCTTATAGGAAATGTTGCTAGCGTTACGTTGACTAACATTTGATTCAAACTTTCACCAGCTCATCTGCGTGACTCATCCATCTCTGCAAATGTGCATCTACCGCTTGCGGGTAATCGCTGATTAACTTATCCGCTATTTTTTTTGCAGCTTGTAGCAAATCCACATCTCGTTCTAAATCCGCGATTTTTAGCATCGGCACACCGCTTTGGCGGGTGCCTAGAAATTCGCCAGGGCCGCGCAAATGCAGATCTGCCTGAGCGATGGCAAAGCCGTCGTTACTTTCGTATATCACTTTTAATCGCGCCCGTGCTGTCTCACTTAACTTGTTTTGATAGAGCAAAATGCAGGTACTTTTGGCCGCACCGCGCCCTACCCGACCACGTAGCTGATGCAATTGACTTAGGCCGGAACGTTCTGCGTGCTCAATCACCATTAAACTGGCGTTAGGTACATCCACGCCTACTTCTATCACGGTGGTAGCCACTAGCAATTGCGTTTCGTTTTTACTGAATGCTTGCATCACCGCCTGCTTCTCGGCAGGTTTCATGCGGCCATGTACCAAACCAATTTTCAGCTCTGGAAAGCTTTCTTGCATATGCGCAAACGTATCATTGGCGGTTTGCAATTGCAGCGCTTCTGACTCTTCAATCAATGGGCAAACCCAATAAGCCTGACTACCAGCCAAACAGGCCTCACGTACGCGTTGCAGAATTTCATCACGTCGCTCATCGGATACCAGTTTGGTAACAATTGGCGTGCGGCCTGGTGGTAGCTCATCAATCACGGAAACATCTAAGTCAGCAAAATAACTCATGGATAATGTACGCGGAATGGGCGTGGCGGACATCATTAACTGATGTGGTTCCGGCTCACCTTTTTTGCGCAAAGCCAAACGTTGCTGTACACCAAAGCGGTGCTGCTCATCAATAATGGCTAAACCTAATTTTTTAAATATGACCGCATCCTGAAATAAAGCATGCGTACCAATAGCTAGCTGGGCATGACCGCTAGCGATATCAGCCAATGCTGCTTCGCGCTCTTTCTTGCTTTGGCTGCCTGTTAGCCATGCAATATTAATGTTAAGCGGTTTAAACCAAGTTTCAAATTTTTTAAAATGCTGTTCGGCTAAAATCTCTGTGGGTGCCATTAGCGCCACTTGCCAGCTATGCTCAATCGCTTGTAAAGCAGCCATACACGCCACAATGGTTTTGCCGCTGCCAACATCGCCTTGCAGCAAACGCTGCATTGGATGCGGCTGAGTCAAATCATGACTGATTTCTGTGACGACTTTTTTTTGTGCATTGGTTAAATCAAAAGGCAAATTTCCAAGCAATCGTTGAGCCAATGTTTTGGATATCGCAATAGCGGGCGCATTAATACTGCGTCTTTTAGCATAGTGTTTGCGCATGGAAAGCTGCTGCGCCAGCAATTCATCATAGGCCAAACGGCGCCATTCTGGCGTTGCGTGATTTTCCAGTGCCGTTAAATCAGCATCGGGCGCAGGATGATGCAAAGCCTGAATACTGGTTGCAAAACTGGGCAAATGACCACTATTAAAATCGAGATTTTTATAAACGCCTGCTGGCAAAGTTTCATCTAGTGCATTTTGCTGAATCGCCAATGCAATCGCTTTACGGATTGTGGGTTGCGTTAAACCCGCCGTAGTCGGATAAATAGGGGTAAGTGTTTCAGCCACTTTTGTGCTTTCACCTGCAACTTTGCATTGTGGGTGCACCATCTCATAACCGAAAAAACCATGCCGCACTTCACCATAGACGCGTAATTTTGAGCCTTCTTTCAATGCAGCGATTTGACTAGGGTAAAAGTGCAAAAAACGTAATGTTAACTGCCCGCTAGCATCATCAATTCGTGCAATTAAGGCTTTGCGCGGTTTATAAGTCACTTCTGCGTGGGTGATTTCGCCTTCTATTTGCACAGTATCGCCAAGGCGCAAATCGCGTATGGTGGTGATGCGCGTTTCGTCCATATAACGTAACGGCAAATGTAGCAATAAACCTTGAAGGTTTGAAATGCCAAGCTTTTGCAGATTGGCGACAAGCGGTTTTGAGAAAGCCTTGATTTCAGCTAGTGTGGTCATAGATTTACTAAGCGCGGGCATGCCCAAAGATAAAGCACTTACTGAATGCGGTTTTCTGAATTGCCGCCTTTTACTCGATTAATGCGCACAACATTGGGAATTTTACGTAAATTACGCATCAAGCCTGCCAAATGCACGCGATCACTCACTTGCACCGTAAAGTTCACGTTGGAATACTGACTGCCATCCGGCTCTTCAACACTGACGTTATCAATATTAGCACCAGCCTCTGAAATACCGGCAGCAATTTTAGCCAGCATACCGCGCTCATTTGCAACCACAATGCGCACATTGACTTTAAACAGTTTTTTATTGTCAGGATCCCACTCCACATCGAGCCATTTATCAGGGTCTAGCTTGAATTTAGCTACCGTTGGGCAATCATGCGTGTGGATAATTAAGCCCTTTTCTTTATTGATAAAGCCTAAAATTGGATCGCCAGGTATTGGCGTGCAACACTGCGCAAATTGCACTGCCATACCTTCAGAGCCGCGAATAGTAATGATATCGAGTGGTTTTTTGGTTTTAGAATTCTCATCATTAGTTAGCTCCTGACCGATAGCGACTAATTGATGCGCCACCATCAGGCTCATGCGCTTGCCCAAACCAATTTCTGCCAGAATTTCCGCTTTATTTTTAGCGCCATAATCACGCATGACTTTTTGCCATTGCTTGTCGCTGATCAAGCTGGTATCTACATGCAAGGCACGCAAAGCCAGATTTAGCATGCGCTCGCCCAAATGCGCCGATTCAGATACTTGTACGGTTTTTAAATAATGCCGAATATGTGAACGCGCTTTGCCAGTCACTACATAATTGAGCCAAGCTGGATTGGGTTTGGCTAAAGCAGCGGTGATGATTTCCACTTGATCACCATTGCGCATTTCAGCACGCAGCGGCGCGAGCTCGTTGTTAATTTTAACCGCCACACAACTATTACCCACGTCGGTATGTACCGCATAGGCAAAATCTACCGCAGTAGAGCCGCGCGGCAAGGCCAGAATATTGCCTTTTGGCGTAAATACATAGACTTCATCAGGGAATAAATCCACTTTGAAATGTTCCAGAAATTCAAAACTGTCTTCACTTTCAGTTTGAATCTCTAATAAACGCTGCAACCATTGATGCGTTTGCTGTTGCAAGGCAGTTAAATTCGCATCCGAGGTTTTGTACATCCAGTGTGCAGCAACACCAGCATCAGCCACATTATGCATTTGCTCACTACGAATTTGCACCTCAATTGGCGTACCAAAAGGGCCAAATAGAGTGGTATGCAATGACTGATAGCCATTGGCCTTGGGAATGGCAATATAGTCTTTAAACTTACCGGGAATAGGTTTATAAAGCGCATGTAAATGACCCAAGGCCAAATAACAATTTGCCATGTCTTTAACCAAAATCCTGAAGCCATAAATGTCATGAATTTGCTCTAGCGCAACGCCTTTGCTGACCATTTTACGATACACGCTATACAGATGCTTTTGGCGACCTTTAACATCAGCCTCAATCTGCACTTCTTCTAAACGCTGTTTAATTGCATCTAAGATTTTGGCAATAACTTCTTTACGATTTCCACGCGCGACCATGATGGCTTTAGACAGCACACGATGGCGCATGGGATATAGATATTGAAAACTTAAGTCTTCCAACTCCTGATAAATGACATTGAGCCCAAGCCGATTGGCGATAGGCGCATAGATTTCCAAGGTTTCACGTGCGATGCGCTTTTGTTTCTCAGGTCGCATCGATTCCAGCGTTTGCATGTTATGCAATCTATCAGCTAGCTTCACCAGAATCACACGTACATCCTGGCTCATCGCCAGCAGCATTTTGCGGAAATTTTCGGCCTGTGCTTGCGCGGCGCTTTGCAGCTCAATTTTATCCAGCTTGGTTAAACCATCCACCAAGATGCCAACCTGCTTGCCAAACTGTTCCGCAATTTCCGATACTGACACGCCAGTGTCTTCCACCACATCATGTAATAAAGCGGCGAGTACGGTTGGTAAATCTAAATGCAGCTTGGCTAGAATACATGCAACGGCGACAGGGTGCGTAATATACGGCTCACCCGTTTTGCGCGTTTGGCCTTCATGCGCTTTCGCTGCATAGCGGTAAGCCGCCCACACTTGTTCAATGTCGGCTGGGCTAAAATATTCTTTTAATAATAAGGTAAGTTGTGAGGTTTCAGAATCTGCCGGCAATAAACTAGGCTCGGCAGATTGAAATGTGTCGACTGTGTTTTTATGAATGCCGTTTTTGGTTGCAGATTTTGGCATTGAGTTACATGCTTACCGCTTAAATGCTTAAGAATGTGTACGAGTTAGAATTTCTACGCCCACTTTACCCGCTGCAATTTCACGCAAAGCTAATACCGTTGGCTTATCTTTTTGGCCAGAAGTATGCACAAGTTGATCTGACCCATTAGCCAATTGACGCGCACGATAAGCCGCAACCAAGGTTAATTGAAAACGGTTCGGAATTTTGTCTAAACAATCATCTACTGTAATACGTGCCATGATTTTTACCTTCTTAAGTTATGTTTTAATTAAGCTTTAACTAAATAAAGCTTTAAATGTTGAATATTTAAATAATGCCGGCTGAAATTTAGGTTAATTGTTTAACCAGTGCAGCGTAACGCTGTAATTGTGATTGCGTTTCTAATCTGCAAGTACGAATAATCGCCATTAAATCTTGCAAAGCCACATCGAAATTATCGTTGATTGTAACATAATCGAACTCGACCACATGGCTCATTTCTTCGCGCGCGGCAGCAACGCGCTTATTAATCACCTCGACACTATCTTGACCTCGATTATTCAGTCTAAATTCCAAGGTTTCGACCGATGGCGGCAAGATAAAAATACCGATACTATCCGGATAAATCTCGCGCACTTGCGCAGCGCCCTGCCAGTCAATCTCTAGAATCACATCGTAACCAGCCTGCAAAGCGCTATCTACAGAAGCTTGCGATGTACCGTACTTTGCGCCGTGTACATCCGCACTTTCTAAAAAACCACCGTTATTTAAAATGCTTAAAAATTGCGCGTCATTCACAAAATGATAATGCACGCCATTTTCTTCGCCGACTCTTGGCGCGCGCGTTGTGTGTGAAATAGAAAGCTTCACTTGCGCATCATGCGTCAATATCGACTTAACCAAACTGGTTTTTCCTGCGCCAGAGGCTGCTGTGACGATAAAAAGATTACCTGGAACCTGATTTAATACCATGCTTAATGTCATGCTTTAACACCAATCTGGGCTTGGTAGCGCGGAAAAAACTTCTTTTAGTCCAGCGCCCCAGCCTTGCCTCACTTTTGAATAATATGGATCTGCTTCTGCAATGCGCTGCTTGCAGTCTGCATGCAGACTATCAACGCGATAAATTAATAAATCGATTGGTGCAGCGACGGAAACATTGCTGCGAATCGTAGAATCGAATGAGATCAGCAAACACTTTACCGCATCCATAATATCGGTATCGTAATGCACAACGCGGTCGATAATTGGTTTACCGTATTTGGTTTCGCCGATTTGGAAATAAGGTGTTTCATTGCAGGTCTCAATAAAATTGCCTGCCGAATACACATTAAATAGCCGTGGCTTTTCGCCTTTGATTTGGCCGCCAATTAAAATACTGGCATTAAATTCAATTTGGTGGCTTTTAAAGTGCTCACCTTCTTGCTCGAAAGTAGCGCGTAATTCAGCGCCAACCAAACTGGCTGCTTCAAACATACTTTCAACATTATGTAAGTGCCTACTATTTTCTTCTGCATTGCTGATTTTTAAACGCAACGCGCTAATCACGGATTGTGTAATCGCCAGATTACCCGATGTCATTAACACAATCACGCGCTCATTTTTCACTTCAAAGATATGCATTTTGGGTGAAATAGCGACTTGGTCGATACCCGCATTAGTCCGTGTATCGGACGCAAAAACCAAACCTTGCTCTAATGATAAACCGACACAATATGTCATGATAATGGTGAAAATACAGAAGTTTACGAAAAGCGAATCATACCATTTTTGAATAATTGCTTGGGTTATTGCTGCGCGTGCTGAGCTTGTTGTATCAACTGCGCTTGCTTGAGTAGTTCAATTTGATTCATTTTATGTTTTTGATGAATGGGCGCACCTGCTTGATTCACCACCACGCTAGTGGCCATGCCTTCTACGCCGCCACCGGAACGCATACCCGTGACAGGACTGGCAGTGCGATAATCTAAACCTGTGGCCAAACGCACATAGGTTTCGCCCGCGTGGCAGCCGTTGGATACATCGATACTTTGCCAAGCGTTATCAAACCATACATCCACCCAGGCATGACTTTGCATCAAGCTGCCATCTTGGGTAAATAAGTATCCGCTCACATAGCGCGCTGGATAACCCAAACTGCGGCAACAGGCAATAAAGACATGAGAGTGATCCTGACAAACGCCCTGCTCCAGCCTGAACGCCTCAACCGCAGTCGTCGTGACTTCCGTTGCGCCTGGAATATAACCCACTTTTTGCACCAACGCATGCATCAAGTCATCAATCGGTTTTTGCTTGAATGCCATGGCAAAATCTTTAATTGACGCGTCGGCTAATGTTAACGGCGTATCACGTAAATAAATGGTGAGTGGTAATGTCTGCTCTTGCGAATAATCGTTAACGCCTGTTTCCACCTCTCCCACAACCGTCACGCTTAACTCAGTATGCGGCGTATCAACCACCAAGGTATGTGTGGTATTACCAAAAGCATCTTCAAACTCATGCATTTGGCCTTGCACTTTGATATCCCAATATTTAACGTGCTGGCCAAAACCACTTTGCGGCGTCAGTCGCAGTTGCTGAATCGTATAATTGACCGGCGTGGTATAAACGTATTGAGTATGGTGTTCGATAGTAAGGCGCATAATAAATTGCTTTTAACTGGGATTAATACTTAAAAAAGCCCGTTGGATTTCGGCACCTAATATATTGTTGGAGTCAATAAAGTCGCTTAAAAATTCATGCAATCCTTGCTGGAAAATATCCTGCATTTTTCCATAACGCAATCTCGCATGTAGCTCGCCAGAAAGTCTTCTACACTCGGTATGGCGACTGCCCGAAAGCTGATCTAATATCGGACTAATCTCATCTAAACAAGCATGCAGCGAGCGCGGCATATCGCGTCTTAATACCAGCAACTCCGCCACGCGCCACGGCACAATCGTGTCACTGAATATTTTTTGGTACGCCTGAAACGCAGAAACAGAGCGCAATACCGCGCTCCACTCGTAATAATCCACCGCGCCGCCCACTTCTTCTTGCTCGGGCAATAACAAATGATATTTCACATCCAATAAGCGCGCGGTGTTATCGGCACGCTCGATAAACGTACCTAAGCGCACAAAGCTAAACGCGTCGTCGCGCAACATGGTGCCAAAGCAAACGCCTCTAAATAAATGTGAGCGCGCTTTTACCCAATCGCAAAACTCGCGCAAGCCATTTTTGGCTAAATCCTGTCCGTTAAATTGTTGAAACTCAATCCATAGTGCATTGATGTTCTCCCAAGTTTCCGAGGTCATTGCCACGCGCACAGCCCGTGCATTCTCGCGCGCATTGCGTAATGCGGTATAAATACTAGAAGGATTATTCGGATCCATCGCCAGATAATGAATCACATTGGCGGCGTTAATGTCGCCATATTCCGCTTCATATTCGTCTACATTGCCAGATATTTCCAGCGCTGGTAGCCAAAGCGCAGCTTCACTTTCTGCTGCATTTGGCACCAATGACATGCTGTAAGTCACTTCCAGCACGCGCCCCATGTTCTCTGCACGCTCGATGTAGCGCGCCATCCAATATAAATGATCAGCGGTTCGACTTAACATACGGACTCTGCCTTGGCATTTTTCACCTGTTTTTGAGTGTTAAGTTCCGTTTCGCCAACTGCATGTCCTGCGACTTTTTGGACATTTTTAGGTGTTAAGTCTGTTGGCGCTAATAAATCACTTTCCAGCACCCATGTATCTTTAGTGCCACCGCCTTGCGATGAGTTCACCACTAGCGAGCCTTCTTTTAGTGCTACACGGCACAATGCGCCCGGTACCAACGTGACCGTTTTACCCGACAATACAAACGGTCGCAAATCCACATGGCGCGGCGCAATGCCCGCCTCGACCAAGGTTGGACAAGTAGAAAGTGCTAATGTCGGTTGCGCAATATAGTTTGAAGGCTTGGATAAAATACGTAACCTGAATTCTTCAATCTCTTTTTTAGTAGCAGCTGGCCCAACCAACATGCCGTAGCCGCCAGAGCCTTGCACTTCTTTGACGACTAATTCATGCAGATGCTCTAAGGTATATTGCAGTTCGTCTTCTTTGCTCAATTGGTAAGTCGGCACATTCTCCAGCAAAGGCTCTTCGCCCAGATAAAACTTAATCATCTCAGGCACGTAAATATAAGTCGCTTTGTCATCAGCCACGCCTGTACCCACCGCATTTGCTAGCGTCACGCCGCCATTTCTGTAAACAGAAAGCAAGCCCGGCACGCCCAACATAGAATCGGCGTTAAATACCAGCGGATCGATATAATCGTCATCAATCCGTCTATAAATAACATCAACCCGTTGCGGACCTTGCGTGGTGCGCATGTACACCGCATTGTTGCGCACAAATAAATCCTGGCCTTCCACTAGCTCAATCCCCATCTGCTGGGCGATAAAAGCATGCTCAAAATACGCACTGTTATAAGCGCCTGGCGAGAGCAATACCACTACCGGATCATGCACACCGATTTGCGCAACCGCGCGTAGGTTTTTCAACAAGACTTGCGGATAATGGTCGACTGGCGCAATGGGATAACGGCGAAATAAGTCGGGGAATAGCCGCATCATCATTTTGCGATCTTCCAACATGTATGACACGCCAGACGGCGTACGCAAATTGTCTTCCAGCACATAAAATTGCGATTCTGAAGTACGCACTAAATCGATACCCGCAATGTGTGCGTATATCTGATTCGGCACATCTACACCGAACATTTCTGGGCGATATTGGCTGTTGGCTAAAATACTGGTCGGTACAATGCCCGCCTTAATAATTTCTTGGCCATGATAAATATCATGCAAAAACATATTCAAGGCACGCACGCGTTGAATGGCACCTGCAGATAGTTTTGACCATTCTGTTGCGGATATTAAGCGCGGAATCACATCAAACGGAATCAGCCGCTCAGAGCCATCTTCCTCACCATACACATTAAACGTAATGCCCACGCGGCGGAATAGTAACTCCGCTTCTTGGCGTTTACTTTCCAGCTGATGATGCGAAATATCTTTTAACCAATCCTGATAAGCCGCATAAATATGTCGCACGCGATTCTCATCTGGAGCAGTCATATCCAACTGCATTTCATCAAAAAACGATTGAAGCGATTTTTGCATAATTTAAATCTTTGCTTAATGTAAAAGACTTATTAATATGAAAGCTTATGCAAGGCGTATGCCAGTTAATTTTTACAATAAAATCAACCAGTTAAAAAACAACCATTTCATGATTCAAAAATATGCACGGATTTAGTGCGTGAGAAAAGTGGATATTCAAGCGCACGCGACAGATTAGTGCGTGCTTTAAGGGTTTAATTTATTGCGGTTAGGTTTAAAAATTTACTCTTAAAGATTTATTCAATATTTTGAATCTGTTCGCGCATCTGCTCAATCAACACTTTCAACTCCATTGAAATTTGACTGGTTTCAATCGCTACCGATTTTGAACCAAGCGTATTCGCTTCGCGATTCATTTCCTGCATTAAAAAATCCAGGCGTTTACCAACCGCACCGCCCGCCTGCAAAATACGCTTTACTTCCGAAATGTGCGACGTTAGTCGTGAAAGCTCTTCATCCACATCGATACGTTGTGCATACAGCACGATTTCCTGACGAATACGATCATCGTCATGGCTATTCGTCGCTTCATGCAACTTAACACTTAATTTTGCCTGATATTGAGCAATTAAATTGGGCATCATGGGTTTCACTTTGGTCACATGCTGCTCAACTTGCTGCAATCTATCCAAAATAATTGCTTTTAATTTTGCACCTTCACGCTCACGCGCATCAATCAAACTTTGCAAAACCTGGTTCAGCGACTGCTTAAAATCCGCTTCCAATGCATCGTTATCCATCGCATCGGCCATCATCACACCCGGCATGCGCAATATATCCAGCATATTAACCGGTTGCGTATGTGGAAAATATTGGGCGGCAGTTTTCGCACTTTCTGCAATCTGCTGCAAAACAGTATGATTCAACTGTGGCGCTGCATCTGCACCAGCTTCACGCATCATGTTCATGCGAATATCGACTTTTCCACGCCCCAGTTTAGCCTGCACCAATTCGCGAGCAGTCGCTTCAAACTGGCGTAAATTATCATCCAACTTAAGCTGTAACTCTAAATAGCGATGGTTTACCGAGCGGCACTCCAACAACAAAACGCCATTTTTAGTATTGCTTTCAAGTGCAGCGTATCCGGTCATGCTTAATATCATATGATGGCTCTTATATTTAATGTCTAGAATTAGTTTCTATTTCTAGAAGTCGTGCGTTAATGTAATTTCTTAAAGTAATTTATGACAATTGTAACAAACAACCATGATTTAATTATGATTTAATGCATATTGTGTGCGAGAATCTAGTTAATTTCTGTATCATAGAATATGATTCTATTCATGCATTTAGGTTAATCCATTCCAAACCTTGATATTTTAATTGATTAAATGGCGACACTTAAGAACTTATCTCTGCCTATCGGCTATATCCTTCAAGACTACATTATTACCCGAGTCTTAAGTACTGGCGGCTTTAGCTTTGTGTATCTTGCCCAGGATATGAACAAAAATATCGTGGCGATTAAAGAATATATGCCCACCGGTTTAGCCTTGCGCGAGGATGGCGCAACCGTATTGCTGGGCAACGATGATGATGCCGCCACATTCAAACATGGCCTCAAATGTTTTTTTGAGGAAGGTCTGGCATTAGCCAAAATTGACCATAAAAATATCGTACGCGTGCTGAATTTTTTCAGAGAAAACAATACCGTTTACATGGTGATGCAGTATGAACGCGGCAAATCCTTGCAAGACTTTATTCTGTCGCAGCCCGAACCTGTGAATGAAAGATTTGTGCGCCGTGTGTTTGGTGAGCTGTTAAATGGCCTACGTGAAGTGCATACACAGAAATTGCTACACTTGGACATTAAGCCTGCCAACATTTACATTCGCCTAGATGGCTCACCGGTATTGCTCGACTTTGGTTCTGCGCGCCAAACACTGACCCAAACGCAATCTAAATTATCACCCAGCTATACACCAGGATTTGCACCGCCGGAGCAATATTTTGAACGTAAACAATTAGGCCCCTGGAGCGATATTTACAGTGTGGGCGCCAGCATGTATTCGTGCTTGGCAAGGTCTGCACCGATGGCTGCCAATCAACGCAGCAAAAAAGATTTTTTAGCGCCAGCCACCAAAGTGGGTAAAGGTATTTACACGCAAGAGTTGCTGCAAATTATTGATAATTGCTTAAAATTAGACTACATGGAACGGCCGCAAAGCGTGTTCTCGCTACAGAAAACATTATTTGAAACAGTGCCGCCGTTAGTCATTCCCAAACCCAGTTTGGCTAAAAAAATAAAAGATGTTTTAAACAGGCCGCTTTAGGATATTGATTAACATTTAAAACATCACTATTTGAATAAAAACTGCTTAAATAAAAACCACCACTTAAATGAAATTTTCTATTTACCAAAATAGCCGCCAGGGGCCGAGAAATTATAACCAAGACCGCTTGGCTTATTCTTACAGCAAAGATGCCTTGTTGCTGGTGCTGGCCGATGGTATGGGTGGCCATCGCAATGGTGAAGTGGCCGCGCATTTGGCGGTTAAAACATTAACCGACGCTTTTCAACGTTTAGCCGTGCCTTTTTTAAGTAGCCCCGCCAAGTTCTTAATCGATCACATCCAGCAAGTGCACGACATGATTGATAACGTGACGCAAAGTGAGGAGTTAATCGAATCGCCACGTACAACCATTGTGGTCGCCATTATCCAGCGTGGATTTTTGTATTGCGCGCACGTGGGCGACTCTCGCTTGTATCACTTCCGTGATGGTCATTTGCTGTTCCGCACGGAAGATCATTCTGTTGTGCAATCTTTGTACAAAAAAGGCATGATCACCAAAGAAGAAATGGCGACGCATCCTTATAAAAATAAGGTGTATAACTGCTTAGGCGGTGAAACGCAGCCAAAAATCGATTTATCTGACCGCTTTGAATTGTTAGAAGGCGACACCATTCTGTTGTGTACCGATGGCGTTTGGGGCGTGTTAAGCGATCAACAAATTAAAGACATTATTCAGCAAAACATCGTGATTGCGGATGCCACCAACAGGTTGATGGATAGCGCCGAATTTGCCAGCGACGAACGTGGTGATAATATGAGCGCCATCGGTTTGCAATGGGGTGACAGGCAACAAAGTAGTGACGCAGTTTCTACACAACTGATGCCTTTGGGCGAAACCACTACCATCATGAATACCGTGCAACAACATATACATGATGATATGAATCTGAACGATCTTTCTGATGACGATATTGAAAACACCATCGCAGAAATTCAAAATGCTTTAAATAAAACCCAGCAAAAACCAAAAATTTAATTTCAAACTAGGATTAAGTTAAATCAAACCAAGACTCAACTTAAAGTTAGTCTGCTCGTGCTTTTGTCGCCAAACAAGTTTTAAGCGCATCTCAATATCGCATGGCTTATAATGTGCCTTTATTTAACGCACATTTTTTAAAGCCATTATCATGCAATCAACAACCCGCCCCAGCCAGCGCGCCACTAATCAGTTGCGTAGCGTAGAAATTATCCGCCATTACACCAAACATGCCGAAGGTTCGGTATTGGTTAAATTTGGTGACACGCATGTGCTTTGTACCGCCAGCGTGGAAGAAAGAGTGCCTGGATTTTTAAAAGGTAAAAATCAAGGCTGGGTAACCGCAGAATATGGCATGCTGCCACGCTCAACCGGCAGCCGCATGGATAGGGAAGCCGCAAAAGGCAAGCAATCCGGCCGCACACAAGAAATTCAACGTTTGATCGGCAGGAGTTTGCGCGCGATTATTGATCTGGAAAAACTCGGTGAGCGCAGCGTTCACATTGATTGTGACGTGATTCAGGCAGATGGCGGTACGCGCACAGCCAGTATTACGGGTGCTTATGTCGCTTTGCATGATGCTATCTCTACGCTTTTAACCAGCGGGAAAATCACTGAGAACCCACTTAAACAAGCTGTAGCGGCGATTTCAGTGGGCGTTTACAAAGGCTTACCTGTATTGGATTTAGATTATATTGAAGACTCTGACTGCGATACCGATATGAATGTAGTGATGACAGCGGATGGTGGTTTTGTAGAGATTCAGGGCACTGCAGAAGGCGAACCTTTTGCGCGCGACACCATGAACAGCATGCTGGACTTGGCTGCCAGCGGCATTGGTGAATTGCTGACTTTACAGAAAACCGCCTTGGCACGCTAATTAAAACGACAATATTGGCGTAGGAAAATTGATACCGATGAACAAACTCGTTATTGCATCGAACAACCAAGGTAAATTGCGTGAGA
Source organism: Methylotenera versatilis 7 (assembly GCF_000799165.1). Classification (GTDB taxonomy): domain Bacteria; phylum Pseudomonadota; class Gammaproteobacteria; order Burkholderiales; family Methylophilaceae; genus Methylotenera_A; species Methylotenera_A versatilis_A. The sequence continues at coordinate 796,492 of NZ_JUGF01000002.1, read as the reverse complement.
TTCAAGCGTTATTAACCCTGCTTAATATTGAAGTATTGCCACAAGCCAGCTTGAATATTAGCGAAGCAGATGAACCGCATTTCACCTTTATCGAAAATGCCTTGGCCAAAGCGCGACATGCCAGCTTACATAGTGGCTTAGCTGCACTAGCAGATGATTCAGGCCTGTGTGTTGAAGGGTTGCAAGGGAGGCCTGGTGTTTATTCAGCACGCTTTGCCGATATGATTAACCCTGATGGGTGTGCCGAAACAAACGCGGACAAAATAAACCGCGATGAAAAAAATAATCTGGCCTTATTAAGCGCACTGGCAGGCCAAAGTAACCGCAGCGCTTATTATTACTGCGCGTTAGTATTGGTGCGCCGGCACGACGATCCTCAACCCATCATTGCAGAAGGCATTTGGTCAGGTGAAATTTTAACAGCACCAAGAGGGTCAAATGGCTTCGGCTATGACCCTTTGTTTCTGGATTTGAGTCACCACAAAACCGGCGCAGAGTTAAGCCCTGACATCAAAAACAAAATCAGTCATCGTGGCCAAGCGTTGCAACAATTAATGATTAAAATCAAGGCATTAAAAGTATGAAAAATCTACCAATATGGTTACGAGATGATGGTAGCATAGTCTCTTGCACCGAAAAAATCAAAGTCATGCGCGAAAATTTTGAAGAGATTCAACAGATCGCCCAAGATGCATTTGAAGATGGTTTACTGCTAGAAGTATCCGAAGCGCAGATGCGTGAAGCCCTGCATCAACTCGTCAATCAGTTAATTAACCCTTATCAAAAAACTAAAGCGGCCCTTGAAAAAAGTTATACCAATTAAAGCGGACACACTTTTCAATACGAAAACTGAGCCAATCAATAGCACTTCGCCACTTTTAGGCCAGGCAACATTATCCGGTCTGGCCAATCCGCCGCCTTTATCGCTGTATATTCATATTCCTTGGTGTGTTAAAAAATGCCCGTACTGCGATTTTAATTCGCATGAGTCACGCACTGATATACCTGAAAAGCGTTATGTAGCGGCGTTAATTGCCGATTTAGAGCAATCCGTGCCGCGCATTTACGGGCGCAAAATCAGAAGCGTATTTTTTGGTGGTGGTACACCGAGTTTATTTTCTGCTGAATCAATCGACGAAATTTTAAGCACGGTGCGCATGTTAACGCCGCTGGAATATGGCGCAGAAATCACACTGGAGGCCAATCCCGGCACTGTGGAAACCAGCCGTTTCGCAGGTTATAAAGAGGCAGGTATCAATCGCATTTCACTGGGTATTCAAAGCTTTAATGCTGATTATTTAAAAGCACTCGGTCGCATTCATGATGATAAGCAAGCCATTACAGCGGCCGAACTGGCACTGAGTACCTTTGAACGCGTGAATCTGGATGTGATGTATGCATTACCAAATCAGACGCTTGAGCATGCGCTAAATGACACGCGCCAAGCCATCGCGCTGAACCCGGATCATCTATCGTTTTATCATTTAACGTTAGAGCCCAATACGCCGTTTCATCGCACACCACCTAGTTTGCCAGATGATGACTTGAGCGCAGACATGCAGGAACAGATTGAAGCTTTATTGGCTGAACATGGTTACGAGCATTATGAAACATCGGCTTTCTGCAAGCCAAACTCTCACGCAAGGCACAATATGAATTATTGGCAATTTGGCGATTATTTGGGCATTGGCGCAGGCGCCCACAGCAAGCTAAGTTATCACGATAAAATCACCCGCGAAACGCGACACAAACATCCAAAAGCATTTATGGAAAATGCTGAAGCTAGCAACGCTGTGGATAATAGTTGGCTGATTCCGCAAGCGGATTTAGGTTTTGAATTTATGATGAACGCACTCAGGTTAACGAGCGGTTTTGAAACAAAGCTTTTTCAAGAGCGTACGGGTAAATCCATACAAAGCATTAATTTAGGGATAAAAACTGCTTTAGAAAAAAAATTAATCCAGCAGGATTTGCAGCGAATAACACCGACTTTATTAGGCCAACGTTACTTAAACGATTTATTAGCGTTGTTTTTATAAGCGTTTAATTAATCAAACGTTTTACGCGTATCCAGCAATGCAATCAGCATTAAAATTTCATCCAGCACGGCTTGGCTAAAACCTTCTCTATCGCCATCACGATTATCCGTAATCAAGCTTTCCAGATACACTTTCGCCAAATCGCTAGGCCAAACTGCATCCAGCTTTTCCATGATATGCGGAAATTCCTCTAAGTCTTGCGGCACCACAATTGCAGCGCTGGTCTCGTACCATACTGGCGTCATCACATTAAAAGTGCGATGCAGGCTTTGCGCGTAATGTTCAAAATCTTCTTTTAAACCTAACGTTCTGAATATCTCAAGCAAATATAGCCAATGATTAATAGAGTTTTTTGGCTGTGTTTCGATGATTAACTTTAAGTGATCAATCGCATCTTGCGTGCGATTAATACTCATCAGCAATTTCGCTTCTTCTAAAGTTGAAACCGCCTTAGCTTGCTCATCGCGCATTTGCGTATTCATAAAACGCTTGGTTGAATCTTGTGGCTGCTGCTCAGCTACATACTCAGCTTCGGCAGCCACGGCCTCTTGTTCCGTGTCTTGCCATTGCCCGCCTAAATCCGTCAAAGTGTCATCCATAATCGGCACCGACTCGCTAAAACGGGTCACCACACGCTGGCGATATTTTAAAAGGAAGTTAGCAGCTAGCACCAATAAAGCAAGCAAAGCTAGCGCAGCCAATAACCCATACTTCAGTAAATTAGATGGCGATTCTTCTACTTTTTCTGTTGCTAGAACTGCTGACACTGGCGATTGTTGCGTCAATGGCTTCACTTGCTTCGTGACAGTATTAACGCTATTTACCTTGTTTCCATTGGCACTATCATCATTCAGATTTTTAAATGATTTTTTAGCTGATAGCGTGTTAGCGACCTCTTGCGTTTCTGGCTCTGACGATTGGATATTGTCTGTTAAACCAGTTGTAGCGGCCTGCTTATCAGGCATACTCAATGTTTTATCCAACATCAGTTTCAAATAACTTAATTTTGCTTGCAAAACGCTTATTTGGGCATGTAAGCGCTCTAATTCCGCTTTCAAAAGATCATTCTTGCTTAGTAATAACTCGTACTCTTGTGCTAATAGCGCGGGCAAGCTACCCGTCGATTTTTCCATGCCATAACTCATGCTCAGATCTGGGCTGGCCGTCTTTGCACGATGGGAAGTATTAGCAGCTTGCCTGCTTTTTGATAGCGATTTAAGTGTGGGAATCGTTAATAAAGTTGGTGTTTCAAAAACCATGGATGGTTTAAGTTTTGGTTCGATCTCTGCGTTTAACTGTAAAGTTTTAGCAATAAATAAACGCTGCATTGCCTTATTGTTAGGATAAAACGCGCGTGCAACATCATTCAGGCTTTCGCCAGGTATTGCTGTCCATGACAAGCTATTCCCTGTATCACTAGCTGTTGATGAATTAATGCTATCTGCAGCTAGCGCATCGTCGCCCACGCCGTCTAACGCGCCATCAACCGCGCTCACGTTGCTTACAAAAGTGAGCGCAATCAGCAGAGTTAAAAACAGTTTCAGTTTCAAGATAGCCTTAATCATTCACTAATTGAATATTTGGCGCGCCCGTTCAATCGCTTTTTTCACCTGTACTGGCGCAGTTCCGCCAATATGGTTACGGCTCGCCAACGAACCTTCCAGCGTTAATACAGCATACACATCTTCTTGAATTAACGCATTAAATTGCTGTAAATCAGCCAAAGGCAAATCGGCTAAATCACATTTTTTTTGCACCGCATGTTTTACAGCCAAAGCCACCGCTTCATGTGCGTCTCTAAACGGCAAGCCTTTTTTCACCAGATAATCAGCCAGATCGGTAGCTGTTGCAAAACCTTCCAACGCCGCCTGACGCATATTGGCTTTATTCACGTCCACGCCGCGCAACATATCTGCATAGATTGCCAGCGTAATTAAAATCGTATCGGCAGTATCAAAAAGCGGCTCTTTGTCTTCTTGATTATCTTTGTTATATGCCAGCGGCTGACCTTTCATCAAGGTTAACAAGGCAACCAAATGCCCATTCACACGCCCGGTTTTACCACGTACCAATTCTGGCACATCGGGGTTTTTCTTTTGCGGCATAATCGATGAACCAGTACAAAAACGGTCTGCAATATCCACAAAGGCGAACCTTGGTGAGGACCATAAAATCAGCTCTTCAGAAAAACGCGATAAATGCGTCATTAACAATGCGCTGGCGGCGGTAAATTCAATGGCAAAATCGCGATCGGAAACCGCGTCTAGTGAGTTTTCACAAACTCCATCAAAGCCCAGACTTTTAGCGACCATTTCGCGATTAATCGGATAGCTAGTGCCAGCCAAAGCGGCTGCACCCAATGGCAGGCGATTGATGCGCTTACGGCAATCAACAAAACGTTCTGCATCACGTTTTAACATCTCAAAATAAGCCAGTAAATGATGGCCAAATGTCACTGGTTGTGCGACTTGCAAATGTGTAAACCCTGGCATGATCGTGTCAGCATGCTGCTCAGCCAGATCGACAATACTCAATTGCAGCTTTTTAATAGCCACTAAAATATCATCGACTGTAGCACGCAACCAAAGCCGAACATCGGTTGCCACCTGGTCGTTACGGCTTCTGCCAGTATGTAAGCGCTTACCTGCATCACCGATTTTATCAGTTAAGCGTTTTTCAATATTTAAATGTACATCTTCTAAATCCAGCAACCACTCAAAACTACCCGCCTGAATCTCAGTCAGAATTTCAGCCAAGCCTTTTTCAATTTTAGCAACGTCATCCAAACTAATAATGCCTTGTGCGCCCAACATCTGTGCATGCGCAATGGAGCCTGCAATATCAAACTCAGCCAAGCGCTTGTCAAAATCAACCGAAGCCGTGTATTTTTTAACCAGTTCTGCGACTGGTTCGTTAAAACGGCCTGACCATGCAGTTGATTTTTTATTTAATGAGTTGTCTTGCACTGGTTTGTCTTGCACAAATAGCTACTTTCTTGTAATTGTTTAGCAAACTTAATGTTGAAGCCGCTTGCTTTAAATTGTGAAAAATTTCTTTAATAATAATATACTTATGGCAATATTATAACGAACTATACGCCGTGCGCAAAAATAGCCGTTTACCCAATTTACATAACCTTGGCATTCACCTGCGCATTTTGCTGATTGTGAACCTGTTAGCCGCCATCACCGCGGTTTTATTCAGCAAACAACTCAACGATTTTTTACCTTTACTAGCCGAATTATCCGCTGTCGTACAGCCGATTTTACTGCTCAGCATGTTAAGCCTGTACGCACTTTTCCCTTTAATCAATAAATGGCATTACTGGCAAGGTATTGTAGCCATTTTATTGTTAGAAATCGGTCTGACTTTTTTAGTATTTACATTTTTTAATCAACTCTTTCTATTCGAAACAATTCCCAATACTTATCGTGCTTGCCTGTTGAGCGCGATTGTCACTGGCATTGTCTTTTACTACTTTCATTTACAACAACGCGCCTATTCGCCCGCAATCGCAGAGGCACGTTTACAAGCGTTGCAAGCGCGTATTCGTCCGCATTTTTTGTTTAACAGCATCAATGCTGTGTTATCGTTAATTCGTAGCCAGCCAAAACGTGCTGAAGCCGCGTTGGAAGATATGGCGGATTTATTTCGCGTCTTAATGGCAGACAATCGCGATTTAGTGCCATTAGCGCAAGAAATCGCTTTATGCCGTCAATATTTAGCTTTAGAAAAACTACGTTTGGAAGAGCGCCTAAAAGTCACCTGGCAAATTGATGATATGCCACCGGATGCATTGATTCCGCCCTTGATTTTGCAACCACTACTGGAAAATGCGGTGTACCACGGCATAGAGCCTATGACTGACGGCGGCGAAATTATTGTCACGATTTATACCCGACACAAAGAATTGCACATCAGCATCAACAATCCTTATGCTGCACAGAATCAACATCTTACTGGTAACAAGATGGCTTTAAAGAATATTAAAGAACGCTTGAGTTTGCATTTTGATTTAGAAGCCGCGTTAAGAACAACCGCTAAACAGAATCGTTATGATGTACATATTCGCTTGCCCTTGACGCGTTAACTTAATATAAAAAATCTACTAAAAAGTTGCACAAAAAAACATGTTAACTATTTTAATTGCTGATGACGAAGCACCTGCGCGCAATCGCCTGCGGGATTTACTGGGTAATATTGCTGAAATGCATATTGTCGCCGAAGCCAAAAATGGCAAGCAAGCCATTGATTTGGCCATACAAACCAAACCGGATTTAATGCTATTGGACATCCGCATGCCGTTAATGGATGGCATTGAAGCGGCACAACATGCGCAGAAACTGGAACCAAAACCGCACATTATTTTTACCACGGCATTTGATGCCTATGCGATTAAAGCATTTGATTTAAACGCGATTGATTATTTGCTGAAACCAATTCGTTTAGAACGTCTGCAAACAGCGATTGATAAAGCACAAGCACTAAAACCCAAACAGATTGAAGCCTTAAAACCGCTGCAAAAAATACGCAGCCACTTTAGTATTCATGAGCGGGGTCGCGTTATCTTAATACCTGTTGAGCAAGTGATTTACCTGCGCGCAGAACTGAAATACATCACGGTGCGCACGGTTGAACGTGAATATCTGATTGAAGAATCGCTCACCCATCTGGAAACCGAATTTGGTGAGCGATTTTTACGTTTGCATCGCAACTGCCTAGTTGCGCCGTTATTTATTACCGGCTATGAGAAACGACTGAATGAAGCTAACGAAGAACGCTGGGTTGCCTTATTAAAAGGCGTCTCCGAAACCGTCGCCATCAGTCGTCGCCAACAACATCTTGTCCGTGAAACTTAACACCTGAAACAAGATGAATATTCACTGTCGCGTTATTGTTGTTTCTTTTTAGCTTCAGCCTCTGCAATCACTTTCGCCGCCCATTCGCGGCCACCCAAACCAAAAGCCAGTGCGAGTGCCAAAAAGAAAGCGCCGAAAACGATCACAAATAATGAGTGAATCAGTTGCAGGCCAATGCCTAATTGCTCAAGCGCAACAAATATCGCCAAAATCTGAATGCCGTATTCAGCCGATGTACTAATGGTTAAAGCGTTGCTGAATTTAATGCTGTAAAGCCATGCAAATACCAGACGGTTCACAAAACGTGCTAATAAAGTACCGAAAATCAACACTAAAATCGCCACGATAATGTGTGGTAGATAGCTCGCTAATTGTTGCAATAGAACTGCGACTTCACTCAAACCCAAGGCATTTGCGCCAGTGATCACAAATAATAGAATCACCAACCAATACACGACTTGGCTAATAATGCCGCTTAAAGTCACATTCAAACTGCCATGACTCATAAAGGATTCCAGGCCAGATTTTTGCGCGAATTTGTCAAATTGTGTCAACACTAAAAGGCGTTTTACAGCCGCTCTGGCTAGCTTAGCAATCAACCATCCGAAAAATAAAATCACGACAACCGCTAGTAATTTCGGCACGAAGTGAATCAGTTGCACCCAAAATTCATTCAGTGAATTGACGAAAGTGTCTAATTGATATTGCATGAGCTTCTCCTTAAAAACGTTTTAAAACAGTTGATTAATCTAACAAATCAATCAATTTTATAAATTAAAATCTGTCATTAAAATCCATTGCTACCACTAAATTGGCATCAATTATCTTTTTTAGCTTAACCCAAAAAACACAATTTTGTACATCCATTCGCAAACTAAAAGACATGCTAAAATTCCTGTTATGAAAAATCAACCCGCAAAACTCGTGATTGCCTCACGCGAAAGTGCGCTGGCAATGTGGCAAGCCAAGCACATTCAAGCCAAACTACAAAAACTATATCCTAGCTGTGACGTGACTATTCTGGGTATGACCACCACCGGCGACCAAATATTAGATTCGCCTTTGGCGCGCATTGGTGGCAAAGGTTTATTTGTAAAAGAGCTTGAAAATGCGTTGGCAGACGGCAGTGCAGATTTGGCCGTGCACAGCATGAAAGATGTGCCCATGAACCTACCAGAAGGCTTTGTCATAGCCGCGACAGGTGAACGGGAAGATCCGCGTGATGCCTTTGTATCAAACCACTTTAATTCGCTAGAAGATTTACCTGCTGGCAGCGTTGTCGGCACATCCAGCTTGCGTCGCCAAAGCCAGATTCAAGCACGTTTTCCTGATTTAAAAATTGAATCCCTACGCGGCAATGTGCAAACACGGTTGCGAAAATTAGACGAAGGCCAATATGCAGCCATTATCTTGGCGGCAGCAGGTTTAATCAGGCTAGAGTTAGGTGACAGAATTCGTCAATTTATTTCAGCAGAGCTGAGTATTCCGGCGGTGGGTCAAGGCGCACTGGGCATTGAGATTAATGCGAACCGTCCCGATTTGATCGACATATTAGCGCCGTTAAACCATATTGATACGCAATTATGTGTAGAAGCGGAGCGTGGCATGAGTCGCGCCTTGGCAGGCAGTTGCACGGTGCCGTTGGGTGCTTATGCAGTGCGTGATGGTCATAACATCAACATCACAGGTTTTGTCGCTAGTGTAGATGGCCAACAGATTTTGCGCGAAAAAGTCAGTGGCAGTGCGGATAATGCTGAAGCACTGGGCAAACAATTAGCCACTAAGTTGGTTGCTCAAGGCGCTGATAAGATTTTGGCTGCGCTGGATCATATTAAGTAATTTTTTCAGCATGGCGGATCAATTGTTTACTGGTAAATCGCTCACGGGTATTGGCATCGCCATCACCCGCCCTCTCGACCAAGCAAAAAAATTGAGCGCATTAATCAGCGATGCAGGCGGCACTCCCTTTTTGTATCCACTGATTGAAATTACACCGCTTAGCGATTACAGCCAGTTTGAATCTGTAATAAATGAAGTTAAGCAATACGACTGGGGCATTTTTATCAGCAGCAATGCCGTGCAAAATAGCATGCCACGCTTGCTGAAAAAAGGCATTCCGCCCTCCTTAAAGTTTGCTGCCATTGGCCCTGTTACTGCCGCTGAATTACAAAGCTTTGGCGTTGACCATATACTCGCTCCAGCAAATCGTTTTGATTCTGAGTCTTTACTCGCGCTGCCTGAGATGCACGCTATGCAAGGTAAAAAAGTGATGTTATTCCGCGGAGTTGGCGGACGCGATGTATTAGCAGAAACGCTTAAAGCGCGCGGTGCAACCGTTACTTTTGCAGAGTGTTATCAACGCATTAATCCGCAAACTAATTGCAATTTACTGGCACAGCTTTGGGCTGACAAAAAACTACATGGCGTTGTAGTCACCAGCAGTGAAGCCATGCGTCATTTGCTAGATTTAGCAGGCGATTCCGAGTGGTTAAAAAATGTGACTTTATTTGTCAATCATGCACGGATTGCAGAATTGCCATCGCAACTTGGCTTAAAAGTTAAAGTTGCGGATACACCAGGCGATATAGGAATGCTGGACAATATCACAGACTGAACTAATTTATATTGCAGCTATTTTTGGCGCAGGATTAGCAAACGTAAATGCATCGCTAAAAAATTCATCTGCCTCCAAACCTTGTTGCACAAAGCTTTGATGCGCAATATCCACCATGCCCGGCGCACCGCAGGCGTAGGCTTGATAGCCGCTTAAATCACCAAAATCATCTAATACAGCTTGATGCACAAGCCCGGTTCTGCCCTGCCAATCGTCATTTTCTACCGGTTCAGACAATATTGGAATATAGCGAATATTAGGAATGAGCTCTGCCCATTTTTCGCATAAGTCATGCATATATAAATCGCGCAATTGCCGCGCACCACGATATAGAATAATTTCTCGGTTGATATTGTGATACAGCATATGTTCTATCATGCCTTTTACTGGTGCAAAACCTGTGCCGCCAGCGACAAAAATAATCGGCTTGTTTGAATCCTCGCGCAAGAAAAAACTACCGAATGGCGCCTCTAACCTTAAGATGGCTTTTTCTACCAATTCATTTGCGGCATATTCACTAAACTGGCCACCTGGTATAACGCGAATATGTAGCTGCAAAAAATCGCTATCATGCGGTGCGCTGGCAATTGAAAAAGCACGGCGTTTGCCATCTTTTAAAATAAATTCAATATACTGACCAGCTTTAAATTGTAAGCGCTCACTTGCTGGCAATTGAAGGTGCAACGCAATCACATCGTGTGCGATCTGTTCTTTTTTTGCCACGCGCGCTGGTAATATTCGTGGTTTAATACCTGCCAAACCACCCACTTCACGGCACTCAATCGTTAAATCCTCCAATGGTCTCGCGCAACACAAAAGTGCCGTTCCGGCTGCCAATTCAGCATCCGTCATCGCGCTATCCTGGTAATCGTCATGCATGACTTTGCCGGTAATAACCTCGGCTTTGCAGGCGCCACATGCGCCGTTTCGGCAACCGTAGGGTAAATTGATGCCTGCCTCGATTGCTGCTTCCAACACGGTTTGACTTGGGCGCACATCAAATGTGTGACCACTGTTCTTAATGGTGACTTTACTCATTTTTATCGTACTTTTTTAAGATTACTTTTTGTCATTATCATCGTGCACATGCGTGTACTCACCTTCAATCACGTCATCATTGGCGGCGCGATTATTGGGCGTTTGTTGATATTGCGGTTGTTGAAATGGCTGTTCATATTGGTTAGCAGTGGTATTTACATTTGGTTTGCCAATGGGTATTAACAATAGAATCACCGCAATTATGTCCGTGATGACTCCAGGAATAATTAACAGTACGCCAGCGATCATATTACGCGCACTGCCTAACATGGTTTTAACTGGATTGCCGCCAGCTGCCAGGCTTTGCATCATTTTGGCGGTTAACAATAGTTTTTCGCCACGAATTAATTGTAAGCCCAAGAAACCAACCACGACTAAATAAAACAATAACCACCAACCGTATTCATCTGCAAGGTTAACCAGCAGAATTATCTCGAGAAATGGAAAAGCGAGTAAAATTAAACCTAGTATAAAACGCATATTAACGAACTTTCTGACCAATTGATTACACTAATTGGGGGTTAAATAAAGCATTTACAACCGCTGACGTTAACATTGAATAGATTAAATATGCATGCATCTTGTGCAGCGGAGCTTATTTGAAACACCTATTAAACATCATTGTAATCGCTTTTATGGCAACGCTAACACTGCCATTATTGCATGCCGGCGAAAGTAGCTCTGTTGGCAGAAGTGCTTTTATAGAAGAAGCTCAAGAGGATGAGTTTTTATCACCCGATGTGGCTTTTAAACTAGATTTAAGCGTCATCGATGCTGAAAATTTGAATGCTGATTTCAAAACAGTGCCTGGCTACTATCTATACAAAGACCGTATTAAGTTTGTTATAAAAGACGCCAATACAGGCAAAATTCAAGCGGTAAATTTACCTGCTGGCGAAATTAAAGATGATCCTAATTTTGGCAAACAAGAGGTCTATCACCATGATTTTGATGCAAAAATACAGTTAAGTGCCGCCAACAATCCCGTTATCCAGGCCACATATCAAGGCTGTAGCGAAAAAGGCTTATGCTATGCCCCTGTCACAAAAATAATTGAAATTGCACTACCAAAGAATGGCAACAACGTTTCTGACATTGCTGTTTCTAACGCAGATGAGGATAAAACGACTCAAGCATTAAAAGGCGGCAATTTATGGCTAATTATTGGCGTGTTTTTTATCGCAGGCTTATTGCTCTCCTTCACGCCCTGCGTATTACCGATGATTCCGATTCTATCCAGCATCATTGTCGGCAGCCAAGCCAAACGCACTCAACCCAGCAAATTACACGCTTTCAGCTTATCAGTGGCTTACGTATTGGGCATGGCATTGAGCTACACACTGGCCGGCATCGCCGCAGGTTTATCCGGCAACTTACTCAGCCAATCATTACAGACTCCGTGGGCACTTGGCGCAACAGCACTCATTTTTGTCGCGCTGGCTTTTTCAATGTTTGGTTTTTACGAACTTAAATTACCCGCGGCATTTGAAAACAAAATATTAGGTGCCAGCCAAAAATTAAAAGGCGGCGAGTTTTTAGGTGTTTTTGTGATGGGCATTTTATCTGCGCTTATTGTTAGCCCATGCGTCGCCGCACCACTGGCTGGCGCCCTCATTTATATCGGCCAGACCAACAATGTGCTTTTAGGCGGCGTCGGCTTATTCGCGCTGGCCATCGGCATGGGTGTGCCCTTGTTATTGATTGGCGCATCTGCCGGTAGCTTGCTACCAAAAACAGGTAGCTGGATGACGGTTGTACGTAACTTTTTCGGCGTGTTAATGTTGGCAATGGCGGCTTATTTGGTATGGCCTGTTTTGCCTGCAAGCGTTACCGCACCGGTCAATCAATTGCTCGGCAACTCAGCTGAGCACAACCTGCCATTTACTCGCATTAAAAATACTGCAGAATTAGATTCTGCCATCCAAGCGGCTAATGGAAAAATCGTCATGCTGGATTTTTATGCGGATTGGTGTGTGGCCTGCAAAGAAATGGAAAGATTTACTTTTAGCGACACTAAAGTAAAAACCGCATTAAAAGATGCCGTTTTATTACAAGCTGACGTGACTGAAAATAATACAGCGGATCAGGCTCTACTTAAACGCTTTGGGCTATTTGGTCCGCCTGGCATTATCTTTTTTGATATAGCGGGCAACGAAATTAAACCAAAAGTCATTGGCTATAAAAATACCAATGATTTCTTAAAAATACTTAATAAAGTGAATCAACCTTAATGCGCCATTTTTTCAACAAAATTAAAACGCCCATCTTTTACCTCATATTAATGATGACGCTCGGCTTTGCCATTCGTTACTTTTTTCTCAATACACAAGTTGAAGATGGCGGCAAACAATCGACTCAAGTTTTATTTGCGGCCAATTTTCCTGATGAAAACGGTCACCCACAAGCATTAGAAAAGTATGCCGGCAAAACTGTGATACTTAACTTTTGGGCAAGCTGGTGCGAACCATGCCGCGAAGAAATGCCAGAGTTATCGCAATTACATACCGAATACAAAGACCGCAATGTGGTCGTATTAGGCATGGCGATCGAAGACGTTGCCGCGATTAACGGTTTTTTAAAGGAAACTAAAGTCAGTTATCCATTATTTGCGGCCGATATGCAAGGCATGGAAATCGCTAGCAGCCTGGGCAATAACAAAGGCGTACTGCCTTTTACCGTTATCATCAAATCAGATGGTACATTAGCCAAAACTTATTTTGGACGTGTGACTAAGCCATTATTAGAGCAAACTTTAAAAACTTTAATGTAAAATTGTATTAACTTTCACATACAATTCATTATAAGAAATTCCATATTCTATTCAACCACTTATGCGGTTTTTAAGGCTTAAGTTCGCTTAACTACTGCGAATTTGCTGGACAAAAGTGTTCAAGTTCGGCAAACTTGGCGACATGAAATTTTGCAAAAATGCGTCAATGCGTCAACTATCAACACTAGAATTAAAGGCAGCTCGATAATGGCTGCTCGTTCTGTATTGGTATTGCATGGTCCAAATTTAAATTTATTAGGCTTGCGAGAACCAGAACATTACGGCAACTTAACACTTGATGCCATTAACAATGCTTTAAACTCATTAGCGCAACAAGCAACTATTAGTTTAGAAACATTTCAAAGCAATTCAGAGGCAGAAATTGTCGCTAAAATACAGTCATTAGCGGTTAAAACCGTCGATTTTGTCATTATCAACCCGGCTGCGTTCACACATACTTCAATTGCCATTCGCGATGCACTCTCTGCGATTAAAACACCGTTTATTGAAGTACACTTATCTAATGTGTTTGCGCGGGAAAGTTTTAGGCATCACTCTTATTTTAGCGATATTGCCGTTGGTGTGATTAGTGGCTTAGGTGCAGATAGTTATGTGGCTGCACTCAATTACGCAATCAATCAATTTAACAAACAGCCAGCTTAATTTCTCTATTAAGCCATTATTTTTCTAAAAAAACTCTTATAAATAGATTATCTCCGAGGTTATTATGGATTTACGTAAACTTAAAAAACTGATTGATTTGGTAGAAGAGTCTGGCATTTCAGAGCTAGAACTAACCGAAGGTGAAGAGAAAGTGCGCATTAGCCGTGCGCTTATGCCGAATCAAGCGCCTATGATGCAATATATGGCAGCGCCGCAGACTGCGCCGGTTGCACAAACCGTTCCTGTACCTTCAGCGGCGACTCCCGTGATTGCTGAAGTAGAAGGTCATGTTGTTAAATCCCCGATGGTTGGTACGTTTTACCGCTCATCCTCACCTGACGCTAAACCATTTGTTGATGTCGGCACCAAAGTCGCTGTCGGCGATACACTCTGTATCATTGAAGCGATGAAGTTACTGAACGAAATTGAAAGTGATGTTGCTGGCGTGGTGAAGAAAATATTATTAGAAAATGGCCAGCCCGTAGAGTACGGTGAACCGCTTTTCATTATTGAATAGCTTAGATTCAACACAAGTGGTTAAGACTGATTGGTTAATTAAATATGTTTGAAAAAATATTAATTGCAAACCGTGGCGAGATTGCGCTACGAGTACAACGCGCCTGTCGCGAATTGGGCATTAAAACAGTTGCGGTACATTCTGTTGCCGATAAAGAAGCTAAATACGTTAAGTTGGCAGATGAGTCCGTATGTATTGGCCCTGCCGCTTCTAATTTAAGCTATTTAAATATTCCTGCAGTGATTAGTGCAGCAGAAGTGACCGATGCACAGGCTATTCATCCTGGTTATGGGTTTTTATCGGAAAATGCAGATTTTGCAGAACGCGTAGAACAAAGCGGCTTTGTGTTTATTGGCCCACGCGCTGAAACCATTCGCCTAATGGGCGACAAAGTATCCGCCAAAAATGCAATGAAAGCGGCTGGTGTTCCCTGTGTGCCTGGTTCTGACGGCGCCTTGCCAGATGACCCAATAGAAATTATCAAAACCGCCAAAAGAGTAGGCTACCCAGTTATTATTAAAGCGGCTGGCGGCGGAGGCGGACGAGGCATGCGTGTTGTTCACACGGAAGCGGCACTGATTAACGCCGTGAATATGACAAAAGCCGAAGCACAAGCAGCTTTTGGCAATCCCATGGTTTACATGGAAAAGTTTTTAGAAAATCCGCGCCATATCGAAATCCAAATTCTGGCTGATCAGCATGGCAATGCGGTATTTCTGGGCGATCGCGATTGCTCAATGCAACGCCGTCATCAAAAAATTATTGAAGAAGCACCTTCACCGCTTTTAAGCCCCAGAATTCGCGATAAAATCGGCGAGCGCTGCGCTGAAGCCTGTCGAAAAATTAAATACCGTGGCGCAGGTACTTTTGAGTTTTTGTACGAAAATGGTGAGTTTTATTTCATTGAAATGAACACGCGCCTACAAGTTGAACATACGGTAACCGAAATGATTACTGGCATTGACTTAGTGCAACAGCAAATTTTTGTTGCTGCTGGTGAAAAATTAAAATTCCGCCAAAAAGATATTGAGTTGCGTGGTCACGCTATTGAGTGTCGCATTAATGCCGAGGACCCGTACAGCTTTGTACCATCGCCAGGCAAGTTGACTACGTTTCATATGCCAGGTGGTCCAGGTGTGCGTATTGATACTCACGCGTATGCTGGTTATACCGTGCCGCCGCATTACGATTCGATGATCTGTAAACTGGTTACGCATGGCGCAACTCGAGAACAAGCCATTGCACGTATGCGCATCGCTTTATCTGAAATGTTAGTTGATGGCATTAAAACCAATATTCCTTTGCATGCAGATTTAATGGCCGATGCCGCGTTTCATTTAGGCGGCACTAGCATCCATTATCTGGAGCAAAAATTGGGGATTAGCCATAAGTAGTCCATCTGTTTTAATCTGTAACAACTTAACCTGTAAAAATACATAATGGCGTGGCTACTACTCAAAATTCAAGCAAATGAACATAATGCTGATGCGATAAGCGACGCACTAATGGACTTGGGCGCGCTATCTTGCAGTATTGAAGATGCCAATGCCGAAACACAAGCTGAACAAGCATTATTTGGTGAGCCTGGCGACCCGCCACCTGGTATTTGGCAACAAAATATCGTCACCGCCATGTTTGATGAATCAGTCAATGTTACGGAAATAATCCAGCAGTTAAGCACTACAACTGCAGGCCAAAACTATCAATACAGCACTGAAATGATTGCCGAGCAAGATTGGGTGCGCTCTACGCAAGCGCAATTTGACCCGATTAAAATCACCGATAAACTTTGGATCGTGCCGACTTGGCACCAGTCCACTTGGCAGGAAACGGCTAATCAAGAAGCGATTAATATTGTATTAGACCCTGGCCTAGCGTTCGGCACAGGTAGCCACCCTACTACGCATCTATGCTTGGAATGGCTGACAAAAACCATGCCGAGCCAAAGCGTATTGGACTATGGCTGCGGATCAGGCATTCTGGCCATTGCAGCAAAAAAACTGGGCGCGCAGCAAGTTGTCGGTGTTGATATTGATACTCAAGCGATTGTGGCAAGTCGTTACAATGCGCAACAGAATCAAGTCGATGCAGCGTTTTTTGATGCAGATACCTTTAGCCATGAAACCTTTGATGTGGTTGTGGCTAATATTTTATCCAGCGCACTCATGGTCTTGGCACCAGCACTTGCAAAATACTGCAAAACAGGTGGAAAATTAGCATTATCCGGCATATTAGAAACCCAGACTGACGCATTGATTGAACGTTATAGTGAATGGTTTACCATGGATGCGCCGCATCAGCGAGATGCCTGGGTATTGCTAACCGGCACAAAAAAATGAATTACATTACCGCTTGCCCTGCTTGCGAAACACAATTTCTGATCACGAAAGAGCACTTAAAAGCCTATCGTGGCAAAGTGCAATGCGGTAATTGCAACCATATTTTTAATGCCAAGAATCGCTTAACCGAAGTCTCTGAAGACTTTCAAAATGCAGAAGAACACGCTGAAGCTCATACGAGCTCTGAAATCGAATCAGATGAAATCGTTACAAGCGCCTCCGATATTGAATCTACTCCCAGCGAATCTATAACGACAGAATTATCATCCAGCGGCGACGAAAAGCCGATTAATGAGAAATTAAATGTCGTATTGGAAGCTGTACCCGATTTATCCGACTTAACATCAGCCGATTCTGCACCACCAGACTTAGACTCTGCTGAAACAACGCGTGATTCATATATCAGCAAGCCTATTACAGAAACGATTTCAGAAAATGATATTGATATCGAATCGATTCGTGCGCCTATCTTAATAGAAGACTTAACTGCCGATCCGAAATTCCAGCTGACCAAACCAAAACGTAATGTCTGGCTGTTAGTCGCAATCTGTTTGTTGTTAATTGTCGCAATCTTGCAAAGTACTTATTTTTCACGCTCAAAGATTGCAGCTAATTACCCTCAATTCAAGCCTTATTTGGTGCAAGCTTGTGAATATTTACGCTGTAAAATTAATTTGCCGCAACAGTTGGATTTACTCACTATCGATGATTCAGATATGCAAGAAAGTCAGGATTATCAAGATGTGATTGCTTTTTCTAGCCTGGTCATCAATAACGCCAATTATGTCCAAGCTTATCCTAATATTGAACTCACGCTAACCGATGCTGAAGATAAACCTGTATTAAGAAAACTGGTTAAGCCGCAAGAATATTTGCAAGCTAGCACTGATGCCGCAAAAGGTCTTGCGGCACACGAAGAAGAGCGTATTAAACTGATGATTAATGTACACAATTTATCCGTTGCGGGCTATCGCGTGCTACTTACTTACTAAGTTTTCTTAAATCGTATTCTTTACGCACTTAAGCAATCATCTTCATGTAATCAGAGCGGATTGCTTTAATCGCATCTACAATCTTTTCTACCGTTTCTAAACGCACAAAACTTTTACGCCAGGCAATTGCAATGCGCCTGGTTGGTGCCGGACTGGCAAATGGAATTACTTTAATCAATGGATTGTTATAACGCTCCGCTGTAGCAGAACAAGGCAGAACCGTGATGCCTAAATTTGAAGCGACCATATTGCGAATCGTTTCTAAGGAGTTACCCTGCAAAACCTCGCCTTTACGCGACAATTCCGGACAAGCTTGCGTCACCTGATTACTAAAGCAATGTCCACTATTCAATAACAAAACTTTTTCATCAGACAACTCTTCTGGATTAATATGTTTGCGCGTCGCCCAGTGATGATCGCTTGGCACCACTACATCAAACTCTTCGTCATATAAGGCTTTATATTGCAAGCCTGGCACATCAAATGGCAATGCAATAATCGCTACATCTATTACGCCATTACGCAGTTGCGCTTCAAGATTCGCCGTTAAATTTTCCTCTACCTCCAATGGCATTTCTGGTGCCGTTTGACGTAATATCGGGATAATTTCTGGCAATAAATAAGGCCCAACAGAATGAATCATACCCAGTTTCAATGCACCTTTTAGTTGATTTTTACCCAATTCTGCCAACTGCTTGATACGCGCAGCTTCTTCTAGCACGCGCGATGCTTGCTCAATAATTTGCGCCCCGATTTCAGTTGGCGTGACGTCGCTACGGCTACGCTCAAATATCATCACATTCAACTCTTCCTCTAACTTCTTAATCCCCAAGCTCAACGCAGGTTGCGTGACAAAACACTTCTCGGCCGCACGCCTGAAATTACGCTCTTGCGCCACCGCCATTACAAATTTAAGTTCGATTAAGGTCATTTTTTGCCATTGAATTAGTAAAGCAGATTAGTAAAATTTATCGTCATCAAGAATCTTACATTGATTAATTTTATTTATCAATAACATCAAAATTGACAATTATACAAATTAACAAAGCCTCCCTAGAATACGATCCATGTCATCAATACTTTATTGATACAAGATTAAAAAGGTTAATACAAGGACGAAAAAGGAGCGCAACATGCTAAACCCTGCATTAAATCAAAACAGCCAACTGCTCATTGATCTGCTGGCAACCTACGCACTGGCATATTAATTCAGGCAAAAATTAACCACTCAAAACAATCTATTTCTATCTTTTGTGATCAAGGAGAGCAGTATGAGTAAAACAACATTAACTACTTCGGCAGGTGCGCCAGTCGCAGACGACAACAACAGCATCTCAGTCGGCGCACGCGGCCCGTTAACTTTTGATAATCATTATTTATTTGAAAAATTGGCACACTTCAACCGTGAGCGTATTCCAGAACGCGTTGTGCATGCACGCGGCACGGCGGCTTACGGCACATTCACGGTCACTAAAAGTTTAAGTGATTACACCTTTGCAAACTTCTTGCAAACGGTAGGCAGTCAAACTGAAGTATTCTTACGCTTTTCAACGGTAGGCGGTGGTCAAGACTCTAACGATTACGCTCGCGACCCACGTGGCTTTGCGGTGAAATTTTATACCAATGAAGGTAACTGGGACATGGTGGGCAACAATACACCGGTATTCTTTTTAAATGATCCAATCAAGTTTCCAGACTTTATCCACAGCCAGAAAAAAGACGCGCGCACCAACCTACCTAACTCAGCCAACGCATTTGAGTTTTGGGCAAATCACCCACAATCATTGCACCAAATGACCATCCTGATGTCAGACCGCGGCATTCCATTGTCATATCGCAACGTTCATGGTTTTAGCAGCCACACATTGAGTTTTTACAATGCCCAAGGTAAACGCTCTTGGGTGAAATGGCACTTCAAAACCAATCAAGGCATTAAAACATTAACCAATGAAGAAGCCGCAAAAATGCCTGTTAACGGTGCACAGAAAGATTTGGTCGATGCGATTGATCGCGGAGAATTTCCAAGCTGGACGGTAAAAGTACAAATTATGAGCGAGGCTGATGCGCGCACTTATGGCATTAATCCTTTTGACTTAACGAAAGTATGGCCGCACAAAGACTATCCTTTAATTGAGATTGGTCAATTGGAATTAAACAAAAACGTACGCAACTATTTTGCTGAAACAGAGCAAGTAGCGTTTGCCCCAAGTAACTTTGTACCGGGCATTAACGCAAGTCCAGACAAAATGTTACAAGGCCGTCTATTGGCGTATCAAGATGCACATCGCTATAGAATTGGTGCAAATGTGAACCAAATTCCGGTGAATGCTGCAAAATGCCCAGTCAATCATTACCAGCGTGATGGTGCTTTTTCTGGCATGGGTTGCCCCGTTGGCCATTCAAGCGACGAAGCAAGCTATACCAACGCAGCACACACAATCAGCGCGGCTAACTTTTTCCCTAACGATAGAGCCAGCGATGGTGCGCCAGTTACAACGCCGCACGTTGCACCACCGCTTATGCCAGTATTGGGGGATGCCTGGATTGGCTATCACAATCAAGATGCTGAAGACTACTACACGCAAGCAGGTAATTTATTCCGCATCATGAACGATAATCAAAAAGCGCAATTATTCGGCAATATTGCAGGCGGCTTATCAACCGCTAGTGCAAGTATTCAAGAACGCATGTTGGCACAGTTCGCAAAAGCAGATCCCGCATATGCAGAAGGCGTTAAACAGGCACTTGCTGCGGCATAATATAATGGGCAGGTATTAAATTAATCGCCCGCACAAAGCGGGCATTTTCTAATGTAAGTCTTAAAACTTATGGCCGACTAATGAAATAATTAACATCAATGATTGGAGTATTTCTATGAAAACTTGGATATGCCTCATGTGCGGTTTCATTTATGAAGAAGAAAAAGGCTGGCCAGAAGAAGGCATCGCCCCTGGCACGCGCTGGGAAGATGTACCAGCCGACTGGTTATGTCCAGAATGTGGGGCCAGCAAAGCCACGTTTCAAATGGTTGAATTGTAATGAAAAACTTATGCTGTCCTGAAATTTAACGCACCAAGTTATTGAGGTTTTTTTAAATTCCGCTAAAATATTCCCCACAAAATTAGTCGTTAATTATTTAGCGTAATACTTTTAAATCAATCGTAAATTTAAATCGGAGAGTATTTTGGAATTTGTTGGCGCAATTGGTATTTATTATTTGTTAACTGTATTGGTGGTTATTAGTGCGTTTTTGTATGTTTGTGTTAAAAAAGTTAAATAAATAAAAAAGGCCTTAAATGGCCTTTTTCAATTTTAAATCCTGTTTAAACTCCCATTAATTAAAACCGCGTAATTTTGAAGCGGCAAGCGATGCAGCAGCCGTTCTTGTTTCAACACCTAGCTTTTCAAAAACGTGTTCTAAATGCTTGTTAATAGTTCGTGGGCTACTGCTTAATATATCGCCAATATCACGGCTGGTTTTACCTTTAATCGCCCAATAAAGCACTTCGGATTCGCGCTTTGTCAGCTTGAAAGTCAACATTAACGCTTCTATCTGCGCCGTATCTGACTCCTCTCTCAATACAATAACCCACTGTTCATCACTGCTGATATCAGCCGGGCTAAAACCCAAACGCTTGGTGCTTTGAATAATTGTCATCGCCTGTAAAGTTTTGCCTGAAGCATCTGCTTTGTAAGCAGATACAATCCAATTTAATATCGGCTCTGGCGTCACAAACTCACTTGTCTCATTTTCTGGAAAAAAGTAACTTTGCAGCCATTGCCGTGCCAATGGCGTCTGCCAGACAATTTTCCCGTTTTGCGGTGTAATGGCAATAGCAGCCTGACCAAAGGCATCCAATGCACCGCGTGCCTGATGCATCTGACGCGAAGTCTTTAAATGTGCTGCGATCCTGGCTATCACCTCAGTGGTGCGGATTGGCTTGGTGACATAATCAGTACCACCTGCTTGAAACGCCGCTACCACATGTTCCGACTCGGTCAGGCCAGTCATAAAAATCACCGGAATATGACTGGTTTTGGCATTTAATTTTAATTTGCGACAGACTTCAAAACCGTCCATCTCTGGCATCATCGCGTCTAACAAAATAATTTCTGGCTGAGCGGCTTCTGCCCGCTCAATTGCCACTTGACCGTTATTGGCGATTAGAACGGTGTAGCCGGACTCATCCAGTGCATCGTGCAAAATGGCTAAATTATCCATCACATCGTCCACAATCAGTACAACGGATGATTGATGTCGATTTAAATCGGGTTTGCTCATGCTCTAATTTCTTGTATAAAATTTTTCATAATATCGATCTGAAACTGGCTGGAGAATTTTCGCATCAGCTCTACAAAAGCGGAATAAACAGGGTCAATTAAAAGAATTTCGTCCAGCTTGCCATTAATGCCTTTTATGTAACCAAGATTAATCAATGCCAACAGCTCGGTCAGGATTTTTTCTGGCGGCATAATCATTTTGCTGTGATCAACAATACTTTCTTGGTTTTGTAATAAATTTTCCACCATGCTCGTGTCGGTTATCCACTCCAAGTTCAATCGATTGCCCAGCCAATTTAATAATTCTTCAACATTCACCGGCTTGACGATAAAGTCATCGCTAGCTATTCCCGCTGAATTTTCAAGATTCTTGTCATATGCATTTGCAGAAACAATACCAATCGGAATGGGCGACTGGTGTACTTTACGAATGACATAAGCCGCTTCCCAGCCATCCATTACCGGCATCGCCAAGTCCATTAGGATAACATCTGGGTTAAATGCTTCATAAATATCCAGACACTCTTGCCCTGTGGCTGCCTGCGCCATCTCAAAACCCAGCGGCGCCAATATATTCACTAACAATTCCCTATCCACTTGCTCATTATCCACCACCAACACCTTTCGTCTGGCACCTAGATATGTCACACGATTGGCAAAAACGTTGCTGTCAATTTCTTCTAAATGATGCACCTGCGATAGGAATAGTCTAATTTGGAAAGTAGTTCCTCTGCCAATTTCGCTGGTGAAATTCAACTCGCCGCCCATTAATTCGGTCAGTAATTTACTAATGGTTAAGCCAAGTCCGGTGCCGCCAATATTGATTTGGTTCGCCGCGCTACCGCGTGAAAATGGCTCAAATATTTTGTTATATTCTGCACGAGAAATACCAGGACCTGTGTCTTGGACCTCTATATAAGCAATCTCGCGCACATATCGCACGCGGAAAGTAATGCTACCTGTCTTGGTAAACTTAACGGCATTACCCAGAATATTGATTAAAATCTGCGTTAATCGCTTTTGATCGGCTTTAACGACAGTAGGCAATTCACCAATTGCTTCATACTTAAAATCCAGACCTTTATTGCGTGCCTGCAACTCAAACATGCTGACGATTTGGCTGATAAATTCGGGGAATTTAATCGGCTTGATATCAAACGTCAGCTTTCCGCTTTCAATCAACGCAATATCCAGCGTTCCTTCAATTAACGATAGTAAGTGCTCACCGCTGCGCCGCACCACTTTAATGGCATGTTTGCGATGCAGAGGGATAGAGCTGTCGTTATCCAACAATTGGGCATAACCCAAAATACTATTGAGTGGCGTTCTGAGCTCATGGCTAATGCCCGTGATATAGCGACTTTTCGCCTGATTAGCTTGTTCTGCAAGGTGCCTCGCCAACTGTAATTCATTATCGGTTTGTTTATGCAAATCGATCTCACGCAATAAAAGCCCTGTTTGGCGATTCGATTCCTCTTGGGCTACGCGGCGGCTTTCTGTGGTTAGCACCAGCCACCACGCAATGATGCCGCTGGCAAAAACCAGCGAAGCAAATACTTTTAAATAACCCGCTCGCAATTGCGGCAGCAAGGCGGAAGCGCTTTCTTCCAGCGTGATGGTTTCATGGAAATAAATCAAACCGAGTAATACGCCAAAAAAAGCCAATGCGATAAACATCAATAAAAGGTAATGCGCAACGCCGCCTTTAAGATGCGGCCACACCCATTCTGGAAAGATAAATTTATTGGCACTTAACCATTGTTGCGACAAACGTGCCTCCGGCTTACAGGCGTCATTACAGCGTGCGTCTAAACAGCAGCATAATGAGCAAATGGCGCCTTGGTAAGCTGGGCAGTGTGCCATATCATCCGTTTCATATTCTCGCTCGCAAATCACACATTTTTGCGTACGCGTTTTTGCAGGAAAGCTATATTGCTTGCGCGCGACGTAATACTTGCCCTTGGTTAACCATGCGATAAATGGCGACGTGACCAATGCGGTTATCAGCGCAATGAAGGAAGAAAATGCTTTGGCTTCTTCTCCAAATATGCCAGAAAATGCTGCAATCGATACAACAGACGCCAGAAACATCGCACCCACACCAACAGGATTAATATCGTACAAATAAGCACGCCGAAACTCGATACCTTTTGGACTTAATCCCAGTGGTTTATTAATGACTAAATCAGCAACAACGGCGGTGATCCAGGCGATTGCAATATTGGAATAAAGCCCTAGTACCTGTTCAATGGCTTTAAAAACGTCCAATTCCATCAGCATAATAGCGATTAGCGCATTAAAGACTACCCATACCACGCGACCGGGATGACTATGCGTCAGGCGTGCAAAAAAGTTAGACCATGCCAGCGAACCTGCATAGGCATTGGTCATATTCACTTTCACCTGTGAGATCACCACAAACAAAGTGGTCACCGCCAAGGCGATTTCATATGAATTAAAAGCATAGCCAAACCCCACCAGATACATATGTGTGGGATTTACCGCCTGTTCAAACGACATATCGCTTTGAATAACCAGATACGCCAACAGCACGCCACCAAGCATTTTTGCCATACCCAGAAAAATCCAACCGGGGCCAGCCATTAATACGCCAAAATTCCAGCGCCAACGATTTTGGGGCGTTTTTTCTGGCATAAAGCGTAAAAAATCCACTTGTTCACCAATTTGGGGAATTAATGCCACACCAACCGCAGTTGCTGCACCAAACATGAGCAGATTAAATTCACCAGAATTTCCAGAAACACCGGCAAATGACAATAATTTAGAAATTATCTGTGGATCATGATGCAACACTGCAATAAACGGCATGCACATCAAAATCAACCAAATTGGTTGCGTAATCATTTGAATACGACTAATCAACGTGACGCCATGCGTGACCAAAGGGATGACAATCAGCGCGCTAATCAGGTAACCGATATAGAGCGGCATATGAAAATACAGCTCAAGCGCGTAAGCCATAATCGCTGCTTCCAGCGAAAATAGGATAAAGGTAAACGACGCGTAAATAAACGATGAAATGGTGGAACCGATATAACCAAAACCTGCACCACGCGTAAGCAAATCCATGTCTAGGCCATATTTGGCGGCATAGTAGCTAATGGGCAGGCCTGTTGAAAAGATAATCATGCCGACTGATAAAATCGCCCAAAGCGCGTTGACCACGCCATAATTAACCGCGATTGTGCCGCCAATTGCTTCCAGTACTAAGAATGAAATCGCGCCTAAAGCGGTATTTGAAACACGCAGAATCGACCATTTACGGAATGAGCGTGGTGTGAATCGAAGTGCGTAATCTTCGATGCTTTCATTTGCTACCCACGTGTTGTAATCACGGCGAATTTTAACGATGCGCTGTGTGGGTTCGGTATTTTCCGATACGTTTGAAGCCAGGTTTGCTGTCGTCAACTCATCATTCCTACTATTTAAGTAAATTAATTTTGCCTAATAACAGGTTGTGATGAGCAATAACTATGCCTTTAATCAATAGATCAATAATTTAGCCTTGATATCGTAATAAAGTATGGCGAAAAAATATGTACGTCATTTGACGTATAAACAGCATTCAATCAGATTGCAACCAGCATATATCCGCCCACCAGCGCAATGCCCCAAGCCAGCAGCGATTGAATCCAGTTTGCTAAATTCAATCGACGTGAAGCCAGCATCAAACCAATCGCATGCAATAAAGCTGTGGCCATTAACATGCCGCCCAATGCCGCATAGCTTTGCTGTGAGTGCAATTCAACGCCATGTGCCATGCCGTGAAATACTGCAAAAATCGCCACAATACCGATACGGCTGATGGCTGGAATAGGTAAGTTAATCGCCAGTAATAATCCCATCGCCATCACACTGGCAGCGATTGCGGTTTCTACACCAGAAAAAGTGATGCCTGCTAAACCCAATATTGCACCTAAAGTCATGCTTGTAAGGAATGTAAGCGGCAATTGCCAGCGTGCTTTGCCGCCCAGCTTGCTGGCCCAGATACCAATCGCCAGCATGACCAAGAGATGATCCCAGCCGGTTAACGGGTGTATAAAACCGGCATAAGCACTATCTAAACTCGTACCCACTAATTCATGCCCAGGATGTGCGATTGCCAAGCTAGAAAACCCCACTAGCAAACTGGTTAACACTATTTTCTTCATACTTTAACTCCTAAATGATGCACTAAAATTTAATCCTGCCTCAGGCTTAGTCATGCATTAACCCCTGTTTTTTGATAAATTGCACAATCTCTTCTAGGCCTTGCCCAGTTTTTAAATTGGTAAAAATAAATGGCCGCTCGCCACGCATTTTTTTCGCATCCCTGTCCATCACTTCCAACGATGCACCAACCATGGGCGCCAAGTCTATTTTATTGATAATCAGCAAATCCGATTTTGTGATGCCCGGCCCGCCTTTACGCGGTATCTTTTCGCCTGCTGCCACATCGATCACATAGATCGTCAAATCGGATAATTCCGGGCTGAAAGTGGCGGCTAAGTTATCACCGCCACTTTCAACAAACACGATATCCAAACCGACAAAACGTTTGCAAAGTTGTGCAACCGCTTCCAGATTCATCGATGCGTCTTCGCGAATCGCAGTATGCGGGCAACCGCCCGTTTCTACACCGATAATACGTTCTGGTGCCAGTGCTTCGTTGCGTGTTAAAAATTCCGCGTCTTCTTTGGTGTAAATGTCATTGGTCACCACGGCGATATTCAGCTCTTCGCGTAAACGTTTGCAAAGTGATAATGTAAGTGCTGTTTTGCCCGAGCCAACCGGGCCACCGATGCCAACACGTAGCGGCTCTACTGAGGATTGATTGAGATTTCCTTGTGATAGTTCTGCAGGTTGATTCATTCTGTTTATGACCTAAATAAGCGGCTATATTGTGTTTCGTGGCGGCACCCAGCAATGCTAAGTCCCGGCGTAAAGTTACTGATTTCAGCATATTCTAACTGCATCGCATCAGTAACGATTTCAGGCAAAAAGGCGCCTAATTCCAGTAATATTTTTTGCCCCGCAACCTGCCCAAGTGGCACGGTTTTCATGGCGGCACTGACCTGATTCTCTACCCATGACCATGCGTAAGCCTGCAACATATCTTGCGCTGAAATTGACCATAAATGTGTAATACCCGCGTAAACGGTTGGAAAGGCAGGGTTAACTAATTCGTTAATCTTAAACATAAAATCTGCTGGCAAGCTGCCTAAATCATTCAGTAAACGGCATAATGAATAGCCCATTTGCCGCGTTTCCGCCAAGGCTTCGCTGGTATCGCGCCCTGCTTGGAAATACGTATCCCACTCTTTTACAGCTGCAATGTCATTCAATTGCCATGCCTGATATTGCCGATATAGCACAGGCAACTCATACCTGCCCTGATAAATCATCAGCGCATCACTGATCCAAGTTTTGGCGCTTGCTAAATCGATCACTTCACCACATTCAATCGCCCATTCAAGCCCTTGCGAATAACTATAAGCACCCACAGGTAACATTGGGCTAGCCAATTGCAGCAAGCGACTTAACGCAATATTTGAGGCAATATTTTGTGGTTTAATGTTTTGCATTTGCATATTTAGCTAACCATGTCACCGCAATCGCGCAGAAGGTAACCTGGATAAATTATCATCGTCATCGTGATGCTTGTGTCCACCGCCATAAGCACCCGCTTCAGGCTCAAATGGTGCAAGCTGGTCAACCGTTATCATGCCAAGACCGATTAGCATTTCTTTCAACACATGGTCTTGCTCTAAGCGCAGCCAGCCATCGCCGACTTGCAAAGGCACATGTCGATTACCCAAGTGATATGCCGCGCACATTAACGCTTGCTGCGTTTCAGCCCTGACATCCGTCACAGGTTGTTCCGCCGCTACAATTTGCACTATTTTTCCATCTTCCGCCTTAAGCAAATCGCCGCCGCGCAATATGGTGCCACGGTCTAGCATTAACGCCGCTTCAATGCCTGATTTCAAGGTCACACGCAAGCGGCTTTTTTGCCGCAAATCAAATGGCAAGACCAAATAGTCATCGATTGGATGAGCGGTCTTGTCTAACAAACGCCGCGTAATATTGAGCATGGCTAATCTTAAAAAAACTTAAAACAGGAAATAACGTTGCGCCATCGGCAAAATACTGGCGGGCTCGCAAGCCAATAAAATGCCATCCGCGCGCACAATATAAGTTTCCGGGTCTACATCAATATTTGGCATCCAGCCATTATGGATCATATCGGCTTTTCTCACCGTGCGTGTGCCACGAACTGGTACTAATCTTTTGTTTAAACCAAGCGCCTGGACCGCCGGATTTTTCAATCCCGCCTGCGATACAAATGTGACGGAAGTTTTTAAACCGCCCCCATAAGCACCAAACATAGGGCGATAATGCACAGGCTGCGGCGTTGGGATAGACGCATTTGGGTCGCCCATTGCCGCTGCCGCGATCATGCCACCTTTTAAAATGATAGACGGTTTTACGCCAAAAAAGGCCGGGCGCCAAAGCACTAAATCGGCCAGCTTACCCACTTCAATAGAGCCTACTGTGTCAGCAATACCATGCGTTAACGCAGGATTAATCGTATATTTAGCGATATAACGTTTGACACGGAAATTGTCATTACGGGCAGAATCTTCTGCTAATGCGCCGCGCTGTACTTTCATTTTATGTGCTGTTTGCCAGGTGCGAATCACCACCTCACCCACACGACCCATTGCCTGCGAGTCAGATGACATCATCGAAAAAGCACCCAAGTCGTGCAAAATATCTTCTGCCGCAATGGTTTCGCGGCGAATGCGGCTTTCCGCAAAAGCGATATCTTCTGCAATCGCAGGGTCCAGATGGTGACAAACCATCAGCATATCCAGATGTTCATCGATGGTATTAACCGTGAATGGCCGCGTTGGATTGGTGGATGACGGCAACACATTGGCATAGCCAGCGGCCTTGATGATATCTGGTGCATGCCCGCCGCCTGCACCTTCGGTATGAAAAGTATGAATAGTGCGATCTTTAAATGCGGCAAGTGTGGTTTCCACAAAGCCCGACTCATTCAAAGTATCCGAATGAATCGCCACTTGCACATCCATTTCCTCGGCCACATTCAAGCAGTTATCAATGGCGGCTGGCGTTGTGCCCCAATCTTCATGCAATTTAAGGCCAATCACGCCAGCTTCAACCTGTTCCCGCAGCGGTTCTGGCAAGCTGACGTTGCCTTTGCCTAAAAAACCCAAATTCATGGGAAAAGCATCTGCTGCTTGTAACATGCAATGAATATGCCATGGGCCTGGCGTACAAGTTGTGGCAAAAGTGCCAGTCGCTGGACCTGTGCCGCCGCCCAGCATGGTCGTCACGCCAGACATCAGCGCTTCTTCTATTTGTTGCGGGCAGATAAAGTGAATGTGCGAATCGATACCACCCGCTGTCACAATCATGCCCTCACCGGCGATAATTTCGGTACCAGCACCGATTGGGATGGTCACTGCTGGCTGAATATCCGGGTTGCCTGCTTTGCCGATGGCTGAAATACGCCCATTTTTGAGGCCGATATCCGCTTTAACGATGCCCCAATGGTCGATAATCAATGCATTGGTGATAACGGTATCCGCCACATCTTTGGCGCACAACTGACTTTGCCCCATGCCGTCACGAATCACCTTGCCGCCGCCGAATTTCACTTCCTCACCGTAGATTGTGTAGTCTTTTTCTACTTCAATCCATAAATCGGTATCTGCTAAGCGCATTCTATCACCAGTGGTTGGCCCGAACATTTCCGCATAGGCGCGTTTATCGATACTGACACTCATTTCAATGCACCCATCACTTTTCCTGAAAAACCATACACTTTGCGCTCACCGCTTAAAGCCACTAATTGCACAGTACGCGTTTGGCCTGGCTCAAAACGCACAGCTGTGCCAGCGGCGATATCCAGCCTGAATCCATAGGCACGTTTTCGCTCAAAAGTTAAAGCTTCATTTGTCTCAAAAAAATGAAAATGTGAGCCGACCTGTATCGGCCTGTCGCCCGTATTCGCCACATCTATCGTAATCGATTCACGTCCTACGTTGAGACTGATTTCGCCCGCTTCGATGAGCATTTCGCCTGGAATCATTTTTACCTCTAAGGAATTGGATGATGAACGGTGACTAGTTTTGTCCCGTCGGGAAATGTCGCTTCAATTTGAATATCAGGAATCATTTCCGCGATACCTTCCATCACATCCTCGCGCGTCAACAAAGTGGCGCCATAACCCATCAAATATGCCACGGTTTGACCATCTCGCGCGCCTTCCATAATAGCGGCAGAAATATAAGCGATGGCTTCTGGATAATTCAATTTCAGGCCGCGCGCTTTGCGTCTTTCTGCCAGCAGGCCAGCGGTAAAAATCAATAGCTTATCTTTTTCTCTAGGGGTTAATTCCATTGTCTTTTAACTTTATTGAGTTTAATTTTAGGTATTCCAAATGCGTGGTCTTGCGGCTGAGCGGCTTGCGTACCACGGTCGTAATATCTGCCAAAGCCCTTCAAAATAGTGCCTTGCTGATTGTGCTGACATACCAATATAACGTGCTGAAAAAACTTCTGACAGCGCACTTACGCCAAATTTAGCTTTACTATCTGATGCACTATCACTTTCAAATTGTTGGCATTTCGCGAACAACTCTGTTGGTACAGCACCCGCAGCAACCACAAAACTGGCACTCACAACATTGCCGCCCAAACCAATTGCTGAATGAAAAAATCGGTCATTGGCTTGTAAATATGCACTTTCCTGCCAAATCGTTTTATCTGCGCGCTTAATCACTAATTTTTGATTCAATTTGCCTGTCAGCCAACTTTCACCTTTTGCCTGCCTGCCAAAACACAAAATTTCCCAGCCAGCATAACAAGCCTCTTGACCTAAGTTAATGTCAGCTGAAAAATTGACTATTGAGTCATCAAACAAAATATTTTCCTGCGGTAACCACTCTAAACTGGATTTTTCAGCTAAATCAAACTGCAAATGCTGGCTGGCCGCTGCGCCGTTCGCTTTGTACCATTTACCTGCACCTGGCGTTGTCAGCAAGGCGCTGGCATTGGTTTGCACATTCACATTCAGTATTAATTCATCACCGCCCGCAACACCGCCCGGCGGATGAATGATAATGCCATGACACAGCGCATCACCTTCTGGATACAGCGTTTTCTGTATCACTAACGGGCCATTATGTTGCCTTTTTGCCAGATAACTACGGCCATCTTTCGCAGCAAAATCCAGTGTTAACGTGGCTAACCAGTGGACAGGTTTTACCCCAGCCAAATCATTACCCAAGCCAATTTGTGCGTTTGTAGCAGGCACTGAAAAATCATCATCCATGACTTTATGATGCCACAAAATACTTGAATAACCGCATCAATTAAACCGACAAATATCCTTTAATTTTGGCAGCATCCACTTCGCCACGTTTGTCTTCATGAATGAATTTGCCTTTATCAATCACGATAATACGGTCGGCAACTTCCATGGTAAAACTTAACACTTGTTCAGACACAATAATGGTAATTTCACGCATTTTTCGAATCTCGTTTAATACTTTTGCGATATCTTTAATAATCGACGGCTGTATACCTTCAGTAGGTTCATCCAATAGCAACACTTTAGGATTCGTCACCAAAGCACGGGCAATCGCCAATTGCTGTTGCTGACCGCCAGAAAGATTGCCGCCTTTACGGTGGCGCATATCATACAGCACTGGAAACAGCGCAAAAATATCTTCGGGAATCTCGCGTGTTTTGGATTTCTCTAATCCGGTTTCGATATTCTCTTGCACGGTCATACTAGGGAAAATCATGCGGCCCTGTGGCACATAAGCCAAACCTTTAGCCACGCGCTCATAACTATCCGCGCCTTGCAGGTTTTCACCGTCTACCACTGCCTTGCTGCTTTTACTCGGCAAGATACCCATTAGCGATTTAAACAGCGTCGTTTTACCCATGCCATTGCGTCCCATAATCGCCAGTGTTTCATTTTTTTCTGCCTTAAAATTCAAGCCATGAATCACTTGGCTTTGGCCATAACTGACTTGTAGATTTTCAATTTCAATCATATTTATTCCCTTCAATCCGAGCAATATCAACTACGTTAATGAGCTGTGTTTTATGCCATAAGCCTAATGACCCAGATACACTTCAATGACTTTTTCATCTGCCTGCACTTTGTCCATCGCACCTTCTGCCAGAATCTTGCCTTGATGCAAGACGGTGACTTTATGGGCGATTTTTTTCACAAACTCCATATCATGTTCAATCACAATCACGGAGCGGTTTTTGCAGATCTTATTCAATAAATCAGCCGTTTGGTCGCGCTCTTTCGCACTCATGCCAGCGACTGGCTCATCCAACATTAACAGTTCTGGATCCTGCATCAGCAACATACCGATTTCCAGCCACTGTTTTTGGCCATGACTCAATAGTGCAGCTTCCATCTCCAAAAAGTCCGTTAACATGATTTCTTCGGCAATCTTTTTTACCTGAGAAACCACTGCTTCCGAGCGTTTGAAAAACAAGCTGCCCCAAACGCCACGCCCTTTTGGATAGGAAACTTCTAAGTTTTGATAGACCGATAAATTCTCATAGATAGAAGGGGTTTGGAATTTACGCCCTACTCCAGCTCGCACGATTTCATGCTCTGATAATTTAGTCAGCTCAGTATTCCTAAACTTAATAGAACCTGAAGTCGATTTGGTTTTACCGCAAATCAGGTCTAAAACCGTTGTCTTTCCTGCGCCATTCGGGCCAATCACCACACGTAACTCGTTTTTATCGATATACATGGTCAGGTTATCAACCGCTTTAAAGCCATCAAACGATACCGTTAAGTCTTCAATCGCTAGGACAAAGTCTGTGTTGCTCATGCTTTTGCTCCCATCTCTTTAATCTCGTTTGTAGGCACTACGTCCGCTGCTTTCTCTGGTTGCGCATCAGAAAACTTGCGTAAAAATTTAATTTTCTTAGCGTACTTTTCATAGATTCCAGCTAATCCATTGGGGAAAAACATCACCACAGTGATAAATAAGCCCCCCATCAGGAACAACCATAATTCAGGATAAGTTTCCGAGAACACGGTTTTACCGTAGTTAACCAATAATGTGCCGTAAACCGCGCCAATCAGCGACATACGACCACCAACCGCGCAGAAGATCACCATTTCAATGGATGGCACGATGCCGACAAATGACGGTGACATAAAGCCAACTTGCAGTGTGAACATCGCGCCGCCGACTGCTGAAATCATGGCTGCTACACAGAAGATGAATATTTTGAAATTAGAAACATCGTAACCAGAGAAGCGTACCCGCTCTTCTTTATCGCGCATGGCTAATAGCAACATACCGAATTTACTATTCAAGATATATTTCGACAGCAAGATCGAGCCGATCAACAAGATGCCATTGACATAATAAAGAATGTATTTTGCGCTATCGGTGCGCGTATCCCAGCCCATAACAGTTTTAAGGTCTGTAATACCGTTAACTCCGCCTGTTAGGCCTTGTTGACCAACGATTAAGATACTTAGAATCAACGCAATCGCTTGCGTAATAATCGCAAAATATACACCACCCACGCGACGCTTAAACATGGCAAAACCAATGAAGTAAGCAAACAAAGCAGGTATCACTAATATCGCCAATATGGTTAAGGGCAGGCTTTGGAAAGGATGCCAAAACCAAGGTAACTCGGTGATTTGGTTCCAATCCATAAAATCTGGAATACCTGGCGTGGTTTGGATTTTGGTCGTAATCGGATCTGAGGCTTCTAGCTTCATGAACATCGCCATGCCGTAGCCGCCTAAGCCGAAGAATATACCTTGGCCTAAACTTAAAATACCACCGTTACCCCACAACAACACTAAACTCACAGCCACAAAAGCGTAGGTTAAGTATTTGCCCACCAGATTTAATCTGAATATATCGACGCCAAGTGGCAATACGACAAATATCAAGGCGGCTAACAATGCGAGTCCGATTGCGCCCTGCTTACCGCCAACTAATTTACTTAAGGATGCATTCATGTTCATTCTCCCGTTTATTTGCGCAGCTATTATTTACGAAGTTTGGAAGCAAACAAGCCTTCTGGCTTCATCATCAATATGCCGACAATCACTAGCAAAGTAGTCACCTTGCCCATTGAACTGGTCATAAAGAATTGAAGGATGGACTGTGCTTGTGCGATACCGAAAGCGGATGCGATCGTACCCATTAAGCTGGCTGCGCCACCAAATACCACGACCATAAAGCTATCTACAATATAAAGCGTACCTGTGGTTGGGCCTGTTGAAGCGATCGTGGTAAACGCTGCACCAGCAACACCAGCAATGCCGCAACCTAAAGCGAATGTGACGCGATCTACTTTTTTGGTATTGATACCAACCGCACCTGCCATCACGCGATTTTGCACAGTGGCGCGTACTCTTAAACCCCAACGTGAGCGATACATAAAGATATAAACGCCTGCGGTTACCAGCAATGCCAGCACCATCACAAAAACACCGTTAATCGGAATATCAATATCGGGGGTTGGTTTAAATGAGCCTAACATCCATTCTGGAAGTTCAGCACTCATCTCTTTCGCGCCAAAACTGGAACGAAACGCCTGTTGCATCACCAAGCTCAAACCCCATGTTGCCAATAAGGTATCTAAGGGCCGCTTGTAGAGATGCCGAATCATTATGAATTCAACAAAATATCCCAGTGCAAAGGCTAAGATAAACGCCAACACGATGGCAATGAGAAAGTAATAATTTACAAATCCATAAGTGGCTGCCACTTTTGACAGCATCACTGTTGTATACGCGCCTATGGTCATAAACTCACCATGCGCCATATTAATCACGCCCATTTGGCCGAAAATAATGGCAAGACCTAATGCCATGAGTAGCAGCACTGTAAACATGCTCAGGCCAGAAAACCCCTGCATGATCATAATATTGCCGATATCACCCATTGAATAACCAAACATATGGCCTCCTACTTAATTACTACTAAAAAATAATGTTGCTGATACGCTTACTTATTTGCAGACTGCGGCAGCCTATTTTTTAAGCTACCGCGTCTTTTTAAATCACTACTAGACTATTGATAACCTTTTGGGAACGGATCTGGTTTGATGTAGCCAGAGGTGTAAACAACCTTAGCTTGACCATCTTTTTGCCATTGACCGATACGCAATTTGGTTGTTAAGTGGTGATTTTTTTCCACTGTCACAGGACCTTCTGGCGCATCTTTTAACTCGTAACCAGGTAATGCGGCTTGTACTTTATCTACATCAAAACTACCAGCACGCTCAACAGCTGCTTTGTATAACCATGGGCCCAAGTAAGCGGCTTGTGTAACGTCACCGATTACAGATTTAGCACCCCATTTTTTCTTAAATTCGGCTACAAATTTCTTGTTAGCTGGATTGTCTTGCGATTGGAAGTATTTCATCGCTGAGTAGAAGCCAGCTAAGTTTTCACCGCCAATGCCCAACACTTCATCTTCTGTCACTGAAATGGTTAACATGGTTTGTTTAGTAGAGTTTAAACCCGCTGCATTTAGCTGTTTAAACCAGGCAACGTTACTGCCACCCACAACCGCTGCATAAATCACGTCAGGTTTTTTCAGTTTGATTTTGTTAATCACAGAACCAAATTGTGTATCGCCCAACGCAATGTATTCTTCACCAACCACTGAGCCTTTTAGGTTTTTCTCAATATGTTTACGGGCGATTTTCATTGAAGTACGTGGCCAGATGTAATCAGAACCGATCAAGTAAAAAGTTTTGGCTTTTTTCTCT
The DNA here is from genome assembly GCF_000799165.1 of Methylotenera versatilis 7. GTDB lineage: Bacteria > Pseudomonadota > Gammaproteobacteria > Burkholderiales > Methylophilaceae > Methylotenera_A > Methylotenera_A versatilis_A. Next base: position 760,557 of record NZ_JUGF01000002.1, on the reverse strand, counting down.
TTAGCAATCCAATCTAAACCGGCGATAACCTGTTGCGTAGCTTCCTGACCTGTGTAGAACACGTTTTTAGATTGTTCTAAACCTTCATAGAATGTTGGATAAAACAGTAAACCGTTTTCTTTTTCAAACACTGGCAATACCGCTTTACGTGAAGCAGATGTCCAGCAACCCATGACGGCAGCCACTTTGTCTGATGCCAGTAATTTCTTCGCTTTTTCAGCAAATGTTGGCCAGTCTGAAGCGCCATCTTCTTGAATCACTTCAATCTTGCGACCCAAAATACCGCCCATGGCATTGATTTGATCAATGGCTAATTTTTCAGCCTGAATCGAACCTGTTTCACTGATTGCCATCGTGCCTGTCGCTGAGTGCAGAATACCGACTTTTACAGTCGTATCCGTTACAGCTAAGCCAGTCGTATTCACTTTTGCTGTTGGAAAATCTGCAGCAAATGCGTTAGTTGTAATTAAGCCAGCGGCTAGTAATGCGCCGACTAAGGCACCACCCGCTTTCATAAAGCCACGTCTATTCAAAGTACTCATTACGATCTCCTAATATTAAAAAAATACAACTTTTACTTCAAAATCAAACGGAACTACTTAACCTGCTAAACACTTCAAAACTTACTTTTCCCATCAATTTATTGATTAACTCACCCAATTAATTAGTGCGATAACATCCAAGGTCTTGCTGTCTTTTTGGTTTGCATTTGCAAAGCCGCCTTACCTGTTTCCTGGTTCACTTTTGTGCTTGTTTTGCAGGTATGTGATCCCGCACAACCGCAACTTGAACGTTTAGCTACTTTTGGATCATGCGCAGATTTTTCATTTCGCTCATGTGCCACACGCTGTGTTTTATCCATTACCGCCAAGCGAGGCGCAGACATAATGCGCGGGCTTTCGCAACCACATTCATCACAAAATGCTGGCTCACTAGACTCACTCATTTTTCTAAGCGCAGTAAAAACACCGCAGGTATCACATCCATATTCATAAACTGGCATCCCGAAACTCCTTATTTGCTTTTGGCTTAGCTGGTTTTAGCCGTATCAACGCCTTGTTTCACCATCACTTTTGGTCCATCCGCATTTGGCTTCATATCGAAGTCAAATATCTCGGTTGGTAACCACAAAGTGGCACAGGCGTTAGGAATATCCACAATGCCGCTGATATGGCCTTCGATTGGTGCAGTGCCTAAAATTGATAAAGCTTGCGCACCGGTGTAACCAAATTTCTTCATGTACTCAATGGCATTTAAACAAGCTTGGCGATAAGCTTCGTTGACATCCAAATAAAGCTGCTTGCCTTGCTCATTAACTGAGATACCTTCAAAAATGATGTAGTCTTTATAAGTTGGTGTGAGCACACTCGGTTCGAAGATTGGGTTTTTAACGCCATATTTCTTCACGCCGTCTTTGATTAAACTGACTTTGATATCCAAGTAGCCGGCCATCTCAATGGCACCACAGAATGTGATTTCGCCATCGCCTTGTGAGAAGTGCAGGTCACCCATTGAAAGGCCACCATCTTTTACATAAACAGGGAAATAAACTTTTGAGCCTTTGGTCAGATTTTTGATATCGCAATTACCACCATGCTCACGTGGCGGCACAGTACGTGCACCTTCTGAAGCAGCTTTTGCAGCTGCATCACCAGTCATTTTTCCCATTACAGCTGACTTCTGATTTGGCGGTAATGCTAAACCTGGAACGCGCTCAGGGTCGGTTGCAATCAAATCACCCTCACGTTTATTCCATGTTTCTAATAACTCTTTTGAAGGCAAGCAGCCAATTAAACCTGGATGCATAATGCCGGCGAACCTCACATTGGGTACATGGCGTGAAGTGGTATAAATACCGTGGAAATCCCAAATTGATTTACGCGCTTCCGGATATTGATCGACTAAGAAACCACCACCATTTTCTTTAGCGAAAATACCGTTAAAACCCCACTGCTGCTCTTCAAATGTGCCAACGTCTAGAATCTCAACCACCATCAAATCGCCTGGTTCTGCACCTTCAACACCGATTGGGCCGCTTAGATAATGCACTTGCGTCAAATCTACATCGCGCACATCGTTGGCACTGTCGTTATTGCCAATCTGGCCGCCAGTCCAATCCATACATTCCACACGAAATTCGTCGCCCGGTTTAACCATGGCGATTATGGGTAAATCTGGGTGCCAACGGTTATGAATCTGACCATCTTGTTCCCAAGGCTTTTTGTCTAAATCTAACTTAACGAGTGTTTTCATTTACTTGCTCCTACTTAATTTCAGTTATTTTCAACAGTTACAATCAACAGTAAGTTTCCTCACGCTTTAAAAACCGCTATGTTTAAGGTTTTTAAAGTATTTCAAAGAAGACTCGCGGTTAATAATCCAATGAGTTTTTCTATATGCTTAGATTAGTGATGCAGAGGGATGATTGAAATACGTCAAAGTGCGTAGTTGATTGTTGCGATTTAATGCTTGAACTGTGTTAATTTCAGAGTGAACATTCATTTATAAGGTAGCAAAATGCATCTAGAAAACGAATCCATAGCACCAATGCTAAAACCTCGTAAAAGCGTCCAGAAAGCCTGTATTTATATACTTTCCTTTCTATCATTCTGTACGGCTTTGGAAGCGGTAGCGGCTGATTGGACGTCTATCAGCAAGACAAAACAGGAGGAAATGCTAGTGGATATGGATTCTTATAATGAGTCTGCAGGCATGCCTTATATCACCACAAAAACACTATTTTTAAAGCCACAGAACTACCGCAAAAATGCGCTTAAATTTATTTATTCGGAAAGTCATTCCACTACCCAATTTAATTGCGCGCTGCACACGTTTAAAACTAACGCTATGCAGTTTTTTGATGCTAATAAAAAATTAGTTGGCAGCGAAATAGGTGACGATTTTTTTAAGCCAGTTGCTGCTAACTCAAAAGATGCCGCACTTGAAAGCCTTGTTTGCCAAGTACATAAAATGGTTGGCGGAAATTAACCAGATAAAGTTAACCAATTAAATGGGTTAACTTTTCAAATAGTACAAACGCTAAAGCCCAAACGTAACTTTGGGCTTTAGGTGTGTAGTTAAAACTTATTAGCGGTACATCTTCTAGAACTGGAATTGCAATGCAACGTTGATTGCGTTGATAGAATCGGCATCAGACACTTTTGTTTTTGAGATAGCCGCAGTTATTAAAGCGTTATAGGGCTCCATAACGTAATTGGTACCAATCTCATATTTTTTTGTCTCACCTGCAAGTGCAACAGACCCACCAGGTGTGAATGAAGTGGTCGCGTCTGAATCAAACTTTTGGTAGCGAACGAATGGCATAAATTGACCCCAGCCAGCTTTTGCATTGAATAAATAAGCCGCGCCAGCTGAATATGCCTTACCTTGTTCACTTAAAAAGATATCGTCGGTATCGTAATCATAGTAAGCCGCTTCTGCTGAGAATGTACCTGGTCCTACATTTTTCTTCTCTAGTAAAAAGTCCACGCTGTATGAAGTGTAATCACCTGCAGCACCTGGCACGGCAACCACGCCATCTTTTTTGCTGCGGCCGGCAATACCTATGGCTAAAATATCTTTCGCACCAAAGTAGTTACCTGTGCCGTAATAACCCGGTTCTGCATCCCAAAAGTCATATTGCAAGCGGCCTGCATACATTAATTTATCTTTAGTACCTTGCGTTTCTGATAATGCCGTAATGCCTGGGCTAAATCTAAAAATGTTATCGCCTTCAAACGCACCAAATGAATAAGCTAATTTGCTATCTAACGTACTGCCAACAAGCGCAACACCTTCATCACGGCCAATAATACCGCCGTTCCAGCCATAGCGAGAAGCGATGTTAGACCAATAACCACCGCCCATTGAGTAATAAGGTCCCGCCATATTGGCACGATCACTAGGGGATAAGAATCGACCCGCCCATATCGCGATATCTTCTGTTAATTGAAATTGCACATTAGCGTCAATCACTTCAATTGAGCCGCCGCTGCCAGATTTTTCTGTGTTCAGCATACCTTTAATGTATTTGTTTAATGAACCAGACACATATAAACGTGCACTATCCAAAGAGAAATCGTTTGAGCGGTCACTACCATTTGCCGCTGCATCTTCTACACTGCTGTAGCTACCAATTGCGCCAAAACCAACACTGATATATTTATCCTCACCAAATGTAATGGTTCCAGCCGCCTGTGCCTGAATCGCTGAAATACTCAGTGTCGCTAATACTGCTGATGTGAGTAAACTTTTTTTAAAAATTAAATTCATTTCCATGCCCCTATAGATTGATAAACAGTTGTAAATACTTAATACAGATACTTAGCTAGCGCATCCCGCAATTCGGATGCATTTGTCATGTGGCTAGATTAGCGATAGGTAGGGGCGAATTAAATACGTCATATTGCGTAGTCAATTCCAGGGGGATTAGTCGTATATTGTAGTCACTTTAAATTGACGTTTTTACGTAGAAAATGGGTGTATTAAGATGTTAACTACAAGAAAAAATGTATGGCTGATGGCAATCACAATTGCGCTGACTGCTTGTGGTGAGTTTTCATATAAACGCGGTGCAAACGTTGCCCAGCTTGAAAATACCAGACAAACCTGCCAAGCCAAAAGCAGCGACGTTGCCATTGAAAAATGTATGGAAGACAGCGGCTGGACGATTCAAAAACTGGACTCTTTTGAAATATTCACAGAAACATCCGTTGAAGATGAATCGCAAAATGATGTTCAAGCAACAGAAGTTGCCAGCAACTTGGACAGTGAAAATACAGAAAAAAGTAGCGCTTCTCAGGTAGTTGTTGCAGATAAACCACAACAATCTAACAACACCAATACAAGCAAAGCCAAAACAAAGGCAGCGCCATCTAATCCGCTTGATACACATGTAGTGAGTTCTTGGTGGAAAACGGGCGTAAAACCAGATGCGTTTAAAACAGACAGTAATATGTGCGTAGAAAAATTAGGTGAAATACATAAACCGGAAGGTAAAACTCAAACCGTCACCGTCGGCTTTATCACCTGTATGAATGAAAAAGGCTGGAAAGCACTTAAAAAATTGACCAAGTAGAACTATTTACTGGCGTGGCTTTTTAAGTGCTATGAATATCTTAATCTGATTGTTTCTTTGCCACGTTGACTTGATCGCCATTTTTAACACCATCAGGCGGGTTTTCAATCACTTGATCCGTAGCATCTACACCGGAATGCAGTTCGATGGTTTTACCAAGGTCACGCGCGATGGCAATCGTTTTCAGGATCACTTTGTTATCTGCACCCACGGTTGCAACACGCAGGCCCGCTTGGTCAAAGATCAATGCGCTGGCAGGCACGTTAAGTGCGGTCTTATTACTCGGCAAATCCAGGCTGACATTGGCATAACCACCTGGCAGTAACTCGCCTGCTGCGTTATCCACAGCCAATTGCACTAAGGTTGTGCCTGAAGCAACATTGATAGAACCTGAAGTCGACTTTACCGTAGCCGTGTAGATTTTATCTGGATATTCCGGCACGGTAATTTTTGCCTTGGTACCTTGCTTAATGCTGCCAACATAATTCTGCGGCACATTTACATATAAGCGTAATTGTCGCGTATCGGAAATCTCAAACAGCGGCAACTCAGCACCCCCGCCAGCATTGATCAAGGCACCAGTATCCGTATTGCGTGCAGTTACCGACCCATCAAAAGGCGCAACAATACGCGTGTAACTTTTTAATGCGAGAATACGGTTAACATTCGCTTCTGCTGCTTTGACCATGGCTTTTTTGCTGGTGTAATCCCCTGCTTTTTCATCCGCTTCCTGTTTTGAAATAGATTGTGTTGCCAGCATTTCCTGCCAGCGTGTGGCAGTGGTTTCAGCCAAATCGACATTGGCCTGTGCACTGGCTAAATCCGCCTTTGCCTGCAGTAATTGCTGATCTAAATCAGGGGTTTCAATTTCAGCCAATAACTGCCCAGCTTTTACTTGAGTACCAATATCTGCTTTCCAGCTTTTCAGATAACCACTCACGCGTGCATAAATAGGTGCGCGGGCGTAAGCTTCAAAACGACCTGGCAACTCAAGGCTGACACCTTCATCGGCACTAGTTGGCAGCCCCACACTGACTGTTGGTATAGCTTGCTTGTCTGTCCATTCCTTTAAGTTATTATGGTTGTTAGCGCGTGTAGTCACGCCTATCACTACAACAGCAATGGCGACAATAACTGCCACAATACCGCTGACGCGCAAGAGTCTAGAGGGTTTGTGATTAGACTGCATGAAATTCTCCAGTTGTATTGGATATAGTTTGTTTTTGATAACGTCTATGTACAATGCTGAACACGACGGGGACGAAAAGCAGGGTGGCAATCGTGGCAAAAATCAAGCCGCCAATCACAGCGCGACCTAATGGCGCGTTCTGCTCGCCGCCTTCGCCTAAACCTAAGGCCATAGGCGCCATACCAATAATCATTGCCAGCGCCGTCATTAATACCGGGCGGAAACGTACAAAACCCGCATCAATCGCGGCGGCAGTGGCATCGCCCAATTGCGCCAGTCGCTCACGGGCAAAGCTGATGACCAATACACTGTTGGCAGTCGCTACGCCCATGCACATGATGGCACCTGTTAAAGCCGGAACAGATAACGGCGTATAGGTTACAAACAACATCCATACGATACCTGCCAGAGCCGCAGGCAATGCCGTAATAATCACAAATGGGTCACTCCATGACTGGAAGTTAACCACTATCAGCAGGTAAATTAACACGATGGCGCCAAGCAATCCATACAGCAAACCAGAGAAAGCACTATTCATGGTTTTGACTTGGCCTAATAGTGCGACAGTCGCACCTTTTGGTACTTGGTCGGCCGTGTCTGCAATAATCTGACGAATATCTTTAGCCACAGCACCTAAATCACGGTCTTGTGTCGTTGCATTGATTTGTACCATCGCCTGAATATCATATTGGCTGACCACCGCGTTGCCTGTGCCACGCTTGAAAGTTGCCAGCGCACCTAATGTTTGTGGTGCACCGCCAACACTGCTGATAGGTATGCTAGCTAAAGAATTTAAGCTATCAAGACGATATTGCGGTGTTTGCAGCACGATAGGATAAGACACGCCATTGGCTGGATTCAACCAGAAAGTAGGCGCAACTTGCGAACTACCCGCCAAGTTGACGACCAGACTATTGGTCACATCCCTAGTGCTAATACCCATTTCTTGTGAACGGGTGCGATCAACATTAATATCAAACACTGGCCTAGCGCGTGATTGCTGGATGCGGGCATCGGCCACACCTGGAACCAAGCGAATTTTTTCCAGCAACTTGTTGGCATAATCAAAGTTATCATTAAGCTTGCCGCCACGTATCTGTAAATCAATCGGCGCGGGGGAGCCAAAATTCAATATCTGGCTGACGATATCAGCTGGAGGGAACGAAAATGTCGTGCCTGGAAACTGCTGTGGCAATACTTCGCGCAGTTTACGCACATAATCAGCAGTTGGTGCGTGATCTTTTTTAAGTGCAATCTGTATGTCGCCATCCTGCGCACCAATCAAACCGGTATTGTTGTAAGTCATGTTGATACTACTGATTGGTATGCCAATATTATCGACAATCGTGATAATTTCTTCGGGCGGAATTACCTTTTTAATCGCCGATTGTATGAGTGCAAAGCGCGCAGCAGTATCTTCTACACGAGTGCCAACAGGCACGCGTGCGTGTATCAGTATCTGTCCACTATCAACTGCTGGGAAAAAGTTTTGACCAAGAAATGGAATCAGCAAGAATGACAGCATGATTACCGCTAAAAAACCCGTTATAAAAACTCGCCGATGCGCAACCGCCATTTCCAATATGTCTTTGTAACCTGCGCGAAAACGCTCAAAACGTGCTTCAAAACCACGCTGAAAATGCACGAACGGATTATTTGTCGGTGTGGTTACCGTACCATGTTCATCTTTATGTGGCGCATGTTTTTTGAGCAGATAATTTGCCATGGTTGGCACTAGCGTACGCGACAATATGAACGAACTTACCATCGCGAACATCACGGCTTCCGCCATCGGTACAAACAAGAAGCGTGAAACACCTTCCAAGAAGAACATCGGCACAAATACGATACAAATACACAATAACGACACAAATGCCGGCGTCACGATTTGCGCTGCACCATCCAAAATGGATTCTTCAACTTCCTTGCCTTGCTCCAAATGCCAGTTGATATTCTCAATCGTCACCGTGGCATCATCGACCAATATACCAACGGCAAGCGCCAAACCACCCAAGGTCATGATGTTGAGCGTTTCGCCAATAGCAGAAAGGCCCATGATGGCGCCCAAGATGGATAGCGGTATTGAGATAGCAATAATCACGGTAGAGCGCCAGCTACCCAAAAACAGCAATATCATCAAGCTAGTGAGTGCTGCAGCCAAAACTCCTTCATAGGCGACGCCGCTAATAGCAGCACGTACGAATAACGATTGGTCATTAATCGGTGTTGCTACTAAATTATCAGGCAGGCTAGGCTTGATTTCTTCAAGTTTATCTTTAATGCCAGAAACGATATCAAGCGTAGAAATTGCACCATTTTTAAGCACGGACATCAATACCGAGCGACTACCATCCACATGCACGATATTAGTCTGTGGCGGATTACCGTCACGCACTTGCGCAACATCGCGAATATAAACCGTTGCGCCATTGACGACTTTAACGGGCAGATTACCTAAATCTTCAATCGCAGAGGCTGAATTATTAAGGTTTAACGTATATTCAAAACTACCTATCTTTTGCGTACCGACAGGCAATATCAGATTGTGTGCCGCCAAGGCATTAGCGACGTCTTGCGCAGATAGCTCCCGCGCCTGAAGAGCTGATGGGTCAAGGTCAATCTGTACCTGACGACTTTTACCGCCAAAAGGATATGGCACCCCAGCGCCAGGCACAGTCACTAAACGTAAACGAACGGCATTTAGACCCAAATCAGCCAGATTCTGCTCGGTCAAACCCTTACCAGACAGGGCAATCTGCAAAATTGGAACCGTGGAAGCGCTGTAGTTCAAAATGAGTGGCGGCGTTGTGCCTGCTGGCATTTGACGCGTCACAACTTGTGAAATAGCCGTTACCTGAGCATTTGCAGTAGCAATATCCACACCCGGCTGGAAGAATATTTTGACGATACCAAAACCGGTATAGGAGTTAGCTTCAATATGTTCGATGTCATTCACTGTAGTAGTGAGGCTTCGCTGGTACAGCGTAGTGATACGCCCTGCCATGTCATCTGCCGGCAATCCGGCATACTGCCATGCTACCGCAATCACCGGAATACGAATCTCAGGGAAAATATCCACCGGGCTTCGCAGCGCAGCCAGTGTGCCTGCGATGAGCATCAACAATGCCATCACCACAAACGTATACGGGCGCTTTAAAGCAATACTAACTACGTTGAACATATCAACCTTTTAATTTTTTTGGCAAACCAAGAGGATATTCATTTGAATAAAGTAAATTAAAATTCCGCAACCATTATCAATGACGCAGATTTTTTGATTAATGAATTGCATGCGTACGCTTTGTACGTAAGTTTTAAATTGTAACCTATCGATTATAAAACGATATTTAAGATTATTAGTTGGGCATTATGACTGCAGCATGACTATTAATATTTTTGACTAGCAGGGTTGATATGCAAAATGTTGATTAGTTCTATATCTCCAGATAACTTAGCAAAATAAAATACTCTTCTCCTAGTAGTTAATAGCATTTGCCACGCAAATTGCTTAAATTTGTGCATTATTCTCACCATTAACATGCCATTACAGCCAATTGTAAAAATAAATAATTAATGTCATGATGACCAGAGAGATTGACGGGTAAAACTACTCAAAAGGAAAATAATGGATTTACAACTGAATAAAAAAACAGCCTTGATAACGGGCTCAACCGCCGGTATTGGTTTAGAGATTGCACGTAGCCTGGCGATAGAAGGCGCAGATGTTATTGTGACAGGTCGTAATCAAACGAAACTCGATGAGTCTGTGCAATCCATTCAATCATCAGGTGGAAAAAGTGTGCGCGGTATTCTGGCAGATATTACTAGCGAAAATGGCATGCAATTAATACTTAAGGAAGTCAGTCATGTCGATATCTTAATCAATAATCTGGGCATTTACGAAAGCAAACCATTTGCTGACATTACAGATGCAGATTGGCTGAAGTTTTTCGATGTCAATGTGATGAGTGGTGTACGTCTATCACGCGCCTACTTTCCGGGTATGTTAGAGCGTAACTGGGGGCGCATTATTTTTATTTCCAGCGAGTCCGCCCTTATGATTCCAGCCGATATGATTCACTACGCCACAACCAAAACCGCCCAACTTTCTATTGCTCGCGGTTTGGCCAATCTCACCAAAGGTACAGGCGTCACGGTTAACTCTGTACTGCCAGGACCAACTCGCTCTGAAGGAATTTTTGACTTTTTACGTAGCGTGGCAAGCGATCCAAACGCGTCTGAACAAGAGATTGAAGCTGAATTCTTTGCAAAACACCGATCTGCCTCACTATTGCAGCGCTTGATTGAACCTGAAGAGATCGCCAGTACTGTGGCGTATCTTGCAAGCCCATTATCGGCTGCAACAAACGGATCGGCCATTCATGTTGAAGGTGGTTTAATTAATACAATCATTTAGCTAGAATTGAATATTTAGGCTGCTTGTGCTTTCTCTGAACCATAATTCGCAAAATCCAAGCCACTTGGATTTTGGAAAACTCTTAGCTCAAAATGGTTAATAATGGCAAAAAGATGATCGAAAATATCGGACTGAATGGATTCATACTCTGCCCACTTGGTTGTTTTTGTAAAGCAGTAAACCTCGATTGGTAAGCCATTTGGCGTTGGGTTAAGTTGACGCACTAACAATGTCATGTCTTGATGAATGTTCTGATGGTTGCGTAAATATAGCTCTACGTAAGCGCGAAAATTACCGATATTGGTCATTTTTCGTGCGTTAACTTGCTCAAGTCCTTTATCGGCTAGTTTTTTATTCCACTCTTCCAGTTCAGTCGATTTTTTGCTAATAAAATCTTTAAGCACACCGAAAGACTGCATTTTTACCAGCGTATCCGCATCAATAAATTGAATACTATTTTGGTCGATATAAAGCGTTCTTTTAATTCTGCGCCCACCTGACTCCTGCATGCCACGCCAGTTTTTAAAAGATTCAGATATCAACTTCTTGGTCGGAATGGTTGTAATCGTTTTGTCCCAGTTTTGTACTTTAACGGTGTGAAGCGCAACATCAATCACATCACCATCTGCATTTAACTGAGGCATTTCTATCCAGTCTCCTACTCGCACAATATCATTTGAGTTTATTTGAATGCTTGCCACTAAAGATAAGATAGTGTCTTGAAAAATCAACATTAAAACTGCCGCCATGGCACCAACACCAGACAATAAGATAACGGGTGAGCGATCGATTAGCGTTGCAACGATTAAAATCGTCGCAATGATGATTACCACTAGTTTAGCAACCTGTATGTAGCCTTTGATTGGGTGAAGATGCGCATCTGGCCGCTTTAGATATAAGCTATTACCAACATTCAATGCATCATTTGCTGCAAGTGCGATGGTCAGTACGATAAAAGCATTCGCAATATTTTGAATGATTGTATCGATGACATCAGGGACTCCTGGAATAAAAGGAATGCCGATGGCAATAACGATAGCGGGAAGGATATTTGCTATACGTTTAATCAGCTTATTGCCAGAACGTACGTTCTCAAGTGAGATAACACTCAGTAGATTGAATGCTAATTTAACTAACAAAACTTTAACGACAGAATTGACGAACCAGGCAATTAATAACAGCAAGCCAGCATAAATAAAGGTTTGTAACACTGCATGATTTACCAGCCATTCGGCGGTTAAATTTAGGTCATTCATCATTAACTAAATATTCTCTTTTTAAAATTAAAATAAAGTGTAATCACTATGAGTGACTTGGATTGTGGGGAATGGTTTAATTTAAAATTTAATCATCCTTACAATCTACTCTCGTTTTCTTGTTACAAGACCTGCCAGAACTCAACATGCTAATGTTAAGTAAAGGGCTATGAAAGGAAGATACGGCGTCACGCCGCAAGTGCACGCGAAGATGACAACTCAGATGGACACAGGCATTTCAAGATTAAGGCTAAAATCTGAAAGGCTATTCGGATTATGAATAATTTACGCTTTTTAATGGGTTAAGTTTTTGGTTAAGTACCGTTTTCCAGTAGTGATAAATACAGTCGCTCGACCTTTTCACGCGCCCAAGGTGTTTTACGTAAAAACTTAAGGCTCGATTTAATGCTTGGGTCGTTCATAAAGCAATTCACGGGTATGCGTTCAGCTAAACCATCCCAGCCGTAATGGTCAAATAAAGCGGTGACTATGGCCTCCAGTGTGAGGCCGTGTAAAGGATTATTGCGTTGTTCGGAATGAGTGGTCATCAATATCCATCACTTAACTGCCAGTTGTAATAACGGTCATTTTTGTATAGTTCAAGCATATCGGTTTATTCAATATCCCAGTACGGTTCAGCGCCAAAACGCTCTATTAGAAAATCAATTAACACGCGAATTTTCAACGGCAGATTCCGCTTTGGCAGATATAGCGCGTAGACATGTTGATACACAGGAATATATTCTGACAACACCGATCTGAGGCGCTTAGCCTGAATATCCTTACCGATAATAAAAGTGGGTAATAATGCCAATCCAAATCCACCCAGCACAACTTGCGATAAAGCTTCATCATCATTGATACGCAATCTGCCTGAAACCGGCACAGAAACTTCACCACCTGGCCCATTAAAACGCCATAGGCCTTTATCACCAGAATGAATGTAATCCAGACAGTTGTGCGTCATTAAATCCTGCGGCAAAAGCGGTATGCCGAACTTTTCAAAATATTCTGGAGTTGCACATAATTTACGGCGAATAGGTGCTAATTTTCTGGCGATTAAAGTCTGTGGCAAATCGCTCGCTACACAGATAATCACGTCATAACCCTCTTCTGCCAAATCGACTATCCGATCCGTGATAGTCATATCAATACTGAGTTCAGGATAAACGTGCATAAAATCTGCTATCGCCGGTGCAATATGCAACGTGCCGAATGCAACTGATGTGGCTACTTTAAGCACCCCGCGCGGTTGAGCATTCAGGCTATCAATCATTTCACGTGCTTCATCTGCCTCATTGCTAATGCGGGAGCAATGATCAAAAAATACCCTGCCAACCTCAGTCAAACTGATATGCCGCGTGCTTCGATTAAGCAAACTAGCATCCAGTGTACGCTCTAGTTTTGCAACAGCTTTGCTGACGGATGATCGGGAAACACCAAGTTTTCTGGCTGCGGCAGAAAAACTTTGCTCGTTTACCACATGCGCAAAAATAACCATTAAATTTAAATCGTACATCTGCCTATTGTAGGGCTATTGTCTCCCCATAGGAAACAATTATGTTCGATTGGACGGACTAATTTAATCTAGGTAAATACACTATTATTCACCGCTGGCCATATCAATAATATGGCGGATTCTTTGTGTGCGGAATGGATACAACTATGAAAACAATGGAAACTGAAGATTTAATCATCTCTGATACTGACTATAGCCGTTTGTTTAGGCTAGATAAAAATGGATTACTGGGTGACGAGTTGAGTCGGGCTATAGTGGTGCCAGCAGACCAGGTACCGTTAAATGTCGTCAGAATGAATTCGCGTGTTGTCTATATGGATGAAAGTAATGGCGTAAGCCGCGAGGTGGAATTGGTGTTTCCAGAAGAAGCCGATTTAGCTCACGGAAAAATTTCCATACTTTCACCCGTGGGTTCAGCACTATTGGGTCTTAAAGAAGGACAAACAATCGACTGGTCTTTTCCAAACGACCCTTCCAGACGTCTAAAAGTTGTGAGTGTTGCTAATAGTTAATACTTATTGGAGTTGTGTGCCCTATCATTGCAGTACCTGATAATCCTCCCCTTATACGGGCAAAATGAATGGATGAGTTGTATAAAAAGCCGGCATTGCCGGCTTTTTTATTACACATAAACTACTTGATTGGTAATGGAATCAGCTTTCCTGCTTTCATGTCTGGCATCAGGATATATTTACCATCGGCAGACAATGAAATATCTGCTGCAGATTGATGACCTTCTGTTAACAATTGTGGTGTAGATTTAGGTTCACTTAACTGCCAAACCTTACCGTTTGCCCAATCGCTGACATATAGAATGCCATTTGCATCTCTGATTAATCCATCTGCACCACCAAAACCACTATTCAGCAACGTGGCTTTTGATTTCGGTTTGCTGGATACACCATCAAACGTCACTTGAAACAACTTGCCAGTACCAAAGTCGGCAACCAATAGTTTATTGGGGCCATCCATCAACAAACCATTAGGACGTTTAATACCTGATTTATCGTTGATGATCTGAATAACTTTACCCGCAGGTGTGATTTTATAGATTGCCCCATGTTTGCCATTATCATCACCACTGTCTGACACATACACATTACCTAAGCCGTCAATTTCAATATCATTCAGAAAGATAGGTGTGTTTTGAAAATCCGTTGATTTAGCGATGACAGTCTTTTTACCATCCAGATCGATACGAACTACCTGATTTACATCGGCCACGTACAGTTGGTTGTTAAAAAGATCGATACCTTTAGGATCATTTAAGCCCTCCGCTAAAGTTTTAGTTGTGCCGTCTGTATTCAGAATAGTAACCTTGCCATCTCCATTTGTACCAAAGCCACCAATTTCGGTGATGAAAATGCGGCCATCCGGATGAGCAATAGACGATTCTGGCATCTGCAGACCAGTCAATGTCTTGGGCGAAATGCCAGATGTGTTCAGCACAGTTGGTGCCGATTTCTCACCATAACTCACACGATAAATGACGTCATTGTAGTCATCAGACAGCAGTAACGAGCCATCTGGCAGTTGTAATACATCAGTTGGGCGGCCCCATATTTCGCCATTATCCAACCAACCATCAATAAATACTTCGCTACCTTTTACTTGATGATTTTCATCAAAGATGACGCGCATTAATTGATAGCCAACCGGTTTGGAGCGATTCCATGAACCATGCTGGGCAACAATGGCATTATTCTGGTATTCGGTAGGAAATTGGTTGCCGGTATAGAACTTAAAACCTAAGTTGGCGCTGTGCGCCTGGAATTCAGTAGCTGGGTAAGTCACATTCTTGGGAGGTGTTTTATCTTTCCATTCAGCCTGTCTAGCGCTTCCGCCCGCATAGAATGGGAAACCAAAATGCATATCCTTTTTAGGTGCAGCATTTAATTCATCATGAGGAATATCGTCACCCATCATATCCACACCATTGTCAGTAAAGTGCAGCGTGTTGGTTCCAGGCTGAAAGTCCATACCAACAGAGTTACGCACACCTTTGGCGAAGGTTTCCACATTGCTACCATCCGGATTCATACGAATGATGCTTGCTTCTATACCTTGAGGATTACAGATATTGCACGGCGCCCCGATTGTTACGTAGAGCTTATTATCAGGTCCAAATGTAATATAGCGCCAGCCGTGATGGGCTTTATCTGGAAGCTGGTCATAGATGACCTCGCGCATTTGGCTAAATGGAAGATTTAAATCAAAGTCAGGCGCCGCATATCTTGTAATGCGGTTTTGCTCTGCAACATATAAATTACCATTGTACATAGCGACGCCGTTGGCAACTTTCAGGTCATCCATCATTGTTACAACGCCGTCTGCCTTACGATCCTTGTTTTTATCGACTACAGCATAAATTTTGTTTCCACGCGTGCCCACATATACGTTGCCATTCGTACCAAGCGCCATTTGTCTTGCACCAGGCACTTCAGCATAAATCTCCACCTTAAAACCCGGTGGCATATGAAGCTTGCTTAAATTTGCTTCTACATCTGCTATTCCAGCAACACTGGAAATTGCATGCAATCCCAATGTTGCAAGGATTAACGCATTCATTACTTTGTATCTGGTTTGCATAGTGACCTCTTTCTAAAATGAATAAATACTCTTTAGCAATACTGCTTCTCATCCGTACTGGTGGTTTAGAACTGGTAATCAGTTTAGTTTTCCAGCAACAAGAACAAAATGCCTAAAATTCTTTATATATTGCCTAATCCTATTTCAATATAGACATTAAATATAAAATAATGCCTAATATAATGCATATTTATAACAGTATTAAATCGGAAAAAACCATGACATGCCAGCAGTCCATGATTGACCTGCTTCTGAAACTTGCCCCAAATGAGGGATATACTCTATCTATCTTGGATGGTGTCAAGCTGATGCGCTCCAACAGATACATACCAAGAATGCCCGTTCTATATGAGCCTTGTATTGTCGTTGTCTTGCAGGGAAGAAAAATGGGATACCTTGGCAATCAGGCTTTCCAATATTGCCCGCAACAATTTTTGGTTCTGTCGTTACCTTTGCCTTTTGAAAGCGAGACTTTTGGAACTGCGGAAAGGCCCATGCTGGCAATTTCTATCCGCATTAACCTTGCAGTCGTCGCTGAATTGGTTCTGTCCCTGGATTCAAATAATCTACAATCCGAATTGCCACAATTGGGCATGGTGTCTACCGCCGTGGATGACAAACTGTCTGATGCTGTTATCAGATTGCTTGAAGTGCTTGCCTCGCCGCAGGAATGCGAAATACTAGGCCCTTCTATTATGCGGGAAATTTACTACCGCGTGCTCACGGGTAAACAAGGCGCCGCCATTCGTGAAACGTTAATGCATCAAAGCCATTTCAGTAAAATTGGCAAAGCGTTGAAACGCATACATGCCGATTTTGCAGGTGAGCTAGATGTGGCAACTTTGGCCAAAGAAGCCAATATGAGTGTAGCTGCTTTTCATGCTAATTTTAAAGCGCTCACCGCCACATCACCCATGCAATATCTTAAAACTGCGCGGCTTCACAAGGCGCGACTGCACATGATGCAAGATGGCATGAGTGCATCAACAGCATCCAGAAAAGTCGGATATGAGAGCATTTCCCAATTCAGCAGAGAGTTTAAACGGTTCTTTGGCCGTACGCCCATGAACGAAGTGGCCGAGATGAAACATTCACTAATTGAAATGCCATCTGAAAATTCAGCCAAATACGTTACTGTGAATTAGTACAAAAAGAAAAAGGGCTATTTGTTTTAAATAGCCCTTTTCAACAAAGTTTAGTTTTTGGGAAAGTCTAGAAATTAATGAAGAAGCTTTAGAAACTTCGTTTAATATATCCGATTAAACGGTCATTGCCTGTTTCCCAATTGTTAGCATCTACATACCACCCATCATCAGCGTTAGTTGTAGTGTAATTTAAACCAGCATTCCAGCCAGCACTACTGCCAATTGCAAAATCTTTATTAAGACCAACCAGCCAATCCACATAATTAGCCTTAGAGTAGTTATGTACGACCTGACGGCCAACATGTAATGCTAAATTAATATCTGCAAAAGGCAGTTTGTAATTAACATTCAGCTCAGTATAACCAGATCCGCGTGAACCACCATTTCCGCCATAGTTATCGTTAATACCGAAGAAATTAGACACCGTGTAAGAATGCTTCAGCGTGAAATGTTTATAGGTTAATGCTGCGTTTAATTCCGTTGTATTAGGTGAAGCACCCTTGTCACCAGTGTTGGAAACTGGGCGATAGTTATCGGGGTAGAAGTAATGCATGAAGCCGACGTTCAAGTCCAATTGATCGGCAAGCGTATGTACATACCCACCATAAATATCCAGTTCGATGGTGTTACCGTAGAGCGCTTGTTTATTAACGTTTGTTGCCCAAGTACCTAAATATAAACCGCTGCTATGAGAGTAGTCGATACCACCCTGCACTGCACTGCGTTCTCTTGCCAGAGAAATACCGCGGTATGTATAGTCGGTGAAAAAGCCGATATTGGTTGTTAAGGTGTGCGGCGAGGCTGCTGTTGCATCTTCAACAGCATAAGCTACCGGCATCATAACGCTAAACGCTGAAGCCAATATAGCTGTCAGCATTGATGATTTGAATAGATGTTTCATGGCTCCCTTTTGTTACTCCAATAAGAAATTACTTAAATAGTATTAATTCCGTAAAGCAACCGCATTGCTAGCTAATTAAGCCAACTTACAATCTATGCCTACCTACACACGGTATCTTCAGAATTACTTTTGTATAAACGCCAGAATGATTATGTCTGCGTGCAAAACACCTCGTTATACAAAAACGGCAACACCTGCAATGTTTTTCAACAAAACTTACTGGTAATGCCGATTTTTATCATCATGCTGTAACAGTCGAACTTAGAATAAAGCTGCAAAATAAGTAAAAATAAAATTTTTAACAATCTAAAATCTGGAGTTTTATATGCGCAATCAATCAGTTTTAACATTTATACTGGCAGCCTCTCTTGGCTTTACTGCACAGTCAGCACTTGCTGACGGTGCCATTCTTGCCGAAAAGGCTAACTGTCTAACGTGCCACACCGTTGAAAAACGAAATGTAGGCCCAGCATTCAAAGAGGTAGCTGCTGTATACAAAGGTCAAGATGTCGAAGATAAATTGATCAACAAAATCAAAAAAGGCGGTCGCGGCAACTGGGGTATACTGCCTATGCCTCCTAACGAAGGAAAATTAACAGACGATGAATTCAGAGAAGTTGTACGCTGGATCAGGTCTCTGTAAATCAGCCTGTCAAAACCGTTTTTCTCTCAGCGGGGCAAGCCTCGCTTTTTAATTTGTAAAACCAAAAAGTAGTAATACCTAGGTCATCGTAAGCAGGCAATAATGACTTCGTGTGTACGTATAAGAGCTAAAATCAAATGGGTAAAATATAAATTTCAGACTGGCTTGGCTCGCAATATGCGATGATTGGATTTGCTTATCAGTGCGCGAGCATCAACCACATCAAAATGCTGCAATCAACTTTTTACAATCGGAATGCCGCGAAAAGATACTCCACGGTGCATATCCAGCTTCATGGCAAGTGCGCCGCTATTACACTTATCTAAACACGCGCCGCAGCGGGTACAATCACTATCGGTCACCGTCATGGCTTTCTGGGCAACCAAAGGCGCCAGCACATGCGGTTCAGGACAGACCTTGATACAGTCAGAACAGCCTGAACAAGCATCAATTTTCAGCGCCGTAATACGTAGTCTGCCATAACGACCTAACCATTTGTAAAAAGCTCCCACAGGACAAAGATGCCCGCACCAGCCACGGCGGGATACAAGAAAATCGAACAGGAATAATGCTGCAAGAAACGTCACCCCGGCTGCGGATGTCCACATGAGTTCGCGCTGGAACAGCGTAATCGGGTTAATCATCTCCCAGGCGAGGGTTCCGGTGACCACAGACAGCACAAGCGCCATCACCAGCAGCACTGACCTCAACTCTCGTGACAGTGTCAGATTACCCTTTATTTTCAATTTCTGCCGCAGCCAGTGCGCGGCATCAGTCAGCATATTGATGGGGCAGACCCAACTGCAATAAATGCGGCCACCGAAAAAAGCATAAAAACCGGCGACGATTGCTGCACCGATCAGTGCGGTCTTAGCCAGAGGTGCTCCAGCAAGCAAGGATTGCAACAGCACGAACGGGTCGGTAAGTGGCACATTCCAGAACCAGAGACTGGAAGATAGATTGCCGTGAGCGATACGCCCTACTTCCGGAATATCGACAACGAAAGCGAGCACGATAAGAATTTGCAATGTGCGACGTATCAACAACCAGCGCCGACTTTTCAAACCTGAAACCATGCGTCGAAATAATCCAGCCATCACCATACTCCACGCCCGGCAGCATTAGCGCCGGAAACACCCAGTCCTAGTTCGCGCGGCAGCACGCGTATCGCCGCTTCGGACAGCACACAGTGTTTCTCGCAGGTTCCACAACCGGTACACTTGTCGGGGTTTACAGTCGGAATCTGCAGCAAACCACGCTCATTCTGTATCGGCTTCAGCGAGATTGCCTCACCGCGGATGGGGCATACACGCACACATACACTGCAGGTCAACCCTTTATAATTGAGGCAGTTTTCGTGATCAACAAGCACCGCCACCCCCATATCAGCCTTACGGATATCGGTCAGCAGCGGATCAAGCGCCCCGGTTGGGCAGGCTTTCACACAGGGAATATCAGTACACATGCGGCAAGGGTCCTGACGTGCCACAAAGAACGGGGTGCCTAATGGCGCCGGATCAGCCCAGCTTGCCAGCTTGAGTATGTCGTAGGGACAATCTTTCACACATAAGCCACAGCGGATGCAGGTCGAATCAAACTCCTTCTCCGGCAATGCGCCAGGCGGCCTGAGGATTTTGGCAGCGCGTGCAGGCCGTGAAAAGATCGCCGCCTGTGCGACAACCGTGCCAAGAACTGCGACCCCCATATGACGAAATACACGTTTGAAGACTTTTCTGCGCATAGGCTCTTCCACATCAGGCCTAACAGTTGCTAACTCTTTTGCGGTTGTATGCTTCGTCATAACTTCCTCCATACTTAACTTAATATTGCAGTCGCCACCGATTGTTCGTTAATTATTAGTCCTGTATCATCATTTCTGCGCGTATCACCGGATGAATCCAACACCGAAACAGATACTCGCCCTCAGCATCATCCGGTACAGTCCAGCTCACAGTGTCACCAGGAATTTGAATTTCAAGATTGACAACAGTACCGTCAGGATAAGTCACATAAAGTGCATGTGTAATATTCGAACGATTTTCAATCTCGATACGATCTTTGCGTTTTGGCACAAATGACCATGCTTCAAGCTCGTGATGAGACAACGTCATCTGGTGTATCTTTGCGCCAGGAGCCAGCGGCGTGACAATGCCCTGAGTCGCTCTGGAAGGATAAATTTTACTTGAAGCATCATTTGCTGTAGCTTCATGCTCAGTTGCGCTATAAGCAGTCGGGCATACGCTCAGCATCATTGCTGCTATCAAGGCTGCAACGCACGAATGCGGTCGTAGCAAACTGACAGGAAGAAAACTGCCAGTTTGTTTTACATTTACAGCCAAACGTCTTAACCAATCTGAAACCCACTTCATCGCAACACTCTTCATTTTCTCTGTACACATACTCACTCCGGCATCCATGGATAATCCACCTTCAATGGGCCGCCATCCAGCGTCTTGATAAACTCAACCAAGGCTAACCTTTCTTCGTCGGAGATTTCAAATGGCTTCATTTCCAGCGAACGGCTCTTACGCTCGATGCCACCCTTCTCATAGTGCTTGATGACTTCCTCAAGACTAAACATGGAGCCGTCATGCATGTATGGGCCATTAATCGGCAAATCCCGCAGCGATGGGGTCTTGAATGCATGCTGCATGAGCGTTACTTGTGGCGGCACCTTCGCACCTCTGCCGATGTCTTCGCTACGCAACCCGATATCGTGGAAGCTGTCATCGGTAAATCGCCAGGATTTGTGGCAGGCAACACATTTCGCTTTGTTTTCAAACAACGTAAAGCCACGTTTGGCTGATGCGCTGATAGCAGTTTCATCCCCGGCTACCCAGCGGTCAAAGGGGGAAATATTGGAAACCAGTGTGCGCTGAAAACTAGCCAGCGCTTGGGTAATACGCTTCTGATTAACATCGGCATCACCAAATGCCTGTGCAAACAGCGGGCGATAGCCTTGAATAGGTTGCAGGCGGGCAATCACGCCTGGCATATCAAAGTTCATTTCATGAGGTGTGGTAATCGGTAATACAGCCTGTGCTTCAAGTGAACTGGCTCGCCCATCCCACATCAAAGCAGTCAGCCAGGCACTATTGAGTACGGTGGGTGTGCGACGTGCATTTACAATGTTTTCTGCACCCAATGGACGCAAACGCCCATCACTCCAGCGTTTATCTGGCGCATGGCAGCTAGCGCAGGACATTTTTCCATCGCGTGATAATCGCGCATCAAAAAACAGAGTTTTGCCTAGTGTTGCTTTTTCCACAGTCAATGGATTGGAAGATGGCGACAGGATGCCATCCGGGCGGCGATATGCATCTTTCGGTGCAGCATCCCCCGCCGCCCAACTGACCCCTGCCGCTGTCAGCATCGACAGCGTAAGAAGCAGGCCCATAAAGCGCAATGCGGGCCTAGTTCTCACTTCCATCTTAGCTAGCCTTACCAACTACTGGTGAAATGGTGCAGTGATATGTCATATCGTCATTCTCAGCACCGAAACACCATACGATATCGTTGTTGAACTCTGGACGATAAACTGGCAATTCGCCATGTGTATTGAAGCAGCCGCAACGAGTAGCCGTTTGTTTACCACAGCAGTCACGATACGCAATCAGATAGGTCTGACCATCACCTGGATTGTAGCAGCTAGCAACCCATGAGCTTGGCGATAGGGTTGAACCTGGTGGGCATGAAGTCAAGCTGCCGCCATTACAGTCACAGACTTGACCGTCAATAGAGCAATGACGCCAGTAGTCACAAGCCTGTGGATCTGTATCCTGAGGTTTCCAACCACCTTCTCGTGTCATATTGCCAACACTAGCTGCCTGTGCTTCACCAAGACCGAGACGAGCACGACGATCAACTGGTAACAAAGGCAACAGTGCTGAACCAGCTAAAAACATACCTACTTTACCGATAAAGCTACGGCGACCAGTGTAATTGGCGGTAGTGCGTGCCAGTTTTTCAATGGTAGAGTCAAATCTTTTATTGTCTTTCATTTTGTTTTCCTTATCCTAAATATTCCAACTTTTGGACTAAATTAATGAACACCTTTGTTTTGGTCTTCTTGCAGTAACGGAGTCGTGCTGTGCTTCATGAAACTTTGTAAAGTTGAGTGACCCTCACGTACTGTTTCAAATAAGCTTTCAACATGCTCACGTGTATTACACAGGCCTTTGCCAAGGATCACGCCATCTGCGTCGAGCAACACGCCATAAGGAACTTTAGAAATCTGATAACGCATACCGATTTCAGCTGAAACAACATAGCGCTCATTTTGCAGCGGATGATTACGCAGGAACTCAAGGTGTTCAGCGCGTGTACCATCACTGATCAGCACTACATCCGTCCCTTCTGTAGCAGCCACTGAACGAATAATCGGCAGCAACTTAGCGCAGATGGGGCAGCTTGGACCAGTAAACATCAACAGGCTTGGACGATTTGGTGTAAGCGCACGACCTACAGTAATCGGCGCACCCTCAAATGTCGTCAGACTGAACACTGGTGAGCGCTCTCCGATTTCAGGCCCGTTATCGAGCAACATCGCCCCCAACGGAGCTGAACGCTCATGCAACAGACCGATTTGTCGAATCACGCCAAGCATCAATGCTGCCAGGCTTAAAAATGCGCACCACAACAACACATTCGATGCAATAATAAATCCAGTATTCATTTCCATTCTCCTATATATAAACTAACTTTTTTTGGCACGGGCTTCGGGCAATCCAACGATCACATCCGCAGCAAGATAAAGCATCGCAAACATCGCAGCAGCCGCTACACCCATCAGTACTGATTCCAATGTCATTACTGACAAATTAACCGGTACATTAGCGATAAAAAGGCTTACTGCCGCAAGTGCAAGGGCACGCATTACGTGAAACATGCCGATGCGACTCACACTCGCCGGACGACGTACGCAACCACAGTCAATGTAAGTACGACCGCGTCCAACGTTGATAGCAAGTGCCATTGCAAACATCATGAAAAGGCCTGCCGCTACCCACGCAGCCACCTCGCGCATTGGCGGCACCAGCAATGCTATGGCGCTGCCAAGCTCCAACCAGGGTAGAAGCTTCGCGAAAGGCACGACCATGAAGGAAGGGAGCAGCCGGTAGTTGGCAACCACACCCTGAAACTCATCTGCATTGCGGATTTTTGGAATCGCAGCCGCAGCCAGAATAAGTGCCAGAAAAAGTGAGGCAAACACCGGAACAATCGGGTCATTAATTAGCCAGTTCATGTTTTACTCACTTATCCATCGTAATAATCATTTGAGGCGCTTTACCAATCTCATCCATTGATGCCAATTGCTTGCCACCAACCGCATCAAATGTATACACGGATTTATCCTCAAGTGAAGCAGCGATCAGAGTAGGATTTTTGTCTTGAGTCACAGCGATAGAATCAATGTTATGCTTCATATCGATACGACGCAGACGCTTGCCAGTTGTCGCATCAGCAACCACTACAAAACGGCTAGCCGTTTTATGTGTCCATTTGGCACGCTTATCCGAGAGCAGATAGATTTCGTTACGTTCCTTGTGCATAGCAACTGGTTGCCAGCCTCCTGGAGCCCACTTCTCTTTCTTCTCCTTGTCGCTGAAAATCTCGATTGGTTTTAGAAACTCAGCTCCCGATTCAGACAATTTAGCCTGGAAGATTTTACCTTCGTAGGTTGGCCACACTAAACGACCAGCTGAGTTTGAGTAGTACGGATTGTTGTGCAAATACTCGTTCTCAGCATGAAATACTTTAGTATTTTTTTGCTTAGAATTGCCCTGATTGTCATAACTTACCTGCAACATTGAACCATCGCGACAGTGCATGAAGAAGTTTTGTTTGGCAGCTGGAAAAATATGGTAGCAATCAGGTACTTCCATCGTTTTCACATATTTTTTCTGCTCCAAATCAACCAATCCAACCCCTGATGTTGGCGAGAATTGCTGAACCAGCATGTGTTTGTCATCAGTACTAAACGCTGCAAAACGCTCAATCACACCTGTCAAGAAACGGATTTCAGGAATATCAATATCTGCAATTGGATCTAAGGTTTGAGCATCATGTAACCTGACATAGTCATCGCGCTTACCGTGCGCAATCCGATCGTAAGTTGTATTAGAAATACCTACAAACTTACCTGTAGAACTTGTCATCACATGCGGCAGTTTTCCGCCATCGATCATGCCATGCAGTTGAAGCTTATTGTTATTGGCATCAAATACAAAAGTTTGAGAAGTCACGTTGAAGTGACCAGGATCAACAACGTAAAAACGCTTAAGGTCACTTGGCGGCGCTTTTGAAATTGTCAAATTGTCAATCTTGA
Source organism: Methylotenera versatilis 7 (assembly GCF_000799165.1). Classification (GTDB taxonomy): domain Bacteria; phylum Pseudomonadota; class Gammaproteobacteria; order Burkholderiales; family Methylophilaceae; genus Methylotenera_A; species Methylotenera_A versatilis_A. The sequence continues at coordinate 735,493 of NZ_JUGF01000002.1, read as the reverse complement.
GGCTGCCAACTGTGGCAAGTTGTTTTGGCACTGCTTTTTGAGCTTCAGCAAACGCGGGTTGCGCTGCTACCAACAAAGCGGCGATTGCCAGTTTGCCTGCAAGGCGAGTTTTCAGTCCGCGCTGCTCGCTTGTTGTTTGATTATTTAAAGTAATCATATTTTCTCCACACATTATTAAAATTTTAAAAAATGCACTTCCGAACAAATACCAACGGCAATCACAGAACCAACAGCGTTAAAGCTGCAGCACCGATTGAAAGCAGGAGGAACCCATCCACTTCAACAGCACGTTCTTGCCAACGTGCTAACCAGGCTTGTGCAGACTGATTGCTTACTGGCAGGAAATTAATCGCAACTGGTAAGCAGCGACCGATGTTGAAGATGGCAATGATGGTGATGGCAGTTGTAACATCGCCGCTGAACAGTGCTGCGCCAGTCACGATATAGAGCATCGGCGTCTGCACATAAGTAAGATAGTTCATACCCAATGCAAAACCGTACAATAGACCAATCACCCATGAACGGAAGCGGTAACGTGCGTCATGAGGAACCTGTGCACGGCGTTGCGGATATGGCATCTTCATAAATCCAAACTGATGCAAACCATAGCCAATGCCCAATACGGAGAGACCCGCCACCATATAATTAAAAGGTAGTTGCTCAAACAGGAGCCAGCCTGCCAGACCCAGTGCACCACCCAGAACAACTGCGCCAACTGCATAACCCAGCGCATGTGTTAAAAAGGTTGGTGTCCAGCGCGCTACTGATCCGAATGTGTAGCGACCGGAAGGACGCAACAGACTCAGACTGGAATAGCCACATGGCGACCAGGTTGACAGAAAGCCACCTATTAAGGCGAGCACTACAAACATCGAAGTGATTGCACTTGTAACAGTCATTTGCGATTCGAGTAGATTTCCGCCAACAACGCCTGCTGCGAGAGCAGTCGCCATTGTCAAAAATCGCTTCGTTACTGAGCGCGGTTCAGCAAAACTGATTGCGTCAGGTACGCATGCAACGCCGGCACTACCTTGGGGTGACTGGCGATAGCCACCAGACCCTGTACCTATTTTCATGATATCCTCCTAAGGCCATTTGGCCAGTTGTTGATTAAAGTAAAACAATTAATACGATTCCAATATAGTTACAATTCTGTTACGACCGTAGCAATAATCGGCAACCATTTGCAGTGCAGGCGCAGCTCTTGCCGATTTTTACTATCCGCGTTCAATTTCGGCCCAAGCTAGCAATACTTATGGTTTCTATATACTTGAATAAAAAAAGCCGCACCTTGGGGATGCGGCTAAAGGTTAGGCAGTGTTAACCGTTGGAGATGCCTAAATCAAATGCTCGTGGTAAATTGAAAAGTTTACATCCTGATGATCTTTAACCCTTTCAATTCAAAATTACCAATCGCGTTGGTGTCTAGTACGATCCTGCATGAAATTCGATAGAACGAACTATAGCTACCACGACCCGGCAATCGTAGCAATAATCGGCATATATTGAGACGTCACCACTACTGTTGCCAATTCTTGCTATGACCTTTCGCTTAAGACTTACGCTGTCAAGATCCATACTATGAAGTAATAAAGCCGTGCCTTTTAAGCACGGCTAAATTTAGGTGGTATTATTTTTGGGAGAGGCCTAAATCAAATACTCTTGAAAAACTAAAATATTTATATCTTATTCTCATGAAAGTTTATAAGGCGTAATATCACAGTGTTGATACGAGTTCCGTAGCAATAATCGTCATATATTTCATAGAGTTAGAAGTACGCTACAACTATTGCCGATTTTTGCTACTCTGCTTTTTCATGATGGACTATAGTTACATTCAGTTACAATTTATTTACATTTTCCCGTGTGCAATTTTTGCTTATACAGATGCCATCGCACGCGGATATACATAAATATACATACTATAGAAAAATAGATCAGACCTTTCAACGCCGCATATCAAAAATATGCTGGATATCAGCATCAGACGAAAGGTCTGGCAAGAGGAGAAGCATCTTGAGTTTTCAAGAAGAGTTTTTGGGCACATCCCCTCTGGGCAGCCCTAAAATACATTTAGTTCAGCGTACAACAACCGATGTTCTAGAACAAGCGGAAGCACTGCCATTTTGGACGCAGGACTATACTCAGCTAAGCAAAGGAACGTTTTCTGGCGCTCTAAACAGTGTCACTTATAAGGGTGTGCAGGTCTTTCGCGAGACGATGAACCGCGCCGTTGACCAGATCGCTGCCGCACCAGCAGATGCTTATGTTATCGGATTGCCAACAGTCATCGAAGGCAACGCTACCTGGGGGCTGCTTCCTGTCAAAGAAAATTCTCTGATCACGCTGGACAAGAATGCCGAACTGATTTTCCGCACCTCGAATTTATCGGAAATAACGGCAGTAGTCATCACAGCGCAACGGCTGGAAGACTACGCCGCGCAAGTCGAGTGGATTGACCTGCGCAAAACCATGGAAAAGGTTAAGCCCGTGGAGTTGATATCCCCTGAGGTTATAACGCGACTGCAAACCTCTCTGGCAGGCGGTATGCGTTATATGTCGGAAATTCGCGACACCGCCGACATACACCAAATGTGGCGTCACTTTGAAGATGAGTTGATGGCCACCTGTCTGCAGGCGCTGCTGCAGGCTAACAATAGCCCAAGCCAAAATTACGATCACCGCATTCATCGCTATATTGTCAACCGCGTGCACGACTTGACTCTATCGAGCTCGGGCTACCCATTAACGATAGAGGAACTGTGTATTAGCCTGCGCATCAGCCGACGCACTCTGAATCACGCATTTATTAGAGTGCTCGGCATTACACCGATTGCATACATGCGTAATGTGCGTCTCCATAGAATACGTGCAGAGCTGCAATCTGCACCGCATCAGGTCAGATACATCGCCAGCGTGGCTGCCAAATGGGGCTTCTGGCACATGAGTCTTTTCTCACGCTATTACCGCGAGCTTTTCGGAGAAACTCCACTTGAGACACTATCTCGCTCGCGTATCGGTGAAAGACACTGATTAAGATTCATCCTGCCACAAACATTAGAAATCAAAAGATAACAGATAGTAATTATTTATATTCATGTCTTTGGCAATATCAACGAACTGCCAAGGTCAAAATTAGGAGATTGTGTAATGGGTTCATTTAGTATCTGGCACTGGTTGATCGTACTGGTAATCGTGGCGTTGGTTTTTGGCACCAAGAAACTTCGCAACATTGGCAGTGACGTTGGTGGCGCAGTCAAGGGCTTCAAAGAAGCTGTCAATGAAGGTAAAGTTAGCCCTGCACTTGAACACGAAGCCTACGAACACACAATAGAAAACAACATTGATCACAAGATCAAGCAGTAACTCAGGCTACAGGACGAAACTTATTCATGTTTGATATCGCCTTTTCAGAGCTGATCGTGGTCGGCATAGTGGCACTGATCGTCATCGGCCCTGAAAAACTACCTAAACTCGCGCGTACCGCAGGTCTGCTGATGGGCCGGGCACAACGCTACGTTAATGACATAAAATCAGATATCAGCAACGAACTACGCTTTGAAGAGATTCAGAAACTCCAAAATGAGATACTCAAAAATACTCAGGCAGGATCGACACAATACCAGGTTGGGCAGGTTATAAAGCATGAAATGGAACAGGCTGTATCGCCAAAATACCAAGTAGGTCAAGTCATCCACCATGAAGGGGAGCATCAGGAAAAGGTTAACACTGAAGAGGTACTATCTATCCCTACTACAGATATAACGAAGCCATCGCCAATCAAGGTGAGCACGCTAAATTGAACATATCTGACAACTTTATTTCACATCTGATTGAGTTACGAAATCGTCTGATGCGTATCTTCATTTGCTTATTACTGGTGATGATTGCACTATTCCCGTTTGCAAACGATATATACCACATGCTTGCTATGCCAATGCTAAAAAGTCTGCCAGCAGGTGGGCAGATGATAGCCACAGGTGTGGTCACCCCGTTCTTCGTCCCCATGAAAGTCGCATTATTGACGGCCTTCATGATTTCCCTCCCTTATAGCCTTTACCAGATCTGGGCTTTTGTCGCTCCAGGGCTTTTTACGCATGAACGCCGCCTGATTGGACCAATGGTATTTGCGAGCACCCTACTTTTTTTATGCGGCATGGTGTTTGCCTATTGTCTGGTATTGCCGGTCGTGTTTGGCTTCATCGCGCAAACTGCACCTGAAGGAGTGGCAGTGATGACAGATATTAGCAAATACCTCGACTTTGCAATGGGACTATTTATCGCTTTCGGACTAGCGTTTGAAGTGCCTGTCGCTGTGGTAGTGCTAGTGACAGCTAATATTGTAAGCGTTGCAGCATTACGTGAGGCTCGCCCTTACGTAGTAGTCGGCGCCTTCGTACTAGGAGCAATCTTCACTCCGCCCGATATCGTATCTCAGTTTATGCTGGCCATACCTTTACTAGTATTATATGAAGCTGGAATTTTGGTAGCTAATGTGATGCAACATTACCGCAGCGGAAACTCTTCAGTAAAAAGCAGCCAATTTCATCCTCTTGATGAGCAAAAATTTTAGGAGGTTTGGACCTCACCCGCTTCAATATGGTATCGAACAACGTTACTACACAACTTCTTTTGGACATGAAAAAAGATTGATCAACTCCGTAACTCCACTCTAGACTCAATAAAAAGCTAAAGGCTCCTACAGGAGCCTTTAGCTTTCTTAAATTTAGAGTTTTGAGAAAATCTAAATTATTTGGAAAATTCCAGAAATCAGCTGGAACCTATTCACAATTAAACATCTAAGTTACCCGCTCGCAACGCATTACTTTCAATAAATGCACGTCTTGGTTCAACATTGTCGCCCATTAATGTAGTGAAAATCTCATCGGCTGCAATAGCATCATCAATTTGTACTTTTAACAGACGACGCACGGTTGGATCCATCGTGGTTTCCCATAGCTGTTCTGGATTCATCTCACCCAAACCTTTATAGCGTTGGATGTTAAGTGTGTTTCTTGCTTCACCCAGCAACCAGTCCAAGGCTTGCTTAAATGTGCTTACCGCTTGCTCTTTGTCGTTACGCTTAATAGTAGCATCTGTGCCAATCAGGCCTTGCAGCAAAATAGATGTTTTATTAATTTGTCTGTAATCGCCACTACTTAAAAATTCGGCATCAATTACGCAACATTGCAAATTACCATGTACGTATTTGTTCACTTCCAAGCGATATGCATTGGATTCTGCATCAAATGCAACAATTACTTCGCTGCCAATCGCACCTAAAATCGGCCGCAATTGCTCAGCCACTTTATTGGCATTGGCTTCATCGCTTAAATTAATATCACCCACATCTTGAATCGCGCGCAATACGCTTTCGTCATACAGTGCAGCGATGCGGCGGATTACTGCTTCAGTTAACACCATTTGCTTTGCAATTTCTGCCAACGGTTCGCCAGTTAATACACCGGCAGCGGTTTTGGTATCCAGCTCTGCGCCTTTTAAAGCAGAATTTAACAGGTAAATATCTAACTCCTGCTGATCCTTTAGGTAACGTTCATCTTTACCCTGTTTCACTTTGTACAATGGCGGCTGCGCGATATAAATATGACCGCGTTCTACCAATTCTGTCATTTGGCGATAGAAAAACGTCAGCAACAATGTCCGGATATGCGCACCATCAACGTCCGCATCGGTCATGATGATAATGCGATGGTAACGCAGTTTTTCAACATTAAAATCCGCCTTGCCAATACTGGTTCCAAGTGCGGTAATTAATGTAGCGATTTCCTGTGAGCCTAGTAATTTATCAAAACGCGCTTTCTCAACGTTTAGGATTTTACCTTTAAGCGGCAAAATAGCCTGGTTTTTACGGTCACGTCCCTGTTTGGCCGAACCGCCCGCAGAGTCACCCTCGACAAGGTACAATTCGCATTTTGCCGGATCACGTTCCTGACAGTCAGCCAACTTGCCTGGTAGACCCATTGTGTCCATCACGCCTTTTCGACGCGTGATTTCACGCGCTTTACGTGCCGCTTCACGTGCACGTGCTGCTTCTACGATTTTACCGCAGATGATTTTTGCATCCGCTGGATTTTCAGCCAAAAACTCAGCTAATTTAGCTGAAACGACTTCAGATACAACAGGCTGTACTTCACTAGAAACGAGTTTATCTTTGGTTTGTGATGAGAATTTAGGGTCGGGCACTTTAACCGATAACACACAAGTAATACCTTCACGCATATCATCGCCAGTAGTTTCTACTTTTGCTTTTTTAGCTATTTCGGATTGTTCAATATACTGATTCAACGTGCGCGTCATCGCGTTTCGTAAGCCCGTTAAATGCGTGCCGCCATCGCGTTGCGGTATATTATTAGTAAAGCATTGTACGGTTTCTGAGTAGCTATCGTTCCACTGCATCGCTACCTCAATAATCATGCCGTCTTTTTCGCCGCTGGCGTAAAACGTTTTAGGATGCATGACTGTTTTGCTGCGATTAATATATTCAACAAAAGATTTTATACCGCCGGCGTGAGCGAAATTTTCACTTTTACCCGTGCGTTGATCAATTAACTCAATTTTCACACCATCATTCAAAAACGATAGCTCGCGAATGCGCTTAGCTAAAATTTCAAAGTGATATTCCACCAATACAAACGTTTCGATAGAGGCTAAAAAGTGTACTTCGGTACCTTTTTTATCGGTTTTACCAGTTAAGGCGAGCGGCGCCATCGGCACGCCACGCTGAAATTCCATTTGATGTACTTGACCATTGCGATAAATCTTTAAGCGCAACCAGTCTGAAAGCGCATTAACCACCGAAACACCCACACCATGCAAACCACCTGATACTTTGTAAGAGTTTTGGTCAAACTTACCGCCCGCATGCAGTTCCGTCATGACGATTTCTGCTGCGGATCGTTTCGGATCATGCTTATCATCATCTTTGATATCGGTTGGAATACCGCGTCCGTTATCTGAGATGCTAATTGAATTATCTGGGTGGATAATTACTTTAATATCGTCACAATGACCTGCTAAAGCTTCGTCAATCGCATTATCCAGCACCTCAAACACCATATGATGCAAACCAGAGCCATCTGACGTATCGCCAATGTACATACCCGGGCGTTTACGTACCGCATCTAGGCCTTCCAAAATCTTAATGCTGTCTGAATTGTATTCTGGTTGTGCTTTTGGGGTATTAACCATACTATTTTCTTCACTCTTTATTAACGGGTTTACTACTTACTTTTAATGCTTGATTCACGTGAAACTTTTATCAGTTAAATGCGCATTGGCATCACAACATATTTATAGTTTTGATCATTTGGTACGGTAATCAGGCAGCTGCTATTTGCATCTGCAAATGAAAAATTAATATTCTCATCGCTGACATTATTCAATACATCAATCAAATAAGTCACATTAAAACCAATATCCAAACCATCTTGTGCATATTCAATTTCCAGCTCTTCTTCTGCCTCTTCTTGCTCGGTATTAGTACTAATTAATTTTAGATTATTATTACTTAATACCATACGAATGCCGCGGTATTTTTCATTCGATAAAATAGAGGCACGTTGCATGGCCGTTAATACAGCTAAGCGATTCACACTAAATGTATTTTGATGGCCAGTAGGAATCACACGGTGATAATCCGGAAATTTACCATCAATCACTTTGGAGATTAAGCGTATATCACTAAAAGAAAAATTAACCTGGCCTGCATTTACTTCAACCACTACTTCTTCTTCTGAATCATTTAGTAATTTAATCAGTTCTATCACGGTTTTACGCGGGACTATTACATCAGTCTTATCATAGCTTTGGTTAAGTTTGATAGAGCTGAAACTCAAACGATGACCATCTGTACCCACTACATTTAAATTATCTTCAATCACTTCCAATAACAACCCATTCAAATAATAGCGAATGTCTTGTTGCGCCATGGCAAATTCAACTTGCTTAAACAACTTCTTTAATGCGATTTGACTAATAGTAATATTAACACCTTGTCCTGAGGTTTTTGTCATCACTGGATAATCAGCTGCAGGAAGTGTTTGTAAATTAAACCGGCTTTTTCCTGCCTTTACTGTCATGCGACTATCATTGGTAACCATGTCGATATCGGCAGACTCTGGTAATGAGCGGCAAATATCCAAGAATTTCTTCGCTGAAATGGTGGTTGATAATTCACCACTGAAGTTATTTTCAACATTTAAGGAGATTTGCATTTCTAAATCGGTTGCAGTTAATTGCAATTGGTTATTTTTAGCTTCCAGCAGTAAATTTGAAAGTATCGGTAGTGTATGACGTCTTTCTACAATACTGGTGACATTCATTAATGGTTTTAGCAAAGTTTCACGATTTATTTTAATTTGCATGGTTTAAATTCCTAAGGTAATACCCGTTTTTTTAAATAGTTTAGTTTTATATAAATGATATATAAAAAAATAATAGTAATAATAATGTAGCGTTTTTCTGTGTATATCTTTTAAAGATGTTTTAAATCAAATAGTTAAATACTTTTTTATACTGTTTATAACTTTACTTACTACTGTGTATTAATTGTGTATTAAAAAGCCAGTTTAGCAAAATCAGGTTTTATTCTTATTTTACCCACAAGCTAAAAGCACACTTATCCACAATGCTACATCACATTTTAATCACGGATCACCTGTGTTAAAAAACCTAAATCCCGTGCGATGGTTTGATCATTCAAGCGCAATTGTTCGATTTCATCGCAGGCATGCATTACCGTTGTGTGATGACGACTACCGAAAGCTTCCCCAATTTCAGGAAAACTATGATTGGTTAACTCGCGTGCCAAACTCATGGCAATTTGTCTGGGTCTGGCAAAATTACGCGAACGTTTTTTGCTGTACATTTCCCCTACTTTTATCTTGTAATAATCAGCAACGGTTTTTTGGATATTCTCAATAGTAATTTGCCGGCCACGCACCGCAATTAAATCACGTAGCGCATCTTTGGCTAGATGTATGTCAATAGCATGACCCGTAAAGTTCGCCATCGCTACAATCCTATTTAAAGCGCCTTCCAGCTCACGTACGCTAGACCGTATTTGTTTCGCTACAAAAAAAGCCACATCTTCCGAAATATGTACTTTAGATTCTTCCGCTTTTTTAAGCAAAATCGCGACACGCATCTCTAATTCTGGCGGTTCCACCGCAACCGTTAAACCCCAACTAAAACGTGTACGCAGCCGTTCATCTACATCGGCAATTTCTTTTGGATACGTATCACAAGTAATAACTATCTGTTTTTTCTCTTCAATTAACGTATTAAACGCATAGAAAAACTCTTCTTGTGTGCGGTTTTTCTTGGCAAAAAACTGAATATCATCAATTAACAATAAATCCAGTGAGTGATATTGCCGCTTGAATTCATCAAAGGCTTTATTTTCATACGCCTTGACTACATCAGATACATAGCGCTCCGCATGTAGGTAACGAATATTGGCATCCGGTTTTTGTTGTTTTAATTGGTTACCAATAGCTTGTAGTAAATGGGTTTTACCTAAACCCACGCCACCGTAAATAAACAGCGGGTTATATGATTGACCTGGATTATCTGCCACCTGGATTGCTGCAGCGCGCGCAAGCTGGTTGGCACGACCCGTGACATAGTTATCAAAATTAAAACTGCTGTTTAATCCGGACGCACGCTCTGCAGTACGCGGGTTAGCAGTCTTAATTGTTACGCTTGTTGATTCACTAGCTTTCTGTAAGCCAGCTCTTTGCAAAACCGAGGGACGAGTTATTTCGCTTAAGTTTTGAGTGGGATTTTTTCTAGGGTTATTCTTCTCTGTATTTTCAGGCTTTGATTGACTAATGCAAAGCTCAACAGTGAAGTTATCGGGTAATAATTCTGCGGCAATCGATTCAATTTTATTTAAAAAACGATCTTTTACCCATTGCTGCACAAATTTATTCGGCGCAAGCACGCGAATAGCATTGCTTCCAGGCGCGGTTTCAATTAACTCGGTTTGCAGGGGTTTAATCCAGGTGTTAAATTGCTGTGTAGATAATTCTTGTTCAAAACGACTAAGGCAAGTAGGCCAAAAATTATGCATCTGTTCTTTGTCCTCCCAAACGTTAGTATTGTTAATATTATTTTAAATTAAGGGGTAGCTAATCAATACCCATCATTAATTAACCGCTATTTTTATCTCGATATTTAATGAAGAAACACTAGGGTAAAAATCATACATTAAGCTTTCTATTTTAGCTGGTTTAGCCTTACTTATCCACAGGCAATTAGCTTGATTATTAAACTAAATATAGGTTGACATATCTATACGGAATCGTGTTTAATAGAGGGCTTTGTTGCATATTGCTTTTGCGGAGAATTAAATGAAACGTACTTACCAACCTTCTAAAACACGTCGTGCACGTACGCATGGTTTTTTAGTGCGCATGAAAACTAAAGGTGGTCGTGCTGTTATTGCAGCGCGTCGTGCTAAAGGTCGTTCGCGCCTAGGTCTTTAATTATTAACGTTAATTACCTGTTATTGAAGGTGATTAACGGTTGATGATAAAAATGGTCATGTTTAGTTTGCCTAAACAAGCCAAGCTAATTAAAACGGATGATTTTTCATCCGTTTTTAATTTGCGTAAACGAATTGCTTCACCTTATTTGGTAATGCGCTTTAAGCCGAACCTGTTAAATAGGCCGCGTTTGGGTTTGATTGTGGCAAAAAAAACGGCAAAATTGGCCGTTAAACGAAATTATATGCGGCGTGTCTTACGTGAGCTGTTTAGATTAAATCAGCATAACTTGCCGTCAATTGATTTGGTGATTCAAGCACAAAAAACGTTTGAAAAGACAGATTTTAATCAGGTGAAGCAAGAGTTTGAGCAATTAATGTTGAAGTTGATTGCAAAAAATACAGAAAATAGCAGTAAAAACACAGTAAAAACAGATGTATAGCAATAAATACCGCTGTAATTATAGAATGTATAACCATGACACGATTTTTGATCGCATGTATTCGCTTGTATCAAGTCGCATTAAGCCCGTTTTTTGGGCAACAATGCCGATTCCATCCAACTTGTTCACATTATGCGATTGCCTGTATACAAAAACATGGCGCATTAAGTGGTAGCATTTTAACCATCAAGCGTTTAGCACGTTGCCATCCCTGGCATGCTGGTGGCAGTGACCCAGTACCTTAATATTTAACAATACTCGTTTATGATGATGATTAACATTTCTAATCTTTGTAACAGACGAATTAATTAACTGATCGATTATAAAACCTATGGATACACGCCGTTTAATTTTATTTGTCATTTTTTCTTTCTCAATCATGATGTTGTGGGATGCGTGGCAGCAAAAAAATGCGCCTGTCATTGATCCGCAAGTAACTGTTCAAACAGCGCCTAACGCCAATGGCGTGGCAGCAGGCAGCGCAACCGGTGTAACGCAAACCAATGTAAATGATGGTAGCTTTAAATTGGCTACAGGCCAACGCGTTAAGGTTAAAACGGATTTATTTGAAGCTGAAATCGATACTATAGGCGGTGATCTGCGGCGCTTAGTGCTGAATCAGCACGCTGCATCTGACACTAAAAATGGCCATTTTGTATTAATGGATGACGCATTTAAACCAATGTTTTATGTCGCGCAATCGGGTTTGATGGGCGCGGATTTACCGAATCATAAATCACAGTTTACAAGTACCGCCAGCGACTACAGTTTAGCTGATGGCCAAGATACGCAGGAGGTGCGCCTTTCTTGGGCGGAAAATGGTGTTAGCGTTGATAAAATCTATACTTTCCACCGCAACAGCTATGTCATTGATGTACGTTTTCAAATTAACAACGCTAGCGCAACCGCGATTACGCCTTCTGCGTATTACCAAATTGTGCATGATAGTGAATCGAATCAAGGCTCTATGATGATGCCGACTTTCACCGGTGGTGCGTATTTTACGGAAGCCGATAAATTCAAAAAGATTAAGTTTAACGAAATGGCAAAGGCCGATTTATCTAAAACTACTAAAGATGGCTGGGTCGGTTTGGTACAACACTACTTTGCCAGTGCGTGGATTCCAAAAACAGGCGTTGAGCGCGAGTTTTATACAAAAAAACTATCCGATAATATTTATGCGGTGGGTGTTGTAACCCCGAATGCAAGTATTGCAGCCGGTACTACAACTGAAATAGGCGCTCAATTATTTGCAGGGCCGCAAGTTGAGGAAGTATTAACTAAAGCTGCGCCAGGCTTGGAATACACGGTGGATTATGGTTGGTTAACCATTATTGCTAAACCATTATTCTGGGTATTATCGAAAATTCATGGCTTGGTGAATAATTGGGGTGTAGCGATTATTTTGCTCACGATTCTGATTAAAGCGGTATTTTTTCCACTTTCAGCAGCTAGCTATAAATCGATGGCGCAAATGCGCGAATTGGCGCCACGCTTACAAAGTATGAAAGAAAAGTTTGGCGACGATAAACAAAAAATGCAGCAAGCCATGCTTGAAATGTATCGTACCGAAAAAATCAACCCAATGGGCGGCTGTTTGCCAATCCTTGTGCAGATCCCTGTTTTTATTGCACTTTATTGGGTATTACTCGCATCTGTTGAGTTGCGCCATGCGCCATTCTTTGGCTGGATTCAAGATTTATCCGCGACTGATCCGTGGTTTATTTTGCCGATTTTGATGGGCGCTACCATGATTATTCAAACCTATTTAAACCCTGCACCGACTGACCCGCTGCAAGCAAAAATAATGAAAATCATGCCGGTGGTATTTAGTGTGTTCTTCTTCTTCTTCCCTGCCGGTTTGGTGTTGTATTGGTTGGTGAACAATATATTGTCTATCGCGCAACAATGGTATGTGAACAAAACCATTCACGCGGCCGCACTTGCCAAAAAAGGCATCAAAAAATAGGCGTTATTCAAATCGCCAGCTTTAATTGTCGGTGAAACGTATGTTAATTCCCAATGACACTATTGCCGCTATTGCCACAGCCAGTGGCGCTGGCGGCATTGGGGTTGTGCGTGTTTCCGGTCCGTTAAGCCAATCCATTGCCACACGCATTCTGGGCGCATGCCCTGCCCCGCGCCATGCGGCGTATTTACCGTTTTACGACGAATATCAACAGTTAATCGATCGTGGCATCGCGATTTATTATCAAAACCCACACTCCTATACTGGTGAAGATGTCTTGGAGTTGCAAGCGCACGGTGGCACTGCGTTGATGCAGTTGCTGTTAGCGCGCTGTATTCAATTGGGTGCGCGTCAAGCAGAACCAGGCGAATTTACCAAACGTGCATACCTGAATGACAAAATTGATTTAGCGCAAGCTGAGGCAGTTGCCGATGTGATTAACGCTACAACGGTTGAAGCAGCGCGTAGCGCGGTACGCTCGTTATCAGGCGAATTTTCAAACAGTATTAATTCGGTATTAACCAAGCTGATTAATTTGCGCATGTATGTAGAAGCTTGTTTAGATTTTCCCGAAGAAGAAATCGATTTTATTACCCAAGGAAAAGTGGCTGAAAAACTAGCTACAATTATTTTGGAATTAAAATCCGTGTTTGCAAAAGCTAAACAAGGCAGCTTGTTGCGTGAAGGTATGCACATTGTCTTGGTTGGTCAGCCAAATGTAGGAAAATCGAGTTTAATGAACCAATTGAGCGGCGAAGAGGTGGCGATTGTTACACCGATTGCTGGAACAACGCGTGATGCTATTAAAAGTTCTATACAAATCAATGGTTTACCATTGCACATTATTGATACAGCTGGATTGCGTGACACAGAAGATGAGGTAGAAAAAATTGGTATCGCTCGAACATATCAAGCGCTACAAAACGCGCAGGTCGCATTATTATTGGTGGATGCAGCTCATGGTATTGGGGATACAGAAAAAATCGTTTTAGACCGGTTACCGCAAGGAATCGGTAAAATTTGGGTGCATAATAAAATTGATGCGACCATGGAATCCGCAAAAATTACGGAAATTTCAGGTGAGATACATATTTACCTGTCTGCCAAAACCGGTGATGGTGTTTCTATACTAAAACAGCGTTTGCTGAGCATTGCGGGCTATCAACAAAATGCTGAAGGAGTTTTCATGGCGCGTGCGCGACATTTGAACGCATTGGCACAAGTGGATAATCACTTAAGTGCTGCAGCGGTACAAATTAATGCGGCAGAGTTGGTAGCGGAAGAGTTAAAGTTAGCGCAAGAAGCGTTGAGTGGTATTACTGGTGAATTTACACCAGATGATTTACTGGGTGAGATATTCAGCAAATTTTGCATAGGAAAATAAGTTTTGAACAAATAAAAAAGGCGCTTAAGGCGCCTTTTTTGATGCAAAAAAAGTATTAACTACTTAACAAAATTGCCTAATAAATTGTATTTTTCAGCTAACAAATAGTAGAAAACCAAGCGAGATTTAAATCGATCTTCTTTTACTTTTGCGCAGACTTCATCAATTGCAGCATCAAGCACAGCATCCGAGTGAGTAAGACCTAATTTCTTCTTTAAGAAATTCTCACGCACAGTCTGCTTTTCAGCAGCATCACCACAAGAAACATTGCGAGAATCTTGCTTAGATAAAACCAAAGCATATGTTCTTGCCATGCCCTGTAAAGCCGCTTCGTTGATTTTGGAGGTGTATTTTGCAAGTGTGTCTTTGTGTTCTTGAATATCTGCCATCATTTTCTCCTAAACTATTTGTAAAGATTTTATCTTAAGGATTAAGTTGCAAGGTTAACTGCACCTTTTAGTGATGTTGAGCAGTTAAGTATATTTAATCCATAATTAACCAGCCCATCACAAACGGTTATCGCGCCCTGCTTAAGTTCAGCGCATTAACATATTCGCCACCACCACTATAGGCGCGTAGTTGGCTGTGGTCAAGGGTTCCGTCTGTAAACGATTGTGAAGTGTTTCACGTGAAACACTAAATATTCTTAATCGGGCTACATTGAGTTTAGCCGTTTAATTTACTAAAACTACGCTGCATACTGTGTGCGACAATGCGTTGGTTGACTGTTAATCTTTAGTTGCGAGCTAATGTTTACATAAAAGTACTATTAAAAAATGGATCTAATTAAATTGTTTCACGTGAAACATGCTTAAAATGAGACGTTAACTGTTTTTATCTTGCTGTTTTTAAATGACTTGGCAAGCACTTTGCAGTAAAATCTAGACTTTACACAACTCATGCAGATTGAGTTGTTAACTTATTGAAGCGTAAGTAATATTTAAATGATTTTTCCGGATATTTTTGATGTAATTGTTGTAGGTGGTGGACATGCGGGCACCGAGGCTGCACTAGCCGCTGCACGCATGGGGCAAAAAACGCTTTTATTAAGCCACAACATTGAAACGTTAGGCCAAATGTCTTGCAACCCCAGTATTGGCGGCATTGGCAAAGGCCACTTGGTTAAAGAGATTGATGCGCTAGGTGGCGTGATGGCGCAGGCGACGGATATCGGCGGTATTCAGTTTCGTATTTTAAATTCATCCAAAGGCCCGGCGGTTCGCGCCACGCGCGCTCAGGCAGACCGTATTTTGTATAAAGCGGTCGTGCGCCACAAATTGGAAAATCAGCCTAATTTATGGTTATTTCAACAAGCGGTTGATGACATTATATTAGATGGTGATCGCGCCGCGGGCGTTGTGACGCAAATCGGTTTGCGGTTTAAATCTAAAAGCGTGGTGTTAACCGCAGGCACATTTTTGGGTGGTCTAATTCATGTGGGGCTGCAAAATTACAGTGCTGGCCGCGCAGGCGATCCGCCAGCGATTAGTTTGGCCGCGCGCTTACGCGAAATCGGTTTGCCGGCTGGCAGGTTGAAAACTGGTACGCCGCCGCGCATCGATGGCCGTACGATTGATTATTCCGTGATGCTTGAGCAACCGGGTGATGATCCTGCACCGGTATTCTCATTTATGGGCAATGTGGCGCAGCATCCGCAACAAGTGCCCTGCTGGATTACGCATACCAATGAGCGAACGCACGAAATTATTCGCAGTGGGTTGGATCGTTCACCGATGTACACAGGTGTGATTGAGGGTGTTGGCCCACGTTATTGTCCGAGTGTGGAAGACAAAATTCACCGTTTTGCCGATAAAGAATCCCATCAGATATTTTTAGAGCCTGAAGGTTTAACCACCAACGAAATTTATCCAAACGGTATTTCGACCAGTTTGCCGTTTGATATCCAGCTTGCGTTAGTGCGCTCTATTAAAGGGTTGGAAGGCGCGCATATTTTGCGCCCAGGCTATGCGATTGAATACGATTATTACGACCCGAGAAGCTTGAAGTCCAGTTTAGAAACAAAATCCGTACAAGGCTTATTTTTTGCGGGGCAGATTAATGGTACGACCGGATATGAGGAAGCGGCGGCACAAGGGTTGTTAGCCGGTGCAAACGCGGCTTTATATGTGCAAGGAAAAGAAAGCTGGTGCCCTGCTCGTGACGAAGCGTATTTGGGTGTGCTGGTAGATGACTTGATTACTACCGGCGTAACAGAGCCGTATCGGATGTTCACTTCGCGTGCGGAATATCGTCTGCAACTGAGGGAGGATAACGCTGATATGCGCTTAACTGCCAAGGGTCGTGAATTAGGTTTAGTGGATGATGCGCGTTGGGCGGCATTTGAGAAAAAACTGGAAGCAGTATCGCGTGAACAGGAGCGTTTGAGAAAAACGTTTGTACAAGTGGCAACAGATGATGTTTCACGTGAAACACAAGCTGCGATTTTGGGTAAGCCTTTAGAGCATGAATATAGTTTATTTGAATTGCTGCGCCGTCCGGAAGTAAGTTACGAAGGTATGTTAAGTTTGGGCAATATTCAATTGGGCGAATTAGACCCGGCAGTACGCGAGCAAGTGGAAATTGCTGCTAAATATCAAGGCTACATAACACGTCAGCAAGAAGAAATTGCCAAGCAAAAAGGCAGTGAAAATATTAAATTAATAGATTTAGATTATGCGGATGTGCATGGCCTAAGTATTGAAGCGCGGCAAAAATTAATACAACATAAACCGGAAACGATCGGTCAGGCTGGGCGTATTTCAGGCATCACGCCAGCAACAATATCTTTGCTATTGGTCTACTTAAAGCGCAAATATAAAAAACAGGCTAGCCAAACTAATATTGGCGCTGATAATCAAGCAGCATGAATCAGGCTGAATTATTGGCGCAAGGTATTGCAAGCATGGGCTTGCCTGTGCCTGTTGCGATGCAGGAAAAGCTACTGGCATATTTAAGTTTGTTGCACAAATGGAATAAGGTATACAACCTGACGGCGGTACGCGATCCGCTGGAAATGGTGATTTTGCATTTGCTGGATAGTTTAAGTGTGTTGCCGCATGTAAATAGTAAAAATTTATTAGATGTGGGCAGTGGCGGTGGCTTACCAGGAATTGTACTGGCGATATGCAAGCCGGAGCTGCAAGTGACGACGATTGATACGGTGCAAAAGAAAGCGATTTTTATGCGCCAGGTGAAAGGTGAGTTGAGCTTGGCTAATTTAACTGTAGTCCATGCGCGGGTGGAAAATTTTCAGCCAAGCGAGCCATTTGAATTGGTCATATCAAGAGCCTTTTCTGAAATCGCTTTGTTTATGCAGTTAACCAAGCATTTGATTAAAGAAAATGGACACTGGCTTGCCATGAAAGGCGTGATGCCATCAGGTGAATTGGAAGGCTTGCCTGTGCAACCGAGCAATATTATTCCGTTGAAAGTTGCGGGTTTGGATGCGGAGCGGCATTTGGTGGTGTTTGAAAATATACCCAACAATGTCGGGTTTTAAGAAATGCGATATTTAATAATAGTCAAAACATAGAATAGTTAAAGAACAATTGATGAAAATATTAGCGATTACTAATCAAAAAGGTGGTGTGGGTAAAACTACTACTTGTGTAAATTTAGCCGCCAGTTTGGCCGCTAATAAGCAAAAGGTGCTACTGGTGGATTTAGACCCGCAAGGCAATGCCAGCACAGGTAGTGGTATTGATAAAGCACATCTTGAATACAGTATTTATCATGTGTTGATTGGCGAAAAAACATTAAAAGAAGTTGTTGTTAAAAGCGAAAAAGGCGGCTTTGATATTGCGCCATCTAATCGTGAGTTGGCTGGTGCAGAAGTGGAGCTGGTAAATGAGTTGGCGCGTGAAATGCGTTTGAAGCAAGCCATTTCGGCGATTTCTGATTATGATTATGTGTTGCTCGATTGCCCCCCTGCCCTCAATTTGGTCACCGTCAATGCGCTCACTGCAGCCGATACCGTGATGATTCCGATGCAGTGTGAATATTATGCGTTGGAAGGTTTGTCGGATTTGGTGAACACGATTAAAAAAGTACGCGCACATTTAAATCCGAAATTAGAAATTGAAGGCTTGCTGCGCACCATGTTCGATAATCGTAATATGCTGGCAAGCCAAGTGTCGGCACAATTGGTTAGCCATTTTGGCGATAAAGTCTATAAAACGGTGATCCCGCGCAATATTCGTTTGGCCGAAGCCCCAAGTTATGGTTTGCCTGTGTTGATGTATGACAAATCTTCTAAAGGTGCTGTGGCCTATTTAGATTTAGCCAAGGAAATTATTCATAAAAATCAAAGCGTTAAGAATCCTGCAACGCAATTAAAGGGTGTGGTAAATGGTTAAACCAAAAGGTCTGGGGCGTGGATTGGATGCGCTATTGTCAAATGATAGCGAAGAGCTTGCACGTGGTGATGCGTTGATGATGTTGGGCGTTAACCAATTGCAGCCTGGTAAATATCAACCACGCTCTTATATGGATGACGCGGCATTACAAACTTTGGCCGATTCTATTCGCAATCAAGGCATTATGCAGCCGATTTTGGTGCGAAATGTGGGTGCGGATCAATACGAAATTATCGCAGGTGAGCGGCGTTGGCGCGCTTCGCAATTGGCTGGTTTGTCTGAAGTGCCGGTCCTGGTGCGTGAAATCGCGGATGAGTCCGCGCTGGCGATGGCGTTAATAGAGAATATTCAACGTGAAAATTTAAACCCATTAGAAGAAGCGCAAGGCATTAAGCGCTTGATCGATGAATTTGCCATGACGCACGAAAAAGCCGCTACTGCTGTTGGACGTTCACGTGCAGCGGTATCCAATTTGCTGCGATTACTATCCTTAAGTGCGCCTGTGCAAGCGATGTTAATGCACAACAAACTGGATATGGGGCATGCCCGAGCATTAATCGGTTTGGATGCGGCGCAACAAATTATGCTGGCAAATAAAATCGTGCAGCAAAATTTATCGGTGCGTGATGTTGAAAACTTGGTGAAAAAATTAGCTGAAGTTGACAAGGTTAAGCCACAGAAAACCACGGTCAATCATGACGTTTTAACCCTGCAAAACACATTGAGTGAAAAAATTGGCACCAGTGTGAATATTTCTGCAAAAGAAAACGGCTCGGGCATGCTTAAAATTAGCTACAACAATTTAGATCAGCTGGATGACATTATTAGTAAAATGATGCGCTAAGTGTTTCATTTTGCGTGAAACTTAATTGCAATACTTGCACTTACTGCTTGACTAAAAATGCGTAATAATTCAAAATCGCGGACTTTGCTGATAAGCCCATTTCAATCAAACTGAAATGACAAGAAAACGGAAATGACAGAAGAGCAAAATTCAAAGTCAGGCTTAACTACAAGCAGTAATAAAGTGTTTGGCAAAATGTTACAGTGGCAATTAAGTGCAACAGCCGTAGTGATGGTAATTGCGTTGATTGTTTCAGGTTTGCATGCAGGTATTTCAGCGTTGGCTGGCGGGCTGTCAGTGACAGTCGGTGCTTTTTTTGCTTCTAAAATTGCACAACGTAATAGTAATGAAGCCGCAACGATATTGGTTAATCTGCTGAAAGCAGAGGCCGTTAAAATTATTATTATTGTTGTGCTGCTATTTATTACGTTTAAGCTTTACAAGCAATTAGTGCCATTTGCGCTTATTGCGGGTTTGGCTGCTGCAGCACTATTTTCTGGTGCTGCAATGAGCAAGCTAGATAAAACAGAATTAGAAATATAGAAATTTTAATTTTTATACTTTAAATAAGTAACTTTAATAGGCGCCTCTTAACGAGGCCATTCGGATTGATATGGCTACAGAACACGCAGAACACGTACTCACCCCGTCAGAATATATTTCGCATCATTTAAGTTTTAATGCGCAATCAGTCGGCAATGGCAGTTTTTGGACATTGCATATTGATACTTTGATTACGTCAGTCATATTAGGTTTGTTGGTCATGGGTTTGGTCTGGTGGGTAGCCCGTGGCGCAACTGCTGGTGTGCCAACCAAACGTCAAGCTTTTGTTGAGTTGGTTTTTGGTTTTGTGGATGACCAAGTTAAAAATATTTTTCATGGTAACCGTCATAGCTTCATTGCTCCAACAGCGCTGACGGTTTTTTTATGGGTATTCGCAATGAATGCCATGGATTTCCTGCCAATTGATATCGTTGCAAAATTTACCCATGCTATTGGCTTTGACGCATGGCGCGCAGTACCGACTTCAGACATTAACACCACGTTTGCCTTAGCTTTATCAATCTGGATTTTGATGATTTTCTTCTCGATTAAAGTCAAGGGCTTTGGCGGTTGGATTCATGAGTTGTTTTACACGCCATTCGGCCATAAATTCTGGGTGCTACCACTGAATTTCTTGTTTAATTTAATCGAATATGTTTCGAAACCACTTTCACACTCCTTGCGTCTCTTCGGCAATATGTATGCGGGTGAAGTGATTTTCTTGCTACTGGGTATGTGGGCGGCTACGGGCTTGTCTGGTACGATTTTCGGTGCAGTTTTAGGTGCAGGCTGGTCAATTTTCCATATTTTAATTGTGGCATTGCAGGCTTTCATCTTTATGATGTTAACGGTTGTTTATTTAGCGATGGCGCACGAAAGTCATTAAATAATTAGTTTTAATTTGTTTTAGTAAGTCGTTTCGATAAGTAGTTTTAGAGTTGTTATAAAGTGCAGTTTAATTTTTGAGAGGGTAATAAAATGGAAGCATTAGCATTGATTCAAGCCTACACAGGCGTTGGTATTGGTTTAATTATTGGTTTAGGCGCTGCGGGTGCTTGTATCGGTATTGGTATTATGTGTGCAAGTTTCCTGGAAGGCGCAGCGCGTCAACCAGAAATGATTCCACAATTACAAGGTAAAGTATTCTTGCTATTAGGTCTTATCGATGCTTCTTTCATTATTGGTGTTGGTCTGGCTATGATGTTCGCGTTCGCTAACCCATTATTAAGCGTTGTTACAGCAGCAAATTAATTTTTTGAGTCAACTATTGACTCAAACTTTTATACACTGACTTAATTTAATTGGATTAAAAATGAACATTAACTTTACACTGATCGCACAAGCTATCGCATTTGCTGTGTTGATTTGGTTCACAGTGAAATTCGTTTGGCCGCCGCTATTAAAAGCGATTGAAACGCGCCAAAAAGAAATTGCTGACGGTTTGGCTGCAGCGCAAGAAGGCAGAAGCGCCTTGGAAGTAGCAGCTAAAAAATCAGAAGCAACACTTGCAGAAGCCAAACAAAAAGCCAGCGAGATTATTGGTCAGGCTGAAAAACGCGCGACACAAATCGTTGAAGAAGCTAAAGGCAATGCTAAAGCGGAAGGCGACCGTATTATTACGGGTGCAAAAGCTGAGATTGATCAAGAAGTAAACCGTGCTAAAGAAGGTTTACGTGCACAGGTTTCAGCATTGGCAATCGCTGGCGCTGAAAAAATCTTGCGTAAAGAGATTGATGGCAAAGCACATAGCGAAATGCTATCTAAACTAGCGGCGGAGCTATAAGTCATGGCTGAAATATCAACCATCGCACGGCCTTACGCAGTAGCGGCTTACAAGCTTGGTAAAGAGCAGAAATCGCTGGCTAAATGGTCTGAGATGTTAAGTTTTGCCACTGCTGTTTCTAACGATGCGCAAATGCAGGCTTACATCCAAGACCCAAAAGTAGTCGCGAGCGATTTACAAAAGACTTTTTTAAAAGTGTGTGGCGACAAACTCAATGAGCAGGGACAAAACCTGATTAAAGTGTTGGTTGAATACAATCGCATGTCTATATTGCCCGCTATCAGCAGTGCGTTTGAAGAGCTTAAAGCGCTTGATGAAGGCACGCTGGATGCGCAAATTATTGCAGCGGCTAAACCAAGCGCGGCAGAAGTTAAAGATTTAGTAAAACGCCTTGAAGCTAAGTTTGGTAAAAAGATTGAAGCCAATGTTTCTGTAGATGCAGAGCTTATTGGTGGCATTAAAATTATTGTTGGCGATACCGTGATAGACGCGTCCGTCAAAGGTCAGTTACAAAATTTAGCTTATACGCTTTCAGCTTAGGCGCGTGGTTAATTAAATAGCCAAAGAAAACTTTAGGAGTCAAAATGCAGTTATCTACATCAGAAATCAGTGAACTGATTAAAAGCAGATTAGAAAATTTTTCTACCTCAGCTGAAGCGCGTACTCAAGGTACAGTAATTTCAGTAACTGACGGTATCGTACGTATTCACGGTCTTTCAAACGTGATGGCCGGCGAGATGATCGAATTTCCAGGCAACACATTCGGTTTGGCGCTTAACCTCGAGCGTGATTCGGTTGGTGCAGTGGTTTTAGGTGATTACGAGCACATTACTGAAGGCGACACTGTTAAATGTACAGGTCGCATTTTAGAAGTGCCAGTAGGTCCAGAATTGATTGGCCGCGTAGTAAACGCGTTAGGTCAGCCGATTGATGGTAAAGGCCCAGTCAATGCAAAAATGACTGACAAGATTGAAAAAGTGGCACCAGGCGTGATTGCACGTAAATCAGTTTCACAACCAGTACAAACTGGTTTGAAATCAGTTGACTCTATGGTGCCAGTTGGCCGTGGTCAACGTGAATTGATTATTGGTGATCGCCAAACAGGTAAAACAGCGGTAGCGGTTGATGCGATCATCAACCAAAAAGGTCAGAACATGACTTGTATCTATGTTGCGATTGGCCAAAAGGCGTCTACAGTTGCTAACGTGGTACGTAAGCTGGAAGAAAACGGCGCGCTTGCTTACACCATCGTGGTTGCAGCAACAGCTTCTGATTCGGCTGCACTACAATTCTTAGCGCCATACGCTGGTTGTACAATGGGTGAGTACTTCCGTGACCGTGGTGAAGATGCATTGATCGTTTATGATGATTTGACTAAACAAGCGATTGCTTACCGTCAAATCTCATTGCTATTACGTCGTCCACCAGGCCGTGAAGCTTACCCAGGTGACGTGTTCTACATCCACTCACGTTTGTTAGAGCGTGCTGCGCGCGTAAACGAAGAGTATGTAGAAAAATTCACTAATGGTGCCGTAAAAGGTAAAACCGGTTCATTGACAGCATTGCCAGTGATTGAAACAGCGGCTGGCGACGTTTCAGCATTCGTTCCAACTAACGTGATTTCGATTACCGATGGTCAGATCTTCCTAGAGACAGATTTGTTCAACGCGGGTATTCGTCCAGCAATTAACGCGGGTATTTCAGTATCTCGCGTAGGTGGTGCTGCACAAACCAAAGTCATTAAAAAATTGGGCGGTGGCGTACGTTTAGCCTTAGCGCAATATCGTGAATTGGCCGCATTTGCGCAATTCGCTTCTGATTTGGATGAAGCAACACGTAAACAGCTAGATCGCGGTCGTATGTTTACTGAGTTGATGAAACAAGCGCAGTACGCACCATTAAGCGTTTCAAAAATGGCAATTACTTTGTTGGCAGCTAACAAAGGCTATTTCGATGATGTTCCAACCAATAAAGTATTGGCTTTTGAAAGCGCATTGCATGGCTTCATGGGTTCTAAATACGCTAAATTGATGGATGGCATCGAGTCTAGCAAAGACTTGGCTGGCGATAACGAAAAAGCGGTTGAAGCGGCAATTCAAGACTTCAAAGCAACGAACGCTTATTAATCTACTATTAGGTAAATAAAATGGCTGGTAGTAAAGAGATTAGAACCAAGATCAAGAGTGTAGAAAATACACGCAAGATCACCAAGGCGATGGAAATGGTGGCTGCTTCTAAAATGCGTAAAGCGCAAGATAGAATGCGTGCCTCACGCCCATATGCTGAGAAAATTCGTAACGTTGCAGCGCATTTGTCATTTGCAAACCCTGAGTACAAACACCCCTATTTGATTAAGCGTGATGTTGTGAAAAACATTGGTTTGATTGTGGTTAGTTCAGACAAAGGCTTATGTGGTGGTTTAAATACCAATATGTTGCGTTTGTCTGTTAACCAAATGAAAACTTGGGAAACTGAAGGCAAGGCAATCTCTGTTAGTGCGATTGGTAACAAAGGCTTTAGCTTTATGAACCGTGTAGGCGCGAATGTTAAATCGCACATCACAGGTTTGGGTGATGTTCCGCATTTAGAAGCTTTGATTGGTACGATCAAAGTGATGTTGGATGCTTATACTGCAGGTGAAATTGACCAGTTGTTTATCAGCTACACTAAGTTCATCAACACCATGAAGCAAGAACCAGTGATACAACAATTGTTACCATTGAGTGATGAGCATTTAGGTGCGCATCCTCATCATGACAAAGTTGAGCCTTTATCAACAAGCGGCGTCATCAAAGGCGCAGTTAAAGTAGGCATTGCAAAAGGTCATTGGGATTACATCTACGAGCCTGAAGCACAGCCAGTGATTGATGAGTTGATGGTGCGTTATATCGAGTCATTAGTGTACAACGCTGTGGCAGAGAACATGGCTTCAGAGCAGTCATCACGTATGGTGGCAATGAAATCAGCATCTGATAACGCAAAACAGGTGATTGGCGATTTGAAACTGGTTTACAACAAAGCCCGCCAGGCAGCAATTACCAAAGAGATCTCTGAAATTGTTGGTGGCGCTGCAGCGGTAGCTTAGCAATTGGGCGATACTAACCCCGTAGGGTGTTATGTAGAGACCAAATTGAAAAGCGCGTTAGCTTAATAGTTGAACGAATATAGAATTTAATTAAATCTGACTAAAAGAAGTTAGGAATAGAAAATGGCAAAAGCAAATCAAGTTAAAGAAGCCCAAGTAAAAATTGGTAAAGTTGTTCAATGTATTGGTGCTGTTGTGGACGTTGAGTTTCCACGTGACCAAATGCCGAACGTATTTGAAGCATTGATTATTGATGATGCAACAAGTCAAGCTGAGGCAGGCCTAACTTTGGAAGTTCAGCAACAATTGGGTGACGGCATTGTGCGTACCATTGCGATGGGCTCATCTGATGGTCTTGCACGTGGTACAGCATTTAAATCAACAGGCTCACAGATTACTGTGCCGGTTGGTGTAGGTACGCTAGGCCGTATTATGGACGTGTTGGGTCGCCCAATTGATGAGGCTGGCCCGATTGATTCTGATGAGCGTCGTCCAATTCACCAAAAAGCCCCTACTTTCGAAGAGCTATCACCTTCAGTTGACCTGTTAGAGACAGGTATTAAAGTGATTGACTTGGTTTGTCCGTTTGCTAAAGGCGGTAAAGTTGGTTTGTTCGGCGGTGCGGGTGTAGGTAAAACCGTTAACATGCTTGAGTTGATTAACAACATTGCAAAACAACACTCAGGTTTATCAGTGTTTGCAGGTGTAGGTGAGCGTACTCGTGAAGGTAATGACTTCTACCACGAGATGGCAGAAGCTGGTGTTATCAAGCTGGACAACATGAAAGAATCAAAAGTATCAATGGTGTTTGGTCAAATGAACGAACCACCAGGTAACCGTTTACGCGTGGCTTTGTCAGGTTTGACAATGGCTGAGAAATTCCGTGACGAAGGCCGTGACGTATTGTTCTTTGTGGATAACATCTATCGCTACACATTGGCCGGTACGGAAGTATCTGCATTGTTAGGCCGTATGCCTTCAGCTGTAGGTTACCAACCTACTCTAGCTGATGAAATGGGTCGTTTACAAGAGCGTATTACATCAACTAAAACAGGTTCTATTACTTCTATCCAAGCAGTTTATGTACCTGCGGATGACTTGACCGATCCATCACCAGCAACAACGTTCCAACATTTGGACTCAACAGTTGTGTTGTCACGTGACATTGCCTCTTTAGGTATCTACCCTGCGGTTGATCCATTGGATTCAAGCTCACGTCAATTAGACCCATTGGTTGTTGGTGAAGAGCATTACAGCGTAGCGCGTTCAGTACAACAAACCTTGCAACGCTATAAAGAATTACGCGACATTATTGCGATTTTGGGTATGGACGAATTATCAGCAGAAGATAAATTAGCTGTTGGCCGTGCACGTAAAATCCAACGTTTCTTGTCACAACCATTCCACGTAGCTGAAGTGTTTACTGGCGCGCCAGGTAAATATGTACCACTAAAAGAAACGATCAAAGGCTTTAAAGCCATTGTTGCTGGTGAGTATGATCATCTGCCAGAGCAAGCTTTCTACATGGTCGGTGGCATTGAAGAAGCGGTAGAGAAAGCCAAAACTTTAAACTAGTAGTTAGTAACTATAAGTTAGTTTATTGACAATAGTTTAAGGATAAATGATGGCAAATACTGTTCATATCGATGTAGTAAGCGCAGAAGAAAGCATATTCTCAGGTGAAGCTGAGTTTGTGGTTGCACCTGCCAGTGCTGGTGAAGTGGGTATCTACCCAAATCACGCACCAATGATTACAACTATCAAACCGGGTGCATTGCGTATTAAGCAAACTAATGAAGCTGAAGAAACGTTGATTTTTATCTCTGGTGGATTATTAGAGGTGCAGCCAGGTTTCATCACAGTGTTGGCGGATACGGCAGTACGTGGTCACGATTTAGATGAAGCAAAAGCAATTGCCGCTAAACTAGCTGCTGAAGAAGCGATGAAAAATCGCACTTCAGATATGGATTATGCGAAGGCACAAGCTGAATTGTCAGAAGCAATGGCACAAATTCATGCGATTGAACGTCTGCGTAAAACACACTAAGTCATGAAGCATTAGCGCTAAGCTAACATCAGCAAAAAGGCAGCTTAGGCTGCCTTTTTTGTTATACTTTATAATCACATGTCTAATCAAACCGCGCTTAATTAAAGCACATCAAAACCCTATAAAAATGATGAATCTATTAAACATAGTTATCCTTGCAGCGGGCAAAGGCACGCGCATGCATTCAAACAAGCCAAAAGTGTTGCACGAAATAGGCGGTAAGCTAATTTTGGCGCATGTGATTGATTGCGCAAAAGCCTTAAACCCGCAAAAGATCATTGTTGTATATGGCTATGGCGGCGAAACAGTGCGGGAGGCATTTGCACATGAGAATATAGACTGGGTGAGCCAGGCTGAACAATTAGGTACAGGTCACGCGGTTCAGCAGGCAGCGCCCTACTTGGATGCAGAAGCTAATAGTTTGATTATGCTGGGCGATGTGCCTTTGGTGGATGTGGAAACCTGTAAAAAACTAATTGAACGTGCCAATAATCAACTGGCGATTTTGTCCTTTAATAAGGCCGATCCAACCGGCTATGGCCGCATTGTTCGCAACAATCATCTAGTCACGGCAATCGTTGAACATAAAGATGCGACGGACGCGCAACGACAGATCACTGAAGTGAATACCGGCATAATGGCGATGCCGAATATTCATCTTAAAAATTGGTTAAGTCGTTTAAGTAATAACAATGCGCAGGGTGAGTATTATTTAACCGATATCGTTGAGCTTGCTGTTAAAGATAAAGTAGATGTCATCGCAGAAATTACACTGGATGAATGGTCCGTTACAGGTATTAACTCTAAAGTGGATTTAAGCCAGATTGAGCGCGTGTATCAAGTGCGTATTGCGCAACAATTATTACAACAAGGCGTCACGTTAAAAGACCCTGCCCGCCTGGATGTTCGCGGTGTGCTTAGCTGCGGTCGCGATGTGGAAATTGATGTGAATTGTGTATTTGAAGGCAATGTCACTTTAGGCGATAACGTAAAAATCGCCGCCAGTTGCGTGATTAAGAACGCAACTATTACGGCTGGTACACAAATTGCTGCTTTTACACATATTGATGACGCTGAAATTGGCGCAAATAGTCGCATTGGGCCATATGCGCGCTTACGGCCAGGCACTACACTGGCGGCAGATACGCACGTTGGCAACTTTGTAGAGCTTAAGAATGCGCAAGTGGATATTGGCAGCAAGATTAACCATTTAAGTTATGTAGGTGATAGCACGGTGGGCAAAAACGTCAATATTGGTGCAGGTACCATCACTTGTAATTACGATGGTGCGAATAAATTTAGAACCGTTATTGAAGATGGCGCATTTATTGGTTCCGATTCGCAGTTAATAGCACCTGTTACCATTGGCAAAAATGCCACGATTGCCGCCGGTTCAACGATTACAAAGAATGCGCCAGCAGATGCATTAACCTTTTGCCGCGCTAAAGAACAGAAAACGATTGCGGGCTGGAAGCGCCCAGTCAAAATAAAAAAAGATTAGCTCAGTTAACTTTGAAATTATTGCAGTAAATACAACATTCAGAATTTGAAAGAAACCATATGTGTGGAATTGTAGGCGCAGTTGCTAAACGAAATGTCGTATCAACGCTGATCGAAGGTTTAAGTCGGCTGGAGTATCGCGGTTACGATTCGGCTGGTATTGCGGTGCTCAATAACAATGGAATTGAACGCGTGCGTGCAGTTGGGCGCGTGTCTGCAATGACAGAAAAGGCAATCGACGCTAATTTGACGGGCTTGGTTGGCATCGGTCATACGCGCTGGGCAACGCATGGCGGTGTGACTGAAAATAATGCGCATCCGCATGTTTCACCCGCGCAGTCAAATCCAGAAATTGCCGTTGTACATAACGGCATTATTGAAAACCATGATGAGCAACGCACAAAATTAAAAGCACTTGGTTACGAGTTTCATTCGCAAACCGATACTGAAGTCATCGCGCATTTAATTCATTATTACTATACAAAATCGCCCGATCTATTGGCAGCCACTAAAGCAGCCATTGCTAAATTAACAGGCGCATTTGCTATCAGCGTAATTGCGGTGAACCAGCCTAATTTAATGGTGTGCGCGCGTTTAGGCTGCCCACTATTAGTTGGCTTGGGTAGCGATGAAAACTTTATCGCTTCAGACGTTTCTGCGGTGCTTTCTGTGACGCGCAGAGTGATTTATCTAGAGGATGGCGATGTTGCCACGTTAACAACCGATGCTGTCACCATTTACGGCAAAGATGGCGAATTAGCCACACGCAAAGTGCATACCAGTGATGTTTCCTTGGCCAGTTTAGAACTTGGCCCTTACAGCCACTTTATGCAAAAAGAAATCTATGAGCAGCCTGTTGCATTGAATGACACGATTGAGGCGCTAATCGACGATGGCGCGTTCAGGCCGGAACTGTTTGGCAAAAGTGCAGCAAAAGTATTTAATCAGTTAGATAGCATCCTGATATTGGCCGCAGGCACTAGCTATTACGCTGCATTAACAGCCAAGTATTGGTTAGAAGGCATTGCGAAGGTGCCCTGCAACGTTGAAATCGCCAGCGAATACCGCTATCGCGAATCGGTGCCGAATCCTAATCAACTTATCGTAACTATTTCACAATCGGGTGAAACCTTAGATACGATGGAGGCCCTGAAGCATGCGAAATCGTTAGGCCAAGCATTAAGCTTAAGTATTTGCAACGTACAGGAAAGTGCGATTCCACGCGCATCGCAATTGGTTTTCTACACGCGTGCAGGTGCGGAAATCGGTGTGGCATCTACCAAAGCATTCACCACGCAATTAGTCGCTTTATTTGTATTAGCCGCCACTTTGGCTAAACAAAAAGGCCTACTTAACACTCAAAAAGAGTCAGAATATTTAGGTGCACTACGTCAATTAGCCGGTAGCGTACAATTTGCGCTGAATCTAGAGCCACAGATCCGCGAATGGGCAAAACGCTTTGGCGACAAAGAACACGCGCTATTTCTAGGCCGTGGTGTGCACTACCCAATCGCCATGGAAGGCGCACTTAAGCTGAAAGAAATCTCATATATTCATGCAGAAGCTTACCCGGCAGGTGAGCTTAAACATGGCCCGTTGGCGCTGGTGGATAACAATATGCCAGTAGTCGTGATTGCGCCAAATGATGCCTTGCTGGAAAAAGTCAAATCTAACATGCAAGAAGTTAGAGCGCGTGGCGGCGAGCTGTTTGTGTTTGCTGACGCGGATAGTCACTTTACAGAGTCAGAAGGCGTGCATGTCATCCGCACTCCGCGCCATGTGGGCATACTCTCCCCTATTCTGCATACAATTCCAGTGCAATTGCTGGCGTATCATGCGGCGTTATTGAAGGGCACGGATGTGGATAAACCTAGGAATTTGGCTAAGAGTGTGACGGTCGAGTAAGGGGGAGATTGAAGTCCATGCCATCAGTATGTAATAAATAATGTTGGGTCTAGCAAATAAAGTTGTATCGTATCTGACTGACTACGAAAAGCTTCTTATTGGATTAAGCTTTCTTAACGAATTCAGATTTTAGCTTCATTGCGCCAATACCATCAATTTTACAATCAATGTCGTGATCGCCTTCTACAAGGCGAATGTTTTTAACCTTGGTGCCGACTTTGACGACTAAAGAAGAGCCCTTCACTTTGAGGTCCTTAATGACGGTGATTGTATCGCCGTCCTGCAGTATATTGCCATTCGCATCTCGGATTACTTTGACTTCCTCAGCGCTGACTGCATTCGTATCCATGCTCCACTCATGCGCACATTCAGGGCAAATATAAATATTGCCATCCTCATAAGTATATTCAGAATTGCATTGGGGGCAATTAGGTAAATTATTCATACATACTTCCTTAAATTTAAGATGTTAAAAGAATCAGTTTTTTTGAATCAGAAAAACAAAACCATCTTCGCTTTTATATTCACTTAGCAACTCGTATGGGTTGTTGGCTACTAAAGTTCTAATATTGTTAATCGAGCCTACTTTATTTGATATCAGCTTTAGAATCTGGCCCGAACTCATCGTATCCAAAGCGCTTTTGCTATGAACCATTGGCATTGGGCAATCCTCATCAGTCGCATCAAGTAATATGTCGTGCTTAACACTCATGGCAGTTTCCTTTATTGGGTTATTCAAAACTTCTGATTTATTACTTCAAATGATGCGAGTGAATTTGTGCGCTGATATTTAGACGACCAATTTCCGACTGCGTCAATAGCCGTGCTTTACCTGCGGCTAATATTGGCATCGGAGATAGACCTGTTTCATTTTCAAAATTGCGTAGAGCGCGAATAATTTCAACGGGATTTTCTTTTTGCATATCTGTTGATACAACAATGCAACGGTAACGGGTTGATTTAATTGCATGCAATGCATCGGAACAGGTATGGCAATACTCGGCCATTAGATTTCTCACAGCCATAAAAGCATCGATATCAAAAGGTTGATTTTGGGTATCCAGTATAACTAGCGCCTTATTAGTCATTAAAGTCCTTCATTCAGAGAGTTAATGTCATCTATTTTTGTTAACACATTATTTTTGCCAATTCGTCCGATCAGCCCCGCTACTTTTAGTTTTTCAAAAACATTGGGTCTTGCCTCGCTTAACACCAATCGAGTGTTATGTCGCCTGCAGGCATCTAATAAATCCCCAAGTGATTGCATGCCTGTGGCATCAATAAAAGGCACCCTGCCTAACCGCAATACAAGTATATCAGCATGTTTATGCGCACTTTCTAGCGCGCTTTCCAAGTGTTGTGCCGCTCCAAAGAAAAAAGGTCCTTCTATGCTAAATATCACTGTATTTGGTGGTGTTTTAAAATCAGTATTACCCGTCTCGGCAATAAGTTCTTTTTGTATTTGCTCTTCAACGACAACTGTTTCTGACATGCGCTTCATAAAAAGCAAGCAAGCTAAAAGCACGCCAATATTAACGGCAATTACCAGATCACCAAACACTGTGAGCAGGAAAGTGATAAGCAGTACCGCTATGTCCGACTTTGGTGCGGTAAGCACCATGTGAGAAAAACGATGTAACTCACTCATGTTATAAGCTACCACGAACAAAATAGCCGATAGTGCGCATAGCGGGATATGTGTGGCTAAAGGTGCAAGAACTAATATGATAATGAGTAGTGTGACTACGTGGACTAATCCGGCCAATGGGCTAGTACCGCCATTGCGAATGCTCGTAGCCGTGCGAGCGATGGCACCAGTAGAAGCAAAACCGCCAAACAACGGTGAAAAGACGTTGGCAATACCTTGACCCACCAACTCCTGATTAGAGTTATGCTTAGTACCAGCTATGCCATCAGCGACGACGGCTGAAAGCAGGGATTCAATTGCCCCCAACAGCGCGATTGTGAACGCAGGGCCAATCAATTTTAGTACGTCAGAAAATGTCATTGAGGGCATTTGAAAGTGTGGCAAGCTTTGTGGAATGCCACCGAACGCACTACCTATCGTGGCCACGCTGTCAAAATGAAAATACCATTGCACTATTGTTGCAACTACCATCGCTACGAGCGGTGAAGGGGTGCGCTTAAAGACCTTTGGTGACAATATAAGCACCGCAAGCGTCAATAATGCAAGTGCAGTGGTTTCAATGTTCAAGCTAGGTAGTGCTTGTATCAAATGCCAGAACTTTTCATGAAAATGCTCGGCCGCTATTGGCGTGATGCCGAAAAAATCTTTCCATTGACCAACAAAGATAATCACACCAATGCCGCTGGTAAAGCCAACAATCACTGGGTCAGGAATAAATTTGATAACCCCACCCAGTTTGGCAAGACCCATCAACATCAACATGACCCCCGCCATCAAGGTTGCCACTTGTAATCCTTGGATGCCATATTTAGCAGTGATGCCTGCCAATATCACAATAAATGCACCTGTTGGCCCAGCGATTTGTAATCTGCTACCACCGAATAAAGAAGTGAGTCCTCCAGCTACAATTGCTGTGTAAAGGCCTTGTTCAGGTTTGGCACCAGAAGCAATCGCAAAGGCCATTGCCAATGGCAGTGCCACAACACCAACAATCACACCCGCGAGTATATTGTTTAACCAATGCTCCTTGGATAGCAGGCCGGCATGTTTGGCTTCTAGTATTGCAATCATGTTAAAAGTTTGGTTTGCTGTTTGATGTTAATTATATTAACATAATATTAACATTAAATGAAAGATAGAATGCTTATGGAAAACCGTACCGCCCGTCTCACCCTTCTTATTGATCCCACTAAAAAACAGATCTTTGAGGAGATCTGCGCTAGGCGTGACATCACTTCATCACAAGTCATACGCCAGATGATTCGAGATTATGTGCAGCAATATGGCACACCTGAGCAGTTAGCACGCATTCCCATCCATGAATAGATCAAAAATGAGGCCGTCTATTGTGCTGGATCCCATTATTAGAGAAGCTGACTACCTTAAACCCATCAAGCTTTGGGAGACCGCTGGAAACATTGCGGTACGACAAACTGACATGCCTGAAGGCTTGGCGAGGTTATCTCTATCACTGGCAGTTAAACCAGATTATCGCGAACGTTGTATCGGCACTAAGTTAGTAAATGCTGCAGTAAATGCCATTAAAAAGGCATTCAAAAAATTCATTGCTTGGTTAAACGTGATAATTTAATTGCCCAGCAGTTTTGGGAAGCTTGTGGAGTTGAATTAAGAGAAGATGTATTTGATTATAGCTGTGCGGTATAAAACAGATTAATGCGCACTAAGAGTGCGAAATGGCTTGCTAAAGTAATACTTGGCGAGTTTCTGTAAGAAATTGATGAATTTGCAGTTCGATTTTTGGATCAGTCAGTTCAATAGGCCTCTTGCCATTCGGGCATGGCAGACTTGGTGTAGTGCCAAACAAACGACAAATTAAAGGGCGATCACCATATACCTCACAGCCATTTTTGCCAAGATATGGGCAACTATACTGCGCTAGAGCAACTTTATGTTCTGCTTCTGTTTTAATCGGCAGCTTTGCCACCTCTTCAGAAGAGGCAGTAACTGGGCCGCAACAGTCATGGCACCCAGGCACACACTCAAATGCAGGAATGTGTTTTCGGTAAAAGTGAATTATTTGACTGTTTTTAGTCAATTGACTGCTTTGTGTTCATTTTTAATTTAACCATTATTTGATTTTATCATGACTGAAATATGACTAATGCTACTGCTCGACTAAAAAGTTTTATAGAACAATTTAAAAAGCATCCACACAGAAATCGCATGATGAACCCTTTGTTTTTTTGAGAGAGTTAACTACTTTGGCTCAAAACATCCAATTGCATTACATAAAACAGCACAAAAAATACAGCAACGGTTAAATGCTCATATCAGACATTCTGAATGGGAGCCTGTGGCTAGGACTGCGTTTTGAACAGAAGTCTTCAAAAGCCAACTCAAAAATTGCGCCTAAAAAACGCGCCATCAAGACTTTCTGTGCTTGGGATGGTGAAATGTTGGTGTTCAATAACTGGGTACTCTAAGTGCAAAGCTGGAGAGTCTCAGAAATGGAATCCATTAACGCTATCGATATATGTCTTGTAAGTTTGTCAGATTACACGGTAAGTACGTGTTAGTAAGTGCTGGGTTCTTTTAAAATAATTGGCGTAATATCAAAGCTGCCACTATCATGGCTTACCAATATTTGCCTGTCTTGAATCGTTAAGCTTATTTGCATGCCTCTGTTGGCAATGCCAGCCAGCTCTTGCGTTTCTGGCAGGTTAATCACCGTTAAGTTGTTAATTTTCAATACGGCTTTGCTGTTTTGTGTCCACCACATATCGGCAATGCGTCCACCGTATAAAACGACAATAACTTGCTTGGCGCGTCCTGCCGCTTTGCGAATATCCTTTTCTGTCGGTAAGCCAACATCCATCCACAGCTCAATCGCACCAGTCAGATCTTTCTGCCATAGATCAGGTTCTTCGTCATCGCTTAAGCCTTTGCCAAAAATAAGCGTTTCGGTGGCATACAGCGCAAAACCAATCAGTCGCACCATCACGCGCTCATCGGTTTCTGACGGGTGTTTGGCCAGCGTTAAGCTATGTTGCGCGTAGTACTGCCTGTCCATATCGGCAATGTTCAGGTCAATTTTATAGATGGTAGATTTAAGTGCCATGATGATTGTTAAAGCCTATTTGAGTAGATGGCATTATACCCATACACGCACCTGCCCTGCTTACCGGTTAAGCCTGCTTTCTGTTAAGCTTTCATTCTTTCAAATTAGTAAGTGATTGCTATGGCTCAATATGTAATGTCTATGCTCCGCGTGAGCAAAATCGTGCCGCCAAAACGGCAAATCATCAAAGATATCTCTTTATCTTTTTTCCCGGGTGCAAAAATCGGTTTGCTGGGTTTAAATGGCTCCGGTAAATCGACTGTATTGCGCATTATGGCGAATGCCGATAAAGAGTTTGAAGGCGAAGTGCAATGGCAGCCGAATATGACGATTGGCTATTTGCCACAAGAACCGCAGCTTGACGCAGAAAAAACCGTGCGTGAAGAAGTAGAAAGCGGCATGGGTGAGGTGATGCAGGCGCAGGCAATGTTAGAGGCTGTATACGCGGCTTATACAGAGCCAGATGCCGATTTTGACAAACTGGCGGAAGAACAAGCCAAGTGGGAAAATATTATCGCTGCCAGCGGGTCAGATTTAAGCACACAGTTAGAGATTGCCGCTGATGCGCTGCGTTTACCGCCTTGGGATGCAAAAATCGGCCCATTATCTGGTGGTGAAAAACGCCGTGTAGCCTTGTGTAAATTGCTATTATCAAAACCCGATATGTTGCTGCTAGACGAGCCAACCAACCATCTGGATGCAGAATCTGTGGAATGGTTAGAGCAATTTTTAGTACGATTTACAGGTACAGTCGTAGCGGTAACGCATGATAGATACTTCCTTGATAATGCAGCCGAGTGGATTTTAGAGCTTGATCGCGGGCATGGTATCCCTTGGAAAGGCAATTACTCTAGCTGGTTAGACCAAAAACAAGCACGTTTGGCACTTGAGGAATCGCAAGAGTCATCACGCCGTAAAGCCTTAAACACGGAATTGGAATGGGTGCGCCAAAACCCGAAAGCACGTCAGGCCAAAAGTAAATCTCGTATCGCACGTTATGAAGAACTAGCCAGTGCCGAATACCAGAAACGTAACGAAACGCAGGAGATTTTTATTCCTGCCGGTGAGCGTTTGGGCGACCAAGTGATTGAATTTAATGGCGTAAGTAAAGCCTTTCAAGACCGTTTATTGATTGATAACTTGAGCTTCAGTATTCCAGCTGGCGCGATTGTCGGTATTATCGGCCCGAACGGCGCGGGTAAATCGACGCTATTTAAAATGATTACGGGTAAAGAGCAGCCAGATAGCGGCGAAGTGAAAATCGGCCAGACGGTCAAAATGGCTTATGTAGACCAAAGTCGTGATTCGTTAAGTGATGCCAAAACCGTATTTGATGAGATTTCAGGCGGTTCAGATATCTTAACGGTTGGTCGTTATGAGACGCCATCGCGCGCTTATATTGGTCGCTTCAACTTTAAAGGCGGCGACCAGCAAAAAATCGTTGGTCAACTTTCTGGCGGTGAACGCGGACGCTTGCACTTGGCTAAAACACTGATTTCCGGCGGCAATGTGTTACTACTAGATGAGCCATCAAACGACTTGGATGTGGAAACCCTGCGTGCGCTGGAAGATGCGTTGCTGGAGTTTGCAGGTTGTGTGTTGGTGATTTCCCATGATAGATGGTTCTTAGACCGTATCGCCACGCATATTTTGGCGGCAGAAGGTGAATCGCAATGGACATTCTTTAACGGTAATTATCAGGAATACGAAGCGGATAAACGCAAACGTTTGGGTGAAGAAGGCGCTAAACCTAAACGCATTCGTTATAAGCCAATTACTCGCTAGATTTAAGTATTAAACGATTACTTAACCTGCATGGTAATTGCAGTTGCTGAATAATAAAAAAGGCTAACAATGCGTTAGCCTTTTTTATTGGGCACATATTTGATTTTGCATTAGCTACTGCATTTAACCTCTTCACCTCTATTAAGACTGCTGACATTTACAGAAATTGCCTGTATTACATCTGCCACCGCTCCTTGCACGCCTTTTACAACAGCATCTACGTCGTTCCCTACCGTTTTGCTGATAGCGGCTTGGCACGATAGCGTACGCTTGTCAGCAGAACCTGCACCAGCATCTAGACGCGTAATTGTCCAGCCAAAATTGGCTTGTACCTGCTCACCTGGTGTAGCATTAAATTGCTGTAACCCAATGGCAATGCGATAAGTCGGCTGATTTTCTGTACGACCACCACGTGAAATATCTATAGCATTTAACTGGCTTGTGATGCCGCCGACAAAAGCATCCTGCAGTTCGTCATTGAATGATGAAGACCAGCGGTCCTGTTCCAGAATCTTCAGTTGAGAAGAGTTGTTGGTGGTAATCACTAGCTGTGGCCGTTTTAAGCGTTCTGACACCTTTACTGGTAAAACCTCAATGGCAATTGGCGCGTTGGTAGGCAAGTTTGCAGCTGGATTTTTTGCTGGGGTGTTATTGGCTAAGGTATAAAAACGCACGGTTGTTGTGGTTGTTGCGCAGGCGGTTAACATAGCCGTCAATACCAACATTAACACTGTATATTTGGTGAAATTCATCTGATTTTTTCCATTTACCTGTTACTTTTTCCATATAAAACGGCATTAATGCCTTTTGCGTGGGTTTAGTTGTTTAGACCTACTGATTATTTTTAAGGATTATCTAGCGCTTTACCGCGAATCAATGACTCAGGATGTTGCTCAAGATAATCGGTTAGTACTTTCATAGACGCTGCTGCGCGCGATAACTCTTGCAGAGTCTGCCGTAAATCTTGCTGCAATGGTGCATCTTCAGACAATGTGCGATCGGCATTGTCCAGCGTTTTTCGTACATCTTTCATGGCTGCGGCTACTTCTGGCGCAACATCCTGGTTTAATGTTTGCGCTAGTTTTTCCGCACTATTCAAGGTCTTATTCAATGTTGCCAATGATTTTTGCAAATCCTGACCAATCTGTTCAAACGGTACTTTGCTGAGTTTGGTAGCAATGGTGGAAATCTGCGTCTGCAACTCATCCAACCCGTTGGGGAGTGTTGGCAGTTCAATCTGTGCACTTTCTTGTATCGTCACCTTGGGCGCTTTCGGGAAGAAATCGAGTGCAATATAAAGTTGGCCAGTGAGCAAGTTACCAGTACGCAACTGCGCACGTAAGCCACGACTGACCATAAACTGAATTCGTTGCTGTTGTGTGTAAGGTGACTGAGCTTGATCTTTGGCAAACTTACGTCCCAACCTTGCTGGATAAATCTCAATAACCACAGGCATATCGAATTCACGGCGTTTAGGATCGTATTCAATGCCTACCGATTTAACCTCACCCAACACGACACCGCGGAAATCGACCGTTGCACCAGGTGTTAGACCGCGTACCGATTGATTAAAGTGTAGCACTGCGGTGAGGGAGCGACCATCTGGCTCTTGAAATGCCTGGCTTTGGTTCTGGGCTAATAAAAATGTCGTGCCTTCCTTGGACAGTGTGCCAGGGCTATCATCTATCGATTGAAATGCCAATCCACCCAGAATCACAGTAGCCAGCGATTGTGTATTCACTTTAAACCCGCCAGAATTGACTTGAATATCTAATCCGCTGGCATGCCAGAAACGTGTATTCGTACCAACGAATTTATCATATGGCGTATTAATAAAGACACGTAGCGTGACGCCCTTGCCGTCTGCATCCAGATCATATGCGGACACCTGACCAACTTTGATGCGGCGGTAGAATATAGGCGAACCTACATCCAGCGAGCCCAGGTCGTCTGCATGCAGCTTAAACTGCTTACCCGAAGCATCGCGCGTAACCGTGGGTTGCACTTCCAAGCCGGTAAATTTTTTGGTCGTGTCTTCTGAGGTTCCCGCATCTGCGCCGATATAGGCACCCGATAGTAAGGTACCTAACCCGGAAATGCCAGAAGCACCTAGTCTTGGCCTCACCACCCAAAAGTGCGTGTCTACGGCAGTGAAACTTTCAGCATTTTTGGATAATTGTACGCTTACCAACACTTGTGAGCGGTCTTTACTTAGCGTGATAGTCTGCACTTCACCAATATCAACTTCTTTGTATTTCACCTTGGTTTTACCCGCTTCTAAACCTTCAGCAGTACGGAATGAGATTGTGATAACTGGGCCGCGATCAACCAGAATTTTTACCATAAGCGCGATACCGATTATGGCGGCAAGAATTGGAATCAGCCACACCAGCGATGGTAACCAGTCACGTTGACGCTCACGCTTTGGTGAAGGGAAGCTGGCCGTAGAGTTTTGTTTAATTTCTTCTTCGCTCATTATGTGCTTTCTTGTGCTGCGGCAATGCCAGTACTGGTGATTTCAGATATTGCAATCTGTGGTGCATCGTTATGAGAAGTTTCAGTATCCCAAATCAGGCGCGGATCGAAGCTAATCGAAGCCAGCATGGTTAACACCACTACTGCGCCAAAAGCCACTATACCTATACCTGCGGTTATCTGGGCAAATCCTTGCAATTGCACTAAACCGACCAGCAATGAGACGACGAATACGTCCAGCATGGACCAGCGCCCAATCAGTTCTATCATACGATATAATTTAGCGCGTTCCAGTTGCCGCCAAGGGCTTTTCTGCTGCGCGCTGATGACCAATATAAACAATGATGCGAGTTTAAGCAAAGGTACCAGAAAGCTGGCGATAAAAACCACGGCCGCCAAGCCCCACTCTCCTGACACCCAGAAAAAGATAATGCCACTCAGAATGGTGTCCTGATGCGATTCAAAAAAGGTGCTCGTAATCATCACCGGCATCATATTGGCCGGAATATACATAATGCACGCTGCAATCAGCAGTGCCCAAGTGCGGTTAATACTATCGGGTTTACGCATATGCAGCGTGGCATTGCAGTGTCCACAACGTTCGCCCTGCTCTGCGCCTTTCCATAGTTTGCCGCACTGATGGCAAGATAACAAACCCATGCTGGTGGCAGTATTAAAATGCATGTTATCTGCAGTATCTTGCGTGGCAATGTTGCGATATGTCTTCAGCATGCTATTACTGTCCGGACTCTTCCAGTTGCCACAGATAACGCGGGTTGAACGACACCACAACGGTGAGCATAACGGTCAGCATACAGAATGCCCACAAGGCGATGCCGGGGATAATAGTTGCCATGTTGGATAGTTTGATGAGTGCAACTAGCACGCCTAGTAGAAACACTTCTACCATGCCCCAAGGCCGTAGCATCTGCATCACACGTATTAACAAGCTAAAACCAGGTCGATGACCAAGTGGGTTATCGGGATTTCTGGATGGCACTAATAGGTAGAACAAAATCAGCATCTGCATAAACGGAAACAAAATAGTCGTCGCCAGCACCAGCAATGCCACTATCGAAATACCTTCAGTAGCTAGTGATAAAACTGCGCCGATTAATGTTGTCTGGCTATGCAAACCTTGCAATTCCATTTCCACTATAGGGAAAGTATTG
The DNA here is from genome assembly GCF_000799165.1 of Methylotenera versatilis 7. GTDB lineage: Bacteria > Pseudomonadota > Gammaproteobacteria > Burkholderiales > Methylophilaceae > Methylotenera_A > Methylotenera_A versatilis_A. The sequence continues at coordinate 694,969 of NZ_JUGF01000002.1, read as the reverse complement.
GCAATCACAAATATGATAAGACTGGCTATGGTTAATGGCAGCAGGTGATTGCGCCGCTGTTGGGCATTGCGATCCATCTCGGCACCGCAGCGCGTGCAGCGCGCAATTTCACCGTTAGCCAAAGATAGCTTTTGAAAAACAGCATCGCATTGCTCACAGGCAATCAGGTCGGATATTTCATGCATGGGCACAAGCTTAGGTTATTTTAGTCACGCTCTAGTTAAATCGTTCATACAAACTATAGCTTAGAAAAGTCATCGTTGCGAATGTTCGCGCAAAAGCATGGAAGGCATAATCGGCTAAGCCTTACACACGATAACTGGATTACAGCCAATCCCAGTCAAGTCGCGGCTTATGTGGCGCTTTTTTCATTGCCCAAACCCATAAAAATGGCGGGATAAAACGCATCAGTCTTGCGACAAATCCCATTTGCCAGGGGATGACTACAAAGCGGCGCTTGGCTGCAATGGCATTCACAAACTTGGTCGCGGCAATGTCTGCATCCATTAAAAATGGCATTTTATATTGATTAACATCCGTCATCGCAGTACGAATATAACCAGGTGCTATAGTCGTCACAGCAATATTTTGTGCGGCCATTTCTATCCGTAAACTTTCTAAATAACTAATGGCAGCGGCTTTGCTTGCGCTATAAGCGCCTGCACCCGGCAGGCCGCGTATGCCCGCCACGCTGGCAATACCAACTAATTGTGCAGTTTCACTGCTGTTTGCAGAGTTAAGCTTTGCGGCATTAATCATTGCTTTAATGAATGGCTGAAAAGTGTGCACCATGCCCATCACATTAATGTCCATCACGGCTTGAAAAGCGGGTATGTCCTCTCGGAGTTCTGTGAGCGTGCCGCGACTGACGCCTGCATTTGCAATGACAATATTGGGTGCGCCATATTGCTGTATAAAATCTTGCGCAGCTAATTGACATGCCAAACTGTCGCGAACATCCAAAGGGTAAATTCTACAGGTGGTATTGTATTGGCTTTGTAAATTATCAGCCAATTCTTGTAAGTGCTCACTTCGCCTAGCAGCGAGTCCAATTATGCAGCCGGTATGTTGATTGCGCTTTGCGTATTTATACGCCAATGCTTGGCCAATGCCGCTAGATGCACCTGTAATAAATATTTTTTGCATATTGGCGTTAAGTTTAGCGCATAAAGAACCCGCTGTGCGTGAACATCAGCGGGTTAGTGGTTAATGCAAAATTGGCCAATCTAGTTTTTAGATAGTAGCTTTATAACGCTTCTGACTTGGTAAATGCCCGAACTATTTTTTTGCAGCTGGTGCTTGGGTAGTTTGGCTGGCTTTTTGTTTACGTACATTTTCAATAATATAATCAGCCACTTTTAGTGCTTCTGCATTGCCGCCGCTGCTACTGCTGGATGTAATGAATTTACCATCAATAATCAGGCTTGGTACACCAGTTGCGCCAGATGCACGGAAGATTTGGGCAGCGCGATTTAAGTTGGTATTGATTGTGAATGATTTAAACGCTTGTTCTACCTTGATTTTATCCAAACCACCAGCTTTGGTAATCCAATCAATAGTCGCTTTCTCATCGGTTGGGTTTAACACTTTTTGTTTATGTATCGCATCAAACAATTGTGTATGTAATTTCTCTTGAACGCCCAACGTTTCCATCGCGAAATAAGCTTTTGCCATCGGCGCCCAGTCAGCACGTGGTAGTGCCGGCATGCGTTTAAAATAAACATCGGCTGGTAATTTTTTAACCCAAGCATTTAAAGGCGCTTCCATTTGGTAACAATGAATGCAGCCATACCAAAACACTTCCATCACTTCAATTTTGGCTGGTACGTCAGTGCTGATTTGTTGTGCGACCGCATCAAACTCTGCGCCTGGTTTTGGTTCGGCTGCAACAGAAGTGCTTAACAACAACATTAATATACTTAAAAACTTTTTCATGGATGGATCCTAATTTACTTTGAAATATTTAATTTAAAAATTTGATTATTTAACACAGTTAATTTTTGAGGCAATAAAGCAATTTTAACAACGCTTAATAAAGCTAAAAAGATGACAGATTATTATGACAAGTTATTGCGCTTTAGTTTCAGTATGCACCTTAATTAAATCGGTGTTAAAGCCGCCTGTGGTTAAATCGCCTCTAATCTTATTGATTTGATCAATATCACTCAACGGCCCAACGCGCACGCGATGCCAAACACCTTTTTCTGGAATGCTGGCCGTTTGCACTACCGCTTCAAAACCTTGCAAAGCCAATTTTGCTTTCATATTGTCTGCATCGGCTTCATTTTGAAATGCACCGATTTGTAAAAAGTAACTATCTTTTTTGACCGTTAATGCATTATCTTTTACTTCTTTCTCGGTTACCGTACTTTCGGTTTCCGGCAGAATGGTATAAAAATCGAATTGATCGTCGGTTTTCTTTTGGGTCGCTGCATCAGGGTTTTCTTCTGCCGGCAAAGCACTTTCGGTGGCTATTTTTTGTTTTGGCAGTTTTTCAGACAGCATGTCCTTGTTTGGTCTGGTTACCTTAGTGTCGCTGAAAGGGCTGTCAGAACCTTGAATGTACATGGTTAAGCCAACTGACAAACCAACACCCAGCAACAATCCAACTAACAAGCCTGTGAAAAATGGGCTGCCTTTGCTGCTGCTGTTTTTGCGTGCGGCAGGTTTATAATCTTTACTCATCTTGCATCCTTAATATGCCTTGTTTCTTAACATTGTTATAACGTTTATATTTAAATCTGCTTACATTTTATTCGGCGCGCTGACACCTAATAAATCTAAACCATTTTTCAGCACTTGCTGTGTTGCCGCGATTAACGCCATACGCGCCAATTTAGTCGACTCATCTTCTACTAAAAATTTTGTATCGTTATAGTAACTGTGCAAATCGGCTGCGCACTCTTTTAGATAATTAGCAATGGTATGCGGTGCCAGTTCGGTTGCGGCATCGCTCACCACTTCAGGATACTCACTCAAACGCTGCATCAATTTTGCCTCATTTGGCATGTTAAGTGGACTTAAATCGACTTGTTTTAGGCTGGCAATTTCACCGTTCCACTGTGTTAACACGCTATTAATGCGCGCATGCGCATATTGAATGTAATAGACAGGATTATCGTTGGTTTGTGCGCGTGCCAAGTCAATATCAAAGATTAATTGTGAATCGGCACGACGCGCTGCCAGAAAATATCGTGTTGCATCACAGCCGACCTCGTCGATTAAATCACGCAAAGTGACATAGCTGCCAGCACGTTTGGATAATTTGACCTCTTCGCCACCGCGCATCACGGTGACCATTTGGTGCAATACATAATCTGGCCAGGCGGCTGGAATGCCTACATCTAAAGCCTGTAAACCAGCCCTAACCCTAGTAATCGTGCTGTGATGATCGGCGCCCTGTTCATTAATCACACGTTTAAAGCCGCGCGCCCACTTGTCTTGATGATAAGCCACATCAGGCACAAAATAGGTATAACCGCCATCGCTTTTGCGCATCACGCGGTCTTTGTCATCGCCAAAGTCAGTGGTTTTGAGCCAAAGTGCATTGTCCTGCTCGTAAGTGTGACCACTCTTAATTAAATTTTGTACTGTATTTTCTACTTTTCCAGTGCTATACAACGCGCTTTCTAATGAAAATACATCAAACTTAATTTGAAAAGCTTTTAAATCCAAATCTTGCTCGTGCCGCAAATAAGCCACAGCAAATGCGCGTACAGATTCCGTATCATTCAAATCGCCGCTGGCGGTGACCTGCATGTCATCCGCCACTACTGTGTTTTTTGCCAAGTAAGCATTGGCAATATCGACAATATAATCGCCGCGATAGCCATTTTCAGGAAAGCTTGGGCCATCGACTGCGATGCCTTTCGCGCGCGCCAGCACCGAAATCACTAAATTATCAATTTGCGCACCAGCGTCATTGTAATAAAATTCACGTGTCACATTCCAGCCATTGGCATCCAGTAAACGTGCCAAACAATCGCCGACTGCTGCGCCGCGTCCGTGGCCTACATGCAAAGGCCCGGTTGGATTCGCAGATACAAACTCAACCTGTACTTTTGCATTTTCGCCGGCGTTATTGCGCCCGAATTGTGTGCCTTGCAGCAAAATCTCGCCGATGACGCTTTGTTTCGATTGCGCATTCAAAAAGAAATTGATAAATCCTGCGCCTGCGATTTCTGCTTTTGCGATATATTCGCTTTGTGGCAAGGCATTGATTAAACTGGTCGCTAATTCGCGCGGATTTTTGCGTAAAGATTTGGCGAGCACCATAGCCAAATTGCTGGAAAAGTCGCCATGCTCAGCTGATTTTGGACGCTCAAGCACAATATTGATTTCGGCAATATCTGCGCCTATGCTGTCAGCGGCGCTGGTAAGTAATTTGGTTAAATGGGCTTTCAAGGTCAGTTAAACTTTCAGAATAATCATCAAATAGTACTAAAAAACACTAAGCAAATAATGCAAAAGCAGTATTTTAACTCAAGCAGGATTATTAATCTAAGCTAGTCTTTAGACTGGCTAAATAAGCATATCAATATGCCGCCCATTATTTTAAATATTGCGTTGGATGTACCGTTAAATCGAACTTTCGATTATTTAAACGGCGATTTTGTCGCGCATGTTGGTAGCCGAGTTGTGGTTTCTTTTGCTGGGCGCAATTTGGTTGGTGTGGTGGTTGGCATCGCGCAAACATCCGATTATCCGATAGAAAAATTAAAGTCAGTTTCACATGTTTTTGATGACGTGGTGTTTGATAAGGATACGTTTAAATTGCTGCAGTTTTGCGCCAATTATTATCACTATCCGTTGGGGCAAGCTTTGATATCGGCGCTGCCATTGCGGTTGCGCCAAATTAAGCCGGCGGTTTCGCGTAAACAATTTGCTTACTCCTTGGCTGATGATGCGGACGTAAGTCAAATTCCAGCGCGCAAGGTCTTAATGCATCGCATCGTTGCGTTGTTGCGAGGCCAGCCAAATATGACCGAAGCAGAGCTTGGTTTGGTATCAACTGGCTGGCGCAAGGCTATTGCCGAGCTAGTGCAGTTAAATATGGTCAGCACACAAGAAGTGCTGGCAATTAAAGCCTCGATGCCCTCATCTGCAAATGCGCCACAATTAAATACTGAGCAAGAAAAAGTCATAAATTGTGTGTTAGCGCTTACTCACAAATTTAAGCCTTGGCTGCTATTTGGTATTACTGGTAGCGGAAAAACTGAAATCTACATTCAGGTTTTACAACAAATACTTAACCAAAAAAATGCCCAAGGAATTGGTGCACAGGTTTTGGTGTTGGTGCCAGAAATCAACTTAACGCCACAGTTGGAGGCACGTTTCAGAAGTCGCTTAAGTCAATTTTCCTTAGTTACGCTGCACAGTAATTTAAGTGAAAGTGAGCGTTTACAAAACTGGCTTGCCGCCAGTTCTGGCGCAGCAAAAATTGTGATTGGCACACGTTTAAGCGTATTTACGCCTATGCCGCATCTGAAAATGATTGTGATGGATGAAGAGCATGATAGCTCTTATAAACAGCAGGATGGCATGCGTTACCATGCACGCGATGTGGCGATGGTGCGTGCCAAACAGTTGAATATTCCCATTATTTTAGGCAGCGCTACACCTTCTTTAGAGACTTGGTTCAATGCAACAAGCGCGCCAGACGAAACGCATAAAAATGCACAAAAGCAGCAATATGGCTTATTAAGCCTTACGCAACGCGCGGTTGAAAATGCTGTTTTGCCGAATATATTTTGTGTCGATATTGCAAAATCTCCTACTGAAAATGGTTTGTCGCCTCTGCTCATCAAGGCTTTGCGCGAACGCTTAAGCAAAGGCGAGCAAAGTCTGTTATTTATTAATCGGCGTGGTTATGCGCCCGTTTTGCACTGCAATGCCTGCCAATGGGTTGCGCCTTGTACGCGTTGTTCTGCAAGGCTGGTGGTGCATTTAAGCCAAAAAAGACTGAAATGCCATCACTGCGGGCATGAGCAAAAAATTCCTGTGCAATGCCCAAGTTGTGGCAATGCCGATATGCGGCCAATTGGGCAGGCGACGCAAAGATTGGAGCAAACGCTGCAAGCTTTGCTGCCCGCCGCCAGAATTGCGCGAGTGGATCGTGACAGCATGCGTAATAAAAACGCACTGACGGATTTGTTAACCCAAGTGCACAATCAGGAAATTGATATTTTGGTTGGTACACAAATGTTGGCTAAAGGACATGATTTTCCAAATTTGACTTTAGTTGGCGTGATTGATACTGACAGTGCGTTATACAGCCACGATTTTCGTGCTGGAGAGCGCTTATTTGCCCAATTGATGCAAGTCGCTGGTCGTGCTGGTCGCGCTGAAAAGGCTGGTGAAGTATTGATACAAACTGCATTTCCTCAGCATGCACTTTTTCACACTTTGCGTGCGCAGGATTATGTCAGTTTCGCCAATGAGTGCTTGCAAGAGCGGCAAATTATGCAGTTTCCTCCGGTGAGTTTTTTTGCACTTCTGCGGGCAGAAGCCAATGATTATGCGCAAGTGCAGCAATTTCTCAATCAAGCTATTAATATTGCGCGACTGCTTAAGAGTGAAGTGATGATTTATGATCCGATACGTCCACAAATGGAGCGTTTGAAAGGTTTGGAGCGTGCGCAGTTATTATTGCAGGCAAATAGTCGTGTTGCCTTACAGCGTTTGCTTAAAATGTGGATGCCACAAATTAGCGCCTTGCCACTGGCTGCAAAAATCCGCTGGAGTCTGGATATTGATCCGTTAGAGTTTTAAGACTCTATTTATGGTTCAATCTGCATCTGCTGCAAAAACGCAGTAAAATGACGCTTTAGCTAAATGACTATATTTGCGGCTGTAGTTCAATGGTAGAACGCTAGCTTCCCAAGCTTGATACACGAGTTCGATTCTCGCCAGCCGCTCCAAGAAAGAGTGTAATGACACCAACTCCACCAACCGTTTTAACGTTTGCTGCCACAGACCCCAGCGGTGGCGCAGGTTTACAGGCAGATATACTGGCTTTGGCCAGTATTGGCTGCCATCCGCTGTCAGTAGTAACAGGTATTACCGTGCAAGATACAGTCGGTGTTGAAAGCGTGATGGCGCTAGATTCTGATTGGATTAATGATCAGGCGCGCACGATTTTGGAAGATGTGCAGGTGTCTGCATTTAAGTTAGGTTTGCTAGGCAGCGTAGAAAATATTGCGGTAATCGCTGAAATTATGGCGGATTATCCTGATGTGCCGTTGTTGATTGATCCAATTTTAACGTCTGGTCGTGGTGACGAGCTGGCAAATGAAGAAATGCAGGCAGCGATGACTGAGTTGCTGTTCCCCCAAGCCACATTAATTACGCCGAATAGCATAGAGGCTCGCCGTTTAGCGTTTTACGATGAGGGCGATGAGGTTCAGAATACTTCACTTGAAGAAGCGGCGCAGCGCCTATTGGAATTGGGTACGGAATACGTGTTAATTACTGGCACGCACGAGCGTAGTACAGATGTTGTCAATTCGCTTTACGGCACAAGTCCATCTGGTGCAAGTGGACTGATTAGAGCCTACCATTGGGAACGGCTTGCCGGTAGTTATCATGGTTCTGGTTGTACATTAACCAGCGCAATTGCGGCGTGTTTGGCACATGGCTTGAGTATGGAAGAGGCGATTCAAGAGGCGCAAGAGTACACTTGGCAAACGCTCAAAAATGCTTTCCGTCCAGGCATGGGGCAATTTATCCCTGACCGCTTTTTTTGGGCGCGTGACGATGATACGGACGCAGATGAAAAAGTCCCATTTATTCAGCATTAACGGACTTTATGCGATTACGCCTGATATTGGCGATACCGATTTGCTGATTAAAAAAGTAGAGGCGGCCTTGCAAGGCGGTATTGATATTTTGCAATATCGCAATAAACAAGCCAGTCATCAGCTACTAACCCAACAGGCGAGTGCCCTATTGCCTTTGTGCAGGCGGTTTAATGTGCCGCTAATTATTAATGATTCTGTAGAATTATGTTTAGCCTTAGATGCAGATGGTGTGCATTTGGGTGCAGATGACGGCAATTTGACAGAAGTTAGAATCAGAATAGGCGCTAATAAAATATTAGGTGCTTCTTGTTACAACCGTTTTGATCTGGCATTAACTGCACAAAATCAAGGTGCAGATTATGTGGCATTTGGTGCTTGTTTTGCTTCTAACACCAAGCCAAATGCGCCTGTGGCAGATTTGAGCTTGTTTAAGCGCGCACGAGCTGAATTAAATGTTCCAAGTGTCGCCATCGGTGGTATTGATTTGCAAAATGCGTCGCAAGCCATACAGGCAGGTGCAGATGCAATTGCCCTTATTCAAGCCATTTTTAGTGCGGATGACGTAAAATCTACCTCTCAACAATTTTCACAATTATTTAAGCATTAAATTATGACTTCACTTAATCCCAATATTTCTCAAAATAAAAGTCTATTTGAAAAATCACAACTGCTTATCCCGGGCGGTGTTAATTCACCTGTGCGTGCGTTTCGCTCTGTAGGTGGTACGCCGGTATTCTTTAAAAAGGGGTTGGGCTCAAAGCTGTGGGATGTTGATGGCAAAGAGTATATCGACTACATCAATTCCTGGGGTCCGATGATTGTTGGGCATGCACATCCGGAAGTGGTTGCTGCGGTGCAAGCTGCTGCGGCTAATAGTCTTTCGTTTGGAGCGCCAACAGGGCTTGAGCTTGAAATGGCGGCGCTGATTAACAAGCTTGTGCCAAGTATGGAGCAAGTGCGTTTAAACAGCAGTGGAACAGAAGCGACAATGAGCGCAATCCGCGTGGCGCGTGGCTTTACAGGCCGCGACACAATTGTGAAGTTTGAGGGTTGCTATCATGGCCATTCCGATGGTCTGCTGGTAAAAGCAGGTTCTGGTTTATTGACGTTTGGCGAGCCAGATTCTGGCGGCGTACCAGCGAGTGTGGCCGCTCACACTTTGACGCTGGAATATAACAATACGCAGCAATTACAAGAGTTATTTGATAAGCGCGGCGATGAAATTGCCTGTGTGATTATTGAACCTGTGGTTGGCAATATGAACTTAATCGTGCCGACAAATGAGTTTTTACAAACCTTGCGCGCGCTGTGTACTAAGCATGGTGCAATACTTATTTTTGATGAGGTGATGACTGGGTTTAGGGTGCATTTGGGCGGCGCGCAGGCTTTGTATAACATCAAGCCGGATATGACTACATTAGGTAAAGTGATTGGCGGTGGCTTGCCTGTTGGTGCATTTGGTGGACGTAAAGATATTATGAGCGTATTGGCGCCGTTGGGTAAAGTGTACCAGGCCGGTACTTTGTCTGGTAACCCTGTAGCAGTAACGGCTGGTTTGGCAACGCTTAAGTTAATTCAAGCGCCAGATTTCCACGCTAAATTAACTGCGCAAACTAAAAAACTAATGGATGGTTTGAAGCAGGCTGCAAAACAGGCTGGCGTTACTTTTAATGCGCAAAATGTGGGTGGTATGTTTGGCTTGTATTTCAGTGAAGCTTGTCCGACCAGTTATGCAGAGATTATGCAAAATAACAACAAAGACCATTTCAATCGCTTTTTCCACAGCATGTTGGATAGGGGTATTTACTTAGGCCCTTCTGCATTTGAGGCGGGCTTTGTTTCTGCGGCACATTCCGATGCTGATATCGCCTATACGATTGAGGTTGCTAAGAAAGCTTTTGCAGCTTTGTAGGTTTACTTAACGCATTTAATGCGTCATTTGCAGTCTGGAGCCCTGCTCTGTTTGATTTGACTTCATTGTGCGATTAACCGCTTCAATGTGATCAAGTTGCAGACTGGCCTTCATCATAATGTTGGCAACACGCTGTATCACATCCGGACTAAGGCGCAGTGAAATTGCGCCAATCTCGAGCTCGACCACATTGCAATCCGGGCAATAAGTTAAGCAGACGCCCAGGCTATTCGCCAATATAATTTTTTCGCAAAAAGTTTCTTTCATCTTAAGCTCCTTAAAGTTTATATTAGAGAAATAACGCATCAGTTACAAATGATAATCATTCTCATTTGCATTGTCAAATTATTTTTAGTTTTTAAGGCGTTTTTTCTATTAAAACTGCCATCAATTTGCGCTTAAGCGATTGAACTTGAAAGCATTAAACGGTATTATTGAAGGTTCCGCTAAATGTTTTGATACAGAGTTATTAGGCAAAAAATATGCAATCCGCGAAGACAGTAAAGACTGAAGCCATGAATACTAAAATTGAAGTTTCGGCGACTAATAGCACGGTGCCCAATAGTCTGGCACCAATAAATCAGGGTTTATACAATTCGGCAAACGAAAAAGACGCCTGTGGTGTGGGTTTTGTTGCGCACATTAAAGGCAAGAAAAGCCATGAAATTGTACAAAAAGGTTTGGAGCTACTTACCAACCTAACGCATCGTGGAGCAACTGGTTACGACCCCAAATTGGGTGATGGTGCTGGATTGTTAATGCAAATGCCAGATGCGTTTATGCGTAAACAAGCTGCCAAGCTGAATATCAATCTGCCGGATGCAGGTCAATACGCAGTCGGTAATGTGTTTTTACCGCAAGTTGCAAAAGCTCGTGAAGCTTGTGAAGCGCTAATCACAAAAATCATTGCAGAAGAAAATCAAACTTTTTTAGGTTGGCGTGATGTGCCGGTAAATAATAGTAATATCGCTCAAGCTGCACGCGATGTTGAGCCGACCATGCATCAAGTGATTATCGCAAGCACAGTTTCAGATCAAAATGTGTTTGAACGTAAATTGTTTGTTATCCGTAAGCGTATCGAGCATGCTGTACGTGAATTGAACTTAAGTGACAAAGCCGCTTTTTACATACCTTCACTGTCTTCACGCACCATTGTTTACAAAGGTATGTTGCTGGCAAACGAAGTGGGCGTTTATTACACAGACTTAAACGATGAAAGTGTCGTTTCAGCGTTAGCGCTAGTGCACCAGCGCTTTTCAACTAATACCTTCCCTGCTTGGGATTTAGCGCATCCATTCCGCATGATTGCGCACAATGGTGAAATCAATACCGTGCAAGGTAACGTGAATTGGATGGCAGCACGTCACGAAACCATGAAGTCGAGCGTGATTGGTGAGGATTTGGAGAAACTTTGGCCGTTAATCGCAGAAGGTCAATCAGATTCAGCCTGTTTTGATAACTGTCTAGAGTTGTTAGTCGCTGGTGGATATTCATTACCACACGCAATGATGATGTTGATTCCTGAAGCTTGGGGTGCTAAAGACGGCGCAGGCCAATACCTGATGGATGAAGAGCGTCGTGCTTTCTATGAGTATCATGCGGCATTGATGGAGCCATGGGATGGTCCAGCAGCAGTAGCATTTACCGATGGCCGTATGATTGGTGCAACATTGGATCGCAACGGTCTACGTCCTGCACGCTATCTAGTGACAGACGACGATATTGTGATGATGGCGTCTGAAATGGGTGTGCTGACATTCCCACAAGAAAAAATTGTCAAGAAATGGCGTTTAGAACCAGGCAAAATGTTGCTGATTGATACCGAGCAAGGCCGTATCATTGGCGATGCTGAAGTGAAAAATGCGCTAGCTACCGCTAAACCTTATAAGCAATGGATTGAAAAAACACGCTACTTTTTGAGTGATATGTCAAAAGTAGAGGGCAAGCTAGAAATGGCTGCCAGCTTATTGGATACACAGCAAGCATTTGGTTACACGCAAGAAGACATCAAATTTGTCATGGCGCCAATGGTGGCAAATGGTGAAGAAGGTGCAGGATCAATGGGTAATGACGCTGCATTACCAGTACTATCAGCCAAACCAAAACTACTGTACAACTATTTCAAACAGTTATTTGCACAGGTGACGAACCCACCAATCGATCCAATTCGCGAAGAGTTGGTCATGTCGTTGGTGACATTTATTGGCCCTAAGCCAAACTTGTTAGGCGTGGATGAAACGACTCCACCAATGCGTTTGGAAGCTGCACAACCAGTCTTAATGTTAGACGAGTTAGAGCAATTGAAAGCCATTGCAACACTTACGCACAGCCAATATAAATCCTTAGTGCTAGACATTACGTACCCTGCAGTATTAGGCAAAGATGGCATGGCTGCCGCGGTAGCGAATATCGCAAGCGCAGCAGAAAACGCAGTGCGTGACGGATTTAATATCCTAATTCTGTCAGACAGAAATATTAGCGCAGACCGTTTGGCGATTCCTGCATTGCTGGCTTGTTCTGCAACACATGAGCATTTAGTGAAGCACGGACTAAGAACCAGTACTGGTTTGGTAATAGATACAGGTTCTGCGCGCGAAGTACATCATTTTGCATTGCTTGCCGGTTACGGTGCCGAAGCGGTTTGTCCGTGGCTAGCATTTGAAACCATTAATCATATGGCGAATAATCAATCAAATAGCAAAGCCAGTGCCGAAGGCGCCAAAAAATTCGTAAAAGCCATTGGTAAGGGCTTGTACAAAGTCATGTCGAAAATGGGCATTTCTACTTATCAATCTTACTGTGGCGCACAAATTTTTGAAGCAATTGGCTTAAACACGGCGTTTGTAGATAAGTATTTTACTGGCACAGCGACTAATATTGAAGGTATAGGCTTAGATCAAGTAGCGGAAGAGGCAGAGCGTTTGCATGTCAGTGCTTTTGGCGATGATCCTGTACTGGCTAATAGCCTTGATGCAGGTGGTGAGTACGCATTCCGTGTGCGTGGCGAAGAACATATGTGGACGCCAGACTCCATTGCGAAATTACAACATGCAACACGTACTAACTCTGCAACGACTTATAAAGAATATGCCGCGTTAATTAACGACCAAACGCGCCGTCATATGACTTTGCGTGGTTTGTTTGAAATTAAATCAGCTGGCAAAGCAATCCCACTAGATTCCGTTGAGCCGGCCAAAGAAATCGTTAAACGCTTTGCCACCGGTGCGATGTCTTTAGGTTCGATCTCAACCGAAGCACACGCTACATTGGCAATCGCAATGAACCGAATTGGCGGTAAATCGAATACGGGTGAAGGCGGCGAAGACGCGAAACGTTTCATTCCAGTAGCCAGCGATACCACAATGGCGAATGTGATAGGCGCCAAAAATATTGAACGCGATATTCCACTCAAAACCGGCGATTCAATGCGCTCACGTATTAAACAGGTGGCGTCTGGTCGTTTTGGCGTAACTGCTGAGTACCTAGCTTCTGCCGACCAGATTCAAATCAAAATGGCACAAGGAGCTAAGCCGGGCGAAGGCGGTCAATTGCCTGGTCATAAGGTTTCAGAATATATCGCGAAACTGCGTTTTTCTGTACCAGGCGTCGGTTTGATTTCACCGCCACCACATCATGATATTTATTCAATTGAAGATTTAGCCCAATTGATTCATGACCTTAAAAATGCCAACCCTAAAGCCTCTATTTCGGTAAAACTGGTTTCTGAAACCGGTATCGGTACCGTCGCGGCAGGTGTGGCAAAAGCTAAATCAGACCATATTGTGGTCGCTGGTCATGATGGTGGTACGGGCGCATCGCCAATCTCATCCGTGAAGCATGCGGGTACGCCGTGGGAATTAGGCCTGGCTGAAACACAGCAGACTTTAGTGCTAAATCAACTGCGTGGCCGTGTAATTGTGCAAGTTGATGGCCAAATGAAAACAGGCCGCGATGTGCTGATTGGTGCCTTATTGGGTGCTGATGAGTTTGGCTTCGCAACTGCGCCGTTAGTGGTTGAAGGCTGTATCATGATGCGTAAATGTCATCTGAATACCTGCCCTGTCGGCGTGGCTACGCAAGACCCGGAATTGCGTAAACGCTTTACTGGGCAACCTGAGCATGTGGTGAATTACTTCTTCTTTGTGGCTGAAGAAGTGCGTGAGTTGATGGCTTCGATCGGTATTGCCAAGCTTGATGATTTGATTGGTCGTGCAGACTTGCTTGATATGCAGGCAGGTATTGATCACTGGAAAATCAACGGTTTAGACTTTAGTAAAATATTCCATCTACCAGAAATGCCAGCTAGCGTTTCACGCAAAAATAATGATGTACAAGATCACGGTTTGATTAATGCACTTGATAACAAGTTAATTACGCTTGCCAATGATGCGCTAGATTCAGGCAAAAAAGTGGTGTTAGATATTCCAATCACGAATACGAATCGTACGGTTGGAACCATGCTGTCGAATCAGGTCGCTACGCGCTATGGTAATGCTGGCTTGCCTAATGACACGATTCATGTCAATTTTACCGGCACATCCGGCCAAAGTTTTGCGGCATTTCTGGCCAAAGGTATTACATTTGAATTGACAGGTGAAGGCAACGATTACGTCGGCAAAGGTTTGTGTGGCGGACGCATCGTTATTAAGCCACCAGTTGCATTCCGTGGTATTGCGCATGAAAATATTATCATCGGCAATACTGTGATGTATGGCGCGACTACAGGTGAAAGCTACTTCAGGGGCATTGCAGGTGAGCGTTTCTGTGTGCGTAACTCAGGCGCTTCTGCCGTTGTTGAAGGCGTAGGCAACCATGGCTGCGAATACATGACAGGCGGCACAGTGGTTGTTTTAGGCGTAACCGGCCAAAACTTTGCTGCAGGGATGAGCGGCGGCGTGGCTTATGTATATGACGAAGATGGTTTGTTTGCCAAACGTTGCAATATGAGCATGGTTTCGTTAGAAAAAGTAGAAAGCGCAGAATCTAGTGTGGGTAAGATACATCACCTAGATCAGCCAGATGAAATCACACTGAAAACATTGATTGAAAATCACGCAAAATACACAGGCAGCGTGCGTGCTACCAGCATATTGGCAGACTGGACAAACTATAGAGCGAAGTTTGTAAAAGTGATGCCGAATGAATATAAGCGTGCGTTGATTGAACTCGCAGAAGATAAAGCATTAGTTGCGGCTTAAGGGAAAAGACTTTTAATATGGGTAAAGTTACTGGATTTATGGAATACGAAAGACTGGCAGAAGCAAATCTGCCAGTCGTCGATCGTGTTAAAAATTACAAAGAATTTGTACTGCATTTAACGGATGATCAAGCCAAGCAACAAGGTGCACGCTGTATGGATTGCGGTATTCCGTTCTGTACGACCGGTTGTCCAGTCAATAATATTATTCCGGACTGGAATGACTTGGTTTATAGCCAAGATTGGCGTGGCGCGATTGATGTGTTGCATTCCACCAATAATTTTCCAGAGTTTACTGGCCGTATTTGCCCGGCACCTTGCGAAGCGGCTTGTACCTTAAACATTAATGCTGATCCAGTTGGCATTAAATCCATTGAACACGCGATTATCGATAAGGCGTGGGAAAACGATTGGGTTACCCCACAAGTTCCAAATCATAAAACAGGTAAAAAAATCGCTATCGTTGGCTCAGGCCCTGCCGGTTTGGCTGCTGCACAACAATTGGCACGTGTTGGTCATGACGTTGTTGTATTAGAAAAAAATAGTCGTATCGGTGGTTTGTTACGTTACGGTATTCCTGATTTCAAAATGGAAAAATTCCACATTGACCGCCGCATGACGCAGATGGAAGCGGAAGGCGTGGAGTTTCGCGTAAATCAACATGTGGGCGCAAACGTTCAGGCTGATGCTTTATTAGCAGAGTTCGATGCGGTGATTTTAGCTGGCGGTGCTGAACAACCACGTGATTTGCCGGTGCCAGGCCGTAAATTAGACGGTGTGATGTACGCGATGGATTTTTTAACGCCGCAAAATAAAGTGGTGGCTGGTGATACTGTGCCTAACCAAGTGATGGCGACTAATAAAAACGTGGTGGTCATCGGTGGTGGCGATACAGGTTCTGATTGTGTGGGTACATCCAACCGTCACGGTGCATTAAGTATTACGCAATTCGAATTAATGCCACAGCCGCCAGAAAAAGAAAACAAAGAGTTAGTTTGGCCAAATTGGCCACTCAAAATGCGCACTTCAAGCTCACATGAGGAAGGCGCAAACCGTGATTGGTCTATTACGACTAAAGAATTAATTGGCGAAAACGGTAAAGTGACTCACTTAAAAGGCTGTAAAGTCGAGTGGAAAGACGGCAAAATGTCTGAGGTTGCTGGCACTGAGTTTACGATTAAAGCAGACTTAGTATTGTTAGCCATGGGCTTTGTGTCACCAGTACAAAAGCTATTGGATGTGTTTGGTGTAGAAAAAGATAACCGCGGAAATGCCAAAGCGACAACGGAAGGCTTGGACAGCTACAAGACTAGCAAAGCAAAAGTGTTTGCTGCAGGCGATGTGCGCCGTGGACAATCATTGGTAGTTTGGGCGATTCGTGAGGGTCGTCAAGCTGCCAAAGCAGTGGATGAGTTCTTAATGGGTTCTTCTACACTACCCCGCTAAGTGCCATACTAAATTCGAATTTAGTTAAGTGAATTAAAAAACAAAGGATGCAAAGTAAAACTGCTTTGTGTCCTTTTTTATTAGACTGTCAATTAGGTAGCAAATCATGAGTCAATTGCAAAACGATACGTTCTTAAAAGCGCTGATGCGCCAACCCACAGACTACACGCCTGTGTGGATGATGCGCCAGGCTGGTCGATACTTGCCAGAATATAAGCAAAGTCGTAAAACCGCTGGTAGCTTTTTACAGTTATGTAAAAGCCCAGATTTTGCGACTGAAGTGACTTTGCAACCGCTAAACCGTTATCCCTTATTAGATGCTTCCATTCTATTTTCAGACATTCTCACCGTGCCAGATGCAATGGGTTTGGGCCTGTATTTTGAGGAGGGCGAAGGCCCAAAATTCGAGCGCACTTTGCGTGAAGAGGCTGATATTAAAAAATTAAGCGTGCCTGATATGGCGAGCCTGCAATACGTGTTTGATGCCGTCAGCCAAATTCGACAAGCATTGAATGGTCGTGTACCTTTAATCGGTTTTTCAGGCAGCCCATGGACGCTAGCGACTTATATGGTTGAAGGAAGAGGCGGCACGGATTTCTTAACTATCAAAAAAATGGCCTACGCCAGACCTGATTTATTGCACCATATTTTGGAAACCACTGCACAAACGGTTATTCAATACCTCAACGCACAAATTGCCGCAGGCGCACAAGCCGTGATGATATTTGATTCATGGGGTGGCGCGCTCTCACACAATGCATATAAAGAATTCTCGCTGAATTATATGCACAAGATCGTGACAGGTTTAACTAAAAATAATGAAGGCCGTAAAGTTCCCAGCGTTGTATTCACTAAAGGTGGCGCCTTATGGCTTGAGGCGCAAGCTGAGATCGGCGCAGATGCTTTAGGTTTAGATTGGACTGTGGACATTGGCCAAGCTAGAAAAAGAGTTGGCGACAAAGTTGCCTTACAAGGTAATCTGGATCCAGCGATTTTGCTATCAACACCAGAAGCGATTGAAAAGGAAGTGGCTAATATCTTAGCTAGTTATGGACATGGTAGTGGCCATGTATTCAATCTAGGTCACGGCATCACGCAATGGACACCACCTGAAAACGCCGCAGCGATGTTAGCCTCTGTACGTGAACATAGTAGGCAATATCATCAATAAACAAAAAGCCCGCACTTGCGGGCTTTTTTGTAGTTAATTTATTGTTAAGTATTTAGAGTGACATACGTTTAAGCGTGTCATCTTTATCAATCAACTTATGTTTAAGTGCGCCGGCGATGTGCAGAAACAGTGCGACTAAAATAATGATGGCAATGATTTCGTGTGCTTCTTTGAAAATATCGCGCAAACCTGCATCATCCAGACCTTTAATAAAAGGTAATCCAAACCATTTCACGCCATATTTGCTGGAAACGGCGGTAATTAATCCGCTTAATGGCATGGCAATCATTAATAAATAAAGCAGGTGATGCGTACCTGTTGCTAGTTTACGCTCCCAAGCTTTGTAAGTAGCGAGTAGCGCAGGTGGTTTGTGGGTGATGCGCCATAAAATGCGAATAATGATTAAACCGAATAGCGTAATACCAATGGATTTATGCAGATTAAAGTAAAACGTACGCGGGCTGGCTTCTTCATTAAGCTGCCAAGTGTAAATGCCCCAGTCGAATAAGTCATACGCCATTTGTTTAGGGCCTTCTTTTGGTAAATCAGTCATATACCAGCCCAAAGCAAACATGCCTAGAATGGCGATAGCGATTAGCCAATGCAGTATTACAGCGGTTTTGGTATAGCGTGATGCATTATTCGTCATACAGATCTTCCATTTATTTAATTAAGCGTCTGTGTGACAACTATCACACCCAAACGTTGTATGAGCTATTATCATGGGAAAAAATCCTTACTGCAACACTTTCAGAAAGTAGCTAAAAATGCGTGCAAATAAGCCGTTAATATTGAATCAATTTTTGCTGTTAATGTGTAGTTTTCTGGCTTTAATAAGCTGCGTTCAAGCGGATGTTAAACCGAATAACTTTGCGATTGAAGATGTTGGCAATGGTATTTATGTACATCACGGGCAACATTTAGATATCGATGAAGGCTATCAGGGCGATATTTGCAATATTAGCTTTATGGTGGGTGAGCGTGGTGTGGCGGTAATTGATACGGGTGGTAGTTTGAAAGTGGGCAAGCAATTGCGCGGGGCGATTAAGCAAGTAACTGACAAGCCCATTTTGTACGTGATAAATACACATGTACATCCAGACCATATTTTTGGCAACGCGGCTTTTGTACAAGATAAACCGCAATTTGTCGGGCATGCCAAGTTAGGTGCTGCCATGCAATTACGCCAGGAAGCGTACGATAAATTAAATATTAGATACTTAGGTGCAGATGCTGAAGGCAGCGAAGTTGTTAAGCCAACTTTGTTGGTTAAAGCGCCAATGGATTTGGATTTAGGCGGACGAACATTAAAAGTGACGCCCTATCCCAATGCGCATACCGATACAGACATTTCAGTACTTGATTCAAAAACGGGCACCTTATTTACCGGCGATTTGTTATTTATAGAGCGTACTCCCGTGATTGAGGGCGATATTAAGGGACTGATTGCGGCGATTGATGTGCTTAAAACTTACCCAGTTAAACAAGTGGTTCCGGGTCATGGGCCAGTTGCAAAAGATTGGATAGCCGCTTTAAATAATGAACAACGCTATTTAAATACCTTGTTAACGGATATACGCGCAAATATCAAAAATGGTGGTGATATGGGCAAGGCGATGGATACTGCTGCTGCAAGCGAAAAAGACAAATGGCTGTTATTTGAAATAGCGAATCGACGAAATGTAAATACGCTGTATCCAGCTTTAGAATGGGAATAAAAAAGCGGCTGTAGAGCCGCTTTTTTATATTGCATTATCTAAAATATTAACAGTAGATTAAGATTTTTTCAGGTTATCTAAGCTGAAAGCTGTTACTGGATTCAAAGCAAGTAATAACAAACCGCCTGCAATTGCCCAATAATGTAGTACAGGTAAATGTAACAATAGTGAGATGATGATTGCATAAATCGCCATCAATATTGCAAAAAATTTGGTTTTAAAACCTAAGAATAAAGCTAAGCCACCGACCAACTGTACCAATATAATCAATGGTGCGAAAATCCCGGGTAAGCCTAAACTGCCCAAACCTGCCTGATATTGTTGATAGCCATCAGGGTTACTGAAAAAACCAATAATCAGCATTACAATTTGTAATAAGAAAACCTGAGCGAGTAAAATGCGCGCAAGAGTAGATAAATAACGTTGCATATAGACCTTTAACGAATTGGATGATAAAAATTTAACCTGAATCATGCACGGAACACGCTGAACGTGCAAGTCGTAGCGATTATCTAAGGACAAAATCTTGCAGTTACCATCAGAAAATATCACCTCTAAAAATGCTTAAACAAGTGATTATCCAACAAGTCACTTGGCAGCAAGCAGAAGCTTACTTGCGCGAAGTAAGAACGAGCGTATTTATTGAAGAGCAGTTTGTAGTACCAGAATTTGAGTGGGACGAGATTGATTCTAGCGCCGTACACTTATTGGCGATGCATGAAAATCAAGCGATTGGTTGTCTGCGGATTATTCATTATGCAAAAATCGGCCGTATGGCGGTGTTAAAACCCTGGCGCGGCTTGGGTGTAGGTAAAATGCTCTTGAGCGAAGCGATTATAATCTGCGCTTTATATGGTAGCAAACAGATCGATTTATCGGCACAAACGCACGCAATCCATTTTTATCAGCAAGCTGGTTTTCAGGTGATTAGTGACGAATACACCGATGTGCAGATTCCACATGTTGATATGCGGTTAAGCTTAGATTAGCCGCATATGAAGATTAATTGATGGTAATGCCAAGCATTTGCTAAAATACACTTTTAACGTTTTATCACTAAATCATCAGAGAGAATTTTATGTCAAAAATTATTTTTAAAGCAGGCGAAGCCACTGTATTTACCGAAGGTAAAGACGTAACCGCGGCAATGCCAGAAATTTTAATCGGCGCTGTTGATGGCCCTGTAGGCCAAGCATTCGCCAATCTAATGGCGCAAAGCAAAGGTCATACTGCCATGTTTGCAGTGCGTGATATTAACCAATTGGTCCGTCCAGTTTGTATGACTGTGCCAAAAGTAACGTTAAAAGGCAGCACCGATGTTGGCTTGTTTGGTGGTGTGGTGCAAGCGGCAACAGCAGATGCGATTTTAGATAGCGTGATTGAAGGCGTTATTCCGAAAGATCAAGTGAATGAATTATGTATTATCAGCTTGGTATGGATTGATCCAGGTTGTATCGCCTTGGAAAAAGAAGGCAAATTAGACAAAGCGGATATGTACAAAAACAACTATGACGCGACAAAATTAGCTATTAAACGTGCATTAAATGATGAGCCAAGCATTGATGAGTTGATTGCTAATCGTCACAAAATCAAACACTGTATGTGGGAAGATTCTTGGGATCAAAAATAAGCGCGATTGTCAAAATGCGTATTTAATTATTAATGTGTAAAAACGATATTCGGGAGCACTATTATGACTGAACGCAACGTATGTATGGAAGCTTTCGAGCGACTTTGTGCCGATGTCAATACAGACAAAAAATCCGCAATCGATCAATCGGATTATTGGTTATTTGAATTGGGATTCCGTTCGGCAATTGAAGAGTTATTATCGATTGCCGATGCGGGTTCGCAAGCTAGACAATTTGTTTCGCCGCGATTTCAAATGCTGGCAGATAGAATCCTAGGATCTCGCCCACATTAATATTGAGTTAAATAAAAAAGCCGATTAATTCGGCTTTTTTATTGGTCGTTGTTATTGATTATAGTTATTAGGCATTCTTATTAGTTAACGCATTAATTGACATTAAAATAGTACGAATAGGTGTGGGAATCGCCGCTGCAATGGCTTCTTCAAGCGGTAGCCAGATTTTTACCGCTTGATTTACTTGTGGAATCAACTGGTCAATATAGATAAGCTGCGGTGTAATATGCAGCTTAAAATGTGTAAATACATGTGTTAACGGTTTTAGCGCGCTAGAGTTTTGTAAAGTGACTCCATCAATGTTTGCACCTTCTGTCACTTCCGGCAAACTCCATAAACCACCCCAGATGCCGCTGGGCGGACGTTTTTCAAGCATCACGGTATTTTGGTGAATCAGTACCAGCATGGTCACACTTTTTTCAGGGATGGTTTTACGCGGTTTTGGCGTTGGTAAGCTTTTAACAAGATTCAACGCTAACGCTTCACAACTATGGTTCACCGGGCAAATGGTACATCTTGGTTTTGTGCGTGTACAAAGTGTGGCGCCTAAATCCATTAGGCCTTGTGTATAGGCGATAGCATCTGACTCTTTATTGGCGTCATTTGGATTCTCGCGTTCTGCAATCTGCCATAATTGTTGCGCTACTTTTGGCGCACCTGTGTAGCCAGACACATTGAAATGCCTTGCAAAAACGCGCTTAACATTGCCATCTAATATAGGTTGCGGCAAATTGAGTGCAAAAGTAGAAATCGCTGCAGCAGTGGAGCGACCGATGCCAGACAGGCTTTGAATATCATCGAAATGGCTTGGAAAAACACCATTAAAATCATCCATTATTTTTTGTGCAGCGGCATGTAAATTACGCGCACGTGAGTAATAACCAAGACCACTCCAATATTGCAAAACCTCTTCTTGCGTTGCCGCTGCCAAGATTTTAATACTAGGAAAGCGTTGCATAAATTTAGCGTAATAGCCAATAACTGCAGTCACTTGAGTTTGCTGCAACATGATTTCCGATACCCATATCGCATAAGGGTCAATCGTGTTCTGCCAAGGCAGATCGTGACGACCGTGCAATTTTTGCCAGTCAATGATACGTTGCGAAAATTGAGTCATGTGAATTTAAAAAGTGATTGTTTTGCTTTTTTTGTTGTTTTCTAGCAATATCGTATATGACAGCTAGCCAAATAAGGATTAAAAAATGAAACAAGTGTTAATGATGCTATTTTGTGTATGTTTAGTTGGGGCATGCAGGTCGATACCGCCAGGACACGATCCACGTGGACCCGGTAATAGCGAGAACGCACCAGGCCATAATAAACATGGCGACGGCCCTGGTAACAGTGAAAATGCGCCCGGGCAAAACAAAAAATACTAAAACGACATACTTTTTAAATACGTTTGAATATGGTTTAAAGCGATAGCCATTATTCAACTTTTGAATAGTACAATATCTAAAAATTGAGCAGTTTTTTCAACGCTTTTTCTTTCGCTTCTTCTTTTAAAGATTTAGGTTCTTCAGCTGGTTTAGCTGGTGTTGCTTCAGTGCCTGTAGCCGCTGCATCAGCTGGTTTTTTCTTATTCAGCAAACCCTTAAGTGCTTCTGCTTTATCGCCGCCATTTATGAGCTCTTTTACCGCAGCACCTTTTTCGCCACCCACTTTATCCAGCAATTTAGATTGCGCTAAAGCTGTGCCGATTGCCGCGAAATCCATGCCATATTTGGGGCTGGCAAATGAGCCAGAGATTTTCACAGGGATGGAAATGCCGCTTAACTCATCTAGGTCTGCCCCACCCTGGCCTTTAAGTGATTTCACGATAGTGGGTTTGGCAAGGTAGTTAATGGTTTCGTTACCAATATCAATGTCACCACGGCTGTCACCTTTTGCCAGGCGTAACACCGGTGCTTTCATGGCTAAATCTTCATTGTGTGCAACACCATTTTTAATGGTAAAAGTCGCGGTTAATTCACTGAAATCGGTTTTTTTGGATTTGTCGGCATTCGCTTCTTTGGTTTTTAAAAAGTTTACTTTGCTTTTGATATCGCGAATGTTGCCTGCAATATCCACACCTTTTACCGCGCCATCTGCTAAATTAAGCGCAGCATTGCCGCCCAAGCCTTTTTTCAATGCATTCACACTGGCGCCTTGCGTAGTTACATCTACATTTACACTACCCGTGCCGCTCAACATATCGTTATTAATAGCGTCCACCATTAAGGGGCCAATCGCAATATTTTTCATGTTCTGTTGAAACGTAATCACTGGTGTCGCGCGTGCATCCACTTTCAGTAGGCCGCTCATACTACCTTGATATAAGTTGGCAGAAAAAGGTGACAAAGTTGCCACGCCACCATTAGCTTTAAGCCCTATATTTACATTTTGAGTTTTTACATTGGCCAGTTTTAATTTACCAATTTTGGCCTCGCCCGAGGCATTAAGCTTTTTTAATGCACTCAGGTCAATCGGCGTATCTGCTACGTTTTTGCTTGCGGTTTCAGTTTTAGCAGAAGTTTCATCTTTGGTGATATATCTATCGGCGTCTAGCTGGTCGATATTGATCGCAAAATTAAAGGCTGGATTGCTAAACTGGCTAATACCCAAATTCGCGTTAATCTGGCTATCGTCAACCTTGGCACTCAATGGATTTAGACTTAACTTTTCGCCATCGGCTTTTAGATTAATATTGATATTACTGGCTTTGGTTTTGCCATATTTAAGGCTACCAACGCGTATCGAACCGTTTGCATTCAAAGCTTTTAGCGCGCTTAAATCCAACGGTTTGTCGCTGGCTGCTTTACTGGCGCTAGATGTGTTTTTGCTACCAGCATCAGCCGTCACATATTTATCGACGTCCACTTGGTCCACATCTAAATTGAATGTATATAAAGGCCTGTCAAACTGACTGATGCCCAAGCTGCCTTTGATCTGGCTATTATCCACTTTGACATTCAGACCGTTTAAGCTGAGTTTTTGACCGTCAGCTTTGATGCCGACATTTAAGCCAGAAACACGGTATTTATCATAAATAATGCTGTCGACATTTAATTTACCGTCTAGCAATAGGTTTTTAAGCGCGGATAAATCAGTTGGTTTGCTATTGGCTTTTGCCGTAGTGCTAGCCTTGTTTTCGCTGAATTTTGGCAACAGTTTATTTAAATCCAATTTATCGGCATTCAAGTTAAATTTGATATTGGGTGTTTTGAAGCTCGCTACATCCACATCGCCAACCAGTTTGGTTTCAGCAATATTCAAATTAAATTGACTGTTAATTAGCTCTTTTTTAATGTCTGCGTGTGCGCTCAAATTGAAAGCTCCGCTCATGCTGCCATTAGGCAAACTAGGGTCTTTTACATCTAATTTACCCACCAATTTTGGAATATCAAATATTAAATTTTCAATATTGCCGCTAAAAGGCGATGCAAATGTGCCAGTTACCGTGCGCTTGTCTTGCACCATAGATAAATCACCAGTGATACCGCTACTTTGCAAAGCATTAGGTGAGCCTTTCATATCGGCAAGCACCATGTTGGCTTTCAAGTTTCCATCGGCTTTTTCTTGGCTGAAGCTAATAGCGACTTTTTTGCTATTCACCTCATCTTTTAAAATGCTAATCGCTGGCGCGCTTAAATTCACACTTTGTGTACTGCCATCAAATTTGCCAGACGCAACCAACTGCAATCCATCTACCAAAAATTCCAATTGCTCGGTTTTTGCATCTACGTTGCCAGTCGCCTTAATATCCATATCTGTGCCGCCCAGCATGTCGCCTTTAATACGGCTATCCAAATCCTTTACCTGAAAATGCTTGGTTTCTGGATCTACCAAAAAATTACCTTTTAAGTTCACATTAGCCGCAATTGCAGGTTGATTGGCGGTTAAGACAAAATCAGTTTTTAAGTCAATTGGTTCAGCCAAAGCAATATGGCCAGATTGCATATTAAATTTTGAAACGCTGTATTTTGCACCAGAAGCTTCATCACTGTATTTCACTTCAGAATTAGTGACATTCACGCCATCGATATCAAATTTAATGGTTTCAGATTCGGTATCGTCTTTGCTCAGTAAATCATCAAAGTTGGTGGTGCCATCTTTATATTTGATGATATTAGCTTTTGCGCCATCGACATAAACCGTATCAACCACCAATTGCTTTCTAAGTAGTGGCAGCACAGACAATGCCACCTTAACGCTATTTACAGAAGCAAACTCTGTTTCGGATTTATGTTCAGAAATAGATAGCTTGCCCAAATTCGCACCGATTTTTGGCCAAAAGCTCAGCTTAATATCACCGTCAATATGTAGCGTGCGCTCTTTTTTTTCTTTCACCAGCTTGATAATGTCGTCTTTGTAATCGTTAGGATTAAAAGTCGCGGCAAAATAGGCAACAATTAGCAAAGCCAATGAAACGATGCCAGCAAAACCGTAAAGCGCATATTTAATGAATTTGTTCATCATATTTCTCGTTTCAAGCTAGATAAAATCACCAGATTTAAATGCATGGTTTACGTTAAAACCGTTTGGTTTTTCGGTTAATTGGTTAAATCACCAAAAATACCATAATACAGCTACACCAAAAACAATGCGATACCATGCAAATGGCACAAAATTATGCGTTTGCACAAAGCGAATTAAAAACTTAACAGCAACTAAAGCCGATAAAAATGCCGTTACAAAACCAACAGCAAAAATGATTAAATCGTCCGCATTTAACAAATGCCAGCTTTTAAGCAAATCATAGCCAGTGGCGGCAAACATAATGGGAATCGCTAGAAAGAATGAGAATTCCGTTGCTACGGTGCGGTTTAGTCCAAAAATCATGCCACCTAAAATAGTCGCACCAGCGCGCGAAACGCCAGGCACTAATGCTAAGGCTTGGGCAAAGCCAATTTGCAGTGCTTGCTTGCTAGATATGTCATCTATGCTTTGTGCGGACGTTTTAAGTGGTAATTTTTCAATCAGCAAAATAGCAAAACCGCCGACTATTAAAGCAATAGCTACCGTAAATGGTGAAAATAAATATTCTTTAATAACGCCATGAAAAGCCAAGCCCAGCAAAGCGGCGGGTAAAAAGGCGATTAATAAGTTACGTACAAAGTGCTGCGCATTGGCCTCTTTGGTGAGTGTTGTAACGGTGTTTATTAAGCGTTGTTTAAACGCCCAGCACACCGCTAAAATAGCGCCTAGTTGAATGATGATTTCAAAAACATCGCGCTTTTCTTTGCTTAAAAATCCTAAAATATCACCTACGATAATCAAATGACCTGTGCTACTGACGGGTAAGAATTCGGTTGCGCCTTCAACCAAACCCATGATGACGGTTTTTAAAAGTAGTATTAAATCCATAATTTGATGTTTTTCGATTAGTTGAATTTCATTTTATCAGGTTTGCAAAATTATAAAGGGTGCGCTCGCACCCTTTAAGTTGATCATTTGTGACGGAGTAGTACTTGCCGTTATCTCAACATACCTAAAACTGTTGATAATAAATTACCGGATTCCGCAGGCGCTTCGCCATTTGGTGTTAATTTATCGACCAAAGTCGGTAAATGTTCTGCAATTTGTGCACTAAGTGTTTCTGCATTAATACCAAATTTTGCCGCCATATCTGCAATGGCGCCATTACCCAAAACGCTAGAAATCTGTTCGGCAGTGATGGATATATTTCCCCCATTTCCTACCCATGAAGCGGCCGTTTCACCCAAGCCATTTTCTCTGAATTTTTCCAGAATACCGTTTAAACCACCGTTTTGGTTAAATAAATCCATAGCCACTTGCGCCATATTGCCTTGCTCACCACCTAATTTTCCCAGCACACTGCCAGCAATGCTATCAAGTAACCCCATTATTTACCCTCCAAAATTAAAATAATAAAAACGCACTTTAATACTTAAATAGCATAACTTAAAAACGTTCGTCACTGCGTAGATAACGCCATTGGCCGGGCGGCAATTTACCTAAATTTACACTGCCGATTCGTACGCGTTTTAGGCCGACGACAAACAAGCCGACCATTTCACACATACGGCGAATCTGACGTTTTTTACCTTCGCGTAAAACGAATCTTAATTGGTCTTCATTCTGCCAACTTACTTTGGCTGGCTGGAGTTTTTCACCATCCAGACTTAAGCCATGGTTTAAGCGTTGCAAATCGGCATCGCTCAATTCGCCTTCCACACGTACCAGATATTCTTTCTCTACAGTGGAGTCTTCACCAATCAAATGACGCGCGACTCTGCCATCCTGAGTGAGCACTAACAAACCTGTAGAGTCAATATCTAAGCGGCCTGCTGGTGCAAGTCCATGTAAAAATCCACGTTGGAATTCTTTGGCATTATAACTATTTAAATCTGGGTCATCCATCCATTCGTTATCTGGGTGAACCAGCACAATTGCAGGCTGATAACCATCTTCCGCCTGCCCACTCACATAACCAACCGGCTTGTGCAGCAATATCGTCACCTGTTCAGCTTGTTGTTCATAAGCATAACCGCTAATCACAATTTCAGCATCGGGCTTAATGCGTGTGCCTAGCGTTTCCATAATTTCGCCGTCTACTTTCACCCAGCCATTCACAATCCATTCATCTGCTTCGCGGCGTGAACAAATACCACGCTCTGCCATCACTTTAGAAAGGCGCGGCATTTCTACATTGACAGGTGATGACTTATAAGCCGCTTTAGCCGCAGCGCCATATTGTGGTGTGGCAACTGCATCATAACCATCGCGCACCTTGCCACCACGGCGCGGTGCTTGGCGATATTGCGGCTCATTTTTATCAGGGCGCGGCGTAATGCGCGTATCAACACCGGCTGGCTTATGTTGTTTTGGTGGCGCTTGATTAAATTCTCTAGAGTTAAAATCGTCAGATGTTTCAGCCCTTAACTCACTTCTTAACGGTCTATTTTCATTCGGCTTATTGTAAGCAGGCCTATTTTCAGTAGGCTTGCTGTAATTAGCTTTATTGTCATTAGAATGGCTTGAACCAGCCTGATCTGCAAAAGGCTCACCATGCGCTTTACCATCAAAGCGATGATTACGTTGACGCGCGCTATCAGTTTTTGGAGAATTAACTGGCTTAGCGACATCAATATTATCTTTAATCACAGGCTTAGGCGGCGTCTGAGTTCTATCGCGCTTAGCAGGGTCGACGCGACGCACAGGCGTTTTACTCGCCGATGACGTTTCGCTAGGTTTTTTTGTGATTTTAATAGTGGCCAAAATAGTCTGCAGTTGTTTAATTTATAAGGCTATTTTAACAAATTAATGCGGCAAGTTTTTATTTATTAACTGCAAGAATTTTGAGTTATTTAGTTTTCAATTTATAGTCTGAATTTGTAATGTATTACAGTCTCACGTTACCTAAACGGGAATGCTCAGTTTTTAGCTAGGGATAAAAAATGAAAATTATTTTAATTATTTCAATATTATTAACTCTATCGGGCTGTCAGAAAATTGAATCATTAATAACTGGCAAAATTTATTTAAGCTGTGAAGGAAGCATTAAATCATCCGAGTCACACAACGTTTATTCATACCAAGACGAATGGACTGAACAGGCAATCATATCGGTAGTTTTAGACAGAAACAATGTAAAAATTAATAATACTAGTAGTTTCGTTCCTAATACACTAACAGTTTGCTCTAACAATGAGTTAATTAAATTTAACTCATATAATTGCGGAAACATTTGGGATGAATATAATAAGTTGATTAAAAAGAACTATACAGATGAGCAGGCAAAGTACTACACCGTGAATGGTCACCGAACTTTTGGTGACTATGACAAGGTTATTAAAAAACTGACAGTGATTACTAAACGAGAATCCTTAGATGGTTTGAATGAATCATCTTTTGGTGAATTTTTTTGTAAGGAAATTGATATATAAGTTTTTCAGTTTATTGGAGTTAACATGGACATTCTCTACAAATTTTTCGATATTAGCCCTGCACCTGATTTTTATCAGGAAAGCGGCAAATGGTCTGAACGCGTTTTTATTACTTTACATCACGATGATAATGTTCGAACGAATGTTTATTTAGGTAAAAAACTATTCGATTCTAAAGAGGAAGCTGAATTAAATTCAATTGAATTCGGTAAGCAAATAATAGATGGTAAATTTCCCAATCTTTCGCTAAAAGGACTTCTCTAGCATTAAAACACTATCCCAGTGTCCGATTTAGTGAGATGTTTAAGACTTGAATAATAAAGAAGCCAGCAAAAGCTGGCTTCTTTGTTTGGGAAATGACTTCCTAATTGTGCTACTTAACACAAAAAATGATTAAACTTTTTGGTAAACCTCACTACCTTTTTTCACAAACTCAATCGACTTCTCTTGCATACCTTGTTTCAACGCCTCTTCTTCAGAAATATTCAAAGTGGCTGCGTAGTCACGTACATCTTGTGTGATTTTCATGGAGCAGAAATGTGGGCCGCACATTGAGCAGAAGTGCGCTTGTTTCGCGCCTTCTTGCGGCAATGTTTCATCGTGGAATTCTTTGGCTTTTTCTGGATCAAGACCCAAGTTAAATTGGTCATCCCAACGGAATTCGAAACGTGCTTTTGATAGCGCGTTATCACGAATCTGCGCGCCAGGATGGCCTTTTGCCAAGTCAGCCGCATGCGCTGCAATTTTGTAAGTGATGATACCAACGCGCACATCTTCTTTGTCTGGCAAGCCTAAATGTTCTTTTGGCGTTACATAGCAAAGCATTGCACAGCCGTACCAGCCAATCATGGCGGCGCCGATACCAGAAGTAATATGGTCATAACCCGGTGCGATATCTGTAGTTAATGGGCCTAACGTGTAGAAAGGTGCTTCACCGCAATGTTCTAATTGCAGCTCCATATTTTCTTTGATCAAATGCATGGGCACGTGGCCTGGGCCTTCGATCATACATTGCACATCATGCTTCCAGGCGATTTGGGTTAACTCACCTAGTGTTTTTAACTCAGCAAATTGCGCTTCATCGTTGGCGTCGTAGATTGAGCCTGGACGTAAGCCATCACCCAAACTAAAGGCAACGTCGTACTGCTTCATGATTTCGCAAATATCTTCAAAATGTTCGTACAAGAACGATTCTTTATGATGCGCTAAGCACCATTTCGCCATGATAGAACCGCCGCGTGACACGATGCCTGTCATACGTTTTGCGGTCATTGGAATATAAGCTAAACGAACGCCAGCATGAATCGTGAAGTAATCTACGCCCTGCTCAGCTTGCTCAATCAATGTATCACGGAAGATTTCCCAAGTCAGGTCTTCAGCTTTGCCGTTCACTTTTTCTAACGCTTGGTAAATTGGCACAGTACCGATTGGCACTGGTGAGTTACGGATAATCCATTCGCGCGTTTCGTGGATGTTTTTACCGGTGGAAAGATCCATCACGGTATCGCCGCCCCAGCGTGTGCCCCACACCATTTTCTCCACTTCTTCTGAGATTGAAGAACCCAGTGCTGAGTTACCAATGTTAGCGTTAATCTTAACTAAAAAATTGCGTCCAATAATCATTGGCTCAATTTCAGGATGGTTGATGTTTAGCGGGATAATTGCGCGGCCGAGGGCCACTTCAGAACGTACAAATTCTGGTGTGATGACTGGCGGAATGCTCGCACCAAAGTCGTGACCTTTATGCTGTTTCTGTAGCAATTCGCTCATGTTTTCGCGACGTTGATTCTCGCGAATCGCAATGTATTCCATCTCTGGCGTGATAATGCCTTTGCGTGCGTAGTGCATTTGGCTGACGTTTGCACCTGCTTTTGCACGTAGTGGTTTACGCGTCAAATTAAAACGCATGGCGGCTAGCTCTGGATCGGTTTTGCGTTGCTGGCCAAATTCTGAACTTGGGCCGTCCAATTGTTCAACATCACCGCGTTCTGCAATCCAGGCTGCACGTAAAGCAGGTAAACCATTGCGAATATCTACGCTTACATTGGGATCTGTGTACACACCAGAAGTGTCGTACACCATGACAGGTGGGTTTTTTTCCGCGCCAAATTGAGATGGCGTATCACTTAGTGAAATTTCACGGAACGGTACTTGAATATCAGGGCGTGAGCCCTGAATATAAACTTTGCGTGAGTTGGCAAAAGGTTTTTTAGTCTCTGGATCAATTTCGGCAGTTTCGCCTGAAAATTTCGCGAGATTTTTGTGCAGATTTTTGTCGGTGGCGTTCATGGAGCGTTCCTATGTGTTTGTTCAAACATCAGGAAGCAAAAGCGCTTCCTGATGCAGATTGGCAGGAAAGCATCAAGATGCTTTTCTACTTTAATTTTGCAGAAAAGCAACAACCACGCTTTCCTACGGCGGCATTACCCGCATCAGGTTCAAAGGGTAATTCTCACTGGCTTATTTTCTTAAATAAAACAGACCCCTAGCAATGCTCGCAATGTACGCGAAAACAGTTAAAAAGGCAAGAAATGCCTTTAATTTGGCAATGAGCAACAGGTCTGTCATCACAACAAAAAATATAGGTTTTTTTAATAAAAAATGTTATAAATGCCACAGTCGTTCACACAAAATATTATGTAGGTAATTATGATACTCATCGCCCTTTATTACGCGCTAGCTATTGCTGTATTGACACTACATTTTACTGGCCACTTAGAGCGCTGGAATATGGAGTGGCTGGTGTTTGTGTTTGCAGTGACTGTTTTCCCAGCAGTGCTTTATTTGTAAGCGCCCAAATTTTAATTAACTTAAAGCTTAGTCAGCCGCTTAGATTTTTCTAATTGCTTGGTTTTCTCATTTGTCACTTGCGCCAGCTCAATCTGGCGTTACTTTCCGCCAAAAACTTAACACGTTACTGAAGTTTCAAATAAATTTCATCTATATCATTGACATAAAATACTTAACATTGTTAAATTAACGTTGTTAAGTAAATTGTTCTAAATTATGCCACCAAAGCCCAAAACACAGCTTGAACGACAGCAATTACGCAGCTTAATTATAGATGCGGCGCGCGAGCTATTTGTCTCGCGCGGAGCAGAAGCGGTGACGATGCGTGAGATTGCTAAACGTATCGGATATTCTGCCACCAGTATTTATTTGCATTTTGCCGATAAGGAAGCCTTAATTCGAGCCATTTGCGATACGGATTTTTTAGCGCTTGCCCATGCCTTAAAAAGTAATTTAAGCATTAGTGACCCTGTTGAGCGCATGTTGGCCTTTGGGTGGGCGTATGCGCAATTTGGCTTAAACTATCCGAACCACTATCGTATGATGTTCATGACAGAACATCCACTCAGCGATCCTAAATTATCTGCGCTGCAACAAAATAACGCTGAACAAGATGCATATTTTCAGTTAAAAACCATTGTGAACGACGTTTTTTTGGCGGGTAAATTTAAGCCGGATTTAACGGATCCTGAACTGATAGCACAAACTATCTGGGCGGGTATGCATGGGGTATGTGCCCTGCAAATTAGCATGGCAAATGATGTGTGGGTGAATTGGCGTGATATTGAAGCGCGTTTGCAGATGATGCAGTTAGCATTAGTGCGCGGTATGCTAAAGGAACCATTGGAGTAGATAGCCATAATAAATAGTACATAGTTCGACGAAAAAATACTCAATAATTAAGACGATAAATAACAAAACAAATAATAAAAGAAAGCTAAGTATGCAGTCAAAAATAGTCAGTTTAATGATGTTAAGTCTGTTGCTTGTCGGTTGTGAGAAACCTGCTGAACCACTCGCGCCGCCGCGGCCGGCTTTGGTTGTTGTGGCTGGGGAAATGGCTTTAAATGAGGCTATGGTGCTGGTTGGCGAAGTTAAATCGCGTTATGAGTCAAGCCTTGCCTTTAGGATTAACGGTAAGATAATTGAGCGTAAAGTAGATGTTGGGCAACAGGTAAAAACGGGCCAAGTAATTGCACGTTTAGATGCGGCTGATACCAAGTTAACTGCTGCCGCTGCCTTGGCCGATGTGCGTGTCGCTGAGGCGAATCACTCATTGGCGCAAGCAGAAGTAGAGCGCCAGCGTAGTTTGTTTAATAAAAAATTTATTTCGGCTTCTGCTTTAGATCTGCGTGAAGCAGAATTGAAAACCTCTGCAGCACGCTTGCAACAAGTGAAAGCACAGGCCGCCCTTTCCAACAATCAATCGCACTATACCGCCTTAATCGCAGATAGGGACGGTGTCGTAACGCAAATTCGTGCGGAACCCGGCCAGTTTGTAATTGCCGGTGAAGCCATTGCGCAAATTGTGGATACTCGGAAAGTTGAGGTGTTGGTTGCAGTACCTGAATCGCGCATGGCGAATTTGAAGTTGGGCGATGCGGTGACGATTAAGCTTTGGGTAAACCAAGAAAATAATACTCAAGAAATTAATAGCCAAGAAAATACTCAAGACAAAAACAGTCAGAAAATCTATTCAGGAAAAGTACGCGAAATTGCACCTGCCGCCAACTCAGCCACGCGCGCTTTTGATGTGCGTGTAACAGTAATTGATGCGGATGATGCGATTAAGTTTGGTATGACAGCTGGTGTCAGTTTTGCAGAAAAAGATGTGTCAGAAAGCATTGTGATTCCATCCACTGCATTAACAAAATTGAATGGTAAAAGTAGTGTTTGGGTGATTGATCGCCTCAATAACCAGATTGGTATTGCACATTCGCGTGCGGTAACAGCAGGGCAATATACAGAAGATGGTGTGAAAATTCTCAGCGGCTTGCGCGCGGGTGAGTTAGTGGCGATTGCTGGTGTGCATACATTAATCAACGGCCAGAAAGTAAAGCCTGTACAAGAATCCCGTTTTAAGGGATTTGGTCATGAGTGAAGCGAAAGAGCAGCACCAAGAACAAACAGCAGGTTTTAACTTATCCAGATGGGCGCTGAATCACCAAACGCTGGTGTTGTATCTCATGTTGATGTTGACGTTTTCCGGATTGCTGGCTTACAGCAAATTAGGCCAATCTGAAGATCCGCCATTTACGTTCAAGGTCATGCTAATCCACACTACCTGGCCAGGTTCAAGTGCCATTGAAGTTGAGCAGCAAATCACCGACAAGCTGGAAAAGAAATTGCAGGAAGTTCCGCATCTGGATTACACCAATAGCTATTCACGTCCTGGTGAGTCCATGATCTTTGTCGTGATAAAAGACGATACACTTTCAAAAGAGATTCCCAATATCTGGTATCAAGTGCGCAAGAAGGTGGGCGATATCCGTTCCACCTTACCGCAAAATATTGAAAGTTTGACGTTTAATGATGAGTTTAGCGATGTGTACGGCAGCATGTACGCGTTAACAGGCGATGGTTTTGATAATTTTGGCTTAAAAAAACAAGCAGAAAACATTCGCGCTGAGTTACTCAGAACAAAAGATGTGGCCAAAGTAGATTTCTTTGGTGAGCAAAAACAGCGCATTTATATTGAGCTTTCAAACGCCAAGCTTTCTACATTAGGCATTAGCTCGCCTACGCTCATTAATCTTCTGCGCACCCAGAATGCAGTCGTTAAAAGTGGTACCTTTGATTCGCCTGACGAACGCATTCGTATCGAAGTGTCAGGTCGTTTCAGCACATTAGAAGATTTACGTGAGTTAAGGCTGCGTGCCAATAACCAAGATTTTAAATTGAGTGACGTAGCGCGCGTTTATCGTGGTTATGAAGACCCTCCCAAAGATTCTGCGCGCTACAACGGTCAAGAAACCCTGTTACTGGGCGTGAG
Organism: Methylotenera versatilis 7; assembly: GCF_000799165.1. Taxonomy (GTDB): domain Bacteria; phylum Pseudomonadota; class Gammaproteobacteria; order Burkholderiales; family Methylophilaceae; genus Methylotenera_A; species Methylotenera_A versatilis_A. The sequence continues at coordinate 660,131 of NZ_JUGF01000002.1, read as the reverse complement.
CATGCGTGAAGGCGGCGATGTGATTGCACTGGGTCATGCGCTGGATAAAAAAATTGCACATATTCAGCAAAATTTACCCGTAGGTTTAAGTTTTGAAACGGTGAGTTCGCAACCCAAAATAGTAGCGCGTTCTGTCAATGATTTTGTGATGTCATTGGTTGAGGCGCTGGTGATTGTGCTGGGTGTTAGTCTTATATCGCTTGGGTTGCGCACGGGCATTGTGGTGGCGATTACCATTCCTGTGGTGTTGGCTGCCACATTTTTAGTAATGAATTTGTTTGATATTGGCTTGCATAAAATCTCACTCGGTGCATTAATTCTGGCACTTGGACTATTGGTAGATGACGCAATTATTGCAGTAGAGATGATGTCATCTAAAATGGAACAGGGCATGGAAAGAGCAAAAGCCGCCGCATTTGCTTATACCTCTACTGCCATGCCAATGCTGACCGGCACATTGGTGACTGTCGCGGGCTTCCTGCCCATAGCAACGGCGGCTTCAAGCACGGGCGAATATACGCGATCAATCTTTCAGGTTTCTGCCATTGCGCTGATTATTTCTTGGGTAGCGGCGGTGATTTTTGTACCGTACTTGGGCTACCACTTATTGCCGGATTATGCACAAAAGCCAAAGCCGTCGAAACTGGCAACATGGTTTAAAACGCGATTTAATTTGGCTGATAAAACTACAGATAATCATCATCACGATATTTACAACACGACGTTTTACACTGCATTTCGCCAGTTGGTGACGGCGTGTGTGCGTTACCGTAAAACGGTTATTGCCATCACTTTGCTGTTATTTGTGCTTTCCATTGCGGGTTTTGGCAAAGTGCAGCAGCAGTTTTTCCCAGACTCCACTCGCTTGGAGCTGATGGTGGATTTACGCATGACCGAAGGTGCATCGTATCAGGCAACTAACAGCGAGGTTAAAAAATTAGAAACCTGGTTGCGCGACTGGAATAACAAAAATAAAGGCATCGATAATTTTGTGGCTTATATTGGTACGGGCAGCCCACGTTATTATTTGCCGTTGGATATTCAATTGGCACATCGGGGTTTTGCGCAGTTTGTGATTTTGAGTAAAGATTTGCAAACTCGTGAGGCGCTACGCAAAGACTTATTAAGTTTGTTTGAGAATGGTTTTCCTGCCTTAAGAGCCTCTGTACTGCGTTTGGAAAATGGCCCGCCGGTTGGATTCCCTGTGCAATTTAGAGTTGCCGGAAATGATATTGAAAAAATTCGTACAGTTTCGCATCAAATTGCCGATTTAATGCGCGCAAATAATCACTTAACCAATGTACAACTGAATTGGGAAGAGCCAAGCAAGGTGATTAAAGTGACGGTAGACCAAGCGAAAGCGCGTTTGTTGGGGATTAGCTCGACGGATATTGCCAATGTGTTAAATGCCGCCATTAGTGAGCTTTATATCACTGAATTCAGAGAAGGCAATGAACGTATTGATTTAGTCGCACGTGGGGCGGAACTTGAACATAAGCAATTATCGCGACTGCCTAATTTAATGATTAATACGCAAAGAAATCAATTGGCGGTGCCACTTTCGCAAGTGGCCACGATTTCATCGGAATTTGAAGAGGGTGTGATTTGGCGACGTAATCGTGTGCCATCCATTATCGTACGTGCGCATTTGCGTGGCAATTTACAAGCGCCAGTGGTTTCTGCTCAAATTGAAGAGAAGCTCACTGCAATAAAAGCCGATTTGCCGTTGGGCGTGACGATTGACACGGGGGGAGCGGTAGAAGAATCGGCAAAAGGTGGCGCGTCAGTCGCTAAAGGTGCTCCCTTATTCTTAGTGGCTGTATTAACTTTGCTGATGTTGCAACTGCAAAGTTTCTCACGCGTATTTTTAGTGTTGCTTACCGCACCTTTGGGCTTGATTGGAGTCACAATAGCATTGTTAATATTTGATAAGCCATTCGGTTTTGTGGCAATGCTGGGCACAATCGCCTTATCCGGCATGATCATGCGCAACTCGGTGATACTGGTTGACCAAATAGAGCAGGATAAGGCCAATGGAATGGATGCGTGGAATGCGATTATCGAATCAACCATCCGTCGCTTTAGGCCGATTATATTAACCGCTGCGGCGGCAATATTAGCGATGATACCGTTAACCAGAAGTGTATTCTTTGGCCCAATGGCAGTTGCGATTATGGGTGGTTTGGCGGTGGCTACGCTGCTGACGGTGCTTTTTTTGCCCGCATTATATGCGGCATGGTTTAGAGTGAAAGCACCAAAATTAAGTTGAAATCCGTTTAATAAACATAACTAAAATGGCTTAAGTAGTTAAGTTATAATGCAATTAAATAAATATGAGTGCCTAAAATGATGCAAGAAACAACGTTAACTGAAACCGCGAATTCCAATCTGCCTCACGACGCCGCGAGTTTTAATATGGCTCGCGAAGTCGCGAGGTTTAACATGATAGAACAGCAGGTTCGCACATGGGAGGTGCTGGATCCAGTTGTGCTGGCGCTGTTAAATGATATCCCGCGCGAAAATTTTGTTGCGGCTGAATATCAGGGTTTAGCCTTTGCCGATATTGAAATTCCTATCGGTGCGAATCAACTGATGCTCAGCCCCAAGCTGGAAGGCCGAATCTTACAGGCGCTGAATGTACAAAACACACATCAGGTTCTGCATATTGGCACGGGCAGCGGTTATATGACTGCGCTATTGGCGAGTTTAGCCAAACACGTTGTTTCTGTGGATATTCATGCTGAATTGAGTGCTAAAGCGGCCAAAAACTTAACACAGAATAATATTCAAAATGTGACTTTGCTAGTGGCGGATGCGGCGTTTGGTTTACCCGATAAAGCTCCGTTTGATTTGATTGTCTACACAGCTTCGTCGCCAGTTGAGCCCGTTGGTGTTCGTAATCAATTGGCGATTGGCGGTGTGATGTTTATTGTATTAGGCACGGCGCCCGCCATGCAGGCTACATTGATTCAGCGTTTATCAGAAACCAGTTTTAGACAGGATGTATTGTTTGAAACCTGTATTTCTGAGTTGGTTAATGCCCCGCAAGCAAAAACTTTTGAGTTTTAACATGCGCTTTAAGAACCTTGTTTTAGCTTTGTCGGCGCTGGCTTCGTTGCTGCCAATGGGCTTGCAGGCACAGGACAGCGTGCTTAACTTAATGGATGTTTATCATCAGGCTTTAGCTAATGATCCAGTGCTGGCATCTGCATTAAGTGCCAATAAAGCCGCACAGGAAATCATTGAGCAAGGCAAAGCTTTGTATCGCCCCACTGTCAATTTTAATGCGGGTGTTACCAGTACGCGCAGTAATATTGAGTTTAATAATGTCACTTCAACCTTTCCGCGCGTTCCGGGGAAAACTACTTTTGAAGGATATAACTACGGCATTCAAGCGAACCAGCCCATTTATCGTAAACAAAATCTGGTACAAATGGAGCAAAGCTACACGCAAGTAAGCATTGCCGATAAACAATATCATTTAAGTCAACAAGACCTTATTTTACGCACCACGCAGGCTTATTTTAATGTGCTGATCGCACAAGATAAGATTGAGCTGATTAAGGCGCAAAAAACAGCGACTTTAGGCCAATTAGAGCAAGCCAAAATGACGTTTGAAGTGGGAAGCGCGACTATTACGGATGTGAACGAGGCGCAAGCGCGCTTCGATTTAATCGTGGCGCAAGAAATCGCGGCGATTAATGAACTGCAAATAGCGCAACATGAAATTGAAGCGATTACCGGTGTTTTACCCACCACGCTTGCCACGGTAAAAAGTGATATTCAAGTGAACCAGATTGATCAGAATGTGAAGAATTGGCAACAAGTCGCCATGGAAAATAATTTGAATATCGCTATTCAACAAGACACGCTTAAATTTGCAGAGCAGGAAGTTGAGCGCAACAATGCGGCGCATTTACCTACATTGGATGCGGTAGCGGCATATACCGATAATTACAATAATGGTGGTTTGAATGGCTATGGCAGTGAGTTAACGAATGCGGTGATTGGCCTGCAATTACAAATTCCTTTGTATCAAGGCGGCGCGATCAGTTCACGTACACGGCAAGCGGTGCTCAATAAACAAAAGGCATTAGATGATGTTGCCATTGCACGTCGTCAAACCGATTTAGAGACCCAGCGCGCATTTTTAAACTTAAATAGCAGTATCGCGCAAACTAAAGCATTAGAGCAGGCATTGATCAGTAGCCAAAGCCAACTCGATTCGACTACGCTGGGCTACGAAGTCGGCGTGCGAATCAGTGTTGATGTGTTAAATGCACAACAACAATTATTCTCTGCCAAGCGAGATTTACTGCAAGCGCGTTACAATTATTTGGTGAATATCATTCGTTTGAAATCGGCTACAGGTCTTGTGGCTGAATCTGATTTGCAAGATATTAATCAACAGTTAATAGGTAATTAGCATGAGCCAACTCGCACAACAGGCATTAAGTCAGCTGGTTATTGTGGATATGCAAGTCAAATTGGCGAGTGTGATGGCGCTTGAGTCAATGCAATTAACGATTAAAAATTGCAGCATATTGGCACAAGCTGCGCATTTGCTGTCTGTGCCACTCATCGTTACAGAGCAGTATCCACAGGGTTTAGGATCAACATTGCCTGAAATCCAGCAACATTCAACCCATATAAAACCAGTCGTAAAGACTACTTTTTCGGCAAGCGGTGAACCCAGATTTAAGCAGCAATTGCACCGCGATCAATCGCAAATAGTTTTGGCGGGTATGGAAGCGCATATTTGTGTTTTACAAACAGCGTTGTCGCTTCAACAAATGGGTAAGCAGGTGTTTGTGGTAGAAGACGCGATTATTTCGCGTAGCTCAGCAAATAAGGCTAATGCAATTAAGCGCCTGCGTGAGGCCGGCTGCGTTATTACTAATACGGAATCTGTCTTGTTTGAGTGGTTGGGTAACGCGAATCACCCTGCGTTTAAAGAAGTTTCTAAACTGATTCGCTAACTACTTTAAGATTATTGATTAATCACAACAGTAGATTTATTTCTATGAAGCCTTTAAATACGTTGCAATCAGCTGCATTACTCTGGCCGTTGTGCCAGTTGACGCTTGGCTAAAACGTAAACTCGCTTGTTGCATTTTTTCGCGTTTTTCCGCATGGTTTTGCAAGTATTGAAGCCTGTCCCGCAAATACTCTACATTTTTTACTTGTATCGCAGCCCCTGCCCGCACCGCATTTCTGCTGGCTTCAGCAAAATTATGGGTATATTTTCCGATTAAGATAGGCTTGCCCATGCTAGCCGCCTCAATCAAATTCTGCCCACCAAATTTAAGTAGGCTACCGCCAACAAAAGTGAAGTCGCAGGCGGCGTAGTAACTAAAAAGCTCGCCCATGCTGTCGCCTAAAATGACTTGTACATTTTCATTGATTGGCGCTGTTAACTCACTGCGCCGCTGGTAGCTAAAGCCAGCGTGTTTGATTAATGTTTCCACTTCATCAAAACGTTGTGGATGGCGCGGCACGATGATGGTGAGCAGATTTAAATCTTTGGCCGCTTCTAGTATTAAGGCTTCCTCACCTTCGCGCGTGCTGGCAGCTAAAAAAATGATGCGCTCATTATTAGCAATAAATAAATGGCGCAGTTTTAACCCTTTTTCTACAGCATCGGCTGGCGGTTTGACATCAAACTTTAAGTTGCCAGAAACCGTCACATTTAACGCGCCTAACATTTGTAGGCGTGTTGCATCATCCGTAGTTTGCGCAGCGACTGCGTTTAAGCTTTGCAGGCCATTCGTTACTAAGCGGCCTAATTTTGCATAACCTTTAGCGGATTTCTCTGAAAGACGTGCGTTTAATAACAGCAATGGAATATCACGTTTTTTGCACGCGGCGATTAAATTAAACCAAAGCTCGGTTTCCATTAATAAACCGATTTTGGGCTGGAAATGCTTCAAAAAACGGCTCACTGCAAACGGCAAATCGTAAGGCAGATAAACGCGCTGAACGCTGTCAGCAAATAATTGCTCGCTGGTGTCACGCCCTGTAGGTGTTGTGTGTGAAAGTAAAATCTGGTGATTAGGATATGTAAGCAACAACGCTTTTATTAATGGTTCCGCGGCGCGTGTTTCGCCCACTGAAACACAATGCAACCAAATAACAGGTTTAATGCTCTTAAATTGGTAGAAGCCAAAACGTTCTTGCCAATGCTGGCGATAAGCCGGCTGCTTAATGCCGCGCCACCATAATTTAAGCGGTACAAATGGCAGCACTAAGTAAAGTAATGTGGAATATAAAAAACGGCTCATGGCGCATTTTCGCATAAAGCACTGTTGAAAAACTAGCGCTGTTACTTTAACGACCATTGTTTAATACGCAAGCGCGCAATACACAAACCGTTTATTTAAGCGAGAAATTTATTTTTTTAAATTTAATGTGGTGTGAGTAATTACTCACCTTAACTCAATGCAAATACTGGCCTTGTATCTGTATAAATGCACACCAAAACGGTGCGAAATTAACAGTAAAATTAGTATTGACGTACACAAAATAAAGGCCTAAATTTCTACTCAAGACACAATATGTTGTGTTAAGGCACATTTTTTACACAAAAACTATGTGATTCTTAATAAAAATCACATAGTTAGCATTCATTCAGGTTAAAGCGCTATAAGTTAGACACTGGGTTAGAGATAAATTTGGGGAGTACGCCATGTTAAAGGCAGTAGAAGCAGCAAAAAAAATAGACGAAAATATGCAAATCGAGACCGCAAAGGAAATCCCTATTCAATCGGTTTCGTTAGATATTTGGGATAAAAAATATCGATTAAAAGCCAAAAATGGCGACCATGTTGATCAAAACATGGATGATTCATACTCACGCGTTGCGCGCGCGTTGGCCGATGTAGAAACAACGGATGATAAACGTCATGAATGGCATGAAAAATTTCTATGGGCATTGCGCCGTGGTGCGATTCCCGCTGGACGAATTACTTCTAACGCTGGCGCACTAGAGCATAAACCAGCTACTTCAACCATCAATTGTACGGTGTCTGGCGTGGTAGAAGACAGTATGGACAATATTCTAGGCAAAGTGCATGAAGCGGGTTTAACGCTGAAAGCGGGTTGCGGTATCGGTTACGAGTTCTCAACACTGCGTCCAAAAGGCGCATTCGTAGCGGGCGCAGGCGCTTACACCAGCGGCCCATTATCTTTCATGGATATCTACGACAAGATGTGTTTCACCGTATCTAGCGCTGGTGGGCGCCGTGGTGCGCAAATGGCAACGTTTGATATTTCACACCCTGATGTGACTGATTTCATTAAAGCGAAACGCGAAAATGGTCGTTTACGCCAATTTAACTTGAGCTGCTTAATTACAAAAGAGTTCATGGAAGCGGTAAAAGCGGATGCTGAGTGGAAGCTTGCTTTCCCGGTGACGGAAAAAGAAGCGATTATTGACGGCTTGAATGTAAACGATGAAACGCATGTGGTGTGGCGCGAGTGGCCCGTTAAAGGTAAATACTTAACGCAAGACCATGGTTTAGACGCAGGTAAAGTCGCTTGCCGCGTATACAAAACTATCAAGGCACGCCGCTTGTGGGATGTAATCATGTCCAGCACCTATGATTTTGCTGAGCCAGGTTTTATCCTGATTGACCGTGTGAACGAAATGAACAACAACTGGTTCTGCGAAAACATCCGTGCGACCAATCCATGCGGTGAGCAACCATTACCACCTTATGGCGCGTGTTTATTAGGTTCAGTTAACCTGACTAAATTCGTGAAAAAACCATTTACGGATGAAGCTTATTTTGACTGGGCAGAATACCGCGATGTGGTAGCGATTTTCACACGTATGCTGGATAACGTGGTTGAAATCAATGGCTTACCATTGCAACAACAACGCGACGAGATTGCACGTAAACGCCGTCACGGCATGGGTTATTTGGGGTTGGGTTCATCACTCACCATGATGAAAATGAAATACGGTGAGGAAGAGTCAATCAAGTTCACTGAAGAAGTCACCCGCGTAATGGCAGAAGTAGGCTGGGAAATTGGCGTGCAATTAGCGGATGAAAAAGGCGCTGCGCCTATTATGGAAGAAAAATTCGAAGTCACTGCAGATATGCTAGCGAAGCGCCCGGAAATGGCGGCAGACGGCATAAAAGTGGGCAGTAAAGTGGCTGGAAAAGTGTTATTGGGCAAATACAGCCGCTACATGCAGCAGTTCCCAGAAGGCTTGCGTAACCAAATCGCTACTAAAGGTGTGCGTTTCACGCACCATAGCTCAATCGCGCCAACTGGTACGATTTCGCTTTCACTGGCCAATAACGCCAGTAACGGTATCGAGCCATCTTTTGCGCATCACTATGCACGCAACGTGATTCGTGAAGGTAAAAAATCTAAAGAGAAAGTCGATGTATTCTCTTATGAATTATTGGCCTATCGCGAGTTAATCAACCCGAAAGCGATGCCATTCAGCGATAAAGAAGATGAAAAGTTACCAGATTATTTCCTGGACTCTTCTACCATCATGGCGAAAGCGCATGTGGATATTCAAGCCGCGTCACAAAAATGGATTGATAGCTCTATCTCAAAAACCATCAACGTGCCAACTGACTATGATTTTGAAGATTTCAAAAGCATCTATCTTTACGCTTACGATAAAGGCTTAAAAGGTTGTACCACTTTCAGATTTAACCCAGAAGCATTCCAAGGTGTGCTGGTTACTGAAAAAGATCTGGAAAATACCACTTACAAATTCACGCTGGAAGACGGCACTGAGTTAGAAGTAAAAGGTAATGAAGAGATTGAATACGATGGCGAGATTCATAGTGCCGCGAATTTATATGATGCATTAAAAGAAGGCTATTACGGTAAATTCTAAATTTAGATATTTAAAACTGCTTAGTTTGTGAATACGTTGTTGCGTTTGAATTTTCAATCCTCATGTACTGCTTGTACATTCCGGTTAAAAATTCAAACGCGCCTAGTCTTCACTGCACGCGCGAAGTTTTAAATCATCTAAATTAAAATGAAAAAATTGTGAGGGCATTAGCCCGCAAGGAGAACAAATTGGCAGTTAAAATCGAGAAAAAAATCACTGGCTATGCGCTAGTGAGTGAAGAAGACAAAACAAAAACCGCAGAGCTTAAAGAAGCGAATGCGAAAATCGTACAACTGGGCGAGCCGCTAGACCGCCCAGAAAAAATCACCGGCAGCACTTATAAAGTAAAAACGCCAGTTACGGAGCATGCTCTTTATATCACTATTAACGATGTGGTGATGAACGAAGGCACGTCACAAGAGCACCGCCGCCCGTTCGAGATTTTCATCAACTCTAAAAACATGGATCACTTTCAATGGATTGTCGCCCTTACTCGCGTGATGTCTGCCGTGTTCCGCAAAGGGGGCGATATCACTTTCTTGGTAGAAGAACTGAAAAGCGTATTTGAACCAAGTGGCGGCTACTTTAAAAAAGGTGGCAAATTTGTACCAAGCTTGGTGGCAGAGATTGGCGAAGTAGTAGAGCAACATCTGCAAGAAATCGGCATGCTTAAAAAGCCAGGTTTAGATCAACATCAACAAAAATTGGTCAATGAGAAAAAAGCAGAATACTTAGAAAAGCATGCGAAATCTGGCGAAGAAATGAACACCGAAGGCTTTCCAAAAGGTGCGCAACTTTGCAATAAGTGCCAGACTAAAGCCAGCATCATTATGGATGGTTGTTTGACTTGCTTGAATTGCGGGGAGAGTAAGTGCGGTTAATAAAAAGGAGCTTCACGCTCCTTTTTTGTTTTCATTAGGCTGTTTAATTACGGATATCTTTTAATTAAAGAGTAGGAATGTCTAGGCCCATATTAGACATTCATAGTTTGCCTTAAACACTGGTCAAACGCATTCGGTCAATTTTCTCAATAACCGCCTGATAGAGATCATGGTCAGAGTCGGGGTTATTGCGGTCTGGATGGTGGGCACTACGAATCTTCTTCAATTGAGTCACATCGTCTGGCAAGTCATGTACCTTGGTAACGCGATCACCGTTTTTTGCCATTACACGCTGAAGTTCAGCTTCTGCGGCTTCGCGTGTGTCATATAGTATCTTGCTACCCAGGCGCCAGTTATTCTGGTTTTTGCGAGGGGATAGCTTTTCCTTACCATCAAACCAGAACCATTTTCCGGTATCAAGATCTTGTTCAAAATGAATGGTTGTAATGGCATAGGTAAAAACGGGCGGTTCGATTTCATTGGCTAATAGATTGATGATCTTGCCGACAGTCTCTACTGCTATAAGGTAATATGCACCTGACGCATGTGGACTGAACGCGCTACTGAGGGTTGGTGCATGCGTGTTGCCGTTACTTGCTGAATTCATTTCAGCCATGCGGGCAAGCGCTCTGCGTTGTGCGTTGGTCACGGGTATTGCTCCTTAAATATGTAAATAAACACGCAAAGTCAGTAAATACGCCATCTTTTGCAGTTTTCTGTTTGACCTGAATAAACTTGTGCTTTATTGTCGTACCACTCCCTTTAATAGGGTTTCATAAAACCAACTACCAAGTAGAGGAAATACAGATGGCTGCAGCAGAAAAGAAAGTAATTGTCGGCAAAACAGAATTAGTTGAATTATTGGCTACTAATGGCCGAAGCAAGAAAGAAGCGCAAGAAGCTTTGAATGATGTGTTGGCTGCTATCACTGATACATTAGCAAAAGGCAATGATTTGAACATCATAGGCTTCGGTAAATTCAAAGTAACGCATAAACCCGCTTACGATGGCCGTAATCCTGCAAATGGTGAAACATTGAAAATTGCTGCAAGTAACCGCGTTAGCTTTTCAGTTGGTGCATCACTTAAATCTGCAGTCAATAAATAGGCAGTATTATACAGGTTGAAAAGCCCTCATAGCAGGGCTTTTATTCCAGATATTCAGCATTGCATATTACACACCTGCAATGCTCGTCGATGTGAGAGTCAATATAGAGACAAAACAACAGCTAATTGGATTTTAGTCGAAGCGGATCTTAATGGGAATATGCGGTGATGAGCGTCAGCTATGGGCCGAGCTATACCAATTCAGTAAATAGACAATAAACGGCCCAAAGCTGGCACTAAACGTGTTAATTACCCCTCATTCTTACTAATCATTAAATTGTATTGATCTAAGGTAATCTGACCACTATTTTCAACGGCTTTTTTATCAATTGGAAGCAGGCATTCGTAAACCGAATCTAATCTTTTCCACTGAGCTAATCGTGGAGTGCTATTTCTGCCCGGTGTATAAGGGGATTGCGATACTTTCTTATAAGTATGTATATATCTAGGGCAGTTAACCCAAATGTCTGTTGGTTTTATTCTAATTAGAAATTCTGCTTCTGGGAATATTTGCAAATCTGGCTGCTCATCAATCAGGGCGACCCCTTGAACGCGCAATCTGCGGGGTGTTTCAAAGTCGATAAATAACAATCCAACCTTCCCATTTTTTACTAAGTTACCGACGGAAAGAAACATTCCATTTCCGTCATAGTTAGAAAAAATAAGCTCATTATCTATTACTTTTATAAAACCTACAGGGCCGCCTTTATACGAAACCGTGGGCTCTCCTCTTGAGTTCAAAGTAGATAAAAAGAACATATCCCGAGTTGAAATAAACTCAATTTCTGCATTGGTAAAAACATCATGAACAATCAGTTCTTCTTGCTTATCCGCAAGCGCCCCAGTCCCGAATTTATCCTGTATGGCGCGATGCTCAGGTAAGTAAAATTTGCTATTTTTCATAAAGAAGTCCATCTGCATATTGGCTTGGCTTTTTTTCTGCAACCATTGCAAACAATTCATTGACCCGCTGCTTCTCTTTATTACTCTGTGGGATCAGAAACGCAAGTGCAACATAAACAAACACATTAACAACCAATGCTACTGCGCCTGACGTTAGCCCATAAGCCCAAGGCAAGTTTCCGTGATAAACAAGCTCTAAAATAACAGCAACGATAAAACCAATCGACATGCTAGCAATAGCACCATATTTATTACCGCGCTTCCAAAATATACCCAGAAACTGCGGTATCGCTAATTGAATGATGCCCTGATAGGCAAGCACGCCTAGTGTAAATAAAGACGGAAGCTCCAGACACGACAACCAAGATGCCAGTATTGTCAGCAATAACATGCCAAATTTAGAGAAAATGATGAGTTGCTTCGTATTTAATTTGAAATAATTGCCAATCAGGTCATTTGCAATTTGCGAACCAGTCGCCTGAATGTTGCCATCGATATGCCCCATTGTAGCGGCCAAAAGTACAACACCTGCAAGACCTAGTAAAACCAACCCACCAGCTTCTTGCGAAACAATGAACCAGACATCGTTTGGGTTTTGATTTACGGATGCCAATGCGCCTGAAAGCATGCCAAAAATCAGCAGTGATGCACAGAAGATAAGAGATAAAGGCACAGCCAAAGCAGCAGATTTTTTGAGACTTTTAACGCCATTGGAAGTGAAAAGTCTTACAAAAATATAAGGCCAGCACCAACCGCCTAAGGCACCAGTTAATACCAAGCTAAATAAGTATAGAGAGCCTTCTTTAGAATCCGGACCAGGTATCGAAAGCTTGGCAGGTTCAAGAGTGGCAAATGAAATATCTTTGACCACGACAAGCCAAACTATTAGACCTATCAGCATTGCCGTGCCTAATATATAAGCCACGATACCTTGATAAAAATCGGATATCACAACGCCTTTCATCCCAATGCGCACTGTCCATATCTGTCTGATTGCAATCACAATCACACCGAAAACCACCGCTTGTGTAAAGGTCATATTTCCCAGTGAGATGTAACGAAACATTTCCCCAAGCGCTTGCATACCTAAGACCAGCCAAGGGATGCCGGAAATGATGCCAATAATCGCGGTAATCGTTCTGATGTGTGTGGAGTTGTACCTTAAAGCAAAAAGGTCCGGCTGCGTTTTCAGGTCAAATACTTTGCCCCACGTCCATACTGGTTTTGCCATTAAATACATCAGTATCACTGTCAGTAAGCTATACGTCAGTACATAAAAAGAGATGATGCCACTTGCCGCTGCCATGCCACCAAATGCGGTAAACATAGCGCCTGGATACCAGGTATTAAGAAACGACATTGCCTGATAGCGAGCCCCGAAGGATCTATCTCCCACCGCGTAATTGGTGAAAGACTTATCGTCAACCTTAATGCGCTGCAGGATAACGATTAAGCCCGCAAAAAATACCAGCATGATTGCGAATGTGATGAGCATTATTGCAACTCCTCACTGTTTGACTCTTCCCAATAGGCATACAGAATACTTAATGTAACGGAGATACTGATAGACATGAAATATATAAATGACGCTGGCAATCCCAGTACAAAAGCCTGACTCTTACCTACAGTCCAGTACAAAGGCGGATAAAGGCAAACAAACAAGTTAATCAGAAACCAGGCTCTGACAATGTGATGATGAGAGATATTCGGCATTACATTTCCTTTTATAATTTCTATATCTACTATTCAGTCATTTACTTTTAATAATCATTTAGACAATGCTTAAATATGTTATTAAAATGAATAAATATAGTCAATTTAAGGGGGAAAATAAATGACCGATAATCGGTTAATATTCTTAGCGGGAAACTATTGTGACCAAGTCTAAACTTAAAGTACTTTCGAGCGATAAAGCTGGCAGCCTGCCTCGTGCCGCTATTATCCTGAGCGCAATAGCTAGAGGCTCTAGAAAAGGAAGTTTATTGACGGAACTGATCACGCGGGAATCCTTACCTCGCACTACCGTTGTTAGATCATTAGATGCGCTGATTGAGCTTGGTTGGGTGGTGAAAGATCAGCAAAGTAACCGATTTAACCTAGGGCCAGGCCTTGCGGCACTAGGCTATTCTGCCATTGCACGCAACCCATTAGAGCGTACCGCGGAAACGGAGCTAGGTTTACTGGCCGAGAAATTGAATCAAGTGGTTTATTTAACTGTAAGAATTGGCTTGGACATGGTATGTATAGGCAAATATGAAAGTAAATCTCAAATTCAAATTGGCACGGGAGGTGTAGGTTTACGCGGGCCATTTGGTATGTCACAAAGCTGTTTAGGTATTATGGCTCGCATGCCCGCAACAGAAGTCTATGAAATCATCGAAGCCAATTTACCCAGATACCATCGTATAGAGGGATTTGATGAAACCGGCTTTAGGGAAAGCGTTAAAGCTGCGTTGAAAAATGGTTTTGGAACTTATGACAACATCATCCTTGATAGGACAACGAGTGGCATTGGCGTCGCAATTGTAGATGCATCAGATTATCCAATAGCCGCAATCGGCACGACATTTTTAACAGGATGGTTATCCGAACAACAAAGGCAACATTGCATTTTAGAGTTAAAAAAATCAGCCAAAATAATCGAAGATTTATTGTTTAAGGTTTGAATTAATGAGTGATGCTTTAGTTCTCTCATTGTGTGAGTTCCATAGTTACCAGGATCGAGACCTATCTGCTCTACCCAATGATTATCTAAATGAAGTATCAGTTATCGGCCCAAAGCAGCCACTCGCTCTTCAGTAAAATGTTTTATGCAAACCTTAGCAAAACAAACACTGTAACTTGTAAATTTTAAATAAAAAAATCCCTCTCGATTAAGAGAGGGAACCCTTAGTATCAAACCCCTTTGGAGAAAAATTTGATATAAGAAACTGTGTACAGGTTAACTATTACTGTTAATCCTGCTTTTAAATTTACAAGCTGAATACGTTCAAATTACCAGCTCCAGGAGCAGCGTTGTGTTGAGTTAGTTCTTTATAACCACCAGCAGCACCCAGTGCATCTGTGTCATTAGTCAAACCAAGGTTCATCGCCACACCAGCCCAGCCACCGATACCTGATAGCACGCCTACGTATTGCTTGCCTTTGTTGCCGTATGTGAATGCATTACCAATCACGCCAGAACCTACTTGGAATTTCCAAAGTTCTTTACCTGATTGTGCGTCAACTGCTTTGAACCAACGGTCTAGTGTGCCGTAGAACACTAGGTTTGAAGCCGTCGTTAAAGCGCCGCCCCAAGCAGAGAATTTCTCTTTGTTGTACCAAACTTTTTTGTTGGTCATTGGATCATATGCAGCAAAACCACCCATCACGCCGTCAGGACCAGCAAACATGGTTAATGTCGCACCAACCCATGGTTGACCAGCAACGTATTTAGACTCTACCGGTTCGTATGTCATACATACGTGGTTCAATGGAGAATACATCAAACCAGTTTTTGGTGAGTAAGCCGCTGGTTGTTGGTCTTTAGTACCCAATGCAGCCGGGCAGATGCCTTTAGCATTGTAGTCTTGGTGAGTTGAGTATTTAGCGTCTTTATGTGGTATGCCTGTTTTCAAGTCCACATGCGTAGCCCAGTTAACGAATGGATGTACTTTTTCTGCAGCAACCAACGTACCTGTACCGGCAACGAATGTATACGCAAAACCGTTACGGTCATGGTGCCATGCGTATGTTTTGCCACCTTTGTCAAACAAGATTACTTCGTTAATACCATCGTAATCCCACTCGTCATGTGGCGTCATTTGATAACCCCATCTAGCCATACCGGTATCTAAGTCCCGGGCAAAAATAGTCATAGACCATTTGTTGTCGCCTGGACGGACATCTGGGTTCCAAACTGAAGGGTTGGCAGTACCGTAATAAATTAAATTAG
This sequence comes from Methylotenera versatilis 7, assembly GCF_000799165.1. Taxonomy (GTDB): domain Bacteria; phylum Pseudomonadota; class Gammaproteobacteria; order Burkholderiales; family Methylophilaceae; genus Methylotenera_A; species Methylotenera_A versatilis_A. The sequence goes on along the minus strand of NZ_JUGF01000002.1, from coordinate 644,444 downwards.
TTTTAGCATCATATGGCCACCAGCCCCAGATTGAAGCACCACCATGTTGCCAGCCATCTTTAACTGCCTGTGGTTTCAACCATGTGCGTACGCCTAGTTCTTTTTCGCCAACTTTTAGTTGGTCGGCTGGAATTGCTTTGAACGAGCCGCCAATTTTGTTACCGCCGTTTACGTCTTGATAAACTGATAAAGCACTATATGCAGGATTTTCTTTATTAAAATCCGCACCTAGTAAGATGTCACTATCTGGGCCTGTATGGTATGCACGCCAAGCCAATGAACCATCTTTAATGTTATATGCGCTGAAATAACAACGTACACCAAACTCTGCACCTGAACAACCGGTTAAAACTTTATCTTTCACAATGTGTGGAGCGTTTGTATTTGATGCGCCAATTTTAGGATCTAAAACTTTAACATCCCAAACTTTTTCACCACTTTTAGCATTAAGAGCAACTAGGGTGCCATCTGCTTGTTGTAAGAATATTTTACCATCGCCATAACCAAGACCACGGTTTACTACATCGCAGCACATAATTGCTTGTACTGACGGGTCTTGTTTTGGGAAATAGGACCAAACGATTTTTTGGTTATCGTTTAAATCTAATGCGTATACGTTGTTTGGGAATGCTGTGTGGACATACAGCATGTTGCCAATAACCACTGGTGAGCCTTCATGGCCACGGTTTACACCGGTTGAGAATGTCCAGGCAGCTTTAAGATTTTTTACGTTAGCTTTATTAATCTGAGCTAGTTTACTATAGCCTTGGTTGTCGTGCTGACCACGTGGATGCGCCCAGTTATTCGGATCTTTCATTGCCGCTTCTTGATCTGCTGCTGCAAGAGCTACCATCGGCATGGCCAATGCTACGCTTGCAACCAATCCTAAAGCTAAGTTAACTTTTTTAATTTTCATGATTATCTCCATTTAGTTCAAAAGAATTCTTTAAATTCGCTAGATGCTTAAAGCTTGAATCAAAGAACTTCAATTACTTGCCTATTAAATGAAATTCCTTGCCATCATAAACAGGACGGACATGTCTGTCTCTATTAATAGTAAACGTAGTTTAGGACAGATCTGTATCGTTTGGCAAGCGTTTATTTACAATTTGTTACAAAGGAGTTGCATTTAGATATAACTTATTGATTAATAATATATTTAAAAATATATAAAATTAATCAAAAAATTATTTTTGACGTGAAGCCTTGATAATAATTAATGCAGCACTTTTAGCTCGAGATGCAGCGCCTGAGCCTGGTGACATTTTTTCTACTAATGAGGCGCCTTCAAAGAGCATCGTAAGCTGAAGCCCCAAAGACATAGGATCCTTAACCTTTGCTTCTTCAGCGATAACACAGAGGAAGCTTTGTAATTCTTTGGCTAGAACAGTGGAAAATTGATTTACAGGGTGATTTGGATCGGGAAATTCGATAGTCGCTATATGAAAAGGTAAACTTCTGTATTCAGGTGTTGATATCCATTCTTCTAGCAAGTCACATAGCTGAGTTAACTTGTCATTTTTCTTGGCTTCCTGACTGACGAGTCCAGATTTTAGCCAATCAAAAAATGTATCTGCCTTGTTTCTTAAAAATGCAATGATCAAAAGATCTTTACTTGGGAAATGTCTATACAAAGTAGATTTTGCAACACCAGTTTCCGCAATGATTGTATCAATACCGGACGCATTAATTCCTCGCGACTCGAATAACATCGCAGCAGTTCCAAGAATTTTAGACTTCATATCTACAGTGACCACTTGCTTCTCTATTTATTCACCGGTATCAATCGGGATGTCAATGGCGTGTAGTCGCAGTTTACGCGCGTAAGTGCTTTTTGTAAATTTGACAGTTCTTCTAAAGCAATCTTCCCCGTATTTATAAAATTTAGAAAGGCAGCTCTTTGGTCAGCAGGTAGCATCGCTGCTTGCGGAAATTGACAGGTAGTCTTGTCCATATGCGCTTTTAATGAATAAAAATGACTGGGAATATAGGGATTCAGAACGGGCTCTGGCAAAGGAATTAACTCGTTGAAATGTAGAGCTGGTGAATTACTTGAACGATGGTCAGTGTTATATTTTGTACCTGCAAACCAAAGTAATGCTCCAATTGATAAAAAAACCAAACTGAGAAAAGTGTATTTAAAACTATTAAATTTATTGTTTTTCTTAATTAAAGACTTGATACTTAAATTGGCTAAATACCAAGGATCCGTAAAAGATCCATGTTTAGCATCCAGCTTTAGTGCGCCGATGATTAAAAATAATATTTGCTCAGTGACCTCTATTGCGTTGAGATATTTTAATTTTCTAACCTCTTCAAAAATCAAACCTCTTAAAGAGTTAACATCTTCAGAGTCAAGATTCTCAGCTAATTTGCGCAATGCTTCATACCTATCGGGATTGCCACTTAGTTTGGACAAAATGTCCGCAAAGCTCGAAATACGATCGATAGGATTATTACCGCTCGCAGCAATAGCGCTTTTTAGTTCAATAGATTGTAGTAATTTACTTGTCATCAAATGTTTAAAATCAACGTAATCAGGGTAAAGGCCATTCGGAATGAGGAGCTACTAAAACTGCGTACTGCATAATTAATTCTTTTCGCTTTAACTTTATAGCATATATCAGTTTTTAAAATGCAGCGAATATCAGCGCCCACTTTGGGGCGCCTATGCTTTTTACTGAGGCGGAAGAGTGCGGCTTATACATAAGCTGGGACTTGCGATAACCAATCTCATCTCGCGCATGCTTGCGGCAAAGATCTTCTAGCGTTAATTTCAATGCCATCAATTTTTGCCGCATTTACATATTAAGTTTTACTCAAACAAAGATAAGTAAACATCAAAGAGCACGTCTTTTATTTCTGAAATCTTATCTTGTAGTGCATGAATATTGTGTTGCATAGAATTTTGACCGAACTTTAATTTCGAATAGATGAACATATCAACCTCAATTCATGATTTAAAGTTGTACTTAATGTGACATGGCATGCACAAATAATGCGTAAGCAATCCAAAGAAAACCGATGGTGGTAAGCATAAAACTAACTGCAGTAAATACTTTCCATTTCATTTTAGACCAAAACTCTGTGTCAAATGCCGCGATAGTAAATATTGTGGGGTTAGTGAAGCCGCCAATAGCTAAACACCAACAAGCGATTGTCGGCAATTCAATTCCCGTTCCATAAAATCCAAGCCCAAATAACGCCATTAATGCGTAGTCTACGTGTGCTCTGATTAAAGTTTTATAGTCAATGACGAACGCATCAACACCGTTGATTGGAAACCACTTTGCGAATGTCATCAGCCAAGCTGAGGAAATCAATGCAACAACACAGGCAACAGCACCGAACAATAATACTTCCATGTCTTTCTCCCTATTTGTAATTGAAATAATTTGTTACAAATTAATTGTACAGACAGGTCTGTTCATTTGCAATAAGTTTTATCTTTGCTTGCACTCCTCCAAAATAACTTCAATCATCTGGCTGGTTACTTTATTCCAAACCTTTCCGTTCGTCGTAAGCCTGATGTTGGGACCAATTTCACACATCATCATGCAGCTAGATTTCATTACATGTATATCCACGTTCATTAGTTTTGATTTTTGTTGTAATTCCATCAGGATTTCTAAACTGCCGTTATTTGCACAACATTCAGGATTAGGCGCATATCGTTTTTGCATACAGACAAGCAGTGTTGGGGGCAATTTTTTATTAGAAAGATCCATTGGCAATCGTCCTTTAAATGGCAAACAATTATAAGCAGACAGGTCTGTATCTTTTTAATATATACCTATTCCCGCATATAGTGCAAGTTAACAACATTCTTATGGTCAATATGTATAAATAGGCGGCTATATTCAAAATACAATTTAACTTAAACGAGACAAGGGTGCGGCCAGATTTATTTAGAGATAATCGCTGTTTTGAGGAAATCAAAAACTCTCTAATCATCGTAGAGTGCTGCATTGAAGCGCAACCAAGGCGATGGCTCTTGATAGGGTCTAAATAAGTTATCTGGTGTCAGCATGATGTTTTCTTATGAGGCTAATGTGGCAATTTCAGCAGCATTCTGTCCTGCTGGGAGTTGTGCCCAGATAAACATACCAGCCAGCTGGCTCTGCATGTATTTATAAATCGCATTCCTTTAATCGATGTATGACTTGCACATGCTTATCCTGTAACTATCTATAGATCCAAAATTAGAAACTTGTATGAAACTTTACGAACACCCTGAAAATTCAATAGCGCAGTCAATTCAAGAGGGCGTACTTTGCCCCGGTGATAAGCTTCCGTCGGTTAGGCAAACGAGTACCAATCGTGACATGAGTTCTTCTACAGTTTTGCAGGCATATTGCTTGTTGGAAGCAAAGGGGCTAATTAGCGCGCGAACGTTCCGGATATGTTGTAGGAGCTGACCCACCAATCGCATTGCCAGAAGACATTAAAATTCTGGTGGATAATCGTGTAAAGGACTATGAAACGGTGGTGATTGGTAGTGGTGTTTTGGAATTTGCGCTATCACTCAAAGGAGCTGATTTACTTAAACTGCTTGCTTATACCAATCAGGGTGAATTTACAAACATACAATCCTAAAATTGTAGTTACAACTTTAATCTTAACATCAGATTTCTTGCGGAAAATCGATGAATCGCAAGTTCCAGTCCAAAGTGATGTGCGGCATTAGCACTAACTATTTTACTGAACACTGACCGCCAGGCCTCTAAAATAAATTCGAAACTTAATGTATTTCGCGCTCGCTAACCCATTACATCAATCGACTTTGAGTCTTAGCTATCTGCCCACATTCTGAGCAAGTTATGATAGATCCCCGTAAGGCTGACAACCTCAAAATCTTTGCCTCCCCTGTCAATGGTAAGTTTTTGTATAGATTTATCTAATTGAAATAATAACGTGCGATGCGCATCATCCCGCACCATGCTTTGCATCCAGAAAAAAGAAGATATCCGTGTGCCGCTAACAACTGGCGTAACATGGTGCAAACTACTAGATGGATAAAGCACCATAGAGCCGGCTGCCAACTTCACCTCTTGTGATCCAAAGACGTCTTCAATTGTTAACACCCCACCTTCATATTCATCCGGTTCAGAGAAAAACAATGTGGCCGATAAGTCACTACGGATGCGGAAGTTCGTTCCACGTAGTTGGCGTATTGCATTATCTACATGTGTATCAAATGCTTGCCCAGTCTCATAGCGGTTAAATAAAGGTGGAAACACTTTAAGCGGCAAAGCAGCTGAAATAAATAGTGCATTTAAACCCAAAGCATCTTGAATAACATCGCCAATCTGCCTAGCCGCAGGCGAACCTTCCGGTAACTGCATGTTATTTTTGGCCAGTGCAGACAGCGTGCCGGAAGTTACATTTCCATCCACCCATTCTGCTTCACACATCAACTGCCTGCATTGCTGTATTTGTTGTTTGGTTAATACATTAGGTATTTCAATTAGCATATAAACTCCACGTTCTTAAGAAATAACAAAACCCCCATAGCATTTTATCTATGAGGGTTTTATTGTACAAAGCATTTAAAACGATACTAATTCATGCAAACATTAGAATTTCATGTTTAGTGTAAGGAAGGACAAACGACCCGGTGCAACTGTTGCAAAATGACGTGTATACGTTTGGTTAAAATAACGTTTATCTGTCAGGTTTTGTAAGTTAAGTTGCAAACTGAATCTCGGATCAATTTCATACGTAGCCATTGCATCCCAACGTACATATGAAGGCACGAATAATTTGTTACCTGGATCAGCGAAGACTTTATCTACATAGAATGCTCCACCACCAACCGCCAGTTTAGGTAATAATTTATATGTTGTCCAAATACTTGCACTATTTTTAGCAACGCCAGGCATATCATTACCTTTGTTTAGTGCAGCACCTAAATCACGGTGACTTCCTAATGCGCTACCAGCTTTAGCTTGCTCACTATTTAAATGCGTATAGCCTGCAAAAATGTCCCACTTATCTGTAATTTTGCCAGCAGCACCAAACTCAACACCTTTTACGTCAAATTCACCTGCATTTCCGTAACTACCATCGGCAAGCAGCACTCTGGCATCTGATTTGTTCGTATAAAACGCTGCTGCAGTCAATGAAAGTCCTTCAAGAACATCCCATTTTGTACCAACCTCAAAATTCTTAGTACGCTCTGGCTTTAAGTCTTCCAATGCCGCAGAAAGGTTGTTACCATTTTCCTGATTACCATCACCATTGGATAATCCGACTGGCGTGGACGAAGTACCATAAGATGCATAGATGCTTGCATTTGGTTGTACTTTGTAAACAACACCTGCCTGATAATTGAAAAAGCCATGATCTGCACTCGCTGAATTATTTTCTACTCTAAATTTGTCGTAGCGCACACCGCCATTCACTAACCACTCCTTGTTTAGTTCAATACTATCAAAAACATAAACAGAGGTATTTTTACTAGTTGTGGTGCTTGTTGGGCGACTGCTGAAAGAAGTAGTCCCATTCCATGGGTCATTTGGATTAGGGTTCTGGAAATTAGCGTTTGGATTTACACCTACAATTGATGCTGTAAACTGATCAGTTTCTTCCTTACTAAACTCTACCCCAGTATTTACTTGATGCTTGATCCCCCCTGTAGAAAACGAGATGGAAATATCCGTTAAGTTGGCAATTGAGGTTGTTTCTGCCTTACGACCTTGACCAGTACGGGGAGCAATATTCGCTGCCTGATTGGCAATGCTTGGCAATGTGCGGGTAACGATATATTCATTACTGGTTTCGCCATAACGTGTTGTATTCCGCAATACCACATTATCGTCAAATGCATGCTTAAGCTCAAAAGTACCAATATCTGCACCTGTTTCTTGGTAATCTCGTCCTTTCAAGCCATAGAAATTATCTTTGCTCACACTCACAGGCTGGCTTTTTACATTGCCGCTGTTATCACGATATGGCAGGCCACGATCAGGCATATCATCTGTTTCTAGGTGATACCAGCTTAAGGTAGCTGACGTTGGCGAATTTAAACCTAATGTGATTGAAGGCGCAAATCCCCATCTTTGGGTATCAACAGAATCTCGTCCAGGAATGTCGGCATCATGTGTCATAGCCACTAAACGAATTGCAGCATTGTCACCAAGCATATAGTTGGCATCTACCGTGGCACGACGATAACTATCCGTGCCTAAACCAATTGAGCCTGTCGTAAAGTTATCTGCCTTGGCTTTTTTTGTCACAACATTAATACTGCCGCCTGCCGATCCACGACCATCAAATGCACCACTTGGGCCTTTTAGAACCTCTAGCTGTTCAATTGCAAAGACCTCACGTTGCTGAGAACCCAAATCGCGCATACCATCAACAAATATTGCACTTTGCGCGTCAAAACCACGAATAAATGGACGATCGCCAATAGGACCGCCACCTTCACCAGTGCCAAAAGTGATGCCAGGAGCAGTACGTAATGCATCTTGGAACGAGTTTGCCCCACTGTCTTTAATGACTTTTTCAGTGATAACAGTGATGGATTTAGGTGTATCAATTAAAGGTGCAGTAAATTTTTGATTTGCAGATTTATCTACCTTATAAGCATTGTCTTTTTTTGCTTCCACTTTAACTTCAGGTAGAGATGGTGTTGGCTCTTCAGCAAACGCCATACCACCAAAAGCCATTGTTAATGCTGATACCAGAGGCTTAATTAAAAAACCTCCTTTAGAACGATTTGTTTTTTTCATGCTTTACCTTTATTACTAAGTTAAAAAATATATTTTTCGAATATCTGGCCAAAATTTCCTAAGAAATTGCCATATGCAAATTTCTTCAGGTATCAATGTGGTGAACCACTGGCTTGCTTAAAACAAATAACTCAATATATGTACTGAGCTTTCTTGCTGGCTGGGCTCACCGAAAGCTTAAAATGTAGTTACATGACCGAATATCTTTTCATTGATAATTTAAACTTGCACTCGCTCAATGAAATTAGAGATCATGCTAGATACTTAATCTGTATCTATGTGTACATGTTTTGTAAATACAAATGAGAATAATTATCAGGCGTGATAATGCTTGAGTCCCTGTGTAGGGATTGTTAGTTTTGTGTGAAATTAATGTGAAATTTACAAATGAACTGTAAAACGTGTACCGGTAGGTTGAAGAGACTCGACGGTCACTTTCCAACCCTGATGTGTGCAGATACGTTGAACCAAAGAAAGCCCCAGGCCAAGGCCATCACCATCAGAACTTCCCCGAACAAACGGTTCAAATATTCTTTTATGGTCTTCTAAAGGAATTCCAATCCCTGTATCTTCAATTGAAAATTGATTATCTTCTAATATGATTAACACTTTGCCTTGGTGGGTGTACAGCAAAGCATTTTTTATTAAATTGCTCATTACTATCTCTACGAAAACCGCATTGAAATTCGAGCCGAAGATTTCGGCTCGCTGCACTATGCCAAGCTCAAGCTTTTTAAGCTTGAACTCTGGTTCCCATTGATTTAGCAATTTTTTAGAGGCATCCAGCAAACTTACTTTTTCGAGAACGTCAGTCTCTTTTTCTTTGGCTCGAGCCAAGGTTAAAAATGTTTGTACCAACCGCTGCATTGCTTGACTTGAACGCTGAATCTTAAAGGCAAGCTCATACTGTTTTGAATTTGGCGTAAGTTGCTTAAGTAAAATCTCACTGGATGAAGATGACACCATTAGTGCTGTACGGAACTCATGGCTCACATCACTAGTGAATAATCTTTCTCTAAGTAGTGCCTCATTAAGTTGAAGTAACGTTTTGTCGAAAGCCTCAGCAAGTTGGCCAACTTCATCGTTTGCATATCTTCCGACTAATGGCTCAAAAGTAGTTAATTCTGCTGTAGGATTTCTAGCTAAAACCTCTCTTGCTAACTGAACAATTGGAGATATGAGTTGATTTGATAAAAGCCATCCGACAAAGCCAGCTAAAAAAACACTCAATATAAAACCGACGAACGTCCATTTAAATACATTCATTTCGTAGGCTTCATAAACAGTTTTATTCATTACAACCATATAATCATGCCCATCGATTATTTTTCTGTATACAAATAATGCCTCATGATTACTCACAGTCTCAGACAAGCCAAACTTAACGTTTTGGTACTCAACTGGAATCGGGATTGACGTTGCATCTGAATAGTAATGCGTAGTAGCACTATTCAAGAAAGGGTCTGTAGCAGGAGGCTTAATCCTAGAGTAATTGGTTAGCCTCTCATTTAGCTCTCTTGTAATAGTATGTGCTTCAGTGACACGAAAAATCTCTACTACTGCGATTGCAAAAATACTCCCAATAATTAGGGTAAGAATGACAAAAGAAAATATTATTCTAGTTTTTAGCGGGCTTTTAAAAATCATTAGACTCAGCCACTGAATATCCGGTACCTCTGACTGTATGTATTAATGGCTTTCCAAAAGGCTTATCAACAATAAGTCTGAGTTGGTGAATATGACTTCTTAAGCTATCACTATCTGGTAGAGAATCACCCCATAGTGCTTTTTCTAGAAACTCTCTTTTTACAATCGCAGGGCTACGTTGCATCAGTATTTCTAGTAACTTTTTGCCAATAGGGTTTATTTTCAAAGGGACATTTTCACGATAGACATGCAGAGTATCCAAATCAAATCTGAGCGTATCAATAGCTAATACTTTTTTGGCATTCCCATTTGATCTGCGAACAATGGATTCCATTCTTGCTAATAATTCAGATAATGCAAATGGTTTTAACAGGTAATCATCCGCGCCTAGTTTCAGACCCTTCAACTTATCGTCCAATGCATCTTTAGCCGTCAGTATGATAATCGGCGTTAGAATGTACGCCTCGCGCAACCTTTGGCAAAGCTGAAAACCATCTATGCCTGGCAACATAACGTCCAGCACTATAATGTCAAAAGGTTGAGTGGCCGCCAAATGCAAGCCAGATAAGCCATCTTGTGCGCAATCCACAGTGTGGTTTTCAGAGATGAGAAAATCCATCACATTCGTTAAAATGTCTTTATTATCTTCAACAATTAAAATATGCATAATAAAACTCGCAGGAATATTTGGCTGACTGTTTTAAAAAATCATATCAGTTGTCATGTAAGTTTAAGTTATTTCCTATCCGCACTACATAATCAATTAAAATTTACTCATATTTGTATCAAGGTAATAATGCATGGGTGTACGGCCCAGTATGTTGCTTGTGAATTATGATCAAATTATAGGTTACAGGAATGTTTATACAAGCAACCGCTATTGAACCATCTCACGCGAAAATTCTAACTGGTCTTAGTCACCGTGTTGGCTCGCGCCGCATGCAACTTTCTGTAGCTGTCGATCAGGCGGTGGTGCCTGTCTAGCCCTTCTAATTTGAGACTGGTTGGCGTCAAGCCGAAGAAGCGCACGCTTCCGTCCACTGAGCCGATTACTGCATCCATTCTTGCATCGCCAAACATGCGGCGGAAGTTGACCTCATAGTCTTCAAGTTCCAACTCGTCATTCAGCAGCACTTCCAGCACCACATTCAAGGCCTGGTAAAATAATCCACGCTCAAGTGTGTTGTCGTTATATTGCAGGAAAGTCCCTACCAGCTCATGAGTCTCATCAAATTGCTGCAAGGCGAGATGAATCAGCAATTTCAACTCCAATACGGTAAGCTGACCCCAGTCCGTATTTTCATCAAATTGGATACCGATTAAGTTGGCAATATCGCCGTAATCATCCAACTCGTTATTTTCCAGGCGATCCAACAGCGCTTCCAGGCTGGTATCGTCCAGTGTGTGCAGGTTCAAAACATCCGCGCGGAACAAAAGCGCCTTGTTGGTGTTATCCCAAACCAGATCTTCCACCGGATAAATTTCCGAGTAACCCGGCACCAGGATGCGGCAAGCGGTTGCACCCAGCTGGTCATATACGGCCACATAAGCCTCTTTGCCTATGTCAGCTAGCATGCCAAACATAGTTGCGGCTTCTTCGGCATTAGCGTTTTCGCCCTGGCCGGAGAAATCCCATTCGACAAATTCGTAATCCGATTTGGCACTGAAAAAGCGCCATGACACAATGCCACTGGAATCAATAAAGTGTTCGACAAAATTATTCGGCTCGGTCACCGCTTCGCTGGCAAAGGTCGGTTGCGGCAAATCGTTGAGACCTTCAAAACTGCGACCTTGCAGCAATTCGGTCAGACTGCGCTCCAGCGCGACTTCCAGTTTCGGGTGTGCACCGAAGGAGGCAAACACACCGCCGGTGCGCGGGTTCATCAAGGTGATGCACATCACCGGATACATCCCACCCAGCGACGCATCTTTTACCAGTACCGGAAAACCCTGTTCTTCCAGTCCTTTAATACCAGCCACCACGCCAGGATATTTCGCCAATACCTCCTGCGGCACATCCGGCAAGGCGATTTCACCTTCGATAATTTCGCGTTTGACCGCCCGTTCAAAAATTTCAGACAGGCACTGTACCTGCGCTTCTACCAGCGTATTGCCCGCACTCATGCCATTGCTGACGTAAAGATTTTCGATCAGGTTGGATGGAAAATAAACGATTTCGCCGTCCGACTGGCGCACATATGGCAGCGAGCAGATACCGCGCGCCGCATTGCCGGAATTGGTATCAATCAGGTGCGAAGCGCGCAGCTCGCCATCAGGGTTGTAGATTCCCAACGTGTACTCATCCAGAATCTCTTTTGGCAACGCATCTTTACGGCCCGGCTTAAACCAGCGCTCGTTCGGGTAATGCACGAACTCGGCATTGGCGATGTCTTCGCCCCAGTACGATCCAGCATAAAAATGGTTGTTACTCAGTCGCTCGATATATTCGCCCAGAGCCGACGCCAGCGCGCTTTCCTTGGTTGATCCTTTTCCGTTAGTAAAGCACATTGGCGAATGTGCATCGCGGATATGCAGCGACCACACATTGGGCACAATATTGCGCCACGACGCGATTTCAATCTTAATACCCAAGCTCGCCAGCAGGCCGGTCATATTGGCGATGGTTTGTTCCAGCGGCAAATCTTTGCCAGTGATGTAAGTGCACGACTCGGCAGATGGATTCACCATCAGCAAGGCCTGCGCATCTTCGTCCAGATTCGCTACTTCTTCGATGATGAAATCTGGCCCGGCTTGCACTACTTTCTTCACAGTACAGCGGTCAATCGAGCGCAAAATCCCCTGGCGATCTTTGTCGGAGATATCCGCCGGCAACTCGACCTGAATCTTGAAAATCTGCTTATAGCGATTTTCCGGATCAACCACATTGTTGTGCGACAGGCGGATATTGTCGGTAGGAATATTGCGAGTACTGCAGTACAACTTTACAAAATAAGCTGCACACAAGGCCGATGAAGCCAAAAAGTAATCGAAAGGACCAGGTGCCGAACCATCGCCTTTATAGCGGATAGGCTGGTCGGCAATCACTGTGAAGTCATCGAACTTGGCTTCAAGACGTAGCTTATCGAGAAAGTTGACCTTAATTTCCATGGGGATAATTCCAAGAGTACTGAAAAATAGCATGCTGCAAAAAATGCTGTGGGCACTATTATCCCTCACAACGCTGATGCCGTGTAATACATTGATACTTTGCATAAACCTTAACGAATAAGGATTAATTGCCAGGAAATTTTCTGGGGTGCTAGTAGACGCTCCCTAAGGAATCACTTGCTGAAAACAGATTCTATCCATGAGACAAAATTAAAACGTCAAATACTCAGGATTGATTCTGAATTTATCTATTGCAAATGTTAGTAATCATTCGTATTTGATGACAATCTACAACCTGTCATAGATTTTCGCAGTAATTTCATACGATCTAAGGCGTGCAGCGTGTGCGTAAATCTGCGAAGTAATCATTAACTCATCTGCCTCTGTCTTAGCAATAAAAGTCTTTATTTCATCCAATATCTTTTCTTCAGCACCTATAGCTGAGCATGAAAGTATCTGATTAAGTAATGCACGTTCCGCTCCGCCAATTTGATTCCAATAATCAGCTATAGGTGGAGGTAGCGTTGAAGGATGACCGCTTCGTAAGTTGATAAATGCCTGTTGCATTGAAGATGCAAGTAGATGTGCTTCTTCATCGGTGTCAGCTGCAAACACATTGAACCCTAGCATGACATAAGGCTTTGTTAAATATTGTGATGGGCGAAATGTTTCACGGTATATTTCTATTGCCTGCATCATCTGGGCGGGTGCGAAATGCGAGGCAAATGCGTAGGGCAATCCCATTGCGGCCGCGAGCTGTGCACCATAGAGACTTGAACCCAGAATCCAGATAGGCACATTAAGGCCTGTGCCAGGTACTGCCTTCACTAATCCTTTGGGATCATTTGAAAAGTAGTCCATCAACTCCATAACATCTTGCGGAAATGCATCCGCATCCGATGCCAAATTGCGGCGTAAAGCATGTGCTGTCACCTGGTCTGAACCAGGCGCGCGGCCTAAACCTAAATCAATGCGCCCAGGAAATAGCGACTCTAGCGTGCCAAATTGTTCTGCAATCACTAAAGGGGAGTGATTAGGCAGCATAATGCCACCCGCACCAACGCGGATAGTAGTTGTACCCGCCGCAACATGGCCAATTAGCACTGACGTAGCGGCGCTGGCAATGCCCGGCATACCGTGATGCTCGGCCAGCCAATAGCGATTAAACCCCCATTGCTCAGCATGCTGAGCAAGATCCAATGTGTTTCTGAATGACTGAGCGGCGTTACTGCCTTCTGCAATTGGGGATAGGTCAAGAACGGAGAATAGAGGCATCGTATTGTCTTTAGTGGGTGTCATGGACTGTAATCGGCACGGTTTTCTTGTTTGTTACACAACCCATCACATGAATACTTAGTGTAAAAAGGTGAGGATTAAATTAAAAGTTGCAATGGCAGCAATACAAATGGTCGCGCCTGCTAACCAGAGTGTACGTACGCGATTTAGCTCGATTTTCTTGATTAACTGGGCGTTTTGCTCGGCGAGCTCTTTAATGAGTTCTGATGACGCAAGCATTTGCCCGTGCAAATCAGACCAAGCAGATTCAACCGCAGTCAGTCTTTCTTGCAATGCGTCTATTGTATGCGTTTCAGAAGATAGAGTGACTTGATTAGCTTCTACTTCAATTTTCGGCGCTGTAGGTTTTGTGCCGATAGCAACCCATAATTTCCTTGCGCCTTCCGCAATTTGAGGTGCATTGCGAACCACATCTGTCCAAGGGACGGTTTTTAGTATTGTCAGCCAACCAATAGCCATAACGACCTTTCTAGATAAAGAATAATCTAAGAGTTTAGACGTTAATATAAAGTTAAGATACCAGTAAAAGTTAAGACACCAGCTGGTATGAATTATTCATTAATAAGTTATTTTAAGGCGCAAATGAATTGGACAGTTCGGTTCTGGTTCTAGTGGAATCTAGCTGTTTGTCACAATTGTATAGATAAAGATTGCTATCAAAATTATTTATCTTCTGCCAAGATTCACTATGAAATAACGTTAATACCAGATAGTCTTACAAGCATTTTTTATAAACGCCAGCTAATTTTAATATCAATAAAGTACTTCCTATCAATAGGCTGATACCAATGTGCAATTACCAAACTTTAGTCAATACGCTACACGCTTTTGAAGCGCAGGCAAAACAAGGCCCAGTAACGCTGGGCGAATTAATCGATAGTCTTGATGAAGCGGCTTACGCATTTATCGCCATCATTCTGGTATTACCTTTTATGCAGCCACTTCCACTTGGCCCAGTGTCGGTAGCGGGTGGCTTGACGTTTGCCGTGCTGGGATTGCAATTGCTGAGGGGGCATGAATCGCCCGTGCTGCCAAAACGTGTGCGCGAATTAGCGCTACAGGAAAAAATATTGCGACTGATGATTAAGGTAGGTCTGAAAATCATTGGCCTGTGTCGCAAAATTACTAAGCCAAGAATGCAGCATTTGGTGAGTGGCAAAACAGGGCGGCGCGTGAGTGGGTGGATTTTGCTCGCAAGCGGCTTGTTAATGGCCATTCCATTCCCCATTCCGCTGCCGTTTAATAACACACTCCCAGGTTTGGCTATTTTGTTTTACTGTATTGGCGAGCTTGAAGATGATGGGCTGATGGTGTTTTTCTCTTTATTTTGGTTAGTGATAACCGTGCTGTATTTCACGGCCTATTTTGTATCTATCTGGTTTTTTGGTCAGCAGGCGATCAATTACTTTACGCTCTAATTTTCTGAGCCGTCTCAAGCCAATATTTAACCAAATTTATAGCTCAATAATTTAAAAGATGAAAGTCGCCAAGATAATATATATTGTCTTGGCGACTTTTTGGATTACTTGTCAGCAGTTAAGTGGTTATAGCTGGTAAACAGGTTTTTATAGTCAGGAATATGTTTAGAGAACAATTCACCTAAACCTTCTATATCATTGCGCCAATCTCTGTGTAATTCACACGCCGCGCCAAACCATGTCATTAATTGAGCACCTGCGGATGACATACGATCCCAAGCCGCTTGGCGGGTTAACTCATTAAAGGTGCCTGATGCATCGGTGATGACAAAAACCTCAAAGCCTTCTTCCAGAGCGGAAAGTGTTGGAAACGCTACACACACTTCAGTCACCACACCAGCAATAATCAATTGCTTTTTACCCGTCGCTTTAATAGCTTTTACAAAATCTTCGTTATCCCAAGCGTTAATATTGCCAGGGCGAGCGATGTAAGGCGCATCAGGAAATTGCGCTTTAAATTCTGGAATCAACGGGCCATTCGGGCCGGTTTCAAAACTAGTGGTTAGGATAGTCGGCAGTTTAAAATATTCCGCCATGTCGCCTAACGCCAGCACATTGTTCATGAGTTTATCGGGTTCAATATCACGAACAAGCGATAACAAGCCTGCTTGATGATCAACCAATAATACGGCTGCATTGTTTTTGTCTAGACGAACGTAAGGTTTAGTCATGGTAATTTCTCCTAATAAAATGAGTATTCAAAAAATATTAGTAAGGTAAATCGAATAAAAGTAATTCAACTGCGTGTGCATTGGTAAATTCAACTAGAGATTCGTCAGTGATTTTCAAAGCATCCCCAGTTTTCAAAGCGACACCGTTTACATCCACTTGTCCGCGAATCACGTGCACATAGCCAGTACGACCTGTCGCCAAAGTATGTTCTACCTGATCTGACTCGCCCAGAATAGCCGCATAAATTCTGGCATCTTGGTGAATGAGTACACTGCCATCTTTACCGTCAGATGAGGCGATTAAGCGTAGATTGCCGACTTTAGAAGCAGTATCAAAGTGTTTTTCTTCATAGCTAGGCGCGATACCTTTTACATTTGGCTCAATCCATATCTGTAAAAAATGTACACGCTCAGTACTCGAGTGATTAAATTCACTATGACGCACGCCAGTGCCGGCACTCATTCTTTGCACATCGCCGTAGCGAATCACTGAGCCAGTACCAATACTGTCTTTATGCTCCAGCGCACCACTTAATACGTATGAAATGATTTCCATATCGTTGTGACCGTGTGTGCCAAAACCTTTGGCTGGCTGTACGCGATCTTCATTAATCACTAAAAGTGGACCAAAGCCCATTTCTTCTGGGTTGTAAAATTGACCAAATGAAAATGAATGATTGGATTGCAACCAGCCATGGTCTGCAGCACCGCGACTACTATTTTTATGTACTTTTAACATGGTTAACTCCTATTCAATTTATTTGTAAACGATTGGTGATATTTATATGCGATAATTTTGCACATCATTTACATCACATCAATCTTGTCTCTTAAGCATGATTCTTATAACGTGAGTGCAGTATGAACCGAGATTAACTGAATGAAAAACGGAAAAATTATCAACCTATCATCGAAAAAATAGAATGTTTAGAATCACATTAGATGCATTGCTGATATTGGATGCGATTGATCGACTGGGATCATTTGCAGCGGCAGGCACTGCGCTGCATAAAGTGCCTTCTACTATTTCATATACAGTCAGTAAGTTAGAGCAAGATTTAGGCGTGCAGGTGTTTGTGCGTTTAGGCCCTAAAGTAACCATTACTAAAGCCGGCAGCGAGCTATTAAATGAAGGGCGTCATTTACTTAAGGCTGCGGAAGATCTGGAGCATCGCGTCAGGCGCGTTGCTTTGGGCTGGGAAACTGAGTTAACCATTGGTATGGATTCATTGTTTTCACCTTCTGCACTGGTTCAAGATATTACCGAATTCTGCAAGGTTGCAGACCTCACACGGCTCAGATTTTCTCAAGAAACACTATCCGGAACTTGGGAAGCACTCATGGATAGGCGCGTAGATTTGCTGATTGGCGCAGCTGGTGAAGGTCCTTCTGGCGGAGGCTATAATTCTTATGAGATCGGAACAGTTGAGTTTGTATTCGCGGTGTCGCCAGAACATCCGTTAGCCAACGTTGAGCATCCGCTAGGTAAATCGGATTTCAACCATTATCTCGCCATTAGTGTCAGCGATTCCGTGCGAAAAATGCCGCCAAGGACTGTGGGCTTGTTATTCGGGCAAAATACTTTGGCTTTACCCACTATGCATAGTAAATATGAGTTTCAATTGGCAGGCGTCGGATTTGGATTTCTACCAGAGCCATTGGCGCGCCAAGCAATTTTAAGCGGGCTGTTACTTGAAAAACGGGTCGAAGAGCCTAGACAGCCAGAGCCTTTTTATCTTGCATGGCGCACCGAAGATAATGGGGCGGGATTGAAGTGGTGGATAGAGAAGATGAAAAGCCCAGATTTATTAGAAAGATTGTGGGCTGCGGTTAATAAGTAAAAAGTGTAAGTATTCACTCAATTGGGTAACTGATTAACTAAATAACCATTTATGTACTAGTTACATGATGTGAAATCACAACGGAAGCAGTTTGTTCGGAGTCTGCTATGACTTAAACATAAGCTGGATGGCTTGCCAGTGCTTGTTATATACATTGTAAATCTATGCATGCAATCTCGCATTTAACTGGTCGATCACTTCTGCCCAATCTGCATCCTTCAAGATTTCTTCACGTAAAAATGCGGCTTGCGCTGGTGTCCAAAATGGCGCTTCTGAAAGTGCCAAGTTGCCTGCCAAATGGTTGTGCGTTTGGATGAAGCTTTGTATTGCCGAATCTTCTGATGGCAAGCCAAGCTGGGCAAAGAGGTTGTTAAGCGTGTGAGTTGAAGATTCCATGTATGCCCTCGATTCTGAAATTGCAGTTTTCCGCGTAATTGATTATACATCTGGCATTCTGCGTTTAATTCATACTTAATCTATATTTAACTTAAGTATTCAAACGCTGGAATAGAATGGTGTTCCTGTATATATTACAGCAAGTAATTTGGTTTTGTGGGCACGGTTGCCAGGGTTCGGCTAGAATCAGATAACTGGACTGGACACCGTTTCACGGATTTTTTGAATGTATTAAAAGTGGATAGGCAGTGGAAAGTCATGAACAATATTTCATTTACATAACTAGGTTTAGTTAATCCAATTTCGGAGGCAAAAATATGGCATCTTTATACTCGGCAGAACACCGCGCACTTCAGGAAGAATTCAATACAACCAAGCTGGCGGAGTTGTTGGATAACGGCTGGATTCATGAAACGATTTCGGAAGAAGAAAAGAAATTTATCAGCACGCGAGATATGTTTTTTCTTTCTACTGTTGATCCGGACGGCATGCCCACGGTTTCATACAAAGGCGGCGGTATTGGCTTTATCAGAGTGCTGGATGACAGCACGCTGGTGTTCCCGGGTTTTGATGGTAACGGCATGTTCTATTCCGTTGGCAATATCGATGCACAGGGCAAGGTCGGTCTGCTTTTTATCGACTTTGAAACGCCGCACAGAGTGCGTGTACAAGGCACGGCAAAGTTGGTGCGTGAGCATGCGTTAATGGCTGAATATACCGAAGCTAAATATTTGATTATGGTGACGGTGACAAAAATATGGGTGAATTGCCCACGCTATATCCATAAATACCAGAAAATCGATCAATCAAAATATGTGCCTGAACCGTGCAAAGTGACGCCGATTCCCACCTGGAAACGACTGGATATCGTGCAGGATGCGATTACGCCAGAAGAAAAAGCCATCGCGGAATCGCAGGGACTGATAGAAATTGAAGAGTACGAAGCAAAAGTGAAGCGCGGTGAAGGTTAATAAATAAGTGGTCGGCATTTTATTAGCAGCAGGTTTTTCGCGCCGATTCGGTTCGGTAGATAAGCTTTTACAGCTATTGCCAGATGGCCGACCAATCGCATTGGCGTCTGCCGAGCATTTGATTCAAGCGATTCCAGACAGTATTGCAGTGCTTAGGATAGAAAACAAGGCGCTGGCGACGTTACTGATTAATACGGGTTTAAAGGTGATTTTTTGTAATGAACATGAGCAGGAAATGGCCGATAGTTTGACTGCCACTATTCGCTACTCATCCAGCTTTGAGGCGGCAAAAGATGGTTTTGTGATTACGTTGGCGGATATGCCTTACATTAAACCTGAAACTATCCGTGCGGTGGCGAATAAAGTGGCTGAAGGCGCTTCAATCGTGATGCCAACCTATCAAAACCAGCGTGGGCATCCTGTTGGTTTTTCTGCAAAATTCCGCAATGAGTTAGAAAGCCTGCAAGGTGATGAAGGCGCGCGTTCCATTATTAAACGCTATTCCAATGAGGTGGAATTATTGGCAATAGATGACGCTGGGATTCTAGCGGATATTGATACACCTGCAGATTTATCTCACATAAAGTAAAAGTTAGGCCTGACAGCGAATCTCGCTCATATCACTGATAAAACCCGTGCCCATTTTCAGTTGTTGTGCCCTTACCTGAATAAGCTCGGCAAGGATAGCAATAGCGATTTCAGCTGGCGTGCGGCTACCAATCTGCAAGCCCACAGGTCCGCGCATGGTAGAAATCTCTAACTCATTCAGGTCAAACATGCGCAAACGCTCACGCCGCTTTTCCTGATTTTTATGTGAGCCAAGTGCTCCGACATAAAACGCATCCGACTTGAGTGCTTCAAGCAAAGCCATATCATCCAGTTTAGGGTCATGTGTCACCGCAACAATCGCTGTATGTGCATCCGCATTGATTTCTAGCACCACATCATCGGGCATGCCTTCAATCCATGTCACGCCTTCCACATGCCATTCATCACGAATCTCCTGGCGTGGTTCGCAAATCAGCACATCAAAATCCAGTACTTGTGCCATGCTCGCCAGCATGGAACCCAATTGATTTGCACCAATAATCAGCAAACGCCATTGCGGCCCAAAGTAAGTATGAAACCAATCGCCATCGATTTTTGGCAAACCTTCAGGCAAAACCTGCATTAACTTGATGTGCCCCGTATTCAAATTCACAGAGCGTTTGATCAGTTTTCTATCCTGCAAACTATTAAGTAGCGGTTGTAGTTGTTCTGCAGCATTCAGCGGTTCAACAAATATCTGCAAGCGACCGCCGCAGGGAATACGAAAGCGTTGCGCGTCGTCTCGACTGATGCCGTATTCCATAATAGTTGGCGTTTTGGGCAATGTTTTATCACGTGCTTTATCGGCTAAGTCATCTTCTATGCAGCCACCAGAAACTGAGCCGATTAAATGCCCATCTTCGCGCACGACCAAAATCGCGCCGGGCAAACGCGGGGCTGAGCCCCATGTTTGCACAACAGTGAACAGATGCGCTTTATAGCCGCTTTCCAGCCATTCCAGCGCACGGGTTAACACTTCTAAATCAGCAGATTTCATAATATTCTAAAAATCTAAGCTAATTGGTTCCCAATCGGCAAGGTGCGAATACGTTTGCCCGTTGCCGCAAAAATCGCATTGGTCACCGCAGGTGCCACTGGAGGTAAGCCTGGTTCGCCCACACCGCCCATTTTTTCAGTGCTTTGCACAATATACACTTCAACTTTAGGCATATTGCCCATACGCATCACTTGGTAATCGTGGAAGTTAGATTGCTCGACCATGCCATCTTTAAAAGTGATTTCGCTTTGCATGGCTGCGCCCAAGCCAAACGAAACGGATGATTCCATTTGCGCTTTCAGCGAGTCCGGGTTCACCGCGAGGCCGCAATCGATGGCAGAAACCATGCGATGCACTTTGACTTCACCTTCATTTACAGAAACTTCTGCAATCTGTGCCACAAAACTGCCGAACGATTCGTGCACTGCGATACCGCGGAATACACCTTTAGCCAGTGGTTTATTCCAATCCGCTTTTTCAGCGGCTAAATTCAGTGCCGCCAAATGTCGTGGATGATCTTTTAACAACGCACGGCGATATTCCAGCGGATCTTTTTTCGCGGTATGGGCAAGCTCATCAATCAGGCTTTCCATCACAAACGCAGTGTGGCTATGGCCAACCGAACGCCACCAGAGTACAGGTATCTTAGTTTTGGCAGTGTGCAAACTTATTTGATAGTTCGGAATGTTTTTTAAATAAGGTGAATCCGCAGTGCCTTCTACAGAAGTCGCATCAACGCCATCTTTGATTTGAAATGCTTCAAACGGTGTGCCTAACATAATGGATTGACCGACAGCCACATGCTCCCATGCAGATGGCATGCCATTTGTATCCAAAGCTATTTTGGCTTTGTGTACAAACATGGGGCGATAGTAGCCGCCTTTCACATCATCTTCACGGCTCCATACCGTTTTGACTGGCACGCCTGCAGCCTTAGCTACCTGCACGGCTTCAGATACAAAATCAGCCTGAGGGTTAGCGCGACGACCAAAACCGCCGCCGAGAAATACCGTATGAATTTTGACCTGCTCAGGTTTTAAGCCCAGTATTTTTGCTGCTGCCAATTGGTCTGTACCTTGCATTTGCGTGCCGGTCCAAATCTCACAAATATCCTTTTCAATTTTGACTGAGCAGTTCAGCGGCTCCATTGGCGCGTGTGCCAAATAAGGCAATGCGTATTCCGCCTCAACAAATTGATTTGTTTTAGCCATAGCGCTTTTATTATCGCCAGCTTTTGCTGCGATTAACCCAGTTGTTGCGGCCAGTTTTTTGTATTCTGCCAACAATGCTTTTGAATCAAGACTGGCGTTTTCGCCTAAGTTCCAATCCACTTTCAGCGCTTCACGGCCTGTTTTCGCCGCCCAATAATTATCTGCAATTACCGCTACGCCCGTGGACACTTGTACAACTTGGCGTACGCCTTTTATTTGTTTGGCAGCAGTTGCATCGAATGTTTTAACTGTTCCGCCAATCACTGGAGAACGTGCAACCATCGCCGTCATCAGGCCATCAAACTGAATGTCTTGGCCAAAGATGGCTGTGCCATTTATCTTTTCAGGCCCATCCAGACGTTTGGTGGCTTTGCCAATAATCTTCCAATCTTTAGGTTCTTTTAAAGTGATTGTTTTTGGCGTTTCCAGTTTGGCAGCAGCTTCTGCTAAATCGCCATAACTGATTTTGTTATCACCGCTGATAACATAGCCATTTTCAGTTTTAAGGCTATCAGCAGAAGCACCTAATTTCTCGGCCGCTGCGCTGATTAAGAGTGCGCGCGTTAAAGCACCAGCTTGACGATAACGGTCGAATTCAGACCAAGTGGTAGAAGAGCCGCCAGTAATTTGCAGACCATAAGCGGTATGAACATATTCCGGTGCAGCAGAAGCATGTTCCACTTTGATTTTGCTCCAGTCCGCATCCAGCTCTTCGGCAATCAGCATGGGTAATGTTGTCCAAATGCTCTGCCCCATCTCGCTATGCGCCAGCATAACGGTAATCGTGTTATCCGTACCAATACGCAAAAATGCATTTGGTGCGGGTAATTTTGCCGCGTCTGGAGCTGTCTCTGCCACAGAACCGGGCATTAAAAAGCGCTTGGCGTGCGGAATGGTGAACGCAATTACTAATCCGCCAACTACCAGCGCGCCAGCTTTAATAAAAGTACGTCTTGAAATATTTAACGGTGTATTTTTTAAGGGTGCATTCATGGCCGGCTCCTTAAGCTAACTTGCTTGCAGCATTGTGTATGGCGGCGCGAATGCGCGGATAAGTACCGCAACGGCAGATATTGCCGCTCATCGCTGCATCAATATCGGCGTCAGTCGGTTTTTTATTGGTAGTCAGCAAAGCTGTGGCCGACATGATTTGACCAGATTGGCAGTAGCCACATTGCACGACATCAATTTCACCCCACGCGGCTTGCACAGCTTGGCCAACTTTGTCGTTTTGCATATCTTCAATCGTGGTGATATTTTTACCAGCTGCCGCGCTAATTGGCGTGATGCACGAACGTATCGCTTGCCCATCCAGATGCACAGTGCAAGCCCCACATTGCGCCATGCCACAGCCAAACTTGGTACCAGTCAGATGCGCTACATCTCTTAATGCCCATAAAATCGGCATGTCATCCGGCACATCAAGCTGTTGTTCCTTGCCATTAATATTCAAAGTGATCATGATGAACTGCTCCTTGATTTTTGTTACTTTTAGTTTTTTTATTAGATGTTTTATCTCTAAAATAATTTAATTTAACAATTACTTAGACCATAAACTATTTTAAATTCAAGCAACATAATCGCATAGTGTTAATAGTCATAGTGTGGAGTAATATGGAATTGTAGATTCCATATTATGGATTAATGGTGATATGCAAAGTTATATTAGAAGCTAGGTGAGATTAGTTCTTTGATGGCGTGTATTTTAAGTTAAGATATTTACCCATGTATTTAGCTCAATTACTCAATCTGCCGACACCATAGAACGCATGCAAACAAATCCTAAAGCCATTCCGTTTCCTACTAGTAACATGCTGGCCATCATGCTGGCGGGTTTAGCCATGCTTGGCCCATTTTCAGTAGATACTTATTTGCCCGCTTTCCCTGCAATTGAAGCTTCATTGGGCACAAGCTTAATCCATGTGCAGCAAACGCTGACGGCGTATATGTTTTCGTTTGCCATTATGATTTTGTGGCATGGCTCGCTATCCGATGCATTTGGTCGGCGCAACATCGTTTTGATGTCATTGGCAGTGTTTGCGGTGGCGACTTTAGGTTGTGCGGCATCGCATACGGTAGAATATTTATGGGCATTCCGTATGCTGCAAGGTCTATCCGCAGGCGCTGGTGTGGTCGTTGGCCGGGCGATTATTCGCGACACTTATTCAGACGTGCCCGCAGCACGACTGTTATCGCTAGTGACCATGATCTTTGCCATTGCACCTGCTATCGCCCCCATTTTTGGCGGTTGGATTGTGAAGTTGTATGATTGGCGCACGATTTTTTTAACGTTGTTTGTATATACGGCTTTGTTGCTCTGGTATTGCTATAAAAAACTGCCAGAAACGTTGCCGGTAGAAAAGCGCACGCCGTTTAATCCACAGTTTTTGGCGTCTAGTTACAAGCAAGTATTTCGTTCACCATTATTTCAGT
The DNA here is from genome assembly GCF_000799165.1 of Methylotenera versatilis 7. Classification (GTDB taxonomy): domain Bacteria; phylum Pseudomonadota; class Gammaproteobacteria; order Burkholderiales; family Methylophilaceae; genus Methylotenera_A; species Methylotenera_A versatilis_A. Next base: position 620,071 of record NZ_JUGF01000002.1, on the reverse strand, counting down.
TAAAAGCCGGGGCAATCGCATTTAATTTTGCTGGTTTGTTTTTGTATGTTGCAGCCGCGCCAGTATTTATTACCAAACACTTAGGATTGGGGCCAGATCAATTCGCCTGGCAGTTTATTCCAGCGGTTGGCGGTATCTTTTTAGGCGCACTAACGGCTAATCGATTGGCTGGTAAATTATCTGTCGGGAAAATAATGTTTATCGGTTATGTGCTGCTAATAGGCGCGTCGCTGGTGAATGTGTTGTACCACCTGTTTTATCCACCAGCGATTCCCTGGTCGGTGATGCCGCTATTCTTTTACACGCTTGGCATGTCGCTTGTTGCGCCATCGCTTACATTGCTGGTGATGGATTTGTTTCCCAACATTCGTGGTACGGTGGCTTCTTGCCAGTCATTCACACAAACCATGTTGGGCGCAGTGGTGGCAGGGGTAGTTGCACCATTTCTGATGCATTCCGTTTTATGGCTTGCCCTTGGCCAGCTTGCTTTTGCGGTCATCGGGCTTTGTTTATGGTTAGGTGGGCGCGCATATCACTATGCGCAGTTAGCACCGGATAAAGTCATTAATGCCTGGGAAACCATAGACTAGCTTTGCAATGTTGCTGCAATTACCGCGCTATATGGCTTGGTAGGCCGGCCTATCAATCGGCTAAGTTGGTGGCTGTTATCAAACAAGCCGCCTTTAGATGCGCCGATATCAGAGTCTGCAAGTAACGCTGCGAATGCTTTTGGCAGCCCGGCCCTCTCCAACGTTGCTGTAAATTCATCTTGTGAAAGATTGACATAACTCACCGTTTTGCCTGATTGCTTTGCAATCTCATTGGCGAATTCTGCCAAGGTATATACATCGTCACCGGCAAGCTCGTAAATCGTACCTGATTTAATGGGGCTTAATAATACTGTTGCTGCCGCTGCTGCATAATCTTCTCGAGCAGCTGAGGCGATCTTGCCATCTCCTGCGCCACCAATTAATGCGTTATGCGCCAATGCAGCAGGAATGCTGGCTGTATAGTTTTCCGTGTACCAGCCATTGCGTAGCAATACAAATGGAACGCCAGAGGCTTTCAGTGCTTGTTCCGTCTCCAAATGCTCACTGGCTAGAGCGAGTGGGGAGGTGTCGGCTTTAAGCAGGCTTGTGTAGGCAATCACCTTAACGCCTGCTTGTTTTGCTGCCGCAATAACCGCGAGATGCTGAGGAGTCCTGCTACCGACTTCGCTGGATGATATCAGCAATAGTTTTTCAGCTCCTTTAAAGGCATTGGTTAAAGTCTCGGGTTGGTTGTAGTCAGCTTGTCTGACCTGTACGCCAAGGCCTGCTAGATCTTTAGCTTTTTCTGGATTACGTACCGCTGCGATGATTTCAGATGCAGGTATTTTTTCTAGTAGAAACTGAATGACAAATCTGCCTAACTGGCCAGAAGCTCCTGTAACAGCAATCATATTGATCTCCTTAATATTGGATGGAAGTGATAAGATAGCTTATTAACTTACTAAAAGTAAGTACGCACAAAAAGGTAAGTATGAAGGTAAATGAGAATATCGAAAATCCCTCTGCGTTATTGCCACTAGCGTTACGATTACAGCGTGGCGAATTATTAGCGGCGGAATGCCCTTCCCGAAGCGTACTGAAGCACGTAACAAGCCAGTGGGGAGTGCTTGTTCTAATTGTCTTGCTCGAAGGTACAGCGCGCTTCAGCCAGATTCGCAAAAAAGTGAATGGGGTAAGTGAGAAGATGCTAGCCCAAACTTTACAGAGCCTGGAGTCGGATGGATTTTTAAATCGTCAGTCTTTTCCTGTAGTGCCACCCCATGTTGAGTATAGCCTGACACCGATGGGTGAAGAGGTAGCGGCTCACATCAATACACTTGCCGATTGGATTGAAAGCAATTTACCCAGAATCATGGATGCAAGAATTAATACGGACTTTAATCCTATTAAATCCGTGCGGGAAATTATTTAGAGACTAGGGATTGCCCTAAGAATGTATGTTTTTTGCACATAAATATGCGGTTTGGTGTCAATGTGACGCTGAAATAAGACGGATTAAGATTTGAGGCTTTTTAAATCAATTTTCTTTAGGCGTATGATGATTGTAAGACTGTTAATACAGTGAGTTTTAAGTTTTTTGGAATGAAAAAATGACAGGTACAACACAAAATAATGAACCGGACAGTACTGTTTATAAAGCGTTGTTAGAGTCCACCAAGGCGATTCCTTGGAAATTGGATTGGAGCACCATGCGTTTCGCCTATATTGGTCCGCAGATAGAAAGATTGCTCGGTTGGTCACAATCCAGTTGGGCGACATCGCAGGATTGGGTTGATCGGATGCATCCGGATGATAAGGAGTGGGTAGCAGCGTACTGCATTTCTAAATCAAAAGACGGGGTTGATCATGAGGCGGATTATCGCGCACTCACCAAAGATGGTCGTTATGTCTGGATTCGCGATGTGGTGCATGTGATTCGCGATAAAAATGGCGAAGTTGAGTCACTGGTCGGCTTTATGTTCGATATCAGTGAGCGCAAGGAAACCGAAGAAAAGTTAATTACTTTGCAGAAAAAACTGGAAGAATTTTCCTTTAAAGACGGATTAACCGGGGTGGCGAATCGCCGTATGTTTGATTCGATTATGGAGGTAGAGTGGCTGAACGCGCGCCGCAATTATCAGCCGCTTTCAGTCCTTATGTTAGATATTGACTACTTTAAACAATATAACGATCACTATGGACATATTCAGGGTGACGATTGTTTAAAACGTGTCGCACAGGTTTTAAGCGCCGCGGCCAGACGCTCGCGCGATTTTTGTGCACGTTTTGGTGGCGAAGAGTTTGTACTTGTGTTGCCTGAAACAGATGAAGACGATGCAAAAAAAGTGGCAGAACGTTGTCATCAGTTAATTTTTAAAGCGCAAATTTTGCATGCAAAATCAGAAGTAAGCCAAATTCTGACGGTTAGTATCGGCGTTGGTACTGTTATCCCACAGACAGATGAAGGCGCGCTGACCTTTATTCATGAAGTCGATAGGCGGCTTTATCAGGCAAAACAAAAAGGCCGAAACTGTGTTGTTAGCAGCCATTAAGCAATTGTTAATCTTTATTGATTCTTAAAAAATCGGGTTTGCCAAGCTCTACACCGTTATGTCGCAAGATGTTATATGCAGTGGCAGCATGAAAATACACGTTTGGCATTACCCATTTAAGTAAATAATCTTGCCCTGTAAATTTAAGTTCAATTTTACGCACAGTAACGGTAATGTCACGCATATCGGCATCGACTAACTGTTCAGGCTGAATGGATGCGATAAAATCCAGTGTTTTAGTGATGCGTGCGTATAGCTCTGCAAAAGTCGTTTCCGTGTCTTCATATTTCGGTATCTCAACACCCGCTAGTCTGGCCGCCGCACCTTTACTCATATCCGTGGCAATTTGTACCTGGCGTATTAACGGGTACATATCAGGAAAAAGTCGCGCGTTAAGTAAAACATCGTGTTCGATTTTCTTTGCATCTGCATATTCTTCGCCTTTTTTTAGAATATGGCTTAAGTTTTTTAAAGTGCGGCTAAGTGGTGATATGGTTGCATCAAACATGGATAACATGGCGAACTCCTGAAAATTGGGATGAAAATATCGGGCTATTTTAGTCTTAATTTTCAACCTGATACGAGTCCTCTGACATTAAGCACTTTTATGATGCAGTTTAAATTAAACTATTAGCCGTGATAAATTCTCAGACGGATTGATCACAAATGGCTTAATATTTATACACTTAATGAGTTGGAATTTACTTGCAGCCTCTTCATGAATTATTGATTCAGCGCACCCCAAAAATTGGCGTGACCAAGCTATTAACCAGCATTAATGTGTTGGTTTTTATTGCCATGCTCTTTGGTGGCGCGGGATTTTGGCATTCGACCAATAATGGCATACAGCTAAATTGGGGTGCTAATTTTGGCCCGGCAACTCAAGACGGTGAATGGTGGCGACTGGGCACGGCCATGTTTCTGCATTTTGGCGCAGTGCATCTGGCGTTAAATAGTTTTGCACTGTGGGATTCTGGTCAGTTGGTTGAGCGTATGTACGGGCATTGGCGTTTTCTCTGCATTTATCTAATCAGTGGTTTATGCGGTAATTTGCTTTCGCTCGTCGTACAAGGCAACTCAGCGGTTTCTGGTGGCGCATCGGGTGCGATTTTTGGTATCTATGGTGCAGCGTTTATCTTTTTGTGGCGTGAACGTGCAGCAATTTCTACGCGTGAATTTCGCTGGTTATTTGGCGGCGGCTTAGCTTTTTCTGCATTAACCATTGTGTTAGGTTTTATTATTCCTGGCATTGATAACGCAGCACACATTGGCGGCTTTGTGACGGGTATATTGGCGAGTATCGTTCTCTCTCAAGCTATCACTGCGCGAACTATGCCAATTAAATACAGTTTAAGTGCCGCCGCGATAATGGTTTTTGCAACTGTTGTGCTGATTAAACTAATTCCTGCACCCACCTATAAATGGAGTGATGAATTGTTAGTGCGTAGTCAAATTAATGAATTTTTATATCAAGATCAGGCAATTAATCGCTCGTGGCTAGAAATTCAGCATGAAGGCAAGCAAGGTAAATCGACCTTGGATGAACTGGCAGGCAAAATCGATTATTTGATTAGTGAGCCTTATGAAGAAAGTTTTGAAAAGCTATCAAAACTGCCGAATGACCCAGCCTTGCCTTCTGCCGCACAATTGGAAAATATTCTGCACTACACAGAAAAACGTAAAGCAGAATCTAAAGCATTGGCAGAAAAATTGAGAGATCAACCTTTTAGCAGTCAAACAATCATGAATCAGCAACCGCCAGCCTCAAAATAGCTTATCTGTAAATAATTGCCCTATATTTCTATATCAGCCTATGATGACTCACACATATTAATTTTGGAGACTCATCATGGCCAAAGGTCAAATTAAAAGTAACAAAGAAGCGAAAAAACCTAAAAAAAGTAAAGAAGTCGTGGTGCCAGTGCATTCAATTATTCCAATGAAATCGAGTACACCTGCTAAAAAATAACTAATTACTCATACAAGTGATGCGTCATCTGAATTTTTAGTAAGTCTTTGCCGCTTTTGATAGTTATCATAATCAGCTGCGATTGGAGTGGGTTTCTACAAACAGATTCAGCAGCTTTTGTGACTGAGGCGAAGAGTGCTGTAACAGCAAGTGAGGTGGTAGAGTTGGCGTTAAAAAACTGGCCTACTAATTAGCTTAAAACTATTGGATTTGATGTAACTCTAAATCACGCAGTTTGGGTGCCAGTTTTGCGGTAACGCCAACTACTGATAAGGTCATTAATCCGCCAAAGATAACCGATGGCACTAAACCCAGCAAGCGCGCGGAAAGTCCTGATTCAAACGCGCCGAGCTCATTTGAAGAGCCGATAAAAATCCCGTTAATCGCCGAAACACGGCCACGCATGCCGTCTGGCGTCACAAGCTGCATAATGGTTTGGCGCATGACAACAGAAATGCCATCGGTAACGCCAGAAAACAGTAGTAGTGCAAATGCCACCCAGAAGCTGGTTGCCAATCCAAAACCGATGATACTTAAGCCAAAACCCGCCACTGCGCATAATAACCAGCGGCCTGCATGGTGATTAATGGGGTGACGCGTTAGCCATAACCCGGTGACAATAGCACCAACTGCTGGCGCGGCACGCAATATGCCCAAGCCTTCAGGGCCGATTTTGTAAATATCCTGAATAAATGCTGGCAACATGGCAACCGCACCGCCAAAAAGTACAGCAAACATATCCAATGACAATGCACCCAGCATAATTTGATTGCTAAATACAAAATTAAGTCCTTGTTTAATGCTGGTGAAAACCGGTATTTCACTTAGCGCTTTAGGTTCTTTCACTTTGATTGACAACATGGTGATGGCCGCACCAAAACACAGTAAAGTCGCCAGCGCATAGGCGGCTGTTTTGCCTGCAAAGCCAATCGTCAAACCGCCAATCGCCGGGCCCAATACCAAACCCGTTTGAAAAATACTGCTACTGATGCCTATTGCCTTACCGAACGATTCGCGTGGCAAAATAATCGCGAAAAGCGAGTTGACACTGGGTGCGATAAACGCACGCGCAAAGCCTGTGAAGGCAATCGAGCCATAAATCCAATAACTGGTATTGCCATTGATTAAACCCTGCGTCACCAAGGTCAGAGTAAGTGCGTTCAGGCACAGCATGGCTGCTGCAAATACGCCAAACAATCGGCGTGAATAATAATGATCGACCGCATGGCCAGCAAAGAGTGCACAAGCAAAATACGGAATGACCTCAGCCAAACCCACCAAACCTAGTGATAACGTATCGTGTGTGATTTCGTAAATATGCCAGCCCACGGCGACTGCCATGATTTGATATGCCAGTACGATTTGGATACGAAAAGCGAGTAATTTGCTGAAAGCGAAGTTTTGTTGGGTGAATAATTGCTGCATATATTGCTATTTTAATGGCTAATACATGGTTTTCTTCAATATTTTTTATTCAGCTACCTTTCCAACAGCTGAGTTTTGTGCGCTTTCAACAAAATATTTCCCTCTGGCAATGCTGAGTGGTGCGTGCTAAAGTTGGCTCGTTAGTGCTGTGAATAAGGTAGTAAGCATGATGTTGTTAATGAACGAGCAGCCTTGTGCCGATGAGTCGTCGTTGACCCAGTGCGACTCTACCGCTATAGATTGGGCGCACTAACCTTCTAAGTTTTTTACCTTTTAAGCTTTTTTGATTTTTTCTTTTAAATTCCACTTTGATTGTCAACGCGGTTACTAAAGCTCACGTTAAGCCGTGATGGCTATTGCGTGTTTAACGATTTCTATCGTTAATATAATTTGTGTAAACGCGCGTAGCTTTGCTGGAGTATCTTTCTAATCAGCGAATTTGTTGGTGTTTAAGCGCAGTTTAAACTTGGCGCTTAAACAAGATTGCTCATATTTAAAATCTACGTATCAACTTTAAGGAATTTTATGAAAAAAGTATTATTGGCAACATTATTTGCATTGTCAGTTTCAAATGTCGCTTATGCAGATGATCTTATCGACTCTGCAATTGCAGACGGCTCATTAAAAACATTTGTTACCGCAGTTAAAGCAGCAGGCTTGGAGGCAGAGTTAAAAGGCGCAGGTCCATTTACCGTTTTTGCACCAAACGATGACGCATTCGCAAAGATTCCTAAAGCTAAACTAGACACTTTATTGAAAGATAAAGCAGCGTTAGCTAAATTGTTGAATGCACACATTGTTGCAGCGAAAATTACTGCTGCCGATGTGCAGGCGGGCAAAGTAAAATCTATCGAAGGTCATGAATTGAAATTAGATGTGTCTGCTGGCATTAAAGTGGACAATGCTTCAGCTGTTGGTGGTGGCGATGTTAAAGCCGACAATGGTGAAATTCATATTATCGATACCGTATTATTGCAAGAAGCGACTGATAAAAAGAAAGTCAGCAAAAAATAATAAGTAAGCAATTAGCATTATAAAAAAGCAGATGCAGATTAATATCACATCCGCTTTTTTATTGAGCAAGACGATATTAGCAATAACTTGTTTTACTAACAAAGAGCTTGTAAATAACTAAGTTTGCGAATCAAAAAAACCGTAAACGTATTAAGGTTTTGGTACACGCCACAAATACCAACTGGCGATTGTTCTGTGCGGACTCCAGGCCTGAGCGATTTCAATCATTTCCTTGCGTTTAGGGGAAACATCCAATTTCTTTAGTCTTTTGTAGCCTTCCACTACACCAAAGTCGTCTGCCGGCAAAATGTCTCTGCGTTCCATGGTGAAGATTAGCAGCATTTCAACTGTCCAGCGCCCAATACCTTTCAGTTCGCTCAAGCGTTGAATTAATACTTCATCGGTCATTGCGTCAGCATCATTGCGACTAGGCACAAGGCCACTTAGTGCGCCCTCTGCGATACCCTTAATCGTTTCAATCTTACGTCCGGAAAATCCGCAGGTACGCAGCGTATCGAACTCAGTTGCTAATAATTGACTGGGTGCAGGAAAAACGTCGCCATAAACATGCAGAAAGCGTTTAATAATGGCATCGCCCGCCTTACCATGTAATTGCTGATAAGCCACCGCGCGTACAAGTGCCTCATAAGGTTCGCGTTCAGGTTTGGATTCAAAAGTGCATAAGCCAACAGTGGCAACTAACTGCGCCCAATCTTTATCTAAACCAGATAAGAAGTCCATTGCGGCTTGAAAATTATTTTGCATGGTTTGATTATAAACACAAATTCTTTAAGCCATTCACCGAATTCAATCGCAAGACTCGGAGTGTTGCATTGTGCAAGCCTTGGTAAAGTATGGTCTTCTATGTGTATGATGAATGAAACGACAATGAACCAATCAGCTAAAAATACGCAAGTTAACGCCGTTCAAAACGATTCGCGTTGGGCGAAAATTCAGGCGCGTGATATCAGCGCAGACGGTACCTTTTATTATTCTGTGAGCACAACGGGCATCTATTGCAAACCATCCTGCGGTGCGCGCCAACCGCGTCCGGAGCATGTGGCTTTTTATGCAAGTTGTGCAGAAGCTGAGTTGGCAGGCTTTCGTGCATGTAAGCGGTGCAAGCCTGGTCAGCCTGATTTAGCGCAAAGCCATGCACTGCTAATTGCCGAGAGTTGCCGTTTAATTGAAAGTTCTGACGAAAATCTTAACCTTGAAGTCTTGGCAGAAAAATCTGGTTTAAGTCTTTATCATTTCCATCGCATATTTAAGTCTGTGACTGGATTAACGCCAAAAGCTTATTCAGCGGCAAATCGTGCTAAAAAAGTACGTGATGTCTTAGGAAAAAATATCAGCGTGACCGATGCGATTTTTGAAGCAGGTTATAACGCCAATAGCCGCTTTTATGAGAAATCAACCCAAGTGCTGGGTATGACACCAACAAGTTACAAAACAGGTGGTGCAAATGTCACGATTAAATTTGCGATTGGTGAATGTTCACTAGGAGAGGTTTTAGTGGCAAGTAGCGAGCGCGGTGTGTGTGCGATATTTTTGGGGGATGATGCAACCCAGTTGGTGAATGATTTGCAAGATGCTTTTCCCCGAGCAGAACTGATAGGCGCAGACCGTGACTATGAAGCACTGGTAGCTAAAGTGGTGTGCTTTGTTGAGATGCCTGCTTTAGGTTTAGGGCTGCCGCTGGATATTAAAGGCACTGCTTTTCAGCAGCGCGTTTGGCAGGCGCTACAAAAAATTCCAGCAGGATTAACCGTTAGCTATAGCGATATTGCAGAACGGATAGGTGCGCCAAAATCGGTGCGTGCAGTAGCCAGCGCCTGTGCAGCAAATACGCTGGCCGTGGCGATTCCATGTCACCGTGTAGTGCGAATTGACGGGTCTTTGTCTGGTTATCGTTGGGGTGTAGAGCGCAAATGCGCTTTGTTGGATTTGGAAAAGAAAAGCTGATGGATCTATTTACTGATCAGCAGCCAACAGTGCAACAAATTGTAAAAGATGCCTATCTGTTAAAAAGTTTCGCGCTACGCAATCAGACACAACTATTGGCAGATTTAACACAATTACTTGAGGCGTCACCGTTACGTAATATGGTTACTCCTGGCGGCTTCAGCATGTCTGTGGCGATGAGTAATTGTGGTGAATTAGGTTGGGTGAGCGATAGAAAGGGCTATCGCTATGCCACGCATGATCCATTGACTGATAAGCCTTGGCCGGCGATGCCGAACTCTTTCAGAACATTGGCGCAACAGTCTGCCAGTGCGGTTGGATATGAAAATTTCCATCCGGATGCGTGCTTAATCAATCAATATAAAGTGGGCGCGCGGATGAGTTTGCATCAGGACAAGAATGAGCTGGATTTTAACCAACCGATTGTTTCTGTTTCATTGGGTTTGCCAGCGATTTTTCAGTTTGGCGGATTTGAACGTGCTGATAAAACGGTGAGCTTGTTACTGGAACACGGTGACGTAGTAGTTTGGGGAGGCGAATCAAGGTTGCGGTTTCATGGCATTTTGCCAGTAAAAGCCGGCCAAAATACAGCGTTGAATTGCAGAATTAACTTAACGTTTCGCAGAGCAGGAAAGTAGCAGGTTTGAAATAAAATACACAACGGCAATGCGTAATTAATGCGCTGTAAATTGCGCGTTAATTACGCAAGCAGTAAACGCCAACACGCTAAATTCCCAGCGCATAATCATCAAAGCCGCCGTAACTTTCCTCGACTTCCTGGCCTTTAAATTTCAAACTTGTTTCAATGCCCGTTTCGCTAAACTCATCAAATTCATCGCCTGCAAAATCATCGGAGCGTAGCTCTAAATTCTGCATATTGGCTGAAAGCGCAGTTTCTGTACGTTTTTTCCGACCCATTTAAATACTCCTTTTTTCTATCATTCATTACAAACCAAGAGCGGTATGCAATTAATGATAAGCAGGAGTTATGCCAATTGGATTTTATAAATTAATGCTAGTTAAGTGCTTTAATATTAAGGCATACAAGGCAGTTGGCATATTTTAAAGGCTGACTAAAAGTGACTTATATATATTTCAGGTGCTACTTTTTGGATAAAAGTGTTCAAAAATGCACAAATTTATAAACCAATTTTGGCTTTAATGCGTACCCATGCTTGCGTTAGCGCATTGCCATCTAATTTATAATGTTTGTGCAGCGGTTTTTTCACTTCCCAACTGGCGGTCATGCCTGCTGGAAAAGTCACTAAATCACCTTTGCCAAAAGTCACTGGCGCACCGCCCGTTGGTGTAATCACGCATTCACCTTCTAAGATATAGGCGATTTCTTGCTCTGGGAATACCCAAGGAAATACAGAAACTTCTTTTTGCCATGTTGGCCATTTGCTGACACCTAAAGTATCTAAATGCGCTTGGCTTGGATTTTTCTCTACTTTGATTTGACTCATGTTAATTTCTTTATGTGTTTTAAGATAAGGTTATTCTATCTCATCACGCCTCAATTGTTACGCAAGCAGGCTTAGTTTAAAAGCATCGGTTTAAACCGCTTAAGTAGGTTTAGATAGTAAAATGGCGGTTAATTGTTTTAATTACAGTAGATTGCTATGCGCATTAGTTTAGATGAAGCGGTTGCCAAATTACAAAATGGCGAAGTTGTCGCGATTCCAACCGAGACGGTTTACGGTTTGGCGGCGGACGCAACAAACGAATCTGCTTTGCGTCAAATTTATGCCATCAAACAGCGTCCTGCAGATAATCCCTTGATTGTGCATATTGGTCATATTAATCAGGTGAATGAGTGGGCAGCAGAATTTCCACCTTTAGCACAAAAGCTGGCAAGTGCGTTTTGGCCTGGTCCTTTTACATTGGTGCTGCCAGCAAAAGATGATGTTTCCAGTATTGTAAGAGCAGGCGAGCCAACAGTTGCATTACGCATTCCTAGTCATCCACTTGCCTTGCAATTGCTCAAACAAAGCGGTTTGGGTTTGGCTGCACCTTCTGCCAATAAATATACACAATTAAGCCCAACAACCGCAGTACATGTTGGAACTGGTTTGGGTGAATGTATTCCTGTGTTAGATGGCGGTGCATGCCAAGTGGGAATCGAATCGACCATTGTCAGTGTGATAAATAATGATTGGCAGTTATTACGCCATGGCATGATTGCTGAAGCTGAAATTACTGCGATTGCAGGTAAACCAGCGTTGGCCGGCTTAGAAAATCAGCCAAAAGCGCCCGGTCAACATTTGTTGCATTATTCACCCAAAACACCGATTAAACTTTTTGATAGTGCTGAAGCCTTGATGCGCTATCAGCAAATCAGTAAGCAGACATGCGCGGTCTTGTTAATTGATGATGGCTCAACAAATAAACTGTTAACTACTAAACCTATGAAGCCTCAACCAGTAAAACCTCAAATAGTGCAATTACCCAAAAATCCTGCAATCGTTGCAGAACAATTATATGGCGTTCTGCATCATTTAGATACGCTAAATGTGGCGCAATTATTAGTGCAATTGCCACCTGATAGGCCAGAATGGTTGGCTATTTTAGATCGCCTGACCCGTGCAGCGCATCATCCTTAACTCTTGTTTTGACATCAGAAAAAGCGTAACTTAATTCATTCTTCAGCAGTATTTAAGTGGTTTTTCTAACCAATTTTTATACAAAAGGAGCATGAGATGACTTGTTATGTTGATGGATTTGTTATTCCTGTACCTACGGCACGCATTGATGACTATCGTTTAATGGCCGAAAAAGCAGCAAAAATCTGGAAAGAGCATGGCGCGCTGGATTATTGGGAGTGCGTGGGTGACGATATGCAGGCGGAAGGCACAATGTCATTCACTCAGCTTGCCAATACAGAGCCGGATGAGACGGTTGTATTTTCATGGGTGATATTTGAATCTAAAGCCGCAAGAGATGCGGCTAATGCAAAAATATTTGCAGACCCGCGCATGAAAGACATGATGGATATGTCAAATCCAATTTTTGACTGTAAACGTATGGCTTATGGCGGCTTTAAGCAGTTAGTGCATGCTTGAGCAGGTGGCTTTCAGTGGTGATTATTTTTTTAACGCTTCGGTAAACTCAGCATCCAAATCTAAGTCGATTGCCTTAAGCGCAACACGGGTTTTTTCAACTTCGCTGGCATTGCCATTGCGATTCGCCATTAAACCCAATGCAATCAAGGTTGCCGGATGGTTCGGGTGCAGCTTTAGTACTTGCTCATAATATTGATTCGCCTTATTGGCATTGCCTAAATTATCTTCTGCAGTAGCCAGGTAATACAAAGCTTCTGCGTTGCTGGGTTCTTTTGCCAGCCACGCGGCCGCTACGGTTTTTAGTTCTGCCCAATACCCATTTTGATATGGCAATACCACTCGCATAAAATACGGGCGGTTTTCATCTAACGCGTCCCAAAAAGGCGCGTCACTGGTTTTCATGGAAGTGGTTTCGCTGGACTCTGGTGCAGCCAGCAGTGCTTTTACCCACTTAACCGGAACGCTGTAATAATAAGCGCTGCGGCCAGGGCTTTTAAACGTGCTGATGGCGATCAGTTTGCCATCGTTATCAAATACCGGGCTGCCGCTTGAGCCCATGACAAATGAGGCGTCGCTGCGCACTACGCTGCTGTCATCTAATGGATACAGTGCTTTGATTTTACCAAAGGTGACTAACGGTTTTGGCGTACCGCCAGGGAAGCCGATGGAAAACATGGCTTGCTCGTATTTTAAGTGTTCAGAATCACCTAACTCAACGGGCGTAAGTTCAGCGTATTGAAAGCGCAAGATACATAAATCGTGCTTCCAATCGGCTTTTAAGCTAACAGGCGTATAACTGTCACCAAATTTTGTGATTGTTGCACCGATTGCATTGGCTAAAACATGGCAGTTGGTTGCGACTAAATCTTTGCCAACCACCACGCCTGTTCCTACGCCATGACCGCCTGTTTTGGTTGCTACATGTACTTTAATTACCGATGCTTTGAGCTTGTAGGTAAGCTCGGAACTGGGTTCCGCAATCGAAATTTGACAAAAAAACAATCCTAAAACTGTTAATGCTAGGCGCATAGAACAACTTTCTATTTTAGTCGGTATTTAAATCGACAGTATTTAAAAGTAATAATTCAGCTTTATTTAAAAAACATATTACGCTTATTAATCAAAATTTTGCGTGAATATGACTATAAACCCCTGTAAAATATTGATTCTAGAAAATTTAAGTTTTGGAACAGAATAATGCAAATTAAAACGCATATTGTCGATTTAAATACCCCAACTGGCGTGATGCGTACTTACGTACATCGTCCAATTCATGCAAAAAAAGTCCCTGCTATTTTATTTTATTCTGAGATTTTTCAGCAAACTGGACCTATTGAACGCGCTGCGCGTTTTATGGCGGGCCAAGGCTACGCGGTATTGGTGCCAGAGGTATTTCATGAACTTAATCCAATTGGTACCGTCCTAGGTTACGATGACGCTGGCCGCGATAAAGGCAATGCCGATAAAGCCGCTAAAGATGTGCAAGGTTACGACACTGATAATCGCGCCATGATTGAATATTTAAATACCCAGGATTGGTACAGTGGCAATTTAGGCGCAATGGGTTTTTGTATTGGCGGGCATTTAGCGTTTCGCGCCGCATTGCAGCCGGAAGTAAAAGCCACCGCCTGTTTTTATGCGACTGATTTACATACGAATATCATCCCTAACAAACCGAATCAACACAGCATGGACAGGCTGGCTGATATTAAAGGCGAGTTGATGATGATTTGGGGTAAGCAAGATAATCACATTCCGACTGCCGGGCGTGTATTGGTAAACCAAAAGTTATCAGAAGCTAATTTGAATTTCACATGGCACGAATTCAATGGCCAGCATGCATTTATGCGCGATGAAGGTGAACGTTATGATCCGCAATTGGCCATGACAGGATATCAATTGGCCATACAGATGTTTGGTAATGTTTTGTAAGTTTAACGCAACGAGGCGTTAAAGTTTTGGTAGTAAAAGTTGTTTAAGTAAAAGTAGCAAATTAAGAAAAGGTGTACTTGTTAAAGAGTTTACTTGAGACGATAGCCACAAGCTTCTCGTTTCTTTTTTTAGTTTAAATTACCCATTTAATTAATTTTTGAGAATGATATGACCACCACGAAAAATGCTGATATTGGCCTAGTTGGCCTTGCTGTCATGGGGCAAAATTTGGCCCTGAATATTGCCGATCACGGCTACACCATTGCGGTTTATAACCGTGATCCTAAAAAGATGGAAAACTTCGTCGAAGAATGTAAAAAAAATGAGCCTTCACATGAAAATGTTATCGGCCATGAAGATTTAGCTTCTTTTGTGTTAAGCATTAAACGCCCACGCAAAATCATCTTATTGGTTAAAGCGGGTAGCGCAACAGACGTTACCATTAATGCATTACTACCATTCCTGGAGCAAGGCGATATCATTATCGACGGCGGTAACTCATTGTGGACAGATACCATTCGTCGTGAAAAAGAATTGGCCGCTAAAGGCATCGAGTTTATTGGTTCAGGCGTATCAGGTGGCGAAACAGGCGCACGTTTTGGTCCATCATTAATGCCATCAGGCACACGTAAAGCATGGTCTAGCTTAGAGCCAATCTGGCGCGACATCGCTGCTAAAGTAGATGCGGTAACAGGCGAGCCATTAGAAGGCGGCGCACCTGGCAAACCAGTTGAAGGCGGTTTTTCATGTGCTGAATACATCGGCCCAGACGGTGCTGGTCACTATGTAAAAATGGTGCATAACGGTATTGAATATATCGATATGCAATTGATTTGCGAAGCTTACTGGTTAATGAAAAACTTGTTAGGCATGCCAGCGGATGAAATCGGTAAAGTATTTGCTGAGTGGAACAAAGGCGAATTATCCAGCTTCTTGATTGAAATCACTGCGGATATCCTGCAACAAAAAGACCCTGCGGGCAAAGGTTTCTTGGTAGATCAAATCTTGGATACTGCTGGTCAAAAAGGTACTGGTCAGTGGACCGCAGCGAATGCGCTTGAATTAGGCGCGCCAGCGAATGCGATTGCAGCCGCGGTTTATGCGCGTGCACTTTCTAGCTTAAAAGAAGAGCGCGTTGAAGCAAGCAAAATCTTAAAAGGCCCAGTGTTAGTAAAAGAAACAGACAAAGCAGCGATTATCGAAGCGATTAAGAATGCACTGTATTGCTCAAAAATCTGTGCTTATGCGCAGGGCTTCCAACTGATGGATAAAGCACAAGTGGCTTACAACTGGAAACTGAACTTCGGTGAAATCGCTCAAATCTGGCGCGGCGGTTGTATCATCCGCGCACGTTTCTTGCAAAAAATCACTGATGCTTACGCATTAAACTCACGTTTGAAAAACTTGATGCTAGACCCGTATTTCACAAACTCTATGAACGACGGTCAAGCAGGTTGGCGTAAAGTGATTGCCCTGGCAGTCACCAACGGTATTCCAGCACAAGGTTTTGCAGCAGCGCTAGCTTATTACGATGGCTACCGCAGTGCAGATTTGCCTGCAAACCTATTGCAAGGTCAGCGTGATTACTTTGGCGCGCATACTTATGAGCGTAAAGATCAGCCACGTGGTCAGTTCTATCACTTGGATTGGCCAGAAGCGGGTCGTCCGCAATTGGCGATTGAGTAATTGCCGGTAGAGTTGTAAATAAAAATCAGATGATGGGTTGCTGTAAAAAGCGACCCATTATTCGATAAGTATTTTAAGAGTTACTACGGTTTAAAGTGTTACACGCAATCACTGTAAGCTTCCAAAAGTCGTTTCAGTTTAGGTCTTTGTAAGCTTAAGATATTCGCTTCTTGAACTTTTACCTTGTCGGATTTTTGACTTAATGGTGGCTCGTAGATGTCGTTTAATAGCGGTGGTATTGAAACAGGTTTTACATTTTGCGCTTGCATTATTAGGTTTCCTTTTGGGAGTTAAAACAACAGAAATTTTGTTTCCGTTACATATGAATGCAATTTATCAAAAAAATTCACTAAGTGTATAAATTAATTCAATAAATCAAGAAAATCATGACTGTTTTGTAATTAACGCGCCAAAGCTGTTGCGGAATACACGAACAATAGTGATTAAATTATTCATAGTAATTTATCGCCATACTCAGATATGGCGACTGACTGTCAAGAAACTAAGCTTTAATTCAACGATGCATGTAAAAATGGTTAAATGATGAATATATTAATTAATGGAAATGTTAAAGTTTTCGATACTTCTGAGATGACGGTCGCGTCTTTGGTTGTCGCTTTAGAGTTAACAGGCAAGCGTTTAGCGATTGAGAAGAATGGTGAAATAGTGCCACGTAGTCAGTTTGCCGATGTGTTATTGCAAGATGGGGATAAGCTGGAAATCGTTGGCGCCGTGGGTGGCGGTTAACACGAAGAGCCGTCCAGAATAAAGTTTAGGTTTGTCGCAATTCAATTTAAAAGTTAATTAGGTCCGTAAATAAGCATGACAGAACAGCTCATTATTGCAGGAAAATCCTACCACTCACGTTTGCTGGTTGGTACGGGTAAATATAAAGATTTTACCGAAACGCGCGCGGCGATTGACGCGAGCGGCGCGCAGATTGTCACGGTAGCGATTCGGCGCACCAATATTGGCCAAACCGCGGGTGAGCCATCATTATTAGAATACCTGCCGCCAGAAGAATTTACTTATTTGCCTAATACTGCCGGCTGTTATTCAGCGGATGACGCAGTGCGTACTTTGCGTCTGGCACGCGAGTTATTGGATGGTCACAAGTTGGTTAAGCTGGAAGTCTTGGGTGATCCAAACACCTTGTATCCTAATGTGATTGAAACGATTGCGGCCGCTAAAATACTGGTAAAAGATGGTTTTGATGTCATGGTCTATACCTCGGATGACCCCATTATCGCTAAACAATTAGAAGATATCGGCTGTTGCGCAGTAATGCCATTGGCTTCATTAATCGGTTCTGGAATGGGTATTTTAAACCCATGGAATTTACAAATTATTATTGAAAATGCAAAAATCCCGGTGTTGGTGGATGCCGGTGTCGGTAGTGCAGCAGACGCTGCGATAGCCATGGAGCTTGGTTGCGCTGGTGTGTTGATGAACACTGCGATTGCCGCAGCACGCGACCCGGTGATGATGGCGGGTGCAATGAAAAAGGCGATTGAAGCGGGTCGCGAGTCTTATCTTGCAGGCAGAATGCCTAAAAAACTATATTCAGCCAGCCCTAGTTCGCCAACAGCGGGTTTGATTAGCTAAGTATGACCACTCAAACGCAGTATGCATTTTCAGTTTCTGTGCAAACGACCTATTTGCCGGATCAATCGAATGCAGAGGAAAGTAAATTCGCTTTCGCTTATACAGTCACTATTACCAACACCGGCACGGTTGCTGCGCAATTAATCAGCCGACATTGGATCATTACGGATAGTAATGATGATGTTCAGGAAGTAAAAGGCTTGGGCGTGGTTGGCGCACAACCATTGTTGAACCCGAATCAACAGTTTGAATATACCAGTGGCACTGTACTCAATACACAAGAAGGCAGAATGCACGGCAGCTATTTAATAGTGGCGGTTGATGGCACTCAGTTTGAGGCCATCATTGAGCCTTTCTTATTAACACAGCCAAGAGTGCTGCATTAGGCAATTATTCATGCAACGCTTATTCGTCGTTATTTTGTTGAGTTTGTTAACGGTTTCTTGTGCCAATAAAAATAGTAAACCATCGGTGACAAAGCCGAATGCGCCTGATTGCAATTGTGTACATGACCAAGCGCCAATTCAATTGCCGCCAAGCACACAGCCAGTCGAACCAAAATCCGCAGAGATTAAGCCTGATACTAAAACTGTGGCGGATTATAGTCTGCTTAAACCAGCAAAATGGGAAGACGTTGACGGCTTAATGGAGGACGATTTAAGTGCTGCATGGGGTGCATGGCTGCAAAGCTGCAGCACATTAAAGAACAAGCCGCAGTGGCAATCCGCTTGTAATGCAGCTAAAGCGCTTTTAAAGCCCAATAATGCAACGATCATCGATTACTTAACCACGCAGTTCGATGTATATACTGCGACTAATATAGATGGCGGTAATACAGGCTTGGTGACTGGTTATTATGAGCCTTTGCTGCAAGGTAGCCGCAAGCAATCCGCCCAATATCCTTATCCCTTATATAAGCAACCCAATGATATTGTTACCGTCGAATTGGCCGATGTTTATCCAGAGCTTAAATTTAAACGTATACGCGGCAAGTTGGTAGAGGCTAAACAAGGTGATAAAAAAACTGGCCAATTAAAATTAATCCCGTATCTGACGCGCGCTGAGATCGAAACCAATCCATCGCCATTGGCAGGCAATGAGGTTGTATGGATTAATGATATTATTGATGTGTTTTTCTTGCAGATTCAGGGTTCTGGGCTAGTGAACCTAGATAATGGACAACAAGTACATGTCGGTTACGCGGATCAAAATGGACATCCATATAACTCGATTGGACGTTTATTGATTGAGCGCGGTGAGTTAACTGCCGACCAAGCTTCCATGCAAGGCATTAAAAATTGGGCGCGCAACAATTTGGATAAGCTACGCGATTTATTAAATAGCAATCCAAGCTATGTGTTCTTTAGAGAGTTACCAGCAGGCTTGCCAGGTCCGCTTGGTGCACTTGGTGTGCCAATTACGGCAGAGCGTAGTGTGGCTATTGACCCCAAATATGTGCCTTTGGGTGCGCCCATATTTTTATCCTCTACACAACCGAATAGTACAAAACCCTTGAAACGTTTGATGATGGCACAAGACACTGGTGGCGCGATTAAAGGTGGTGTGCGTGCAGATTTCTTTTGGGGTGCAGGAGATGCCGCAGGTAAACAAGCTGGTGCCATGAAGCAGCAAGGCAAGGTTTGGGTGTTTTTACCTAAAGGTTTTGTATTGCCTAAATAAGTTTTAGCTTAATAGCCAGATTTTATTACAAAGTTCTACGACCTGTACTCTATTGCCAAACGTAGGTATCCATCGCCAGAATGCCGTAAGTAGTTTCTGGCCGATAATGAATTGGCTTACCCCTTGCAGCACCCAGTGCTACAAATAGTGGCAGTAAGTGATCTTCTGATGGGTGCGCGCGCAAGCCATATTGACTTTGAGTGCGATAATTAATTAGTGCCTCTGTGTCGTTAAGTGCGATTTTCTCGCCCATCCAATCAGCAAATTTACTCACATAGTCCAACGCTTCTACATCAATTTTCGCACTAAAAAAATCGTTTAAATTGTGCGTAATCGCGCCGCTACAGATAATCATTATGTTGTCATCTTGTAGTGCGCTGATTGCTTGCCCCAAAGCGTAATGCGCGCTTGGCGCTTGCAAACCTTGTGTGTAAAGGCGCTGTTCAGAACTTTGAATTGATAACTGAGTCACAGGAATATCCGCATCCGGGAACATTAACCTCAGTGGAACCCATGCGCCATGATCCAAACCACGGTTTTCTTGCTGGATTGTAATGCCTGCATTTTCGAGCAAACGTGTGGTTTTTGTGGCCAACATGGGTGAGCCGTTGGCCGGATATTGAATATCATAAAGAGGTTTCGGAAAGCCTCTGAAGTCATGGATTGTTTCTGGCATAACTGCATTGCTCACTGTAGCTATTGGCGTATCCCAATGCGCCGACACAACCAAAATAGCATCTGGCCGAGGTAGTGACGTGCCTAATGTTGATAGTAGTTTGCCAGTTTCACCAGGCTCAATCGCCAAAGTAGGTGCGCCGTGCGAGATAAATAGTGTGGTCATGTTCGTTTCTGTACCTAAAAATATCTATATGCAGATTGTAGCCAATTGATTGACGAATTTTATGTATGTTGGTTACATATTTTTAATAGATGGAAGAAACAAAAGATATTGCAGAGTAAATAGAAGGTTAATAAAAATTAGGCAATAAAAAAGGGTGCTTTAAGCACCCTTTTTTGTAGAACGAACAAAATTATTTGTTCATTACGTACATTGTCACTTCGAAACCGAAGCGCATTTCAGTAGCAGCTGGTGTTGTCCACATAATAATTCTCCTTAGGTTAAATTCGTCTGCTTTCACAACTGCATAACGTGAATTAATACTACGCTTAGCTCAAAATAAACTGCTATCTAAACTGCGTAAAACTATCTCATGATTTTCATTAGATTAAAGTTGTTAAGTATTACCTTTAATGCGTTTCATCAGACGTTTTATGCCTTTGCGTCCAATCGTGCGTTTTAATGAGACTTTGAAATCGTATAACTGAAATTGCAAACGATGTTGCCAGGTAAACTGCATGCCAGAAAGACCTAGATATATTTGCATAAAACGTATACGCCCCGCCCAATGCAGTTTGTGGCAGGCGCGTGTAAGGTCAGCAATTCTTAAGTTAACAGCGATGCCGTGGTTATAACTGTGGATACGCGCGGTATCAATTAACGAAAAGCTTAATTGCTTATTATGGTCAATATTCACCAAAATATTACCGCCAGATAAATCCCTAAAATGAATGCCTCGATTGTGCATGGCGTGACAATAGATAGCCAGCTGTGTGTATACCGACTCAGGTTTTAGGCCAAGAAAATCAAACTCACCCTTAGCATAAGCGGCAAATATTTGTCCAATATTGGCATCTGCTTGTACAAATTCACACAGGTAAAAATTCTGTTTAAGTGTGGTATCACCTATTTTCTCAAAATAAGCCACAGGATGTGCGGTCGCGATGCCGCGTCGCATCAGTTCCATTGCGCCATTCCAGCTGCGTTTGGCTTTGCTAGGCTTAAAGCGATCTAAAAACGCTTTATGCGGATACATTTTGACGGGTTGTTTAATGGTTAATTCTTTAGCAGCTTCATGTGTCGCGCTGATATTTCTAGGGTCAGGCACCGCCCAAATGGCATTACGCGCATGACGCAATGCGCTGTCTTTATTTGGCGCAATCAAATTAATTGGATGTAGTTTGTGCATTAACAATTGGGCATCAGCCGTATTTTTGGCTAATACCAAACCTTGCCAGTCAACGTCTTTAAATGCAAAGTATTGCAAATCTGCAACATGCGCATGAATCGCAACATCTTTGGCCAATTGTGCATTTACTATCGTAGGCGCACCATTATTCCAGATTAAATAAATAGGCGACTCCGTGATGAGGTTCGGATGTTGAGTGAAAGTATCGCCGTCACGATGCAGTACTTTTGCCGTTTGCAAGGTCTCTGTTGAATAAATATCGCTTAGAAGTGCGGTTTTACCATTAATTGTCCATGCCGCATGAATATGCAAACCGTTTTGTGCAAAATGGTGAATCTCTAGACCATTTGCAGTGGTAATCGGTGCGATATAACGTGTGCCCTGTATTAAATTCGCTACCGTTTTTACTGCACTAAAGCTAGGATGATGTTGATAGTTCTCCAACGCACCATCGGTATTTTTGTAATAAGCCACGCGTTCTAAATCGGGATAATCCGCTTCAGTTAAAGCATCAGTAATTAAGCCTTCACGCTGGCAAATGAGTGCACCCCAATTGACATGAGTCAAGCTACCCGAAGCGGCCAATAGTAGAAAATAGCGTGCGGCATAATCCGCTTGTTTTTGTAAGCCATCTGGCAAAAGACGTTGAATGCGATAGATTGCCCAAAATGCAGCTGAGGACACGGAATCTTTAATACCAAAATCACGGCCAATTTTCTGTAATAAACGCGCTTTTTTAATCAGGTTATACTTAAAAATGCGTGCCCACTGATATTTAAAAATACGATGATCAAAGCGCTCTGGTTCGGTTGTACGTTCAGAAAATAAATTGTCGCTGTGAATGTCGGGTAATTGATGCAGGTTTCTAAATGTCTTAAGCAAACTAATATTATAAAACGGCTCAAAGTCCTGAATATTCGGGCCGATTAAAGTGACGCCGTGCACTTTAATCTCAGTGTGTGCAATTGCCCAGGCATGTAAAAAACCATCCAGCGTATAACCAGCCCACCGCTTGCGATTAATGGTATTTCCAATTTCAATGGCTTGAATCTGGCTACCAAATACGTCTAATACCTCACTTAAAAACTGTCGCCAAATGGCTTGTTCAGTTTTTAAGTGCATATTTTTTGCTGCATCAAATGGCTGTAGCAGATGTAAGGTAATGGCTAATTTTTCTGCGATCAATCGGCGCAAAAAACGCGTGTTATCGCGCGTTAAGTCACCATACGTCATGTCTAAACGGACACGTTTAATGCCCAATGCTTGCAATTGTTGAACAATGTAATCATCCGTTGCAGGATTCGCATTAGAGGCTACGCATACACCAATAAAATCGTGGGGGATGTCGTGCTGCTCAATAGGTAAATGTCCATTTTTAATACGCAAACCGCCGCGCAGAATATAGCTTAATCCATCGCGGATGACTTGCTTTGTGAGCATGGATGCTTGTTTAACGCTCATTCTGGTAAGTGGTAGCGTTGTTCGCTATACAGTAAGGCCGGCAATAGTGAATTGGCTAACGCGCGCTGCTCAATTTCTTGTGCATCAGCTGGTGGCGCAGTTTCATTCAGATGTTTGCTTTTTGCATCATATACGCCGTGCGCTGGCGGTTTACCTTCGCGCAACACTACAACATTATTAGAGTCAGCCGTTTGCTGCATCCACGCAAAATTAGAGTTATATTGCATCATCGCGCGGCCTAAGTAGTCAGCAGGTTCGCTGGATAAATCACGACCTGTCATCGGGTGTTGGCCGCTGATACCCATTAGTGACAATACCGTCACTGGTAAATCAATTTGGCTGACAATGCTTTTAATGCTTTGAGGCTTAATATCGGCACCTAAAATCAAGCCTGGGATATGAAAGTGCTCAATCGGCACCAGCGTATTGCCGCGAACACGGACATCGTGATCTGCCACGATTAAAAATAGCGTATCTTTCCAATAAGGGCTTTTTTTGGCTTTCTCAAAAAACTGCCCCATCGCATAATCGGCATATTTAACTGCATTGTTATCGGTACCTTTTGGTTGTTCATACAGTTCAATACGACCATCAGGAAACTCAAAAGGTGCGTGGTTAGAAGATGAAAACGCTAGTGTGAAAAATGGCTTGCCGCTGGCGTGATGTGCCATCAATTGCTCATGTGTTTTGTTGAGCAAGTCCTCATCAGATGCTCCCCAGCTGCCCATAAACACAGGGTTTTTATAATCTTTCTGATCGGTAATCTGATTAAAGCCGTTACCCAGAAAAAAGCTGCGCATATTATCAAAATGCGATTCGCCGCCATAGATAAACTCCGCGTTATAGCCTTGTTTAGTTAATAGACTGGCTAAGGTGAAGAAGTTTTTTTGGCTAAGAGATAGCTTAACCGTGCTTTCTGAAGGTGTTGGCTGAAAACCAGCCGTCACCGCCTCAATGCCGCGTACCGAACGGGTGCCAGTGGCATACAACTGTTCAAACCAGATACCTTCCCTTTTTAATTTTTCTAAATTCGGTGTGACAGGTTTACCACCCAGTGATTCCACAAAACCTGCGCCCAGACTTTCCTGCAAGATAATCACTAAATTAAGCGGTTTTTCACGTTTGGCGGAAGGTGTGAGTGTTTTTAAAGTAGGGATTTCGCTATCGGTCGCGCCAGTGAGTTTGAAGATTTCTGCTCTATCCATTTTGCCGTAAATTTGGCTGGATTTGCTTTCGTGCTGTAAATCGTAAATGGCATAAATGACAGAGTAGCCTGAATTTAATATCAGGCTATTCACCATGCTGTCTTGCGTAATGGCGAATAATGCGGGATTGGCTGGGCGATGGCCAACGGTAGAGCGTATGGCAAAAGCCGTGAGCAAAAATATAAGTGGCCAAATTAACCATATTTTTGTGTTGGACCAACTGGGTTTTGCTTGCAACCAAGGACGCATAAAATGGCGCATCAGCCATATCGCTAACACTACAAAACCAATGCTGGCGAACACATGGATTTTAAAACCGCCCCATAACATCTTCACTACTTCATTAGGGTATTTCAGATATTCTACAAATAAGCGATTCGGCCGCACGTCATATTCTGCAATAAATCCAGGCGTTGCAGCTTCTAGAAATACCAGTAAAACAATGGCGGCAATTACCCAAATATAAGTGAATCTTTGCCATATTCTAAATAAGCTTTTAATGGCTAAAAGTGGCGCTGTTAACAGTGGAATTAAGCTTAATAAACAGAGCTGAATAATGTCGACACGGATGCCTTGCAATAAAATTTCAGCTAATTTTCCTGTGGAATCTACACGGTCAAACTTCCATAGTATTAAGCCCAAACGCGAAACAGAAAGGATGATTAATCCTAATAAAAGCATCGCGATTAAGGGCGCAAACGGCCCGAGTTTGTTGGAAACTCGCCAAATAGCTTGTTGAAATTTCTGCGCTAAATTTTTTAATGACTGAATAAACATGCGTGGTTTGAAGTAGTGGGTCCAGTAAAGGAATGATTATAGCTAGAAACCGCCAGCAGGTTGTAGATTTAAGTGAATGCGTTAATACAGGGTAAATACTTAAACTATGTGTTTGATCCATAACTTAAAGGTATCAATATATTCAGGCTGGCGAATACATAAGTAAATGGTCACTACCGCGTTTAACAAGGCAGTTGCTAGAAATAATTGAGGAATATTTAAACCTTGCTGAAATAGTAACAATGAAAATCCAGCCGATATCACCATAAATAAAGCATTCATGATGTTATTTGCTGCAATCACGCGCGATTGAAAGCCTTTCTGCGCGCGCGTTTGGATTAACACGTATAAGGGCACGATGTAAAAGCCGCCAAATAAGCCGATGAACATCACGTCTGCCAGTAAACGCCAGTGACTGAATATGCCAATAAAGCTTTGATAGTTTTGTACTATTGGGCTACCTGCGGCATGGATGTTACTGCTGGAAAAGTACAAATCTGTGCCAAAAATGCTTAAGCCGATTGCGCCAAATACGACTAGGCCAAGTTCTACACGGCCTTTTGACAGCTTTTCGCATAATAGCGAGCCAATACCGATGCCAAGCGAAAATATACTTAGCAATAAAATAAAAACGCTTTCGTCGCCATGCAGCACATTTTTGGCCAGATTCGGAAATTGCGCCAGTAATGTCGCGCCGTAAAACCAAAACCATGAAATCGCAATAATGCCTAACCAGATGGTTTGCTGAGACCATATTAATTTTATGCTGCGGTAAGTTTCTGTAATGGGATTCCAGTTGATTTTTAAGTTGGCATCCGCCGCTGGCGAGTTTGGTATGTCGCGACTTGTCCAGTAACCCAGCGCTGCAATCAGCAGAATGCTGATGCTGGTGAATAATTCATGCTGCGATATGCTGCCTAACCATGCGCCTAAAACCTGGCCAAGCAAAATAGCAATAAAAGTGCCCATCTCTACCATGCCATTGCCGCCGATTAATTCATGCTGTTTTAAGTGCTGCGGTAAATATGAATATTTGATTGGTCCAAACAAGGTGGAGTGCATACCCATCATGAACAGGGCAATGGACAATAACCAAATGTTATGCAGATAAAAACCACTGCTGGCGAATAACATAATGGCGATTTCAAATAACTTAACTAAGCGGATGACGGAAGATTTTTCATATTTATCGGCGATTTGCCCTGCGGTGGCAGAAAATAAAAAAAACGGCAAAATAAACACACCTGGCAGCAAAGTTGTTAATGTGCCGCCATCGATACTGCTTAAACTCACGGTATGAAATGCGACTAAGGTGATAAGCGCGGTTTTAAAGACGTTGTCGTTAAATGCGCCTAAAAACTGGGTAAAGAAAAAAGGTCGAAAACGCTGTTGCGATAATAAGTCAAATTGATTGCTCATTTGTTACTTTCTGATTAATTTTCTTTAGCTTAAAAAGTCTGTTTTATTAATTGCTAATGGATTTGGAAAAGAAAATTACGCTGATTCCGCCATTTGTTTCAGCGTCACATAATCCGTTTTACCGGTACCTAATACGGGTAATTCCGTTATTTGTACAATTTTGCGCGCAACGGCAATTTCGGGCAGTTTTAAGTTTTTAGCCACTATTTGTAAATCTTCGCGTTTTAATGCCAGGTCGGTGGTGAATAAAATAATGGTTTCGCCGCGTTGCACGTCTGTTTGCGTGCTGGCCGCATGTTGGTGTTCTGGCGCGGCGGTGCTGGCGATTTTTTCTACTACTTCCAATGACACCATTTCGCCGGCTATTTTGGCAAAGCGTTTAACACGGCCTTTAATGTGGATAAAACCCTGCGCGTCTACTTTGACAATATCACCTGTGTTGTACCAGCCTGTGCCGAAGTCACTGCTTGGTGGTTGTAAGACGGCAGGCGCGTCAAATAAATAATAGCCCATCATCACGTTTTCACCGCGCACATGCAGTAAACCGCCATCCTCTATGCCGGGCACAGTTTCTAGCTTGTGTTCCATGCCTGGCAAAAATTGGCCAACAGTGCCGTTTAAGTTAGCCATCGATGTGTTGGCAGAAACAACTGGTGCGCATTCTGTTGTGCCGTAGCCTTCCAATATGCGAATACCAAATTTATCGGCGTAAGTTTTGCGCACTTCCTCATTGAGTTTTTCAGCACCGGCAATCACAAGGCGCAATTTATAAAAATCGTATGGATGGGCAAATTTGGCGTAATTGCCTAAAAAAGTGCTGGTTGAAAATAACACAGTACAGCCGCGGTCATAAATCACTTCTGGAATCACCTTATATTGTAATGGCGATGGAAATATTAACGTTTTAATACCATTAAAAATCGGCAAAAGTGTACCTGTGAAGCCAAATGCGTGAAAAAATGGCAGCACCATCATAAATTTGTCGCTCGGGTTAAAATCAAGTATAGCCATGATCTGTGCGATATTGGCCAAAATAGTTTGATGCGAGTGTACGACGCCTTTAGGTTTGCCTTCACTGCCCGATGTAAACAAGATGACTGCCGGTTGGTCTGGTTGGCCAATCTCCATTGCCACGCGCGGATAATGTAGTGCGTAACCCATTAACCAAGCGCGATCCAGCACATTGAATTGAGCGCGCAAGTCTTCTAAATAGACAATGTTTAAGTTTTCTAAATGCGCGATTTCATTTTCTAATTTAGCGGCTTCAATAAATTTGCGTGAACTAATGACGGTTTTAACGTTAGCAGCAATACAGGCATTTTGCATACCAGCGCTGCCAGATGTGTAATTAAGCAACGCGGGAATACGGTTAAATGCACTCATGCCTAAAATCAGTGCAACCGTATTGGTGACGTTGGGCATTAACACACCGACGGCTTCATTTTTCGCGCTGACTTTACAGGCGATTCGACCTAGCGCCAAACTTTTTTTGAGTAAAGCCTGATAAGTTTCTTCAACTTCGTTCATGTCTTCAATGAGTTTATAGCTGCCATCAAATTTATTCATCGCATCCAAAAACGCCTCAAAAAGTGTGCGGCTTTTTTGTGATTGAAACAGCATGTGCTGCATGACATTGCGCATACCTTCGCCAGCAATACGGCGTCGCTGCTTGGAAGATAAAACTGTGTGGTGGTGCGCTATCGGAGTTTCGATGTGGGTAGTCGGTAAAATCGT
Source organism: Methylotenera versatilis 7 (assembly GCF_000799165.1). Classification (GTDB taxonomy): domain Bacteria; phylum Pseudomonadota; class Gammaproteobacteria; order Burkholderiales; family Methylophilaceae; genus Methylotenera_A; species Methylotenera_A versatilis_A. Next base: position 592,028 of record NZ_JUGF01000002.1, on the reverse strand, counting down.
GAGCGTGACTTTGGGGAAGATTTTGCGCGGATGTCCGTTGGATAATCGCCCAAAATAGGATTCGGCCGCGCCATCTACGCGTACCGGCAAAATGGTCGCGCCGGTTTTTGCTGCGACGAAACCAGGGCCATCGTAGACTTTCATGAGCGCGCCCGTTAAGGTGATGCGACCTTCCGGAAAAATCACCACGTTTTGACCAGCATCTAGTAATTGGATGACTTTTTTCATAGCCAAAGGAGATGACGGATCAACTGCCAAATAAGGTGTTAAGCGCAAAAATTGCCTGAACCACCCATTTTTTAATACCGTGGTATGCACGACAAAAGTCGCTTTGACCGGTAAAAATAAGCCCAGTAAAAAACCATCTAAAAACGATTCATGGTTAGCCACAATTAACAGGCGATTGGTTTGTGGCACGTTTTCTAAACCACGTACTTTGACTCGAAATAGTATTTTACTAACAGATCTTAGTAATGTGGCCAGCATCTTCTCTCCAAACTTTTCTATTTTCATTACGCTTTATTCTTAGAATTTTTATCAGTAGCTGGGCAGTATTTTGCCATTCATTTGAAATGATTAGGGTTTTTTCATTTTCGTTAATATTAATTGAAATTAGGATGAATTCTAAAAACAGGCTCCGACTATCGGATATCTTGTTATTGGACACCTAGCCACAAATAAAAAACGGACACCTAAGTGTCCGTTTTTTATGATGACCAGTGATTTAAATAATCAAGTCACTGATGATGCTTATTAATAATGATAAGCACGTTCGCCATGTTCAGTTGTATCTAAGCCTTCACGCTCTGATTCTTCTGATACACGTAAGCCAACTACAATATCTACGATTTTATAGAGAATATAGCTAATCACAGTTGCCCAAACAATTGTCACACCTACTGCAATTGCTTGTGTAGTTACTTGGCTAGACATCGTAATGCCTTCTGCATAACCAACACCACCCAAACCAGCGCTCATAAACACGCCTGTACCGATAGCACCGATGATACCTGCAACACCATGAATACCAAATACATCTAAAGAGTCGTCATAACCAAGTTTGCTTTTCAAGCTAGTAACAGCCCAGAAACTGACAATACTTGCGATAACACCTAAGACGATTGCACCCATTGGGCCTACAAAGCCGCATGCCGGTGTAATAGCAACCAAGCCAGAAACTGCACCTGAAGCTGCACCTAACATTGAAGGCTTGCCTTTTGCAAACCATTCTACGAACATCCAAGCCATCACTGCAGCAGCTGTTGCAACTTGTGTATTAATTAAAGCTAATCCAGCAGTTCCGTCAGCGGCCAACTCGCTACCGACGTTAAAGCCGAACCACCCCACCCACAGTAATGCTGCACCAATCATTGTCATCACCATGCTGTGAGGAGTCATTGCTTCTTTGCCGTAGCCAATACGTTTGCCTAATAGAATTGCACCGATCAATGCCGCAACACCTGCATTAATGTGAACAACTGTACCGCCTGCAAAGTCTTTAGCACCAAGCTCTGCCAAGATGCCGCCGCCCCAAACCATATGCGCTACTGGGAGATATACAAAAGTTACCCATAATGCGATAAACAATAGCACCGCAGAAAATTTGATGCGCTCGGCAAAACCACCCACAATCAATGCTGGTGTAATACATGCGAATGTTAATTGGAATGTGATAAAGACATATTCAGGAATCACGCCATTAAGAGAATCTGGAGTAACACCTAATAAAAATGCTTTACTAAATCCACCAATGTAGCCATTTAAACTACCGCCATCTGTAAATGCCAGGCTATAACCATATACAACCCAAATCACAGAAACCATCGCAGTAATTGCAAATACTTGCATGAGTACTGATAGCATGTTTTTAGCACGTACTAGGCCACCATAGAATAATGCCAGGCCAGGAATAATCATTAGCAACACTAATACCGTTGCCATAATCATCCAACTCGTGCTGCCAGAGTCCAATGTGGCTGGCGCTTCAGCAGCTTCTGCTGGAGCTGCTGCATCTTCGGTAACCACTTCAGATGTTGTTTCAACCGTTGTAGTTTCTACTGTAGTGTTTGCGCCATCAGTTACTGTTTCCACAGTCGTCACAGATGCATCAGGTAAATCTTCTGCAAAACTACTCGTGCTCACTGCGCCTATGCTGACTAGGGCAACTAGCGATAAAACAGATAATAATTTTTTCATTTTATATGCCCCTTATAGCGCTTCAGGCCCGGTTTCACCGGTACGGATGCGATAAACTTGTTCTAGATTGAAGACAAAAATCTTGCCATCACCAATTTTTCCAGTAGCGGCTGCTTTTTCAATCGCGTCCACCACCTGGTCTAGCATGTCATCTTTAATAGCGATTTCAAGCTTCACTTTTGGTAAAAAATCGACGACATATTCTGCGCCGCGGTATAGCTCAGTATGGCCTTTTTGGCGGCCAAATCCTTTCACTTCAGTAACGGTAATGCCTTGCACGCCAATGGCAGACAAAGCTTCACGAACCTCGTCAAGCTTAAACGGCTTGATAATTGCGGATACAAATTTCATGAGTGCCTCCTAGTGTAAAGTAATCATGCGACAGGAAATTTCAATTCAAAATTTTCTGTCGCATTTTTACAGGTAATACGTACTAAAAATTTAGAACGTTTTTTGAACAAATACTGTGAATTGGTCATCACCGATGTTGTCGCCAAGTATTGTGTAAGCAGCGTCACGGGCGTTGGTGGTGGTGTAATAAGCACCAACGTTTACACCGTTGCTCCAAGATTTAGTTGCCCCAAGTTTCCAGTCTGTGTAATCACCTACATCATTACCGGAGCCTTTAAACTCTTGTCTGCCAACGTGACCATTGATAGTAAAACCTGTCTCACCGATTGGATAGTTAGCATTCAGTTCTGCATACCAGCTACCGTCAGCATTTTTAAGACCAAATGCGCCATCAGAAGCTACCACTGAAAGTTTTGCTGCTAACCATTCATAACTCAAACTGCCGTAAACTTCAGTCGTCTCAGCAGATTTTACACCTGGATTTTTGCTACCTGGGTAAATATATTGTAGAACACCCACGTTGTAACCAACACCTGTGTCACCAATAGTATTTGCGAAACCACCATAAATGTCCAACTCTAGACTAGAGCTTTTATAGGCGTCAGCATCAGATAACCAGCTGATGTTAGTGGCCCATGAGCCTAGATAAAAACCACTGGAGTGCGAGTAATCAATACCGCCTTGCAAAGCAGGGTCTTGGTCTGTTTGCGTTAAACCACGGAAAATGTATTGGCTATATAGACCGACGTTGTAAGTGACGGTATGTGGTGATGCAGGTTCAGCTGCTGCAGCCGGCGCAACCGTTTCTTCAGCGTAAGAAAATGTTGGTACTGCAAGTACGCTTAGTACAGCGATTGATAATAATGAATGACGCATTGTGTATCCCCTAACGTTGTTGTAAAAAATTAAATCGTTTTAACCACGATAATACCTAGCAAGGCGCGTGCCATAAAAATTATCAATAAAATCAATGTGTTATATATTTTTGTTCTAAGCTTAAAATTATTAACCATATACAAAAATCTGTTAAACTGCACCAAAATAGCGAGAAAACATTATGCTGAATTCATCACAATTTCAAGATTTATCAAATAAAATCAAAGACATAGTAAATTCATCTCCTTTGGCTGATGTCGACAAAAACATTCATGCACTAATTAAGGGCGCGCTCACCAAAATGGAGCTAGTCACGCGTGAAGAGTTTGATGTGCAAGTTGAGGTGCTGCGGCATGCTCGCGAGCAACTGGACAGCTTGGAAGTAAAGCTTGCTGCGCTAGAAGAGCAGATGCTAAAAGAACAGACTAAACAGAAATGAATCTAGCCGTTTTGCACAGCCGCGCCTTAAATGGCATGGATGCGCCAGAAGTGGTTGTCGAGGTTCATCTTGCTAACGGATTACCCAGCTTTACCATTGTCGGACTGCCCGAAGCCGAAGTGAAAGAAAGTAAGGATCGGGTGCGAGCAGCCATTCAAACCGCACAGTTCGAATTTCCTGCGCGGCGCATCACAGTTAACCTTGCCCCTGCAGATTTGCCTAAAGAGAGTGGGCGTTATGATTTGCCTATTGCGTTAGGTATTTTGGCGGCCAGTGGGCAGATTCCGACAGAGCCACTAAGCCGTTATGAAATTGCAGGTGAGTTAGCGTTAACGGGCGAACTGCGACCAATACGCGGTGCGCTGGCGATGACTTACCAGATGGTTCAAAAAAGCACCAAAACCAAGCGTGCGTTTATTCTGCCTCAATCCAGTGCAGAAGAAGCAAGTTTGGTAAAAGATGCGATTATTTATCCCGCCAATACATTATTGGAAGTGTGCGCACACTTAAGCGGACATACAATCATTCAGCAGTATCAATCAAACACACTGACACAGCAAAATCATTACCCAGATTTTAATGAGGTAAAAGGCCAATCGCAGGCTAAACGTGCATTGGAAATTGCCGCAGCTGGTGGACACAGTGTACTAATGAGCGGGCCGCCAGGCACGGGCAAGAGCATGTTAGCAAGCCGTTTTGCGGGTATTTTGCCCAGTATGACCGAGCAAGAGGCTTTAGAAAGTGCTGCGATACAATCCCTTAATGGTGGTTATAAATTAGAAAATTGGAAGCGCAGGCCCTTTAGGTCACCGCACCATACGGCTTCTGGTGTAGCGCTGGTGGGCGGCGGTGGCATTCCGCGGCCAGGGGAAATTTCCCTTGCGCATCATGGCGTATTGTTTTTGGATGAATTAATTTTTTGACTTTTTGAACATTTCTGTCTATAAAGGAGATTCTGTAACAACTACAAGTAGTTATGACAGATAATCAGGTCTTATTTAGACGGACAATTCTCAATATCTCACATGCGTATAATGATTATCCGTATGTTGCAATTGAAAAGGATGCTTTGCGACTTATAAATAGTGCAAAGCTGTCACTACCTAAACATTTTCAAATCAGTGCCATACCCACAGCATTACGCGCCTTCGAATGCTATCTTCAAATTACAGATCAAAAGATAAGCTGCAACTCATTTAAAAAAAATTCATTTACGCAAGTATGTGAAGGATTTATAGGTGCAATCCACAGCACTGAATTTATCAATATAGGGCAATCAAGGAAGACGGAAATAAGCAAAGTTTTTTTATGCCTCGTAAAATCTATTTCTTGTTTTGAAGTAAAAAATGCGCTGGACAAAATACAAATCCAAAATACAAGGATAATGCTTAATTTCGATTCATATATTTCAAAATACCTAGACTACCCCAAGGATGAACATAAAATTTGGCTATGGCAAGGATGGCCACTAGAAGGCAAAAGCTCAGGAATTGTTTGGGCTCATTTATATCCTATGTACAGTCGACTAGGGAGAAAATTTACTGAAAATTTTTATGAGATTTGTAAAGTCTATATGCGAGGGCGCAGAAGACATTCAATGGGGTTTTTAACGCCATTATCACAATTCATTTTTACCTATCCACACAAACTAGATGGAAATAGTTTTAAGGACCAAAGCTTTGTGAATGGGTTTTTAAGACAATTTATGGAATATTATTTTCGCACTAAGTATGCAAATGGAGATGGTGCAAAAATCTCAACTTTAATAGCATTGTGGAGGAGAGAATTTAGGTTTTTTATTGAAGAATATTTGATGAAAGATGGATTGTTTGCTAGGACGACTGCTGCAATACCTATGCCACCAATAAGAAGGGTTTTAGCGTCCAATACAAATATTAAAAAAAATGAAAATGGCGAGTTAGTCCGCGTTAAGTTACTAACCAACATCCCATTGAATATAACTGACGATGAGGCAATCAATTTAATATTCTCCCAAGTTAATACAGATTTTAATATTGCCCTAGATTGGGGAAGATACTTATCAAATAGTGTTTATACGAATTATAAAAATCGGCTTAAGCTAGCTTCAACTGGTGTAGTAAGACACTATCAAGTAGGAGAGAAATTGAATCATGGATCTCGTGGTAGAGTTAGTCTCAAAAACGATCCAAAGTATCTGCAAAATGCAGCGGCAACATTACAAGAAAATATCCACATAGCAAACACCTATGAAGCTAATCGTCTCCTAGGAAGTCCTTTAGATGACTTAGCCAAGCAATTGGGGATGCCAGTTACAGGGGCTTTGCTTGGTCATTGTATGGTGCTTGTAGCAAACCATCCGCAAATAACACCATCATTTTTAGAAAATTTCCAACTTTTTGACAAAAATGGCAAATTAGTTGGCTATATTAATTCTGATGAGCGTAACAAGCTTATTGGTTTCAAGTACCGCCGTGGCTCTAAACTCGCCGAACAAGTAATTATATTAAACGATGAAACAAGCCAAATTGTTGAACAATTAATTGAAATTACAACATCACTCAGAGAATTCCTAAAGGCGAAGCATGATGATGCATGGCGTTATCTTTTATTAACCTGTAAACAAGGATTTTGTTACCCTGCACGTATAAAAAAAATGGCGACTGAAACATCTGAACCCATTCGGGAACAAAAATTAGTTGAATCGTTGAGTCATGTTACATCACTTAGTTTAGCTGAGAGGGAAAGCTTCGTAAGACAATTTAGTTTGTCGTCATTAAGAGCAAGTGCTGGCGTACTAGTTTATTTTAAAACCCGTAGTGTCAGTGAAATGGCAAAAGCTTTGGGACATGCGAAGTTTGATCCTAAACTTATTCAAAGATATTTACCGGCTCCATTATTAGCTTTTTTTGAAGAGCGCTGGATACGTATATTTCAAACAGGCATTATTCTAGAGGCACTTAAAGATAGTCCGTATAGATTGACAGCAAGTGGATTTAAGAGCTTTGAAGAAATGGATATTTTCTTAAAAAATCATATTTTCAAACCGTTATATATTCCAGATACGAAAAAAAATTCATCTGAAAATAAAGACCTCAGCGAGGTAATTTTTGGTCTTGATTGCGATGTTTTGAGTATCTTATTGAGCATTCAAAATATCGCCGAAGACACTTCAAAAAAACTTACAGAAAAAACTAAGTATTGGATAGAAATAAGTAAACAATTAATACGATATATAGAATCAGAACAATTTAATAGACCCGATTTACAGTTGTTTTTGGAGACTGCTCGGAAGGCTATTAACCCCAAAATTATGGATGTTCTTTTTTTTGCAAAAAATTAGTCAAGAGGATCAGGACTTTTTTGATCACTTATCTGCTGATCGAATGGAAATGTATCGCTCACCACCATGGTTAGAAAGTTTATTCGTAGATGATGTGTGGTCATGTAATTTTGGTTTAGTCGGTAGCACAATCATTAATTTTAATGTGGAACTTGAAGATGCATCTCTACTAACCTCCCAACAAAACGCACCACTTCTGAATGTTTTTAAGCTTTGGCTTTGCATACAAACTCACCCTGATACCACTTCAAGAAAAAAATGTTCATTAGGTACCTCTTATAATTCAATTCGACGCACCCTGTATCTAATAGATTATTTATTACTTAACTCGGTTAAATTTCAATTATCTAAATATGGATTAGAAAACATATCAACCAATGATATTCATGTATTCATGCATGATTTGGCTTCATCAAATGAAACATCGACTAGTGTTTATAAGTGGTTCGAAAAATTAACGCAATTTTTAAAGGTAGGCATATCAACCCACGATAAAAGAATTTTAGATTTGGAAATAGAGAAATCTCCTGCGATTCGAGAAAATATACCAGAAGAATGTGAATGTGATCTTAAGCTAACTCCAACAGAAATAGTTTATGCGAGAGCGTGGCTAAAGTATGCGGGAGTGTACCATTCCAAAGCTAAAGAAGGCTTTAGATCTGGGCCGAATACAAAAAACCTTAGTAAAATAATATATAAAAATACTTTAATCGGGCATGCTTTTAAGCCTGTACCAAATGAGCTGCTATTGGTGCCCATGGAGTTGTATTACAAAGAGTTTACTTCTGCTCCCCTCAGAGACGAATCAGATTCCCGTCTATCAAGTAGGGAGATGTCCCGATACAAAAAATCTTTTCAATCACTCGCATTACTAACATCAGCAGGTCTTGAAATTCCTTCACAAATCATTGATGCGGTTTCAAATTATAAATCTGAATCTTTTTTTGATTTGAAACCAACACGCCATTACAAGACGCTTCCTTCAGATGTGGTTTTATCATCAGTTCGTGCGGCATTAGAATTTCTACTTGAGTACGGTGAAGAAATAACAGAGAGCGCTTTGCGAGTCATTAAACAATCGAAAAAGCTGAAACAAAGTTTAGTAGTGTTTAATTCTAAACAGGATATATCACCTTTTTTGACTCCTAAAATAAAGGCCTTGGGAGTTAAGTATTGGTCTTTGAATTTGCGTCTAAATTACGTTGAGAGAAATTCATTTAATCCTGAAAGTCTTCGACCATCAAGCCAGGAAATGTTTACGAGACTGCGTAAAAATGAAGGTCTATATGAGTTGATGAGAATAATGTATGGAGCTGCCCAAGTATGTATCGGTTGCCTTTCTGCTCGGCGTCAAGGGGAACTTAAGGATTTGATTTCTGGTAAATGCTTGGATGCATCTAATACACGTTTGATATTTTTTAATCGAAAAACTGGATACGATTCAATGAGGGAAAAGGAGGCTCGGCCTATTCCACCGGTGGCGGTTAAACTGATTAAAATGCTAGAAAACTTTCAGAATGGATTAGTTGAAATAGGAGCATATAGAAAACATACGAACCTTTTCTTATATCCTGATCTTTATTGGGCCGAAGTAACGATTTTACGCAGCCCAAAATATAACTCATCTTTAGATATATTTTGCGATTATATCGAAACCAAAAAGAATACAAATGGATGTAGATATTATTTGCGTCAGCATCAACTGAGAAGATTTTTTGCAATGACATTTTTCTGGGGAAACTCCTTCGGAGGTATGGCAACACTAAGATGGTTTTTAGGGCATACGGATATAGAACATCTTTATAGCTATATTACGGAAATAACCCCAGGAGATGTCTTACGCTCTGTGAAGACTGAATATGCGATTGAGCAAGTAATATCTAAATCACCAAATGCGGAATCACTAACTAATTTGATTGAATCACGATTTCAGACTAGGAATTTTTCTATACTTGATAGTCAAGAGTTGGATGATTATATTGAAGAATTGCTATTGGATGAGGCTATTCAAATAGAGCCTGAATTTTTTGTTACGTCTGAAGGACAATCTTACAGAATTTTGATAAAGGTTTCAGATAGGAGAGTAAATGCGAATTACTGATAAGCGTGTAATTAAGAACTCTTCTTCAGTCAGAGCGCTAAGAACTCTGCTAGTTGAAGTGATGGAAAATCCTAAACTATTTGTGGAAAACAAAGAGCTTATTTCATCACTTAAATGCCAAGGTAAACTTTCTAAATTTGAAGATGCAAATAAAGGCATTACAAAATCTTCGTTGAATACCTTGAAAAGAATTTCTGATGAAATACTTGTCGGTGGTTTCTCGGCTTTAAATCAATTGCGAATAGAAGCTTTATATCTCATTGAAAAAGAGATGGTTGATAGAAAAAAATCCTATCAACTTACGAAACATGATTTAAAAAATCAGATTTCAGAAAAAGAGGCTTACATCCTAAAATTAAAAGAAGAATTGCTAATTCTAACTATGATTGTTGAGAAACTTATTTTTCAGGGAAAAAACTATGCTTTAAAAACTCAAAATCCATCTTTAATTGCCTTGTGCGGAAAAGAGCAAAGAGAAATTCTAGAAATGCTATCTTTCAGCCAAAGTCAAGAAAACACAAATATTAGAGACTTGCGTGCGTGATTAGAGCAGGTAAAAAGCTTTATCAACTGTCATCTAGAGAATTTAGACTTCCTATTTATGTTAATAATGGCCAAGTAATTACCGAAGCTGCAGACGATATTCCCCTTTTGAGTTGGCCAGATGGTGGTTGGTGTTTTGAAGGTAATTTTTATATGCTTGATCTCTACTACAGAGGCCTATCTCGCATTAATAAGGGAGGAACACTGCTAGCTTATGCAACAAACATAAGTCATCTATTACGCTTTTGTTTTTTTAATAAAATAAATTTAATAGACCTCAGTGATAATCAATTCATTTTATTTATAAAGTTATTGCAAGGCGAAAAATTACATTCAAAATCAGAAATTAGCATTAGAGATGCAAACACTGTAATTGCTATTGGTAGAAACTGTTTAGATTTCTTGAATTATATTGGCAAACTAAATTTTCAACCAAACTTCATCGCTTCTCAAGGGCAAATCAGAGCAGAATTGAAAGTCTCAGTAGGAAATTCGGCGTCATTAAGTTCACAATCAAAAATCAATAAAACATATTGGCACCACCGCTCTTTCCCAACCCCAGACCCCAAAGTCAAACGCCTTCCAATCAGTACAGACGCTATAAAAAAATTATGGGGTATCGTTCAAAGTTCAAGTAAAAGTATATTTGTTCGAAAAAGACGATATGTGATGTTGAAGTTATTGGAAATAACTGGGGGTAGAAGATCTGAAATAGCTTTATTGAAAATAAAGGATATCTTAAATGCTTCGGAGATGACTACGCCGTTCCTAAAAATTAGAACCTTGAAAAAACGAGGAGGTATTGAGGTTTATCGTGAAATTCCAATCGCTAGACATGACATTGCATATTTAATAGAGTTCGTAGAGAAAAATAGACAACGAGTAATACGAACAACATGTGGAAAAAGTAATGACGAAGGGTACTTACTAGTTAACGAAAATACAGGAAAAAAAATACAGGCAAATACAGTAACGCAAGAAGTTTCAATTTTAGCGAAAGCAGCAGGCTTGAAAGAAAAGATTTGCCCTCATATGTTTCGTCATCGGTTTATTACAAAGCTTTTCGTGGCATTAATTGAGCAGCATAACTTTGAAAATCTTGAAGATTTTCGTCGAGCTTTATTAGACAAAGAGGCATTGAAACAAAAAGTTCAACAATGGACCGGACATTCGAACCTAGATTCGTTAGATATTTATATTCATCTGGCCTTTGATGAGGTAACTACATTTAAGAAAACTTACAATGTTGTTCAAACTATGCAGATAATTGAATCATTCAAACACACGTTAGACCAAATCGAAGGTGAATTGTTTAATGGGGTTCCGCCTAAATTAGTAGTGGAGAATCTAAAAAATCTTGTTGATGCTCTTCAAAACGATTTGAAAGTGTCAAATGAGATATTAATCATCTCTGAGCAATCAATCCTTAATGATTAGTGATATTCGCAGAAATAATAGCAATAAAAATTCCATCAAAAATAACATAACTAGACTTCACCCGTTTTGATAATCATCATAATGTCAGAGTTGAAACAAATTAAAGCCTCGTGAATGAACGCTGGATTTACAGTTGATGCTCAGACAATATCACTTGATATTCCTTCTAGAAAATTAAATTTCACTACTCCCTCTAAGCCTTCCTAATACTCGTTCCAAACCTTGCCACTGACTTCATTAATCATACTACGTAGAGTTCGATTCATTGGGTAACCCAATAATTTCACTTAGTTGGTGAAGTACAAACTAAATTCAGAAAAGGAAATTAAGATGAGTAAAAATTCAAACAGCGGTAAATCTACAGGCTCTAGCAGTCATGCAACGCCAGCTGGTTCAGGGGGATGGCCCAGCAAAGTACCAAATGTCCCATCTGGTAATAATCGTTATAGCGCACCTCCAAGCAAGAAATAATTAGTTATTTAGGGAAGGTTTCATACCTTCTCCAATAATCTGTTTGCTGTGATATTCAAACCAATACGGATAACGATTTTCAAACCATGTTTCTGTAGTTTTAAATCCAAAGGGCATATCGGGCCAGGGTCGATAACTATCTTTCAAAAGCTCTGTAGTTGCTGCTGTGTTCATTACTTTTTGAATGTACTGGATTTGATACCCAATAAAATTTAAACACTTCGTTCCGTAATAACGCATCCAAATATCTTTTGCCACAGGGTCATCAAAAAAAGCCTCTAACAAACTCTTCAAAGCTTTTTCTGATGGCATGTGGGTTCCATTACTCCACCTCTTTAAAAGTGACTCATCTAACGTCAATTTCGAGGCCTTTTTAGCATTTAAAATTGCACTAATTGTTGGCAAATCGATTTGTCTTTTAATCCACTTAAAGAATAAGGCGGTCGGGTTTTTATCTTCTGTGAGCGTTGTAGGCAACACATCTAATACCAATGAATTCGATATAGCCAAAGAGTGACAAGTATGAGCATCATATCCAGCAAGTCGACTTAGGATTACCTCAAGTGCTACCATGCCTCTTAACGGTAAAAGTGCGTCTAAACTGTTTCGTTTATGTAATATATCGATTGCTTCAGGCCATAACAGCAAACAAACTAGCGGGCTTTCCATCAACAAGGCTAAAGCTTCATCATATTTACGCTCATGAAACAATATTAAAGATTGATGCGTAGATCGCTCTACCCCTATGCAAAACTTTAATGGCTGAGGCCACTGTTCTTCATGTAGTTTGGCTCCTAATGCAAACACCTCCCAAACTCCCATTTTACTGAAAATTTCACGCACTTCTGTATCTCCGCTAAGAGCATCCACGATGCACTTTGGAAGATCGAGTATTGCGGCCATATCATGAGTGGCTCGTAATATCCTGCTCTCATCATTTGGGTTCTGAATGCGCTTATATAAAGATTCATAGCCAGCTTCTTTCATCATGCCACTTATTGATGTGCCCGATAATTTTAGAATAACGTTGGGATTAACAAGAAATAATGAACTTAGATTTAAAGGTTTTTTTCTGCCGCCAATAGGATTGTAAAATTTAATGGTCATAATTTTTTGAAGATTGCTTCAGCAGCAAATCTAGCGAGTGCGTCTTGTTGCTTTTCAAGTGACTCCAAACTGATTCCGTCTAAACCATCAGCATACATCGGGCCGCCCACGTCATAATCATACTCAGACCCATTTTCATGGATTGCATAATGATGATCTATGGTTAAATCATTATCAAGTAACTGAGATAAGTAGATCCAAGTCCAGCAACGCGTTAAGTCTTTACTATCAAAACTCTCAATCAACTCACGCATTGCCTCTATATTTCCTGCCTCTGCTGCGACTGTTAGCCAGTGATGTTGGTCTTTGTAACGGCCCAAGTTGTGAGCAATTTCAGCCACTCTCATCGGGTCAGCCGTCACATTTTGATAGTCACCTTCAAAGAAAGTAGCATCATCAAACTTTTCTGCCAGATCCAACAATGCCAAATCGCACCCTAACAATGCCGCTTTACGAAGGTGATATTCGTATTTGTTTCCGTTAGCTAGATGCTCTTTATATTCCAGTGCCCAAGTTTTTTCGATGCCACTCAATTGGCGGCCAGCTTGCATTTGCTGATACCAATATTCACTTCCTATTTGACTGTCATCCTCTTCAGAATCGGCACAATGAAGCGCTAAGCAGTAATTTGCCCATGCATTTGTATCAGCCGCAATGAGTTGATCTAAATCATCATCAATAAAGTGATTGTATTCGCTAAGCCTAACTGCCAGCTCAGAAAACGTGAGCGTACCCAGCCCTTCTTCCTCAAGAATTGCCACCAACTCTCCGGCTGGGAATGCTTGATATCCAAGTGAATTTGCTTTTTGCAGAATAGAATTCTGATTAACTGTAGTTAGACCATCTAAGTTGGTTAGTATGGCAACTCTTTTAAGAGATGCATAACTATTGAAGCCAAATGCAGCTGCTAACAACTCATAAACATGAGTAAGCTTAACAGGTGGATTTGTGAGGTCTTTAAGTCTTTGGTGTGCTGAATACACTGTGTTCTTGATTGTCATGATTAAACTACCTTTATAAATATGGACTCTGGGTAGCGCACACGTTTAAAACCCCAGTGTCGATTTATAGGGTTAGTTTTACATCATTTAATCAAGTAGTTTGAAGTGCCGATTTTTACTCGTGTGCAAGTATGGCTGGCGCCTTATTCAGATAATAGCTCACGTTCATTATATTTGTCTAGAATTGTTATTTGGATAATCGGGCTATATATATTTTGAGCTGATTGAATGAAAATTCACGTAAGATTCAGTAAAAATCAAAAATGAATTATGATTTGCAAAACATGACAATTACTAATCACAAAACTCGTACCAAGCATAAAGGATTTACCTTGGTAGAGATGGCTATCGTGCTGGTCATTATCGGCTTATTACTGAGTGCTATTGTTGGGGTAGGTAACGCTCAAATTCAGCAAGCCAGAATATCTGCCACTAAGCAGAAAGAAGATTTGATTAGAATAGCGATAATTAACTACATCACTCGAAATAATCGCCTACCGTGTCCAGCGGTACCTACAATTGCCGAAGGAGCCGTAGGCTACGGTGTAGAAGCGCCACTTTTTGGAACTTGCACAGGTACTGTAATCAATGGCGCTGTATCGACCGGTATTGTTCCGTGGTCAAGTCTTGGTTTGACTGATGAGAATGCAACTGATGGCTATTACAATCGTTTCACCTATCAAGTTACCCTAACAGCCACCAATACCAATGCACAAACAATTGCAGGTCTAAAAGGCGCAATATCCACTTTCTCAAGGTTGCCTTTAGCGGGTAATCAGTCCAATGACTGCACACCTGTTGGTGGTAACTATAATCCGTGTTCAGCAGTAGCTATCATTGTTTCCCATGGCAATAACGGTACTGGCTCATATGGCAGAGATGGCACACAAAAAGCTTTGCCTGTAGGTGCTGACGAAACTGAAAATACCAATAATGATAGTCGTTTCTTGATCAAGGATTATGCTGAAAACACCAACAATCCTTTTGATGACATCTTATTGCCACTAAGTACCTCTGATTTAATTACCCCTTTGACCGTACACGGATCATTGCAAGATTATCGTTCTAAAATAAACGATGATGTATCAAAAATTAAAAATGCTGTTATAGCGAGATCAATATTAACTAGGTCAGGCTCTGCAGGATCTTATAACTATACAATTCCAAATAATTTACCTTCTTTACCAGCAAATACATTAATGGATCCATGGGGCTTAAATTATGTATATGCTAACTTAAGTATCACATCTATCAACATGTCTACTGATGCTAGCCTTAACGCTTTTATTATTACAACTTATGGCCCAGATGGTTTATCAGGTGGTAACGATGATTTGCAATATGTAATTACTGTAAATGAACTTCAAGATGCTTTCAGTAAAGTCGGCTGGTAACAAATTTTAGGGAATAATATGTCTGAAAAATTTAGAGTTATTAAATCCAGAATTGGCCGCTCGATACCATTAGCGCCTGTCTTTATTGCAATATTTTCGTTTATTGCAATGTTTTCACCTGCCGCTTGGCAAAGTGGCTTAATAATGTATTTTGCATTTGGAATAATCGGACTTAGCTTTGTTTGCGCTTACAGCGTAACCATGTTTGTAGATGCTTATTTTCAGGACAATAACAGAGCATAACTGTCGGACTCAGTTATTGGTTTTAAATTAAAAAGTGTCTTTCCTTAAAAAACTCATAGACATCTAGCGGATATGCACACCACATTCAAGTGGGTGTAGCTAAATCAGACGTTAGGACATAATGAAACTTGCGAAAAAGTTGGCCTCCGCGCCGCCAAAAAGAGCAAGACAAAAACCGTGAAAAACTGCTTGAGCTCAAAACTCAACTAAAAGCTTTGAAGGATAAACTCAACGCAACACAGAGTGAAGAATTGCGAACAATACTTCTCAAGGAAACTGCGTCCCTAGAAAAGATTATGAAGAAAGTACCTCGTACAAAGCGACATTGGTCACCTATTCTTCCTAGCTCATTTGAGGGAGATAAAAAATGAGCGTACGCTCATAGCTTTCAGTCAAGCGGAACGCTCCGCTGCCAATTCGGCTAAGCGAACATAGCTCTAATGTTAACGACTGCTTTGCCGAACGCTGTCATAGCTGAGCGTCAACTACCGGTCTTGAATTCAACTGGTCGATGCAACACACTAAAAACTGCGTAAGCAGAAGGAGTGTTGCACATGAAACAACGTCCCAGAATCTATTACACGGATACCCAGAAAGCTTTAATGTGGGATCGCTGGCAAAAAGGAGAGTCTCTCCAGCAGATTGCCCAGTTATTTGATCGAAATCACTCCTCAATACAGCGCATTTTGGCTTTGACTGGCGGTATACGACCGCCACAACGGACTCGATCCAAATTAGCGCTGACTTTAGCTAATCGCGAAGAGATTTCGCGTGGCCTAGCGACCGGTCAGTCGATTCGTTCTATCGCTAGGCATCTCGGGCGCCATCCATCTACCATTAGCCGAGAGGTTAAACGTAACGGTGGCTCTGAATGTTACCGTTCTAGCCTAGCTGATCGAGCTACTTGGGATCGAGCCAATCGCCCCAAGACCTGTAAATTGGTGGAGAATAAAGTCTTGGCGCACCTCGTGGCAAGCAAGCTTCAATTGCAGTGGTCGCCACAGCAGATTGCTGGTTGGCTAAAACACAATTATCTAGGTGACGAGAACGATCAGGTGTCTCACGAAACTATTTATCGTAGCCTCTTTATCCAAGCCCGTGGTGCCTTGAAGAAGGAGTTGGTGCAGCATTTACGACGAACGCGAATCATGCGCCGTTCGCGTCATCACACCCAGAAGAGTGAGAATCACGGGAGGATTAAAGATGCGGTATCCATTAGAGAGCGGCCAGTCGAAATCGAGGATCGGGCAGTACCAGGTCACTGGGAAGGCGATCTCTTGTTTGGGAATGCTAATAGCCAAATCGCAACGCTAGTTGAACGCCAGACGCGTTATGTCATGCTGGTAAAGGTCGCTGGCAAAGATACTGAGACTGTCGTCAATGCACTCATCAAGCACGCACATAAGTTGCCACAGGAACTTTATCAATCGTTAACTTGGGACCGAGGTAAAGAAATGGCAGCCCACAAGCGCTTTACCTTGGCAACGGATGTTCAGGTTTACTTCTGCGATCCACGGCACCCTTGGCAACGCGGTTCTAATGAAAATACGAATGGTCTATTAAGGCAATACTTCCCTAAGGGAATGAGTTTAGCCAACTACTCGCAAGCTAAACTCAATGCAGTAGCAAGGAAATTAAATGAGCGCCCTAGAAAAACATTAAACTATGAAACACCGGCAGAAAGATTTGCCCAATCTGTTGCATCGACCGGTTGAATTCAAGGCCCATAGCGGACACTCATACAATCTCGCCACACAATCTATTTCCATTTAAGTTATCCACAAAAGACTTACATCAAAAATGATGTGAATAAAGATGACTCCTCTATAACTAATCAATTTGTTATTTTGGTTAACAGATAGTTAGTACTCAATGCGCAATATATCAACTGTAAATTAATATTAAACACACCTTGCAAGCTGAGCTTATAAGTTAATATTCTAAATATCATTGTTTAAATAACAAAAAGGTAGACAGTATGAATCGATCGTATAGAAGTGTTTGGAATGCAGCACTCGGTGCTTGGGTGGCAGTGTCGGAAATCGCGAACGCTAACGGCAAGCGTTGTAGTTCAGCCGTGTGCGCCGCAACGCTTCTTTCGGGAGTTGTGTTCGCGTCGGCATCGCCGGCAAGGGCTGCTGACTATGTCGCATCCAACGAAGCCGAATTGCGTCAAGCGATTGTCGACGCGAATGCCAATGGCGATGCAAGTTCGACGATTACGCTCATTGCCAACATCACGATCACCGATCCAACAGCGTTCACCGCAATCAGCAAGTCGCTGACGATCGACACCGCGACATTTTCTGTGTCGGGCGCAGTCGCTACCGGTACGGCTGCCGGAACCAGTCTGTCGTTTCTTGGCGGACCTTTGGTGGTCAGTGGAGCGATGAACGGCGGCAACGCTGCTGCTATCTCCAGCAACGCCACGGGCGGTGCGGGCCTGGCCCTGAATGGCGGCAGCCTTGACAACAGCGCCACCGTCATCGGTGGCGCGGGCGGATTCACTCAGCGTAGCGTTCATGGGACTGCAGGTGTCGGCGGCAGCGGAGCAGCCCTGACCAACAGCACACTCGTCAACAGGGGAGCCCTCATTGGAGGGCTCGGGGGGCAGATGAACAATCAAGGTAGCTCTGGCAGCGGAGCCAGTCGCTCTTCGGGCGGCGGCGGTACTGGCCTTGTGATGACCGGCGGCAGTCTCGACAACCTGGGCGTCGTTCGCGGTGGGGAGGGAGGCAGCAACATCAATAGTCCTTCTGGCGCGGATAACAGCTGGGGTGGTGGTGGTGGTACGGGGGCAGCGCTGACCGGCGGCACCCATTCCAACAGCGGCAACATCGTCGGCGGCACCGGCGGGCGCGGCGCCAATCAGGGCGGCTCGGCAGGCGCAGGTCCAGGTGGTACTGGTCTCACTCTTCGGGGCGATGCTGGGCTGATCAATCGGACAGGAGCCATCATTACCGGCGGCCAAGGCACCGTCAGCCTTCCCGGCGGCGGGCCGGCTAGTACTGGCGGCGCCGGCGCGAATGTTTCAGGCGCCACCTTGGAGAACTATGGCACGATCACCGGCGGCAGTAGTGGCAGTACCGCCGTCAATGGTGGTGTGGGCGTGGTGGGTGCGGGTAGCGCTGTCATCATCAACGATGGCAATATTATAGGTGGAACTCGATCTAACGGACTTCTCAATACCACCGCCGTCTCGTTCAGCGGCGGTAATAACCTGCTGGAATTACGCTCCAATTCGTCGATTATCGGCAATGTTCTTGGCGGAGCAACAGATACACTGGCGCTGGGCGGTAGCACCAACGCCAGCTTTGATGTGGCGCAAATTGGCGCGGCTGTGCAGTACAGGGGTTTTGGTGCCTATCACAAGCTTGGTTCTAGCACTTGGACATTGACTGGTACGACGACTGCGGTGACTCCTTGGACTCTGTACGAGGGAATTCTCTCTGTGTCAGCAGACGGCAATCTCGGTGCGGCGTCTGGTGGACTAACCTTCAATGGTGGCACACTGGAAGTCACCGGTACTGCGTATAGTGGCACCAGCCGTGCTATGACGATGGCTACTGGCGGGGGCGGTATCGACATCGATGATGCCGCGAACATTTTCACCATCAGTTCTGTCATCACTGGCGCGGGTGGATTGACCAAGCTTGGCGATGGTACACTGGTGTTCACCGCGGACAACACTTACGCAGGTGGCACGACAATCGCTGCAGGTACCCTACAATTAGGTAATGGCGGTACGGCGGGTGGTATCGTCTCCGGATCATTGCTCAACAACGGTGCTCTGGTAATCAATCGCTCAAATGATATGGCGATTGCAGGTGACATATCTGGTAGTGGTTCGGTGGCGCAGGTTGGCAGTGGTGTCACCACACTCAGCGGCACTAACACATACACCGGTGGTACTACAATCACCGCAGGCACCTTGCAATTAGGGAATGGCGGAACTACTGGCAGCATCGTCGGTGATGTCGCCAACGATGGCACACTCATCTTCAACCGTTCGAATCAGTACGACTATGCTGGAATCATATCTGGCTTAGGCAAAATCAACCAAAACGGCTCAGGCTTAACTATGCTGACTGGTAACAGCAGCGGCTTTACCGGCACCACCAATGTCAACGCTGGCACACTTTCCGTGAACGGCATCTTGGGCGGCACGATGAATGTCAATGGCGGACGCCTGCAAGGCACAGGGCAAGTCGGCGACACCACAAACTTTGCTGGCGGTACCATCGCACCCGGCAACTCCATCGGCACACTGCTGGTAGCAGGTAACTACACGGGCAGCGGTGGTGTACTGGAGATGGAAGCCGTACTGGCTGGCAGCGGTTCACCAGCTGATCGCTTGCTCATTACCGGCAATGCCACTGGCAATACAATAGTCAATGTCATCAACACTG
Organism: Methylotenera versatilis 7; assembly: GCF_000799165.1. GTDB lineage: Bacteria > Pseudomonadota > Gammaproteobacteria > Burkholderiales > Methylophilaceae > Methylotenera_A > Methylotenera_A versatilis_A. The sequence continues at coordinate 572,138 of NZ_JUGF01000002.1, read as the reverse complement.
GCGGTTCTGGCGCAGGGACTGGCACAAGCAACACTGATGGCATCTCCATTATCCAAGTAGGTGGTACCAGCTCAGTAAGTACATTCCAACTGGCAGGTGGCTACGCTGCCGTTGGCGCATTCCAGTACACATTAAACGCATTCGATCCTACTGCTTCTGCAGCAGGTGAGATTGATCCTTTATTGGGTGCCGTCCCATTCTGGGATTACCGTTTACAGTCACTAATTGATAGCAGCGGCAAACCCGTTGCAGTACCACAGGTTGCAGGCTATCAAGCCATGCCAACTGGCGCAGTGCGCTATGGCGCATCTCTGCTTGATTCTGTACACAAACGACTGGGAGAACTTCGTGAAACAGCCACCCAGCAGAATAAAATCGGCAACACAGAACGCAGTAAAGAAGTCTTCTTAAGAACGCAAGGTTCCAGCAATGATGTCTCAGGCAACAGTGCATCAGGCTACGATCAAGACATCTGGTACGTGCAGGCGGGCGGCAATCTGTTTGGGCGTGATATGGCCGATGGTGCTGAACTACGCATCGGCGGCGCCTTAAGCATTGGTGGCTCCAAACTGAATGCTGATGAATCCAGTGCCAAGGTTGATCTACGTGGTACGACACTCGCACTTACCTCAACCTACCAAGCCGCTACTGGTTGGTATCTAGATGCGGTAGCACAGGGCACGCGCTACACCTCCGAAATAACCACCAGCCAACGCGGTGAAACTGGCGACCCAAAAGGCTGGGGCTGGGGACTGTCACTGGAAGGCGGCTATCCATTTGATATGGGCAACGGCTTAATCTTAGAGCCACAAGCACAACTGACTTACCAACGCATCCGTTTTGACAAATTTACAGATGTCGACCGCATTGATGTCGACTTAAATGGTGGGGAAAGCTTACGTGGGCGATTTGGCGGACGTATGCTGAAAACCATCACCACTAACATTGACAGACAGTGGACACCTTATATTGAAGCTAACCTGTTACATGAATTCCTCAGCGATGGCAGCATCACTGCTAGCAATGTCAGATTTGATTCGGAATCAATGGGTACTAGTCTGCAATTGGGTGGCGGTCTGAATGCCCGACTTGGACTCAACTCATCTGTCTTTGCCAGCCTGAGTTACGAGAAAGGTTTGACCAGTGCTTCTGCAGATGTTTGGGGAGGCAATGTAGGCGTGCGGGTTGATTTTTAATTAATTGGTTCCGCTGATTAGATGCTAGTTAAAAGCCCCTTGATTGGGGCTTTTTTATAGGTATTACTATAATTATTAAATTGAGATGAGTGGCTGCTTTGGGCCGAAATATACGACATCAAGCGACCCAAAGCAGACATTTATAGTTTAAATATTAAGGTGCAATCAAATATCCCGATGCAAGAAGATTAAGAGTGTTCTTGCAAACTTTCACTAAACTGTAAGTCGTATGCATCTACGACACTGAAGGTGTGTAACCATAAACATTTTAAGAGTTTGACCTTTTAAAACCTTTTCAACACATAGATGTTCAACTCAATTTGGTAAAAGTTTAAGTAAATAATCAGTGAATGAACAAATGTTAAAACTTCCCACGTAATGACAACATAAAGTTTCGCGGCTCGCCGTACATATTTCCTTGATCTAGTAAATTGAAGCGCGAATAATATGTCTTATCGAACACATTATTCAAAGTCGCAGCGACCGTCCAGTTCTCATCAATACGGTATGCAGCACGCGCATTCCAAAGCGCATATCCTCCCTGTTCCATTCGATTGCCATTGAGTACTCGGTAGAAAGATGTTTGAGCATTGACGCCACCACCTATACTCCATTTATTAAGTTCCCCTGGTAATTGATAGGTGGTCCATAAACGAAAAATATGTTCAGGTACCCAAGCCGTCAACGGTTCGCCCTCGTTAATGCTTGGTGCCCCAGTGATGGTTCTATCGCGAACGTATTTTGTCGTGTTGAAGGTATAACCGGCAAATAAATTCCAGTTCTGAGTAAGCGCGCCGCTCACTTCGGCTTCAAATCCCTGGCTTTGCGTTTCACCGCCAGCAACGTAACATGCTAATCCATTACATGCTGTTGGACTTGTATTGATGGTGTCGCGCTGAGCGACGTTCTTACGATCAATATGAAAAATAGCAAAAGATGTATTAAGCAGATTATTAAACAATTCACCTTTCAAGCCAACTTCGTAATTCACGCCAGTGATTGGTTCAAGACGCTGACCATTGAACATGAAACTGTTTTGCACTTGGAATACATCAGCATAACTAGCGTATGCCGACCAAGTTTTATTCAAGTCTACAACTAATCCTGCAAAAGGGGTAATTGCTTGATCGCTATAGTTGCTTACAACCCTGTTTGTCATAAGATTCTGCTGTTTAAACTTCCAGTGACTGTCGCGCGCGCCTAAAATCAAACTGACTGGATCAGCAATTTTAAGGCGTAACGTGCCGTATACCCCGGTCTGTATCGTGTTTTGTTCGTTGGCACCGTTGGTAGATGCTGGCGTGATAGGTTCCGGTACTGCACGCGGATCATAATTAAAAATATCCACTGGCCTATAGGGCGCAGGATACAGACTGACGATGTCGGACTGATACCGGTGCTCTGACCGATTCATGCCCAGCACGACTTCATGCCGTTGTCCGAGCGCTTCGAAACTGCCACTTAAGACCGCATCCAGACCCTGACGCTCAACTTCGGCCTTAACTGCGTTTCCGCGTTGAAAAGAACCCGATTTAGTTACGGGGTCGATAGCACCGAGAAGAAAACCAATCTTTGAATCGGTTTCCGATAAGGTTCGTGTTGCGCCAGTTTTGAGTTTCCAATCACTCCCAAAACGATGTTCCATCTCTCCAAAAAGTTCGGTATTTTCGGCTTCTTCTCGGTTCCATGCAGCACCAAGGAATGTTGAGCGTGGTAATTTAAGGTTTGCACCATCGTTATATCGAGGCATATTCGTACCGTTCATTGGCACACCAGTCAGATCTTGATGGCTAGCACCAAAAGTGAACCGCGTTTGGTTTGAAAAATCGTACTCAATCACACCATACATGAGCGTTTTCTTTTGCTCAGCGATGTCATAAAAGAAATCGCGATCTTCCTGTACTACAACCCCACGAGCGCGTAATGATCCGTCCGCATTCAGTAACGCACTCCCGTCAATCTCCACTCGCATATTATTCCATGAGCCATAGGTTGTATTTACGTTGAATTGATTTTCTAATGTTGGACGCTTGCGAGTGAGCCCAATCACCGCTCCTGGCGTGCCCGCACCATTCAGTAATCCTGCTGAGCCACGTAGCACTTCGACATGATCATAGATTGCCAAATCGGGTGTGTCAAAGCCATAATTATTAGTCGGCAAGGCAAGTGGGACACCATCAATTTGGACATTGGTAACTAAAAATCCACGCGCAAAAAGGCTCGAAGATCGGTTCGAAGTGTTATTCACTGTAATACCGGTGGATTGCCCAAGTGCAGCATCCAGATTGGTCAGATTTTGATCCTGCAAACGCTGCTGGGTAATCACACTTACCGATTGTGGCGTTTGCCGGATTGATTGTGGAATTTTGCTGCCAACAGTAAGCCTCGGCGATGTGTAGGAATTGCTTCCTTCAGTAACGGTAGATATCTCAGAAACGCCTTTCACATTGATCATTGGCAAGTGCTGCAGTTGCTCAGCATCTGCATCAATATCGTCTCTTCGTGCTGGTTGATTGTTGTCTGTTAACGTTCCTTGAGAGTCTTGTCCTAATGGATGCTGACCCTCAATTGGTTGCGCGCTTTGGGCGTACGCCGTACTGGCGAAAGTTGAAAAAATAGTGAATGCGAGCGATAGGCTCACCGAGTATCCAACGGAATAATTTGATTTCATAATTGCAATCTAAGTAAAGCCATGTCCAAGCAAAGTGACATGACGCAAGTAGTGATAAGCGTAGCGTGCATTTAAGAGCTACGAAGATTGTGAAGGCAACCAGATTGGCTGCGTTAGACGATTGCTGTGGGCGGGTCGCACCCTGAAGAATAGGCAAGCCAGAGACTGGAGAGTAGCTCGCAGCGAGAAGCAGCGTAATGTAACGATGCCATCTCATGGGAAGAGATGTGCAACTCTAATGAAATGAATACTTGAAAAAGGTGAGTATACGCGTAGCAAAATGCGCAGGCTTCGGTATCTATAAAGTCCTGATGAGCATTTACTGGCAAGTCAGAAGCCATTAAAAGCGAATGATCTGCAGTTTCACTGCCTACATGCATCGCTTCATGCATAGGAAGGCCAATTGTAGAGTTGAACCCGACAACAATTAGCAGCAACCACAGCGTTAGACGACGATAAAACATCAACTCAACAATCAAGTACGAAAGAATCGTGAGTATATGCAACACTGTTGCATAAATCAATGTGATCTCATCATAATTTAAATACGACTAATATCTCATTAGATAAAATCCGTGGTCTCTTCTGGTTAGATTAACCACGTATTCTCAATTAATTGGTCAACGACGACCAGACTGTTGTTTTAAGCTAACAGAATACGCAGATGAGAACACTTCGGGCCGTTATTGTCTTTTACTGAACTTATGTAAATATGTCCGAGACATACGTCAGATGTATAAACTTCCAATAAACGCAACTCTTCAATTACAATTAAACTAATCTTTGTCCATTACATATGGATATTCCAATACAGAGACTATAGGTCCCTATATTAACTAGTAAGTATCTCTTGTGTAGTACATCAACCTTTAGGTAACACAGCATGTCATCCTTCTCAGATACCAAGGCAATTGCCAATTACGCAGAAAACGCGATCCGACGTGTACCCGGCTTGAATGACTTACATCGTATGTCAGCCCTACTATTGGCTGAGCGCACACCACCGAATGGGCGCGTGTTGGTGGTTGGTGCTGGCGGGGGCATGGAACTTAAGTTCTTCGCACAGTCGAACCCGAGCTGGCAATTTGATGGCGTTGATCCCTCCACCGAAATGTTGAGTCTTGCGAGGACGGTTCTTGGACCGCTGGCCTCTCGCGTTCAACTACATCAAGGTTATGCCGAAGCAGCTCCTCAGGGCCCGTTCGATGCGGCGTCTTGTCTATTGACGCTGCACTTCACTACAGAAACTGAACGCTTGAGAACATTGTGTGAAATTCATGCACGATTGAAGCCTGGCGGAGTTTTTGTGGCAATGCATTACAGCATTCCAGATAATCCTGCCGAGCGTGAACTATGGTTGTCTAGATGTGCTGCGTTTGCCATATCATCTGGAGTAGATTCTGAGCAGGCTAGAGCGGCAGCGGCGGCAATTGGTAAACAATTACCCATTCTTACGCCAGAGCAAGATGAAGAACTCATGCGAAAAGCTGGCTTCTCCAACATTAATATCTTCTACGTAGGCCTAGCATTTCGCGGATGGGTAGCGTATGCCTGAGTTCAATTACCGCCTGACAATACGTCTTTTACACTACTGCTGATGACCGTCCGCTTTGGGCCGAACTCGGACATATATTTATTCAAAACAAAAAAAGCCCTTTCGGGCTTTTTTATTAATTCTCTAAAAATATGATAATTTGGGAATTATTCAGACTTTTAAGAGAACCTACAACTGGGAAACTACATAATTTGTAGGTTCTCTTTTATATCAATATTCCAACATCACGAAATCAATGAGTTACCTGTATAGTAAAGAGACATTCATGTAAATTTGTCTCAATTTTCTAGATAATCCTACTGCGAATTATAGAAATACATTTGTTATAAATCTTTATCCAAGCCTCGTGATCATCTTGAAGATTCTTTACCACCGAATAAACAAGTTTATCGTCGATTGCACGTGGGTTTCCATGAATAAATTCATTTCTCTTTTTTTGAACATTAGTAATGTGGGGAATCAAGTGTTCATAACCTAAAATTTTAAGGTCATTATAGTAAGTAGAATCAAAAACAACTTTATAAAATTTATCTAAGCGAACACCTATTGAAGAATATCTATTTAACGTGTCCTTTGATAAAGACTCAGGTACTCCATCTAATCCTATTTTTAAAAGACGTTCAATTCTAGTTTCAAAATATGTCCAATAAAGTAAAACAACAGAGGCCTTAGTCGACATTTCTCTAAGCATTGGGAAAGCCTCAAGTTCATTATCACTTGTTGAACGAGTCCATTCACGCTGCATCATTTGTATAAATATATAATCCTCATACTGTCCTTCACCACCGGGAAGTGCAACTGAAATAATTACTTTCTTCCCACTTTTTAAAATTATTTCTTCTGACTCTAAGCTTGGTGGTGGCTGTTGACAGACGAAACAACAAACATCTAAAGTACGAATAGCCTTACAGTCACAGAGAACGTAACCACTCCAAAGCGCGGTCCATGATGCATTCCCTGGAAGAGACTCGAACCACAGATTTTTTTCTTTAGAAGATATTGGCATAATTTACTTAATAAACTGTGGCGTTTTCATTCTTTTGATGCCCCTTGACAGCTATCTATTGTTTTCGCTAATGCCATATTTATAGCGAAAATACAATAACTCAATCATATTCCACAATGAAGCTATAAAGCTAAAAGCCCCAAGTGCTAAAGCTCCAAATCCAAAATACCTACCTACTGTATATGTAAAATACTTGAACCCATCTGTGGGCAACATTACTTCTAATGGAGAAATTAGTATTGATACGACTAAAAATATCATTGCTATAGCCGTGTAAACTAAAATATTTCTCTCATATGCTCTATGTTGATTTACTAATTCATCACGACTTCTGTCCCATAAACTCGCAATACTAAATACCCCATTCAAAATCCATTCTAAAACTTTCATAACTAACTCCTTTATTTGTTATTAATTGATTAATCCCAAGTACACCAAATCACTTTTCCATCCTTAAGTACAAAATGGCTCTTACAACTCACCTTGCGATGCACAGATGGTCTCAATGTAGGCTGCTTCCTTTTATTTAAACTGACTTGCCACCTAGGTTTACCTTTGGTATCTAATGTCAGCTGAATTAGATCACCACACTTACATGGGCATAACATCGCTGCTTGCCAAAATTCGTTATTCTCACCTACTAAATACAACACATTTTTCTCGTAGGTATCGGGAAGGTCCTCACATGGAACGGCTCTATATTCTGTATCATCACTAAATAAATTAGTGATCCACCTAACCACTTTTTTAAGTTTATTTTTTATCATTTTGAAGATCCTGTATTCCTAACAAAGGTTGTTGGTCACCCAAACCAACCCATTTTGAGAATATTTGACACGCATTACCATCTTCCATATCTATGCTAGCTTCAGGATCACTAATGACTACTCTTCGCTGCGCATATTTAGAATTTGGCTCAACTCTGTAAGGATGAATTCTTGCTAAAAATTCATTAAAGGCCATTGATGCTATTTGCATGTTGACTGATATGACCGCGGGCTGATCAACTCGTACACCTCTAATATAGCCTTGTTTAGCACGCTCTTCATATAACGCTGGTGTATGTCTTTTCATCATTGCGGCGTCTAAATCTGCTGATGTATAAAGACCTCTGCTTAGTAGGCTTGAACCACCTGGTTTAATATAGTTGATTACACCATTGATACTTTCCACGCCACCTTGACCATCAGCATCGATTCTTACACCCATATCGATGTAAGGTATCAGGTAATAGCTAGCTATTTTATTGAGTATATGCCGACCATCCACTGAATCCATACATCCAAATATCACATCACATTGCGACAACTCTTTAATTACATCAACGGTGATTAAGTCTGCTTGATATGTATTAACCTGTGTGTCTAAATTCATTGCTTTAATGGCTGCGGCAAGTACATCTACCTTAGCTGCTTTATTTTCTGCATCTTGCCATGTGCTGTTTAGTATACGATTTAAATTTTTATGGTCTATTGTTTCAGGGTCTACAATAGTTAATTGTCCAAAATGATTTCTAGCAGACTGCTCAATAGTAATACTGCCGGTACCTGAGCAACCGACTACGCCAGCATGTAAACGACGTGTGACTGAATAAGTACCATCGCCAAATGTTTGTACGATGCGAACAGCATGTTCGGGCACATCTAGTTTTGTTTCTTCACTAAACCAATATTTAATATCATCGCCTACAGCACGAATACTTCTTAACGGACTACCTAGCCCACTTGGCCAGATTGATCGTCCAATTAGCTCACCGTCTGGCATCATAATTAAACTTGCCATCGGCTCATCTGTATCTAGCCAGCCATATATAGATTCAAATAACTGTTTATCCGACACGTCATCCGCACCAGAAAATTTGCGATAGCCGCCTGGGTGACTATGTATTTTGATAATGCTTAATCCCTTGTTCATTGCTTTTTCTAAGGCATGCACAATCACATCAGGATTCCACGTTACGCGGTCTGGTTTGCGAATTCGACAAGCCTCGTATGGAATTTCATGCACTTCTTGTATTAATAAGGTGCTAGATGATTTATGTGAAGAGCGGCCACATACTGCTATTGCGACCGCTTCACACCCATCACCAGGGAAAAGATGTTTTTTAATCTGCTCATGCTGAGCAGCTGTCATTGCCACTGATACCTGATGATGTTGGCTTATCATTTCAGTAACTCCTGATTTAGCCAATCTGCAACTAAGGTCATATGTGTACTTAAACTATCTTCGCCTATACGCCAAGCACTTGTTGATGTTCGATGGCGTGACCATTGCTGCCAGTTTTTACCGTCAAATGCTAGCGGACTTAATGCACCAATTAACTTGCCATCCGCACGTGACAGTGCGGGATAGAAATAAGCCATATCGATTTGTGTATCAGGATAGCCTGGCGATAAGTAGACAAATACACTTGCTTTGTCCACGTTGTAACCTTTGGGTATTGGGAAGCCATGAATCAGCACTCTACGCACACCCGCTTCAACTACGCTTTCGTAGGGTAGATTCAAAGATTTCAGATACGTAATGTCATCTTGTATCAGCTCAAAATCATGTCGCATTAAATCGGCCTCGCCTTCAGTCACTTCGTTGGGTATTGTCATAAACCGTTCAGTGCCTGGCGCTGTAAAATCTACTATTTCGTCTAACCCAATGGTGGTTACTTGGCTTTTAATTTTTTGCCGTAAAATAAATTGCTCAGGCTTTTTACCATCCAAAGTTAATATTTCTCTACCTGTCATTTTGTGTACTGACACGGTGTATTGAGTTTTATCGACTCTAATCTTGTAATTGCGGCCTTTTGGTACTTGTTTGCCTTCTTTTGCATAAATTTCAATATCTATAACTTCAATAGCGCTGTTCATTTCTTTTCCTTTGTTATGCCTTTAAAAGGCGTTTTATCAGTAGTTTTAACATCCATAAATTGACCTGTTTCTTTGTCACGCTTCACCCAATGACCTGAAGGGGTCTGTGTTTGAGAACGATCTTTCACTGCGCCATTACGATGCCCATCACCGCTTGGTGGATTTGTAGCCATAAATACCTTCTTTCTCACTATTGTGATTTAGATTAATAATTGCTAAAATGCAATTGTGAGTACATTATATTTTTTGCTAAATAGACTGTCAATTGCTATTTAGCAATTTTTATTAAAAAATTAAGGAGACTTGTTTGAATACTGAAAACAAGGGGTTTAACTGCATGGCTTTTTACGAGGCCATTAATACAACTCGTGAAGTACGGAAATTAAATTGGAAACAAGTTTCTACGGAAACTTCCGTAGGAGCATCTACATTAACTAGAATGGCTCAAAATAGACGGCCTGATGCAGATAGTTTGGCATCTTTAGCGGCTTGGTCAGGACTGAATCCTGCAGATTTTGTTGAATCTAATAATAAGGTCTCTAGACCAGAACCATTAGTAATGATTTCGACTTATCTAAGATCCGATCCTAATTTAACAGCGCAAGGCGCAATTGCTTTGGAAGAAATCTTAAAAGCAGCATACAAACAGTTTTCTAAATAATAATGAGCTTAAGAAGAGGCTTCAAAAGTGAAGCTAACCAAATAGCTAGGCAAATTCGTGATGAGTTGGGATTGAAATATTTTGACCCACTCAATCCGTTAGAATTGGCTAGTTACCTTGAAATTAAAGTAATTCCTATTAGTAACTTTGGTGAAGACGCGCCAGCAGCAATTAAGCATTTTAAATTTGATGGTAAATATGAATTTTCTGCTGCAACTATTTTTTCAGGTACAGAAAGATTGATACTGCACAATGACTCTCATACTGCAGGACGACAATCTAGCAACATATCCCATGAATTGTCGCATAGCCTATTACATCATCCTAAAGCTGCACCGTTAAATGATTTGGGATGTAGAAACTGGGATAATACTATTGAATCTGAAGCAGATTGGTTAGGTGGAGCATTGTTGATTTCGGAAGAAGCTGCACTTAAAATTGCTCGTGAAAACTTGCCTTTGAGAGCTGCAGCGAATTTATATGGAGTTACTGAACAAATGATTAGATTTAGATTGAATGTAACAGGATCTAAACAGCGAGTCAGCAAAGTGGTGATGCCTTAGCAAGTCATTCAAAAGGCTTAAAAATAGTAGGGTTTGCAATTTTATCAAAAAGCATTTTTACCGACTCGCTAATTTGAGTATGAATAGACACTATTGGATTAAGTAACTCCAGATACTGCTTTAAAGCAGTATCGTAAACAACAATAGCTACAACAATTGCGCCTTGCTCAATATCTGTAGCATCAAAGAGTACATCAAGTTTATTTACGCCGCTATCAATTCCAGTAGCACGCCATAAATATTTTGGCATATTAATTAATAAAGCATTTTGCTTAGTTTTTTTATCTAATAACTTTAATTTCGAAATTTCCCTTTTAACTTCATTCACATCTGTTAGATAAATATCCCACTCCAACCTTGTGGATATAGGCATTAAGGCATTTACTCTGAGCGCATCAAGCACAACATCAAATTCGGCAATCTTATTAAAAACAATTTGATAAGGAATCCTGATTTTATGATAGAGCGGTATTACCAACATAAAGGGGTCTGCGAGAACTCCGCCTCTATTGCCAGTAGAATCCATCCAGTCTGTTTTTAATCGATTCTCCGGAGAAAATACCATTTTTGCGAATGGTCCTATTTGGTCATCATGCACATAAATTTTATCAATTCTTGAAGCAGCAATAAGAATTCCATTGTTATAAGGAATTGGGTTAGCGTGACCTAAGCTGTAACCAGTAATGGCTACAGCATGCTTACCCAAGTCTTGAGGATTGCCAACTATAGATTCATCTATAAGACTTATGCCTAATAAAGCTGGGATCTTAGCTTTCAAATAGGCATATGCAGTAGTTTTGATCACAAACTCGTTTGAAGCCCCCACAAGATATGGCTCCATTCCTACAGACCGTACACCGTGGGCAATTTGCGTTGGTGTTAACCCACTATGGTGGAGACTTCGAGCATCATGCGGCACTAAACCAGCATCGGGAATATGTAATGATGCAGCTTTGGTAATTTCTACTGGAGATGGAATTGAATGATGGAAAATTTTTCCGCTACCTTGAAAAACAGACCATAAAGCACTGGTAGCACAAGCAGCGACAACTTTATCTTGCTCTTGATAAGCTAAAGAATTTACCGTCAAAGGAAGACCAAATAAATTCGAGCTGTATTTATGTAAAGTTGGGAAATGACGCCTATTACCATCATCGGGATATGTTTTAAAACATGTTCGACCAACAATCGTTTGAGGAAGTGGCTTCAGTACCATGAAGCCTAAATAATTACTATCTAACTGCTTTCCTAACCGTCCTTGAGGGGAATTCAAAATTACTGTTTTAAATTGTGTCGAGTTAAAAGAATTGCTAAAAAAATGAAGCCTGCTAGTTGTTCGTCGATATCTATTAAAACATCTTACATAGTAGCCTGCATAATCTTCAAGGTAATCATGATCAATATATCTGGATTCTAAAACAATAGTTTTAGCTCCAAGATCATTAAGATACTCATAACAGTATTTAAGGTGCTGATTTTCTAAGAGATTTTTTGATGCTGTGCCATCTGAAGATGTACCCCTTATAAGGGACAACATTTCATCAAAGGTAAAGGAAACTACCTTATAAGGCGATTTGACAGACAACAGACGTGCCTAAAGAGTCACTGGCTCATATAGTGACTCAGGTTTCAATTCTCTTGCCTTTTCTAATGCGTAAGACATTTGTTTGACTTCTTCAAAAGCCTGAGAAAGCTTATCTTTTCCAGCTTTTGATTGAAGCCAAGTTTGTGCCGTTTTAGTTAGATCGTTATCCATTTTAACTTTCATGTAAAGTACCCTTTAATTATTAAAGTCACTATTTAAAAAACCTTAGCAACATGTAAAACTTGGGTTTACAAAACAATTATAAAAATGTGACTTAATAGATAGTAAAAAGTTTAATTATCATGATGATGCAATTAAAACTTAAGTTCCTAAATGTAAAGAAAATTACATGTAGGAACTTAAGCATGCGTATTATGAACTGATATTAAAAATCCGCAATAGCTCTGTAATAGAAACTATCAATTTTCACAATAATCAAGGAGTTTGATAATTTTAAATCTTTAATCAATTTACAAAGTAGCTATCGTCTTTCAGTAATTAGAGCATATTCATAATAAAACATCTAAGTGATCTTCACGGATTTTACAAGATACCATGAATTAACTAAGTGCTTATTTTAGCGATGGCTTCATGTGACTTTTTGCGAGTGTCATGTGTTTTATGACGATACACTTTTTAACTTGCTCAATTTCTAGCAACTTACCTTCAACCCACCCAACTTTATGTCAACTACTAAATGTAGTGGTGTATTTAAAAAAGTTACTTGAGAATTTATCCAACCTAGAATTTCAATCATGTGTCATTGCTATCTAATTTCGAGAAATCGCTAATCTTGACTGACCCTTCAGGGAAGCGTGCAACAATATTCAATTGGCCGCCCATTGCTTCAATATGGCTGCGCAATACTGAGAGGTATATGTCAGTACGCTTTTCCAGCTTCATGATTGCTGGCAGCTGCATATGTAAAACTTCAGCAAGCATTTTCTGTGAAAGCCAGCGTGCATAGCGAAATTTATGGAGTGGTATCTCAGTCAAAAGCTGCTTGGCTTTAATTTCAGCATGAGTCCGGGCTTTTGGTTTCATGCTAGCGCGAAGCTCTGAGAATTTTTTAGGCTCTTTACTATTTTGCATTTTTAACTACTCTCCGTTCGACGGGATTTTATCAACATCAACTGCCTTAAAAGCGCTCATTGTGGTGCTTTCCTTAGCGTTAAGCGCGATGATTTGGAGTTAGGTTTTTTTATGATGATACATTTTTCAACTTGTTCAATTTCTAGCAACTCACCTTCAACCCATCCAACTTTGGCTAGAAGTTCGTCAGGTAATTCGATCAATGCATCGCCAGATTCATCGCCTGCATCAATAAGTGTAAGTTTCCAGACTTTATTTGATTCCATATCGGCTCTGTTTCTTAAATATAAAAGTACGTTGTACAACCTGAGGTTAAGCTCATTTAGCTTTAATCAAGTTGTAAAAGAATTGAAATGTAATGTCTCATTAATTAAAACTTCTAAATTTCAACTATCAACGCCGGATTAAAATTTAGGTTCTCTTCTACACCTCTGTGTACATATCCTCGCGGATTACAAACTACCCTTGTTCCATTTGTGGTGTAATTAAAAGAATCGTGCGTATGCCCATGAATCCAAAGCTTACTGTAACCAAGTAGTTCATCAAGATTGCTGGCAAAACAGGCACTTAAGATATCGCTGCGGTATCTTTCCGATACTGACTGCATAGATGGCAAATGATGTGTAATAACCACTGTTTTGGCAATATCATCGACTGTCGTTAATTTTGACTTTAACCAGCCCACACTTTTGTTACACAAGGCAATTGCATCATTTAGTGAAAATGTATCATCACCCTCAATAATCATCCGAAAATCATTGAGCCCTTGCTTTCCAGCGCTTATCGCCTTATCTCTAAGCTCCGCTCCAAATAGATTGAAGTCCGTCCATAACGTTGCACCTAAAAATCTCACACCATCAATCACGACTTCATCGTTATCCAGGAAATGCACGTCCGTATCTTCAGCAGCGTCTCTGAGTAACTGTATTACCGCATTACGCTCACCTCCATAAAATTCATGGTTGCCCGCAACATAGATAACTTCGGTGTTTGGCCAAGTCTCTCTCGCCCAGTAGATGCCTAGATCTTTTTTCCAGATATCGCCTGCCAAAATTACAACATCCACTTCTGCAAAGGGCGGTGTAAAACTGGCAAACTCCAAATGCAAGTCACTTAAGATTAATATTTTCATAAAAATGGTTTTTCATATCCAATTAGTATTCTTTAAAAACATGAAATTTATACAATTCATCATCTTTAAAGATGGCTTCATTAAAGCCTTTTTCGCCAGTTTTTAACATTACATCGTATAGAACATAACTCAGCATGCTGCGTGGCAAATTAAAATTTCTTTTGAATGCTATAACTGGCCATCCTTCGGTTCTGGCTTTATCTGCCCATCGCAGGCACGCCCCAGCCATATAGTTCATTGTATGAAAGTCGTTAGCTTGGTTGCGTGCTTTAAAATCCGAGGAGGCTGTTGCTCCACACCATATAATTCTGTAACACTGTGCGACAGAGTGATCCCGCAACAAATTTAGTAACATATTGTTGATTGCAATTCCATTTGTATAAGGCAGCCCTCGATCACCTAAGCAAAACTCGTAAAACTCTTGGCATTCAGCAAGTGCCAACTCCAATCTTAAAGAGTCCACTTCATGACACCAGTATTCAGGCCATTCGCCACTTAAGCCACAGTTTTCAATTTGTGAAATAAGCAACTCAGAATTAACACAATTGAGTTTCCAATTCACGTCTAACAGATTAAATGAATCAATTTTTCCATCATATATATTAAATGCTCTAGTACTGGAGTTAGAAGAAGGGCAAATTATTTCCCTATCCAAAAGATAGACCAACTTTTCTTTAAACAAACTACTGCGTGGGGTGTATGGGAGTTGGGGTTTTATGATTGATCCGTAAGTACCATCTTCATTGAGGTGACAAGTTCTAACAAGTGCAAGAAGCGCGATTGCAGCTTCAAGTGAAATGTCCTGAGCATTAGAAACCAATGGCTTTGTTGAGAAGGATCTACAGAACTCTTCGATTAAAACCTTCATTGCTACCTGATGAGTTGCTTCCAATTCATTTTTTATTCTCAGGCAATAGTCGCAGCGGCAGTTTCGAAAATCGACATGTTCGCATTGTGAACATTTCACAGCATCTCTTGCGAATTTCATCTTAAATCTTGATTTTAATCTAGTAGCTATAGGTGAACCGCATGCACGACACTTATTCTTAGAGTGAATGGCATGCGGTAGTAGTTTGTAAAAAGCTGTTGGCAAACACTGAATATTAAATTCAGTTAGCAAAGTAGCTATTTTTTCGCCTTGGTAATAACGGCTTAATAATGCATTAAGCCGCATTTCAGAGAGGTGAGAAAGCCGCTCATCCAATATATATTTACCCATAATTAAAGGCGGTCAGAACAAAGATATTAAGTAAATAATATGCCTAATAAGCGCGAATGTCACTCATAGGACGTGTCCTTATAGTGCATCAATTCATACGATTAGCGCTATGGTTAATCGCGAATTTACAGTTGAAAATGACCCGCGTATTCTTTTTGGTAAAAGACTGGCAAAAATTCGTAAAGAATTGGGCTGGACACAAGAAGGACTTGCTATTGAAAGCGGAATTGCTCGTAGTTATTTGAGTGGCATCGAGAGAGGTAAAAGAAATATAGCGTTAATAAATATATATAAGTTAGCTCAAACTTTAAAAATACCAGTTAAGGAATTGGTGGATATCTAATTATGCTGACTCTGTAATCATTTATTGACGGTTTTATATTGTTCGAAAATTGGTGTGAGTATTCAAAATACACGTAATGCTAGTAATGTAAATGAGCTATAAGTTATAGACAACATTATTTGTAAATATGGGTAAAAAGCAAAATGCCAGAGTTTGATCGCAAAGTATTAGAGGTGCTGCGTGAACCATTAGAAAGTGGGCATATCACCATCTCACGTGCAGCGCGCCAGGCAGATTTTCCTGCGTCTTTTCAATTACTGGCGGCGATGAATCCTTGTCCATGTGGTTATTTAGGGCACTTTAATAATAAGTGTCGCTGCACGCCGGATAGTATTGCGCGTTATCGCAGCAAAATTTCAGGGCCATTATTAGATCGTATCGATTTGTTAATCGAAGTACCTGCATTAAAAGAGACTGAGTTAACGACTGCGCAGGCGGCAGAAAACAGTGATGCCATTCGCACGCGCGTAGAAAAAGCGCGAGATAGTCAATTACAACGACAAGGTAAAGCGAACTTCAGCTTGGGTAGCTTGGAAATAGACGCGTATTGTCAGCCCGATGACGCTGGTTTGACGCTGCTAAAAACCGCTATTTCGCGCTTAAATCTATCTGCGCGTGCTTATCATCGCATTTTAAAAGTGGCCAGAACAATCGCGGACCTATCAGGAGATGTGGCGATTAAACCTGCTCAAATTGCAGAGGCTATCCAATACAGGCGTGGCGTTGATTAATACGGCGTTAACTTAATGCTGCAGTAAAGCGTACCGTAAATAACGATCCTAAACCTTCACCTTTGCTGTCGATGGACACCGTAGCTGAATGTCTTTCAGCAATTTCCTGCACAATGGTTAAGCCTAAACCGCAGCCGGTCTGTTGCGTACCAAGTACACGATAAAACCGCTCAAAAACTAAATCTTGCTGGTCAGGTGCGATGCCGATGCCATCGTCCTGCACATAAAGTAAGATATCGTTGGCTTCCCGCTTTATCCCCACCGTGATATTGCCGCCATTGGCTGTATACAAAATGGCATTTTCAATTAAATTATTCATTAACTCGCGCAATAAAACCGCATTGCCTTTAATCAATAAGTTTTTATCGGCCGCGATAAAACCTAAATCAATATTCTTTTCTAAGGCAGCCACCACCCAATCCGCTGTGGTTAATTGGGCTAATTGACTAAAATCCAGGGTTTCCGTTTCCAGGAAAACACTGCCACTGGGTTCTGCTTTGGTTAGACTTAATAATTGACTGACTAAATGCGATAGATTGCCACTGGCGACATTGATTTGATTTAAAGCATGTGCAATTTTGTCGGGACTTTGCTCTCTTAATGCCAATTCTGCCTGGGTTTTTAAACCTGCCAGCGGCGTTCTTAATTGGTGTGATGCATCAGCAATAAAGCGTTGCTGTTTGGCGATATTATTGGCAACCTTGGCCAGTAAATCGTTAAAGCTTTCTAATAGCGGCTTTAACTCTGTCGGCGCAGCTGAATGATCGACAGGGCTCAAATCATTGCTATTGCGTGTGATTAATTCTGTTTTTAGTTTTTCTAACGGCATTAAGCCGCGTTTAATGCCAAAAAACAGTAAAGCGCCAACCAGCAGGCCAATCAATAATTGCGGCAACAGCATGCTTAAAATAATCTCATCCGCCATTTGCATACGTTTTTGTTGTGTTTCGCCTACCAAAATATAAATATCTTTTTGATTGTTTTGTGCTTTTGGTAACGCATAAATAATGACTCTTAAATCCTCATTATTTAAACTGGTTTCGTAATAAAAAAATCTATCTGCGGCAGGGTATTTTTTTGGCAATGGTAAGCTGGTATGCGTAGAAACCAAATCGCCATTTGGTCCGATAATACGAAAATACACATCATCGTCTTCATCAAACTCTAGTAAATCCCTGGCAATTTTCGGCAAATGTACCTGGATTTCCGGCGTTTCGGTATCCACTTGCCCAGCCAAAGCCAGCGCGGTGCGGTATAAAGATTTATCGTAAACTTGATTGGTAAAATGATTGGCTAAAAAATAGCCAGCGATTATGGAGATAAAAATCAGCGGCAATAACAACAATAATAGCCATCTAAAAAGTTGATTTTTTAGGGAGTTTTGCGGGAAATGTCGTTTAAAGTTAAACAAGTGGATGTCTTAATTTTTTAAGATTTAAGTTTTTAGCTCAATATTTAAACTGGATGTTTCTTCACTTGCTGTTTTTTCTCTAGCAAATAGCCCAAGCCGCGGATGGTGCGAATATTAATATCGGTATGCTCTAATTTTTTGCGCAAGCGATGTAAATAAACTTCCAATGCATTGTCGCTAATGTCAGCATCAAAATTACACAGCTTATCCAGCATTTGTTCTTTGCTGGCCACTTTTCCGGCTTTCAGCATTAATACTTCTAACACCGCCAATTCGCGTGCCGATAAATTTAAACTGACTTGATTATAGATGGCGACGCGATTGGTCATATCAAACGTTAAGCCGCCAATGCTAGTGACGGCGCTGCTGCCTGACTGGCCACGCCTGATCAAGGCGCGCACCCGTGCTTCTAGCTCTGCCAAGTTAAATGGCTTGCTTAAGTAATCATCCGCGCCTAAATCTAAACCGATGACACGATTATCAACATTATCGTTAGCCGTTAAAATTAGCACTGGTGTTTTGCTGCCGCGTGAACGCAGGCGTTTTAACACATCAAATCCGCCTAATTTGGGCAAGCCTAAATCCAGCACTACCAGGTCAAATGCCTGATACGCCAAAATGCTGTCTGCATCCGCGCCATTGCTGGCTACGTCAATCGCATAGCCAGATTGGATGAGCGAATTCTTTAGCCCATCGGCCAATACCGAATCATCTTCTACAATAAATATGCGCATGTCTCATTATGCAATTTAAAAACGTCAGTTAAAGCATCCGTAAAAATAAATTATTTAAATTAAACATCGTAAGGTTGCTGTAAGTTTGGCTGAGTATAGTTTGATTCACAGGCAGCAGTTATACCGTTAGCTTGAGAAGTAAATACCTTGATACATGATTACCTTAACGTGAAGAAATTAATTTAAGAACTTTGATTTAACCACCTTAGTTTTAACAGTTTTAAATGTAGTAGAAAATTAATATTAATGGATTAGGAGATTCGCATGAATAAATTTTTATCAGTATTAGCAGTAGGTTTAGTTGCAAGTTCTTTAAGTGCAGGCGCAATGGCTGCAGATGCAGCAAAACCAGCAGATGCTGCAGCAAATAAAGCGCCAGCGGCATCAGTCGTTAAAAAAGATACCGGCGTTAAGGCTTCGCTTAAAAAAGTGTTACCGGATACTAAAAAAGAAGCTAAGTAGTTCTGGCTAAATATCCAACAAGCAATTTTTAAGTAACCAACTTATTTGATGTAAAGGAAATAAAATGAACAAGCTATTATCAGTATTATTAACAGGCCTTTTTGCAGCAACTTTAAGCATGGGCGCAATGGCAGCAGACGCAGCAAAACCAGCAGGTGAAGCGGCTTCAGCAGCGACTTCAACAACATCAGCACCAGACGCTAAAGCGCCAGCGAAAGCAGTGCATAAATCTCATAAAAAACATGAGGGTCAAAAAGCAAAATAAGCGCCTAAAGTAAAACGTTTCATTTCATATCTCCCCGGATATAAAAAAGCGATGCTTTGCATCGCTTTTTTATTTGTACGTACCAACTCCACATTCAGATGCTCCTAAGATATTCAGCATATTCATTGCCTTACAACATGTTAAAATAAAGGCTAAACAATGTTCTAAAGCATTTTTGAAAGCGTGCATGCAACCCAAAAACATTAGCCCTGTAGAAACCAAACTCCGCAATCTACTTAAACAGCGCATTCTTATTTTAGATGGCGCAATGGGGACGATGATTCAGCAGTACAAACTGTCAGAAGCCGATTACAGAGGTGAGCGATTTAAGGATTTTGCCGCACCTGCAGGTGAGCGCGAGTTGTTTGTCAAAGGTAACAATGAGTTGCTGTCACTCACGCAGCCGCAGGTGATTCAAGAAATACATGAGCAGTATTTAGCCGCCGGCGCGGATGTGATTGAAACCAATACCTTTGGCGCAACCTCTGTGGCGCAGGATGATTATCACATGGCGCATTTGGTACATGAGATGAATGTGGAGTCTGCCAAGTTGGCCAAAGCCGCTTGTCTAAAACACAGCACGCCCGATAAACCGCGTTTTGTGGCGGGTGCTTTAGGCCCAACACCAAAGACTGCCAGTATTTCGCCTGATGTGAATGACCCTGCTGCACGTAACGTGAGTTTTGATCAGTTAGTCAGCGCTTACTTAGAGCAGGTGCGCGGCCTGGTAGAGGGTGGTGCAGATATTCTCATGGTAGAAACCATCTTTGATACGCTCAACTGCAAAGCCGCTTTATTTGCGATTGATACCTTCTTTGAAGAGGTCGGCTATACCATGCCGTTGATGATTTCAGGCACTGTGACGGATGCATCCGGCCGTATTCTATCGGGTCAAACGGTTACCGCATTTTGGCATTCGATCCGCCATGTAAATCCACTTACAGTTGGACTTAACTGTGCTTTGGGTGCAACGTTAATGCGCCCTTATGTGGAAGAGCTGTCAAAAATTGCAGACACTTTTGTGTGTATCTATCCAAATGCGGGTTTGCCGAATCCGATGTCTGACACAGGTTTTGATGAAACGCCCGATGTCACTTCCAGTTTATTGAAAGAGTTCGCCAATAGCGGTTTTTTAAATATGGCCGGTGGTTGTTGTGGAACGACACCAGCGCACATTAACGCGATTTATAATGAAATCAAAACGTTAACGCCGCGTGCAGTGCCAAGCTTTGAGCCTGTCACCAAACTATCCGGCTTAGAGCCATTTATCATTGATGAAAATTCGCTGTATGTGAACGTAGGTGAGCGCACCAATGTGACTGGCTCAAAAGCCTTTGCACGGCTGATTATCAATGAGCAGTATGACGAAGCGCTCAGTGTGGCGCGCCAGCAGGTAGAAAACGGCGCACAAGTCATCGACATCAATATGGATGAAGGCATGTTGGATGCCGTTAAAGCCATGACGCACTTTTTGAATTTAATCGCAAGTGAGCCTGACATCGCCCGTGTGCCGATTATGATCGACTCCAGTAAATGGAGTGTGATTGAGGCTGGCTTGAAATGTGTGCAAGGTAAGGCCATTGTTAACTCCATCTCAATGAAAGAAGGCGAAGACGAATTCTTACGTCAAGCCAAACTCTGCCGTCGCTATGGCGCGGCCGTAATTGTGATGGCCTTTGATGAAAAAGGCCAAGCCGATACTTATGCCCGTAAAATCGAAATCTGCAAACGTGCTTACGATTTATTAGTCAGCACCGGTTTTCCGCCAGAAGATATTATTTTTGACCCGAATATTTTCGCCATAGCCACGGGTATTGAGGAACACAATAATTACGCCGTGGATTTTATTGAGGCGACGCGCTGGATTAAGCAGAATCTGCCACATGCCAAAATTTCAGGCGGTGTTTCCAATGTGAGTTTTAGTTTCCGCGGCAATGACCCTGCGCGCGAGGCGGTGCATACCGTATTTTTATATCATGCCATCAAAGCCGGTATGACGATGGGCATTGTCAATGCGGGCATGATGGGCGTTTATGATGACTTAGCGCCAGAGCTGAAGCAGCGTGTAGAAGATGTGGTTTTAAACCATATTATTGATCCCGACAATTTGCTTGTGCCTACCGAGCGCTTAATCGAAATTGCCGGCACATTAGTGGCAGGCGGAAAGAAAGCAGCAGAAACGCTGGAGTGGCGCGGTACGCCTGAAAACCCAGTGCCAGTTGAAAAACGCTTAAGCTACGCCATGGTGCACGGTATTACCGATTTTATCGTGCAAGATACCGAAGAAGCGCGTGCTGCGGTTGAGGCAAGTGGTGGTCGCCCGATTCATGTGATTGAAGGTCCGTTGATGGATGGCATGAACGTGGTGGGTGATTTGTTTGGGCAAGGTAAAATGTTCCTGCCGCAAGTCGTGAAATCTGCGCGCGTGATGAAAACGGCCGTCGCACATTTAATCCCGTTTATTGAGGCGGAAAAAGCTGCTGATCAAGCTAGAACCGGCATAGTAGCTAAGCCAAAAGGCAAAATCGTCATTGCTACAGTTAAAGGCGATGTGCATGACATCGGCAAAAATATTGTAAGCGTGGTGTTGCAATGTAACAATTTCGAAGTGGTGAATATGGGCGTGATGGTGCCAGCGGCGGAGATTTTAGCCATGGCGAAAGCAGAAAATGCCGATATTATTGGCTTAAGCGGGTTAATCACACCTTCATTGGAAGAAATGGCTCATATCGCTAAAGAAATGCAGCGTGACCCGCATTTTAGCGAAGCAAAAACGCCTTTACTCATTGGCGGTGCAACCACTTCGCGTGCGCACACCGCGGTAAAAATCGCCCCGCATTACGATGGCCCGATTGTCTATGTGCCAGATGCTTCACGATCAGTCACGGTGATGCAGAATTTACTTACGCCAGAAACGCGTGGTGCTTATTTGGCTGCAATACAGGCCGATTATGAAAAAGCACGTACTCAGCATGCCAACAAAAAAGGCGTGCCGCTATTAACCATTGCAGATGCCAGAAAAAACAAAATGCAGCTTTCATTTGCAGGCGAATTTGCACCTGTAAAGCCCAAATTCATCGGCCGCCGCGTATTTAAAAATATCGATTTGAACCTCATCGCTCAATATATCGACTGGGGGCCATTCTTTCAAACTTGGGATCTAGCGGGCTTTTACCCAGCGATTTTAACGGATGAAGTTGTCGGTGAAGCTGCGACTAAAGTGTTTGCAGAAGGCAAAGCTATGTTGAAGAAAATCATCGATGGCCGCTGGTTAACAGCCAATGGCGTGATTGCGTTGATGCCTGCCAATACCGTGAATGATGACGATATTGAAATCTATACCGATGAAACGCGCAGCCAAGTTGCATTTACTTATTACGGTATGCGCCAGCAAAGTGTCAAGCCAGTCATTGATGGTGTGCCTAGACCTAATCAGTGTTTGAGTGATTTTATTGCGCCAAAAGGAACAGATGATTACATCGGTTTGTTTGCAGTCACAGGCGGACTAGGTACTGAGAAAATAGAAAAGCGTTTCGCAGATGCTAACGATGATTTCAGCGGCATTATGTTTAAAGCCTTGGCCGATCGCTTTGCCGAAGCGTTTGCCGAATATATGCATGAACGTGTGCGTACCGATTTCTGGGGCTATGCAGCAGATGAGAAATTAGACATAACCGCGTTGGTTAAAGAGCAATATCAAGGTATCCGGCCTGCTCCTGGTTACCCAGCCTGTCCAGATCACACGGTAAAACCCGATTTGTTTAACTTGCTGCAAGCAGAAGAAATCGGTATGCAACTTACGGAATCGTTTGCTATGTTGCCTGCTGCCGCCGTTTCAGGTTTCTACTTTGCACACAAAGAAGCCAGATACTTTAGTGTGGATAAAATCGGCATGGACCAGTTAGAAGACATGGCTAAACGTAGAAGCTTGCCGAAAGAATATTTGGAGCGCTGGTTAAGTCCTAATTTAGGTTAAATCCTTAAGTTATTTAACAGTTAAAATCATATTATGCACATTCACATTTTAGGTATTTGCGGTACATTCATGGGCGGTATTGCGGTGCTGGCCAAGCAGGCTGGGCATCGCGTAACAGGTTGCGATGCCAATGTATATCCGCCAATGAGTACGCAACTGCAGGCGCAGGGCATTGAGTTAATAGAAGGGTTTGACCCAAATCAGACTAAGCTGAACCCTGATATCTATGTGATTGGCAATGTGGTATCGCGCGGCAATCCATTGATGGAAGAGATTCTGAATCTTGGTTTGCCTTATATTTCTGGCCCGCAATGGCTGGCAGAGAATGTGTTACAAGGTAAATGGGTGTTGGCAGTGGCTGGTACACATGGCAAAACTACTACCAGTTCGATGTTGGCGTGGATATTAGAATGTGCTGGTTTGGCACCAGGCTTTTTAATTGGTGGTGTGCCACAAAATTTTGATGTTTCGGCACGGTTGCCGCAAGCGCCCAAACAAGATAACAACAGTCTCTCGCCATTTTTTGTGATTGAAGCAGATGAATACGACACCGCATTTTTTGATAAGCGCTCAAAATTCGTACATTACCGCCCACGCACTGCTGTGCTAAATAATCTGGAATTTGACCATGCCGATATTTTTGATGATTTGGCAGCGATTGAAAAACAGTTTCATCATTTGGTCAGAACGGTTCCGCAACAAGGTTTAGTAGTCGCCAATGGTAAAGAATCAAGTTTGAATCGTGTGATTGAAAAAGGCTGCTGGACGCCTGTTGAAAAGTTTGGCACGGATGCAGATTGGCAAGCTGAAAATGCAGCAGGCGATGGCAGTTTTGATGTTGTTTATCAAGGCAAGCCGCAAGGTCGTGTGAACTGGGATTTATTAGGTGAACATAATCGCATGAATGCACTGGCAAGCATTGCTGCAGCGCGGCATGTTGGCGTTTCTACAGAAGTGAGTATTGCCGCATTAACCGAATTTAAAAACGTCAAACGTCGCATGGAAATTAAAGGCACAGTGAATAATGTCACCGTTTATGATGACTTTGCGCATCACCCCACTGCGATTGAAACGACGGTGGCGGGTTTACGCGCTAAAGTTGGCGATTTTAAATCAACAGGCGCGCGGATATTAGCAGTGCTTGAGCCCAGAAGTAACACCATGAAATTGGGTGTAATGAAAGAGGCATTGCCAGCCAGCTTAAAAGAAGCTGACTTGGTATTTTGTTATGGTGCAAACTTGGGTTGGGATGCCGCAGCCGCATTAAAACCGATTGCGCACAAAGCGCAGACATTTGATGATTTAACCTTGCTGGTACAAGCAATTGGCGATGCGGCAAAACAAGGCGACCATGTTTTGGTTATGAGCAATGGCGGTTTTGGTGGCGTGCATCAAAAAATTCTGGATGTGCTGAATGTTACTAAGTCTTAAGCAAGTAAATCTTTAGCGGGAAATAAAATTTGAATGCGGTGCTGAAACAATCTGAATTGGCAGTTAAATCGACAAAGATGCGTCGCTTGACGACTTTTAGTGCACTTGGCGTGGCCATTGTTATTTCTCTAATCGTACATGCGGTGATATTAACCATTCATTTTGAGCCGGAAATTAAAAAACTCGTTAATAAATTACCCGCATTAGATGTCGTGTTGGTGAACGCCAAAACCAAGAAAGTGCCAGAAAAAGCAGAGTTGTTAGCACAAGCGAATTTGGATCGTGGTGGCAATACGGATGCTGACCGGCAAATGAAAACAGCATTGCCAGCACCTAATCAAAAAACCACAGAAGTGAAATTAAGGCCAAGTGCGGATGCACATAGCGCTGCAAAAGCGGCAAAGCTAAAAGCGCAGGAAGCGCGTGAGCAAAAACGTGTGGATACTTTAGAAAAACAAGCACAAGAATTATTAACCCAATTAAATGCCACAAAAAAAGTAGAGTCGAATCCCACGCAAGATGCCGCCTCAGCAGACCCTGAGCAAGGCGACCAAAAAGCGGTTGCAAAATCACTGAATCGTGCCGATTTAATCGCAGCGAGTATTGAAATTGACCGTTTAGAAGCGCAAATCGCCAAACAACAAGATGAGTATCAAAAGCGGCCCAAAAGAAGATTTATTGGTGCACGTACTAAAGAAGCCAGCGATGCGATGTATCTGGAAGCGTGGCGGCAAAAAGTGGAGCGCATCGGCAATATGAATTATCCGGAAGCGGCGCGCAATCAAAAAATATATGGGCAATTGCGTATGACCGTATCCATTAAGTCAGATGGAAGTATAGAAAAGATCGAGATTGATAAAAGTTCAGGCTCCAAAGTACTGGATGAAGCTGCTAAGAATATTGTTAACTTGGCTGCGCCTTATGCCAAATTTACAGAGGAAATGAAAAGAAATACCGATATTTTGGGTATTACCAGAACGTGGACTTTTACACAGGAAGACGAATTGGCCACGCAATAATTTGCAGCAAAAAGAGCTTAATTATGAATAATCACTTTAAACACCATGTCTTTTTTTGCCTGAATCAGCGACCAGATGGTGAATCTTGTTGTCAGGATAAAGGTGCAGAAGCGGCGTTTGATTATATGAAATCGCGCGTAAAAAAACTCGGTTTAAATGGCGAAGGGAAAGTGCGTATTAACCGTGCCGGCTGTTTTGACCGCTGTGAGCTTGGGCCGTTATTAGTAGTTTATCCGCAAGCAATCTGGTATACATTTGTGGACAATGAAGATATTGAAGAAATTATTGAAGGCCATTTAATCAACGGCAATGTGGTGAATCGATTAGTAGTTGAATAAAGTTTTAACGACTAATCAACCTTTTAAAGCGCATTCAATATGCGCTTTAATTTTGCCAGTTAATTCTTGTTTGGCTGCGTCGTTCAACATAAATGGCTGACCTTCCCGCACCGCTTCACCCCAATGGGAGTTGGGAAAATGCTTGTCATTTTCAAAACGCGGAATCACATGCCAATGTACATGTGGCGTTTTGTTACCTAAGCTAGCAAGATTGATTTTATCGGCCTGCGTGACTTCCCTTAGTGCCAATTCAACCGCAAAAACTGTTTTCATCATTCTTGCCCGTTGCTGTGGTGCTAAATCAGTCATTTCTTTGATGTGATCAAGCAATTCAACTCGGCAATAAGCAGGGTAATTTGCATCATTTAACAGCACCACGCGGCAAAAATCGTCTTGCCACAGAATATCGTGTGGGCTTGCACTACATAAATCACAAACGCTCATTTATGAAGCTGCCAACATCCGGTCCAAGGTTAACTTAGCTAATTTTGCATCGTGTTCTGGCACTTTAATCTGATTGACGATTTTACCTTCAGCCAGATTCTCCAGTGTCCAAGCCAAATGTTGCGGGTCGATACGCGCCATGGTAGAGCATTCGCAAACCACGTGACTCATAAATTGTACCAACTTACCCTGTGGCTTCATTTGTTCGGCTAAACGATTGACCAAGTTTAACTCGGTGCCGACTAACCATTTGGTGTTTGGTGGCGCTTCACTCACGGTTTTTAAAATATATTCGGTAGAACCCACATAGTCTGAGTTCAGGCATACTTCAAATGGCGCTTCAGGGTGTGAAATCACAATGCCATCAGGATGGTCGGCACGGAATTTGGTAATGTTTTGCAACCTGAACATTTGGTGAACGGCGCAATGGCCTTTCCACAGCAGAATCTTGGCATTCTTGATTTCTTCAACGGTTAAGCCGCCCATGGGCTGATCAGGATCCCAAATCGGCATTTGTTCTAATGGAATACCCATTTTATGGCCAGACCAGCGACCTAGATTCTGGTCAGGGAAAAACAGCACTTTTTCGCGCTGTGCAAAACTCCACTCTAAGATTTTTGGTGCGTTTGTGCTGGTACAAACGATGCCGCCATGTTCACCACAAAATGCTTTTAAATCGGCCGCCGAGTTAATGTAGGTAACGGGTGTAATGGTTTCATCGAAATCGAGCACTTTGCTCAGTTCGCGATAGCTGCGCTCAACCTTGGCTAAATTAGCCATATCCGCCATGCTGCAGCCCGCAGCCAAGTCTGGCAATACAACGATTTGTTCTGGGCGGCTTAATATATCGGCTACTTCCGCCATAAAATGCACACCTAAAAATACAATAAATTCGGCATCTAGATCTTCGCAATAGCGCGATAATTTGAGTGAGTCACCTGTGAAATCGGCGTGGCGGTATACCGCCTCATTCTGATAATGATGACCTAGAATCACCAAGCGTTTGCCGAGTTTGTTGCGTGCGGCAATGATGCGACGCTGGCAGTCGGCATCGTCTACTGCCTGATATTTTTCAAATTTTATGGTTGCTGTTTGCATATGGGTTTGAGCTTGTCACACTTGAAAGGTTTATTTTATAACTTTATTTTTTATAAAGCTAACGGGATGGTTTATAAAACGATTTACAAAGCTAGGTGATGCCGTTCGCCTAATTTCTTGAGCGCATCAATATTTGTCCAGGAAAAAACGCGAGTGGCTGCTTCACGCCAATCTACCCACTCATAGCGAGTATGCTCATCAGGTGCGAGTTTAATCGGCATGATTTTTGGTAGTTCTAGGCCAAACAAATGTTCAATATTTTCCACCACGCCAGGCGCATAGCGATACCGCCAATGCGGATATATTTCATAAGTGTTGCTTGTATGCCAATCTTGTAAATCGTATTGATTGGTATCCAGCCCAGTTTCTTCCAGCACTTCGCGAATCGCCGCCTGCTTCGGTGTTTCATCACCTTCTACACTGCCCGTGACCGATTGCCAAAAGCCCGTCTTATCCGTGCGTTCCATAATTAATACTTGTAAGTCTTGAGTATGAATCAGTACAAGTGCCGAAATAGGGGTTTTGAACACAGTGAATAAATCTTTTTTCGAATTGCTTAGGACTATTATTTGCGGGTAATGGTTGCGTTGGTTAAGTTCTTAGGCAACTGAAACACCACACTTTCAATTACACCCTGCAACTCCGTTACGTCCGCCGCGCTTAAGGCTTGTAGTTTAGCAATCACCTCTTTCACTAAAACCTCAGGTGCCGATGCACCAGCAGATACGCCAATTTTCTTCTTGCCCATCAACCATTCCGCCTTTAAATAACTGGCGTTATCCACCATGTACGCTTCAACACCTTGATTTTGTGCAACCTCTCTTAAGCGGTTGGAGTTTGAGCTGTTGGGTGAACCTACCACAATCACTAAGTCACAATCTTTCGCCATGATTTTGACCGCATCTTGACGGTTTTGCGTGGCATAGCAAATATCATCGCTTTTTGGTGATTGAATCGTCGGAAATCTAGCTTTGAGTGCATCAATGACTAATGCTGCATCATCCATTGAAAGCGTGGTTTGTGTCACAAAAGCTAATTTTTCAGCATTTTTAACGGTTAAGTTCAGCACATCTTCGGGCGTTTCCACCAAATACATGCCATTGCCGGCGGAGGTTTCTGCATGATCGTGATCATGCACATCTGGGTCGCCTTCAACCTGACCCCCCTCAACTTGACCCATAGTACCTTCTACCTCTGGATGGCCTTTGTGCCCAATCATGATGATTTCCAACCCCGCCTGGCGCATTTTGGCGACTTCAATATGCACTTTTGTCACTAACGGACAAGTGGCATCAAACGCCGTTAATCCGCGTGATTCAGCCTCTTTTCTAACCGCTTTTGATACGCCGTGCGCACTAAAAATCACGGTGCTGCCAGTCGGTATTTTGTCTAATTCATTGACAAAAATAGCGCCTTTGGCACGCAGGCCATCTACAACAAATTTGTTGTGTACCACTTCGTTACGCACATAGATCGGCGCACCAAATTTTTCTAAAGCCTGTTCGACAATAATAATTGCGCGATCAACACCCGCACAGAATCCACGCGGATTGGCTAAAACGATACTAGCTGGTGCAGCTTGTTTTGTAAGGGCTTCACTCATAATTCAAATGGTTCACTGCTTGTGATTAGTTAGTCATTATAATTCGGTATAATGGCACAAATTTTCACTTAAACGTCTATCAAACCTAGGCATGCAAACACAGACATGAAAAATACTGCGACATTACTGATTACCTGCCCAGATGCTAAAGGCATCGTGGCGGCTATTGCTGATTTTTTATATCAGCATAATGCCAATATTTTACACGCAGACCAGCACCAAGATGCAGAAAATAATCTATTTTTAATGCGTGTGGAATGGGATGTAGCGAATTTTAATTTGGCTGAAACTGCTTTTGAGCAAGCGTTTCAACCCGTTGCCAGCAAATTTAATATGCAGTGGCAGCTCAAACTTTCGCAGCATAAAACGCGGGTAGCAATTATGGTTTCGCAATATGACCATTGTTTAGCCGATTTGTTGCATCGCCATAAAAGTGGCGAATTAGCCTGTGAAATACCGTTAATCATCAGTAATCACCGCGATACTGAAGCTTTGGTGAAATTTTACGGTATCGATTTTCACTATATTGAAGTGAATAAAGACAATAAACCAGTGGCCGAAGCGGCGCAGTTTAAATTATTTGAAGATTACAACATTGATTTAATCGTGCTGGCGCGTTATATGCAGATTTTGTCACCGGATTTTGTAGCACGTTATCCGCAAAAGATTATTAACATTCATCACTCATTTTTGCCTGCGTTTATCGGGGCTAGGCCTTACCATCGAGCGTTTGAACGCGGTGTTAAGTTGATTGGTGCGACTGGTCATTATGTGACAGAAGTACTGGATGAAGGCCCGATTATCGAGCAGGATATTGATCGTATTTCGCATCGCGACCAAGTGGAAGATCTGATTCAAAAAGGACGCGATCTAGAGCGCATCGTGTTAAGTAAAGCCGTGCGCTGGCACATTGAAAACCGTATTTTATTGTATGCGAATAAAACGGTTATTTTTGATTAAAACTAATTGGTTAAGTATTTTAAATAATATAAAACTTAACACTTAAAAAGTCACAGAAAAAGCGAGGACTGATTCCTCGCTTTTTTGTTATATCAATCGTATTGAGTTAAGGTAATAATTGCTCTAGCGCAAATAAATCCGAGATTTTCTCGCGCTGGCGAATCAGGTGTATTTTATTGTCATCCACCATTACCTCAGCCGCACGACCACGTGTATTGTAGTTACTCGCCATACTCATGCCATAAGCGCCAGCGGATTTGATAGCAAGTAAGTCACCCTCTGCTAAGTTAAATACACGGTCATGGCCTAAAAAATCGCCACTTTCACAAACTGGCCCTACTATCTCATAAGTATCTGTCTCGCCTACACGCGGATTCACCGCGACAATTTCGTGATAAGCATCATATAAAGCCGGACGCATCAAATCGTTCATCGCGGCATCGACGATAGCAAAGTTTTTACTTTCGGTATGTTTTAAATATTCTACTTTTGTCAGTAGCACACCCGCGTTGCCTACTAAAGCGCGGCCCGGCTCAAACAGCACTTTGACATTTTTATGCGCCAATTTAGCCAAAATGGCTTTGGCGTAAGCTTCAAATTCCGGTGGTGTTTCATCAGAATAAGTGATGCCAATACCACCGCCCACATCAATGTGTGTAATCGGTATGTTTTTGGCGGCAAGCGCATCCACTAAGCCTAAAATCAAATCAAGCGCCTCAATAAACGGTGCTAACTCAGTGATTTGCGAGCCGATATGGCAATCAACGCCGTGTACCGCAATATTCGGCATGGCTGCAGCTTGTTCATACACCGCAAGCGCATCTTCAAACGCTACGCCAAATTTATTATTCTTTAAACCAGTAGAAATATAAGGGTGCGTTTTTGCGTCTACATTCGGGTTAACTCGCAACGAAACGGGCGCGATTTTGCCCATTTCACCAGCTACCTGGTTTAATCGCACCAACTCGCTGGCTGACTCCACATTAAAGCAAAAAATACCTGCGTTTAATGCTGCGCGCATTTCATCCGCGCTTTTGCCTACGCCAGAAAAAACAATCTTTTGCGGATCGCCACCGGCAGCTAGAACACGCGCTAACTCACCGCCAGAAACAATATCAAACCCCGCGCCCAATTTCGCGAATAAATTCAAAATGGCAATATTGGGGTTGGCTTTTACGGCAAAACACACCAGGTGATTGGTGCCCGCTAAACCCGCTTTAAAATTGTTAAATGCTTGCGTCAGAGCAGATTTGGAATACACATAACAGGGCGTATCAAACTGCGTGGCAATTTGGCTTAAGGCCACATTTTCGGCATGTAAACTGCCATTTTTAAAATCAAATATTTTCACAATTAATTAGTAATCTTTAACGGTTGGTGGAGGCAGAGGTGCTTTTTTATTGCTTGGCGCAGGTGAATCTTGTGAGGCCGGTTGCTCAACTTTTTGCGGATAACGTTGCTCAGGAATATACAAGGGACCTTTAGTGCCGCAAGCCATTAAAGTGCTACAAATTGCGCAAAGCAATATATATACAGCTAAATTACTATTAGATTTAAGCATTAAAGCTCCTCATTACTTAACGCAAATACATAAAAACGCATTTTAGCATTAATGTGCATAGACAGCAGGTTGCGGTTTATGTGGTCAGTGTGTAACGTCATTCAATTGCCGTTTGTGCTACCAATTTTACCGATTATCGGATACTGCTCGCATAGTGATTTTGACTTTGGCATGATGCAACTAAGCAAAAAAGGGTATTAATGATGAACACTATAAAACGTTTGCAAAAAGGCTTCACGCTAGTTGAGATTATGATTGTGGTGGCGATTATTGGGATTTTAGCTTCGATTGCGATTCCATCCTATCAAGATTATGTGAAGCGTGCGCGCGCTTCAGCAGCAACGGGTGCATTGGCGGATATGCGTATTAAAATGGAACAGTATTATCAAGATAATCGCACGTATGTTGATGGACCATGTACACCTGCTACTGGTACAGACACGACTTATTTTGCCTTCGCCTGTTCGGCTGCAGGCACCGCGACAGCTTATACCCTAACCGCAACAGGCAGTGGGGTTATGGCTGGATATATTTACAATATTAATCAAAATAATGCTAAATCTTCATCATTTAATAGTGCATGTTGGTCACTTAAACCGAGCGGTTCTTGCTAGAGATGTTTAAATCTAAACAGACAGGATTTACGTTAATAGAGTTAATGGTTGTTGTTGCTGTTATTGGTATAACAGCGTCGGTAGCCGCTCCTAGTTATCGTGCCTGGATACAGAACACTAAAGTGCGCACCGCAGCTGAATCGATATTGAATGGAATACAAAAAGCACGTTCCGAGGCACTAATGCGTAATACACCAGTAAAGTTTACGTTGGGAGTTAATTCTGCTTGGACAGTTGAGTGTGTGACGCCTGCCGCTAGAGCATGCAGTGATTTATCTGGGGGCGTGGTGGAAAGTCGGAGCAGTAATGATGGAGGTACTGCATCGGCAGTAATTACACCAACACCAGGAGGTGCTAACAATGTTACCTTTACTGGTTTAGGCGTTAAGTCGACTGCTGCAAATCAACTTACTGAAGTTGAGGTGAGTTTTGCTGGTGCTGATCGTAAGTTAAATATTACGCTGGGCGCAGGTGGCAATGTACGCTTGTGCGATCCTAGCGCAAAAAGTACTGACCCACGTAAATGTTAATGAATCATTTTTTTCATTTGGCATCCTCGCAATTTCAGGCTTGCAAGGTGCCATGATGAAGAATACGGCAGAAGCAACTTACAGGGCTGAAGCCTCATATGTGGTGCAACAACGGTTAGGGATGATGTTGTCTACACCATATGGTTTAGGTGGTAATAATACGATGCCTGTGGCAAATTTACCTAGTGGCATATTAACCACCAAATTACTTTCTGATGGGCGATTTAAGTTTCTAGTTACGTGGCAAGTGCCAGGTGAGTCTCAGCACTCATACGAAGCTGTCACTTCTATCTTTACGGCGAGATAGTAATGACGACAAAAAAAATAACTAATCAACAGGGTTTTAGCTTGATTGAGCTGATGGTGGGTCTGGTAATAGGTTTGATTGCTACGTTAGTCATTATGCAGACTTTTTCTGCATTTGAAGGTACTAAACGTAGTACAACAGGTATTTCTGATGCTCAAACCAATGGTAATATTGGCTTGTATATGATTCAGCGTGAGCTACAGTTTTCAGGTTATGGAATTCCATTGGCTAGTGGCACTTTGCCTGTAATCACATCGCTAACAGCAGCTAATACTTATCAATTCGAAGATTATACGGATAAAACGCCTGAAGAAGTTGAGGCGTTACGAGCAGCAAAATTAGCTGCTTACAATGACAAAATTGCTGCAGACACCTTAACAGTATCCCGTGGTGTGAATTACTCCGCACTTAAGTGTGATAGTGCGTTGTCATCAGACGTTATTAATTTAGATACAGATATCACCTCAACTAGGCCAAATGCCACCAGTATTATGAGAGACATTATTACACCAGTTACCATTACAAATGGTGTTAATAGTGACACTATAGTCATACGTTACGGCACTACCAGCCGTGGCGCAATGTCTACTAACATCGTTACTTTAGCTGGCAGTAATTATGTTGGTGTAGATAACAATATGGGTTGCTTGGTGGGTGATGTGGTGCTGGTGACCAGAAATGGACCAGGCACTAGTTGCTTTGCTACGAGAGTCACGGCACTGACAGCTACAAATGGAATCAGTGTCTTATCCAATACAAGCATGGCGCAAGATGATAAGTTTGCCTGTTTGGGGCAGATTAAAGCGGTAACTTTTGATGTCAACTCGAATCAACTGAGAAAAAGTAATCCTGCCACTAATGTGCAAGAACCTGTGTTAAATGAGATTGTAAGTCTGCAAGCACAGTATGGCGTAGCCACAACACCTAATAGTGAAATCATCACAAGCTGGCAAGATGCTACAGGCAGTTTTGCCCCAACGGCAATGACCCTAAATGATCGCAATCGTATTAAAGCCGTGCGTATTGCTGTTGTTGCTAGAAATAACCTGCTAGAAAAGGAAACGGTCACTCAGCTTTGTTCAGGTAGTGCTGCTGGACCTGCTAGATTGTGCGTGTTTGGATCTGATTTAAATTTATCGGGAGCATTAGGTGCTGACTGGACAAGTTATCGTTATCGCGTTTATGAGGTGATTGTGCCATTAAGAAATATGTTGGCTGCAAGCCCGCAACTATAAAAAGTCATAAATATGAATTCAAGAAATGATGAAAGGTCGTTATTTATGATAAATAAAACTATTTTTAGTCAAGTAGCGATAGTTAAAAATCGCCCGCTTTTAAGGCGGCAAAAAGGTTTAGTTCTATTTATTGCGCTAATTGCCTTAGTTGCAATGTCGCTGGCTGCCGCTGCTTTGATTCGGTCTGTAGATAGCGGTGTGTTGGTGGCGGGTAATTTGGCATTTAAACAGTCAGCAATTATGTCAGCAGAAACTGGTATTGCAAGAGCTTATAGATTTATTAATGACAATGATGAAGCGGCGCTATTTGTACCAACCACTGGTTATTATGCGAATTTTGATGGCGTGCTTTTAGAAAGCAGTGCTTCACTTAACGCTGCTGCCACATGGAACAACTCTATAAAAGTGGACAATGATATTGCGGATAAAAGTGGTAATGAAACACGCTTAATTTTACAGCGCATGTGCCGAAATCCAGGGGCTAAAGATAAAGAAAACTGTTTAGTAGGCACGGGTAATTCGACCGCTAACTCCATGGCCGGTAAAAGCGAAGGCGGTACTAATTCGTATTGCCAGACCTGTAAAAATCCTGAAGACGCGGTGGTATATCGTGCCACTGTTCGGGTGACTGGCCCTAAAAATACAGTTAGCTACTTACAAGCATTTATTTATTAATTTTAATGATATTGACTAAACTGAATCAGGAGTCATACATGACATCCCCTAATAAAACCCATACTTTTCACAAATATCTACAAGTCTTTT
Organism: Methylotenera versatilis 7; assembly: GCF_000799165.1. Lineage (GTDB taxonomy): Bacteria > Pseudomonadota > Gammaproteobacteria > Burkholderiales > Methylophilaceae > Methylotenera_A > Methylotenera_A versatilis_A. Next base: position 536,770 of record NZ_JUGF01000002.1, on the reverse strand, counting down.
GCGTGATGGTGTTTGCCTTGAATGTTAATTATAGCCATGCTGCGCTTACCGATTTAGGCACTGCTCCGCTGGTAAGTGCGACAACAGGCGATGTGTTACCCAACCTGATGTATATATTAGATGACTCGGGCAGTATGGGTTGGGACTATATGCCAGATTATGTGAATGACAGTAATAAATGTAAGGGGCAAACTGCAACATTTAAAAATGCACGCGACTTCACTTCGAGTTGTGCCTTCGGTGACCCTCCTTATAATGCAAATGCCTTCAATACTATTTATTACGATCCTAATACTACTTATAACCCAGCTAAAAATTCGGATGGTAGTGACCGAAATGCAATGACATCTGGCAATACTGCCGGTTGGACATCTGTACCTAATGATGCCTTGACCAACACAGGCGGTAGCGCGCGATTAGTACCAAATGCAGGACTAACTGATGGTTACCGAGATCGTGTGTGGTGCAACAAGACATCAGGCGTTACACAGGCCGATCTAAACAATCCGTTAGTTTGTAAAAAGAACAGCCAATATATTTACCCCAATTACACTGGTACACAAAGTCAATCATACAATCAGCCCTACAATGCATATGGATATCCTTACTATTACAAGGTGGCGGTAGGTGAATATTGTACGAATAAAAATCTGACGAGTTGTACCGAGTCAGCAACGCCAACTGGAGCCTATATATTTCCTGCCAAAGTGCGCTGGTGTACTTCTGCCGCTAATGTACAATCTGGTACTGGGTGTCAGGGAAAATACTCGGAAACATCAAGTCACACACTTGCGCGCTGGTCGGCTGTTAAGTCCAGTAGTGTGGGTAGTATTCAGTTACTGCCAGAAACAACGGGTTGTGGTGCTGCCAATCAGCCTTCATGCGTTTCACCTTCGCCATTAACGATTAGCAATATTACGATTGATGGTGTGAGGATAATTCCATTATCTCCCAGCCCAGCACTTACTATTGCGAATACGACTTCTGCAGCTCAAAGAGCTACTCTGGCACAGGCTATTGCAACAGCCATATCAGCTGAAGAAGGCACCACAGGTTTTAGGGCAAATGCAAATGGTGATTTAGTAGAGTTAGTATCTACCGGCACTACTACTGGCACGATAGTCGTGACCACTGCATCACCACAGCCAACAGCCGTCCAGCCAGGTACTAAGTCAGTAGGCACATTAACCATTACTGCTGCCAGAACCACTAGTAGCGTCACAGGTATTACAGTGGGCTCCACCCAAATTTTAGGCACGACTATTAACGTGGCTGGTGGTACAGATAACTCAGCTAATCGAAATGCACTTGCAAATGCACTGGTAGCACAAATTAATAGTTATGTATCCGCTCCTGACTTTACTGCTTCTTCTAATGGAGCAAATAATCCTGTTATTACCATTACAGCAGTGAATAATAGCGCAGCTACTAATGGGACATTGTCGATTACCGAAAGTGATACAAATAATCGATTGAATTTTACAAAAACAAATATGGCAGGTGGTTCTAACGATACTATCAAGACTTACACAATTCCTAATACACTCACCCAGTTTGCTAATACAGCAGTTGTTACCACATTTCAACGCGTGGATATTGAGCCTGGGTTAACTTTTGAAAAAGCGCCCAGCCGCACAGACTGTCCAGGTACAGTGTGTACTTATGATGAAGAGATGACGAATTTTGCTAATTGGTATAGTTACTATCGTACCCGTATGCAAATGATGAAAACATCTACCAGTCTTGCGTTTCAGTCAATTGATACGCGTTTTCGAGTAGGTTTTATTACGATTAATAGTACAAGTGCTAAGTATTTGCCAGTGGCTAAATTCGACACGGCACAGAAAGCTAATTGGTACGATTTATTATTAAAAACAAATGCAAGTGGAGGCACGCCATTAAGGCGAGCTCTATCAACCGTGGGTAGGATTTATGCAGGTAAAGGTGCTGTAGGGAACTCTGCGGATCCTGTGCAATTTTCCTGCCAACAGAACTTCTCTATTTTGACCACGGATGGATATTGGAATGGTGATGGCGGGTTACAGTTAAATGGATCTACAGCCATCGGTAATATGGATGGAAGTGGTACGGTAAGACCTATGTTTGAGGGACCTACAGCAAGCAGTAATAGTTTGGCAGATGCGACTAAATATTACTATGACACGGATTTACGCACATCTGCATTAAACAATTGTACAGGTAGTACAAGACCAAATGGTACGACAGGTGATGTGTGTGAAAACAATGTGTTTGTTACCACAACAGATAATAATATAAAGCAACATATGACAACCTTTACTTTAGGTTTGGGTGTTGATGCCTCACTTACTTATACAACGGATTATAAAACAGCCACACAAGGTGATTTTTATGAGCTGAAACAAGGCACACTAAACTGGCCTGTTCCATCAGCAGACTCACAAACTGCAGTTGATGATTTATGGCATGCGGCAGTGAATGGACAAGGTACTTACTTTAGTGCAAAAAATCCTAATCAATTAGCTACATCACTCAGTGATGCATTGAGTTCGATTCAAGCTAAAGTGGGTGCGGGTGCTGCTGCGGCGACTAGTACACTTAATCCTGTTTCTGGTGATAATTTTACCTATGTTGCAAGTTATACCAGCGTGAAGTGGATTGGTAATTTAGAGGCTAGAACCATTAATACTGATACTGGTAAAGTGAGTGAGGATGCAACGTGGTGCGTCGAAAATGTGGTGGCCGATACTTGTGCCGCACCTAGCAGTGTTGTTGCAACATCAATTGGTAATAGCACTGTTTATCAGTGTGTGACACCAAGTGCAACGACAGCAACCTGTGGTGCGCCAGGCGTATTGGATGGCACTAATTGTAAAGTAGAGATTTCTACTTCTTGCGCAGGTACGATGCAGAATTTCGTGAGTAATACAACTGACACAAGAAACATTTATATGAATGTTTCTGGTACTTTAGGAAGTTTTAATACAGCTAATTTGACCACAGCGGGCAAAGCCGGCAATTTTAATAATGCATTCCTGGCAAACAATTTGAGTCAATGGAGTACGCTAACAGCAGACCAGCGCCCCTTAGTTAATACTACAACTCTGATTAATTTTTTGCGTGGCAATAATGGTTATGAGGATCGTGCTAGTAACGTAGAAGGCAGCGTTGATACTCGACTTTATAGATTCCGTGAATCTGTTTTAGGTGACTTGGTGCATTCAACACCAGTTTATGTAGGTAGCCCTAAAGCTAATTTTGCAGATCCAGGTTATGGTCCCGCTAGTACAGTTGGCTCATTTAAAACAACACAAGCAACACGTGCCGGTACTGTATATATAGGCGCCAATGACGGTATGCTGCATGCCATTGATGCGGTTACAGGTGAAGAGCGCTGGGCTTATGTGCCAACGATGGTGCTGAATAATATGTGGAAACTTGCCGATAAAAACTACGGCAATGGCGTAAGTCACACTTATTATCTTGATGGTGATATTGTTGTTAATGATATTTGTATTTCCAGTTGCATTTCTCCTACCAGTGCAGTTTGGAGGACGATACTGGTAGCCGGTTTGAATGGTGGCGGTGAAGGGTATTTCGCGCTAGATATTACTAGTCCAAATTCACCACTGTTATTATGGGAATTTGATAATACTGATGATAGCGATATTGGTTTTACGTATGGCAATCCCATTATTACCAAAAAATCAGATGGTACTTGGGTCGTTCTAATTACCTCTGGCTATAACAATATAAGTGGTAACAATCCTGGTAAAGGCTTCCTGTACGTAATAAATGCAGCTACAGGTGCAACAATAACTAAATATGCTACAGGAGCTGGTACTAGTACTACACCAAGTGGTTTAGCCCAAATTAATGCCTATGTGATGGATGCAGAAAGCAATAATGAGGCTAAATTTGTTTATAGTGGTGATTTGCTAGGAAATCTCTGGCGTTTTGATATTAATGTGGCACAGTCAGGCACAAATCCATTTAAGGTTGCTGTGCTTAAAGATCCCGGTGGTAATACGCAACCAATAACGGTGCGTCCAGAATTAGCTGAAATTAGCGGTAAGCGTATATTGTATGTGGGTACTGGTAAATATTTAGGTACTAGCGACTTAACTGACACTCAACAGCAATCCATATATGCCATTAGTGATGACTCCACTTCACTCGTCACCTTGGATAATCCACGTACTAGTTCAACAATGGTCAATCAAGTGCTGGTTAACGATACGGCTACAGCGACTAGACATGTTCAAGCACCTGCTAAACAAGTGAGTTTTGCAACGGGTAGGGGTTGGTATATTGATTTTCCCGATAGTGGTGAACGTCAAAGTGTGCCTGCGCAGCTTGTGTTTGGCACGCTGTTGTTGCCTACAACAGTGCCATCTAACACCGTTTGCTCACCTGGCGGTTATGGTTGGCTTAATTTCTTAGATTACAGAACAGGTGCATCAGTAGCGGGTAATGTGGTTGCAAGCAAAACAAATGCACCAATTGTGGGTATGAACATATTGTATGTGAAAGGTAAACCAGTGGTTAATCTTGTCACTGCTGATAATCCTACCCCACAATTTCCTCCTCAACAGCCAGAGTTTCCAATTGATGGTGCTTCTGGATTCACGAATCATCGCGTGATTTGGCGTGAATTGATTGATGAACAATAAGTTTTTGTGCGAAAGATAGTAATCAAAAAGCCGCTTTAAGCGGCTTTTTTGTAAATGCAATACATTATAGAAATAGATTTGATAATATGAATTTTTTAATGGCTTAAATATTAGAGATGATTAAAAATAGGAGTTAGGGAAGTAATTATTAAGTGCGGCATGGCATAAGTCGAAACTAAATTTTTAATCTGTTGAAGCCAGCTTTAGATATTGGGTAACATTGATTTTTTTAGTTAAAGTTGACCTTTTGTGCCTTGTTGGAGTCTGCCCAAGTAACACGCTTAGCCATAGATGGGCTGATGACGATTTTTTCATTGGATTCAATCACTAAGTAATTTTCTACCCCCATCTCTTTTGCTGCTTGACTGCGCGTATTTGGTTTTGCGATAAAGATCGGTTTTGCTGCTACATCTGACAGCACACCAGCATTCACTTGTGGCGGAACCAATACGGTAACGGCTTGCACGTCTTCTGTGGGATAGCCAGTTGCGGGGTCGATAATATGATTGTAGCGTTTACCTTTCAGTTCAAAATAGCGCTGGTAATCGCCTAAGGTGGCAATGGCCCAGCCACTTTCTAAATCAAGCGCGGCAATGGCATTTGGTTTGCGAGGGTGTTGAATGCTGACGCGCCATGGGTTATTGCCCCGTTTACCAAGCGCTATCATATTGCCGCCGATATTAATCAGGGCGTTTTTAACGCCGTGTTCACGCAAAAATACTAATGTTGCATCTAGCGCATAACCTTTTATATAGTCATCCAAGTCTAATCGAACACTTGGGTTGGTGCTGGAAGCTTTGCCGTTTTTGACAACAATATCCACCATTTGTGGGTTGCTTTTAACTAAGTTTTTTATTTTATCGTCATCAATTTTGATGGGCTTAATTTCATCTTTGTGAAATCCCCAAACGTTCATTAATCCGCCAATTGCTGGGTTAAAAGCGCCCTTTGATTGAATAGAAAGCGACGTAGCATCAGAAATAATCGCGGCGACATCTGGTTTGATGGACACTGGCAAATTGCCGTTTTTAAAGGCGTGATTAAGCGCGCTAATTTCGCTTGGGCGCCAAGCATGTAAACGATTATGTAAATCTTGAAAGTTGCGAATGATTTCACTGGCTAAAGCTGCCGCATCCTCTTCTGGTTCACCATAAATCGTGATGTCGACCAAGGTGCCAAATACATAACTTTGCGTATGATGAATGGGTTCTGGTTTGCTACAGCTTGATAGCAAAAAGCTAAAAATCAGAATGAGGAGTAAGCGCATAGTCGCTACTATAGCGCGACTTGATTCGGGCGAGCAAATGCTAAAGTTTAATCAGAAATGCCTTCAAGTGTATCCATGAAAACCTGTGCGGGATTGCAATTTGTTTGCGTCGCAATTTCTACCATGCCGGTGGGGCTAGTGACATTAATCTCCGTTAAGTAATCACCAATCACATCAAGGCCGACTAAAAATAAACCAGCATTTTTAAGCGTTTTACCCACAGTGGTGGCAATTTCCAAGTCGCGTTTAGTCAATGCTTGCGCAACGCCAGTGCCGCCCGCTGCCAGGTTCCCACGTGTCTCGCCAGCTTTTGGAATGCGTGCCAAGGCAAATGGTAGTGGCTCGCCATTAATCACGATAATGCGTTTATCGCCTTGCAAAATCGCGGGCAAATAACGCTGAACCATCACGGTTTGTGTGCCGAATTGGGTTGAAATTTCTAAAACAACGCCGATGTTAGGGTCAGATTCGGTTAGTCTGAATATGCCGGTGCCGCCCATGCCGTCCAGCGGTTTAATAATAATATCTTGATGCTGACTTAAGAATGCGCGAATCAAATCGTTATTTGCGGTAACCAAAAATTCAGGGGTAAATTGCGGGAATTTTGCGGTGGATAATTTTTCGTTCCAGCTGCGTACCGTGCTTGGATTATTGATGACGCGTGCACCTTGGTTTACAGCTAATTCTAATAAATAAGTGCTGTATAAATATTCATTATCAAACGGCGGATCTTTGCGCATTAAAATCGCATCAAATTCCTTAGGTAGTACCGTATGGTTAACGCCTAATTTAAACCAAGTTTCACTTGTTGTTGCATTTCCAGTATCTGCGAAGTTAAATACTTTGGCTTGAATATGTACAACTTCATTCTGTAGAAACACATCGTGCTGTTCGCAAACAAATAATGTATGCCCGCGAGCTGCGGCCTCGCGCATAATGGCAATGCTGGTGTCTTTATAGCTTTTTAGGCTAGTTAATGGATCAAGAATGAAAAGCAGTTTCATATCGTTAATTATGTTTGTTGTTAATTGAGCGGGTCAGTTTCTTGCAACTCAATTGCTGCTGCCAACAAGGCCAGGCGAGCAACCACACCATAGGCATAAAAACGATTTGGTACCGTATCCGGTGCGCCCGCACAGTCTGGCAAGGTACAGGGTTTTTCAAACGCTAGCGGCACAAAATGTGAGCCAGGCGCATTTAAGTTTTCATTGGCGCCGCGCTCAGTATGTACACGGTAAAAACCACCAATCACAAAGTGATCCATCATGTACACCACAGGCTCTGCTACCGCATCGTTAATATTTTCAAATGTGTACACGCCTTCTTGAATAATCACTTCACTGACTTGTTGACCTTCTTTTATCACAGACATTTTATTGCGCGCTTTGCGATTTAAGTCACGCACATCGTCTGGTGATTTAACTGTCATAATACCCATGCCATAAGTGCCAGCATCGGCTTTCACAATCACAAATGGCTCTTGTGTAACGCCATATTCGGCATATTTTGTTCTAATTTTTGCGAGCAACTCTTCTACTTTGGCAGCTAAGCATTCCTCACCAGTGCGTGCATGAAAATCAATTTCACCGCAGGTTTCAAAATAAGGATTCAACAACCACTCATCAATATCTAAAAGTTTTGAAAATTCAGCAACAACGCGGTTATATGCTTCAAAATGAGTAGATTTTCGTCTAACGTGCCAACCTGCATGTAATGGCGGAATTAAATCTTGTTCAAGATTTTTAAGGATATCTGGTATGCCGCCCGATAAATCATTGTTTAGTAAAATCGCACAGCTATCAAAATCGCCCAATTCCGGGTTGATTAATTTAATACGGTTTGCAACACGCACTACTGGTTCAAGTAATAGTTTTTGACCATCATGCGCTTCAAGTATTGTTGGCTCTGTTATGTCAGGCGAAATGCTGCCGATGCGCACATCTAAACCAGCGGCTTTCATAATATTCACAAGCTCAACCACATTACGTAGATAGTAAGTGTTGCGTGTATGATTTTCTGGAATGATCATCAAGCGATGCGCTTCTGGGCAGATTTTTTCTACCGCAACCTGCGCAGCCTGCACGCTTAAACTTAAAAATTCTGGATTCAGATTATTAAATCCACCCGGGAACAGATTTGTATCTACTGGAGCTAACTTGAAGCCAGAATTGCGTAAATCCACCGAAGCGTAAAAGGGTGAAGCATATTCTAACCATTGTGAGCGGAACCAATGCTCGATTTTCGGCATGTCTTGAAGCATGCGCGTTTCTAAGCTAAGCAGTGGGCCGCTGAGTGCAGTTGTTAAATGTGGAACCATGAAAAATCCCTAACGATATGATTGGCTTGTAAATGCTAGATAACCGATTGCGTTTGCGTTGCTTGTGTACTGTGTTGCGCTTGCAAATCGGCGTGATAGCTACTTCTTACCATGGGGCCGCTAGCTGCATTATTAAAGCCCATGTCATCGGCTTTTTGTTTTAAATCGTCAAAAATAGCCGGTTCCACATAACGCATTACCGGTAAATGGTGTACGCTTGGTTGTAAATATTGGCCCAATGTGAGCATGCTAACCTGATGCGCGCGCAAGTCTTGCATCACTTGTAGAATCTCGTCATCCGTTTCACCCAAGCCAAGCATCAGGCCTGATTTGGTCGGAATATGCGGGTACATTTCAGAAAATGTTTTAAGCAAACTAAGTGAGTTTTGATAATCTGAACCGGGCCGTGCCTGCTTGTATAAACGTGGCACCGTTTCCAGATTATGGTTCATTACATCAGGCGGCGCTTTACGTAAGATTTCTAGCGCGACATCAAGTCGTCCGCGAAAATCCGGCACTAGAATTTCAATTTTGATATCGGGTGATGCTTCACGAACAGCATGGATGCAATCGACAAAATGTTGTGCCCCACCATCTTTTAGATCATCGCGATCAACGGAAGTGATGACTACATATTTCAAGCGCATTTGTGCGATAGTGCGAGCTAAATTGGCTGGTTCATTCACATCCGGCGGCAGCGGTTTGCCATGCGCGACATCGCAGAAAGGGCAGCGACGTGTGCAAATGTCACCTAAAATCATAAACGTAGCTGTACCGCCGCTGAAGCATTCACCGATGTTAGGGCAACTGGCCTCTTCACATACCGTGTGTAAATTGTTTTCACGCAAAATCTGTTTAATCTCTTGAAAGCGCGTGCTATCTGGCACTTTCATGCGTATCCAGTCAGGTTTACGCAACATGGGCATAGGGATGATTTTGATGGGAATACGTGCCGTTTTCTCCGCATCAATCTGCTTAACACCTGCAATTTTTTTCGGCGCAGCACTATTCATCACTGGGTTGTTAATGATCGTTTCAGACATGAGTTAATTTTTCTTTAAGTAATTGCAATAAAGCGGTACCTAATTGTTGTGATGTTTGGTTAACGCCTAAATCCTTCGTTTGTGTCATTTGCAAGCCAGCATAGCCACAAGGATCAATCGCGGAAAATGGCAATAAATCCATATCCACATTTAAACTTAAGCCATGATAACAGCAATTATTTTTTAATCTTAGTCCTAGTGAAGCGATTTTTTTTTGCTGGTTATCAACAGTCACATACACGCCAGGTGCATCGTTTTTGGTTGCGCTTTCAATTTGATGTGCACCCAGCAATTCAATGATGCTGGTTTCGATTAACTGCACCAATTGGCGCACATTCAAATGGTGGCGACTTAAGTCTAATAGGCAGTAAATAATCACCTGCCCAACGCCATGATAAGTGATTTTGCCGCCACGATCGACATACACAACCGGTATGTCATTTTCAGGCAAGCGTACGTTTTTGCGGTTTAAGCCCAGCGTGTAAACGCTGTCATGCTCGGTTAACCATAGTTCATCTGCTGTTTCGGCGGTGCGATTGGCGGTAAAGGCTTGCATCGCAGCCAGTGTCGTTTGGTAGTCGGTGCGGCCTAGATCGTGGATAACGATATCAGAGAATGCCAAAGCAGGATTTGATAATTGCATCGTTCCAATAAGGTTATTACAGCACAACTTTCACCATCGGGTGGCTGGTTAAGGCGCGATAAATATCATCCAACTGCGGTTTTGAAGTGACATGAACAGTACAGGTAAGGCTGATGTATTTGCCACCAGAGCTACCACGCATTTCAATGTTGGCTACATCAAAATCGGGAATTAATTGCCGTATTGCTTTAACCACTTCATCGGTAAAATCCGCATGGGTTTCACCCATCACCTTAATAGGAAAATCACAGGGAAATTCGATTAAGGTTTCAGGGCTATTCACTACAACATTTGGGTTTGGTAAATCTTCTGCCATTTTTTCGGTTAACTATTTAGTTATTGCAACATTAAACGAATACTGTCGGCAACTCTGCCAAAGAATCCTGCTTGTTCAACTGATCTAGCCGCCAGTAATTTTTGTTCATTGATGATTTTTCCATCCAGGGTAAAAGTGATTTTACCAATCACTTGTCCTGCTTTAATTGGTGCAATCAATGGTTGTTGGCTAGTCATGTTGGCTTTTACTTTTGCATAATCGCCTTTTGGTAAAGTGAGATAAAAGTCTTTGGCAACTGTAGCCGCAACTGTTTTATCTTGGCCTTTAAAGACGCGCAAGCTATTAATTGCTTGGGCTTGTTTATAAACCAAAGTAGATTCGTAAAATTGAAAACCATAATTAAGCAATTTTTGGCTCTCGCTGGCACGCATAGATTCACTTACAGCACCTAGTAATATAGAAACTAAACGCGTATCACCTCGTTTTGATGATGAAACTAAACAATAGCCAGCACTTTCAGTATGTCCAGTTTTCATGCCGTCGACGTTGGGATCCAGCCACAGTAGGCGGTTGCGATTTGGTTGTTTAATCTTGTTGTAGGTATATTCTTTAACAGAGTAAAGGCGGCGATATTCCAGCGGAAAATCCCGAATCAAGGCGGAGGCTAAAATCGCTAAATCATTCGCTGTGGTGTAATGGTTGCTGTCCGGTAATCCTGTTGCATTTGTATAATGCGTATTTTTCATGCCCAGTTTTGCCGCTTGTTTATTCATCATGTCGGCAAATTGCTCCTCCGCACCGGCAACACCTTCAGCCAACGCAATCGATGAGTCATTACCCGATTGAATAATCGTGCCATGTAAAAGCTCATCTACTGTCACCGGTTTATTCGGTTCAATAAACATTTTAGAACCTTCCACTTTCCAGGCTTTTTCTGAGACTGGCAATGTTTGATCTAATTTTAAATGTCCTTGCTGAATAGCGCTAAACACAACATATGCTGTCATGATTTTGGTCAACGATGCTGGCTCAACCCGTGCATCTTTTTCGTGCGATGCAATGATCGTACCGCTATTAAAATCTTGCAGTAAGTACGCTTTTACAGCCAAGGTCGGAGGGGGCGCAATTTGTGCGGCAAGCCCGGCTGTGCTTGAAAAAAATAAAATGCTGAAAAGTGATAAATATAATGAAATACGCATGGTTTGGATTAATTAGTTTCTGAGTTAAATGTTTTCTAAGTGTTAAGTAGATTTATATTGATAGGCTTATTAATAGAATCTACTGATTGACAATAATAGCGGACAAATTAAGCTGCTTACGAACTTTAGCAGCGACCGAATCAGCATCAGATTTGTTATCGTAAGGGCCTAGTTTCAGGCGATAAAGACCGTTATTATACACGCTGTTAATACCTGTATTTGGTGCAATTTCCAATGACTGAATTCTTTTGGTGAGTAACTCAGCATTTGCTTCATTCTTAAATGCACCAGCCTGCACAAAGTATTGAATTATCACAGGGGTTGTATTGGTGACTGATGTGCTGCTAACAGATGCACTTGTTGCGATATCGGTTGTTTGAGTGCTAGCTGGTTTTGGCTGCTCTGGGTTTAACTGAACAGGAGATGCAGTTATAGGTGTCGCTTGCGTGTAACTTGCCGCATTTTTCGGGTCTATCGCTTCAACTTCTACCAATGTGCTGCCTGCAGATGCAAAACGTAATTGATAAGCTGCAGCATAAGACAAATCAATAATGCGATTGCCTTTAAATGGGCCTCTGTCATTCACACGCACAATCACAAAGCGGCCATTGGCAGGATTTGTCACTTTGGCGTAACTTGGCAATGGTAAAGTGGTGTGTGCAGCGGACATGCTATACATGTCATATACCTCTCCACTCGATGTTTTTTGGCCGTGGTAGCGCTTACCATACCATGATGCTACGCCTTGCTCTTTGTAGGGCTGCCAGCTTGTCATGGGCTTGTAAGTTGTGCCTAATGCTTTATAAGGTTTATTGGCGCGCGCAAGGTATGGTTCATTTTTAGGTATTGCATTTGGAATGCTATCAATATCTTTGGGTGGATTGTCACCAGGACCATCATCCAGATAGTAGCCGCCACCACTTGGTTGTGGTGTGGTTTGTGAGCTTGTCGTTGGTTTGTTTGCAGGGGATGGTGCCGAAGGTTTAACTGTTTTTGACCCGCCACATGCAACCAAAAAAGCCGTACATAGCAGAATTAACAGTGCGTTTTTTTTCATTAATAGCTGTCCTTAAATATCTATTCTTTAATTATTTAGCCAGAGGCAACCAATTTTTTATGCGTACGTATACTCATTAAAATACCAAAGCAGGCAAATAGCGACACCATTGATGTACCGCCATAGCTTATCAAAGGTAACGGCACACCAACCACAGGCAATATGCCACTAACCATACCGATGTTGACAAATGCGTAGGTAAAAAATGTGAACGTAATGCTACCTGCTAGTAGTCGGCTAAAAGTACTTTGCGCCTGACCAGCGATGACTATGCCGCGTACGATGATTAAACTGAATAGAATTAACAGCAATAAGTTCCCGATTAAGCCAAACTCTTCGCCAAATACTGCAAAAATAAAATCAGTTGTGCGCTCTGGCAGAAAATCCAGTTGTGATTGTGTGCCATTAAGCCAGCCTTTACCTGTTACGCCGCCTGAGCCGAGTGCAATGGTTGCTTGTATGGTGTGATAGCCTGCGCCTAACGGATCTTGCGTGGGGTCAATTAAAATTTCGATTCTGCGGCGTTGATAATCGTGCAGCATTGACCAAAAAACGGGCGCCATCGCACCAATACTAACGGCACCACCAAGCAGGAATTTCCAGCTTAACCCTGCCAAAAACAATACATAAAAACCAGAGGCGGTAATCATCAGTGAAGTGCCTAAATCGGGCTGCTTCATAATTAATATAACAGGTGTCGCCAATAACGCGGCGGCAATAATAAAATCTCTAATACGCGGACTGGCTTCGCGTCTTGCAAAAAACCAGGCCAGCATCATTGGTGCGGCAATCCGCATGATTTCAGAAGGCTGAATTGTAGTAAAGCCTAAGTTTAACCAGCGCCGTGCACCGTGACTAATATCGCCAAATAAAGCAACGCCAATTAATAATAAAACGCCTAGAATATAAGCGGGCACTGCAACGCGCTCTAGTAATTGTGGCTGAATGTTGGCAGCAAACCACATGGCAACCAGTGCCACGCCAATGTTAATAAGCTGCGCGCTCACACGATTAAAGCTCTGGCCGGATGCGCTATACAGCACAAATAAACCAACTAGCAATGTGAATAACAGGCAACTGATTAAGAACGAATCGATATGCTTAAAAATGCCTTGTATTAGTTTGCTAAACATACAAACCTTTAATGCTAATCTCAGTCATGATGCTCTTCTTCCTCTGGAATTTGCAGTGGATTTGCAGTGAGCGAATTAGTGCTATTTGCACTAGTGATAGGCTGGGCATCTTTAGGCGCTTCAACAGCGGGTAATTTGCCCAATAAATAATAGTCCATTACTTTTCGCGCTATTGGCCCAGCGGTAGAGCCGCCATGCCTGCCGTTTTCAACGATCACCGCCACGGCAATGGTTGGATTTTCTGCTGGGGCATAGGCGATAAACAAGGCATGGTCGAGATGCCGTTCATTCATTAATTTTTCGTTATATCTTTCATTTTGTTTAATGCCAATGACTTGTGCAGTACCCGTTTTTGCGGCAATGCTGTAACCCGCATTTGCACCAACAGCCACAGCCGTGCCGCCAGGTAGTGTGACGTCAACCATGCCTTGTCTGACAATTTCTAAATTCTCGTCTTTTAACACAATCTTATCGTTAATCGCATGAACAACTTCTGCGCGGACTTTCGTTTTAGTATTGGTGATCGCTGAAACTAAATGCGGGCGCATGGCCACGCCTTTGTTGGCTAAAATAGCAGTCGCCTGTGCCAGTTGCATGGGCGTTGCCAGCGTATAACCTTGACCAATTCCCACGATAACCGTTTCACCTTTGTACCAAGGCTGTTTAAAACGCCGTTGTTTCCATTCTGGTGTAGGTAGTAAACCATCGACTTCGCCAGCAATATCGATACCGCTTTTCCGACCAAAACCAAAATGTCTGACAAAGTCGGTCAGTTTTTCAATCCCCAGCTCCATCGCCAAGCCATAAAAAAAGGTATCACAGGAAATGGTTATGGCACGTTGCATATCCACAACGCCATGGCCGCTCGGCTTCCAGTCACGATAGCGGTGTGTGCTATTTGGCAGCGTAAAATAACCATTGTCATTAATACTAAATGGCGGTTGGCGTTTGTCTGCTTCAAGGCCTGCCAAAGCAACAAAAGGTTTGAAAGTTGAACCTGGCGGATAAATGCCGCGTAAAGGCCGATTAATCAGCGGTTTATCCAATGATTCGTTGAGTAATTTCCAGTTTTCAACATCAATGCCGTCCACAAACAAATTGGGGTCAAATGTAGGCATGCTCACAAACGCCAACACTTCACCGGTATTGGGCTGGATGGCAACTAATGCACCGCGATGTTCACCAAAAGCCGTTTCTGCAATCTCCTGCAATTTAATATCGGCTGCCAATACTAAATCGTTCCCAGAAACGGGTGCGGTGCTGGAAAGTACGCGCACAGCCTTGCCGTCCGCATCGATTTCTACTTGCTGGAAACCAGTGGTGCCATGTAGCTCTGCTTCATAAGATTGCTCTATACCGCTTTTGCCGATGTGATCGGAGCCTTTGTAATTAGACAGAACTCCACGTTCAGCTAATTTCAGCTGATCCTTATCATTAATGCGACCGATATAACCGATCATGTGTGCGCCCATTTTGCCCTGAGGGTAATGGCGGAATAGACGTGATTTAATTTCAACGCCGGGGAAGCGGTAGCGATTGGCCGCGAATCTGGCGGCTTCTCCCTCATTCAAGTGTGTGCGTAATGGCACACTTTCAAAAACATGGCTTTGCGCTTTAAGTTTTTTAAAACGTTTCAGGTCTACGCTGCTCACTTCCACTAACTGCGCCAATTCTGCAATAGTTGCGTCTAGATCCTTTATTTTTGAAGGCGTGATTTCTAGCGTATAGACAAAGAAATTATGGGCTAAAACAACACCATTCCTGTCAGTGATTAAGCCGCGATTGGGCGCAATGGGTACGACTGAAATACGATTGTTTTCTGCCAGTGTTTGGTAATGATCGTAGCGATTAATCTGTAAAAAATAAAATCGCGCAGCCAGAATGCTAAAAGCAATCAGCGCGAATAATCCCAGAACTGTTAAGCGTAACCTAAAATTATGCAGCTCATTGTGATGGTTTTTAAGTTCGTTACTGTAAGCCATATGTAGCGCAAAAAAACATCAAGATTTAGGGCGCGTTAATGCGCCAAATAGCAATATCATCAACTGCCACAACAATAAGCCTGAGATAACCGGCCAAAAATAGTGCAAGCCAGGATTGTCGTTACCTTCAAACAGTTTCAGCAACAGCATGACTAGGCGCTCGATAACCAGTAATGCAAACACATAACCAGCAAGTTGCAATGGGTTAAATAGTACCAATCTGCGCTGGAAACTTAAGCCCATAAAAGCCACCAAAGTAAAGCTTAACGCATGCTGGCCCAGTAAACTGCCCGTTGCCAAATCAACTAATATGCCTACAAACCAAGCCGTGCCAATATTGCATAAATGAGGAGCGCGCAACACCCAATACAGCGTGACGATTAACATGAAATCAGGGCGAAAAATAATGCCTTGTCCAACCCACGGAAAAAGTTGGCACACTAATGCAATTAATAAGGTAAGGTAAACAACAACAATATTAGTCGGGCGCATTGGGCTTAACCTTATTGTTGGGTTTAATATTGTCAGTAGGTGCAATTATCCTATTCGGCTGGATAGGGTTGTTGCGTTTAGTTGGTGTCGGCACAGCTGCGCCCGCTTTCACTTTTGCTGCATCTGGTGTTTTGGCGCTAGTTGGCGTACTTGCAATCGGCAATGCTTCTTTAGTCATCGGTAGCTCTAAAACCAGTAACTGTAAGTGGTTACTGACTTCGGCTACTGGCGTACTAATGATTTTGGCAAAAGGTGAGTCTGGATCTTGCAATATCTGCGTGACTTTTGCCACCGCTAAACCTGCAGGATAAATACCATCGATACCCGAAGTCACCAGTGTGTCGCCTACTTTAATATCTACATTGGTGGGCAAATAAGGAATATCCAGCTTGTTGTTGCCTTCGCCGAATGCAATGGCGCGCAATTGATTGCGTTCAATCTGAATTGGGATAGACAGCGCTTTATCGGTAATCAGTGTGACTTCGCTACTAAATGGAAACACGCGTGTTACCTGACCAAGCACGCCTTTGGAGTCAACCACTGCCTGACCAGCTTTAATTGTGTGCTGGCTACCTCGATTAATGACCACGACCCGACTAAACGGATCACGTCCTGTGTGTGAAATCTCACCCAAAACAGCTTTAGGTTGAATAGGGATGTCGCCATTCAGAAGGCTACGCAAATGTGCATTCTCAGCTTCAACGGTATTTAATCGCTGTAATCTGACTTGATGCTCAAATGCCTGTTGCTTGAGTGCGTAGTTTTCTTGCACCATCTGGTTGTGTGCGGAAAAGTAATTGCTCACATCGCGTATCCAGTTGCTTGGCGCATTGGCGGCCATTTCCAGAGGATGCAGTGCTGCAATGAACCCCTGACGTACCTGTGAAAGATAATTTAAGCGCGCGTCAATTGCCATCAGGCTAATAGACAGCGCGCAAAAAAATACCGTGCGTGAAAATGCACTGGCACCGCGGACGAAAAAAGCTGGGGTTTGTTGGGGATCTAACTTTTGATGAACGCCTTTAAGCATACCAGCACGAGTAGTTGATTAATGACGATAAATTACTCATTCGCAAATACGTTGCCTAATTTATCCATTTCTTCCAATGCTCGGCCACAGCCACGTGCAACGCAAGTCAGTGGATCTTCTGCCACAATCACAGGTAAGCCCGTTTCTTCTACCAGCAAGCGATCCAGATCACGCAACAATGCGCCGCCACCAGTAAGTACCATACCTTTTTCGGCAATATCGGCACCTAGTTCAGGTGGTGTTTGCTCTAATGCGCCTTTTACTGCGCCAACAATTGAATTAAGCGGCTCGGTTAATGCTTCTAAAATCTCATTGCTGGAAATCGTAAATTTGCGCGGTAAGCCTTCAGCCAGATTACGACCAGTCACTTCCATTTCCAGTACTTCAGAACCTGGGAAAGCAGAGCCGATTCTTTTCTTAATCGCTTCAGCGGTTGGTTCGGAAATTTGCATGCCATAATTGCGGCGAATGTAGTCAATAATCGCTTGATCAAATTTATCGCCGCCAACGCGTTCCGATTTAGCGTACACAATGCCGCCTAAAGAAATCACGCCAACTTCCGTTGTGCCACCACCAATATCCACCACCATTGAGCCTGTCGCTTCGGCTACTGGCATGTCAGCACCAATCGCAGCTGCCATTGGCTCTTCAATTAAAAATACTTGCTTAGCGCCTGCACGTTCGGCAGATTCTTTAATGGCGCGGCGTTCTACTTGAGTAGAGCCGACTGGAACGCAAATAATAATACGTGGGCTGGGTGAAAGCCAGCGTGATTCATGTGCTTTGCGGATGAAATATTTGAGCATTTGCTCAGTAATGGTGAAGTCGGCAATCACACCATCTTTCATCGGGCGAATCGCCTGAATGTTCGCTGGTGCACGACCAAGCATGCCTTTGGCGTCTGAACCGACTGCCAGCAATACTTTTTTGCCGTTTGGACCACCTTCAGTACGAATCGCCACAACAGACGGCTCATTTAGTACGATGCCTCTGCCGCGTGCGTAGATTAAAGTGTTTGCAGTACCTAAATCGATGGCTAAATCATTTGAAAAATAGCTGTTTATAAAACCTAACATATTGTTTGTCCTGTGTTTTTGGATCGTGGCGTACCAGTCGCCTATGCAACTTAAAGCATGCTTTGAAATCAAGGTATAATAACGTAAATTACAGCTAAAATTAAGCTGTAATTGAAGTTTATTATGGCAGTTTGTGACAAACAAACGTCAAAACTTTATAAATGATATTTAAAATAATTCCCTAAATTTTCAAATTGAACAGTTGTCATGGCTCTTAACATCACCGATATTAAACGGATTGCGCATTTGGCACGCTTAGAAATTAGCGAACAAGAAGCCAATCAAACACTCACAAAACTCACAGGTATTTTAGGCTTAATTGAGCAGATGCAGGCGGTTGATACCACAGGCATCACGCCGATGTCGCATTCGCAAGATGTGGTGCAGCGCTTAAGAGAAGATATCGTGACTAAAACCAATCAGCGTGAGGAGTTTCAAGCCAATGCACCTGTTCTGGGTAATGGCTCAACTGAAAAGGCGACTGATAACGGCTTGTATCTCGTACCAAAAGTGATCGAATAGACTAAATAAAATGATAAATAGTAGTTTAAAAAAACTAAGCCAAATGTTGGCTAGCAAAGAAATCTCCAGCGTGGAATTAACACAGATGTTTTTAAATCGTATCGCGCAATACAATCCCGTTATTAATGCTTATATTGCGTTGGATTCGGATAAAACGTTGGCTCAGGCAAGCGCAGCTGATGTGCGCATTGCAAACGGCACCGCTGAGCCATTAACCGGTATTCCATTCGCCCAGAAAGATATTTTTTGTGCCAAAGGCTGGCAAACCACCTGTGGTTCTAAAATGTTGGCGGATTTTATTGCACCTTACGATGCGCATGTGATTACACAATTTGACACCGCGGGTGCGGTTAACTTGGGTAAAACCAATATGGATGAATTCGCCATGGGTTCTTCTAATGAAACCAGTTATTTTGGCGGCGTAAAAAATCCCTGGGATTTTGACCGTGTGCCGGGTGGCAGTTCAGGCGGTTCTGCTGCTGCTGTAGCTGCACGTTTATGTGCGGCAGCAACTGGCACCGATACTGGCGGCTCAATCCGTCAGCCCGCAAGCTTGTGTGGTTTTACTGGCTTAAAACCCACTTACGGTTTGGTTTCACGTTACGGCATGATTGCGTTTGCCTCTAGTTTGGACCAAGCTGGCCCGATGGCAAAAAGTGCAGAAGATTGCGCTTTAATGATGAATGTGATGACAGGCTTTGATGAGCGCGATTCCACCAGTTTGAATCGCCCTAAAGAGGACTACACGCGTGGCTTAAATAATATGCAAGGTGAGCAGCCGCTTAAAGGTTTGCGTATCGGTTTACCTAAAGAGTATTTTGCCGATGGCTTGGACGCCAATGTGGCTAAAGTCGTGCAGGAGGCGATTGCTGAATATCGCAAACTAGGCGCAGAAACAGTGAATATTTCGCTGCCAAACAGCCAATTATCCATTCCGGTTTATTATGTACTTGCGCCAGCCGAAGCCAGCTCTAACTTATCGCGTTACGATGGTGTGCGCTATGGTCACCGTGCGGCGGAATATGACGATTTAATGGATATGTACATGAAAAGCCGCGCAGAAGGCTTTGGTGCGGAAGTAAAACGCCGTATTTTAATTGGTACTTATGTATTAAGTGCCGGTTATTACGATGCCTATTATTTAAAAGCTCAACAAATTCGCCGCTTAATTGCCGATGACTTTACACAAGCTTTTAAACAGTGTGACGTGATTATGGGCCCCACCGCACCTTCAACCGCATTTAAAGCGGGCGAGAAGGCCGACGATCCTGTGGCTATGTATTTGCAAGACGTTTACACCATTGCCACAAATTTGGCAGGTTTGCCGGGCATGAGTATTCCAGCGGGTTTCAGTCCAAGTGCTGATGGAAAATCTTTACCTGTAGGCTTGCAATTAATGGGTAATTATTTTGATGAAGCGCGCATGTTAGACGTGGCGCATGCTTATCAACAAGTGACTGATTGGCACACCAGAACACCAGACTTAACGGCTTTTGAGGGCAACAAATAATGGAATGGGAAGTCGTTATTGGGTTGGAAACCCACACCCAACTGAAAACCAATACTAAGATTTTTAGTGGTGCATCGATTAAATATGGTGCAGAACCAAACACGCAAGCGGATGAAGTCAGTATTGCTTTGCCGGGAGTATTGCCGGTTTTAAATAAACAAGCGGTGGAATGTGCCATTAAGTTTGGCCTAGCCATCAATGCTGAAATCGCGCCAAGGTCTGTATTTAGTCGCAAAAATTACTTTTACCCGGATTTGCCCAAAGGTTACCAGATTAGTCAGTTTGAGCTACCTGTGGTTGGCAAAGGTGCGGTGACGATACAAGTGCCAGCTAATGGCAAAAATGCCGCTTATGAAAAAGTGATCAACATCACGCGCGCGCATCTGGAGGAAGATGCAGGCAAGTCGTTGCATGGTGCAGTCGAAGGCATGAGTGGCATTGACTTAAACCGTGCAGGAACGCCATTGCTGGAAATTGTGACCGAACCGGATATGCGCAGCGCAGCGGAAGCGGTGGCTTATGCCAAGAAACTGCACGAACTGGTGCAGTGGATTGATATTTGTGACGGTAACATGCAAGAAGGTAGCTTTCGTTGTGATGTAAACGTATCGGTGCGCCCAAAAGGACAAGAGAAATTCGGCACGCGGCGCGAGATTAAGAATCTCAACTCATTCAAGTTTATGACGCAAGCGATTGAGTACGAAACGCGCTGGCAAATTGAAACGCTGGAAGATGGCGGCACGATTCAACAAGCGACGGTATTATTTAACCCGGATACGGGCGAAACAAGAGCCATGCGCTCTAAAGAAGAAGCGAACGATTACCGCTATTTTCCAGACCCTGATTTGTTGCCGTTAGAAGTAACTGCTGCTGATAAAGCGCGTGTGCAAGCGACAATGCCAGAGTTGCCACAAGCAATGAAAACCAGATTTGAAGCGGATTATGGCTTAAGTGCTTACGATGCTGCAGCACTGACGGCAAGCCGTGATATTGCAGATTTCTTTACTGCAACGGTAAATGCCGGCGCAGAAGCCAAGCCAGTTGCAAACTGGGTGATGGGTGCCGTATCAGCAAAGCTGAATGCAGAAGATAGAACTATTCATGATTCACCAATCGCACCAGCACAGCTTGCGCAGTTATTAAAGCGCGTTGCAGACAATACCATTTCAAATAATGCTGCAAAACAAGTATTTGAAATCATGTGGATAAGCGACAAGAGTTCAGCAGAAAGTGACGTGGATGCCATTATTGCAGCCAAAGGATTGAAGCAGGAATCTGACAGCGGAGCGATTGAAGCAATTATTGATGAAGTGCTGGTAGCTAATCAAGCCATGGTTGAAGAATTTAAAGCGGGTAAGGAAAAAGCATTTAACGCACTCATTGGTCAAGCCATGAAAGCCAGTAAAGGCAAGGCAAATCCAGCGCAAGTGAATGAAATTTTAAAGAAAAAGCTGACGGCTAATTAAATTGTACTGCTGAACCAAGTTGTGAAATATTAGGTTGTGAAATATTAAGTCGTAATATCGGGTTAAGTTGTCGTGTTTTAGTTTGTGATACTTAACCTGATTTTTACAGCAATTTTTGCTATTGTGCGTTCAGATTAGCCGCCATCACTGGTTTATTTGGATTAAAAGCCGGCTGCTAAAGCTGGTTGCTCTAAAGTTTGTTGCTTAAGTGCAATAAATCGATTTTTTTCTTCAGCATAACGTTTGCGCGTCGCCTCTATGTTTTGTTTGCGTTGTGCGATTTGCTTATTAATGCGGCTTAATTCAAATTGCGATTGCTTTAACTTTTCAGCCAGATTATCAGGAATAGGGTTATCTTTTGCCTGAAAGGCTTGAGCCATTTTTTTGTTATGTGCAACTCTGTTTGCTGCATTTTGTTTATTTTGTGCGAGTGACTGTAAAGCCGCATGATCCATTTGCAGATTGCGCTCGCAAGCTAAATCAATTTCTTCCGGCTTGGTATAAGACGCGAGCAAGACTTTGTCAGCACGCTCTTGTGCTAATTTCTCCTGCTCTTTTTGTTGGTCTAGAATTTCGGTTTTTTTGTCGACCCTAATATTCTGCTTAATCACAATGCCGTTATTGCGCATTTCAGTATTGTTGCGACCCGCTTCTTGAGAGGGTAATTTGTCGCCATAATGGGTAATACCATCACTATCGACCCATTTCACGATTTTATTGGTATCCGCTATGGCAGAAAAAGATAATAGGCTAAAGCCTGTACTTAACAGCAAAATAAAGGTAATTTTTCGCACCATTTTATTCAGTCATTTTAATTAATCATCAAGTTACGCCATATTGTTGGCGATACGCTTGAACATTAAGCAAATGCTGTGCCATATCATTTTTGTGTTCAATGAACTGTAGTAAATCGGTTAAATTTGCGATGGCGCAAACGGGTAAATGATGCTGCTTTTGCACCTCTTGCACGGCTGATAAGTTGCTCAAGCCCTTTTCCTGGCGATCCAGTGCAATGGCTACGCCACAAGGAGTTGCGCCATGCTGTGTAATTAAATCCACCGATTCGCGCACCGACGTGCCTGCTGAAATCACGTCATCGATGATTAAAACACGACCTTTTAACGGGCTGCCAACAATGACACCGCCCTCGCCGTGGTCTTTGGCTTCTTTACGATTGTAAGTATAGGGCAGATTGTGACCATTTTTGGCAAAAGCGATGGCAATTGCCGCAGCTAAAGTGATGCCTTTATAGGCTGGCCCATACAGCATATCAAACTGTATGCCGGATTTTTGTATACTCTCGTAGTAGAATTCGCCTAGTTTTAATAAGCTTTCGCCGTCATTAAACAAGCCGGCATTAAAAAAATAAGGGCTTAAACGGCCGGCTTTGGTTTTAAATTCACCAAATTTTAATACCTGCTTTTGAATTGAAAAAGCGATAAACTCTTGGCTTAAATTCTGGCTTAGGTTTTTCGGGCTGGTCTGGTGTTGGTTGTTAGTCATCATTTATTCATTTGGGAAAGTCAATAATGCGCATTATAACTGCGAATCTGAACGGAATCCGCTCAGCGGCCAACAAGGGTTTTTTTGCTTGGCTGCAAACACAGCAAGCCGATGTGATTTGCTTACAGGAAGTAAAAGCACAAGCAGCGGATATGACCGCAGAAATGCTGGCACCGGCGGGTTATTTGGGCTATTTTCACTATGCTGAGAAAAAAGGTTACAGCGGCGTTGGCATTTACTGTAAAACCAAACCAGATAATGTGGTGGAAGGATTAGGCATTGCGGATATCGATAGCGAAGGCCGTTATATTGAAGCCAGTTTCGGAAACTTGAGTGTCATTTCTTTATATTTGCCCAGCGGTTCCAGTGGCGAAGAGCGTCAAGCATTTAAATTTAGCGTGCTTGCGCGCATTATGCCGCATCTGGAAGCTTTGAAAAATAGCGGGCGCGATGTGGTGGTATGTGGTGATTGGAATATTGCACATCAGGAAATCGATTTGAAGAATTACAAAGGCAATAAAAAGAATTCAGGTTTCTTACCGGAAGAGCGTGCTTGGTTGACGGATTTATTTGGACGTGTGGGCTGGGTGGATGTGTATCGTATACTACATCCTAATACGACTGAAGAGTGTTATACGTGGTGGAGTAATCGTGGTGCGGCTTATGAGAAGAATGTGGGTTGGCGACTGGATTATCAAGTCGCCACGCCAGAATTTGCGCTAAAGGCGACACAAGTATCCATTTATAAAGCGCAAAAGTTCAGCGATCATGCACCGTTAATCATTGATTATGCAGAATAATGACCAGGTAAATTTGGCTTAAATAGGCTTGTTTAGAATAATGCCTGTATTACCTTCGTTATTTTTTTCATTCCAGGGTGCGATTTT
The DNA here is from genome assembly GCF_000799165.1 of Methylotenera versatilis 7. Classification (GTDB taxonomy): domain Bacteria; phylum Pseudomonadota; class Gammaproteobacteria; order Burkholderiales; family Methylophilaceae; genus Methylotenera_A; species Methylotenera_A versatilis_A. Next base: position 512,714 of record NZ_JUGF01000002.1, on the reverse strand, counting down.
AATGAGTAATAACATACCCGGAATCGCCAGCATAAAGCAGGCAATGAAAAAATTGAACCAGCCAAGATTTTCGACCATATAACCAGTTGCCGCATTGGCAAAAGTACGTGGCACGGCCGCCAGACTGGTGAATAGTGCAAATTGTGTGGCGGTGTAAAGTGGGTGCGTGGTTTGCGCAATATAGGCAACAAATGCAGCAGTACCAAGGCCAACGCCAAACGCTTCCACACCAATGATGATACCCAGCCATAACAAGCTATGGCCTACCGTTGCTAAGTAAGCAAAACCTAAAATGGCAACCATTTGCACTATGCCAAATAACCATAATGCGCGGTTAATGCCCAATTTAAACATCCATATGCCGCCCAACAGGCCACCAATCACACTGGGCCACAAGCCTGCATTTTTGGCGATTAAACCAATCTCGGTTTTACTAAAACCCATATCCAGATAAAAGGGTGTCGCTAATGCAGTTGCCATACTGTCACCCAGTTTGTACAAGAAAATAAACGCCAAGATCAATAATGCAGTTTTTAAACCATTGCGGTTAATAAATTCGTAAAAAGGCTCAACAACAGCAGCTCTTAATGTTCTCGGTGTACCCAGTTTTAGTAGCGGTTCTTTGACTAAGATTGTCATGAAAATACCGGGCAACATAAACAGTGCTGTGATGAAAAATACACTTTGCCAAGTGAGATGATCAGCCAATATCAGCGATACGGAACCCGGCACCAAGCCCGCGATTTTATACGCGTTCACATGAATCACATTACCCATGCCTAATTCAATATCAGGCAGTATTTCACGCCTGTAAGCATCCACTGCAATATCCTGACAAGCGCTAAAAAATGCAACAGTAGTGGCAAGGTAAGCGATAGTCCATATATCTAATTTTGGATTAAACGCGCCAAATAAAGGTATAGATACAAGCAATAGCACTTGTGAGATAAGCATCCAGCCACGTCTGCGACCTAGCGGAGGAATATAGCGATCGAATAACGGCGCCCAAAGAAACTTCCATGTAAACGGCAGGCTGATAAGCGCAAACAAACCAATGGATTTTAAGTCTACGCCTTCTGATCTTAGCCACGCAGGTAATAAGCTGATTAAAATAAACAGCGGTAAACCGGAGCTGAATCCAGTAAAAATGCAGATCAGCATGCGTTTATTAAAGAGTGTATTTTTGAGGGATTGAGTCATTTAAATGATGATGAACTTAGATAGTTTAAGCAATTTAGGTGCTAACAATATCACATTGATTGGCGGTAAGTGGCTTATTGCGTGTTATTATTTTTTTGAAACTTTTTGACAGTAAATGCATCAGTTTTATATATAGTTCAATTGTTTGCCTTCAATTTTCGTATTTGTCTGGTTCTAGCTTACCTGATACAAAAACTCATTTTAGAAAAAGGAGTGTGCATGCGTTTTGCAAAGCCACTGTCATCCATTGTTTCAGCCCCCATTATTTTAAGCACATTAATATTTAGCTATAATGCATCGGCAGATGAGATACGGCTAAAAAATGGCGATGTATTAACAGGAACTATTGTTAAAAAAGAAACAGATAAGCTGATTATTAATACCAGTTATGCTGGCGATATCAGCATCACATGGTCTGAAATCAGCAGCTTAAACTCCCAAGAGCCCGTTCAAGTTTACTTGGCTGATGAATCCAGTTTGACCGGCGTGATTGAAAAGTCAGCATCGGGGCATGCAAAAATTGGCAATTCAGATATCGATTTAGCTGAGTTAACTTATATTAATCCCGGTCCGGAAGTTTCAGGTATTGGTGTGGTTTGGTCAGGCAACATCAATTTGGGCGGCGCAATTACACAAGGCAATACGGATACCAGTTTGATACGTGCAGATGGCGAGGCGATTGCTCGGACCAAGAAAAACCGATTCACAGTTGGTGGTGTGGTGAATCGAGCCAAAAGTAGTAATGTTGATACAGAATACAACAGTCGCGGCTATGTGAAATACGATAAATTTTTAACGAAGAAATGGTATTTATACACGAATGCAACATTAGAAAATGACCGTTTCAGAGACATTAACTTGCGGTCTGCTACTGGTGTTGGTAGCGGTTATCAAATTTATGAGCAGGATGATCTGAACTTAGCGATTGAGGGCGGTATTAACTACATTAATGTGGATTATGATGTTGCCAGAGACGAAAATTACGCCAGTGGGCGCTGGGCATTACGATACGATCAAAAGCCAATGTCTGGTGATATACAGTTTTTCCATCAGCATGAAGTGTTATTTGGACTGGAAAAAACTGGCAACACTTTGATTTTTTCCAAAACAGGTTTGCGTGTTCCTATTGCAAAAAACTTGAATGCTTCTACGCAAATTAATCTGGATTACAACAGCCAGCCTGTTGAAAACGGGGAAAAGTTAGATAAAACGCTCTTGTTTAGCTTAGGTTACGGCTGGTAAATAATGGTTGAAGGTTAATTTAACTTAACCTTTTTTTAATCGATACATCGCCAAATTACCCAATAAATTAGGCATAAAGTTTATTTCTTGACCCTCGGTAATCACTTTACGTTCTATTACGGTAATTTTGTGATCTTTACAAAATTGATCAAAGTCATTAATCGTGCAAAGGTGTACGTTGGGCGTGTCATACCATTGATAAGGTAAAGTTTTTGAGACTGGCATGCTGCCATTGGTGATCTGCATACGGTTACGCCAGTAACCAAAATTAGGAAAAGTGACAATAATCTCATGCCCCACACGCAGCATTTCCTGTACGATTTCTTCTGTATTATGCATGGCCTGCAAGGTTTGCGAGAGAATGACTGTATCAAATGACTGGTCTTCAAAGCCCGATAAACCAGCTTCCAAGTCCATTTGAATCACATTAGTACCATTTTGGATGCATGCTAGCCAATTGGCATCATCTTTCTCAACACCGTATCCCTTGGTTTCTAAACTGCTACGTAAAAATTGTAATAATGTGCCATCGCCACAACCTAAATCCAGCACCTTTGAGCCAAAACCAATCCAGCCAGCAATAATCGCAAAATCTTGGCGGTATTTTAAATTGAAATTTGTAGTATTTACATTATTTTGAATGGTATTTGCCATGTTTACACCTCAATATTTTGTAAATAGGCACGTAAAATGGCATGGTAATGCGTGTCTCGCATTAGGAAGGCATCGTGTCCATGTGCAGCAGTGACTTCCGCGTAACTGACTGTCAGCTCGTTATCCAGTAAAGCCTTCACAATTTCACGAGAGCGGGCGGGTGAGAAACGCCAATCGCTGGTAAACGAGACAACCAAAAATTGTGCTTTTACATTTTTGAGTGCTGCACTCAAGTCGCCATCATATTCAAGCGCAGGGTCGTAGTAATCCAACGCACGCGTCATGCGCAAGTAGGTATTGGCATCAAACTCACCGGCAAACTTATCGCCTTGATAACGCAGGTATGATTCCATCTCAAACTCCACATCAAAGCCGTATTTCAGTGTGTCTTTAAGTTTGCGGCCGAATTTTTCACCCATTGCATCGTCACTTAAATACGTGATGTGCCCAAGCATACGCGCAATGCGTAAACCACGTTTTGGCACAGTGTGATGTGCGTAATAATCGCCAGCATAAAATTCTGGGTCGGTCATAATAGCCTGACGAGCAACTTCATTAAAGGCAATATTTTGTGCGGTTAAATTAGGTGCAGATGCGATTACAAGTGCGTGCTTAACGCGTTCTGGGTAAGCAATTGACCATTGCAAGGCTTGCATGCCGCCTAAACTGCCGCCGATAATAGCGGCTAGCGTTTTAATGCCTAGATAATCCAACAGGCGCGTTTGTGAAACGACCCAGTCTTCCACGGTGACAATCGGGAAGTCTGCGCCAAAAGGTTTATTGGTTGTGGGATTAATGCTGGAAGGTCCGCTGCTACCGTGACAGCCGCCTAAATTGTTCAGCCCAATGACAAAAAATTTATTGGTGTCTAAGGGTTTGTTGGGGCCAACCAGATTATCCCACCAGCCGGCATTTTTATCTGTCTCTGCATATCTACCTGCCACATGATGGTTGCCGGAAAGTGCGTGGCAAATCATCACTGCGTTACTTTTATCGACGTTTAACGTGCCGTAAGTTTCGTAAGCCAGATGAAACTGCGGCAAAATCTCGCCGCTTTTTAATTGCAACGGTTCATTAAAATATGCAGTTTGAGCGGCGACTATTCCAATAGAACTGGTATCAGTAATACTGGTGTTAGTAATATGAGTGCCTGCAGAGTTATTTTTAACCATGTCGTAATTATACTATGTGTTAAGTAGCAGCCAATACCCCATTAAGCGAGTGTTTAGTGCTAGTAGAGCGTGTTATATCTGGCCAATTGTGACGCGATTGACTCCACTTAAATCCAGTACATGGCTAACTTCATTAAAACCTGCTTGCTTTAATAATGACGCAACATGCCCTACCTGGTTATAGCCATGTTCCAGCATTAACCAGCCGCCAGCATTTAAATGTTGCGGCGCATGGTTAATGATTTGACGAATATCATCTAAACCATCACAACCAGAAGCAAGCGCAGAAAGCGGCTCAAAACGTAAATCACCTTGCTGTAAGTGTGCGTCACTGCCTTCAATATAAGGCGGATTGCTCACGATTAAATCGAATCTTTGGCCATTTAGTGCACTTAACCAATCACTTAATATAAATTGCACATTGCTGATATTTAAGCTTTTGGCATTTTCAGTGGCGACATTTAATGCGGCTTGGCTGATATCAACCGCAATAACGTTTGCCAGCGGACGGTTTTTGGCAATGGCTAATGCAACTGCGCCAGTGCCAGTACCAAGGTCTAGAATAGTTTTTTTCTGATGTATGTTTTGTGTTTGCGATGTATGCAAAGGAATTTTACTGAGTGCAGCCTCTACCAGCGTTTCAGTATCTGGTCTTGGAATTAAGGTATCAGGCGTGACTTTTAAATGTAAGCCGTAAAATTCACGGTAACCTAAAATATAAGCAATCGGCTCGCCGTTTAAGCGACGATTTAATAGTGCTTGAAATGCCTCATTAATATTGCTTTGTGCCACATCATTTTCATGCGTAATTAGCCATGCACGATCTTTATTCAATACATGTAGCAGTAAGAGTTGTGCTTCAAATTTAGCCTCAGATGCTGTTAAATCTAGAAGCGTATTTAGCTTAGTTTGGCTCGTTTGAATCAGTTGACTGAACGTATTGGATTGCATGATAAAGATTGTAAGTTGATTTCTGGTTTTAATTGATAAGCTAAATGTATTGAAAGAGCAAATAAAAACGGCAACCTAAGTTGCCGTTTTTACTTTATTAATCTAACTTAAACAGGCTAAGCCTGCATTAAACTAGAAGAATAAGATAGCGCCTAAAGAAATTGTTTTTGCTTTAGCATCTACACTGCCTGCACCAGCTAAATCAACATCACGTTTAGATTGTGAGTACTCAGCAACCAAGTTTAGGTGTTTTGTAAGTGGGTGGTAAGCACCAACTGTCCACATTGAGTCTTCAATGTCATTGAATCCATCAACAGAGTTACCATCTAAAGTTGATTGGCCGTATGAAACGCCCAATTTAGTACCCACTTGTGGAAGTGTGTATGTACCTTGAACGTACCATTGGTCTGAATCACGTGATTTACCAGTTACATCAAAACCATCAAATAATTGAATTGTTTGACCGATACCATCACCTTTACCGTAGTAACCGGTTAAGCCAAAGCCAGCTAAATTAACAGTTGCACCTAAATCCCATGCTGTGGCACGATCAGAACCACCGGAAGCTAGGCCTTCTACTTTTTGTGTAATACCAGAAACCCAAACTTTACCACCTACATCACCAGCCCACTCGTATGAAGCTTTACCTTCGTATGCTGATTGTGAACCACTACGCTCTGTACTAATATCGCTAATGCCAAAGCCGCTATCAACAGCATTCCAGCCTTGTGTAACACCAGCTGTGAAGCTGAAGCCATTCCAGTTTGGTGATGTGTAAGCAACTTGTGATTTCCAGTCAGCATACATAAAACCTGTACCGATACGACCCAGTGTTGTAGTACCGCCAGCTAATGAACCAGCACCACCACCAACGCCTAACAATGTCATGTCGTTCAAGATAGCATCAGAAGCATAGATACCCAAATCTTTACCTAGCTTGATAGAACCCCATGATTTGTCGCCAAATGTCAAGAATGCTTGACGGTTTTCATTAGCACTACCGCCGCTTAGGCCTTGTGTTTGTGAAGCGCCTGGGTTGATGCTGATTGTGAAAGCAACATCTAAATCGTTTTGGCGTGTTTTACCAGAAACTGATAGGTAGTTAGGTAGCAAACCAGTTGTAATATTGTTTGAACTTTTAGCATTGCCATCACCTAAACCTAATGGGCCAGTACCAAGAGATGGTGAGTCACCGCTGAAATTTGTGTGTGTGTAGTAAGCGTTTACAACACCGCCGATGTCTAATGTCCAATCGCCAGCTGGAATTGTGATACCAGCGTTAGCGCTTGAAGCACCAGCTAATAGAGCTGCTGCAACTGCTAAATTTAATTTTGTTTTCATATGAATCTCCAAAAAATGTTTCTTAGAATTTATTGCCAAATCGCCCTTATTTTTATTGCTATTTTGTTGCCAAAATCACTATAAAAACAAGAAAACTTGTAAACGCTCTCAATAAAACGAACTACATTTATTTACTAAGAAGGTGTAGCTAGTATGCCAAATATGCTGTTTGGTGGGCAAGGTTTATGTGGCTTTTTGGGTCAGTTATGTGTTGTTGTTGTTTTAATACAACACTATTGTGAGTGATTAGTGAGATATCAGTGTTTAGTGCTTGATTTATAAGGCTTGGTATTAATTGGATGATTGCTTAATATTTAATTTATTGCGTTTTAGTGAAAATATTTTTTGATAAAACAAATAGAGTGCAACGCAAATCTGCAATAAAAATCGCAGCTACAAATACTCTTCTACCGTAAATAATCGACGGTGTTCACGGATAGCGAATCGATCTGTCATGCCGGCAATATAATCGGATACCGCACGTGCTTTGTCTGACTCCGCATTGATTTGATGCTCTGGTGGCATTAAGCTTGTATCGTTGAAAAAGACTTCAAATAACTCTCGGATGATGCGCATTGCTTTGGCGCTCATACGATTGACTTTATAGTGATGGTATAAATTTTTACGTAAAAATTGTTTGAGCGCGTGATTTTTTTTCGTTACATCAGGACTGAAACTAATTAAGTAAGGCGCTTGGCGGATATCTTGTATCGTTTTTGGTGCGTGCTTGGCAATGTTTTGCGCACTGGTATGGCATAAATCGACGACTAGAATATTAATCATGCGACGAACGGTTTCGTGAATTAATCGCTTATCTTCAAGTTTAGGATATTTAGTTTTAACGATTTCCAGCTGCGAATTAAAAAGCTCAACTTCTTGCAGTTGCTCAATGGTGATTAGTCCTGATCGCAAGCCATCGTCGATATCATGATTGTTATAGGCAATTTCATCGGCAAAATTGGTTAACTGGGCTTCTAAGCTGGGATGGGTTTTATCAATAAATCGCTGGCCAACGTCGCCCAGTTGCTTGGCATTTTTAATTGAGCAATGTTTTAAAATGCCTTCGCGCAGTTCAAAGGTTAAATTTAAGCCATCAAATTCCGCATAACGCTGTTCTAATTTATCTACCACGCGTAATGATTGTAAATTGTGTTCAAAACCGCCGTAATCTCGCATGCAATCATTCAGTGCATCTTGGCCTGCGTGACCAAATGGCGTGTGGCCTAAATCATGCGCAAGCGCAATGGCTTCTGTCAGGTCTTCATGCAGGTTAAGTGTACGTGCAATGCCACGGGCAATCTGTGCGACTTCCAGGCTGTGCGTTAAACGGGTGCGAAATAAATCACCTTCATGATTCACAAAAACTTGGGTTTTATATTCTAAGCGGCGAAAAGCGGTGGAGTGGATGATACGATCGCGATCGCGTTGAAAAGCGTTGCGCAGAGGGGAAGGCGGTTCTTCAAAGCGTCTGCCAAGAGTGGTTTCTGGGTTTGCAGCGTAAGAAGCGAGCGTATTCATAGTTTTAGGTTAATGATAGTGTTTCGTTTAATTTATCTGCATCGTAATCACTGGTAATCACTGCTTTACCGATGCCTTGTTGCAGTACTAATCTGATTTTTCCATCAGCCACTTTTTTGTCGCTGGCCATTAAATCCAAATATCTATCTGCACCTAATTTTGGTGCCTGCAGGGGCAGGTTGGAAATGGATAGTAGTTGATAAATACGCGTAAATTCATCTGCATTTAACCAGCCCAGGCGGCGCGATAAATCTGCCGCCATGATGGTTCCCGCAGCGACGGCTTCGCCATGTAACCAAACGCCGTATCCCATCGCATTTTCAATTGCATGACCAAATGTGTGGCCGAGATTAAGCAAGGCGCGCTCACCTGTTTCGTGTTCGTCTGCTGCAACGACTTCGGCTTTATTTTGGCATGAGCGGTAAATGGCGTAACTAATGGCTTCTTCATCTAATGCAAGAAGTTTGGCGATATTAATTTCCAGCCAGTCAAAAAAATCTGCATCACGAATCAGACCGTATTTAATGACCTCAGCTAATCCAGCAGACAGTTCGCGCGGAGGCAGCGTTTTTAACGTGTTGATATCAGCCAATACTAATTTGGGTTGATAAAACGCGCCAATCATGTTTTTGCCAAGTGGGTGATTGATGCCGGTTTTTCCACCTACACTGGAATCTACCTGCGAAAGTAAGGTGGTAGGAATTTGAATAAATGGTACGCCGCGCAAATAAGTGGCGGCTGCATAACCAGTTAAGTCGCCAATTACACCGCCACCTAAAGCGATCAGCGTTGTGCTGCGCTCGCAACGATTTTTGAGTAAGGCATCATAAATAAGATTAAGTGTCTCTGTGTTTTTGTAGGCCTCACCATCTGGCAAAACGATCTCAATCACTGTTATATCAGCATCGCGTAGCGTTTTAGTTAATTTATCTAAATACAAAGGCGCAATGGTTGTATTGGTGACAATCGCTACACTTTTGCGCTTTAGGTATGGCAAAATCAAATCGGCTTGATTAAGTAGATTGCTACCAATCTGGATAGGATAAGAACGACTGTCGAGTGCTACATTTAAAGTTTGCATTGTGCTGAGTTGTTGTGATTAATCATGAGTTTTTAAATTGGAGGTTTGAAAATTATTCGTGAAGTTTTAGATCCAGTGCGGATTCTATTTTAGCGATAATGCTACTCACGGGTTGATTGCCAGTATCAATAACGTGCGTCGCGATTTCGGTATACAAGGGATTACGTTCAGCATACAGTTGTTCTAGCTTGGCACGAATATCCACATTTTGTAAAAGTGGTCTATGTTTATCATTGCGTGTTCTGTGCCATAGCTCATTCACATTGGCGCGCAAATAAATTACTGTACCGTAAGTGCTCAGCAATTCCCGGTTTTCTGCTGCAATCACAGCGCCGCCACCTGTTGCCATGACAATATTATCTAGCCCCGTAAGCTCTTGAATGACAGTAGTTTCACGTTTACGAAATCCTGCTTCGCCTTCAAGTTCAAAAATGACCGGTATTTTAACGCCAGTGCGTTTTTCGATTTCTACATCGGTATCGTAAAAATGCTTGTTTAAATGCTTGGCTAATATTTTACCAATGGTGGTTTTGCCCGCACCCATCAAGCCAATAAAGAAAATGTTGTTCACTTCTGCCACAATATTTTTGCCGTTGAATTTTTACGAAAAAAATGCCTATCACAATGAATGATAGGCATTTTAAGGCAAAGTGCGTCTTCTGTCAGTTAAGTTAACTTGATTATTATCTTAGGCCTAAACTTTCATCCATGATTTTAGGTGTGATAAAGATTAATAGCTCTGTTTTGTCGTCCTGTTTGGTTCTGCGTTTGAAGGCGTTTCCAATAATTGGAATGTCACCAAAGAAAGGAACTTTGCTCACGTCATTACGTTCAGTTTGCTCATAAATGCCGCCAAGTACGGCTGTTTCGCCATTAGACACTAAAACTTGTGTGGTGACTTTTTGTGTGTCAATGGATGGTGTTCCAAAGAATACTACACCGACTTTCTCTTTTTTAACTTCTAAATCCATGATGATTTTATCGTCAGGCGTAATCTGTGGTGTAACCTCTAAACTTAGCACCGCTTCTTTGAATGATACGTTGGTAGCACCACTGCTAGAAGCTTGTAAATAAGGTATTTCAGTGCCTTGTGAAATTTTGGCTTTTTGCTGATTGGCGGTGGTAACGCGTGGGCTAGATACAATTTTGCCGCGGTTATCAGTTTCTAATGCAGTCAACTCTAAGTTGAGTAACAAACCAGCTGGTAATCTAAATAAGCTAAAAGCAATACTGCCTGCTGGACTTGCTACTGGTAAGTTTGAATTTAAGCCTCCTGTACTAATAGCACCAGCTGCACCTGTTGAATTTGTGGCAGATGTCGAATCTAAACTCCCGCCAATAGCGATAGAGTTTTGACCGGGCGTTGCTTGATGTTGAATGCCAAATCTGGCGCCCAAGCTTTTGCCAAACTTCTCATCGGCCAGTACCAGTCTTGATTCAATCATGACCTGTTTAACGGGAATGTCAGTTTTATTAATAATGCCTTGAATCTCTTCTAATTTTTTTGCTGTGTCCTGTATAAACAAGGTATTAGTGCGGGGATCCCATACCGCGCTACCGCGTTTAGATAGGATGCTTTTGTTTTGGCCACCGCTACCGCCACTAGATTCGCCGCCGCCAGTTAAAATATTTTTAAATGCCTCGGCTTTTTGATATTTAAGCGTGAATACTTCCGTGCGTAGTGGTTCCAAATCTTCAATTGCTTGACTGGCTTCTAATTGTGATTTTTCTTTGGCAGCGACTTCTTCCGCAGGGGCAACCATAATGACGTTGCCTGTTTTGCGCATACTTAAGCCTTTATTTTTCATGATGATATCCATGGCTTGATCCCATGGCACATCTTTCAATCTTAATGTCAGATTTCCTGTCACTGTGTCGCTGGTAATAATGTTTAAACCTGTGAAATCAGCGATAACTTGTAATACTGAACGCACTTCAATATTTTGAAAGTTAAGCGATAATTTCTCACCCGCATAACCAGGTTTAGATCCCCTGACTAATTTATCCGGATCTTCAATCACTTGACGCACATCGATAATGAATTTCTTGTCTGCTTGATAGGCAGACTGTTCCCAATTGCCTTTTGGCTCGATTGAGATGCGGCCATTTTTACCTTGTTTTATCGTATCAATATATAAAACTGGGGTATTAAAGTTAATCACATTTAATCGACGTTGCAGGTCAGAAGGGACGTCTGTATTGATAAAGTCAACAATGATTAACTTACCTTTTTGCTTGATATTAATACCTGAATTTGCATCCGATAAATCCACAATAATGCGACCTTCACCATTTTTGCCACGTGAAAAGTCTACATTGGTAATTGCGTGTGCTTGATTGGTGGCGCGAGCTTCAGCAAAACGAGTTTCGGTTGTTGTGCTACCTGCACTAGCTTCACTACCTTGTAGTGTGATGATGACATCTTTACCATTTAACACAGTGTTGTAACCTACATTTTTAGTTAGATTCAGTACAACGCGCGTACGGTCTTTAGCCTGTGCAAATGAAACACTTTTTAATGCGCCTTGCTCGTTAGCAATATTGTTTTTATTTAAGCCGTTAGCCGTTTTAGGGAAATCCAGTGCGATTCGTGCAGGGCTATTTAAAGTGAATCCGGCAGGTGGATTGGCAAGCGGTTCTTGCATTTGCAAGCGTATGCTAACGCGACCGCCTGACAGGGCAGAAAAATCAATGTTTTCAATTTTATTGGTGTATAAACTTTCATCATTAGTTGCTGCCACTGCACTATTAATAAAGCTTAGGCCTAAGCTTGAGGATAATAGTAGCGATACTGCAAAAATTTTTGTCATCGTTTTAAACATGTTCATCCCTGTCATTTATTCTTGCAAATTAATACTTGCGGTGCGCTCTGTCCAGTCACCAGTTAGATCATCCTGCACAATTTCTTTGAGAGCAATATCGCTTTCGTTGATGGCAGTCACTAAACCATAGTTAGGCCCTAAATAATTACCCACTTTAACTTGTTGTATCGTGTTGTCGGGTGTTTTAATTAGCGCATAAGTGAGCTTGTTTTTACTCATGGATCCTACATATTTCAAACTTTCTAATGGGTAGGATTCTAGCGCTTCTTTAGGGCGGCTGGTATTTGGCTGCAAAGTGCCGCTTTTGCTGGCGGCTTTGCGCGGCTTAAACGGATCGGCCAAAGTGCCATCAGCATTGTATTGCAGTGGTGAGTAAGGTAAAACTTCTGGTAAAGGTTCTACGCCTTTACTCATGTCATTTGCTGCATTTTGCATAAACTTATCTAAATCATCGCCGTCACTGCCACTACAAGCAACAAGCGCTAAAGTTAATGCCGAAATAGGCAGTAGCTTTAATAGAAGGCCGGGGTTTAATGAAAGGCTTGTGCGGCTCATTTATTTACTCCCCTTCTTCTCAGCGGCTTTTTTGGCTGCGATTTCTGAAGAGTCCAAATAACGATAGGTTTTCGCAATGGCCTCAAGCATCAGTAAGCCATCTTTACTATCTTTATTCAGTGGGGCAATAGCCATATCGTTTAATGTCACAATTCTGGATAGTTTTGAAATATCGGTCGCAAACGCACCAATGTCATGATAACTGCCTTTAATTTTAATTTGAATCGGCATTTCCGCATAGAAGTCTGCGATGCTTTCTTGTCCGGGTTTAAACAGCTCAAATTCCAGACCACGCCCGAGGCCAGCTTGGTTAATGTCGGTTAACAAGCCATCCATTTGCGATTTATCTGGCAATTGCTTAAGCAGTGCTCCAAAGGTTTTTTCAATATCAACCATTTGTTGTTTATACGCATCAATTTTGATGGCTTGGCCTTTTTTAGTCGTAAACACCTGGCGCAGTTCTTGTTCCTTTGCTTCTGCTTGCGTGAACTCATCCATTTCAGGACTCCACAAAAACCAGTAGCCCAGTGCAACTAAAACTAAAAATATAAATCCTAACAACACCAACTTAACGGGCATTGGCAAGCTGCCTGCATTTTTAAGGTCTATATTATTAAAATCATCTAATTTCATGTGGCTTATTTCCCTTTGATTTTATTTTTATTGGGTGCTTCTTCGGCTTTTTGAACCTTAAGAGATACATTTAGCGTAAAGTCGTTTTGCTTGATACCATTTAGAGTCATGGCTTTAATTTCAATGAGATTAGGCGATTCCATCCAGTTCGAGACGCTTAAGTTGCGTACCAAAGTGGCGACGCGCGCATTGGTATCAGCAACACCTTCTAAGGTAATTAGATTACCTTGTTGCTTAATACTTTTTAAATATAAACCTTCAGGTAGTTGTCTTGATAGCTCATCCAGAATCACTACAGATTGGCTGCGATTCGTTTGCAAATTCTCAACGATTTGTTTGCGTTCCAGCACGTTGCTAATTTGGTCTTTCAAATCTTTAATGTCGGCAATTTCTTTATCTAACTGGACAATCGCTTGCTCTAGCCGACCATTTCTTTCAATTTGAGAGTCTTTTTTTGCACTCAGGTATGTCCAGCCCATAAAGACAACGGCACCAGCGACCACAGCGGCCATTAGCGCCATCAATCCAAATTGGCGCTGACGTTCTGCGCGTTTTAGTTGGCGATGTGGTAATAGGTTAATACGCATCATATTAATTTACTCCACGCATTGCTAAGCCACAGGCAATCAATAATGCAGGCGCATCAATTGCTGCTTGCTGCTGCTTCACCTTGGTGGCGAGCGACATGGACTGAAACGGATTTGCCACAATCGTATTCACTTGGGTACGATCCTGCACCATGATGTCTATTGCAGGGATTGCTGCACAGCCGCCTGCCAAGACCAAATGATCAACGCGATTGTATTGAGTGGAGCTGGTAAAAAACTGCAATGCCCTGGCCACTTCAGTAGAAAGTGATTGCATAAAAGGTTGTAATACCTCGTGTTCGTAGCTTTCTGGCAAGCCACCCTTGCGTTTCGCAATTTCGGCTTCTTCAGCAGATAGACCAAAACGACGTTGAATTTCCTGTGTGAGTTGTGTGCCGCCAAAAGCTTGTTCGCGTACATAGATTGACACATTATCATGCAGCACATTGATGTGCATCATGGCTGCGCCAATATCGATAATCATGATTGTTTGGTCTTTACCTTTATTCGGTATTTGATTGGCGACTAAAGTGTAAGCGGCTTCTGTAGCGTAAGTGTCTACATCCATAACAATCACTTTTAAGCCGGCGTCCTCTGCGGCTGCAACGCGGTCTTCGATTTTTTCTTTTCTAGCTGCGGCAATTAATACTTCTACTTCATCTGGGCTATTTGCTGCTGTACCAATGACTTGAAAGTCAATGTTCACTTCTTCTAACGGAAAGGGAATGTATTGATTGGCTTCCGCTTCTACCTGTACTTCCATGTCTTCTTCACGTAAGTCGGCAGACATCATGACTTTTTTAGTGATGACAGCTGCAGAGGGTAATGCGAGTGCGGTACGTTTTTCACGTGAGCCTAAGAGCTTCCAAGCCAATTTCACTGCATCTGAAACTTGTTCTAAACCGGAAATGTTGCCATCCACAATTGCATCTTTGGGAATGGCAGCAATAGAGTAGGCTTCAAGACGATAGGAACCTTTGCCTGTAGACGAGAGTTCTACCATTTTGACAGCCGAAGTACTAATGTCTACACCGATGAGTGGAGGAGTACTTTCATTGAAAAAATCGAATTTCAAATTAGAATTCTCTTTCTATATTCATAGGTTACGCACAATAGTGATAATTTACATTAAATCCTAGCAACAAGTTTACGGCCTGTAAAGTAAATTTTGATTTTAAATTTATTCTAAGCGCACTATTATTAAGCCTGTGCCATTTTTAATACAAGTTTAATAATTAGCCAATTTATGCATGATTAAACCACCCCTAGAATCTTCATTAAAATGCACTTCGGGGTTTTGGTTAATTCCCATTAGCTTATATACTATAAGTTGTAATTTAACTGGTAATGATTCAATTCGTTAAAACATCTTTATGGCTCTAAAAAATATAGCTCCAAAAAAATGGTGGCACTTTTTAATATTATTTATCGTGGTTGGTGGGTTAACAATATCGGCAATGGCAGCGCTTGCCATCACGCTCATTTACCCAACTTTGCCATCTTTAGAAACACTAACAGATTATCGCCCGAAGCTTCCGCTACGTGTCTATACAGCGGATGGTTTTTTAATTAGTGAGTTTGGTGAAGAACGTCGTGCTTTTGTCAGCATTGATAAAGTGCCGAAGAACTTGAAGAATGCAGTATTGGCGATTGAAGACCGACGATTTTATCAACACGGCGGTGTTGATACCAAAGGCGTGCTGCGAGCCATCAAAAATAACATCACAGGCGTCAGCCATGAGGGTGCTAGTACTATCACCATGCAGGTTGCTAAAAACTTTTTTACCACCCCAGGTAAAAAACGCACGATGATCATCAAAATTAAAGAAGCGCTTTTAGCTTTAAAAATTGAGAAAACCTTAACTAAAGATCAAATTTTCGAGCTTTATTTAAATCAAATTTACTTGGGTCAACGTTCATACGGGTTTGCAGCGGCGTCTCAAATGTATTTCGGAAAACCTTTATCCAAGCTGACATTGGCTGAATCCGCATTGCTTGCAGGTTTGCCAAAAGCGCCTTCTGGCTATAATCCATTCATTAACCCTAAGCGTGCAACGGATAGGCAGCATGAGGTTTTACGTGATATGCGTCGATATGATTTTATTGATGAGGCTGACTTTAATGAGGCAATAGAACAGAAGTTAACCTTTAAAGCGTCTAAATTAGCGCGTGATTTAGAGGCTGACTATGTGGCAGAAATTGTGCGGCAAAGTTTGTATGAGCGTTATCAAGATGATATTTATAGCAGTGGTTTGAAGGTGTACACCACCATCAACAAAGCCGATCAAGAGGCTGCAAACGTTGCTATTCTGCAAGGGATTCTGGAGTATCAGCGTCGCAATGGATATCAAAAGGCCGAGAAAACCATTGACTTAAACAAACTGAAATCCACGGATCTAGCCGAAGGCTTGCAAATTGCATTAGAGGATATCGAAGAATACAAAGGTTTTGTGCCAGCGATTGTGACTGAGGTTTCACCGAAGCTGGTAAAGGTATTTAGTAAGAGAGGCGCTAGCCTTGAAATCAGCGGCGAGGGTTTAAGTTTGTTGCAAAAAAACTTGGCTGATAAAGATATTACAAAACATAAAATCAAACCTGGTTCTGTTGTGCGCGTGATTAAAAGCCAGGATAGCTGGCATATTGTGCAACTGCCGGAAGTGGAAGCTGCTTTAGTAGCGCTTGACCCAGAAAATGGTGCGATTACTGCTCTGGTTGGCGGTTTCGATTTTAATAAAAATAAATTTAATCATGTGACGCAAGCATGGCGGCAACCCGGCTCTAGCTTCAAGCCATTTGTTTATTCGGCCGCTTTAGAAAAGGGATTTACACCTGCAACCATTGTAGAAGATACGCCACTTTCAATGTCATCAAGCGAACTGGGCGGTAGCAAAGCTTGGGAGCCTAAAAACTATGATGGCACCTATTCTGGCCCAATGCGTTTGCGCACGGCATTAACCAAATCAAAAAATATGGTGTCAATTCGCGTACTGCAGCAAATTGGGCCGCGATATGCGCAAGACTACATTACAAAATTTGGTTTTTCTCGTAAGGATCATCCTGCCTATTTGACGATGGCATTAGGTGCGGGTACGACAACGCCCTGGAGTATGGCCAATGGCTATGCAGTATTTGCCAATGGTGGATTTCGTATTAAGCCACATCTGATTAGTAAAATAACGGATAGCAAGGGCAAAGTTGTCGAAGAAATACACTATCCACGTGCCAATCAAGATGCACCAAGAGTAATTGACAGTCGAAACGCATTTTTGATGACTTCTATGATGCGCGATGTAGTGCAAAGAGGTACTGCAACAAGAGCCAAACAGCTTGGACGCCAAGATTTGGCAGGTAAAACAGGTACGACGAATGATCAGGTAGATGCATGGTTTGCAGGCTATAACCCTAAACAGGTAGCTGTGGTGTGGATTGGATACGATAAGCCACGCTCGCTAGGCCGCGTTGAAACAGGTGGTAAGGCGGCCTTGCCTATTTGGATTCGTTACATGGACACCGCGCTAAAAGGCGTGCCTGAGAAACCACTGCAAGTGCCTGATGGCGTGATGGTTGTGCGAGTGGATGCAGAAACCGGTGTGCTGGTTGATCAGGATGAAGAGGGAATCGATGAGTATTTTTATCACGAAAATCCACCACCATCAGTAGAAACATTGCTGCCGCCAATGTTAGAGCCTGGAGAGTCAGAGTTCCCTGATAGCCTGATTCAAAATCCGATGCAACCGCAATCTGCGCCAGTAACACCAAGTGCACCGATTACACAAGAACCACAGGATGGATTTTCTGGTGCTGGCACCAATAGGCAGGTTAGTCCTGCTCCAGTAAATGCGACTTCAACAGCTAATGTAAACTCAAATGCAAAACCTACTTCTAAACCTAATGAGGTTGCTAAACCCACAAGAAAACCAGCCAGTAGTACTAATTCGGCTGCAAACATTTTAAATCCATCAGGCTACTAAAAGATTTTTTACATAAATTGCTAGCATATTAAAGACTTATGGCGCGCGAAAATTTAGAACATATGCGGCAATTGATTGCCCAGTCGGCCGCACGCATGATGGCAGAGGATGGTATTTCTGACTTCTCCTATGCCAAGAAAAAAGCAGGCCGACAAGTTGGCGCAACCGACAACAGCGTATTGCCATCCAATGCCGAAATTGAGGCGGAACTCAAACTCTATAACGCACTGTATTTAAGTGATGAGCAGCCAGAGAATCTACGGAACTTGCGTAAAAATGCATTATTTACCATGCAGATGCTGGAAAAATTCAATCCGCATCTAACTGGTAGTGTGCTGGATGGAACAGCCAGCGCAGGTTCTGAAACGCACATTCATTTGTTTGCTGATAGTTTAAAAGAGCTGGAAATGTTCTTGCTTAACTTGGATATTCCATTCGAAACCAATGAAAAATCGTATCGCATCATGAACGATGGCAAACGTGACAAAAAAGGCGATAACCGTAAAAAAGTGCCGCTGTTTACCTTGGAAATGGATACTGGCTTGATTAAACTAAGCGTGTTTGAGGTAGATGATATGCGTGTTTCGACTAAGCGTGCGGCAGATGGTGTAAATGCGGAGCGGGCGGATATTGAGAGTGTTAAAGAGTTGTTGAATCAAGTTTAATTGTTATTAGGTGTTCATTCTCAAATAATTGATTTGAAAACTATGATTGCAAATAACCGCATAGATGAGGTTTAGCGCGAATTCTTCTCATGATGGACAACGTGCTCGAAAGTTAGATTCGGCTTGGCGAGAGCAGTTCGTAAAAAAGACGGATTTAGATTTACCTCAGAAAGTCTCGAGCGCAGGAACCATCGGAACTCGAGCCGGCTACCACTTTCAATACCAAAATGTGAATGATTGGAAACGTGTAACGCTGAATCTGGCTTCAAGTGCGCTAGAAAGTATAAGCCAACTTCATGATTTGCCTTGGATTGATGTTCAAAGAAGTTCTCCACTACATAGAGTAGTTCACCGCACTAAACTATTTCATCAAGCTCTTCCATCACTTCCCGGACGACAGCTGAAGCTGCATTTCTCCTGGCTCAACTCGTCCGCTTGGTAGAGCCCAGATTGCATCGTCCTCCACTCGATGAAGCAAGACTAAATCATCTTGTAAGATGATTGCTGCGGCTCGAAGATTGAATCGTTGTTCGGCTATGTTGAAGGAAATCATTTGTATTAACGTGAAATATACATCAAAAATTCTTTACTATTAACCATCTTGCGGCATCCATCGCATAGTAAGTCAAAATCCCATCCGCACCAGCGCGTTTAAACGCTAATAAGCTTTCCATCACGCAAGCTTTTTCATCTAACCAACCATTTTGTGATGCTGCTTTAAGCATGGCGTATTCGCCGCTCACTTGATAAGCAAATGTCGGTACGCCGAACTCATCTTTTACGCGGCGCACGATGTCTAAGTAAGGCAAACCTGGTTTGACCATCACCATATCTGCACCTTCAGCAATATCCAGCGCAACTTCCTGCATGGCTTCGTCTGAGTTTGCTGGATCCATTTGGTAGGTATATTTGTTGCCAGTGCCTAAATTGCCAGCCGAGCCGACTGCGTCGCGGAAAGGCCCATAAAAGGCGGAGGCGTATTTGGCAGAATATGCCATGATTTTAGTGTGGATATTGTGCGTACTTTCGAGTGCCTCGCGGATTTGTCCAACGCGGCCATCCATCATATCGCTGGGGGCAACAATATCTGCGCCTGCTTGTGCATGTGAAATGGCTTGTTT
Organism: Methylotenera versatilis 7; assembly: GCF_000799165.1. GTDB lineage: Bacteria > Pseudomonadota > Gammaproteobacteria > Burkholderiales > Methylophilaceae > Methylotenera_A > Methylotenera_A versatilis_A. The sequence continues at coordinate 493,201 of NZ_JUGF01000002.1, read as the reverse complement.
CACCAAAACTTCTATCGTTTCATCGTTAAGTACGTAGCCAGTGTCATCAATCAAGCCATCTTGACCATGTGTAGTGTAAGGGTCTAAAGCCACGTCTGTCATAACGCCCAATTGTGGGTAAGCAGTTTTGAGTGCTTTTACGGTGCGTTGAACCAAGCCATTTGCGTTAAATGCTTCGGCTGCATCCAGACTTTTAAATTTGCTATCAACCACTGGAAAGAGGGCCAGCAATGGAATGCCGAGCGCGACGCATTCACCGGCGGTTTTCAATAGTAAATCAATACTTTGACGTTTTACGCCGGGCATTGAAGCCACTTCTTCCACGCGATTTTCACCATCCAGTACAAACACTGGGTAGATTAAATCATTGGTTGTGAGTACATTTTCGCGCATCAAACGGCGTGAAAATTCATCTTTACGCATACGACGCGGGCGGGAATAAGGGTAGCTCATTTTTTCAATCCTTTTACTGTAGATTCATGCTTAAGTAATTTACTCTTAAGCAAATACCTTTGCTAATTCAGCGCCCGGGTCGTCTTGACGCATAAACGCTTCGCCAACCAGGAAAGTATGCACGTTATTTTTACGCATTAGCGCAACATCATCGCTGGTAAAAATACCTGACTCGGTGACAACTATTTTATCTGTTGGGATACGCGTTAATAATTCCAGCGTGGTATTTAAAGTCACATCAAACGTGCGTAGATTGCGGTTGTTAATACCTAATAATGGTGTATTTAATTGCAGTGCCAAATCCAACTCTTCGCCATTGTGCACTTCTACCAGAACTGCCATGCCTAGACTATGCGCTATCTGCTCCAGTTCGCGCATTTTGGCTAAATCAATCGCCGCGGCAATCAGTAAAATGCAATCCGCGCCCATGGCGCGCGCTTCGTACACTTGATACGCGTCAATCATAAAATCTTTACGCAATACAGGCAGCTTACAAGCGGCACGTGCCTGTTTTAAGTATTCTGGCGAACCTTGAAAATAGTCAATGTCAGTGAGTACTGACAAACAGGCTGCGCCGCCTTGCTCGTAACTTTTGGCGATTTCTGCAGGGTTGAAATCTGCGCGTATCACGCCTTTTGAAGGGCTGGCTTTTTTAATTTCTGCAATGACGGCTGATTGGCGATTAGCGATTTTTGCACGAATACTCGCCACAAAGTCGCGCGCAGGTGATGCGTTCAATGCTTCCTCCTGTACGGTTGAAAGTGGCTTAAGGTTTTTTGCCGTTGCGACTTCGTCGACTTTTGTAGCGATAATTTTATTAAGGATATCTGACATGATTAATGCGTCTTTTTGTAAGTTACTTTAGTTAAGTTAAACTATTGATAAGTTTGACCATTATGCTGCAGCCAGCCAGCGGCATGACTACCTTGTGGATCGTGATGCGTCCAGTGCAGTACACCGCCTTTTTTGTTCCATTCATATTCGCCATAAAAACTGACCACATCGCCCGCGTTCAAATTTTCGACACGCTTAGCCAAGTCAATATTATGTGCCACCAGCAAGCTGATGCCATTATCCAGCTTTAAGATAAAGCGCTGATGGCGTGGTGGATTAGTATCATCTTCAAGCACCTTAACGACTTTTCCGCTGGCTTCAACCTGCAGGTTGCTGGACTGATTTTCAAATGCCTTACGAATAACTTGTTCGCCGCCGTTGGCAAGGCCTTGCTGTACATACTGACTGGCCCTGTCAGATATTAGTTCGCTATCAACGCCAGTGCTATGGGAGTGATAAACGGTATAGCCTACCGCGATGGCGATGATTAGCAAGAGTCGCATCATAGACTATTACTTAACACTTTTAATTGCTCAAGTTTTTTCAGGGCGGCACCTGAATCAATTGACAGCGCTGCCATCGTGATGCCTTCTTGGTGACTGTCTGCAATGCCTGCCACATAAATCGCAGCGCCTGCATTCAGCAATACGATATCCCGCGCCGGGCCAGTCTTACCACTTAATACATCCAGCACCATGACCTTGGATTCCTCAGCATTTTCGACATGGATAGCGTTGTGCTCATGCAACGGCATGCCAAATTGCTTTGGGTTGATGACATACTCGCGCACTTCACCGTCTTTCAGTTCTGCGACATAAGTGTCACCACTAAAGGATATTTCATCCATTTCGTCAGCGCTGTGTACGATCATGACGTGATTGCTACCTAGTCTGTGTAAGGCATGTGCCAGCAACGGCACCAGATCGCGATGGAATACGCCCATCACTTGCCGTTTAGCGCCAGCCGGGTTAGTAAGTGGACCCAAAAGATTAAATAATGTACGCACGCCTAACTCGCGACGAACCGGACCAGCGTGCTTCATTGCCGCGTGGTGATTTGGCGCGAACATAAAGCCTATGCCGACATCATCAATACAACGCGCTACCTGTTCGGGTTGCAGCTGGATGTTGACACCCAGTGCCTCCAGCACATCTGCACTGCCGGTTTTGGAAGACGCGGCACGGTTGCCGTGCTTGGCTATTCTTGCTTGAGCACCTGCCGCCACAAATGCGGAGCAGGTGGATACGTTAAATGCCTTATTGGCTGCTCCGCCAGTACCGCAGGTATCAACCAAATTGACGCTATCCTGCACGCTGACTTTGGATACGAGTTCACGCATCACTTGTGCGGCGGCGGCGATCTCGTCTACTGTTTCAACTTTTACGCGCAAACCTATTAATAAGCCAGCAATCTGCGCAGGCGTAAAGTCGCCACGCATTACCTGACGCATCAGCGATAGCATTTCCTCGTGCGTAAAGTTCTCGTGTTGTATCAGCTTCTGCAGGGCAGCTTTAATCGACATGTCCATTAATATGCTTTCAAAAAGTTATTTAATAGATCATGACCATGTTCGGTGAGAATGGACTCTGGGTGAAACTGCACGCCTTCAATGGGCAACGTTTTATGGCGAACCCCCATAATCTCACCATCTTCAGTCCAGGCGGTAATTTCTAAGCAATCTGGCAAGGTTTCACGCTCAATAACTAATGAGTGATACCGCGTTGCGGTAAATGGATTGGGCAAGTCTTTAAATACGCCAATATTGTGATGATGAACAAGTGATGTTTTGCCGTGCATGAGTTGTTTAGCATGCACAATCTTGCCGCCAAATGCCTGACCAATGCTTTGATGGCCTAAACATACGCCTAATAAAGGAATTTTGCCTGCAAACGCATTAATCAATGGCACGCTAATACCCGCTTCATTTGGCGTGCATGGCCCGGGGGAGATGACGATTTTTTCAGGCTTTAATTCAGCCACTTTGGCTAAATCAATTTCATCGTTACGATACACTTGTACGTCTTGCCCCAGCTCGCCCAAATACTGCACCAAGTTGTAGGTGAAAGAATCGTAGTTATCAATCATGAGTAACATATTTGCTCTTTAATTTTATTCAATTTAATTTAAGGTTAAATACTGCGTAATGTTTGTTATTGCTTATGTTCATCAAAGATGTTTATCTGGCTTCAACCATTCTTTCAAATTCTGCAGAATCAATCGGCTTGCTGAAATAATAACCCTGAAAGAAATCGCAACCGAATTCTTTTAACATTTCAAACTGTTCTAACTGCTCAACGCCTTCTGCCACAATATTGCATTGAATAGTCTTGCCGATGGCCAATATCATTTGAATAATCGCAGCGTCATTCGAATCAGTTAATACATCGTTGACGAATGATTGGTCGATTTTAATCTGTGTTACCGGCAGCTTTTTAAGATAAACCAAGGATGAGTTACCCATGCCGAAATCATCCAGGGCAATTCTTATCCCAATATCTTTTAAAATATTCATCTTATTAATCACGTCATCAATATTGTCGATGACGGCTGTTTCGGTTAACTCCAACTTAAGAAAATCAGGATTAATGCCTGTGTGGGCGATAATATCTTGCAACTCTTGTATGAAGTGAATATATAAGAACTGTTTGGCGCTGATATTCACCGAAATTTTGATTTTACTTAATTTGGGCGAGTTTTCCCATTTTTTAAGTTGTTGGCATGCTTGCAGTAACACCCAATAGCCAATTTTAATAATCTGGTTATTTCTTTCGGCTATTGGGATGAATTCCGCTGGAGTAATATTGCCAAGTATAGGATGCATCCATCTGAGTAAAACCTCAGCAGCGATAATATGTTGATTCGCATCAACCATACATTGATAATGAATATAGAATTCGTTTTCTTTTAATGCTTCGTGCAATGATGATTCAATTATCAGATTTCTTTGAAGGTGATCCTGGGTGATTTGATCATAAAATCGATAGGTATTCCGACCTGCTGCTTTGGATTGATACATTGCCGTATCAGCATGCCTTAAATGGTCTTCAAAGCTGAATTCGTCACTATTGAAGAGTGTTAATCCTAAGCTTGCTGTGGTATTAAACTCGAACATTTCAAGTTGATAGTTCTTATTTAGTTCTAGCAAGAGTTTTTGCGCGACCTCATTTGCTTGCATGTACGCAATGTTTTCATCAGTGTCTAGGTTCTCGATGATGATGATAAACTCATCACCACTTAAGCGTGCCACTGTGTCACCTTCTCTAATGGTCTGCTGAATGCGATTGGCAACTTCGATGAGTAAATGGTCGCCAGCATCATGGCCTTTGGTATCGTTCAGCAATTTAAAGTGATCGAGATCAATAAAAATAAGCGCACAAAACGTTCTAGCCCGCTTACTGGTGACAGCCGCGCGTTGAAAACGATCTATTAGCAGACGTCTATTCGGTAAACCTGTTAATGCATCGTAATAAGCAAAATTTTCGATTTCGCGCTGCGCTTTTCTTTGCAGCGATATATCGCGTATGAAGCCTGTTACTAAAGTCTGGCCATTATTCTTCAAAGAAGCGAGCGAAAGTTCTACTGGAAACTCAGAGCCATCAGCACGCATTGCGCTCAATTCCACACGTCTATCAAATATATTCTTTTGACCAGTTAACACAAACTGCTGATGCTTTTTGCTATGTGCTTGACGTAATGCGGGCGGAACCATGACCTCTGCCAGCGATTTCCCGATTACTTGTTGTTTCGTATAGCCAAAAATGCGTTCTGCCGCAGGGTTAAATTCAGTTAGCGCACCTTTTTCGTCAATGGTGACAATGCCATCTAAAGCGCCGTTAATCACGGCACGCAGCTGTATGTCATTATTCCGCAGCGCACTTTCCGCTAAATTGCGTTCTGATTGCAATACAGAAATCAGCAGCATCATTACCACTAAAGTAATCATGAACATCCATAACGTGAATAATCCCTGATCTATATAGGCACTGTAAAAAGCACCGTAGCCTTGCGAAGTTGACCATACGGCGATACCGGATAAGGTAATCACAACAAACGAGCCACCAACAATACCAAAGTTCATGGATGCCCAAATGAGAACCGGTAAGATTAGAAGTAATGACAGCATGAATTTTCTATTCAGACTTGGCACCAATGCTGCAAGCATAAATTCGCACAGCGCAAATATAATTAGCCACGCTATAAATTGATAAACTTGTTTTGCATTAACGCGCAAACTGGCTTTATGGATATTAAGAACCAGTGGCAAGGCAAGTAGCACGCCCACAGTGTCACCTACCCACCAAAAAGACCATGTGCTTCTTAAGTTATCTGCCGAGATTAAATCGCTGATATATAAAAAAAATGTTCCGCCTGTAGCGGATATCAACATGCCCAATGCGGAAGCAGTAATGATGAGAGCGATATCTCTTTGCCTGGTTAAACTGCGATTGAACTGAAATTGATTGAGTAAATATGCCGTTGCTAATGGTGCGAGCGTATTGGTGCAGGCAACGGCAAGTGCTGATATAAACGGCACGCCGAGTGATACTTCTATAAAGGTGGCTGCGCTAAAAATAGCGGGCAAGCTGAGGTAGCCCCAGCGCATAATCGCACCTGCAGCGATGCCCGTTGGCAGCCAAATGGGGGTGATGATTGATTCTTTGTACGGTACCATCAGTCCGAGTTTAGCCGTCACATAGTAGGCTAATGCTACCAGCACAAATTTGGCGATAACTGAATTGATATGTGTGAACATACTTATACCTTGACGTTCATTCTCTCCGACACGCCTTAATTAAGATCAAGTCCTGCTTGTACCAATTCTGCCGCACGTAACACAGCCCGTGCTTTATTTTGCGTTTCAGTCCATTCGCTTTGCGGTACAGAATCTGCCACGATACCTGCACCTGCCTGCACATATAACCTATTATTTTTAATGACACCTGTTCTAATGCCAATGGCAACATCCATGTCGCCATTAAAACCCAAATAGCCCACAGCACCTGCATAAATGCCGCGTTTACTTGGCTCTAGTTCATCAATAATTTCCATTGCCCGTACTTTTGGTGCGCCAGAAACTGTGCCGGCCGGAAACGTGGCTTTAATTACATCAATTGCATCCATGCCCGGTTTCAGCTGGCCTTCTACGTTGCTGACAATATGCATGACGTGTGAGTAACGCTCGATCATCATATTGTCTGTCACTTTAACTGAACCCGTGATTGCAACGCGGCCAACATCATTACGGCCCAAATCCATTAACTGGACATGCTCTGCACGCTCTTTTGGATCCGCTAACAGTTCTACTGATAATGCTAAATCCTGTTCGCGCGTTGCACCGCGCGGGCGCGTTCCTGCAATTGGGCGCGAGGTGACGACCCCATTATCTAAACGCACTAGAATTTCAGGCGAGGCACCCACCACATGATGATTGCCCATATCATAATAAAACATATAAGGTGATGGGTTTAAGCTGCGCAAGGCGCGATAAAGCGATAACGGCGGTGCAGTGAATTCCTGTGACATGCGCTGGCTTAACACCACTTGCATAATGTCACCATCGATAATATAACTTTGTGCTTTTTTAACCGCAGCTTTAAAGTTTTCTTCGCCAAATTCAGAAGTTGCTTGTGTGCTAGTGCTAGCACTGGCAGTTGGAATATCCGCCGTTTTACGCAGCATTTGTATCAGCTCGCTTAAACGATTACGCGCTTTTTCATATGCATTGGCATCAGTGGGATTGGCGTACACAATAAAATACAGTTTGCCGCTTAAGTTATCCACCACCGCGATTTCTTCAGAAACCATCAGTAACACATCAGGTGTACCAATTGCATCGGGTTTAGATGTCTTGGCCAAGCGTTTTTCAATATAGCGAATAGTTTCATAACCGAAATAACCCGCTAAGCCACCTGTAAAACGCGGTAATCCTGCATAAGGCGGCGTTTTAAATCGTGCTTGGAAAGATTTGACAAAATCGAGCGGATTCACATTTTCGTGCGATTCTACAACGGCATTATTCTCAATCACTTGCACATCAAAACCATGCGCTTCAATACGTATTTTGGCTGGTAAGCCAATAATTGAATAGCGGCCAAAGCGTTCACCGCCTTGCACACTTTCTAATAAATAAGAAAATGGCTGATTGGCTAGTTTGAGATAAAGTGAAAGTGGTGTATCAAGATCCGCAAATGTTTCCAGAACAAGTGGAATGCGGTTATAACCTTGCGCGGCAAGCGCGTTGAATTCGGCTTGGTTAATGGTCGTTACTGCAGGCGTAATCATATGTCTTCCTAATCATTTTTCTACTGTTTTTATAGCGTTAAGTTAATGCGTAACGCAATGTCATTATTGTGGCGAATCCAGGCGGAAGCTCGATTTCAATCTAGCGTTTCGCCAATTATTCGCTTCGCCAATAAGGGCGCCAATAGTGAAAATGATTGTTTCGAAAAGTCATATTTATTAATTCATTAAAATTTTAGTTAACCCGCTTAAATCGTCAATTATTGCATCTACCATCGTTACCTCAATCGGTATGCCTTGATTGTAACCGTAAGACATGGTAACAATCGGACACCCCGCGGCTCGTGCTGCCGCAATATCAGTGTTTGAATCACCTACTAATAAAGCGTTTGTTGTTAATACACCCAATTTTGCACAAATATATTGCAGTTGCATAGGGTCTGGCTTCTTTTTTGGCAAACTATCACCAGAAACAACCAATTCAAAAAAATCGATTAATCCGCTTGCCTGTAATAAAGGCAGCGTAAATCTTTCCGGTTTGTTGGTCACGCAGGCCATCTTAAAATCTTTGGACTTAACCGCTCGCAGGCCAGAAATGACGCCATGGTATGGCAAACTTTTTGTGACATTGTTGGCATAATGTACAAAAAAAGCCGCTTGTGCTTGCTCTAGTAATGTTGCATCAGATTCATCATGTAAATTATCTGTTAAACAACGCTTAATCAGTGCATCTACACCTGCGCCAATGTAGTCAGTTATTCGGCTGATGGGTAATTTATTTAAGCCCAAATCAGTCAGTGCCAAGTTCATAGCTTCTGCAATTTGCGGCGCGGTATCGATCAGCGTACCGTCAAGGTCAAACATCACCAGCTTGACCTTGAATTGCTTATCCGCCGTTTTTTGCAAATGTATTACTTTAAGCTAGAAAATTAAACGGTCGCTAAAGCCGCACGCATTTCGCCTACGATCGTGTTGTAACGATTTTTGTCAGAGTCCAATGGTTTGCTGAAAATGGCAGAGCCTGCAACAAATGTATCAGCGCCTGCGCGTGCAATTTCTGCAATATTTTGAGCGTTTACGCCGCCGTCCACTTCTAACCAGATTTCACGGCCTGTTTGTGCGGTGTAAGCATCGATTTTTGCACGTGCTAAACGTAGTTTGTTTAAGGTTTCCGGAATGAATTTCTGGCCGCCAAAACCAGGGTTAACCGACATTAATAACACCATATCGACTTTATCCAATACATGGTCTAAATAATGCAGCGGTGTTGCCGGATTGAATACCAAGCCAGATTTACAGCCTAAATCGCGAATCATCGCTAGTGAGCGGTCGATATGTTTAGAGGCTTCCGGATGGAATGTAATAATGTTCGCGCCTGCTTTGGCAAAGTCTGGAATGATACGATCCACTGGCTCTACCATTAAATGTACATCAATAATACCGCCAACGCGCGCTGCAGTTTCACGAATCGCTTCGCACACCAATGGCCCGATGGTTAAGTTTGGCACATAGTGATTATCCATGACATCAAAGTGCACTAAGTCTGTGCCCGATGTAATCACATCGTCGATTTCCTGACCAAGCTTGGCAAAGTTAGCGGATAAAATACTTGGGGCGATTCTAAAAGTTTTACTCATGGCTATAATTTCCTAACAAGTCATCTAAATTAATGGCTAAAGCGTTATTTTAACGCCATTTTACGCTTTTAAGAAATGCGCTTTTCTTTAAGATAACTTGCTTAACATAAGCTGATACTTCAAAATTACATAATGCAGCTTTATACAATTGGTGTTAACCACACCACTGCCCCTATTTCCATTCGTGAGCATGTCGCGTTTAATCCAGATGTTTTGCGTCATGCACTCAGCGATTTAACCGCGCAGAACGTGGCTGAGGCGGCGATTTTGTCTACTTGTAACCGCACGGAAATCTACGTGCAGACCAACACGCCAGAACCAATCGTCAATTGGTTGGCCAATTATCATCGTTTAGATTTCAATAATATTCAGCCCTATACTTATACCTTGAGCAATCAGGAAGCGGTAAAACATGCGTTTCGCGTGGCATCTGGTTTAGATAGCATGGTGTTAGGCGAGCCGCAAATTCTGGGGCAGTTCAAGCAATCCGTTAAAATCGCGCAAGATGCCGGTACTTTAGGAACGCTTTTACATAAATTGTTTCAGCGCACATTTGAAGTCGCCAAAGAGGTGCGCACCAATACTGACATCGGTGGCAGTTCCATTTCAATGGCAGCCGCTACGATTAAGCTAGCACAGCGAATATTTGGTGACATCAGCCAGCAGAAAATATTGTTTATTGGTGCTGGCGAGATGATAGAGCTGTGCGCAGATCATTTTGCCGCGCAAAAGCCAAAATCCATGACCATTGCGAATCGCACGATTGAGCGCGGCTTGCAACTGGCCAATAAAGTTGGTGGTCATGCGATTCTGCTAAATGATTTGCCGGGGTATTTTTCTGAATTCGATATTGTCATTACCAGTACCGCCAGCCAATTGCCGATTGTGGGCTTGGGTATGGTAGAGCGTGCAATTAAAACACGCCGTCATCGCCCGATGTTTATGGTGGATTTAGCTGTTCCACGTGATATTGAGCCGGAAGTCGCACAGTTGGACGATGTTTTTTTGTATACCGTGGATGATTTGGCACAAGTGGTGGCGGATGGCATGGAAAATCGTCAGGAAGCAGCGGTTAATGCGGAATTAATCGTAGCCGCGCGCGTTGAAGGCTTTATGCAATGGTTTAAAAAACGTGATGCGGTTCCGACCATTAAAGCCTTGCGCGACCAAGCCGAAGCAGTACGAAAGACTGAACTGGGGAAAGCACTTAAGCTGATTCAAAAGGGGGAAAGTGCCGAGGTTGTTTTGGAGGCGCTCAGTAATGCCTTAACCAATAAATTTTTGCACGCCCCTAGTCATTTACTCAATCAAACGCACGGCGATGAACACGCAAGGATTGAACAAATCGTCCGCCAGCTTTACCAAATTAAACACTAAAAGAAGTATTGAATGAAACCCGGTATATTATGAAACCTAGCATGATTAGAAAGCTCGCCACTTTAAGCGAGCGTTTAGAAGAAATAAACCGCCTGATGAGTAGTGAGGGCGTGACCAATAATATGGATGCCTACAGAAAGCTTACGCAGGAGCACGCGGAGATTACACCGATTGTTGAGCAGTATCACGCATTTGAACAGGCTGAGGCAGATATTGCCGAAGCACAGCAAATGTTAAGTGATCCTGATATGAAGGAGTTTGCCCAAGAAGAAATCGATGCAGGCAAAATCAAGCTGGAAACGGTTGAAATGGAATTGCAGAAACTATTGCTGCCTAAAGACCCCAATGACGACAAAAATATCTTCCTGGAGATCCGTGCAGGCACTGGCGGCGATGAATCTGGTTTGTTTGCAGGCGATTTATACCGTATGTATTCGCGCTACGCAGAACGTCAAAAGTGGCGCGTGGAAATCATGTCTGCCAACGAAGGTGAGATGGGCGGCTACAAGGAAATCATCGCTAAAATTGAAGGTTACGGTGCGTATTCTAAATTGAAATTCGAAAGTGGCGGTCACCGCGTACAACGTGTGCCTGACACTGAAACGCAAGGTCGTATCCATACATCCGCTTGCACAGTTGCTGTTCTGCCAGAAGCTGACGAAATTGATGATGTGGTCATTAATCCAGCCGATATTCGTATCGATACTTATCGGGCATCAGGTGCTGGTGGGCAACATATTAATAAAACCGATTCTGCTGTGCGTATTACGCATAATCCAACAGGTATTGTGGTGGAATGTCAGGAAGGTCGTAGCCAGCATGCGAATAAAGCTCAGGCGATGGCTGTACTTGCTGCACGCATTAAATCTAAACAAGTGGATGCGCAAAATAGTGCAATCGCTAGTGAGCGTAAAAGCCTAATTGGCTCTGGCGATAGAAGTGAGCGCATTCGTACCTACAACTATCCGCAAGGCCGCATCACCGATCATCGCATCAACTTAACGTTGTATAAGATTGATGCGATTACCGAAGGTGATATGGATGAGTTGATTAGTGCGTTATCTGCAGAACATCAGGCAGATTTGCTGGCGAGCTTGGGTGAAGATAATTAACTTAAATCATCAGAAGACTATTTAAATCATGGCTGTTAAATCTCATGTAGATGCAAATTATCGTTTTATTGCGGCATATCAAGAAATCAATGTTCGTATCGCACAACGTCAACAAGCACTGACCTTATATGTTATGTTAACGGTCAGTTTGCTGGCAGCAATTGTTGCATTAAAACCCTCTGCAGGCAGCAACACACTGCCAATTGAATGGCTAGTTTTAGGATTTTCAGTCGCGTCTATTTGCTTGGTTTTTCTGAATGTAATGGCTGAGCGGGCAATTGCAAATCTTCGGCGTTTTCTCTATGAGCTGGAAAAACTGGATAGCGCAAATGAAAGCTTACCTAGCTATCATGCAGATCCAGAATGGACGCTTGTCGCCAACAAAGCCAGACGATTCCATTTGTTTGCCGCTGCCGTGTTAGTGGCTGGGGGAAACGCAATTGGTATGGGAGCAACTATTGCTATCTATCCAGAACGAATTGCCGCCTATCCGGTGATCATTTGGGTTAATTTAAGTGTTGCTTTGATTTCCATTATCGCTTTACTTATTATCCCTAGATGGAGCTTTAGAACTACATAAACTTAATGCACAGTTACAGTGATTTTTTAAGTTTTCTATTCTTTAATATCCAGCTCCTGAATCTTCCGCGTTAGAGTGTTGCGCCCCATACCAAGTTGATTGGCCGCTTCAATACGACGGCCATCGGTATGTTGCAGGGCTTTAATAATCATCACGCGCTCAAAATCTTTGGTGCGCGCTTCCAGTACATTTTGCTCGCCACGATTCAATGCGTCAGATACCTCTTGCGCCAAGGCTTCTTGCCATGAGCTCGCACTGATGGTTTTGCTGGTGTCCTCTTTTAATTCTGGCGGTAAATCTACAACGTCCACGCTTTGACCCGGCGCCATCACGGTTAACCAGTGGCATACATTTTCCAGTTGGCGAACGTTGCCGCTCCAGTTAACTGCGGTTAGATAGCGCAGCGCAGCGGCCGATAGCTGTTTCGGCTCTACACCCAGCTGAATCGCACTTTGCGTTAAAAAATGTTTTGTCAAATGTGGTATATCTTCGCGACGTTCGCGCAGTGGTGGGAGCCGCAAGCGAATGACATTTAAACGGTGGAATAAGTCTTCGCGGAACAAGCCTAGCTTCACACGCTCTTCTAAATCCTGATGGGTAGCGGCAATCACGCGCACGTTGACTTTGATTGGTTGGTGGCCGCCCACCCGATAAAATTGGCCGTCACTTAACACGCGCAATAGACGAGTTTGTAAATCGGCTGGCATATCGCCAATCTCGTCTAAAAATAATGTACCGTTATCCGCTTGCTCAAAACGTCCACGGCGCGAGGCTGCTGCGCCTGTGAATGCGCCACGTTCATGGCCGAATAATTCAGACTCTAATAAGTCTTTTGGAATTGCTGCGGTATTAATGGCGATAAATGGTTTTTCTGCACGCGGACTGTGTTTGTGCAATGCGCTGGCGACCAACTCTTTACCACTGCCCGATTCACCATTGATTAACACTGTTGCGTGTGAGCGACTTAACCTGCCAATGGCCCGAAAAACCTCTTGCATGGCTGGTGCTTGACCAATGATTTCAGGTGTTTCTTCCAAAGCTACCGTTTCAACGGCTTGGCGCATGCTTTCTTCTACTGCGCGCTTAATCACGTCAATGGCTTGATCGACATCGAAAGGTTTGGCTAGATATTCAAATGCACCGCCTTGAAAAGCTGCTACTGCGCTCTCTAAGTCAGAATAGGCTGTCATGATGATGACTGGAATTTCAGGATAACGCTGTTTGATCTCACTTAAAAAATCCAAGCCAGAACCGTTTGGCATGCGGATATCACTGACCACAACTTGTGGCTGTTCGCGGTTTAAAGCGTTAAGTGCTTCGGCGACAGAAGAAAAAGTTTTGAACTCTAAATCTGTACGTGCTAAGGCTTTTTCGAACACCCAGCGAATCGATTTATCATCGTCTAAAATCCAAATTGGTTTCATATTTCTCTCATAAAATTGTTTAACTCTTTTACTTTAGGCCTTATTCAATCAATGATCACTGCACAATATTGGCATATTTCATTGCCGATGTTTCAACGGGCAGTAATATCGTAAAGCAGGTTTTACCAGGCTGACTTTCGCAATCAATCATGCCATGGTGTTGTGTCACAAAAGTCTGTGCCAGAGCAAGCCCCAAACCGCTTCCACCTTCACGCCCAGTCACCAGCGGATAAAAAATCTTATCCTTTATATCGGCAGAGATGCCGGGTCCATTATCAATAATTTGTAATTTGATTGCGACTCGATAACGTTTTTTTGCTAAGGTCACTTGGCGTTCGGCACGTGTTTTTAAAACTATCTCGGCATCGCTTGTGCCATTAGATTGCATCGCCTGTACGGCATTGCGTGCAATATTCAACACAGCTTGAATCAGTTTTTCGCGATCACCAATCAAATCGGGCAAACTGGTATCATAATCGCGGCGCACTTTGATGTTGTTGGGTGATTCTGCCAACAATAAGCTACGCACGCGTTCTAATACTTCATGAATATTGGTTGGCTCATATTTGGGTACACGATGCGGCACCAGCAATCTGTCCATCAAGCTTTGCAGTCTATCCGCTTCTTTGATAATGACCTGCGTATATTCGCGCAAACTTGGGTTAGGTAACTCATGTTCCAACAATTGCGCTGCACCGCGTAAACCACCAAGCGGGTTACGGATTTCATGTGCTAAATTACGTAATAATTCAGAGTTGGCTTGTTGCTGAATCAGCATACGCTCTTCACGCGCTATGCGTAATTGCTGATCCATCTGCTGGAATTCTAGTAACAGACTTGCTTGGCTCATTTCAACTGGTGTTACCGTGCAGGTGACTGCAAATGATTGTTGGCGCACGGTGGTAATGGCAAACTCATGTTCGCGATAAGGGCTATCATTTTTAACCGCATTATCAATGGCCAACTGTAATATTTCGCAATGCAAAAATACTTCTGAAATATAACTGCCGGATATTTGCGTTGCGCTTAAGGCAAATAAAATTTCAGTGCTGGGATTTGCATAGACCACTTGATGTGATTGATTCAGCAGTATCACCGCAGTGGCGAGGTGTTCTAAACCAGAAAAGCCTGAGGGAATATTCTGAACCATGAGTTAAATACTACAGCAATTAAATAATTGCTTGTATATAAGCAAGAGCTAAGCCAGCTTTAAATACGTTTTAAAAAAATTAATTAATGGCGTTAATTTCTTTGGTCAGTAACTCAATGTTGCGTTGATGAACATCAACATCGTCTTTTAAAGCTTTCATTTTTTCTTCGAATTTCGCAACGTTGCGGAAGGTTTTGCCATTGGCAGCTTTGTAAACTTCGGGTTTGGATTCACCTTCAGCATATGCCTCTTTCGCCTTGGCAAGAGCCTGTTTTTCAGCCTCAAGCTCAGCTTGTAAAATATCTTTACGTTTGCCGTCACGCTGATTTTGTGTGCCTGCATCTACTTTAGGGAAGTTTGCGGGAGTTGCTGTCTTTGCTTGCGGAGCGCGGTTTGTCGAGCGGTTAGCTTCGCTACCACCACTGCCAAAATTAGTGTCCGCAGGCTCTAAATCTAGTTTCTTGGCGCCTTTGAGTTTTACGTTTGAATACGTAACACGACCTTCAGAATCTACATGTTTATAGATTTCAGCATGCACTAAATTAGGCACGATTAATGTCGATAAAATAATGCTTAAAAGTGATAGTTGTTTATTCATGGCAATAGTTTAGATGAGACTGTTGTAGTTAGCAACGAGCTATTTGTGATTGTGGTTGACTGTGGTTTTTTGTGAGGTATGGCCACTGTAAATTGTGATTGCGGTTAAAAAATAATAAAGGGCGACCGAAGTCGCCCTTTATTGGTGCATGCATTAATTAACAGCTATGTTGGATTAACAACTGTAGTACAGATCAAACTCAACTGGATGTGGAGTTTGGCGTAATTTAGTCACTTCTTCCATTTTTAATGCAATGTAAGAGTCGATCCAATCCTCAGAGAACACGCCACCACGAGTTAAGAACTCGCGATCTTTATCCAAATACTCTAACGCTTGCTCCAGTGAAGTGCAGACTGTTGGGATTAATGCATCTTCTTCTGGAGGTAGATGGTACAAATCTTTAGTTGCTGGCTCACCTGGGTGAATTTTGTTTTGTACGCCATCAAGACCTGCCATTAGCAATGCAGAGAATGCCAGGTATGGGTTAGCAATCGGATCTGGGAAACGCGCTTCAACACGGCGGGCTTTATCAGAATGTACAAATGGAATACGGATAGCAGCAGAACGGTTTTTAGCAGAGTAAGCTAATTTTACCGGTGCTTCATAGTGTGGAACCAAGCGTTTATATGAGTTAGTGCCAGGGTTCGTAATAGCATTTAATGCACGCGCATGTTTGATAATGCCGCCGATGTAATATAAAGCAAATTCACTGAGGCCGGCATAACCGTCGCCAGCAAATAGGTTCTTGCCATCTTTCCATACAGATTGGTGTACGTGCATACCAGAACCGTTATCGCCAAACATTGGTTTAGGCATGAAAGTAGCTGTTTTGCCATACGCATGTGCAGTATTTAACACCACATATTTTAAGATTTGTGTCCAATCAGCGCGTTGCGTTAATGTGGCAAACTTAGTACCAATCTCACATTGGCCAGCCGTGGCAACCTCATGGTGATGCACTTCAACAGGCACGCCCATCGCTTCTAACGTCATGCACATTGCAGAGCGTACATCGTGTAATGAATCGACTGGTGGCACTGGGAAATAACCACCTTTAACGCCAGGGCGGTGACCAGTATTACCACCTTCAAATTTCTCACCAGATGACCATGCGGCCTCTTCGGAGTTGATTTTAACTGAGCTGCCACTCATATCAACTGACCAGTTGATTGAATCGAAAATAAAGAATTCTGGCTCCGGACCAAAGTAAGCCGTGTCGCCCAAGCCGCTTGATTTTAAATACGCTTCTGCGCGTTTTGCTAATGAACGCGGGTCGCGATCGTAACCTTTACCGTCTGTTGGATCAACAACGTCACAGGTTAAAATCAATGTAGGTTCGTCCATAAATGGATCGATGTTTGCCGTTGATGCGTCAGGCATTAATTGCATGTCAGAAGCTTGAATGCCTTTCCAACCAGCAATTGAAGAGCCATCAAATGCATGACCTTCGGTAAATTTATCTTCGTTAAAGGCAGAAACAGGCACCGTAACGTGTTGTTCTTTACCGCGAGTGTCAGTAAAACGAAAATCGACAAATTTGATGTCGTTTTCTTTTACCATTTTCATTACATTTGCAACCGACATTGCTCTCTCCTAGAATTGAAATAACAGATTTAAATAATGTGTAACGCGTGGCGATTAACTGCATAACTTTTAACGAGGTATTCTAGCAGGAAGTGTGCCAGCAAAAAATAGCTATAAATGGCTTTGTATCATTCACTTAGCAAATAGGCATAAAATAGCGCGCACAGAAAAAGCGCATTTAAACTAAAACTGCACCGTTTTGGTGCTTAAGTACTTGCTGCCTAAGTGGTCAGTTTTTCGCGCTATAATTTATTTTAAATTAACGATGTTGGAGCAAGCGATGCAAAGTACTGATGATGTGTTAAGAGCGGCAAAAAATCGGGCAGCAGAAAAAAAACTGCCATATTCAGGTGAGTTAACTCCCCAAGAGGCTTTTGTACTATTGCAACAAGGGTCTGCTTTATTAGTGGATGTGCGCAGTCAAGCCGAGCTTGACTTGGTTGGTCGCGTGCCTGATGCGATGCATATTGAGTGGGCTTTTTACCCTGGCATGGTTGCAAATGCAGCGTTTGGTCAGCAATTGCAAGCGCAAATTAAGCCTAATCAAACCATTATATTTATGTGCCGTACGGGAGGCCGCAGCCACAATGCGGCCGTGTTGGCGCAGCAATTAGGATATAGTCATGTATTCAATATGGCGGAAGGCTTTGAAGGCGAGGCTAACGCACAAAAACAACGCACTTTGATTAATGGCTGGAAACAGGCTGGTTTGCCTTGGAATAATTAGAGGTTATTTTTTGAGATTAATAAAGTATGACCGATAAATATGCCAAGCCCGTACTAAATATTGACCACTATGCGGTCGTGGGCAATCCAATTGCACACAGCAAATCACCGCTGATTCATAGCGCGTTTGCAAAACAGACCAACCAAGAGATGAGCTATGAACGTATTCTTGCGCCTTTAGATAGTTTTGAAGCAACGATTAAAGAGTTGGTTGCGCAAGGTTATAAAGGCGTGAATGTGACAGTGCCATTTAAGTTTAAGGCGTTTAATCTTTGTGACATGTTCACCGAACGTGCTCAAGCCGCTGGCGCAGTGAATACTTTAACGTTTAAAGATGGCCGAATTAGCGGTGATAATACTGACGGTGCAGGATTGGTCCGGGATATGACGCATAACTTAAAACATATTCTGCATAATAAACGCACCCTGCTACTGGGAGCAGGTGGTGCCGCAGAAGGTGTATTACACCCTTTATTGGCTTGCGAGTTAGATGGTTTAGTGATTGCGAATCGCACCATTGAGAAGGCAGAACGTATGATTAGCCGACAAGTCGGAGCATTGAATCAATTAAGTGCCAGCACGTACGCAGACTTAAACAATCCATTCGATATTATTATCAATGCTACTTCAGCAGGATTAACCGATACGGAATTACCTATTCCCAACATGGTTTTTGCTAAAGATTGTTTGGCTTACGACATGATGTACGGCCGCGAAACACCATTCATGACACAAGCGCGCGCAAACGGCGCACAAGTTGCAGATGGTTTGGGCATGTTGGTCGAGCAAGCCGCTGAGGCATTTTACATTTGGCGCGGAGTAAGGCCTGATACTAAGCCCGTTATTGAGATGATGAGAGCGCTTTAATTGCTAAGGTGGTTATTTAATAATAAAAAAAATGCCAGTCCATTGGGTTTTGGCGGCTATTTTAAACGAATATTATTTTTATTTTTTGCATGGCTAGTCTTATATCAGCTATGGATTTTTTTACATATCTGCTGGTGGATTAAGTTTAATCCAAGCTCAACCTCCTTTATGCAAGACAGGCTAGAGATTATTCAAGAAACTCAACCAGATGCCGAGCTTAAGTATAAATGGGTGGATTACGCCAGAATCTCCAATCACCTTAAGCGTGCCGTGATTGCCAGCGAAGATGCAAAATTTAATGATCACGAAGGGTTTGATTGGGAAGGTATCGAAAAAGCCTACGAAAAGAACTTAAAAAAAGGCAAAATTGTCGGTGGCGGCTCAACTATCAGCCAGCAACTTGCCAAGAACCTATTTCTATCCAGTGGCCGCACGCCATGGCGCAAAGCGGAAGAAGCTGTTATCACCTTAATGCTGGAAAAAATGCTCACCAAACGTCGAATCCTAGAAATTTATTTAAACGTAATTGAATGGGGTAACGGTGTTTTCGGCGCAGAAGCGGCTGCAAAACATTACTTTAAAACCAGCGCAGGTGGTTTGGGTAAAACCCAATCTGCCAAATTAGCCGCGATGATCCCCAACCCACGGTTTTACGATAACCACCGCAACACGCGCTATTTAAATCGTCGTACCGCAACCATACAGGCAAGAATGCGTTTTGTTGAAGTGCCTTAGGTAGCTCCATAAGAGGTGCTTTGAATTTATTAATAGGGAGATTAATATGGATTGGCAAATCATCGTGGCGATATTATTAATTTCTGCCGGTATTGCTGGCACAATATTGCCCATGTTGCCGGGCACGCCATTGGTTTTTGCGGGCTTACTACTGATTGCTTGGCATGGCGGATTCGATCAAGTGAGTGTTTTTACGATGGTGATGATAGGCACTGTCGCTGTTATAGCTTGGGCGGTAGATTTCTTTGCCTCAGTCTTCACTGCCAAAAAAGCTGGTGCTAGCAAATATGCACTATGGGGTGCCGCCATAGGTGCCTTGCTTGGCATAATGGGCGGTGTTGCTGGGCTCATTATTGGCCCAGCCATAGGTGCAATTATTGGCGAGTTGATTACACATAAAGATGCAACTAAAGCCACGACTGTTGGCATTGCCGCTGGATTGGGTTTTGTGTTGGCACTGGCAATAAAAATTGTGTTAGTGCTAACAATGCTCGCTGTGTTTGCTTATGCTTACTATAAGTAGTTGTTTTGCAATTGATTAAGTAATCTGGCATCCATTCTGTTATGTAAGAACTAATTCAATCACGCATTATCCAAGCATCGTTTTCAAGTATTTTCCTGTATAGCTTTGCTTATTATCAGCTAAAGCCTCTGGTGTACCCACTCCTACCACCATGCCGCCGCCATCGCCGCCTTCAGGTCCCATGTCTATTAGCCAGTCGGCAGTTTTAATCACATCTAAGTTATGCTCAATAATCACAATTGTGTTGCCCGCATCGCGTAAGCGGTGGATCACATCCAATAACAATTGAATATCCGCAAAATGCAGGCCAGTGGTTGGTTCATCTAGAATATACAAGGTGCGGCCTGTGTCACGTTTGCTCAACTCAAGTGAAAGTTTCACGCGTTGTGCTTCACCTCCGCTTAGCGTAGTCGCAGATTGCCCCAGTGTGATGTAGCCCAGGCCGACATCTAGCAAGGTTTTGAGTTTGCGCGAAATCACGGGTTGCGCGATAAAGAAGTCGTGTGCTTGTTCGACTGTCATCTCTAACACTTCACGAATATTTTTGCCTTTAAAATTAATTTCTAAGGTTTCACGGTTATAGCGTTGGCCTTTGCACACGTCGCATGGTACGTAAACATCGGGTAAAAAGTGCATTTCAACGCGAATCACGCCATCACCCTGGCAAGCTTCACAACGCCCACCTTTAACGTTAAACGAGTATCTACCTGGTCCGTAGCCACGTGCACGGCTTTCTGGTACGCCTGCAAATAAATCGCGAATAGGTGTAAATAAGCCGGTGTAAGTAGCAGGGTTTGAACGCGGCGTACGGCCAATCGGGCTTTGGTCTACATCGACTACTTTGTCAAAAAATGCCAAACCATCGATTTCGCTAAATGGTGCAGGTTCTGCATTACTGCCATATAAATGCTGTGCAACTACGCGGTATAAAGTATCGTTGATCAGCGTTGATTTGCCTGAGCCAGACACGCCTGTCACGCAGGTGAGCAAACCAACAGGAATTTCTACCGACACATCGCGTAGATTATTGCCCGTGGCGTTTGAAAGTTTTAACCAGCGTGCAGGGTCTGGTTTTGTACGGACTTTTTTATATTCGATTTGTTTTTTGCCACTTAAATATTGGCCGGTTAAAGATTTTGGATTAGCTAAAATCTCGGCTGGTGTGCCTTCTGCCACAATCTGTCCGCCATGTTCGCCAGCGCCTGGACCAATATCCACCACATAATCGGCTTCTAAAATCGCATCATGGTCATGTTCAACCACAATCACGCTATTGCCAATATCACGCAGGCGTTTTAGCGTTTCCAGCAGTCTGTCATTATCACGTTGATGCAGGCCAATACTTGGCTCATCCAATACATACATCACACCGGTCAAGCCGCTACCGATTTGGCTGGCCAAGCGAATGCGCTGCGCTTCGCCGCCAGAGAGCGTTTCGGCTGAGCGAGAAAGTGATAAATATTCCAAGCCAACATTGGTTAAAAATTTAAGGCGATTTTCAATTTCTTTGACTATCTTGTCCGCAATCGCCAGTTTTGCGCCTTCTAATTGTAAGGATTCAAAAAAATTTAGCGCTATTTTAAGTGGCACTTCACACACTTGATGAATGTTCTGGCCACCTACTTTGACATGGCGTGCTTCGCGGCGTAAGCGAGTGCCGCTGCATTCTGGGCAAGCCTGATTGTTTAAGTATTTAGATAATTCTTCACGTACCGCCGTAGAGTCGCTTTCACGATAGCGGCGTTGTAAATTATTTAAAATTCCTTCAAAAGTATGTGTTTTGCCAAAGAATGTACCGCGCTCATTTAAATATTTGAACGCAATCACTTCACGACCAGAGCCATTTAGCAATACATCTTGAACTGCTTCTGGCAATTCTTCAAAGGCCATTTCCAAGTCAAAGTTATAGTGCGCTGCCAAACTTTGCAGCATTTGAAAATAAAATTGATTGCGTTTGTCCCAGCCCTTAATCGCGCCGCTTGCTAGCGAAAGCGTAGGGAATGCCACCACGCGTTTGGGATCAAAAAAGCTGATATTGCCCAAGCCATCGCATTTGGGGCAAGCACCCATCGGATTGTTAAACGAGAATAAACGCGGCTCTAATTCTGCTAGTGAGTAGTCACACACAGGGCATGAAAATTTGGCTGAGAATAGATGTTCTTTATCAGTATCCATTTCAACAGCGATAGCTTTGCCTTCTGCCAGGCGTAATGCGGTTTCGAATGATTCGGCGATACGCTGTTTTAAATCTGCCTTTACCTTAATGCGGTCAATCACCACATCAACAGAATGCTTCACTGTCTTCGTTAATTTCGGTAAATCATCTATTTCATAAATCTTGCCATCCACACGCAAACGTACAAAGCCTTGTGCCTTTAATTGATCAAACAAATCCAGTTGCTCGCCTTTGCGATTTGAAACTACTGGTGCCAATATCATCAGTTTGGTTTCTTCTGGCAGTTGTAAAACGCTGTCTACCATCTGCGAAACGGTTTGTGCTTCTAATTTGATATGGTGATCCGGGCATTCTGGGTCGCCAGCACGTGCATATAAAAGACGCAGATAATCGTGAATCTCGGTTACTGTACCAACGGTTGAGCGCGGGTTATGCGAAGTGGATTTTTGCTCAATTGAAATCGCCGGCGATAAGCCTTCAATCAAATCAACATCGGGTTTATCCATGCGCGCCAAAAACTGGCGGGCATATGCAGACAAGGATTCTACATAGCGTCGCTGACCTTCTGCATACAATGTATCAAACGCCAAACTAGATTTTCCAGAGCCTGAAAGCCCGGTAATAACCACCAATTTATTGCGCGGAATATCCAGCGAAACGTTTTTAAGATTGTGGGTGCGCGCACCACGGATTTTGATATATTCCATCTAGCTTTATCGAAAATTAAGGCAACCTGTTAATATACGCAATTATTGTGTTTTCAGCTAAATTATTCTGCTTCAAAAATAGGTTTTCATGCAAATTTCCGACAAAATGACGCGAACTGAATTGCGTTCTACCATCAGCTTGGCCTCAATTTATGGTTTGCGCATGTTGGGCATGTTTTTAATTTTACCCATTTTTGCGGTATATGCTGAAACATTAAAAGGCGGCAGCAATCATACGTTGATCGGCTTGGCGCTTGGCGCATACGGCTTAACACAGGTTTTACTGCAATTGCCTTTCGGTATCGCTTCCGATAAATATGGCCGCAAAAGACTCATTTATATCGGTTTGATTTTATTTATTATCGGTAGCGTGATTGCCGCATTGGCGACCGATATTTACATGGTGATTATTGGCCGTGCAATTCAGGGGGCTGGGGCGGTTTCTGCTGTTGTCACCGCATTAGTTGCCGATTTAACGCGGGAAGAACATCGCACTAAAGCGATGGCGATGATTGGCGGAACGATTGGCATCACATTTGCGCTATCGCTTGTGGCTGGACCATTGCTGAATCAATGGATTGGTGTATCCGGAATCTTCTGGATGACAGCAGTCTTGTCATTATTGGCTATTTTGGTAGTTAAGTATTACGTGCCAGATCCAGTCGCCAGCCATTTTCACTCAGATGCGCAAACTGCACCAAGCAAAATGAAAGCAGTGCTAAAAGATAAACAATTATTGCGTTTAAATTTTGGTACTTTTTCATTACATGCCGCGCAAATGGCGATGTTTATTGTGGTGCCGTTTGCCTTGACTGAAACCAGCGGCATGAGTGTCAATTCACATTGGCAAATTTATTTGCCAGTATTGGTCGTTTCATTTGTGCTGATGTTGCCAGCGATTATTATTGGTGAAAAACGCGCGAAATTAAAATTGGTATTTATCGGCGCTGTGGCTTTAATGTTAGTGGCGCAATTGATGTTTGCGAACACTATTCATCATTTCTGGGGCGTTGTTGTTTCGTTGCTGATTTATTTCACCGCTTTTAATATTTTAGAAGCGTCGTTGCCGTCATTAATTTCAAAAATGGCACCTGCCGCTTCCAAAGGCACGGCGATGGGCATTCACAGTACAGCGCAATCATTTGGCGTATTTTTAGGTGCAGTGGTGGGCGGGTATCTATCACATCGCTTTGATTATTCTGCCGTATTTATTTTTTGCTCAATATTAATTGGCATCTGGTTACTGTTGACTTTTGGAATGAAAACACCACCCGCTGTACGCACAAAGATGTATCATTTGAACTCATTTGATGAGTCGCAAGCACTTGCATTAGCCAATAAAGTTGCGCAGATGGAGGGTGTGTATGAAGCAGTCGCAATCGCCCAAGAGGACATGCTGATAGTGAAAGTGAACAATCAGCAAAGTGTTGAGCGCCAAACGTTAATAGAGCAGAATATTTTAAAATTGATAGGGAGCAGATAATGGCATCAGTCAACAAAGTGATTTTAGTGGGTAATTTAGGGCGCGACCCGGAAGTGCGCTATATGCCGAACGGCGAAGCGGTGGCTAACTTTAGTATCGCCACGACTGAAAACTGGAAAGATAAATCAGGCGTTAAACAGGAAAAAACCGAATGGCACAATATTGTGATGTATCGCAAATTAGCCGAAATCGCAGGCGAATACCTTAAAAAAGGCCGCCCAGTTTATGTAGAGGGCCGTTTACAAACGCGTAAATGGGAAAAAGATGGCGTAACCCGTTATAGCACCGAAATTATTGCAGACAGCATGCAAATGCTAGGTGGCCGCGATGGCGGTGGTAATGCGAGTTATGATGGTGGCATGGATCAAGGTGGCGGACAAGATGAGTTTAACCAAGCGCCGTCACGTCAATCAGCACCAGCAAGTCAGCCTGCTGCTAAACCTGCAGCAACGCAAACTGGTGGTGGTAATTTTGATGATTTTGAGGACGATATTCCTTTTTAGAATTTACCCTAAGTGAATAGGTAAACAAAAAACTATTGATGCACATCAGTTATAATTTTACTTTCAACTAAAACGTTAATTTATAAGCCAAAATCATGCCGATTTATGATTTCCAATGTACCAGTTGTGGTCACAAGCTAGAGTTATTGCGCAAAATAAGCGATTCAAGCACCACAGTATGTCCTAATTGCAATCAAGAAACCTTTTCTAAAATGCTTTCTGCACCTAGTTTTCAACTAAGTGGTAGTGGCTGGTATGCGACTGATTTTAAAGATAAAAAGGTAAGTAAGTCGTCTTCAAGTGAATCTGCAGAATCAACGACCAAAACCGATGCGTCCACTGCCTGCCAAACCGGTTGTGCCTGTCATTAATCCAATCCATTGAATTAACATGAAAAAATACTTTATTACTGGCTTGCTGGTGTTGGTGCCGTTGTTTATCACCATTTGGGTGGTGGCGACGCTCATTCAGACCATGGACCAAAGCTTGCTATTGCTGCCGGAAGCTTGGCAGCCTGAAAATGTATTTGGTTTTAATATGCCTGGCTTGGGTGCAATTCTCACTTTGCTGATTATTTTTGTTACAGGCCTTATTGCCACCAATATCTTTGGCCAACAATTAATTGCTTTGTGGGAAAATTTACTTTCGCGCGTACCGTTCGTAAAAAGCATTTATTCCAGTGTCAAGCAAGTGTCTGATACTTTGTTTTCAGATTCTGGCAATGCGTTTCGCAAGGCTTTATTAATTCAATATCCACGCCAAGGCAGTTGGACGATTGCTTTCTTAACTGGCGTGCCTGGTGGCGATGTGAGTAATCATCTGGTGGGGGATTATGTCAGTGTTTACGTGCCCACTACGCCAAACCCGACTTCTGGCTTTTTTCTGATGCTGCCCAAGGCGGATGTGATTGAGCTGGATATGAGCGTGGACGAAGCTTTAAAATACATTATCAGCATGGGTACCGTAACGCCAAAAGACCGCAAAACACGAGAATTACCGCTTTAATTTTTATCTAATCAACAGACTTAACATTATTTTTGAACGAAATTTATTTTATGACTATGCGTACACATTATTGCGGCCACTTAAACCGCAGCCACGTCGGCCAAACTGTTAGTTTATGCGGCTGGGCGCATCGCCGTCGCGATCATGGTGGTGTGATTTTTATCGATTTGCGTGACCGTGAAGGTATGGCACAAATCGTGGTCAACCCAGATACGCAAGCTGCGTTTGCGATTGCCGAAAGTGTGCGCAGTGAATATGTACTTAAAGTGACATGTGTTGTACGCGCGCGTCCAGAAGGCGCAGTGAATGCTAACTTATCTACTGGTGAAGTAGAAATGATTGCGACTGAAATCGAGATTTTAAACGCATCGCTTACGCCGCCATTTATGTTAGATGACGAAAACCTGACTGAAACCGTAAGACTTGAACATCGCTACATCGATCTACGCCGTCCAGCGATGCAGAAAAATATGATGTTGCGTTATCGCGTGGCTAAAACTTTGCGCGATTATTTAGATGTTAATGGTTTTATTGAAGTGGAAACGCCGATGTTAACGCGCAGTACGCCAGAAGGCGCGCGTGATTATCTAGTACCAAGCCGCGTACATGCCGGCCAGTTTTTTGCATTGCCGCAATCGCCGCAATTATTCAAACAATTGCTAATGGTGTCAGGTTTTGACCGTTATTTCCAAATCACTAAATGCTTCCGCGATGAAGACTTGCGCGCAGATCGTCAGCCGGAATTCACCCAAGTGGATATTGAGACTTCATTTTTGAGTGAAAACGAGATTATGGACATTGTCGAAGAAATGATTCGACAAATGCTTAAATCGGTGCAGAACGTGGATTTGCCAGCTAAATTCCCGCGTATGCCATTCAGTGAAGCAATGAATCGATATGGTTCAGATAAGCCTGATATGCGCGTGACTTTAGAAATCACAGAGCTTTCAGATGTGATGAAAGATGTAGATTTTAAAGTATTCGCAGGCGCAGCTAATATGGCTGGCGGCCGAGTGGCAGCTTTACGCGTACCAAATGGCGCGGCGATTGCAAGAAGTGAAATCGATGCTTATACCGAATTCGTCAAAATTTACGGCGCAAAAGGTTTGGCATATATCAAAATAAACGACATTACTAAATTAAATGAAGAAGGCCTGCAAAGCCCAATCGTTAAAAACATTCACGTTACAGCACTGCAAGCGATTATCGACCGCACCGGTGCACAAAATGGCGACATTGTCTTCTTCGGCGCAGATAAAACCAAAGTGGTTAACGAAGCACTAGGTGCATTACGCTTAAAAGTCGGGCACGATAAAGGCCATGTAGATGGTCGCGCATGGGCGCCATTGTGGGTGGTGGATTTCCCAATGTTTGAACATGATGAAGAAAACGACCGCTGGGTAGCATTGCATCACCCGTTTACCGCACCAAAAGATGGTCACGAGGACTTGTTAACTTCTAATCCAGGTGCTGCCCTTTCAAAAGCCTACGATATGGTATTAAACGGCTGGGAAGTGGGCGGCGGTTCAGTGCGTATTCATAAACAGGATGTGCAATCCAAAGTATTCGACGCACTAAAAATCAGCAAAGAGGAAGCACAAGAGAAGTTCGGTTTCTTGCTGGATGCCTTGCAATACGGCGCACCTCCGCATGGCGGCCTGGCCTTCGGTTTAGACCGTCTGGTAACATTGATGGCTGGCGCAGAGTCTATCCGTGATGTGATTGCCTTCCCAAAAACCCAGCGCGCGCAATGTTTAATGACCAATGCGCCGAATGAGGTGGATGAGAAGCAATTGAGAGAATTGCATATTCGCGTTCGCACTCAAAATCCAGCGGCTTAGAAAATGAATAAGTTACCTTCTTTTGATGAGTTGATGATTCCACTAGTCGGTGCGTTAAATGAGCTTGGTGGTTCGGGTTCAATTGAAGAGATTTATTCAAAAGTCATAGAGATAACTAAATTTTCAGAGAATATACTTAATCAACTCCATGACCCAGAAAAAAGCAGCCAAACAGAAATTGGTTATAGATTGGCATGGGCAAGAACTTATTTAAAAAAATTCGGTTTTCTTGAAAACTCTAGCAGAGGTGTTTGGGCTTTAACAGAAAAAGCGCGTAATAATCCAGTATTTAGTCCTCTTGAAGTCGTTACGTATGTTAGAGGCTTAGATAAAATACAACAAAATAATGAACAATTGCAAATCAATGATGTTTTAATTGAAGCTGTTGAAGAGGCCTCATGGAAGCAACAGCTTTCAGTCGTACTTACGCAAAAACTAGACCCGTCAGCTTTTGAGCGGCTTATTCAAAGACTTTTAAGAGAGTCAGGTTTTGTTCAGGTTGAGGTCACTGGAAAAACAGGTGATGGCGGCATAGATGGTAAAGGCATTGCTCGAATTAATGGTTTTATGAGTTTTCACGTGTTATTTCAATGTAAGCGCTATAAGGGTTCAGTAGGGGCAAGTGAAATTAGAGATTTTCGTGGGGCGATGGTAGGCAGGGCTGACAAAGGTCTTTTTATTACCACAGGAACATTCACGGCTGCAGCACTTAAAGAAGCCACCAGAGACGGTGCTCCACCAATTGATTTGGTTGATGGTGATGAGTTAGCTGACAAGCTTAGAGAGCTTGAATTAGGAATGAAGATTGAGCTTGTTGAAAAGATAACTATTGATGAATCTTGGTTCGAAAGTATATAAATAAAATGCCACTTACCGAAATCAACCACGTTAATTTCCGCACTGACCGCGAGACCATGTTTAAGCTGCGTGATTTTTATTGCGATATTCTTGGCTTAACGGTAGGTAAACGTGTGGCGAGTACTACTTATGGTTATTGGCTGTATATTGGCAATAACGATGTGGTGCATCTGGCGGAATATAAAACCGCCACGCCGCCACAACTCAATGTGCATGGTACTTATGATCATGTGTCTTTTACCTGCACTGATATGCCTGCAATGGAAGCGCACTTAACCAAAAATAATGTGCCATTCACCACACGTATTCTGGCTAATGGCGTGCGGCAGATTAATTTAAAAGACCCGGCGGGTAATGGCGTGGAACTGAATTTTGAAGAATTTTGGAATCCTGATTATGTCATGCGACCTTCTGGCGATCCGAACCAATAATCAATTGTGTGATGTCGGTCACATACAGCAATTTGAATAAAACTTAAATTACGTTTTCTAATCCAAACTATCAACCAAGCGTTATTGCCAGTAATGTAGTGCGCAAGTCGTATTGCAAATATGGGGAATGTAAAAATGAACAAGTTATTCAATAATAATTTTTTAAAGCATACCCTGAGATGCACTATTCTATTGGTTTTCAGTCTGCCTGTTTTTGCTGAATCCAACCCAGAATTATGGCCTGTGATGAAAGAAGCGTTTTTTGCAAAACGCGATATGCAAGAAGTGACTTTTATGAAGATTGATGCGCCACGCCGTGCTGAAAGTGGCGCGCAGGTGCCCGTGACGTATACGATTGATAATGCAGCAGCGAATGGTGTGGCCATTAAAAAGGTGTATGTTTTCGTAGATTCAAATCCTATTCCACTAACTGCGACTTATCATTTAACGGATGCACTGGGCGATTTTCATTTATCGACACGGATTCGTTTTGAGACTGACGGTTTTGTGCGCTTGGTGGGCGAAACAGCGGACGGAAAATTGTATTTAGCTTCACGTGAAGTACGTGCAGCTGGCGGTTGTGGTGGTGCGGTAGAGAATGACGAAGTGGCAATCCGGGCAGTGGCGGGTAAAATTAAAATGAATGTAGAAACGCCAGCAAAATTTGGCGCGGCAACGCCAGCTACATTTAATATCAAACACGTGATGCGCACTGGCTTGCAGCGCGATTTGGTTTCGCAAGGATATGTACCGGCTTTTTATATTAAAAAAACCGAATTTACTTACAATGGTAAACCTGTGATGACAGTAGATGTGGGCGTTGGCACAGCGGAAGATCCTTATTTTAAATTTAATTTTGTACCAAAAGAGCCGGGTAAATTAGAAGTGCTGGCGACTGATAATGAGGGGAAAAGCTTTACACATGTGGTTGAAGTGAAAAGTTAACCATCAAAATTGCATGTAAAGCCCTGGTTAAAAGGCTTCTTTTGAGAAGCCTTTTTTATGCCAAAAAATGATTAATGTCATCTGTGTTAATAGCTTGCAGTGCTAAAATTGACGCAGTAATAGGAAAATTAAGGAACAAAATATGAAAAGCTATCGTAAAGAACTTTGGTTTAATCCGCCAACACGCGTGGCATTTATTCGTATCACCGAGCAGATTAACGAATGCTTGCGAGAAAGTGGTGTACGCGAAGGTTTGGTTTTGGTGAATGCCATGCATATTACTGCCAGCGTGTTTATTAATGACGATGAGCGTGGATTGCATCACGATTACACGCAATGGCTTGAGCGTCTTGCGCCGCATGAACCAATCAGCAACTATCGGCATAACGATACGGGCGAAGATAACGCCGATGCGCACATGAAGCGCCAGATTATGGGGCGTGAGGTGGTGGTGGCGATTACCGAAGGCCGCTTGGATTTTGGGCCTTGGGAACAGATATTTTATGGCGAGTTTGACGGCAGACGTAAAAAGCGCGTGCTGGTTAAGATTATTGGCGACTAGGCTTGGTTAAATAAAAAAGGGAGCAATTGCTCCCTTTTTGAAATGACTTAATTCTGGCTTATTTATTCATGACGTACATAGTCACTTCAAAACCAAAACGCATTTCTGTAGCTGCTGGTGTTGTCCACATGATAAATCTCCTTTTAAAATTAAGTACACATTCAAATTCACAACAAACATAAATAAAATTCTTTAATTCGTTGCTTGTTTGTATGACTGCATTATGCGCGCGGTGTTTAGTTAAATACCTACAGTTTGGCATTAACTCCACTTACGTATTTTCATGAGCCTAGTGTCATTAATTAGGTTAGAAATCTTAAGTTTTAGCCACAAATATATTGCTCTAGCTCTTTGATTAAGCGTTGCTGATAGGCAATTGTCTCTTTCACCAAATCGCCCAGCGACAACATGCCTAGTATCATTTTGTCATGCATCACCGGCAAATGGCGAATACGCTTTTCACTCATCATGCTCAGTGTTGCTTCAACTAAATCGTTAGGTTGACCTGTAATTACCTTTTGCGTCATGACCTCCGCTACTTGGGTCGTTTTGGATGAGCGGCCTTTTAATACCACTTCGCGCGCGTAATCCCGTTCTGAGAAAATACCGACTAATCTGCCATCTTGTACCACAGCTAAGGCGCCGATCTTATACTCAGCCAGGATAACTAACGCATCAAAGACAGGGCGATTGGGCGCGATGCTAATGATCTCTTTATGCTTCTTATCGTTTAACACTTGTTGTAAAGTTTTCATGTTCTTCTCCAGCGAGTTAGCTGTTTAAATATACTCCGATAAATAATTTAGCCAATATCTAAGGCCATAAATAAATCAATAACAATAAAGTTGTTGACATAGTTAGCTAGCTAACTATAATATATCTAACTATGCTGCAATTACGAGACCTTCCAACACCCGAAATATTAGACAAGTTCGCTGACCGTTATCCTGATGCGGATGTGACGGCGATATCTGGCTTTTTATATTTGCTGCGTGTGGCGACTGATTTATCACTTGCATTGGATGCGTGCTTAAGTAAACACGATTTATTGCAAGGGCGTTGGTGGGTGCTAATTTTGTTAATGCGCGAAGAGTCAGGAATTTCTACGCCATCCATTTTGGCAGACAAGTTAGGTGTAAAGCGCGCAAGCATGACTGGATTGTTGGACGGCTTAGAACAGCATGGTTTGGTGACCAGAGTATTTGCCAAAGAAGATAGACGTAGCGTAAAAATACAATTAACCAGCGCAGGACAGGCGAAATTGGACGTAGTGATGCCGGATTACTATCGGCGTTTAAGACAGTGTATGCAGGCTTTAGATGAAGACAAGCGCGTGCAGCTTCAGCAGTTATTAGGAATAATCCATAAAGGTATTCCTGCACTTATTTAACCCCAAGTTAATATCAATATTTTTGAAAAGAGAGTAATCAAATGAGCAATATTCAAGCAGAAATAACAGCAATCAACGCAAAGTTTGACCAGGCATTTAATGCAAAAAAACCAGCAGATATTGCGCAATTATATGATGCAAACGCAACAGTAATGCCGGCACCGGCTGGTGCGCCAGTTGTTGGTGCGGAAGCAATTCAGGCATTTTTTGCAGGTTTGATTGAAGCAGGTGTTATTGATCATAAACTTACATTGACTGAGGCAGTAGCCGATGGCAATTTAGCCTATCAACGTGGTAATTGGGCTGGCGCGATGATTGATGCAGAGGGTGTGCGCCAAACTTTTGGTGGCAATGTGCATCTTGTTTATCGCAAACAAGCTGATGGTGTTTGGAAAGCAGTAACGCATATTTGGAATTAATGCATTAATTAAAATACAGTCAAATTCCAGTCGATAAATTTAAGCCTATTAAAACTACAGCGCGCAAATAAGGTATAAAAACGTATGCAAAACAGCACAAAAGTGACTATTCGCGCGTTTATCGCGCTGCTGATATTAACCATTATTTGGGGTTATAACTGGGTGGTGATGAAAAGCGCGCTGCAATATGCAGGGCCTTTTCAGTTTGCCGCGATACGTACTTTTTTTGGCGGAATTGTGTTGTTTGTGGTGATGTACTTCACTAAAAGACCAATGGGCTTAAAAGAGTTTCCCACCATGCTAGTGCTGGGTTTGCTGCAAACAATTGGCTTTACAGGGTTGCTGGTATGGGCGCTGGTAGAAGGTGGCGCAGGCAAAACTGCTGTTTTGACTTACACCATGCCATTTTGGGTGATGTTATTCGCATGGCCAATGTTGGGTGAAAAAGTGCAAGGCTGGCAATGGTTGGCAGTATTCTCCGGAATATTTGGCATGGTGCTGATTTTTGATCCGCTGCATATCAAGGCAGATGGATTCAGCATGTTTTTGGCCTTATGTTCAGGCGTTTCATGGGCGTTATCGGCGATTATTTCTAAAAAACTGCATCAGCGTCGCCCGAATTTGGATTTGCTAAACTTAAGCGCTTGGCCAATGTTGCTAGGCTCAGTGCCGATGTTGGCAATTGCCTTTATCGTACCTGCACCGCCGATTCAATGGACTGGTTATTTTATTGGCTCGGTGTTGTTTAACGTGTTTTTAAGTGGTGCATTGGCTTGGTTATTATGGTTATATGCGCTGCAACGTTTGCCTGCAGGCGTGGCCAGCATGGCATCTATGTTGGCGCCTGTGATTGGCGTAATAGCAGCTTGGATACAGCTAAACGAAGTGCCTGATCGTATGGAAACAATTGGCATGCTATTAATCGGCTTGTCACTCGTCACCATTTCTTATATCAGCATTCGTCAACATAAACCGATAGAACCAGCTATGGCGCAAGACAGCTAGTGATTCAAAACTTAACCAATCAAATTAGGTTAAATAAAAGGTTAAGTCAGAAGTTTTACCAAGAATTTAACTAGACTATCTGTCTTAATTAAGCATTTAACAAGTATCCATCGCGCCTATTCGCTATATTAATCAGCCTGCTTTGTAGCTGTCATTTAAGAATAACCACTTCATGTTAAACTTGAAGGCTGTTATTTGCATAATAAAAAGTACTTTTACCAGCCATGAGCGCCAATCTGTTTTTAATTTTTCTCGCCGTACTACTAGTTCTGTTGAATGGTTTTTTTGTTGCAGCGGAGTTTGGACTAGTCAAGCTTCGTAGCACGCGCGTACGTGCCATTGCAAATAATTTAGGCTGGCGTGGCAAAATGCTGGCCAAAGTACATGGCAGTTTAGATGCATATTTATCTGCTTGTCAGCTGGGAATCACGTTAGCATCGCTGGGCTTAGGCTGGGTGGGTGAACCTGCCTTTGCGGCATTAATTGAGCCAGCTTTAGTCAGCGTTGGGGTGGAAAGTCAAAAACTTATTCACGGCATTGCGTTTGTCGTCGCCTTTTTTACCATTTCTTATATGCATATTGTGCTAGGTGAATTAGTACCTAAAACATTGGCTATCCGCATGGCAGAACGTGTGAGCTTGTGGACAGCGCCATTATTGTATGGATTTTACTGGTTAATGTTCCCTGCTATTTGGGTATTAAACAAAAGCTCAAATATGATCATTAATGTCTTAAAGTTAAAAAACAAAGCCGGGCATGAGGTGCAATATTCCAATGAGGAATTGAAGCTTATTTTGCGTAGTTCGCATCCCAATGAAAGTTTCAGCTCATCAGAATGGAAAGTGCTGGCGCAGGCGATTGATTTTAGAGAGTTAGCCGTGTCAGATCTGATGCACCCTTTTCATGAAGCCATCGCTTTGCAGGCGGACGAAACCTTTAAGCAGAATATGGAACGCATCGTGCAGCATCGCTACAGCCGGTACCCGCTGGTGGCGAGTGATGGACAAGTGATTGGTATTGTTCATATTAAAGATATTTTTATCGCGCTCACAAAAGACAGCCAATTTACCGATATTCAAAGCCTGATGAGGCCGGTGAAAATGGTTTCGCCCAATACATTAGCGACTGAGCTTTTTAGAAAACTGCAGCGTGGTGCGCCACATTTTACGGTGGTTGCGTATCCCGATAATCCGCCAGTGGGATTTATTACATTGGACAATTTGTTGTCTGCCTTGGTTGGTGATATTCATGATGAATTCAGGCAATCGCAAAGTGAATGGACTAAATTAGATGATGGGTCTCTGCTGGGCAAGGGTTCATTGTCAATCAACACGTTGGAACGCACGCTGGGTATTGATATCGAATCAGACGATGCCGATACGGTTGCGGGATTGGTTTTGTGGAAATTAACCGAATTGCCGGAAGAAGGTCAGCGCATTGAGTTTGACCAATTTTCAGTGGTGGTGAAGAAAATGGTCGGCCCACGTGTGTTGCTGGTGCGGGTTTATCCTAAAATTGAAGCACAGCACATGAGTGCGCATTAATCCATTATTCGTGATTTGAGTCTTTAAAGCCCACATTTCTCGCACATTTAAAGCCTATGATAAAATGCCGAAGAATCTAAAAATATCAAGGGAATAGCATGGCAGGACATAGTAAATGGGCAAATATCCAACACCGCAAAGGGCGCCAAGACGCCAAACGCGGCAAAATTTTCACCAAAATCATTAAAGAAATCACTGTCGCAGCCCGCTTAAGTGGCGGCGATATCAGCATGAATCCACGCTTACGCGCCGCAGTTGCTGAGGCCAAAGAAGAAAACATGCCAGCAGACAACATTACTCGCGCTATTAAAAAAGGCACGGGTGAATTGGAAGGCGTGAATTACGAAGAAATCCGTTATGAAGGCTACGGCATCAATGGTGCCGCCATTATTATTGATTGCTTGACTGATAATAAACAGCGCGCGGTGGCAGATGTTCGTCATGCGCTGACAAAGTTTGGTGGTAATTTAGGCACTGATGGCTCAGTGGCTTTTATGTTTAAACACTGTGGCAGCTTGGTTTTTGAACCCGGCATCAGCGAAGACAAAGTGATGGAAGCTGCACTGGAAGCAGGCGCGGAAGATGTTGTGACAGATGAAGATGGCAGTATTGAAGTGATTACGGCACCAAATGATTTTCTGACTGTAAAAGAAGCGCTGGAAGCGGCTGGCTTAAAACCTGTATTAAGTGAAGTGACCATGAAGCCGCTGAATGAAGTTGAATTTATGGGTGATGATGCGATTAAAATGCAAAAAATCTTAGACGCATTGGAAGATTTGGATGATGTACAGGATGTCTACACTACCGCTCTAATTGAAGAATAGTGATTACTCGCATACTAGGAATTGATCCGGGCCTTAGATTGACTGGCTTTGGTGTGATTGAAAAAATAGGTGAGAAAATTACTTATATTGCTAGCGGAACGATCAAAACAGCTAGCGGCAAAAAGAATAAAATAGATGGCGAAGAGGATAGAGAAGAATTACCTGCTCGCCTAAAAATCATCTTGGATGGTCTGTTTGAGGTAATCGATACTTACCAGCCTAACCAAGTTGCAATTGAGAAAGTATTCGTCAATGTAAATCCGCAATCGACTTTATTACTTGGTCAGGCGCGCGGTGCTGCAATCAGTGCTGCGGTGATTCGTGATTTAACCGTGGCGGAATATACTGCATTGCAAGTTAAACAGGCTGTTGTCGGTAATGGTCATGCACAAAAAGAGCAAGTGCAGGAAATGGTCAAGCGCTTACTTAACCTTCCCGCAACCCCAAAACCAGATTCTGCCGATGCATTAGCTTGTGCGATCTGCCATGCGCACGGCGGACAAGGATTAGGAAAACTCGCTACAGCGGGATACAGAGTTAAGAATGGACGATTAGTATGATTGCACGATTAAACGGTATTCTGATTGAAAAAACACCGCCGCAAGTGCTGATTGATTGCGCAGGCGTGGGTTATGAGGTGGAAGTGCCGATGAGTACTTTTTATAATCTGCCGGAGATTGGCGCAAAAGTGCAGTTGCTGACTTATATGGTGGTGCGTGAAGATGCACAGCTATTGTATGGATTTGGTTCAGAGCAAGAAAAAAGTACGTTTAAACAATTGCTTAAGGTGAATGGCATAGGTGCAAAGTCTGCATTGTCAATTTTAAGTGGCGTTAGCATTGAAGATTTAATTAATGCGGTCAATCTGCAGGAGGTCGCCATGTTGACGCGTATTCCGGGTATCGGCAAAAAAACGGCAGAACGTCTTTTGCTTGAGCTCAAAGATAAATTCTCTATTAATGGTGTCAACGGTGTTGGCATTGCCCAGCCAAAATCTGCCACTAGCGATATATTAAATGCCTTATTGGCCCTGGGCTATAACGATAAGGAAGCGCTAGCAACGATTAAATTATTACCAAAAGATTTGTCTGTTTCAGAAGGCATTAGGCAATCGCTTAAATTGCTTTCTAAATAGGTTGATTGTGAGTTAATTAATCAATGTTGATAAAAAAGCCGTCACTAAATAAGTGGCGGCTTTTTTATATGCCTTGCCATTGCTAGCTTTTACACATTAAAAAGGTACAATTTGGCAATATAAAAGCGTGATTAGCTTTATAACGAGAAAAAGGATTCGCACATGAAGTACGGTTTAATTGCACTACTGACCTTGTTGTTAATAGCTTGTAATAAGCAGGATGCTACATCTAACTCGTTCGAAATGGCACGATCTGCCCCAACAGCGAAAATGGCTGCTGATTCAGCAGGTGGCGCTGAACTAGGTTTGACTGAGATTAGCGAGCCAATTAATGTCGCCGCTAAAAAATACATCGCGTTGCGTCATCATCTACAAATTGAAACGGCACCAGAAAAAATGCAGGCGAGTTTTGATGCAGCCATCAAACATTGTGAGGCGTTAGGCTGCCAAATGCTCAGCGCCAATTACAATCGCGAAACGCCGTATAGCCCGCCATCTGCATCCTTAAGTTTGCGTGTGCCACCTAGAAATGTCAGCATATTTCTGACTGGATTAGCTGAGAATGGCGAGGTGATGCAGCATGGCCGAGACAGCGAAGATAAAACGATTCAAGTAATGGATGCGGATGCGCGAATTAAAAATCTAACTGATTTGAGGGATAGACTGCGCTTGATGTTAGGTGATAAAACGGCCAAGTTTAAAGATATTATCGATGTAGAGCGTGAGTTGGCGAATACGCAAAGTGAGTTAGATAGCATTGCCAGTATTCGCAAAGTGTTGGCATTGGAAACCGATTTAGTCGCGGTGAATATTAATTTCACCGCCAGCCAAGGTATTACAGAACAAGGTTTTTTTGCGCCAGTAGCGCGCGCCCTGAAAAACGCAGGGCAGGTGATGATGGAAAGTTTTGGTGCTGTGATTACTTTCGTCGTTGGTTTGATTCCTTGGTTATTGATTGGTATTCCCGTGATTTGGCTGGCACGCAAATACTGGGTTAAGCTTAAAATCAAATAAAATGGCTATTTTTAAGATGCTCATTTTTAAGGCAGCTAAATAAAAAAGCAAAAATAGATTTAATTGAATAGTTAACATTTAATTTAAAGCATGATAGTAACCTGTCAGATGAAAGCATCCACGTATACGGTGAGGCCTACCCGAGGGTAATAAAACAATGAAAAGTTACCTGTATCAATTATTGTTTATGGCGATATTTCTCACTGGTGAGTCTGTGGCTTATGCACAAGAATCGTCTTTGGATCTGTTGTCTGAAGATGATTATATTGGGGAGGTACCAAAAGTGCTGACGGTATCGCGTCTGGCACAGGCACCTGCTGATGTGCCTTCTGCGGTGACGGTCATCAATCGTGAAACCATCCGCGCCAGCGGTATCGTTGATTTGCCGGAGATATTCCGGTTAGTGCCCGGCATGTACGTAGGTACTAATGCGGGCTATGTTTACAACACCAATCATACGCTTAGTTATCATGGCATGACGACGGCTTATGCGGGTACGATGCAAGTGATGATAAATGGCCGCTCGGTTTATAGCCCATTGTTTGGCGGTGTTAATTGGAGCGAGTTGCCAATTGCCATCGTCGATATTGAGCGTATTGAAGTCACACGTGGCCCTAACGCTGCCAGCTATGGAGCGAATTCCTATTTTGGTGTGATTAACATCATCACACAAACGCCATCTGAAACACCAAATAACAGTATTGTTGCAACCCACGGCAATGGGCGTAACGAAGTGTTTTATCGTCATGCAGGTAAGGCGGATGATTTTAGTTATCGAGTGACAACTGGTTATCGGCAAGATGATGGTCTGGATAATCGTAACGATTTTAAACGTACACGTTTTATCAGCACGCAAGCAGAGTATCTGCTCGATTCGAATGATAATCTTGAGTTTGAATTTGGTATAACCGACGGCGCACGCGGTGAAGGCAATATTAACGAAGATAATATTATTTTTTTACCGCGCACTAAAAAAATAGACAATCATTTTGGGTTAATTCGCTGGCGGCATAACATTTCGGATACTAGCGATTTAACGCTACAAGCCTATCACAGCTATGACCACTCGGATGATGTAAACACCACCGTAGATTTAAGGCCTTTAATTGCACCACTTGATGCTGGTCTGGCAGCCAGTTTGGTGAATGGTAACGTGGTTATTAATAATGAAGTGGTGCAAAAACGCACCGACATTGAGGCACAGCATACTTTTACACTTGCCAGTAATGCACGCGCAGTGTGGGGTGCAAGCATGCGTCGAGATTCAACTTATGCGCCTTTTTACTTGGCTAGTAAAAATACCGATTATTTTGATCTGCTGCGTTTGTTTGGGCATGTAGAGTTACGGCCACATGAAAAATTGACAGTGAATGCAGGTGCCATGTTGGAACACAACGATTTTACTGGCACGGATATTTCACCCAGAGCGAGTGTTAACTTTAAGCCAAATGCGAATCATAGTTTTAGGTTCGGCGTTTCCAGTGCGTTGCGTACACCCAATTATGTGGAAGAGAAATTTCAGAATCGCTTAGTCATACCAACCACATTGGCAAATCCCAGTGCGCTGATTTATCAATATCGAGCCAATAAGGGCGGTGTAGAGCCTGAACAAATTGTGTCAACCGAGCTGGGCTATATTGGTGAAATTGGCCGTTTGCATTTAGATATGCGGTTGTTCAGTGATCGTATCAATCATGTAGTGAGGGATGTTAGACGTACCAATTTTACTGTGCCTGTAAATACTTATTTGTTAAATCCAGATATCGATAGAGATGTTTTTTCCAGCGAGAATCAAGGGAGTGCAAAGGTAGAAGGTATTGAATATCAGGCAAATTGGCCGCTAACTCGCAATACCCGATTATTGTTTAATCATGCTTATGTGCATATTCGCGAGACACAGGATGGATTAAAGCGTAATTATATAAAGTCAATGCCGCGCAATACGATTAGCACGCTTATAACGCATCGCTTTAATCCTCAATGGGATGGCAGTTTTGCCTATTATCAAACAAGCGCAACTACCCTTTTGGGGGATGGCGACCCAGTCGATTTAATCAGAAAATGTGATGTTAGACTGGCGCGAAAATTTGATTATGGTCGCCGCAATGGCGAAGTTGCGATTGTTGTTGAAAATCTATTCAATGATCATTATCAGGAGTTTGCTGATTACAACACGCTGAAACGGCGCGCGCGTATTAATGTTAAGTTGGATTTCTAATGCATTTAAATGTGAGCTTGCGACGCTAAAGTGATTTATTTGCGTACTAATACAATAAGCAGGAATTTTTTAAAACTGTTAATGCTTGTTGCGTTAATAAGTGGTTTTTTTGCGCCCACACTTTCATTTGCTTATACAGGCGTCACTATTATATTAAGTGCGCCCACACCAACTAATTTAGAGTTTGTAGAGCATTTTAGAGATGAACTTATCAGTTCTAAAAACACGGCACTGCGTGTGAAAGTGATTGATTTACAGGAAACAGAGAGATTAGTGGTCGCCGAAAATAGTGAGCTAGTGATTGCGCTGGGTGTTAATGCACTACAGGCCGCCAGTAAATTAAAACATACCACACCTGTTGTTGGCGTATTTACGCCTTTACCAGCATTTAACAGATTGCTTGCCGCCAGCAGGCGTGATTTGGGTAATTTTAGTGCAATCGTATTGGATCAGCCTTATATGCGACAAATGATGCTTATTAAGACGGTAATGCCTAATATCAGGAATTTAGGTGTTCTGCTGGGTAAAAACTCATCTCAATATGGTGAGTTAATTAAAGATGCAGGTGAAAAGAACGCCATTAATGTCACTGAGGAAAGCATTGTGCAAGAAGCTGACTTAATCCCTAAACTGAATAAAATATTAGACAGTAACGATGCGTTAATCGCGATTCCCGATCCACTTGTGTATAGCCGTGAAACCGCGCAACCTATTCTGCTGACGACATACCGACATCTCAAGCCAGTATTTGGCTACTCTCGGTCATACGTACAAGCAGGTGCGTTGGCTGCAGTGTATAGCACGACTAAGCAACTGGCTAAACAGGCGGCAGAAATTGCAGTGCAATCCCAGGCGTCCCCAGGTCTTTTGCCACCGCCACAGACGCCGCGATATTTTTCAATAGCTGTCAATTATCAAGTCGCACGCTCGCTGAATATCGTGGTGGAAGATAAAGACAAATTGCAGAAAAAAATAGCTGACGCTGAATTAGCACAATATGAAAAATGAGACGGATCGATTAGGCTTTAATAATATAGGTATTAAATCCAGAGTGATTTTGCTGGGGACTATTCCTGCCTTGCTATTCGCGATTATTTTAGCTGGTTACGCTATTTCTAACGTTTTCGGGGTGTTGAATCAATCACTGAGTGATCGTGGTCGCATCATTGCATCGCAATTGTCGCCAGCGGCAGAGTATGGCGTCATATCAGGCAACCGCCAGATATTACAAAAGCTAGTACAGCAAGCGCTATCTAATGAGCAGGAAGTCAGGACTGTGCTGGTAGTTGATAATAAAGGCATGGTGTTGGCATTAAGTGGTCGCCCATTGTCGCAAGATTTAATTAACCGTATTGATAAAAATAATCTGAACGAATTCAAGCTGAGCAATGGCATTATTTTTACCTCACCTATTTACCGCAGTTTGGTTGAAATTGAGGATTTTTCCAGTGGATATGATGCTGGATCGGGTGCAGATATAGTGGATAATCAACTGGAAATTGGGCATGTCTATGTGGCCTTAAGTAATCAGACTTTACAAAATATCAAGCTGGATTTAATCACTAAGATCGTCTTAATCGGCTTGTTCGGGTTGATGGTGAGCGCATTAATTGCATGGCGTCTTGGCCGTAATATCACTAAACCGATTCAGGAAATTGCGAGTGCAGTGAATAAAGTCGGTGAAGGAATCTTTGTGCAAACCATCACTGAAAATTCCAGTGGTGAATTAAAAACCCTGCAAAAAGGCTTTAACTCCATGTCCACTAGCCTTAAGCATGCTTATGAGAGTATGCAGGATAGAATCAATGATGCTACCAGCATGTTACGTCATCAGGCACAGCATGATGATTTAACGGGTTTGGTGAATCGGCGTGAGTTCGAAGTCAGGTTAGAGCGTAGTTTGAAAAGCGTACATGAAATGAACGCGCAGCACGTATTTTGCTATATGGACTTGGATCAGTTTAAGTTGGTTAACGACACTTGTGGCCATGCTGCGGGGGATGAACTTTTAAGACAAATTAGCGTTCTGTTAGCCAATAGAATGCGTGATAGAGACACGTTGGCGCGTTTGGGTGGAGATGAATTTGGCTTGCTGCTTGAAAATTGCAGCCTGTCGGACGCCAGTCAAATCACCAATACCTTATTGAAAATAGTGCACGATTATCGATTCATGCACGATGATAAGATTTTTAATATCGGCGTCAGTATTGGTATGGTCGTCATTAATA
The DNA here is from genome assembly GCF_000799165.1 of Methylotenera versatilis 7. Taxonomy (GTDB): domain Bacteria; phylum Pseudomonadota; class Gammaproteobacteria; order Burkholderiales; family Methylophilaceae; genus Methylotenera_A; species Methylotenera_A versatilis_A. The sequence goes on along the minus strand of NZ_JUGF01000002.1, from coordinate 451,073 downwards.
CTAGCTTTGCTAGCGTGAGTGAGATTGTGCATGCGGCTGATTCTGCCTGCTATTCGGCTAAAAAAGCGGGTCGCAATCAAAGTTTTTTGTTTAGTGCCGGCGATATTGAGGTCACACAGCGACGCAGCCAAGTAGAGGCTATTTCAGATATTACGAATGAAATTGATGATGAACAGTTTATGTTGTACTGTCAGCCAATTGTGCCACTTTCGTCTAATGTGCCGGCACAACATCATTATGAAGTGCTGATCAGAAAAATAAGTTTGGATGGCACGATCATATTGCCAACTTCATTTATTCCTTCTGCCGAGCGGTATCATTTGATGCCTAATATCGATCGCTGGGTGATTCGAAATACTTTTTCGGCTTATCGTGACATGTTGGATAGGAGTAATGAGAAATGTAATTATGTCTTCTCAATTAATCTATCCGGCACGTCACTTGGTGATAAAAGTCTGCTGGGTTTTATTCGCGAGCAATTGGCGGTTTATGCCATCCCGCCAACATCCATTTGTTTTGAAATCACTGAAACTTCTGCGATTGTTAACCTAAAAAACACCATTCAACTCTTTACAGCGCTCAGGAAGTTAGGTTGTAGTTTTGCATTGGATGATTTTGGCAGCGGTATGTCATCATTTACCTATTTAAAAAACTTTGAGGTGGATTTTCTAAAAATTGATGGTGCTTTTGTGAAAGAAATGCACATTAATAAAATTGATCACGCCATGGTGCGCTCAATACATAGTGTGGCGGAAGCCATGAACATTAAAACGGTTGCAGAGTTTGTTGAAAATGAAGCGATTCTGAAAGAATTAAAAACCATTGGCGTGCATTATGGACAAGGCATGCATCTCGGTTCACCAGTCGCTATAAAAAAATTAATTGAGAATTTTTCGCAATTAAACTCATAATAGGGTGTTTTCACGTTTTTAAGCCCTAAATCACATGATTGAAACCGATCGCCTAATTGCTCCCTCCGCTGCCAGCCCACAAGAAGAGGCGATTGAACGCGCACTTCGCCCTAAAGTTTTGGATGAGTATGTGGGGCAGGAAAAAGCACGTGGCCAGCTGGAAATCTTTATCAATGCTGCGCGCGGCCGTAGCGAAGCATTAGACCATGTACTATTGTTTGGGCCGCCAGGCTTGGGTAAAACAACATTGGCTCATATTGTTGCGCGTGAAATGGGCGTTAACCTGCGTCAAACCTCTGGCCCGGTGTTGGAGCGCGCAGGCGATTTGGCCGCTTTACTCACCAACTTAGAACCAAATGATGTTTTATTTATTGATGAAATCCATCGCTTAAGCCCTGTGGTGGAAGAGATTTTATACCCAGCGATGGAAGATTATCGACTGGATATTATGATTGGTGAAGGGCCTGCCGCACGTTCGGTAAGGCTGGATTTGCCGCCGTTTACGCTAGTGGGTGCAACTACTCGTGCGGGTATGCTGACTAACCCACTCAGAGATCGTTTTGGTATCGTATCGCGCTTGGAATTTTATACCGCAGAAGAACTCGGACGTATTGTGCATCGCAGTGCAGGCTTATTGGATGTGCAAATAACAGCAACTGGTGCATTGGAAGTCGCCAAACGCTCACGAGGTACACCGCGCATTGCCAATCGATTATTGCGCCGTGTGCGCGATTATGCACAAGTAAAAGCAGATGGCATTGTCAGCTCGGAAGTGGCGGATGCTGCACTTAAAATGCTGGATGTCGACAGTTTGGGTTTTGACGTGATGGATAGAAAATTATTGCAGGCTGTTTTAGAAAAATTTGGTGGCGGCCCGGTTGGGTTGGATAATTTAGCGGCTGCGATTGGCGAAGAGCGCGACACGATTGAGGACGTGCTAGAGCCCTATTTGATTCAACAAGGTTATTTAATGCGTACACCGCGTGGGCGCATGGCTACCAGTTTGGCATATCAACATTTTGGCTTGGATGTGCCGAAAACATTGGCGACAGGTGAAGCGTGGCAGCAGTAGAATTTGCAACAAAAAGCCAGTTTAATTGGCAAGTGCGTGTATATTACGAAGATACAGATAGCGGCGGTGTGGTTTACCATAGCAACTATTTGAAATACATGGAACGTGCCCGTACTGAATGGCTACGCCATTTAGGGTTTGAGCAAACAGAGCTAAAAGATGCGTTAAACTCCCTGTTTGTGGTGCATAGCATGCAAATTCAGTTTAAAAAACCCGCAAAATTTAACGATTTACTGACTGTTACAAGTGAGCTATCCATGATAGGTCATGGTAGTTTTGTCTTTTTACAAACAATTAGTCTAGACACACAAACTTTAGTTGAAGCCAATGTAAAAATTGCGTGTGTTGATGCATTAACCTTTAAACCCAGCAAGATTCCGAATCAACTTAAATTAAAACTGCAGCAATTATCAAGCGGTAGTTATCAAATGGAGCCAGCATGAGTGTAGCAAGTGATATGTCTTTATTAACCCTAATCACAGGTGCAAGTTTGCCTGTCCAACTGGTGATGGTGATATTGTTGATTACATCGTTATTTTCTTGGTGGTACATTTTTATCAAAGTGGCCACCATTAAACGCGCTGAAACTGAATCTGAGGATTTTGAAAATAAATTCTGGTCTGGCGGTGATTTGAATAAGCTTTATGAAGGCATCACTGCCGGCCGTCGTAAACCAAGAGGCATGGCCAGTATTTTTGAGGCTGGCTTTAAAGAATATATTCGTCACAAACAGCAAGGCAAAATGGAGGTGAGTGATGTAATGGAAGGTTCGCGCCGTGCCATGCGTGCTGCGTACAACCGCGAGCTTGATGACCTGGATGCACATTTACCTTTCTTGGCATCGGTTGGTTCGGTAAGTCCGTATATCGGGCTGTTTGGTACAGTTTGGGGTATTATGAATTCGTTTAGAGGCTTATCCAGCGTAGCGCAAGCTACATTAAGTCAGGTGGCGCCGGGTATTGCAGAAGCATTGATTGCCACGGCAATTGGCTTATTTGCAGCGATTCCAGCAGTGATTGCCTATAACCGCTTTGCTTCCAACGTGGATAGATTATCGGTGCGCTACGAAAGCTTTATGGAAGAATTCACCAACATCTTGCAACGCAAGTCATAGCGTTAGGAAATTAAAATGCGAACTCGTAAACGCCGCATGATGAATCAAATTAACGTTGTGCCTTATATCGACGTGACTTTGGTGTTGCTGGTTATTTTTATGGTGACTGCGCCAATGACCAACCCTGGCGTGGTTGAATTGCCTAAGGTCGGTCAAGCCTTAAAGCAAACTGGCGCGCCGATAGTTGTGACGATTAAAAAAGATGGTATGGCCGAAATTAACGGTAAAAGACTGCAGCGAGATGAATTGTTGTTTGAAATCAAAAAACAACTTGAAACTAAAGAGCGTCCAGTAGTGGTCGCGGCTGACGAAAAAACCCAGTATGGCAAAGTGGTTGAAGTGATGGATTTATTGAAACAAGCCAAAGTCGATAAAGTGGGTTTGCTATTCAAACCTGCATCTTAATTATTTCTAAAATTAAGTAGCACAAATAGTTAATGCAAAAGTAATCATCAAATGTTAAGACCTCACGAAAGTACCGACTCATGGAAAGCAGGCGCACTGGCGATCGCTGTGCATGTATTTTTGCTGGGCGCCATGCTGGTTTCATTTAATTGGAAAGCGGCACATCCTGTGTTGAGTGTGACAGAGGTTGAATTGTGGGATAAATTGCCCAGCACTAAACCCGTGATTAGCGAACCGCCTAAGCCTGAACCCAAACCTATTGTTGAAGAAAAGCCAGAAATTAAACCAGAGCCCAAGCCTGAACCTAAACCCGTTGTCGAAGAGAAGCCTAAGCCAGAAGAGCCAAAAGTGGATATTGAGCTTGAGAAAAAGAAAGAAGAGCTTAAGAAAAAAGAAGAGATAAAACAAAAAGCGCTAGACGAACAGCGGAAAAAAGATGTGTTGGAAAAACTCCAAAAAGAAGCGCGTGAAGATGAGTTGCGTGAGAAAAAAGCGTTAGAGAAAAAACAAGCGGATGCACTGAAAAAAATGCAACAAGATATGTTGTCTGAGGAAAATGCAGCGGAAAATAAACAGGCAAATGCCGCAAGTGCTGCTGCAAATGCCAGTGTTATAGGTGAGTATACCGATAGGATTAAATCGAAAATTCGCGGCAATGTGAATAAAACGTTGTGTGGCGATGGTAATCCAGAGCTTAGATTTACCATTGGTTTGTTGCCAACGGGTGATTTTAGCAGTGCGCCTAAGTTGATAAAGTCCAGTGGGAACGCTGCATGTGACGCCGCTGTAGAACGTGCTATTGCTGCTTCTGAGCCCTTGCCACTGCCATCAGATCCCGCGATTTATGCCAAATTCAGGAACCTGAATCTGACGTTTAGACCAAACGAGTAATGAGCTGAGTCGATTGGCGATCAATGTATTTGGTCTATTTTAACAATGTAACAAAGCGTAAAAAATGTAATAAAGTGTAATTGCGGTAATATCAGAATCTGTTTGCAGTAAAATTTGGCGGAACCTTTTTAAAAACTGGATTACCAACAGTTGAAACTAATCACACACTGGGCACAATGAATTTTTCAAAATTAATCGTTTTTATCATCAGTTTTTTTATTGTTGTTAGCGCGCATGCTGAGCTTGATATTGAAATCAGTGGTGGTGGTGCACAACAAATCCCTATCGCAATAGTGCCTTTTGGCGACGCTGCTAGTATCAAAGATAGTATTGGTGATATTGTGGCGGCCGATTTAAAGCGCAGCGGTTTATTCCGCGTGTTGGAAACGCGTGGCATGGCTAATTTGCCAACTACGCCTGCACAGGTTAAATACGCTGAATGGTCTGCTTTGCAGGCACAGGTGCTAACTGTCGGGCGTGTTGAGCCTATTGCTGGCGGCCGATTGAAAGTGACTTTCCAATTGTTGGATGTATTAAAACAAACACAATTGGCAGGCATGGATTATCAAATTTCGCCGAGTCAAGTGCGCACTACTGCACACAAAATTGCTGATGTTATTTATCAGAAATTGACGGGTGAGTCTGGCATATTTGCCAGTCGTATTGCCTACATCACGAAAAAAGACAAACGTTATGTCTTGCAAGTGGCAGACGCCGATGGCTTCAATCCGCAAACCGTCGTGTCATCGAATGAGCCGATTATTTCGCCAGCCTGGTCACCAGATGGGTCAAAATTAGCTTATGTTTCTTTTGAAAAGAAAAAGCCGATTGTTTATGTGCAATCACTCAGCAGTGGTAGCCGCCAAGTTTTGGCTAACTTTAAGGGTAACAACAGCGCGCCAGCTTGGTCGCCAGACGGTAGCAAGTTGGCAGTTGTGCTGACTTACGGCGCAAACTCACAGGTCTATACCATCAATGTAGGTGGCGGTGGTTTAAAACAAATTACAAAAAGTAGTGCAATTGATACCGAACCAGTATTTTCACCAGACGGCAATTCGATTTACTTTAGCTCAGACCGCGGCGGTAAACCGCAAATATATAAAGTTTCTGCTAATGGCGGCACACCAACGCGCGTGACGTTTGAGGGAGGTTACAATGTTTCGCCAAAATTTTCACCAGATGGTAAATCTTTGGCCTACATACGTAACGATGGCGGCAAATTTAGAGTTGCTTTACAGGATTTAGCCACAGGCCAGGTGCAATTGTTAAGCGAAGGCAGTCAGGATGAATCGCCCAGTTTTGCGCCAAACGGACGTGTCATTTTATACGCGACTAAAATACGTGGGCGCGGAGCATTGGCGGCGGTGTCATCTGATGGTAAAGTACGCCAACGCTTAAATGATGCAACGGGTGACGTGCGTGAGCCAGCTTGGGGGCCGTTGCTCAACTAGCAGTAATAGTATCGGATATGGTTAACGCCATTTTTAAATGATTTGTACCAAATGAGTTTTTAATTTAACAACCTTACCCAAATCTGGGTAATAAACGGGAGAGTAATATGTATAAACCATCAACAATTAACGCAAAATTAGCATTAGGTTTAAGTTTGGCTATGCTATTGGTTGCTTGTAAAAGCACACCAATCACACCAGCTAAAGTAGAAGATAAAAGCGCAGGTTCATCACAAACAGGCGCAAACGACGGCGCTGATACCAATGGCGTGAAAGAAGTTGTTATTGATAGTAACGAAAACGGTGGTGATAGCGCATTACGTGATCCAAACAATATCCTATCAAAACGTAATATCTATTTTGATTTTGATAGTGATGCAGTTAAAGCAGAATATCGTCCGCTTATCGAAGCACATGCCAAATATTTGTTAGCGCATACTGATGCTAAAATTGTTTTGCAAGGCAACACAGATGAGCGCGGTACACGTGAATACAACTTGTCATTGGGCCAACGCCGTTCAGTAGCTGTTAAGCAAACATTCAATTTATTAGGTGTGCAAGATAAACAAATTGAAACAGTGAGCTACGGCGAAGAAAAAGCAACGCAAAATTGTGCCGGTGAAGCTTGCGATAAAGATCGTCGCGTTGATATCGTGCATGCTGGCGAGTAATAGTTTTGGTTAATCAATCGATTAAAAATCTGATTGTACTGGTGATTGCTACAACGGCAATCACCAGCCATGCCGCAATATTTGACGATAAAGAAGCGCGCAAGAAGATTTTAGAAGTAGAGGCTACTAGTCAGGCCTCAATTAATGATTTGAAGAAAAACCAGGCTGCAATTGAAAAGCGACTGGTTGCGATTGAGGCGGTTATACAAGGCCAGGGTTTGGTTGATATGCAGAACCAGATTGAGAGCCTAAAGCAGGAAGTTGCCAATTTAAAAGGTGAGCTGGAAGTTGCAAGCCATAATATTAATACCACGCAGCAGCGCCAAAAAGATTTATATACCGATACCGATACTAGGTTGCGCAAAATAGAAAGTGGCGTTACGCCATCGTTAAGTGGTACTGGAGCAAATAGTGATAGTCCAGCGAATACGGCAGCCCCAGCGGTAGAGGAGAGAGATATAAAAGCTTTTGCTGACGCTGACGGTTTAAGTAAGTCTGGCAAGCACAAAGAGGCTTTTACTGCGTTTGATGCTTTCTTAAAAGAATATCCAAATAGTAAGCTTACAGCTGATGCGCTGTATGGCATGGGTTATTCACAGTTTGCGTTAAAAAATTACAAATCCAGCATTGCCACGCAACAAAAAGTGGTTACTTTGTATGCAGAAAGTGCAAAAGCGCCAGATGCGATGTATAGCATCGCAAATAGCCAAATTCAGTTGGGACAAGTGACTAATGCAAAAAAAACCTTGCGAGATTTAGTGACAAAGCATCCCAATGCAGACGTAACGCCTAATGCTCAAAAGCGATTAAAAGCGCTAGAGTCATTGAAATAGCTTGTATATAATGCGTTGCAATCCACTATTGCGGCGCATTATGAAAATTATGCTACTGAATGACTTTTCCTAAAGTACATTTCACTCTCTATAAGCGTTGCGCGATTGCGCTCTGTATATTTGCTGTGCTTAATATCCTTATAGGACAATTCACTCATATCGATTTAATCATCGAAGACTATTATTTCGATATAAACACGCAGCAATTTCCCTGGAAAGACACGTGGTTTGCCAAAGACTTAATGCATGGTTATGTGAAATACGTCATTACAGATATTGGTCGCTTGTTATGGTTAATCGTACTTTTAGATATTATTTACCCATGGCGCATTATTGAACAATGGTTGCGTGTGCGCTTGCGCTTTGTGGCTATTGCCTCAGTCTTGATACCTTCTCTTGTTGCAATACTGAAACATTTTTCTGCCCTGCATTGCCCGTGGGATTTAACGCGCTATGGCGGGTTTGCGCCGTTTGTTCGGCTACTTGACCATGTGCCCAGCGCGATGAAGGCCGGTGCTTGTTTTCCTGCTGGACATGCGACAGTTGCTTTGTGGCTGGCCGCATTTTGTGTATTTTGGCTTCCAACTAAACCAAAAACGGCTTTGGTTGTCTTTTTGTCAGGCTTAAGTGTAGGATTCGCACTCGGTTGGGTACAGCAAATGCGTGGTGCACATTTTTTATTTCACACATTATGGTCTGTATGGTTGGCGGCATTGGTCATATTCATCATGTTAGGTTTTACCAAACAATTCAAGCCACAGTTTTAAACTAAAAATTAAACAAAACAATTCAAACAAAACAGAAATAAAATAGGATGATGCCAACCATGAATAAATTTTTATTAGCTTTGCATAGCTTGTTGAGCAAGGTTAAGACGCAAACACAAGCCATACTGCTAACTGCGGCATTTATCATGTTAACGGGTAACCATGCGCTATTTGGCAGGATTTTAGAAGTGTACCCGGCAAAATTATCCAACCTGCCATTTTTAGCTTCTCTGGTAGTATTTTTTAGCATACTGACCACTTTATTTTTACTGGCGATTTCGCATGGCAGATTTACGCGCTGGGTTCTCGCGTTCTTTCTATTTGCGGCATCGCTTGCTGCTTATTATATGGATCAATTCGGCGTCATTGTTGACGTTGTGATGCTGGATAATATTGCACAGACCAATCCGCAAGAGTTTGCTGGTTTAGTTACCCCAATGTTTATTTTAAGGGCAATATTTTTTGGTGTTATTCCCGCGTGGCTAGCGATTAAATACACGCCTGCAGCCAAAAAAGTATGGCCGGAACTTAAATCTCGCTTGCTGGCAGTAGCTGTTCTTTTGTTGCTATTAATCGTGGTTATCGTGCCATTTACCGCTGGCTATACGTCGTTTATCCGAGAGCATCGTGTGACGCGCTTCTATGCAAATCCAACCTATTTTACTTACTCTTTGATTAAGTATGTGCAAGAACAACTACAGCCAGCGCCTTCAAAAGACATTACACGAGTCGCGCTGGATGCAAAAAACCTGGACACGTACAAACATCATGAGCTGATAATTATGGTGGTGGGCGAAACTGCGCGTGCAGACCGGTTTTCGTTAAATGGTTATGAAAAATTAACCAACCCACTGTTGGCAAAAGAAAATGTTGTCAGCTTTAGCAATGTAAGTTCTTGCGGGACTTCTACAGGCGTCTCTGTGCCGTGTATGTTTTCAGTGTTGGGCCGAGAAAAGTATGACAAAGAAAAAGCCTTGCATACCGAAAATGCTTTAGATGTTTTATTTGAAAACAAAGTACAAATTTTATGGCGCGATAATAATTCAGATTCAAAAGGTGTGGCTACTAGGCTTAAGTATGAAAACTTTAAGACGCCAACATTAAATCCTGTCTGTGATAAAGAGTGCAGGGATATTGGTATGTTGAGTGGCTTGGATAAATATATAGAGGCCAGAAAAGACCAGGATATTTTGATTGTACTGCATCAGATGGGTAATCATGGGCCTGAATATTATCGCCGTTATCCAGCGGAATTCGAGCGATTTAAACCAATGTGCATGACGGGTGAGTTGAGGGATTGCAGTCAGGAAGAAATAGATAATAGCTACGATAACGCGATTTTATACACGGATTATTTCCTATCTGAAGTTATTCAATTTCTAAAAAAATATGATGATACACATGAAACAGCTATGCTGTATGTCTCCGATCATGGTGAATCGCTGGGTGAGCATGGGTTATATCTGCATGCTGCCCCATATTCAATTGCACCAAAAGAGCAAACCCATGTACCGGCAATCGTTTGGATGGGCAAGAATTTTGACTTCACAGTTGATCAAGCCAAACCTTTTAAAGATTACCCGTTAAGTCATGATGATGTATTTTGTACCTTGTTGGTAGCGTTTGAGATGCAATCGAAAACTTGTGAGAGCAAGCAGCAAATATTAATGCAGAATAATGATTTAAGAGTGACGCATTAAAATACTTAACCATTTTTTTTTGAGGAAATTTTTAAGTATCGTTAATCATTAATTCTTTAGTCTTTTCGCGGTAAAATAGCGCCAACATAACGTTGGCGTTTTGCTTTTTATGTATTCAAGTAGTTAAAACTAATGGCTTTAAAAATTTACGAAATATTTCATTCACTGCAAGGCGAAACCAGTCGTTCTGGTTTGCCTACGGTATTTGTGCGTCTGACGGGTTGCCCTATGCGTTGTACTTATTGCGATACCGAATACGCTTTTAGCGGCGGATCCAATATGGAAATTGCGGATATTTTAGCTAAAGTGGCCGAGTTTGGTGCGCATTATGTAACGGTGACAGGTGGCGAGCCGCTGGCGCAAAAGCAGTGTCACGATTTGCTAAAATCTTTATGTGATGCGGGCTATAGCGTGTCGCTAGAAACTGGCGGTGCAATGAACATTGCACCGGTTGATAAGCGCGTGTCAATTATCTTAGATATTAAAACACCTGCTTCAAATGAAGAGAAAAAGAATCTTTGGAGCAATTTAGCGCATATTAAACCCAGCGATGAGATTAAGTTTGTGCTGTGCAATCGTGCTGATTATGATTGGGCAAAAGCTAAACTGAATGAGCTAAAGTTGGTTGAAAAATGCCCAGTGTTATTCTCACCCAGTTTTCATGAGTTGGCTGCCAATGAGTTAGCTACTTGGGTTTTGGCCGACAAGCTGCAGGTGCGTATGCAAATTCAGTTGCATAAGATTTTATGGGGTGAAAAGCAAGGCGTATGACAAAAAAAGCGGTTGTTTTGCTCTCTGGCGGACTGGATTCTGCTACTTGTTTGGCGATTGCAAAATCGCAAGGCTTTGATTGTTATTGCTTAAGTTTAGACTACCATCAACGCCATATCGCTGAGTTACAGGCGGCCAATAATGTCGCTTTGAAACTAGGTGCTATCACCCACAAAACGGCGCAATTGGACTTAAGTTTATTTGGCGGTTCGGCATTAACGGATAACGCAATTGATGTGCCGATGACAGAAACAGCAGGCATTCCAGTCACTTATGTGCCTGCACGCAATACGATTATGCTGTCATTAAGCTTAGCTTGGGCAGAGGTGTTGGGTGCGCAAGATATTTTTATCGGTGTGAATGCGCTGGATTATTCCGGCTATCCGGATTGCCGCGGTGAATATGTGGCGGCGTTTCAGCAAATGGCTAATTTGGCGACTAAAAGCGCAGTAGAAGGCCAGAAAATCACCATACATGCACCGTTAATCGATATGACTAAAGGGCAAATAATCAGTCTGGGTACGCAACTGGGTGTGGATTATGCAATCACAGTTTCCTGCTATCAGGCCGATGATTTGGGTCGTGCCTGTGGAAGGTGTGACTCTTGTCGTTTGCGACGCGACGGTTTTGTTCAGGCCAATATGCAAGATCCTACCCGTTATAGAGTTGCTTAATAACTTCAATACGTTATAGTTTGTTTTCCCTTATTCGGGCGGCAATAAAATAATGAGTGTGAGTCAATCAAATCAGGATGATAGTTGGCGCATAAAAATGCTAGAGCAAGGCTTGGCGCATTTGGGTCAGGCATTAATTATTGTTTCTAGTCGTGCAGAAGTTTTATTTGCATCAAGCGCTGCGGAAGTACTGCTTAAAAATCAGCATGGCCTCCGTGTTGTGAATCAGCAATTAACTGCAGATTTGGCACCAGATAATACGCGCTTGCAAAAAGCGATACACACGGCAATAGACGCGAACCATACGCAAGAAAACTCAATCAGTATTTACGTGCACCGTAGTGAACATCCTAAGCCGTATTATTTATCAATCAGCAGCATGCAAAAGCAAGAAGATGAGCGCAGAGATGGCCATAGTGTATTGATTTTGGTAAAAGATTTAAGTTTAAATTATGAGTATTGGACCGATAGATTAAGTGCAGAATTTAATCTATCGCGCCGTGAAGTTGAATGCGTTGTGTTGTTAACTGAACGTAGAAGTACCAAAGAGGTATCCGAAGTAATGGGTATCAGTACGGAAACCGTGCGGCAGTATATTAAGAATGTATTCAAGAAGATGGACGTGCAAAAACAGCACGAACTGGTTAGTATGGCGCTGGAATATCGTAGAAACCGATAGTTAATCATTAAAATTAACTGTTTTTAAGCGCGTAAAGTTTGGATTGCCTAAATATTTTGCTTGTCAGTATTCTGGTTTTTCAAGTATAATCCGCGCCTTTCTGCATAACCTTTTCTATTAAAGAGAAATATAGCTATGGTAGTGATTCGTTTATCTCGTGGTGGTTCTAAAAAGAGCCCATTTTACAATGTAGTAGTAGCTGATTCACGCAATCGTCGTGACGGTCGCTTTATTGAGCGCGTTGGTTTTTATAATCCATCCGCCAGAGCTAATGCAGAAGGTCTGCGTATTGATGCTGAACGTGTTAGTCATTGGACTAGCAACGGCGCACAATTGTCTGACACTGTTGCGCGTTTAGTAAAAACGCACGCTAAAGGCCCGGAAGCGGCATTAGCGGCTAAAGCTAAAGACGCTGCTAAAGCAGATGCTGCAAAAGCGAAAGCAACTGCATTAGAAGCGGCAAAAGTAAAAGCTGCTGCAGATGCTAAAGCAGCAGCTGACGCAGAAAAAGCTGCAGAGGCAGCCGCAGCAGAAGTTGCTGAAGCTCCAGCAGAAACTCCTGCAGCTGACGCTTAACCTCACGTTATTTCTACTAAGCATCTTTCTATTAAGCTTAAGGCTGGTTTAAGCGGTGGCTTTGGTAGTAAGTAATTTAGAATCAAGCAACTTGGTAGTCATGGGGCGCATCGTTGCGCCCTACGGCGTTTTTGGCTGGCTTAAAGTGCTGCCTGATACCGAAACAATGGATAGCTTGTTTGATTACGACACTTGGTGGGTTGGCAAGGATGGCAACTGGCGCGAGCTAAATGTCATCGAAGCAAAAATACATAACGATGTATTGGTTGTGAAGTTGCAAGGTATAGACGACCGTGATGCGGCGTTTGCTTGCAAAGGTAAGCAGGTAGCAGTTCCACGAGATGCGCTGCCTGAAGCTGCAGAAAACGAATATTACTGGTCCGATCTAATCGGGTTAACAGTAAAGAATCAGCAGGATGTCGTGTTTGGGCAAATTGCCGATGTGTTTGAAACAGGTGCTAATGATGTGATTGTCGTGAATGGCGGACAGTTGAATGGTGAGCGAGAGCGCTTGATCCCATTTACGCCACACGTTATTTTAGATGTGGATTTGGCTGCAAAAACTATGTTAGTCGATTGGGATGCGGATTTTTAGCATTCGGCATCTAAAATAAAATGCGCTTTGATGTTATTAGCTTGTTTCCCGATATGTTTGATGCAATCAGCCAATATGGCATTACATCACGGGCATTAGAACGCAAAATTTATGATTTAAACGTGATTAACCCACGGGATTTTACCAAGGATAATCATAAAACTGTCGATGACAGGCCTTATGGCGGTGGCCCGGGCATGGTGATGTTGGCGGAGCCACTGGCACAATCGATTGCTTTGGCAAAAAAAAATCAAGCGGCTTTGGGTATTAAGTCGCATGTGATTCATTTATCGCCGTGTGGTGTGCCGTTAAATCACCAAAAGGTGATGCAGTTAAGCCAGCAGCAAGGCTTAATATTGTTGGCAAGTCGCTACGAAGGTGTAGATGAGCGCTTGTTAAACGCGCTGGTGGATGAAGAGATATCGATTGGTGATTATGTATTAAGTGGCGGCGAATTGCCCGCCATGGCGTTAATAGATGCAGTTGTAAGGCAATTACCAGGTGTGTTGGGTGATGCAGATTCAGCAATAGAAGATTCGTTTGTGAATGGCTTGCTGGATTATCCGCACTATACCCGACCAGAAGAATATGTAGGGGCTTTTGGTAAAGTTCTTAAGGTGCCGGAAGTATTGTTGTCTGGCAACCATGCAAAGATTAGAGAATGGCGATTGAAACAATCGTTATTGCTAACAAGGGCGAAACGCCCTGATTTATTGGCCGCAAGGTCGTTGACGAAAGAGGAAGCTCGGCTGCTTAAAGAAATAGATGCTGAAAGTAATTAGCGCTATTTTTAAAACAAAAGTGCTTTGGAAAAATGTGGGTTGCGTTTAGTTACAAGGCGCACGGAACACAGTAACCGGAATGTACATTTAGTACATGAGGATTGCGAGTACCGCGCAACGCAGTAATCTGAATGCAAGACAGGTTTTTACGAAGTGCTTTTAGCAGGAACAAGCTTTTTTACAATTAAAAGGAGCACAAAGTGGCAGATATTATTAAAATGTTGGAAACGGAAGAAATTGCGCGTTTAGGCAAAACTATTCCAACTTTCGCACCAGGCGATACCGTTGTTGTTGGTGTGAACGTTGTTGAAGGTACACGTAAACGTGTGCAGGCTTATGAGGGCGTTGTGATTGCGATCCGTAATCGTGGCCTTAACTCATCATTCATCGTGCGTAAAATCTCATCTGGTGAAGGTGTAGAGCGTACATTCCAAACTTACTCACCATTAATCGCTTCAATTGAAGTGAAACGCCGTGGTGATGTACGTCGTGCGAAACTGTACTACTTGCGTGAGCGTTCAGGTAAATCTGCACGTATTAAAGAAAAATTAGTAGCGCGTGAAAAAGAAGTATTGGCACCAGAAGTTAAAGCGTAATACCGCGATTAGTTGCTGTATTCAGTAAGTTTCTACTGAATATTTAAAGCCTTAAGCAATGTAAATTGTTTAAGGCTTTTTTATTGGCTTTTGCTTTTTAATTTGCTTTCACTTTAAGGTTTAAGTTAAATTAGCATATGCAAAATAAAAGCCTATCGCAAGTTACAAAAAACAAGCATCCATTGCAATACGATGCGATAGTGACAGCACCATTTGGTTCTGTTGGTATTGCGATACAAGGTGTGCAAGTCGCTATTGAATTGCTGCCTCAGCAGCATGATGCTAAGCCAGCCGTACATAAATTAACATCACAGGTAGCCAGCCAAATTGCTGCCTATTTTGATAATGCGCATAACGATTTTAATCTACCGCTTATTTATAAAGGCACGCCATTCCAACGCCGTGTATGGCAAGCAATCAGCGCGATTCCTTGCGGGCGAGTGCTCACTTACGGCGAAATCGCCCAGCAGATTGGCTCTGGTCCGCGCGCCGTTGCCAATGCCTGCGGTGCTAACAACTTACCCCTAGTGATTCCCTGCCACCGAGTAGTGGCAAAGAATGGTTTGGGTGGGTTTATGCAGGGCAATAAAGATGGACTTAAAATTAAAAAATGGCTGCTTAAACATGAAGGCGTTTTAATTAAACAGAGCCAAAAAACAAAAACAGTAAAAGCAAAAGTAGTCGAAAAAGGCACATTAGCTTGAGAGGTGTCTTGGCTTGATAGATAGCACTACCGATAACGCCGGTAAAAGTACGACAGAGATTAACGGCACAAGCCAAATTGATACGTTTATTGATCATCTTTGGCTGGAAGATGGCTTATCTAAAAATACATTGGAAAGCTATCGCGCCGATTTAAGCCAATTTAATGCATGGTTGAACAAGCAGGAAGTTCAATTGTTCTCTGTTAGCCAAGCGGATATTCAGCAATATCTGTCCATTAAATTCCCACAAAGCAAACCACGTAGTATTAGCAGGCTTATTGCCAGTATGCGGCGGTTTTATCGTTATGCGTTGCGTGAACATTTAATTGGAATAGATCCGACGCTACAAATTGAATCACCCAAATTGCCACGCAGTTTGCCTAAAAGTTTAAATGAACAAGAAGTGACCGATTTGCTGAATGCGCCTGACATCAGCCAGCATATCGGTTTACGTGATAGGGCGATGTTGGAGTTGTTGTACGCCAGCGGGCTGCGCGTTTCAGAGTTGGTGACTGTTAATGTGAATGAGGTTAGTACACAGGACGGCGTGGTGCGCGTGACGGGTAAAGGCAGTAAAACGCGGTTGGTGCCAATGGGCGAAGAAGCGGCAGATTGGATTGATCGCTATTTAAAATATGCACGACCAGAAATTTTGCAGAAGCGGCCTTGCGATGCGCTATTTGTAACGAATCGCGCAGAAATGATGACACGCCAAGCCTTTTGGTACTTAATTAAACGTTATGCATTAATCGCTGGCATTACTAAGCACATGAGCCCACACGTGCTACGCCACGCATTTGCCACACATTTGCTCAATCATGGCGCAGATTTGCGTGTAGTACAGATGCTACTGGGGCATTCGGATATTTCGACTACACAGATTTATACGCATGTGGCGCGAGAGCGTTTGAAAAAGCTACATAGTGCGCATCATCCACGCGGTTAAGTTGGAGTTAACGCATAGTTAGTATCAATATTTTCAATAATGGTGCTGCTATCCCAAGCATCAACGATTTCTTTGGCGTTTGTATAATCTGAATCACTCACGTTTACGGTGACTAAGCCAATAGCCGGTATATCACCAACACCGCCCTGTAAGTAATCGCCAAAAACATAAGCAGGAATTTCTTGCTGTTCTAACAAGTTTTTAATCAAATAAGCTTCGATACTATTCGATGCGTTGTAAACAGCTATCATTTTGCAAGCCTTTCTATTGACACACCAAGCGCCTTCAACCCTGGCAATATTCCAGGTTTAGCTACTCTCACTTTTACACTTAACCCGCCAAACTCACTCAAAATCAATTGGCAGATATGTTCTGCTAAAGACTCTACCAATTTGAAGCTGCTCAGGCTTAATGTTTCGCGTATGCGTGTTACTACGGCACCGTAGTCGATAGTGTCATTGATTGAATCACTTTTGCAAGATTTGCTTAAATCGTAACCAATTTCAATATCTAGAATGATGGTTTGCGGAATCAGACGCTCCCAATCGGGCACGCCGAGTTTGGTTTGTACTTTAACTTGCTCTAAAAATATGGTGTCCATGAATTTTGCGATGGTTTAGAATGTGTGTAGTTAGATTTTAGAGCATCTTAATATGAATGAGTTAGGTTTTATTCCTGTCACTCTTATTCCAATCGTTTGGATTGTAGCGGCATACTTGCTGGGATCAATTTCGTTTGGTATTTTGATTTGCAGGTTATTCGGTTTGCCAGATCCGCGCACTGTGGGTAGCGGCAATATTGGGGCGACTAACGTTGCGCGTAGCGGTAAAAAATTACCGGCGATTTTAACTTTGCTGGGTGATGCATTTAAAGGCTGGTTGCCTGTTTGGCTGGCCTTGCAGTCGGGTATGTTAATGTGGGTTGTTGCGGCGGTAGGTTTGGCGGTATTTTTTGGGCATTTATTCCCAATTTATCACCGTTTTAAAGGTGGAAAAGGTGTGGCAACGGCGCTGGGAATTATGCTGGCAATCTCGTTAATGCTAGGTTTAGCGGCTTTAATTACGTGGATAATTGTATTTGCAATTTCGCGTTACTCTTCATTGGGGGCGATTGTTGCGGCTGTTTTGTCCCCGTTGTACGCGTGGGCTTTATTGCCTTATAAAGATTACGTGATCATGGTGTTCGTAATTGCCGTGATGTTGGTTTGGCGGCATAAAAGCAATATTCAAAAATTGCGGGCAGGCACGGAATCGGGTTTTGGCAAAAAGTAAGCGATTAGTTCCTAATGCTTAATTATCGTTAGGTTTTATTGGTGATAACGTTATGGCATTTGTAGTTCAGCTAAATCCCATCTCGGTTTGACGCTAACACTATAATTTTGTTGTGGTTTGCCTGATTTGAGTTGCTCCAATCGCATTGCTTCTAGTCTCATCGCCCCCGCAAAGGCAATCATCGCGCCGTTGTCAGTGCAAAACTCTAAACGCGGATAACTCACTTTACATAGTTTACGTTTAGTCGCTGCATTTAATTTTTCGCGCAACCTTGCGTTGGCGCCCACGCCGCCTGAAACCACTAGATTATCCAAGCCAGTTTCGCGCAGGGCGTTCATGCATTTGGTGGTGAGGATTTCCGTTACCGCTTCCTGAAACTCCCAGGCAATGTCGGCTTTAATGGCGTCTGTTAATGGTTGATTGTTATTGGCCAATGTTAATACGGCTGTTTTCAAGCCGCTAAAACTAAAGTTTAAGTCGCCACTATTTAGCATCGGACGTGGCAGCTTAAATTTTGCACTACCCTTATCTGCGAGCTTGGCTAATTCAGGACCGCCGGGATAGCTTAAGCCTAATAGTTTAGCCGTTTTATCAAACGCTTCACCGGCAGCATCATCCAGCGTGTCGCCTAGTAATTGATATTGCCCAATGCCATCAATCCGCATCAATTGGCTGTGCCCACCCGAAACTAATAGTGCGACAAATGGGAATTGTGGTGGATTTTCTTCTAATAAGGGCGCAAGTAAATGTCCTTCTAAATGGTGTACGCCAACGCTAGGCACATTCAGCGCAAAGGCCAGTGATTGTGCAATACTGGTACCGACCAATAACGCACCAGCTAAACCGGGGCCTTGCGTGTAGGCGATGCCGTCAATATCTGCCAGTGTTTTGTTGGCTTGTTTTAATGCGATTTCCGTTAATGGCAAAGCGCGGCGAATATGATCGCGCGACGCAAGTTCAGGCACCACGCCACCAAATTCTGCGTGCATGGCAACTTGTGAATGTAGCGCATGCGCTAATAAGCCGTGCTGCGTATCGTAGAGTGCAACGCCTGTTTCGTCGCAAGATGATTCAAAGCCTAAAACCAACAAATGAGTATTCCTAACGTGAATGGGTGGCAAATATGCATGGTATTTTAATTAACTTGCACCATTTGCGATGTAAATGCACAAAATCATTGAACAAAAGCAATTATACGATTAAAATGGCGGACTTTTCTTGAGTTTCTGAACAGAAGCTTAAGTGTTATTTTAAAGTAATTGCCGATAAGAGAGAACGAATGTCTAGTGTACGTGTAAAAGAAAATGAGCCGTTTGACGTTGCATTACGCCGTTTTAAACGCCTAATTGAAAAAACAGGTTTGTTAAACGACCTTCGCGCACGCGAATTCTACGAGAAACCAACTTGGGAACGTAAACGTAAAGCTGCTGCAGCGGTTAAGCGTCAATATCGCCGCTTACGCAACCAAACATTGCCTGCAAAACTTTATTAAGTTTTAATAGTGGCTGAAAATAATATAGCGGACAGTAAAGCCGCTGATACGGCAGCAAATGAAGTGCCGGCTTTTCTGCACATTGCAGATCGTTTTATTGCGTTGGCTAACGAACAAGCGCAACAGAAAGATCTTGCAACTGCGAGTGCCGGTTTTTTATATGCCAATGCCCGTTTTACTGCATTTTTAGTTGCTTCTCAGTGTGGAACTCCTGAAGCGCTTGCAGCAGAAAAAGCGGCGGCTATTGAGTACTTTGTGAATCAATACGCACAAGCATTGACCAGCAATATTGCCGATTACGAAAAAAACTTTGCCCAATATTTCAGCAAGTAAATTTTAAGTAAGTAAATCGTGACTTTAAAAACCCAAATTACTGAAGACATGAAAACCGCAATGCGTGCTAAAGATAGTGCGCGTTTAGGTGCGATTCGTTTGCTGCAATCTGCCATGAAGCAACGCGAGGTGGATGAGCGCATTGAATTAAATGATAGTGATGTGATTACTATCATTGAGAAAATGCTTAAACAACGTCGCGACTCGATTGCTGCGTTTGAATCTGCTAACAGAACTGATTTAGCTGATATTGAAAAGTTTGAAGTCACTGTTTTACAGGGCTATTTGCCACAGCAATTGACGGAAGATGAAATTAAAGTCATTTTGGATCAAGTTGTGACCGATACAGGCGCTGAAGGTGTTAAGGATATGGGCAAGGTAATGGCGGCGATTAAGCCGTTGGTTGCTGGCAAGGCTGATATGGGTAAGATATCGGGATTGATTAAAGCGCGGTTGACTTAAGCAGCATGTAAGTGATGAAAATTAAGGAGCGAAAGCTCCTTTTTTGTTTTCTAATTAGGCTAAAATTATTAACTTACCTATTTATAATTTCTGGCAAATATAACTATTAAATAGCGCAGATGCATTTTGATTCCAGATAGTTTCATTCAAGATTTGCTTAATCGCGTTGACATTGTTGATGTGATTGATAAAAGCGTGCCACTTAAAAAAGCGGGTGCGAATTACTCTGCCTGCTGTCCTTTCCATAATGAGAAGTCTCCCAGTTTTACGGTTAGCCCTACCAAGCAGTTTTATCATTGCTTTGGTTGTGGCGCACATGGCACAGCCATTGGCTTTTTAATGGAATATGCAGGCTTAAGTTTTGTAGAAGCCATTCACGATTTGGCCAAAAATGTAGGCATGATAGTGCCTCAGCAAGACTCAACACCAGCCTCGCGTGAAGCAGATGCTGCGAATAAAACCATCAAATTAGGCTTGCAGGAAACTTTGCAACAGGCGGCTAGTTATTACAAAGCAGAATTAAAAAAATCAGACCGCGCGATTGAGTATTTAAAAGCGCGTGGTTTAAGCGGAGTGATTGCTGCCAAATTTCAAATTGGCTATGCGCCCACTGGCTGGCAAAACTTACAAAGCGTATTTGCAAATTATGAAAATGAAGCTTTGCAAACCGCTGGTTTGGTTGTTGAAAATGAGCAAGGCCGTCGCTACGATCGTTTTCGTGACCGCATTATGTTTCCGATTCATGATCAGAAAGGCCAGGTGATTGGTTTTGGTGGGCGGGTGATTAACCCGGAAGATACACCCAAATATTACAACTCGCCAGAAACGCCACTGTTTCAAAAAGGCCATGAGCTATATGGTTTATTTGTCGCTAGACGCGCTATTAGAGATGCTGGTCGCGTGCTGGTGGTTGAAGGTTATATGGACGTGGTGGCGCTGGCGCAATATGGCATTGAATATGCCGTTGCGGCTTTGGGCACAGCAACTACGCCATTTCACATCACCAAGTTAATGCGCCAAACAGACGAAATTGTATTTTGTTTTGATGGCGACAATGCTGGCCGAACAGCCGCTTGGCGTGCAGCCATCAATGCACTTCCTGCTTTAACGGATGGCTTAAAACTACGCTTTTTATTTCTACCTAAAGAGCATGACCCTGATAGCTACGTTAGGGAATTTGGTAAAGAAAAATTTGAGCTTGAAATGCAAAATGCCATGCCACTTTCGCAGTACATTATTCAGCATTTAGGTGAACAAAATCCGCTTAATTCACAAGAAGATAAAGTGAAGTTCTTAAACGAAGCTGAGCCTATTCTGCGCCAAATTGTAGCGCCGCGGTTTTCGTTATTATTACGCAAACGCGTTGCGGAAATGGCAGATGTGACTGACGCAGAAATGCGAAGTTTGTTAAAACTGCCCACGCTCAACAAGGCGCCAGCTAGAGCCACGCAAAAACAATCTCGTGCGCCTTTATCGATTGAAAAACGCTTCATATTGATGTTGATGATGCAGCCCGGTTTAGCCAAACCTGAGTATCTGGATTTTAGTTTAGGGTTCAGCGAACAAGACATATTGTTAAAAGCCGCGATCAACGCCGCATTACAACAGCCGCAATCTAAGCCGGCCGCGTTATTGCACACCATAGAGACGCAAGTTGAGCCGCGGTTGTTACGTGAATTACAGCGCGAATTACAATTATTGGATGAAAGTTTGGACTTTAAACTTGAATTTGAAGGTGCTTGTACCCAATTAATGGAAGCGATACAGCAAAAGCGCGAAGGCAATATGTTGGATGCGTTGAAAGAAAAACCATTAAGTGCTTTGACTGAGCAAGAGCGCGAAATGCTAAAAAAACTGACAGTTAAAAGGTAGTTAAGTATTAGCATTGCGCAATATAAAAGGCTCGATTGTTGAAAATAGAAAACCAAAACAAGTAGTTAAACAAATCATTAAATTAGGATTTTAAATACGTTTTAGAATGTCACTTGGCAAAGCGCGGTATATTTTGCTTAAATTTTGACACTTTTTACGGTATAATTTAGGGTTGTTCGTCACCGTTAAAATGCCCTTTGTGACGAAGCGCCAGACTCAATAGCAGTAGACTCATAGAATAGGATCAGGCATGGCCAGACCAAAATCAGACAAAACACTAGAAAAAGAACGCAACAAGCTGGCGGCTGAAGCCGCGCTTGACCCTGTAGCGCAGGCTTTAGACGCCGAAGCGCGTCGTACACGCCTGAAAACGCTGATCATTTTGGGTAAAGAGCGTGGTTATCTAACTTACGCTGAGATTAATGACCATTTGCCTGATGATACACAGGATTCAGAGCAAATTGATGGCATTATCGGCTTAATCAATGACATGGGTATTCAGGTGTATGAAGAAGCGCCTGATGCTGAGGTGTTGTTAATGTCTGATGCGCCAGCTGCTGTGACGGATGAAGATGCGGTAGAAGAGGCTGAAGCGGCACTTGCTACAGTCGATTCTGAATTCGGCCGTACTACCGATCCTGTGCGTATGTATATGCGCGAAATGGGTACAGTCGATTTGCTGACTCGCGAAGGCGAGATTGAAATTGCCAAGCGGATTGAAGATGGCCTCAAGCACATGGTACAAGCCATTGCTGCGTGTCCGACCACAATCGCTCAATTGTTGGACATGGTTGATAAAGTAGAAAAAGATGAAATCAGCGTAGACGATTTGGTCGATGGTTTAATCGACACGGATGTTGGTCTGGATGACGCGATGGCAGCGGAAGCGGACGAAGAGGAAGAGCCTGATGCTGAAGAGGATGAAGACGACGATGAAGATGGTGCAAAAGCTGCAGCCATCTCTGCGGAGGCTTTAGCCAAACTAAAAGAAGAAGTATTAAAACGCTTTGCGGTGATTCGCAAGGCTAACGCTGAAATGAATGTGATTCGTGCGCAAAAAGGCTCGCAAGATGCTGATTACAAAAAACTGCATGAATCTGTATTGGAAGAATTAACGGCGTTTCGATTCTCTGCTAAACAAGTAGAAGCCTTGTGTGAGCAAGTGCGTGGCTTGGTAGAAGAAGTGCGCAGCCATGAACGTAAAGTGACGGATTTCTGTGTAGAAAAATCTGGTATGCCACGCCCGCACTTCATTAAAAGCTTCCCAGGTAACGAAATTAATTTAGATTGGCTGGACGCTGAACTAGCTTTGGACAAGCCGTATATTGAAAAGTTAACACGTTACAGACACTCCATTATTGATCAGCAAGATCGCTTAATCGCTCTGCAAATTAAAGTCGGTATTCCGATTAAAGAGCTAAAAGAAATCAACAAGCAAATGACAACCGGCGAAGCACGTGCGCGCCGTGCCAAGCGTGAAATGATTGAAGCTAACTTGCGCCTAGTGATTTCAATTGCTAAAAAATACACCAACCGTGGTTTGCAATTCTTGGATTTAATTCAAGAAGGTAATATTGGCCTGATGAAAGCGGTAGATAAATTTGAATATCGCCGTGGCTATAAGTTTTCAACCTACGCGACTTGGTGGATTCGTCAAGCGATTACACGCTCAATTGCTGACCAGGCACGTACCATTCGTATTCCTGTGCACATGATTGAAACGATTAACAAAATGAATCGTATCAGTCGTCAGATTTTGCAAGAAACTGGAGTAGAACCCGATCCGGCGCTGCTGGCTGAAAAAATGGAAATGCCTGAAGATAAGATCCGCAAGATTTTAAAAATCAGCAAAGAACCAATTTCGATGGAAACGCCGATTGGTGATGATGAAGACTCGCACTTGGGTGACTTTATTGAAGATAACACAACATTAGCGCCAATAGATGCCGCAGTATATGCCAGCTTACGTGATGCAACGAGCGAAGTGTTAGAGTCGCTCACGCCGCGTGAAGCAAAAGTGTTGCGCATGCGCTTTGGTATTGAGATGAATACTGACCATACGTTAGAAGAAGTAGGCAAACAGTTCGACGTAACACGTGAACGTATCCGTCAAATTGAAGCAAAAGCCTTGCGCAAACTGCGCCATCCAACACGCTCAGAACGTCTGCGCAGCTTCTTGGAAACGGGTCAGGATTAACGCAATAATTCAGATGATTTTTTAAACGTTTTTATGTTTTGTTCCAGTCAAATTGGTTAATCAGAACATGACAGCTTATCGGCCCCTTAGCTCATGCTTGGTTAGAGCAGCGGACTCATAATCCGTTGGTACTGTGTTCGACTCACAGAGGGGCCACCATTTAAGACGACTTAGGGAGAAATCTCTAGGTCGTTTTTCGTTTCTGCTGAAGAGGGCCTCATGCAAGTCCATTGATGTGACTTTTAGTAAGCCAAAGAGCACGATGGGAACTGGCCTAATGTCACAGAAATAGCAATGTCGTGGGATGTTCGCCATTACCTAGATGAAACCTCCAGTGATTCCAGTCAAGGTTAGATCGACTGGAAAATTGTCATTTACAACAAAGCACTTTTAATCACAACGAAACCGCTGGCTTGAGAAGTTGTTATCAATTTGACTAGTCGAGAATTCATGTCTATGATTGGCTAGTAGGAGATGGCATTCCTCCTTCAGGCAAACCCTGACAACCGCTCAAAAAGCTAATGATGCCTACACTTACCCGGGAACGGGTGTGTAGGCATATCTATACATCTTGTCCCGTAAATTAATTTACTAAGGACAAGCATATGAATCAAATATTACTCGTTGGACTCGGCGGTGCATTAGGATCAATCGCAAGATTTAAACTCTCAGTATTGATTCTAAGACATACAATTGAGTGGCGTTTCCCTTTACCTACTTTCACTATTAACATTATCGGCTGTCTTGTCATTGGCATTCTTGCTGGCTTGGCAACAAAAGAGAGCTTCTTCTCAAATGACATAAGGGTATTTTTATTTACGGGGTTAGTCGGTGGATTCACCACCTTCTCAGCATTCGGATTAGAAACGCTCCTTCTTCTACGTCGTGAGGAGTTTGCAATCGCAGCACTATATGTTGCCCTCAGTATTTTGATTGGTATAGCAGTGATGTTTATGAGTTACAGTGTAGTAATGGTTAAGAGTTAGTTTCTGTAGTAAGGGCTGTATATACAATATGATTCCTTTGCCTACTTCAGCATTCATGAAGATAACCATGGAAATGAACGTCCGCTTTGGGGCGCTTATTGTCTATTTACTGAAATGGTACAGTTCAACCTAAATGACTTGTACAAATAAATTCTAGCCTTAGCTGAGGGCACAATTAAACTGGACCCAGCTGCTCATATTAATAGATTCCTACATAAAAATCAGACAAACTCCTACAAATAAACAAATTAAATACGCGTAATCTGTAACCGTCGCGTTTGAATTGAATTCAAAATTTAATTTCGGACAAGACAAAAACGGCAGTTTTAAAAGCTGCCGTTTAACTTTATTTTGCATTTCTGGATCGGTTTTCATAGAAAGTACTTTTGAATCGTTTGCGACAGCAAGTGAATCTGGTGCATTAGTAATGACGTGTATAACGTGGTTGCGGTATATGCTTAGAAAAAAGAAAATACTAAGAAAAACTTAGCCATGATTCAACTTTAGAATTTATTTCAATATTTAAGTTAGCTAAATAACAGCGTCGTAAAATAAATAGTTCAATACCTAATCCATATTCATTATTTAATGGAGGTTGATTGTGACACTATTTAACGAAGTCTACTCAGAAGAATTAATTCCCGGTAAAGTTTCACCTTGCTATGCTTTTCTAGCATTAAATGATTCCTCGTATATTTAGTGGTCAACCCCTTCATCCAAATAGTGGTGAAATTATCAACACCTAAATATTAAACGCGGAGATGGTAATGTTTAACAGAGATGATAAGGAATCAGAAAAAATTGTAAAAATGGCTCTTAAATTGGTTTTAAGTAAGGACTTTCTAATAGCTAGACAGTTTATGACTGAATCAGGAATATCAAATAAAGTGATTGAAAGAGTGATATATGAGCCACATAACATCCGGGAATCGGACTTGCATAATAAGAACAATTAATCTGTGTGATTCATAGATATCGTTTCAATTTTCTTAATTGTAAATCGACCTTGTAATTGGCTATCGTTCGATAATTCAAAGTACTTTTAAGTTGTCAGCGACCAAGTCAACCGTTGCATAGAACTCAGTTTTACCCGTTTTCTGAGAGCGCTCAACTTTGCCATTAAGATATGGAGAGCTTGGTTTATTGGGTTTAAAATTTAATACCGAACCCCATCAGTTTTTCTTGAACTTTAGCAGCGAAGAATTCACGTTCTCGATCTGTTTAAAAGCTCTGTAACGAGTGCAATCATCCACAGAAGTTAATTGATAAATGCCTGGTGCAATTTTGCAGGTGACCATATGTAACCCTTCACCACCATTTGCGTAAAGTGGGCCTTGTATGCCGCATTGACGGCATACAAGGCCAGCATCTCAGAGTTTATCCACTGAAGACGCTGTTGTTATCTCGCCTATTCATTCTAATTATATTGAAACGATGTCTCTGAATCACACAGTTTAGATCAGCTTGATAATTACATAACACCTTGGTCAATCATCGCATCAGCCACCTTACGGAAGCCGGCAATGTTGGCACCAAAGACTAAATTACCTGGCTGACCAAACTCTTTTGCAGTTTCACTTGCGCTCGTGTAGATGTTTTTCATGATGTTGAATAACTTGCCATCCACTTCTTCAAACGTCCATTGCTGCATGCTTGAGTTCTGTGCCATTTCCAGCTGACTTGTGGCAACACCGCCAGCATTGGCTGCCTTACCAGGACCATAAGCAATATTTGCCTTAAGGAACTTCTCTACTGCCTCAGGTGTTGAGGGCATGTTCGCTCCTTCCGAGATACATATACAGCCGTTCTTCAGCAACACTTCTGCATCTGCTTCATTGAGTTCGTTTTGAGTCGCAGATGGGAATGCTGCCTGGCATGGCACTGACCATACATGATTTCTACCGGTTGGATAGTCAGCGACAGATGTATATTTTGCATCCGGATGATGCTGTAAATATTTGGATAAGCAGGCAGCCTCGACCTCTTTCAGCTGTTTTAGCGTCGCAAGATCAATGCCTTTTTCATGATAGATCATGCCGCGTGAGTCACTGCATGTAACTGGTTTTGCACCAAGTTGGTATAGTTTTTCAATCGTGTAAATTGCCACGTTGCCAGCACCAGACACTACGCAGGTCTTTCCTTCCAATTTATCGCCGCGCCCTTCCAGCATATTCTGCGCAAAATACACTGCGCCATAGCCTGTCGCCTGTGTACGTCCAAGCGAGCCACCCCAAGGGACTTTTTTACCTGTTAGCACGCCATCGAAGCTTCCCGTGAGACGCTTGTACTGACCATACATATAACCGATTTCACGGCCACCAACACCAATGTCACCCGCAGGTACATCAGTTGTAGGGCCGATATGACGGTAGAGCTCTGTCATGAAGGCCTGACAGAAGCGCATGATCTCATTATCGGATTTACCTTTAGGATCAAAATCGCATCCCCCTTTGCCACCGCCAATTGCTAGGCCTGTGAGTGAGTTCTTAAAGATCTGCTCAAACCCCAAAAACTTGATGATGCCACCATAAACGCTTGGGTGAAAACGGATACCGCCTTTGTATGGGCCAAGCGCAGAATTAAACTGGATGCGATAACCTTTATTGACCTGCACATGACCATGATCATCAACCCACGCTACGCGGAACATGATTTGACGTTCTGGTTCTACAATACGCTCTATGATGCCATTTTTTTTGTATTTCGGATTTTTATCCAGCAATGGGCGTAGTGAGGTTAAAACTTCATCCACAGCCTGATAAAACTCAAATTCTGCAGGACCAGATTTTTTCAATCTGGCTATGGTATCTGCTACGTACGGCATGCATTGCTCCTTAGATCTAAAATTGCACCAAAATGGCGGTCATTATAATATGGCGCACCAAAATAGAGCGAAATAATGCGCGTAAGGCTCCACTAAAATTGACTGTCTTGGCACAAACGATAAAAAATCGAGATTGGATGGTGTTAAATCTAGTGAAATTAACTTCCAAAGTGGCGGGCGTTTTAAATTATCGCACTGAGTATGTCAGCCATATCTGACAGAAGATTCAGCAGTTGTATGCTATTGCCTGAGATTATTTTTAACTAATATGCAGACATTGCTTAAAAACTATCTTGTAACAATAGTTTTTAAGCTTAAATACTTTTTAGATTAAAAAATACATGGGAGCTTTAAAATGAATATGAACAAACTTTCGATTGCAGCATTAACACTTTTGTTTGCCCTTGGGTTATCTGCTTGTGAAAAAGGCCCTGCAGAAACCGCAGGTGAAAAAATCGATAATGCAGTTGAAAATGCTGGTGATAAAATCGAAGATGCAACAGATAATGCCGGTGATAAGCTTGAAGAAGCTGGCGATAAAATTGAAGATAAGACAGATTAATGATTGATTCAGTTAATCAGTTTTAATTAACGATTTGTTTCAACGTGTTAATAAACGGCTCGGCAGAAATGCCGAGCCGTTTTATGTTTTATATTACTTTGATTTTCATTTCTCAATATATTGACATCTTAAACTGAGATACGTGATGAAATGATTTTTATAAGGGTGGTAATTTTATAGATGGGATGATTTAGCAAAATGATTATAATCTAGGCATGAATATGTACCGCTTGATGAAGTATGTTAGTTATTTAAAAAATAACTCTGCATCATTTGCCTATGCTTTTCTGATTTTTATCATATTTGCCTCTATTTTTGAGCTGCTAGTAAGTGCCGAATATGAAAAAGCGGAAGCCAGAGTGACGGTAGAAGCGACAGACTATGCCAATGCACTGAAGACAAAAGTCGATCGAGAGTTAAATGCTTTGTTATTCGTGTCAAACGGCTTATCCAGTTACTTAACGGTTTATCACCAACATCTTGATAGCAATAAACTGAGTGCGATACTTGCTGATTTGTACGTCAGAACAAAACATGTACGTAATTTGGGGGTGGCGGTTGGTTACAAGCTCACCTACGTTTATCCCGTCAAATCGAATGAAAAGTCAATCGGTATTGATTACCGCGATATCACTCAGCAATGGCCGCAAGTGAAGCAAGCGGTTGACAGTCGTGAGGGCGTATTGGCTGGTCCTCTGGATTTGGTGCAGGGTGGTAGAGGATTAATCTATCGATATCCAATCTTTGTCGATGGGCAGTATTGGGGATTATTGTCGACCGTGATTAATACAGACTCCTTTTTTAAAGCTGCTTTTCACAACTTAACTGATGATGAGTTTGATTTTGCGATTAGGGTCAAAGGCTCATCAACTGTTTTTTACGGTAATCCCAGTTTATTTCAAAATCCCAAAGCCTTGATTTCCGTCAGTGATTTGCCCAATGTGCAATGGGAGTGGGCTGTACTGCAAAAAGCAGAAAAGACGCCTGAGTTAATATTAATCACCAGATTAATGAGCATCGCGATAAGCCTGTTGTTAGCAACGCTAGCGTATTTCTTTTTAAGCGAGCGCAAGACCTTAACTTCGCAAGCAATGCAAGATAGCCTGACTGGCTTAGCCAATAGGCGTTTGCTCGACTTTAGAATGGCACAGACTTTTGCGCAATCAAAACGATTCAATCGATTAATGGCTATTATGTATATCGATATTGATCATTTTAAAAAGCTGAATGACAGTTATGGGCATGATGTGGGCGATGAGCTGCTCAAAATAATTGCCAAGAAATTAAACCATTGTATTCGTGATGTGGATATTTTAAGTAGGGTTGGTGGTGATGAGTTTGTTATCGTACTGGATGAACTTAACCATATAGATGATGCAAATTTAATCGCAGATAAAATAATGGCATCATTTGAGAAAAATATAACGGTGATGAATAAAACTATTAAAGTGAGCGTGAGCATCGGTATTGCGGGCTATCAAAAAAATAGTGAAGAAACGCTTAATAGCCTGATGAAGAAGGCAGATATTGCTTTATATGAAGCAAAAGCATCTGGTCGAAATATTTATAAAATATATCCGGAATCCAGAAAAATATAACAACAAGTTAAATTTAAAAATTCAGTTTGGTTTAAGGTTGGGTCGTTAAAGTAGTCTTCGTAATATCAATATATATTTATTCAGGAGATTAAAATGACTCATTTAAACAAAGCCAAATTTAATAAAGCGATGCTACTGACATTAACCGTCGCAAGCCTTAGTGTTTTCACAATCAGTAATGTAATCGCTGATGACGATGATGCCGCAGAAATGCTATTAATCGCAAAAGCCGCTGGATTAATTTCTGTTGAGCAAGCTACTGAAAAAGCATTGGTCGCAAAACCTGGTACGGTGATTGAAGTTGAGCTTGATGATCGCAAATGGCCACAAGGCTGGGATTATGAATTTGAAATTATCGATGCTCAAGGCCAAGAGTGGGAAGTGAAAATTGATGCAAAAACCGGCGAAACACGTAAAGTATCTCGCGATTGGTTCTAACCTTAGCTTTGGTCTAAGTTGAGCAAACAAGTGTATAAAAGGTAGCCAATTGATATGTGTTTTCTAAAGTTATATTGCAGGGGTATTCTTTGTGTCTGTTTAGCATCAGGCAGTTTGCTGAACATGAATAGTTTGTCTGCGGAAGAAGATTATCAATTGGCTAAAAAACTCAGGCAACAAGGTGAAATATTACCTTTAGAGAAAATTTTAGCATTCGCCCGTGCCAAAAAAAATGGTGAGGTGCTTGAGACTGAGTTTGAAAAGAAAGGCGGCCGCTATATTTATGAGGTTGAAATTTTGGACATTCAGGGTCAAGTGTGGGAATTAAAACTGGATGCAAAGACTGGTCAGTTAATCAAGATCGAGATTGATGATTAAGCATGCGACTTTTATTAGTTGAAGACGATGCTGTTTTGGGGCCGTCTGTCCGCTCTGCATTGCAGCGTGCGGGCTATGCGGTTGATTTAGCCACCGATGGGCTTGAAGCGGAAGCATTTGGCGACATTGAGCCTTATGATATTGTGGTGCTTGATTTGGGTTTGCCTAAACAATCCGGATTGGTCGTTCTGGCTAACTGGCGCAAAAAAGGTAATCAGGTGCCAGTGGTTATTTTAACGGCGCGTGATACCTGGCAAGAAAAAATTGAAGGTTTTAAGCTGGGCGCGGATGATTACGTTGGCAAGCCTTTTCAAATGGAAGAACTGCTTGCGCGATTGAACGCTGTATTAAAACGCAGCCAGAATACAACCGCGACAGCACTTTCTTTCAGTGGTATTGAGCTGGAAGAAGACACGCAAATGTTAATCCATGCGGATGGGCAACGCCACGCACTCACCAGCACAGAATATCGTTTATTGCGCTACTTTATGTTGAATCCGGGTAAAGTGCTGTCAAAAACCAGATTAACCGAACACGTTTATGAATACGATAGCGACAAAGACAGTAACGTGATTGAAGTGTATGTGAAACGCCTGCGGCAAAAAATCGGTGAAGAGCTCATTCAAACCAGGCGCGGCCAAGGTTACGTGTTTAATCCAGATAACGCTAATCCACCATCCATCTAAATCCAGCCAAGTTTAACCCTGCTTAAATCGTCAAATATGCTAAGTCTCAATAAACGTCTTTCTTATGGGTTAACTTTTAGCCTGATTGTTTTGCTCGGTTTGCAGTGGGGCGTCATTAGCTATGTTTTTAGCAGTTTGTCTGAAAAGCAGTTAATCAATCGGCTGAGCCAAGATAGTGAGAGCTTACTTTCAGGTATTACTTTTGATGCACAAGATAACTTATTGCTGAACCCGCAAAGAGTCAGCGCGGTGTATCAGCGACCGTTGTCAGGCCATTACTACGTGATCACAGCGGCCAGTCAGCATCAATATTCGCGTTCGCTTTGGGATAATAGTTTAGCGATTCCTGAGGTTGAAGCTGGTTCAGTAATCACGTTTCGCACAAAAGGCCCTGAAGGGCAGACTTTGTTAATGGCTGTGCAGGGGTATAAAAAGCATCAGCAAACTATCACGATTGCGGTTGCGGAAGATCTCACCGCTGTCAATCAAGCCTTGCGCCAATTTCAGTGGATTTATGGTGCTATCTCTTTGCTGATATTGCTGGCACTGTTGCTGATACAGCGTCAGATTGTGAGTAATAGCCTTAAACCATTGCAAGTGATTCGCGACAATTTGCTCCGTATAGAATCTGGCGAAGTGAGCCAGATTGAATCGCTTGGCCCCACAGAAATTGCGCCGGTGATTGCCGAATTTAATCGCTTGCTGAAAATGATGGGTAATCAGAGTCGTCGATCTAGAGAAGCGTTGGGTAATCTTGCGCATGCACTTAAAACACAATTGACGATATTGAATCAAACCGCAGAGCAGTTTTCGGCCGCCGAGAATAAACAGTTTTCTGCCACGATATATGAAACGACAGAAATCATGCGGCATATTGTCGAACGTGAATTGAAACGCGCACGTTTGATTGGCAATACGTTGCCTGGCCGTCGCGTGGATGTGCAAGAAGAAGTTACGTTAATGGTCAAAACCTTGCGGTTAATGCATGTTGCAAAGATGCCGATAATCACGTATCAAATCGATGACAATATTAGCTATATCGGTGATCAGGAAGACTTTTCAGAGTTACTTGGCAACCTGCTGGACAATGCTTGCAAATGGTGTAAACAAAATGTGTATTTAACCATTAAAGCCGAGCAGGGCATGATTTTGATGGTAGAGGATGATGGCGTTGGTTGTGAGTTAGATAAATTGGATGCATTAACGCAGCGTGGATTCAGGTTGGATGAAACCACGCCTGGCAGCGGCCTTGGTTTAGCCATCGTACATGATATTGTCGAGAGCTATAACGGCAAGTTGTCCTTTGACCAATCCACCAAATATGGTGGATTGCGTGTGTGCGTGTGGTTGCCTGATTGATGATCACTATTTTTTTGTATGGCTAATGCAATTTGTATTCAGCTAGTGTTGCTGATTTTGATTGGGCTTAGATATGAACCTAAGCCCTTTATAGTGAAGATAAACTAAAAATTGTGGGTAATTTGCATACTTAAAATATCAACACTGCCATCGTAATCGCCATTTACAAAGCCTTTGCCAGGAAATGGGCTTGTTTGATCGTCTGAAATTTTAGGATCCTTAACAAACAGATGCGCATAACCAACATCTAATTTTGTCGTCGGTGTTGTTTGCCAACCAACACCAAAAGATAGCCATTTTCTGTCGTTGTCAGGAATGCGAGTTGTTCTGAATTGATTGTCAATCGGTCCCTCATCAAAAGCTAGACCAGCACGTAATTTTAAAGTGTCGCTGTAATGGTAATTGACGCCAACTGAATAGCGCATTGTGTTATTCCAGTTTTCAGTTGTACTGGGAAGTAATAATGCACCGCTATCACGATAAATTGCCAACTCATCAAATTGACTCCAGCGTGTCCAGGTAATGTCGCCCATTAAATCCCATGTGTCATTCAGTTTGCTAAATGCACTGACAGAAAAAGATTCTGGTAAGGTTATATCTGCATTTACATCACCATTAGGGGTGGGGCCATTTGAAATTGAAAACTTCACATCGCCTTTCAAATGTTGCTCTACCTTAGAGCGATACGCCACACCAATTCTAGTGTCATTTGTTGCTTGGTAAATAGCGCCTAAGTTAAATCCAAATCCCCAATCATCACCCTTAACGGTAGAGCTTCTTTCAGAGGTCACTAGATTAACGGCACTTGTTAATTCAGCCTCTATGCGCATGGCAGAAAGCCCAAAACCTAAAGACAGTTGGTCATTCACTTTAAAAGCGAGAGAAGGATTAATATTGATGGTTTTTAAGTCAGATTTAATGCCTTGAAAACGACCAATCCAATCTTTGTCATATTCAGTTTTTAAGCCAAATGGCGCATTAACACCCAAGCCGAATTTAACATTGTCAGTTAAAGGTGTTACCAAATAAAAGTTGGGTACGAAAGCTAAGCTGCCTGCATCACCACCTTCACCACCTGGAGTTCTGTTGAAACCGGCTGCAGAGTTTTGATTGTTAAATTTCACACTCGGTTTAATCAAATGTAATACGCCGGCTGCCTGCGTGCCTTCAATATAAGTCATACCAGCGGGGTTTGTGAATACAGTGCTGGCATCTTCGGCAATCGCTGCCGCCCCTGCGTAGGCATTACCTAATCCGCTTGCACTTTGTTCTGCAAGTGCAAATCCAGCTGCTTGAGCCGTGAATGGTGTTGTAAAAAGAACAAAACCGAATAACAATTTATTCATAAAAAAGGCTTTCAATATAACGAGTTAACTAAATTTCAAAAAAGAATATCACATCAATAACTTATTAGATTATTTTAGTGCGATTTATTGAGAGTGTTTTTAGTTTTGTTGTTATAGAACAACGGTTTATATGGGAATTGGTTGCTTTTAAAAAAACATTCTCTTGAGAGCATAAATTATTAAGCTTATAGTCCTAATCATCAATACTTCTATTGAATAATTGTTTAATTTATGCTTATTAAAATAAATGATTATTTGAAAAAATCCTTAAACTCATCTGGAGGCATATTATGAATACAGTCGTAGATTTTCAACAATTTAGTAGTCCTATTTTAGAGCAAGTTAGAACGCAGTTTGATGATGAGTTTGGTGTGATGACTTATTACATGAACCCAGCACCAAGGCCGTGTTTCAATAAAATCTGCATGTCGGAACTCAATCAAAGCCAGACAGACTTGGAGAAAATGCAAGGTCAGGTTGTGGTAAATAACCAGCTTAACCAAGCCAATTACCTTGTTCTGGCTTCGGATATTCCAGGTATTTTTAATTTAGGTGGCGATTTATCTGTATTCAAAGAATTGATTCGCACCCAGGCACGTGAGCATTTGCTTGAGTACGCTAAATTGTGCATTCACAACGTTTGGACTTTTTATAATATGCAAGCGCCTGTGACCACCATCTCTTTGGTACAAGGCCAAGCAATGGGTGGTGGTTTTGAGGCGGCACTTGCGGCACACATCATGGTTGCAGAGAAAAGTGCCATCATGGGTTTACCGGAAGTGTTGTTTAATTTATTCCCTGGTATGGGTGCGTTGAGCTTTTTATCGCGAAAAATTGGCATGCCAGCCGCAGAGAAAATGGTGCGTTCCGGTAAAATATATACAGGTGAAGAGCTTTATCAATTGGGCGTGGTGGATGTGCTGGCCGAAGATGGGCAAGGCGAATATGCTTTAAACACTTGGATTAAAAAGAATCATCGTTCTTTAAATTCCTTTCAGGCGATTAATCGTGCAAAACAACGGGTTAATCCACTGACTTATGAAGAGTTGTACGATATTACCGAAATATGGGTTGATGCAGCATTGCGCTTGGATGAGCGCAATTTGAAAATAATGGAACGTTTAGTACGCGCACAAAATACAAAAGTGAATGCAGAACCCGCGCCGTTGAATATGCAACAATTTGCTTGAGTAGAGCAATTTTTTTGTTAGCTTGCCTCGGTAGCCTTACTCATTGGCCGCCTGAGGTAATCTTCAACGGCAACTGTTAAGCGGGCGAAATCGGCATTCAATATCTCTAACATTTCAGCGCTTTGCGTCACAGTGGCTGAGCGACTAAGCTTACTGATGGATTCTGTTGTTGTAGCAAGTTTGATTGCACCAACGCTCAAGCTGTTTCCTTTAAGGGCGTGGCAGAAGTCGTGCAGTTCGCCATAATGTTTTTGCTTAACGGCCATTTCAATCTTGTTGATTAGTTTATCCGAATCATTTAAATAATTTCTGAGTAAGCGATGCATAAATAGATCGTCACCGGCACCAATCTTCTCCAATTCTTTCAGTGTGTTCAAATCAAGATCACTGTTGTTCGCGCCAAGATTGGATTCGGTTTCAACTGGAGTGCTTAGCGCATTAGACATCCACAAATCTGCAGTATTGGCTGGCAGACTCAGAATGTTTTCGATAGTGTTGAATAATGTTGCCGCTTCAATTGGCTTGGTTAAAAATGCATCAAATCCAGCCTCGACAGCAATTTGTCTGGCGCCGGGCGTGGCATCTGCCGTAAATAAGATAAAGCGCGTATTGGTATCGGTAGGATTGGTAAATTTGTAAAGTTTCATGGCATCGGCACCACTCATGCCAGCCATATTTAAGTCGGTAATAACCAAATCAAATGTACTCCGTTCCAGCGCATCCAGCATTTCATCGCTATTTTCTGCGATTTCGACTTGATGTCCTGGTAGCGATAAGAGGCGCATGATGATTTTTTGATTGGTTGCTTCATCTTCACACACCAATATATTCAGCTTAGTCAGCGCATTAACATTGTTTGGCGCCTTAATGCCATTGGCGGATTTAGCAGTATTCTGGCTAATTTCTGCTTCAGATTTGGCTGATTCCACGTCACTTGGTAAGTGATTCTCAACGACTTTTTCGAGAGTCAAATCAAACCAGAAACGGCTTCCAACGCCTTCTGTACTTTGGAATTGTAAATTGCCGCCCATGGCTTCTACCATGTGTTTGGCAATAGTCAGCCCTAAGCCGCTGCCACCAAATTTTCTTGTGGTAGATGAATCTGCCTGGGTGAAGCTATCAAATACTTTATTTTGTTTATCTTGAGGGATGCCGGTGCCAGTATCGGCTACTTCAAAGCGGACAAGAATTTGTGCGCCATCGTCCTGCAAGGTAATTGCCGAAAGTGTCACGCTGCCTTTTTCGGTAAACTTGATGGCGTTGCCCATTAAGTTGGCTAATACTTGACGGATGACGAAGGCATCGCCTTTCACCGCATGTAATGAATCTGAAATACTGAGGCCAACTTGAATGCCTTTGGTTGCGGCTTGTGAGCGGAATATCTCTAACGTGTCGCGAACAGCTTCTTCCGCAGAAAAATCAATATGTTCAACGGTAAATTTGCGCTCCTCAATTTTAGTGAAATCGAGCACATTGTTTAATAGAGAAAGTAATAGTTTGGAAGAGCTGTCTAGTGTTTTGAGCAAATCTCGCTGGTCGGCATTCAAGGGTGTGGTTTTAAATAAAGTGCTGATACCGATAATGCCATTTAATGGGGTTCGAATCTCATGGCTCATATTAGCGACAAATTGTGTCTTTGCTATGCTGGCTTCAGCTGCACGGATACTTTCTTTTTCTGCCTTACTTCTGGCTTCGTGTAACCTTTCGATTAGCTTGGCTACATAGATTGGCAGGGCAATCAGCATCAAAAGGAAACCATAAACGATTGGCTGGTGTGCCGCCCAAAACGGGTTGACTAGTGTGGCAACAAAAAACCCGATAATGCTGATGACTTGAGAATGGTATAGATATTTTTTACCGAAACGGAAGCCATTGCCGAAAGTAACCCACAAATAAACACCGATTAAAACCACGCCGATATCGCCACTTAACGATAAGAAAGTGGAGGTGCCGATTACATCTAGCCAGTTGCCTAATAAACGTCTTATGGGCGATTTTTTTTCTGCTTGGCTAACGACTATTAACAAGATTAAAGTGGCTAGTTCAAAGACAGCCAGGCAATAAAAACCGATTAACTCACCATGCGAAATGCTTTTACCAGCCGCTAATGAAATTAGCAGGTATAGGGTAAAAAAAGTACCAATGGCTAATCGAGTAACTGCCTGTTCCAGTTCAAGCGGGTCGCAGTGGCTTGCTGAACTTTTGTACCAGTTTTGGATTTTGGTGAATGTCATTAGATACGCCTAAGCAATTAGCCCAATACTATAATACTCTTTGCTTTGCTCTAGTAACTGCTTGGCAATTTTTGCAAGTTCCTGTGTTTGTACTGGTTTGGTTAAGCAGGCCGAAGCACCTGCAGCTAACAATTCTTGATGGATACTGATTTCTTTTAATACCGTTACTACAATGATGGATCTTGTTAATACATTGCTGGTGTTTTTAATCGCCTGCACAAATTGCATGCCATTCATCTGATGCATGCGAAAGTCGGTAATAATTAAATCAACCTGCTTATTTTTCATCCACGCCAAGGCCTCAACAGGATTGGTCATGGTGACTATTTTCAGGTTCATTTTAAGTGATTTTAAAATAGCAGCATGAATGTCCAGCACAGTTGGCTGATCATCAATCAACAATGCGGTTTGTTTAAAAGTTGTTGCGCTTCTGATATTGCTAATCGACATGACTTTGTTACTCAGGCTTTTATTAAGCGCTTAATGAATCGCAGTTGCGTGTTCGTTGAGAATTTTTTCGATTTTGCTGCGAATCGAGCACATGGCAATAACGAGCTCGGGATCGAAGTGTTTACCGCTTTCAGCTTGGATATAGTCAAATGCTTCATCAACGCTCCAAGCTTTTTTGTATGGCCGTACGCTGGTTAAGGCATCAAATACATCGGCAACCGCTACAATTCGTGCAGATAAAGGAATCTCGTTGCCTTTAAGCGCATATGGATAGCCAGTTCCATCGTAGCGTTCATGATGTGCCAGCGCAATTTCACCACCTTTTTGCAGATATTTGGAAGGACTGTTTTCCAGAATCTCATAACCAATAAGTGGGTGTCTCCGCATGATTTTAAGTTCTTCTGCGTCTAAAGGGCCTCTTTTCAGCAGAATGCTATCAGGAATACCAATTTTGCCAATGTCATGTAATGGTGACGATAGCTCAATGATTTCGGCTTCCTCCTCATTTAAGCCGATTGCTTCTGCAATTGCACGGCTATACAAAGACATGCGATGCAGGTGCAAGGCGGTATCGTAATCTTTATGTTCGCCAGCGCGCGCGAGACGCATCAATGTTTCCTTTTCGCGCGCTCTGATTTCTGCAGTAGCTGCCTTTACTAAGCTTTCTAGTAGCGTACTTTTATTTTGCAATGAAATATGCTGGCTACGCATGGTTAATAAGTTGCGTGTTCGTGCGGTGCACTCATGCACATCAACAGGCTTGCTTACAAAGTCAGCTACGCCCGCATCCAAGGCAGAATAACGCGTTTCCACATCCTTTTTAATGGTAATCATCACCACTGGAACTGCGTCATATTTAGGTAGTGTTTTAAGAAGCCGAATAAAATCAATGCCATTCATTTCTGGCATTACATAATCAACAAAAACTAAATCGGCAGTATTTTCGGTTGCCCACTCTAAAGCTTGTTCAGGATTATGTTTTTCAATTACTTTAGTTTTCGGGTTAATGTTTTTGACCACGTGCGAAAGAATAGTCCTGCTGGTAGATTGATCATCCACAATCAGTACAGAGCAATCATCGAACATTTGTCCGTTTTCTATCATTTAGTTACCTTAAAAGTGCAATTATTGCTTATTAGTGAATAGCTTAAGTCATATTAACTTAAGCAATATTTAAGCCAAAAGCGTCAATATTAACAATGCGAAAATAAACCTGCGATTAATAAAAATACTTAAATATAATCAATAGCTAAGTGATGTTTGACCAGTATGCGATAAAGTCGAATTTTTAATAGCCGACGGTTTCTGCCGAATCTATTAAAATTATTGACCAAATTTCGTCAAAAGATGATTAATTTTGACACACTACACCAACAATTAATAACTATTTTTTGATTTTTTGTTGGGACTA
This sequence comes from Methylotenera versatilis 7, assembly GCF_000799165.1. Lineage (GTDB taxonomy): Bacteria > Pseudomonadota > Gammaproteobacteria > Burkholderiales > Methylophilaceae > Methylotenera_A > Methylotenera_A versatilis_A. Next base: position 411,846 of record NZ_JUGF01000002.1, on the reverse strand, counting down.
TTCTGTGTGGCTGGTTTTAAATCGAACGCAATGCAAATGCGCTTATCCACACTGTTAAAAGGGATTGTCCTGTGAAAAAGTGATGACGGAAATAACACAATGTCGCCAACATTCGGGATGATCTGTTTAACAGGAAATTTTGCATGGTTTTCCAGCTGCTTAATCGGATAGTCATCGCCATGTGTGCCGTATTCAAATGCCCCTTCCAATCCATTCGCACTAGGCATTGCTAAATACACTGCGCCACTTATCCAGCCTATTTCATGAATATGCGCGCTTAAATGTCCACCTTGCTGCATTTTGACATACCAAGAGCTAGTAAATTCCAGTTCATCAGGAAATGATTGGATCAGTTCACAATCGGCATCGGAAAAATGGTTTTGATAGGCTAAAAACTCTTTTTTAATAAGGCTTGCCAGTGTTTGAAATGATGCTTCATGGCGCTTAAATAAATTACCAGCCGATTGCTGGCCATTGGTTAAACGGCCTTGTTTACGTTCTGCAATGTCTGCATTATTAATGTCGTTTAATAAGGCTTGCAATAAATTCGTATCAACTAATTCTGGAATCGATTTTCGATATACAAAATCCAAGCCGTTTTTACAAAAATTATACGGGTCTGGCTCATTAAAGTTAATGCTGTAATGCGTGGATAAAGTGGCTAGGAAAGGGGATGTATGTTTGCTGGTTTGAATAAGTGCATCCCTATTTATTTTAAAAGCATCAAATTTTTCTGCTTTGTACAGGCAATACAGTTTTCGCTCTTGCCAATCATCTAGTTGAGAAGCTTCAAAATATGGAATCGCCGCATCATATTTTTTAGCCAAATATAAAAATTCCGCCATATTGTAATTGGCATTTGGATGTTGCGGATTAAGCGCTAAGGCGTTTTGATAGCTTTTGACTGCTGCATCCATATCGCCTAAATCGCGCAGCGTTTCACCTAAATTATTATGCGCATCGGTGTAATTGGGGAATAGCTCGATAGCCTTTTTGTAGCTATTTACGGCATCGCTTAATGCACCATTATCGCGTAATGCCGTGCCCAAATTAAAGTAGCCGCGTGCATCTTGCGGATTGATCTTTAAACCTTTTTGATAGCTTTCTATTGCAGCATTTAATTGCCCTTGCCCTTGTAAAACTGTACCCAAATTGCCATAAGCCTCAAAAAAATCCGGTTTTAACTGAATGGCTTTTTTATAAGTTGCAATGGCTTCATCCAGTTGTTGGATATGCGTTAAAGCGATGCCTAAATTGAATAGCAAGTCTGGCGTATTCGGTTGTAGCTTAAGTGCATTTTTATAACTGATGACCGATTCAGTAAATTTTTGCTGGCCATCTAAAGCCAGACTTAATATGTGATGCAAAATAAAAACATTGGCGTGCTTGCTAATTAAATTTTTAGCTTGGCGTTCTGTTTCGGCTAATTGGTTGTTATTAAGATGCCCAATCAGTTGTTGGATTTCTTGTTGTGTTGGTTGTGAGTTGGTTAAGTTTGCCATGCTTTTTTCATGCCGTTTTATTTAAGCTGTTGCTGATTTAATGTGGATAGTTTAGTTGAAGCTATTCTGTAATCTTGCCGCCATGCGTTTTAATAGCTGCACCGCGACTCTTGGTTCATCAGCCATCATCGTATCAATATATTCTGCATAAATCACAATAATGCGCGCTTCGCTGGAAGCAACGATTGCATCAGCCATTGTCGGTTTTTCGCTTAACATGGCCATTTCACCAAAATAGTCACCGGCATTCAGCTCGCGTACTACAGTCCCGTTATCAATTAAATTAACGCTGCCATCCACTACATAATACAAATTGCGCTCGGTATTGCCGCGTGCATAAATCGTTTCACCTTGCCGTAGCGTGTGGCCATAGCGGCGCATTAATGTTTCAATGTAATTGGATTTATTGGGCATGCCATTAAACAAGCCTTTGAGCAGCAACACATCTTTTTTGCGCAAGGTGGCGATGAGTTCTATGCCCAGTAAAAATACCGCGAAATTAAGATACAGCCAGGTAATGGACACAAACATGGCTTTCATGCTGCCAAAAATAGCGCCATAATTTTCGTTAATGGATAAAAACAGGCCAAATGCTGGTCGCATTAATATCCATAATAAAGCGGTTAAGCTGGCGCCTAAAAATAGATGCGCAAAGGCGATGCGCATGGGAAAAAATATTTTGTAAAAAATGGCAATTAACAGCGTAATCAATACTAAGGTGCTGATAGAGCCAACAAGATTGATTTCTAAAACAGGCAGATGCACAGCCAGAAAGCGCACCACTTTCTCAATCATGAACCCTGCGAATGTGAATAGAAAAAACAGTAGCAAAATGCCTAACACAGACAGTACATCTTTAATTTTGCGCTTAAAATAAGATGGTGCTTCGACCATCGTTGCAATGGTGTAAAACGCAGAGCGCATATTGGCCGCCAGCGGGGTGACTGTCCATAGCAGCACAAATATACCTAAAGCACCCCACGCGGCCTTTGTTTGGGTGGCACGATAGACTTCTGTCATGATTTTATTGCTGAAGTCTGGTACTAAGTTACCGGTGAGAATCGCCAATTTAACGATGGCATAGTCTGAGGAAAAGACCAGATGGCTTAATAAAAAGAAAATGAGCAGAATTAACGGGATTAAGGCAAATAGCGCGTAAAACGATAGTGAAGCCGATAAGCTTAATATATTGTGGCGCGCAAATCCGCCTAATGTTTCGCGCAATATAAATAATGGTGTTGCATATTCATGGCTGGCATACGTTGCAAGTGGTTTTAGAAAAGCAGGGTGGTGCGCGAGATTTTTAATCCGTGATAATTTATTCGCAATTGAATTATTAGTCACTTTGTTCAGCGCAATACTATCTTCAGCCGAGAGTTTTTCAGCTGAAGAGCTTCTAACGTCTTGAGGTAAAGGTTTAGCCAATTAAATCTTTTCTCTTAAATTTAACGAACATAATTAACGAAGCGATTTAAACTGTTCTGTCGCTGCCACCAGTGCACTGGTAATACCGGGTTCCATGGCTGAGTGCCCAGCATCCGCCACCATTGTCAATTGCGCATGAGGCATCATTTGGTGCAATGCCCAAGCAGTTTGTGGTGGGCACACCATATCATAACGCCCTTGTACAATAATCGTCGGAATATTTGCCAATGTTGCGGCCTGTTTTAATAGCGTTTCACCATCAATAAAACATTGGTGCTGAATATAATGTATTTGCACACGCGCCCGCGCGACTTCTGTTGCTTGCTCTTTTTGTAACTGCTCTGCTGTTTTAATAGACTCTTCTTGCGATGAATCATTCGTAGTCGCTTTCAGACGCATAATTGCATTTTCAAAGGCATTCCATTGAGTTGCCGCTGCTGAGCTGATGTGAATATCATCATTAAAAATCAATTGAGCATAAGCATTTAATACATCATTTTGCTTATCTGCGGGCAAATAGCTAATCAGTTTGTGCCAAACTTCAGGGTAAAAATGTTGCACATCGCCCAGAAACCAACTCAACTCAGAAGGTCGGCTTAAAAAGATACCGCGCAACACTAAAGAGATGACTTGATTCGTATGCTTAACTGCGTATGCCAGCGCCAATGTGCTGCCCCACGAGCCGCCAAATACATGCCAAGTGTTAATCCCTAAATGCATACGAAGTTTTTCAATGTCGCTTACTAAATCGTCTGTCGTATTGAGTTTCACCTCGCCAACTGGCAGGCTGCGGCCACAACCGCGTTGGTCCAGCAGAATAATCCGGTAATGTTTTGGATCAAAAAAACGACGCTGAGTGGGGTTGCAGCCGCTACCTGGTCCACCATGTAAAAAAATCACTGGTATGCCATGAGGATTTCCACATTCTTCATAATAAATTTGGTGGAAATCGTCTACTTTAAGCCAGTTTTTGTTAAATGGCTCTAGTTCTTGATACAAATTGTAAGATACTTCTGACATTCAGTTTCTCATTCTTTCTGTTTGATTTTATTGAGTATTTTATTAGCTACAAGCACGCTTGATAGTATATTAAAAAATAATTTGATAATTTGTTAATAGATTGTAACTAAAGTGTTGCAATTAATAGTTACTTGTTTTATATTGCACATCACACATGAAAAATGTGGGGAAAATAAACTTTAAATTTTGTATTCCGTGCGCAAAGTTTTCAAAATAACTGTGCATAAATAATTTAACTTAGAGTTTACTTTTAATTAACCCTTAGTAATATCACTTTGGAGATAAAAATGAAATTCAATACAATCAAGCTAGCTCTAGGCTTAGTTGCAGGCGCTACATTGGCGATGCCAATGGTAGCCCTTGCAGCAGCAGATCAAGAAGCGGCAATGAAGGACGCGAACAACTGGGTACACCCACGTGGCCAACACAACAACCAAGGCTACAGCACATTATCTCAAATCAACAAAGGTAACGTAAAAAACCTTAAAGCTGCCTGGACATTCGCAACCGGTGTAAACCGTGGTCACGAAGGCTCACCAGTGGTTGTTGGTAACATGATGTATCTACATACAGCATTCCCAAACAACGTATACGCATTAGATTTAAACGATAACCAAAAAATCGTTTGGTCATATTTCCCAAAACAAGACCCATCAGTACAAGCTGTACTATGTTGCGATAACGTTTCACGTGGCTTAGGCTACGGTGACGGCAAAATCTATCTACAACAAAACGATGGTAACTTGGTTGCTTTAGACGCTAAAACAGGCGCTAAAGTATGGTCAGTATTAGTGAACGATCCAAAAGTTGGCGCGACAAACACTAACGCACCACACGTGATTAAAGACAAAGTATTAACCGGTTGTTCAGGTGCTGAATTCGGCGTACGTTGCTTCTTAGCTGCTTACAACCTAAAAGACGGTTCATTGGCATGGAAAGCCTACTCAACAGGCCCAGATGCTGAAATGTTGATCGGTGCAGACTTCAATAAAGAAAACCCACAATACAGCGCATTGTCAGTTTACCAAGACGTAAACGGCGGCAACAAACAAGGCGGTTCTTTCAAAGCAGTGCCTAACGACCAATTGAAAATTGGCGAAAAAGAACTAGGTACACGCACATGGTTGAAACCACAAGCCGTTAAAGATGGCTGGCAACATGGTGGTGGTTCTACATGGGGCTGGTGGCCGTATGATGCACGTACTAATCTAGTATATTACGGAACAGGTAACCCATCCGTATGGAACCCAGATGTCCGTCCAGGCGACAACAAATGGTCTATGACTGTATTCGCACGTGACTTAGACACAGGCGTTGCAAAATGGGGCATGCAAATGACACCACATGACGAGTGGGATTACGACGGTATTAACGAAGTGATCTTGTTCGACAAAGGTGGTAAAACATACGCATGGCACCATGACCGTAACGGTTTTGCGTACACATGGTTAGCCAGCAACGGTACATTGGTTGCAGCTGAAAAAGTGCACCCATTCGTTAACTGGGCATCAAGTGTTGATTTGAAAACAGGCGTACCACATAAAGACGCTAAATACTCAACTCACCAAGACTACAATGCTAAAGGCATCTGCCCGGCTGCATTAGGTACGAAGGACCAACAACCAGCGGCTTACTCACCAAAAACTGGCTTAGTCTATTCTCCATTGAACCACGTATGTATGACATACGAGCCAGTAGAGTCTAAATACGTTGCTGGTCAACCATGGGTTGGTGCGACATTAACCATGTTTGCTGGTCCTGACGGCGTGATGGGTGGCTTTGCTGCTTACAACCCAATGACCAACAAAAAAGTTTGGTACAACAAAGAGAAATTCTCTGCTTGGGGCGGTGCTTTAACGACTGCAACAGACCTAGTGTTCTACGGCACACTAGACCGTTGGTTAAAAGCGGTTGACGCACAATCAGGTAAAGAACTCTGGAAATTCCAAGTGGGTTCTGGCGTGATTGGTAACTCATTCACATACGGTCAAAAAGGCAAACAATACGTGGGTGTATTCTCAGGTATCGGTGGCTGGGCTGGTGTGGCGATGAACCTTGGTATGACTAACGACACAGACGCACTGGGTGCTGCTGGTGGTTATAAAGAACTAACTAAATACAACGCTGCTCCTGGCGGCGGTGCATTAACAGTATTCTCACTATAATTAATCGGAAGATTAGTTGTAACTGAATACACGTTAACAAGTTAGTTAATGTCTTAAAGAAACACCCTGCTTAGGCAGGGTGTTTTGCTTTGAACAGGGCGTAGACAGTGGGTCTGGTGGAAATATACAGATAGGTAAACTAAAGGATGTAATTTTGGTTACAATGGGAAAGTTTCATGGTTTTCATTAAAGAACTTTTGTCTATTTGAGTTACTCTTAACAAAGTTAAGTTGAGAATTTGTCCCGATTTTAAATAAGGAAATAAATAATGTTAAAACAATTAAAAGGATTGACTGTATGCCTTGCCTTGATTTCTGGTTATGCATTCGCCGCAGGAGAGCCAATTGATATTAAAGATGTTCCATCGTTGAGCGCTGATGAAGGCCGTGTTGGCGAAGTGCGTCGAGTGGATGATGGTACGGAATTTAAGGTGTGTGCAGATCCTGACAATATGCCTTATTCAAATCTTAGAGGTGAAGGCTTTGAAGATAAAATTGCTGCAGTATTAGCTCAAGATATTGGTAAGAAATTAAGTTTTGCTTATGCCTATAACCGTCAAGGCTTCCTCAGAAATACAATTAACGCGGGTCGTTGTGATGTGATTATTGGCACAACATCCGATTTTGACGCATTAAGAACATCAGAGCCTTACTACAGATCAGGTCATGTATTTGTTTGGCGTAAAGAGAGTAACTTCAAAATTACTGATTGGGACTCCCCTGATTTACGTAAAGGCATCATTGGTATCGTTGATAAAAGCCCGGCTGCCGTACCTTTAAATGATCATAATTTGATGGCAAATGCGCGACCATATCGTTTACAACGCGATTTAAATTTACCAACCAGTTTTTTAATTGATGATTTGGCAAAAGGTGATATTGATGTGGCGATTGTGTGGGGTCCGATAGCAGGTTATTACGCCAAGCAATCTAAAGTGCCGTTGGAAATGGCATTCGTTCCCGAGTACAACAAAGTTAATTTACAGGGCAAGGAATATTGGAACATTTCTGTAGGAGTGCGTAAAAAAGATAAGGAAAGAATGGAAGTAATCAATGCTGCTTTAGCGAGAAATAAAGACAAAATTGCACAAATTTTAGCGGATTATGGCATTCCAACTGTGCCAGTACTTGCGGGAGACAGTGTCTTTAAAAAATAGTAAAAACGAGTGTCATTAGGGTGACATAATTTATAAAACCAAGTAGAATCACGCGTTCGTTTGGAGGCACAATGATGTTAATAAATTATGTCAACCAACTAGAAATAGTATTCGTTAATTGGACATGCGCTCTAAAACAGCACTGAATTTAACTGCGATTTAACAGGATTGATTGAATATAAATATGTTAATCAATTGTTGTAGTTAAGTAAGAGAATGCAAATAGAACGTTGCTCATATTCTATAAATTAGGAGAAAACATGTTAGGCAGTAAAGCATTGAAGTCAACTTTATTTGTTGGTATGTTGGCATTAGCAGGTCTTACACTATCATCGCAGGTAAATGCTGCTTGTAATTTTGTTGCAACGCAAGATGGTAGTCCATTTGTCATTAAAGCAACTGAAGCAGATACGCCACAAGCGAAAGAGTTTCTAGAGACATGTATTAACCCATATACAAAAGCATATGCAAAAGATCCAGAAGCAGCAAAAGCAGGTAAAAAGAAATTTGGATATTACTCATGTACACAATGTCATGGTCCTAATGGTGGTGGTCAAGTAGGTCCGGCTATTACTGATAGCACTTGGCAATATTCAAAACATGTAACAGATAAAGGTATGTTCGAAACCATCGCTCATGGCTCAAATGGCGGTATGTTTGCCTGGCATCAGCAATTGGGTAACCCAGAGAATTTATCAACAGATGATATCTTGAAAGTGATTGGCTGGTTACGCACACAATATAAAGGTGGTACTGATACGCCTTGGTTAAAATAATATAAGCCAAAAGCTTGTTGTTTAACTAAAAAATCAAAAAGACAAAAGGCTACTGTATAATTGCAGTAGCCTTTTTCGTTGATTAATATAAATTAAAAAATGAATCACATTCATGGAGATGAAAATGAATCGCATTAAATTGAGTTTAGTACTTGTTTTACTTACAGCCAGTCTAGCAGCTTGTAATAAGTCAGATGATAAAGCTGCTGCAGGTGGTTCCACTGCAGCGCCTGCTGCAAGCTCTGGTAAAACCATTGAGTTTGTGACTACACAAGATGGCAAGCCTTTAGCTATTGATGCTGCGCTGTTTGATACACCAGCAGCTAAAGAGTTTTTGGCTACAGGTAAAAATATCTATGTTGGAAACGAAGAGGCTATTGCTAAAGGTAAAAAAGTATTTCAGCTTTATTCTTGTACACAATGCCATGGCCCTGAAGCAAAAGGCCAAGTAGGGCCTGGTTTAACAGGACCGGATTATAAATATCCAAAAGATGCGACGGTTAAAGGTATGTTTGAAACTGTTTGGCATGGCACTAATGGTGGCATGGGTGCAAAAGGAATCGGTTTGATGGACCCTACAGATCCAAAAAATGGTATTTCACCAGATGAGTTGCTCAAGATAATTGCTTGGGTACGTAGTATGGGTAAAGAAACTGGAAACGAGTAATATTGTATGAAGTCTACGCGCTTGCTGGTTTCAGCAGGCGCGTTTTTGTTTATAAAACACGCATTAATTATTAAGTAAATTCAGAATGAATACAGAAAAATTACATCATATTGTTATCGTAGGCGGCGGAGCGGGTGGGTTAGAACTGGCAACGCGCTTGGGGGATTCACTGGGTAAAAAAAAGCAAGCGGTCATTACCTTAATTGATAGCACCAGAACGCATGTGTGGAAGCCATTGCTACATGAAATTGCTGCAGGTAGCATGAATCCAGATAAGCACGAGTTAGAGTATTTGGCGCAAGCACATTGGCATCACTTTAATTTTAGACTCGGTCGTATGGATGGCTTGGACAGGGTCAAAAAAGAAGTGACGATCGCGCCTTATTTTGACGAAGATGGCATAGAGGTGATTGCGCGTCGTACTTTTCAATATGACAGTTTAGTCATTGCGATTGGTAGCACGACTAATGATTTTGGCATTAAAGGCGCACGTGAATATTCCATTGCATTAGATACACAAGACCAAGCAGAAAAATTCCATCGTCGCTTACACAACGCTTTAGTTCGCGCGCAAACGCAAACAACACCAGTACAAGCAGGGCAGTTAGAGGTGGTGATTGTGGGCGCAGGTGCAACCGGTGTCGAGCTGGCAGCAGAGCTACATAATACGACACGCGAACTGGCTGCCTATGGTTTAGATAAAATTGATGCTGATCGAGATATTAAAATTTCGATTATTGAAGCAAGTGAACGCGTACTGCCTGCATTGCCACCCAAGCTTTCACAGTCAGTAGATTTAGAGCTGCGAAAATTACGTGTGCATGTTTATACAGGCGAGCGCGTAACTGAGGTGTCAGATAAAGGTGTTTATACACATAGTGGACGCTTTATTCCTTCAGCCTTGGTGGTGTGGGCGGCGGGTATTAAAGCGCCAGATTTCTTAAAAGAACTGGCTGGTTTGGAAACGAATCGGATCAACCAACTAGTGGTTAAGCAAACTTTGCAAACAACTGTGGATGAAAGCATTTTTGCATTTGGTGACTGCGCAGCGTGTCCATGGCTTGGTCACGATGGCAATGTGCCACCTCGTGCGCAGGCGGCACATCAGCAAGCATCACTTTTATTTAAAACGATGAAGAAACGGGTAGCTAATAAAACCAATTTGCCTGATTATCACTATACCGACTATGGTTCACTGGTTAACTTGGGGCGTTACTCTACCGTAGGTAGTTTAATGGGTACACTTTCTGGTGGCAGTATGTACATTGAAGGTTTATTTGCGCGATTAATGTATCAATCGTTGTATAAAATGCACCTAATGACACTGCACGGTGTATTTACCGTGATATTGCAGACAGTGGCCAGGTTAATTACCCGCAGAACAGAAGCGCAAGTAAAATTGCATTAGCTCCAATACTCACTTCATAATATAAAAAGAAAAAGCCTCGATTAAAACCGAGGCTTTTTTTACTAATACATTCTATTAAGCTTGCACCTGCTTGCGATATAAGCGATTAATTAAGCTCATTGAAATTATCACAAATAAACCAAATACAATCACGATATGGTTGATATGTAAGTTGGCTTTAACCATCAGCGTGTAAGCACCGCTTAATAATAGAATACCTAAGTTTTCGTTAAAATTCTGTACCGCAATAGAATGTCCAGCCCCAATCAGTATATGGCCTCTGTGTTGTAGTAGTGCATTTAGCGGCACAACAAAAAAACCACTTAAAACGCCAATGATAAATAACAGGAAAGCAGCCAAGTGCCATTCTGTTATAAATGCCATGCTAATGACTAAAATGCCCATTACAATCCCTGCTGGTAATACTTTTACCGAATTCTCAAGCGTGATGTAGTGCGCAGCAATAACCGAGCCCAGCGCTACACCTGCGGCGACTGTGGCGGTGAGTTGTGTCGCATGATCTAAGCCAAAGCCCAACACAATACCAGCCCAAGCGATGACAACCAGCCTTAAAGTTGCACCTGCACCCCAAAAAAGTGTAGTGACAGAAAGTGACACTTGCCCTTGTGGATCGCGCCAAAGTGCAAGAAATGAGCGATAAAAATCACTTAATATAGATAGAGGATCTTTCTTGGCAATTGCATGATCAATCGGCAATTTGGGGATAAACATATTGAAGGCCGCTGCAGCGAGATACATGAACGCGATGGCAATCATGGCGCCTTGAGGGCTGATACTGGCCATTTTTCCGCCAATAATTGCACCCAAAATAATAGCGATAACAGTAGAGCCTTCCATCCATCCGTTGGCGTTGACCAGTTTTTCTGGTGGCAGCAGCTCTGTCAAAATGCCATATTTGGCGGGGGAATACGCAGCAGCACCAACACCTACAATGCCATAAGCATACAGTGGCGGCATACCAAATATCATGGCGATACTTCCAAAGAACTTGATACCATTAGCAATAAACATCACACGGCCTTTTGGTAGCGCGTCTGCAAATGAGCCGACAAATGGAGCGAGTACGATATATGAAATGACGAAGAACTGTAAAAGCAAGGGTTCGTGCCATTCCGGTGCCTGCATTTGCTGTAATAAAGCAATCGCAGTGAACAGCAACGCGTTATCAGCTAGCGCCGATAGAAATTGAGCAACTAAAAGGGTGTAAAAACCTTTAGACATTAACGCTTATTCATTCTTAATATTTAAGAGTGACTAAAAGCCAAGCGTTACTATAGAGCTTCAGCAGCAAAATCTGCCAAACGAGAACGTTCGCCACGCACTAAAGTAATATGTCCGTTATGTTCCCAGCCTTTAAAGCGATCAACTACATAAGTTAAACCGGAGCTGCCTTCGGTTAGATAAGGTGTGTCGATTTGGGCAATATTGCCTAAACAGACTACTTTTGTGCCTGGACCTGCGCGCGTGATAAGCGTTTTCATTTGTTTTGGCGTTAGGTTTTGCGCTTCGTCGATGATCAGAAATTTATGTAAAAAAGTGCGACCACGCATGAAGTTAAGGGATTTTACTTTAATGCGTGTACGGATTAAATCTTGTGTTGCAGCACGCCCCCATTCACCTGCGTCTTCATCCGTTTTATTCAGAACATCCAGATTATCCTCAAGCGCGCCCATCCATGGCGCCATTTTTTCTTCTTCAGTGCCGGGTAGAAAACCAATATCTTCGCCGACAGGTACCGTCACGCGCGTCATAATGATTTCAGAATAGATTTTTTTGTCTAGCGTTTGCGTTAATGCTGCAGCCAAAGTCAGCAATGTTTTGCCCGTACCAGCCTGACCAAGCAGTGTGACAAAATCAATATCCGGATTCATCAGTAGGTTCAATGCAAAGTTTTGCTCACGATTACGTGCAACAATGCCCCACACGCTGTGTTTAGGGTTCATATGATCGTGCACAACCTCAAGCACGGCATGATCGTTTTCCAGCTTACGCACAATGGCATGAAACGGTTTATCAAACTCATAAAAAATGAATTCATTAATTAAAAACGTTTTAACTAGCGGCCCAGTAATGCGATAAAACATACTACCGGCTTCTTGCCACGACTCCATTGCCTTGCTGTGTGTATCCCAAAAATCTTGCGGTAGTTCTTTCATACCGCTATAGAGTAAATCGGTATCTTCTAATACTTTGTCGTTAAAATAGTCTTGCGCCATCACGCCCATTGCGCGTGCCTTGATGCGGATGTTGATATCTTTGCTGACTAAGATAACCTGGCGGTTAGGTTGCTGTTTTTGTTGCGCTAGTACGACGCTGATAATTTGATTGTCGGCTTTGCTGCCGGCTAAACCTGGTAGCTCAATATCCACTTGCGTGGTTTGCAAAAATAGGCGGCCAGCTAAATGCTTATTACCATTAATGGCTAATGGACAGCCTAATTCTAGATTCGTCAGGTCAGTGCCGACAATCTCTTCTAAATAGCGGCTGGCCTGGCGTGCATTGCGAGCGACTTCGGTTACACCTTTTTTATTATTGTCTAACTCTTCTAGAGTCACCATCGGCAAGTAAATGTCATGCTCTTCAAACCGAAACAGGCTTGATGGGTCATGCATTAATACGTTGGTATCCAGTACAAAAAGTTTAGTGCTGGTTGTAGAGTCGCTGGTTATAAATCCAGTTGTGGAAGTCGCTTGCGAGTTATCTGCTAGTTTTTTTGCCATGGTGTATAAATTTTTTATAAAGTTTTAATAAAATCCAGCACTTGTTCTACGTGTCCGTCCACTTTAACGCCACGCCATTCTTTTATCAGAACGCCATTCTTATCAATCACAAAAGTGCTGCGTTCTATGCCACGCACTTGTTTGCCATACATATTTTTCATCTTCATCACATTAAAAATGCCACATGCCAATTCTTGCGTGTCAGCCAGTAGTTCAAACGGAAAGCTAAACTTGGCTTTAAAATTTTCGTGAGACTTTAAGCTATCACGCGAAACACCGACGATTTCAGTATTGGAAGCCTGAAAATCTGCATAGCGGTCACGGAACTGCATGCCTTGTGTGGTACAGCCTGGGGTGGAATCTTTTGGGTAAAAGTAAATAATCAGTGTTTTACCTAAATAATCGGATAGTTTAAAAAGTTGCCCGCTGGTGGCAGGTAATTCAAAATCGGTAACGGGCTTGTTTAGCATATTTGGTTTAGCGTATTAATTATCGTGCAGATAAGATTTATTTAACTACGTTCCTATTGTTGTAAAAAAACGGCATTAAGGCAAGCTAAATTGAAGTAATATTTGAGACAATCACTGAGTGCTTAACGTGCGTGGGTTCAGTAAATAAATTTGGCTTGCGTGATTGTGGCGGTTATTGCGGCAACGTGAGGGTAATAGTAGTGCCTTGTGGTTTAACGGTTTCAAACACGATATTGCCGCCTAACACTTCGCATACTTTAAACGCAAATGGAATGCCCAAACCTGTGCCAAAACGCTTGGTACTGGGGCCTGCGCTGGCGGCATGGGGGTCTGGTTTAAATGGCATGCCTGCGCCTTCATCAATGATGCTGCTGGTAAAAGTATCCTCTGTAAGGTGCGCGGTGATGATGATTTGGCTGTTTTTTGGTGAAGCATCAATGGCGTTTAATATTAAGTTGTAAAAGACTTGTTCTAGCAAATGTTCATCTGTGCGAATATCGGCGCTGCTCGCATGCAGATTTTGGATGATTTTAATATTCTTATCGCGTATTTTTTGTATCAGTGGCAATAGCGCGCCTTCTAAAATCGGCGCAAATTTAACGAATTTTAATTGTGGTTTAATCGGTAATAAATAAGCCAGTAATGAGCCAGTCCAACGCTCAAGTCGATCAACGGTGTTAATGATGCCGTTTAGTGATTCACGTGTATCGACATCGTTATTCGGCACATCAATGACTTGCGCAGTAGCGCGGATGCTAGCGAGAGGGTTGCGAATATTATGCGCTAGCATCGGCACCAATAAGCCCATGGCAGCCTGTTTTTCAGTGCGGACTAATGCATCGCGACTGGTCTGCAACTCGTCTGCCATTTTGTTGATTTCTCTTGATAACGTCACCAATTCTGCTGCGCCGGTTTCTGGAACTTTATGCTGTAGATTGCCGGCGCTAATTTCAGCCGTCGCTTTCATGACTGCATTAATGGGATTAACGATGGCACGTTTTAGGAAAATTCGTGACAAAAATAGTAATAATCCAGCTAAAAGTATTGGGATGAGCAGCACCGCAATGGCAGACTCTTTTGCCTCTACTAAGCGGGTTTTAAGCTCGGTTTGCTTTAAGGTTAGCAAGTCTTCCGTGCGCTTAGAAACGCTTTCGTAATGATTGAAAATACCTGTTTCGATATCTTTGTACAGGGATTTTTGAGAGTCTTTATCAGGTTTGGCTTGGTAGCGATAAAACAAGCGGGGTGCCTCGTTTACAAAGATACGATAGTTATTTTCTAGTTCATTAATCGCCTGTTTTTCTTGCTGGCCTACTGCTAAATTTTGCAATTGGGAAAAATGTGTCAATATCGATTGTGTATAGGCGTTGTACTCCGTTAATGCCTCGCTATCTTGTAAAAAAAACGAGTCAAAAAGTTCTTTCATTTGCCGATATAAATCACCACGTGTTTGCTGGATTTCACGCACAATCAAATTGATGCGCTGTGATTCGTTAGAGGCTTTATCCCAGATATGAATACCATAAAGTCCGCTGGCAAAAGCAAGCAGAATGAGCGCAATAAAAATCAGCTCATGTACCAATAGTAAATCACGTAGCGATTTAGCGGTGCGCATGATTAAGGCGGCTTAAGAGTGACTTGGTTGACACTATTCGAGTTTAAATGAAACGGGCACCGTAATATTAAATGTACGGTTTCTAAGCGCTTCGGGCGGAGCGGGGAAAGGCGATGCTTTGCGCACCATTTCAAGTGCTTGCTTATCTAGTACTTCGTAACCGCTGCCTTGGCGGATAGTCGCCGAGAGCACTTTACCGTTGCCATCCAATTTCAAATCGAGCAAAACATCACCTTGCCAGCCGCGTGTTTGTGCTATTCGTGGATATTGTTTGTGTTTAGCGATTGTCCGACCTAGCAGATTGCCATACTCACCTAAGGCATTATCCACTTCAGCTGGACTACGTTCTGGTGCTTTAACTGTTTCTGTCACTGGTGGTGCGATAACAGCAATTGGTGCGCTATCCACTTTAGGCGGAACTGCGATGACATTCGGAATGGGTTGTGCCTCTACCGGTGGCGTGACTTGTTCCACTTCAGTAACAGGGCTTGGTGCTTCTACCGTTTTTGTGATGGGTTTTGGCTCGATGATTTTTTTAATCGGCTCAGGCTTTTTAACTTCAGGCTTCGGTTGTTCTATCGGTTGTGCAGGTTGGATCACTGCAACAGGTTCTGGTTCTACAGGTTTTTGTATCTCAACCTCTAACTGAACAGGCTTATCTTTCGAAAGATCAATCTTAAAGTTTGGTAATGTAATCGCTAACAAAGCATGCAGTAAAATGGAGCAGATAATCGCCCAAATAAGCGTGCTCTCATTAATGTTGGAATTTTTAATAGAGATGTCCAAAATGCGATAAATTAGGAAAAATATTAAGCTAAGCCGTTGATTATACTCTAGCTTTAATTGAATTGATAATAGCAGTTTTTGGTTGAAATAAACCAGTTATCAGAGGTTATGTTAAATTAATCCTTCTAATAATTGCACTTGAAGCATTTCTCCACTATTGCAATTACCAACTGCTTCATCTAACACAATGAAACAATTTGCGGTACTCATACTGCTTAATACGCCTGAACCTTGATTGGGCAAGGGCTTCACTTTCCAGCTACCATCTTCTACCAAATATAAAACTCCGCGCTGAAATTCCGTGCGTCCTGTAGCCTTCTTAATCGACTCTGTACATTCCACTTTAAACATCGGTAACGGCTTGGGTATGCTGCCCATTAATGTAATCAAAGCTTCACGCACAAACTGATAAAACGTCACCATGGCTGAAACGGGGTTGCCGGGCAGCCCAAAATAGTGCGCTGCGCCTATTTTTCCATAGGCGAGTGGTCGGCCCGGTTTCATATTGATTTTCCAAAATAATACTTGGCCGTGTTTGGTGAGTAAAGCTTTCATATAGTCCGCTTCCCCTACCGAAACGCCACCGCTGGTGATGACTACATCGTTTTCGCTGGTGGCCTTTAATAATGTTGTTTCTAATAAGTCTGGATTGTCGGGCACCACGCCTAAATCGCTGATAACAACACCCAGTCTGGATAACATGCCAAATAGCGTGTAACGGTTGCTATCGTATATCTGGCCTGATTGTAATGGTTTGCCGACACTGATTAATTCATCGCCGGTACTAAAAAATGCGACTTTTAACGGACGGTATACGCTCACTTTGGCAATGCCAAGTGAGGCAATCAAACCTAGATCTGCTGGTCGTAGCATGTGGCCTTTTGCTAGAACAGTCTGACCCAGCTGCAAATCCTCGCCTGCCAAGCGTATATTTGCACCCTGTTTAATAGAAAGCGTATCCAGCAGCGTAATGTGGTTGTCATTTTGCTTAATGCGTTCTTGCATCACAACCGTGTCAGCGCCTGTGGGAATCACAGCGCCCGTCATGATTTTGACACATTCGCCAGCGTTAATTTCCTGTTCAAATGGCCTGCCAGCAAATGCAGTGCCGATGATAGTTAACACTTTATTTGCATCAATAAATTTAAATGCATAACCATCCATTGCTGAGTTATGGTGATTTGGTACATTGCTGGGTGAAACAATGTTGGCGGCCAATACTCGCCCTAAACTATCCATCACATTCAGCTGCTCAGTTTCGATGACAGGTGTTAAAAACTGCTGAATAAAAGCTCTGGCTTGCGTAACAGACATGGCGTTTGGGTCGTAATCGTCCATACAAGAAGGGTCAGAAACAATTTGCTTAAGTGTGGTTTTGGTCATGGATTGATTAATCACTAGTATTTAGTTTGGATTATTTTTAAGACAATAAAGTCTGCGATTTGTTGAATGTCGTTTAAATTGAGTATGGGAATACTGAGAGTCAAATCAGCATCGCTGGCAACCGCAATAATACTACTATCAATCAAGGCTAGCAGTGGCAAATCAAGGCTAGGGCGGTAAACTTCAATTTTAGGGATAGGTTTTTGATGAATCATTGCCTGCTTAAAGCCTTCGATCAATATTAAATCAGCATAATTGGTGTTAATTTGCGCAATTAAATCTGCTAAATTTACTTCAGTTGGTGCTTCTGGTAAGCGATGCATTTCCGTCATCAATGCCCAACGCTTGCCGCTCGCAATCAGTGTTTGTACTGCACCTGCCTCTCGAATCTTATAACTATCTTTGCCAACATGGTCGATATCAAACGCATGATGTGCATGTTTAATCACCGAAACGCGGATATTCCGCTTCGCCAGCACTGGAATAAGTTGGGTAATTAAGGTGGTTTTGCCGGCGTTACTACCGCTGGCGACGATGCCCAATACTGGTATTGTTTTATGCATGGTCAGATTTGAGTTTCAGTGATTGCATTAATTTGGATTCAAGCGCCGCCAAATCTTCGACTGTATTTAGGTTGATAAACGCGTCTGAATGGTCGCTAAAATTAACTTCAATATATCTATGGCCTTTTTGCCAAGCACTTACACGTCGCTCACCAAGTGCCAAATATTGATTGAGTGACGGCAACACAGTTTTTTTGCATAAACTAAAAACAGGATGCGCATGACCATCGCTACTTGCGACGGCAATATCGGCATTGTTTTCCATCAAAGTCGTTAACAGGCGATGTGCCAGGTCGTGCGGTAATAAAGGTGAATCACAAGGTACAGTTAATATGTAATCATGTTTAGCATGCTGCAAACCCAAACTAAAACCAGCCAAAGGCCCAATAAAATTGGCATGCGTATCTTGCAAAACTGGGTAGCCAAAAGCCTCGTACTTAGATATTTCACGGTTAGCATTGATAAGAATTTCATTTGTTTGAGGCTTCAAACGTTCAATCACGTGCTGAATTAACGGCTTATGTTGCAAAGTGATTAAACCTTTGTCGATACCACCCATGCGCGTCGCCCGCCCGCCGGAGAGAATAATGCAGGATATTGCCAATTTGGAACTAACCACCGGTATGCGACATAAACCTTATCACGGCTGGCTGTGCGCGTTTTAGATCAAAGTCATGACCCTTGGGTTTAATTGCCATACTGCCTAAAATAGCGGCAATCAATGGTGCGTCATCATGGGGGAATTCACGTAAAAGTGGCATTAACTCGATTTTGTCTTCTTGCCCTAAGCATAAGTACAACTCGCCTTTACAGGTGATACGTACGCGATTGCAAGACTCGCAGAAGTTATGTGAATGCGGTGAAATAAAGCCGATTTTTGTTGCAGAGTTAGCCACGCGCCAATAACGTGCCGGGCCGCCGGTGGTTTCTAAGCTGGGCGTGAGTAAATACTTACTTTGTAGTAACTTAAGCGTATCGGTATTGCTCACAAATGTGGAGTTGCGTGTATGGTCAACTTCGCCCAATGGCATTTCCTCAATAAAGCTGATGTCGATTTTTTTATCAATGGCGAATTGTACCAAGTCCGCTGCTTCATCATCATTGCTACCGCGCATTAAAACAGTGTTTAATTTGATGCCTTCAAAGCCTGCATCAATGCTGGCTTGTATGCCATTTAACACTTTGTTCAAATCACCTGTACGGGTGATTTTTTTGAATCGCTCGGGTTTTAAGCTATCAACGGATATGTTAATCCGTTTAACACCTGAGTTTTTAAGTGCGACTGCCTGCTTTTCTAATTGGCTGCCATTGGTAGTAAGCACTAACTCATTTAAGCCTTGTAGTTGGCCAACTTCCTCAAATAGCCACAATGCATTTTTACGTACCAGCGGTTCGCCGCCAGTAATGCGCACTTTGCTGACGCCTAAACTCACAAAAACCCTGACCAGCCGCGCACATTCTTCAAGACTTAATACCTCATCGCGCGGCAAAAAAGTCATGTCTTCCGACATGCAATATACGCAGCGGAAATCACAACGATCAGTAATCGACAGCCGAATGTAATCAACCGTTCGACCAAATTGATCTATTAATTTTGGATGATGGCGCATCGTTTAATTTTAAGTCTTATAGCCTGACTACACAATGAAATCAGTATTAAAACTATTTTCTCGAATTCAACCCAAAGCAAATTAATATAACTAAAAGTTATTTAAATATAATTACAAATTCTTTTTGATTATTTAAGTGTTTTGCTAAAGTGCACACATTCTGTAAAAAAACATTGACATGTATATGAGCCAAATTAAACATAAATTGCTAGATAAAGAGGATGAGGTGTTGCAAGCCATTTTGCGTGCAGTGACATCCGTGCAGCAACAAACAGGATATGGCTCAATTGAAATTACTGTGCATGACGGTCGTGTAACTCAAATTGAGCGTAGAGAAAAAGTGCGATTTGAACACAAGGTTGGTCAATCAAAGATTTAAATTTTTACAGCAAAAGAGCGACCCGATAACTGGAGCTAAACCATTCAATCAGACTACTGGAAGATATATAGGGGGTTTTAATATGCAACACAAGAAAATAGTAATTGCTTTAGTTTTGTCTGGGATTATCGGCAGCCCAGTTACAACATTTGCCAATGATAGTACAGAGCTCGAAGAGTTGCGTGCATTAGTGCAAGAGTTGAGTCAACAAGTAAAAGTATTGGCGCGTAAAGGGGAAGTGGCTGAAGAAGATGCAGTCGCTGCGAAGAAAACAACCCCAATCGTAAAGGCAAGCTCAAGTGGCTTCGGTCTTGAGTCGGCAGATGGTAAAAACTCCATTAAATTTAGCGGGTTGTTGCAAGCGGATTACCGCTCTTACCAAGATGGTGCAAATGATGTGCGCAATCGTTCAAACCAACGTGCGGGTAGTCTTGATGAAAACGGTTTCCATGATGCAAATGACACTGCATTGTTACGCCGTGTCCGTCCAACGATTCAAGGTACGTTATTCGGTAAATATGATTTCCGCTTTACGCCTGATTTCGCGGGAGGTGGTGCTTCTGCGGTGGATGCTTATTTAGATGCTCGTTTAGATCCTGCTTTCAAAATTCGTGCGGGTAAATACAAACCGTATGTCGGTTTAGAGCGTTTGCAAGGCGGCGGCGATCTTAAATTTGTTGAGCGTAGCTATGTCACCAATGCGATTTTACCGAATCGTGACTTAGGTGTTTCTATCTATGGCGATGTATTTGGCGACAAATTGAATTATGCATTTGGTGTTAATAATGGCGTGGTAGATGGCGGTAATATTAGTACGGGTACAGAGTTTGATGGTAGCAAAGAGGTGACAGCGCGATTGTTTGCAACGCCATTTAAAGATCAAACAAATGCATTGTCAGGCTTGGGCTTTGGTATCGCAGGTACATATACTAATATTGATGGTGAAAGAAACCTTAACTTCACGGATACTTCTGCAGCTGACGCAACAAGAAACGGCCTACCTAGCTATTTAACGGATGGTCAACAGACTTTCTTTAGATACAACGGAGCTGCCGTTGCTGATGGAAGACGTACGCGTATTACTCCTCAAGCCTATTACTACTATGGCCCATTAGGCGTAATAACTGAGTACGCTAGAGTCAATCAAGAGGTTAGCTTGTCGTCTGGTGGTTCTGCAGCAGCAGGTGGTGCAGGCACTGACACTTTAATCACTTCAGGCACTACAAAGTCACTCTCACATGATGCTTGGCAAGTAGCTGCTTCTTACTTGCTTACAGGCGAAGATGCATCTTTCAAAGGTGTTAAACCAAAACAAGATTTCGACATTGACAAAGGTGGCTGGGGTGCTTGGGAATTGGTCGCGCGTTACAGCGAACTTAATTTAGATAGCGATACGTTTAAAAATAAAGCGGGGACTTCATTTGCAGCTGCAAGTGCTTATGCAGATTTATCTACAAGTGCGAAGTCAGCTAAATCTTGGGTGGCTGGTGTGAACTGGTACTTAAATCAAAACGCTAAAATTCAACTGAACTACACACACACTACGTTTGATGGCGGCGCAGGTATTGGACGTACAGCTATTAACGCTGCTGGTACTAATGTACGTGATCGTGAGAGTGAGAACGCACTACTTGCTCGTTTTCAAGTTGCATTTTAATTTAATTTGAAATGAAATTTGAAGGACATGAAAATGATTTGTTGCTACTAAGTAAAAATTAAAAAATTTAACGAAATTCAACTATTTTAAGGATTAAACATGAAGAAATCATTATTAACCATCGCGTTGCTAGCCACTGTATTCAGTGTCGCGGCACCAGGCGTGGCATCAGCAAAGGACATCTCTTTACTCAACGTTTCATATGACCCGACGCGTGAGCTTTACCAAGATTTTAATGCGGCATTCAGCAAATATTGGTTAGAAAAAACGGGCGATAAAGTCACGGTCAAAGCTTCACATGGCGGTTCTGGCAAACAAGCCCGTGCGATTATTGACGGCTTGGATGCAGATGTGGCGACACTGGCACTTGGCTACGATGTGGATCAGCTTTACGATAAAGCTAAGCTAATCCCTAAAGATTGGCAAAAACGCTTGCCACACAATAGCTCGCCTTACACTTCGACCATTGTGTTGCTGGTACGCAAAGGTAATCCAAAAGGTATTAAGGATTGGGATGATTTAGTTAAACCAGGTGTTTCTGTGATTACACCAAACCCTAAAACATCGGGTGGTGCTCGCTGGAACTACTTAGCAGCTTGGGCGTTTGCACAGAAAAAATACGGCAACGATGAGGCTAAAACCAAAGAGTTTGTCGGCAAGTTATTGAAAAACGTCCCGGTGTTAGATACTGGTGCACGTGGATCAACCACCACATTCGTTGAGCGTGGTATTGGCGATGTATTGCTGGCTTGGGAAAATGAAGCATTCTTAGCCCAAAAAGAATTGGGCGTAGGCAAGTTTGAGATTGTTATCCCGTCGCTATCAATTTTGGCTGAACCGCCAGTAACTGTTGTGGACAAATTTGCTAAAAAGCATGGCACAGAAGTAGTCGCCAAGGCGTATTTAGATTATCTATACACAGAAGAAGGCCAGGAAATTGCGGCTAAAAACTACTATCGCCCTACTTTGGAATCCGTAGCTAAGAAATATGAGAGCCAATTTCCAAAAATTAATTTGGTAACGATCGATGCAGAGTTTGGTGGTTGGGCAAAAGCACAGAAAGAGCACTTTTCTGACGGTGGTACTTTTGACAAGGTCTACCAAAAATAGAAAGTCGTAATTTAGCTATTCGTTTTTAAATCTGCAGAGCCAGACAAAATCTGGTTCTGCAATACTTAAAGGAGACTCTTATCATGAGTTCAGCAGACAGTTCACATTTAAAGCAATCCGCCTTAATCGTGGGTGGTGACCAGATTGATGGCATCAGGCAAGTATTAGCTAATCACGGTATTACAGAAATCAATCATTGGTCTGGCCGTAAAGTTGGCGATAGCAATAAAATTATTCCGCATGACACAAAGTTTATTGTGCTCATCACAAATTGGATTAGCCACTCCATTACCCATAAAGTAAAAAAGAATGCGATGAAGCGTGGCATTAAAGTCATTTATACGCCTAACGGCTCTGCCGCTTTGCACAACAGATTGCTGAATATTGAATCCAGCACAATAAGTACCGCGAACTATCACTAATTCAGTTTAAATTTTAGTAAGGGCAAATCATGAGCAACGCAACGGTAAATAACGTAGCAGAATCATTACCGCGTATTCCAAGAATCAATGAGCAGGCGCCAGATTTTGAGGCGAACTCAACACAAGGACCAATCAAGCTTTCAAATTACATTGGTAAGCAATGGGTGGTTTTGTTTGCACATCCTGCAGATTTCACCCCAGTTTGTACTACCGAATTTATTGGTTTTGCCAAACACGCGAACGATTTTGCGCAACTTAATACGCAATTATTGGGTATTTCTGAAGACAGCAATTTCAGTCATTTGGCTTGGATTGCCAATATTAAGCAAAACTTTGGCGTCAGCATTCCATTCCCGGTGATTGATGATAGAGCTGGCCATGTTGCTGCCAAGTTTGGGTTGATTCATCCAGGCGAGTCGCAAACTGCCACAGTACGTGCGGTATTTATTATTGATGACAAAGGGCTGATACGTGCTTTTGTTTACTATCCGTTAACGACTGGCCGTTCTATTGAAGAGATTTTGCGCGTGGTTGAAGCATTGCAAGTTGCGGATAAATATAAAGTAGCTACACCAGAAGGCTGGCAAAAAGGTGACAAGGTTATTGTACCAGCACCAGCTACGCAAAAAGACGCTGAGTCGCGTGCATCTGAAGGTTATGAAACCGTGGATTGGTACTTCAGCAAGAAATCATTGCCTGTTGATGCCGCAACCAAATAAAACTGCTATGTTTATTTAAAACTGGCATATAAAGACTTCTCCTCATTCCGGTTAACCCTTTAACAAGGTTAACCGGTTTTTTTGACTTTAAACTATAAGCCTTGAGGAGTTTTATGAGAGCTTAAGCGCAACAAAGCATTCACCAATACATCAATTTCAGCGTATGTATTGTAGAAAGCCAGAGAAGGTCTTACAGTCGTTTCAACGCCAAATCTACGTAGGATAGGCTGTGCGCAATGATGACCAGAACGCACGGCGATACCTTCTTGATTCAGCGCTGAGCCAACTTCTTCACTCTTGTAGCCATCAAGCGTAAATGACAGCACACTGGCTTTATCTTGCGCGGTACCAATTAAATGCAAGCCTGGCACTTTGTTAAGCGCCGCAGTCGCATAGACTAATAACTCATGCTCATAACGCGCAATGTTATCAATGCCAATGCGCTCAACATATTCCAGAGCAGCACCTAAACCTACGGCATCAGCAATATTGCCAGTGCCTGCTTCAAACTTAGCTGGTGCCTCGTGATATACAGTTTTATCAAAGGAGACATCCTGAATCATATTGCCGCCACCTTGCCAAACCGGCATATCCTTGAGCACGTCTGCTTTAGCATATAGCGCACCAATACCGGTTGGGCCAAATACCTTGTGCCCTGAAAACACAAAGAAATCTGCATCCAAGCCTTGCACATCCGTGCGCATATGCGATACCGATTGCGCGCCGTCCAATAATACTTTAGCGCCTGCACGATGTGCCATTTGTATCATCTCAGCTGCTGGTGTGACTGTGCCTAGCGCATTTGAAACCTGAGTAAATGACACCAGCTTTACTTTTGGCGTAAGTAATCTTTGATATTCATCCAGCAATATCTGGCCAGAACTGTCCACAGGCGCAACTTTTAACTTGGCACCCGTTTCTTGGCAAAGCTGCTGCCAAGGCACGATATTGGCGTGGTGTTCAAGATGCGAAATCACAATTTCGTCACCTTCGCTTAGATACTTTTTGCCCCACGATTTAGCGACCAGATTAATTGCTTCAGTCGTTCCACGCACAAAAACGATGTTATCCACTGATGGTGCATTAATGAACCTGCGTACGCTTTCGCGTGCTTCTTCGTAAGCATCAGTCGCACGCGCCGCCAACTCATGCGCGGCACGATGAATATTCGAGTTCTCATGCGCGTAAAAATAGGCAATCCTATCAATCACCACCTGTGGCTTTTGCGTGGTCGCAGCGTTATCAAACCATATGAGCGGGCGTCCATTGACAAGCTCACGCAAAATTGGAAAATCTTTGCGTACTAAATTAGCATCAAACGGCGGGTGTGCCGATTGTGCTAACGGCAAGCTTGAATTTTGTGTAAAAGCCGGCAAATCTTGTAAGAAATAATAGCCATTACTGGGGGCTGCTTTATTGATAGAGCTTGAGTTAGCTGTGCTTAAATCTGTCGCAGCGGATTTGGTGCCAATATCCGTGAACAAGCTATTAAGCTGAGCCTGTTGTGGAATCTCTACTCCGCCAAGCAACTCGCCAAGTTCTAATTGATTCTCAAAACCCGGAACATATTGCAATTGAATCGCGCTTAAATCAGCCAAGTCTTTGCTTTGTGCCGATGTGAAGGCAGAGGCAAAAGTCGGCAGTTGAATATCAGCCACAGATGCTGGCTGACCTAATGCAATAGGCTCACGTGCATCAGATAACGATGCGGTAGAAGGGATTTTCTCTGAGCTATTACCAAACGCACCGGCAGGAAACCCCTCCGCATATAACTCACTCGCAATGCGAGACAATTCTGCAACATCCAGATGCCCAGTTTGACTTGCGCCACGCCCTATTGCCAAGCCTGCTGCCATACGCGGATGTTCTCCAGGTAAAGCGGCCAGAATAGCTTCAGGCTCAAAGGATGATAGATCATGCACCACAGATAAGTCTAAGCCACTATTTGTAGTCATAGTAGTTGCCTACATCGACATTCTCAAGCACAGCAATCGCATCATTCGTTAATACGGCTAGTGAGCAATAAAGTGAAACCAAATAGGATGCGATAGCTTTATGGTTAATGCCCATGAAACGTACTGACAAGCCCATCGTTTGTTGGCCGGGCAAGTTTGGTTGATATAAACCAACCACGCCTTGACGACTTTCGCCTGTGCGTAACAACAGGATGTTCGTTTTACCTTTTGTTACTTTAAGTTTATCGCAAGGGATAATCGGCACGCCGCGCCAAGTGATAAATTGTGAGCCAAATAAAGAAACGGTTGGTGGTGGTACGCCACGACGCGTGCATTCGCGTCCAAAAGCAGCAATCGCTTGAGGATGAGCTAAAAAGAATGCTGGTTCTTTCCATACTTTCGATAACAATTCATCAAAATCATCTGGTGTTGGCGCGCCAGTGCGAGACTTTACGCGTTGTGAAGCAGCAACGTTATTCAGCAATCCGTATTCGGCGTTATTGATTAATTCGCTTTCTTGGCGCTCTTTAACCGTTTCAATGGTTAAACGTAATTGTTCTTTAATTTGATTATGCGGACTGCTGTAAAGATCAGAAACGCGGGTATGCACATCAACGACTGTATTAACCGCGTTCAATACATATTCACGACCCCACTCTTCATAATCCACAAATGTCGCAGGTAGTTCACGTTCGTCTTTAGCAGAGCAATCCACTTCGATCGCGTTTGGATCTTTGGCTTGATTGACACGATAAATACCTGCTTCGACTGGTACCCATTGTAATAAATGTACTAACCAACGCGGTGAAATGGTACTGAGCATCGGCACCGTTTTGGTTGCATTGGCAAGCGTCCGTGCTGCTACGTCGCCTAATGCGGTTTGAATATGTTGTTCTGCCATTTAAATCTCCTAGTAATATGGGCTAATGCGTTTGTGAAGTTTCTTGTGTGTTAATTGAATTGCTTTTATTTGATGTGGCAGGGGCCGTTAATGGACTAGCCAGCATTTGTGCTTGTGTAATGTTGCTGTTGGCTGGCACGCTACGAGTGAGCCATACGTTACCGCCAATAGATGAGCCTTGACCAATTGTGATGCGCCCTAAAACTGTGGCTCCGGCATAAATCACTACATCATTCTCTACAATCGGGTGGCGCGCATGGCCTTTTAATAAATTACCATCTTCATCAGTTGGGAATCTTTTTGCGCCAAGCGTCACTGCCTGATAAATACGCACGTGCTTGCCGATAATCGTCGTTTCGCCAATCACTACACCAGTTCCATGGTCGATAAAGAAACTTTCATCAATTTGCGCACCTGGGTGAATATCAATGCCGGTTTCTGAATGCGCAATTTCAGAAATCATGCGGGCAATCAGTGGTAGCCCTAATTGATGCAATACGTTGGCGAGGCGGTAATGCATAATCGCCAATATGCCCGGATAGCACACCAATACCTCGTCTATGCTTCTAGCGGCTGGGTCGCCTTCAAATGCCGCTTTAATATCGGTATCCAGCAATAGGCGGATAGATGGCAGTTTTTTAGCGAACTCACGAACAATTTCTATGGGAGTTTTAGAGGTTAATTTTTCAGGTTTTTTAATGTTTGTTTCTAATTCGTTGAGTGTGTCTGCCGCAAAATTTAACTCGAGTATGACCTGCGTTACTAAGTCGCGTAAAACTACATCTAATGTATGGCCGACAAAATAATCCAGACTTTCGTCTTTTAAATCAGGCAGGCCTAAGCGATTCGGAAACAACGCTGCGCCTAATCCTTCCACAATAGCTTGAAGTGATTTGCGTGATGGCAATTTAGGCGGTTTATCGCGTCTTTTTCTATGTTCAAGCGAGGATAGTCTTAAATCGCGGAGCGCCGCAACAATTTCGCCGATGCCCAAATCGTTGCTTGCAGATGCAGATTTATCTGCTTGATATTTATCTGAGTTGTTTTTCATAAGTGCTTAATTGTTAAGGTGTTTAAATTTTTACAAATTTAATTTATAGCTGGTTAATTGATAGCGCGTTAATTATCAAAATAATTTGCCGCGTTAACCTCATCTTTCGTTAAAAAACAAAAAAGCCAGCGGTCTATTCGACTCGCTGGCTTCCGGTTGTCCGGTCAGCACACGCTAACACTCTAAATTTTTACAGCTTTAAAGCTGCAGGGTATTTACTTGGCCTATAATCTTTATGCTTCTTTTCATTAAGAATGTACCAAATATACACCACATAAAAGATTCGCTGCAAGCCATTTAATGCTTAATTGGCGTACATTTTTAATATAACATTTAATTATAAATATAGTATTTATTATTCTTTTACATTATTTAAAGCGTTGGGTAAAGTGCGTGTATTCAAATTTACTTAGCAAAGGTATTTTATATGTTTAAAAAAGCGGTATTTAAACAAGGTTTAATCGGCGCATTGATTTCAGCAAGCGTGCTTTTATCAACATCTGCGCTGGCAGACAGCAGTTTGCTGAATGTTTCTTACGATGTAACGCGTGAATTTTATAAAGACTTAAATCCCGCTTTTGCTAAGTTCTGGAAACAAAAAACTGGCGAAACCGTGACGATTAATCAATCGCATGGTGGGTCTAGCAAGCAGGCACGTTCAGTTGCGGATGGTCTTGAAGCCGATATTATTAGTATGAATCAAGCACCAGACATTGATGTTTTGTATGATCGCGCTAAATTAATTCCAAAAGATTGGCAAAAACGTTTGCCGCATGGCAGTTCACCCACTTCTTCAACCATCGTGTTTCTGGTGCGCCAAGGCAATCCAAAACAAATTAAAGATTGGGATGATTTGGTTAAACCTGGTACTGCAGTTGTGATTCCTAATCCTAAAACTTCAGGTAATGGTAAATACAGTTATCTGGCGGCTTGGGGTTATGTGCTTAAAAAAGGAGGTACAGAAGCACAGGCAAAAGATTTTGTGGGCAAATTATTTAAAAACGTGCCAGTTTTAGATACGGGCGGCCGTGGCGCAACGACCACTTTTGCACAGCGTGACATTGGTGATGTATTGCTGACGTTTGAAAATGAAGTGAATTTAATTAATAAGGAGTTGGGCAATAAGTTTGATGTGGTTTATCCGACAACCAGTATTTTGGCTGAAAATCCAATCGCAGTGGTCGATAAATATGTAGATAAGCACAAAACTCGCACAGTTGCGCAGGCTTATGCCGATTTTCATTACTCTGAAGAAGGGCAAGAAATTGCTGCCAAGCATTACATAAGGCCAAGTCTGGCTTCTGTGCTGGCAAAACATAAGGCAGATTTTAAGCCGATTGATTTATTCAGCGTAGATGATGTATTTGGTGGCTGGACAAAAGCGCAGAAAACGCACTTTGCGGATGGCGGTACTTTTGATGCGATTTACGCCAGATAATGCCCATTAGCAGGACGAATAAGTGGTAGATTAAAAGCAAGATAGGAATATACAAATGGCAGAAATAAAAATCGCTGCTGCACATGTAGAGCAGCTTAGGTTACAACTGAAAGAATCATTATTTTTAGATTTAGATGAGTATGGTTTGGCTGAACAAACGACAGGTGAATTCAATAGTACATTCTTGGGCGTACAATTGAACAGTGCCTTTCAGCCAATTTATGACCGCGTAGCGGGAGACTTGTTTGGGCATGAAGCACTGTTGAAGCCATCACTTGGTGGGGAATTGCCCAGCACATCAGATTTTGCATACAGCTATGCCGAGCAATCTGGAAAACTGGTGCAGTTTGATCGTGTAAGCCGCGCTTTGCATGTGCTGAATTTTAGACAGATTTATGCCGAAAACGGCTTGTTGTTTTTGGCGGTACATCCCAATCTTTTAATTTCAGTGAATGCGCACGGAAAAGTATTTGAGCGTATCCTGCATGCCAATTCCGTGCCAACTGAACGAGTAGTGATTCAGATTGATGAAGGCTTGGTGACCCAAGATAAGCAATTGATCGAGGCAATTAATAATTATCGTGATCGAGGCTATCGCATTGCCATCGATCATTTTGGCAACGCGCATTCGCATATTGATCGTTTATGGAAACTGGCGCCAGATTTTGTTAAGTTTGATGCCAGCTTAATTCAGCAAGCAGAGACTAATGATAATTTGTATAAGGTGTTGCCAAGTCTGATTGATGGCATAAAAGCACTGGGTGCGCATGCCGTGATTACTGGTGTTGAAACGCAATCACAGTTAAATATTGCAGTAGAAAGTGGTGCAACATTGTTACAGGGCGATTTTCTTGGTAAAGCTGTGGCAGCAAAAGAATTGCAAAAAACAGACTTATTTAAACCTGCAGCGAATAAGCTTGCAGTCGCTTAAACCTGAGATTGCGTAATTCCTTAAGTGAAATAACCCTGAAGTAAAATAACCTTAATTACTTAACATAAGCTACTAATGTAAAAGTTGGATTGATTGATATGGCAAAACAGAAAAATGTACTTCCTGGTTTTAATCTATCGCTAGGATTTACGATCTTTTATCTCAGCCTGATTGTGCTTATCCCACTTTCAGCTGCATTTATTAAAACCACTGACTTAAGTTTAAGTGAGTTTTGGACTATCGTAACTGCGCCTAGGGTGGTGGCTTCTTATCAGCTCACTTTTGGTGCTTCATTATTAGGTGCGCTGATCAATGCGGTATTTGGTTTGCTTACTGCTTGGGTGTTGGTGCGCTACACTTTTCCCGGCAAGAAAATCATCGATGCATTGGTGGATTTACCTTTTGCCTTGCCAACCGCAGTGGCGGGCATTGCCTTAACCGCTGTATACGCAGGTAATGGCTGGATTGGTCAGTGGCTGGAGCCACTTGGTATTAAAGTCGCGTTTACGCCAATCGGCGTCATTGTTGCGCTCACCTTTATTGGCTTGCCTTTTGTGGTGCGCACCGTGCAGCCCGTATTAGAAGATTTAGAAGCCGAAACGGAAGAAGCTGCGGCCAGTTTGGGCGCTAATCGTTGGCAAACGTTCTCAAAAATTATTTTCCCGGCAATTTGGCCGGCATTATTAACTGGCTTTGCTTTGGCGTTTGCAAGAGCGATTGGTGAATACGGCTCGGTTATTTTTATTGCAGGGAACGTACCTTTTGTATCTGAAATCACACCGCTGATTATTATCACTAAATTGGAACAATATGAATATGCAAGTGCCACCGCCATTGCAGTGGTGATGTTGATAATTTCATTTTTACTGTTATTTGCGATTAATGGCTTGCAATGGTGGGTAAGTCGGCGCGCCAGTTCTGATAACTAGCCCAGTCGCCAATAAATCATATTAAGAGAATATTAGGAACAATATATGCCCGCATCCACTTCGCTGCTGACAACACAAACATCAGCAGTTCAATCAACACAGTACAGCAATTATCAAAATAAAGTCGCCCGTAGCCGGGCGACATCCGAGCCGGTTTGGGTACGCTGGACGTTGATTGCCATTGTATTGCTATTTTTAGGCTTATTTTTAATTGTGCCCTTAGCGGCCGTTTTTACAGAAGCTTTGCGCAAAGGTTTTGATACTTATATTACGGCGTTGATCGATCCTGATGCGCTTTCTTCAATTAAGTTAACCTTGATTGCAGCAGCGATTGCCGTGCCGTTAAATCTGGTATTTGGCGTTGCGGCGGCGTGGGCAATCGCTAAATTTGAATTTCGTGGCAAAAGTATATTAATTACCTTAATCGATTTGCCATTTGCGGTTTCGCCGGTGATTGCTGGTTTAATTTACGTGTTGATTTTCGGCCTGCAGGGCTGGGTAGGTCCAACTTTAATGGACTACGACGTTAAAGTGATTTTTGCCATTCCTGGCATCGTTTTGGCGACCATTTTCGTGACTTTCCCTTTTATTGCACGTGAGCTCATTCCTTTAATGCAAGCGCAAGGTAAAGATGAGGAAGAGGCTGGTTTGGTACTAGGAGCTTCTGGTTGGCAGATTCTATGGCGCATCACGCTGCCAAATGTTAAATGGGGCTTGCTGTATGGCGTGATTTTAACCAACGCACGCGCCATGGGCGAATTTGGTGCTGTGTCAGTGGTTTCTGGGCATATTCGCGGCATGACGAACACGCTGCCATTACACGTTGAGATTTTATATAACGAATATAACTACGCAGCAGCCTTTGCTGTTGCTTCACTGCTGGCCATATTGGCGCTGGTGACGTTAGTGTTGAAGAGTTTTATTGAGTGGAAAGTTGCACGAAATGCAGAGATTGATGAAAAATCTTAATGTGAATTTTGAGTGAATATTGAATTAAGACCTAACTAGCTTGTTCATGCAAATTATTATTAAATTGGAATTTAAGTATGAGTATCGAAATTAAAAATATCCGTAAAAATTTTGGCAACTTCAGCGCACTTAACGATGTGAGTCTTGATGTGCCAAGTGGTGAATTAGTTGCATTGCTTGGTCCATCGGGTTGCGGAAAAACAACACTGTTGCGCATCATTGCTGGGCTGGAAACGCCGGATTCAGGCAGTATTCACTTTCATGGTACAGATGCGACTACGCGACAGGTGCGTGAGCGCGAAGTGGGTTTTGTGTTTCAGCACTATGCTTTGTTCCGCCACATGACAGTATTCGAAAATGTCGCTTTCGGTTTGCGTGTGCGCCCAAAAGAAACGCGACCAACGGACGCTGAAATTAAAAGACGCGTGCATGAGTTATTAGAGCTTGTACAGCTGGATTGGCTGGCTGATCGTTATCCACCGCAATTATCAGGCGGCCAACGTCAACGTATTGCTTTGGCACGTGCGCTAGCAGTTGAGCCAAAAGTATTGCTGCTGGATGAGCCTTTTGGTGCATTAGATGCGAAAGTACGTAAAGAATTGCGCCGTTGGCTACGTCGATTGCACGATGAGCTACATATCACCAGTATTTTTGTGACGCATGATCAGGAAGAGGCGCTGGAAGTGTCAGACCGTGTTGTGGTGATTAATAAAGGTCAGGTCGAGCAAATAGGTTCGCCGCAAGAAGTTTATGACCACCCTGTGTCGCCTTTTGTTTATCAATTTTTGGGTAATGTTAACCAGTTTAATAGCCAGATTCATGAAGGTGAAGCTAACATTGGCGGTGTGGCTATAAAATTTGATGCGCGGCATGATACTAAACTGAATGATGTTAAGCACAGCCCTGGTTTGGCTTATGTGCGTCCGCATGACATCGAAATTCGCAAGGAACTGAATGGCACTACGCCTGCTTTTGAGGCGGTAGTTAGCTACATACATGCAATTGGCCCATTGGTTAGATTGGAACTGCAACGGGATGATCAGTCTGAGGTGATTGAATCAGAATTAACCAGAGAGCGATTTCTGCAATTGAATGTAGAGGTAGGTAATAAAGTATACGTTTATCCACGCAATGTTCGGGTATTCTTATCTTAATTAATTGGGCGTTTCATCGACAATGTCATTGGTCTATCCATTGATTAATTGTCACTCGCTTCAGTGTCATTATTAGGATTTGAATTTAGCAAAAAACACGGTGTCCAAGCCGAATAGTTGAATAGCTTGTCTCGTCTTTAATATGCCTGCAAATAGGTATATTATTACGTTAAATCTATTGGATTGTTAGGATTCGTGTGGCCAACGTATTATCGACAGAAACATTAGACGCAGAAGTACTAGACAAAGTACAAGCCTTAATTGCGCAGCATAAAGACATGCCAGGGGCCTTGTTGCCCCTGTTGCATAGTATTCAAGATGGTATTGGTTATGTGCCAGAGGCATGTTACCTGCCTATTTCAAAAGCATTGGCACTCTCGGTGGCAGAGGTGCACGGTGTGGTCACGTTTTATCATCATTTTCGTTCGCATCCCGCTGGACGGCATATCCTGCAGATTTGCCGTGCAGAATCTTGCCAGGCAATGGGCTCAGAAAAATTAGAAGCGAATATTAAGTCTTCGCTAGGAATTGATTATCATCAAACGACTGCTGATGGCGCCATTACATTAGAGCCAGTGTACTGTTTGGGCAATTGCGCCTGTTCACCCGCACTGATGATGGATGATGAGGTATATGGACGGATGAACAGTCAAAAAGTGGCTGAACTCATTAGTGATGCGAGGGCTACTTCATAATGGGTAACGTTAACGCAATCAAAGTATATGTTCCGCGTGATTCAAGCGCATTATCACTTGGTGCAGATCGTACCGCCAAAGCAATTGCCGCAGAAGCTGAAAAACGCGGTATTGACATTCAGTTAGTTCGAAATGGTTCACGTGGTTTATTTTGGCTAGAACCATTTGTAGAAGTGGCAACTGAAAAAGGGCGTGTGGCTTATGCGCCCGTACAGCCGAATGATGTGCCTGCTCTATTTGATGCAGATTTTCTGAATGCGCACTCAGAAAAAGCCGTCGCGCATCCGCTTAATTTAGGGTTGACTGAAGAGTTAACTTGGCTTAAAAACCAGCAACGCTTAACTTTTGCCAGAGTGGGTATTACTGATCCCGTTTCATTAGAAGACTATCTTGCTCATGATGGCTATAAAGGTTTAGCAAATGCACTGAAATTGACTGGTGCCGATATTGTTAAAACAGTCACTGATTCTGGTCTGCGTGGTCGTGGCGGCGCGGCTTTTCCTACTGGTATTAAATGGAAAACGGTTTTAGATACGAAAAGTGAGCAAAAGTATATTGTCTGCAACGCGGATGAAGGCGATTCTGGCACTTACTCTGACCGCATGATTATGGAAGATGACCCGTTTGTGCTGATTGAAGGCATGACGATTGCGGGTATCGCCGTAGGCGCAACACAGGGTTACATCTATCTTCGCAGTGAATATCCGCATGCACTTAAAATATTGAATGAAGCGATTGATAAAGCAAAAGGCGCGGGTTATTTAGGCGAAAATATTTGTGGTTCACAGCACGCTTTTAACTTAGAAGTACGTCGCGCAGCGGGTGCTTATGTGTGCGGTGAAGAAACCAGTTTGCTTGAAAGTCTGGAAGGAAAACGTGGCTTGGTGCGTTTTAAACCACCCTTGCCGGCGATAGAGGGTTTGTTTGGTAAGCCAACCGTTGTGAATAACGTGATTTCACTGGCAACGATTCCCATCATTTTAGATAAAGGTGCACAGTTTTATGCCGATTACGGCATGGGGCGTTCACGCGGCACTTTGCCAATACAGTTGGCTGGCAATATTAAACATGGTGGTTTAGTAGAGTTAGCGTTCGGCGCGACCTTGCGTGATTTGTTATACGGTTTTGGTGGCGGTTCTGCTACTGGCAGGCCAATCCGCGCTGTTCAAGTGGGTGGGCCGCTTGGTGCCTTTTTGCCAGAAAGCCAGTTTGATACACCGCTGGATTATGAAGAGTTTGGCAAAATATGGGCTGTATTGGGTCACGGCGGCATCGTGGCGTTTGATGACAGCGTCGATATGGCAAAAATGGCGCGCTACGCGTTTGAGTTCTGTGCGATTGAAAGCTGTGGTAAGTGTACGCCTTGCCGCATCGGCTCAGTGCGTGGTGTAGAAGTCATTGATAAGATCATTGCTGGCACGGAATACAACAAAAATATGCAATTGGTACGGGATTTAAGTGACACTATGTTAAACGGTTCCTTGTGCGCATTGGGCGGTATGACGCCGTATCCTGTGTTAAGTGCATTAAATCATTTTGCTGAGGATTTTTCTCCCAGAGGTTCTGGTCTGAATAATCAATTACAGAATCAAGAGAAAGCGAAAGCCGCGTAATCAGGCGGCTGGAGAGAATATCATGGACGACATCAAATACACCACACACACGCAGCCAGTGAATCGATACGATTCAGATAAAGACTATGGTACGCCAAAAAAATTAAGCGAAAAGTTGGTTAAGCTCAATATTGATGGCGTAGAAATTACCGTACCAGAAGGCACATCCATTATGCATGCCGCGCAATTATGCGGTGTAACAGTGCCGAAATTATGTGCAACGGATTCATTGGAACCGTTTGGTTCTTGTCGATTATGTTTAGTGGAGATTGAAGGTCGCCGCGGTTATCCCGCCTCTTGCACTACACCGGTAGCCGAGGGCATTCAGGTGCGTACGCAAACCAGTAAGCTGGCAGATGTACGCCGTGGTGTGATGGAGTTGTATATTTCAGATCATCCTTTAGATTGCTTAACCTGTGCAGCCAATGGTGATTGCGAATTACAGGATATGGCAGGCGCTGTAGGTTTGCGCGAAGTGCGTTATGGCTATGATGGTGAAAATCACCTGAAATCAACGAAAGATGAATCTAACCCTTATTTCACGTTTGACCCGAGCAAATGTATTGTTTGTAGCCGTTGCGTGCGCGCCTGCGAAGAAACACAGGGTACATTTGCATTAACCATTGAAGGTCGTGGTTTTGGTAGCAAGGTTTCTGCTGGCAATAAAGACTTTTTAGAATCTGAATGCGTTTCTTGCGGTGCGTGTGTACAAGCTTGCCCAACAGCAACTTTGATGGAAAAAACCGTGATTGAGGCGGGAACGCCTGAGCATAAAATCACAACGACTTGTGCCTATTGTGGTGTAGGTTGCAGCTTTGACGCTGAAATGAAGGGCGAAGAAGTGGTGCGCATGACGCCAAATAAAGATGGCGGCGCCAATCACGGACACTCATGTGTTAAAGGTAGATTCGCTTGGGGTTATGCGACGCACCAAGACCGCATCACTACACCGATGATACGTAAAAGTATTCATGATGAATGGCAAGTAGTGAGCTGGGATGAAGCGATTAATTATGCTGCCAGCGAGATTAAACGTATTGAAACCAAGTATGGCAAAGAGGCGATGGGTGGTATTACATCCAGCCGTTGTACCAATGAAGAAGTATACGTGACACAAAAGCTGGTGCGTGCCGTATTTGGCACGAATAACGTAGATACTTGTGCGCGTGTGTGTCATAGCCCAACTGGTTACGGGCTCAAACAAACGTTGGGTGAGTCTGCCGGTACGCAAACGTTTGATTCCGTGATGCAATCAGACGTGATTATGATTATTGGTGCTAATCCAACCGATGGTCACCCTGTATTTGCATCATTGATGAAGCGTCGTTTGCGCGAAGGTGCTAAATTAATTATTGCCGACCCGCGCGCGATTGATTTGGTTGAAAATTCCCCTCACGTTCGAGCCGATTATCACCTTAACTTGCGCCCAGGTACAAATGTGGCATTAATTTCAGCCTTGGCGCATGTGGTGGTAACAGAAGGTTTGGTAAAAGAAGACTTCGTGCGTGAGCGTTGTGAGTGGGACTCGTTTGTCGTTTGGCGTGATTTTGTAGCCAAACCTGAAAACTCGCCAGAGGCCTTAGAAGCCACGCTCGGTGTTAAAGCCGAGTTCGTGCGGAATGCTGCGCGCCTGTTTGCAACAGGCGGCAATAGTGCAATTTATTATGGCTTGGGTGTAACAGAACATAGTCAGGGCTCAACCACGGTAATGGGTATTGCTAACCTTGCCATGGCCACAGGCAATGTGGGTCGCGAAGGTGTAGGAGTTAACCCATTGCGCGGACAAAATAACGTGCAAGGTTCTTGTGATATGGGCAGCATGCCGCATGAGTATCCAGGCTATCGACATGTATCTGATGATGCAACGCGCACCTTGTTTGAATCTGCCTGGGGCAGACCGCTTAGCAACGACCCAGGTTTGCGTATTCCTAATATGTTGGATTTAGCCGGTGAAGGTAAATTCAAAGCTTTATATTGCGTGGGCGAAGATATTGCACAATCTGACCCAAATACACAGCATGTCACGCATGCGCTCGAAAATATGGAATGTGTGATTGTGCAAGACCTGTTCTTGAATGAGACAGCCATGTACGCGCATGTGTTTTTCCCCGGCGCATCATTCTTGGAAAAAAATGGTACTTTTACCAATGCAGAACGTCGTATTTCACCCGTGCGCCGCGTGATGGCACCTAAAAATGGGCATGGGGAGCGCGGAATGGAAGATTGGGAAATCACTGCCCGGTTATCTAAAGCCTTAGGCTATGAGATGAGGTACAGTCATGCCTGCGAGATTATGGATGAAATTGCGGCATTAACCCCTACCTTTAAAGGCGTAAGTTTCAAAAAACTGGATGAATTAGGCAGCATTCAATGGCCTTGTGACGATGCAAACCCAACTGGTACACCCACCATGCATGTTGACGAATTTGTGCGTGGAAAAGGCAGGTTCTTTATTACCCAATATGTACCAACTACCGAAAAAGTGAATGCAAAATATCCATTAATCCTCACTACAGGGCGTATTTTGTCGCAATACAATGTGGGTGCACAAACGCGCCGAACCAAAAACAATGTCTGGCACGCGGAAGACTTAGTGGAGATTCATCCGCATGATGCAGAAGATCGCGGCATTAAAGACGGCGATTGGGTTGGTATTACCAGCCGTGCGGGAGAAACAGTGTTGCGTGCAACATTAACTGAGCGTGTGCAACCCGGTGTGATTTACACCACTTTTCATCACCCAGAATCAGGTGCCAACGTAATTACTACGGATAATGGCGATTGGGCAACGAATTGCCCTGAGTTTAAGGTAACGGCTGTTCAAGTAAATCGGGTTCACCAGTTGTCTGATTGGCAGAAAGATTATCAATCTTTTAGTGAAGCCCAAATTGCTTTTACAGGGAAAAAATCCAATAAAATAATTAAGCAGCCCGCTTAATCGTTGATTGAATTATTGAAACTGAATTGGTGGCTGAACTTAAAAAAAATGCTTTATTTGCAAAGAATGTTTCATCTGTAAAAAATATATTGCCTACAGAAGTTGCATCAATAGAGTCTATTTCGCCCGCGCTTATATCTGCAGATGCGTGCTTAACTCAAGTAGAGGTGGCGCGCTGGCGAAATGGTGAATTGAGCAGCGCTGTTGATCAGGTGGCAGAAGAAGTGCCAATTGCGCTGATTTACAATGGAATATCACATGTGGTCATGTTGGCAACACCTTCAGATTTAGCGGATTTTGCACTTGGCTTTTCGTTAAGTGAAGGGGTTTTGCACGACAAAAGTGATTTGTACGGTGTTGACGTTGTACTGCAGTCACAAGGAGTCGAGTTGCAGATGGATGTCGCTACCGCATGCTTTATGCAATTAAAAGAACGCCGCAGAAATTTAACTGGCCGTACAGGTTGTGGTTTGTGTGGTGCAGAAAGTCTAGATCAAGCGCTGCGTTTACCCGCGCAAACAATCAATCTTTCAGCTTCAAAAATACTTGTTAAAAGTATCGAATTAGCTTTTAAAACGATGCAATCACATCAACCGTTACAGCAAGCTACTGGCGCAACGCATGCCTGTGCCTGGGTGAGTACGCTAGGTGAAATACAATTGGTGCGTGAAGATGTTGGTCGACATAATGCAATGGATAAATTGATTGGTGCATTAGCCAAATCGCCAGTACAGCCAGATGGTTTTGTGCTGACATCCAGTCGTGCCAGTGTTGAAATGGTGCAAAAAGTGGCGAATGCCGGCATTAGCATATTGGCTGCAATCTCTGCACCAACGGGTCTTGCCATACGTTTGGCTGATACATATGGTGTGACATTAATCGGTTTTTTGCGCGATAATCAATTTGTAATTTACACACACAAACATCGAATACAATTTTAATAAACCCAAATTTAAACTTAGACTTATGCAAACAGAACAACTAATCAAAATGGCAAATCAAGTGGGTGATTTTTTTGAATCGTATCCCGACCAAGTTCAAGCGCAACAGGGTATTGCAGAACATTTAAATCGTTTCTGGGCGCTAGCCATGCGCCGGCAAATTGCCGCGCACGTCAAAGAAGCCAATGGCGTTGGCTTACATGCAAAGGTAATATCGGCTATTTCTAGCTATCTTGAGGTTGAATGAACCCAGTGGCATTATATTGTTCAGTGCCCATGAAGTTAACCTGCTTCAAATCATAAAATCAGCTATTAATAATAACGATATGAATAATTAAGCCGTGAATCTTTCTTTTTTTATATTAAGCCCAGCAGAAATTGAAGCGCTACTGCTTTCGGCGAGAGTAGCTATTTTTTGTACGCTTGTTATTTGTATTCCGGGTGTTGCCATTGCTTGGCTTCTAGCAAAAAAATCATTCATTGGCAAATCATTATTAGATAGCGTTGTGCATTTGCCATTAGTGTTGCCACCAGTAGTGCCCGGTTTTCTTTTGCTACTACTGTTGGGCAGTCAGGGATTAATCGGCAAATGGCTACAAGCCACTTTCGGTATTAATATCGCATTTACTTGGATAGGTGCCGTCATCGCATCGGCAGTCATGGCGTTCCCACTCATGGTGCGTTCTGCGCGATTGGCAATTAATCAAGTGGATACAGGTTTGGAAGCTGCTGCGCAATCCTTGGGCGCACATCCATTAAGAGTCTTCTTCACCATTACCTTGCCGCTTGCGCTGCCGGGAATCGTTACCGGATTGATTCTTGCATTTAGCCGCAGTTTGGGCGAATTTGGTGCGACCATTACATTTGTTGGCAATATTGAAGGCGAAACACGTACTTTGCCATTAGCTATTTACACGTATACGCAAGTGCCTGGTGGTGATATGGCTGCCATACGCCTGGTGATTTTAAGCATGATTATCGCGCTGGGCGCATTAATGATTAGCGATTTACTCGAGCGTAGAGCCATCAAGCACATAGGACGTGATTTACGGGAGAAAGGCAGTGCTTGATTTCAATCTCCAGCGCACGCAAGGCAATTTTGCTTTAAATATAAAAAGCACTCTGGATACACCTGTTGTCGGCTTATTTGGTCCATCTGGCGCAGGAAAAAGTACCTTGCTAGGCATGATCGCAGGCTTGGTTAAACCGCATTCTGGCCATTTAATACTAGATGGTGAAACTCTATTTGATAGTCAGCGTGGGATTGATATTCCCCTACATCAGCGGCGGATTGGTGTGGTGTTTCAAGACAGCCGGCTGTTTCCACACTTGAATATACGCGATAATTTAAACTACGGGTTTAATTTGCTGGCAACAAAAGATAGGCGCTTCAGCTTTGTACAAATAGTTGAGCTGTTGGAAATCGGCCATCTACTTTTACAAAAACCGCATCAAATTTCTGGCGGTGAAAAACAGCGCGTATCACTTGGGCGCGCATTGCTTACCTCACCGCGCTTATTACTATTAGACGAGCCACTTGCTTCCTTGGATGTACGCTTAAAACATCAGATACTGCCGTTTTTGCGGCGTGTAAAAGATGAAATCAATATCCCGATGGTTTATGTGAGCCATGCGATTGATGAAATTTTATATCTCACGTCACAAATCGTGATGATTGAACAAGGCAAGTTATTAGCACAGGGTCATTTTCATCAGATTATTCATCAGGATAATTTACAGAATATGGCGTATTCGTTGGGATTGGAAAATGTGATTAGCGCAACGATTGCCAGTCATGATAAGGTTTATGCGTCTACGCTGTTAACGCAGGGTAAGCAAGCAATTGTTATACCGCAGATAGCGGCAGAAGCGGGTACGCAAATAACTATTTCTATCCCGGCATCCAGTGTTGCACTGTCATTATCGCATTTGGACAATGTCACGATTCAGAATCAGTTGCAGGGTTTTGTGACAGAGATAAAACAGGTTGGCTATCGCGTATTAGTCATGGTGGATATTGGCGAGAGTCGAATCACTGCTGAAGTAACAACAAAAGCTTTAGAAATGCTGAATATTGCAGTTGGAAGTAGCGTGTATTGCTTATTAAAAGCGCAGGCAATACGCGCACATGGATTTATTGCCAGTTAAGGCAGTTGTTAATTAGTTAACACGCTGAAATAGTCTAAAACTTTCACGGCGATCGCTGATGCGCTTGCCGTCCCAAATTAGCTTCCAGTCTGCGCCAGGCTCGATTTTCTTACTGCCTTTCTCATCCTGAATTAAATACAAATCACAATTAAGATTTTGCTCTGTTTCAAACGCTTGAGTTTTTATGTCTGTATAGTAGTGCAATAAATCGCGCTGACTTTCACCCAAGCCATTGCTGATGATGCAAGCATATTTTTCAGGTAGCGCATTTTTAAATTGCGTAAACACAGTGCTATAACTACGCGCTGAATCAATCATTGGTAGCCATAAGGTCATTAGCAACGTCCAAACACAAGTCATGCCAATGGCCCAATTGGTCGCGCTTGAGCGGTTAGAATGTTGTGCGCGAAATATCGCGAATAACCATATTAAGCTGACGGCGATTGCCATTACCACCGCAATAAAATTGAAATCGAGCTGTGGCATACCAGATAAAAATGTCAGTCTTTCTTTGATTTTGGCGGGGCTGCCCGTCATCATTGCAATCCAGCCTAACCAGATAAGACTACTCATTAAGCCAAATAAAATCAGGCCAAACCAGTTCAGCGCGCCAGCTGTGCCCCGTTTTAATGTTTCAATGCTACCGCCAGCCATGGCCGTTAATGGAACCAGTAATGGCAGTGCATAGATATCTTTACGCTCTGCGCCAAAACCGATTAATAGCCAAGCGATTAATGTAAATATGAGGATAAGTTGAAATCTTGGCTTGTTCAATAATTGTGTGCGATAACGCCAAGCGCCCCAAATGGCAAGCGGTAATGCTGGCCACGCATACCACAGCAATGTTTTGAGAAAATAAAGATGATAAGACTGGTTGAATTGTGCAATGGATTGTAGCCACCAAGTATTAAAAATAGCCGGATGAAAAATCAGGCATAAAGCAATCCATGCTGCTAAAAAGGGGCTAGCAATGGCAATTGATAACGCAACAACGTAGAAAAAGCTTTTGCTTCGCCAAAAAGCAAACAAGCTAGGTAGTACTAAGCATGTGGCCAGAATAATTAATATAGGCAGAAAACCTGTTGATAAGAAAGTGACAACCATACCTGCCGCAAGTAGTACACTGGCTCGATAAGGGCGTCTTTTACTTAAGGCTAATGCATAAAAAGCAGTCGTGAGGCCAGTTAAGCTTGCAACCTCTGGTGTTAATGTATGCGCGCTGATAATTAAGCCAAGTGAGCCCATGAAGACAAAAGTTGTTTGTCGACC
The DNA here is from genome assembly GCF_000799165.1 of Methylotenera versatilis 7. Taxonomy (GTDB): domain Bacteria; phylum Pseudomonadota; class Gammaproteobacteria; order Burkholderiales; family Methylophilaceae; genus Methylotenera_A; species Methylotenera_A versatilis_A. The sequence goes on along the minus strand of NZ_JUGF01000002.1, from coordinate 369,340 downwards.
AATGCCTTTTCCCCACAACTCACGTCCAGTCATACCAATCATGAGTAGCGTGATTAGCATCCATAAACCCGTCGCAATGCGTGCAGCATCATGCAAAGGCAATATTGGCTGTAGTGTTTTTGCAAGCAAAGCGCTGCTTAAGTAGAATAATGGAGGGTCTATGATGTTAGGGCTGCCAGCAGAATTAGGCATCAGGTAAAGGTTAGCATCCAGCATGTTTTTAATAATACTGATGCTATGCGACTCAAACGGCTTCCAAGGTGCGTGTCCAATTAAACCCATGAACAGCCAAACGGCACATAGCACTAACAGCAAGTGCGTTTTAGCACGCTCACCCACGCGCGCGCGCGGTGTGGACATATTACCTTGCCAGTCATGATCTAAATCGAAGCGCATTGATTGTCGTTATTAAATTTATTTGTTTATTTTAGCACTGCTTATTTTGCATGGCTTAAATTAATCGCTTAAGGAATGAGCGATTAAGCGGAAAATAAAAAAGGCAGCCAAGCTGCCTTTTTTGCAAAACACAGACGTAAATTACATGCCGTATTTTTGTTTGAATTTCTCAACACGACCAGCCGTGTCTAAAATCATTTGTTTGCCAGTGTAGAACGGGTGTGATTTTGAAGAAACTTCAATTTTAACCAGTGGATATTCTTTACCATCTGTCCATTTGATGGTGTTACGCGTAGCAATGGTTGAGCGTGTAAGAAAACTGAAGTCGGCGCCGATGTCTTGAAACACCACTTCTCTGTATTCTGGATGAATTCCGTCTTTCATGATATAGCCTCACTATTTGGTTGCCGAAAGATACGGCGGTAATTAATTTGCACTAAAATTGCAATAGACGCGCATTATATTTACTTTTGCACTGATGCGCAAGGTTGAATGTTCAGGCGCAATTATTGTAAAGACCTATTAGCCGCGACGCATACTGTCAAAAAAGTCAGCATTATTTTTAGTGGCTTTGATTTTGTCTAACAAGAATTCCATCGCCTCTAAATCATCCATTGGATAAAGCAGTTTACGCAGTACCCAAATTTTCTGTAATACGTCTTTTTCGATGAGTAACTCTTCTTTACGTGTGCCGGATTTATTAACATTAATCGCTGGATAGAGGCGTTTTTCGGCCATTTTGCGGTCAAGATGGATTTCCATGTTGCCCGTGCCTTTAAACTCTTCGTAAATCACGTCATCCATACGCGAACCGGTATCTACCAAGGCTGTTGCGATAATGGTTAATGAGCCGCCTTCTTCAATGTTCCGCGCGGCGCCAAAGAAACGTTTAGGGCGTTGCAGTGCGTTTGCATCCACACCGCCAGTTAACACCTTACCAGATGAAGGTATTACGGTGTTGTATGCGCGCGCTAAGCGGGTGATTGAGTCCAGTAAAATCACTACATCTTTTTTATGCTCAACCAAGCGTTTGGCCTTTTCTAACACCATTTCGGCAACTTGCACATGACGCGTTGCAGGTTCATCAAAAGTTGAAGCGACTACTTCACCTTTTACTGAGCGCGTCATTTCAGTCACTTCTTCCGGGCGCTCGTCAATCAGTAACACAATGAGAACAACATCGGGATGGTTGGCCGTGATGGCATGCGCAATATTTTGCATCATGACGGTTTTGCCACTTTTCGGGCTGGCGACTAATAATCCGCGCTGACCACGACCAATTGGCGCAATCATATCAATCACGCGGCTAGTGATATTTTCTTCGCCGCGAATATCACGTTCTAGTGTCAGGGGAATTGTTGGGAAAAGCGGTGTTAGGTTTTCAAATAGAATTTTATGCTTGGTATTTTCAGGCGCTTCACCATTCACGACATCAACTTTTACCAAGGCAAAATAGCGCTCGCCATCTTTAGGTGTGCGAATCTCACCTTGAATGCTATCGCCGGTGTGTAGGTTAAAACGACGAATTTGCGATGGGGAAACGTAAATATCATCAGGCCCGGCTAAATAAGATGTATCAGGTGAGCGTAAAAATCCAAAACCATCTTGTAGTACTTCTAATGTGCCGTCACCAAAAATGCTGTCGCCTTTTTTTGCTTTATTTTTTAGGATGGCGAAAATCAAATCTTGCTTGCGCATGCGGCTCGCATTGTCAATTTCGTTGGTAATTGCCATTTCAACAAGTTCGGTGACAGGTAGGTGTTTTAAATCGGATAAATGCATGAGAGAACTCTCTAGAAGTGACTAACTAAGGGATAGTTTGTATGAAGTGTGATGGTAAAAAAATGTCTAGTTTCTGATTGGGTTTGTAGAAACTAGACCTATTGGAAAAGATTAATAATTTAGATGTTGCTATCAATAAATGCAGTTAATTGAGATTTTGATAGCGCGCCCACTTTAGTGGCTTCAACATTGCCATTTTTAAATAACATTAAAGTTGGAATGCCGCGAATACCGTATTTCGGCGGTGTTTGCTGATTATCATCAATATTTAATTTAGCGACTTTCAAACGGCCAGCATATTCTTTACTGATATCATCCAAAATTGGTGCAATCATTTTGCAAGGTCCGCACCACTCTGCCCAATAATCCACTAAAACGGGAAGGGGAGATTGCAATACCTCTTGCTCAAAAGCAGCATCGCTTAAATGGGTAATATGTTCGCTCATTGTGGCCTCGGTGTAGAAATTTGACGATTGACTGAATAGTGTACGATAACTTAAATTATGATGGCTATCTTTGATAATTAAATAGCGTCGTTTAATCTATTTTCAAGTAATTAACAGAAATTTAGTTAAACTTTAATTAAGTTGAGATGAAAATAGCTTATTCAGTACTGACTAAATTGTCACTAAAAATAACAATATCACTAGTATAACAATAGTAATTGATTTATATCAAGCTGTATTGAAAACGTTCAAAACTCGCAGTACGTTCTACCAACTTGGTCGTTAGCACGTGACTTAACGTATTGTTGTGGTGAAGTTCTAGCGTACTACCTACCTTGCATAACCCAACAGAAAGAATGATGCTTGCAGGTTGTTTTAATGCAGGCAATTCAGGCAATAATAATGCTTCACTTTCTAGTGCGCTATTGTCTGCTCTAACGCTCACAGCCGAAGCGCTGGGAGAAATAAGTTGCAAGCCAACATCTAATTGTTTTAATTCGTTTACACTGGCCCAGCGTAGCACGGCGAGTTCCCAGGTTTTTGTACTGTTATCTTTCATCGCGACGACATCGCCAATTTGTGCGGTTGCCTGAGAAGAGTTGAATTTACGCAGTGCATAGCCACCTGCGCTGACATTTAAAATCTGCCAGCGCGAAGGCTTGTAAGTGCCATTGGTACCCAAGCCGCTTATGCCTTGGCGGCTATTAAAAGGCGATCCTGCCTCACTAATTAAATGATGCGTGGTATTGATGCCAATACTTAGTTCTACACCATCACTTTTTTTGCTTCGTGAGAATAAGCGTTGTGGTGTTCTGCCATATTGTTTAATCAGGTATGCCAGTAAGTCTTCAAAATGACTTTCAATGGCATTGCTCGGCATGCTGCCATCGTTAGGCGTAATGCCTTCTTGCAATAATTTAATGTGCTGATGGATCTGTCTGGCTAAATTCACAGTAATCAGCAGAATGTCGGTGCTTCCATCAGGGATGGCTTTATTTTTAACAAAAGCAGTTGGTGGTTTATTACCACTTAATGATATTAAAAATACACCGGTTGGATTTTCGATAAAACCTAGCGGTCTTAATTCTGCTTGATGTGCGATACTGCCTAAATAGACGTCAACTTTAATGATGTCTTGATTGGCTAAATGTTGCGGATTTGCCAAATTGAGCAGCAAGATTTGTGTGTAAATTAAATTGACAGAGCTTGCATTGGCACTAGTGTAATGCTCGGCCACTGGCAGATTTTCAGCAGATTGCTGTAGCGCACAGTAATAAAGTTGATGTAGTTCACTCCACAAGGCAATCGGTGTGCTGGCATAGGTAAGATGGTGAATCAGCGCGATTTCTTTGCACGCATGGATGGCACGTTGAATTACCAGCGCAGTGGTTTTGCTGCTATTCAAATTCAGGATTTTGTTTTGTAAGTCGATCAGTGCGAATTTATAACCAAATGCGAACTCCTGCCATAATTGTTCGGCAGCACTCGCAAAAGCTTGCTCGTTTTTTGAAATAGGTAAGTTCGCATGGCTGAAATGCGGGATTAAATCTTGATAGATTTGAATCGCTGCCGGGCGATAAAGCTCAAGCGCGTTTAAGCGATTGGTAAATGCGACCTTTTGGCTGTTAATAATCTGCAATTCTTCGATTAAATCAGTCGCTGCGCGAATTGGGTCGCCAAAAGGAAGGTTTTGTATGAATTCGTTGATTTTGTGAGCGCGAGTTTCAGCCAACAAAATTGGATTATTATCTAGACTTGGTAGCTTAAGACTAATCGGCATATAAACTCCACACAATGCTTTATATTAAAAGCTAATGATCAATTTGTCACCTTAATTTAATTGAAAATTTATTGCTTGTATAAAACAGCCGTTGAATGAAAAAATGTTTAAATTAGGCGAGTCAATAGAAGAAGGATTTTTAGCTTTTATGTAATGAGCAGAAGTTAATAATGAATTTTATAGATAGTTATATAGGTTAGGATTGGGAGGTACAATGTTAGGCAAAAAAGCGTTCTTGTTTGTATTAATGATTGCTTTCTTTGGCATGAGTTTAAGTGTTTATAGCGTAGAACGTTCGCAGGGTAAGGGCTTTGTCTTAAGCGATACTAACGGAAAAAAACATGCTTTATCTCAATATAAAGGCAAATGGGTGATTGTGAACTATTGGGCGACATGGTGTCCGCCATGTTTGGAAGAAGTGCCTGATTTGGTTGCGCTGTACGATAGCCGTAAAAATAATGATGTGATGTTGCTGGGCGTTTCGTTTGATTACCAGGATGCAAAAGAAGTTGCCGATTATGTGGATGATATGCTGATATCTTATCCAATTGTGCTGGGTGACGATGATGTTATCAGGCAAATTGGCAGTGCAGAGGTGATGCCAACAACTTTTATTTACAACCCACGCGGTGTTTTGGTTAGAACTAAGCGCGGGTTGGTCACGAAAGCTTATCTTGAAGATTTTATTGCAAATGAGACTTTAAAAAAGCATTAACGAAAATGCGGGCAACATTTTAAAAAAGTATTTATTTAAACTGGTGCTGTAATGCTATTTCCATCCGCATCTAAAATATTGAGCTGATTTTCATCGGCAAACTGCATCAACTGTGCGAAACCTTCTGGGCTGCTATCTTTTAAGCGCATATCCACTGCCAGACAGCGTACACCATTCATTACTTTTGGTTTTAAATAGGGCGAGTACACCAGTTTTTTATTCGGTCCAAAGCTGGCGTAGGTGCTACAAGTTCTATCTACCCAATCGCTGGGCCGGAATGGTTTGCCGGCACGCGTCAGGCCTTCAATAATAATTTCTACTGCTTTTTTAGTCATTTTTCAGCTGCTTTAAATTTTTAGTTAATTAATATATTCAAATACTTTGACGACTTTACTGACGCCGTCAGTGTTACGTGCAATTTCTACGGCCGCATCTGCTTCAGCCTGATTGACTAGCCCTAATAAGTAAACCACGCCATTTTCGGTAACTACTTTAACGTAGTTGGCGGGAAATTTATTTTCAGTGATAAATTTTGTCTTAATTTTAGAGGTGATAAAAGTATCATTGCTGCGCGACCCAATCGTGCTTTTAGGCGCTATAACAATTTCATTGGTCACTGTGCGAATATTTTCAATTTCTTTTAATAGAGACTCTGCCTTAGCCAAGCGTTCTGCATCCGGCACTTCACCTGTTAGCAACACGTTACGGTTGTAGCTCGTCACGTTAACATGTGATTGTTCACCTAAATTGCTTTCCATTTTTTTTACTGCTTTAAGCTCGATACCTTCATCTTCAACAAAAAATCCTGAAGTGCGTCTATCCGATGCAACTGCGCCGCCAGCGGCAGCGCCACCAATAGCGATAGGCACGCAGGCTGCCAATTGGCTCACAAATGCGGTAGTTAGAAAAAGTTTAGTTGCTATATTCATTGCATACTCCAAATAACGGTTAATTTTTGCGAATCATACGCCCTTTATGCGTCAAAAGCATTACGCACCCATTCGATGTGTGCTAAGTCAACTTTGGACATTAAAATTGCATCGAAACGGCATTGTCTTTCGCCGTGTGTTTGTAAATAATGTTGTGCGGTTAAGATTAATTTCTGCTTTTTTTGTGCGGTGATGCTAGTGCCAGCATCACCAAACTGCTGGTTACTTCGTAGACGCACCTCAATAAAAACCAGCGTTTTGGCGTCCATCATAATCAAGTCAATCTCGCCAAAACGGCAGTGATAATTTTGCATTACCATTTTAAGTCCATGATTCATTAAAAAAGTTGCAGCTAATTTTTCTGCTTCAAGCCCCGCATTGTTTTGATTCATTTTCATAAATTTAGATGGAGCAGTTTATTTTTGGGTGCGATATATTTATTAAGTGCACTATATTTTTAATATTTTAAGCATAGCTTTGGCTTAAAATTACAGAATGAATGATTTAAAAGCAACCGGTACATTATATGTGGTGGCAACGCCAATCGGCAATTTGGGTGACATTACCCTGCGTGCGCTAGAAACGCTAAAAGTGGTAGATGCGATTGCGGCGGAGGATACGCGTCATACGTCGGGCTTGCTGTCACATTTTGGCATCTCAAAAAAACTCATTGCCGTGCATGAACATAATGAGCATCAATCGGCTGAAAAATTATTAACGCAACTAAAAGCGGGCGCAAACATTGCCTTGGTGACGGATGCTGGTACACCCGGTATTAGCGATCCGGGTGCGGTAGTTGTTGATTTTGTGCGAAAAGCGGGTATTAAAGTTGTACCTATTCCTGGCGTGAGCGCGGTGATTGCTGCATTGTCCGTTTCAGGTATTACTCAAAATGGTTTTTTATTTTACGGCTTCTTGCCTGCCAGCGGCGCAGCAAGGCGCAAATCTTTAGAAGTTCTGAAAACACAAACAGTAACCTTGGTGTTTTATGAGGCGCCACACAGAATTGTGGAAAGTATCGCGGATATGGCGACTGTATTAGGTGCAGAACGCCGTGTTACTTTTGCGCGTGAACTGACTAAAACTTTTGAGACAATTTATAGCTGTGATTTGGTGGATGCGGTAACCTGGCTGCAAGCTGATACGAACCAGCAGCGTGGCGAGTTCGTGCTTTTAGTTGAAGCGGCTGCGGTAAGGGAGGCTGAAGAGTTCTCAGAAGAAGTTGTGCGCATATTAAAATTATTATTGGTGGATTTACCACTCAAACAAGCAGTAAAACTGACCGCCGAAATCACCAACGAAAAGAAAAATTATTTGTACGAATTCGCCCTTACTCTAAAAAATGCTCAATAAAAGAATCGCCATAAAATGACTCATCCACACACATTAACCCAAACAAGTTTAACAATCACGCGCCCAGACGATTGGCATTTGCATTTGAGAGATGGTGCAGCCCTAAAAGCAGTGCTGCCCGACACCGCGAAACAATTCGCTCGCGCCATTGTGATGCCTAATCTGCGGCCACCAGTGACAACAACTGAATTGGCAATCATCTATAGGCAACGTATTTTAGATGCGTTGCCAAAGGGTGCGTGCTTTGAGCCATTGATGACTTTGTATCTGACGGATAATACTTCGGCTGAAGAGATTGCCTTGGCTAAAGCCAGTGGGGTTGTGCATGGTGTGAAGCTTTACCCAGCGGGCGCGACTACTAATTCAGATTCAGGTGTCACAAATCTAGGTCATTGCGTAAAAGCGCTTGAGGCGATGGAAAAGCTGGGCGTACCTTTGTTGGCGCATGCTGAAGTGACTGATGGCGATGTTGATGTGTTTGATCGCGAACGTGTGTTCATTGAGCGCAACATGATTCCCTTGCTCAAAAAATTTCCAGCATTAAAAATTGTGTTTGAGCACATCACCACTAAAGATGCGGCAGACTTTGTGATGGAAGCTCCGAATAATGTTGCTGCAACCGTCACCGCGCACCATTTGTTGATGAATCGCAATGACATGTTTAAAGGCGGTATCCAGCCGCACCACTATTGCTTACCAATCTTAAAGCGTGAAGAGCATCGTGTGGCTTTAGTGAAAGCAGCAACTTCTGGTAATGCCAAGTTTTTCTTAGGAACAGATAGCGCGCCGCACGCAAAACTTACTAAAGAAGCCGCCTGTGGTTGTGCTGGCATGTATACGGCACATACAGCAATTGAGTTGTATGCGGAAGTGTTTGAGAATGCAAATGCGTTAGATAAATTAGAAGGTTTTGCCAGCTTTTATGGTGCTGATTTCTACGGTTTGCCACGTAATTCTGAGCAAGTCACGCTGGTGAAAGAAAGCTGGAAAGTGCCTGAGAACTTGCCTTATGTTGATGGAGATGTTCTGGTGCCTTTGAGAGCTGGGCAAATCTTGCAATGGAAATTACAGAAATAATAACTGTCTCAGCATGTTAAAATAACGATGAAGCTGGCCAGACAGTCGCCGCTCACGAAAGTGAGGGGAGGAAAGTCCGGGCTGCATAGGGCGAGATGACGGCTAACGGCCGTACGTTGAAATTTTTGTGGTGAAAGCCACAGAATATAAGGCGAGGAATAGGGCCACAGAGACGAGCGTATTTAGTTACGGTGAAACGCGGCAACCTCCATCTGCAGCAATATCAAATAGGCTGGCATTTTTACGCAAGTAAATAGGGCGTGGCTCGCGCTGCCAGCGGGTAGATAGCTTGAGCGTACAAGTAATTGTGCGCCTAGATGAATGACTGTCAACTTTAGCGATAAAGTCTACAAAACCCGGCTTATCGGCCAGCTTCACTTTCGTTTTTATTATCCTCTTGATTGTATTCAAATACATAATTCCCAACGCTTATATTTTACATTCACTTGATTTGGTATCTTATTGATTATTAAGGTTATTGTTTTTATGATAAAAATGCGCTAAGTCTTTGTCTTATAAAGAAAAAATAGTGAAAAAGTACTTGCTAAGTACTTTTTTTTTATCTATAGTGCAATTTAGTGGTGAAAAGTGGAGTTTGGTGGGGAGTTGGTGGGTTTAAAAGTTCTCCTTTGGGTTCTGCTAAGTAGCTTGACGGCTATCTATACACAAATAAAGTTAATAAATTTTGAGATAAATGAAGCGCGAATATAAGTCATTTAACAAGAGCCACTAATTTGACGGCTGAGTAAATGCATTAAAAATAGCCTGCTTAAGAATTAAGTGCGCATTTGAGAATAATTATTTAAGGGATGTCCATTTCAATCATGTTTCGCGGTGCAACACATTTAAGTATGGATGCTAAATACAGGCTTGCAGTGCCTGCTAAGCATCGTGATGCTTTGTTGGCACAAAGTGCGGGCAGTTTGATATTGACTGCGCATCCGCACCGTTGCTTATTGTTGTATCCGCAACCAGCTTGGGCGCCAATTGAAGCCAAAATTAATGGTCTGTCCAGTTTCAACCCGCAAACCAGTGTTTATCAGCGCATGATGGTGGGTCAGGCAGAGGATATTACGCTGGACGGTACGGGGCGTTTGTTGGTTTCGCCGGTATTGCGCCGATTTGCGAGTTTAGATAAAGATGTGATGTTTGTGGGACAGGGCAGTCATTTTGAGATATGGAATATGGATGCTTGGAACAAGCAGTTGGAAACTTTAATAACGGGTGATGGTTTTGAAATGCCCGCAGAATTAGAGGGCTTTTCGCTATGATGCTGGGCGCAAAATCTGCGCCGCCAATAAAAGAAAATTCAGCCTCACTGTCAGCATCAAATATGACTCCCGCATTAAACTCTACCGCTAAATCGCCATCGGCTGCACATATCACAGTATTGTTGAATGAAGCGGTGGATGCGCTTCATATTAAATCCAATGGTGTTTACATTGATGGTACTTTTGGGCGTGGTGGTCACAGCCGGCTCATTTTGTCCAAATTGAGTGGCGATGGTCAATTGTTCGCAATAGACCGGGATTTGGCGGCATTGGCAGAAGGTCAATCCATTCAAGATGCGCGATTCAGTATTGAGCATCGGCATTTTTCAGAAATCAATCAATTAGCAATCAGTAACAATCTCACAAAAGTAGATGGAATTTTGCTGGATTTGGGTATTTCGTCGCCGCAAATCGATGAAGGTGAGCGGGGTTTTAGTTTTAGGTTTGATGCGCCGCTGGATATGCGTATGGACCAAACGCGTGGCAAAACAGTGGCAGAGCTGTTGTCCACAATTTCAGAGCAACAGTTAGGGAAAGTGATAAAAGACTATGGTGAAGAACGGTTTGCTAAGCAGGTTGCAAGGGCGATTATTAAGGAGCGCACAGACGGGCGCTCCATCACCACTACAGGGCAGCTTGCCAAGGTCGTGGCAAGTGCAATCCCTAAGATTGAACCGGGGCAGAACCCTGCAACGCGCACCTTTCAAGCTTTACGGATTTACGTCAATTCGGAGCTTGAGGAGTTATCGCTAATTTTGCCGCAATGCCTGAATCTATTGGCTGAGGGCGGGCGTTTGGTAGTGATCAGCTTTCATTCGCTGGAAGATAGAATCGTTAAGCAGTTTATTCAAAGGGAACAAAACCGCGATGATTTGCCTTCTAATTTTCCAGTTAAAGCGAAAGATTTGCCGCAGCCCAGATTGATGGCTATTGGTAAAGCGATTAAACCAAGCGCTGCTGAAGTGAAAACGAATCCGCGTAGTCGAAGTGCGGTGATGCGTGTGGCAGAAAGAACGGCGACAGCTTAATAAGCTGTTTATGCAAACAATAGAAACCATGACCCGATTAAATTTTATTTTATTTTTTGTGTTAATTGCTGTGAGCTTAGGTGTAATCACGTCGCAGCATAAGGCGCGCAAATTATATTTTGAGCTTGAGCAGCAACAAAACTTGATACAGAAGTATGAAACAGAATTTGGACAGTTGCAGTTAGAGCAAAGCACTTGGGCGATGCATTCGCGCATTGAAGAATTGGCAGCCAAGAAATTAAAAATGCAAGTGCCTGATGCAAAACGTATTCAGGTAATCGCAAAAGAAGAAGTGACTTTGGAAGTCATACGCTAGAACTGATTAGTGAAGAAATTTAGAGAAAAATGGCCTATAACCCAATACAGCACCATATAGTAAAGCTGCCATCATGGCGGCGTAGGCTATTGCTGATTTGCATCTTGCTGGGTTTTGCAGGCTTGTTTGCGCGTGGTATTTATTTGCAGAGTCTGCATAAAGAATTTTTACAGCAAAAAGGCGATGCACGTTACAGCCGCACATTGGCGCTGCAAGCGCATCGTGGAAAGATTACCGATAGAAATGGCGAACTGCTAGCGATTAGTAGCCCGGTTGAATCTGTTTGGGCAAGTCCGCCAGATGTGAAAATCACTGCTACGCAAAAAGTAAAACTTGGGCAATTGTTAGGTATTAAAAGTAAAGAAATAGATAAGAAGTTTGCCAATTTACAGCGCGGATTTGTGTATATAAAGCGCAGAGTTTCACCGGATTTAGCAGCAAAAGTCATGAGCTTGGGTATTCCTGGTGTTTTTCTACAGCGCGAATACAAGCGTTTTTATCCTGCTGGAGATGTGACTGCGCATGTAGTTGGATTTACCGATATTAATGACAAAGGCCAAGAAGGTTTTGAGCTGGCACAAAATGCGCTGTTGTCAGGCAAAGCAGGTAGCCGCAAGGTGATTAAAGATAGGCAAGGTCGCATTGTTGAGGACTTGGAAGATGTAAAGGTGCCGCAAGATGGGCATGACTTGGTGCTAAGCATAGATAGGCGCATTCAATATTTAACTTATAGAGAATTAGCGCGCGCAGTCGATTTATACAAAGCCAAAGCCGGCGCGGCAGTGGTGCTGGACGCCAAAACTGGTGAGGTGTTGGCGATGGTTAACTTACCTACATATAACCCGAATAATCCGGTGAATATCCAAGGTAAAACGCGCAATCGTGTGATTACCGATGTGTTTGAGCCTGGCTCCACTTTAAAGTCGATTGCCGTTTCAGCTGCGATGGAATTTGGCGATTTCAAACCAGATACGCCGATTCAAACTGCGCCGGGTTATATGAAAATCGGCCCGGCAACTATTCATGATACGCATGATTATGGCGTGCTGACGGTGGCTGGTGTGATACAAAAATCATCCAACGTGGGCGCCTCCAAAATGGTGTTAAGTTTAAAACGCGAAGAACTTTGGAGCGTGTTCAATCAACTGGGTTTTGGCTCGCGTATGGATATTGGTTTTCCAGGTCAAGCATCAGGACGCTTGCGTCCTTATAAATCCTGGCGTCCGATTGAGCAAGCCACGATGTCGTATGGACATGGTATCAGCGTGACTTTATTACAGCTGGCGCGTGCGTACACGGTTTTTGCAAATGAAGGCGAGTTAATGCCTATTTCATTGTTAAAAATTAAAGACGCACCAGTAGGGCATCAGGTATTTTCGGCGCAGGTAGCCAATGATATGAAAACCATGATGGAGCAGGTTGTATTGCCCGGCGGTACGGCATTAAAAGCGCAGGTAGCTGGTTATCGCGTTGGAGGCAAAACTGGTACCGCGCATAAATTAGGCCCAACAGGTTATGAAAAAGATAAGTATGTGGGTTCATTTGTTGGTTTAGCGCCTGCATCTAATCCACGTTTGATTATGGCGGTGATGATCGATGAGCCAACAACCGGAAAATATTACGGCGGCACGGTCGCCGCACCCGTATTCAGTGCTGTGATGTCAGATGCATTGCGCATGCTGGCTGTGCCGCAAGATGCACCTAATAATAACGTCGTTATACCGCCTGATGTTGAGGATGTAAAAGAGGCGATATGACAAAGCCCATTCAAAACTACACGATTAAAACGTCGATTAAAGATATGACTGCCGATAGCCGTCGGGTAACGCCTGGCAGCTTATTTTTAGCGTACCCGGGTGATAAAAGCGATGGGCGCAATTACATTGCCGATGCTATTAATAATGGCGCAAGCGCAGTGTTGTGGGATTCGACCGATTTTGACTGGAATCCAGAATGGACAGTTGAAAATATCGGTATTGCGAGCTTGCGCTTGCAGGTTGGCAATATTGCTGACCAATATTATAAAAAACCATCCGAAAAATTATGGACGATTGGTGTAACTGGTACCAATGGTAAAACTTCCATTACGCAATGGTTAAGTCAGTGCTTTAACTATCTGGGGCGCAAAACAGCGGTGGTTGGTACGCTGGGTAACGGCTTTGTCGATGCGTTAAGTGAAACGCAAAATACCACACCCGACGCGATTCTATTACAAAGTATGTTGGCTGATTATTTAAATCAGGGTGCTGAAGTGGTGGCATTAGAAGTTTCATCGCATGGTTTGCACCAAGGTCGCGTTAATGGCGTGCATTTTGATGTGGCGGTGTTAAGCAATTTATCGCGCGATCATTTGGATTATCACAGCACATTCGCAGAATATGCCGCTGCAAAACGTCGTTTATTCGATTTTGCTGATTTGAAAATGTCGGTGCTGAATTGCGACGATGATTTTGGCCAGGAGATTGAAGAAGACTTGAAACTGGCTGTTGCGCCAGTGATCACTTATGGCATTGAGCATGGCGACGTGCGTGCGACGCAATTACATTTTGAAAATACCCATTTCAGTTTTGTTGCTGTTACCCCACAAGGTGAAGCGACGGTAAAAGCCAATTTAATCGGCCGTTTTAATGTGTATAACGTGTTGGCAGTATTGGCTACTTTATTGGTTTCAAAAGTCAGCTTAACAGATGCAGTCGATGCCATTGCACAGATTCAATCAGCCGCAGGGCGTATGCAGCTACTCGGCGGCGGTGTGCTGCCATTGGTCGTTGTCGATTATGCGCACACGCCTGATGCACTGGAAAAAGTATTAAGCACATTAAAAGAGCAAAAACCATTAAGTGCAAAATTAGTATGCGTGTTTGGCTGCGGCGGCAATCGCGATGCGGGTAAGCGAGAATTAATGGGCAAGATTGCCTGCGATTTGGCGGATGCGGTAGTGGTGACTTCTGATAATCCGAGGCATGAGAGCAAGCGCAAAATCATCAATGAAATCCTGCAGGGTACGCAGGGTAATTATTTGATTGAACAGGATCGCGCAAAAGCGATTTCAGTTGGCATATTTGCGGCTAAAGCGGGAGATATCGTACTGATTGCAGGCAAAGGACATGAGCAGTATCAAGAAATTAAAGGCGTAAAACATTATTTTAGCGATATGGAACAGGCCGAAAAAGTGTTGAAATCATACGCGGAGTCGCTGTCATGATGAAGCTATCAACCATTGCAAAAGCGGTGAACGGCATACTCTTGGGTGAAGATGTTGAGGTGCAAAGCGTAGGCACAGATAGTCGCGCGATTGTGAATGGTCAGCTTTTTGTGGCTATTAAAGGTGAAACTTTTGATGGTAATGCTTATGCGGTAGATGCCATCAAGCAAGGTGCGGCGGCAGCTTTGGTGTCAGATGCGCAGACAGTTGCCTCCCCTGCCGTTCTGGTAGATGACACGCGCTTGGCGCTTGGACAGTTAGCACAGTATTGGCGCAATCAGTTTGCGTTGCCGCTGATTGCTATTACCGGCAGTAACGGCAAAACCACCACCAAAGAGATGTTAACCGCTATTTTGGGCGTGGCGGCAAAAGATGCACAGAAAGTGCATGCCACAGTCGGTAATTTTAATAATGACATTGGATTGCCGTTAACTTTGCTGAAGTTGTGCAAACAACATGCTTATGCCGTGATTGAAATGGGCATGAATCATTTGGGTGAAATCGACTATTTAACCCGTATCGCGCAGCCTACTGTGGCGCTGATTAACAATGCAGGCACTGCGCATATTGGTGAGCTTGGTTCGCGTGACAATATTGCCAAGGCTAAAGGCGAGATTTTTAATGGTTTGAGTGCAGGCGGTATGGCTGTGCTGAATGCAGATGATGCATTTTTTACGTATTGGCAATCATTAAATACAGGCAAAAAAATCGTTACTTTCGGGCTGAATAACGTGGCGGATGTCACTGCCGTTTTTGAAGAGGTTGATGGGTTAAGTCATGTGCAGCTGACTACACCAACTGGCATGGTCAGCTTTAATCTGAATATATTGGGTAAACACAATATCAGTAACGCACTTGCTGCCAGTGCTGCAGCGGTTGCACTGGGCGTGAGCAATCAGGATATTGCAGATGGTTTGCAAAATATGCAAGCCGTGCATAGTCGCTTGCAGCGCAAACTGGGTTTGAATGATGCACTGTTGATTGATGATACTTACAACGCCAATCCTGATTCGATGAAAGCCGCGATTGATGTATTGACCGCGATGAATACGCACCGCGTTTTTGTGATGGGCGACATGGGCGAATTGGGCGCGGAAGCGGCAGAAATGCATGCTCAAATCGGCTTGTATGCCAAGCAAAAAGGCATTGCCAGGTTATTGGCATTTGGTGAGTTAAGCGCAAATGCTGCAAACAGTTTTGGTGATGGTGCACAACATTATTTAGTACTAGACGATGTGATTGCGCAAGCAAAAAACCTGATGCAAAAAAATGTAACGGTTCTGGTGAAAGGCTCACGTTTTATGAAAATGGAGCGCGTGGTGAATGCACTGACGAATCAAACAAAATTACAACAAAAAAGTTTAATGGAGGACGCATCATGTTATTAGAACTTGCCCGTTGGTTAGCGCACGATATTCGTGGTTTTAATGTGTTTAATTACATTACATTGCGCGCGGTTTTGGCGACTTTAACTGCCTTAATCATCTCATTTTTAGTTGGCCCGACCATGATTCGTAAGCTGACCCAATATAAAGTGGGGCAAGCGGTGCGGGATGATGGTCCGCAGACGCATCTAGTAAAAGCAGGCACGCCGACCATGGGCGGTGCACTGATTCTGGTGGCGATTGGTATTTCGACCATATTGTGGGGCGATTTGCATAATAAATATATCTGGGTGGTACTGGTGACTACTTTAGGTTTTGGTGCCATTGGCTGGGTAGATGATTATCGCAAAGTGGTTTATAAAAATCCGAAAGGCTTATCCGCCAAAGCCAAGTATTTTTGGCAAAGTGTGATTGGGCTTGGCGTGGCGATATTTTTATATCAAACATCTGCCAGCCCAGTTGAGACGACTTTAATCGTGCCGTTCTTCAAAACTTTAGTGCTACCTTTAGGTGCAGTAGGTTTTATTTTGCTGACTTATTTAGTGATTGTCGGCTCAAGTAATGCGGTGAATCTCACTGATGGACTGGATGGTTTGGCCATTATGCCAACCGTGATGGTGGGTAGTGCGCTGGCGATATTTGCCTATATGGCAGGTCATTTATATTTTTCTAAATATCTGGGTATTCCTTATGTGGCGGGAGCAGGCGAATTGATGGTGTTTTGCGCAGCCATGGCGGGTGCAGGTTTAGGCTTTTTATGGTTTAACGCTTACCCGGCTGAAGTGTTTATGGGCGACGTAGGTGCGCTGGCTTTAGGTGCTGCACTTGGGGTTGTGGCCGTTATAGTGCGCCAGGAAATCGTGTTGTTTATTATGGGCGGCGTGTTCGTGGTGGAAACATTCTCAGTGGCGCTGCAAGTCCTGTATTTCAAATATACCAAACTCAGAACAGGCGTTGGGCAGCGTATCTTTTTGATGGCGCCGTTGCATCATCACTACGAACAAAAAGGCTGGAAAGAAACGCAGGTAGTGGTGCGATTCTGGATTATTACGATGATGCTGGTTTTGATCGGCTTATCCACATTAAAACTCAGATGATTAGAACAGAATGAAAATCGCGTTAAAAGACAAAAAAGTATTGGTACTGGGCCTGGGTGATACCGGCCTATCTGCCTTGCATTGGCTTGACCGCCAAGGTGCGATTTTGTCTGCGGCTGATTCTCGCGTTAATCCACCAAGCGTGGATGATGTGATTAAACGCATGCCGCAAGTGCATATTCATACAGGGCCGTTTGATCCGGCCGTATTGCAGCAAGCCGAGTTAATTGTGATTAGCCCCGGTGTGGCTATCACTGAGCCAGCGGTGCAGGCGGCTATTGAGCATGGTGTGCCAGTGATTGGCGATGTGGAATTGTTCGCGCAGTATCGTCCCAAACATGCAAAAGTCATTGCAATAACGGGCTCCAATGGCAAAACAACGGTAACGACATTAGTAGGCGAAATCTGCAAGGAAGCAGGTTTGAAAACGATTGTGGCGGGCAATATCGGCTTACCGGTATTAGAAGCGCTGATGATGCAAACACCCGATGTGTATGTGCTTGAACTGTCTAGTTTTCAATTGGAAACAACGCATCATTTAACATGTGACAGTGCAACTGTGCTGAATATTAGTGAAGACCACATGGATCGATATGCGGATATTGATGCATATACTGCCGCCAAAGTACGCATTTTAGCGCATGCAAAAACGGCCGTTTTAAATCGTGATGATCCAGCAAGCTTAAGTATTCGGGCTCAAACGATGCAGCAAGCTAAGCACATGGTGACATTCGGCTTGAATGCCGCGCCGACTATAGAGGATTTTGGTCTGATTGAATGCGACGGTGAGTCGTGCTTAACCAGTGGCCAGCGTAAAGTTCTGCATGCAAATCAACTGAAAATCAGTGGCTTGCATAACGTAGCCAATGCACTTGCAGCGGTGGCTTTGTGCAGCGCTATCGGTATTGAAAAAACAGTTATTGCCAGCGCATTACGTCATTTTAAAGGCCTGCCACATCGCGTGGAATGGGTTGCTACGATTGATAATGTTGATTTTTTTGATGACTCAAAAGGCACGAATGTGGGCGCGACCTGCGCTGCTATTGCCGGCATGGTTAAACAAGGGAAACCGCAAAAAGTGGTATTGATTGCTGGCGGCGATGGTAAAGGACAGGATTTTGCACCGCTATTACCTGCTGTAAAAACTAACGCACGCGCTGTGGTTTTAATCGGGCGCGATGCAGCATTAATTGAAGCAGTTTTGTTGCTGTCAGAAATGCCGATATACCATGCCGCCGATTTACCAGAAGCAGTAAATATTGCGCAAAAAATAGCATTAAGTGGTGACGCCGTATTGCTGTCACCGGCTTGTGCCAGTTTCGATATGTTTAAGAATTATGTGCATCGTGCAGAAGTGTTTGTAGAAGCGGTGAAACGCCTGCAACAAACAGCGGCGCAAAAGTCAGGCAGCACACTAGGAGTTTCAATATGTTAGCCCCTGTTATGCATAGCCGTGAACGCATGAATGCCGCCAGCTACGACCAGATGTTGTTGTGGGTGACTTTAATATTGCTCGGTTTAGGCTTGGTGATGGTGTATTCGGCTTCAATTGCCATTGCAGAAGCCGATAAAGCGGTTGGCCATCAAAGTACTTACTATCTGATTCGGCAGGCAATTTTTATTGTCGTTGGCGTAATGGCTGCCTTTGTCACTTTTCAAGTGCCGGTAGCTGGCTGGCAAAAAATGGCGCCGTATCTATTTTTGCTGGGTTTGTTCTTATTGGTACTGGTGCTTATTCCAGGTGTTGGGCGCAACGTCAATGGCAGTCAGCGCTGGTTGTCCTTATTTGTCATTAACCTGCAGCCATCTGAACTGATGAAACTATTCGCCGCCATGTATGTGGCTGATTACGCCGTGCGTAAAGCACCGCAGATGGATAGCATCGTTAAGGGATTTTTACCGATGGTAGCGGTGATGGTGCTAGTTGGGTTCTTGCTATTACGCGAACCGGATTTCGGTGCATTTGCAGTGATTGCGGCTATTTCAATTTCCATACTCTGGCTGGGCGGCATTAACGTTAAGATTTTTGTCGCTTTGCTGGCGCTGCTGCCCGTGGCAATTTATGTGCTGATTGTTAGCTCGCCTTATCGCATGCAGCGGGTGATTGGTTTTATGGACCCATGGGCAGATCCTTATGGCAAAGGTTATCAGCTTTCCCATGCACTTATCGCGTTTGGTCGTGGCGAATGGTTTGGGGTAGGATTGGGCGCCAGCGTCGAAAAATTACTATATCTGCCAGAAGCACACACAGACTTTTTGTTGGCGGTGATTGCAGAAGAATTGGGCTTTGTCGGGGTGTTAACTGTATTGGGATTGTTTTGCTGGATTGTGATTCGCGCCTTTGGTATCGGTAAAGAAGCGGTTGCTAATGAACGTTATTTCGCTGCTTTGTTGGCGCAAGGTTTAGGTGTATGGATGGGCGTACAAGGCATTATTAATATTGGCGTGAACATGGGCGTGTTGCCAACTAAAGGTTTGACATTGCCTTTGCTGTCATTCGGCGGTAGCGGGATATTGGCTAATTGCATCGCTATGGCGGTGTTGTTGCGTATCGATTTTGAAAATCGCCGTCTTCAAAAAGGGCTGCCAGCATGATGCTCGCTTCTCCAGTGACTGAGTTTGGTAAATTCACCATCATGATTATGGCGGGTGGTACGGGTGGTCACGTGTATCCGGCCATGGCAGTTGCTGACTATCTAAAAGAACATGGCTGGAATGTGGTTTGGTTATGCACTGAAGGTGGCATGGAAAATAGATTGATTGAAGGTAAAAACTACAGCAAAGCAATCATCACCATGCGTGGCGTACGCGGAAAAGGCTTGTTGAACTGGCTGTCCTTGCCACTTAAGTTAGCCACCGCGTTTAAGCAAAGTTTTTCAGCTATTCGCCTGCATCAGCCGGATGTGGTACTGGGTATGGGCGGCTTTGCTGCATTTCCTGGTGGCGTAATGGCGAAATTGTTAGGCAAATCATTAGTGATTCATGAGCAAAATTCCATTGCCGGGTTAACCAATAAAATCTTGAGTTTAGTTGCAGATAAAACTTTGGTGGCGTTTCCTTCGGCATTTGCTAAAGGAACAGTTTTTGGAGATGAAGCGATTTTGGTCGGTAATCCTGTGCGCAAGGATATTACACAATTGCCATTTCCTGCACAGCGTTATGCATCGCGCACGGGTAAATTGAAATTGCTGGTAGTTGGCGGAAGTTTGGGTGCGACAGCGTTAAACGAAGTTCTGCCCAAAGCCATTGCAACGCTGTCAGAAAACAGTCGCCCGGAGGTGATTCATCAAGCGGGTGAAAAACATATTGCAGCCTTGCAAGCTAACTATCAAGCGGCAGGTGTAACGGCGGATACAAAAGCATTTATCCATAATATGGCAGAGCTATACGCTTGGGCGGATGTGGTGGTTTGCCGTTCAGGCGCACTGACCGTTGCTGAGTTGTCTTGTGTTGGCGTCGCCAGTATTTTGGTGCCTTTCCCAAGTGCGGTGGATGATCATCAAACGTATAACGCGAAATACTTAAGTGATGCGGGCGCTGCAAAATTAATACAACAGACCGAGTTTAATGTGGCAAAAGCGAGTGAATTGCTAGGCAGTTTAACGCGCGAAATTTGCTTGGAAATGGCGATTAAAGCAAAAAAACTAGCCAAGCCAGAGGCAACAGAAGTGGTTGCCAATATTTGCATGGAGGCAACGCTTTAGGCGTCATTCAATATGAAACATAAAGTAAAAAACATACATTTTGTTGGTATCGGCGGCGCAGGCATGAGTGGCATTGCTGAGGTGCTGATTAACTTGGACTTTAAAGTATCCGGTTCAGATTTGGCGAACAACGCGACCACTAAACGGCTGACGCAGTTTGGTGCAACAGTGCATCTTGGGCATACGGCAGAAAATGTGAGTAATGCTGATGTAGTCGTCGTGTCATCTGCGGTGAATGAGGCGAACCCTGAAGTGATTGCTGCGCGTGCAAGAAATATTCCAGTAGTGCCACGCGCATTAATGCTGGCAGAGCTGATGCGCTTTCGGCAGGGAATTGCCGTTGCAGGTACGCACGGCAAGACAACCACAACCAGCCTAATTGCCAGTATTTTGAATGAAGCTGGCATGGATCCTACTTTTGTTATTGGAGGCAAATTAGAAGCGGCCAGCGCCAACGCACGTTTGGGTACAGGTGAATATATTGTGGCTGAAGCCGATGAGTCCGATGCTTCATTCCTGCATTTAACACCTGTGATGGCGGTAGTCACCAATATCGACCAGGACCACATGGATACCTATGAACATAGCTTTGAGAAATTAAAAAGTGCATTCGTAGAATTTCTGCAGCAGCTGCCGTTTTGGGGCATGGCCGTGATGTGTATTGATGATGCTAATATTCGTGAAATTTTACCGCGCGTGACCAAACCCGTGATGACGTATGGTTTTAGTGAGGATGCGCGCATCCGCGCAACAAATGTGCGTGCGGATAATGGCCAAATGCATTTTACGGTTGAGCGTATCAATGGCATCACCACTACGTTTGACGTGACGCTTAATTTGCCAGGTAATCATTATGTGTTAAATGCGCTGGCAGCGATTGCGATTGCCAGTGAGTTAAATGTCAGTGATGCCGCGATGATTAAAGCACTAGCCGAGTTTAAAGGTGTTGGCCGACGTTTTGAGCGTTATGGCGAAGTCGCTGTGAAGCAAACAGAAGAAAAAACAGGCGGCACGTTTACTTTGATTGATGATTACGGCCATCACCCAGTTGAGATGCAAGCGGTGATTGCCGCCGCACGCGGTGCTTTTCCGGATCGCCGCTTAGTCATGGCATTTCAACCGCATCGCTACACCCGTACACGCGATTGTTTTGAGGATTTTGTGCGCGTACTTTCTACTGTCGATGCAGTGTTGCTGACGGAGGTGTATTCAGCAGGTGAAGCACCGATTGTAGCCGCTGATACGCGTAGTTTGATTCGCTCCATTCGTTTGGCTGGCAAAGTTGAGCCGCAGTTTGTAGAAACGACTGATGAATTGCCCGTCGCTATTTTAAATGCAGTACAGGCTGACGATGTGGTGATTGTGATGGGCGCTGGTTCAATTGGCCAAGTGGCAAGTAAAACCAAGGATTTAGCAATTAATCTGTTAGAAGGTTTATCAAGTTAATGGTGCAAACAGAGATAAAAATGCAGTCGCAATTGCTCGAAAACGAGCCATTGGCACGCTATACCAGTTGGCGTGTCGGTGGGCGCGCTGATCGTGTATTTATCGCAGAAAATTTAAGTGAGTTACAGGCATTTTTGCAAAGTTTAGACCATACGGAACCGATTGTTTTTATGGGTTTGGGCAGCAATTTATTGGTGCGTGATGGTGGCGTACGCGGCACGGTGATTGTGATGCACCAGGCGCTAAGTGATTTGAGAATGGATGGGCAATATATCTATGCCGAAGCGGGAGTGACTTGCGGAAAACTGGCTAGATTCAGCGCAAACAATGCAAAAGATGGTGCTGAGTTTATGGCAGGCATTCCCGGTACGGTAGGCGGCGCCTTGGCGATGAACGCGGGTTGCTACGGCAGTGAAACCTGGAGCATTGTGCATCAGGTATTAACAATTGATAGAACAGGCATAACGCATGTGCGTAATGCTGCAGAATTTGTTGCTAGCTACCGACATATAGAGATGCCAGTACGTGATGAATGGTTTTTGGGTGCTTGGTTTAAGTTGGATGTGGGCGATGCCAATCAATCGCTTAAAAAGATTAAGAATTTACTGGCAACACGTTTAGCGAGTCAGCCGCTTAATTTGCCTAGTGCCGGTTCTACTTTTAGAAATCCGCACGGTGATTTTGCAGCAAGGTTAATTGAGGCCAGCGGCTTAAAAGGCTATCAAATTGGCGGCGCACAAGTATCGCCGAAACATGCCAATTTTATTGTGAATGTAGGTGAATGTACCGCGCTGGATATTGAGATGTTAATTAAACACATGAAAGACGTGGTTTTAGAAAAGCAGGGTGTGGCGTTACAACAAGAGGTAAGAGTGATTGGTGAATATGCGTGATGAAATGAAAAAATTTGGCAAAGTAGCCGTGCTGTTTGGAGGCAAATCGGGCGAGCGTGAAGTGTCGATTAAAAGCGGTACTGCTGTGCTGGCGGCATTAAAACGTCAAGGTGTGGATGCAGTCGCGTTTGACCCTGCGACTGAAGCACTCAGTGAGTTAAGCAGATTTGATCGTGCATTTATTTCCTTACATGGTCGCTTTGGTGAGGATGGCACTATCCAAGGCGCGCTGGAGTTAATGGATATTCCGTTTACCGGCAGCGGTGTGATGTCATCTAGCTTGGGTATGGATAAATGGCGTACGAAATTATTGTGGCGTGCCGTGGGTATTGCAACGCCGGATTTTGAACTGGTAAGTGAGACCAGTGATTTTGCTGCAATTGAGCAGAAATTGGGCTTGCCGATATTTGTAAAACCTGCCAATGAAGGTTCCAGTATTGGCATTAGTAAAGTCAAACAAGCGGGTGGATTAAAAGCCGCTTATGAGTTAGCTGTAGTTGCAGATCCTTTGGTGATTGCAGAGCAGTTTGTAGGTGGTGGTGAATATACGGTTGGGATTTTGGGTGATACCGTTCTGCCGATTATCAGAATAGTGCCGAAAAATGAATTCTATGATTTTGATGCGAAATATCTGCGCGATGACACCGAATATCGTTGCCCAAGCGGATTAAGTGCAGAAAAAGAAGCATTAATACAACAAGAAGCCTTACAAGCTTTCCGGGCGATTGGTTGCAGTGGTTGGGGCAGGGTAGATTTTCTAATGGATGAACCAGAAGAAAATAAAGAGCAAAACCATTACTTTTTAGAGGTGAATACCAGCCCAGGTATGACTGACCATAGCTTGGTGCCAATGGCAGCTAAGGCGGCGGGTATTTCTTTTGATGATTTAGTAGTGAAAATTTTAGCGATGACGCTGGACGGAAAAAATGTGGGATAAACCCCGCCTATTAAATTGGCTTGCCAATTTACTGTATGCCATGTCGGTGGTGCTGATGCTGTACGCCTTGGTGTTTGTGGTGGTGCATTTGCCCATTTTCCCGTTGCGTGAGGTGAAGGTGAATGGTCAATTAGAACATGTGAACCGCGAACAAATTAAGCTGATTGTGGCTAAACATTTGAAAGGTAATTTTTTCACACTAGATTTGGTGAAAACACGTGATGCGTTCCAAAAGCTACCTTGGGCACGCGAGGTTAGTGTGCGTCGTCGCTGGCCAGATCAATTGGAAGTTTCAATTGAAGAGCATCAGGCATTAGCGCGCTGGGGCAATATTGCGCTGGTGAATACACATGGTGAATTATTTCAGGCCGCGACAGATGCGGAGTTACCTGTATTTTACGGGCCAGGGGATGGCGTGATGGAAGTGACTAAAAGCTATGCTGGCTATAGTCAGATTTTAAATAAGGTGGATATTAAGATCGCGCAGGTGACTTTGTCGCCGCGTCGATCTTGGGAAATTAAAACCGATAAGGGCTTAACGATTGCACTTGGTCGTATAGACATGGATGCGCGCTTGAGTAAATTTACCGGTGCGTATCAATCGACATTGAGTCGATTAAATCTAAAAGTGACTTATGCGGATTTGCGCTATCCGAATGGATTTGCAGTACGAAAACCAGTTGGTTTAGCTGCTTTATTAAATAAAAAATTGCCAGCTAAAACAAAGCCAGTAACACCTGTTCCAGCAGTAAAGGCGACATAAGCTAAATATTTAGCTTAGGAAACAAAATGAAAAAAGGGAGTAAATAATGAGCAAGGTTCGTGAAGATAAAAACCTAATCGTAGGGTTGGATATCGGCACATCTAAGATTGTGACCATCGTCGCCGAGTTGCTGCCGGAAGGCAGTTTGAAAGTGATTGGCCTTGGTCAGCATGTGTCGCGCGGCCTGAAGAAAGGCGTAGTAATTAATATCGATTCCACTATGCAGGCGATTCAACGTTCTATCGAAGAAGCGGAACTGATGGCCGATTGCAAAATTAATGCCGTATTTACCGGCATTGCTGGCAGTCATATTAAAAGCCTTAACTCGCATGGCATGGTGAAAATTAAAGATGCGGAAGTATCGCAAATGGACATTGACCGCGTGGTGGAAACTGCACGTGCGATTGCCTTGCCAGCCGATCAGCAAATACTGCATATCCTGACGCAAGAATTCATTATCGATGGTCAAGAAGATGTGCGCGACCCACTCGGCATGAGCGGCATGAAGCTAGAAGCAAAAGTGCATATTGTCACTGGTGCTGTGGCTGCTGCGCAAAATATCGTTAAGTGTATCAAGCGCTGCGGCCTGGAAGTCAGCGATTTGATTCTGCAACCATTGGCATCCAGCGTCGCGGTGTTGACGGATGACGAAAAAGATTTAGGCGTGTGTCTGGTGGATATCGGTGGTGGCACGACAGATATCGCTGTATTTAAGAATGGTTCTATCCGTCACACAGCGGTAGTGCCGATTGCAGGCGACCAAATCACCAATGACGTTGCAGTGGCTTTCCGCACGCCAACCCAGTCGGCAGAAGATATTAAGGTGAAATACGGTTGTGCCTTGCGTCAGTTGGCCGATGCGCGCGAAATCGTAGAAGTGCCGGGTGTGGATGGTCGTGAAGCACGACAATTATCGGTACAAACCTTGGCAGAAGTGATTGAGCCGCGCGTGGTTGAGTTGTATGAATTCGTGTTGCAAGAGTTGCGCCGTAGCGGCATGGAAGAAATGATTGCTTCCGGCATTGTGATTACCGGTGGCTCATCCATGATGCGCGGCATGATAGAGCTAGGTGAAGAAATTTTCCACATGCCGGTGCGTCTAGGTATGCCGCGTTATGTAGGTGGTTTATCAGAAGTCATCAGTAATCCGCGTTATGCAACAGGTGTAGGTTTGATTTTGATGGGTAAGCAGCAGTTAGAGCGTCAAATTAGTGGGCAGATGGAATCAAATTCAATTGCACGTTTGTTTGAAAAAATGAAAAGCTGGTTTCAAGGTAATTTTTAATTAATAGCAGTTTTAGTAGGCGTTTTTAGTGTTTTAAAAGAGTTAAGTAGTGGAAATAGGGCAGCGTTTAACGCAAGTTAAATGCAAATATTAAAGGCAAAAGGAGATATAAAATGTTTGAAATTATGGATAAAGATTCACAAGAAGCCGTCATTAAGGTGATTGGTGTAGGCGGTTGCGGCGGCAACGCAATCAACCACATGATCAGCAAGAATGTGTTAGGCGTTGAATTTATTAGCGCGAATACAGATGCGCAAGCGCTGAAGAAAAGCTCTGCAAGCAAAACAATTCAAATTGGTTCAGACATTACTAAAGGGTTGGGCGCGGGCGCTAAACCAGAGGTGGGCCGTGAAGCTGCATTGGAAGATCGTGATCGTATTGCGGAAATGATTGATGGCGCAGATATGCTGTTTATCACTGCCGGTATGGGTGGCGGTACAGGTACAGGCGCAGCGCCGATTATTGCTGAAGTAGCCAAAGAAATGGGTATTTTGACAGTGGCTGTTGTAACTAAACCGTTTGCATTTGAAGGTAAACGTACTAAAGTCGCAACAGACGGCTTAGAAGAGTTGTCACAACATGTGGATTCATTAATCGTGATTCCAAATGAAAAATTAATGGAAGTACTTGGCGAGGATGTGCCTTTTACAGAAGCATTCAATGCCGCGAACGACGTACTGCATAATGCTGTCTCAGGTATTGCAGAGATTATTAATTGCCCAGGTTTGGTTAACGTTGACTTTGCCGATGTACGCACAGTAATGAGTGAAATGGGTATGGCGATGATGGGTTCTGCTGAAGCGAGCGGCGTAAATCGCGCGATGATTGCAGCGGAACAAGCCGTTGCAAGCCCATTGTTAGAAGACGTCAACTTAGCCAATGCGCGTGGCGTTTTAGTGAATATCACCGCAAGTACTAGCTTTAAAATGAAAGAGTACTATGATGTGATGAACACCATTAAAGCGTTTACTGCAGATGATGCAACCGTGATTGTGGGTAATGTGGTTGACGAAACGATGGGTGATAAATTGCGCGTGACGATGGTAGCAACAGGTTTAAATGGTTCAATTGCACGTCGCCAGCAAAAACCAGAGTTACGTGTGATGACAACATTGATGACAGGTACGAATAGTCAGCCAGTGTTTGTTGGCGATGTGGAAGAAGAAGCACCTGCGGTGTTTAGTCAAAACAATCGTCGCGCACAGGTTGAGGCGATGAAAATGTCAGGTGTTGAAGAATATGACATCCCGGCATTTTTACGCAAACAAGCCGATTAATTTGGGCGACATTTGTTAAAATGTAAGGTAAGTTAATAAAGGGAACCGGCTAGGACATTCTAGCTAGATATTTAAGTGCTGAAGCAAAGAACATTAAAAAAACAGATTAGTGCTACTGGCGTTGGTTTGCATAATGGTGAAAAAGTCACATTGACTTTGAAACCAGCTGAAATTGACACAGGCATTGTATTTAAGCGCGCCGATTTGCCCGGAGCGCCCACGATACAAGCACAACCTGACGCAGTGCGTGATACACGCATGTGTTCTGCCCTAGAACATAATGGTGCGCGTGTCGCCACTGTCGAGCACTTAATGTCTGCATTAGCCGGTTTAGGCGTCGATAATGTAGTCGTGGAAATCACGGCCTCAGAAATTCCGATTATGGATGGCAGTGCCGGACCCTTTATTTATTTGCTGCAATCGGCTGGCATTGTTGAGCAGCCAGCAGCTAAAAAATTCATTAAGATCAAAAAATTAATTGAAGTAAAAGACGGTGATAAATGGGTGACGTTTGAGCCCTATCACGGTTTCAAAATGGATTTCACTATTGAGTTTGCGCATCCTGTTCTTGAGAACTCAGGTAGCAATGTCAAAATAGATTTCAAAGATAATAGTTATATTAAAGAAATCAGCCGCGCCAGAACGTTCGGCTTTATGCATGAAGTGGAATACCTGCGCGCCAATGGGTTAGCGCGCGGCGGTAGTTTAGATAATGCCATTGTATTAGATGAATATCGCATTTTAAATACCGATGGTCTGCGTTACCAGGATGAGTTTGCCAAACATAAGGTATTGGATGCCATTGGCGATTTATACATGCTAGGCCACCCATTACTAGGTGCATTTACCGCATTTAAATCTGGCCATGCTTTAAATAATGCCTTGTTAATCGCATTATTGGCTGATGCCGATGCTTGGGAGTATGTGACTTTTGAGAACATTGAAGAAGCACCAAAAGGCTTTCAGGATCAAACCGCTTTTTTTACGCCTAATCTGATGCCGCATTTTAGTTAGATTAAATTAACCTTAAGCCATGGCCATTATTCGCTTAACGATTGTTTTAGTTTTTCTTGCAAGTTTAGTGTTATTGGCGTTGTATCTGGTTACACGCAATCAGCGTTATTTAACACTTGTAAAAAAAATCCTTACTTATACAGGCTGGATGCTAGTCGTTGTTTTTCTGCTTTACTTAATAGCTAGGGTTATCCGACTTTAGTACGTTCAATACAGGTTCGGTTAATATGCGCACTCTACATTATTTTAAAACCATTATCGTCACATTGATAATGTCTGCCAGCACCAGCTTTGCCGCCAGTGGCGATGAGGAGTTTTTGCTTGCACGCACTGCCTATACCCAAAAAAACGCCATTGCATTGTCTGAATATATGCAGCAATTGCAAAGCCAGCATTACTTGCTTGCGCCATATACCGAATATTGGCTCATATTGTTGAGTTTAAATGAGGCCGATAATAAAACCGTAGTCGATTTTATTAATGCTTACAGCGATTATCCATTTGCAGATAAACTGCGTGGTGAATATTTAAAAAAATTAGCTAAAGAGCAAGATTGGTCTGCTTTTGCAGCAGAACTCCCCAATTATAAGCAAGAGGATGCCGCTGTTGCTTGTTATGCGGCAGAAGCCAATGCGATATTGGGCGATGCCAAATCGCTAGAGGCGGCAAAAACGTTATGGATGCAGGGAAAAGAGCAGCCCAGTAGTTGTAACAGCTTATTTGACCGCATGCAGGCGGCAAATGTATTGAGTGAAGAGGATATTTGGGCAAGATTTCGCTTAGCATTAACAGATAATCGCATCAGTCTTGCCAAAGGCATTCTTCAGCGTAGCAAAACGTTTGAAGCAAGCCAAACCAAGTTAATCGATAAAGTATATGCAAATCCCAGCACGGCATTAGCCAAAAAAACCATTAGTTTTAAAACCAGATTGGGCCGCGAACTTAACTTGATGGCCTTGAACCGTGTGGCAAGAACCAACTCGCAACAAGCTTTAAGCTTATTTAATGGTGTTGAAGGTGCAATCCAGGCCGATGATAAAAAGTTCTTTTATGGACGATTGGCCTTACACGCTGCGCAAAGACATGAGCCGCAAGCGCTGGAATGGTTTAAATTAGCCGGCGACAGTCTTAATAAAGACCAGATTGCTTGGTATGCGCGTGCCGCGTTGCGTGATAAAAATTGGCAAAGCCTGCTCGCAGTTATCGCGAAAATGGATGCAGCCCAATCCGAAGAAGCGGTTTGGCGTTATTGGAAAGCACGTGCATTAAAAACGCAAAAACAATTATTAGAAGCCAACACCTTGTTTGCTAAGCTATCCACAGAGCGCCATTATTATGGTTGGCTGGCACAGGATGAGCTTGAAGGTTTTATTACCGCGCCATTAAATACCTACAAGACAACAGAAGATGATGTGCAGGCAATCGCTACGTTGCCGGCTATTCAGCGTGCGCTATCGTTACAACGCCTAGATTTTGTGTGGGAAGCGAAATCTGAATGGGCGATGGCAATTAACGGATTTGACGATGCACAATTATTAGCCGCTGCCGAATTTGCATCACGGCAGAAATGGCATGATTTAACCATTGTTACGGCCGATAAAACTACCGAATTGCACGATTTTGCGTTGCGCTACCCTACGCCCTATCGTAACTTATTTAAATCTGCCGCTAGTGAACAAGAAATTGATGAAGCTTGGATATACGGTATAACCCGTCAAGAAAGTCGTTTTATGGTTGCGGCAAAATCAGGTGTAGGTGCCGCAGGATTGATGCAGTTAATGCCAGCTACCGCCAAGTGGATTGCGGGTAAAGCTGGGGTTGAGAATTACCATAATGGCATGATTCACGAAATGGATACGAATATCGCGCTGGGTACTTATTACATGCGCTATACGCTGGATTTAATGAACGGCCAGTCTGTGATGGCAACAGCTGCCTACAATGCAGGGCCCAGTCGTGCAAAAAAATGGCAGGCAGATGTGCCGTTGGAAGGTGCTATATATGCAGAAACGATTCCATTTAATGAGACGCGCACATACGTACAAAGGGTGATGGCAAATGCACATCTATATGCGCATCAGCTGGGTTTAAAACCCATGACTCTAAAACAAAGGTTAGGCGTGATTCCCAGCAATACAGGGTTAGTATCCGATAGTTCTGCTGTTGACAGCGCGACGATTGCTAATGTGGGTGCTGAGAATTTAAATCAAAACAATGCAAGTCAGGGTAGTATTGAAGCTACTCAATCTGTTGATGAATGATTTTAAGCAGACTATTTAATAAGTGCAGTTTAGAGTTGAAGTAAGTTCTGTAGTTTAAAGGTATGTATGACAATTAAATCAGTATGTGTGTTAGGCGGGGCGGGGTTTGTTGGCAGTAGCATTGTTGCTAAGTTAGATGCTGCAGGTTATCAGGTAAAAGTATTAACACGCCGCCGCGAGGCTGGTAAACATTTGATTTTGCTGCCGAATGTGCAAGTGGTTGAGTGCGATGTGATGAATAATCACGCACTGAAACTAGCATTAACTGGCACAGATGCGGTGATTAACTTAATCGGTATTTTGCATGAAAATAATCGGAATACCTTTGAAGAGAATCATCATCAATTGCCGCGCCGCGTTGCACAGTTATGCGAAAACTTAGACATTTATCGTTTTATTCACATGAGTGCTCTGCAAGCCAGCACTCATGCACCTAGCCAGTATTTAATCAGTAAGGCCAAAGGTGAAATCGCTATTAAGGAATTTAATAAAAAACTGGATATCACGATTTTCAGGCCTTCAGTCATTTTTGGGCGCAATGACCGTTTTTTAAATCTATTTGCTAATCTGGTTAAGTATTTGCCAGTGATTGCCTTGGCAAAACCGCAAGCAAGATTTCAACCGATTTGGGTCGAAGATGTCGCCAGCTGTTTTGTAAATGCCTTAGAGAATACGACCACCTACGATAAAACCTATGAACTTGGCGGCCCGACTGTTTATACATTGCGTGAATTAGTGCAAAAGGTGATGGATATTTTAGGTAAGCAACGCCCTATTATTGGCTTAAATGATCGTTTGTCCATGATGCAAGCATTTACGATGGAATTGCTGCCGATTAAGCTGATGACACGCGACAATGTGAAATCAATGGCGCTAGATAACGTCACGCACCAATCAATAGCGCCGGAATTAAATGTTAACCCAACGCCATTAGAGGCTGTTGTGCCGGAGTATTTAACTAATGCCACACCACGTGGGGCTTACGATAGTTTTCGTAGTGCGGCTGGGCGTGCCATTAATGCCAGAAGATAGGCGTTTTTTGTTGTACGGGCTTATCTAAAAATGTCTGAAATGCAAATCTATATTGTTGGTGGAGCCGTGCGCGATGAGCTATTGGGTTTACCCGTCAAAGATAAAGATTATGTCGTTGTCGGCAGCACGGCCGAACAAATGGTAGCAGCAGGTTACAGACCCGTAGGTAAAGATTTTCCCGTCTTTTTACACCCCAAAACTCAAGCAGAATATGCGTTGGCTCGTACAGAGCGCAAAACGGCAGTTGGCTATAAGGGCTTTGCCGTGCATGCCTCTCCAGAAGTCACATTAGAAGAAGACTTAGCGCGTCGTGACTTAACTATTAATGCCATTGCAAAAGCCGTGAATACAAAAACAAAAGATGGGCATGGGCAGTTGATTGATCCGTTTAATGGTAAGGCAGACATCAAGTCTAAAACCTTGCGTCACGTAAGTGATGCCTTTGCAGAAGACCCTGTACGTATTCTGCGTGCCGCACGTTTTGCCGCACGCTTTGCCGATTTCACTGTAGCACCTGAAACCAATCAACTGATGCAGCAAATGGTCGCCGCTGGCGAAGTGGATGCGCTAGTGCCTGAGCGCGTATGGCAAGAATTAGCCAAAGGCTTAATGGAGCAAAAGCCCAGCCGTATGTTTGAAGTGTTGCGTGCCTGTGGCGCGCTACAAAAAATTCTGCCCGAGCTGGATAGGCTTTGGGGCATACCGCAACCGCCGCAACATCACCCTGAGATTGATACGGGCGTGCATGTGATGATGGTGATTGACTATGCTGCCAAACATAATTTCAGCTTGCCCATTCGTTTTGCCGCCTTAACGCACGATCTTGGCAAGGGCACCACGCCTGTCGATGTTTTGCCACGCCATATTGGGCATGAGATTCGTAGTGTGGATTTACTCAAAGATGTAAGTAAACGCTTGCGTGTACCTAACGATTGTAAAGAGCTTGCGCATATTGTTGCCAAGTTTCATGGCAAATTACATCAGACCAGCAAAATGCGCGCAGATACTTTGCTTGAGTTTTTGATGGAACTGGATGCGATTCGCCAACCTGCCAGATTCGCTGATTTTTTAAAAGCTTGCGAAGCCGATTCGCGTGGTAGGACAGGTTTGGAAAGTTGTGATTTGCCAGAATCGGAATTGCTTAATAAAGCTTTAAAAGCGGCTGTAAGTGTGGATGCTGGTGCGATTGCTCAAGAGTTTAGTGAAGCTGAAAAGATTAAGGCGGCAGTGTTCCAGGCAAGATTGAAAGTCATTCAACAAATTATTTGAAGGATTCATTAGTCGTATTTTGTCTGAATCTTTACATTTATTTACCTAGTCAGATAGGCTTTACAAGCTTATCGGCGTCATCTCGATAAGACCTCAGTCGTTATTCATCATATGTGAGTTGCTAGTAGTTTTGATTAGTAACTCAACTGTATTGCTTTTGCGGCAATACAAATTTTGAATACATAGAGGTTTTATATGAAAAAGCATTTTGTTGCATTTAGCGCATTAATCGCTATATCTACTATTGGGATATCTACAGCTCAAGCAGGTGTAGGTGTGTCAGTTAGTATTGGCCAGCCAGGCTTTTATGGGCAACTTAATATTGGTGATTATTATCCAAGACCACAACTAGTCTATTTGGAACCTAGAGTGGTTTATGTAGAGCCTTTTTATCGAGATGCGCAACCTATTTATTTGAGAGTGCCACCTGGCCATGCAAAACGCTGGTCAAATTATTGCGATAGATATTACGCCTGCGGTAGACCAGTTTATTTTGTGCAAGATGCATGGTATCAAAATGTTTACGCACCCAGATATCAAGAATATCGTCAGCACGGTGATGACGGCAGACGCTACGACCACGACTATTGGAGCAAAAATGATGATAGACGAGGGCGTTATGATGGGCGTGATAGTCGTTCGAACGATGGGTCGGACAATGGAAACCATCGAGGCAATGGACCAGATAAGCATCAAGGTAATAACAAAGGCAAAAACAACAAAGGTGGAAACGGCAGAGGTAATGGCCGCCACTAAATCGATATGAAATTACTTTGAAATGTTTGAGAAGTGATTATTTTTATTGAAATCAGTAAGCAAAAAGGAAGGGCTGTTTTAGCCCTTCCTTTTTGCATTTATGCAGGCGTTAATTAAGTCTGTTATATAACACTTAATATTCTGCAAACAAATCTAGATATTATGGCTACAGTAAGCTTAGATGCTGTTGCACAAACTCCGTTGGTTTACGTTTAAACCCACTCTTGGCATATTGATGCCAGCGACCAACTACATAACATACCATCAAGTTCGCCTGCGCTTCAGCATCACCCTTAACGCCTGTACTAGTTTCTGCGATGCGGATGCTTTGTTTTAAGCTGGCTTCGATTCTGTCGTAAAGCTGGTTAATGCGCGTTTGTAACCATTCCTCTTCATTCACTAAAGCGTCGCCAATTAGCACGCGTGTCATACCTGGGTTTTTTTCAGCGAATTTTAACAACATGGTGATGATTAATTGCACCTGTTTTGCGCCATCTGTTTCGTCTGTCGTGATTTTGTTAATCACACCAAAAATTGAGGCTTCGATGAATTCAATCAGATTTTCAAACATTTGTGCTTTATTGGCAAAATGGCGATAAAGCGCGGCTTCACTTACGTCTAGTTTGGCAGCTAAGCTGGCTGTGGTGATTTTCTCGCGCTTAGGATTTTCTAGCATTTTGGCGAGTGTTTCTAAGATTTGCTGTTTACGGTCTGATGCCATATTGCTCCCCTGAATTATTGTTTTAAATTAGGGGCTAATTATAGCTGAATGTGAGTGAGCGCTAACACTGAATCAATTCTGTAATCAACAAAACCAGGTTTTTGTTGTTTTTTAGTCACCCAGATGGTTTTCATGCCTAATCGCTTTGCTGTCATTAAAGCGGGTAGATTGTCTTCCAGCATAATGCAGTTTTTAGGATGAGTTTTTAAGGTTTGAAGTAGCGATTGAAAGCCACGTATTGATGGCTTGGCATGAAATTTTGTGGACTCCACACTAAAGACCAATTCAAAGCAATCAGCAATGCCCATCAGTGTGAGCACACGCATTGCATATTCCCGCGGCGCATTGGTGAACACACATTTTCGCCCTTGCAGACTTTGCAGTAGATGGCGTAGTTGTTTGACTTGAATCACCATATTCGGCAGATCCATAAACGCATGTGTGGTTTTTAAAAAGTGCGGCGCATTAACACCATGATGGCGCATTAAACCTTTAAGCGTTGCGCCATAAATCTGCCAATAGTGCTGGCGCAATTGATGCGCGGCGACTTCATCTAAATCCAGTTCATCCATGATGTATTGCGTCATGGCGCGATTCATCACAGGGAAGATGTGCGCGGAGGCGTTGTGTAAGGTATCGTCTAAATCAAAAATCCAAACTCGGTGCATAAAACTTTTGCAAGCAAATCGCGGCGTCGCGTGCTCGCTTATTCCTCGCCTGCCTGATGGAGTGTCGCCGCTTCTAGCGCTTTATCTTGCAAAATTATTTTCTGTCGCCGGGCTGGTTAAATGTAATTACTTGGCTTTAATCAGCGTACCAACGCCTTCATCGGTTAATACTTCCAGTAACAGTGCATGTTCTACACGGCCATCGATAATATGCACAGCTTTTACGCCGCTTCTGGCTGCATCTAAGGCTGAACTGATTTTAGGCAACATGCCGCCGGATAATGTGCCGTCTGCGACTAAGTCATCAATCTGTTTTGGTGTTAAACCTGTCAGTAATGTGCCGGATTTATCCAGCACGCCGGGCGTATTGGTGAGTAGGATTAATTTTTCCGCACCTAAAATTTCTGCCAACTTTCCTGCAACTACGTCTGCATTGATATTGAATGTATCGCCATTCTCGCCGACACCAATTGGCGCGACCACAGGAATAAAATCGCCGGAATCTAAAAAGTTGATAATGCTTGGGTCAATCGCACTGATCTCGCCCACTTGGCCAATATCAATCATTTTGTTGGCATCGTCTTTATCCGCCATCATCAATTTGTGCGCATGGATAAAATTACCATCTTGCCCAGTCAGGCCAACTGCCTTGCCGCCGTGGCGATTAATCAAGTTAACGATTTCTTTATTCACCTGACCACCCAACACCATTTCAACCACATCCATGGTTTCTTCGTCAGTCACGCGCATGCCTTGAATAAACTCGCCTTTTTTGCCCAGCTTATCCAGCATTTCATTAATTTGCGGGCCGCCGCCATGCACAACCACTGGATTCATACCAACCAGTTTTAGCAATACGACATCCTGTGCAAAACACTCTTTTAGATGCGCATCCGTCATAGCGTTGCCGCCGTATTTAATCACAATGGTTTTATCAAAAAAGCGTTTAATGTACGGCAACGCTTCTGCCAGAATCTTCGCTTTTTGGGCTGGTGCAATGGTGTTTTGCGCGCTATCTTGTATAGGGTTTTGCATGCTAATTCTCTGAAATTAAATTTTGTCTCATTGTATCTAAAAAAGAAGCTACTAATTAAAGAGATTGCCGAAATTATTAGCAAAATAAACCAAAATATTAACTGCAAAATCGGGTTGATATTTTGGTTAACACGCTTAAAGCGGCTTAACGAATACTTTTGATTTGCGCTGGAAGTTGTAGAGATTTTGCTTTTCCTGCGGCAGTTTTTCAATTGATTGTTCAATAAATCCCCGCTCTAAAAACCAGTGTTCAGTGCGTGTGGTTAAACAGAACAGTTTTTTAAAGCCATTTTCTTTTGCCTGCGCTTGGCAATAATTGAACAGTCTATCGCCACGACCATTGCCGCGATAGTCCGTATCAATTGCCAAGCAGGCAAATTCTGCCATGTGCTCAGCGGCAAAGGGATAAAGTGCTGCACAGCCGATGATGCGATTGTCGTGTTCCATGATATAGAAATGGTCAATTTCCATTTCGATGCGCTCACGTCCGCGTCGTACTAAAATGCCATCATTTTCCAGTGGTTCAATCAATTTCAATATGCCGCCAACATCGTCAATATTTGCTTGGCGCATAGTTTCCAGACCTTCTTCTGTCACCATCGTACCAATGCCGCTGTGCGTGAAAAGCTCTTGGATGATGGCGCCATCGATATGGCGTGAAATCAAATGCGTGCGCGCGACACCATGTTTGCAGGCGCGTACTGCGGCAGGCAAATAATAATCAACGTCCTCAGAGAAATGAATGGGGGCTTCATTGTTTTGTACATTGCGTAACAGATTCTTGGCTTTTTCTGCCGTCATCTCACGCAATAAATCACCGCGCAAATTGCGCACGCCGTCACTATCCATCAAGAAAATCAGTTTGTCTGCGTCCAGCGCAATCGCAGCGCTTACCGCGACATCTTCCAGACTTAAGTTAAAAGCTTCGCCAGTTGGCGAATAACCAAGCGGTGATAGCAATACCAGCTCGTTATCATCCAGCCGTTTTTGTATGCCAATAGCATCTACTTTGCGTACTTCGCCTGTGTGTTGTAAATCCACGCCATCGCGCACACCAAGTGGTTTGGCGGTAACAAAATTGCCGCTCGCCACGCGAATATCTGCGCCTGCCATTGGTGAATTGGCAATGCCCATTGAAAGTAACGCTTCAATCTCCACTCGCACAGCACCGTTGGCTTCTTTTACGGCTTCCATCGCCGCATCATCGGTCACACGCAATCCATCATGAAAAGCTGGTGTCAGTTTATCGCGCTTTAAACGTTGTTCAATCTGTGGACGTACGCCATGCACCAAAACTAATCTTACTTCTAGGCTGGCAAGCAGGTTTAAATCGTGTGATAAGGCAATAAATTGCGCATCATTGACTACTTCACCACCAAATGCGATAACAAAGGTGCGGCCACCAAATGCGTGAATATAAGGTGTTGCAGAGCGAAACCATTGCACGAAGTCTTCAGCGGTTGCGCGAGAAGTGGATTGGTTAAAAGTCGATAGATAGGATTGATGCGGTTCTTCCACTTGCAACGGCAAATTGTTTTCTGCTTCGCTTAAGGCATAAAGATGTGCAGGCGTTGTATCCAGTGCGGCAGAAATTTTGCGCAATAAAGTTTCTGATACACCTAACTCGCCGCGCTCTATGCGTGATAAATTACCAGCATCCGCACCTATTTTGCTGGCAAGTTGCTGTAGTGTCAGGTTGTTTGATTGACGTATTTGCCGAATAAATCTGCCAAGAGATGCCATCATAAATCCATATATTTGTAATATTTACATTATTATAAATAATTTTGTAAAAAATACAATTTTAATTATGTGGATTTAATAATCGCCCCACAAAACTTGCATGCTGGCGATGGCAGTTAATGCGGCGGTTTCGGTGCGTAAAATGCGCGGGCCCAAAATAATGGATTGGAAGCCTTGCGATGTTGCGGCATTAATTTCATTTTGACTTAATCCACCTTCTGCACCAATCAGTAATTGAATGTGATTGGCGGGCTTGGTTAATGCCGCCAGTTTTAATGCGCCCACAGGGTTAAGCAAGATGCGGGTGGCATTTTCTGATGGATGATCTGCCAGCCAGTTAGATAAACTGATTGGCGATAATACTTGCGGCACAAACGCGCGCCCAGATTGCTCGCAGGCTGAAGTGACGACGTTTTGCCAATGCTCAAGCCTTTTTTGCGCGCGTTCCTGGTTGAGTTTTACCACGCTGCGTTCAGTGGATATTGGCTGAATCGCATTCACGCCCAATTCCACGGCTTTTTGAATGGTGTAATCCATGCGGTCACCGCTGGATATGCCTTGTAGCAAAGTGATATTAAGTGGCGATTCATTTACAATCGTCTGGCTAGCCAGCACTTTGGCTATCACCTCATTTTTTTTGATGCTGATTAACTCACAGTTATAGTCTAATCCGTCACCATTAAATAACTTGAGCTTATCGCCAACATTCAATCTCAACGCGCGCGTGGCATGCGTTGCAGCACTGGAGGATAGTGAAATTAATGCACCAATATTAAGTTTTTCTGCGCTATAAAAACGGGTATTAGACATGATTGTATTAAACGAAAGTGTTAAGATAAAATTATAAGTTAATTAAGGAGTAAAGCATGGCAAGTTTAAATCCGCCCATGTGCGATTTTGGTTGGAAAGCCCCTGATTTTAATTTGCCCGCTGTGAACTTCAGAAGCATCGAAGGTAACTTGGTGTCGCGCGATATGGTGATGGGCAAGAATGGTTTGCTGGTGATGTTTATCTGCAACCATTGTCCTTATGTAAAAACCATTAAAACGCGATTGGTTGTCACTTGTCTTGAGCTAGAGCAGTACGGCATTAATAGCATTGCGATTCAAAGCAATGACACGCTGAAATATCCGGAAGATAATTTTGCGCGTATGACAGAAGAGGCTGCGCGTAATCGCTTTAGCTTTCCATATGTGCTGGATGAAACGCAAGAAGTCGCAAAGGCCTATGGCGCAGTATGTACGCCTGATTTCTTTGGTTTTAATGCCAAGGGTGAGCTGCAATATCGCGGCCGTTTTGATGCTGCGGGCCGTAACCCCGAGCCACCAAAAGACAGCAGGCGTGATTTGTTTGATGCGATGAAACTGATTGCAGAAACAGGCAAAGGGCCGCGTGAGCAGATTGCCAGCATCGGTTGTTCAATCAAATGGAAAGGCGAGTAGCTATTTAGTTAGCCTAGCATTCCGTCAATTCTAGGTTTGATAAGAATTGCGCAGTATTTTCCTACAAATATTGCAAACGCCAGTAGCCAGCAAAGATAAGAACATACTACCCACAATAAATAGTGCTCACTTGCCAAAACCGGAAAGATGGAACGCAATATTGCGCCTACTATAAGTAAGCCAAATGCGTAAGACACCATTCTGGGCGGCTGATGGATGTTTCTTCCCGTATGGCCTAATGCAACGCGCGCCATCATTGCCACGGTAATAAGCCCTATACCGCCTACGGCCAATAAATGAATGGCAAATATCATGCCGATTGAGCTGGTTAAATAGCTGAGTGAAGTAAATAAGAAGCCTAAATTAATTAGCCATAAACCACAGTAAAGGCTCCACAACAAAGGCACTTTCCAAATACCCTTAGTGTGCCAGTTAAATAAGCGAAAACCATTTGTTAAGAAAAGCAGTGATCCAGCCAATATGCCGATACTGGTGCTTTGAAGCGCTACTTCATTCAGTAACAGGCCAACCAGTAGCAACATAATGCTGATATCCAGCCATTTAAACTGCTTAAGTTTTACTTGCTCCTGTACGCCACGCTCAATAAACATAGGCAGTACTCTGCGGCTAATCACCAGAATCATGCTGACCGTTAAATATAATCCAATGATAATGCTCACTTGCGCGCCATTTGCCCAGCAGCCTAATGCGCCAGCATAAAAGGCAATATTGCCAACGCCTAACATAGCTACTTTTGTCAGTACCCCCAATTGTCGCCACTGTTTGACTTTTACAATTGGTATAGCAATTGCAGCACTCAGGCCCAACATAAATGCCGCATCAAACAATGCTGCCCATATCATCAGGGTTGGATTAATCAGCATAATCAATCTTGCAGAAACCCAAAGCATAAATAGTGCTAGCAACGGTTTGCCATGTAGAGTTTGTATGCCTGTCCAATTTTTAACAGCAGTGAGTAAAAAGCCCGCAATCACTGCAAAAGCATAGCCATAGAGCATTTCGTGCGCGTGCCACTGTGATGGCCGGATATTTTCAAGATTAAATTCAAATCCAAGCGCATAAATTGCCATCCACAAAGAAAGTGAAACGATTGAAAATATGCTGGCGCCGAGGAAAAATGGCCTAAATCCTAAATCGAATAAAGCAATTTTTTTGCTTTGTTTTTTTGCTGGACTAAGTTCGGGTATGGGAATATTTTGCTGCATATCATGCCCTCAATAAACGGGTAGACTTTAAGCGTATCATAAAATAAATACGCAGTTTTGATATAAGACAATTGATATGACATAGATGTCATTGTGCTGGTTAACTTAGTACAATACCCATCAGTAAATTGAATCTATAGGTGTTATATGAGCATACAAAAACTTAAGTGGGGAATTTTAGGTGCGGCGCGGGTTAATGAGCGCTTACTACCAGCGATTATCGAATCGCCGAATTCAGAGTTGGTTGCTATTGCCAGTCGTCGTGCAGGCGCTGCTAAAGCGGTTTTAGAGAAATATGCGCCGCATGGGTTTATTGAAACACATTCTGATGTACGGTGTTATGACGACATGGATGCGTTAATCAATGATCCAAATGTGGAGGCGATCTACTGTCCGCTGGCGAATGAAGAACATGCGAACTGGGCGATTAAAGCGATAAATGCAGGCAAACATATCTTGATTGAAAAGCCCATGGCAATTACCTTAAAAGATGTGGAAGCGATTGAAGCGGCGGCGATTAAAAATAAGGTCAAAGTGATGGAAGGCTTTATGTATCGCTTTCATCCACAGCATCAACGTGTGCAGGAAATCATTGATTCTGGACTAATCGGCGATGTGTTATCAGTACGTGCCAGTTTTTCATTCCTGATGAAGTCGGCACGTATGTATCGCATTAACCGCAGCATGGCAGATGGCGGCGGCGCGATGTGGGATATCGGGCCGTATGCGATTCATAGTTTGCGTTGGTGCTTTCAGAAAGATGGCAAGCCCGCGGAGCCAGTTTCAATTACCGCGCATGCCAAATTGAATGAACACGGCGCAGATATTGTGACCAGTGGAGTATTGGATTTTGGCCCGGACAGCGAAGGCCGCGCCCGCTTCGGACATTTTGATGTGAGTTTCGAGCGTAGCCGGAAATCAGAGTACGAAATCATCGGCACAAAAGGCTGGGTTAAATGCCATGCTGCATGGGTGTTTCAAAATGATGTGCCAGTCATCAGCTGGGCGCTGGAAGATGGCAAATACGCAGAAGAACGCTTTGCACCAAGCAATCACTTTAATTTAGAAATCGAGCATTTTAGTGATTGTGTGTTAAATAATAAGCAGCCTTTGCTGACATTTGCGGATGCGAAGGCTAATTGTCGGGCGATTGAGATGGTTTTGCAGGCGGTAAAATAGCAAAAAAGTACGCCGCCAGATTTGCGGCGTATCACAATTAAGGCTTTATTTAGATAAACATTCCACCAGAAGCTTCAATGCGTTGTGCATTCACCCAACGGTTGTCATCTGAAAGTAATGATGCAATCATGCCGCCGATGTCGTCTGGCAAGCCTGCACGGCCTAAGGCAGTTTGTCCGGCGACAAAACTGTTCAATTGCTCGTTATCTCTTACTGCGCCACCACTAAAATCAGTTTCAATTGCACCTGGTGCGACCACGTTCACAGCAATGCCACGTGCACCAAGTTCTTTGGCTAAATATTTAGTTAAGGTTTCAATTGCGCCTTTCATGGTTGCATAAGCTGCGTAACCTGGTAAGGCAAAGCGTGTGAGGCCGCTGGAAACATTGACGATGCGACCGCCATCTGCAATCAGTGGCAATAATTTTTGCGTCAGGAAAAATACACCTTTTAAGTGTTCGTTCACCATTTGGTCAAATTGCACTTCGCTGGTTTCTGCAAAACTGACATGCACACCAGTACCGGCGTTATTGATTAAGAAATCAAAATGGTCGCTATTCCATTTCTGTTTTAATGCAGTTTTCACCTGTGCTGCAAAGGCGGAAAATGATTTGCTATCCGTCACATTCAATTGTAGTGCAACAGCTTTTTGCCCTAATTGCTCGATTTCTTTGACTGCTTCGTTCGCTTCAGCTAATTTGCTGTGGTAGGTGATGATGACGTCATTACCTTTTTTAGCCAGATTTAATGCTGTGTTTTTACCTAAACCGCGGCTACCACCTGTAACAATTGCAATCTTTGTGCTCATTTTTAATCCTTTTCGTTTATTAAAATTTAGTGGCTTAAAACTCAATGTCTGAGTAGTTGAGTGATATTGTATTAGCTTGTTTATATGCGATAAACTTCCATAAATTAGTTTCACTGTTCAATAATTTGGAACAATAAGGGTTGCAATGGATAGATTAAATGCGATGGGAGTATTTGTAAGAGTTGCTGAATTGGCTAGCTTTACCAAGGCGGCAGACAGTTTGGGTGTACCAAAAGGCAGCATCTCGACGACTATACAAAATCTGGAAAGTCATATGCGTACAAGACTATTGCACAGAACCACGCGAACGGTGAGTTTGACGCAGGATGGGCAGATTTTTTATGAGCGTTGCAAGGACTTGCTGGTCGATGTCGATGAACTGGAAACCATGTTTCAATCTGGCAAAACCAATATCACTGGCCATATTCGCGTAGATATGCCGATTGCCGTGGCTAAGAATTTGGTCATACCCAACTTAACACGGTTTTTAAGTGAATATCCTAATATTGAAATTGAGTTAAGTAGCACCGATAGGCGTGTGGATGTGATTGCCGAAGGTTTTGATTGTGTGGTGCGAGTGGGCGCGTTGTCAGATTCTGGCTTGATTGCAAGATCACTTGGGCAGTTGCGCATTATTAACTGTGCCAGCGCAGCATATTTACAAGGGCATGGCGAACCAACACATATAGATGAATTGGCAAACCATTTTATCATTCATTACGCCACCGTGTTGGGGGCGAAGTCTGCAAGTTGGGAGTATTTTGATGGTGAAAAATATGCTTCGCTCAAAATGAAGTCTTTAATTACAGTAAATAGTAGCGACGCCTATATGGCTGCTTGTGTGGCTGGATTGGGAATTATCCAATTGCCAGTTGCAGGTAAGCATTATCCTGAGGCGAACGGCTTGGTAGAAATATTAAAAAATTACAAAGCTGAACCTATGCCTGTTTCTATGCTTTATCCAAACAGGCGTCATCAATCTAAACGCGTTAAAATTTTTATGGATTGGGTGGCGGAGCTGATGAAAGATTACACGCAATGATTCGCGCACAAAAAACGGGGCCTATCGCCCCGTTTTCTATCTTCTCAGCAATAAAACCACAATAAGCCTTAGTTGAATTGCTTAGGTAAAGTTGAGAAATTGAACGTACTAGTATGATTCTGGCGTTATGACAATGTCATTTTTTACGCCAGTTACGCCTTTAACTTTTTTTGCAAGCACCACTGCTTTGTCAGCTTCGGCTTGAGATTTTGCGATGCCTGACAATTGTACTAAACCGCTGCTGTCCGTCTCCACTTTAATATCCGATGCACTAACAGCTTTATCTTTTGCAAACTCTGCTTTAACTTTAGTGGTAATAACTGCATCGCCAACTTTGGTTTTAACAGAATCGCCTTCTGCAGCAAACGCAGCCACAGGCAATGCTAAAGCACCAACAATTAATAGAGTTTTAAGATTTGCTTTCATCATTATTCCTTTTCAATAAATAAAATAGATATGTGTAGAACACAGAACATATTCTATGCATCTGAAAAAAATATCGAATAAGCCGATGACTGATATTGCTGTAGGATTTTTCCGTCCAATTCTTACAGTGAAAATATCTGCTTTGATATTTTTCTGATTGGTTTGAGTTGGCTTTGTAGATGCTGGCTTTATTGACAACAGTGTCAAAATGACAACATAAAATAATAATGGGTTTAAATTAACTCGCTGATTTCCATCAATATTTTTTAAAGACGTAATTGGCATTCAATTTGCAAAAGCTTAAGTACTTTAAGTTTTTTGATTAAATTGGATATTAAAATGTTGAAAAAAATGATGATGCTCGTATTGCTGGGAGCACTTTCAATTATGCCGGTGTCGGTTTTGGCGGTGATTAGCGATGCAACAAAAATCAGTTCGATACCCAAAGTTGCTAGTACCGTCAAAATGGATAACGCGATGCCAGTTATAAGGCTTGCCTCTAATGATATTGTGCAAATGCCAGAAGTAAGCACGAGAAATGTTGTCAATAAAAATGTTACATTAGGGTCGGCTGCAGAGCCATCTGAAATTCCATCGCAAACATGGTTGATATTAACAGCGCTGTTTTGTTTTGTGATGCGCTCTAGCCGGCAAGTGGTTTAACCGAGTATTCGCCTATTTAGTTTGGCTTGTCTATTTGTAATCGGTTCGTAGTTTTGTGCCAAGTGCCGCTGTTGGGCACTTGGCTTTTTGATTTTAATTTTTCGATTTAAAGCCAGGGTTAAAATCCAGTCGAAAATAATACGCTACATTTAATAGCGGTTTAGCTACAAAATAATGTGCAAATATGGTGTATTAATGCTGAATTATCCTTGCTTGAAACTTGCCGAAAATGCCTAATTAGGGAATAATTACCACTTTACAAAAAGTGTCTTATAACCAAGCTTTAAAACAAGCTTTTTTACAGTTTCTATTAGGTTTTTCGTTAGTTTAAATATTAATAAAAACCTGTTCAGTTTAGCTAATTAGGGAGAGAATCATGGCAACGCGTAAAGATTTAGCCAACGCAATTCGTGCGTTATCAATGGATGCAGTGCAAAAAGCCAACTCAGGTCACCCGGGTGCGCCTATGGGCATGGCAGAGATTGCCGAAGAATTGTGGAACAACCATTTAAGCCATAACCCAAAAAATCCATCATGGGCTAATCGCGATCGTTTCGTACTTTCAAACGGTCA
Source organism: Methylotenera versatilis 7 (assembly GCF_000799165.1). GTDB lineage: Bacteria > Pseudomonadota > Gammaproteobacteria > Burkholderiales > Methylophilaceae > Methylotenera_A > Methylotenera_A versatilis_A. Next base: position 324,397 of record NZ_JUGF01000002.1, on the reverse strand, counting down.
TGGTTCTATGTTGATCTATTCATTGCTGCACCTGACAGGTTACGCATTGCCAATGAGCGAGTTGCAATCATTCCGCCAATTACATTCAAAATGTGCTGGTCACCCAGAATATGGCTATGCGCCAGGCGTTGAAACAACAACAGGTCCATTAGGCCAAGGTATTGCAAATGGCGTTGGTTTTGCAATGGCTGAGAAATTATTGGCTAACCAATTCAATAAACCAGGCCATGACATCGTTGACCATCAAACATACGTATTCTTGGGCGACGGCTGCATGATGGAAGGCGTTTCTCATGAAGCTTGTGCGCTAGCTGGTACTTGGGGTCTGGGCAAGTTAACAGCATTCTGGGATGACAACGGTATCTCTATCGATGGTCATATCGAAGGCTGGTATACAGACGATACAGCGAAACGTTTTGAATCATATGGCTGGCATGTGCAGTCAGTTGACGGCCATGACGTAGCGGCAATCGGTGCAGCTATTGCAGCAGCTAAAAAAGTAACAGACAAACCATCATTGATCTGCTGTAAAACAGTGATCGGTATGGGTTCACCAAACAAATCTGGCTCACACGATTGCCACGGTTCTGCACTAGGTTTAGATGAAGTTGCAGCGACACGTGCAAACATCGGTTGGGCACATGAGCCATTTGTGATCCCAGAAGATGTTTACGCTGGTTGGGATGCAACTGCTAAAGGCGCTAAAGCTGAAGGCGATTGGAACGCTAAATTTGATGCATATGCTAAAGCATTCCCAGCTGAAGCGGCAGAATTCACACGCCGTATGTCTGGCACATTGCCAGCAAACTGGAAAGAAGCAACTGATGCGATCATCGCAGCGACCAACGAAAAAGCAGAAGGTGTTGCAACACGTAAAGCATCACAAAACGTGATTGGCGCTTTAGCTCCATTATTGCCTGAGTTCTTAGGCGGTTCTGCTGACTTGACTGGTTCTAACTTGACTTCAACCGGTAGCTTTGTACACGTTGATGCGAAAAAACCAGGTAACTACATCTCATACGGCGTACGTGAGTTCGGTATGTTCGCGATCATGAACGGTATGGCATTGCACGGTGGCTTAATTCCATTCGGTGGCACATTTCACATGTTCTCCGACTATGCAAAAAGCGCATTGCGCATGGCTGCATTAATGAAACAACGCGTCATTGCAGTATTAACGCATGACTCTATCGGTCAGGGTGAAGATGGTCCAACGCACCAACCAATCGAAAATACTGCTGGTTTACGCTACATTCCAAACATGGATGTATGGCGTCCAGGTAGTTCAACTGAAACTGCGGTAGCTTGGGTTGCTGCGGTTGAGCGTTTAACTGGTCCTTCAAGTTTGGTATTAAGCCGTCAAAACGTACCAGGCATCAAACACGATACAGCGCAATTTGCTGGTATGCGTAAAGGTGCTTATGTATTATCTGACGTTGCTGGTGCGCAAGTGATTCTTATCGCTAACGGCTCTGAGCTTGAGTTGGCAGTTAAAGCTGCTGCTGAGTTGAACGCAGCAGGTACTAAAGTCCGCGTGGTTTCAATGCCATCAACAAACGTGTTTGATCGTCAAGATCAAGCTTACAAAGACAGCGTGTTAACACCAGGCATTAAACGCGTGGCTGTTGAGGCTGGTGTAACTGATTTTTGGCGCAAATATGTTGGCTTAGAAGGCGCTGTTGTCGGTATCGATACATTCGGTGAATCAGCACCTGGCGGCGTATTAATGAAACACTTCGGCTTCACAGTAGAAAATGTTGTTGCTGTTGTTAAGTCAGTGGTGTAATTATTGAGTAGGTAGTATTAAAAAGAGCCTCCCTTTAGAGGCTCTTTTTATTTATAAAAGCTAGACTTAATATTATTTAAAAGCACATTGTTTGAATATTAAAAACATTCAGTAAAGGCAAGTTTCGAAAGGGTGATGTAATGGCAATTCGTGTAGCAATTAATGGTTATGGACGTATCGGTCGCAATGTATTGTGTGCAGTTTATGAGCAAAAGCGTAAAGACATTCAAATCGTGGCGATTAATGGCTCAGGCAGCCCGGAATGCAATGCGCATCTAACCAAATACGATACCGTCCATGGCAGACTGGCTGCCACAGTCAGCCATGAACAGGATGTAGCCGGACATCATTATTTAATCGTGAATAATGACAAAATCCATATGTTCAATGAAAGAGATCCTGCTAAGTTGCCTTGGGATGCATTGAATATTGATGTGGTGCTGGAATGTACCGGCGCGTTTCGTACCAAAGAAAAGTGTCAGCCACATTTAGATGCTGGAGCTAAAAAAGTCATTATCTCTGCACCAGCAGATAAAAATGCCTGTGATGCAACCGTGGTGATGGGCGTTAATGAAAAAATATTAACGTCTGCTATGACGGTCATTTCAAATGCATCATGCACAACCAATGGTTTGGCACCAATGGTGAAAGCATTACATGAAAAATTAGGCGTGGAAACTGGTTTAATGACCACTATCCACTCCTACACCAACGATCAGTTGTTAATAGATGGTCATCATAAGGACTTACACCGTGCGCGTGCTGCTGCATTGAATATGATCCCAACCAAAACAGGTGCAGCACAGGCGGTTGGTATTGTGATTCCTGAACTGAAAGGCAGATTGTCTGGTTTTTCGATTCGCGTTCCTACTCCCAATGTTTCCGCCGTCGATTTAACCTTTGTTGCCAGTCGTAATACGACCAAAGAAGAAGTCAATGCGATTATGAAAGAAGCAAGCGAAGGCGCATTGAAAGGTATTTTGGCTTACAACACCGAGCCGCTGGTTTCTTCCGATTTTAATCATACCGAAACTTCCAGCAACTTTGATTCCACACAAACAGTGGTGATTGAAAACCTGGTAAAAGTATTGGCTTGGTATGATAACGAATGGGGTTTTAGCTGCCGCATGCTAGACACCGCAGTGGCATTGATGAGAGCCAAATAGTTAACACTGTAAATAGCTTAATTTTTGGGAATTGTTATGAAGTTTATCAAAATCACCGACCTTAATTTATCTGGCAAACGCGTATTCATCCGATCTGATTTAAATGTCCCCGTTGCAGATGGCAAAGTGACTTCTGATGCACGTATTACTGCCAGCATGGCAACCATAGAATACGCGCTTAAACAGGGTGCGCGCGTCATGGTGACATCGCATTTGGGTCGCCCTGAAGAAGGTGTTTATTCAGAAGAAAACTCACTTAAGCCTGTGGTGGATGTGATTGCCGCTAAGTTGAATAAACCGGTGCGCTTAATCAAAGACTGGGTAAATGGTGATTTTGAGGTAGCTATTGGCGAATTGGTGGTGTTGGAAAACTGTCGCTTTAATATTGGTGAAAAAAAGAACAAAGATGAAACTGCGCAAGCGTATGCAAAGTTGTGTGACGTATTTGTCATGGATGCTTTTGGTACTGCGCACCGTGCTGAAGCCAGTACATATGGTATTGCGAAATTTGCACCAGTTGCCTGTGCAGGCTTGCTGTTAAGTGAGGAATTGGAAGCATTAACTAAAGCATTGCTTAGCCCTGCGCGACCAATGGTGGCCATTGTCGGCGGCAGTAAAGTTTCCACCAAATTAACCGTGTTAGAAAGCCTGTCTGAAAAAGTCGACCAAATGGTTGTCGGCGGAGGCATTGCTAATACATTCCTAAAAGCCGCAGGGTTTGAAGTTGGCAAATCGTTATGTGAAGATGATTTAGTGCCGGTGGCGCGCACCTTAATGGACAAAATGAGCCAAAGAGGCGCGGCGGTGCCGATTGCAGTGGATGTTGTTTGCGGCAAAAAATTTGCTGCGGATGAACTGGCAATCAAGAAAGACGCCGACTCCGTGGCAGCGGATGATATGATTTTTGATATTGGCGCGAAATCTGCTAATGCATTAGTAGAGATTATCAATAATGCAGGGACTGTGGTGTGGAATGGTCCTGTTGGTGTATTTGAGTTTGATCAGTTTGGTGAAGGCACTAAAACGATTGCGCATGCCATTGCCAATACCAAAGCGTTTACTCTGGCAGGCGGTGGCGACACGATTGCCGCGATTCAGAAATATGATATTTACGATAAAATTTCATACATATCAACCGCAGGCGGTGCATTTTTAGAGTTTTTAGAAGGTAAAACATTACCAGCTGTAGAAATTTTAGAAAGCCGAGCGCAGGAACAAGCGCAAAAATAAACGCAGCCTATTTTGCACGTTTTTTAAAAAGGGGCTTATGCCCTTTTTTAATTTTGGGTAAAGTTTAGTATGAGTAAAGCTTATTGCAATTTAACCCTAATTGTTAAGTCAAAGTAAGTTCAGATAGACATATCATCATGATGTTACGTAAAACGAAAATTGTAGCAACGCTAGGCCCAGTGAGCACTTCCGAAGAAATGATTGCACGGTTAATTACGGCTGGTGTGAATGTAGTGCGACTTAATTTTTCGCATGGTACTGCCGATGAGCATATCAAGCGTGCGGAAATTGTGCGCAAAATTGCATTAAAACTAGGTCGACCGGTGGGTGTACTGTGCGATTTGCAAGGACCAAAAATTAGAATTGGTCAGTTTGAATTAGGCAAAGTTACCTTAAAGACTGGCGACATATTTATTTTGGATGCCGACTGTGTATTGGGTGATCAATACAAAGTGGGATTGGATTATAAAAGTTTGCCACAAGAAGTAACGGAAGGCGTTGTGCTGCTGCTGGATGATGGTCGAATTACCATGCAGGTGGATAGAGTAAAAGGTAATCAAATTCACTGCGTCGTTTTAAGTGGCGGCGTATTGACCAACAATAAAGGTATTAATCGTCAGGGTGGTGGATTATCCGCCGATGCATTGACCTTAAAGGATAAGCAGGATCTGATCACTGCGGTAGCTTTAGAAGCTGACTATATCGCTATCTCATTTCCAAAATCGGCGTCAGATATAATTCAGGCGAAAAACCTGGTTAAGAAAGCTGGTGGCACCGCCAGTATTGTGGCCAAGATTGAACGTGCGGAGGCGATTGACCATCTAGAGACGATTATTGAAGCGAGCGATGCCATTATGGTTGCGCGTGGTGATTTAGGTGTTGAAGTAGGCGATGCGGCTGTGCCCGGCTTGCAAAAGCGCATGATACGCATGGCGCGTGAACAAAATAAACTGGTGATTACCGCCACGCAAATGATGGAATCGATGATTACCAGTTCGATTCCCACGCGAGCGGAAGTATCAGACGTGGCCAATGCGGTGCTAGATGGCACGGATGCGGTCATGTTGTCCGCCGAAACTGCTGCTGGGCAATATCCACTGGAAGCTGTGCAAGCGGTTGATAGAGTGGTGAGGGAAGCGGAAAAAGAATATTTTAATCAATTTCATGTTGAAAAATTAGACCAGGTATTTGTTAAAACGGATGAAGCGATTGCTGCTGCAACGATTTACACTGCACAGCATTTAAAAGTAAAAGCCATTGCTGCATTGACGCAATCGGGCAATGCAGCGCAATGGTTATCGCGTGCAGATGCACAAGTGCCAATTTATGCGCTATCACCCGATAAATTTGCACGCAGAAAACTCACTTTACACCGTGGCGTTTATCCTTATCCCATTGAACATGAAAACAAAAACAGGGATGAGATCTTGCAGGAGATGCAGCAGGTTTTATTGCAGCAAAAAGCCGTGGAGATTGGTGACTTAGTATTGCTGACATTTGGCGAGCCGATTGGCAGTTTGGGCGGTACTAATACAATGAAAATTATTAAAGTAGGCGATTTTTAATATCAATTAGCCGTTAACTTGCAAAAAAGTTAACGGAATAAATGTGTTAAAAATATGCATTAATAAGCGCTGCAATTTATAATAAGGCACTTTCAATTTTTATGTGTAATTGCAGTTGCACATTTATAGATACGTCAAAATGACTCAGCCTTTACTCAAAACCAATCTCAACAGTCTGAATTTAATCCACCAAGGCAAAGTGCGTGATATTTACGCGATTGATGCTGACACCATGTTGCTGGTCAGTACAGATAGATTGTCTGCATTTGATGTGATCTTGCCTACAGGCATACCCAATAAAGGCGCCATGTTGACGCAAATGGCGAATTTCTGGTTTGAAAAACTCAAGCACGTTGTACCAAACCATTTAACCGGCATAAATCCGCACAGTGTTGTTGATAATGCTGAAGATAAATCACAGTTGGGCGAAGGAAACCTAAGCCGTGCAGTAGTGGTAAAAAAACTCAAACCATTGCCGATTGAAGCGATTGTACGCGGATATCTGGTTGGTAGCGGTTGGAAAGAATATAAAGCCAAAGGCACTGTATGTGGTATTACCTTGCCAGCAGGTCTGCAGGAAGCATCAAAATTGCCAACACCAGTTTTTACGCCATCATCCAAAGCCGCAGCGGGCGAACATGATGAAAATATCAGCCTGCAAGCCTGCGCTGATTTAATAGGTGCTGAGATGGCGGAGAAAGTCGCAAAAGTCGCGATTCAACTGTACAGCGAAGCAGCCGAGTATGCACTTACTAAAGGCATTATTATTGCCGATACTAAATTTGAGTTTGGTTTAGATGCAAATGGCGTACTGCATGTGATGGACGAAGTGTTAACCCCGGATTCATCCCGTTTTTGGCCGTTAGCGCAATATAAAGTCGGCAGCAATCCACCCAGTTACGATAAGCAATTTGTGCGCGATTGGCTAGAAAGTATTCAATGGAACAAAGCGCCGCCGGCGCCAGTCTTACCTGACGATGTGGCGCGAAAAACCAGTGAAAAATATCTTGAAGCGTATGAGAAGTTAACGGGTCAAAAGCTAACAGGCAACTAATCGGTTTAGTACATTGATATGTTTGCAAAATTAAAACAAATAGCTGCGCGTCTTAAAAGCGAGTTTGTTTTTTACCAACGTTTGCATCAGCATCCACAAACGCCAAAACTAGCCAAAGCGTTATTATGGCTGGCGATTGGTTATGTCTTAATGCCTTTTGATCTAATTCCAGACTTTCTGCCGCTTATCGGGCAGGTGGATGAATTAGTCGTTGTGCCCTTGTTGTTGTATCTTGCATTGAAATTAACGCCCACAGACATCATCGCGGAGTGCCGGCGTGTATTAACATGAATTGCACTTATCTTCACACTTAAGTACAACAAATCATTTACAAACTTCTAGTATAATTTCGTTTTTTAGTTCAAGGCTATATTCAACATGTCGTTAAACCAAGTGCCATCTGGCAATGATTTACCCAATGATTTTAATGTGATTATCGAAATTCCAATGCAGGGCGACCCTGTTAAATACGAAGTCGATAAAGATAGCGGTGCGATTTTTGTGGACCGTTTTATGGGTACTGCGATGCAATACCCAACTAATTACGGCTATATCCCACACACTTTATCGGATGATGGTGACCCTGTAGACGTGTTGGTGATGACACCAGTACCATTGATTCCTGGTGTGGTTGTACGCTGCCGTCCACTAGGCGTGCTATTGATGGAAGATGAAGCTGGTCTGGATGCTAAAGTTTTTGCAGTGCCAGTGCCTAAAGTTTGTGGCTTGTATGGACATTTGGATAGCCTTGCCGATGTCTCACCATGGCGCTTGGAAATGATTTCACACTTTTTTGAGCATTATAAAGATCTGGACAAAGGCAAATGGGTGAAAATTAACGGTTGGGGCGATATTGACGCGGCTAGAAAAGAAATTTTAGCTGGCGTTGAAAATTATAATAATGCGGCTGTTAAGCCAGCATTTTAATTAGCTGGTTACGGGCAATAAAAAAGGCAGCCTTGGCTGCCTTTTTTACGTTAAAACTTTATTTATGCAGATTGAACAATAGATTAAATATGTAATAACGGCACAATTAACAGGGCCACAATATTAATAATTTTAATCAGTGGATTCACGGCAGGACCCGCCGTATCCTTGTACGGATCACCAACAGTATCGCCAGTCACTGCGGCTTTGTGTGCATCTGAACCTTTGCCGCCGTGGTTGCCATCTTCAATATATTTTTTGGCGTTATCCCAAGCGCCGCCGCCTGTACACATTGAAATCGCCACAAATAGACCTGTGACAATCGTGCCCATCAGCAAACCACCCAGCGCAACAGGGCCCAATAATAAGCCGACTGCAATGGGAACTGCCACTGGCAATAATGACGGAATCATCATTTCCTTAATCGCAGCAGTCGTCAGCATATCAACGGCTTTGCCGTATTCCGGCTTAGCCGTGCCTTCCATAATGCCTTTGATATCGCGGAACTGACGGCGCACTTCTTCAACCACTGCGCCTGCTGCACGGCCAACGGCTTCCATCGCCATAGCGGCAAACAAGAAAGGAATCAAGCCGCCGATAAATAAACCAATAATCACCATTGGGTCACTTAAATCAAATTTAACCGCAATGCCTGCACCTTCTAATTTGTGTGTGTAATCGGCGAATAATACCAATGCTGCCAAGCCAGCTGAGCCAATGGCATAGCCTTTAGTCACCGCTTTGGTCGTGTTGCCAACAGCGTCCAATGGGTCGGTTACATCACGCACGCTACTGGGTAGCTCTGCCATTTCAGCAATGCCACCAGCGTTATCGGTAATCGGACCATAAGCATCTAGCGCCACTACAATACCCGCCATGCTTAACATGGCTGTTGCGGCGATTGCGATGCCGTATAAACCACCCAAATGGAATGATGTCCAAATCGCTAAACAGACTGAAAGCACCGGCCATGCAGTTGATTTCATTGAGATGCCGATACCTGCAATGATGTTGGTGGCGTGGCCGGTAGTTGAGGCTTGCGCAACATGTCTTACCGGCGCGTAATCTGTACCTGTGTAGTACTCGGTAATCCAGACTAACACACCGGTTAAAGCTAAGCCGACGAAACAAGAACCGAATAGTTGATTCGCAGAAACCGTTAAGTCGCCCGCAGTTAAACCTTGTGGAAACAAATACTGCGTGACGAAGTAAAAGGCAATTAATGATAAAACGCCTGCAACTGCCAAGCCTTTATATAAAGCTGGCATCACGTTCTTCATACCTGGCGAGGCTTTCACAAAGAAACAGCCGATGATAGAAGCGACAATTGAGACCGCGCCCAGCATTAATGGATAAATCACACCATTCGCACCTGCATCAGAGATCAATAAGCTACCCAATACCATTGTGGCAATTAATGTAACGGCGTAGGTTTCAAACAAGTCGGCTGCCATGCCTGCACAATCGCCCACATTGTCACCTACGTTATCGGCAATCACAGCAGGATTACGTGGGTCATCTTCCGGAATGCCGGCTTCCACTTTGCCGACTAAATCCGCGCCAACGTCTGCACCTTTAGTAAAAATTCCGCCGCCTAAACGCGCAAAGATGGAGATTAATGAAGAGCCAAATGCCAGACCGATTAAAGGGTCTAAGTTTGTGTTTGCCTCAGCACCTAAATACCAATAAAAACCAGCCACGCCTAATAGACCCAAACCGACCACCAGCATGCCGGTAATTGCGCCACCTTTAAATGCCACATCAAGCGCGGGACCAATACCTTTGGTTGCGGCTTGAGCTGTGCGTACATTGGCTTTTACTGATACATTCATACCGATAAAGCCGCATGCACCTGATAAAACAGCACCTAGTACAAAGCCGATGGCGGTAGACGTGCCTAAAAATACAGCAATTAAAATTGCCAATACAACGCCCACGATAGCAATTGTTTTGTACTGACGGGCTAAATAGGCTGCTGCGCCTTGTTGAATGGCGCCGGCGATTTCCTGCATGCGCACGTTGCCTGCTGGCAAATTGGTAATCCATCTACTCATTACGACACCATATAGCACTGCTAGAACTGCGGCAGCTATGGCGATTATTAGTGCAACTGACATGACTTCTCCCTATCTATTTATTATGGATAAATCTGAAACGACATCAATGACTGTAAGAATAATGCGACTAGCTTGTAAAAACCAAGTTGTAATAAATGTAATTAATTTGTAACAACTGAATGCATTATGTCACTAATAAACAGTGGCGACAACCGAAGGATTGCTGGGTATTTTTTTAAGTAAAGTTAATTAAAACAGGCGATTCAAGCGGTTTTAATCTGATGGCAGGCTTGATTGTTTAGCGCAATATTTTATTGCGATACCTTACTGGCAAGCGAGTTAAGTTGATTGGATAAGGGGGATTCACCTAAATCTAGCGCTAGCTTTTTGAGGCTATTGGAAGCGTTTTTGGAGAGTTTGCGTATGGGTTTTGCTGGCACTTTGGGGTGAGATTTAACTTGCACTTTCACCACAATTGCAGTAACTTTACATTCCCTAAAGTTAGGGTTGCTTTGTTGTAGATTTTGTAACTGAGTCAAAAGATTAGCGATGGTCAGTTTGATTTTATTTGCGACAATTGCGCTGTGTGCGTAAACAGTTAACTGACCGTTTATTAAACTGCCCACAAAACTTAAATTGCTCAGCATTTGCGGGCTTGCAGCCACCCAAAATTTTTGCAATAGTTGGTGAGACTGCACATTCTTAGTCAAAGCACTAAGTTGGCTATTGTGATTGAGAAGCGTATCAATTTTGCGCATGCTGAATCTTAGCTAAAAAACAGTTGTAACGAAACTAATGAATAAGATTTAGTGACTTAAGTTGGATGCATATCCACTAAAGGTATGCATTGTCTTAACAAATGTGAGTAACCATTATTTTATGAATATTATTTTAATTTCTAACAAATTGGCGACGGCCAAAAGTTTGTCGGCTTTTCAGGCTGGTGTACTGATTACGTCTTTAGTGTTAGTGCCGGTGATGTTGACTTTACTTTTTATTACGCCTCCAAGCAATATTAAAGAACAGGGTATGAAGGCGCTGCTACCGCCCCAAATTAAAAGCTCTATTATCTCTTCGCAAGTACATTTGGATGCCTATGCTAGAGAACTGGGTGAGCTGCAGGCTCGCATGATGCGATTGGATGCGCAAAGTCAGCGACTGGCAAAATTGGCGGGTGAAAAAGAAAGTGCAGCCATCAATATTACCAGTTTAAAACCCGTTAATAACATACATCATGGCGGTGTTGGTGGGCCTTTTGTGGAGTCGCACGCCATGACTGAGGCAGATTTGATTGTTGCGATAGAAGAGTTAACGGAAGCAGTGAATAAGCGTGATGACTATTTAAGTAGTATTGAAGCTAAGATTTTACAGAAAAGTGTGCTGAAAGACATGTTGCCCAACAGTAGTCCGATAGATGCTGCTTTTAACTCATCTAGTTATGGCTGGCGTGCAGATCCCTTCAATGGCCGTGAAGCTTTTCACGAGGGTTTGGACTTCTCGGCGAATACGGGTACGGATATCAGGGCTGCTGCTGATGGCATTGTATCTAGCGCTGAGCGTACACCCGATTATGGTAATATAGTTAAAATTAACCATGGGTCAGGTTTGGAAACACGTTACGCACATGCTTCTAAATTGTTGGTTAAAGCAGGTGAGCGCGTGGTTAAAGGTCAAATAGTCGCGCAAGTGGGCAGTACAGGGCGATCAACCGGCCCGCATTTGCATTACGAAATTAGACTTAATGGCAATGCACTTGATCCACGCAAATATTTACACCAATAATCAATATTTTAATAGTTCATTTTTACGACTAGTTAAATTGAAAAACGACATTGAAATAAAAAATAACTACCCAATATCCTTACAATACAAACAAACTTCCATCTAATCTCAAATATAGGTTTCCGAGGTCTCGGAAAAGCGGTGTCTCTTCATGTTATCCACGTTGGTTAAAAAATTTTTCGGCAGTCGTAACGATAGGCTTGTTAAGCAGTATGGCCAAACCGTTAAAGAAATTCTGGCATTAGAACCCGCCATGCAAGCTTTATCCGATGAAGCTTTGCGGGCAAAAACCGAAGAGTTTAAACAGCGTTTTCAACAAGGTGAAAGCCTGGAAAAGTTATTGCCAGAAGCGTTTGCAGTGGTGCGAGAAGGTGGTGTGCGTGCGTTAGGTATGCGCCACTTTGATGTGCAGTTGATTGGTGGCATGGTGCTTCATTCAGGCAAGATTGCCGAGATGCGCACGGGTGAAGGTAAAACCTTGGTAGCAACGTTGCCAGTTTATCTAAACGCGATTACAGGCAAAGGTGTGCATGTCGTCACTGTGAACGATTACCTAGCGAAACGTGATGCGGAGTGGATGGCCAAGTTATATAACTTTTTAGGCCTAAGTGTCGGTATTAACTTATCGCAAATGCCGCATGATGCCAAGCAAGCAGCCTATGCAGCTGATATTACTTACGGTACCAATAACGAATTCGGTTTTGATTATCTGCGCGATAACATGGTATTTACCAAGGATGAGCGTGTACAACGCTCTTTAAGTTATGCATTGGTGGATGAAGTCGATTCGATTTTAATTGATGAAGCACGTACGCCATTGATTATTTCAGGCCAAGCAGAAAACAGCATCGATTTATATAATCAAATTGATGCAGTCGCTAAACAGTTAACTGCACAAACTGTTGAAGATGGCGATGGCGATTTTTGGGTCGATGAAAAGGCTCAAACAGTTACCATGAGTGAAGCTGGGCATGAGCGCGCAGAAGCGATTTTAGCCAGCTCTGGCTTAATGGCTGAAGGTTCCAGTCTTTATGAGGCGTCTAATATCACGCTAGTGCATCACCTTTATGCGTCGTTGCGTGCGCAAAACTTATTCAAAATAGATCAGCATTACGTTGTAGATGATGGTGAAATTGTGATCGTGGATGAATTCTCCGGTCGTAAAATGCCAGGTCGCCGTTGGTCAGATGGCTTACATCAAGCAGTTGAGGCCAAAGAGGGCGTGGCGATTCAAAAAGAAAATCAAACACTTGCATCCATCACTTTCCAAAATTATTTCCGCATGTATGAGAAGTTAAGCGGTATGACGGGTACAGCCGATACCGAAGCATATGAATTTAATCAGATTTATGGCTTGGAAACCGTTGTTATTCCAACGCATCGAAGCATGTTGCGTAAAGACGCGATGGACAAGGTGTATCGCACCTCCGCAGAAAAATATAATGCGGTCATTGAGGATATTAAGCAGTGCCAAGCCATTGGCCAGCCAGTGCTGGTAGGTACTACGTCGATTGAAAACTCAGAAATTATTTCTGGCTTGCTGACCAAAGCGAACTTAAAACATGAAGTGTTAAATGCTAAGCAACATGAGCGTGAGGCACATATTGTGGCAGAAGCTGGTCAGCCAGGTGCAATCACTATCGCGACCAATATGGCTGGTCGTGGTACGGATATTGTATTGGGTGGTAACCCGGAATCTGCAATTCACGCGGTTAATTTAGATGAAAAATTGGATGATGCACAAAAAGCCGCCAAAATCGCACAACTTAAAACGGAATGGCAACAGCGACATGATGCCGTATTAGCATCGGGTGGCTTGCATATTATCGGTACCGAACGCCATGAGTCACGTCGCGTGGATAACCAACTCCGTGGTCGTTCAGGCCGTCAGGGTGACCCAGGTTCAAGCCGTTTCTACTTGGCTTTGGATGACCAATTATTGCGCATATTTTCTGGCGATCGCGTTTCGGCGATTATGGAACGCTTAAAAATGCCAGAGGGCGAGGCGATTGAGCACGCCATGGTATCGCGTGCGATTGAAAATGCACAGCGCAAGGTGGAAGGCCGAAACTTTGATATTCGTAAACAGTTACTAGAATTTGATGATGTATCAAATGACCAGCGTAAAGTGATTTATGAACAGCGTAATGAGTTATTAGAGGCCAATGATATTGGTGAAACCATCAGTGCCATGCGTGCAGATGTGATTGCCAGTATTTTCAGTACGCATATTCCGCCGGGTAGCGTGGAAGAGCAATGGGACATCCCAGGTCTGGAAAAAGATCTGATTGCCGAAACTGGTTTAGATTTGCCGTTGCAGAAAATGCTGGAAGATAATCCTGATTTACATGAAGAAACCTTGCGCGAGCGTATTTCTGATGCTGCAGAGGAGTCATACAAAGCTAAAGAAGCATTGGCCAGCAATGACACGATGCGCCAGTTTGAGCGTGCAGTGATGTTGCAAAGCATTGATAGCCATTGGCGTGAGCATTTGGCAGCGTTAGATCATTTACGCCAAGGTATTCATTTGCGTTCATATGCGCAAAAAAATCCTAAGCAGGAATATAAGCGTGAAGCGTTTGCATTGTTTGAAGGTTTGCTAAATACCGTTAAAAGCGAAGTGACTAAAGTGACGATGCTGGTACAGGTAAAAACGCAAGATGATGTGGAAGCGGTTGAAAAACCTGCTGATGTTGCAAATGTACAATACCAGCACGCTGATTTTGATGAGGCCTTGGCTAATCCAGCGGGTGATTCTGCCGATGCCGAAAGTGCACAGATTGCTGGTGGTGAACCATTGGTGCGCGAAGGTGTGAAAGTTGGACGTAACGACCCTTGCCCGTGTGGTTCTGGTAAAAAATATAAACAGTGCCATGGCACTTTAAGTTAACTGTTTAAAACCATTAACTTTAAAGTGAGGTTGTTTTAAGTGTTAAATAAATGCGCGATTTCAAAAATCGCGCATTTTTATATGTGGCTTAAATGTTAATTGAATATTTGGAATAGGTAAATGTCAGAAATTGAAATTCAATCGCCTTGTATAGGTGTATGTAGCATGGATGACTTAAGCGGATTGTGTCAAGGCTGTTATCGAACAATGGATGAGATTCAAGCTTGGTGGGATTTCACCAATCAACAAAAACAAGAGGTTATGCACAGAGCCACTGAGCGCGAAGCACAGCTGTTTGATTAAGTATTTTCTACCTTGTTTTAATTATTAAATGATTTAAACACTGCTCTGCGCCTTACTTTTTGTTGCACGTTTAAACAATCTTGCAAGAAACTGCTCAAAATCATCCACATAAGTAAATGCCACAGGAATCACTAATAAGCTTAATACTGTAGAAGTCAGTAAGCCGCCAATTACTGCAACCGCCATCGGGCTTCTGAATGAACCATCTCCAGTGCCCCATTCTAAGGCCAGTGGTAACATGCCTGCGGTCATCGCAATGGTGGTCATAATAATCGGACGTGCACGTTTATGACAGGCGTCTTTAATCGCTTCAAGCCGACTTAAATGTAATTCTCGACGCGCAACAATGGCGTATTCCACCAGTAGGATTGAGTTTTTGGTCGCAATACCCATCAGCATAATCAACCCAATCATTGATGGCATTGACAGTGCTTTTCCCGCAACCAACATACCTAAAAATGCACCGCCCAGCGATAATGGAAGCGCAATAAGAATAGTCACTGGTTGCAAAAAGTCTTTAAATAACAGCACCAATACAAAATAAATACAAACCACGCCGGTTAGCATGGCTAAACTAAAGCTGGCAAATAACTCCGCCATGGCTTCTGAATCGCCTAATTCACGCTGCTCAACACCAAGAGGCAGGTTTTGAATGCTGGGCAATGCTTTAACCGCTTCTGCTAACTCACCCAGTGGCATGCCTGAAGTCTCAATATCAAATTGAATATTGCGTGAGCGATCGTAGCGGTCAATCATGGCTGGGCCGCTGGCAATCTTCATGCTGGCGACTTGCTCTAATGGCACGGGTCCGCGGGAGCCTGGTACCGCCAGCTTTTGCAATACACTTAAATCGGTTTTAGCGCTGTTGTCGAGTTTAACCAAGATTGGTACTTGGCGCTTCTCCAGGTTAAGTTTGGTTAATGCTTGTTGATAATCACCTACCGTGGCAATGCGCAAAGTTTCGCCAATGGCTGAGCTGGTCACACCTAAATCCGCTGCTGCAGTGAAATCGGGCGTTACAATTACTTCTGGCCTGACTAAAGATGCGCTGGAAGCGATATTGCCCAAGCCTGCAATGGTACGTAAATCTTTTTCAACCGAATTAGCTGCTGCCTGTAGTGCGTTGCTGTCTTCGCCAGAAAGTACCAATATGTATTTCTCGCCACTGCCACCCAAGCCAACATTGATTCTGGCGCCTGGTAATTGCTGTAATTGTTCGCGTATTTGTTTTTCAATCACTTGTTTTTTGGGGCGCTCTCCACGCGCATCCAATAAGATGGTTAACGTAGATTTTCGCGTTTCAGTCGCACCAGAACTGACAAAAGGGTCAGTGCCAGCAGCGCCACCACCAATAGTTGTATAGATATTTTTGATGTGAGGAATTTTAGCGAGAATTAAACGCGCCTGTTCTGATGATGCAACCGTTTGCTGCAAGGATGCACCCGGCGGTAGTTCTAATCGTACTTGTGTCTGCGAGTTATCGTCCGCGGGAATGAATCCTGTGGGCAGAAATGGAATGAGCATCAGGGATGCTACAAAAAAGGTAATAGCCGCCAAGGTGGTTGCTAAGCGATGGTTTAAGCACCAACTGCTGACGCGCATATACAGCGTCATGATTTTCCCATCTTCTACATGGCTTTTATTGATTGGCTTCATTAAATATGCCGCCATCATAGGTGTTAATACGCGTGCGACCACTAATGAAACAAAAACCGCGATAGAGGCTGTCCAGCCGAATTGTTTGAAGAATTTTCCTGGAACGCCACTCATAAAAGCCGTGGGCAAAAATACGGCAATTAAAGTGAAAGTCGTTGCGATAACGGCCAAGCCAATTTCATCAGCTGCTTCCATGGCTGCTTGATAGGGCGATTTGCCCATGCGTAGATGGCGTACAATATTTTCTACTTCTACAATGGCATCGTCCACCAGCACACCCACAACCAGCGAGAGTGCAAGCAAAGTAACAACGTTGATTGAAAATCCCAAATAGTGCATGCCGATGAATGCTGGAATCACCGATAGTGGTAACGCAATCGCTGATACAAACGTCGCCCGAAAATCGCCCAAAAATAACCAAACAACCAGAACCGCTAACACTGCACCTTCAATCAACAACGTGATAGAAGCATCAAAGTCCTCCTGTACTGGTGTGACAAAGTTAAACGCCTCGGTGATTTCAATATCAGGATGTGCCGCTTTTAGCTCATCTAGAGCTTTATGCACGCCCGCACCAACTTCCAGTTCGCTTGCGCCTTTGCTGCGCGTGACATCAAAGCCAACCACTGTTTTGCCGTTTAATAGTGCTGTAGATGTACGTTCCGCAATGGTGTCTTTCACGGTGGCGACTTGGTCCAGGCGGATTTTTCTGCCGTCATTTAAGATGATTTCTAATTGTGCGAGTGCTTCAGCAGACTTCACTGTTGCAATCGTACGAATAGGTTGGTCACTGCCACCAAGTTTAGTTGCGCCGCCAGCCACTTCAATTTGCGCGAGTCTTAATTGGCGTGAGATATCTGCTGCACTGGCGTTTAATGACTGCAGTTTAGCGGCATCCAGTTCCACCCAAATCTGGCGATTCACACCGCCTACGCGGCTTATGCTTCCTACGCCTTGTACGCTAAGTAATTTGCGTGTAACGGTGTCATCCACAAACCAGGAAAGCGCTTCATCATCTAAACTGGCAGAGTAAATCGTAAACGCTAAAATCGGAGACCCAGCTAGATTGACCTTGGAAACAATCGGGTCACGTAAATCATCTGGCATGTCTGCGCGCACTTCAGTTACCGCAGAACGCACATCATCTACGGCTTCCTGCGTGGGTTTTTCTAAACGAAACTCTGCGGTAATCGTGACGTTACCATCTTGAATTTTGGTGTAAATGTGCTTTAAACCTTGCAGTTTGGCGATAGAGTTTTCCAGTTTTCGTGCCACTTCGTTTTCTAGTTGCCCAGGTGAGGCGCCTGGTAAGGAAGCGCTAACTGTGACAGTTGGCAGCTCTAAATCGGGAAAGTTTTGTACTTTCATGGCATTAAAGCTCATGAAGCCTGCTAGCGTTAATAGAATAAATAAAATGAGCGCAGGGACAGGATTTTTAATCGACCAGCTTGAGACGTTCATCATCTTGCAACACTTTCAGTTGAAACACGCTCATTTTTAGGCACGACTCTAACCGTATCGCCATCGGCTAAAAATGCACCGCCACTGGCAACAAAGTTATTTTTCAATGTTTGGTCTTCAACATCTAATAGCTCAACTAAGTCACCACTGCGCCTTCCTGTGTTTACCTTTATTTGTTTGATTTGGGCGATTGGATTCAATCCGTCAGTTTGCGCAGGGCTATTTTTATCAACTGGCTTGGCTATCACCTGCATCGCGTAGGCGAAGCCATCTCGCAGCACAATCGCATCGGCAGGCAAGGTATAAGCTTCTGTATTTTCCAGTACAAATACTCCTCGCGCATACATGCCAGCTTTGGCTGTATCTGCAGGGATATCCACATACACCAAGGCATTACGTGTTTGGCTATCAATACTCGGCGCAATTGCGCGTACTTTTCCCGTTAAAATGTGCCCATCGGGAAGTGTTAAGTCCGTTTTCATGCCGATATGTATTTTATTGATATCTGCTGATGTCAGTTCTGCGCGCCACTCTAAACGACCTTTGCGCACCAGTTTAAATAGCTCTTGCCCCGCCGCCGCAACAGAGCCAACGGTTGCGGTCCGCGATGAGATAATGCCGTCATCTGGTGCATTGACTGTGGTTTGTTTTAGCTTGATATTCTGTAGATTAAGTGTGGCTTCAGCGGCTTCAACCCGTGCTTTGGTGCTGGCTTCTGCACTTAAGTATTGCTCGATCTGTTGCGTACTTAATGCGCCTGAATTTTGTATGCTTTTAGCACGACTAGCGTTGCCAGCGGCTTCGATTGCTGCGGCTTTTGCTTCTGCAAGGTTTGCACTGGCTTGAGCTAAATCGGCTGAAATAGTGTCCGATGCAAAACGTGCCAGTATTTGCCCGCGTTTAACCGAATCACCCACATTCACCAACACCTCATTCAGCAATAAGCCATTTACTTCTGCCCCCACGACTGCTTCTTGCCATGCTGCGATATTGCCGTTGGCTGGGATGGTTAAGTTCAGCATGGTGCGTTTTATTTTGACGGTATTTACCGTAAGCGCCGCATTAGTATTTGATACTTGAGCTTTAAGTGTTTCGGCAGATGCATCTTCAGAATCGGGCGATTTTTGTTTGATTACCAAAAAATAGACAGCCAAGGCAATCGCAATTGCCAAGATAATCCAAAGGATACGATTTTTTTTAAACATGATACTTACCTGTTTTCTTGAGTATTTTTAGTGTTAATTTCGGTGCTATTTTTGTCTTGAGCTTTAGACCCTGTATTCTGCCAGCCACCGCCAGCCGCGCGGTACAAGGCTATCCAGGCATTATTACGGTCTTTTAATACGTTAACTTGATTGGTTTGCGCTTGCAGAGCATAACGGCGGTTTTCTTCTAGCTCGATTAAGTTGGCAAAGCCTGCACTAACTTTTTGCTCTGTCGCCAGTAATGATGCTTGATAGCCACTTAATGCTGTTTGCACATCCATTTGCCGATCTGTGCTGGCGTGTAAATTCACTAGCGCATCTTCTACTTCTTTTACTGCATAGCGTACTTTGCTACGATAGTTAGCTGCAGATTCTGCATATTTTGCTTCTGCAGTATTTACATTTGCTTTCCGTTTCCCAGCATCAAAAATTGGCAAAGTAATGGAAATTGGCCCTAACGACCAGATATCGCCTTCGCCCTTAAAGCCTGGACCTGAAAGTCGCATCCAGCCGATTGAGCCGTTAAGAGAGACTTTCGGCAAACGTTGTACCTGTGTATTTTTCACCTCCGCAGCGGCTGTCATTAAGTCGGCTTCCGCGTTGAGAATATCTGGGCGTTGACTAATAATCGTGGCAGGAACTTCTGCAATGGTAAAAAGCGTTTGATTATTTTCATTGGTCGTAAAAGTCGTATCGGCAAGTTTTTGCCTTAATGTGGTTTCATCTAAATCGGTCAGAGCAACCAATTCTTTAATGCCTAAATCACATTGTGCCTGTTGTGTTTTTACCTGCTGCGCGGCATCGGCTGCGCTGGCAAGCGCCAACTGATAATCGGCACTGGCGCTAAAGCCGGCTTTGAAAGATATTTCGGTGATACGTGCAGATTCTGCACGCGATTTTGCATCGTTCTGGTTAATGCTTAATTGTAATTGGCAAAAACGCTGATTAAAGTAAGACGTGGCAAGCTCCGCTGCTACGGCCACACGCGCATCATGCCAGCCTGCTTGGGCAGCGTTTTCACGGGCTTGTGCTGCTTTTAGTAATCCACGATTGGCGCCAAATAAATCCAGTTCCCATGCCGCCTGTGCATTGACTTGGCTTGTTGTAATCGCTTGACCACCTTGTGCGCCAGCGCCAAAACCGCTTGCTTGCCCACTTCCAATGGGTATGGCACTTGCGCCACTCATGCCGATGGCTGGTTGCTGCACAGCTTTTGATGACGAAAATGAGGTATCTAAAGTAGGCAGTAACGATGAATATGCACTGACTCGATTGGCTCTTGCTTCTGCAATTTTGGTTCTTGCGGTGGCGATATTAACGGATTCTGTCTGCGCTTTTTCTATCAATTCCAGTAACAGCGCATCGTTATATTGTGTCCAAAATTTCTGTAACTGTGATAACTCTCCGCCATGCGGCAAACTGGTTTGCCATGCCGGCGCGATTTTTGTCGCAGCAATTGTGTCTTTGGGCGAGGCCTTATTTTTTAAAAAATCTAAAGAAGCACAGCCTGATAGAGTAATAGTCAAAAGGCTGGCAAAAATAATGTGGGGAAATGGCTTGGGCATTTTATTCATCTTTATTTAACGATTTCCTGCAAATTTTTGCGCCTGTCAGCTTCAGCATGCACCATGTTCACCGCAAAAAAAGTGAGTCTTTCATGCAGCACATCCAGTGCTTCGTGTGTTGCCGTGAGAGAGGGTGTCATACGTTCTATTACATCGCGACCCGTAAAAAGATGCACGCCCATCGCCACAATACAGAGTGCTAAACGGTGTAAATCATCATCCACTTTGGTGATGCCTAAATGTTTTTGCAGTAACACAAGCAAAGCTTGATGATACGGCGCAATGCCATTATCAACTTTTTCTTCCCATATACCGGTTGGCTCAACCATTTCACGCATATGCAAACGGATATGTAGTTTTGCTATATTGCCTAATTTAAGCGGACCAATAAAACCCTGAAATAGTGCACTTAATGCTTGTTCTAGGGTTAAATTAACATCGCTAAATAAAGTAATATCATTCGCCATTTTGCCATAGGACTCTGTAAATACAACGCGATATAAGCCCGCTTTGTCGCCAAAATAGTAGGCAATCGCTGATATATTCACTTGCGCTTCTTTGGCTATTTGTCTGGTAGACGTACGCGCATAGCCATGCTCAGCGAACAACTTAAGCCCAGCCATCAACATGCGCTTTCTGGATTCCTCACCATCCGCACGCTTAGGCGATAGTAATTCACAAATTTTTATTTTAACTACTCCATTTTTAAGCCGATATTCTGCATCAGCCAATAATTAAATCAAACGATTGATTTAATTATTTCAGATAGCTATTTCAATTGCAAGCGCTAGATTTAATTTGCAGGCTGAATCTGGGTTGACTGGGTGGAGTGTATTGCGAGCGTTTTAACTTAATGTGATTGCTTGTTGTTTGCACAAGTCATCCAGAATTTCTGCACCGAATCGCATGAATAACTCTAAATCTGGATATTGTGACTCATTGGCGAGAGCTGCTAATGCAAGCCTGCCAGTTGATGGCTGTGACTGGATGTGCAATAAAAGATTAAACGTGACAGAGTTAAGCGCAATAAATTTAACTTCAAAACTGGTATTCCTGAAGACGAGTAGATAAGTTTTTTCAATGATGGTGGGTTTAAAGCGCTTTGATATTTTGTGTACTGGGTAATCGTAAGCCAATAACGTGCTGGCGGGTGTAAGGGTAATCACATTGTCTAAACAATTTGATTCTGTACTCAACGTTTGCTGTATTGATTGCGCACGGGTTTGTTGGCTGCTAATCGCCAGCTCTACCCATTCGTAATGCGCAAGCGGTATAAGGTAAGGTGGTAAATCCGTAATGCTTTCTAAAAATGCTAAAAACTGCTGTGGAATTTCTCTAAAAAGTGGGCTATTGGCAGAATAATTAGCGACAAAATTACGTATTAAATGATGCCACTTACGCTTACCCAGTACGTTTTGACACACAGGAAAGCAAACAGAAACGGACTCAAAGATATTGTTAAATACCGATTCGCGATAAACCGCCATGCGATTTTCAATTACGTTGGCAGGTTTGGGGTGCAATTCAGGATTGCGAATATGCGCAGTAAATGCCAGTTGATAGCGCTGGAAATCTAACATATAACGCGCGTTAAGTTTTGTTGGAAATTAACAGGTTGCTTGTTTTGGTGATTTGCCTGGTATGCGGCTATTTTATTCACTTCGCGCATCAGTATTGGCAATGGCGGAACATTATTGTCGCGCTCTAAAAGAGTCGGGAAAATGCCGAATAATCGATAGGCGGTGTCTAATAAATCCCACACGGGGTCAATCACATCTTTGCCGTGTGTATCAATTAATAAGTTTGGCGATTGCTGGTAATGGCCAGCAATATGGCTGTAAATAATGCGTTCGGCAGGTATGCGGTGTAAAAAATCCTGCGCGAGTTTTATTGGGTCTTGTTGTTGAGCAAAATTCACGCTATTCACGTAAATATTATTAATGTCTAAGTGCAGCCAGCAGTCCGCTTCCTGCAGCACGGCATTTAAAAAAGTGATTTCATCCATGGTTGAAATCGGCGCGGCGGCATAAAAAGAGGCATTTTCTATGGCAATGCGCTGGCCTAAAATATCTTGCGTTTGGCGAATGCGTTGTGCGACATATTTAACCGCCTCTTCCGTAAAGGGAATGGGCAGTAAGTCATACAAATAGCCCGGCTGGTTTTGATAGTAATCGCTGCAATAACTTAGATGTTCGGTATATAGCGGGATTTTATTAGCCGATAAAAACTGTTTAACCTGTTTTAAGAAATCTGTATTCAGCGGGTCTGGGCCACCCAGCGATAAACACAAACCGTGGCAGACAATGGGATAGCGTTCTATAAACCAGGCTAAATCTGCCTCAGCTTTGCCGCCGGCATTGATCCAGTTTTCAGGCGCGATTTCGACAAAATGAATATTTGCGATAGATGCGTCTTGATTGGAAGACTCTGCATTGTAAGGCTCTTGGTACAGGTTTTGGATTTGAGGAATCAGCTCGCGCTTTAACCCCAAACCCGCGCCTTTAATTTCCGCTAAAGATGACACAATGATTGCGCTATAGCTTTATTCAATTCTATGAACAATTACTTCGCTTTTTCTGCACCGCATTTACCTTCGCCACATTTGCCATCATGCGCTTTTGCAGCATCTTTTTTCATTTCCGCACTGCATTTGCCTTCACCGCATTTACCATCTTTGGCTTTCGCCGCTTCATTTTTCATTTCCGCACTACATTTACCTTCGCCACATTTGCCATCTTTGGTTTTCTCATGGTGGTCGGCTACCTGATACCCGTTTGATAGCGATTTAATTGCAAAAGGATTTTCTGCCGCGTTAACTGTTGCTGTGCCGATGGATAAAGCGAATGCACTGGATAATGCTAAAGCGACTGTTTGGTTTGAGGTTTTCATGGTTTGTATCCTTTTAAGTTTCAGTTGATAAATTAAATTAAGTCAAATAAATCCCAATAAAACAAATCTTATGAGGTTTTAATCAATAAATTTTGCTTAATTATTGCGCCTATTTATTTGCTGTCTGCCAAGTTATATACGCAATTTAGTCTTTTATAGATTCAATTGCGTTGGTGATACGGGTTTTAGTTGCCGATGGTAATTGAATATTGTGATCGTTTTCAATCAATTTGGATATG
The DNA here is from genome assembly GCF_000799165.1 of Methylotenera versatilis 7. Lineage (GTDB taxonomy): Bacteria > Pseudomonadota > Gammaproteobacteria > Burkholderiales > Methylophilaceae > Methylotenera_A > Methylotenera_A versatilis_A. Next base: position 300,622 of record NZ_JUGF01000002.1, on the reverse strand, counting down.
CGATTGAATGCCGAGCGCATCGCTATTAGTTGCTGACTAAAACGCTTACAGTATTTACATATGATTAAGTGTAGATTTACCGCAAAACGTTCACGCCAGGTTAGATGGCGATCTAGCGATTTTGAAACAAGTTGAGTGGTTTCTCTACAATTCAACATATCTAACTAATTAAGCACTTAACCAATTGATTTCCAAACACTTTCGAATACTCATTCTGGCCCTGTATAACATCACCCAAGCATTGGTCGTGGTGATGTTCAGTTCCTTACAGATTTCTGCATTATCGGTTTCATGCACATCGCGTAGCATCAATAGCGTAGCTAGTTTGGCAGGCAATTTATCCATGCAGCTTTGCAATATACGCAAAAACTGTTTTTGCTCCAAAGCATCTTCAGGCATATTCCAAGCCATTGGCTCTTCAATCCAATGCCCTGTCTCATCAAAAAATTCGTCCATATTGGCGTCAGCGTCAGACGTCAAATCGCTGGCAGCGATTTCGCGACTGTTTTTGCGCATTACATCAATAATCTTATGTTTTAAAATGCCGGTTAACCAAGTGCGAGGCGATGAGTCGCCAGAAAAAGAAGGACTTTTGATGGCCGCTAAAAACGTCTCCTGTACCACGTCTTCCGCCAAGTGCGGGTCACGCAAACGGGCCAACGCAAAACGGTATAAAAAATCCCCGTGCTGGCTAAGCCAATCATGCATATTGCTTGGTTCCATGCTTAATATTCAATCATGACAATAAAAATTAAGCAACTTGAAGCATTGAGTTATTCATGGCTAAGCTTATACATGATTAAGCCCTGCTTTTTGCTGTAATAATTTTAAATAATGTGCGCTATCTAAACCGGTATTGTTACGTTGCGCCAGCCAGATGGTTTCAGCTAGGCAATCCAGAATATCATGCAAGGCATCGTGTGCATTTTGATGTTTGATTTTTAACTGTTCATAAATCGGCGCAATGCCAATGGGCTGATTTATGCTGATTTGTTCCAATATAGATAGGTGCAGACTCATGTGCAGGAACGGATTGGTTTCACCCATTTCCGGATAATACGCGACCTGTTTATAGTGTTCTGGCGCATTTAGAATGGCATGATATTCAGGATGCATCTGCATCACGTTTAAGCCGAGTTTTTCTAAATCCGTTAATGTCTGTTGCGCTTTGAGTTTTGCCCAAGTGCCAAAAAAGAATTCGCGTACTTCATCGCGAGTAGGATTGAATAAAGCCATGTTAACGCCCGAAAAGTCCTAAAACTGCAGAGTATTGCAACAATGTGTTGTTACCTAAAATAGGTGCAATCTCACCATTGCCATAAAAACCGATTAACGGTAAATGCGGAAATAACGTGCGAATCAAAGCTAAATCCTGATCGATGCCGTCATAAAAATAAGGGCCACGCCCCAGATTTGAAAACAGTAAAGAAAACCGTGGTTTTACCGATAATTGTTGTTTAAGTTGCGTCGCTGTTTTCACTAAATCCACTTGTGCTGCATCAATATCGCGCACCGCCCAGCTTACCCAATCACCGACTTGCAATGGTTTGGCGAGTGTCACTGCACCGGAGGCTTCATCTCCTGTGATAATCGTCGTAAGTGAATAATCGCCATGCTCAATATGCGATGCGCGTGTGGCATGCACAGCCATCAGCCGATGATAAGGTATTGATGTTTCATTAATTGGCGCATGTTTGTTCCAGGCAGATTTTAATACGCTTAATGCGGACAAATTAGCAATATGAATGATGTCATGTTGATTGCAAGCAGTAATTCTGCGTGGGCTAGTGATTAATTTTAAACCGTGTGTAGCGCCAACTGCGCAATCCATGTTACTTAATTGCATTTCACATAAACCTTGCGTAATGCCTTTTGCATTTTCCCACACAGAAAAAGAGCCGTGGCCAATTGCATCGCCAGAAACGCCGCCAAATCGAACGGCATTTGAATCTAACCATAAACTATTGATTGCGTTGGGCGCGGTTAATGTGAGTAATGTCGACTCCTTTGTTAATAATGTGTTTTTGGGTGGTTTTAACCAGATATTTTCAGAAAAAACCATCGCGGCAGCGGCAGGACTATCAATCACCCAATCTTCTTCCGTAAAAATGCCAATGGAAGAACAGCCGATTATTTGCATACAACTCGCGGCTTTTGCGGCGGCTTTAATCGCCAATTGTGGCTGGGAAGCAAATTCTGAAGTTAAAAATAACAACACACAGGCCGGTGAATCCAGTTGCGCTTTTTCCATTGCGGCTAGAACCGCCTGCGCTGCCAGTTCTGGCAAAGCTTTATTACCTATTGCTAATCCAGTGGCTACTTTCATGATTAGCTTATTATATCTTCGCCGGCCATAAGGTGCTTTGATGGTATTGATTTATGCGGATATTCACATAAATCAACGATGCAACATTCTCCGCATTTTGGGTTGCGCGCTGTGCAAGTGTAGCGACCATGCAAAATTAACAAATGATGGGCGTCCTTCAGGAAAGCTTTTGGAATGGTTTTTAAATATTTTTGCTCAACGGCGAATACATTTTTGCCAGTGGCTAATTTGGTGCGATTACCTAAACGAAACAAATGCGTATCTACTGCAATGGTCGGTTGGTCAAACGCCGTATTTAAAATGACGTTTGCTGTTTTTCGGCCCACGCCAGGCAATGCTTCCAGCGCCTCTCTAGTGTTAGGCACTTCGCTATTGTGCAAATCCATTAACTGTTTGCAGCAAGCGATCACATTTTTCGCTTTGGCGTGATACAAACCAATGGTTTTAATATAGTGCTCTAAGCCCTCAATACCTAAATCGAATATAAGTTCTGGCGTATTGGCTACTGCAAATAATTTGCGTGTGGCAATGTTCACGCCTTTATCAGTGGCTTGTGCCGATAAGATGACGGCGATTAACAATTCAAATGTACTGTTATGTTCCAGCTCAGTCGTTGGATGCGGAATCGCAATACTTAATCGTTTAAAAATCTCTAAGCGTTTTTCTGCGTTCATTTAAGGTAACTATTAATTAAAAAATATAAGTAGAGTGCGATCATTAGTCTTTGGCGGATCTAGTTTCGCACTAGTTTTTTGCAGTGGCGGCTTTAAGTAAGTGAGCGCGCTCAATCGCTGCTGCAATAGCTGCTTTTTTTGCGTTATTCACCATAGACGAATTGTTTTCAGTCTGCGCAGTTGGCATTTTCGCACTCTCTGCTTTATTGCGCATTGCGCGGTCAGCATGTTTTTGTGCAGACTCAGCCTCTTCTCGCTCAAGTCTAAACATTCTAAATTCATAACGTTTACGTGCTAAATCGGCTGCTACTTTGGTTTTATTATTTGCAATGCTGAAATAATTCAATTGCCAATTATCCGAAACCGTTTCAATTGGCTGCATCGTGATGCAATCGACAGGGCAAGGTGCCAAACATAATTCGCAGCCGGTACATTCATTTGTAATCACGGTATGCATCTGTTTTGATGCGCCCAGTATTGCATCTACCGGGCAAGCCTGAATGCATAAAGTGCAGCCAATGCAAGTTGCTTCGTCAATAAAAGCCAATGCTTTGGATTTCTCTATCCCATTTTCAGCATTTAGTGGCTTATATTCCATGTGAGTTAAATTGGCCAGTATGCGTATGCCAGTATCGCCACCAGGTGGGCATTGGTTAATATCTGCTTCACCATTTACAATGGCAGTAGCGTAAGGTTTACAGCCGGGATAGCCACATTTGGCACATTGTGTTTGCGGCAAAATCGCATCGATTTGCGTAATTAAGCGATTAGCCTCCATCTTGGATTGAATCAGCATAATGAGATAGCGTTACTCAAGACTAGCGCTGCGCCAATGATGAAAGCGGGAAACATGATTTTGTCGTAAAGATAAAAATACGCATATTGAAACAGGATTATACCGCTTAATACACTTGCTTATTATGTGGGCAATCGTCATGCATCTGAAAATCAACCAAAATCCGGTGTGCTGCGTTGCTTGGCATTGATGCAATCATCGCATGTAAGCGTAAGAGTTATTTGATAAAACCATATGCGAATTGAATCAGCAGCGTATTCGCATTAAGCGGTCAGTTTCGGTTAAAATAGTGATAATTTTGTAGGTGAAGGTTAACTATGTTGCAAGGTAGTATGGTCGCTATTGTCACGCCGATGTTTGATGACGGTAGTTTAGATTTAGGTGCACTACGCAGGCTGATTGACTGGCATATTGATGCTGGTACAGATGGTATTGTGATTGTGGGAACGACTGGTGAATCGCCTACGGTAGACGTTGATGAGCATTGCTTGCTGATTAAAACCACGGTTGAGCAAGTGGCAGGGCGCGTGCCAGTGATTGCTGGCACTGGTGCTAATTCAACGCGCGAAGCAATCGAGTTAACCAAAAAAGCTAAAGATTTAGGTGCTAGTGCCTGTCTTTTGGTGGCGCCTTACTACAATAAGCCGACACAGGAAGGTTTGTATCAACACTTTGCTGCGATTGCTGCTGCGGTGGATATCCCGCAGATTTTGTATAACGTGCCAGGCCGTACAGGCTGTGATATTAGCAATGATACGGTCATCCGTTTATCGGCCATTGCGAATATCGTCGGCATTAAAGATGCGACAGGCGGCATAGAGCGTGGAACTGATTTGCTATTGCGAGCATCCAAAGATTTTGCAATTTATAGCGGAGATGATGCCACTGGAATGGCATTAATGTTGCTGGGCGCGCGTGGCGTGATTTCAGTAACTGCTAACGTTGCGCCTAAATTAATGCATGATATGTGTGAAGCTGCAATGGTGGGAAATGTCGCCAAAGCGTGCGAAATTAATGGAAAACTATTTCCTCTGCATCAGAAACTATTTGTTGAGGCAAATCCAATTCCAGTTAAATGGATTTTGCAGCAAATGGGATTGATTCAATCAGGCATCCGCTTACCGATGGTCAGTTGTTCGTCGCAATTTCATGATGTGTTGCGTGGCGCCATGAAAAGCGCTGAAATTATTAAGCTTTAAAATTATAAAACGTTGAATTTGTAGCGCTAAATTATGGCGTCTAAATTATTTAAACTAGCAATATAAATGGTGGTTATTAACATGAAACAAGCAGCAAAATTTACGACAGGTGTTTTATTGGCAGTGCTAGTGACAGCTTGTGATTCGATTCCTTTTATTGATACATCTTCCGATTACAAAGGTGCAGGCCGTGCCAAGCCTTTAGAAGTGCCGCCAGACTTAACCAGCGTACAAACCAGTGATGCATATAATGTGCCTGGTGGCAGCACCAGTTACAGCACATATAACCAGGGCCAAGAAGGCCAGGAAGTTGGTGTTGAAAAGATATTGCCCACTTCAGATGGTGTGCGTTTAGAAAAGGCGGGTGCACAACGTTGGCTGGTAGTGAATGCGCCAGCTGAGAAAATTTGGCCAGCAGTACGTGAGTTCTGGATTGAGCAAGGGTTCGCAGTGCGTGTAGAAAATGCACAAACGGGCGTGATGGAAACTGAGTGGATTGAAGCGGATGCGATTAAAGCGCAAGATGATAAGAAGAATATCGGCGAAAAATTTGATAAATGGATGGATAAATTATCGGGTTTAGCGGATAGACGTAAATTCCGCACACGCTTAGAACGCGGCGAAAAAGAAGGCTCAACCGAGATTTATATGACACACCGTACCGTGAGTGGTGCGCCTGACGATGGTAAAAATCGAGTGCAAACGCAATTAGGTGAAATTGATACTGGGTATCGCGCCGATACTACTCAAAAAGTTGCTGAAGAAAAAGATGGCGATTTAGATGCTGAATTATTGCGCCGTTTGATGGTGAAACTGGGCATAGAAGAAAAACGCGCCCAAGAAATTGTTGCAAATCCAGTGACCGAAAAACGTGCTGAAGTCGTTAAAGAAGCGGATAGTAGCGTAACGCTTAATCTGAACGATCCATTTGATCGCGGCTGGCGCAGGGTTGGTTTGGCTTTAGACAGAATTGGTTTTGTGACGGAAGACAAAGATCGCTCGACCGGTACGTTTTTTGTACGCTATTCAGATGTCGATATTGATACTGGCCCGAAGAAGAAAAAAGGCTTGCTGGATACTTTGGCATTCTGGAAAGATGATGATGAGATTGAAAATAAATCTAAGCCAAAAGAAGAGAAAACCATTGTAGATAAAATGAAATTCTGGAAAGGTGAGGATGGAAAAACAGATCCATCTAAACAATATCATATCAAATTAGTTGAGACAGAAAATGGCGAAACGCGCGTGAATGTTGTGGATGCAGAAGGTAATCGCAATCGCAGCACTACCGCCAATCGGATTATTTCATTGCTGTATGATCAATTAAAGTAAGTTGGTTAATTTCGCTCCGCTTAGTCATTATTTAAATGCGTTTTGCATCTATTGGAAGTGGTAGCGCGGGCAACTGCATGGTTATCGAGCAAGAGTCAACGCGACTGTTGCTCGATTGCGGCTTTAGTACAAAAGAAGTCGTTACAAGATTACAAAGGCTAGCTTTAACGCCTGAGCAAATAAGCGGTATTTTAATTACGCATGAGCATGATGATCATGCCAAAGGCGCGTTTAAGCTAGCCGCAAAATACGATATCCCTGTTTGGCTATCGCATGGTACGCATAGAATGATTGAGCGTTATTTGCCAGAGCGTGCGCATATTCGATGGAATATTATTGATAGCCACACTTGTTTTGAAATTCAAGATTTACAAGTAACGCCTTATCCTGTGCCACATGATGCGCGCGAGCCAACACAATTCACTTTTTATGACGGCCAATATAAATTAGGCGTGTTAACCGATGCAGGCTCATCAACATATCATATCGAACAAGTATTAAATGGTTGTGATGCCTTGGTGTTGGAATGTAATCATGATTTAAATATGCTGGAAAACGGGCCGTACGCTTGGTCACTTAAAAAACGTGTTGGCAGTCGCCTTGGACATTTGGATAATGCAAGTGCGGCACAGCTTTTAACCAGACTTGATAATACAAAGTTAAAACATATCATCGCCGCGCATCTCAGCGCAAAAAATAACACGCAAGACTTAGCTAAGGCCGCCTTGAGCAACGCTTTAAATTGTGAAGTTGATTGGATTGGGATTGCACAACAGGCTAGCGGTTTTGAATGGCGCAGTTTTAGCTAGCCAATTAATACATGTTTTTAATGGTTAACTAGATGTATTCGCTAGTGATGGCTAACTGAATTGTCGCTATTTTAAGCATGCATTACATTTAAAAATTAAAAAGAGTGCAAAAAAGATAACAAAAAAGCCGACATTAAGTCGGCTTTTTTGTTATCTAGTACGACTAAATGCCAGCGTTAACCGGATTCAGTCTTTAACTAAATTATTGTGCAGCAGCTGGCTCAGCAGGCGCTTCTTCAACTGGTGCAGCCTCAGCTGGTGCAGCTTCAGCAGGAGCTGCTTCAACTGGAGTTTCAGCAGCCGGAGTTTCAGCGGCAGGAGCTTCAACAGCTGGAGCGTCAACAACTGGAGCTTCTTCAGCAGGTTTTTCGCCACAAGCAGTTAATGCAAGTGCTAATAATGCAGCTAATAGGGCAGAACGTGTCATTTATATATTCCTTAACGAATGTGTGTGGACTAAGAGTTTAACCATTACGGTGGACCACCTTTAGTCCAACCGGATGAAAAGAATTTTACCAGCAATTATAAAATATTCCACTAGATTTTTTGAACTTATACAAATATTTGAGAGATAAACTCGTTAAATTGCAATTATTTATGTGGCAAACCTCATTCAGATTCCAAAGTAACTATTCGACTTTGATGTTTATGTTGCTATTTTGACTGTTTGAGGTTGATTGTAAGCCCAAAATTTTGCGACTTACCTCATCATTATTTTGCATGGTGCCGCCGATGTTAACCCAATCACCCAAGCCAACTCTAACGATGGTGCTAAGCGATTCAAAATCAATAAAACCTTGATTATTCAGGCGAGAGATGCGCGGCGTAATTTCTAATTCAACTTGATTGCCAATCGTACGCGGCCTTACCGCAAACCCAGTGGTAATTTCACGCCAATCCGTAAAACGTTCAATCTGTACATAACGCCTGGTTAGGTTAATCCATTCTTGGGTAAAAGGTACAATTTGGCCATTGCTGATATATGCCCGCTCGCCATCTAACACATTGATAAACTGGTTGCTGTTGCGATATGTGCTGGAAGTATTACGCTCAATATCGATTCGCCCAGTATTTGGTGCTGTGCGCCTGTCGTTTGATATAGTAACGTTGCCTCTCCTAATCGTCCCGCTTGCCTGAGTTCTTTCTTGCTGGCTTTCCATCTGATTGCTGTTATTCACGGTAATTCTGCGATTAATACGTGCAACGTCTAATGATTCAACAATCGCTTCAATTTCATGCATACGTTCTGGAGATGCCCGCAAGATCAATTGATTCTGCATGCCAGTTGCGGTGCCATCCAATCCGACCATTGGAGCTATTGTCGGCAGCACGTCACTGGCAAAACGATGTTGTAGCGTGATGATTTTAAATTCGGTTTCGGCATGCGCAATCAAGCTGAAGGATATTAAACCAAGAAACACGAGGTTGATTGCCGCAAGCATTACGCTTAATTTAGCTACGCTAATATTCAGTAATCCGGATTTTTTCATGCCTATTCCTAAAACAGTCATTTAAAAACGCAATTGCGATTAGAAATCATAATCCCAATTTGATTGCTGAAATTACTTCAGCTGTTTCGGCCAATAACTCATCGTAACGTAACAGTAAGCTTGCCGATGTTTCTACATCGTTGAGTGCGAATTTAAAGCGCGCCTGGTCAATATGAAAGCGGCGGCAGTAATGTTTTTTGTCGGCAATCACAAAACAATCTTTGGCTATTTTGGCAAAATCATTGGTTTCGTACACGCGCATTTTGTGTGCATATACAGTTAATAATTCGTATAAACGTGGGCAGTTAACTGTAAAGAATTGTGCGTTTTGCAAAATGATGGTGAGTTGCGACTGCGTGTTTTTAGTCAAAAAATCCTGTATTAACGCAAAACGTTTCAGGCTTGCATAATCGCCTTTTGAGAAATCCTGATCAAAAATCAATAAATGATTCTCAGCCTGCGCAATCACTAAATCCAGTGCTGCAACATAATTGCGTTCGCCCATTATTACGCTATCTGCGATTAGTTCAGGCTCATCCATCATGACTCCTGTAAGATTTGTACAACGTTAATCTAAGTAAATGAATCCAGCCAAATAATACTCAAACAACGCATCTGCGAGCAAAATGCATAAACTTTCTGTCAATGCTGTTTTGCTTAAGTAACGATTGTCTGCAAAATCTTGCATTGTTTCAATTAAACCATTTTCTATAGGCAATTTTTCACCATTTAGATAAAAGACATTATTGGTGAATAACAGTTGCGATTTTAAATCCAGCCGCAAGGTTTTTTGTTGTAGATTCGCCAGAAATTGTTTTTTACTTAACTTGCGTGCTGGCTCAAAAAACACGACTGGCTTGGGTTCTGTGAGATATTTCCCTAAGAAATCTGCAACATGTTGTTTATCCCAAGTGATTTTTTGCAGCATGTCGCTGACTTGATTTAGCATGGTAGCGCTTATTTCAGCGGGGTGATTTTGCAGTTGCAAATCAGGGTCAGTGTATAAAAGATTATCAGTATTTTTTAAGCTACTTTTTATACTTAAGTTATCTTGCAGATAGCTTAAAAATTCATGCGTCAACTCTTGTACTTTGGGTGCGCGAAAGCCAATCGAATACGTCATACAATTTTCGCCCACCGCTGTTCCCCAATGCGCGATTTGTGGCGGTAGGTAAAGCATATCACCGGCTTCCAATGTCCATTCTTGCTCAGACTCAAAGTTTTTCAGTATTTTTAAAGGTGCATCCTCAATTAAAGTTAAGTCTTTTTGGTTGCTTACTTTCCAGTTCCTACGTCCGCTGCCTTGCAGCAAAAAAACATCGTAACTATCCACATGCGCACCAATGCCACCGCCATCCGGTGCGTAACTTACCATCAAATCATCTAATCTGGCATGTGGAATAAAATCAAATTGAGCCAGTAAATCCGCCGCTTCCGGCAAATAATGATTCACGCTTTGTACTAACAATGTCCAATCTTTATGCGGCAATTGACTAAAGTCAGTGTCATCAAAAGGCCCATTTCTAAGCACCCATTTTTTACCTTTTATTTGTGCAATGCGAGATTGCACTTCATCTTCACAGGACAAACCAGCCAAATCATCTGGGCTTAATAATCCAGTGAAATCGGGGATCGCTTTTTTAATCAGCAGTGGTTTTTTCTGCCAGTACTCTGCTAGAAATTCGCTAGGCGTTAATCCGCCGAGTAAGGTTAATGCCTGATTTTTTGCCATAAATAAAGTGTTAAGTAAGCTGGTAAGTAAGAGGCTAATTATGCCATTGCACTGCTATACAGATAGGTATATATTGGGCGAATAAATATAAATAAAAGACTTAAATAAGCAAAGTCCGTATCAATTTTGAGGAGTTGTATATGAATGCGCCAGTTGCCAAAGATTTAGCCGATAGTTTACAAGGTAGCGACACTAAAACCTTTCACGGTGGATGTCCACACGATTGCCCTGATACTTGCTCCATGGTTTATACGGTTAAAGATGACAAGCTTATTTCGGTTAAGGGTAATCCAAATCACCCCATGACGCGTGGCGGTTTATGCGTCAAACTCAAAGATTATGAAAAACGGCACTATCACCCAGATCGCTTGCTGTATCCAATGAAAAGAACGGGCCCAAAAGGCAGCAAGCAATTCGAAAGAATCACCTGGGATGAAGCGCTGGATACCATTGTCAGTAAATGGCAAGCTATTATTAAAGAAAATGGTCCGCGCGCGATTATGCCGGCCAGTTATTTGGGCAACCAGGGTTTGGTACATGGCTTAAATGGCGGTGATGCTTTTTTTAATCGGTTAGGCGCAACCGTCACTGAGCGTACATTCTGTGGTGAAGGCTCGTGCACCGCATGGTTACTCACTGTTGGGCCAACGGCAGGCGTTTGTCCAGAGAGTTTTATTCATTCCAAATATATTGTCATCTGGGCATGTAATTCGGTTTCTACCAATTTGCATCACTGGCATATCATTCACGAAGCACAGAAAAAAGGCACAAAAGTCGTGGTGGTGGATTCTTACGCATCTAAAACCGCCAAAGAGGCTGATTGGCATATTGCGCCGAAACCGGGTACAGATGGTGCATTGGCGATGGCGATGATGAACGTGATTATCGAAGAAGGTTTGGTTGACCAGGATTATGTGGATAACTATACCGTTGGCTATAAAGAACTGGCAGCGCGCGCCAAAACCCGCACACCAGAATGGGCCGAAAGCATCACAGGCATACCTGCTGAAGATATCCGAAAATTTGCCAGAGAATATGCAACTACGCCACCTGCGGCGATTCGTTTAGGTGTTGCGCTGGAGCGTAGTTATGGCGGCAGTCAAGCCATTCGCGCTGTTACTTGTTTGCCCGCATTAATTGGCGCGTGGCGCCATGTGGGAGGTGGCGCGCTGCAATTCCCTGTATGGGAGCACCCATATAAATTTGATGTGATTTCACGACCTGATTTGATTCCAGAAGGCACGCCAGTCGTGAATATTCTGCAACTCGGACGTGTACTCACCAATGAAATCAAGCTAGACGTGCCGATTAAATCTATCATGGTGTGGAATACCAATCCAGTAACGCAATCACCTGAAACCGACAAGATTATCGCGGGTTTGCAGCGTGAAGATTTATTCACCATTGTGGCCGACCATTTTATTACGGACACCGCCGCCTATGCTGACATCGTGCTGCCAGCAACGATGGGCGCGGAGATGGAAGATATGATTCTTTCATGGGGGCACTTATACCTGACCTATAACGCTAAATGTGTAGATGCACCAGGTGAGGCGATTTCCAACAACGAGATTTTCCGCCGCTTGGCTAAACGATTAGGCTTTGAAGAGGAGAATTTTAAATGGTCAGATTCCGAGTGTTTAGAAAATTATGTCGCTTGGGATTCGCCAGCTTGTGACGGTATCGATTTAGCCTATTTGCGCGAACATGGCTTTGCGCGTTTAAATGTGGGCACAAAAGACAACCGCGCGCCGCATAAAGAAGGCAAATTCCCCACACCAACAGGCAAATGTATGTTCTTGGTAGAAGGTGCAAAGAACTTTGTCGCTGGCCCATTCCGTCAAATGTATGAAGGCTTCCAGCCATTGGAAGATTTAGATTCGCTACCGGATTATGTGGCTAATCGCGAAAGTATGGATAGTAACCCCGCGCTGGCTAAAAAATATCCGCTCAATATTATCTCGCCAAAAAGTCACGGCTTTTTAAATTCTTGCTATGCAAATGTGACCGAAAAAATTAAAGGGCAAGGTGAGCAATTTGTGATGATTAACGCCGCAGATGCAGATATGCGCGGTATTAAAGACGGCGCAAAAGTGCGTGTATTTAATGAACGTGGGGCGTTTGAAGGTGATGCGCGGATTACTAAAGATGTAAATCCTGGGATTGTGGTGGCAACGCTGGGCTATTGGCGTCAGCTAAATAAAGGAACGGTGAACTGTATTAGTTCAGCGGAGTTTGGGGATATGGGACATTCGACTACGTTTAGTGATAATTTGGTGCAGGTGGAGTTGAGGTGACTTAATATCTAATTTATACAAATATTAAAATTGAAGAGGATAAAGTATGGCGATTCCAAAAAAAGTAAGTGACAGGATTAGTCTTAATCTTAAACGTTTTCAAGCCATACTATCAGATGCAAAGAGCCGGGATATTAGCGAGTCGGATACTGTTGTCATTTTGGGCGACATGCTTGCAGAGCTTCTTGGGTATAAAAAATATATTGAAATTACAACGGAGTTTGCGATACGTGGAACGTACGTTGATTTGGCGGTAAAAGTAGGGAACGACGTTAGATTTCTTATTGAAGCTAAAGCAATAAACGTTGACCTTAAAGATAACCATATTAAACAAGCTATTGATTACGGCGCTAATCATGGTATTGAATGGATTGTTCTAACCAATGGAGCGATATGGCAAGTTTATAAAATTCATTTTAGACAACCAATTGATAAATCATTGATTTTTGAAGTAGACCTATTAAATACTAGCCCGAAAAACTCTCAACTTTTAGACTGCTTTGGAACTTTAAGTCGTGAAGGATTTACCCAGTCATCAATGACTGCATTTTTTCAACAACAACAGGCAACTAGCAAATTTTCATTAGCAGCTTTGCTAACAAGTGACAATGTGCTATCAGCATTAAGAAAAGAGTTAAAAAAACTAAGTCCTACTATAAAAATTGATGATGGTTTTTTAAAGTTTACATTACAAAATGAGGTTTTGAAGCGTGAACTTGTTGATAGTGATGAAGCAAAAAGTGCTTCAGAACTTATTAAAAAGGCTAATAAATTACAAGCAAAGCAAAAAGCCAAATTATTAATAGAAGCAGAGTAAACGGCTGTTCAATTAATAAGATAGTCGCTTTCGCGCGACTAGTGAGTTTCTTTTGCTTACCAAAAGAAAGAAACCAAAGAAAAGGCTACCCCCTACCGCTTGTTTCCTGCGTTCCTATAAAAAGTTGGACGCTGCGGAAATCGCCCAATAAAATCTTTGGACTCAAACAGTCCTTGCTCAAAAACTCCCAGCTTTTTAAAGCAGCGTAGGCGCGGTAGCAGGGGAATTTAAAACCAGTGGAAATTTGAGCAATGTTCTACTTTTGCTATTTAGTTAATTACGACGTTATTACTGCATTATTTTTAGGTATATCTCAGTCTATATTTACTTTTCTTAACATCTTTCTGTAAACAATATTGGTAAACTATTTATGTTAATGTGCGTTAATTAACAGAGCTTTAAACCTTTGTTAATGCATAGTTTGAGTTAATTATTAACAAGTTTTCTTAACAAAGTTTTAAGCTGGCTTTTGCCGTTTAGAAGTTTGCAGTTAACCCCATGTATTTCAAAAAAAGGTGAATAATATGCGTAATAAATTGATAGTCGGTTCTGTGTTAGTGGCTTTTGTGCTGGGCGGTTGTGCCAATATGACGGAGACGCAAAAAGGTACGGCTAAGGGCGCAGGTATTGGTGCCGGTGTTGGCGCGGTTGTTGGCGCTATCGCAGGCAAAGGTAAGGGTGCAGCAATTGGTGCGGCGGTGGGTGCCGGTGTTGGTGCAGTGGCTGGTAATGTTTGGACTAAGCGCCAAGAAGAGCAAAAACGTCAAATGGAAGAAGCGACTGCTGGTACGGGTGTTGCAGTAACACAAACAGCGGATAACCGTTTGAAGTTAGATATTCCAAGTGATATTTCTTTTGCTGTCGGCCGTGCAGATATTCAGCCAAATTTCAGAACGATATTAGATACTTTCGCAACTAGTTTAGCGAGCACGCCAAACAGTAATGTAACGATTATCGGCCATACCGATAGCTCTGGTAGCGATGCGGTGAATAATCCTTTATCGTTAAATCGTGCTGCAAGTGTGCGTGATTATTTAACTGCTAGAAGTGTATCTTCCAGCCGTATTGCGGTTGAAGGCCGTGGTTCACGTGAGCCATTAGTGGCAAATGATACTGCAGCGAATAAGGCGAAAAATCGTCGCGTAGAGATTTTTGTTGCAGAGCCAGCACCAGTTGCAGCGCAATAATTGATTCAATTATTAAGTTAAGTTTTAAATAAAAAAGGGCTTTTAAGCCCTTTTTTATTATCTTAATATCGGATAATTAACGCATTAAAACGGTAAGAAAACCGCAGTTGCAATGCTCTGCATCACGCGTGAAATCAAGCGTTGCGATTTTTCGGCCAAGCTAATTGCGTATAAATCGGTGCGACCAATCATCTTGCCGAACTCGCGTTCGAAACTTAAATTATGATCTGTTGTATTGATTTCGTTACTCAATAAATATAATTTTCCGCTCAGATCGCGACTGGTGGAAAGTTTCCATGCAGCAATCTCAATATTGCGCGCCACGTTGTAGATGCTCTGCGGGTTGATACTATCAGTTAGATAAAACTCAGATTTATTGCCATGCGCTTTAAGCAACATGGTATGAATGCCGACAATAAAAGGCAATACGCGGTCACCCTGATAATTGGCATTAAAGGCCAGAAAAATCGCATCTGTATCTTGTTTATTGTCGATTTCTTTGAATTGAAACTGATGTTGCGATGCACCATCAAATACCCAACTCACCATTTTTTCAACTGGATCGGAGGTGCTTTTGGCGAGTTCATGCGGGTTACGCTTATACAGTTTTGTCATCAGCGTGCGCAAGCTTTGTGAGTTTTCATATAGCTCAACATCCGCCATGCGATCAAAATCATTCTTCATTAATTGGCTGGCAGAGCTTCTATCAACACGTTCTGGAATGGATTTGCCGCCAATCGTAGTGTTGGTGGCGCATCCGCAGATTAAACCGCTAAAACTTAATAGGCCAAAAATGTATAAATAAAAGCGCTTCACGCAATTAACTCAACTTGGTTTTAACACAGGCTTTAGGGAAGACAATGCTAAATGTACTGCCAACGCCCAGTTGGCTCTCAATTTCCAGTCTTGCTTGGTGGCGGTTTAGAATGTGTTTGACAATGGCTAAACCTAAACCTGTGCCGCCTGTTTCGCGGCTGCGACCACGGTCAACACGGTAAAAGCGTTCGGTCAGTCGGTCAATGTGCTGTTGTTCAATACCAATGCCTGTGTCGCGCACACTGAAAACCGCCTGGTTATCGCGTAATTTCCAGCCGATGAAAATATCACCACCAGCAGGCGTATAGCGAATTGCGTTGCTGGTTAAGTTGCTTAATGCACTATATAACTCTTCTTGGCTGCCTTTAATGTGCAGATTTTTATCCATGTCCAAGTGAATATTGTGAGTTGTCTTATTCAGGCTTTTGCTCAAACTATTGGCATCATTTTGTATTTGATGGAGCAGTTTTGACATATCGATTTCGTTGTTATCCGGGCTTTGCGTATTGCTTTCAATGGTCGATAAGGTCAGCAAATCCTCAATGATGCGCCGCATGCGACTGGTTTGGTCCATCATCATACCGAAATAGTTTTTTAAACTCTCCGGTACTGCGCCATCCATATCGACTAGCGTTTCTAAAAATCCACCCACAACGGTCAATGGCGTGCGTAATTCGTGCGATACGTTGGCGATAAAATCACGGCGCATGATTTCGGTTTTTTCCAGCGCGGTTACATCACGACAAATCAGCAGTTTTTGCTTGGAACCAAAAGGAATCAATTGTATTTCTAGCGTGACTTCTGGGTTGCGCCACGACTTTAATTTTATCGGCTCTGAGTTGAATGATTCATCTTGTTCTTGTGCTTGCAGATACTCTACAAAATCACTATGGCGCACCAAATAGCTGATGGGCTGGTTTTCATCATGCTTTAAATTTAAGCCAAGTTGATTTTCAGCAGGTGGATTGCACCATTCAATTTCATTGTCACTATTCAACACCACAACGCCATCCGGCAGTGCGCTGGCAGCGTGTCTGAAACGCTCTAAAGTCGAACTTAGCTGGGTTTTACTACGTGAATTTCTGCGATGTTCCTGATAGAGTGCTGCGAATATATCTTCCCAAACACCAGTTCCGTTGGGCATTTGATTAAGAACAGGCTTTTTTAACCAAGTATGCAGCCGATGCAGCCAGTAAATATGGCCAATAAGATACAGAAATAAGCCAGCACTCAGGGTAATAAGCGCAGTAACCGCATCAGTCGCTGCCCAAATAATGAGGCAGAGCAAGCTTAAGAGCAATCCTAACCAAAATGCGTTCCAACGAATATCTTGCACAATTGCTCACTATCGATTGAGTTTGCCTATTATAACGAGCTTTTTTACAGCTTCAACTTCTGAAAGCGCAAACAATTCATCATTTAGGCAGTTTTAAAATGCACTATAAGCCAATGCGGTAAACAGATTAAATGATGCAGGATTAATCTGTTTGTGAGGAAAATCGATAGCCGGAACCGCGCACGGTTTGAATTAAATCCTGATGTCCAGATACGGCTAAAGCATTACGTAGGCGGCGAATATGCACATCGACCGTACGGTCTTCTACAAACACGCGATCACCCCATACTTTATCCAGCAATTGACTGCGCGTATGCACGCGTTCGGCATTGCTCATAAAGTAATGCAGCAATCTAAATTCGGTTGGACCTAGATCAATGTTGGCTGCATTACCCGTGACGCGGTGTGTGGTTGGGTCAAGTAATAAGCCTTGAACCTCAATTGGATCGTCTGTCATTTGTGGGGCGCGACGACGTAATACCGCTTTGATACGCGCATTTAATTCGCGAGGGCTAAATGGTTTGGTGACATAGTCATCTGCGCCGACTTCTAAGCCGCGTACTTTGTCATACTCATCGCCACGTGCGGTTAGCATGATAATCGGAATCGCTTTGGTGAGATTGTCTGATTTTAAGCGACGTGCATAATCAATGCCGCTCATACCTGGCAACATCCAATCCAGTAAAATTAAATCAGGCAGAGTTTCACGTAATAACTCTTGTGCATGTTCAACTGACAGTGCACGCAGTGCGTTGTGGCCTGCTTGGGTAATGTTAAGGGCAAGTAGTTCCTGTATCGCTGGTTCGTCTTCTATTACTAAAATATTTGCTGGCATGCTTAATTTCCAATCACTTTTATGGATTTAGATAACGATGCTATTTTGTGACTTTAATATGACAGATTAATGACAAATTTTAAATATTTTTTTGACAGTGCGAATAGCGGTCTTGAGCGGTAATTGCCATTTTTTATAATTTGTAACATTATGTAACATGTTGGTTTAAGTTAATTAACGATACTTAATATATCAGCTCGAAATACCACATCGAATATCGCATCTAATTTAGGGGTTAGCATGGCCGATTTTTTATCAAAAGAACACATTACCGCAAATGCTAGTTTTAATCGCTGGCTAGTGCCGCCAGCCGCACTGGCTGTGCATTTGTCCATTGGCATGGCATATGGATTCAGCGTGTTTTGGAAACCACTTGGCAATGCTTTAAAAGACGTAGATGGGAAACCACTTGAGGTTTGTGCAGTGGGTGCGACGCACTTTAGTGAGAAATTGGCTGGTACAGCAAAAGCGTTATTCGCGACCGATTGTAATTGGACGCAGTTTGACTTGGGGTGGATGTACACTTTGTTTTTTGTTTTGCTGGGTTGTTCAGCGGCACTATGGGGTGGCTGGTTAGAGCGCGCAGGCCCTCGCAAGGCCGGTTTGGTCTCAACATTATGCTGGTGTGGCGGGTTGCTTATTTCAGCTTACGGCGTATATACACATCAACTTTGGTTAATGTGGCTGGGCAGTGGCGTAATTGGCGGCATTGGGCTTGGCTTAGGCTATATCTCACCTGTTTCCACGTTGATTAAATGGTTCCCTGATAGACGTGGCATGGCCACGGGCATGGCAATTATGGGGTTTGGTGGTGGCGCCATGATAGGTTCACCACTCGCGACGAAATTGATGACGTATTTTGCAACACCAAATAGCGTGGGGGTGTGGCAAACCTTTGTTGTGTTGGCTGCTATTTATGCCGTATTTATGCTGTGTGGCAGCTTGGGATATCGCGTGCCTCCTACAGGCTGGAAACCAGCGAACTGGACACCACCAGTAACACAAAACAACAGTATGATCGCGACGCGTCATGTGCATTTAAACAAAGCACATAAAACGCCGCAATTCTGGTTGTTATGGTTGGTGTTATGTATGAATGTTTCTGCGGGTATCGGCATTATCGGTGCTGCGGCACCCATGCTGCAAGAAACATTTGGTGGCGCGTTGATTGGACAAGTAGACGCTGCAAATCAAAGTTTAGGATTTGCTGAAATTAAAAAAGATGAGGCAATGACCGCCGCTGCGGCAGCAGTAGGAGCTGGTTTTGTCGGGCTAATTTCACTGTTTAATATTTTTGGTCGCATTGGCTGGGCAAGCGCATCTGATAAGCTAGGCCGCAAACGCACTTATTTTATTTTCTTTATTTTGGGTGCAACTTTATATTGTACGGCTACCTATGTTGCAGGTTTTAAATCGTTGGCACTATTCGTAGCCAGTTTTTGTGTGATTGCATCAATGTACGGTGGCAGTTTTTCTACAGTTCCTGCTTATTTGGCCGATTTATTTGGTACGCAGTTTGTAGGCGCAATTCATGGGCGGTTACTTACCGCTTGGTCTACAGCAGGAATTCTAGGACCTGTCGTCGTTAACTATATGCACGATACGCGTTTAGAGTCTGGTGTTCCATTTGATCAAATCTACGCACCGATATTTATGGTGTTGGCCGGTTTGTTAGTGGTCGGTTTTATTGCCAATTTTTTGATCAAACCTGTTTCGGATCAATATTTTATGACAGATGCAGAATTAGAAGCTGAGCGTATATTAAGCCATGAAAAATCTCCAAAAAATGGTGCAAAGAATGGAGTAAGTGCAGTAAAAGTTACTTCTGGTGACAAGCAGCATCCGTTATTGGTCAAGCTTGCATGGGCTGCGGTATTGATTCCGATTAGCTACGGTATCTGGAGTACTGTACAAAAAGCCTGGGTATTATTTTCATAAGCAGTATTTGAAAATCAAATACTGCTAAAGGTGACGATTTGTGTCACCCAAGATAAGGTAAAATAGACGTTTTAGGCATGAATCGAGACTCAAGTGGACAAAATTAGCATTAACTTAGATGGCAGAGGTAAAAAAATCGGCGTTGTACTATCGCGTTTTAACAGCGATATTGGCGATGGCTTATTGGCTGCTTGTCACGCAGAACTTTTAAAATTAGGTGTACTTGCAGCGGATATCCGCATCGCCACTGTGCCTGGCGCATTAGAAACACCGTTGATATTGCAACACATGGCTTTAAGCGAACGTTTCGATGCGCTGATTGCCCTTGGCGCAATCATTCGTGGTGAAACCTATCATTTTGAAGTCGTCTCAAACGAGTCTGCACGCGGTATTTCAGAGGTTCAGTTAAACACGGGTATCCCTGTTGCGAACGCAGTTTTAACCACTGAAGATGATGATCAAGCCATCGCACGCATGCAGGTTAAAGGTGCAGAGGCCGCACAAGTGGCAATTGAAATGGCTAATTTGGTCCGTGCGTTATGATTATCCCAAACGCCGATGCAATTAAAGACGCTAAAAATGACGCGCCAGCTAAAGCCACAAAAAAACCAAGAACCAGTCAGAATCGTCGTAAATCTCGTGAACTGGTTTTAAAGGCTGTCTACCGTGGCATGATTAATGCTTCTGAATTAAAACAAATTATTGCCGATGCCAAAGAAGATCCTGATTATGCAAAAGCAGATGAGGGGTATTTCAGACAGTTGCTAGAAGGCGTAACGAGTAAATTAGACGAATTAGATAACCAAATAGCAGCATTTATCGATAGAAAAATTGAAGAATTAAGCCCTGTAGAGCACGCCATTTTACGCATTTCATCGTTCGAACTGATGTTTGACTCCACGATTCCTTATCGAGTGGCGATTAACGAAGGCGTAGAGCTGGCCAAGATTTATGGCGGCATAGATGGGCATAAGTATATTAATGGCGTCTTGGATAAAGTGGCCGCAGCAGTGAGGCCGCAAGAATTTAGACGGTAATTTTTCTGATTTACGCCGATTGTTCACTGCTCTGCTTAGCTAAGTTCGATTTAAACTAACTGCTCCGGTTTGTAGTATTTAAGAGTATTTGCACAAAAGGTGTTATTAGCTTATTAGTAACACCTTTTAACTTGTGGTGAGGAGTTAAAGGTTTGCTGAAAAAGTATTGGAAATCGAACTGGTTCTTAGCCAGTATAGTATCGCTAGCCTTTTTGCTGTTAAGCGATATGCAAGCGCAAATGCAGATTAAGTTATCTGCAGCTAAACCTAAAGTTATTGGTAATACGCTATTTGTCCCAGAGTCACAAACTCACCCTAGCTTATCCCGTATCAATCAAATTGCCGACATTGTGGCACAGCCCAATACTCTTAATCTCGTGCCAGAGTTGGCTCAGTTAAGCCCCATTATTCTAAAAGCATCATCCGGTTTAAATACAGATACGCAAGTGGCGGCTAGATCAGGCCCGCTAATAATGTCACTTTTAATTTAGAAAGTGTCCAACAGACGACTACAGTGTAGTGGTTGGTTTGTACCTAGTTTCGGATTGGATTTTGAGCGTAAACGTCGATTTAACAAAGCCGAAGTGTTATTTGATTACATGTCTAATTTTGACCTAAAATATAAAGATTTAGCACAACGTATTACATATTCTAAGCGAATGTCTGAAACCGTGATTTTTGGTGGATACACTGGATGTATTAATGAATGTGCATTAGTACTGGATAATCAAAATATCGAAAAGCTTAAGTTGGGGCGTTATCAGATTGAAAAAGAGTTGGGAAAAGGTGCGATGGGTGTGGTGTATTTGGGACACGACCCTGAAATCAGTCGAGTAGCTGCGATTGAGGCAATGGTGCTATCAAAGTAGTGGTGAGATGTCAATGCGTAAAAAAGTGTGTGGTCAAGGTTGCAAGGTATGAATGTAGAGCATGCCATTAAAGTAACACGACTGACCGATGTTGGGTTACATCGCGATCACAACGAAGATGCGGTTGCCAGTGATTTATCTATCGGTTTATTAGTATTGGCAGATGGTATGGGCGGCTATAAAGCGGGTGAAGTGGCTAGTGAAATCGCTGTGTTAACGCTCACCGCAGAATTGACAGAAGCCATGTTGCATAAAGCCTCAATCAGATTTATGCCTGGCTTGTTGCCAGAATCACAAATGCTGATAAGTGCGATTGATAAAGCCAATGCAACTATTTATCAGATATCTCAAGAGCAGCCACAGTGTGCGGGTATGGGCACCACATTGGTGGTGGGAGTTTTTACCGATAATAAGCTGGTGGTAGGCCACATTGGTGATTCTCGATTGTATTGCTTACGTGATGAAACGTTAATTCAAGTCACTGAAGACCATTCATTGCTACAAGAACAGCTTAATGCCGGATTAATCACAGTTGAGCAAGCGAAAACGGCGAGCCACAAAAACCTGGTGACGCGCGCGTTGGGCATAGACCCGGAAGTTGAGCTGGAAGTACAGGTGTTTGACGTGGAAGTGGGCGATTTGTTTTTACTCTGTTCGGATGGTTTAAACGATATGGTTGAAGACGAATTGATAAAAAGAATATTGCTGGAAGCAAATGGTAATATTGAGCTTGCCGCTAACAAGTTAGTGCAAGCTGCTAATGACTTGGGTGGGAAAGATAATATCTCGGTCATCATCGCACTGATAGAAAAATCTTTTCCTGCTGAAGGTGGTTGGGTAAAAAGTCTATTGGGACGAGTGAAAAACAAAAAAACCAAGTGAGTTTGATGGAATTTATTACATTAATTAAAGCAAAAGCTAGTTAGTTAAAATTAAGGGTCATTATGGCAAAGTTACATTTTTTGTTAGAAGGTAATTCGCTGGGCGAGTTTGCACTGGATAAAGAGCGCATGACGATCGGCCGCCGCCCCAGCAATCAAATTCACATTGATAATCTGACCGTGAGTGGCGAGCATGCGGTTATTGTAACCATTGGTAACGACTCTTTTTTAGAGGATTTAAATAGCACCAATGGCACGATGGTGAATGGTGAAACTATTAAAAAGCACGTGTTACAGCATGGCGATGTGATTGAATTTGGAAAGTATCAGCTTAAGTATATTAACCCAAGTCAAATTGGTATCAAGCATCATGATGGGTTTGAACAAACCATGATGATGCCAGTTAAACAAGCGAAGCCTGCGAATGAAGTTGCTATTAAGAAACAAGAGGTTGAAGAAACATTAAATGACAAAGAATTGGTGAGTGGTTTAATAGAAAAAGACTTGGTTGAAAAGAGCTTGACTGAAAAAGTCGACTCAACTCAAGTAGAGCCTAATGACGTTGCTGATCAGCCGGCGATAAAACTTGATTCACCAGCTGTTACAAATATTGAAAATATAGGCCGTCTACAAGTGTTAAATGGCGCCAGTGTAGGTCGCGAATTGGTATTAAATAAAAGCATGACCACATTGGGCAAGCCTGGCTCGCAAGTAGCGGTTATAAACAGGCGGCCCAATGGTTATTTTATTACGCATGTAGGTGGTAATAGCATGCCGATTGTGAATGGACAGGCAATAGGTGTGCAAGCGCATGCTTTAAATGATCGCGACGTAGTTGAGCTTGCGGGAACGAAAATGGAGTTTTTTCTAGAGTAGTTTTTATTGGGTTAGCGCATATTTCTTTATATTAATAACTGATGATTTAATTTTACTAATCAATCAAACAATAATGCAATCACCAGACCCTCTTGATCAGCAGGACGTACTTAATCAGCTTGAGCGGCTTAATTCTATTGGCGTTGCGCTTTCTGCAGAGCATGATAACCAGCGATTGCTAGAGATTATTTTGTTGGGCGCGCAAGAGCTGACCAATGCGGATGGCGGTACTTTGTATACCGTAACCGATGATGCCAAATTGAAGTTCGAGATTCTTCGTAATAAAAGTTTAGACATAGCGATGGGCGGCACCACAGGCCAAGATATTGCTTTTCCACCGCTGCCAATTTATAGCGAAGACGGTAAACCCAATTTAAATATGGTTGCGGTATATAGCGTTGCCAATGCTAAAACCGTGAATATCCCAGACGCCTATTTGACTGAGGGCTTTGATTTTTCAGGCACGGCTAGGTTTGATGCAAAAATGGGTTATCGCTCACAGTCATTTTTAACCGTGCCAATGAAAAATCATGAAAATGAAATTATTGGTGTGCTGCAATTAATCAATGCGACTGATCCAGTCACCAATCAAATTATTGCATTTTCAGGCTCACACCAACGTTTAGTCGAATCGCTTGCTTCTCAAGCTGCCGTTGCATTAACCAACCAAAATCTAATTGCAGGACTTAAAAATTTATTTGAGTCTTTTATTAAATTGATTGCAGATGCCATTGATGAAAAATCCCCTTATACAGGCGGGCATTGCCAGCGGGTACCTGAGCTGACCATTATGCTGGCAGAGGCTGCCGTTAAAACAGATCGTGGGCCGTTGCGCGATTTTACGATGACTGAGAAAGAAATTTATGAGCTCAATATCGCTGCATGGCTGCATGATTGCGGAAAAGTCACCACACCAGAATCGGTGATGGATAAAGCGACCAAATTAGAAACGATTTTTGACCGTATTCATTTGATTGATCAGCGCTTTGAATTGTTAAAAGCACAACGCGAGATAGCCCATCTGCGTAAAGTAATGGACGAGGTGCGAAGCGGTAAAACGGTAAATGCTAAATATATGGAGCACAGCGTTAATAGCATCAAAAAACAGCTGGATGATGATAAGGACTTTATTCGTAAAATCAATTTTGGCAGTGAGTTCATGAAGCCGGAAGATCAGCAGCGCGTACGCGATATTGCCAATTATGAATATTTAAGTGATTCAGGGCATTCGCTTAAATTTTTAAGTGAAAATGAAGTGTATAACCTGACGGTTGTGCGTGGCACGTTAACACCTGAAGAGCGCAAAATTATTAATAATCATATTGTGATGACCATTAATATGCTGGAAGCTTTGCCTTACCCCAAAGATTTAAAGCGTGTGCCGGAGTATGCGGGTGGGCATCATGAGCGAATGGATGGCAAGGGCTACCCGAAAGGATTAACGCGCGATCAGATGTCAATACCGGCACGCATCATGGGCATTGCCGATATCTTTGAAGCGCTTACTGCGAAAGACAGGCCTTACAAACGTGCCAAATCACTTTCGGAAACATTAAACATTCTAGGCAAAATGAAATTAGATAATCACATTGACCCGGATATTTTTGATTTATTTATTCGCGAGAAAATCTACTTACGCTATGCCGAAAAGTTTTTAGAGGCAGAACAGATTGATGAGGTGGTTGAGGCGAATATTCCAGGCTATGTAATTTAAACGCTATCAGTCAAATTAAATTTACTATAATTGCTGCGATTGGCAGCCATCTGCATCTAACCTCAAATAACTGCCTTGCTCATACCAATCACCTAATACCCAGCGCTCACATTGATGGCCATCCAACTCAATAAAATGTTGATACGGCCTGTGCGTGTGTCCATGAATAAATAAAGGCGGGTAAGCATTTTCGCGTAGCAGTGTTGCGACAGCATCGGTATTTACATCCATAATCAGCATGCTTTTATGCGATTTTTCCTGTGTGCTTTTGATGCGTAATTGTTCAATGTAAGCAATACGATTATTAAGTGCTTGGCTCAAAAACTGGTTTTGCCAAGCAGGTGACCGTACTTCGTGTCGAAATTGCTGGTAGGCGATATCATCCGTACAAAGCGCATCGCCATGGCTTAACAAAACTGGTTTTCCGTAAAGATGCAGCAAGCTTGGATCTGGCAATAGGGTGATATTAGCGGCTTTTGCAAAACTATCGCCCAATAAGAAATCACGATTGCCGTGGATGAGAAAAGTGCTGACGCCTTGCTGACTAAGATTCCTCAGCGCCTGTATGGTGGATTGATGCAGGCCAATATCAATCGCATCATCTCCTGGCCAATACTCAAATAAATCCCCCAATATATAAAGTGCTTGGGCTTTTATTGCCGTTTTCTGTAAAAAAGCAATAAAAGCTTGGGTGATATTTGGCCGCGAATCACACAGGTGCAAATCAGAAATAAATAGACTGTGCGCCCGTTGATTCATTCAATTAACAGACTGTCGCTTTTTCGATAATAACTGGCTCAACAGGCACGTCTTGGTGGCCAGCTTTACTACCTGTTTTAACCGCTTTGATTTTATCAACCACATCCATGCCTTCAATCACTTTGCCAAATACACAGTAGCCCCAGCCGCTTGAGGTTGGCGCGGTATGATTTAAAAAGTCATTATTGCCAACGTTAATAAAAAACTGACTGCTGGCAGAATCTGGAATGGAAGTACGCGCCATCGCAATGGTGTATTTATCATTACTTAAGCCGTTATTCGCCTCATTTTTAATTTCAGCGACAGTCTTTTTTTGTTTCATTGTAGTATCGAAACCACCACCCTGAATCATAAAGCCATCAATCACACGATGAAAAATAACATCATTGTAAAAACCACTTTCTACATATTGTAAAAAGTTTGCAACTGTAATCGGCGCTTTTTCAGCATTAAGTTCAAGTGTAATATCGCCAAAATTGGTAGAAAGTTTAACCACGGGTAGATCCTTTAAAAATAAATAATATTGAATAGATTGAGGCAGGTCAGTGTATTAAATAGGCCAGCCTATTTTGCTTCTGGTTTCGTTTCAGGCTTTACATCTGTTTTAGCTTCGCCCGAAACCAGTTTTGCACTTTTAATCGTGATGGGTTTAATCGGCACATCCGAGTGTCTGCCCATATTGCCAGTTGCACTTAAACCTATTTTTTGTACAACGTCCAAGCCGCTGGTGACTTTGCCAAATACGCAGTAGCCAATAGATTCCGCATCTGGGCCAGTGTAATTTAAAAATTGGTTATCACCCAAATTAACAAAAAATTGTGCGGTAGCAGAGTCAGGGTCGGCAGTGCGCGCCATTGCGAGTGTGCCGAGTTGGTTTAAAAGGCCGTTGTTTGACTCATTCACAATCGGCGCACGCGTATTTTTTTCTGTTAAATCACGTTCAAAACCACCGCCTTGAATCATGAAGCGATTAATCACGCGATGAAAAATTGTGTTGTCATAAAAACCATCTTTCACATATTGCACAAAATTCGCCACTGTTTTAGGTGCTTTTTCTGGGTACAGTTCTACCGTAAAATTGCCTTGGCTGGTTTGAAATTCAACTAGTGTTGTCGCTGCTTGTAAATTGCCAGATAGCGCTGCAAACATGCACATTGCGCTAAAAAAATTGATGATTGATTTTGATTTCATTACGTTAAACTGCACCTTCATAAATAATTTTCCATTGATTGTTTTGATTGATCCAATATTGACGTTTAAGCATTTTGTTTTGCAGGGAAGCGCTTTTGAAATCCTGTTCAAAGTTAACCACTACAATATTTTCTTTCATGCTTGGATAGCTAAACATACTCACATTATCAATATGAATCGATACTTTCGGTTTGGCTGATTGTACAACACGTTTGTAATCGGCCCATTTTTGATAGTTGCCGCCATTGTAAAAAAACTGCTCAGAATAATAGCTTAAGTATTTATCTGCATCCTGCGAGATCCAGTCTTTACGCCAGTTTTCAATGGTTTCAGCCAGTGCTTTTTGTTCTGCAGTTTGAAAACCAGTTTTTTCCTGGTTTAGCCATTCGATGTTGTCAGAAATAATAACGGGTACTTTGCCAGTTTGTAAAATAGGCGCAAGCGCTTTTAAGTCAGGATTACTCAACACCACGCAACCATCGCTTGCGCGTGGTGGACGGCTGTAGGTGTCAGTTGGCGTGCCATGCAACCAGATGCCATAGCCATTTTTACTTTGGTGCTGATCCAGCTCATTGGGATAGTTAAGTGGATACGCACCATCTCCATACATATCGGCTAAGGGCTGAGTTAATTTTTTGCCTGCAAAATAAACCCCCAGCGGTGTACGTTTGTCGCCTTGTACTTGCTTGCCAGCACCATTTTTACCAATGGTGACGTAGTAGTCGGCTACATATTGCAGCTTGTTATCTGCATTTTTGTATACATATAAACGTGATTTTACCGTGTCCACTACAATGACATGCGTTTGTTCGGGGCTTAATTTAACCAGTAAATTAGGTAATAGATGGTTTTTCTTATCCGACAAATAATAGTCGATTCGAGTACGCGCTTCTTGTCGTAAGCCCTCAATTTGATCGCTATTGGTTTTGGAAGCCAGAGCTAAGTTTGCATTGCCTAAGGTTTCAAGCCCACGCCCTTGTGCACTGAGTAAATCGCCGCGTATTAAGTAAGCCAATTTAAAATTAGGCGCAGTACGAATCAGCTCATTAACGGTTGCAAAAGCCTGCTTTGTATTGCCTTGCGTAATTTCTAAAAGGCTTTTAACTAACAAGCTTTCAACTAAGGTTTGACCGAATTTCTGCGTGAGCAGCATATCAGCGATGCCACCTTGGTTAACAGCTGTCGCGTTCCACGGCAGTATTGCACAACATAAAATAGTGAGTGTTCTTAAAAGTTTCAATTTTAAATTAATGACCATTTCAATATTAATGCTGCCGTGGCTTAAGTTTATATTCCACAACTTAATTAGATGCTATTTCTTGTTCAATTAACCAGATGCCATTTGCTTTTGTAAGCAGCAAAGTCTTGTCGGTACGAATCGGTTTGCCGTTGGCTTTATAGGTCTGTTTAAAGCTTGCTTTTGCATTATTGTTATCAACAATCGTTACTTTTTGATTAGCTAACTCAACATTAATGCTACTCGGTGCGCTAATGCGATCACGGCGCGTTTTCTCCCAAGCTTTGCGCGCTTCACCTTTTGGCGTTTTAAAACTATCCGCATAACTGGCCAAATATTTATCTACGTCTTGGCTAGACCACGCTTTTGCCCAATTGTTTACGGATTCTAAAACATTTTTTTCGTCGGCAGGGATTGCTATTTCGACAGATTTATCTATTTCAACTGTTTTAGCAGGCTCCACTTTTTTGTCTGCAGGGCGGATTGGCAGCGTGCCGGATTTAGTTGGTTTGGCGGTTTCAGCAGGTTTTGCCGCAACTTTGTTACCTGTGCCAAACAAGTCTTTAATCATCGATAGTTTGCTTTGTGCGCGTGAATTTCCGTTATCCAGTTGCAAGGCTTTGTCGTATGCTTCAGATGCCATGCGCGCATAAATATCGCCTAAGTTCTCATGTGCTGTGGCATAACTTGGATGCGTTTTTATGGCAGTTTCCAGTGCTTTTTTGGCTTTATCAAATTGACCGGCATCTGCATATAGAACCGCTAGGTTATTGTAAGGCTCTGGCAGGTTTGGATATTTTTCAGTTAAGTCGATAAAGGCTTTGATCGCGTCATCGCGTTTGTCGCTTTCTACTAAAATGATGCCTTTCATAAACAAAGCCTGCGCGTCTTTAGGGTTTGCTGCTAAGTAGGCATTCACACGTTCAAGCGCTATGGTTTGTTTGCCTTGTTCAGACAATTGAGAGATATCTTTAAGTTCATCCGCAAACGCATAAGTGCTTACAAAGCTCAACATAAGTAAAAATTGAATGAGCAATTTAGATAGCGAGCGGCTGCGATTATTCATTGTGATATACTCAATTTATTATTAAAAGCGCCATTCTATCAATAGCCTAGCTAACATCCAATAGCCATTTACCCTACAGGCGCGATAAGTTGGTTTTTAATGCAAATTTGTATTGATTTAATTTCAAAACGCTCATTCTTAACTTTTATTCATGCTAAAAATCTACAACACCCTCAGTCGCGATAAGCAAACATTTACACCAATAGAACCAAACAAAGTGCGCATGTATGTATGCGGCATGACAGTTTACGATTTTTGCCATTTGGGTCATGCCCGTGTGATGGTGGTTTTTGATATGGTGACACGCTGGTTTCGTGCCACCGATTATGAGGTGACTTATGTGCGTAATATCACCGATATTGACGATAAAATCATCAAACGTGCAAATGAGAACAGCGAAACGATAGGTGATTTAACACAGCGATTTATTACTGCGATGGATGAAGACTCTGCCAAATTAGGCATTATTCGCCCGAGTATTGAGCCACGCGCCACTGCGCATATAGATGGCATGATTAACATGATTGCGGCATTGATTGAAAAAGGCCATGCTTACCCTGCTGCCAATGGTGACGTATTTTACAGCGTCCGTAGCTTTAACGATTACGGCAAATTATCAGGTAAAAGTTTAGAGGACTTACGCGCGGGTGAACGTGTAGAAGTAGATACGTTTAAAAAAGACCCGATGGATTTTGTGTTGTGGAAATCGGTTAAACCAAACGAACCAAACTGGGATTCTCCGTGGGGGAAAGGGCGTCCAGGCTGGCATATTGAATGCTCTGTCATGAGTGCGGAGCATTTAGGTGCGCATTTTGATATTCATGGCGGTGGGCAGGACTTACAGTTTCCTCATCATGAAAATGAGATTGCACAAAGTGAAGCTACACATAGCTGCCAGATGGCAAGTTACTGGATGCACAATGGCTTTGTACGTGTTGATGATGAGAAGATGTCTAAATCGCTGGGCAATTTTTTCACCATTCGCGAAGTGCTGAAAAAATACGATGCCGAAGTGGTGCGCTTTTTCATTCTGCGCGCGCACTATCGCAGTCCACTGAATTATTCTGATCAGCATTTGGATGATGCAAAGTTAGCGCTTACTCGCTTATATACCGCCTTGCGTGGCTATGATGTAGCTGAGTCAGCCGTTGACTGGGCACATCCACAGGCGGCTCGTTTTAAAGTTGCGATGGACGATGATTTCAATACATCAGAAGCGATGGCGGTGTTGTTTGATTTGGCGAATGAAGTGAATAAAAGCAAATCGCTAGAAACTGCTAGTTTGCTTAAAAACTTAGGTAAAGTTCTTGGTTTGCTGGAACGTAATCCGAACGAATTTTTGCAAGGGAAAGTATTGGATGCATCTGCTGAGGAGTTTGTTGATGCAGCGGATTCTAATGACGCAAGTATTGTATTTTCAGCGCTTTCAATTGAGGCAAGAATTTTGAGTAGGATTGAAGCCAAAAAATCCAAAAACTTTGCAGAAGCAGACCGCATCCGTAAAGAGCTTGCCGATGCAGGCATTATCTTAGAAGACACGCCACAAGGAACCACTTGGCGCAGAGCTTAAGATGAAAAGAACTAAAAGTTAACCCATTTTAGGTGTTAACTTTTATGTGCAGTCAATCATCACATGGTTGCGGGTCGTGCCAAAAAAACGATACCTGTTAGGGCAGCATTGCTTAAATTCTTCGCTTTAATTGCGTTAAAATAGGGGCAATCAATTTCATTGGAACAAACCTATGCCAGTTAAGTTAACCGCCCCGGATGCTTTATCTTTATTGCCTGTTAATGGTGTGAATTTAGGTTTTGCACAGGCGCATGTGCGCAAACCTAATCGTAAAGATCTGTTAGTGATGACTTTGGCGGAAGGTAGCCATGTGGCGGGTGTGTTTACACAAAATAGCTTTTGCGCGGCACCGGTGATTTTGTGTAAAGATTACCTTGCCCGGCAATCACAAATTCGTGCTTTACTGGTGAATACCGGTTGTGCTAATGCCGGTACGGGCGAAGATGGTTTAAATCGCGCTAAGCTCACTTGTGCAGCATTGGCTGAGTTATTACATATTCAATCCAATCAAGTATTACCATTTTCCACTGGCGTGATTTTAGAGCCTTTGCCCGTGGAAAAGGTGATTGCAGGTATGCCGGCTGCGATTGAAAATTTGCAGAAGGATAACTGGTTAAATGCTGCGGAAGCGATTATGACAACCGATATTGTGGCCAAAGGCACATCGCGTCAAATTCAGCTGAGTGGTAAAACCGTTACGATTACCGGCATCAGCAAAGGTAGCGGCATGATTCACCCGAACATGGCGACCATGTTGGGTTATATTGC
This sequence comes from Methylotenera versatilis 7, assembly GCF_000799165.1. Lineage (GTDB taxonomy): Bacteria > Pseudomonadota > Gammaproteobacteria > Burkholderiales > Methylophilaceae > Methylotenera_A > Methylotenera_A versatilis_A. The sequence continues at coordinate 269,070 of NZ_JUGF01000002.1, read as the reverse complement.
GACGGATGCTGTTGTGAGCAAGGTTGCGCTTGAAGCGATTATTCAATATGCGGTAAATAAGTCGTTTAATTGCATCACGGTGGATGGCGATACATCAACTAATGATAGCCTGATTATGGTGGCGACCAATTTAGCAGGCAACACAGAAATTACTGAAGCGGATATTACAAAAGCCAGCAGAGATTTTATTATCTTGCGTGATGCATTAACTGATGTGGCGATTGAGCTTGCACAAGCCATTGTGCGTGATGGTGAAGGTGCCACCAAATTTATGACAATCACGGTTGAGGGCGGTAAAGATACAGCAGAATGTCGCAAAGTAGCCTATGCAATTGCACATTCACCTTTGATTAAAACTGCATTTTTCGCATCCGATCCTAACTTGGGACGCATTCTGGCAGCCATTGGTTATGCGGGTGTAGAGAATCTGGACGTCGACAATCTAGACCTCTATTTGGGCGATGTATTAGTCGCAGAAAAAGGCGGGAGAGCCGTTTCATACAAAGAAGAACAAGGTGCAGCGATTATGGCAGAGTCTGATATTTTGGTCCGCGTGGTATTAAATCGCGGTAATGAGGATGTCACGATCTGGACCTGCGATTTTAGCTACGACTACGTGAAGATTAATGCGGATTATCGCTCATAAGAATCTAGCGAAAGTTCCTTGCTACCCAAACACTCACTGAATTGTTAATCTCATTATGCAAAATCTAAATGATCTAATCACTCGTGCCGAAGGCTTAATTGATAAGTTGGAGTCCTTATTGCCTAGCGCACAACCAACCGTAGATTGGTCAGCTACGGCATGGCGCTGGGTGGTGGCGAATAATAAAGGATACTTACAAGCGGTCGCGCATCCGCATCAAATTCAGCTGGCGAATATACATTTTGTGGATACACAAAAGGCAGAGATTGTGCGTAATACACGCCAGTTCTTAGCTGGTTTTTCGGCCAATAATGTGCTGTTAACAGGCGCGCGCGGCACGGGTAAATCTTCTTTGATTAAGGCTTTGTTAACGGAATTTTCTGCACAAGGTTTACGCTTAATAGAGATTGAAAAACAGGATTTAATTCACTTGGCAGATATCGTTCAGCAGATTCGTGAACGACCCGAAAAGTTTATTATTTTTTGTGATGATCTGACATTTGAAGCCAGTGACGAAGGCTATAAAGCTTTAAAAGTAGTGCTGGATGGTTCAATTGCACATAATTCAGATAATGTGCTGGTTTATGCAACATCCAATCGCAAGCATTTAATGCCTGAATTTATGGTGGATAATTTGGCAACCAGGCATCTCGATGGAGAAATTAGACCTAGCGACACAATTGAAGAAAAAACAGCATTATCTGAACGCTTTGGCTTATGGTTATCTTTTTATGCGTTTGATCAGGACGAATATTTGTCGATAGCACAAAATTGGCTGCAAACTTTCGGATTACCTTTTGACGAAGCTGCGAGCAAAGCAGCACTTGATTTTTCATTGACGCGCGGTGCACGCAGTGGACGTATCGCTTACCAGTTTGCGCGGGATTATTCAGGAAAAATGGGTCTTGCGGGTAAGTTGAAGTGAGCAAGGATGTAAAGATCGTTAATGTTGCCGTTGGGATCGTGCAGCGAAATACTTCACTTTTTTCTAGCGGTGAGTTTTTAATGGCAAGTCGCCCTAATGGCAAAGGCTGGGCTGGCTGGTGGGAATTTCCAGGTGGAAAAGTTGAAGCAGGGGAGTCGCCAGAGCAAGCCTTAAGCCGCGAGTTGCAAGAGGAATTGGGAATAAAACCAACAGAAATACAAGCTTGGTTGACGCGCCATTTTGATTACCCAGCCACGCATGATGCGGTTGCCAAAACCGTGAAATTACATTTTTATTTTGTGACCAAATGGCAAGGCGACTTAATGCCGCGCGAAGGTCAGCAACTAAGCTGGCAGTCGCCCTCTCATGCGCCAGTTTCACCCGTTTTGCCAGCTAATGCACCGATTATGCATGCCTTGGCTTTGCCGCCCATTTATGCCGTTACCAATGTGGCGGAGATGGGAGAAGCGGCTTTTTTAAGTGCGCTTGAACTGCAATTAAAACAAGGTTTAAGCCTAATTCAGGTGCGTGAAAAGCAACTTGAACAGGCTCATTTGGTCAGCTTTGTGGTTAAGGTTCAACATCTCGCTAAACAATATTCTGCAAAAGTGCTGTTAAATGCAGATATCGAATTGGCGCAGAAACTAGGTGTAGATGGCGTGCACTTAAGCAGTGAGAAGCTGATGAGTTGCCAGAAAAAGCCCAGCAAGTTAATGGTTGCTGCCTCTTGTCACAATGTGACAGAGCTGGCACATGCAGAAAAACTAGGATTGGATTTTGTGGTGTTATCACCAGTTAGTGAGACAAAAAGCCATGAAAATGCAATGCCTTTGGGCTGGCAATTATTTGAACAATGGATTCAAAATGGCAATGTGCCCGTTTATGCGTTGGGCGGGATGCAGGAACCCGATTTGCCTTTAGCTCTACAGGCTGGCGCGCGTGGTATTGCCATGCAGCGTGCAGTATGGGAAATCTAGAATTAAAACCAGCTGATTAATGTTATTAAAAAGACGTTAATTCGCCTCTTGAATTGGCAAAACGACGTCTTGATGTGTGATTTTTCCCGTCTTATCTTTAAAGCTTAAAGTAAACGTCGCTTGCTCTCCTGCTTTAAGCGGTTTCTTTAAGTCAAATAACATCAAATGAAATCCACCTGGAGCCAGTTTTTCCGGCTTCCCCGCTTGCAGTGGTAAAGTTTCTAGCGCACGCATTTTCATCACACCATTTGTTACGCTCATGCTGTGAATTTCAACCGAGCCAGCAGCTGGGCTTTCCACGTGAAATAAATTGCTGTCTTGCGGGCTTTTAAGTGTCATGTAGGCCGCGCCAACACTTTGTCCAGGTGCATTCGCCCGAACCCAGGCATCACTGATAACAACCTCGGCTTGAGCATTGCCTATTGCCAAGAAAAATATACAAGCTATTGTTCTGAATAGATTTTTCATCATGATATATTTTATGTAAATTTAAATGTTGCGAAATTGCAAGCCAAAGAACTATGACAAGTGTTTAAGGTGATAAATTCAAATGAAAAGTAATGACATGCTCAGTTGAGTTCATCTTCAGGGCTCGGGGGCGAGTTGTCAGGGATTTTATAATTTTCATTCGCCCAATCACCTAAATCAATCATCTGGCATCGCTCGGAGCAGAAAGGACGGAATTTGTTGTTAAGGCTATATTCGATGAGTTTTTTGCAATGTGGGCAGGCAACTAAACGGGGTTTTACATCAGACATTTCGAGCTAACTTTTAAAATTGATATCAAAATCGATATTGAAGCTAGAGATTATATCAAACCTAAAGATTACATAGGGTCATCGTAAAATCAATGGCGTGGTCGCATTGTCTGGGTTTTTGAACAAAGTCTAAACCGTTAAAACGTACGTTAATGGCGTATTTGTTGGCGCTCACTTCAGGAAAGCAAGGGCAATCATCATCCATTTGAATAATCAGCATTTGTGCGGGCTTGGCACCGCCCAGCATTTGCTGGAAAAAGCCACGGTCTGCATGATGCTTAGAAGCAGCGCCACTGCCGCGCAATATATGCAGTATGGTTTTAATAGCATCGTACATGGGCATTAATTTGGTCAGCCAGCCATCAAAATCTTGTTTGCGACGCGTGCTTTCGAGATTCAACCAGTGATGATAGGACGGTAAATCAAATTGACATACGCCGCCAGGGATATTCACGCGCTGCTTAATGCTCATCAGCCACTCATTTTCGCGTAAGTGTTGGCCTAGTTTTAGACTGTCGCTACGTAAGGTAGTGGAGCAGGCGCCAATCTGTTTGAGTATTTTATCTAACACGGCTTCAGCAATGACCGGATTGCCGCGCAGATTTTGCATGGCCAGTCTTTGGCGATCTAATTCCTGCACTAAATCCATTTTAAGATCAGCGCGATCGATGATGTCTAACATTTGCAACAGGGAAATGAGCGCGCTATGGTGGTTGTGCTGATGGCCAGCATCAACGTTGAGCAGGACTTTTGAGAAGAGGTCTTCTAATCTCAAAAGTGTGCGTATACGTTCATTAAAAGGAAATTCGTAGCTAGACATCGTAGCGTATAAAAAGTCTGCTTACTTATAATATTAAATTGAGGTGAATTATGAGATTGTTTTGCTAAGTATGCAAGTATTAATGTATTTTTTATGAATCAGGATTATTTTTTCGCGTAACTCATCCACATTTCCGTTATTTTCAATCACATCATCTGCTAACTCAAGTCGTTGTTTTCGAGATGTTTGCGTTTTGATAATTTGCATGATTTGTGATTCAGGCAAGCTGCTGCGTTTTTTGACCCGTTCAACCTGTATTTGTTCATCACAATCGATGACTAAAATACGGCTAATATGGGGTGAATAACGTGGGCTTTCAAATAAAAGTGGTATCACTAAAATTTGATACGGTGCATGTATATTTTGCTGTAGTTGCTTGATGGCTTCATCATAGATAGCTGGGTGCAAAATGGCATTCAGTTTTGCTAACGCATTTTGGTCAGAAAAGACCAAGTCACGCATGGCTGTACGGTTCAGTGTGCCATCTGATGTAATGTATTGATTACCAAAGTTAGCCGCTAAAACAGGAATTAATGGCTGGTTTGCCGAAGTTAATTGGTGTGAAATAGCATCTACATCAGTAATTGGTATACCGAGTTCTGCAAATATTTTTGCAGCTTCTGATTTACCGCTACCAATTCCACCCGTTAAAGCAACAACAAACATTGTTTAACCAATATTCAATGCGGCAGATAAAAGCTGGCTAATTGTTGCCCAAAAAATAGTGCCGCAATGCCGCCAAGCGCTAAATATGGGCCAAAAGGTATCGCGTAATCTTTGTTTTTACCTTTGAACAACATAAAGTAAATGCCAATTAAAGAGCCGGCAACTGAGCTTAATAAAATCACCGCAGGTAACATTTGCCAGCCAAACCAAGCACCAATTGCGGCCAGTAATTTAAAATCGCCATATCCCATGCCTTCTTTGCCTCTTATCAGCTTAAATAGCCAAAAAACAATCCATAAAATCATATAACCAGCCATGGCGCCGATGACGGCTGATTGTAAATCTGTAAATCCAGTATTTAAATTAAATAAAAGCCCTAGCCATAGCAATGGTAAAACGATGTCGTCTGGCAGTAAAAAAGTGTCTAAGTCGATAAATGTTAAAGCGATGAGCGCAAAGATAAAAACAAATATAAAAGGCGTTGTCTCGCCATAGCCGTAAACATAAGCAGCTGCACCAATTAGCGTGCCAGTTAATGCCTCTATTAACGGGTAGCGCATACTGATTTTAGTTTTACATCCTTTACATTTTCCGCCCAATATTAAATAGCTGATGATAGGGATATTTTCCATTGCGCTAATTTTGTGCCCACATTTGGGGCAGGCAGAACGCGGGGTGACGATGTTATATTTTGGCGGTTGAGGTAATGCATTTAATTCAGCTTCGCTTAAATCGGCTGCTAAGGCTTGTCGTTGTTGAAAGTACGCTTCTTCCGTATTCTCCATCATGATAGGCAGTCGATGAATCACTACGTTTAAAAAGCTGCCAACCATTAGGCCGAATATGACCGAAAAGGTCACAAAAACAGTCGGTTCGGCATGGAGTAAATCAGACAATGGCGTTAAAAAATCAAACATACTTACCCCAGGGGCCCTTAAAAGTTGATGTAAACTAGTGCAATCATCGCATCGTTAAACAAACTGTGCAACTTTGGCTGAACTGTGGCGTTAATATTGCTTGAAATATTTATAACGAGAGTTAAGGTTAATAAAATTCAAGCTTGAATTTGAGTCAATTGGCACCATTTAATGTTGGAATGATGATGTAAGTGTTTAGGAAACAATATGACCAATCAAAAAGAATCACAATTAAATATCAAAGAGCTCGTTGAGTTGAATGCCATTAATCATCCCGCTTGGGATGAGCCGATTATTTGTCGCGTAGAAGTCGACTTGCCAGGCTGGTTGAAGCAGTTAACTGGCGGCAAGCTGTGGGAAGTGTATGGAGAAGATGAGGAAGAAACATGCATTAGCTTTGCGCTACGTGAATTGCATGACCATGCATCTGCTCATGCAAAAGACAAAGTCATCACAGCTAAGCTGGCAGAAGTGACGCTGTATCACAATGGTTATGCGGTGGTGGACGTAGATGGAACGGCCTTGTTTGATGGCACGTTAACCAACGGCACCAGCGATTGCGCCCATTTAAGCTATTTCCATGCGGAAAGTGGCGAACCGATTACGTTGAATTAGATTTTAGGGGTAATTATGAAAAATTTGATATTTTTGTTTGGAATGTTGATTGCATTGCAAGTGAATGCTGAGATATTTAAATGTAAAGATGCGAATAACAAAATTTCATATCAAAATAATCCCTGCTCAACAACTACTGTAGGTAAAGTTCGTAAGGATGCAGATGTTTCTGAAGAAGATCGGTTGAAAGCTCAGGGGAGAGTAGATGCCGTATTTGAAAGAGAAAGGCAAAAAAATGCAGATGAAGAACGCGAGAGATTGGCCCGGCAAGAAAGGGCTAAAGAATTTCAACTGCAAAAAGAAGCTAAAGCAAATGAAGATAAAAAAATGAAGCTGCTTGAAAGGCAAGTGATTGCTGCTGAGCAAGGCGTAATTGCTTCAAAACAAGCAAGAATAGCAGCTGAAAGAGCGCAAATAGCTGCAGAGGACGCTCGACGTGCTAGCCAAACTCCAACTCAAAAGCAACGTTTACAATGCCGACCTGATTACACAGGTGGATTAATTTGCGATTAAAAACTCCGTTCAACCGCAAAAGCCGCCAAATCCATTAACGCTTTTTTGTAAATAGAATCTGGCAAATGTGCGATTGCGGCACATCCTTCTTCTGACTCTGATCTGGCTAAACTTAATACATATTCGCTGGCGTTAGTGGCCTTTACCGCAGCAAGTACCGCATCCAAACTTTCTAGGCCGCCCAGCTGTATAGCTTTGCGCACAATGGCGGCATTTTCTGGTGTGCTTTTGTGCATAGCATAAAGCAAAGGCAAAGTTGGTTTGCCTTCACTTAAGTCGTCACCTAAATTTTTGCCAATTTTTTCCACGTCACCGCTTAAGTCCAGCACATCATCGACTAGCTGAAAAGCAGTGCCAAGTTTCATGCCATAAAGTGCAAGCGCATCCTCATCTTCACGACTGGCGTTATTAATAACCGCACCTAAGCGCATGGCGGCTTCAAATAACTTTGCCGTTTTGTAATGAATCACTTTTATATATTGCTGTTCGGTAATGTCTGCATTATGAATGTTCAGCAGTTGCAGTACTTCACCTTCGGCAATCACATTAGTCGCCTGAGACAGAATGTCCATTACACGCATGTTTTTTAATTGCACCATCATTTGAAATGCGCGTGAATATAAAAAGTCGCCTACTAATACGCTCGCCGCGTTGCCGAAAAGATGGTTTGCAGTGCTTTTGCCGCGACGCATAGCTGATTCATCTACCACGTCATCGTGCAGTAATGTAGCGGTGTGAATAAACTCTACGATGGCAGCAAGCTCATGGTGATGCGGTTGAATAGGGCCGAAAATGCCGGCCGATAGTAGCACCAGTGAAGGTCGCAAGCGTTTGCCACCACCATTAATAATGTGTTCGCCAATAGTGTTAATCAAGCTAACTTCAGAATAAAGTGAGGTGCGAATAACAGTGTCGACCGCTTGCATATCAAGCGAAATTGAAGATTGAATAGGGTTTAAAGCCACACGATGCGCCAATAATAAAAAGCCAATATAATTGTGATTATTTTAACACAGGCAATCGCGCTCTATCTTCAAGACTTTCAATGAATTCATCATCGTGAATAATTGTGATTTAAGGTTTGCAATGTGTCTTAATTTAAGTATAATGCGCGATTCATTTGAACGTGTAGAAGCAAGGTCAAAACCATGTACGCAGTAATTAAAACAGGTGGCAAACAATACAAAGTAGTTGCCGGTGAGAGACTTAAAGTAGAAAAAATCGTTGGTGATGTAGGCAGTACAGTAGTTATCGACAAAGTGTTGATGATTTCTGACGCAGCAAACACAACGATTGGTGCGCCTTTAATTGCTGGTGCAACTGTGAGCGCAACCGTGCTTTCACATGGCCGTGCAGACAAGGTGATGATTTTTAAATTTCGCCGCCGTAAACATTACCGTAAAACTCAAGGCCATCGCCAAAGTTTTACAGAGATTCAAATTGGTGAAATTTTAGCGGCTGGTGCATCTGCTCCAAAAGCAGCAAAAGCCAAAGCGCCTAAATTGGCAGAATAACTGAACTTTGAATATAAAACCGTGAATTTATTAAATTCACTGAAGAATTAAAGGATTAAATCATGGCACACAAAAAAGCAGGCGGTAGTTCACGTAACGGTCGCGACTCACACTCACAACGTTTAGGCGTTAAAGCATTTGGTGAAACAGTTGTTTCAGCAGGCAGCATTATCGTGCGTCAACGCGGCACTAAAATGCACGCTGGTGAAAATGTTGGCATGGGTAAAGATCACACGCTATTTGCAAAAATTGAAGGTAAAGTGACTTTTGCGATTAAAGGTGCGTTAAAACGCCACACTGTAAGCATTGTTGCAGTTTAAATTTAAGTAACTTTATTAAAGCCTCATCGTTTGATGGGGCTTTTTTATTTGGTACACTCTAAATATTCGGTATACCTATATCAGGTACACTTTATATTTGGTCTACCTTACACTCGGTACACACTAAGCTATGAAATTTATTGATGAAGCAACGATTAAAGTCTACGCAGGCGATGGCGGCAACGGCGTTGCCACGTTCAGGCGCGAAAAATACGAGCCAATGGGCGGACCTAACGGCGGGGATGGCGGTAAAGGCGGTTCAATTTATGCAATCGCCGATCGCAATATTAATACCTTGGTCGATTACCGCTACACGCGTACGTTTAGAGGGCAGCGCGGGGAAAATGGTCGCGGCGCGGAGTGTTATGGCGCAAAAGGTGAAGATACCATTCTGCGTGTGCCTGTCGGCACGGTAATCTCTGATAAAGCCACTGAGCGCATGATTGTTGATTTAGATACACATGGTCGTAAAGTATTGCTGGCAAAAGGTGGTAACAACGGTTTAGGTAATGTGCATTTTAAATCGTCTATCAACCGCTCACCACGCCAATGTACCAAAGGCGAGCCAGGCGAAGAGTTTGAGCTGTATATGGAGCTTAAAGTGTTGGCCGATGTCGGTTTGCTCGGCATGCCCAATGCAGGAAAATCAACATTCATTCGTTCCGTTTCTGCCGCAAAGCCCAAAGTCGCCGATTATCCATTTACCACTTTGCATCCTAATTTAGGTGTGGTGCGTGTGGATGCCGAGCGCAGTTTTGTGATTGCCGATGTGCCGGGTTTGATTGAGGGTGCGGCAGAGGGTGCTGGTTTGGGACATCAGTTCTTGCGGCATCTGGCGCGCACTTCGCTACTTTTACATCTGGTGGATATTGCGCCATTTGATGAAGCTACTGACCCAGTTGCTGAAGCTAAAGCGATTGTGAATGAGCTTAAGAAGTATGACGAAGAGCTATATAACAAGCCACGTTGGCTGGTGTTAAACAAGACAGATATGCTGGAAGACAGCAAGGATGTCGTGAAGAAATTTGTTAAAGATTATGGCTGGAAAGGCCCTGTATTTGCAATTTCCGCCATTAGCGGCGTTGGTTGTAAAGAGCTGACTTATGCGATGATGGATCATCTGGATGCCGTGAAAAAAGCTGCACAAGAGGAATCTAGTCAATTAGAAACTAGCGAAACTGAAACTCAGAAAAATGAGCCAATCATTACTGATTAACACCAAAACTTTAATTGTAAAAGTCGGCTCTAGCCTTGTTACGAATAATGGTGAAGGTTTAGACAGAGCGGCAATTGCCGCATGGGCTGCACAAATCAGCGCACTGGTTAAGCAAGGTAAGCAGGTGGTGCTGGTTTCAAGCGGAGCAGTGGCAGAAGGCATGCAGCGGCTTGGCTGGAAAAAGCGTCCGGTAGAGGTGAACGAGTTGCAAGCCGCAGCGGCGGTAGGCCAAATGGGTTTGGTGCAAATGTATGAAAGTTGCTTTGCGCTACATGGTTTGCACACGGCACAATTGCTGTTGACGCATGAGGACTTGGCAGACAGAAAACGTTACTTAAATGCGCGCAGCACATTAAAAACCCTGCTGGCTTTAAACGTGATTCCGATTATCAACGAAAATGATACGGTGGTAACGGAAGAGATTCGTTTTGGAGATAACGATACTTTAGCCGCACTGGTTGCCAACTTGATTGAAGCCGATACATTGGTGATTTTAACCGATCAGCAAGGCTTGTATTCTGCTGATCCGCGCAAAGATAAAACGGCACAGTTTATCAATTTCGAGACTGCTGGAAATCTTGAGCTGGAAAAAATGGCAGGTGGTGCAGGCAGTAATGTCGGCACTGGTGGCATGTTAACTAAGATATTGGCAGCAAAACGAGCGGCTAAAAGTGGCGCACATACCATCATTGCATCGGGTCGTGAGCCAGATGTGTTGTTGCGATTAAGCCAAGGCGAAGCAATCGGCACGCATTTAAAAGCTACGCAAATGAAAACCTTGGCCAAAAAACAATGGCTGGCAGACCATTTGCGCTTAGGTGGCAAGCTTGTGCTTGATGCGGGTGCCGTAAAAGTGCTGAAAACAGACGGTAAAAGTTTATTGCCAATTGGCGTGACTGAGGTGCAAGGTAACTTTGAGCGTGGCGATGTGGTTGCCTGTGTCAATGAGTCTGGCGTTGAAGTGGCGCGCGGTATCGTTAATTATAATTCGAGCGACACTCAACGCATTAAACGTAAAGCCAGCAGTGAAATTGAACATATTTTGGGTTATGTAGAAGAGTCGGAATTAATCCATCGAGACAATATGATATTGCTTTAGCAATACCTATTGCGGTGTAGGCTAAGTGAACGAAGTGAGTAGCCGAAGCCATATTTAATCATTATTGAGTGAGAGTATTGGAATGAGTAAACCTTTAGTAGCCATTGTTATGGGTTCCGACAGTGATTGGCCTGTAATGAAAAATGCCGCACAAATGTTGGCGGATTTTGGGGTGCCTTATGAGGCTAAAGTGGTTTCTGCGCATCGCACGCCTGATTTGATGTTTGAGTTTGCAGAAAATGCACATAAACAAGGTTACCAAATCATCATTGCTGGTGCAGGCGGTGCTGCACATTTGCCAGGAATGGTTGCGGCTAAAACGACATTACCGGTGTTGGGTGTGCCAGTGCCAAGTAAGCATTTGCAAGGGCAGGACTCATTACTCTCTATTGTGCAGATGCCAAAAGGTATCCCCGTTGCTACATTTGCAATTGGCGATGCCGGCGCAGCAAATGCTGGCTTGTTTGCAGTATCAATTTTGGCAAATCATGATGCGAATTTGGCGAAGAGGTTAGCAGAGTTCCGAGTAAAACAAAGCGATAAAGTGCATGCCATGGAGTTAAGTGAGAAGCCATGAGTAACGGCCAAGTAAATCTGAATTTGAACAACCTCCAAAAAAATCTATCGCAAGAAAAAACGCTTAAAGCCATTGCTCCGCCAGCGATGTTAGGCATGCTAGGTGGCGGGCAGTTGGGGCGCTTTTTTGTAACCGCTGCACATGAGATGGGCTACAAAGTAACGGTGCTTGATCCAGATAAAAATAGTCCGGCAGGTAAAATAGCTGATGTGCATTTGTGTGCAGCTTACGATGACGCTGTAGCGCTTAAAGCAATGGCAGATACTTGCGCAGCTGTGACGACTGAGTTTGAAAATGTGCCGGCTGCTACATTAGAAAAATTAGCTGAATCAACGATTGTGCGTCCGAATGCGCAATGTGTGGCAATTGCACAAAATCGTGTTCTAGAAAAAAACTTCATTAAGCAAGCGGGATTGCCAGTTGCACCATTTGCCGTCATCAATACAGTGACTGATTTGCCTGGGGATGACAGCGAGTTATACCCTGCGATTTTGAAGGTGGCGCGTTTTGGCTACGATGGCAAAGGGCAGGCGCGAGTAAGAAATCAGTTGGAGGCGCAACAAGCATTTGTCGAATTTAAGCAGGAAGTTTGCGTGTTGGAACAAATGCTGCCACTGGATTTAGAAGTTTCAGTGGTCTTGGCGCGTGACGTGCAAGGCAATATTGCCGCTTTCCCTACCGTTGAAAATACCCATCTTAATGGTATTTTAGACATTAGTATTGCACCAGCCAGATGTTCAGAAGTAATCAAAGCCAACGCGCAGGAGTTGGCCAAAAAGTTGGCGAATCAGCTGGATTATGCTGGCGTATTGGGCGTGGAATTTTTTGTAGTGGGTACTCGGTTGCTGGTGAATGAAATCGCGCCACGCCCACATAACTCTGGCCATTACACCATTGATGCCTGCATCACTAATCAATTTGAGCAGCAAGTGCGCGTGATGACCGGCTTGGCTTTAGGTAACCCTGATTTGCATAGCAGTGCAGTAATGGTGAATATTTTGGGCGACAGTTGGGTGAATAATACTGAACCTGCTTGGGATGCAGCATTGGTGCACAGCAATTTAAAACTGCACTTATACAGTAAGGAAGAGCCGCGTAAAGCCAGAAAAATGGGGCATTTCACGGTAATCGGGCAAGATAAGCAAGTCGTACTTAATGCCGCATTGATTGCACGAAGTGAATTGAATATTGGTTAATTGCCCATTAATTGAATTTAATGGGGAGGTTTAACTTAAGTTATTCAATAATGTTCCTGTAATAAAAAAGCCTCGCATGCGAGGCTTTTTTAACTTCTGTACTATTTAAATTAGTACTGATTAAAAACTAGATTATTCAGCAGCTTTTGTTTTAGCTGCAGCTTTTGGCTTTGCCGCTGCTTTAGTTGCAGTTGCCGCTTTAGCTTTAGGCGCTGCCTTTGGCTTTGCAACGGTTTTCTTTGCCAACGTTACCGGTGCATCACCTGGTAATGCTTTAATCGCCGCAGTTAAACGGCTTTTATGACGAGCTGCTTTGTTTTTGTGGATGATTTTTTTGTCCGCAATGCGATCGATCACGCTTACGTTTTCTTGATAAGTAACCATTGCAGCAGCTTTGTCACCAGCTTCTACCGCTTTAAGTACTTTTTTAATTGCAGTACGTAGCGTTGAGCGCAGTGCAGAGTTGTGCGCGTTTACTTTTACGGATTGACGCGCGCGTTTGCGTGCTTGTGCGGTATTTGCCATGTGTTGATTATCCTAATACTTAAGCGGGTGTTAATACGAAACCGTGCATAATAGTGTTTTTTAAGTTGTTTGGCAAGAACTAATCACTAAAAAATACCTGATCAATGTCCTTCATTATTAAAGACAGTTTAAATACAGGAATTTAATCGCTATTAAATGCGCAGATTGAAGCTGTGGAATATTTAAACCAACGTTGCCATGTTAAAATACTGGCTATTCAACCGAGCCACCCTTTATTCACGATTAAATGAATTTACTCAAAGCCTTAGCCAAAGTTGGTAGCATGACGTTTGTCTCACGCATATTGGGTTTTGTGCGCGATACGCTTATTGCACGGGTGTTTGGCGCTGGCATGTTAACGGATGCCTTTATTGTTGCTTTTAAAATCCCCAATTTCTTGCGTCGCATATCAGCAGAGGGTGCATTTAGCCAAGCATTTGTGCCGATTTTAGCAGAATATAAAAGCCAGCGAACATTCGATGAGACGCATCATTTAATTAACCGTGTGGCGACTTGGCTGGGCATTATTTTGGTCGGTGTCACTCTGCTGGGTATGCTGTCCGCGCCTTGGATTGTTGCGTTAATCGCGCCTGGTTTCCAAGCTGAGCCGGACAAAATGCAACTGACGGTTGAGTTGCTACGCATCACATTCCCTTATATTTTCTTTATCTCGCTGGTTTCAATGGCTGGCGGCGTACTCAATACTTATAATCGTTTTGGCATTCCAGCATTCACGCCGGTTTGGCTGAATGTTTCCATGATTGCCGCAGTACTATTCTTTGCTGACCACTTCGCGGAGCCAATTAAAGTGCTGGCTTGGGCGGTATTTATTGGTGGTTTTTTACAGTTAACCTTTCAGATTCCTTTTTTAAAGCAAATTGGTTTATTGCCTAAGTTTGATTTTAAACGCGATGATGAAGGCGTTTGGCGCATATTAAAATTGATGGGCCCTGCGGTTCTTGGTGTTTCAGTTGCACAAATTTCGCTGATTATTAACACCATTTTTGCCTCATTTTTAGCGACTGGCAGCGTCAGTTGGCTGTATTACGCAGACCGTTTAATGGAGTTTCCGACAGGTGTGTTAGGCGTTGCGCTGGGCACGATATTGCTGCCAAGTTTATCTAAAGCTTATGCGGGAAGTGACGATAGTGAATACTCACAATTACTGGATTGGGGTTTGCGGCTAACTTTTATTTTAGCGGGGCCTGCCGCAGTGGCGTTGGCAGTGTTGGCGACGCCTTTGGTGGTAACACTGTTTCACTATGGGAAATTTACAGCGATTGATGTTGCGATGACGCAGCAAGCACTTGTTGCTTACAGTATTGGCTTGCTGGGTTTGATTTTGGTTAAGATTCTAGCGCCCGGTTTTTATGCGCGGCAAAATGTCAAAACACCCGTAAAAATCGCGATATTCACTTTGGTAGCAACGCAATTGATGAATCTGATTTTTATCTTTGGCTTGCATTTAAATCATGCTGCTTTGGCGCTGGCAATTGGTTTAGGTGCTTGTATTAACGCTGGACTGCTTTTTTATCATTTACGCAAAGCACAAGTTTATCAACCACAAGCGGGCTGGCTGCTTTTCTTAACTAAATTATTTGCTGCTTTGGGCGTGATGACGATTGTGCTGTATTTTGCCATGGGCGATGCTCGTGCATGGTTGCATTTTGGACTGATGAAGCGCTTGGCTTATATCAGTGGTTTGGTCGCATTGGGTGGGATAAGTTACTTTGCAACCTTGTTGTTGCTTGGCTTTCGACCTAGAGATTATATGCGTAGAGTGAAGCATTGATGCAAGTGTTCAGGCATATTCCTGCAACGCTACAGTCACCAATTGCACTGGCGATTGGCAATTTCGACGGCATGCATCTGGGCCACCAGGCTTTGTTAGCGCGTTTGATTGAAGTCGCAAAAGCTAAAAATATAACGCCAGCCGTGATGACTTTTGAGCCACATCCGCGTGAGTTTTTTACGCCATTGAATGCACCAAGCCGACTCTGTAATTTACGGGAAAAGCTGGAATATTTTATTGCTGCTGGCGTGGAACAGGCCTTTGTCTGTGCCTTTAATCAACACTTCTCAGCGATAAGTGCGCAAGTCTTTATGGATGAAATATTGCGGGAAAAAATGCACGTTAGCACTATTTTGGTGGGCGAGGATTTTAGGTTTGGTGCAAGGCGCACTGGCACAATAGACGATTTCAAAGCGAATCAATTTGATTTAATAGATTTTGCTCCTATTAATTTTGCGAATGAGCGCATATCCAGTACACGCGTACGCGACGCTTTGTCTTATGGCAACTTACAGTTGGCTTCAGGGTTGCTTGGACGTCACTATAGTATCAGCGGAAAAGTAGTACATGGCGCAAAAAGAGGCAGGGAGCTTGGTTTCCCCACCGCCAACATCCACATCAAACATGAGCGACCTGCCTTAACGGGTGTATATGCAGTAAAATTAGACGGTTTGAATGCTGTTGCAAATTTAGGTGTGCGTCCTACGATTGCAGGTGTGCCAAAGCTATCACTAGAAGTGCATATTCTTGATTTTAATGAAAATTTATACGGCAGGCATGTGCATGTGGAGTTCCTGCACAAAATACGCGATGAAATGAAATTTAGCGGATTGGATGCCTTAAAAACACAGATTACGAAAGATGTAATTGATGCGAGAGAATTTTTTAGCACGACCACTCCCGCCCGTGCATGAATGACAAAAGTTTGAAAGACATAAGAGATTTCTGAGATTTGAGATGACTGAAGAAAATAAAGACCAAAACAAATACCCTATCAACCAGCCTGAGACGCCATTTCCCATGCGCGGTGATTTGGCCAAACGTGAACCCGCTTGGTTAAAACAATGGCAAGATAAGAAGCTATATGAGCGCATTCGCACAGCGCGCAAAGGTGCAAAAAAATTCATTCTGCATGATGGCCCACCGTATGCGAACGGCGATATTCATATTGGCCACGCGGTGAATAAAATCTTGAAAGACATCATCATTAAAGCTAAAACCATGAGTGGTTTTGATGCGCCTTATGTGCCGGGCTGGGATTGTCACGGTTTGCCGATTGAGTTGGTGGTTGAGAAAAATCATGGCAAAAATATTGACCCTGCCAAGTTTCGTGAGTTGTGTCGTGAATACGCGGCTGAACAAGTCGCGCGCCAAAAGAAAGATTTTATTCGCTTAGGCGTATTGGGTGATTGGGATAATCCCTATCTGACGATGGATTTTAAAACCGAAGCCGATATCATGCGCGCTTTGGGTGAAATTAATCAAAATGGCTATCTATATCAAGGTAGTAAGCCTGTGCATTGGTGCGTGGATTGCGGCTCTGCATTGGCCGAGGCTGAAGTGGAATATGAGGATGTCAACTCACCAGCGATTGATGTGGGCTTTAAAGTTGTTGATAACGCAGCGTTAAGTAAAGCGTTTGGCGTAGAGGTGGCAGGGGATACTTATGCCGTCATTTGGACAACAACGCCTTGGACATTACCAGCAAATCAAGCGGTGAGCGTGCATCCTGAGCTTGATTATGATTTGATTCAAACCACTAAAGGTTTGCTGATACTGGCGCATGATTTGGCACAGAGCACGCTTGCACGATATGGCGAAGAGAGTTTTAAGATTATCGCGACTTGCAAAGGTCTAGCGCTTAAAGCATTGCAACTGCAGCACCCATTTGATAATCGCCAAGTGCCTGTTATTTTGGGCGAACACGTGACAACCGATGCAGGTACAGGCTTGGTTCATACCGCGGCCGCGCATGGTAATGATGACTGGCTGGTGATGAAAGCCAATTTCCCCAATGAAAAGCCACGTATTTTAATGGGCGGTGACGGTAAGTTCTTTAATAGTGATCTGGTGGAATTTGAGGCCATTAGAGGGTTAACTCGCCAAGAAGCCAATAAAGTGATTTTGGCTAAAATGCAGGAAAATGGCACTTTAATGGCGAGTGCAAGGTTAAATCACAGCTTTCCACATTGCTGGCGCCATAAAACGCCGTTGATGCAATTGGCTACACATCAATGGTTTATTGGGATGAACTCGCAAGACAAAGCTGGAACCAGTTTGCGTGAACATGCCAATAAAGCAGTGGATGCAACCGAATTTTTCCCCAGTTGGGGTCGCGCACGTCTAGAGGCTATGATTAAAAATCGTCCTGACTGGTGCGTATCACGCCAACGTAACTGGGGCGTGCCGATGCCGTTTTTTGTGCATAAAGAAACCGGTGAGCCGCATCCGCAAACACCAGTTTTGTTGGAACAAGCTTGTTTGCTGGTTGAAAAAACGGGCGTTGAAGCTTGGTTTAGTTTAGATGGTGCAGCCTTTTTAGCGCAATACGCTCCTGAAAATGCAGGCGATTATAAAAAAGTCACTTATACATTAGACGTATGGTTCGATTCTGGTGCGACACATGCGGCGGTTTTAAAGCGTCGTCCAGAGTTGCAGTTTCCTGCCGATTTATATCTGGAAGGCTCTGACCAGCATCGCGGTTGGTTTCAATCCAGCCTGTTAACAGGTTGCGCCATTGATGGCCGCGCGCCTTACAGCGCCTTGTTAACGCATGGTTTTGTTGTAGATGGCGCTGGCCATAAGATGAGTAAATCTAAAGGTAATGTGGTCGCGCCACAAAAAGTGATGGATACCTACGGCGCGGATATTTTGCGTTTATGGACCGCTTCAACTGACTACTCTGGCGAACTAACGATTTCGGATGAGATTTTGAAACGCGTAGCAGAAAGCTATCGCCGTATTCGTAATACCATGAAATTTTTATTGGCGAATTTGGCTGATTTCGATGCGGATAAAGACCTGCTGCCAGTGAATGAATGGCTGGAAATCGACCAATACGCCCTGTATTTAACCGAAAAACTGCAAACAGAAGTGTTGGCAGATTATGACCGTTACGAATTCCATTTAGCGGTACAAAAGATCGTCAGCTTCTGTTCAGAAGATTTAGGCGGTTTTTACTTAGATATTCTGAAAGATAGACTTTATACCGCAGGTGAGAATTCACACGCACGACGTGCCGCGCAAAGCGCATTGCACCATATTACGCATACTTTTATGCGATTGATCGCGCCGATTTTAAGCTTTACGGCAGATGAGATTTGGCAAGTTTTGGTGGTTAAGTCTGACAAAAGTGTGTTTGAGGATGTGTGGTATGAATTGCCTAAACATGGTTTAAGCGCAGAAAAATTGCAAGCTTGGGAAGCTATTATTAGCGCGCGCGGAGTAGCGGCAAAAGAAATCGAGTTGTTGCGTTCAAGTGGGCAAGTAGGTTCATCGTTGCAAGCCGAACTAACGTTTTATGCGACGGAAGCTGATTATGATGCAATGAATAGTTTGGCGGATGATTTGCGTTTTGTGATGATTACGTCTCAAGCAAGCGTGGTTAAAGTCGCGACGGAAGCGGAGCAAAAAGTAGCTGTCACAGCAAGTAAATATACCAAGTGCGACCGTTGCTGGCATTACCGCGCTGATGTCGGTTCGTACAGCGAGCACCCAAGTATTTGTGGGCGTTGTGTGAGCAATCTGTTTGGTGCGGGCGAGGTAAGAAAGTATGCGTAAGTGGTTAACAATCAGCGCCATTGTGATTGCGCTGGATTTATATACTAAGCATTTAGTGCAAAGCGCATTTCAATATGCTGAACATTTAACCGTTACCAGCTTCTTTGATGTAGTGCGCTATCACAATGAAGGTGCAGCGTTTAGCTTTTTAGCCGATGCAGGCGGCTGGCAAAAGTGGTTTTTTAGCGGCATTTCATTGGTGGCGATTTTAGTCATTACTTATTTGCTCAAAAAACACCAGAACCAAAAGCTTTTTTGCACGGGTTTGGCTTTAGTATTAGGTGGTGCGATTGGTAATCTATATGACAGGCTGACATTGGGCTATGTGGTGGATTTTTTACATTTCCACTATCAAGCCTATGCTTGGCCGGCTTTTAATGTAGCCGATAGTGCGATTTGTGTTGGTGTTGCACTTTTGTTGATAGATAGCTTTAAAAAGCCCCCAACCATATAAGTTGGCTCGATGATTTAAGTTAAATGCTTTAAATCAACAGTTTTTAGCTTAACTATTTTTAGCGCCCAAGATAATAATCAAGGTGCCTAACAGGCATACAAAAACGCCAAGCCAATCCGTTAAGCTGGGTTTAATCGAATCGATTAACCACAGCCACACAATTGCCACGCCAATGTATATGCCGCCATAAGCCGCATACACGCGCCCAGCAGCTGTAGGGTGCAGCGATAGCAACCAAACAAATAAACCTAAACTCAGTGCGGCTGGTACAATCAACCAGGGAGAGCCACCCTGTTTAAGATAGAGATAGGGCAAATAGCAGCCCACAATTTCGGCAATTGCGGTGCCAATAAAAAGTCCTAATAATTTGATTGTTTCCATCAGAGTGTTTTTGAGGCTTAAGTCTTTTTTGGTAGCAATGCTTTAGCTGTTTCAAAAACAGCCACGCAAATTGCGCCAACGATTAAACCAATAACCGCATCGATTAAAATCGGCGAAATAACCGCTAAAATGCCACCAACTGTCGGTAACTGCTGCAATATTCCGGCAACATGCTCACTAAAGTGATGCAGTGCTGGCGCGCCATGCCCGATAATACTGCCACCCACCATAAACATCGCAGCAGTGCCCACAATTGATAATATCCTCATTAAGTATGGTGCGAACGCTAATATTTTTGCACCGATTTTTCGTTGCAATTGTTGGAAAAAACTTTGGCCTTTTTTAAGCATTAAGTGCAAACCTAAATCGTCCAGTTTGACAATGCCAGCCACCAAACCATATACGCCAATGGTCATAATGAGAGCAATCGCAGCAACGACGGTTACTTGCTTGCTGAATATTTCAGTGGAAACCGTGCCTAAGGCAATCACGATAATTTCGGCAGATAAAATAAAGTCGGTACGAATCGCACCTTTGATTTTATCTTTTTCTAGAGTTACTAAATCTACTTGAGGATCTTCAACTGCTTGTTTGATAGCTGTCTTATGTGTTTCATCGTCCTGTTTATGTAAGAATTTATGGGCGATTTTTTCAAAACCTTCAAAACATAAATACGCGCCGCCTATCATCAATAAAGGTGTAATTGCCCAAGGCGCGAAGTAGCTAATCGCCAAAGCCGAGGGTACTAAGATGAGTTTGTTAACAAAAGAGCCTTTGGCGACAGCCCAAACAACCGGTAATTCGCGGTCTGCTCTTACACCAGAGACCTGTTGCGCATTCAATGCTAAATCATCGCCTAATACACCAGCCGTTTTTTTAGCCGCGACTTTGGTCATCACCGAAACATCATCCAAAATGGTTGCAATATCGTCTAAAAGTGCAAGTAAACTGCCAGCTGCCATGTTTATTCTCTAAGTATTTAGTTGCTGTGATTTTAACCCATTTGCATTATCTCTTGCTTGCATTGTGCGGATAGCCAGCTACCTAAATTGCATTCTGCAGCGCACAAAAGTACAATGCGCGACATGCTATCGAAAAAACTATTTCAGTTTATTCATCACGTTGCGTTACTGGCAATCGTTTTTGCGTCTGTCGCGCCTAGCATTTCGCATGCGTTAGCGGCTCAAAATAACAGTAATAGCTTTGCACAAGAGGTCTGTACCAGCACTGGTAAAAAAGTAGTGATTCAAGTGGTGACGACAAAGGGCAAACAATTGGCGACAGAGTTTGAGGTAAGTAAAGCCTCACCTAAAACCATGACCATGCATTTAGAGCATTGTCCGTTTTGCTCAAATAGCATAGCGGCCACCAGTTTACCTGCCTCGAACTCGCTGATAATCGCGTTATTAGCTGCAACTGCACAACAAATTGCAGAATACACCGCACCAGTTGTTGTATCACATACTGACGTTTCCCCTCCATCGCAAGCCCCGCCTTACACGCTCTAAAAAAATAACAGTTTTTTATCGCAATTCAATTGCGATAACCACTATTTTTTGGAGTTTTAAATGATTAAATCTATACATTTGTACGTGTTAAGCGCATTAACAATTAGTTTTGCACACAACGCATTGGCAGATCACAATGAAAATGTTGAGTTAGATGAAGTAAGTGTTACCGCGCCAGTTGATAGCCGGATTATTAATCACCCAGCAGCGGTAGAAACTTATACCAAGCGGCAGATTCAAGAAAGCGTCAACGCAACAACATCACAGCAAACTTTAAAATATTTACCGAGTTTTCAAGTGCGTGAACGTTATATTGGTGACCGTAACGGCCCAATTGCCACGCGGACTACAGGTACATTATCCAGCGCGCAAACCATTTTATATGCCGATGGCGTGCTGTTGTCCAACTTTTTAGGCAATAACTTTGGTTTCGCGCCGCGCTGGGGTTTGGTCAGCCCCGAAGAAATTGAAAGTGTGAATATTTTATATGGTCCGTTTTCGGCTTTATATCCAGGTAATTCATTTGGTGGAGTGGTGAATTTAAATACCCGCATGCCGACCAAATTCGAGGCACATGCAAGTGTGCAGGCGTTTGCGCAGAACTATGAGTTGTATGGCACCGATAAAACCTATGACGGCAACCATGAAACATTTTCTGCCGGCAACAAATTTGATGATTTAAGTATTTTATTTACGGCAGATCGCCTGAAAAATACTGGGCAGCCAATGCAGTTTGCCAATGCAGTTACCACCAGCACTGGCGGTATACGTACCGCAGTGACCGGTGCTTATCTGGACAAAGATCCTAACGGTAGAAATCGCGTGACTTTTGGTGCAACGGGTATTGATCATAGTGAGCAGCTTAATTTGAAACTAAAAGCCGCTTATGACATTACACCAACTATTAAAGCAGCTTACACCATTGGCACGTGGGATTTAGACAGCCGTCTGGATGTCGATAGTTATATTAAAGATGCGGCAGGCAATGCGGTTTATAACGGTCGCGTGACTTTTAATGGGCAAGATTACAATGTCACGGGCTTTAACAATCCTGCAGAGGTTAACGCTTTTCATATTATGCAGGCGCTTGATTTAAAATCGAATACCAAAGGCTTGTTTGATTGGCAATTAACGTTGTCAGATTATGATTATCAACAGGATAAAAGCAGTGCTTCCAATGTGGGTGCTAATGTATCGACTACTGGCGCAAATGGCGGAAATCCTTATGTCAATCGTACAGGCCGTGTCACCGATTTAGCGGGCACTGGCTGGACGGTGTTTGATGCGCGCGGAACATTGCGCCCGAAAGATGGTAATGGTGACCAGCACACGATTGATTTTGGCTATCATGTTGATGACTACAATCTGCGCAGCAAAGTGCATGATACGGCTGATTGGTCAGTAGGTAGTAAAGGTTTGTTAAACGCATCTTCATCAGGTAACACCACTACGCAGGCCATTTACTTTCAGGATAAATGGCAACTAGACCCCAAATGGGCAATAACGTTTGGGGCGCGACAAGAGTACTGGGAAGCCACAGATGGGCGTAACCAAGCGACTACAACTGGTGTAGGCGGTGGCTTTAAAACCAGTGAGTATAAAGATAAGTCAGATAATAAATTTTCACCCAAATTATCAGTAAGTTTTGAGCCAGAGCCCGCTTGGGGTTTTAGGGCGTCAGCAGGGCAGGCATTCCGCTTTCCTACCGTGGGCGAACTCTTTCAGCAAGTGACTAGTGGCAGTGCCTTAGTGCAAAATAATCCTGATTTAAAAACGGAAGAAGTTATTTCGGGCGAATTTACGGCGGAAAGACGCTTTGCTAATGGTTTGATTCGCACGAGTTTGTTCACTGAGAATAAATATAACGCTTTGATTTCACAAACCATTCCTACAGGCCCTGATTGTGTGGCCGGACAATGCACCTTTATTCAAAATGTGGATCACGTACGTACGCGTGGAATTGAAGTTTCAACCGAATGGCAAGATGCGTTTATTCACGGCTTGGATTTATTGGGTAGTATCACGCTTACTGACGCAGAGATTTTGCGTAATGATGCTAATCCCAATATTGAGGGCAATAGGCCATTACGCATTCCCAAAAGCATGATAAAAGCCGTGGCGACTTATCATCAAGGTAATAACCTGACTTATTCAATTGCGGCACGCTACAGTGGTCGTCAATATAACTCTTTAGATAATTCAGATAGTAATCCAGATACGTTTGGCGGAGCGAGTAAGTTCTTTTTTGTAGATGTGAAAGCGAATTATAAGTTTGCGGATAAGTTCACAGCCAGTGTAGGTGTAGATAATTTAAATAACGATAAAGCGTATATTTACCATCCATATCCACAGCGTACAGGCTATGTGCAGCTTAAGTTTGATTACTAATCAACTGAGATTGCTTACTTCCCGCGAAGGCGGGAATTTATTTTAAGGATAAACCCATGCACTATTTTTTAACTCTATGTAGTTTGTTATTTGCGCTGAATGCAACAGCGCATGAAGAACATACCCTGCCACAAAAAAGCACTTTAGCAATTAGCGTGGCGTTTGATGCGCAAGGCAAATTATGGCGTGCCAGTGTTAAGGGTGGTTTTGTGCAGGTAGATAACAGTGCTGACTTAGGTAAAACATTTTCTAAACCGGTACAAGTGAATAAAGTCGCACAAAAAATTGGCGCGGATGGTGAAGCCCGACCAAAAATAGCGATTAGCCCAGAGGGCAATATCTACCTTACTTGGACAGAGATGTTAGCCAAACCATTTACAGGTTATGTATGGTTTGCACGTTCAATTAATCATGGTAAAAGTTTTGATAAACCCATTATTGTGCATCAAGACCGTGCTGAAATTACACATCGTTTTGATGCGTTGCACCTATCTCCTGATGGCAAAATCACTGTTACCTGGGTAGATAAGCGCGATTTATTGGCAGCCAAAGCGGCAGGCAATAAATACGAGGGCGCAGCAATCTATTATGCGGTTTCAAATAACAATGGAGTGAGTTTTGCGCCAGAGCGGAAGCTGGCCGATAGTAGTTGTGAATGTTGCCGTATTGCGACAACTAATAAACCAGATGGCACGGTGGTTGCCATGTGGCGACATGTGTTTGAAGGTAGCGAACGTGATCATATGATTGCTGAAATTCCACAAGGCAATATAAAACCGCAACTGCACCGAGCCACTTTTGGGCATTGGAAAATTGATGGTTGCCCACATCATGGCGCGGCGTTGGCGGCAGGCGGTGCAGGTAAGGATTGGTGGGGGTATCACATGGCGTATTTTGATGGTAACGATGTCAAACCAGGTCTTTACTACAGTCGCATGGATGGCGTCGCATGGGCATCATCGCCAGCCAAGAAATTTGGTAACAATGCCAATCAGGCTGCTCATCCTGCCATTTTAAGCTTTGGTAATAATACGGATGGTGAGCATGTGTGGTTGGTTTGGCGTGAGATTGAAGCCAAAAACACTAAAATAATCGGCATGTTTTCTGACGATGGCGGTAGGAGTTGGAATAATGCTAAAGTACTCGCCAGCGCATCTGAGAAAGCAGATTATCCGCAATTAATGCAGCATGGTAAGCAAATCTATCTGGCGTGGAATACCTTAAAAGAGGGTTTTAAGTTAATTCTGCTAACGCCTTAATGATTTAAGTTTGACTGGCATTAACAGAAAAATTGAAAAAGCAGAATGGATTGATTAATCTGCAAACATCTCCACTATATATTTATCAATTAAGTTTAAATAGATTTTAATAGGAGTATGCGATGCGATTTGACAAACTGACGACCAAGTTTCAGCAAGCTTTAAGCGATGCTCAAAGCCTTGCTATCGGTGCCGATAATACCGCGATTGAGCCACAACATTTGTTGCTGGCTTTGTTGCAAGAAGATAACGGCGGGGCGGCTTCGTTGCTTTCACGCGCAGGTGTGAATCTTGCTCCGCTTAAAACGAGCTTAAACACTGCTATTGCCAATTTATCAAAGTCATCTACGCAAGATGGTGAAATTGCAATTTCACGCGATTTGAATAATCTATTAAATGTCACCGACAAGCTCGCTCAAAAGCGTGGCGATGCCTATATTGCCAGTGAGATGTTTTTGTTGGCGCTTGCTGAAGACAAGGGCGAGACTGGCAAATTGCTTAAACAGCACGGCCTGACTAAAACTGCGTTGGAAGCTGCAGTGATGGCGGTGCGTGGCAGTGAAAATGTCAATGATCAAGAAGGCGAGAGTAATCGCGAATCCCTTAAAAAATACACAGTCGACCTGACTGAACGCGCCAGCCTTGGCAAATTAGACCCTGTCATCGGCCGCGATGATGAAATACGTCGGGTCATTCAAGTGTTAATGCGCCGCACTAAAAATAACCCGGTACTGATTGGTGAGCCTGGTGTGGGCAAAACCGCGATTGTAGAAGGCTTAGCGCAGCGCATTATCAATGAAGAAGTTCCCGATTCGCTAAAAGGCAAAAAAGTATTGTCACTGGATATGGCTGCTTTACTGGCGGGTGCTAAGTATCGCGGTGAGTTTGAGGAGCGCCTTAAATCTGTGCTGAAAGAACTGGTGCAAGATGAAGGTCAAACCATTGTATTTATTGATGAGATCCACACGATGGTAGGTGCTGGTAAAGCAGAAGGTGCGATGGATGCGGGCAATATGCTGAAACCTGCATTGGCGCGCGGTGAACTGCACTGCGTTGGCGCGACAACATTGGATGAGTATCGTAAATATATTGAAAAAGATGCTGCTTTAGAGCGACGTTTTCAGAAAGTGCTAGTTGATGAGCCGACCGTTGAAGCGACCATTGCTATTTTGCGTGGCTTGCAAGAAAAGTACGAACTACATCACGGTGTCGAGATTACTGACCCTGCCATCGTAGCTGCGGCTGAGTTAAGTCATCGTTATATCACAGACCGATTTTTACCAGATAAAGCGATTGATTTGATTGATGAGGCGGCTTCACGCATCAAAATGGAAATTGATTCCAAGCCAGAAGTATTAGATAAGCTTGAGCGTCGTGTGATTCAACTTAAAATTGAACGTGAAGCAGTGCGCCGCGAAAAAGATGAAGGCAGCAAAAAACGTTTTGGCTTAATTGAAAAAGAGATTGAAAGTCTTGAGAAAGAATATGCGGATTTAGAAGATATTTGGAACTCTGAAAAGGCACAGGTGCAAGGCACCAGCCATATTAAAGAAGCCATTGAGAAAATTAAATTCGAGATGGAAGAAGCAACGCGTAAAGGTGAGTGGCAAAAAGTCTCTGAACTGCAATATGGAAAATTGCCTGCGTTAGAAGCGCAATTAAAAGAGGCTTCACATTCTGAGGCTAGTGCGGCACCGACTAAAAACAAAATGCTACGCACTGAAGTTGGTGCAGACGAAATTGCCGAAGTGGTCAGTCGTGCAACAGGTATTCCTGTGAGCAAAATGCTGACAGGTGAACGTGAAAAATTACTGACGATGGAAACTAAACTGCATGAACGTGTAGTAGGTCAGGATGAAGCTGTACGCCTGGTTTCTGATGCAATCCGTCGCTCACGTTCGGGCTTAAGTGACCCGAATCGCCCTTATGGTAGTTTCTTGTTTTTAGGTCCAACGGGTGTTGGTAAAACAGAGCTTTGCAAAGCGTTAGCCGGTTTCTTGTTTGACTCTGAAGAGCATTTGATTCGCATCGACATGAGTGAGTTTATGGAGAAGCACAGTGTCGCACGCATGATAGGCGCGCCGCCAGGTTATGTGGGTTATGAAGAAGGTGGTACGCTGACAGAAGCGGTGCGACGTAAGCCTTATAGTGTGATTTTGCTCGATGAGGTGGAAAAAGCACATCCGGATGTATTTAATGTGCTGTTGCAAGTGCTGGATGATGGGCGATTAACGGATGGGCAAGGCCGCACGGTAGATTTCAAAAATACGGTGATTATCATGACATCTAACCTTGGTAGCCAGATGATACAAAGTATGGCCGACCAAGATTACCAAGTGGTGAAATTGGCAGTGATGGGTGAAGTTAAAACGCACTTTAGGCCAGAATTTGTCAACCGTATCGATGAAGTGGTCGTTTTCCATAGTCTAGGTGAAGCGCAGGTGAAATCAATCGCACAGATTCAGATTCAGCTGCTGGCTAAACGATTGGCCGCGATGGATATGACACTCAATATTAGCGATTCTGCCATCGCGGAAATCGCCAATGCGGGCTTTGACCCTGTTTATGGTGCAAGACCGCTGAAGCGCGCGATTCAAAGTGAGATGGAAAATCCGTTGGCGCGCGAGATTCTGGCTGGTAGCTTTATGGCAAAAGACACGATATTGGTTGATTACAAAGGCGGAAAGATGACGTTTACAAAAGGCTAATTAAGGTTAATTTTCGCTCAAGCTAATATGTAAAGTATTCATTACCACTGCCAATCTAACTTTAAGGTATCGGCAATGTCCAAGCTGATATCAAGCCAATTGACATGGATTTGATGCCGGTATTACACCGGCATCGCCGGCTTTAATGAAAGCGAGTTCAAAATGAGAAAATTATTAATAGTCAGAAATTTACTAGGCTTAATGGCAGCATGCCTTCTAGTTTCTGGTTGCGCCAGCACTGGTGCGCAACAAGCTAAGATTGAAAGAATTACACCGGAGGATTTGGCGAAAATACTGCCGCAGCCTGTTGCCACAGTCAGTTTGGATGAAATAGTAAAAGACTCTAAACAAAATAAAACGCCAGACGAGATCATTGCCAAAATCAAAGCGAGCAATTCGCGTTACGAGTTAACGCCAGCGCAGACCTTGGATTTAAGTAAACAGGGCGTGGATACCAAAGTGTTGGATTATATTCACGACAGCAATGAATTAGCGAAACAAAATGCGATTGCAGATGAATTAAATAAGCGCGCAAAAGAGCGTGCTGCTGCCGAAAAAATACTAAAACGCGAACGTGATGCGGCACAAAATCGTTACTATGATCCGTTTTGGGGGCCAAGATTCGGTGGTTTTTATGGATACCCATATTATGGCTACGGCAGAGGATTTGGTAGCCGTTTTGGCTGGGGATTTGGCCATCCATATTATTGGTAATAACTAGTTATTTTTGCATTGCAAGTGAATATACTGCGCTTGCAATGCGTGTATGTTTAAGCGCAGCGATATTTATTTCATATTGTTTTTTATCATGGCAACAAGCTGATCCGCACAAGTTGACCAGCCTTCGTAAAAACCCATATCTTCATGTCTTTTACGGCTTTCTTGGTTCTGATGTAAGGCAATAGCCGTATATTTAGTGCCTTTTTCATGTACATCTAACAAAATAATTGCGGTCATTAACAGTTCAGCACATTCATGATCAGGTGATTGTTCTAACTGTTTGGCAGGGCGAAAACCTGGTTCTAGCGCATTCGTCCAACTTAACCTTTGGTTTGGTATCACTTCCAAATAACAGCCGTTATTTGGAAAACGCTGGCCTTCTGGTGATTGCATAGTGGTGCTGAATTTCCCACCTGGGTGCAAGTCAATTTCACACTCCACGGTTTTCCACGGCAGTGGGCAAAACCATTGTTTAAGTTGTTCAGGCTGCGTCCATGCTGCCCACACTAATTCGCGTGGCACATCTATGAAACGTTCCAATACAAGGTCTAACTCAGGATTTATTTTAAATGAGGGTGTCATTATTCATTCTCCTTCAGGTTTAGTGATAATAAATAACTATCTAATTGGTCAAGCCGCTGCTCCCAAAATTGCTGATATTGCGCTAGAAAAGTGGCAACTTCTTGTAACGGCTTTGCTTCAAGCTTGCAAGGCCGGGATTGTGCTTGGCGACTTTGGCTAATAAGCCCTGCGCGCTGTAGCACTTTTAAGTGTTTAGTGACTGCTGGCAGACTCATTTCAAATGGTGCGGCGAGTTCATTAACTGAAGTTTCACCTAGCGCCAAGCGCGCTAAGATAGCGCGGCGAGTAGGGTCTGCCAATGCGGAAAAGATATTGCTAAGTTGATCTGCTGTCATTGTTAAATTTGATGCATTGTTCACAACATATTTAACCATATGGTTAAATATGTTAAAGATTAAATTAGGTGCTCTGTGTCGTCAACTATTTTTTGTTAAAAATTAAACGAATAAGTTATGCTAATGATATTGAACGAAAGGTTTTAAACATGCAGCAACTTACTCAGGAAATCAGTATTAAAGCGCAAGGACGCAGAATTTACGACATTACGCCGCAGGTGTTAAATTGGGCTAATCAGCTGGGCTACAATACAGGCCTGCTGACTTTGTATATTCAACACACCTCTGCCAGCCTGATGATTAATGAAAATTACGATGCGGATGTCTTGGTGGATATGGAGGCTTTTTTTAATCGCTTGGTGCCCGATGGTGATAATCTATTTATTCACACCGTAGAAGGCCCAGACGATATGCCGGCGCATGTGCGTAGCGCGTTAACACAAACCAGTTTGTCTATTCCGATATTGGATGGCAAAGTTGCATTAGGCCAATGGCAAGGCATTTTTTTATATGAGCATCGGCATATGCCAGCTACAAGACGCATCATTTTGCATGCATTAGGCGATTAACAGTCAATTGAATGTATTTGATGCATCACACGGCCGTCCATTAAGCTTGCAGGAGCGCGCATTATTCGGCCCTTATTTTGCGGAAATTGTATTGAATGAGGCGCGCATTATCGAGGGGAAAGTGCCCTTCTGGCTGCGACGTCAAATGTGTGCTGTTGTGTTAGGGCGCTATATTTACTTTCGTAAGGGTGTTTATGAGCCAAATACCAAGCGAGGGGCAGAGCTGTTGGGTCATGAACTCACGCATGTATCACAGTTTTTACATGGGATGACCTTGTTAAAATATGCATGGTCTTGCCGATATGGCTACTTTAAAAGCCCTTATGAAATTGATGCCTATGCGAAAGGCAGGCTAATCGCTACTGATTTTGCAACAAATATTAAATCTTAATAAGCATCTTAAAACCAGTTGAATACGCACAGATTATGACATTGTCATTAGTTTTGTTATTATTGTGTATGTAAGTTTATATAAACTTTTTACGTGGTTGATTTTTAAAAAAATTTTGGAGAATATAAGATGAAATTAAACGCAATTTTAGTTGTTCCAGCATTATTAGGCGCATTGTTATTAACGGCTTGTGGCGAAAAAGCCGAAGATGCGACAGAAGCAGCTCCAGCTCCTGCAGCAGAGACAGTGCCAGCGGAAGCCGCACCAGCAGCAGAAGCTGCACCAGCAGCAAACGGTGCAGGTGGATATGAACCAACTGCAGAAGAGCGCATACCAGGTATCACGCTTGATGCCGCTGCAGCTGAAGCAGCTCCGGCAGAGGCTGCCCCGGCAGAAGAAGCCGCACCAGAAGCTAATTAAGTAGTTTTAGCAATAAAAAAGCGTGCTTAAGCACGCTTTTTTATTGCTGCGAGATTGAGCCCGCTATTAACACATTAACGATTAACGAATGACACTCCAGCTCAGCGGGTCAAATGGTTTGCTTTGGCGACGTAATTCATAGTACAGGCCGTTGCTTTCGTTGCCGCCGCTGTTTCCTACAGCAGCAATATTGTCTCCAGCATTCACTTCATCACCCACTTGTTTTAACACCGCTTGATTATTGCCATATAAACTCATGTAACCACTACCATGATCGACAATAATCAAATTACCAAAACCGCGTAGCCAATCGGCAAAAACCACTCGTCCACTGGCAACTGATTTCACAGCGCTACCTTCTGCTGCCCTGATAAACAAACCTTTCCATGAAACGCCGGTATCGCTACGACTACTACCAAATCGGTTGGTAACATCACCGCGTACAGGCAGGTTAAGCTTACCTTTTAATGCGGAGAAATTACTGCCCGCGTAAGCATTAGTAGGTGTTTCTTCATTTTTTGCAATAACCTGATTGGCGGGCTTCTCATCGGGGACATTCGCATCAGGAGTATTGGGTTTTTTTGCCGATTTGGGCTTAACTACTTTTTTAGGTGGTTTGGCGATAATTTTAGCGAGTCTTTCAACTAACTTGGATAAATTCTGTTCATCGCGTTTGAGTTTTTTAATTTCATTGCGTTGCGCTGATATTTGACCAGAAAGCGATTTAACGATTTTAGATTTCTCGTTTTTTTGTTGTTCTAGTGTTTCTCGCTCAGCCAGTTGTTTGGCTTTTAAATCCGCCACCGCTTGTAACGTGGCAGCGGTTTCATTATTCAGTGTTTTGACTTTATCCAGACTGGTTTGCATTTCATTAATTAGTCGCGCATGCGCTTTTGCAATATAAGAATAATATTGAATATCGCGCGAAATCTGGCTGGGATTTTTGTTTTGTAATAGCAACTTGGTATAACTCTGGTTACCGTGCACATATTGCTGTTTAACCAGCAGGCTCAGCTGTTTTTGCTGCTCACTCAGTTTTTCATTCAGACTTAATGATTCTTTTTTTAACGTGACCAGTGTGATTTTATTTTGTTGTTGCTGCTGATTGATATCAATCAGCTTTTTATTGGCTTGGCTGATGGCGGTTTCAGAGTCTTTCAGCGCATCGGTTGCATCTTTGTGCGCGGCTTGCTTGCTGTCCAATTCTTTTTTTAGTGCCTGGATCTTGTTTTGCAGATCGCCTAAATCCTCTTTAGCGTCATCGATTTTTTTAGCCGCAAAGCTATTGTCGATAAAAGCAAGATTCAGCAGCAATGCTGCTATGACTATAAAAAATGGAACGCGAAATAAGTTAAGCATTAAATTTAACTAGGCTTTTACCTGTCATTTCAATGGGTTGTGGTAATCCCATCATGGTTAGTAAAGTTGGTGCCAAATCGGATAAAGCGCCTGCTTCCGCTAATTCCGCCTTACGACCTACATAAATCATCGGCACTAGATTGGTTGTATGTTGTGTGTGTGCTTGATTATTAACCCCATCAAACATCATTTCGGCATTGCCGTGGTCAGCGGTAATAATCACTTCCGCGCCATTTTTTCTGGCAGCTTCCACCACACGGGCGACACAAGTATCGAGAGTTTCAACGGCCTTGATTGCCGCTGCTAAATTGCCTGTATGACCCACCATATCACCATTGGCATAGTTACAAATAATCGCGCTGTATTGTTTGCTATTCACAGCTCCAACTAGTTTGTCTGTCAGTTCTGGCGCGCTCATTTCTGGCTGTAAATCGTAGGTGGCGACTTTAGGTGAAGGTACTAGTATGCGATCCTCTCCCGTAAAAACCGCCTCATCGCCGCCATTGAAGAAGAATGTGACATGCGGATATTTTTCAGTTTCGGCGATACGTAATTGTTTTAAGCCTAAACTAGACACATATTCACCAAAAGTATTCGGCACGCTGGTGGCGGCAAAAATTGGTGTGGCTTTGCGTTGGTTCTGATCGTATTGCGTTAAGGTGAAATAGCCAGATAGTTTTGGCACACGATTACGTTCAAAGCCAGAAAAGTCATCATTTAGTAACGCGTCAGTTAATTGTCTTGCACGGTCACTTCTAAAGTTCATGTACACCACGCAATCGCCATCTTCTAAGCGAATCGCTGGCTCATCGGCTTGACGAATAACAGTACATTTTACAAACTCATCTTGCTCACCTCTGGCGTAGGCATTGTGCAAAGCGTCACTGGCGGTAGCTTCAGTATATTCGCCGATACCGTTAACAATCATTTCGTAGGCAGGCGCGACGCGTTCCCAGCGTTTGTCCCTATCCATGCTATAAAAGCGACCAGAAATCGATGCGATTTTGCCCACGCCGAGCGTTTTGATTTTATCTTCAAGGAGAGCTAGGTAAGGTACGGCGCTAACTGGTGGTGTATCCCGACCATCTAAAAATGCATGTACATAAACTTTGTTTAAGCCTTGCTGTGCCGCCATTTCAAGCATGGTTAAAATGTGATTGATGTGGCTATGCACGCCGCCATCGGACAGTAATCCAAAAATATGTAAGGCCTTATTATTGGTTTTTAATTGCTGCAAGGCGTTAACTAAATCGCCATGTTTAAAGAATTCGCCATTGCTAATGCTATTGTTAATGCGTTCAAAATCTTGAAAAACGATACGTCCTGCGCCGATATTTAAATGACCGACTTCAGAATTACCCATCTGACCATCTGGCAAGCCAACATAATGTTCGGAAGCGTTAATCAGCATGTGCTGCTCGCTTTGCTTTAGCGCATCCAAATTAGGTGTACGCGCCTGTGCAATAGCGTTATTGGTAATATCTTCACGATGACCAAAGCCATCTAAAATCAGCAATATGACGGGGGTAACTGACATATCAAAATCTTTCTAGTCGGTGTCTGAATTGATGCTAAGTTAAACATTCACCCAAGCCTTGAGTCAAAGCTAGGTTAAACATTTTACTAAGTTTAATATTGGTTAAGTTATCCATTATAATAGTTGGCTGTCCAATGCGCATCTAAATGCGCATTAAATAATGGCTCGCATGTAATGACTGTGTGAATGTGTGATTTTTGGAAACAATATGACTGAAATAACCCTGTACGAATTTGTAAAACATAACGCATTGCTGATTGGCTTGGCTGTTGGCTCTGGTGTCGCTTTGTTGTGGCCGATGCTTAGTCGTGGCGCCAGCGGCGTGGCAAATTTATCAGCCGCTGAAGCGGTATTGGTGTTGAATCGTAGCAAGCCATTGATACTGGATGTACGTGATGCAACGGAATTTGCCAGCGGGCATATTCAGGGTGCAAAAAATATCCCTGTGACTGAGTTGGCGAATCGCTTAAAAGAAATTGAAAAATTTAAAGACAAACCAGTGCTGGTGCATTGCCAACGCGGCACGCGTGCTAACACTGCTTGTAAGATTCTAAAAGCACAGCAATTTAGCCAGTTAAATAACCTGCAAGGTGGGTTAACTGCTTGGGTGGAAGCCAAGTTGCCGTTGGTAAAAAGCTAGGCGTTAATCTTGCAATGGACAGTCTCGATACGCAAAATACAAATATGCAAGATTCAGCCACGCCAAATGTCTTGATGTATGCAACGGGCAGTTGTCCATATTGCATTAATGCAGAACGGCTTTTGACGGAAAAAGGCGTTAAGATCAAGAAGATTCGGGTTGATTTGCAGCCGGAATTACGACATGAAATGACGCAAAAAACAGGTCGCCGTACGGTGCCGCAGATTTATATCAATCAACAGCATATCGGTGGATATGACGATTTGCGGGCATTGGATGTGGCGGGGGAATTAGATTCATTGCTCAATATTTAAGCTGGGTATTGAGTTAAATATTCAGAGCTTAGAAAAGCTTGCCTCAATAATGTGATGAACAAAAAGCAATTAAAAGTTAAAATGCTTTTAGGTACAAATTAGATTTAACTATTTTTTCAACTTTAAGTAAGCATAATCGTTTTAGGAAAACAACATGGCGGAAACAAACAGCGCAACAAACCAAGCTACCGAACAAGACACACAGCCTGGTTTTGCAATCGAGAAGTTATATGTAAAAGATGCATCGTTAGAAATACCTAATGCACCACAGATTTTTACTGATCGCACACAGCCTCAAGTGAATGTAGAGTTGGGCAATGCCGCACAAAAGCTAGAAGAAGGCATTTATGAAACAGCAATTAAAGTGACGGTAACAGCTAAAGTTGGCGATAAAGTGGCTTTTTTGGTTGAGGTAACACAAGCCGGTATTTTTGCAGTGCGTAATATTCCAGAAGAGAATCTAGAAATGGTTTTAGGCGTTACTTGCCCTAATATTCTGTTCCCATACGCGCGCGAAGTGGTGTCTGATTTAGTCACTCGTGCAGGTTTTGCGCCAGTATTGTTAAATCCGATTAATTTTGAAGCTTTGTTTATGCAACAAAAACAACAGCAAGCTGAAAGTGCTGCAAAAGCGAATTAATTAGCGATTAAGACCTTAGTGATTAAGACAATGAACGATAGGAAAATGTTAAGCCTTACTCAAATCCCAGTGATATTGATTGGCTTGATGTTTTCTTTTAACGCGTTTGCGCTGGATTTTCGTTCTGTTGCCAGCACAAAGGCTATTTTGTACGATGCGCCATCTGTTGAGGCCAGCAAGTTATACATTTTAGGGCAAGGTTATCCAGTCGAAGTGATTGTAAATTTAGGCGAATGGATAAAGGTGCGTGATGCATTAGGCGGCTTAAGTTGGATAGAGGGTAAGCAATTAAGTAATAAGCGCATGGTGTTGGTCATTGCTAAAACCGATATTAAGTCCACCGAAGATGCAAGCTCTGGTTTGGTTGCCACGGTCGAGAAGGATGTGGTGCTGGAGTTGTTACCTTCAGAGACTAAAGCGGGATGGGTTAAAGTTAAACATCGCGACGGGGCAACTGGTTATGTACCAAATAGCGTGCTTTGGGGTTCAAATTAACAAGTGTTCTAATTAACAGGCGCTCAAATTAATAAGCGGTTTTTGATTAATCAAACGGTTTAAATGGCATATCGTCTAAAAGTAATCGTTCAAACAAATAAGTCGTTCAAATCAATCGGCAGTTTAAACTAATGAGTATTCAATAAATGGCTAAAATTGCAGTGTTGGGTGCAGGTGCTTGGGGTACGGCTCTTGCGATACAAATTAGTCATCAACATAAAGTTTCTCTGTGGGCGCGCAATAGCGGTCACGTGTCTGGTATGCGCAATGCACGCGCTAATCCTATGTATCTGGGGGATTTTAAATTCAATGATAATTTGCAGGTCGAAGATGACTTAAGTGTTGCGATTGATGGTGCAGATCTTATTTTATCCGTTGTGCCAACTGCTGGTTTTAGGTCGATTTTAAAAGAAATCAAAGCATTAAAATCCAATCAGCCAATTATTTGGGCACACAAAGGTTTAGAGCCACAGTCGGCAAAGTTACCGCATGAAGTGGCATTGGAAGAGTTGAGTCATCAGCAAAAGTGGGGGGCTTTGTCAGGCCCAAGTTTTGCGGCAGAATTGGTGCGCGGCTTACCAACAGCAGTGACGTTGGCGGCTAATGATGCTGATTTTGCGATCAGTGCCGCCAATTTGATTCATGGTAGTAATTTTCGTGTTTACAACAGCACTGATGTTGTGGGCGTGTCCGTTGGCGGTGCGGTTAAAAATGTGATGGCGATTGCCGCAGGCATTAGTGATGGCATGGGTTTTGGCAATAATGCGCGCGCAGCTATGATTACACGTGGCCTTGCCGAAATTACCCGCTTTGGCGTGGCATTGGGTGCAAAAGTCGAAACCTTTATGGGTTTAGCCGGTGCGGGCGATTTGATTCTAACCTGTACAGGCCAATATTCCAGAAATCGCGAAGTGGGTTTACAACTGGCCAGCGGTAAAAGTTTAGAGGACATTCTGCAAGGTTTAGGCCATGTGGCTGAAGGTGTGAATACCGCGCGTGAAGTCATGCGCCGTGCAGGTGAAATGGGCATTGATATGCCAATCACTTTTGAAGTAAATCAAGCGTTAACACATGGAAAATCGGCACGCGATGCAGTAATGACGTTATTAGGACGTGGGCAAAAGGCGGAAGGCTTTTAGTTTATTCGTTGTCTAGGTTTTGAAAGCCGTTTAAAGCGATTTTCTTAAACGCCGCCCTCGAATCTAATTTGTCGCCAGGCTTCGTAGAGCAATATGGCCGCTGAGTTGGATAGGTTTAAACTTCTACTTTCTGGCAACATTGGCAACCGTAATCGATGTTCTGAAGTAAATCCAGCGCGAATTTCTTCTGGCAAGCCACGCGTTTCTGGGCCAAATACAAATACATCACCTGCTTCGAAATCCACTTTTGCGTAGTTTTGACTGCCTTTAGTGGTAATCGCAAATAGCCGTCTACCTTGCATCTCTATGCTGAATTCAGCCCAGTTTTTATGCACTTTTAGATTGGCATACTCGTGATAATCCAAACCCGCACGCTTTAATTGTTTGTCTTCCAACTTAAAGCCTAATGGCTCGATTAGGTGTAAGTCCGCGCCGGTATTGGCGCATAAGCGAATAATATTGCCGGTGTTGGGTGGAATTTCTGGTTCAAAAAGGGCGATGGTAAACATGGTTTCAGTTCTTAATGTGGTAGCGTGCGTGCAATCACCCAGCATTCTACATGTGTTGCGCCTGCTTGTTTTAAGGTTTTAGCCAACTCGTTTAAGCTTGCGCCTGTGGTCATCACATCATCTACAATTGCGATGCGTTTGCCGGTTAAATCTTTATTTATTTTAAACGCACCTTTGATATTCTTAACGCGTTGTTTCAACGGCAAGCTGGCTTGCGGTGGCGTAAGCGTTTTGCGTATAGCGTTTTTGTAATCCAGTTTTGATATCTTACTTTTGCATAACAGGCTGTCTAAAACTTTAGCGATTTCAAGCGCCTGGTTAAAGCCGCGTTCTTTTAAACGTGTGGGGTGCATGGGCATCGGAATGATTAAGTCGATCGCGTCAACGTTATTTATTAAGCGTATTTTTTCATTAAGTAATTGCCCAAACGCATGGCTCAGGCTCAACGATGTACCATATTTATAGCGTTGTATCATGGTGTCAATTGGATAAGCATATATAAAAACGGCATGGGTCGCATTGAAATCTGGCGGTGAGCTGATGCAACTGCCACACAGGTTTCCATCTGAAATTAAGCCGCATTGCAGACAGCTATTGGCAGGCGCCCAAGTTAAGTCGTTTAAGCAGCCACTGCATAATCCATGTTTTTGCGTTCGATTCGTGGCACATAAAAAGCAGTGTGGTTTTAAAAAAATTGAAGCGATTGACTTAATATTTAACAAGTGACTATTTTTTAGCCAATTGTTTATTGTTTGCTTCATATTGTCTTTACAGCTTATAATTTGGGTTAAATAGTGTCAATAACTCTAATAAAAATAGCCACATAACCTCAGTAATCTCAAGGGAAATGCACCATGCTTGAAACAGTCAAAAACCAAAGCCAAAACTCTGTGAATGAATCTATTATACTGAATGAGTCCGTTATAAATACAGATGGGCTAAAACGTAGCGCCTGCGAAGCAGTAACGGTTAATCGCTGGAGTGTGGATGAAATTGTGGCTTTGTTTGAGCTGCCATTTAGCGATTTGATCAATCAGGCACAAACCATCCACCGCGCAAATTTTGACCCTAATGCAGTGCAGGTCAGCACACTTTTATCTATTAAAACCGGTGGCTGTTCTGAAGATTGCGGCTATTGCCCACAAGCGGCGCGTTACCATACGGACGTTGAAGCTGAACCTTTGATGAAACTGGATGAAGTACTGGCTGCCGCACAAGAGGCGAAAGACAATGGTGCGAGCCGTTTCTGTATGGGTGCAGCTTGGCGTGGCCCAAAACAGCGCGATCTTGAGCCAGTGCTGAAAATGATTCAAGAAGTGAAAGCCATGGGCTTAGAAACTTGCGCCACTTTAGGTATGTTAAAAGAAGGTCAGGCTGAGCAGTTAAAAGATGCTGGCTTGGATTACTACAATCATAATTTAGACACGGCGCCAGAATTTTATGGTGATGTGATTACGACACGTACTTATCAAGATAGATTAGACACGCTTGGC
Source organism: Methylotenera versatilis 7 (assembly GCF_000799165.1). Lineage (GTDB taxonomy): Bacteria > Pseudomonadota > Gammaproteobacteria > Burkholderiales > Methylophilaceae > Methylotenera_A > Methylotenera_A versatilis_A. The sequence goes on along the minus strand of NZ_JUGF01000002.1, from coordinate 230,373 downwards.
CGCGTGCGTAGCGCGGACATTAATGTCTGCAGTGGTGGCATCATCGGTATGGGCGAATCACGCAATCAACGCGCTGGCTTGTTGGCCCAATTGGCAAATATGGAGCGCCCGCCTGAAAGTGTGCCCATTAATTTGTTGACGCAAGTAGAAGGAACGCCATTGCATGGCACAGAGGAGTTGGATCCGCTGGAATTTGTGCGCACGATTGCGGCTGCTCGCATCACTATGCCGAATAGTTTTGTGCGTTTATCCGCAGGCCGCCAAAGCATGCACGAAGGTATTCAGGCACTCTGTTTTATTGCGGGTGCGAATAGTATTTTTTATGGTGAAAAATTATTAACGACAGGTAACCCGGAAGCGGCAACGGATAAAAAATTATTCGCCAAACTGGGCATTAATAAAATCTAAGCCGTAGATTTAAACTAATCTTACCCTTATTCAAGAAATGTTAACTGCATTGAAAGATGAATTAAGCTTGGAATTAAGTCTTTTTTCGGGCTTAAGAAATGAGCTGATCCAGCGCAAGGCTGATGGCTTATTACGCCAGCGCCGATTGCTGGACTCACCGCAAGCTGAGCATATCGTTGCCAACGATAAACATTTTTTATCCTTTTGCAGCAATGATTATCTGGGTTTGGCCAATCATCCCAAATTAATTGCTGCAATGCAAAAAGCGGCAGGTGATTCCGGTGTCGGCAGTGGCGCGTCTAATTTAATCACCGGCCATCATCGTTATCACGATGCACTAGAAAAAAAATTGGCACAATTTGTCGAAATGCCAGCTGCATTATTGTTTTCGACAGGTTACATGGCGAATATTGGCGTGATTGGTGCATTAATGGGGCGACATGACGCGATTTTTGCCGATAAATTAAACCATGCTTGTTTAAATGAAGGTGCGTATTTATCACGTGCAGCGTTCCATCGTTTTCCACATAATGATGTGGTAGCGCTGGAGAAGTTACTAAAAGAAAGCACTGCGAAGCATAAACTGATTGCCGCCGATGCAGTGTTTAGTATGGATGGCGATATTGCACCATTGGCTGAGTATCTGGCGTTATGTGAAAAATATGATGCCTATCTTTATATAGATGATGCGCACGGTTTTGGCGTATTGGGCAAAAATGGTAAAGGCAGTTTAAGTCACTTAAATTTAAAATCGCCACGCATTATCATGATGGCAACTCTGGGTAAAGCAGCTGGTGTTGCTGGTGCGTTTGTGGCTGGCGAGCAGGTGGTGATTGATTACCTGATTCAAAAAGCCAATAGTTACGTTTACTCAACGCCAGCACCGCCAGCACTTTCTGCAACATTGTCAGCATCAGTTGAACTGATTGAAGATGGTGATGACTTACGTGTGCATTTAAATGCCCTAATTGCGACACTTAAAGCAAATTTAAGCCTAAAAAATTGGCAATTATTGCCATCATATACAGCAGTTCAACCCTTAATCGTTGGCAGTAACCACGCGGCTTTAGCTTTAAGTGAGCACTTGCAAGCGCTTGGGATTTTGGTGCCAGCGATTCGCCCGCCGACGGTGCCGGTAAATACTGCACGACTACGCATTTCGTTATCGGCGGCACATTCTGTTGACGATGTGTTACGGTTAGCGAATGCGATTAACGATGCAGAACAGGCGATGACTGAAAGTATTCAAACAGTATGAGCGCGCATGTTGAAATAATTGGGCAAGGCCAACCACTGGTGATGTTGCACGGTTGGGGCATGCATAGCGGTGTTTGGCAGCCGTTGATTAAAAGATTGTCTACGCAATATATGCTGTATTTGGTCGATTTGCCTGGCATGGGTAATAGCCGCCCGATTGAGCCGTATCATTTACACACATTGGCAGATGAAGTCGCGCAAGTAATCCCGGGTGTTTCGGATGTGCTGGGCTGGTCACTGGGTGGATTGATTGCAGAACGTATTGCCTTAAATCAGCCTGACCGTATTCGACGTTTAGTCTTAGTCGGCTCAACTCCTTGTTTTGTGAATAAGGCTGATTGGGATGCGGGCATAGACTCCGCTAATTTTGAGTCGTTTGCAAACGCAGTTAACAGCGATTACAAAGCGACCATATTGCAATTTTTAACCTTGCAATGCATGAAGTCAGATGACGCACGCAGTACACTTAAACAATTGCGCGCCAGCTTTGAAACACGGCCTACGCCTACACAAACCACGCTACAGCGCGCGTTGCAGGTTTTATTGGATACGGACCTGCGCGATGAGGTGGGCAGTATTCGCAAACCCACGTTGCTGATTCATGGTGATCGCGACACATTAGCACCTGTACAGGCTGCGCATTGGATGATGCAGCATCTTCCGCATGGGTTTTTACGTGTTATTTCAGGTAGTGCACATGCGCCATTCCTGTCACATTCAGAACAATTTATCACAGCACTCAATCAATTTTTAGAGCCTTAATGCAAGAATTAAATCCGCAAGACGATTATTGGATGGATAAAGCGCGAGTACGCGCGTCGTTTGACCGTGCAGCGCAGACATATGACGCCGCAGCCATCCTGCAGAAGCTGGTTCGTACCGAAATGCTCAGTCGATTAGACTTGGTTAAAATTAAGCCGAAAGTGATACTGGACGCAGGGTGTGGCACTGGGCATGGCAGTTTTGCATTACAAAAAAAGTTTAGTCGCGCACAAGTAATATCGCTGGATATTGCGCTTGGTATGCTACAAAAAACGCATCAGCAACAGCCCGTACTTAAAAAATGGCTAAGCAAATTATTAAGACAAAAAAACTTAGTTTGTGCAGATATTGAGCGATTGCCAATAGCCAATGGTAGTTTGGGCATGGTGTGGTCGAATCTGGCTTTGCAGTGGTGCAATGATTTAGACGCCGCATTTAGCGAAGTTAGTCGAACATTACAGCCAAATGGCTTATTTATGTTTAGTACGTTTGGGCCGGACACTTTAAAAGAGCTGCGCGTAGCTAGTAGCAATGGCCATACTCATGTTAGCCGTTTTATCGATATGCATGATATTGGTGATGCCCTAACTCGCGCGGGTTTCAGCGCGCCAGTGCTGGATGTAGAGCGCTATACACTCACTTATGATGATGTAAAAAGTGTCATGAAAGACTTAAAGTCCATTGGTGCGCACAACGCAACTGAAGGTCGTGCACGCGGCTTGCAAGGACGCGGATTTCTACAGCAGTTAACACAACAATATGAGCAATTTCGCCAAAGTTTAGAGGAGGGTGGAAAACTTCCGGCTACGTTTGAAGTGGTGTATGGACACGCCTGGAAGGCCGATATTAAGCCTGATTTAGGCCTTGGCGTTTCGCCGATTACTTTTAAAACCTATAAATAAATGTCGCATCAATGAAACAAGCATTTTTTATCACAGGCACTGATACGGGCGTAGGAAAAACCTATATTGCCTGCAAGTTGATTCAACAATATGTCGCGCAAGACTACAAAGTCATCGGCATGAAACCGGTGGCGGCGGGTTGCGAATTGGTTGATGGTGAGTGGGTGAATGATGATGTGTTGCAGCTAGAAGCCGTCAGCAATGTTAAAGCTCCACGTGTGTTAACGAACCCTTATAGTTTTAACGAGCCGATTGCACCGCATATTGCCGCTGAGTTGGCTGGAAAATCCATTGAAATAGCCGTCATTAAACAAGCTTTCGATGCGCTAAGTGAACTAGCCGATATTGTAATCGTAGAAGGCGCGGGTGGTTTTTTAGTACCACTTAATGAGACAGACAGCATGGCCGATTTGGCGAACCAGCTAAATATCCCTATAATATTGGTCGTCGGCATGAAATTGGGCTGCATAAACCATGCGTTGCTCACGGCAGAAGCGATTAATGCCAGAAGCGTAAATTTGGCGGGTTGGGTTGCAAATCCAATAGAGCCAAAAATGCAGTATTACAACAATAATGTGGCGACAATTGCGAAAAAACTACATTTAGTTAAACAATTTAATCTATAAATTGATTCGTCTTATATAAGTTTAATGAATTAATTCAGATAGATATCTCTTATTAGTGTTGATTTTCAGCACTAATCGCTTTTCGTTAGCCCGTATGGGCTATTGTTGCAAAGTACCCACCTCCCTATGATTAGAACTGTCAAATTTAGGTATCAACTTTTAGCAGGTTTAGTTTTAATTTTAATAGGGGAATTAATATGAAAAAGATTTTAATCGCACTAGGTTTTGCGTTGTCAGCGTCAATGGCAAGTGCAACTGTTGTAGGTAATCTGGAAGTTTACAATGAGGCCGCAGTTGTTATTACTCCATCTGACGGTGGCTGGGGCCCAATTGATATTATTGCAGAAGGTGGCTACTTATCTGGTACTTCAGGTACTTTAAGAGCTTTAACTGACGGTATCTTCACTGCTACCTATTTAGGTCAAGTTGCTTCACTTGGTAACTTTTATCTTGGTGGCTCACAATTGAATGGTACTAGTAACGGTGGTGCTCTTGGCGGCACTGATAGTATGGCTGTTTTAGCTGGTCAAGATGTTAACTTTGGCTTCGGTGAGGATGGATTAGGAAGCATTTTTTACAATGGTGACGTTAATCAAGAACACAGAGGTATCTTGTTCTTTGCGAACACATTTGGTCTAACAGATGCTAACGGTCAATTATTTGATTTCTTAATCGGATACAACGATACAGCAACAGTTAATGCTGACTACGATGACTATGTTGTTGGCGTGGTAAACACAGTTCCAGTTCCAGCTGCATTGCCATTAATGGCTTCAGCCTTAGGTGCTTTCGCTGTTGCACGTCGTCGTAACAAAGCAAAAGCAGCTTAATTAGTCATATTAGCTAATTGTTTTGCAAAAAAAGCCTCCAAATGGAGGCTTTTTTATTTTGTACCGATAGTTTTAAAACGAGCTTTAATCATAAAGCTGATTGATAGCAATATAATCAATGACTGTTTGTGGCATTAAATAGCGTGGAATTTGTTTTAGTTTAAAAGCGGATCTGATTGCAGTAGACGAAATGCTCAGTGCCGTTATTGTTTGCATATGAATAAACCCTGCATTTTGATCGCTTAAGTCACTTACGTTTTCAGTGTAATGGTTTTGTAAAAGTAATGTTAACTCATTAGCTAGTGGCGGTTGATTTGTGACGGTAATTGGAGGTCTTTGTACCAATATAATGTGGCAGTAATCTAAAATTTCTTGCCAGCGATGCCACGTATTGAGTCGGGTGAATGCGTCACTTCCCATGATTAAACACAATGCGACTTCAGGGCCGATTTTAGATCGTAATGAGATTAAAGTATCAATGGTATAAGAGGCGCCTTCTCGCTGTAATTCGCGTTCATCTAATTTAAATGATGGATTATCTGCAATAGCCAGTTTAACCATTTCTGCGCGATGAAAAGCAGAAACGCTAGGCGCATCTTTATGCGGCGGATTTGCAGCAGGAATGAAACGGACTTCTTTTAAGTTCAGCGCATCCGTGAGTTCTTGTGCCAAACGTAAATGGCCAAAATGAATTGGATTAAATGTACCGCCCAAGACACCAATAAGTTGCATTTTTCTTAATGGATGAGGCTAGGCGCGTGTTTGCCCATTGCCTAATACAATATATTTAAGCGATGTTAAACCTTCTAAGCCGACAGGGCCGCGCGCATGTAGCTTATCGGTTGAAATGCCGATTTCTGCACCTAAACCATACTCAAAACCATCCGCGAATCTAGTTGAAGCGTTGACCATGACAGAGCTGGAGTCTACCTCGCGTAAGAAGCGTCTGGCTTTGGTGTAGTTCTCAGTCACGATCACTTCGGTATGTTGGCTGGAGTGCTGGTTAATATGCGCAATAGCTTCGTCTAAGCCGTCTACTACTTTGCAGGAGATAATCGCAGCTAAATACTCTGTATAAAAATCTTCTTCAGTAGCTGGCTTTGCCTGTGGCACAAGTGCGAGTGTTTCAGCACAACCACGAATCTCAATGCCGTTAGCCGTTAACATCGCCGCCAATTTTGGCAGCATTGATGCAGAAACACTACGCGCAATCAATAGTGATTCAGCCGTGTTGCAAGTGCCTAAACGTTGCGCTTTGCTATTTTCTAAAATCGGCAGGGCTTTAGCAAGATCGGCCTCGTCATCAATATATACATGACAATTACCATCTAAATGTTTGATAACTGGTATGCGAGCATCATTTGAAATGCGCTCGATTAAGCCTTTCCCGCCGCGTGGCACAATGACATCCACGTATTGCTTCATGGTGATTAATTCACCTACAGCCGCACGGTCTGTGGTTTCTATCACTTGCACGGCCGACTTTGGCAGTCCAGTCTTCTCCAGACCTTCATGTACTAGTTTCGCCAGTGCTTGATTACAATGAATAGCTTCAGAACCGCCCCGCAAAATACAGGCATTGCCGGATTTAATGCAAAGTCCGGCAGCGTCTACTGTCACATTTGGTCGCGCTTCATAAATAATACCAATTACACCCAATGGCACACGCATTTGGCCTATTTGTATGCCACTTGGGCGGTATTTAAAATTACTCATCTCGCCAATTGGGTCGGCTAAGTTAGCTATTTGTTGTAAACCTTCTGCCATGGTCAAGATGGATTTTTCAGATAGCGTCAGTCTATCTAACATCGCATCATCTAAGCCATTGGCGCGCGCAGCGGCTAAATCCTGTTGATTTGCAGTGATTAGTGCAGATTTTTCGCGCAATATAGCACTGGCGATATGTAGAAGTGCCTGGTTTTTAGTATTGGTGTCAGCAGCAGCCATCAGGCGTGATGCGGCACGTGCGCTAATGCCAACCGTTTGCATGTAATTTTTAATGTCCATAGCAGGCATTATACGTTTTTGCTATGTAATAGACTACAGGGCGCTGCCTAGGCTAAATCTTTGCTTCGCCAGCTGTGACAACGTAATTAGCGTCCGCGTACTTTGGCAAGGCCAAAGCAAAGTCTGGAAAGCTCTAGCCAAGCATCACCTTGCATCATGCCTTTGGCGGTTTTATCAATATCGCACAGCTTTTGCAATGCCGCTTCAAGCTGACGCAGGCTGAGGCGGCTTAATGCACGCTTGACCAAGTTTTGTCTATCACCATAAATCCGCGCATTGGTCATGGCAGTCATGATATTTTCATTGCGTGCTTCTGCTTGTTTAATACGCACTAGTGGTCGTAACACCCACATCAGTGGATTCATCACAGCGACTACTTGCTCGCCTTCATCCTGCAAGCCTTGCAGGATGGCAGTTACACGCGCTGCATCGCCGGTCAGCACAGCATCTCCCAACTGAAAGGCGTCAAAGCGTGATACGTTTAGTACAGCTTCGCGTATTGCATCATGGCTAATTTCGCCAGCAGGATACAGCAACGCCAGTTTTTGAATTTCCTGATGCGCTGCCAGCAAGTTGCCTTCTACCTGATGCGCAATAAAAGCCAGTGAAATAGCGTCGGTTGATTGATTTTGCAGTGCCAACCTGGCTGCAAGCCATTGTGGCAAGTGGGTTGGTGAGATTTCTTTTAAATCAATCACCACACCAGCTTTTTGCAATGCGCCGAACCAAGCGCTATTTTTCGCATCACGCTCTAGTATTGGCAACACAATAATCGTAGTGGTATCGGGAATCAAGTTAGCGCACAGCTCAGCCAATGCTTTGCCGCCTTCTACACCAGGTTTGCCATTCGGGATATGAATTTCTAAAATACGAAGCGCGGAAAATAAAGATAAAGCCTGTGCGAATTGGTTGATTTGTTGCCAATTGAAATTGCGCTCTACGATATAGCTATTACGTTCATCGGCACCGGCTTTACGTGCTGCATGTCGTATACTGTCTAAACACTCACTTAATGCCAGCGGCTCATCACCCACTAATACATACAGTGGTGCCAGAGTTTTAAGCAAATGCTGTTTAAGCTGATTTGAATCTAACTGCACTGTTATTGATTATTGAACATTATTTTTTAAGTGCAGATAACCTGCGGATTAAATTACTTAATACATCTGCCTGCATGTTTTCATTTAAGCGCTTTTCTTCGCCCTGCTTGGCGAGCAAGTTTGCATCGCTATAGGAGAAATCACGTCGCGCTTCGATCGTTTGCACCGGACTCCAAAGCTCCGCACCTGCTTTTTTTGTGCGGTAATGCACGCGATAAAACAATTCAAACTCATTCACCAGACCACGTCCACTTAATGACAAAATACGCTTTTCCCTTTCTTCGCCCATCAGATCAAGCAAAAGGTCTGCATTTTCACTGGAACTTAACACCTTAATATCGTTAGTTTTTAATGACTTAAGCAAATTTTTTGAAATCGTTAACGAGCTACCTTGAATAAATATACTGCTAAAAGCCATACTTGCTGAACCGCGCAGTTGAAAGCCACAAGCGACAAGGCTGGTAAGCAAACACAAGCAAAACAGCATGCGTAAAGTTTTAAAAGCACTGGTATTAAATGCATTAAGGCTTGATAGATTCAAGTTTTATCCAATCACAACGTTGACTAGTTTATTCGGCACAACAATGATTTTACGCACAGTTTGACCATCTACCAAAAATTTTGTGATGCAAGGCTGTGTGATGGCTAATTGCTCAATCGCTTCCTTCGCCAATTGTTTAGAAACCACCATATTGCCGCGCAACTTTCCGTTCACTTGTAGCACCAGCTCCACTTCATCCTGCACCATGGCGGTTTTATCGGCAATCGGCCAGCCCGCTTCTAAAATATGGCTGTTAGGCTTAAGCTCTACCCATAAAGCCTGGCAAATATGCGGTACGATAGGTGAAAGTAATAACGCTACATTCTGTAAAACTTCCTGGCGAACGCTTCTTGTTATAGCATCCGTACCTTCAATTTTGGCAAGCGCATTCATCAATTCCATCACCGATGAAATGGCCGTATTGAAGCTGTGGCGGCGACCATAATCGTCGGCTACTTTTTCAATGGTTGAGTGTAGTTGTAAGCGGATATTTTTGAGTTCAACAGTCAAGTCGCCAGATGTATAGGCCGCGATCACGCCTGATTCAACATGTTCATATACCGCTTTCCACAGTCTGCGTAAAAAGCGGTTCGCCCCTTCAACGCCGCTATCAGCCCATTCTAAAGATTGCTCAGGCGGTGCGGCAAACATCATAAACAAGCGTGCGGTATCGGCACCATAAGTATCAATCAAGGCTTGCGGATCTACCGTATTGCCTTTGGATTTACTCATCTTAGTACCATCTTTTAATACCATGCCTTGCGTGAGCAAGTTGGTAAATGGCTCATCATTTCTAATCAAGCCAACATCGCGCATCAGTTTGTTAAAGAAGCGTGCGTAAAGTAAATGCAAAATAGCGTGCTCAATACCACCTACGTACTGGTCGACTGGCAACCAATAGTTTGCGCGTTCATCGACCATTGCCGTGTTGCTATCAAAGCTGGCATAGCGTGCAAAATACCATGAGGACTCAAAGAAAGTATCTAATGTATCGGTTTCGCGTGTGGCTTTACCGCCGCAAGTAGGGCAGGTGGTTTCGTAAAAATTCGGATCTTTTTTAATCGGCGAACCAACGCCATCCATCACCACATTTTCGGGTAGCGCAACGGGTAATTGTTCAGCAGGTACTGGCACTTCGCCACATTTTTCGCAGTGAACAATTGGAATCGGACAGCCCCAGTAACGCTGGCGTGAAATTCCCCAATCGCGCAAACGGAATTGGGTGCGTTTTTTACCTAGATTTTTAGCGTTAAGTGCCGATGATATAGCGTCTGAAGATGCTTCAAAGTTCAAACCGTTAAATTGAGCAGAGTTAAATAAAACACCATGTTCTGTCATCGGTAGAACATCGTTATCTGATTGTTGAATCACCACTTTAATGGGTAAGTTGTATTTATTCGCAAACTCAAAATCACGCTCATCATGTGCTGGCACCGCCATTACGGCACCTTCACCATAACTCGCCAATACGTAGTTAGCCACCCAAACCGGCAATTGCTCGCCATTTAATGGATGCGTGACAAACAGTCCTGTATCCATGCCTTTTTTCTCAGCCGTGGCAACATCCGCTTCTGCCACACTGCCACGTTTGCATTCGGCGATAAAATCAGCCAATGCAGGATTATTTTGAGCAGCTAAAGTCGCCAGTGCGTGTTCAGCAGCTACAGCCACATAAGTCGCGCCCATCAAGGTATCTGGGCGGGTGGTGTAAACTTTCAAATTACCACTTTGTAACTTATCATTTACCTCAATAATCGGAAACTCTACTTCGCAACCATAGCTTTTGCCAATCCAGTTACGTTGCATTGTCTTAACTTGCTCAGGCCAACCATCCAGTTTATCCAAATCGTTTAGCAACTCTTCAGCGTAAGCAGTGATTTTCATAAAATACTGTGGAATATCGCGCTTTTCTACCAGCGCGCCACTGCGCCAACCGCGGCCATCAATCACTTGCTCATTGGCTAGCACCGTGCCATCGACAGGATCCCAATTGACGGTAGAGGTTTTTTTGTAAATCAAACCTTTTTTAAATAGTTCAGTAAAAAGCCATTGTTCCCATTTGTAGTATTCTGGTTTGCAAGTCGCAATCTCGCGCCCCCAATCCACGCCTAAACCCAGCTGCTTCAGCTGTGTTTTCATGTGCTCAATATTTTCATACGTCCATTTTGCAGGCGCAGTATTATTTTTTATCGCCGCATTTTCCGCAGGCAAGCCAAACGCATCCCAGCCCATTGGCTGCATCACATTAAAGCCTTTCATTTTATGAAAACGGCTTAGTACATCACCAATGGTGTAATTGCGTACATGACCCATGTGCAAACGGCCACTTGGATATGGAAACATGGATAAGCAATAGTATTTTGGTTTGTCAGATTTTTCAGACGCAGCAAATGATTGATTTTGTTCCCAATAAGTTTGGGCGGCTTGTTCGATTTCTTTAAAAGGGTATTGCTGTTGCATGGCCTGATTTTCTTAAGGTGGTTGTCTTAAATAGGAATGTCGAAATTATACTTGAAGGCATGCGCTTTCGCATTGCCTGTGATGTTTAATGCTGCTTGTGCATGGATTATTGCAAGACTTAACTAGGAAATTGGCAGAGAATCTACCCAATTAGATTAAGTAATTGAATTTTTAGCTTAATTCTCCTATTTTCAAACATTAATCGGAAAATTAAGCTAAGGCAGATGATTACTTCTGAATCGGAAGTTTAGTTTCAAGACGATCTTCCAATTCGCCAATATAGGCAGAAAGTGAATTGCCTGATACATCAATTGCGTGATGAATATCCACGCTTAATACGTCTAATTTATTTAATAAATCAGATTTAGATTCTGCTTGAATGGCCGCCTGTTTTTGTATTTCTGCATCCATAAATTGACGCAATTCGGTAAAACGAGAGGCTTCCGCTTTATCTGCCAGTTCGCGGTTATTTTGTAATTCTTTGGCATGGCGGCGCGCTTCAAACAAAACCGATGTTTGCAAATAAACGATAAAGACAAGAAACAGCGCGGTCAGCAAAGCAATCATGCCCAGCATCACCAAGCCAAGCGGCGCATTGACATCAGCAACACCTAAGTTAAGCGTTGTTGGCGCCATAATCGTTGTCCAGTTGAGTATCATAAAGACTAAAAACAATCCCAATACGCCGAATAAAACTAATGCGCGAACTTTCATTTTGATATGTCCTTCTTTTTGTTGAAATAGAAGCTTAAAACCGAATGTCTCTTGCTTAAAATGCAGCTAGTTAACAATATAATTTACCAAAGTTTAGTCCAAAACCAACAAAAATGGTTATGCAATTTATATTAATTAACACCTTGTGCAGTAATAGTTAATCTATTTTTATGCGCCAAAACCAGATTGGAATTGCTTGATCTCATGCAGGTATTTAAAAAAATCTTAAATTTAACTTGCAGAATCGATTGAAATTTAGATTTTTCCTGCATGCGAAATAGCAGATTCTGGCAGGCCAAATACTTTATCAAACGCCCACGTGAAAGCCACTGCATAGACAAAGAAAACAGCCAATATGCCCATTTCGGCATAGAAGGCATTCAGTAGCGAAATGTTTAGCCAATAAGCCATTAGCGGCACCAACATCGTCACCAAACCACCTTCAAAACCAATGCCATGCGCCAAGCGACGCCAGACTGAGCGACCTTTAATTGCTTGACGCGATTCCCAACGCTCAAAAATTGCATTGAAAACGTAATTCCACGCCAATGCAATCGTTGACATAATGACTGCTAGATACAATGCAGATGAGGCTGACGTGTCGAATGCAAGCCCGATTATTGGGCTTGTGATTGCAACTGCGCCGATTTCATAAAAAATAGCTTGAACGACTCTGCGGGTAATGGGTTTCATGTAAGGGTATTTTGAAGTTAATATTAAAAAACTAGATCTTTTAATGGAATGAATGGTTAGACCAATCCTCAATTCAACCTCTGACCGGAACTCCATACATCGCAATAATTCGCTCGTCTTGCTCCTTCTGTGAAAATGACTCCCACTCAATGCCATTGACGTCAGACACGCTTGTGAAACCTTGGGTCGCATCATCCTCAAAGCCAAGGTGTCGAAGCTGGCCTGCGCGCTCAGGAATTTGATTGATAGAGAAGTTCAACAAGTCTGTTCTCCACATTGCATATTTTCCTTCCACTATTGCGGCTGGTACTTGGCCCAAGCGCTCGGTATAGTCGGCAATCGACTCCTTAATATCCTGAACTGCAATGGCTATGTGGAAGCGCTTCATCGTGAAATTCCTTATCATCAATTTAAAGTTATTAAATTTGAGCAAGTGGGTAGGCGAGTGTAGCCTTGATGAAGTAAAGTAAAGTGAAGTCAAGGATGCAGTGATTCATTTCCCTCGATTGCATTTCATTTCATCGAAACTAGGCTTGCTTGTTTGAGTGAATTGTTAACCACAATCACAGAAGTTTAGTCCCGATTGGAACTGATTGATCGGGCACGCATAGTACGACCTCACCACGCTCATTATGAAAACCAGTTATCAAGCATTCAGACATCAATGGTCCAATTTGTTTTTTCGGGAAATTGACAACCGCGACTACCAGCTTGCCGATAAGCTCTTCCGGACGATAGAGAGCAGTAATCTGTGCGCTGGATTTTTTTATTCCAAGCTCTTCCCCGAAGTCTACATGCAGGACGTAGGCAGACTTCTTAGCTTCTTGGAGCGCGATGGCATTTACGACACGACCAACGCGCAGCTCCACTTTGATGAAGTCATCCCAAGCGATAGTTTGCATTAGTTCTTCCATACACACTAATCTGAATCAGTCTACTTAAGTGCCGCAAAAATATTATTCTTAATCGTTTCCATCTCACCAATGCCATTTACAAACACATGCTTAGGGGCGCCTTGTAAGCCACTATTTGCCCAATCGACGTAGTATTTAACCAATGGTTTGGTTTGGCTATGGTAGACATTTAAGCGCGTTTTGACGGTTTCTTCTTTATCATCTTCGCGTTGCACTAAATCTTCGCCAGTTACGTCATCTTTGCCAGCCACTTTTGGAGGATTGAATTTAACATGATAAGTGCGGCCAGAAGCCGGGTGGCTACGGCGGCCACTCATGCGCTCTACGATTGCTTCATCTGGCACGTCGATTTCAACCACGTAATCAATGCCAACGCCTGCTTGTTTCATTGCTTCGGCTTGCGGAATTGTGCGTGGAAAGCCGTCGAATAAAAAGCCATTTGCACAGTCGGCTTCTTTAATGCGCTCACTCACCAAGCCGATAATCACTGCATCTGGCACTAATCCGCCGCTATCCATAAAACTTTTAGCTTCTAAACCCAATGGCGTGCCAGCTTTAACTGCTGCGCGCAACATATCGCCAGTGGAAATTTGTGGAATATTGAATTTTTCGCGTAAGTGAGTGGCTTGTGTGCCTTTGCCTGCGCCGGGTGCGCCAAGTAAGATGATTCGCATGGGTTTTCTCTAGCTTTAAGTTAAGGAGTTTTGGGAATAAGTGATTATATCAAACAAGCGAATTGCCAAGATAGTTGCTGATAGTGACAAATTCGGCAACGCTTAGATTTTCGGCGCGTAATTGCGGGTTAATGTTGAGGGCAGCAAACCCTGCGTCATCCAGCAAGCCTTTCAGCGTATTGCGTAATGTTTTGCGGCGCTGTCCAAATGCTGCCAATACTACTTTGGCGAATAGCTTGGTATCTTTAGCCACAAAGGGCAATGTGGCATGCGGCACGCAGCGTACAAAAGCGGACTCCACTTTTGGCGCTGGTTCAAATGCCTCTGGCGGTACGGTAATTAAATATTCCATGGCCAGATAATATTGCAGCATGACCGAAAGTCGTCCGTATGCTGGTGTAGAAGGCTGCGCTACCATGCGCTCGACCACTTCTTTTTGCAGCATAAAGTGCATGTCGGTAATGTGGCTGACGTTATCCAGTAAGTGAAACAAAATTGGTGTGGAAATGTTGTAAGGCAGGTTGCCCGTTACTCTCAAATTGCTACCCAAGTTTGAGAAGTCAAATTTAAGTGCATCGACATTATTGATGGTGAGCGTATTTTTTGCGTAAGCGGATTTTGCATATTCTGCCTGCATCCAAGACACGATATCGCGATCAATCTCTACCACATGCAAACGCTCAATTTTTGCCAAAAGTGGCTTGGTTAATGCACCAAGGCCCGGGCCAATTTCTACGATGGTTTGATTGACTTGTGGGTTGATTGCTTCAATTAAGCTGCGGATGATTGCTTGGTCAGTTAAGAAATTTTGACCGAATCTTTTTTTTGCAACATGTTTCATTATTGTTGATTACTCACTAATTCAATGGCCAGTTTAATCGCACTTAACATGCTGCCGATATCAATATCACCCGTGCCTGCCAAATCCAGGGCAGTGCCGTGATCGACTGATGTGCGGATGATTGGCAAACCCAATGTGACATTGACGCCTTCGCCAAAACTAGCATGTTTTAGCACCGGCAATCCTTGGTCGTGATACATGGCAAGCACCGCGTCGGCTTTGCTTAAATGGTGCTTGGCGAACAAGGTATCTGCGGGTAGCGCGCCAATCAGTTGCATACCTTCGTCACGTAATTGGTCTAATACGGGGTTAATAATGTCAATTTCTTCACGGCCTAAATAGCCATCCTCGCCTGCATGCGGGTTAAGTCCAGCAACTAAAATACGTGGATTTGCCAATCCAAATTTAGTCACTAAATCGTGGTGCAAAATACGAATCGTCGTTTCTAAACTTTTTTTAGTAATGGCGGTAGGTACATTTTTTAGTGCTAAGTGGATAGTTGCCAGCGCAACTCTTAAGCCACCGCCAACCAGCATCATCACCACTTGCGGTGTTTTTGTGTAATCGGCTAGAAATTCGGTATGCCCAGTAAAAGGAATACCAGCATCGTTAATTACGCCTTTATGCACAGGCGCGGTAACGATGGCATCAAACGCGCCGCTTAATGTTCCATCCAAAGCGCAAGTTAGCGTATTCAATACATATTGGCTATTAAGCGCGTTTAATGTGCCCGCTTTAACGGTTGTTTCTGTGGGGATATGCAGTATTTTAAGTGTATTTTTGCGATGGTAGTGTGCGTTTTGCGCTATTTCATATGGCTCAATATCCAGTTGAATATTGAGTTGCTGTGCGCGATTTTTTAATACGTCAGTATCGCCAATCACGGTAATATCAGCAGCAATATCCAGTTGCGACAGAAGCACGCAAATGTCCGGGCCAATACCAGCAGGTTCGCCAGAGGTGATTGCGATACGAGGTAATGAATTACTCAAAGCAATAGTGCATTCAAATAACTGTATTAGAATTTATCTTCTAAATGTAGCTCAACAAATGCACGATCGCGCAATTCTCTTACCCAGTCTTGGTAAGCCTCATCCGATTTCCGTGCACGAATTTCCTGACGTGCTTTTAATCTAGTCGCTTCCTTGCTCATGTCCTGTTTGCGACGTTCTAACACTTGAATAATATGCCAGCCAAAAGGCGTTTGCACCGGCGCACTGAACTCGCCAATTCCTAATTCATTCATGGCCTTTTCAAATTGCGGCACGGTATCGCCAGGGTTAACCCAACCTAAATCACCGCCGTTACTGGCACTGCCATCTTCAGAATATTGGCGCGCCATTTCTTCAAATTTAACGCCATTATCTAAACGCTCTTTAATAGAGTCCATTTTTTGTTTAGCGTCTTTTTCAGAAACCACTTCGCTTAACTTGATTAATATATGGCGCGCATGGGTTTGGTCAACCACTAAAGTAGAAACGCCACCGCGACGATTGGTAAGTTTCAGGATATGAAATCCGTTTGGGCTACGAATGGGTTTTGAAACTTCGCCCACTTGCATCGGTTTTAGAGCATCCAAAAATAAAGCAGGAATTTGTGCAGCAGTTTTCCAACCCATTTGACCGCCTTCCAAAGCATTCGGAGTGTCAGAGAAACTGGCCGACACTTGTGCAAACGGTTTTCCATCAGACAGCTCTTTTAAGACAGTCTCTGTTTTTGTACGTGCTTTTTCTAAATCCTCAGGTGAACTGTCTTCTGGTGTGCGGATTAAAATATGTGAAATTTCAAATTCATCTTGGTCGTCACCTCGATTCGCTTGCGTGGTTAAGAAGTTATCAATTTCACCATCTGAAACGGTTAACTTATTATCGACATCGCGCTCACGTAAACGTGAAATGGTAATTTCGTTACGAATATCTTCACGGAATTGCCGCATTGATAAGCCGTCATTTTCCAGCGCCTCTTTAAACTCGGCAACATCCATTTTATTCTGCGCGGCAATGCGCTCAATGGTTTTGTCTAGCATAGTGTCATCCACTTTTAGGCCAGTTTGTGCCGCTAATTGCAATTGCAGGCTATCGACAATCAAACGTTCTAGAATTTGCTTTTCCAGCACTTCTTGAGCAGGTAATGGCGTGCCTTGTTTTTCTAGTTGCGCAGAAACGGTTTTAATGCGATTGGCCAGTTCTTGCTCGGTAATCACGCTTTGATCGACAACTGCGATAATGCGATCCATTTTGACGGGAGCGGCACTATTAGTAGCCGCCAACGTGATGGAAGAGGATAAAAATAGCATTAAAAACAATAAGTTAAAGATAGCAGTCATTTTATTCATTAATTTCATTGGTTATAGTTCTGTTGCCTGTAAATATTAGGAAGCTCGCCTGAACTTAAGTAGCCAGGAATATCACGACGTAGCAAATTAAGTGGGTTTGAACCAATAGAAGCCAGGCCGCCTAATTCGAGTTGAAAGAATAGACCATAGTTTGCGTCAGCAGTTGCAGTTTCTACACGTTGAATGACAGTACGTGCTTGCCAACAGCCGGCGTCATATTCAATGCCAGCCAAACTTTCAATCAACGCTTTTTCGCGTACGGAGTAGTTAAAGCGACCAACGCCATACCAGCCGCGGCTTAAAGGCCATTGCCCGGAAACGTTGATTTGCTCTAAAAACTGTTGGGTATAACGATAGCCGACATTCATTAACTTGCCGGGTTCCGGGTTGTATCTGGCGAGTATGTTAGATCGGACGATGCCTGCACCATCTGTGTTGTATTGCCAAAAAGTGTCCAGATTCCATTTATTTGATAGTCTGGCAGTCATTGCGGCGATGATGTCAGAGGAGTTGTTGGTGGGCTGAGCCGTGCCTGGTAATACCACTTTTTGATTGTCGAAATAATAGCGTTGCCCGATAGTGGCGGCGAAGCGCTCAATTCCGGTATCTTTATCAATCATGCGCGAGGTAACCGCTAAACTTAATTGGTTGGCGTTATTAACCCTATCGTTACCTGTGAACTGGTTTTCAGTAAATAGGCTAGAGAGGTTTAAATCTGCCAGCGCTGAATCGAATACTGGTAATAAATCTTGCTCTTTATTGGGAATGTATACATAAAACAGGCGCGGCTCGATGGTTTGCGTATATCTGTTTTTAACGACCTTAGTGTCACGCTCAAAATACAAGCCGCTGTCTAAACTAAAAATAGGCAAAGTACGGTTTGCCGAGTTGTTGCTAACCGTGTTGCCATTGATATTGAAGTTATTATCATTGAGGCGATAGCTGGTGGAGTGAATGCCGATCTTAGGTGTGATAAATCCATACGATTGCGTAAATGGCACGCTAATACTTGGGTAAAGCGTTAAACGACTACCCGTAGCCGCGATAGGCGCATTGTCATTGCGGTCAAAGTAGGTCCATTCGCTGTAAAAATTGGTATCAAAATACTTCCACTCTTTATCGGCAGTCAACGTTAGTTGCGGTAGGCGTTGATATGGATAGTTGGTTTCATCTAAGGTTTGATATTTTTGTGCCAATCCATTGAATTGCCAAACATCCCCCACATAATTTACAAAGCCTTGTTGTGGCAGATTAACACGGCTGGTGCTGACAATACGTGTGGACATCTCGGAAAAATATTCGTTATCAGAAACTTTTTCAATATTATATCCAGCCGACCATCTGTCACTTAATTGATGATTGTGGGCAAAATTTGCATAGTAGCGGCGACTTCCACTTAAGCTGTCATTGTCTAAATATTCAACACTGTTAATGCCAGAAAAATCTTCATTTAAATATCTAAACTCACCTTGTAATTGCATGCCACGTTTACTTAGATAGCGTGTGGCGACTGTGGCATCCATATCTGGCGCAATATTAATGTAATAAGGGATGAGCGTTTCAAAACCACTGCGGCTGGTGGTGCCAACAGAGGGTGCTAAAAAACCGGATTTACGTTCGTTGTTAAACGAAAAAGTTAACCAAGGCGAGTAAAGCAACGGCACACCTTTAAATTCTACATAAGCACCTTTAGCACTACCCGATTGTGTGTAATCATCCAACGAAATTTCTTTGGCCTTAATATACCAATCATCTACGCCTGCTTCGCATGTAGTGTAACGCGCGCCCAACAGCCGTTTTTTATCCTGGCCTTCAAATAAAATCGCTTCGGCATCGCCGCGCGAAGAGTTGAATTTAGGGTCAATAGACGCTTGGCCAATCGGCGCGGGAGTTTCGCGGTAACTGTCTTGATACAGTCTTGGGTCGTCAGTTAAGGTGCTTTGCGCATTGAGTAATTTTGATTGTGTATAAACACTGGGGCTGTTGTGTAAGGAAGTTTGTGGTGCGGTATTGCTGTATGTTTTATTCAGGGTGATGGAAGCATCTTTCATTTCGCCGATGCTTTCACTTAAGCGCATTTTAAGTGCAGGGCCTTTGATCAGGCTGTCAGGTAGTTCTATGCGTGCATTGCCATTTACCTGCAATTCATCATTCTGCACATCATACTCAATCGTATCGCCGTATATTTTTTGATCGCCTTTGCTAATCAAGGCGTTACCACTAGCACGCATTTTTCTATCTAAATACATGTCTAGAACGTCACCTTCAATTTCAATGGCATCAGGCAGCGCGGTTGGTAAAATCGTTTCTGGTGCCTGCGATAATTCTTTACTTAACGTTTCTGCAGTCGCCACAGTGCCGTAGCCAGAGATGAATAACGTGGCCAATAGCGCGGATAAATGCTTTGCGTGATAAATAATTGAACGAGTATATTGCAATGATGATTTCTAAGAGATTAGACCTAATTAATGGACAAATATGGTTTAAGTTAAACTTGCGCCTATTATTTTACAGATGAATGATAAAATCGTATATAACTGGTTTCACCTACTGTATTTAAAACGTGATAAAGCCACTCGTGCATATTAATCAAAAAATACAAATTAGCAAAAACTAACAACATGATTAACGGACTGATTGAAAAGGCTTGGCCTTGGATAGACAATGGATAATAGACAACTAGAATTAACCGTTTGGCTTAATGCTACGCTCAAACAAGCTTTTACTTTAACCACTGCATCGGCCGATGCCAGTTTTAGACGTTATTTTAGAGTGCATTTAGTTGATGCTTATCTGGGACATCATAGCTTGATTGCCATGGATGCTCCGCCGCCGCAGGAGGATTGCGCGCCCTTTGTGAAGATAGCCAAGTTGCTGCTGGATGCTGGTTTGAATGCGCCACAAATTCTGGCGCAAGATTTAACCAATGGATTTTTACTGTTAAGCGATTTGGGTGATACAACTTATTTGTCGCAATTAAATGCACACCGTAATGAGTTGAATCATACGCAATTGTTATACGGCGACGCTACCGATGCGTTAATTAAAATGCAGTTGCACAGTCAGGCGGGCGTTCTGCCAAATTACGATGATGCCTTGTTAACGCGTGAAATGCAGCTTTTTCCAGATTGGTATGTGTCAAAACATTTGGGCGTTAGTCTTAATGCCGAACAACAGGCGGTTTTGAGCAATACGTTTAATGTGCTGAATGAAAATATCCTGGCGCAAGGCCAGGTGATTGTGCATCGCGACTATCACTCGCGCAACTTAATGGTGACTGTGGCGAATAATCCTGGCGTATTGGATTTCCAAGATGCGGTTTATGGTGCAATTACTTATGATCTGGTGTCGCTGTTAAAGGATGCTTATATCGAATGGGATGAAGAGCAGATCATTGATTGGGCGGTGCGTTATTGGCAGCCAGCTAAAAAAGCCGGATTGCCTGTGCCAGACGATTTTAGTGAGTTTTATCGCGATTTTGAATGGATAGGCGCACAGCGACACATTAAAGTATTAGGTATATTTGCGCGCTTAAGTCATCGTGATGGCAAGGATGGCTATTTAAAAGATATGCCGCTGGTGATGCGCTACTTGCGCAAAGTATGCGAGCGCTATGTGGAACTGCGCCCAATGCTGCGCTTGTTGAATCAGTTAGAAAACGTAAAACAGCAAGAAGGTTTTACGTTTTAGCTGAAAGCAGAATTAGTGAAACGAGCTTAATGAATATCAGTTTAACGAAAGCCAATACGCACCAATGAAAGCGATGATTTTAGCCGCCGGGCGTGGTGAGCGCATGCGCCCACTGACCGATCACACGCCCAAACCCTTATTACAGGTGGGCGGGAAAGCTTTAATCACTTGGCATTTGGAAAACTTGGCTAAAGCAGGCTTTAAAGAAGTTGTCATCAATCATGCACATTTAGGCCACCAGATTGAAGCGGCGCTTGGCGATGGAAGCCAGTGGGGCTTGCACATTGAATATAGCCCGGAAGTTATTGCGCTGGAAACGGCGGGCGGCATTGCTAATGCGCTACCTTTGCTGACGGAGTTCGGCACAAAAGTAGAGCCGTTTCTAGTAGTAAATGGCGATATTTTTACCGAGGTTGATTTTGCAGCTATAAGACTGCCGCAGAGTATGCTGGCACATTTAGTGTTAATTGATAATCCACCGCAACACCCACAAGGCGATTTTACGATTGAGAATGGCCTGTTAGCTAACACTGGATTGCATATGCACACATTTTCTGGAGTAGGTGTTTATCATCCCAGTTTATTTGCAGCTATTCAGCGTGGCGAAGCAGCAAAATTAGCGCCATTATTGCGTGGAGCGATTGGTGAGAGTAAGGCAAGTGCTGAATATTATCAGGGTATTTGGCACGATATTGGAACGCCCGGACGATTAAGTGCTCTTAATGAAACACTACTAACAGATGCTATTACAAAACATTTAGAATAAATGATGACGGTTAATTTAAAAGAGTTTCAGCATCGCCGCGCGCTTCTCTTGAGGCAAATGGGGGCTGGCATTGCCATTATTCCTACCGCGGCTGAGGCGATTCGCAACCGCGATAGTCATTATCCATACCGATTTGATAGTTATTTTTACTATTTAACGGGATTTGCCGAGCCAGAATCTGTATTGATTTTAATTGGCGGTGATGTGACTAAAAATGAACCGCCGAAATCGATTCTATTTTGCCGCGATAAAGATATTGAGCGCGAAATCTGGGATGGTTTTAGGTATGGGCCAGAGGCTGCGCAAACGCAATTCGGTTTCGATGAGGCTTATACAATTCAACAACTAGATGTATTAATGCCTGAGTTGATTGGTAATCAGGCGCAATTATTCTACAGCTTAGGCGCTGATCAACATTGGGATGCACGCGTCACGGGCTGGCTGAATATCGTCAAAAATAAAGCGCGCATGGGCATTAGTGCGCCGCAATCTATTTTAGATGTGCGCCAGTTAATTGATACGCAACGTTTAATCAAAACCCCTTTTGAAATTGATTTAATGCGCCGAAGCGCCAATATTGCAGCATCTGCGCATAACCGCGCCATGCGTTTTGTAGCAGACAATTTGGCAAAGGCAACTCTGATGGAATATGCAGTAGAAGCGGAATTTCTGCATGAGTTCTATCGCCATGGTGCGCAGGCGCCTGCTTACACCAGCATCGTTGCTGGCGGCGCAAATGCCTGCACGTTACATTACAACGCCAATAATGCAGAACTAAAAAAAGGTGATCTATTATTAATCGATGCAGGTTGTGAATTGGACGGCTATGCCAGCGATATTACGCGTACATTTCCTGTCAGCGGCAAATTTAGTGCACCGCAACGCGATTTATATGAACTGGTATTAAATGCGCAATTAGCCGCAATCGAAGCTGTAAATCCAGGCAATCATTGGAACACGCCGCATGAAGTGGCTTTAAACGTTTTAGTGCAGGGTTTGATTGATTTTAAATTATGCAAAGGCAGTCTTGAGGAAGTGCTGGAAAGCGGCAGTTATCGTCAGTTCTATATGCACCGTACTGGCCATTGGCTAGGCTTGGATGTGCATGACGCTGGTGAATACAAAGACAATAAAGGCGACTGGGCGATTTTAGAGGCTGGTCATACTTTAACGGTTGAGCCAGGTTGTTATGTGCGCCCAGCGGAAAATGTACCGGAACATTTTTGGAATATCGGTATCCGCATAGAAGATGATGTGCTAGTCACGGCCTCTGGTAATGAAGTGCTCACAAAAAATGCCATTAAAACTGTGGCGGATATTGAAGCACATATGGCTCATGGCGCGCCAGAAATGCGTTTAGCAAGTTAATGAATTTGACACATCCAATTATTGTTGGTGGTGGCCCAGTAGGCGCTGTGCTGGCACTTTCTCTGCAGAAAAAAGGCGTACCCTTTACGATGCTGGAAGCGCGCGCAAAGGGCGCGTCACATAGTGACACACGTGCGCTGGCGTTGTCCTATGGCAGTCGATTAATTCTCGAAAAGTTGAATGTTTGGGAGGCGGTCGCACAAAAAGCTACCGCAATTCATACCATACATATCTCACAACGCGGCGGTTTTGGTCGCACCAAGTTGAATGCGGCCGACCACAACATGCCCGCTTTAGGTTATGTGTTGCCTTATGGGCTATTAACACAGGCATTGGATGCGGCTTTAAATGAGGCGTTAGGAAGCGGCCAGCAAACCAGTCAAATATTATATGAGGCGATTGCCGATGACATTGGCACTACCGAGTTTGAGGCTAATGTCCGATTTACACAGACAGAAGAAACCAGTCTGGCCATGAGTCCGTTAGTGGTAGTGGCCGATGGTGGCCGTAATTTCGGCGATATAGCCGGCGTAGAAAAAGAAACCAAAGAGTATGGGCATGATGCGCTAGTGAGCAAAGTAAAGGCAGAGTTGCCACACAATAATATTGCTTATGAGCGTTTTACACCAACTGGCCCGATGGCGTTATTACCCAATGGAGCGCGCGACTTTTCTTTGGTGTGGACCGGCGAAAAATCAAAAATTGATGCTTTGTTGGCATTGGATGACGCGACTTTTTTAAAGCAATTGCATGCTGCATTTGGTGATCGTGTTGGGCAGTTTTTAAGTATTGAAAAGCGCATGAGTTTTCCGCTTAAATTAAGCCGATTAAAGTCGACCGCGAATTCACATTTAGTCATTATCGGTAATGCCGCGCAGACCATGCATCCTGTGGCTGGGCAAGGGTTTAATGTCGGTTTGCGCGATGCAAAAGCCCTGGCTGATATGGTGATAAATACGCCAGAAGCGCAATGGGGTAAGACGGAAATGCTGCAAAATTATAGTCAATTACGCAGTCGCGATACGCGTGGCGGATTGTTGTTTACCGATGTGCTGGTTAATCTATTTTCTAATGATGTTGTTGGTCTCTCTGGTATGAGAGGCTTTGGGTTGGGCGCGTTGGAATTATTGCAGCCCGCCAAGAATCTATTAATTGGCAAAATGAGTTATGGTAAATAATGCCGGTTTTGATTGTTTATTGAAAGCAATGCATGATTAAGAAAATCAATGCAGATGTGGTTGTGATTGGCGCTGGTTTGGTGGGGCTTGCAGCTGCCATTGCATTGACTTTGCAGCACCGGAATGTGGTGCTGATATCAAATTGCAAACCAGCCATGCTGTCACAGCCAGAGTCAGCAGCTTGGGATGAACGAGTTTATGCGCTAACGCCAGCTGTAGAAAGCTGGTTAACGTCTTTAGATGTTTGGGGCAAGGTAGACACAGCCCGCGTAAGTGCGATTGACGCGATGCATGTTTGGGGCGCCGATAGCGAGTTATTATTAAAAGCAGAAGATGCTAATCTCGCTAAATTGGGCTTGATAATCGAAAACCAAAACTTAATGGCTGCTTTGTGGCAAAAAGTGGACGCATTGGGTGTGACCGTTATCACAGACGCAGAATGTACCGACATAGAATATACGCAAGCTGATGTTCAATTGTCTTTAGAAAATAAAGCCAGTAAAGACGCATTCAAGCTTGCTGCAAAATTGATTGTTGCGGCAGATGGTATCCATTCTTGGGTACGGAAAAAGTTGAATGTTGGTGTTGCCCATAAAAACTATCAACAGACCGCCATTGTTGCCAATTTTTTAGCTGAAGAGCCGCACAAAAATATCGCAAGGCAGTGGTTTAACAAGCACGACACTTTGGCTTTATTACCTTTGCCTGAAGGGATGGTGTCAATGGTCTGGTCGCTACCGACGCAACAGGCTGCGCAGTTGTTATTGTTATCAGCGGCCACCTTAAGTGTCAGTGTTCAGGCACAATCTAAAGGGATGTTGGGTGATTTAAAGTTAATTGGACAGGTAAAAAGTTTTGAACTGCATCAA
This sequence comes from Methylotenera versatilis 7, assembly GCF_000799165.1. GTDB lineage: Bacteria > Pseudomonadota > Gammaproteobacteria > Burkholderiales > Methylophilaceae > Methylotenera_A > Methylotenera_A versatilis_A. Next base: position 205,438 of record NZ_JUGF01000002.1, on the reverse strand, counting down.
CAAACCGCGTTACGATTTATTGATAAGCGTGTTGTTTTTGTGGGTGATGCTGCCCATCAAATTCATCCAATGGCAGGACAAGGTGTGAATCTAGGTTTTAGGGATGTAATGAAGCTGGCGGCGTTATCAGATAAACTACATACAATGCAGGATATTGGCGACACGGGTTTTTTGCGTCAATATGAGCGCGCTAGAAAAGCTGATGTTGTAGCAATGAATTACTTAACTGCTGGTTTAGATTATTTATTTGCCAGTGAGCAAACGTTCTTCAGAAAATTGACTCTACTAGGTTTACAACAGATTAATCGGCAATCCACTATTAAGAAAGTCTTAATACAACAAGCGGTGAGTTAGTCTCATTTGTTTAGTTAACAGTAAAATTTAGTCATTTTGAAAGATTTCATGAAATTAAAATTAATGCAATTTAAACAACCAAAACTCGGGCAAGTGCTTGTTTCATCCATTCTAGCTTTATCAACTTTGGCTTTAAGTCAGCTCGCGGTTGCGGATGAAGCCAGTCTTAAAAAAGCCATTGAAGCGGCTTATCCTAAATTTAAGGTAGAAAGCATTGTTAAAACGCCTTATGCCGGTTTGTATGAAGTTTTTATGGGTGGGCAGATTATCTATGCCGATGAGAAATTAACATTTCTAATCGCTGAAGGTCGATTGGTTGATCCTAAATCTAAAAAAGACGTGACAGGCGAACGCTTGGAAGAGCTGACGAAAGTGGATTTTAATAGTCTGCCGCTAGAGCAAGCCATTAAAGTGGTCAAAGGCAATGGTAGCCGTAAATTAGTGGTATTCTCCGATGTGGATTGTCCTTATTGCAAGCAGTTAGAGCGTAAGGAGTTAACCAATATTACCGATGTAACAATTTACACATTCCTATATCCAATTGAACAACTGCACCCTGATGCGGCCAATAAATCGAAAAGTATCTGGTGCGCACCTAACCGAGTTAAAGCTTGGAATGACTGGATTTTGAATAGTAAATTACCAGCTACAGCAGGTGATTGTGAAGTGCCGCTTGAGCGAGTGGGTGAGCTGGCAAGAAAAACGGGCGTGGTCAGTACGCCAACATTAATTTTTGCAGATGGTAAACGAGTTCTAGGCGCGCAACCGTATAAAGAAATTGAGAAATACTTACAGGCAGCTTCAGCAACAAAGAAATAAGGTAAGTAATTAAACTCCTATAATAAAAAAGCCACATGAGAGTGGCTTTTTTATTATAGGTAACTGATTAATTAATGCTTAACCAACAACTTCGCCCATTTTAAATATCGGCATATACATTGCAATTACTAAGCCACCAATCAGCGTGCCCAGCACCACCATAATCACTGGTTCCATCAGGCTGGAAATTGAAGCGACTGCGTCGTCCACTTCGCCCTCATAAAAATCCGCTACCTTGCTTAACATAGCATCTAATGCGCCAGATTCTTCACCAATCGCTGTCATCTGTAGCACCATGTTTGGAAATACCTGTGCATTCTGCATGGCAACCGTCAGACTGGTACCCGTGCTAATCTCACTTTGAATTTTTTTAGTGGCATCGTAATACACGCGATTTCCAGCGGCCCCAGCCACTGAGTCCAAAGCCTCTACTAAGGGTACGCCAGCAGAAAACATGGTAGATAAGGTACGTGCAAAACGCGCAATGGTTGCTTTCCGGATGAGTTCACCAAAAATAGGCATTTTTAGCAGTAACCTATCCATGGTCGCTTGCATTTTTTCTGAACGTTTCCAGGTGTAGAAGAAAAACCATATTGCGAAACCTAGGGAACCAAAAATTGCCCACCACCATTCAACGAAAATATCGGAGATTGCCATGACAGCTAAAGTCGGTCCAGGTAAATCGGCACCAAAACCACTGAACAGTTCTTTAAAAGCCGGGATGACAAAAATCATAATGATTGAAGTAATGATGAAGGCAACGACTAAGATGGAAATCGGGTAGGTTAACGCTGATTTAATCTTGCTTTTAATCGCCTGGATTTTCTCTTTATATGTCGCAAGGCGATCGAGTAAGGTGTCTAAAATACCCGCTTGTTCACCAGCACCAATTAAATTACAAAATAAATTATCAAAATAAAGTGGGTACTTGCGGAAAGATGCGCTCAAACTGCTACCTGTTTCTACATCGGCTTTAATATCGCCGAGTAGTTTTGATACAGCCGGATTGCTATGACCTTTTCCTACAATATCAAATGATTGCAATAGCGGTACGCCTGCTTTCATCATGGTGGCAAGTTGGCGTGTAAATAGCGTGATGTCTTTATCCGTGATTTTACCTTTGCTGGCAAAGGCACTTTGTTTTTTTACTTTCGTGACCGTAATGCCTTGGCGGCGCAAAGTCGCATTCACAAACGATTCACCGGCAGCACGTATTTCGCCTTTGACGATTTTACCTTTTTTGTCTTTGCCTTCCCAAAGGTAGGTGTTTTGCTTACTCGCAGTTACGGCCATATTGCATCCTTATTCGATTTGGCATTCTTTTAATAACGGTTTTTATTGATATTTTTTTGATTAAAATATTTATTCATTCGTACATGCTTCCACTTCGGCAATTGAAGTTAAGCCTTGCATGACTTTTAAAATACCTGATCGGCGCAGATCATTTACACCTTCCAATTTGGCCTGGTCAGCAATGTCATGCGCAGTACCATGTTTCATGATAATGCGGCTAATGGCATCGGTCACTGGCATCACTTGATAAATCCCCACTCGGCCCTTATAGCCTTCGTTACACATTTCACAGCCGCCTTCTTTAGGGCCGTAAAGCTGCCACTTTTCGTTGAAATCTTCTTCGATAAAGCCTACCTCAAGCAATGCTTCTTTAGGTACATCAACCGGCACTTTACAGTTTTTGCATAACCTACGAGCCAAACGCTGTGCCGTAATAAGTGAAACGGCAGAAGCAATATTAAACGGCGCAACACCCATATTTAATAATCGGGTAAGCGTGGATGGTGCATCATTCGTATGTAAGGTAGAAAGTACCATATGACCAGTTGATGCTGCTTTAATGGCCATGTCGGCTGTTTCCAGATCGCGAATTTCACCAATCATGATAATGTCAGGATCCTGCCGTAAAAATGATTTCAATGCTGCAGCGAAGGTCAGGCCTTGTTTGTCATTCACGTTAACCTGATTAATACCCGCTAGTGGAATCTCGCATGGATCTTCTGCTGTGGCAATATTCACACCGGGATTATTTAAGATGTTCAGACAGGTGTAGAGGGAAACAGTTTTCCCTGAGCCTGTAGGGCCTGTCACTAAAACCAAGCCATAAGGCCGGCTAACAGCACTTAAAAGCCGTTCTTTTTGAATCGGCTCATAACCTAGTGCTTCAATACCAAGCGTGGCGCTTGATGGGTCTAAAATACGCATGACGATTTTCTCACCATGAATCAATGGCAAGGTACTCACCCGAAAATCAATTGTTCGCGTTTTAGATAGTACTAATTTCATACGGCCATCTTGCGGGATACGTTTCTCAGAAATATCCATGCTGGAAATCACTTTAATACGCGAGGCCAGCTTATCTTTAATGGCTAAAGGCGGCTGCGTAATGTCTTTTAAAATGCCATCAACACGATAACGCACGCGGTAGAATTTTTCATACGGCTCAAAATGCAAGTCCGATGCACCCATATTAATCGCGTCGATTAGCATTTTGTTTAAGAACTTAACAACCGGTGCGTCATCAACTTCTTGCGTATTTTCGGTTTCCTGCTCTAAATCCTCACCACCCATGTCCAAATCAAAATCACCATCCATATCCAGTGATTTCATGCTGGTGTCTTTTGATTCAACAATCTTATCTATCCAGCGGCCTAATTTGTCATCTTCAACCACCACGGGTGACAAAGTCATGCCCATTTGGAATTGCACGCTGTCTAAAGAGTGCAGATTAGTCGGATCTGAAATGCCAACAAATAAAACATTGTTGCGATTTTGCAAAGCAATCACGCGATTGGCTTGCATCAGTTTTATATCGATGGATTTGGGCGGTAGATAGTCCGGATTAAACGCGTCTAGATTGAAATAAGGAAAACCAAATGCGCGCGATGAAACTTCAGCTATTTTTTCGGCGGATATTCTTTTGCCGGCAATAATCTGGGTAATAAATGGTACGCGTAATGTATTGGCTTGCGTTTGCGCTAAAGTCGCTTCGGTTTCCGAGAGCAATTGTTCTTGCACTAACATGCGTGCTAAACCACTTAACTTGATTGTTGTTGCCGCTGCTGCCATTGTTTGTTACTCACTTGCGTTAAATTTTGAATTGAACATTTAATCTAGTTTTTAATGTGTACTATTTAAATTATTGTAGTTAAACAATATTTTAATGTCCACAATAATGCACTTTTACTTTTTTTTTGTAAAGTTAATGCATGATACAGCCACTCAGTTTTTGAAAATTCAATTTATTTGCAACATTCGGATACTGCTGATAAACCCCAAATTAGCATTATGCTTGACAATTTACAATTTGTAACATATAAAGCGCAAAGGTGTTTGTATTCGTGCTTTGAGTGGTCTGCTTTAATTGTATTTACTGCAAATGTTTAAGTGACTGCGGCCTCTGTCTTGAGACAAACTTTTTGGGGCGCCCCCCTTTGTATTATGTAAGGATGTAGAAATGGCATTAGGTACCGTAAAATGGTTTAACGATTCTAAAGGCTTCGGCTTTATTACGCCGGATGATGGAGGTGACGATTTATTCGCACACTTCTCGGCAATTGTTGAAGCTGGCTATAAAAGTCTTAAAGAAGGTCAACGTGTGAGCTTCGAAGTGACTGATGGCCCAAAAGGTAAACAAGCTTCAAATATTCAAAAGGCATAAGTTTTTTAAGTATTTCGCTCCAGTTCAAAATTAAAATGGCTCGCATATTGCGAGCCATTTTTTTGTGCTGAACCGATTTTTTCGTGTTAAAGAAATGACGTTATTTACATCTGTTGGATAATCTCATCGCCAAATTCAGCTGTACTTACTTGTGTCGCACCTTCCATTTGGCTTGAAAAATCACCAGTAACACGCTTGGCTTGAATCGCCTTACCCACAGCCGTTAAGATTAAATCAGCTGCCTCTGCCCAACCCATGTGACGTAGCATCATTTCTGCCGACAATATGATAGAACTTGGATTGGCTAAATTTTTACCTGCAATTTTAGGTGCCGTGCCATGCGTTGCTTCAAACATCGCAACGGTATCGCTTAAGTTGGCACCTGGTGCAATACCAATGCCGCCTACTTGCGCTGCCAATGCATCACTCATGTAATCACCATTTAAGTTAAGCGCAGCAACCACGTCATAATCACTTGGGTGCAACAAAATTTCCTGCAAGAAAGCGTCTGCAATACAGTCTTTAATGACGATGCCATTGGGTAATTTAAGCCATGGGCCGCCATCGATCTCCACGCCGCCAAACTCTTCTTTGGCTAACTCGTAGCCCCAATCCCTAAAGCCGCCTTCGGTAAATTTCATGATATTACCTTTGTGGGTAATGGTGACCGACTTGCGGTTATTATCAATTGCGTATTGAATCGCTTTACGAATCAATCGTTTACTGCCATTGATAGAAACAGGCTTAATGCCAATAGCTGAATTTTCCGGGAAGCGAATTTTTTTACGCATGCCCATATCGCTTAAAAATTGAATGACTTTTGCGACTTCATCTGAACCTGCTGCCCACTCAATGCCCGCATAAATGTCTTCTGTATTTTCACGGAAAATCACCATATCGGTTTTTTCAGGATGTTTGACAGGGCTCGGTACGCCTGTGAAATATTGCACTGGGCGTAAGCATACATATAAATCAAGCTCTTGGCGCAACGTGACATTGAGTGAACGAATGCCGCCGCCTACTGGTGTGGTAAGCGGGCCTTTGATTGAAATCACATAGTCACGCACAGTTTGCAAAGTTTCAGCTGGCAGCCAGTTGTCTTTGCCTTCTTTATCTGGACCATAAGTTTTAACAGCTTTTTCGCCGGCATAGACTTCCATCCATGCAATTTTTCGCGCGCCGCTGTAAGCTTTGTTTACCGCAGCATCTACCACTTTTTGCATAGGTGGTGTAATGTCTGCGCCTATACCATCGCCTTCGATAAATGGGATAATAGGATGGTTGGGTACGTTAAGTGTGTTATCGGCATTTACCGTGATTTTATCGCCCGCAGGAACGATTATTTTTGAGTCGACTGCTTTTGAAGCCATTGATATTTCCTAATTATTAAGATAACTCTACTGATGCTTATATTATTTAATAAGCCTTTTAATGTGGTGTGCCAATTTAGTCCACACGAATTGCCCGATGGAAAAATAGGGCATCCCACGTTAAAAGACTTTATCGATATTCCTAATGTTTATGCTGCCGGTCGATTAGATACCGATTCTGAAGGTTTGCTTATTTTAACCGATGATGGCGTATTACAACATCAATTAAGTCATCCGAGGCACAAAGAAATCAAAACTTATTGGGCGCAAGTTGAAGGCTCACCACAAGAGTCGGACTTAAAAACTCTCAGATTAGGTATTGATTTGGGTGATTTTGTGACAAAACCAGCTGAAATACGCCTGATTGAAGAGCCTGAAAATTTATGGCCGCGTACTCCTCCTATTCGCGAGCGTAAAGCGATTCCAACCAGTTGGCTGGAAATTAAAATATCGGAAGGCAAAAATCGCCAAGTACGCCGTATGACGGCAAAAATGGGTTTTCCAACCCTGCGCTTGATTCGTTATGCGATAGGGCAGTATACGATTGAAAACTTAGAAAATGGGCAGTTTAAACGGGTTAAGTAAAGAGAATTAGATAAAGCTATCGTATGAAACCAATCATTATTTTTCAGTTTATTGCACATGAAGGCCCTGGTTATTTGGGCGATTTTTTAGATGCGCAACAGATTAAATGGCAACTGGTCAAAGTGGATGAAAACGAGCCATTGCCTACATCCATACTGGCCTACAGTGGTATGGTTTTGATGGGCGGCCCCATGAGTGTGAATGATGACTTGCCTTGGATTGCGCCACTATTGGATTTAATTCGTGAGGCCGACATTAACGAAATTCCATTGCTGGGACATTGTTTGGGTGGGCAGTTGATTAGCAAAGCATTTGGTGCTGTCGTCAGCAAAAATCCCGTGAAAGAGATTGGCTGGGGTGAGGTGGCAGTTAGTAAAAATGGAGTTGCAAAGCAGTGGTTTGGAGATATTGAAGTTTTTAATAGTTTTCATTGGCATGGCGAAACGTTTAGTTTGCCACAGGGGGCAACGCACTTGCTTTTCAGTCCATATTGTGTGAATCAGGCATACGCACTTGGCAAGCATTTGGTTTTGCAGTGTCATATAGAAATGACTTCTGCGATGGTGAAACAATGGTGTGAAGTTGGTGCGGATGAATTGGCGGAGGCAAAACATAGCCCCGCAGTACAGCAAGCTCAAATCATGCAGCACAGTTTACCAATACATTGTTTTTTTCTGAACAAAATGGCTGAGCAGTTGTACACGCAGTGGATAAAGGGTTTGCGACTAAGCTAAGAGGGTTGGGCTAATTATCATTAGGTTAAAACGTACTTGAATCTGCTTGAGTTTTTTCAGTCAGCCATCACAAACATACGGTGACGGCTGTTTACTCGTACGTATAGTAGACATAGTTAAACATGTTAAAATAATCGTTACATTCAACTTAGATAAATTCACTATGTCTGGCAATACATTCGGCACTCTTTTTACCCTAACAAGCTTTGGTGAGTCGCACGGGGCGGCGATTGGTGGCGTGGTGGATGGCTGTCCGCCTGGCTTAAGCTTGTGTGCGGAAGATTTACAGCTGGATTTAGACAGGCGTAAGCCGGGTACTTCACGTCATGTGACACAACGCCAAGAGGCGGATGCAGTAGAAATATTATCTGGCGTTTTTGAAGGAAAAACCACGGGTGCACCCATTGGCTTGCTGATTCGCAATACCGATCAGCGCAGTCAAGATTACAGCAAAATCATGGATACTTTTCGTCCAGGCCATGCCGATTACACGTACAGCCAAAAGTATGGCGTGCGCGATTATCGTGGCGGAGGACGCAGCAGTGCGCGCGAAACGGCAGTGCGCGTAGCGGCTGGCGCGATCGCAAAAAAATGGTTACGCGAGCGCTTTGGTGTAACGGTACGCGGCTATATGAGCCAATTAGGCGAGATTGATATTCCATTTGAAAGCTGGGATGGCGTGAATGATAATCCGTTCTTTTCTCCCAATCAGAATATTTTGCCAAAATTAGAAGCCTATCTAGATAGTATTCGTGCTGAACGTGATTCAGTCGGTGCCCGCATTACAGTACTTGCAGAAGGTGTGCCGGTGGGTTGGGGCGAACCAGTATTTGACCGCTTGGATGCGGATATTGCGCATGCCATGATGAGTATTAACGCAGTAAAAGGCATCGAAATCGGTGCGGGTTTTGATGCGATTAGTCAGCGCGGTAGTGTGCACAGCGATGAAATGACGCCACAAGGTTTTGTGACCAATCATGCAGGCGGTATCTTGGGTGGTATTTCTACAGGACAAGAGATTCGCGTTAATATTGCCTTAAAACCGACCTCCAGTATTCCGCAAGAACGCCGTTCTATCGATAAAAATGGCAATGCAGTGACTATGCAAACCACAGGTCGCCATGACCCGTGCGTTGGTGTGCGTGCGACACCAATTGCTGAAGCCATGTTGGCATTGGTGTTGATGGATCATGCTTTGCGTCATCGCGCACAAAATGCGGATGTCGTTTCATCTGTGCCTAAGATTTAAGACATCCGAAATGTAATAAACCCAAACATGAGTGAATCTGAAATTTAAGTTCGTATTCATTCATGATTGGGCTATACCCCTCAATTAAATAATCACTAGATTAACAACTGGACTGAGACTTTGAGCCGCGCCTTACACGTTAATCTTTCCCGTTTCTACTTCATTTACTATTTCTTCGTAGGTGCATTTGTACCTTATTGGGGTTTGTATTTGCAGTCGGAGCAATTCTCGGCAGCTGATATTGGCATCCTGATGTCGCTGTTTCAAATCAGTCGTATCTTTGCACCCAATTTTTGGGGCTGGTTGGCAGACCATACGGGTAAACGCGTGACGTGGATAAAACTCACTGCGTTTTTGGGCTTATGCGGTTTTGTGGCGGTATTCTGGGCGCATAGTTTCTTCTGGCTGTTTTTCGTTATGGCTTCATTGAGTTTATTCACCAGTTCAACTTTACCGCTTTCAGAATCGTTAACATTAGCACATTTGGCCACTACCAACGGCCATTACAGCCGTATTCGCATGTGGGGTTCGCTTGGATTTATTGTCGCTGCGGTGATATTGGGGTTTTTAATCGATGCTTACGGCATTAAAAGTTTGTTATGGTTTTTGTTAGGCGTGCAAATCACTTTGTTTTTACTCACATTTAAATTGCCAGAGCCGATTATCAAGCCACACGCGCACGATACTTTTTCCATTTGGCAAATTATCAAGCAACCGCCTGTGATTGCCTTGTTGATAGGCTGTTCAATGATGGTTACCGCGCACGGCGTTTTGTACAATTTTTATTCCATTTATCTGGCAGAGCATGGTTACAGCAAAGGCATGATTGGTTTATTGTGGGCTGTCGGGGTAGTGTGTGAAATTATGATTTTCATGCTGATGCCGAAGTTAATGCAACGTTTTAGCTTAAAAAACATCCTACTCACCAGTCTTGCGTTGGGGGTAATCCGGTTCAGCCTGATAGGCACCGCTGTCGATAATTTGGTGTTACTAATTATTGCGCAAAGTTTACATGCCGCCACTTTTGGCAGTTTTCATGCTGCGTCGGTAGAGGTGATTACACAGTTTTTTAATGGTCGTCATCAAGCAAAAGGACAGGCGCTCTATAATAGTGTTGCGTATGGTGTAGGTGGTACGATTGGCGGCCTTGCGGGCGGATATGCTTTGCAATTTTTGGGTGGTGAGAAAACGTTTTTATTAGCGGCGATGTTTCCGTTAGCAGGCTTTGTCGTGATTGCACTGGGATTGAAATTGGCGCAAACTCATGCGCGTGCTGGTATGTTTGGATAGAAAAATTGAAGGAACATGATGTTTAATTTGAATAGGTTTGACTTAGTTATATATAAAGCGCTGCTGGTTTTGGCTGTAGGTGTTTTCTGCAAAAGCGCATTCGCCGATACGCAGGTCAATGTGGTTGGCTTGTTCAGCAACAAAGCTGTTGTGACCATTAACGGCGGTAGTCCGCAAAGTTTGAGCGCGGGTCAAACCAAAAGCTGTGTTAAGTTGATTTCTGCAGATAGCGAATCCGCGACTTTTATGATTGAGGGCAAACGCCAAGTGCTTAAAATGGGACAGGCAGCATCGGTTGCGGCTAGCAGCGGTTCTGAAATCAACTCGCCTGTGAGTTTGTATGCAGATAGTCGCGGGCATTTTTATGGCAACTTAAGTATTAATGGCGCATCACTTAAATATGTTGTGGATACAGGTGCAACCTCCGTTGCCATGAACAGTGGCGATGCAAAATTTGCCAAAATAGATTATGAAAAAGGAGAAAAAATCACACTATCTACCGCGAATGGTGAGGTTGGCGCATATCTGGTTAAACTCAACACATTAAAAATCGGGTCAATTATTCTGAATAATGTGGAAGCTGTTGTAGCTGAAGGAGGCTCTCCACCGTATGTGTTATTAGGCATGTCAGCTTTGAATCGTGTAGAAATGAAGCGTGATAATTCGGTGATGACTTTGACTAAAAAATATTAAATTCAACTAGTTAAGTAGAGCGCTGACAAATAAAAAACGGGCAATTAAGCCCGTTTTTTATGTATTTCTTTAGTTATTTAATTCGCTTATCGTTTTCAATCAATGCATAAGCGCTATGGTTGTGAATACTCTCAAAATTTTAGTTTCGGCCGCTCGCTATTGCTCACTTAACCTAACGGTTAGCCTGCACTGAAATTTTGCCAATTAGGCTCTTTTGATTCGTTTATCATTTTCAATCAAAGCATATGCACTATGATTGTGGATACTCTCAAAATTTTCAGATTCCACAGTGTATTTATCAATGCGCTTTTCATTATTTAATTGCGTGGCAACATCACGCACCATGTCCTCAACGAACTTGGGATTATCATAGGCGCGCTCAGTCACATGTTTTTCATCAGGGCGTTTAAGCAAGCCATACAACTCGCATGAAGCTTGCTTTTCAACCATGCTGATAATGTCTTCAATCCAGATAAAGTCGTTAACCAGTGCGGTCACGGTGACATGGCTGCGTTGATTGTGTGCACCATAATCCGATATTTTTTTGCTGCATGGGCAAAGGCTGGTTACTGGCACCAATACCTTAACCGTAATATCAAATTTGCCATCTTTAATTTCGCCAATAAAAGTCACATCGTAATCCAGCAAACTTTTAACGCCAGAAACTGGTGCAGATTTGTTCACAAAATAGGGAAAGCGCATTTCTACATAACCAGAATTCGCTTCAAGCCGTTTCACCATTTCACGCACAATGCTTTCAAACGATTCGACTGAGATCGCGTGTTCATTAGTATTTAAAATCTCCACAAAGCGCGACATGTGCGTGCCTTTGAAATTGTGCGGCAAGTGCACATACATATCAAATACAGCGACAGTGCTTTGTTCACCACCGGTTTTATCTTTGACAACAACCGGGTGGCGAATGGATTTAATGCCCACTTTGTTAATGTCTAAGCGGCGCACATCTGGCATGTTTTGTGTGTCTTCGATGATTGTGCTAGCAACGTCTGGTAAAGGTATATTCATTGTTAAGTGGTACTCCAAATTGGCGCAGCGTTAAATGACAACGCTAATATTGAACATAAATTCGACATTAAGTTTACTCGCTTGCGCAAATGAGTAAACGATTTTTAATTAAATTTAGTGATATGGCTGATATTGTGATGAAACCGATTAAATCAATAGATTTAACACAATAAAAAGCTTAACTTTTAATATTGAGCTTTAATTGAACGGCATTAATAATGCCTGCGGCATCCAAGCCACATTCTGCCAGCATGGTTTCATGCACGCCGTGCTCAATAAATTTATCCGGTAAACCTAGGCATAGCGTTGGATTATGCAGATGCATGGTTTGCATTGCCTCTAATACCGCTGCGCCAGCACCGCCCATGAGTGCATTTTCTTCTATCGTGACAATTAAGTCGTGCGTATCGGCTAATTGCTGAATTAATGCAGTATCAAGCGGTTTCACAAAACGCATATTGGCAACCGTTGCATCTAATGTTTCTGCTGCCTGCAGGCTGGGTGCTAACATGCTGCCAAAGCTGAGAATGGCGACTCTTTTACCTTGGTTAATATTAGCGTTTGCTGTTCGTGCTATTTCACCTTTGCCAATCGGCAAAGAGCTTAACGTATTATCAATCTTGGTATTTTGCCCTGCGCCGCGCGGATAGCGGACTGCGGCTACACCGTTATACTGATAACCGGTCGTGAGCATTTGTCGACATTCGTTTTCATTGCTGGGCGCCATAATCACGATATTGGGAATACAGCGTAGAAAACTTAAGTCAAATGTACCAGCGTGTGTTGGGCCATCTGCGCCAACCAATCCAGCGCGGTCAATTGCAAAAAGCACGTTTAGATTTTGCAAAGCAATATCATGAATCAATTGATCATAAGCGCGCTGCAAAAATGTACTGTAAATCGCAACCACGGGTTTAAGCCCATCGCAAGCCAGACCTGCGGCAAAAGTCAGTGCATGCTGCTCAGCAATACCCACATCAAAATAACGAGCTGGGTATTTTTCGGCGAAAGCGTTTAGTCCGCTACCATCACACATGGCTGGCGTAATGGCGACTAATTGGCTGTCTGCATCTGCCATATCCACCAACCAATCACCAAATATTTGTGTATAGGTTTTTGATTGGGAAGTACTCGTTGAAACACCATTGCAAGGGTCAAACTTACTCACGCCGTGATATTTGTTCGGATTGTCTTCGGCTGGTTCAAAACCTTTGCCTTTTTGTGTGACCACATGCAGAAACTGCATGCCTTTAAGCTCACGAATGTTGGCAAGCGTGTCTAGCAACACTGGCAAATCATGGCCATCAATCGGGCCAATGTAATTAAAGCCAAACTCTTCAAACAGCGTGCCTGGCGTTACCATGCCCTTGGCGTGCTCTTCAGCACGTTTTGCAAATTCTTTTACTGGCGGCGGCATTACACCAAGCACCTTTTTGCCGCTTTGACGCACGCGATCATAAAGACGGCCAGATAATAATCGTGCTAAATAATTGTTCAATGCACCGACATTATTAGAAATACTCATGTCGTTATCATTCAGAATAACCAACAGGTTCGCATCCATATCGCCAGCATTGTTAAGCGCCTCAAATGCCATACCTGCCGTCATGGCGCCATCGCCAATAATCGCCACGCTGCGACGATCCAGGCCTGCATGTCTGGCGGCAATCGCCATGCCTAACGCGGCTGAGATTGATGTGCTGGAATGTCCTGTACCAAAAGTATCATATTGACTTTCGCTGCGGCGCGGAAAGCCAGCAATGCCGTTAGGTTTGCGCAGATTCGCCATTGCTTCGCGGCGACCAGTGAGTATTTTGTGGGGATAGGTTTGATGACCGACATCCCAAACCAAACGATCATCCGGCGTATTAAACACATAATGCAGCGCAATAGTTAGTTCTACCACACCCAAATTAGAAGCTAAATGACCGCCTGTTTTAGCTACACTTTCTACTAAAAACGTGCGCAGTTGGCTGGCCAAAGTTGCCAATTCGTCACGCTTTAGCTTGCGCAAATCTTCTGGTGATTGAATGGAATCTAACAGGTTAAACATGATGGAATGACGAAAGTGACCTGTAGTTAAAAACTACGATGCATAATGAAGTGAGCTAATTGTCTTAATAAATCGGCCTCGCGACCATAATAAGACAACGCGGCCATGGCGTTTGCATGCAATTCTGAAGCCAGTTGCTTGGCAGCAGACAAACCTAAAATAGTCACATATGTGGATTTATTGTGCTGCGCATCTTTGCCCGCAGTTTTGCCTAAAGTTTGCGTATCTGCTTCGGCATCTAAAATATCATCGACTACTTGAAAAGCTAAGCCAATCGCCTTGGCAAAATGGTCAATCGCTTTTATTTTGTCCTCATTCGCATTATGGCTACTATATGCACCTAATAGCGCTGCTGCACGAATCAGCGCACCAGTTTTATGGATATGCATTTGTTCCAGCTCTTCGCGCGTAAGCGGTATGCCAATACTTTCTAAATCAATGGCTTGTCCACCTGCCATACCGCGTGAACCGCTGGCAAGTGCCAATACATGCAGCATTTGCAGTTTTTGCGTGGCGTTTTTAAGTAATTTGTCCTGTGAAATCAGTTGAAATGCCAAACTTTGTAACGCATCACCGACTAGCAATGCAATGGCATCACCATATTTTTTATGTGTAGAAAGTTTGCCACGACGCAGTTCATCGTCATCCATACAAGGCATGTCATCATGCACCAGTGAAAATGCATGGATTAATTCTACAGAAGCGGCAGGTAAATCAATCGTAGCTAATTCCGCACCACAAAACTCGCCAGCAGCATAAGCCAATAGCGCACGAACACGTTTGCCGCCACCCAAAACAGAGTAGCGCATGGCTTCATGCAATTTTGTCGGCAATGTATCTGCACTTGGAATGTGCGCATCCAATACATTTTCCATGCGCGCCTGCAGATCGGCCGTCCAAGCCTCAAACGCCTCTTTTTGCTCTGCTTTTTGATCCTGCTTTTGATCTAAGTTAAGTTCGGTCATGGCTTTATCAGTCGTCGCTGGGTTAATCGTCAGTGGGCAGAAATGCAGCCAATTTCTGTGCATCGGTTAACACGCGTACCTGCTGTTCAACACTGTTTAAAGATTGCTGGCAGATTTGCAGTAATTCGGCGCCGCGTTTGTAGGCGTTAAAAGAATCATCTAGCGCTAAATTGCCCAATTCCATTTGGTTAACAATCGCTTCAAGTTCAACAATCGCCTGTTCAAAGCTGATGTCGTTATTGGATGTGCTAGTGGGTTTAGATTGCTTCATTTTTAATTATAATCGTCGGTGAATCTTTGCTTTTAATTTTAAACTGCCTGATTCTGGACGGGTTCCGGGAGGTAATCCACGCATTGATTTAATGTGCGATTTTAACAAATCTAACGATTGTTGCGGAATTAAATGCACACTTATTTACAATTAGTCTAAAGGTTAACCGATTTAAGTCACTCAATTGTTGGGCAGCTTTTTAAAAAGTTAACCCTTTAAAATGCTTAATAAAAACTGCTTAATATCCTCTATCTCTTGTGCACAAAGCGAATGCTCCATCGCGTATTCGTGCCAATCTATTCGATAGTTTTGCGCTTGTAATAAGTTTAGTGATGCTTGGCATGTTTCCAGGGAAATTACCGCATCGTCACTACCAAGTGCCATAAAAATAGGCGTTTGTTGATTCACATCAGTTTTTTCTGTGGCTAAACTATCCCTTAAAGGCAAATAGGTCGATAGTGCTAATACGCCAGCCAGCTTTTCTGTGTAACGAAGCGCAGTATGTAAAGCAATAGCTCCGCCTTGCGAAAAACCAGCCAATACAATCCGTTCTGTGGGTATGCCGCGGCTGATTTCCTGCGCAATCAATTGTTCAATTTGCAATTGGCTTTCTTTAATGCCAATTGCATCTTCGCGGCTAATGGGCGTTAAGCCATACACATCGTACCAGGCGCGCATTTCATAGCCGTTGTTTCGCGTTACTTTGCGGTAGGGCGCGTGCGGCAATATAAAGCGCACATGCGGCAAATTAAGCATTTTTACCACAGGCACAAAATCATTGCCATCTGCACCCAGCCCATGCAGCCAAATGACACTTGCGTTAATCGGATCATTCGGCGCTATTTCTATTGGTTTTTCAGTCATTTTACTTAATACCGTTTTTACTTTTCAGAAGTTTGTTAATCATTATAAATCTGCCTGTTCAGCACACATTTTATCCGCTATGCTAACGTTTATATAGGTTGTAAAAAATATATTAAAATCAATCAATTAAACATCATGTTTAAAATATTAAATTTTTATCAGCACTTTTAAAACAACATGGCGTGCGTTTTGTACTCGGTT
Organism: Methylotenera versatilis 7; assembly: GCF_000799165.1. Classification (GTDB taxonomy): domain Bacteria; phylum Pseudomonadota; class Gammaproteobacteria; order Burkholderiales; family Methylophilaceae; genus Methylotenera_A; species Methylotenera_A versatilis_A. Next base: position 189,291 of record NZ_JUGF01000002.1, on the reverse strand, counting down.
TAGGCATTATTGTACTTAATGTTGCTAAATCATGTTGTCCGTATAGATAATTTAAACGCTGTTTTAAAGCAAATGAGAATATGGGTATGCAGATAAAAATATTAGGATGCAGCGGAGGAATTGGCGCTGGAATGCGCACCACGTCGCTATTGGTGGATAATGATGTGCTAATCGATGCGGGCACTGGTGTGGGGGATTTGCCGCTAGAAGCACTATTAAAGATTGACCATATCTTTGTCACACACACGCATTTAGATCATATCGTGTCTATTCCATTGCTGCTGGATACCGTGATGGGTTTGCGCGCTGAACCTATTACCGTACATGCCACACTCGAAGTAATTAATATCCTAAAACAGCATGTTTTTAATTGGCTGATTTGGCCCAATTTTAATTTAATACCCGATCCTGCAACGCCGTTTTTACGCTACAACGAAATTTTTGTTGGCAATGGGGTGAAAATTAACAGTAAAACCATTACGGCAGTACCAGCGAATCATGTGATTCCCGCTGTTGGTTATCAAATTGATAGTGGGAAAAATAGTCTGGTATTTACTGGCGATACCGCAGGCAGTACCAATTTCTGGCATGATGTAAACCAGATTGGTAACTTAAAAGTATTGATTATAGAAACCGCATTTAGTAATGCTGAGGCAGAGTTGGCTGTGCTTTCTAAGCATTTATGCCCTGCAACCTTGGCAGAAGAGTTAGTGCATTTGCAAAGTCATCCAGCGGTTTATATTACGCATCTTAAGCCTGGTGAAGATGCCACGATCATGCAAGAAATTGCGGCAAACCCAAAAACACAACACTGTAAAGCCTTGCTGCATCAACAGATATTTAATCTATAAATACTTGTTTTATAAATTAAGTATTTATAAAGAAGTTAATTGAAAAAATGAATTAAAAAAACCTATGACTCAAATTAATAACCCGTCGTCTAATCAGGGTGCAAGCCCTCAATCTACAGCTCCTAACGCCATAAGCAAAACCACGCTATTACGTTTTGAACCAATCGCACGGCTATCACCCAACCGTTTGGATGAACTTGCACCGTTGTGTATTGTAGAGCAAGTGAGTAAGGACTTGGATCCCACGCGCATGAATGCAAGCATGCAAGCTTTGTATTTGCTAAAAGGCGATTTAGGCATTCGCTATGAAAATGGTCAGAAATTAATTCTGCGTGCAGGCACCGATGCCGCCAAACATCCGTTGGATGCCGAGCGTTTGAAAATTAAAGATACTATTGCATTAACGTCCATAGATATTATGCGTATCGATTTAGATTTGCTGGATATTATGATGACATGGGATCAGTTATCTGGATACCCGCCTGCACAAACTAAATCCAGACCAAATGCTACACAACACAACTGGCAACCGGATGATGATAGTTTTCATGCGTTTAAAGTACACAATGGCGTATTTAGCCGATTGCCACCCGCCAATATCGAGGCCATGTTCAAACGCATGACGACAGTTGATGTGGCCGCAGGCCAAACCATCATTACACAAGGGCAAGAAGGCGATTATTACTATCTCATTCAGCAAGGCACTGCCGAGGTAAGCCGCATAACGGATATTAGTCAGCCACCAGTTATATTGGCAGAGATTTCAACTGGAGCAGGTTTTGGCGAAGAAGCGTTGGCGTCTGATAATAAGCGTAATGCAACCGTCACCATGAGAACCAGCGGTCAATTATTACGTTTAAATAAAGTAGATTTTATCGAGCTATTGAAAGCGCCGATTGTAAACAGCATCAGCAGGCAAGCTGCTGAAGAAAAAGTGCTGAATCAAGGCGCAATATGGATAGACGTGCGATTTGCATCCGAATACAAACATGAGCATATTGAAGGCGCAATCAATGCACCATTGCATGAGCTGCGTACTTTTGCAGAAAGTTTAGATAAAGCCAAAGAATATATTGTGTATTGCCAAACAGGCCGTCGCAGCAGTGCGGCCGCATTTATATTTGCGCAGTGTGGGTTAAAGGCGGAAGTGTTAGAAGGTGGAACAAAACGACATTAATTCGATTGTTACATAAGTGAGTATATGCAATTGTTGCAGGCATTAAAAAGCCCTTCAATCGAAGGGCTTTTTTACTTCTAAAAATTAGATACAACCTTTAGGTGCATATTTTGCAACGTTAGCACCACCTGTTAATGTACAACCCCATTCACCTTCGTTTGCGCGAGTTAATACTACTGTACTACCAGTAATTTGTGCAGGTTCATTTGCTAATGTACATGTTAGAACACCAGCAGCATATGTTAATGTGCAGTTTGCAGTCGAAGTATTGTCACCAAGGTTTGCGCCAGCACCAAATGCAGGGGTTTCGCCTTCGTTTAGTAATACTTCAATTTTAGTTTTTAAACCAGAAACCTCAGCTAAAGCAGCAGTCACTTTCGATTTTGCAGTATAGTCAGAATAAGCTGGAATCGCAATTGCAGCCAAAATACCGATAATTGCTACCACAATCATTAACTCGATTAAGGTAAAACCTTTTTGTACTTGTTTCATGTTCATATAAATCCCCTTTAATAAATTTTAAGTTGCTTACACCGAATAATAAAACACTGCGTTAGTAATTGTTACCAGTGCTTGAAAAGGTATTAGCAACTGCTGTGCCAATTAAAGGATTTTCTTGTTAACTATATGATTTGTATATGATAAGTAATTTTAAGTTGTAATTTTGCAGATATTTGATAAGTTTAAGTCCAATATTTAGTTAAGCTTTAAGAAATGCGGTGTGACAAAAAGTGTCAGTATTTGTCAAATTCGTCACTTGCTTTAATTGAATTATTGGCGATTTATAGTGTTAGCGCAGTGTACTAGAAGCACATCACTAAAGCTTAGTGAATAACATCATCCATATTAATGATGAAAACGAGATGTAATAAAAAGGGATTGTAAGTTCAACTTACAATCCCTTGTGTGTGGCTCAATTAAGATATTTAGATTACCAAAATTTCCACCACGGTTTTTTTGTTGCGCCAGCTTCCTGGCCAGTTACTTTGAGTTTTCAAGTACCTTTTTTAAGTTAGCTAAGCCACCATCGAAAACACCTGTAATGAAGTTTACGGCTGTTGCGTCATCTTGGCCAGCTGGAATTGGTGGGTTTAGCTTGTAAGTGCGGTAAAAGCGACCAACCCATGTCACTGTACTTTCGCCAGCGCCTGGGCCTGCAGTTACTTGCATAAATGCGTTGTAATCAGCAACTGGAGCCACGCCGCTTACAATCTCATATCTTAATTTCATGTCAGCGTCGTCTGCACTACGTAGTTTTTCTACAATCTCACCGCCGCCTTTTAAGTTAAGCGTTCTAAATGTTGCAAGTGTGCCGGTGTCATCTTTCTTTTGCTCGGTTTTAACACTTTCGATTGCTGGATGCCATTTTTGCATATTGCCGAAATCTTTTACCATTGCCCAGACTTTTGCGGGAGCAGCTTTAATAACGACGGTTTTTTCTACTTTTTGTGGTGATGGGCCGTGGGCGGCAGCATTAAATGATAATGTTGCAAGTGCTAATAATGTTAAAAACTTTTTCATGCATGGTCTCCGTTGAATGACAATAAATAAACTTAAACTAGGATAGCGCGATATTATAAATCACTTGATTGAATAAGCCTACGTTTAGCTTTAACGCGAAATCGTGTAAGGCGTTGACGCAAATTTTAAAACTGTGTCTTTAATTATTGGGGCAATATTGAGTTGTGTTTATTATTGCTTGGGTAATATAAATTGTACCTATCTTGGTTTGGTCAGCACAAACTGACCAAATGCCCGGCTTTTATCGCCTGTTTTAATGTTTGATTTAACCGTGTTGGTTGCTGCATCAATCACGCTCAATTGATTCTCACCCCAACTGGTGACTAAAACCTGATTGTTAATAGCGTCAAAGCTAATACCTTCCGGTGTCATGCCGACATCAATAGTTGCAATGCGCTTCTGCGTGACTAAATCAATTACCGAAACAGTGTCATCTTGCGTGTTGGATACATACAGCGTTTTATTGTTTGGATTAAGCACTGCACAATAAGGATGCTCGCCTACTTTTATGGTGTTTTGCGTTGTTTGATTAGTGTCGGTATCAATAATCGAAACGGTATTGTCATACACGTTCACGCTATATAAGTGTTTGTTATCAGGGCTAAGCGTTAAGCCAAATGGATGTTTGCCCACTTTAATCTGTTTAATAATGGCCAGTGTTTTGGTATCAATGACTGCAATCTCATTAGTATCGCGTTCCGCAACATACAGCGTTTTACTGTCTACGCTAACGATTAACCCAGCAGGTGCTTTTGCGACAATCAATTCGCGCTGCACATTAAAGTCGCCAGTATCAATGGCTAAAATTCGGTCGCTGTACCAATCTGCCACATATAAAGTTTTGCTATCCGGTGCAATGGCTATGCCGACAGGTGAGCCTTTAATGGCAATTGTTTCAATCACGGTATTGTTATCCGTATTAATCACGGAAATACTTTGGCTTTCTACATTGGTAATAAAAGCACGGCTTAATTTGGATGATATCGCTACGCCAACAGGCGCTTTGCCAACGGCAATTGTTTTAATAACTTCAGATTTGGCCAAATCAACCACAGAAACGGTGTTATCGCCTTGGTTAGTAATATAGGCAAAGCTGCTGCCATGATTAGCCGACGCGCAGGCGGCTAATGTGCCTATAAATGACAGCAATAGAAAAAACCGCGTAATAAAATTTAAATTTTGCATAAAGATAAGATGAATTGAGGGTTAATTTAGGTTTTAAGCAAATGCGAGCTTTCAATAGTGGCAAAAATATGAAAAAATTGCACTAAATATTTTAGGTAGTTGCAATATGTTAGATCGTGACGGATTCCGTCCCAATGTTGGGATAATCCTGTGTAACGCTCAAAATCAGGTGTTTTGGGGCAAGCGTATTAGAGAGCATGCTTGGCAGTTTCCACAGGGTGGTATTAAATACGGCGAAAGCCCAGAACAAGCGATGTATCGCGAGTTGATGGAAGAGGTGGGTCTGGCGCCAGAGCACGTAGAGATTTTGGGGCGTACGCGTGATTGGCTGCGTTATGAAGTGCCTACCAGCTGGATCAAGCGTGAGTGGCGCGGCAGTTACAAAGGCCAAAAACAAATATGGTATTTGCTGCGCATGGTTGGGCGCGATACGGATGTTTCTTTGCGCGCTTCTGAACATCCTGAGTTTGATGCGTGGCGTTGGAGCGATTACTGGGTGCCGCTGGAAGATGTGATTGAATTTAAACGCGATGTGTATAAAGCTGCATTGAATGAGTTGGCAACGCATTTGCATCATAAAATAAAAACACATCCAGCTAGGCACGTGTAAGGCTGGATTAAACTAAAAAAGCCTGCTGATTAGCAGGCTTTTTTATTTTGAGCTTTAAAGTTATGATTTTTTAAAACGTTGACTTTCAAAGTGTTTTTATTGAAATAGTCGTTTTAAATTAACAGTTTAGTTAAGCCATCACTTCGCCCAATTTAATTGCACGGGCAGGGCGCCAATCGGCATTGAATTTTATCGCTTCAAATTTGGTGGTGCTATTTTCAAATAACATAACAACGGTTGACCCAAGCAAAAATCTGCCCATTTCATCGCCCTGTTTAAGCGATATTTTTTTATCTGCGTAAGACCAAGTGCGGATGTTTTGACTGCGTGGCGGGTTAATCACTTTGTTTTTACTATCATGCCAAACAGTTGCCATACTGCCCACAATAGTCGCACCGACTAAAACCATTACAAAACTGCCATGCTGTTCAGATTCAAACTCACACACAACGCGTTCGTTGCGAGCAAATAAGTTCGGCACATTGGCAGCAGTACTCGGGTTAACTGAGAATAGATCACCTGGCACATACGCCATATTTTTTAGTGTGCCATCGCATGGCATATGAATGCGATGATAATCTTTGGGGCTTAAATATAGGCATGCAAAATAGCCATTCTCAAACTTAGTGGCCAATGCTTGGTTGCCAGCAAGCAAAGTTAATGTTGAATAATTGTGATTTTTTGCCTGAAAAATCTGGTCTTGTTCAATATTGCCAAACTGACTGATTGCGCCATCTACCGGGCAAATTAGTTTGGTTTCTGCAAGTGGGCGAGCATCAGTTTTAAGCGCGCGCGTAAAAAAATCATTAAACGTTGCATAACTGCTAATGTCTGGATTAGCAGCTTCTGCCATGTTGACTTGATAGCGTTTGATAAACCAGGCAATAACTGCCGTGGTTAATTTTCCGCCTTCTAAATTGGCAAGTTTACCTGCCAGAATGGTAATGGCTTGTTTGGGCAGCAGATACTGCAAAATAATGGAAAGTGGCAATTGAAGTCCTTTAATGAAAAAGGGCAAAACGATTTGCGTCTTGCCCCTTTTTTTCTAGCGCTAAGTTTTAATACTTGACCTACAATTTAAGTTAGTTTTTGCTTTGATCCACTAGTTTGTTTTTAGCAATCCAAGGCATCATCGCGCGCAATTGGCCACCCACTTGCTCAATCGGGTGTGCAGCATTCAAGCGGCGACGCGCCACCATTTCTGGGTAGTTGGTGCGACCTTCTAAAATGAATTGTTTTGCATAGTTACCGTTTTGAATGTTTTTCAGGCACTCTTTCATGGCAGCACGTGCTTGGTCAGCAATCACGCGTGGGCCTGTTACATATTCACCGTACTCTGCATTGTTTGAGATTGAATAGTTCATGTTGGCAATGCCGCCTTCATACATTAAGTCGACAATCAATTTAAGCTCATGCAAGCACTCAAAATACGCCATTTCAGGAGCATAACCTGCTTCGGTCAATGTTTCGAAGCCTGCTTTTACCAATTCAACCGCGCCGCCACATAATACAGCTTGCTCACCAAATAAGTCAGTTTCAGTTTCTTCACGGAAATCTGTCTCAATCACGCCACCTTTTGTGCCGCCGTTGGCTGCTGCGTAAGAAAGTGAGATGTCTTTTGCTTTGCCAGATTTATCTTGGTAAACCGCGATTAATGATGGAACGCCGCCGCCTTTTAAATATTCTGAACGCACAGTGTGGCCTGGGCCTTTTGGTGCAATCATAATCACGTCTAAATCGGCACGTGGCACGATTTGGTTGTAATGAATATTAAAACCGTGCGCGAAAGCAAGTGCTGCACCTTTTTTCAGGTTTGGAGCCACTTCAGCATCGTAGATGCCAGCCATTGTTTCATCTGGCAGTAAAACCATCACAACGTCAGCATCTTTTACGGCTTCAGCAATTTCAAATACATTATGGCCAGAATTAACTGCTTTAGCCCATGAACTGCCTTCTTTACGTAGGCCGATAGTGACTGTAACGCCACTATCTTTAAGATTAGCTGCGTGCGCATGGCCTTGTGAACCGTAACCGACGATGGTTACTTTTTTACCTTTGATGATGCTTAAATCGGCGTCTTTGTCGTAATAAACTTTCATTGCTTTTCCCTTTAAATACAATTATTTATTAATGAATTACTTAACATGTTTTAATGCTTGTTTTTAAGTATAAATTTTAAGAGTCTAAATCTATATTTTCAAAATTCTATCGCCACGCCCAATGCCGGAAGCACCTGTGCGTACCGTTTCTAAAATAGCGGTTTTATCGATTGCTTCTAAGAATGCATCCAGTTTGCTGCAAGAACCAGTCAGTTCAATGGTGTAGCTGTTATCAGCAACATCAATGATTCGGCCGCGGAAAATGTCACACATACGCTTCATTTCATCTTTAAAGTTAGCACTTGCTTTCACTTTAACCAGCATCAATTCACGTTCGATATATTTTCCGTCATTCAAATCTAGCACTTTTACGACATCGATTAATTTATTCAGCTGTTTGATAATTTGCTCAATTACCTCGTCAGAACCTGTTGTCACAATCGTCATGCGCGATAGGGTTGGGTCTTCAGTTACGGCAACAGTGAGCGATTCAATATTGTAGCCACGCGCAGAAAATAGGCCGGCAACGCGTGATAGCGCGCCTGCTTCATTTTCCATTAATAGAGAGATAATATGTTTCATCTTGTTTTTTTAACTTCTAGTCCTCATGCCGATGTTTATTGTCTTTTTTAAGCACCATGTCTGATAAGCCTTTACCCGCTGCAATCATTGGAAACACGTTTTCGTCCTGGTCGGTAATAAAGTCCATAAACACGAATTTATCTTTTTTAGCGAATGCTTCTTTTAATGCGCCTTCCACATCAGCAGGGCTGGTAATTTTCATACCAACATGGCCATAAGATTCAGCCAGTTTTACAAAATCTGGCAAGCTATCCATGTAGGACTCTGAATAGCGATTATCGTAGAAGAACTCTTGCCACTGACGCACCATGCCCAAGTAGCGGTTGTTCAACATAATTACCTTAATCGGTAAACCATATTGCGCACAGGTAGAAAGCTCTTGAATATTCATTTGAATACTGCCTTCACCGGTTACACAGGCTACTTGCGCGTTTTTATCGGCGAATTGACAGCCCATTGCATATGGCAAGCCAACGCCCATCGTGCCTAAGCCACCAGAGTTAATCCAGCGACGTGGCTGATCGAATTTGTAATATTGCGCTGCCCACATTTGGTGTTGGCCAACATCTGACGTGACATAAGCTTCGCCCTTGGTCACTTCCCACAGTTTTTCAATGACATATTGTGGTTTAATCAAAATGTCAGAGTTTTTGTACACCATGGATTTAACGCCACGCCACTCATCAATTTGTTTCCACCACGCGCTGATATCATTTTGAGATTTTTCAGTGGTCAATACTTCATTCATTTCAGTCAACACGGACTGCACATGACCAACAATCGGCACATCGACTTTTACGCGTTTAGAAATACTGGATGGATCCACATCGATATGGATGATTGTACGCTTTTTGCTTAAGAAATCTTGAGGATCACCGATTACGCGGTCATCAAAACGGGCGCCAACCGCAATCAACACATCACAGTTCTGCATCGCCAAGTTAGCTTCATACGTTCCGTGCATGCCTAACATACCAAGAAACTGCTTGTCACTTGCAGGATATCCGCCTAAACCCATCAATGTACTGGTAACAGGATAGTTAAGTGCGCGCGCTAATTTAACTAACTCTGGCGCGCCGTCGCCCAATACCAAGCCGCCCCCTGTGTAAATCATCGGGCGTTTGGCTTCCAGCAATAATTTAATGGCTTTTTTAATTTGTCCGCTATGGCCTTTTAATACTGGACTATACGAGCGCATTTCCACTGTTTTGGGGTAAATATATTCGGCTAATTGTGCCGTAATATCTTTAGGGATATCCACAACAACCGGACCTGGACGACCGGTAGCTGCGATATAAAACGCTTTTTTCATTGTGGCGGCGATGTCTTTAACATCTTTTACCAAAAAGTTGTGCTTAACACATGGGCGCGTTACGCCAACCATGTCCACTTCTTGAAAAGCGTCTAAACCAATAGCTGGAACTGGAACTTGGCCACTGATGACAACCAATGGAATAGAGTCCATATAGGCGGTTGCGATGCCTGTTACCGCGTTGGTGGCACCTGGGCCACTGGTAACCAAGGCAACACCAACCGTACCGGTAGCGCGTGAGTAAGCATCGGCCGCATGTACGGCCGCCTGCTCGTGACGCACTAAAATATGTTTAAAGCCATTTTGCTTGTAAATTTCATCGTAAATGTGCAGCACTGCACCACCGGGATAGCCAAATACAAATTTGACCTTCTCCTCGTTTAAGCAGCGAATGACAATTTCTGCGCCAGTAATGGTATGGTTTGCATTGATTTGATCTCTACTGGCGGGCGCCGGATTATTATTTTGTGAATCCATAAAACCTTGATTTTTTACGATTAAATGATGAACCCTAAACCTTAACCTTTTGAGCGCATTTGGTCAAGTTTAGGTTATTGATAAACAATTGAAAATACGTGAGGTTATTAGATGCTAATCGTCATAAAGCCATAAATACAATTGTTCATGCTAAATGCTTAAACGATTGCCTCTTCTAAGAATCTAGAGGCGGCGCTACTTTTAATAATTCTTCAATGGTTGTTAAGCCAGCGGCCACCTTTTCTGCGCCATTCAGCATCAAAGGTTGCATGCCTTCTTGGTAAGCCAAATTTCTGAGCATTGGTAAATCGGTATCATGTGTGATTAATTTGCGTAGTTTTGGCGTGATGGTGAGCATTTCATAAATGCCGCTACGGCCGCGGAAACCAGTATTGCGGCATTCAACACAGCCAACAGCTTTCATTGTGCCGGTAGGTTTGTTTGCCTTGAACGGATGCGTGATGGATTTCCACTCTTCATCTGTAATTTCATGCGGTGCCTTGCAGGCAGGGCAGAGTGTGCGCACAAGTCGTTGCGCCATAATGCCTAATACGGTTGAGTGAATTAAGTATGATGCCACGCCCAAATCTAATAAGCGGGTAACGGCAGAGGGTGCATCGTTTGTGTGTAAGGTGGAAAGTACCAGATGGCCGGTTAATGCTGCCTGTATCGCCATGTCGGCGGTTTCAATATCGCGAATCTCACCCACCATAATAATGTCTGGATCTTGCCGCATCAATGTGCGAATGCCATCGGCAAAATTCAGTCCGATATTTGTGGTCACTTGCATTTGATTGAATGCAGGCTCCACCATCTCGATCGGATCTTCAACTGTACTGACATTCACTTCTGGTGTCGCTAATTGTTTGAGAGTTGAATATAAAGTGGTGGTTTTGCCTGAACCTGTTGGACCTGTTACCAAAATAATGCCATTAGGTGATTTTGTCCATTGCGCCCATAAATCCGCTTGTTTTTTAGAAAAGCCTAATTGAATAAAATCTTGCACAATGACGTCGGGCGTAAAAATCCGCATCACCAGCTTTTCACCAAAGGCGGTTGGCATGGTGGATAAGCGTAGCTCAATTTCAGTGCCTGTATTACTGACAGTTTTGATGCGACCGTCTTGCGGGCGGCGCTTTTCCACCATATCCATGCGGCCTAACAGCTTAATGCGGCTGGTAATCGCATTCATGATATTTGAAGGCAATTGATACACTTGGTGTAAAACGCCATCAATGCGGAAGCGCATCGTGCCCATGTTGCGACGAGGTTCCAGATGAATGTCACTGGCGCGTTGCTCAAAAGCGTATTTAAACAGCCAATCCACAATATTCACTACGTGCTGTTCATTGGCGTCTAAGTTTTTATCTTTACCCAGTTCAACCAATTGCTCAAAATTTTGTACACCAACAATCTGGCCTGCTTTGGCTAAATTAGCCTGATTGATAGACGATGCCAGACTATAAATTTCAGGTAAATAGCGGTTAATTTCTAGTGGGTTAGCAAAAACCAATTTGATGCGCATATTTAAAATACGCTCTAAATCGGGTATCCAATCCACTTGATAGGGTTCAGAAGTCGCCACAGTCGCTTCGTCGCCTTTCACAGAAATCGGCATGATTCTTAGCCGTTCGGCATAAGCTTTTGAGACAATCTGTGCGGCAGAGCTAAAATCAAGTTTGAGTGGATCGATATGATAAAAATCCAGCCCTGTTTGTGCTGCCAGCCAGCGACTTAAAAAATCCGCTGTCATCGCCTTGTGTGGCGAACGTAAATCTTTCCATTTTTGTTCACCGATCACCACGACTGGATGCAGATTTGAACTATCAAGCTTGCGGTCTTTATACAGTTTTTCGGCTTGGGTTTTGTCTAATCTGCCGTCGTTAACCAGCATACGTAATACATCACCCAAACTTAGCTTGGCTTTTGCGGCTACTTTAACCACGCCAGAAGACTTGCTCATTGCCTGACTCGTCGTATGCCTGCTTAGCTCTGAGTGAGTGTTTGAATCAGTATGGGTGACTGTATTGGGTGGTTTAATCATTCTTGCCTTATTTGGCGATATCAAATTGACTGCTGGTTTAACTGCTTAATTTCGAAGCGTTTTAGTGTCGTATTCCATACATTATTTTATTCTTAATGATAAATCAATGGCACGTATATTTTTTGTTAAGCTGCCAATTGAAATGCGATCAACACCTGTTAATGCAATCGCGCGGGCAGCGCTTAAATCAACGCCGCCAGACGCTTCCAGTTTTGCGTGGCCAAGGTTTATTGCTTTGTTAATTCCTACTGCTTTTTCCATCTCTTTTAAACCAAAGTTATCTAGCAGAATACTGGTGGCGCCTGCATCCAATGCCTGTTTGAGCTGATCGCAGTTTTCAACTTCTATTTGAATGCTGGTGTCTGGATGCTGCGCAATAGCTTGTGCTAAAGCCGCATGAATGCTACCTGCGGCTGCAATATGGTTTTCTTTGATCAAAATGCCATCATAAAGCGCCAGTCGTTGATTGGCGCCACCACCGACGGTAACTGCATATTTTTGCGCTAAGCGTAAGCCTGGAATGGTTTTTCGGGTATCTAGAATTTGTGCTTTTGTGCCAGAAACCGCCATGACAAATTTGCGCGTTTGGGTTGCGACAGCGGATAGCAATTGCAAAAAATTCAACGCGCAACGCTCGGCAGTCAGCAATGCGCGCGCATTGCCCCGGATTTCGCATAATAACTGGTTGGCAGAAATCTTCTCACCTTCGTTTACCAGCCATTTGATTTTAATATTTGCATCCACCTGCTTAAAACAGGCGTTTACCCAGTCGATACCACAAATAACGGCATCTTCACGTGTAATAATCGTGGCATGCGCTTGCTTATCAGCGGGAATCAGCGAAGCAGTCAGGTCGCCACTGCCAATGTCTTCGGCGATTGCACGTTTAACATCTTGCTCAACCAGCGAATTAAAAGCAGCTGAATCATGCGGATACTGTTGTGTAAATAGAGGTGATAACATAATTTCTATTATAATGCAGACATCGACAAACAAAGTACACCCATAATGAAGCTTTTATACACAGTTAATAGCCCTTACGCACGCAAGGTGCGAATTGTTGCACTTGAAAAACATATTGATATAGATTTACAGGAAGTGGTATTGGCTGACCCTGATTGCCCCGTTAAGAATCATAATCCATTAGGTAAAGTGCCAGTGCTGGTTTTGGATGATGGCGATAGTTTGTACGACTCAAAAGTGATTGTCGAATACTTGGATAACCGTACACCGCTGGCGCATTTAATTCCGATTGACCATAGTAGCAAGATTTGGGTGCGCCGTTGGGAGTCGCTTGCTGATGGCATTTGTGATGCTGCTGTAGCTGCGACGATGGAAAGTCGCCGGCCGCCAGAGCAGCAGATACAAGCCAATATTGATAAGCAAATTGCTAAAGTATTGCTCGGCTTAGAAGTGCTTAACTTGGATATCACCAAGAAAAAATGGTGTGTGAATGAGACTTTCAGTCTGGCAGATATTGCCGTGGGCTGCATGTTAGGTTACGTTGATTTGCGCTTTAAACAGCTCAATTGGCAAGATAATTTTCCTAACCTGGCCAAGCATTACAGCGTGTTAATTAAACGGCCAAGTTTCAAGCAAACAATGCCTATGATTTAAAATTATTTCGAATGACTGTTTGATGAGTAAACGATATTTGGATAATTAATTTTTACTGGTAATCTCGTCTGCCAGTGTTGAAAGCTGCGTTTTTTTACGCATACTTTGTCTTTCATTCAGGCGTTTTTGCGCGGCAATTGGAAAATCGGTAAATCTAATCACATTGCCTTCAATTAATATGCTGATCAGGTCTTCCAGCACGCGCGCCAGTTGAATATCGCTCTCGCGGAATGATGAGTTTTTAGCAAGTGTCTGCTCTAGAAATTCCAGATATTCTTTGCTATTGTCTTCAACAAATACCCAGCCATCACCAAAACTCTCAGATTCACTTGCAGCAATCACAGTGCCGCTTGCATTTTTAAATACGTAAGCCATATTTATTTTTTACCAATCAATAAAATTAAGACGATTTTAGCGCTTAATTTGTTGTTCAGTCTGAAAATTTTGGTAATGCTTATTAACTCATGCTGGCTTTGCTAATGTTAATCCCAGCTTAATGCGCCACCGGTTTGATATTCCGTTACGCGCGTCTCAAAAAAGTTTTTCTCTTTTTTCAAATCCATCATTTCGCTCATCCACGGGAAAGGATTTGTTGCGCCTGGGTACAGCACATCCAGCCCAATTTGCTGGCAACGACGGTTTGCGATAAAACGCAGGTATTCTTTAAACATGGTTGCATTCAAGCCCAGCACGCCGCGTGGCATGGTTGCTTCTGCATAGCGATATTCAAGCTCTACACCATGTTGCATTAGGCCTTTAATTTCCTCGCGGAATTCAGCTGTCCACAAATGTGGATTTTCCAGCTTGATGGTGTTAATCACGTCAATACCAAAATTGCAGTGCATGGATTCATCGCGCAGAATATATTGATATTGCTCTGCCGCGCCCTGCATCTTGTTTTGGCGACCAAGCGCTAAAATCTGCACAAAGCCGACATAGAAAAACAGGCCTTCCATAATGCAGGCAAATACGATTAATGAGCGTAATAGCTGCTGATCTGCTTCTGGCGTACCAGTTTTAAATTGTGGATCAGTTAAAATGTTGATAAATGGAATCAGAAAATCGTCTTTGTCTTTAATACTTGCGACTTCTTGATAAGCATTAAAAACTTCAGACTCATCCAAGCCCAGGCTTTCCACAATATATTGATAAGCGTGGGTGTGAATCGCTTCTTCAAAACCTTGGCGCAGCAAGTATTGACGGCATTCTGGCGCCGTAATATGGCGATAGGTTCCCAGCACGATATTATTTGCTGCCAGCGAATCGGCTGTAGTGAAAAAACCTAAATTACGCTTCACGATTAAACGCTCATCGTCTGTTAGCGCTGTGCTGTCTTTCCACTGCGCAATGTCGCGGCTCATGGAAACTTCCTGCGGCATCCAGTGATTGGCGCAGCCAGCCAAGTATTTATCCCAAGCCCAGTGATATTTAAACGGTACTAATTGATTGACGTCAGTTTGGCCATTAATCATCCGCTTATCTGATGCGTTCACACGGCCTGAATGCGATGGCTGATTGGCAGCTACAGGTTTGATTTCTACGTCAGTCACCACGGTTAAGTTTGGTGTTGTTTGTGATTTGTTTGGTGATATAACAATATCATCTTCAAATGAAAGCATATTTTTTCCTTATTTTTTAACAGCGTATCTTTAGAAAATTAAAAGTTCTATGCGAAACAAGGCGTGAGAAAAATTTTGAGCGCAGCATACATCAAGTATGTAAGCGATAAAATTTTTTGATGCAACGCCCTGTCGCGACGAAGTTTTAGTTTTCTATTGGCAAGATTCGCATTCAGGGTTATCGATACTGCACATTTTTGGCGCTTCTTCCTGCACGTTGCTACCTGAAGAAACTGCGTTCAATTCACCGCCTGAGCCAGTAGATTTCTCCGCTGCCGTCGCGCCTAATGAGCGCAAATAGTAAGTGGTTTTTAATCCGCGCTGCCAAGCCAATAGATAAGTGTCGTTCAGTTTTTTGCCAGACGGTACCGCAAAATACAGATTCAGCGATTGCGCCTGGTCTATCCATTTTTGGCGACGCGCTGCCGCTTCGATTAACCATGTTGGATCCACATCAAATGCAGTGGCATAAAGCTGTTTTAAATCTGCCGGTACGCGTTCGATTTTTTGCAGTGAGCCATCAAAATATTTCAAGTCAGAAACCATCACTGCATCCCATAAACCACGTGCTTTCAAATCGTTTACCAATTGCTCATTCACAATGGTAAATTCGCCTGACAAGTTAGATTTGACGTACAAGTTTTGATATTCGGGTTCAATACTTGCTGATACGCCAACAATATTGGAAATCGTGGCTGTTGGTGCAATCGCTACGCAATTTGAGTTGCGCATGCCGACTTTTTGAATGCGCGTTCTGAGTGCATCCCAATCCAATGTTTTGCTTCTGTCTACCTCCACATTGCCGCCGCGCTCGCTCAGCAGTAAATCCAATGTATCTAATGGCAGAATGCCTTGATCCCATAAGCTGCCTTTAAAGCTGGAATAAGCGCCGCGCTCTTCTGCTAGCACAGTAGAAGCGTAGTAGGCGTTGTAGCAAACCGCTTCCATGGCGCGGTCAGCAAACTCCACTGCTTCCATGCTGGCGTAAGGAATGCGCATTGCATGCAGGCAATTCTGGAATCCCATAATGCCCATGCCAACAGGGCGATGACGTGTGTTGGCATTGCGTGCTTTGCCAACCGGGTAGAAATTGATATCAACCACGTTATCCAGCATACGCATGCCGACTTTAATCGTCGATTGCAATTTGTCGTTATCTAACACCAACTTGCCGTTAACTTCGGTTAAATGTTGCAATAAGTTTATAGAGCCTAAATTGCAAACCGCGATTTCAGTGTCAGAAGTGTTAAGCGTAATTTCAGTACAAAGGTTTGAGCTATGCACCACGCCAACATGCTGCTGAGGCGAACGAATATTGCACGGATCTTTGAATGTGATCCACGGATGGCCAGTTTCAAACAGCATAGAAAGCATCTTGCGCCACATTTGTAAGGCAGGGATTTTCTTGAATAGCTTGATTTCACCATTTTCAGCACGGCGTTCATATTCCACGTAAGCCGTTTCAAACGCTTTGCCGTATTTATCGTGCAAATCCGGAACGTCAGAAGGTGAGAACAATGTCCAATCACCAGCCTCAGTCACGCGGCGCATAAATAGATCTGGAATCCAGTGTGCAGTATTCATGTCGTGCGTGCGACGGCGATCATCACCGGTGTTTTTACGTAAATCTAAAAACTCTTCAATATCTAAATGCCAGGTTTCTAAATAGCCGCACACTGCGCCTTTACGTTTGCCACCTTGGTTAACTGCAACAGCAGTATCATTTACCACTTTTAAGAATGGAATCACACCCTGGCTCTTACCATTGGTGCCTTTGATACGGGCGCCCAGTGAGCGCACCGGCGTCCAATCGTTGCCTAAACCACCCGCATATTTTTGTAGTAAGGCGTTTTCTTTAATGCCTTGGTAGATGCCTTCAAGATCATCACTGACAGTGGTGAGGTAGCAGCTGGATAATTGTGAATGCAATGTACCAGCATTAAATAATGTGGGCGTCGAACTCATAAAATCAAACGTACTTAATACGTTATAGAATTCAATCGCACGCGCTTCGCGGTCAATCTCGTTTATCGCCAAGCCCATCGCAACACGCATAAAGAAGATTTGCGGCAATTCGATACGGAGCTCTTCAATATGCAAAAAGTAGCGGTCATACAGCGTTTGAATACCTAGATAACCAAATTGGAAATCGCGTTCTTTTCTAATTGCTGCGGCTAATTTGCTTAAATCGAACTGCGCTAAACGCTGGTCTAGCAATTCTGCGTCAATCCCCATTTTGATATAACGCGGGAAATATTCTACGTAATGCACATCCATTTCGGCATGGCTGATACGCTCACCTAATACTTCGGCGCGTACTAAATACAGTTGCAAACGGGCTGTCACATAATTGTAGGCAGGCTCGGTTTCAATCAAACTACGCGCCGATAGAATCAGTGCTTTGTACACTTCGGTAAATGGAATGCCATCGTATAAATCACGCACGGCTTGCTCTACCACTAAGCTAGCACTTACTTCCTCCCCCAAATTCAGGCAAGCCTCGCTAACCATCGCATTGAGTTCTTTGATGTTTAACGGCGTTAATGTGCCGTTGATATTCACGTTAAGTGCATGCTGAGATTCTGCACTGGCATGACTGGCTTTTTCGGCAGCACGTTCTGCATTGCGTTTTTCACGGTAAAGCACGTATGCACGCGCTACATCGTGATTGCCATTGCGCATAAGCGCTAACTCCACTTGATCCTGAATGTCTTCAATATGGATTGAACCGCCCGCAGGCAGGCGGCGCATCAGTGCGTTGTTCACCAGTTGGCTTAAAGTAACCACTTGGTCGCGCACACGCTGAGAAGCCGCGCTTTGATTGCCTTCCACCGCTAAAAAAGCTTTGGTGATGGCGATAGAGATTTTATCGAGATTAAACGTGACAGCAGCGCCATTTCGGCGAATCACTTGCAGTGTAGGTAATAAGCTGGATTGTGCTGAATCAGCAGTTGGAGATGGTCTTATGTCATCCATTTTGGTTTTCCCTTTTTAATAAAGGGCAGGTTCGCTTTACTTAGCGCAGCTTGCTTAAAAGTTGCGTAACTAAAAACAGCATGGCAGAAAATCAAAAATGACTTTCCATCTGCCGAGGACACCCCGCCTCAAACGTTATAAAAAATAGTTTTGCGTGATTTTTATGGTTAAGTTAACCTTAAATTCGACGCAAAAAATGTACGCGGCAGGTCTCCTGGCTCTCAGGTCATCATCATTTGCAGCCTTCCCAAACAGAATATGTTCAGTGGCAGAATGCTATGAATAAATAGCGTACAAATAACTCTCTGATTACAGTTGCGGGGGCAGCCCTGGATTTAATGCTTGAGCGTTTACAAGCACCGCACCAGATTCCCTTTTATCTCAAGTTTGTTGATGAACTTGAAAACCGTGTGGATAGACTATAACGCAAGATAGAGGATAAATTCAATACTTAAAACACAATATATTGATAATGTTTGCCAAAAATTGCCTATATATATGTTTTTAAAGTATTTAATTTTTGAGTTTTTTTAAAGCTTAAAACAATTTAGGACACTAATTTTTAGTGCAAAAATGAGAATCGTTCGCTTGAATGCTTTAAGCTGGCGACTGCGTATTAACATTGTTAGGATTTAAAATTAACATGTATAAAAGTAAGTTTTTTTGGATATTTGTTTCAACTTTTTTGCTAATCATCGCTGTTTATGTATTGAAATTAGAAGCAATCGCTTGGTACTACTGGCATGCTTTTAAAAATCCGCATGAGGCACACTCACATAACCTGAAAGATTACCAAGTTGAAATCGATGGGCTAGTGATTCCAGAGTTGAAGAACGCCTCTGGTTTTACGCATAACGCGAAAACCAACACACTTTTTACCGTGCTTAATCAAGAATCGCAGATAGTCGAATTGGATTTGAATGGGCAGGTGATTAGAAAGATTCATGTGACTGGCGTGGACGATATGGAGGGCATCACGCATATTGCCGATAACCGCTATGTCATCGCAGATGAGCGCGATAATCGATTGATTTTAGTCATTATCGAAGATGATTCGGTTGATATCGATGTGAGAAATGTACCTAAACTCAAGCTGAGCATTAATCCTTCTGGCAACAAAAATTTTGAAGGCGTTTCCTGGGATGATAATCATCAGCGCTTGTTAGTGGTGAAGGAGCGCGACCCTAAATACGTAATGTCTGTCACGGGGTTTTTTGAGGCAGAAATCGGCAAGCCGCTGAATATTGAAATCAAGAGAATAGAAGCTTTTGAAACCGCCATTAAATGGGCGATGCGAGATTTGTCTTCTATCGCTTACGACAACGGAACAGGCCATTTATTGTTATTGAGCGACGAATCACGTTTAATTAAAGAGTATTCTGAAGATGGAAAAGCGATTGGTGCGCTGGCGTTGTGGAAAGGTTTCCATGGCTTAAAAGAGCACGTGCCGCAGGCAGAAGGTATTACGGTGGGCTCAGATGGCCGAATTTATATTATGAGTGAGCCGAATTTATTCTATTCGTTTAAACCGCAAACGATTAAGAATTAATTTCAATATTTCGGTACAAATCAATTTTGTACCGAAATATGATTTAACTATTGAAGTAGCACAGTTTAAGCCGCGACTAGACTTTTGCGCAGGTTTTTCGCAACCGTCACCATGTTTTGCAACGCAAGCTTAGTTTCATCCCAACCGCGGGTTTTCAGGCCGCAATCAGGGTTAATCCAAATCCGCTCTGCTGGAATCACATCAAAAGCACGTTTCACCAGTTTTTCCATCGCCTCTATGCTTGGTACGCGTGGTGAATGAATATCGTAAACGCCTGGACCGATTTCATTTGGATAAGAAAACTCACCGAAGCCATCTAATAATTCCATGGCCGAACGTGAAGTCTCAATGGTGATGACATCAGCATCCATCGCAGCAATCGCTGGCAGAATATCGTTAAATTCTGCGTAACACATATGCGTGTGAATCTGCGTATCGTCTTTTGCCACGCTGGCAGAAAGCTTGAATGCACGCACTGCCCAAGCCAAATAATGTGCCCAAGCGGCTTTTTGTAGCGGTAAGCCTTCGCGCAAGGCGGGCTCATCAATCTGAATAACTGCGATACCTACATTTTGCAAATCATCCACTTCATCGCGAATCGCCAGTGCCAATTGCAACGCGGTCGTTTCGCGTGGCTGGTCATCGCGTACAAAAGACCACTGCAACATGGTAATCGGGCCAGTCAGCATACCTTTTACCGGACGTGTAGACAGCGACTGTGCAAAACGCGCGGTTTCTACTGTCATCGCTTGCGGTCTGTATACATCGCCATAAATAACCGGTGGTTTCACGCAACGCGAGCCATAGCTTTGCACCCAGCCATTTTGCGTAAACACATAACCAGCCAGTTGTTCGCCAAAAAATTCCACCATGTCGTTACGTTCTGCTTCGCCATGCACCAGCACATCCAAGCCCAACTCTTCTTGCTCGCGGATGGCGTAGGCAATGTGCGACTCCATATCTGCATCATACTTGGTTTGGCTGATTTCGCCTTTTTTGAACGCTGCTCTGCTGGCGCGAATATCAGGCGTTTGCGGGAATGAACCAATAGTCGTTGTGGGTAATAATGGTAAGTTCAAACGTGTACGCTGTGTGATTTGACGAACGTTAAATGCGCTTTCGCGGTTTTCGTTCACTTTGTTTAGTGTGCTGATGCGTGCTTTTACATCGGCATTGTGCACACGCGCTGAATGGTTACGTGAGGCGATTGCGGCACGTGAAATGCTAAGTTCAGCTGCAACAGAATCAATGCCGTGGTTTAAAGCTTTAGCAATCACATTCAGCTCAACCAGTTTTTCATCCGCGAATGCTAACCAGGATTTAATCTCTGCATCCAATTTAACTTCATGTTCTAAAGTCACTGGTGTGTGCAGCAGTGAGCAACTTGGTGCAACCCACAGACGCTCGCCTAATCTTTGTGCCCAAGGCTCTAACAATGCCAGTGCTTTATCCAGATCGGTGCGCCAGATATTGCGGCCATCAATGATGCCAGCCGATAACACCCAATAACTCGGAATCGTATTTACCCAGGGGCCTAATTGCTCAGGCGCGCGCACTAAATCCAAGTGAATGCCATCTACAGGCAAGGTTGCGATAAGACCTTGGTAACGTGATACATTGGCAAAATAAGTGGTTAACAATAGTTTTGGGCGTGATGTTCTAAACCATGCATAAGCGCGCTCAAAGGCTTTCAGCCAAGCATCATCCAAATCCAGCGCAAAAATCGGTTCATCAATCTGCAGCCATTCGATTTTTTTAGCATGCAACTCTTGCAGCAAATGCGCATATTGCTGCGCTAAGTTATCCAATAAATCTAACTTGTTTACGCCGCGTGCTTTGCTTAAATATAGAAAGCTCACTGGGCCAAGTAGAACGGGTTTCACGTTTTTGGAAAGCTTTTGCGCTTCGTCGATTTGGTTTAAGAAATCATGCGCGTTGATTGAAAACTGTGTATCGGCATTTAATTCCGGCACGATATAGTGATAATTCGTATCGAACCATTTAGTCATTTCCATCGCTGGTTGCTCTAAATTGCCGCGCGCCAGTGCGAAATAAGCGTTTTCAGGCGAAATGCTTTTTTCACCAAAAGGCAATTTAGAGAAACGTTTTGGTTGTGCACCAAATAAAACCGTGTGATCTAGCACGTGGTCATACTGCGAAAAATCATTACTGGTCACAAATGCCAAATCGGCATCTTGCTGTTTTTGCCAATGTGCTGTTCGTAATGTTTTTGCGGTATTTTGCAAATCTTCAGATGAGGATTCGCGGCGCCAGAATGATTCCAGCGCAAATTTCAATTCGCGTTTTGCGCCAATGCGCGGATAGCCCAAAATATGGGCCTTAACTGTTTTTGTTGTCATTTTAACCACCTAAATATTCAGTAAATTTTTGTGTTAACTCATTTTGTTAATTAACTTTATAGTTAAGTCATGCTCTGCGAATTAACCAAGGCATGCATTGTGTCCCGATGAAATTTTTTAATAAAGCGAAAGTTTTTGTGATAAATTTGAATTAAATTCATATCAATAAAATTTGGTCAGTTAAATATGCTAGAAATCCGCCATTTAAAATCGCTAAAAGCCATCGCAGAAACAGGCAAGTTGGGCTTAGCTGCAGAGCGTGTCTTTTTAACGCAATCAGCACTTTCTCATCAAATACGTGCGCTGGAAGCGCATTATGCAATCACGCTTTTTCAGCGTAGCGCGCAAGGCTTGCGCTTTACGCCGGCGGGGCAACGGCTGTTAGACTTAGCCAATGAATTGTTGCCGTTAATTGAGAAATCAGAGCGTGATTTGATTCGCTTAAAAAGCGATCAATCTGGTGAGTTGAGAATCGTTTTAGAATGCCACACCTGTTTTGACTGGCTGACGCCAGTGATGGATGCATTCAGGCGCGCCTGGCCGGAGGTGGAAATCGATTTGGTGGCTGGGTTTCATAGCGATCCGTGGCATCTTTTGGGTGAGGATAAAGCAGATGTGGTGATTGGCGGTTTGCCCAATATCCTGTCTGAAAAAATCAGCAACTCAAATCATCCGCAATTATTGAATCATCTGCCATTATTTAAATTTGAGATTATGGCCGTGCTTCCCACCGACCATGTTTTGCGTAATAAATCACGATTAACTGCGCAGGATTTTAGTGATGAAACCTTGATTACTTACCCAGTGCCAGAGGACCGCATTGATGTGATCAAACAAGTATTAAAGCCTGCGGAAATTCACTTCAATCGCCGCACAGCCGAGTTAACCATTGCGATTATGCAATTAGTCGCCAGTCGCCGCGGGTTGGCGGCTTTGCCAAGCTGGGGTATTCAAAGTTATGTAGAGCATGATTATGTATTGGCTAAACCAATCGGCGCTAAAGGCTTGTGGTCAGAGCTGTATGCAATCGGTACCAATGAAATGATGGCACGGCCTTATGCCAAAGATTTAGCGCGTATTATTCGCGACGTTTGTGCAGAAAAATTGCAAGGCATCAAATTATTGTAGCGATCTAAACGCATCAGTTTTTGGCATTAAATTGCATTGTCACAAAACCGTCATCAAAAATCACTATTCTGTATTTAATTAAGTTAATTAAATATCGAGATTAAACATGAATTTAAATGACGCAGAAGTCATGGAGCGTATTCACAATGACTTGATCGATAATCTGGATGAAGAGTTAGAGCTTGAGTTAGAAGACAATCACCTAGATTCACTCTCCGGCAATGATGCAAATCGTAGCAAAGAATATCGCCGCATCTACTTTAAAGAGCTATTTCGCCTGCAAGCTGAGCTGGTGAAATTGCAGGATTGGGTTGCAGCCACCGGCCACAAAGTTGTGATTATTTTTGAAGGTCGCGATGCAGCGGGCAAGGGTGGTGTGATCAAGCGTATCACGCAGCGCTTGAATCCGCGCATCTGTCGCGTTGCCGCATTACCTGCGCCCAATGAGCGTGAACGCACGCAATGGTATTTTCAGCGTTATGTTTCCCATTTACCCGCCGCTGGCGAAATGGTTTTGTTTGACCGCAGCTGGTATAACCGTGCGGGCGTTGAGCGGGTGATGGGGTTTTGTGACGACGCACAATATGAAGAGTTTTTCCGCTCAGTGCCAGACTTTGAAAGAATGCTAGTGCGCTCAGGCATTCAGGTCATTAAATACTGGTTTTCCATTTCAGATGAAGAACAACATCTGCGCTTTTTAGGCCGTGCACACGATCCGCTTAAACAATGGAAACTCAGCCCGATGGATTTGGAATCGCGTCGCCGTTGGGAACTGTATACCAAAGCCAAAGAAGTGATGCTGGAACGCACACATATTGATGAAGCGCCTTGGCATATTGTAGAAGCCGTTGATAAGAAAAAAGCACGGCTTAACTGTATTCACCATTTGCTGAATCAAATGTCCTACGAAGAAATAAAGCGTCCCATTATTGAGTTGCCACAACGCGAGCATCATGACGACTATGTACGTCAGCCGGTGCCGCCGAGTATGTTTGTGCCTGAAGTTTATTAAGTTGATCACCATGCAAACGATAGGCAATCAATCGACTATTAAGCCGTTGTCATCAATTTGTCATCAACAGCACAAATACTGTTAAACGGCTTTCCAATTAAATAAATCTCTTAGGAATCATTCATCATGAGCTCAATCGCCTCATCGGTAAATACAGCAAGACCGTCTCGACCCAATTTAGACAGCAAGCCTAGTAAGGTGACTTTGTTTGTTTTTATTACTTTACTAATGGGCGGCTTGATATTTACCGCCTTTAGTCTCATGCATGATGTTTCTGAAACCGGGGCAAAAACCACTACCTATTTGCCGTTCATTTTATTAGGCGTTGCATTAGTTATTGCGCTGGCTTTTGAATTTGTGAATGGCTTTCATGACACAGCAAATGCAGTCGCCACCGTGATTTATACGCACTCCATGCCGCCCAATGTCGCAGTGGTTTGGTCAGGCGTGTTTAACTTCTTAGGTGTGCTATTTTCCAGTGGTGCTGTGGCTTTTGGTATTATCGCCTTACTACCGGTAGAGCTTATTTTACAAGTGGGCGCCGGTTCTGGCTTCGCCATGGTATTCGCTTTGTTAATCGCCGCTATTATCTGGAATTTAGGTACGTGGCTGCTAGGCTTACCTGCGTCATCTTCGCACACATTGATTGGCTCGATTATTGGTGTTGGCGTGGCAAACGCGCTGATGCACGGCCGCGATGGCACCAGTGGCGTAGATTGGGCGCAAGCCACTAAAATCGGCTATTCATTATTACTATCACCCGTGATTGGTTTTGTGATTGCCGCGCTGTTACTGTTAGCGCTGAAAGTTTTAGTTAAAAACAAAGAGCTGTACGAAGAGCCAAAAGGCAACAAGCCGCCACCGCTCTGGATTCGCAGCCTGTTAATTCTTACCTGTACTGGCGTATCGTTCGCACATGGTTCTAATGACGGACAAAAAGGGATGGGTTTAATTATGCTGATTTTGGTTGGTACAGTGCCAATGGCATATGCGCTGAACCGTGCTATGCCCGTAGACCAGATGACGCAATTTGTGGCGGTCGCGCAAGTAACGCAACAATCCATTATTAGTATTGCACCTGCAACAGCCCCAACTGATCCTCGCCACACTTTATCTGAGTATGTACGCACAAAAACTGTCACGCCAGAAGTGTTGCCTGCTTTGGCCGCAGTAACAGGCATTATTGGCGCACAGGTAAAAGAGCATGGTTCGTTTTCACGCGTGCCTGCTGAAGTCGTTGGCAACGTAAGAAATGATATGTATCTGGCTTCAGAAACTATCCGCTTTTTAGATAAAGATAAAGCGGTAACGTTTAGCGGCGACACAAAAGCGAATTTGACCGCCTTTAAAAAGGAGCTGGATAACGCCACAAAATTTATTCCGCTTTGGGTTAAAGTTGCAGTAGCCATCGCTTTAGGGCTTGGCACAATGGTCGGTTGGAAGCGTATCGTGATTACCGTTGGTGAGAAAATCGGTAAGACGCATCTCACCTATGCGCAAGGCGCATCGGCGGAACTGGTCGCCATGTCGATGATTGGCGCGGCTGATGTATTTGGTTTGCCGGTTTCGACCACGCATGTGCTTTCTTCAGGCGTGGCAGGCACGATGGCGGCAAATAAATCAGGTCTGCAAATGTCGACGATTCGTAATTTATTGACTGCTTGGGTATTAACTCTGCCAATGGCCATGCTACTTTCCGGTAGCTTATATTGGGCTTTCTCACATCTGATTTAATTAGAAAAACCGTCATGCAAAAGCTGCAAGATGCTTGGTACGTTCAAGTGCTTGCAGCTTCTTTATAGAAGTTACGAGTGGTCAGCTATGCTTGTAATCTAAAACTTTATATGTAAATCAAATGGGATTACACTTCAGTATTACATTGCAAAAAAACAAAAAGTAAATTCGCCATGCAACGCCCCAGCAAATATATCGTTTTCACATTACTGCTTACAGCCTTGCTTGCCGCCTGTGATAAGGCCAAAGAGCCTGAGACTGAACCGACCGCGCAATCGCCTAACGCCAATTCGGCAGCAAGCCTGCCTGAAAAAAATTACACCCCAGAAGTGATTAACTTTGAAGGCTTTGGTCCCGCAAAATTTGGTGATAATGAAGAGTCTGTACGTATGTCATGGGGTCGTCCGCTTAATGCTGACAAACCTGCCGTTGGTGCGACTTGCTATTATTTACGCTTAGATCCGTTGCCTAAGCCGCAACAAGGCATTGCTTTTATGCTGGAGGATGGCCAGTTTGTGCGCTACGATGTTGATGATCCAAAATGGGTCGCACCAGGCAATATTGTGGTGGGCGATACCATGGAAAAAGTGATGCAAGCCCACGCTGGTCATGTTGAAAATCAACCGCACAAATATATTGATGGCGCACATACCTTAATCGTGACACCAACTCAAGCTGGGGCAGAAAACAAACCAAGCAGTGCGCGCTTGATATTTGAAACGGACGCAAATAATATCGTGATCAACTGGCGTATTGGCGTAGAGCCGCAAGTATATTATGTAGAGGGTTGTAACTAATTGGCTGTAGTCTAAGCGCGGGTTGAACAACGCACTACAATTCGTATTTCTAAAAAAACACAGAATCGAGATAAGTGATGATAAGGCCCAAAACTGTTTACCTGGCAATGCTGCCATTTTTAATGCTATGCGCCTGTGCAAAACCAAACACCGTAACATCAGTTTCTATGCAAAATACATTATCACCCGCACAAATAATCAACAAAACTTGGCAAGTAGAAGACATTAACCAGCACGGAATCATCGATAACGCACACGTCACATTAATGTTTGGCGATGATGATCGCATCTCAGGTAAATCTGGCTGCAACAACTATTCTGGCCGCTACACGTTAACCGGTAATAAACTAGCCGTTATTCCACCAATGATAAGCACCAGAATGATGTGTGCACCGGCATTAATGCAGCTAGAAAATGAATATATTGCCATACTAAGCGCGGCAGAAAAGGTGGAGTTATCACAAGTTGGCGCATTGATTATCACTAGCGAAAGCGGCAAAACGATTACGTTAATGACTAATGATGCTGTTCAGGCTGAGGCTAAAAGCCAGCCTAAATAACTTAAGTTTGATGAATCAAGCCTTATCATCAGCCTCAAAAATACAAATACTTTCCTCTGCATTAAACGTCACCTGCAATTGTGCGCGGATTGCCAGCTTTTTAATCTCACTCATTAACACATCATGGTCAGCAATATCTGGCACTAAGTTAGTACAAAATGCTGAATAAAACCCATGCTGCTTTACCTCACGCACAATAGTGGCAAGGTCAGCAGGCTCTGATGGGTTTAAATCTTTTGATGTTTTTATATTTTTTATTAACATATTTAAGAGCTTTATTAAGCAATATTACTTCTTATTCGGGTCAAACCGCCAGTTCAAACTAAACCAAACTCCGCGTGGTGCACTGGGTGAAATAAAGTTAGTACTACGCCAATCGCTAGAGTTATGGTTATAACCATCTGGCCCAATTGCACCATTGATTGATGGTGAAAATGGATTACGGCCTAAGCGCCCAGCGGTAAAATATTCTGTATCAAATACGTTATTCACCAGCATGCTCGCTGTCCATTCTGTGTTGAATTTATAGCTGGTTTGGAAATTAAAGACAGCATAGCCTGGCACTGTGCCTGGATTGCCAGCAGGTTGAAGCAGTGCATTGCCTACCGGACCGATATTATCCCTGCCTGGAACAAGGGCACCTTTTCTGTGCTCATTATTTTCATTTCCACGCACAAAACTATCGGAATGAAGTACAGCACTTAAACCCACTTGCCATTTAGGTGTCACTTCATAACTTACGCTGGCATTCAGGTTATGTAGCGATACACCTGGCATACGATTGCCTTTTTTCACTTGAATTGCATTTCCATAACCATTTACAAACTGACTACTACTATTGTCTTCATTAAGCATTAAAAAACTATCTTGAAAGGTAGCATCCGTGAGGCCGTAGTTGAGACTAAAGCCCCATTTATCTTTTCTACCGGACAAGCCTGCCTCAATACCACGACGGCGGGTGTTGCCAATACTGTCAAAAAATCCTGCTCCATTACCGACAGCCACAAAATAAATATCGTCTTTTAAATCAGTTTGATAAGCGCCTAAATTCCATTGCAGATCAGTGGCCCCCAAGAAACTATTTAAAGTGCCACGCATGCCTAGATCATAAGTAGTAGCTTTAATTTGAGGTAAAAACGGGTCACCAGAAAGAGTGGTGGGGAGTGTACATTGGCGATTCTCAAGAATACTTTTCGGCATAAAGTTAGGAGTGTCTACCACGCCATCACCATCTGGGTCTGAGAATCGAGTAAACACTGGGGTTCTATCAAACGCACAGCCCAACTCGATCACACTTGGCGTGCGTGTACCTTTAGCCCAGTTAGCAAATATATTCAAACTCTCTTTGGCTTGCCAAGTCGCGCCCAAGGATGGATTAAATGAATTGAAACTAAATTTCTCAGTCTCCGCTTTATTCAAAGCATTAAAGAGATTTGAAGGCCTGATATAAGTTGGCGGTTTATTGGTACTGCAATCCCCATCACACACGTTGTAATCATCAGGGTAGCTAATGACATCACCTATTGCGAAAGCCGCAATACCATAGCGCGCGGCAATTTTGTTTTTAGTTTTAGTCTCGTTATAACGCCCAGAGGCGCTAAAGTTCCAATTGTCTACAGGTGTCCAAGTTTCGCTAAAGTAAATACTTTTCGTAGTATTGGTACCACTAAAATCATTATTACTGATCGTTTGGAAAGCACCAGCAAACATCGGATGCGCTTGTGCAGGATCTAAATATGCCTCTCGATCTATCGTGAGAAAGCCTAACTGGCTTGTATTTTTGTATTCAGCACTAGCAGCATCGATAGACGCGCCGACCATGAATTTATGCTTTTCAAGATTCCAGTTAAACTGGATAGACGCGCCATCGACAATTTGAGTAATTTTGTTGTTGTTAAAAATAGCGGTAGGGGTTCCCTCTACTATGCCTGGGTAACTTTTCCCCGTAACAGGGTCAAAACCGCCATATATGCCATCTACATATTGGTTCATGCCTAAATCAGCTTTATATTGATTAATTGCAGCAGCACCTGCAGCGCAGGCTTCATTATTGGTAGGGGCTTGTAAAACCACAAAGTTTTTAACCAACGTACCTGGTGGGATCTGAAAGCCATTTGTAGTGAATGTATTATCATCAGCGAATGAATAATAATAGAGCGGGTCTACAGTAGCCAAAAGAATATTGCTACCTGGCATATCTACAGGTAGCTGTTCAAGGAAAAATAGACCCCCGCTATAAGTGGGGATGGGTATTCCGCTATTATCTAACACAGGGTTACCAGCAGAATCTAATAGTGCAGGGCCAGTTGAGGGCGGCTCAATCGCAGCTCGGTTATAATTGCTTGTTTCTTTGTAGTTTTTCCCGTGACTTATCCATTGCAGAATATTAGTAACATAGGCATTGGGTAAAAACGCATTTTTAAAGCCCTGATAGGCTGCCGGGTCTATGTAAATTCTGCCGTCTGGATAATTTGGGTCGCTTGAGTAATTATTAAGAAGGTCATCATAAAACGCTGAAGTAGAAATATCTGCATTACCATTGGCATCAGCAGCTATAGGGATAACATAATAGTCCGGAACACCTTTATTAGGGCCAGTACTCGCAAACAAACATGTTCGCTCACCAGCGCCCAAAGTGCGCGGCATCGTCTCAAGCTCCTCACCATAATCGGTAAAAACGTCAGCACCCACCTGTTTACGGTCACTGTTTCTCCTATACACTTGACCCGTGATGGTGAAATTGTCATTGACGAAGTAGCTACTGCTAAGCTGAAATTGCTGTAGCCTGTTTTTCGTTTCATCTGGGCCAGTAAATACACTGGTTGGATCTCTGGCATACTCTTCACTCGGTAGTAAGCCGTTACCAGTTAAGTCTGTGCCTACAATTAAGCTGCTAAAGCTTAAATCTAGCTTGTCACCTCGGTAGCTGGCTTTACCAAAAAATTGATTCACCTTACTCGGTGAATTATCACGCCAGCCATCTTCTAAAAATAAGTTGCCTGCGCCAAACAAAGCAACCGTACCATTGTTCCAACCACCTTCTACTTGTAGTTGTTTACGGCCAAATGAGCCGCTTAATACTTCTGCATCAAAACCTTCATGATTAAAACCATCTTTGGTTTTAACCGTAAAAGCACCACCTAATGTGTTTAATCCAAATATGGGATTGGATCCTGGGAACACATCGACACTGGCTAATGCGTTCATGGGAATCATGTCCCAGTTGACGACATCTCCAAAGGGTTCATTGACACGGATACCGTCAAAGAACACTGATAGACCTTGTGGTGTGCCAATTTGTGGACCTGCGGTAAAGCCTCTGTATTGCACGTCCATTTGAAAAGGGTTGCCTTGGTAGTCGTTGACGGTGACGGATTGCAACTTCTTGTTCATTAAGTCGGTAATGCTTAATGAGTGAGATTCCTTGATCTCTTTGGCAGTGATGCTTTGTACGTTGCCGGGGATTTGTTCTTTAGTTAAACCTAAACCTGGCAAAGGGCCTATTTCGTAAAAACGTTTGGCACGGACTTGTACTTGGTCTAGCTGGATAGCTTCGGTTTTGGTGGGGGCAACGCGCTCGCGCTTGATAATAGCGGTTGTGCCTTCCATATTGGCTTCCAGCCCACTGTCATTTAATATTTTTTTTAGCGCTTCGTTTGATTCGTAGTTACCTTTTACCGCAGGTGCCATTTTGTCTTTAACTAATTCACTATCTACCGCGATATTAAAGCCGGATTTTTTTGAGAATTGTTTTAATGATTCTGCCAGCGGCTGCATGGGTAAATCAATGGTGATAGGTAGGCTGGTATTAAGCGGCTCGGCATAGGCATTGATACAAAAAGTGAGTAATGCCAGCGAGATTAAGTGGTGCGTTTTATTCACGCGAAAAGTGGAAGTTTGCCTAAAATTAAAACTTTGCATAGATAGCCTCAAACAGTCGGTTGATACTGATATGACTGTTTGGGAAATAAAATCCTGATGTTAACGCGCAAAAATAGTTAGTTTTTGGCTGAAAGTTCTGTTTTTTCTGGGGTATTTTTAACGTGAACTGCAGCTATCTGCGGCATTAATTTTAAGAAGTTTTCCATTTCCGCAATGTCTAAAACGGCGGTGATGTGCGGTTGCATGCCTGCTTGTGGTGAATCTGCTTGTTGAGCGGCAACAATCGGTTTTTTGCGATAACGCGATAAACTTTCGGCAATTTCATTCAGCGATGCGGCATTAAAAATAAGTTTGCCATCCAAGAATGCAAACGCATCTGCAGCATTGCGATTAAGTTTTATGGCTTGAGTGCCTGATTTTATTTCTGCAACCTGGCCATTGGTGATTAAAACTGGCACGGTATCTGTGGCATTCAGGTTTTCCACTTTTACCTTGCCGTGGTCGACACTGACAATCACGCGACCATCAATCTGATTCACCACAAAACGCGTGCCCAGTACTGTTACGCGCGCAAACTGCGACTCCACAATAAAGGGGCGATTAACATCTTTAACGACATCAAAAATCGCTTCGCCGCGCTTGAGTTTAACCAGGCGCTTGTTGCGATAATAGATGACTTCTACATCAGTATTGGCGTTCAAGGTCAATTTGCTGCCATCTTCCAGCGCCTGCTGATTGATTCGGCCTACTGGCGTGTTGCTTGCCAAATTCATGATGGGTTGAGATTGCCAAGCTTGATAGCCAAAAAAACTGAATAAACCGATAGCGGCTATTGCCAGTGATTTGCCCGCTATTCGCATTAATTTTTTACGGCTTGCTTGCGCGTTATCTTTTTTGCGCAACATGGCTTGGGCGAGGGCATTGATTCTGCTGGATGAATCAAAGTCATTCCACGCTGCGCTGATAGCCAAATACTCATCTGCGTGCACATGGCTTTGCATCAGCCAAGCTTCAAATGTTGAGCGCTCTGGGTGATCTGCCTCGGCATATTGCATACGCGCAAACCATTTGGCGGCTTCTTTACGAATTTGTTGATGCTTGTTCAGCATGATTCGCTGTTTGGATGCGTGTTATTAATGATGAGCATATTCAGGCTAATTTCTCACGTGCGGCGCGAATATCAATCAACGCACGAATCACATGGCGTTCTACCATGTTAACGCTAATATTCAACTGCACCGCAATTTCCGCTTGGCGCAGACCTTCTATTCTAAATAGCCAAAATACTTCTCTGCATTTAGGTGGTAGGCAATTAATGATTTGCTGAATGGATTGCAGGCGCTGCTGAATATCCAATATTTTTTCAGGTGATAATGCCCAATTGGCATCTGAGTAATCAGCCAAATGCAGCTCAATTGTTTGATCATCTGCAGAGTTGGAAAGCGTGACGAATCTGGATGACAGTTGAAAGTTATCCGTCAGCAAGTTTTTGACGACTGTACGTAAGTAAGCATGCGGTTCATCCGCATGTGAGCCATGCCTGCTAAAAGCGAAGCGCAATAACGCATCGTGCAAAACATCTTGCGCGGCGTGTATACATTTGGTGTGAAAGAATATGTGCTTGAGTAAATCCGTGTAAACCCAGCGTAAATCCAAACCATACCAGAAGGATGTTTTATTTGATGGTGATAGCGCTATCATTGCATGACAAAACCATTTAGCTAAATATATTTAACTAAAGCAATAATTGTGCTAGTAAAGATTTTAAAGTAACCTGTTGATTAATAATGTTATTTTTAATATTTTTTTATTGCTGGATTTTAAATTGGTTGCAATGAACCAACTGTATGGCTAATTACAGCCAAAATAAAGTTTTGGGTTAAATCACATTTAATATGGATTTTTAAAAATTACAGTGACAGTAGAGCAGCAGAATTTTCAAATGATTGCAGACTAACTATATTGCACCAGTAATGAAATTCCCCGAACTTCTTAATTAAATCGAGCTGGTAATAATCCCACCACCTAGGCAAACATTGCTTTCATACACCACCGCAGATTGGCCCGGGGTAATCGCCCATTGTTTTTGGCCAAATTTAACCGTTACTTCTTCACTGTTTAAGGCATCAATCTCACAAGGCGCATCTGGTTGGCGATAACGTGTTTTGGCAGCGTAAACCCAGTTTGTGATGGGCTCTTCATCGTCTATCCAAGTCAGTTGGCTGGCTTTTAAGCCATCGTTAAGCAATAACGGATGTTCGTGACCTTGCACCACAATCAACTCATTTTTAAGCATGTCTTTTGCCGTAACAAAC
Source organism: Methylotenera versatilis 7 (assembly GCF_000799165.1). Taxonomy (GTDB): domain Bacteria; phylum Pseudomonadota; class Gammaproteobacteria; order Burkholderiales; family Methylophilaceae; genus Methylotenera_A; species Methylotenera_A versatilis_A. The sequence continues at coordinate 155,884 of NZ_JUGF01000002.1, read as the reverse complement.
CAAGGCTCACCATTGCTGTCGCGGCTGCCACCGATTTTTAAGCCTTGGCGTTGGCCAAGCGTGTAGTACATCAAGCCCTCATGCTGACCGACTAGTTTACCTTCTGGCGTTTTGATGTCGCCGGGTTTTTTGGGTAGATAGCGTTGTAAAAACTCTTGAAACGGTCGTTCGCCAATAAAACAAATACCCGTTGAATCTTTCTTCTCTGCATTGATTAAGCCTGCTTGACGGGCAATCTCACGCACTTCGCGTTTTAAATATTTACCCAGTGGGAACAACGTTTTGCTTAATTGTGCTTGGTTAAGACGATACAAAAAATAGCTTTGGTCTTTGCTGCCGTCATCGGCTTTCAGTAATTGGAATAAGCCAGGTTTTAACGGGTTTTCGCGCACTTGTGCGTAATGGCCGGTGGCGATTAAATCGGCACCTAAGCTCATGGCATGGTCCAAAAATGCTTTAAATTTAATCTCGGCATTGCATAAAATATCGGGGTTTGGTGTGCGGCCCGCTTCATATTCGCTTAAAAAGTTGGCAAATACGCGGTCTTTGTATTCGGCACTAAAATTCACGGCTTCGATATCAATGCCGATTTTGTCTGCGATTGAAACCGCATCAATTAAATCTTGCTTGGATGAGCAGTATTCATCATTGTCGTCGTCCTCCCAGTTTTTCATGAAAAGACCAACCACATCATAGCCCTGTTGTTTTAGTAACAGGGCGGTGACGGAGGAATCGACGCCACCTGATAGACCTACAACAACTCTTTTTTTACTCATAAAATTTAAACCTTGTCGTCATACTTCGTTACTCACAAAAATTTAATCGCTTACATATTACCCATATGCTGCGCGATTCAATTTTCTTCGCGCCTAGTCTGACTTAAAGCTCTAAATTTTTTATTATTGTAATTTATAAGTTAGTAATCACTTCCAGCGGATAGCTTGTTCCACTTAAATAATCTTCAATACAGGTTAACACTTGCGGGCTACGCGTCAAGGCAGACTTTTCGCGTATTTCGTCAACCGTCATCCATACCGCACGAATAATGCCATCATCTAATTGTTGCTGTGGATAATGCGCGCCAACTTTGCCGATAAAGGCAAAGCGCAAATATGTCGTATCGTTGTGCGGGTGTTTCCAATGATAAATGCCAAGTAAAGCGGTGGGCGTAAAATCATAAGCGGATTCTTCTAAAGTTTCGCGAATCACGGCTTGAATGAGTGTCTCGTTATCTTCTAGATGACCAGCGGGCTGATTAAAACGATTACCACGATCGGTCGTTTCTTCAACCAGTAAGAACTTGCCGTTTTGTTCGACAATCGCGGCGACTGTTGAATTGGGTTTAAATTGCAATTTTTTCACGAGCATACTTTGTGTTAACTAAGCGGCTATTTTACCTAAAAAAGCAACGTTGGTCGTTAAAAGCATCATGGGTATTAAGCTCAAGCGCTTCTAAGTTTAGCTAATGGCCAATTGTGGAAACAAACCGATTAAGCCATGTGCGATAAACTCAACCGCCATGGCAGCTAAAATCAACCCCATTAAACGTGTGATGATGTTGATACCAATCGTGCCAAGTCGTTGCGTAATGCCATCCGAAAGTTTGAGTACTAGCCAAATCACCGTTGTGACCAATGCGACAGGAATCACTAATGAAAGGTGACCCAATAAAGTAGGTTGTTGTTGCGCACTTAAAATCATGCTGGAAATCGCACCCGGGCCGGCAAGCAGTGGAATACTTAACGGCACAATGGCAATCACTTCGCGCTCTGCCATACTTTGTGCTTCCTCAGCGGTCTGGCGCGTGCCGCCTTGTTTACCATGCATCATGGAAATTGAAATCAGCATGATTAAAATACCTCCGCCCACTTGAAACGATGGAATGGAAATACCGAAAAAAGTCAAAATGCCATCGCCAATAAACGCTGCAGCACATAACACAATGAATACGGTAATTGCCACCGTGCGCGCAGTTTTGGCACGATCAGGCTTGCTCCAGCCATCGGTTGCGCTAATGAAAATCGGCAAACAGCCAATGGGATTCACAATTGCCAGCAATGCAATGGTGATTTTGAGTAAATAAGTAAAATCCTGACTAAGTAAATCTATCATTTCAATCAATCGTAAGTGTTTTGGCGTTTGTGAATGTTAAAGCCTTTGTTAGTATCTGGTATGTTAAATTAAATGGGTAAGTTGATGCAGATTAATCCTTCAAAACAAGTCATACTCGCCTCGCAAAGTCCGCGCCGTGTGGCGATATTAAAACAAATGGGTATTGATTGTATCGTGATGCCAGCTGATATTGACGAATCGCAGATTGCGCATGAAATGCCAGCGGATTATGTGTTGCGTTTAGCAAAAGAAAAAGCACTGGCCATTTTAGAAAAATTAAATAGGCAACATGCGAATATGCCTATTCTGGCGGCAGATACGACGGTGGCTTTAGAAAACACGATTTTTGGCAAACCAGAAAATGATGCGGATGCCATACAGATGCTCAAGCAATTATCTGGTACGCAACATCAAGTGCATACAGCGGTGGCAGTGGTTTTAAATCAGAAAGTTGAAGTGGCATTAAACACTACCTTGGTTGAGATGATGCCACTTAGCGATGCTATGATAGCAGCGTACATCGCGACTAACGAACACAGCGATAAAGCGGGCAGTTACGCCATACAAGGCTTGGCTGGCAACTGGATTAAACGCATTGATGGCAGTTATACAGGCGTGATGGGTTTGCCTGTGTACGAAACGGCGATGCTGTTAAATAAAATTGGTTTTTAATAGATTGAGTTCTATAAACTTTGAAATACAAATAAAAAGATAAGGTAAGCAATTGGGACAAGAGATATTAATTAACGTAACGCCACAAGAAACGCGAGTTGCCGTACTAGAGCAAGGCATCGCTCAGGAGTTGCATATTGAGCGCAGTTCGTCACTAGGGATTGTTGGCAATGTGTATCGCGGTAAAGTGTGCCGTGTATTGCCAGGTATGCAATCTGCGTTTGTTGAAATTGGTTTGCAGCGCGCTGCTTTTTTACATGCTGCGGACATTATGGATTGCCATATAGATGGTGAACCTCAAACTGACCGGCCGATTCAGGATGTGTTGCGCGAAGGCCAATCAATCATTGTGCAGGTGATTAAAGAGCCGATTGGCACCAAGGGCGCGCGATTAACAACAGAAGTCAGCATTGCAGGGCGTTTTTTAGTCTTTTTGCCGCATCAAGAACATATTGGCGTGTCGCAACGTATTGAAGATGAAACAGAGCGGGAAATGCTGCGTAATCGCTTACTAGGTTTGTTGCCAGAAAAGCGTTCTGGCGGCTTTATTATCCGCACCATGTCAGAAGCGGCTTCTGATCAGGAATTACTTGCGGATATCGAGTACTTGCAAAAAGTGTGGGCGAAAATTCAGCTAGATAGCCAATCGGCGAGTGAACGCTCACTGGTCTTTTACGATTTAAGCCTGCCTCGGCGTATTTTAAGAGACGTCGTGAATGATCAAACGGTGAGCATTCGCGTGGATTCCAAAGAAACCTACAATCAGTTAAAAGAGTTTGCTGAATTATATGTAGCCAAAGCGGTTAAGCCTTTGTATCACTACCAAGGCGAACGACCGATTTTTGATTTTTATAATATTGAAAAAGAAATCGAACGTGCTCTTTCGCGCAAAGTGGAATTAAAGTCCGGTGGTTATTTGATTTTCGACCAAACAGAAGCGTTAACCACGGTGGATGTGAATACGGGTAGCTTCGTTAGTGGCAAAAATCTATCTGACACCATTTTTAAAACCAATTTAGAAGCCACGCAATGTATTGCGCGGCAATTAAGATTGCGCAATTTGGGCGGTATCATCATCATAGATTTTATTGACATGGATGAAGATAGTCAGCGTGAAATCGTATTGGAAGAGCTTAAAAAAGCGGTTGAGCTAGACCGAGCACGAACGAGCGTTAATGGTTTTACCTCGCTCGGTTTGGTAGAAATGACGCGTAAACGCACCAGAGAGAGTTTGGCACATTTGCTGTGTGAACCTTGCGATGTGTGCCAAGGGCGCGGCGAACATAAGACGGCACAAACGATCTGCTATGAAATTATGCGTGAATTGCTACGCGAATCGAAACAGTTTAATGCCAAAGAGTTTAAAGTAATCGCTTGCCCGCAAGTGATTGATATGCTGCTGGATGAGGAATCGCAAAGTTTGGCGAATCTATCGGATTTTATTAGCAAACGCGTGACTTTACAGCCTGATAGCCAATATGCAAGAGAGGCGTTTGATATTATTTGGATATAGCGTTAAGCCGCTCAGGACAGTTACCCAGGTGACTTAACGTTAACAAGTGATTTCTGCCAGTTTTCTTGCGACAATTTAGCGATTTAAAAAAGCCCGAGCAATTGTATTTCTAATGTTTTAAACACTGAAATATTGATCATTTGCAATAAAACAAGTGCGACTAATGGCGAAAAATCGATACCGCTGGCGCTTGGGATAACTTTGCGTATCGGCGCTAAAATGGGCCTTGTCAGAGCATCTAAAACTCCAGCAATCGGCGTATAAGGATTCACCCAGCTTAAAATGACCTGCAATAAAATGGCGTAAAAAAACACATCCAAAGCGGTGTGCAATACTCCAAGTACGCTTAAGCCCACAAAACCAATCCAAACAACGTCGCCGGCCACAAGCAACGGAAAATTGCGCAGCATTAATAAGCTTATCTGCAATATTAACTGCGTGACGAAGGCTAAAAACAACGTAGATAAATCAATCTTTTTGAGGCTAGGAATCACTTTTCTGGCAGGTTTAACCGCAAAATCTGTAAGCGTCATCACCATCAAACCAAGCGGGTTGCCAAAAGGTACTCTTAATAATTGCATAAAAAAACGCAGCAAAAATACCAGTGTTAGTAAATTTAAAACAGTGCTGAGTAGAAACTGGAGTGCGGTTGTTAACATGAACAATTGCCTTGGTTGTGGTTGTTAAATCGATAGATATTAAATCTGTGGCTATTAAATTGTAACTACTTAATCCTGACCTAACTCATCACCTAAAGTTTTCGCACGTTGATAGGCTTTTTGTGCGGCTAAGGTAATCGCTTGTTTAACCTGTGAATTTTCCAGGCTCAATAAACCTTGTTCTGTAGTGCCGCCTTTTGAGGTGACTTGTGTACGCAGAATGTCGATTGGCGTTGTGCTCGCATCGGCCAGTAAGCTTGCACCTTTGAAGGTAGCAATGCTCAATTGTTTGGCTTCATCGTCGCTTAAACCCAATTCAAGCGCCGCCGTTTGCAGTGCCTCAATTAAATAAAATACATAGGCAGGGCCGCTGCCAGAGATTGCCGTAACCGCATCCAGTTTTTCCTCGGAATCCAACCATAGTGTGCTACCTGCTGCCTTGAGTATTTGGTCAGCCAGCGCAATATGTTTTTCGGATACATCGGGCAAAGCGTACAAACCCGTTACGCCTTCTTGAATCTGTGCTGGCGTGTTAGGCATGGCGCGAATAATCGTTGGGTAATTGTCCAGCCAGCGGCTTAAATCGCCTAAACGAATGCCTGCGGCAATTGAAATCACCAATTGCGTGGTTAGAATTGGTGCCAATGTTTTTGCCAATGCTGGCAATTGCTGTGGCTTAATCGCCAGCACAATGACATCGTAATTACTCACATCGGCCAGTTCTGCACTCACTTGAACGCCCAGTTGCTCTAATTGCCCCCATTTGCTGGCATCACGTTCGATCACAAGAATGTTTGACATGACGACTTGTCTATTTTTTAAGCCCACAATAAGGGCATAAGCCATGTTGCCGCCACCGATAAAAGCTAATTTCATGCGTTGATTCTCATTAGTTGGTTGATTCAGTTTGTTCATGCAGGAATAGATCGTGCCCCAAATAGGGCGGAGCCAATACGCACTATGGTAGCACCTTCGTGAATCGCTGCAACATAGTCTTCGGACATACCGATTGATAGTGTGTCGATTGCGAACCCTTGTTGCTGCAAGTTTTTAAACGCTGTGTGTACGATTTTAAATTGCGCACATTGCGTTGCGTAATCGTTAGCAGGCGCAGGAATTGCCATCAAGCCGCGCAATATCAAGTTCGGCATGGTGTTAATAGCATTTGCCAGCGCAATTGTTTCAGCCAAACTAGCGCCGCTTTTCGTGGCTTCTTCACTGCTATTGATTTGAATACACACATTTAACGGCGGTAACGAAGGTGATCTTGCATTGGATAATCGCTCTGCGATTTTAAGTCTATCGACTGAGTGCACCCAATCAAAATGTTGTGCAATCAGTTGGGTTTTATTGCTTTGAATAGGGCCAATAAAGTGCCATTCGATATTTAAATCGCTTAATTGCTGCTGTTTGTTAATGGCTTCCTGCACATAGTTTTCGCCAAATGCACGTTGCCCAGCTAAGTATGCGTTACGCAGTTTGTCGGCCGATTGCGCTTTGCTCACGGCTAGCAATTGCACGTTATCTTTTCTACCCGCCGCTGTTAACGCTGCGTGAATATTTGCTTGAATCGCTTGCAAGGAATCGGCAATTATGGTCATAATTCAAACACTTTAAACAATTAGTTTAATGTACTTTATGAAGTTTCGTCTTCATCGTTTACACAAGCCTAAATTATAGCAGGAGCCGCAAGTGGATATTTCAGATTTACTGGCCTTTTCGGTTAAGAATAAAGCATCAGACTTGCACTTGTCTGCAGGCTTGCCACCGATGATTCGCGTACATGGCGACATTCGTAAAATCAATGTTCCTGCATTGGATCACACGCAAGTGCATGGCATGGTTTACGACATTATGAATGATGGGCAACGCAAGGTTTATGAAGAGACGCTGGAATGCGACTTCTCATTTGAGATACCGAATTTAGCACGTTTCCGTGTGAATGCGTTTAATCATAATCGTGGTTCTGGTGCAGTATTCAGAACGATTCCTTCTAAAATATTAACCTTGGAACAGCTGAATTGCCCTGCGATTTTTAAGGAAATTGCCAATACACCGCGCGGTATCGTGCTAGTAACAGGACCTACAGGTTCAGGAAAATCAACCACCTTAGCGGCGATGGTGGATTATATTAATGAAAACGAAATGGGCCATATTCTAACCGTAGAAGACCCAATCGAATTTGTGCACACATCCAAAAAATGTTTGATTAACCAACGTGAGGTTGGGCCACATACCTTGTCTTTCCAGAATGCGTTGCGCTCTGCGCTACGTGAAGACCCTGATGTAATTTTGGTGGGTGAGATGCGCGATCTGGAAACGATTCGTTTAGCTTTAAGCGCGGCAGAAACAGGTCACTTGGTGTTTGGGACCTTGCACACCAGCTCTGCTGCCAAAACGGTGGACCGTATTGTGGATGTATTCCCAGCGGCAGAAAAAGAAATGGTGCGTTCCATGCTGTCAGAGTCATTGCGCTCTGTCATCTCGCAAACTTTATGTAAAACCAAAGATGAGCAGGGTCGCGTTGCTGCGCACGAAATTATGATTGGTACACCGGCGATTCGTAACTTGATTCGTGAAAATAAAGTGGCGCAAATGTATTCTGCGATTCAAACAGGCCAAAATATCGGTATGCAGACCTTAGATCAGAATCTGCAGGATTTGGTGCGTCGCAATGTTATTTCTGCTAACGAAGCGCGTAGCAAAGCTGCGAATAGAGACTCAATTATTGGTTAAGTATAATTTTATTTAATATAAAAATAACCAGAAAATTAAATTAGGATTCGATGATGGAAAAAGGCCAAGCTGAGAAATTTGTATTTGATTTGCTACGCTTAATGATTAGCAAAAAAGCATCGGATATGTTCATCACCGCTGGTTTTCCACCTGCGATGAAAGTTGATGGCAAATTAACGCCAGTCAGTCAGCAAATATTAAGTGCACAGCAAGCGCGGGAAATCGGGCGTTCTATTATGAACGACAAACAAGCAGCTGAGTTTGATGCCAGCAATGAGTGTAATTTTGCGATTGGCTTGCCTGGGGCTGCACGATTCAGGGTAAACGCTTTCGTACAGCGCGGCTCTGTGGGCTTGGTATTTAGAACCATCGCCACCAAAATCCCTAAATTTGAAGATTTAGGTCTGCCTGAAGTATTAAAAGACATCGCCATGACTAAGCGTGGTTTAGTGATTTTTGTCGGTGGTACGGGTTCTGGAAAATCCACTTCTTTGGCAGCTATGGTTGGTTACCGCAATGAGAATAGCTATGGGCATATTATTACTATCGAAGACCCCGTTGAGTTTGTGCATGAACATAAAAATTGCATTATCACCCAGCGCGAAGTTGGAGTAGATACCGATAATTGGCATATTGCACTTAAAAATACGCTGCGCCAGGCGCCAGATGTGATTTTGATTGGTGAGATTCGCGACCGTGAAACCATGGATTATGCGATTGCCTTTGCTGAAACAGGGCATTTATGTCTAGCTACATTGCATGCTAATAGTACCAACCAAGCCTTGGATCGTATTATCAACTTTTTCCCGGAAGAGCGTCGTCATCAGTTGTTGATGGATTTGTCGCTGAATACGCGTGCGTTTATTTCGCAACGATTGATTCCTAAAATAGATGGTATTGGTCGCGCTGCTGCGATTGAAATTATGATTAATTCGCCGCTGATTTCAGATTTGATCTTCAAAGGCGATGTGCACGAAATTAAAGAAATTATCAGCCGTTCACGCGAATTGGGTATGCAAACCTTTGATCAGGCTCTGTTTGACTTACATGAATCAGGTGCAATTAGTTATGAAGATGCATTGCGCAATGCAGATTCTGTGAATGACTTACGCTTAAAAGTGAAGTTGCATGGCAAGGATGCGCATGATAAAGATTTGTCTGCAGGATTGGATCATTTAGGAATTGTTTAATTTAACAGTTAGGGTTTTAAGATTGAAATAAAAAAGCCGATGCATGCATCGGCTTTTTTTATTGGAAATTATTTTAAACTGGCTGATTCAATGAGCGATTTATTCCATATTTATTCTATCGAAATTTCTACCCGTCGTGCTTCAGCTAAATCGGCTCCACCATCTACACTTTCAGGTTTGCGTTTGTCTATTCTGTCATCATCAATGCCCGCATCTTCTAGAGCATCCTCCACTGATTCGGCGCGGCGTTTAGCCAGTTTTTGGTTAAACGCCTTATCCCCGCTTGAATCGTGATAGCCTGACAATACTGCTGTAGATTCAGGATGTGCTTTCAACCATTCGATAATCGCTGCAAGACTGGTGCTGGCATCATCAGGCAGTGAGGTTTTGCCAGAAGCAAAGTACAGTTTTACCGCTGCCGGAGGTGAAGATGCTGCAACTGGTGGCCCACTGGCTTTAACGACAAACTGATTGTCAATAGTGATGGCTGGTCCAAAAAATGCTTGGGCATCTGCGCCTTTTTGCTTTTTGATTTCCTCACTATCAACGATGCCCGATAACAATACTTTTTTATCGTCACCTTGCGCACGTAAATCTTCCCCGCTTAATATAGCTTTCAATTTGTCAGCTTGGGCTAACCAAACCGCATTGCTTGCGTCACCTGTGCTGGTCACATCGCTTTGCGTCGCAGTAAAGCTAAATTCATCGCTGGCTGGCGCACTTGGCGTTATTTCGGTGCTTGGTGCGATTGTAGCTTCATTTACTGGTGTGCTAACTAATGGCTCACAGCAAGCACTAGATGGCCCACGACCTGTGAGCAGCATCCATAATAATATTAACGCGAGAATGAGCGCAATTATCCATGTCCAGCGCTTGTAGCTAGCTTGATGTTGCGCAGATTGATTGGTTTGCATAACAGTTACTCCTAATGTCGTTAATAGTTATTTTTTAACGCCACCAGAAAGCTCATCCTGCAATTTCTTGAGTTCTGCCCATTTGTTAGCCGATGCCAATGCCGCCTGTTTTGCCCAAGTACTTGGGTTAGCTATGCGATAGCGTGCGCCGCCTTTATCTAGAATTGCACGTAATTGCGGTACCGTTTGTACTGCCAGTTCTGCAAACGTTTTAATACCATTATCTTTAAATAATTCACTAATTTTGGGGCCAATACCTTCTACAACAGTCAGGTCATTGGCATTTTTAATGCTAAAGCCAGCGGCTTTTGCTGTGGCAATATCAATGGCAACTGCTGTGCTGGCTATTTTTTCAGCAGGTTTGGGCGTTGCTTTTGCTTTAGTAGCGGGTTTTGGTGCCGGCTTTGCAGCGGAAGACGTAACTGCTGCTGAAGTGGGTATGTCGGCTATTTTTGCAGGAGATGTAGTGTCTGGTTTTGTAGCAGGAGTAGGGGCGGTATGATTAGTGTTAGCGCAGCATTTACATAACCAGCGATTGAGCAACCATCCAATTAAAACGCCTAAGAGTAGCCAAAACCAGCAGCAAGATAACGTACTAAAAAATGCACTCATTATTAATCCCCAATAAATATGATGAATTGAAACAAAAGCTAAATTAATACAAAACTGTTATATCTTGGTGACTATCTGCGCGTTTTGGCAAAACGTCAAGTATGTAATATTTCAAATGCCTAATCTTTTGGTTATTCATGCCTCATAAAAAATCACCGTGTGAATGAATTTAATTAGATTCGTCTTGGTAAGTGATCTGCCCATGCAGTAAAGTGTACTGCACTTTTCCTGTCATCTCTAAACCCAAAAATGGAGTGTTTTTGCCTTGGCTTTTTAGTTGGTCTGGCATTACTTTCCATGTTTGATCGGGATTGAATATAGTAATGTCCGCATCGCTGCCGATGGATAAATGACCACTATTGATACCCAATATTTGGGCAGACTGATCAGTGATTTTGGCAATCGCTTCGGCAATATCCAGCTTTTGATTGTTCGCCCATTTAAGTGCCAGCGGTAATAGTAACTCTAAGCCGGTTGCGCCGGCTTCAGATTCTGCAAATGGTAAAAGTTTTGCATCATCATTCACTGGTGTATGGTCCGAGCAAATTGCATCAATCGTGCCGTCTTTTAAACCCTGGCATAACGCGTCTTTGTCGCGTATGGAGCGCAATGGTGGTTTAAGGTGTGCATGCGCATTGAAATAGCCGATGTCTAAATCGGTTAGATGCAGGTGTTGTGCGCTAACATCTGCGGTGACTTGTACACCTTGTTTTTTCGCTTCGCGCACAAGGTTAACGCCTTCAGCGGTCGATAATCGGCACAGGTGTATTTTGGTGTTGGTTTCATGTGCAATGCGTAAAATGCTGGCAATAGCCAGACCTTCTGCTGCAGATGGAATACCTTTCAAGCCAAGCCTGCTGGCTATTTCTCCATCATGGGCGACGCCATTTTTGGCAAGATAATCATCTTCTGCACGTAGAAACAAGGTGAAGCCAAAGGTAGATGCATATTCGCAAGCACGCCATAGCACTTGAGTGTCGATAATGGCGTGATCTGCCTGACTAAAACCAACACAGCCTGCTTCAGTCAGTTTGCACATTTCGGTCAGCAATTTGCCTTCCAACTGTCGAGTTAATGCGCCCAGTGGATAGACATGCGCCAGATTAAGTTGCTTAGCCCGGTATTTCAGCATTTCAACTAACCCTGGCTCATCTAATACCGGTTGTGTATCTGGCGTACAAGCCAAGCTAGTAACCCCACCGGCTGCAGCGGCATTTAATTCGCTGACTAAAGTTGCACTATATTCAGAGCCTGGCTCGCGTAGCCTTGCACTTAAATCGACAAAACCGGGGCTGACAATCAAGCCGCTGGCATCAATGGTTTGATTGGCAACGAAATCTTTTGGGGCGTGTTGAATACCAACGATTTTTCCAGCAGCAATGTAAACATCACATTGCGCATCAATTTTATTTTTCGGGTCAATCAAGCGCCCATTTCTGATATGAATTTTCATGCGCCACTCCCTGTTTGTCCGCTGCCGCCACCAAGGATTGCCATAACCGCCATGCGCACGGCAATGCCATAAGTTACCTGTGGCAATATAACGGACTGATTGCCGTCTGCAACACAGGAGTCAATTTCTACGCCGCGATTCATCGGGCCAGGGTGCATGACAATTGCGTCTGGTTTAGCCAGTTGGAGTTTCTCTTGTGTTAAGCCAAAGGTTTTAAAGTATTCTTGTGCAGAAGGCAGCATCGCACCATTCATACGTTCATTTTGCAGGCGCAACATCATAACAACATCCACGTCTTTTAATCCCGCTTTCATATCATGAAAAACCTGTACGCCCAGTTTTTCAACGTCAGTCGGCAATAATGTTTTGGGCGCAATCACGCGTACTTCTGGCACGCCAAGTGTTGTCAATGCGTGGATTTCGCTGCGGGCAACCCGTGAATGCAGTACATCGCCCACTAAAGCAATACGCAAATTGTGCATATCCGGCTTATAGCGGCGAATGGTGAATACATCCAATAAGCCTTGCGTAGGGTGCGCATGGCGACCATCGCCCGCGTTAATCACACTGATATGATCTGGTACATGCTGTGCAATAAAATGTGGTGCTCCACTTTGGTTGTGGCGCACCACAAACATGTCGGCGTGCATGGCGATTAAGTTATCTACCGTATCTAAAATCGTCTCACCTTTAGATTGGCTGGAGGTGCCAACATTCAGATTAATCACATCGGCGGATAATCTTTTGGCGGCGATTTCAAAAGTGGTACGCGTACGTGTACTGTTTTCAAAGAAGATATTACACACGGTTTTACCGCGCAATAAAGGTACTTTTTTGATATCGCGTTCAGCCACGCCGACAAAGGTCTCCGCCGTATCCAATATCTGATTAAGGATGCGTGTAGGCAAGCCCTCAATCGTGAGCAGGTGTTTAAGATTGCCGTCAGAATCAAGTTGTGGATTAATCATTATTAGGCTCTAAACGAATATATTCAGTGGCAGACTCTTTTAAACTAAGATGCAATTTGCCTTTGGTGTCTTGTGATAACTGTAAACTTTGGTTGTGATTGAGCAAAATTTCCGCCCCTACAATATTGGGTGATATCGGCAACTCTGCACCACCACGGTTAATTAAGACCGCCAATGTGATGCTGGCTGGTCTGCCATAATCAAATAACTCATTCATAGCAGCGCGCGTGGTGCGGCCTGTGTAGAAAATATCATCTATTAGAATAATGTGTTTATCTTGCACATTAAAAGGAATGTTAGAGGGTTTTGATTCTGCTTTAAGTCCGCGTTGCGCATAGTCGTCACGATACAGTGCGGCATCTAATGTTCCATAGGGAGTATCTAGCTTTAAAGTATTCAATATGCGTTGCATTAACCACACACCGCCGCTGTGAATACCTACAAAGGCGCAATGTTCAATATTGGTCGCAAGGTTTAATTGCGCCTGAATCTTGGCGGTAATATCACTTAATAGTGTTTCTGGATTAGGTAGTTGCATAGGTAAAGTTGTATTCAATGTTTGTCAATTTCTGGCCTGACTATTCAAAACCCTGTCAATTCGAAAGTCCGTCAAAATGCGATTGTAATATGGTTTGTGCTGCGACGGCATCGATTAACGCTTTTTGCTTAATGCCTTTAATGCCGGCTGCATTCAGGTTTTGCGCTGCATCGGCTGAACTCAATCGCTCATCAATCATCATCACCGGCAAATTAAAGCGGCCTTCCAGCCGCTGTGCAAACTTCTTGGCCAGACTGGTCATTAAGTGCTCGCTACCATCCATATGCGTAGGTAAGCCAACGATTAGCAGGCTAGGCCGCCATTCTTGAATAAGATTGGCAATGCAATTAAAACGAGCATCGTTAGTTTCAGATTCAATCGTCGTTAAAGGATGGGCTACTTTTAATAGAGTTTCGCCTACGGCAACACCAATGCGTTTTTCACCAAAATCAAAGGCTAATACCGTGCCTGAAATATCAGGATATTTGCGCTCTAGAATGGGTAAATGGCTTTGATTTAAACTGTTTTTAGATTGAGGATTTTGTGTCATTTAAGCTGCCCAAACTTATTCATGCTCAATTTACGCATGTCCTGCCACATCCGATAAATTAGCCCAATTAAGTCCCATTAACTGCATGGCGAGGTCAAATCTTTCAAGGTTTGGCGCGTCGAAAATAAGAGCGTGAATATCATGCAGATTGTTTGTATCTAAACTTAACCAGGAGTTATTGAGCATTTCTTCTTCCAATTGTCCGGGTGTCCAGCCAGCGTAACCTAAAGCAACTAGCATCTTTTCCGGACCATTGTTTTCTGCAGCGGCTTCTAAAATGTCTTTAGAAGTAGTGAGCGCAATCGTGTTGCCGACCAAGATAGTTGAGTTGTATTCGATTTGCGGTGTGTGCAGAATAAAGCCGCGGTCTGTTTGCACAGGGCCGCCATAGTGCACAGTTTTTTCAAGCAAAGCGGTTGAGCTGGAGTCGAGTTTGATCTGTTCGAACAGGTCGGTAAGCGTAATATCTGTTGCGCGATTGACTATCACGCCCATTGCGCCATCCTGATTATGCGTACATATATACGTGATGGTTTTAGAAAAACGCGGGTCTAACATCGCGGGCATCGCGATGAGAAACTGACCTGTAAGATTAATATTTTCCAATGGTTATAATTTTAACACGAATTATTTTAAAATAATCAATACCTTAAGGGGCCGATTGCCGGTAACAAATATTAATGTTTTTCAGCCTGTTAAGACTCAGATTCTAAGTATCCTGTAATCTCTAATCCGAACCCCATCATGCTTGGCATTTTGCGTGGAGTCGCCATTAAGCGCATTTTTCGCACACCCAAATCCAGCAGAATCTGTGAGCCGATGCCATAAGTGCGTAGTTCTTGGTTATAGCGCGCGGGTTCGTCCGCGTGATTAATTCGTGCCACCAAATCGGCCGCGCCTTCACGATGTTGCAATAAGACAATCACACCGCATTCCGATTTGGAAACGGCTTGCATCGCTTGCAGCATATTCCAGCTGTGGGTACAGCTGCTGCTATCCAGCAAATCAAAAACCGATAGTGGTTCATGCACACGCACCAAAGTTTCTTTTTCGGCAGAGGGGTCGCCTTTTACTAATGCCAAGTGTGTTTCATTGGCAATCTTGTCAGAATAGGCAATCAAGCGCATTGGGCCATAAGGCGTACTGACGATACGCTCTGCCGCGCGCTCAATGAGTTTCTCATTCTCACTTCTGTAGTGAATTAAATCCGCAATCGAACCAATTTTTAAACCATGTTCGCGCGCGATTTCAACCAAATCGGGCAAGCGAGCCATTTCGCCATCTTCTTTTAATATCTCGCAAATAACCGATGCTGGCTCTACGCCAGCCAATGATGCTAAATCACAGCCTGCTTCGGTATGTCCTGCGCGCACCAGTACACCGCCATCTAAAGCTGTTAATGGAAAAATATGTCCTGGGCTAATAATACTTTTGGGATTCGCATCTTTGGCGACGGCGGCCTCAACGGTTGTGGCGCGGTCTTTGGCGGAAATGCCAGTGGTCACGCCAGTCGCAGCTTCAATTGAAACGGTAAAGTTGGTGCCTAAACGCGTGCCATTTTTTTGCACCATTGGCGGCAGATTCAATTGTCTGCAACGCGCTTCTGTTAAGGTTAGGCAGATAAGTCCACGGCCATATTTCGCCATAAAGTTAATATGTGCGGCAGTAGCAAATTCTGCCGCGATGACAAAGTCGCCTTCATTTTCACGGTTCTCATCGTCGACCAAAATAACGATTTTTCCGGCTTTAATGTCGGCAATAATGTCAGTGACAGGGCTAATAGATTCTAGTGGCATTATTTGGCTTTTTCATTATTCTTTTGTTCATTATTTTCTTGCGCCCACTCTGTCATGCGCTCAACATAGCGCGCAATTTGGTCAATTTCTAAATTAACGCGGCTACCAACTTTAAGCTGGTGGGAAGTAGTATTTTGTAAAGTGTGCGGGATGATATTCATGCTAAACGTATCTTTTTCGATGCTATTTACGGTTAGGCTCACGCCATTCACACAAATTGAGCCTTTTTTTGCGATGTATTTGGATAGTGCGCGCGGCGCTTCAATCGTCAATGTCCAGCAATCACCTAAATCGGTAAAAGCCACAACGCTGCCCACGCCATCTACATGACCGCTGACCAAATGCCCACCTAAACGATCGTTTAAACGCAAGGCCTTTTCTAAATTGACGGCTTGCGGCTGATCCAGGCCGACAGTGACATTAAGCGTTTCTGTCGAAACATGTGCGTGAAAATGGGTTTTGGAGCGCTGAGTGGCCGTTAAACACACACCATTAACGGCGATGCTGTCGCCTAAGTCCACATCTTCTAAACCTAAAGCGGCTGCGTGGATAACCAACTGAATGTCATCGCCCATTTTGCTGGCCGATTCAATCTGCCCGACTGCTTGAATAATTCCTGTAAACATGGCTTTATTTTAACAGTTCAGCTTAATAAGCGCTAACTAGAATTATTGGTTTTAGCGGTATTGTTTAATGCGATTTCGTGCATTAAATCGGCATTAAATAATTGGTACACATTTTGCAGATAAGCAATTAAGTAATTTTACACTCAGTAAGGTTTGCAAAATGTTGTCAATGGTGATGCACAAAATTCAGTCGATTTTTCAGCAGCAGGATATGCAGAAAGAACTTGGCTGGTTAAATACTTTGCCTGCAATGGCAGAGCTGGATGTGTTGATTGAAACTAGGCAGCAATTGGCGAAAATTGAATTCGAATCGATCTATGACGCCGAATATCAGATTGAATTAGTGTTGCAGATTGATAAAAATACTTATCGCTATGCCAAGAAAGAAACGCATAAGTATTTGACTATATTGAAAATAAATAAGAAATTAGAAGCCAGCATTTATAACGCAGCCTATTTGTATTACAGGCAATTATATGTGGCGTATACACAATTTTTAGCGTGCTATCAAAGCCAAGGTAAGGTTGTTTTGGCTGAAGAAAAAATTAATTTGATTTTATGCCGATTATTAAATGCGGCTTTTTCAATGGCTAAATGGCGCTATTTTGATGATCAGCCTGCGCCAACCGGCACATGGTCGACTGTTCATAATGTCATCAGACTTGCTGAAAATTTGGCGATGATGAACAGGAATTTATTTCTGTATAGCTTCCATCGAAAAGAAACCAGCATTGCGGCCATTCTAAAACAGGGTTTTATGATGGATACCTTGCAGAAAGGTAACTATAGTCGCCTGCAAATTCAGTTAACAGAGCAAGTGTTAAAGATTTGGGCATCTAATCCATTGATTTTGAATAAATACCGTCAGGATAAGGTGCAGTTTTTTATCCCATTAGAGGGTGATAAAGGGCCAGAAAGAATCCGCACAGTAGAAAAGTATGCGGAATATCGCTTTTGGAAAACGACACGTCTTGTGGATAAAATTGAAGCGTATTTGTGTGCGGTAGATACAAAAAAAACACTGACGGAATTTGGTTTGGATAAAGTCGCGCCACCATCCGTGGTGCTTAAGCTGTTTAAAAAATTACGTGCAGAATGGTGTGTAGAGGGTTTTGAGCGACAACGCAGAAAAGAAGCGCGACATAAAGGTAGCAAGTTATTAAATGTTAGTCATGGTTTAGAGGATATTTGTACGCGCTTAAGAGCCATTAGTGCCAGCACAATCGCAAGTAGTGATGAGCTGGACTTTAAGTTGGCACAGCAACGCAGAAATAATATCTCGCCACGCGTGAATACTCATACACACATGCATTATTTGGGTAGCGAAAATTGGTGGATGGTGGATGAAAGCAATGGTGGGTTTGCGGTGGATTTAGGCAAGGAATTTAATCAATGGGTCGAGCCAGGTACGCTAGTGGGTTACACCACGGTTGATGATAAGAATACATTGGTCATCGCCGAAATCAGAAGTGTGCGTAAGCAAGTAAATGGTACATTCAGAGCCGGGCTTGAGGTGTTGGGTGTGCAATCTGCCTGTATGAAAGTGGCGCTTGTTGATATGAATCATGAGCATGAGACATGCAGCGGTTATTTTGTCGATGATAGCGACGACAATCGCCCAGTGAATTTTAGTCAGCTAAACGTATTTTCTGGCATATGGGTTGCAAAAGAACATACTCCGATAAATAAACCGCATGCGTCATTAATCCTGCCTAGAAGCGAATATAAGCGCGGCAGCCAGTATTTGATTCATATAGATGGTGAAGATAAACTTGTACAAGCAGGCGTGTTAGAGCGAAAACAGCGCGACTGGGTGAGTGTAGCAATCACTATTTAAGTCACTCTGCTTAATATTATTAAGTTAAGCTAATTTTTTCTGGCTTTATTAAATTCTAGCTTAGATTTTTTAATCTAAATCCAATCAGGCTGTTAAAAATAGCCGGCTAAAATTGCAATCTTAATTGCATTAACTGCTAAGATTCAGCCTATGTCACTCATCTCAACCGTGTTATCAACGATCGAATCAAAATTACCATTTGAACTGTTTGTTGGTCTGCGCTACACCAAAGCCAAGCGCAAAAATCATTTTATTTCGTTTATTTCATTGACTAGTATGGTCGGCATTGCGCTGGGTGTCGCTGCGCTAATCGTCGTGCTGTCGGTGATGAACGGTTTTCAGGCAGAGCTACGCAACCGCATTTTAGGTGTGGCTTCACATTTGGAAATTACTGGCGCTAATAATCAGTTAAGCGATTGGCCCGCATTGGCAAGCCAAGTGAAAGCTAACCCAAAAGTAAAAGCCAGTGCGCCTTATGTGATGGCACAGGGCATGCTGAGTTACGGTCAAGGCGTGCAGGGCGCCATTGTGCGTGGCGTATTGCCTAAGCTGGAAGATGGTGTGGCGGATTTAGGTCGCCACATGAAAGTGGGCAGTCTGGATGATTTGCGCGCGGGCGAATTCAATATTGTATTAGGTACCGATTTAGCACAGTTATTAGGCGTAGGTGTCGGCGAAAAAGTGGTGTTAATGGCACCGCAAGGGCAATTTACGCCGACTGGTGTTGTGCCACGCATCAAGCAGTTTAGGGTAGTCGGATTGTTCCAGATTGGGATGTATGAGTACGATGCCGGTTTAGCCTTGATTCATATCGACGATGCATCAAAGCTGTATCGCATGGGCAACAATGTATCGGGCTTGCGCTTAAAGCTGGATGATTTATTCGATGCGCCTGCGATGTCTTACCAGCTGACTCAAGATTTAAGCAAAGACGGCGCCAGCAGCTATTTTGTGACCGATTGGACGCAGCAGCATGCCAATTTCTTTAAAGCAGTGCAATTAGAAAAACGCGTGATGTTTATTATTCTGACTTTAATTGTGGCGGTTGCGGCCTTTAATATCGTGTCTACTTTGGTGATGGCGGTGACGGATAAGCGCGCCGATGTTGCCATCATGCGTACTTTTGGCGCCAGTCCTGGCAGCATCATGCGGATTTTTATTGTGCAAGGCGCACTAATTGGGATGATTGGTACTGTACTGGGTGCAGCGTCAGGCGTGCTGATTGCCTTGAATATTGACACTATTGTGCCATTTATAGAGCGTGTGTTTCAGGTACAGTTTTTAGCCAAAGATGTCTATTACATCAGCGATTTGCCGTCCAAAGTAGAGTGGTCGGATGTGTCCACCATTATTGTGATGTCTTTTGTGTTAAGCCTGCTGGCAACACTGTACCCCAGCTATAAAGCCTCTAAAATCAACCCTGCCGAGGCGTTAAGATATGAGTAATATTATTCAATGCAATGCCTTAACTAAAACCTATACCGGTTTAGATGTTGCCGTATTAAATGGCATTGATTTAAGTGTGCATACAGGTGAGCAAATCGCCATTGTCGGTACATCGGGTTCGGGCAAAAGTACCTTGTTACATTTGCTGGGTGGCTTAGATGCGCCAACTAGCGGCGCAGTTGAGTTGATGGGGAAAAACTTAAGTCAATTATCCGAAACTCAAAAGGGCCAATTGCGTAATCAAAGCTTGGGTTTTGTGTATCAGTTTCATCATCTATTGCCAGAGTTTACCGCAATCGAAAACGTCGCTATGCCTTTGCTGATTCGCCGCGTTCATCGCGCTGAAGCATTAGCCACTGCAAAAGAAATTCTCGATAAAGTAGGGTTAACTCATCGTTTAGAACACATGCCAGGTGAACTTTCTGGTGGTGAACGTCAACGTGCCGCGCTTGCGCGTGCTTTAGTGACAAAGCCTGCTTGCATCTTGGCGGATGAACCAACGGGTAATTTGGACAGGGTGACGGCTAATCTGGTGTTTGATTTGTTGCTGGAAATCAATAAAGCGCAAAATACTAGCCTGGTCGTGGTTACGCACGATTTAAGTTTGGCCGCAAAAATGCAACGCCAGTACCGCTTGGTGGATGGTAAGCTGCAGACGCTTGATTGATGTTAAGTGATTAATTAAGGCGATGAACCTGTTTGCAATTGGCTTTGTGTTAGGAGCTTGGTTGCTGCAACAACAGCCGGCATTGCCCAGTACATATGTCTATTTAGCCATTCTACCAATGGCTTTTTTGACTTTTAGAATAGCCACAACTCAACTCTTACTTATTCAGCGCGAGTCGTTATTTAATTCACAAATTACTCAGTTTTTAAAAAAGTTAAGTCTTTTTATCTGCGCAATTTTGCTCGGTTTTTATTGGGCGGCTGGTTCTGCCAGTTTACGATTAAGCGATGAGTTGCCCAAAGAATGGCAGCAAAAAAGTATCGAGCTGATTGGCGTGATTGCCTCGTTGCCAGAAGTGACCGAGCGTGGTGAGCGATTTAAGTTTGATGTTGAAAAAGTGTTAACTGAAGACGCCACTAACAGCTTAAAAGTCCCTGCGCATATTTCACTTAATTTTTATCGCAATAATAAAACGGCAACCCCAGAAAGTAATCCGCCAGAAAATACTGGCGCAAATAATTATTTTCATGCAGGTGAACGTTGGCAATTTACCGTGAAACTAAAGCGCCCACACACCACTTATAACCCGCATGGTTTCGATTTTGAGGCGTGGGCTTTAAGTGAAAATATGCGTGCCACTGGCAGCATTAACCAGAAAAGTAATCATAAAAAATTAAGTAACTTTGTATTTAAGCCTAATTATATTGTTGAGCACTTTCGCGAAAAAGTCGGCAATCGCATTTCGAATGCTTTAATCAATCAACCCTATGCCGGTGTAATTCGCGCGCTGGTCGTGGGTGATGATAGCCAGATTTCACCTGCCGATTGGAATGTGTACTTACGCACAGGCACCAATCATTTGATGAGTATTTCTGGACTGCATATCACCATGCTGGCTGGTCTGGCTTTTGCAGTAACAGCTTTTGTTTGGCGGCGAGTACCAAGGTTGGTGATGTATTTCCCCACGCGAAAAGCGGCGACAATTGCCGGGTTAATCATCGCGGTATTGTATGCATGCTTGGCTGGCCTGTCCGTCCCCACGCAACGTACCTTGTTTATGCTCATGACATTTGCCTTGGCGTTATTATTAGGACGCAATTTAGCCATTTCGCGTGCCTTGTCCATTGCGCTGGTCGTGGTTGTGCTGATTGATCCATGGGCAGTCATTGCGCCGGGTTTTTGGTTGTCATTTTCCGCAGTGGTACTGATCGCTTATGTGAGTGTTGGCAGATTAAAAACGCAACATTGGTTAGTGGAAGCGGTGAGAACGCAATGGGCCATTACCTTGGGTTTATTGCCACTGTTAATCGCTATGTTCGGTCAGGCTTCCATTATTTCACCGCTAGCCAATGCACTGGCTATTCCTGTTATCAGCTTAATTGTCGTGCCCTTAAGCATTGTTGGCAGCCTGTTGCCTATTGATTTTGTATTGCAAGCAGCGCATTGGGTGCTGGATATTTGTATGCACGGCTTGCATTGGCTGGCAAATTTGCCGATGGCGGTTTGGCAGCAATCTACGCCACCTGCTTGGGCGATACTTGTTGCCGTGCTTGGTGCATTGTGGTTACTGCTACCACGTGGTTTTCCGCAGCGCTGGCTGGGTCTGGTCTTGTTCTTACCTTTGTTTTTTGTAAAACCAGTAGTGCTGAATAGTGGCGAAATGCAAGTGAGCGTGTTGGATGTAGGGCAGGGATTAAGTGTGGTGATTAAAACGGCAAATCATACTTTTTTGTATGATGCGGGTAGCCGCTATTCCGCACAAAGTAATGCAGGTAGCCGTATTGTTGTGCCTTACTTGCGCAGTATGGGTGTAGCAAAATTAAATGGTTTTGTGGTGAGCCACAATGATACGGACCATAGCGGTGGCGCAGCCTCTGTTTTGACGCAAATACCAGTTGGTTGGTTAGCAACTTCTTTTGATGTGGCGACTGATATGGTACCAGCTGATTTTGACGCAGATTCGCGAGTTAAAAAACACTTGAAGTGTTTTGCGGGTCAACGCTGGCGGTGGGATGGCGTGGATTTTCAGGTGTTATATCCAAGCAGGGAAAGCTATCAACATCTGGAAATAACAGACAATAATAGAAGTTGTGTCATTCGAGTTAACAGCGCATTCGGTAGTCTGTTATTGGCAGGCGATATCGAAAAAAAAGCAGAAGCAGAGTTACTAAGAATGTATCCAAGCCAGCTTGCAAGCGATGTCTTGATTGTGCCGCATCATGGTAGCAAAACATCCTCAACCTTAGCTTTCATTCAAGCAGTTGGTGCAAAACATGCCATATTTACTGTGGGTTATTTAAACCGATTCAAGCATCCGAAAGATGTGATTGAAAAACGGCATGTTGACGCAGGTGCAGTGGTTTATCGCTCAGATTACAATGGTGCCGTTTTGCTGGATTTTATGGCGGGTAAGCCATTAAAAATTGATACTTGGCGGCAGGTGCAGCCGCGATATTGGCATGATAGATACGAGGGCGCTGATTTAAAGGCACAAAATTAACAAAACTGGAACTTGCCGAAAATCTAGCTTCAAGCTAAAGTAGCAGCAGTTTTTTTAAAACATAAGGAGTTTTGCTGTGTGGGAAATTATTCTGGCCGCTGGCTGGCCAATTTGGCCATTGATTATCGCTTCAATTATCGCATTAGCTATTATAGGCGAACGTTCCTGGGCCTTGCGAAACGAGGCGGTAACTCCCGCTAATTTGTTACCAGAAGTACAAAAATGGTTAAATCAAGGCGGCGTAACCAGAGAAACCTTAGTTAAACTTGAAAAACACTCTTTGCTTGGCGAAGTGTTTGCCAGTGCTCTAGCCAATGCTAAAAACTCACGTGAGATTACCAAAGAAGCTATTGAAGAAACCGGCCGCGCAGTAGCGCATAAATTAGAGCGTTATCTGCCAACTTTAGGAACGATTGCCACCGTGGCACCGTTGCTGGGTTTACTTGGTACGGTAATCGGTATGGTTGAGCTGTTCGGTTCTTTCACCAGCAGCGGTCACGATGTTGCACAATTTGCACGCGGTATTTCAGTGGCACTTTATAATACGGCAGCCGGTATTGTCGTTGCGGTGCCTGCGATGATTGCCTACCGCTACTTCCGTGCAAAAGTAGATGGTTTGCTAGTGGATATGGAACAACAAGCGATTAAGTTGGTAGAAATTCTACACAACGAACGCAAGTAATTAGTAATTCACTTAAAATCACGCTAATACGGCGTTGTTTTTTCTTGTCGTACAATAAGTACTACCTATGAAAAAATGCCTTGTCTTAGCGTGATTTAAAGCAAATTATGCTATAAGTAACCGGTTACTTAATCATTTGATTTAAAAGGTTAAACATGAATTTTCAACGTGGTAAGCGGCACGAAGAGCTAGAGATGAACCTGGTGCCTTTAATCGATGTGCTCTTGGTTATTATCATTTTCCTGGTGGTCAGTGCAACTTTTGCGCGCACTAGCGAACTGCAAATCAATTTACCAACGGCAGAGGCCAGTACTCCGCAAGAAAAGCCACTCATTATTACGGTAGAAGTTGATGCGAGCGGACACTATCTGGTTAATGGTAATGAAGTTGGTGGTGGTGGTGTGGATGAGATTTCTGCCGCACTGATCAAAGCCGTGGGTAGCGGTAAAGAGCCTACAATTGTGATTAATGCTGACGCAAAAGCCACACATCAATCGGTTGTGAATGTGATGGAGGCATCCAGATTGGCTAATTACACGCATATTACTTTTGCAACCCAGCTTAGCTCGGGTAGCTAGCTAGATTTGCTTTAGTTGTTTTTTTAGATGCTGTCGTTGAATTTTATTAGTCACCATATTGGTTTATATTCCATTGCCTTACCTTATATTGTCCTGCATTGATTTTAAGCACTCTTATTTTTGTACCCCAATTCGGCTGATGAATTAATGTCGAAATCCTCACGTAGAAAAGAAGCTATTCCGCACGTTGCAAACGCAAAATTACTGTATTTGCGTCTGTTTCGCTACGCCTGGCGCTACAAAGTTTACTTTCTAATCAGCATTTTTGCGCTCGTCGTATTGTCAGCTAGTAATACTGGCTTTTTGGCATTGATTAAAAAAGTGACTGATGAAGGCTTTGTTCAACGGTCTCCAGATAAAGTCTATATATTGCCACTCATGTTATTCGGTTTAATGGCGATTAGAGCGCTCGCTGGTTTCGTTTCGATGTATTACATGCGCTGGATAGCGCGCCATGTGGTCGAAGTCATTAGAAACGAAGCTTTTAGTAAGCTCATGTTATTACCTGTCAGTTATTTTGATGCGGGCTCTTCCAGCGTAACGGTTTCTAAACTCACTTACGATACAGAGCGACTTTCTACTGTTTCAACACGTGTCGCATTATCCGTCATTCAGGATGCGTTAACCGCAATTGGCTTGCTGGGTTATATGCTGTATTTAGATTGGAAATTGACACTTATTTTTGTAGTTATTACCCCCTTAATGGCGCTTTATTTACGCAAAATGACCCCAAGGTTACGAGCTAGTGCCAAACGTGTGCAAGAATCCATGGGAGATATGACCAAAGCGGCTGAGGAGGCAATTGCAGGGCAGCGCATCGTTAAGATTTTTGGCGCAGGTGAATATGAAACGAACCGATTTGGCAAAATCGTAGGCAATAATCGCCATATTGAATTACGCTTAACACGTATTTCTGGCCTAAATAGCTTTGTGATTGAAATACTGGCAGCAATTGCACTGGGTTTAGTGGTTTATTACGCCGTAGGCAAGTTCAGCGCGGGTGAGTTTGCTGCATTTGTTGGTGCTTTACTCATGTTAATTGCGCCAATTAAACATTTAACGGCAGCTAATGAAGAGTTTCAGATTGGTTTGGCTGCAGCGCAAAGTGTCTTTCAGGTGATAGATAGCCCTATTGAAGTCAATGATGGCGAAAAAACCATTCAACGCGCCAAAGGTGGAATTGAGTTCAGAAACGTCAGTTTACGTTATGCCAATGCCAAAAAACTCGCATTAGATAATCTTAACTTTACAATTCAGCCGGGTGAAAAGCTCGCTTTAGTCGGGCGCTCTGGCGGTGGTAAAACGACGATGGTGAATTTGTTGCCACGTTTTTACGAGTTACAACAAGGCTTAGTTTTGCTGGACGGCGTAGATATTCGCGCGCTGGAATTAAAGAATCTGCGCAGCCAGTTTTCATTAGTCAGCCAAGATATTGTACTGTTTAACGACACCATTTTTAACAATATTGCTTATGGTGCATTGCGGAACTCGACTGAAGAAGAAGTGATTGAAGCGGCTAAAGCAGCGCATGCTTGGGAGTTTATTCAGCAATTGCCTGATGGTTTACAAAATGAGATTGGCGATAGAGGTGTGCGGCTTTCGGGCGGGCAGCGCCAACGGATTGCAATCGCCCGCGCCATACTCAAAAATGCGCCCATTCTATTGCTAGATGAGGCCACCAGTGCGCTGGATACGGAATCTGAACAGTTTGTGCAAGCTGCTTTGGACACTTTAATGCAAGGTCGCACTACAATTGTGATTGCACATCGATTAAGTACCATTGAAAATGCCGATAGAATTTTAGTGATGGATCATGGCAAAATTGTCGAATCAGGTTCGCATCAAGATTTAATCGGTAAAAATGGCTATTACAGTAAGTTGTATCAAAAAGAGTTTGATTAACAACGTTTATATAGTTTAGATGACGTTCACTCAAGAGATTATTCAGCAAGCCTGGCGCAAAAGAAATGCACTTTTTTACTGGGTTTTGGTACCGCTTTCATGGCTTTTCGCACTGTTGACTTTACTCAGGCGCTGGGCTTACCGTCTTGGCGTTCTGAAGTCTCACCAATTACCGGTTCCTGTCATTATTGTTGGTAATATCCACATTGGCGGTAGCGGCAAAACTCCTGTTGTTGTTTGGCTGGTAGAGCAATTAAAACAACAGGGTTATCATCCTGCTGTTATTAGTCGCGGCTATGGTGGCAGTGCAAAATTGCCGACTGCCGTTAATGCGAATAGCAACCCAAAAATAGTAGGCGATGAGCCTGTGCTGATTGCAAATCGCTGTGATTGCCCGATATGGGTTGGTGCAGATCGCGCACGCGTCGGGCTTGAATTGCTAAAGGCACATCCAGATTGCAACGTGATTATCAGCGATGACGGTTTGCAGCATTATCGCTTACAACGTGATATGGAAATTGCGGTGATTGATGCCGAAAATTATTTAAACAACGCCAATTTGCTGCCTGCTGGTTCGTTAAGGGAATCCATCAGTCGTTTGCAAACGGTGGATGCTGTGATTAAAAATGGGCAAGTGAGTGCAGAAGTTCATCATCCAGCTAGTGTGACAAATGCTTACTTAATGCAGTTAACTGGATCAGAATTCTACAACTTAGCTAAGCCTACTTTAAAAGCCACGGCTGTAGACTTTAAGCGTAAAAGTATTAAGGCGCTGGCCGGGATTGGTCATCCAGCACGTTTTTTTGAGCATTTGCGCCAGTTGGGTTTAAACTTTTCTTCATCCAGTTTTGATGATCATCATCCGTTTACAGCATTGGATTTAGCTAAAATGGAATGTGATGTTCTGCTGATGACTGAAAAAGATGCCGTAAAATGTAAATCCTTTGCTAAACCACATCATTGGGTATTACCCATAGAGGCAAAGATTGAAGGTGATTTGATGCAACTGGTTTTGCAAAAAATGCAAAATCGGAAACATTAAACCCTTAATGCTCAATGAATTCTAGTTCCGAGTATTATGTATATTAAATTCAATATCAAACTGATATAAAAAGGCATCAACATGGATTCTAAATTACTGAATATCCTGGTCTGTCCTGTGACCAAAGGCCCATTGATTCTTGATAAAAAAAACAATGAGCTTATTTCCAAGTCTGCGCGGCTTGCTTATCCCATTCGCGATGGTATTCCGGTAATGTTGCAGGAAGAAGCACGAAAAATCGGCCCAGATGAGAAAATTGGCACTGACGAAAAAGCGGCTGAGTAAAATACTTAACGATTAAATCTGCGGATAATTTAAGTGACATTTAAAGTTGTGATTCCTGCGCGTTATGCCAGTACGCGTTTGCCCGGCAAGCCATTGCTGGATATTGCTGGCAAGCCGATGGTGATACGCGTGGCCGAACAAGCGGCAAAAAGTGGCGCAAGTGAAATTGTGATTGCCACTGACTTTGAAAAAATCAGCCAAGTTGCCGCTCAGCACGATATTAAAGCCGTGATGACGCATATCGATCATGCTTCTGGCACCGAAAGAATCGCGGAGGTTGCACAAAAGCTTAGTTGGTCAGATGGCGATATTGTGGTGAATGTGCAGGGTGACGAGCCACTGATTGAGCCTGCATTAATTGCCGAAGTAGCGCAACATTTGGCCAATAGTAAAGATGCCGTGATGGCGACCGCTTGCCATGCGATTCACGATGAAGCTGCGTTGCTAAACTCCAATATCGTTAAAGTGGTAATAGATGCCCATGGCAACGCCTTGTATTTTAGCCGCGCACCAATCCCATATCCGCGTGATGACGTTTATAAAAACAACATTCAAGCCTATCGCCATATTGGCATTTACGCATACCGCGTGGGATTTTTAAAGCAATATGCAGAGCTAGCCAGTACAGAACTGGAAAAAATCGAGAGTTTAGAGCAACTGCGCGTACTGCATCATGGCTATAAAATCGGTGTGACAATTACTAGAAATGCACCAGCGAGTGGTGTGGATACGCAAGAAGATCTGGATTACGTAAGGCGTTTATTTTTAATTTAATACATTAAATGCATTAATAAAACCAAATACACTCATTAAGTGTTTGTCCGAAACATAAAATAAACCGCACCCAGCAAACACAAACCCGCCCATAAAAAATCCAGCTTAAGCGGTTGGTGCATGTAAAAAACCGCAAATGGCACAAATACACTTAAGGTAATCACTTCTTGCAGTATTTTAAGTTGTGCCAGCGATAGTACAGTAAAGCCGATGCGGTTAGCTGGCACTTGAAACAAGTATTCCATTAACGCAATGCCCCAACTAGCCAGCGCGGCAATTATCCAAGGTTTATTGTTAAGTTCTTTGAGATGCGCATACCAGGCAAATGACATAAAGACGTTTGCGACTGTGAGCAATAGAATGGTTTTTAGGATTGCTGGCATTTATAAGAAATGCAATCTTGGAATGGAAAAATGCACACAAATTAACAAACTGAATTAATTAACCTGCACGCTATTCGTTGATTGTGTCTGTGATGAAGATTAAATCGCAGACTCGCCTGTTTCTCCCGTTCTAATCCGAATCACTTGTTCAACTGAGCTAACAAATATTTTACCGTCACCGATTTTGCCGGTATGGGCGGATTTGATAATGGCTTCTACCGCAGCATCTACCATTTCATCCGTCAAAACCAGTTCAATTTTGATTTTAGGCAAAAAATCCACCACATATTCCGCGCCGCGATATAGTTCTGTGTGACCTTTTTGACGACCAAAACCTTTCACCTCTGTCACTGTTAAGCCATTTACACCAATTTCAGAGAGCGACTCGCGTACTTCGTCCAGTTTAAATGGTTTAATCACCGCTTCAATTTTTTTCATGCTCGTTCCTGTCAGTTAGTTTGGTACTTATTTTGAATCTGTTTTTAGTTCTGGTGCGATTCTTAGTAAATCTGATTTTAACTAAACAATCGTTTTATTTTATATAGTTTTTAAATCAATTTGATGCATTTAAAATCAAGCATCAAATTTTAATTTGGCGGTAATAGGGTAGCGTCTGTCTTTGCCAAATCCGCGCTGGGTAATTCTAACGCCAACTGGCGCTTGGCGACGTTTATATTCATTGCGATCAATCAAATTGGTGACTTTAAACACATCTTTTTCGCTGAATCCCAATTGCATAATCGCATTGCGGCTTAAATCGTCTTCTACATACGCTTGCATAATGGCATCTAAAATTTCGTATGCGGGCAAGCTGTCTTGGTCTGTCTGATTCGCGCGCAGTTCTGCACTTGGCGCACGGGTAATGATGCGCGTTGGAATCACTGGCGAAATGCTGTTGCGGTATTCTGCCAGTTTATATACCAGCGTTTTTGGCACATCCTTCAGCAGTGAAAAGCCGCCAGCCATATCACCATATAAAGTACTGTAACCAACTGCCATTTCGGATTTATTACCAGTAGTGAGGACGATGCTGCCAAATTTGTTGGAAAGTGCCATTAACAGCATGCCACGAATACGTGCTTGTAAATTTTCTTCTGCGGTATCAAACGGTAAATCGCCAAATTCCGGCGCAAGCGTATCGCAAAATAAGTTAAATAAATCTTTAATGGGAATCTGGCTATATTTAACGCCGACCAAATTAGCCATTTCGATGGCATCGTCTACGCTGATATTAGCGGTAAATTCGGATGACATCATGACGACTTTTACGCGATCACTGCCCAGGGCATCTACCGCAACTGCCAGTGTCAACGCAGAGTCGATGCCGCCAGATAAACCTAATACAACGCTGGGGAAGCTATTTTTATTCACATAATCTTGCAAACCTAATTTGAGCGCGTGATATACAGTTGCTTCAAGACTGAGTTGCGGACTTAGTGTGCTTGGTTGCGGTTGGTGATTCACAAACTCTACAAAACTTAATGCTTCAATAAAGTTAGGTAATTGGTGCGTTACTTTGCCGGTGTTATCCAGCACAAATGAGCCACCATCAAACACCAATTCATCTTGTCCCCCAACTAGATTGACATACACTACACTCAGACCTGTTTCGCTTACGCGCTCTGCAAGTACTTCGTAGCGAGTTTGCAATTTATCCATGTGGTAAGGTGATGCGTTGAGTGACAATAAAATCTCTGCGCCAGCTTGTTTGGCACGGATGGCTGGGTTGGATTCCCACCCATCGGCACAAATTATCACGCCAATTTTTGTGCCTGAATGCTCAAAAACTAAGGGCGTATTTCCTGCCTCAAAATAACGCTCTTCATCAAATACGCTGTAATTGGGCAAGCATTGTTTGTGGTAAGTAGCGGTAATTTTGCCATTTTCAAGAATAGAAGCCGCGTTAAAAAGACTCCCATTTTCTTGTTTGGGGTGACCAATTAATAGCGTGATATTGGGTAAAGAGTGAGCGATTTTTTGTAATGCACGTTCGCACGCAACATTAAAATCATCCCTAAATAATAGATCTTCTGGTGGGTAACCGCACAAGGCCAGTTCTGGCGTAATGATCAAACTCGCACCGGCAGCATGCGCACGGTTGGCGTAATCTATGATTTTATTGGTGTTGCCAGCAATATCGCCAACAATACAATTAATTTGCGCTAAAGCGATTTTCATTTTGAAGGATTGAGCGCGTTAATATTTGCCGCCTGCATCTTTGATTAGCTTAACTATTTCGCTATCACCTTTTTTGAGCGCGTAAACGTAAGCAGTTAAGCCGTATTTATCGCGCGCTTTTATATTGGCTTTATGTGCAAGTAATAGTTTTACCAATTCTGCAGAGCCAATATCGACCGCCAATTGTAAGAGTGGTGTGCCTTCAGAGTCTTGATGGTTTACGTCGGCGCCTTTTTCAATCAGTACTTTAGCCGTTTCAAACTGCGATTTTTTGATTGCCCAAGTCAGCGCCGTCCAATGCGATTGGTCTTCTAAATCTGCATTTGCACCTTTATCCAACATAAAAGCAACCGCTGGCGCATGGCCTTCACGCGCGGCATACATGAGAGCCGTAGTGCCTAATCGGTCACCTGTATTGGGTTTTGCGCCTTTTGTCATTAATGATTCGATAGTTGGAATATCACCACTTTTTGCTGCATACATCAGTGCAGTTTTGCCGTCATCTGCTTTGGCATTGGCATCTACACCATGTTGAATCATTAAGTTAACCACTTCAGAATAACCGGAAGTTGCCGCCATTCCAAATGCGCTCCAGCCGCTTTCATCGCGAATTTTCGGATCAGCGCCTTTTTCAAGCAATACTTTTACTGTGGCAACATGGTTTTTTTTGGCTGCAAACATCAATGCAGTCCAGCCACCTTTGTCTTTTGCATTAATCTCTGCACCTTTATTAATTAAAGTTGCAACCACATCAGCCCGATCTTTGCGTGCAGCGTACATCAGTGCCGTAATGTCATTTTCATCTTTAGTATTGGCATTGACGCCGCCATCCAGCATGGCTTTTACCGTGACTACATCACCTTTGGATGCGGCTGTTAATAGGTAGGGAACATCTTCCGCAAAGCTTAATTGTGTTGCGAGACTTAATATTAAGCCAGCAACAAAACTTGTTATTCCACCATTGTTTATCTTCAAGAGTTAATTACCTTTTCGATTTTAACTGTATTGCCTGAGCAACAGCTTCACCCAAGCCTGCGGGCGAGCTAGCGACCACGCAACCTGCATTTTCCAATGCTGAAATCTTATCTTCGGCACGGCCACTGCCGCCAGAGATAATCGCCCCAGCATGTCCCATGCGCTTGCCTGCGGGTGCGGTTAAGCCTGCAATATAGGCCGCAACCGGTTTAGTGACATGGTGTTTGATAAAGTCAGCCGCGGCTTCTTCGTCAGAACCACCGATTTCACCCACCATAATAATCGCTTCCGTTTCAGGGTCTGCTTCAAACAATGTTAAGCATTCAATGAAATTTAAGCCTTTAATCGGGTCGCCGCCTATACCCACACAGGTTGTTTGACCTAAACCCAACGCAGTAGTTTGATGCACGGCTTCATAAGTGAGCGTGCCAGAGCGCGATACTACGCCCACCTTGCCGCGCAGATGAATACTGCCTGGCATAATGCCGATTTTGCATTCGTCAGGAGTGATAATTCCAGGGCAATTTGGGCCAATCAGTCTGGCGCCATTCGCTTTTAATGCGGCTTTAACGTTTAACATATCCAATACTGGTATGCCTTCGGTAATGCACACAATCAATTCAATACCAGCGTCCGCAGCTTCTAAAATCGAATCTGCCGCATAAGGTGGTGGTACATAAATCACACTGGCGTTGGCTTGTGTTTCGCGTACGGCTTCGCGCATGGTGTTGAATACAGGCAGGTTAAGGTGCAGTTGACCACCTTTGCCAGGTGTCACGCCCCCAACCATTTTGGTGCCATATGCTAACGCCTGCTCTGAATGGAATGTGCCTTGTTTGCCAGTAAAACCTTGGCATAAAACACGGGTGTTTTTATTCACTAAGATGGCCATTATGCTGCCGCCTTTACTGAGTTGACGGCTTGTTTAGCTGCATCGGTTAGATTCTCAGCCGAGATAATATTTAGCCCGCTTTCGCGTAACATTTGTTTGCCTAACTCTACATTGGTGCCTTCTAAACGCACCACAACAGGAATGGACATACCTACTTCTTTTACTGCAGCGATAATGCCTGCGGCGATAATATCGCAACGCATGATGCCGCCAAAAATGTTCACTAAAATCGCTTTAACGTTGTCGTCAGCCAGAATAATTTTAAACGCTTTGGTCACCGTTTCAGCCGTTGCACCGCCGCCTACGTCCAGAAAGTTAGCTGGCATGCCGCCGTGCAGTTTAATTAAATCCATGGTCGCCATCGCTAAACCCGCGCCGTTTACCATGCAGCCGATATTGCCTGTCAGCGCAATATAGTTTAGCCCGGCGTGATGCGCCACTGCTTCTTTGGCATCGCTTTGTGACCAATCTTGTAATTCTGCCAAGATTTTTTGGCGGTATAGAGCATTATCATCCACCGTCATCTTGCAATCCAGCGCAACCAGTTTGCCATCGGTAGTGACAACTAATGGGTTGATTTCTAGCAAAGCCAGATCGTTTGCTTTAAACAGTTTGTAAAGGCCTTTTGTCAGCTTGGTAAAGGCGGCAATTTGATCGCCAACCAAGTCCAGCGCAAACGCTAAATTACGTGCTTGATAATCCACCAAACCGTTGAGCGGATCGCACACTTCTTGCAGAATTTTTTCGGGTTGCGTAGCAGCGATTTCTTCGATATCCATACCGCCTGCGGAGGATGCGATGATGACCACGCGTTCAAGCGTGCGATCAACCAGCATGGATAAATACAATTCACGCGCGATTGGCAGCGTTTGCTCAACCAAAACCTGATGCACGGGTTGGCCGTCCGGCGCATTTTGGTAGGTGACTAATGATTTGCCCAGTAGCGCGCTGGCTACCGCTTGCGCCTCATGCGCCGATTTCACAATTTTGACGCCACCTGCCTTGCCGCGGCCACCTGCATGTACTTGCGCCTTGACAACCCATGCGCTGCCTGCGATTTCTTTGGTGGCTGCCGCAGCAGCTTCTTCTGATTGCACAACGATGCCGATAGGCGTTGCAAGACCGTAACTTTGCAACAAATGTTTAGCTTGATATTCGTGTAAATTCATTTTAAAGTGATTTTTTGCTGGTTTTAATTTTAGCTAGTATTTTCGCGCAAAAGCGCGCTATAAGCTAGTAAAAAAGCGCTAAACAGCCAGATGATAATTCGGAGGGAAGTGCAATGACACAAGCATCGCAAACTTTGCGTGAAATTACTGGCATGGGTTTTGGTCACGCCAGCCTAAAAGATTCTGCTTTGATTATGGTGGATTGCCAAAATACCTATCGCCGTGGCGTGATGCAGTTAACCAACGTAGAGCCAGCGATTTTAGAGGCGCAAAAACTATTAACCATGGCGCGCGATTTAAAAGCACCTGCAATCCATATTCAGCATGATGCTGGTGTTGGTACTCCGTACGATATCACCGCAGATATAGGGGCGATTTCAACAGAAGTAGCGCCGAAAAATGGCGAGGCTGTGGTGATTAAGAATTATCCAAATTCTTTTTGGCACACTAGTTTAGAAGCGCAATTAAAAGCCTTGGGCGTTGAAAATATAGTGCTGGCTGGATTTATGACGCATATGTGTATTAACTCCACCGCACGCGGCGCATTTAATTTAGGCTTTAAACCAACTATTGTTGCCAGTGCCTGCACGACGCGCAGTTTATCAGGTGTTAACGGCAAGGTAATTGACGCACAAACCATGCATGATAGTGCGCTAGCTGCGGCAAGGGATTTGTTTGCGGTGGTGGTGGATGATGCGCTGAGTTTAAAAGCTTAACCGTCATTTACAATAAAAAAGCCATGCTAGTCTTAGCATGGCTTTTTTGCATTGATTAATGTGTTAATTAACCATCTATCTAGCCGTTATTAAGTCTTGTTCCCACGCATTGCCATATACTTTACCGTTGCGCGATAAAATGAACATTTGGTACATGCTGGTCACCCACATAAACGTGGATGCGACGCTGTAGCCGATGCCGCCAATAATCGTAAACCAGGCAAAACCAGGGTTTAACTTGGTTAGCCACCATGACAAAATATCAACAATCAAAAACGCAAATGGGAATGCGATTGCGATGATTTTTAGTGTTTTTGGCACGCCCACAGCAAAACTGAATATAAAGCCGATAAAGAAAAAGATAAAACTAATACCGAATAAATGGATATGTGATACGCGCGTTAGGCTTTGAAATGTTGCGCCCTCGCCAGTTGCCGCTACTTTTTGCACTTCTTCAAAGTTTTTAAAGTTAGGGATATTCGGTACAACACTGTGGCAAACCACACAGTTCTGCGCGAACACGCCTTTAAAATGCGCATCCCAGTCATCTTTTGGCGCACCTTTGTGTACCCATTGAATAATATCGGCACGTACTGCATCTGGTGCATTGGCTTTCATCGAGCCATTCAATTTACTTTCTAACAAGCTATGTGTGCGGTCACCGTAATAGCTGTAAACAATATCATTTTTAGATAGACCGACTTTTCCATCGGCCATGCCATGTGTAAGCATAATTTGCAAACCTGCCATCATTAAGCCGACACCGATGACTAATAAATATCCAGCAAACAAGGTTTTCAGTGGCCACGGCAAATTGGGTAAATTTAACCAAGATAAATTATTAGTAGTGTTACTTGGAGTGACATTCATGCAAATTCCTTAAACAATTGAATGAAAAATATTTTATTTTTATGATAAAAACTCTTTGATTAATTATAAGTGAGAAGCGGCCACCAAACTAGATTAATCGTAAACTAAAGTGATTAACCCTTACTATCAATGCGCTGCGTTCGTTACTTAAATATTCAACTGATATAATGTTTTATTTTTAACACATTAAGTTTTTTATGCGTTTAGTCATTCAAGGCCGTGCAATCAGTGTGGCGCATCTTACCCATATTCATCGGCTAATTGGCGGTAATGCGCAGTTTATGCAAGTGGCTGAATATGCCTATTATTTGCCTGTTTTTACCAGCGATATCTCAACCGTGCAGGCATTTTGCGCAGAGCAACAGCTTGATTTTGCTTTGGTGCCAGATGCGCAGCGTTTGAACCACTTTGGTTTGTGTGTGATGGACATGGATTCCACGCTGATTTCGATTGAATGCATTGATGAAATTGCCGACATGATGCAATTAAAGCCGCAAATATCCGCCATTACCGAAAATGCGATGCGTGGCGAGATTGATTTTGCTACCAGCTTAAAACAGCGTGTGGCATTGTTGAAAGGTTTGCCAGAAACGGCATTGCAACGTGTGATTGATGAGCGACTGCAATTGAACCCGGGCGCACGCGAATGGATTGCAGCCTGCAAGGCCAATAATATTAAAACCATGGTGGTTTCTGGCGGATTTACATTCTTCGCCAACCACGTTAAAACCTTGCTGGGCTTAGATTATGCAGTATCCAACACCTTGGAAATTGTAGATGGAAAATTAACCGGGAATATTGTTGGTGATATTGTCGATGCAGACCGCAAAGCGCAGGAACTAGTGAAGTTACGCGATATTCTAGGCTTAAAAACTGACCAGACAATTGCCATTGGTGATGGTGCAAATGACCTTAAAATGATGGCCGCAGCTAATGTTGGTGTGGCTTACCATGCCAAACCAATTGTGCAAAGCCAAGCAACTTATGCGTTAAATTTTAGCGGTTTAGATGGTGTTGCAAGTTTGTTTACTGCTTAGCCTTAATTTAACTTTAATTCAATAAAGCCAACTCTGCTTCACTAAAACCTGCTTGGCGCCTTGCTTCTAAATTAAACGGCGGGCGTAATTTGGGCGCACTGTATTGT
The DNA here is from genome assembly GCF_000799165.1 of Methylotenera versatilis 7. Taxonomy (GTDB): domain Bacteria; phylum Pseudomonadota; class Gammaproteobacteria; order Burkholderiales; family Methylophilaceae; genus Methylotenera_A; species Methylotenera_A versatilis_A. The sequence goes on along the minus strand of NZ_JUGF01000002.1, from coordinate 119,505 downwards.
TGGCGCAACGATTCAAAAGTAATAATTGGATCCAGTTTTCGCTGTTGGCACAGCCAGTTAAACCAGTGGTTTCCAATGGCTACATGGCCAATTTCATCGCGCAGAATAATCGTGAGAATGTCTGCGGCAGCTACGTCGCCCACTTGAGAAAGCTTGTTGCGTAAAGAGGGGCTGGCATCTAGGCCGCGCGCCTCCATCGTGCGTGGCACTAGTGCCATGCGCGCTAATACATCCTCTTTTGTTCTGTCAACCATTTCCCATAAACTATTGTGGCCGGCAAAACTGCCGTATTCAAAACCCAAGGTTTGCAGATGCGTGTTTAAGAGTGAGAAATGATAGGCCTCTTCAGCAGCTACTTTTAGCCAATCCCGATAGTAATTTTCAGGCATATCGGCAAAACGCCAAATGGCGTCCAATGCCAGATTAATCGCGTTAAACTCGATGTGGGCGAGGGCGTGTATCAATGCTGCTCTACCTTCAGTTGTGCGCATGGAGCGTTTGGGCAAGTCTAACGGGCCGACTAATGCTGGTTTGAGTGGCCGGCCAGGGATAGTCGAGCTGGAGGTTAATTGTTGTGTGGGATCAATTGAAAAATAAGCAATTTTGCCCAAAGCCAGAACGCCAGCAACTTTGGTGCAAACATCTGATTCGCAAAGCCACTCCAGCGCGGCTTTGCGAAGTTCTAACGGTTTTTGCTGCATGTTATTGATGCTATTTAATTTCGATAAAATCCAGTTCGCCTGCCACCATATCTGGCACCATTAAAAACGTGCCATCAGTGGATAATGCGATATCTGCCGCAGATTTATAACCTTCTTTAATCACACGCGCTTTGCCGGCAACCACTTCATTAATGGTACCGGTTTTCCATGAGCTAATAATGATTTTGCCTGTTTTGGTTTTAACTAAGCCATCCCCACCGCCAAAACCTTCTGCCAGTTTGGTGGTTGCGCCAGTGCTTAAATTCACGCGATGTAAAATACCTGATTCAAAATCAATAGCCAGCAAATTGTTGCGACCTTCAAACAATAGGCCATTTGGTGCTTGAATGTCCGGATTTTTGCTGTCTACAACTAAAGTAACGGGTGTGCCACCTTTGGCAATTTTGTAAATTGAACCGCCCGATTTTAAATCGTTACTATCGCTGACATATAAATTACCCAGCTTGTCGGCTTCTAAATCATTTAAAAATACCGGCATTTTAGGAAAAGCCGTTGCCGCGGCGTAAACCTGCCAGGTACCATCTTTTTTGATTTCAACGATGCGCGTTTTATCTGCTACGTAAAGCTTGTCGCCAATCAAGGTTAAACCTTTGGGGTCATCCAGGCCTTTAGCAAAAATCGTCACATTGCCTTTTTTATCGACCTTGCTAATTTGGCCATCACCGTTTTTATCACGTTCACCAATTTCAGAGATATAAATCGAGCCATCTTTAGCTTGCACTACAGACTCTGGCATTTTAAGTCCGGTGATTTTTTCTGGTAATGGATCTTTTGCATAAGCGGTTAATGTTTGGAGTAAAGCCAATACGAGTAATGTTTTTTTCATGTGATCACAACCTTTTCGATAATTTTAAAAATGAGCTTGTTCATCAGGTTAAATTAATAATAAAACTTAGCAATCGGCAAATCGTCCAGCGCAGAGCATAATGATTTTGCATTGCCATTTTGTGCTGTATTGATTGTGGATAAGAATGTTTTGTCTGTTTCCAGTTTTTTAATGATTTTGTCCATTGCCTTAATATAGGCCTTTTCCATATAAAAGTCGGGCTTAATACCTAAATCACCTATCTGCTGCGCTTGTTTTTTAACAGTAATAAACGGCTTATCTAAATCATTCAATTCTGCTGTGTTAATAAATGCTCTAGCGATGATTTCGCCGTGAAATACGCGCAGTTGCGGGTTGTAAAACATATGCGGCTCTAATAACAGAACCACATTTGCATTGTCGCTATTTGTGCACAATTGAATATTTTCGAAACGTTTCTCAAGTGATTTAAGTGCTGCTTTTTCGGCAAGCGGGCCTTTCATGTGCCACACGTTTAAATAGGGATGCAGTAAGCGCACAGGGTGTTCATAGTGAGTTTTGGCAATATGTACAGCGATATTGCCTGGCAATTTGGTGCTTGCTGCCAGTGCTGCATTGCTAATCAATAGGCTAAGTAGCAAGCAAGTAAATGTTTTTAATAGTCTATTTAAAGTCATTGTTGGATATTATCTTTTGTTAATAAGGATTCTTTGTGAATAAAAGTCATTTGTGGGTAATACGGTAAATGTAACCAGCACGGTCATCCGATACGTATAACGCGCCATCCGCACCAACAATCACATCAATTGGTCGTCCCCAAACGTTAGCGTTGCCTGTATCCTGATTGGTATTCAGCCAGCCAGTTGCAAAATCGACGACCTCAGTTGGTTTGTCGCCATCAAACTTTACACGCACCAGTTTGTAACCGCTGGGCTTTTGCCGGTTCCACGAACCATGTAAAGCGACAATTGCATCATTTTTATATTCCGCTGGCCAATTGGTTTTATCTAAAAAAGTAATACCAATCGGCGTTGAATGCGAAATAAAAGTGATTGCGGGCGGCGTAGCAGTTTGGCAAAAGTTGGCTTCTCCAACAAAATTAGGGTCTTGAATCTGCGTATTTAAATTATTGGGGTCACCCCAGCAATAAGGCCAGCCGTAATGTTTGCCAGCCTCAATTTTATTCAAATGTTCAGGGGGGATTTCATCATTTACTTTGCCATTTTTGGTACTGGAACGCATATCCGAACCATTGTTGGTGGCAAACATCGCACCTGTTTTAGGGTGCCACGCAAAACCTTGGCTGTTGCGCAATCCTCTCGCCCATGTTGGATCAGGCGCGTGCCTGCCAAGTGTTACCAAGCTGCCCGCAGGCCTGCCTTCCAAGGTATAACGCTGGATGGTTGCGCGTGAGTGATCCGCTTCTGTGCATACGTTGCAGCTGGAGCCAATATTGATATACAGATGATTATCCGGACCCAATTTGAGGGTTTTTAACGTGTGATGCCCAATCGCTAGATTGCTGATAAAAGGCTGTGGTGCAGACCACTTTTCCCCAGTACGTGTCAATTTAACCACACCATCTTGATTGGCAATTAACATGGTGTCATCGATTAAAACTAAGCTGTTAGGTGAATTTAAATTGCTCGCAATCACGACTGGTGTTTCAGCAATGCCGTCAGCGTTAGCATCTGGCAACATGACAACTTGATTGGAGCTGGCTAAAGCCGCGTACAAACGACCTTGCTTATCAATTGCCAGCATGCGTGGTTGACCATAACTCTCAGCCAATTTGGCAAATATGCTTACTTGAAAACCCGCTGGTAATTTGAGTTGTAGATTAGTGGGCGGCTCAATCGATTCTGCGCCATAAGCACAACCTAAATTGGTCACCTGGCATAACGCAAATGAGGCATACAAACCGATTTTATTTAAAAAAGCACTTAACATCGTTATTTTACAGACATAAAAAATGAGGCATTTTGAGGGTTAAGTTAATACATCCGACCAAATATTAATCGCCCATGCACCAGCATATTGGCCTTCTAACTCAGATGGTTTTAATGACACACCGCCACCTTCGGCTGAGCGCATGATTCTTTTTTCTGCATCATAACGATAGACATTAGCCACATGCATCGCTTGTTTGTCATCTACGTAACTGTAGCAGGTATTTGCAAAAACAGGGCTAGGGTCTGGCGTGCGATGCTGCATTAACTCAACAATTGCACTGGCGCATACGCGTGCCTGACTCGTGGCCATATGTGCCGATTTCGGTAACGCGGCTGAAACCGAATCGCCAATGACATGAATATTCGGTGCCAGTTTAGATTCATAGGTTAAAAAATCTACTTCGCACCAGCGTTTATCAATATTATTTAAACCTGCCATTAGCGCTGGTTTTCCCGCGCGTTGCGGCGGGATGATGTTCAGCACATCAGCAGAAACCGTTTCAAAATCTGTTTTAACTATTTTGTTGGCAATATCTACTTCCATCACCACATTGTTGGGACGGTAATCGATAATACCTGCATAGTTTTCTGCAAAAACTTTGCTAAACAAGCCTTTTTTAGAGGTTATTTCAGGGTTGGCATCCAGCACAATCACCTTGCTATTTGGTTTATGTTTTTTGAAATAACTTGCGACTTGGCAAGCGCGTTCATAAGGACCGGGTGGACAACGATAGGGCTCTTTGGGGATAGACATCACAAAGGAACCACCGTTTGGTATGCTTTCTAATTGTTTGCGCAGGTTAACCGTTTGCCAACCAGCGTGCCAAGCATGCGGGGCGGTTTGTTGTGCTTCTGCAGATTGTAGATTGGGCAAAGTGTCATAGATAAAATCAACACCTGGTGCAATGATTAAACGGTCATAACGGATTTCGCCGCGTTTCATGGTCACTTTTTTATTGGCGACATCAATTGCGGTCACTTCATCATGCACCCATTGCACACCATGATTTTTTTGCAGTAAATCATAACCAAATGTCAGGTCGTTAATCGATTTACTACCACCCAAAACCAAGTTGCTGAGTGGGCAAGATACAAATTGGCTGGACTTTTCAATCACAACAACTTCGATACTATTTGCGCTCCACATGCGGATGTATTTTGCAGCCGTTGCGCCCGCATAACCGCCGCCGATTACGACTACGCGGCCTATTGTCGGTTTTTGGTTATTGACAGCGCAGCCGCTGATAAGTGGATAACTGGATATTAACAAGCCAGCAACTCCAGCTGTTTTAATAAAATCACGGCGGCTGTTGCCAATGGTGTTTTGATTGGTCATGTATGGCTTAGATTTAGTCATGATCAGCCTGTAATTTTTGCGCCTTAGGGCTAATAGCAAGGATGGGTTTCTGCGCAGAAAAATATTCTGCTAACTGATTAATCTCATTAACTTGCAAACCTTTAGCGTGGCGGTGCATGACTGTAGCTGGCTTGTCGCCATTCTTAAAAGCCAGCATTTGAGTAATGAAATGATTTTTATCCATGCCAGCCAATACGGCGTTACCTGCTAATGCGTTTCCATTGCTGCCATGACAGGCGGCGCATGAAGCAGCCAGGGTGCGAATGTGTAAATTGGGTGCAGATAAAACAATATCCTCAGCGGCGATGCTTAATATAGGCAAAGCTGCGGAGGATATGAGAATGAAACTTGAAACTAATTTTTTATTAATCATTTAGTGTTTATTGTTTTAATTAAAAACACCATATTAAACAGATTAACTTGGTTTTATTGTGACTTAAATCACGCTACAAAACTCATGCAGCAAAATTGCTGTCATTAGAAACATTTTTCATCTTGGCAACCATCATCTTTAACACCAAGCGATGTTAATAATTTAACCATATTTGCACCACGCTCGCCTTCATCCTTCATCACGCGAATAATAGAAATATCGCCTTTCATTTTTTTCTGGATATCCGCACCGCTTTTAGCTAGGTACTTAACAATTTCATCGTAATTATCAAAAGCGGCCAAGTGAAATGCCGTCATTTTTGTGACTGGATGTACATAATCGATGTCTGCACCTTTTTCTTTCAGGTATTTTACTAATTCAAATTGACCTTTAGTGGCGGCTATCTGAATGGGAGACCATGCAAAGAACTTTTCGTTGACAACTTTTGGGTCTTTAGCGACGTATTGTTTTACAACTTTCATATCACCTTTACCAAGTGCATCGGTAAATTCAACAGATTCGTCATCTGTCATTGCGAATGCATGCATTGATAAACTTAAAGCCAAAACTGCAAAAAGTGCTTTTAATTTGTTCATTCTAATAGTCTCCAACCTTATAAAATTTTGTTTGGCAAAATGCCATTTAAATTAACCAACATTGTGATACACATTGCTAATTACCCTGAACCTTACCATTAAAACCAGCGTATTAATCTACGTATTTTCTGGCATTTCGGAACATTCGCATCCAAGGCGCATCTTCTAACCACTCATCAGGACGCCAAGAATGTTGTACCGCCCTAAATACCCTTTCAGGATGTGGCATCATAATACTAAATCGTCCATCTTGCGTAGTTAGCCCAGTGATTCCTAGCGGCGAACCGTTAGGATTAAACGGGTATGTTTCAGTTGGCGTTGACGCACCAGATGTTAAGGTAGGTTCAACAAAGCGCATTGTCACTAACTTTTTATCCAGCACACTGTTGACAGCGCTTGCTGCAGAAAATTCCGCAAAGCCTTCGCCATGTGCAACTGCAATCGGCATACGGCTACCGGCCATGCCATTAAAGAAAATAGATGGTGATTCTAGTACTTCTACCATTGCCACACGCGCTTCGAACTGTTCGGATTTGTTTTTAACGAAATGCGGCCAATGTTCAGAGCCAGGAATAATGCTGTGTAAATTACTCATCATCTGGCAGCCGTTACAGACGCCAAGCGCGAATGAATCAGTGCGATTAAAGAATGCGCTGAACTCATCATTGGCGCGGCTATTAAATAAAATGGACTTCGCCCAGCCTTCGCCTGCACCCAAAACATCGCCGTAGCTAAAGCCGCCACACGCTACTAAGCCTGCAAAATCTTTTAATTTAACACGACCGCTAATGACATCGCTCATATGCACATCTACGCTGGTAAAGCCCGCACGGTCGAATGCCGCGGCCATCTCTACTTGGCCATTTACGCCTTGTTCGCGCAGAATTGCCATTTTTGGTTTAGCGTTAGTGTTAATGTAAGGTGCTGCAATATTGTTGTTAATATCAAATGTTACGTGCGCATGTAAACCAGTATCCGCATCATTTAATATGCGGTCATATTCTTGTTGCGCACACACCGGATTATCACGCAGGCTTTGCATACGGTAAGTCGTTTCAGACCACATGCGATGCAGGTTGATGCGAGTGTCGGCCAAGATTGTTTGACCATTTTTAGTGATGTTGATTTGATTTTTGTTGGTGACAGAGCCAATCAGATGAGCGCTTAATGATTGTTTCAATTGTGCCAAAACTGCATTTGCATCAGCTACGCGCACTTGAATAACTGCACCTAACTCTTCGCTAAATAGCGCGCTAGCTGCATCGCCTTGCAAATCAGTAATATCAACATCTATACCGCAGTGGCCTGCGAACGCCATCTCGGCCAAAGTTGCAAATAAGCCGCCGTCACTTCTGTCATGATAAGCCAGCAGTTGGCTATCAGTATTTAATTGCTGAATCCCTGCAAAAAAAGCTTTTAACTGTGCTGGGCTATCAACATCTGGCGCAATATCACCCAATTGACCATACACTTGCGCAATACTGCTGCCACCCATACGATTTTTGCCGTTACCTAAATCGATTAAAATCAGTTTGCTATCACCCAAATCCGTACGCAATTGCGGTGTTAAGGCTTTGCGTGCATTCAATGTATTGGCAAAAGCCGTTACAACCAAGGATATTGGCGATGTAACCGCTTTTTTGTCTACACCATCTTCCCACACGGTTTTCATACTCATGGAGTCTTTGCCGACAGGAATGCTAATGCCGAGAGCAGGGCATAATTCCATGCCGACTGCTTTGACGGTTGCAAATAGTGCTGCATCTTCACCGGCATGTCCTGCAGGTGCCATCCAGTTGGCAGATAACTTCAAATTACTGATGTCATCAATGGCGGCGGCGGCAATATTGGTAATCGCTTCACCAATTGCCATGCGACCAGAAGCTGGTGCATCAATCAATGCGATTGGCGCACGTTCGCCGATGGCAAATGCTTCGCCAGTATTGGTTTCGTAGCCAGCCAAAGTTACTGCTACATCGCTGACAGGTATTTGCCATGGGCCGACCATTTGGTCGCGCGCAATCAAGCCGGTTACGGAGCGGTCGCCTATGGTGATAAGGAACGTTTTATCAGCTACGCCAGGTAATCTTAATACACGGCCTACAGCATCTTTTAAGTCAATGTCGCTGGTATCAAAAGCGCTTAATTTTTTGCTCACGCTTTTCACATCGCGCGTCATTTTTGGCGGTTTGCCCAATAAAACACTTAAATCCATATCAACAGGATTGTTATCAAAATGGCTGTCGGCAACGGTTAAATGTCGTTCTTCTGTGGCATAGCCAACTATTGCAAATGGGCAGCGTTCGCGTTCACACAAAGCTTTAAAGCGTGGTAAATCTTCCTGTAATATCGCCATCACATAACGTTCCTGTGATTCGTTGCTCCAAAGTTCGCGTGGTGACATCCCCGGCTCTTCGTTATGCACATCACGTAACTGAAAAGTGGCACCTACTTTTGCGTCATTCACTAGTTCAGGGAATGCATTGGAAATGCCACCTGCACCGACATCATGAATGCTTAAAATCGGGTTTTTATCGCCTAACTGCCAGCAACGATCGATCACCTCTTGCGCGCGACGTTGTAACTCAGGATTGCCGCGCTGTACGGAATCAAAATCCAGATTTTCGGTATTGCTGCCAGTATCCATGCTGGACGCTGCGCCGCCGCCCAAGCCAATTAGCATGGCTGGGCCACCTAATTGAATAAGCGCTGCGCCTGCTGGAATCGCATTTTTGTGCGAGTGGTCGGCTGAAATATTACCTACACCGCCGGCCAGCATGATTGGTTTATGGTAGCCACGTACTTCCGTTTTACCATCCGCATCAGTAGCTTCTAGCTCAAACGTACGGAAATAGCCGGCAATATTCGGGCGACCAAATTCATTGTTATAAGCGGCGCCACCTAATGGGCCATCCGTCATGATCTGTAATGGGGTAGCAATACGTCCGGGTTTGCCATAAGGCTTTTCCCAAGGCTGATTAAAGTCAGGAATATTTAAATTTGACACTGAAAAACCGGTTAAGCCTGCTTTGGGTTTAGAGCCAATGCCTGTTGCGCCTTCATCTCGGATTTCGCCGCCTGCGCCTGTTGCGGCGCCAGCGAAAGGTGAAATAGCAGTAGGGTGATTGTGCGTTTCTACTTTCATTAAGTAGTGCATATCATCTTCGCTAAACTCATATTCGCCTTGAGTGTTCGGATAAAAACGTTTGGTCTTTTGACCGGCAACTATAGACGAGTTATCTGAGTATGCGACAACCGTATGGCCTGGGTTTAGCTTGTGTGTGTTGCGTATCATGCCAAACAGCGAAATATCTTGTTCTTTACCGTCAATCACCCAGTCGGCATTGAATATTTTATGACGACAATGTTCAGAGTTTGCTTGTGCAAACATCATGAGTTCAACATCGGTCGGATTGCGGCCAATCTTGCTGAAATTTTCAACCAGATAATCGACTTCATCCGGGGATAAGGCTAATCCCATTTCATTGTTTGCGTTATTTAGTGCAGCTTTGCCGCCATTTAAAATGTCAATGGTGTTTAACGGTTTAGGTTGTGCGCTATGAAATAATTTTTGCGCATCATTTAAATTAGCTAATACCGTTTCGGTCATGCGGTCTTGAATAATTGCTTTGAATGCATTTTTTTCAGCATCACTCAACGGCTTGCTGTTTGCCGTGGTGACGTAAAACGCAATGCCGCGCTCAATACGTAATACGCTACTTAACCCACAATTATGTGCAATATCGGTTGCGCGTGATGCCCAGGGTGAAATCGTACCAATACGCGGAACGACTAAAAATAACTCACCGGTAGGATCTTCAAGTTGTGCTTGTGGGCCGTAGGTGAGAATCTGTTTAAGCGATTGTTGTTGAGTATCGCTGAGTGGCTCGCTACTGAATGCAAAGTGTATAAACTCTGCATAAATATGCGTAATGCTGGGTGCTGATTGTTTTAAGGTGGCGTAGAGCTTGTCAAGACGGAATGGTGATAACGCAGGGCTACCGCGAAGGCTTAAAAATGAAGGGCTGGGCATGGGCTAGTAAGCAGTTGAAAAAGTTAGAAAATTAGCGTTATTTTAACAGAAAGCGCAACGGCTATTCCGATTAAATACTTTAAATTTCTGCCTGCCTGCCCAGCAGAGTTTTGCTACGGTACGGTGTTTATAAGCTTAATTTTTTTAAAATTAAGCTTATAAACGTGGATTCAAAAATTTGAACAAGTGGCGATTAATTACTATTAGCCAATTTTGCTGGATTTTTGCTGGTTAAAAAGCTATATGCTAAAAACCCCAGTGGCACTAAAACCAAGCTATAAGAAATCCAGGCGCCGATGCGACCTTCGGGGCCATAAGCTTCAGTAGCTGCGTGCCAGTAGGCGTTATCAATAATGCCCAGGTTGTACACCTCTACAGACTCAGTGAGTTCGTGGAAAGCATAAATGAGTAATTGGATTGAGAATATCACCATAAACACAGCGGTTACTTGGAAAAACAATCCTAAATTGATGCGATGGCCATATTTGCTCCATGCCCAAGCAACACTGCCCGCTACGATTAAACCTAACATGCCACCAACTACTAAGTTAGTGCTGTCATTGCTTTGTGCTAAAGAAGCAATCATGGTTGCGGCTTCCAAGCCTTCGCGGCCGATCATCAGCAATACAAATGCAAATATCGCTACTTTTGCACCATTACCAGGGTTGGCTACGGCCTTATCGATTGCGCCAGTAATTTCGCGCTTCATGTGTTTGCCCATTTTTAGCATATGTACTGTGCAGCTAATGACTAAAACGGCAGCAGTTAATGCTAATGTGCCTTCCCAGAATGGGGTAAGTCCGCCGATTCTAGCCAATACAATACCCAGAATGACGCACGCGATTACCGCTACATAGCAAGCGCTGCGTACAGATGGAATGAGTTTTTCGCCGCCTGTTTTAGTGAGATAGGCAAGCGTGATTGCAATAATGAGAAAGGCTTCTAAGCCTTCTCTAAACGTAATCATAAGGGTTTCAAACATGGCAGTTCCTGTTAAATTAAGCAGTTAATATTGAGTAAAACTTAGGGGTTAGTAAGATCTAAATGATAATGGTTCTTAATTGTCGCATATTTTTTCAGATTAAACTATTGCGCTTTATGAAGGCCTATTGAGCCGTAATATATAAAATAGGAATAACAAAAAAGCCTGCAATTGCAGGCTTTTTTGTTATTGATTTGTTGGCGATTGTTTATAAATTGCTAAGCTTATTTCGTTGCGCCAGTTGCACCTGTTACCCCAGGAACATCGATTTTAGCTTTAGCTTTTAAATCCAACATCATTTTTTCTAATTTACGTTGTTGCAAAGTACGCTCTAAACCTTCTTTTACTTTGTCATAAGCGGGTACTTGGGTTGCACGTGTATCAATCATTTTAATCACATGCCAGCCAAATTGCGTTTGCACTGGCGCAGGAGATACTTCACCTTTTTTAAGCGTAGCGACAGCATCGCTAAATGGTTTAACCATGCCAGCTGGTGAGAACCAGCCTAAATCGCCACCTTTTTCTTTAGAACCTGGGTCCATTGATTTTTCTTTTGCCAATTTAGCAAAGTCGCTGCCTTTTTTAATTTGCGCCAAAATGTCATTTGCTTCGGCTTCTGTTTTTACCAAAATGTGACGTGCATTGTATTCTTTGTCACCCAACTCTTTTTTGTATTGTTCGTAAGCTGCTTTGGTATCTGCTTCTGTTACTGGATTTTTCTTCATATAATCGGCCAAGAAAATATTCACCAGTAATTTACGTTGCGTCAGCTCTTCGTTGATTTTGTAGTCTGGCAATTTATCAATGCCTTGTTTTTGCGCTTCTTGGTATGCGAGTTCTGAACCGACTAATTCGTTAATGATGGCATTTTTCATCGCATCACTAGGTTTTTGGCCGCGTGTTTGTGCATCTTTCATGATGTAATCAACCCAGGTTTGCTTAATGGGTTTGCCGTTTACTGTGGCAACAGAGTCGGCAGCGTAAGCAGCAGGGGTGATTGACAGTGCTGAAAGTGCTGCAACTGCAACGAAAATTTGGGTGATTTTCATAAAAATCCTTTTATTTTAATAAATGAAGTATTTTGTTTTAAAGAGTAATTTGGTGTTGTTTTCAAGAGTGTCAAAAAATTAATTGGGGTCGTCAGGAGAAATTGCAAGTATGCTTATGGCGTGAATTTTTCCTGGCATTAAATCTGTAAGTGCTTGATAAATTAAACGATGTCGCATTATCTGCGATTTTTGTGAAAATTGCGAGCTTACTATTTTTAGGCTGAAATGACCGCCACCCGTATTGCCAGCATGTCCTGCATGCAGGGCGCTATCATCTTTTAACTCTATGCTAATTGGGTTAAGTTGGGCAAGTCTGGTTTGAATGGTTTCGGTTAAGTTCATATGAATGGGTTCGATTCTATTTAAGCTTAGGGCAGCGTTTTTCTAAAAGGTTTCACAGCAACGTCGGCATACACACCTGCGCCGACAAATGGATCAGCATTTGCCCAAGCTTTTGCTGCATCTAAATCACTAAACTCTGCCACGATCAAACTACCAGTAAATCCGGCTGGGCCAGGATCTATACTGTCGATTGCAGGCATTGGGCCGGCTAGCAATAATCTGCCTTGGTTCTGTAATTCGGTTAATCTGGCTAGATGCGCTGGGCGATTTGCCATGCGTTTTTCCAAACTATCGGGTGTGTCTTCAGCAATAATCGCGTACAGCATTTACTTCTCTTCTTTATTTTCAACGGGTTCAATTAAGTATTGTTTCAGTAGCAATGTTTGCGCGATGATAAAAATAAACATGATGCTGGTTACACCAAATAATTTAAAGTTAACCCATGCGCTTTCAGAAAAATTAAATGCGACGTAAAGATTCACAAAGCCCAATATCACTAAAAATAATACCCAGGCCATATTGAGTTTATCCCAGATGGCTTTAGGCGCATTCAGCACTTTACCCATCATCTGCTGAATAAAGTTTTTCTTAAAAAACACATTGGCAATCAACAAAACAGCCGCCAACAGCCAATACAGTACGGTTGGTTTCCACATGATATAAGTTTTATCGTGCAGCAATAATGTAACACCACCCAGCACGCTGATGATTGCGCCATTGACCAGTAACATTTTTTCCACGACTCCGTGGCGAATCTTGGCGTAAATAATCAGCGCAATGGTGGCGCCAATCGCGATAGCCGTAGCGACAAAAATATCGTATAGCTTAAAGCCGATAAAAAATAAGATCACTGGGAATAAATCAAATAAAAATTTCATGCGTTCTTTCGGATGTTTTGGGTTGTTTCGCTCGGATAGAGTCGCTTAAATTAAAGCTTAACTATCTGTAAAGGTTGTATTTTGCTATGATTTAGACTTGTTTGCAAAACATTAGATCGCTGAATATCATTATATGGCTGCACAGATAGACTTACATTGCCACTCCACCATTTCAGATGGATTGTTGGCGCCACAGGATTTGGTGGCGCACGCTGCTAAAAGTGGCATTAAAGTGTTGGCGCTGACTGATCACGATGATATTACTGGTTTGGCTATTGCACGCGATGCGGCCAATCAGCACGGAATTCATTTTGTGAATGGTGTTGAAATTTCGGTTACCTGGAAAAGACGCACTTTGCATATCGTGGGTTTAAAGTTCGATGCAGAAAATGACGCTTTGAAAAGTGCTTTGGCAAACGTGCGCATTGGGCGCGATGAACGCGCCAAACAAATGGCGGAAGGTTTGGCAAAGGCAGGCATTGCCGGTGCTTATGAAGGTGCAAAAGAGATTTCCAAACAAAGCATTATGACGCGTAGCCATTTTGCACAGTTTTTGGTTAAAAATGGACATGCCAAAGACGTTAAGACGGTGTTTAAAAAATTCCTGGTCAAAGGCAAGCCCGGTTTTGTTGAACATCAATGGATGAGTCTTGAGTCTGCTGTCAGCTTAATTACCAATGCGGGCGGACAAGCGGTGATTGCGCATCCGGGACGTTATGATCTGGGTACAATTAATATGCTGCTGCTGATGCACGAATTTAGAAGCTATGGCGGCGCAGCGATTGAGGTGGTGACTGGCAGCCATAATCCACCGCAATATCAGCAATTTGCCAAAATCGCGCATCGCTTTAGTTTAAAAGCTTCATTAGGTTCAGATTATCACGGCCCTGGTTTATCTTATATGGCGATGGGTTGTATGCCCGATTTGCCAGTAGGCTGCGACCCTGTTTGGGCAGATTGGTCAGAAGCGCAATATTTAAATGTAAAGTAATTAAGTTAACTGCTTCAGATTTCTTTTTTAACTCCTAATATATCCCGCTTAACTCACTAAATTATGGCGCAATTCTTTGTCATTAATGCTAATAATCCACAGCCACGCCTGATTAAGCAGGCTGTTGAAATCTTGCGCGATGGCGGCGTGATTGCTTATCCGACAGATTCCAGCTACGCGTTGGGCTGCATGATGGGTTTCAAAGACGCGCAGGATAGAATTCGCCAAATTCGCAGTTTGGGTGATGACCATTTGTTTACCTTGATTTGCCGTAATCTAAGCGAATTAAGTGTGTATGCGCAAGTGGATAACAGTCAATTTAGGCTGCTAAAAGCCAATACCCCTGCGGCCTATACCTTTGTACTGAAAGCTACTAGAGAAGTACCTCGCCGTTTGCAGCATGCGAAACGCAGCGCCGTGGGTATCCGCGTACCCAATCATTTAGTTGTGCAGGCTTTGTTAGATGAACTAGCGCAACCCATGCTAAGCATGACATTGCAACTGCCAAATGATGATGGACCGCTGAATGAGGCATGGGAGATTCGTGACCGTTTGGAAAGCCAAGTGGATTTAGTGATTGATTCTGCTGTTAGTTTTGCAGGTTTGACTACGGTTATCGATTTAACAGCGGCTGAACCCGCGCTGATTCGCCAAGGCGTGGCAGATGCGGCGCCGTTTGGATTGTAAGTTTTTAATATTTAGCAACACGATATTGTTCAGAAAGTAATATGGATTTTTTTAATCTTTTAAACGAATTGCAAGCACTTACTACCATACAGCGTATTGCGGTTACTGCCATTCCCATGATTTTGGCTATCACCGTGCATGAAGCCGCACATGGTTATGTTGCGCGGTATTATGGCGATATGACGGCGCACCATTTAGGCCGCATTACCCTAAATCCCGTGCGGCATATTGATTTGGTAGGGACAGTTATTGTGCCGAGTATTACCATGTTGGTCGGCGGCATTTTTTTTGGCTGGGCAAAACCCGTGCCTGTTAACTTTATGAAATTACGCAATCCCAAACGCGATATGTTGTGGGTAGCCGCTGCTGGTCCGGGCGCTAATTTAGCGATGGCGTTTTTATGGGCGATAGCGATTCAATTCGCACATTTTTTACCTGAATACGCAGCTTTGCCATTTGCTTTAATGGGCGCGGCAGGCATATTAGTCAACACCATTTTAATGGTGCTTAACTTGCTGCCCATACCGCCTTTAGATGGCGGCCGTATCGCGGTGAGTTTATTACCGAATCATTTAGCGGTGAAATATGCGCAAATAGAGCGCTACGGTTTTATTATTCTAATTGTTTTATTGGTAACGCACATTCTTGATAAAATTATGTGGCCGTTTGTGATGATCACATTGCAGCTTATTTCAACGATATTTTTTTAGATTTAATTTATAGGTAATTAACAAGGTTAAATATGGCGTTAGAACGCGTTTTATCGGGCATGCGCCCTACAGGCAACTTACATTTAGGGCATTACAATGGTGTGCTTAAAAACTGGATTAAGCTGCAACATGAGCATGAATGCCTATTTTTTGTGGCCGATTGGCACGCATTAACGACTCATTACGATACCCCGGAAATCATTGAAGAATCAGTTTGGGAAATGGTGATTGACTGGCTGGCAGCAGGCGTTGATCCAGCAAGTGCGACTATTTTCATTCAATCGCGCGTGCCAGAACATGCCGAATTGCACACGCTTTTGAGCATGATTACACCGTTAAGTTGGTTAGAACGCGTGCCAACTTATAAAGACCAGCAAGAAAAATTATCCAGCAAAGACTTGTCGACTTATGGTTTTCTGGGTTATCCATTATTGCAAAGCGCAGATATCCTTATTTACAAAGCGACTCAGGTTCCAGTGGGCGAAGACCAGATTCCGCACATTGAGTTCACCCGCGAAATCGCCCGCCGCTTTAACCATATTTATGGCAAAGAAGCTGGTTTTGAAGAAAAAGCCAAAGCGGCCATCAAAAAATTAGGCAGCAAAAAAGGCGCGCTGTATGAAGAAATGCGTAATGCGTACCAACAAGCTGGCGATGAAGAGGCCTTGGAGGCTGCGCGGGCATTGATTGAAGAGCAGCAAGGCATGAGCATGGGCGACAAAGAGCGCTTGCTTGGCTATTTAGAGGGTGGCGGTAAAATGATTCTGGTAGAGCCTGATTACAAGCTCACGCCAGCATCCAAAATGCCGGGTTTGGATGGCCAGAAAATGTCTAAATCGTATAACAATACGATTTCATTGCGCGAAGATAAAGATACAATTGCCAAAAAAATCAAAACCATGCCGACAGACCCAGCGCGTATTCGCCGCACCGATCCAGGTGATCCAGCCAAATGTCCTGTATGGCAATTACATGAAATCTACTCAGATAAATCCACTCAAGATTGGGTACAGAATGGCTGCAAAACCGCGGCTATCGGTTGCATAGAATGTAAAGGTCCAGTGATAGAAGGCGTGCTGAAAGAACTGCAACCGATTCAAGAACGTGCAGCCCTTTATGCTGAAGACCCGACTTTAGTTAAAAGTATTGTGGCTGAAGGTTGTGAAAAAGCACGTAAACTGGCAAGAGAAACCATGCGCGATGTGCGTGATGCGATGGGTTTGAATTACGGCTAATACTACGTCAATATTGACCAGGTTTTTCGTAACAAAATTTTTGAAAGATGTTTATTGTGAATCATTGGATAGCTTTAGCAATTGCAATATGCGGTGAAGTTATTGCCACCACCGCTTTGAAAGCTTCAAATGAATTCACGCGACTAGTGCCATCGTTGATTGTGATTGTCGGTTACGGTACGGCATTTTATTTTATGGCAATCAGTATGCGTGTGTTACCGGTCGGCATTATGTATGCAATCTGGTCTGGCATGGGCATCGTACTGGTTTCTGTTATCGGTTGGCTGGTGTATAAACAGACACTGGATTTGCCGTCTATGATTGGTATGAGTATGATTATTTCAGGTGTTATTGTGATCAATCTGTTCTCAAAATCTGTCGGGCATTAAAGCCAATGCAAACGCAACTCACTTTAAGCATACGTGTTCACGGTGAAACCTTAGCTGAGTTACCGCAGGATTTATATATCCCGCCTGATGCGCTGGAAGTTTATTTGGAGGCCTTTGAAGGTCCGCTGGATCTATTGCTTTACCTTATCCGCAAGCATAATCTGGATATTCTGGATATTCCCATGGCGCAATTGACCGCGCAATACATGGTGTATGTGGAAAAAATGAAGGCAATTAAGCTGGAGTTGGCGGCGGATTATTTGCTGATGTCCGCGATGTTAATCGAGATTAAATCGCGTATGTTATTGCCAAAACCTGCAGAGATTGTTGAGGAAGACGACCCGCGTGCCGAGCTAGTCCGGCGATTAATGGAGTATGAAGCGATTAAATTAGCGGCTCAGCGTTTGGATGCGATACCGCAAGTGGGCGTGGATATTAGCGTTGCATCGGCTTATTATCAGCATGTCGCCGATATTAAACAGCCGGAAGTGAGTTTAGATGAGCTGATAGAAGCATGGCGCAATGTACTCAAGCGTGCCAAACTGACCACGCATCATAAAATCGGTAAAGCGGAATTGTCAGTACGTGAGCATATGAGCCAGATTCTACGGCGTTTGAAGGCTGATGGCATGGTGGAGTTTTCAGCTTTATTTGATGTGGTGACTGAGGGGTTAGCCAAATTGGTTGTGCATTTTTTGGCGATTTTAGAGTTGGCAAAAGAAGGTTTGATTCGCATCACACAGCAGCAAGCATTTTCCCCCATTTATTTACAAGCAAATGGTTCAATGGAATAGTTTTGGCATCCATATGAAAGAACCTGAAAACATCATCGAAATGAAGCAAGTGCTGGAAGCTGCGCTGTTAACCGCTGGTCAGCCTTTAAGTCTTGATGACTTGCTGAAACTGTTTGCGGGCCGTATGGAACGCACTACTTTGCGTATGCTGCTGGATGAGCTAAAGCAAGACTGGGCACAAGATAATACAGCCAAAACGCTAGAATTAGTACAAGTAGCTACGGGCTATCGCTTTCAAGCCAAGCCACAATATAGCGAATTTATCGCGCGACTTAACCCTGAAAAACAACCAAAATATTCACGTGCTGTCATGGAAACACTAGCCATTATTGCCTATAAACAGCCTGTCACGCGTGGTGACATTGAGCAAATTCGCGGTGTAGCGGTTAACCCGAATGTGATGCGACAACTACAGGAACGTGATTGGATCGATATAGTAGGGCAGCGTGAAGTGCCTGGCAGGCCTTCGTTATATGCAACTACCAAGCACTTTTTAGATGACTTGAATTTACGCTCTTTGAGCGAATTGCCGCCATTCGAGGATTTTGCACAAACTGAAATGCCATTAGAAGGCTAGCTGTTAGAAAATAAGTTCACAAGTGTTCTTAACGTATTAATTTATGCTGGATTTAGCAATAACTACTGTAAAATCATGGCTTAGCAAATAAAAGTAAGCTCATCATGGCACGTCCTTTCAAGCAACAACGCGATCCACAAGCACAAATCCGTCGTCCTAAAACTAATTTTACTAAATTAGAAAATGACCTAAATGCAACACCGGAGCCTACACAACGCTTACATAAACTATTGGCTACCCAAGGTTTGGGTTCACGCCGCGATATGGAAGAGTTGATTGCCAGCGGACGTGTGACCATTAACGGTGAAACGGCCAAAGTGGGTGCCGGCGTCACTCAATATGATGTAGTGCGAATTGATAGTCGACCTGTACGCTTGTCGTTTGAGGCTGAACTGCCGCAAGTGCTGATTTACCATAAGCCAGAAGGTGAAATCGTCAGTCAGGACGATCCGGAAGGGCGTGCGACTGTTTTTGATAAGCTGCCGAAAATCAAACAAGGTAAATGGATAGCGATTGGGCGACTGGATATGAATACCAGCGGCCTATTGATATTTACTAATTCTGGCGAGTTGGCAAACCGTTTTATGCATCCGCGCTATGAGGTGGAACGTGAGTACGCCGTGCGAATTTTTGGTGAACTGACAGACGAGCAAATGACCATGCTGACGCAAGGAATTGAGCTTGAAGATGGCCCTGCGAACTTTGATAGTATCAGTGCGCAAGGTGGTGAAGGTGCGAATCATTGGTATCAGGTGATTATTCGTGAAGGCAGGAATCGTGAAGTACGTCGTTTGTTTGAAGCATTTCAATTGCCTGTTAGCCGCTTAATGCGCGTGCGTTTCGGACCTGTGAATTTGCCGCCTAGAGTTAAGCGCGGCACGATGCTAAAGCTTGAGCAAAAAACCGTAGTGGAGTTGTTGGAGTGGGCTGGCTTAGAAGTGCCAAGAGCACCCTTAAGACAATTGACTCAACGCGAGAAAGACAAGGCCACATCTGTGTTCGTGCCGAAAGTGCGTAAACAACGCATGAGTGCGTTAGATAGGCCTGTGCGAGAAGTGGGTGAGGACGGTAAGTCAGTACAGCACGGACGGGTTGCTAAAAATACAGACACTAAAAAACCAGCAGCTAGGAATACTGCTAATAGACGTGTTCGCCAAGCCAGCGATTTACCTGCTGCAAAGCCTAAAAAGCGATAACTTTACCTAACTATTAGTTTGAATTTAGCTAGCTATTTGAAGTAGTTGTTCTTTTGTCAGTAAAAATACATATTGATTGCCTGATTCCACTGTTAGCCATGTAAAATCCATATCTGGATAGGCGTCAAGCAATGCATCGCGATTGTGTCCAATCTCTACAATTAATAACCCATCATCATTTAAATAGTTAGCCGCTTCACGCAAAATAGTATGCGTATGATCCAAGCCATCTGCACCGCTGCCCAAAGCTAATTGCGGTTCATTCTGGTATTCAAGTGGCAAAGCCGCCATGCTAGGCCCATCCACATAAGGCGGATTGCTGATAATCAGATCGTAAGTTTTACCTTGTAATGCTGTAAACATATCCGATTGAATCGCAGTAATCTGTTCAGTTAAGCCGTAATTGTTGATATTAATATTGGCGACGGCAATTGCGTCAGCTGAAATATCTACGACATCGATTGCTGCATCGGGAAAAGCGTTGGCCAGCAGAATACCTAAGCAGCCACTGCCAGTACAAATGTCCGCGGCAGAGTTAATGAGTTCAGGATGCTCAATCCACGGCTGCAAGCCATGCTCGCCTTCTTCGTTAAAATCTAACAATTCAGCAATAAAACTACGCGGCACAATAACCCGCTCATCGACATAAAACTTAAAGCCACGCAGCCACGCCTCACGCACTAAGTATGCTGTTGGTGTGCGTTTAGTGATGCGTTGCTCGATTAAATGCGCCAAGTGTTTGCGTTCTTGTTCGGTAATGACGGCATCCAAAAAGTTATTCAGTGTATCGTGTGGTAAATGTAGCGCGCTCATCACCAGCCAAACCGCTTCGTCATAGCTGTTATCAGTGCCATGGCCAAAGAAAACCTCAGCCTCTTCAAACTGGCTCACCGTAAAGCGTAGCCAGTCGCGAATCGTAAATAACTCTTCTGTTAATCTTGGAAAATGCGTCATTGGATTTTTCTACTTAATCAGTTTTATGATTGAATTAATATTTAATTAACTTTTCAAGTGTTAGTTTGTACGTTTGTTTTAGTGGCTCAATATCCGCCACACCTACACATTCATTCAGCTTATGGATGGTTTTATTCAGCGGGCCGAACTCAATCACTTGTTTGCAAATGTCGGCGATAAAACGACCGTCAGATGTGCCGCCAGTGGTGGATAACTCAGGCGATACACCATAACTTTCGACGATCGCTTCTGAAATCGCCTCCACCAAATTGCCACGTGGCGTGATGTAAGGCGGCGAATATTCCCATTCCAAATCGTAATCCAATTTGTGATTGTCTAAAATAGCATGCACACGTTGCCTTAAATTAGTATCGGTACTGCCATGTTTAACACCATCAGAACCGGCTAATTCTGGGCAAAACCTAAAGTTAAATAAAATCTCTACCTCGCCTGGCACGACATTAGTGGCACCCGTACCGCCATTCATATTCGAAATTTGCCAAGAAGTCGGCGGGAAATATTCGTTACCGTTATCCCAAACCGTTTCTACCATGTCTTTAATCGCAGGTGCGACTAGGTGGATGGGATTCTTAACGAGATGCGGGTAAGCAATATGACCCTGCACGCCTTTAACGGTGAGATTGCCAGATAATGAACCACGTCTACCGTTTTTAATCATATCGCCGACGACTTTATTGCTGGTCGGTTCACCAACGATACAATAATCAATCAATTCGCCACGGTTTTTTAATACTTCAATCACTTTGATTGTACCGTTTACGGCAATTCCTTCTTCATCAGACGTAATCAGTAAGCCGATAGAGCCTTTGTGGTCTGGGTTTTCTGCGACAAATTCTTCGATGCTGGTGATAAATGCAGCTAATGAAGTTTTCATGTCCGCTGCGCCACGCGCACACAGCATGCCATTGACAATAGTTGGTTCAAAAGGCGGCGTATGCCATTTGTCGATGGGGCCTGTGGGCACGACATCGGTATGACCTGCAAACACTAGCAAAGGCGATGCAGTGCCACGTCGCGCGTAAAAGTTATCCACGTCGCCAAAGCGCATGCGTTCGATTTTAAAACCTAATGGTTCTAAACGCGCAATCATCGTTTCCTGACATCCCGCATCTTCTGGCGTATTAGATTGGCGTTTGAGCAAATCAATAGCAAGTTCGATAGTGGTGGATGGAAAAGCTTTATTCATGGCTTAAAACTTTCAATTAACTTTGATTAAACATTTTTTGATTCAATATTGGAGGTATTGAAAATTTCCGCATAACGATTTTCGTCAAACCCCGTACACAATACAACATCATTTTTAACTAATATAGGACGTTTAATTAAGCTGGTTTTGGCTTGCATTAATGCAATTGCAGACGCATCGTCAATGATGCTATTTTTTGTTTTTTCGTCTAAACCGCGCCAAGTAAGGCCAGCACGGTTAACGAGTTTTTCTTGCGGTATTTGCTTTAGCCAGTTGGTTAAGTCCGTTTCTGAAACACCCAACTTTTTAAAGTCGTGAAATTCGACTGCAATATCATGTGCAGCAAGCCAGTCGCGTGCTTTTTTTACCGTGTTGCAGTTTGGGATGCCGTAAAGTTTCATGATGGTGATTTTTCGTAAGACTTTATTCATAGAGCCTAATTTTAAGTTAGGCTTTATTTTAACATCTAGCAATCACCTGTGTCGTACTTATGCTGATTTATGCAGCTTCTGTCTGGTAATCGGATACTGAAAATTGACCCGTTGATTTAAAATTGATACTCAGTTGCTGGAATAGTTTCAATAGTTTTTCTTCGGGAATCGGTGCGGAGAATAAATAGCCTTGCATGTGATCGCAGTTTAAATCAACCAGCGCATCATGCTGTGCTTTGGTTTCTACGCCTTCGGCCACGACATTTAAATCCAGGGCATGTGCCAGGCGAATCACCGCATCGACTAAGGAACGCGAGGTTTTATTTTCGTTGATTTGTCCGATAAATACTTTATCCAGTTTGATTTCATCAATATTTAGATGTTGCAAATAGCTTAAGCTGAATTGATGTGAACCAAAATCATCCAGCGCTACTTTGATATCGGCCGCCTTAAACTGACGTAGCAACTGTTTAAACTGCTCTTCGTTCCTGATAGCGGTTGTTTCTTTGATTTCAAACATTAAGTTTTTGGCTGGTATTTTGTAACGTTTGCGCAATTGCAATATTTCGTCCACCAAATTAGGGTTTCTAAATTGCTGGCGAGCGAGATTGATTGATATATTTAAGTTAGTTCCTGCCTCTCTCGCACGATAGATGGCGCGACAACCTTCGGTCACTACCCAGTCGTTAATCTGGTTAATCAGGCCAAAACGCTCGGCTGCAGGGATAAAGTCAATGGGTAAAATAACGCCTTTAGTTGGGTGATTCCAGCGAATTAATGCTTCCGCGCCCACCGGTGATTGTGTTTTGCAATGTATTTTTGGTTGAAACACAAGGCTAAACTCGTTGTTTTCAATCGCAAGGCGTAAATCCCGTTGCATCTCTAACATTTGGTCTGATGCAGATTCAATTTCAGAATCAAAGAATCTGAATTGATTTTTGCCACTTTCTTTGGCTTTGTACATGGCTGCATCGGCACAAACCATCAGTTTGTCGATATCACCATCACGCGGATACACGGCAATGCCAACCGAGCAGGAAATATCGATTTGTTGCCCTTGTATTAAAAACGGCTCTTTAATGGATTGAACGATGCGTTCTACAATTGGAATAATATCTGCATCCGATTTGATTTCGTCAATTAAAGCCACAAACTCATCGCCGCCAATACGCGCAACGGAGTCACAAACTCTGACTGCGGCATTTAAACGTTGTGCGACAGAAAATAAAACTGCATCACCAACGTGATGGCCGAAATTGTCGTTAATCGGTTTAAAGTGATCCAAATCGATATAAGCAAGTGCAATGGTATTGCTGGCACGTGCGCTACGTTTAACCGCTGTTTGCAATTCATGTTGAAACGCACGTCTGTTTGGTAATTGTGTTAACGGATCTTTAAAGCCTGTATTCGCTGCATCAGGGTTATTTTTCCTGGCCATTAGGTTGCTTACACCAAATTTTTCGTAATACAGCGCGATAACGAATGCCAGTAAGAATAAGCACACCAAGCCTAAAGTAATGACAAGTGCCAGCATTGTTTTGTCAGCAAATGTAGAGACAAATGGTTGTGCCGCTTGTGCCGTTTTTAGCATGATTGAGGTGTTAAATATGGCATGAATCGCCAGAATGGTAATGCCGGTAATCACTGAAAAAATCAGCTTGATGAACGGTTTATTTTCGCCTGAGAAATCTTTTATCCAAGCGATTATCGCCAATGAAATCACCGATGCAATACATGCTACCGAGATTGCCAATAAAAGTGATAGCGGTTCAAAAGTGATGAGTGCAACCGTGCTGGAAACATGATTGATTTCATTTAAACCGGCTAATGCAAAATAAAACATAGCATAACTGCCTATGCCAATCAAAGCACCACCTAATATGAGATTGCTTAACACGACCACTTTTTTGCTGGTAACAAAACATAAAGTTAAGCCGATAATTAAAGCGACGAACCACGCCGCCAACATGTCTGCTGAAAAAATTGTTAATGACAGGTTGTCATGAAATATTAATAGATTGATGAAAAGAATCGCCCACAACCCAGAGCCAATGGCGAATGAGTACACGCCCAATAAAACGCTTTTATAGCGAGAGGTGGTGCGGTAGAGATGGCTGATGAATCCCAAGGTAATATACATGGCAAAACCGCTCGCTGTGAGCGAGAGTAAAATAAGCCAAATATCATCGTGAAAATTCATTGTTTTCGTCGGGTCTTTAGTTGTTGTGCATTTAGTATTAATGAGTTAAAGCAACTACTGTGCCAGTAAATTCTTGTTCGCTAATTTGGCACGTATGGATGCATATGTAAAAAAACCATATTGTTTGCATGGGCGCGTAAACAATATGGTTTAGAGGTTTCATTGCAGTTAGAAAACAATGATATTTATCTCATTAAATGCTGATAAAAAATTGCGAATAGCATTTTTTTCCTAAAATAATGACGAGAAAATAGCATGATTGTTAAAGAGTTTTTGGGAGGTTTTGTTTGGTTAACCCTCATTAATATATATCTAGTTTATGTAAGTAATGTTTGAGCATTTGTTATTAATAAACGTTAACTCAGTACGTTTATAGGTGTTTTTTGAATTGTAGCTAACCAAATTATTGTAATGCCACATTTCGATAGAGTCTTTTTTTCTGGGAGTGGCGATTTGCGCATTTTCCTGCACAATTTGTGCCGCGTTCGTTGGCATTACCGGTGTGGTTTTTTTAACCGGATTGCCAAGGATTTTAACCACATCTTCCCGCGTTTTGCCATTCACTAGCTGAATGAAATCCATCTCTTTGTAGGTTGTTTTAGGGGAAACATCCTTAGCTTGTAATAGGTTTGAGGCGAATAACAATGCAATCGAGATGAAAGTGAGTTGGAAATGTTTCATATTGCTGTCCTTATGTAAATGGTTTGTTAATTGGTAAGTGATTTGTTAACTAATGTATAAAAGTGATGCATTAAGATTTGTTTTGCGTAATACCTAATTGAATAGCCAAATGCACCAGGTTGGCGGTAGTTTTTACATTAAGCTTTTGTTTTACTTGGGTTTGAATATTGGCGACGGTTTTGTAGCTGATATTTAAGCTATCTGAAATAAAACCTAGTGCATTGCCATTGGCTAGCTGTCTGAATACCTCAAACTCCCTTGGTGTCAGCTTGCCAAGCGGATTGTCTAGCTCGGTAATTAATTCCATGGCCAAATGCTGTGCCAGTTTTTGACCAATGTATTTGCCGCCACGCAACACTTTGTCTACCGCTTCCAGCAAAATGCTCACGTCATCGGTTTTGACGACATAGCCTTTAGCCCCAGCTTGAATGGCTCTTATGGCAAACGCGTTGCCTTCATGCATGCTGTAAACCAATATTCTGGCGTTTTTATCGCGCAGTATGATGCGCTGCATCGCCTCTAGTCCGCCAAGGCCAGGCATATCTAAATCCATTAAAATTAAATGTGGCTGGTGATCCTGCCAAAGTGAAATAGCATTTTCGCCGCTAGTGGCTTCTGCAACGACCTTATAACCCCATTGAGTTAATAGGCTTTTTAATCCCTGTCTGACAACAACGTGGTCATCAACAATCAATATGGATTTGTTCATTTTTGTTTGCGGCTTAATTTCCCGTGACGCGTTGTAGGATTCTTGATCTGGATACATTGGTTTTATCTTTAAAATTACGCTAAAGCGACATTAATGGAATTTTGGCAACCATCGTCACGCCCTGATTCAAGTGACTGGTCATGCTGAATTCGCCCATCAATGAAGTAACACGCTCTCTCATACCGATCATGCCCATGCCCTGAACGTTATCGCTGGCGTAGCCTTGACCGTTATCTTTAATTTCTAAGTAGATATAACGTTTGGCTTCGCTACGCTGTAATGACAGGCTAATCCACACGCTGGTCGCATTGGCATATTTAGAGATATTCGTCAGTGTTTCTTGAATGAGGCGATATATCGTAATGCTCATTTGCTGTGAGAACACGACTGAAAGCTGATCAATGCTGCTTTCCAAGATGATATGCGGGTGCTGCTGATGCCATTCTTGGGTTAACTGCTGGATGCTATCAAATAAGCCTTTTGTATCCGTAGGCGCTGGCCTTAAGCGGCGCATCAATGTTCGCGTCATTTCCTGAATATGCTGCGCATTGGATAAGATGCGTCTGGCATGTAAGTTAACCACCGTAGACTTAGGTTCAGCGTTGATGGATAGATTTAAAGCAGAAGCATCTAGCCGAATGGCTAATAGATACTGACCAATATCATCATGTAAATCGATGGCGAGCTGCTGGCGTTCAGCTTCTTGTACTTTAATAAGGTGTTGCGTAAGCGCTTTATTTTCGGTGAGTAAACACATTATTTTATTTTCTGCCTGCATGCGTAGCGCAATTTCACGGTCACGTTCACGTACTCTGCGGTAAGTAAACCAAGCTAAGCCAATTGCCATTAGCAGCAATAAAAATGGTACTTCATCCAGTTGTATTCTTTCGTATTTGGCAAACTCTCTAGTCAATGTTTCCGCTAAATCAATCCACATGATGAATAGATAGCTCACAAAAATGATGAGCGTTAGCAATAAGGCATCACGTTTAACAGCACTAAAGCGACCAAATAAATCAATTAATTTCATCGCGGCATCTTGCAGTAAAAGATACTGCATGAATAGAGGAAAGATTCCCAAGCGTATTTACGCCTATTGATATTAAGCCCATGTCCCGTGAAAACTTTCACCTAAAAACGGGAAAGATTCATCTTATTCAGCAAAGTGTGAAAGAGCAGAATGCGTTCAGCCAAATTGATCTTGATTGTGGCTTTTTAGTATTAACCTACCAATGGGAGACTATGGATATGAAACGCAAACAGGCTAACGCCAATGTTAGTGCAGCAATCGGCGCGCTTCTTGCAGTTGCAGTTGTTCAAACTGCATATGCTGATGCTGATTTAGATAAAAGAGTACAAGACCCAAATCAATGGGCGACACAAACAGGTAATTACACGAGTCAACATAATAGTGAATTAACGCAAATCAATAAAAGCAACGTTAAGAATGTAAAAGCGGCTTGGTCATTCTCAACGGGTGTTTTGCACGGTCATGAAGGCGCACCACTGGTGATTGGCGACATGATGTACATTCACTCTGCCTTTCCTAACAATACATACGCTGTTAATTTAAATGATCCTGGCAGAATTGTCTGGTCACATAAACCAAAACAAGACGCTTCAACAAAAGCAGTGATGTGTTGCGATATTGTTGACCGTGGTGTTGCTTATGGCGCTGGTCAAATTATCAAGAAACAAGCAGATGGCCACTTGCTGGCTTTGGATGCTAAAACAGGTAGCGTGAACTGGAAAGTTGAGCTTTGCGATCCTAAAGTTGGTATGACATTAACGCAAGCTCCATACGTTGTTAAAGATACAGTATTAATCGGCTGCTCTGGTGCCGAGCTAGGTGTTCGTGGTGCTGTGAATGCGGTTGATTTAAAAACAGGTGCATTGAAATGGCGTACGTTCGCAACAGGTCCTGACAATGAAATCAAGCTGGCTAAAGACTTCAATAAAGACAATCCTCACTACGGCCAATTTGGCTTAGGTACTAAAACTTGGGAAGGCGACGCTTGGAAAATCGGCGGCGGTACTAACTGGGGTTGGTATGCATATGATCCAAAATTAAACTTGTTCTACTACGGTTCAGGTAACCCAGCGCCTTGGAATGAAACAATGCGTCCGGGCGACAACAAATGGACAATGACTATTTGGGCGCGTGATGTGGATACAGGTGAGGCTAAATGGGGCTACCAAAAAACACCACATGATGAGTGGGATTTTGCTGGTGTAAACCAAATGGTGCTAACTGATCAACCAGTTAAAGGCAAAATGACGCCGCTATTAACGCACATTGACCGTAACGGCATTATGTACACGCTTAATCGTGACACTGGTGCGCTGATTCTGGCAGACAAAGTTGATCCGGCAGTTAACGTGTTCAAAAAAGTGGACTTAAAAACTGGTTTACCAGTGCGCGATCCAGAGTTCTCAACACGTATGGACCATAAAGGTACAAACATTTGTCCATCAGCGATGGGTTTCCATAACCAAGGTGTTGACTCATACGATCCTGAAAGCCGTACTTTATATGCTGGTTTAAACCACATTTGTATGGACTGGGAGCCGTTCATGTTGCCATACCGTGCAGGTCAATTCTTCGTGGGTGCAACACTCGCGATGTATCCTGGCCCAAGCGGACCAACTAAGAAAGAAATGGGTACTATCCGCGCATTTGACACTGTTACAGGTAAAGTCAAATGGTCCAAATGGGAGAAATTCGCAGCTTGGGGCGGTACGCTTTACACCAAAGGTGGCTTGGTTTGGTACAACACTTTAGATGGCCATATCAAAGCTTTGGATAAAAACAACGGTAATGAGTTGTGGAAATTCAAAATGCCTTCAGGTGGTATCGGTTCACCAATGACATACGCATTCAAAGGCAAACAATACGTTGCAAGTATGTACGGCGTAGGTGGTTGGCCTGGTGTTGGTCTAGTGTTTGACTTGACTGACCCAAGTGCAGGTTTAGGTGCTGTTGGTGCATTTAAAGAACTTCAACACCACACAAACATGGGTGGCGGTTTAATGGTGTTCAGCCTTTAATTTAAGGTTTAAACAGCAAAGTTCTAAAAAGTAAAACAGATAATCAGGGCAGCAAGTGCTGCTCTGGTTTCTGCAAAAAATATGAGTGCAAGGTTTTTGCAAATAGACATTTTGTTTAAGACGTTTTGATTAGGAACTATTTAATTAAAAGCCACGAGCGTTTATTTGGAAACACCCCGTGAAAGTTTAAAGCTCATTTGAAAGGAAGTAATTTAAATATGCACAGTAATAAATATCAATTATGCAAATTGGGATTAAGCGCAGCTTTATTCGGTTTGCTTGGCATCGGGTCAGTTCAGGCACAAGCAGAAGATCTGAATGTCTGTGCAGGTCAAGATGAGATGCCGTTTTCAAACAAAAATAAAGAAGGATTTGAGAATGCTTTGGCTGAGGTTGTAGGTAAGGCCATGAATCGCAATGTTAACTTTGTTTTTTGGAGCGATCCGCGCTATGTCGTGCGGGATTATTTGGACAAGAAAAAATGTGATGTGGTACTAGGCGCAGATGAAACCGATCCACGCATGTTAAAAACGGATCCTTATTACAAAACGGGTTATGTGTTTATCACCAGAGAAGATCGCGGTATTGATATTTCTTCTTGGAATGATGATTTGCTCAAAGAGCGCAACTTTCGTATTGGCGTTTTGCCGGATAGTCCAGGCAAAGTGATGTTGCTGCAAATTAACCGTTTTGATGACATGTTTGATTATTTTGCAGAGTTACAGCAATACCAATCCACTCGTAATAAATTCGTTAAGGTTTACCCGGATAGATTAGTAAAAGACGTAGAAACTAAATATATCCATTCATCCATGTTGTGGGCGCCAGAAGCAGCACGTTATGTGCGCGCATCGAAAACGCCATTAAAAATGCAAATTGTGAATGATGATGCTGTGAAATCTAACGGGCAGAAAGTGCCGATGCATTATCAAATCGTGATGGGTGTTCGCAAAGACGATAACGCGTTAAGAGATGAGTTGAATCGTGTGATTCATGAAAAGAAAGCTGAAATTGACGCCATTTTAAAACAGGAAGGCATTCCTCTAATGGCAGTGACTAATACTAAGGAAGGTGCGTAATGTTTAAAGGTTTTAAAAGTGCAAATGTGTCGTCATTACTGGCTGCATTATTAATGATGAGTTATTTGTCTGGTTGTAATGCTGCACCACAATCACCAGCCGCGGCAAGTGCTGATAAAACTTCTGGCAATCAAGAAGTGAAAGTGGCTGCAAATAAGGTTGAGGAAGAGGCGTCTGGTCCTCAATTAGATTTTCGCGGAACGATTTCTGGTGAGACTTTAGATTTTAACGACGGTAAAGGGCCTGATAGTCCTGCTGTAAAGAAATTTAAAGTCACAGGTCACAACCCTTATAACGAAGATAAAGAAGTCATTAATCGAGGTTACACCATTTTTGCAACAGCTTGTTCAGGTTGTCACGGCCATTTAGCAGAGGGTAAGTTGGGGCCAGCTTTGGCAGATGACTATTGGACTTATCCAAAGAACCTAACAGATAAAGGCTTGTTTGAAACATTATATGGCGGCGCTGAAGGCATGATGGGACCACAAAAAGGCTTAATTTCACAGGACGAAATGCTACAAATCATGAGTTGGATACGCAGCGTCTACAGTGGCGATCCTAAAAAAGCTAAGTGGCTAAAAAAAGACTAAAAGTTTAAAGGGAGTTCTTCTGAATCGCGCACTGGTAGCGTTCAGTCGATGTTTAGTATCACCAGCAACCAAGTTTATAAATAAGGAGATTTGAATGAAAGCTATTTTAACAGTGTTGGCAGCAGCAGGTGTGATGAGCGTTTCTGGCGCTGCTTTTGCATACGATGGTGGTAATTGTAAAGAGCCAGGCAACTGCTGGGAGCCTAAACCTGGCTATCCAGAAAAAATTGCCGGTTCTAAATACGATCCAAAACATGATCCAAAAGAAGTGGGCAAACAAGAGGCTTCAATCAAGGCAATGGATGCACGTAACGCAAAACGCATTGCTAATGCGAAAGCAACTGGCAAGTTTGTTTTCGAACTTGAGTAATTCATTGTAGTGACAAGGTCGGTGCTCTTTGCATCGACCTTTCTTGTTTTAAATAAGCGATAACCGAATTAGCAGGCTGCTTTAGTTTGAAAGCTTTGAGGCTTTGCACACTCACTAGGATTTTTGATTTCCATGACGCAAAAAAACAACATTGATTTAAATGCAGGCCGTGAAAAAGCGTTGCACTTTGAGCAATTACTGAATTCGGCCGTTATCGGTCAAGTTCAAGCTGTCAGGTCGCTGACGATCGCTATTTTTTCACGAGGCCATGTCTTGCTTGAAGGCGATGTTGGGGTTGGAAAAACCACACTATTGAGAGCCGCTGCACGATTATTAGGTGGTGCTTATCAGCGTATTGAAGGTGCTGTGGATTTAATGCCTTCAGATTTTTTATACCATGCCTATATCAATGAACAAGGCCAGCCAGCAGTTGCACCTGGCCCTTTGTTGCAATCGGAAGAAAAATTAGCCGTATTCTTTTTTAATGAAATCAATCGTGCCCGCCCGCAAGCGCATTCACTCTTACTCAGATTAATGGCTGAACGCAGTGTCAATGCGTTTAACCGAGAATATACGTTTCCACACTTAACAGTATTTGCAGACCGAAATCGCTTGGAGCGTGAAGAAACATTTGAATTGCCGGCTGCTGCACGTGATCGTTTCTTTATGGAGATTAGTATCAATGCGCCGAACGAACGCGAATTACAGCGTGATTTGATGTTCAATCTACGCTTTCAAAATACCGATGAATTAATTGAAAATTTACCCAGCAGTGTTGTTGCATATGACGAGTTAAATCGTTTAGCAACAGCGGTGCAAAACAGCATTCGTGCAGAGTTACCCTTACAGGATTACGCGCTCAATTTATGGAATGCATTACGCAATCCTACGGAAATTGGCTTGGAAATTGAAGACGTCGATATTACCCGTTTAATTGCCGGCGGCGCTAGTCCAAGGGGAATGGGCATGCTGATGCGTGCAGCACGTTGTCGCGCCTGGCTTGAAGGGCGTGACTATTTAACGCCTGATGATATCCGTGCTGTGTTTCACGATACCGTTGCACATCGCATCTTTTTCACACCAGCTTACGAACTGAGACGTGATGAGATTGCGCCAAGATTGATAGAAGGCGTGTTAGGAAAAATTTCTGCGCCCTGATAGTTTTTATCATAAGTGCTTTTGAGATTTTTATTTCAATCATTGAGTTGAGCTAGCCATTGAGCCATTTTATTCCCCAAGAATTTCACTATCGTCTAAATTGGCGCACGCACGGTGTGCGACCAGGTGCTCATGCCAGCAAGACCTTAGGCGGTAATGCCGACTTTAGAGGTTTTAGCCATTTTCTCAGTCATCCAGACCCAAAGCGGATTGATGTACGCAGAAGTTTAATGGTGGTGCCGAAGACGCTGATGGTGCGCACATTTTATGAACGTAACGCGATTACGGTGTACGCCATGATTGACGCATCTTCATCCATGGCTTTTGCTGGCGATGCGGATAAATGGAAAATGGTTGCAGAAATTGCCAGTGCAATTGCATGGTCATCCGCGCGCCAAGGCGATGCCTTTGGTTTATTGACTGCTGACGATGCATTGAGGCCGGATTTATCTGAATCAGCATCCAGCAGGCGTGGAGTAGCGCAACAGATATATCAAACAATCCATTCTGCAACGCTTAAATCACAGACTTCTGCCAGTGCTTTACCTCAATTAGCCGCGCAATTAAGCAATAAAAAATCGCTGGTTTTTTTGATTTCCGATTTTCATATTGAGATTGAAACATTAAAAACCACATTACAAGCCATGGCGATTCACGATGTTGTGCCAGTTGTACTGTGGGATGACGCCGAATATGAAAACATTCCTGAATGGGGTTGGGCAAGGGTGAGAGATCTGGAAACAGGCGCTGATGCTTCACTGTTTTTACGCCCTCAGTTATTACAAAAAATGACCGATAGCTATTTGTTAAAACGTAATACCTTGATTCAATTATGCAGAAAACTTGGCATACGCAAGCCATTTTTTGTGGGTAAGTATTTTAATGCTACCCAGTTAAGCCAACATTTACTTGGGTTAAGTTAAAGAAACGAATGGCATGAATATGATGAGTGCTTTAAAAGGTTTTTTTGCTCAATTTTTAGTGTTAACTATTGGCGTGATTTTTACACAATTCAGCGTTGCAGGTGACGCAGTAGTTAAAGCCAGTAATCAAACAGAAGTTAAGCTAAAGGTCAGTTCTCAACTGCGCGAATTGGGTTACACCATTGGTGATATTGCTGAGCAAACCCTGACGATTACAACGCCATTGGGTTATGTCTTTGATAAAGGCTCGTTGCCGACCATTGGCGCAAACTCTTCTCCAGTAGAACTAATCGGCGTTGATGTGAAAGAGAAAGATAGTCAACAAAGTACGCAACATATCGTGCATTTGCGCTGGCAGCATTTCAGATCCATGCCAGAGATTCGCCATTACCCATTAAAGCCGCTTAACCTCAAATTTACCCATGAAAGCAAAAAGCCGCTTTCGGTAAATATCAGTGCAGGGCAGATTCTGGTTGCGCCGCTGATTCCAACCGTGATTGCAGGCGATTCATATAAGAATTTACGTGCTGATGTAAAGCCAGAACAAATAAATCTCACAGGACATATGCTTTTATTGGCACTGTTTGCAAGCTGCGCT
Organism: Methylotenera versatilis 7; assembly: GCF_000799165.1. Classification (GTDB taxonomy): domain Bacteria; phylum Pseudomonadota; class Gammaproteobacteria; order Burkholderiales; family Methylophilaceae; genus Methylotenera_A; species Methylotenera_A versatilis_A. The sequence continues at coordinate 85,889 of NZ_JUGF01000002.1, read as the reverse complement.
GCTGTTTGTTTAGCCTATTTGGCTTGGTATTTCGATTGGTTTAGTTTGCAGCTTGGACGTTTAAGACCTTTCCGTAAAGCCTATAGAGAGATTCGTCAATTATCCAAGCAGGAGCAACAGCCAGAAAACGCGAATGCAGTATCAGTCGCAATCCGTGCTTTAAGACGCGGCTTTGATGGCATTGCCGACTCTGCGATATCTGCTGAAAAACTGCCATTGATTTTTAGTACTAAAGCTTGGTTAACACCTGCCAGAAAAGAAATCGAAGATTTTTTCACGGATTCTGAGCGGGTGTTTTTTGCTGGCAAACCATCCACACACACTTTGCAGCAATTGCGTAAGTTAAGTCAGCGCTTGATGCAGCTTGAGTCTGCAGCTGCTTTAGAAACAAAAAAGAACACAGCGTAAATGTCTGATTTTGGTGTAGATGCAACTTGGCCTTTATTTCTCATGTTGTTGGCATGGTTGCCGCTGTTTGGCAAAAGTTATCAGGTGTTTCCGCATCCATCCATCAGCAGCTTGCCAGCGGATACGCTATCTATATATTTACACAAAACTTGGCGCGGATTAGGTGCGATTGCGATTATCAGCACCGCATTTGCCATGGCGGGGCCTTATTGGGGTGAACTGAATATTGAACGTTTAGGCCGCGGTGCGCATGTGATGATTGTGCTGGATAGAAGCGCCAGTATGAATGATGACTTTACCGATAGGCCGACTAGTCATGACGGTGCTTCAAAACCTGATGCTTCAAAAATGGCCGCAGCGCGCAGAGTGCTAGATGCTTTTATTAAACAAAGTCGCGAAGATTTAATTGGCATGGTTTCGTTCAGTACTTCGCCAATCCTAGTCGCACCTTTAAGTGGTGATAGAGAAGCGGTGCAAGCCGCATTGAATGCAACCGAGGCAGGCGGCATGGGCTTTACCGCAGTGGCGCGCGGTTTAGGTATGGGCTTGGATTATTTTGAAGGCAAGCCGATGACAGGTTCGCGCGTGATTTTGCTGGTGTCAGATGGTGCAGCGCATTTGGATGTCAAAACGCGTGAGTTATTGCGCAATATGTTTCAGCGGCAGCAAGCGTCGTTATATTGGATTTATCTGCGCTCAAAAAATGGTGCCAGTTTAAGCGATAGGCCGCCAGAAGGGGAAGAGCAGGCTTACCCGGAATATGAATTACATGCCTATTTTCAAACACTTGGCATGCCGTATCAGGCGTATGAAGCCGAAAATCCACAAGCGGTGCAAAGCGCAATGAAAACGATTGCACGCTTAAAGAATAAGCCCGTTTATTACAAGCAAGCCGCACCGCGACATGACTTAAGCAATATTTTTTATGGCATCGCATTAATCAGTGTGCTTGGTTTGTTAGTGCTCGCTCTTATGGAGGTGAAAAAATGGCGTTACGGTTCAGAATGATACCGATAGTCGCAATGACTTTAATTGCAGCGTGTACGGGAATGGCTTGGCAAGGTTATCAGCTGTTTCAAGATGATCAATACAACCGAGCAGTCGCATCCAAATCCTTAAGCGGAAAAAACACGCCAAGCGACATGATGTTGGATGCGTGGAAGTTGGCGCAACAAAAAGAGTACCAAAAAGCTTGGCAGCTTTACACAAAGGTTGCAGCAAGTAACGAACGAGACCTGCATGCCGATGCCCACTATAACGCGGCAAATTTGTATCAAAAACAGGCATTAAGTTTATTAGAGCAAAAAGGTTTAGGCGCTTGGGACGAAGTGACGCCCTTGCTTTCGATGGCAAAAGAGCATTATCGCAGTGCTTTGCGGTATCGGCCAGATTGGTTGGAAGCTAAGTACAACTTTGAGCTGGCGTTACGTTTTGCGCCCAACATCGAAAGCGCGACAAAAAAAGTAGTGAAAGAAGAAGAGCCTGAAGAAGGTTTGGCGGTGGATGGCTGGCCAAGTATTCCAGGCTTTCCTAGAGGCATGCCGTGATTGCTAAAAAGACCTTAGGCAAGTTAGATGTTAACGGCTGGCTATTGTTTATCGCGGCGATTGTTTTATTGGGCTGTTTACTCAAGCCACATATGCAACTGCCCAAGCCAGTTTATCACTGGATGATTGTGCTGGATATTACCCAAAGCATGAACGTGCGCGATTACAAAGAAGATGCGAATTCAATGAGTCGTTTGGCGTATGCCAAGCAGGGCATTCGTACTGCATTGCGTCGCATGCCTTGTGGCTCTAAGGTGGCGCTGGCTCTATTTACCGAGCGGAATGTTACCAATATCGTGCGACCGTTAGAGGTTTGTAGCCATTTTGGCGCTCTGGATGAAACCGTAGCAGGTTTAGATTGGCGCATGGCTTGGGCGGCAGATTCGTTTATATCACATGGAATTTTTGATGCGATTGCGCAAACAAAAAAAATAGACCCGAATATGCGCGTGTTATTTATCACGGATGGTCAACAAGCGCCGCCAGGCAATCCAGCTTATATGCCGGCTTTTGAAGGTAAACCTGGCGAAGTGAAGGGCGCTATCTTGGGGGCTGGCAATGTGGAAAAAAGTCCAATTCCGAAATTGGATGACCAAGACAATATCACGGGTTATTGGGAATTAGAAGAAGTGCAACGCTACGCCACATTTGGTATGGCAAGAGTGCAATCTGCGCTGGAGATGGAACATCAGCAAATTGAAAATCAGCATGGCCGAAATGCCCCGCATGGTTCTAACCCCGCCGCAATTGCCAACGCGAATCTTTCTGGCTTAGACGAAGTTAACCTGCAAACTTTGGCAAAAACCACTGGGCTTGAATATCAAACGCTGACAACGACACATGGTATAGCCGACGCGATGCATGCTAAAAGCATGCTGATCTGGCAGAAAGCAGATACCGATTTACGTCCTGTATTGGGATTTTTTGCGGTATTAATGCTCACTTTGTATTTTGTACCCAATACATATAAACAACGATTTTTTCAATACTTCAAATTCAGGAGAAATAAATGAAGTTCACTAGTAGTTTTTATTTAACAGCACTTGTGCTTGCAGCCATCGCTTTACCTGCGTATGCGCATGGCCCAACCCCGCAAAAAACTGATCAGACTGCACTGATTAACGCAGCACCAGCTGTGGTGTGGAAAAAATTGAGCGAACCATGCGCAATTGCAACATGGCACAGTGAAGTGAGCAATTGTGAATCTGCAACGCCATTAAATCGCACGCTCACCTTAAAAACCGGTGGCAAAGTGCAAGAAGAGATTGATGAGATTCTGCCAGCAGAAATGACGATTTCTTACCGTTTGGGTGGCGATATGGATGTAAAAGCCTTGCCAGTCAGTTCACTCACTGGCCGTATTAAAGTTACTGCAGAAGGCACTGGCTCACGCGTGAGTTGGTTGGCACGTTATTATCGCTTTGACACGACCAATGAACCGCCAAAAGGCTTGGATGATGAATCAGCGCAAAAAGCCGTGAATGCTTATGTTAAGGCCGCGTTGGAAGGCTTGGAGCGCGCGCCTGAAAAAAAGTAGTTAAAACTGAAAAGCAATCTGTCATTAACAATTGGTGGAACAAGTTGCTTTCAGTATTTTAAATCTATTTTAACAATCATATAAGCCATTCTAAAAAGATGCTTATATGGTTGTTTTACAGTGTTTATATTTGAATGTGCGATTTTTAATGCGCGTAATAAATAAAGGAAACGTGATGTCTGTCATTGAGCTTACTTCTGCTAATTTTAAGCAAGTAGTTGAAGAAAATGCATTCGTAATTGTAGATTTTTGGGCGGAATGGTGTGAACCGTGTATGCGGTTTTTGGATGTTTATAAAACGGTCGCGCAGCAAACACCAGATATTGTTTTTGGCAAACTGAATACGGATGACTATCCTGATATAGCGGCGTATTTTGAGGTGAAGCAAGTGCCTTGTATTTTCGCCATTCGCGATCAAGTGATTATCGATGGACAAGTGGGTGAAGTGACACAGAAAAAATTTGTTGAAATGATTCAAACGTGGCGCGCCTTTGATAATAGTGCAATTAATCAACATTTTGCTCAAAAAGTTAATGTTTAAATTTACCATGCGTTACTTTATTGTATTGTTTTTTTCCTTACTTTTAACGCCAACAATACAGGCTGAATCGTTAAAGGATATTCATAAAACTACAAAACAATCCAAGACTGTAGAAGCTGCATCTCAGGCAATGGCTGAACATAGCAATGTACTACGCCAGTTGATGTTAAGACTTTATCAGGCAAACCCAAATGAGCTTAAAAAGAGTACGCAAGTGAGTGCGGAAGAAATGGTGCAATGGACATTTGAAGGTCCATTTGGCTGGAAATTTGATGGCGTCAGACATTTACAGGAATTAGACGCTCTTAGTCTTGCCGTTGATGCGGATTTTCCAGGCGATCGCGTACTTGCTTTAATCACGGGTTTGCACACCTCTTTGACTAGGGCTTATGGCGGTAAAAATGAATATGATTTTTCAGGTGAAATTGATCCGCAGTACTTATACAACACGGCACGTAATATAGAAATTGCCCGTATCAAAATAACTGAACTGAATCAGACACAATTAGATAAATTTAAGCAAACACTTTCTTTACTGGACGGTGAAAAGCCAGTGGATTTAACACAACAATTGAACGAATTAATCAGACGTGTAGACGCGGATGCTAATCGATTTGCTGGACAGAAACAGCAAACAATTCAGCTTTTGGATAGACGTTCAGCAGACTCAATATCATGGCAAGTGCAGTAATCGTAAATGAGTAAAGCAAGATAGCTTAATGTCTAGCGTAACTTAGGACTGTTTTCAGCTTGGGGATAATATGAAAAATAGGCAGTTTATTCTAATTGTATTCATCACAGTTTTATCTGCGTGCGACCAACAGCAAGCCGAAAAGCCCAGCGAGCAAACGATTGTCCATGCTGAAGAAAAAACCGAGTTGAATTATGAGTTGGATGCACTGCGTTTAATGCCTTTTTTGGCAGTGCATGACGACGCGATTGCTGCTGCGTGGCTGGCATTGCAGGATAATAGTGACCAAACTGATTACCAGCCATCAGCCGCCAATATAGCCCAGTATGAAGTGCGCATTCAGTTGTTGGCCAAGCAGCTGGGCGAAGAAAGGCGCATTATCGCCAATCGCACAGTACAGACGCGTGATTTACTGGCGCAAAGCCAAATGCACGAAACGTTGATTCACTTGCTGGATGGTATGACAGAAGTTGCGAAAGCAGGTGTTGAGGGTGATTACGGTAGCTATTGCCAGTGGTATGTGAATCTACGGCAAAGCCAGCTTAGCCACCAGGATGCGATTGATAAGATGAAAGAGTTAAAGTGAACAGTAAATAAATTGACCAAACAATGAGTTAATTACTGTTAGTAATCAAAATTCTGTTGCCAGTAGTCGGTCACGGTTTTAACACTGTAGATAATCCAGTGCTGCTTTTCACCCCTGCGCGTGACAGAACAACCTAATTCGCGCATGTTGTCATCTGGTGCTAAAACGTGTTTAGTATGATCTGCGGTTTGTACATCCATAAACCAACGATCTAGCCATACTTCCAAGGTTTGATTGGAGGTATTTTTGATGGAAATCATCTTGCTCTCGTCTGATGAACAGTCTGCATGATTCGACTCTACAAACGCCACGCCATTTGTTTCTGCTGCATTTATGTTTACGGCAAACATAAGACCAAGAGATGAAATGGTAATTAATTTTAAAAGTTGCATAAAATAAGTTAAGTTATCTGGTATTAGATTATTGATTTCTAGTTAACGGACCGAAGCAGTTATAGAGCAATGCCGTTTCGTCTTCACACATAATCATGTGTTCGCCTGTTAAATCGTACCGAATGTAATGAAGCCCTTGGTGACCGACTTCTGACTGTTCGCCTTCACAGTCCTTTTGGTCATTGGTACTCACTATCTGGTGTTTTAATTCGTAAAAAGCGTACCGCGTATGTTTTGCAGAAATTGTATATGTGCTATCAACTACCTGGTCGCCACTTGTCCCGCGCATCGTGCCATCGGGCTGAAATATGTAAGCATCTTCGCAAGTAGAATTCAGTGCTTTATAAGTCCAACTGCCAATAATCGAAAACTCTGGGTAATTTGATGATTGTCTGTATTCAAAACTCTCTAACGAAGGAGAGCCTTTCTGAGGGCTGATTGCAAACGCAAGTGGCGTCAATATAAAACAGAAAATGGCCATTCCGAATTTGTTCATCATATCCCTTTTAAAATTTGGTTAGCCGTTATTAAAAATCGGCAACTTAATATAAATGACGTTGATGTGCTCACACATGAGATTTTTTGAAACTTAAGGGCAGATTAATTCCTAAATTTTGGAGCCAAGACGGTATTTTGAAAGTATTCAACTAATATGCATAAACCCATTAATCAATAAACAAATCAATAAGGGATCAATGAAAATACGCATATTACTTTTTGCAGTATGTTTTCAGTTGTTTTCTATACAGGCTTTTGCATTGATTCACGGGGAAGAGACGTCGTCGAAGATTGTATCCACAGTGAGCTTACAAATTAATCACCATCATTGGCTGCGGTCAGTGAATTCATGGGATGAGTATCAAAGCCAATGCAGTGGTGTAATCGTCGGCAAGGCGCCGTTAACCGTTTTAACTGCAGCACATTGCTTAAGAGAAGCCAAAATCGAGCATGATACGCAATTGCCGGATTTGAGTATTACGAATCAGGCAGAACTGGGCATTGAATATGCAAAGTTAGTAAAAGCATTTTATAAATCATTTGATGAAGTAGAAAAAAATCTAGCGCTGGATGTCGCTGTATTGATGTTTGATGCAGGATTAACAGACCAGGTTACATTTATGCCGGTCCACACAGGTAAAGTTCCTAAGCAAGTATTGTTGTGTGGCTATGGCACGGGTTATCAGGAAGTTGAATCGAAGCATCCCAGATGCAGTGAAAAAAACGTGTTAAGTAATTTAAAGGATTTTTATCAAATCATGCCGCGTGAGTATGAAGAGTCTGATGAAATGTTGCACATGAAAGCACGCGCGCAGTTCGAGTATAAACAGGATATTGTTAAATCGCTTGATACTTTAGTGGCGGTGAATCGTTTAGATGAAACTGGGCACTATTCGACAGATGAACCCATGCCGACAAGTGGCGATTCTGGTGGGCCGTGGATAATTGAAAATAGCAAGGGTGCATATCAATTGGTTGCAGTGACCAGTTTGGTGGAGCGTTTTTATAACAAAACCCGTTTCTGGTCTTTTTTTAAAAAAGATGAGCCTTTATCTGACTATCCTTACGTAGCTTATGGCATAAAACTTGGGCATCGAGAGGTGTTGAATTTTTTACAGAATGCGATCAAACAAGGTGCTGATATACAGTTTTCAGACAAAAGCATGAGCTTTTTTGGTCTGGGTAATCAATGAAACGCAACTTTGCGTTGCGTTTCATTATATTGAATCTTAGAAACTTAAGTAAGTCGCTAATTAAATGCCACGTAATAGTTCGTTAATGCCAACTTTACCTAAAGTTTTCGCATCTACTTTTTTAACAATCACTGCGCAATACAAGCTGTAGCTACCATCTTTTGAAGGCAAGTTACCTGAAACCACAACAGAACCCGCTGGTACGCGACCATAGAATACTTCACCTGTTTCGCGATCGTAAATCTTAGTGCTTTGGCCAATATATACACCCATTGAGATGACGCAGTTGTCTTCTACGATTACGCCTTCAACTACTTCACTGCGTGCGCCTATAAAGCAGTTGTCGCCGATGATAGTTGGGCCCGCTTGTACTGGCTCTAATACGCCACCAATGCCTACGCCACCAGATAGATGCACGTTTTTACCGATTTGCGCGCATGAACCGACAGTTGCCCATGTGTCGACCATTGTGCCTTCACCTACATAAGCGCCGATGTTGACGTATGACGGCATTAACACTGCATTTTTACCAATAAATGAGCCACGACGCACAATCGCATTTGGTACGACACGGAAGCCGCCTGCTTTGAAATCTGCTTCAGAGTAATCGGCAAATTTTGGCGGTACTTTATCAAAGTATTTGGTCACGCCGTCATCCAGCAACTTGTTGTCTTCTAATCTAAAAGATAACAATACGGCCTTTTTCAGCCATTGATGCGTTTCCCAAGTTTGTGTATCGCCAATACGACTAGCCACGCGTAAAACACCTGCATCTAAATCTTTTAATACAGATTCAACCTGCGTTTTAAGTTCTGGCGTTGCATTGCTAGGGTTAATGTTTGCGCGGTCTTCAAACGCGGCTTCGATAATACTTTGACGTGGATCCATATTGTTCTCAGATGTAATTAATTAAGCAAAGGCGTTATTTTAACCTATATCAACATTTAGCCAAAAATAAAGCATTTAAAAATGTGGCGTGGAATCTTACGCCTAAAAATAAAGCGCGTTGTGATAAGCAACGCGCTCGCTGTGAAACTATACGCCCATTATTTTTTTGCTTTTGCTGCCTCATACAGCGGCTTTACTTTTGGCGTCAATGCTTTTAATTCAGCAATCCGATTCTCACTGGCCGGGTGAGTGCTAAAAAACTCAGGCGGCGCACTTTTACTTTGCGCGCTCATTTTTTGCCACAAAGTTACGGCGGCGTCTGGGTTAAAGCCTGCGCGGGCTGCTAACTCTAAGCCCATTCTATCGGCTTCACGTTCTTGTTCTCGGCCATTTGGTAAGGCAAAAAACAATTGCGAACCTGTGCCTGCCGCTTGTACGGCAAGGCTACCTGCTGTGCCTGTTGCAAAAGCCGCTAATGCTTGCAAGCCAAATTGTTGCACATAGGCTTGCGACATACGTTCACGCCCGTGTTCGCGCAATGCGTGTGCAATCTCATGGCCAATGACGGCGGCAAGCTCATCATCTGTGGCATGGAGTTTCTCAACCAAGCCAGATAAAACCATGATTTTTCCACCGGGCATGCAGTATGCGTTCAACTCATCATTCTGTTCAACGTTGACTTCCCATTTCCAGTTAACGGCATCAGGGCGAAACACGCCAACTTGCGCAATGAGTCGATTTGATATGCCGCGAACACGCGTTAACATAGCTGGGTTGGCGTTAAGCGTTTTTTTCGATTGGGCTTCTTTAAGCGTTTCTGAATAAGCTTGCGCAGACATAGTATCTACGGTGTTAGAAGGCAGCAGCATAAACTGCGAGCGACTAACGCCAGAAACGCTGTCTTTGGTTGTGGTCGCGCATCCGGCAAGTTGCATGGAAATTGCGGTGAGTACAATGGCAGTTAGTTTTTTCATCGGAGTTTCTTTCTAATCAAAATTATGAACAAATAATTAAGCAGTCAGATCAAGCTATTAACGCATCAGCGATGGCAATGGTTGAGTTAACGGATATTTTTAACCCAAAAACTAACATTTACAACAGTTAATTTTAAAGCTTGAATGATCAACCCCAATTTTTATATCCAAACTGGGTTTAAAACAAGTTTTAAATTTTAACCTGAGAGCCTAACTCAACAACGCGATTAGGCGGTAATTTAAACTGGTTGGTAATGGTTTCAGCGGTGCGGAATAAACCGATAAAGATTTTCTTGCGCCAAATCGCCATGCCGGTTTTTTCGGAAGGAATGAGAATTTCTTTGCCAATAAAAAAGGATGTTTCCATCGGCTCAACCGCGATGCCTCTGCTGGCACATAAGGCTAAATCACGTGGTAAATCCGGCTCGTCTTTAAAGCCATAACGCACGGTTACACGATAAAATTCGTGCAACATGGCCTCAACCGTAACGCGCTCTTCTGTATTGGTGTGCGGTACATCTAAAAACTTAACGGTTAGAATCATCACTTTTTCATGCAACACTTTATTGTGTTTTAAATTGTGCAACATGGCATGCGGCACGCCGTCTGGGTTGGGTGTCATAAATACTGCCATGCCCGGAACACGTTGTGGCGGATGCGCACCGACAGCTTCAATAAACGGTTCAATCGCCATGGATTCAGATTTTAAGCGTTCATAAACCAAAGTGCGGCCATTTTTCCATGTGAGCATTAATGTAAAAATAACTGCACCGATAATCAAAGGCACCCAGCCACCATCGGCCACTTTTAATACGTTTGCGCCAAAAAATGCTAAATCAATGGTTAGGAATAACGCGATCAGCAAGCCTGTTTTTAATTTGCTCCAGCGCCATACTTCGGTAAAGACAATTGATGCCAATAAAGTCGTGATGACCATATCGCCGGTTACGGCGATACCGTATGCGGCGGCTAAATCACCAGAACTGCCAAAGAAAAGTACCAAGGCCATGATGCCGACCATTAAACCCCAATTGACGCGCGGCATATACACTTGACCTTGTTCGCTTTCTGAGGTGTGTTGAATATGCATGCGTGGTAGGTAGCCCAATTGTAGCGCTTGGCGTGAGACGGAAAATGCGCCCGTAATGACCGCTTGTGAAGCAATAACCGTCGCCAGCGTCGCCAACAAAATCAGTGGGATGATGGCCCATTCCGGCGCTAATAAGTAAAAAGGATTTTTAATCGATGCTGCGTTGTGCAGTATAAGAGCGCCCTGTCCAAAATAATTCAGTAGCAAAGCGGGTAACACGAATCCAAACCAAGCTAAACGGATAGGGTAACGGCCAAAATGCCCCATATCTGCATATAATGCTTCTGCACCTGTTACCGCCAGCACGACCGCACCCAGTGCGACAAAGGCCACCCACGGTTCACTGGTAAAGAACCTGATCGCATAGATGGGATTAAGTGCGTTTAATATCGTCGGATCGTGCAAAATATTGATAATACCCAACAAACCCAAGGTGCCAAACCACAGTAACATCACCGGGCCAAAAAAAGCACCCACAATCGCTGTGCCTTTGCTTTGCGCCCAAAATAGCAAAAACAGCACGATTAAGGTAATCGGCACAATCAGTGTGTGCAAACTGGGGGCGGCAATTTCCAGGCCTTCTACCGCAGATAATACCGAAATAGCCGGTGTAATCATGCCATCGGCATAAAACATACACGCGCCTAAAATACCTAACAACATAATATAACGTTGCTTTCTACTATTCCCTTTGGCGTTTCTAATAGCCAGCGCCAGCAAAGCCATGATGCCGCCTTCGCCACGGTTATCGGCGCGCATAATAAACGCGACGTATTTAAGCGAAACGATTAAAATTAATGCCCATGTGATGAGCGACAAAATGCCGTAAACATTCAATGAGTTAAGCGGCAGTAGATGATGACCAGTGGAAAAAATTTCTTTCATGGTATACAAGGGGCTGGTGCCGATATCGCCGAATACGACGCCTAGAGCAGCTAGCGCCATGGTTGGTAGAGTTGCTTTACGAGGGGTTTGATTATCCATGTTAATGCGTACTTTTACGATTGCGTATTATCAACCAATTGATTGGACAAACCAATAGAAATTAACAAAAACGCACGCTTATTAGCCCTAATGGGTTTTTAATACCAAATTAAATATTAAGTACTTTTTTTAACGCTAATCACTTGTGCTTTAGCACTGCCTTTGTAAAAAGTAATATTCAGTCGTGATTCTGGCGTGATTTGCTGCGCATCAATAATCAGCTCCGCTGACTTAGGATTCAGCAAATCATTCTGGCTCACTTCACTATGTACGATTGCATAGCCTCTGGCCAATACAGCGTTGGGATTTAACTGCTCGATACTGCTGGATAATCGTAATAAACGATGCTGATTAGTTTGCATGTTTTGCTGAAACGCCAGATTTAATCGATGCTGTAATTGCTTGATTTGTGTCGCACGGTTTTCTATTTGCTGCGCCGGTGAAATCAGTCTGCGTGCCAAGAAGTCCAGTTTTTGCGCGGTTTGATTGAGCAAAAAATTAATTTGCTTATTCAGCCGGTTTTGTAAGTTAACGATTTGATTTTTAAGTACTCTAATATCTGCACAAGCCAGCTCTGCCGCCGCAGTCGGTGTTGCTGCACGCATGTCCGCCACAAAGTCGCAGATGGTGAAGTCCGTTTCATGACCAACGCCGCTAATAGTTGGGATGGGGCAGTCGTCGATTGCGCGGGCGACCACTTCTTCGTTAAATTGCCATAAGTCTTCCATACTGCCGCCGCCACGGCAAATAATCAGCGTATCCACTTCTGCGCGCTTACTTGCCGCGTGAATGGCTTTGGCAATCAGCTGTGCCGCACTTTTACCTTGTACTGGTGTGGGGTAAATAATCACTTTAATATTGGGGTTGCGGCGTTTAAGCGTGGTTAAAACATCGCGCAAAGCGGCGGCATCGGGCGAAGTAACTATGCCGATGGTGAGTGGGTTTGTGGGAATCGCTTGCTTGTAGGCAGCATCAAATAAGCCTTCGTGTGCGAGTTTGGCTTTGAGTTTTTCGAACGCTTCAAACAGCGCGCCTAAACCGGCTTTTTGCACGAATTCAACCGTTAACTGAAAGTCGCCGCGCGCTTCATACAAAGTCACTGTTGCGCGCGCCTCGATTTTATCGCCTTCACGCGGTGTAAAATCCACATAGCTATTGCGGCCTTTAAACATCACGCATTTGACTTGTGCGCCTTGGTCTTTCAATGAAAAATACCAATGGCCTGAAGCCGCGCGAACGAAGTTAGACACTTCTCCTGACACCCAAAACAAAGGAAAAGATTGCTCTAATACTTCGCGCGCTAAACGATTCAGTTCGCTAACTGTCATTACATGGGTGTTCATTACATTGTCTGGCATTATTTGCTTGTCGGGGTGTGTTGTAGGTTCAGTCATGCGGCTTTATCAATTACAATTGTTTATTAAGTGAATTATAGGTTAACTCAATATGATACAAAAAATATTTAACACCTTTTTAAAAGTCAAAAATGGCTATTTACTGGGCTTCGTTTTGTGTTTTGGCATCGTTGCGCTCGCATTGGTGATTCAAACTACCTACAAGCTGGAACCTTGCCCATTGTGTATTTCACAACGCATGGTGTTTATGGGCTTAGGCGTACTTTTTTTAATCGCTGCATTTATTCCACCAGCTAATATCTTTAAAAAAATATTCGCGGCTTTACAAGTGTTAACCGCACTGGGTGGGGCAGGCGTGGCGATTCGCCATTGGTATCTGCAAGCCAATCGTGAAAGCATGGTTGCCGATTGCGGCGTGGGATTCGACTATATGTTTGAGAATTTCCCACTGCAAAAAGCTTTTAAATTATTGTTCCGTGGCACAGGCGATTGCGCGGCGATTGATTGGACTTTTCTGGGCTTAACTTTGCCACAACTAGGTTTAATATCATTTCTTGGCTTTGCGGCTTACGCCATTTATTTAGTCAGCAGAAAAGCGTAAAAATACGATGTTAAACCATTGGAAAACTGGCTTGAAGTGCGGGTTAATTGCCTTTGCATTATTTTTAGCTGGATTATTTATCTATGGCCAGTTTAATAACTTTACTTTCTGGCATGCCTTTGCCCATGCCGGCACCCAATCAGGCATCGCCTATATGATTTACTATGGCGTTTTTGCAGGCCCAGTGATTTTTCTATTGGTGGCATTTGCAGGAATGTATTTTAAAAAATTGAATAATCGTTAACTTAAAAGATTGAATGATTTAAAACTCAATAAAAAGACCTCAATAATATGAATATCAATAGCCTCAATAATACGCTGGATAACTTTGTCGGCAACACGCCACTGGTTAAATTACAGCGTATGAACCCAAACCCCAGCAATACAATTTTACTGAAGCTGGAAGGTAATAATCCTGCGGGCTCAGTTAAAGACAGGCCCGCGTACAACATGATTACACGCGCAGAAGCCAGAGGTGATATTAAGCCGGGCGATACCTTGATTGAGGCAACCAGTGGTAATACCGGTATTGCGTTAGCGATGGTTGCCGCCATGCGTGGTTATAAAATGATACTGGTGATGCCCGACAATCAAACGATTGAGCGCCGCCAAAGCATGAAAGCCTATGGTGCAGAGCTGGTATTAACGCCCAAAGATGGCAGCATGGAGCTGGCGCGCGATGTGGCCATGAAAATGCAGTTGGAAGGCGAAGGCATTGTGCTGGATCAATTTGGTAATCAAGATAATCCGCTGGCGCATTATGAAAGCACTGGTCCGGAAATCTGGCGTGATACCGCGGGGAAAATCACGCATTTTGTCTCCAGCATGGGCACCACTGGCACGATTATGGGCGTTTCACGTTACCTAAAGGAGCAAAATCCCAACATTCAAATCATCGGTGTGCAGCCAGAAGAGGGCGCGCAAATTCCGGGTATTCGCAAATGGCCAGCGGAGTATATGCCGACTATTTTTGATGCAAAACGCGTAGATGAGCTGCGTTACGTTAACCAGAAAAATGCTGAAAATATGACACGCAAGCTGGCAAGCGAAGAAGGTATCTTCGCTGGGATATCCAGCGGCGGCGGGCTTTATACCGCGTTGCAAATTTCAAAAGAAGTGACAAATGCAGTGATTGTTTCGATTGTGTGTGATAGAGGAGATCGCTATCTCTCAACAGGTGTTTTCCCCGCCTAAAAACGCATACTTCGTCATGATGCTGCGTTGCAAAGCAAAAAGTGCGTCCTTACATATTAATTCATATGCTGCGTCCGATTTTTTACTTTCCGCTTTGCCTCATTTAAAAGTCTGCGTTTTTCGATTAATTAAGCTATTTTTTTTGATTGCTTTTTTCAGCATGCCAGCGCATGCGATTTCTAGTATTCAAATCACTGTAGAAGCAGTTGATGCACCTATTGGGCAACTTAAAAACGCTCAATTCCAGGTTGACTTAAAAGGCGCACAAGCTGCGCTGATTTTAAATGCCGACCTTAAACCCACCAATGAAAAAGAATTTGACCATTTCGACTTGAAATGCGGTCAATTTTTGACTGAGAAAATTGGCCAGGCGCAGTGCTTAAACGGTCGGTTCTTATCCAAACAAATTAATGCGCCTTTTTCAGTTGATTTTGTTAGTTACCCGTCAGATTTTTCACTGAGTATCGCATTTAATGGCGCCAATTTTAGCGATGCGTCTGGTTTGCACGCAGGTGAAAACTTAACTGGCCAGATTAAAATGGCGGCTAAAAAAAGTAATTTAAGTCAAACTTGGTTGTGGAATGGCTTAATTAGCTGGAATGCGGGTGAGTTGTTCTGGCAGCCGTTTTACTTTGGTAAAGCGGGTAATACGTTTGAAATCAACGGCACGTTTAAGCAAGATGTTCTGAATATTCAAAATGCCAGTTTGCTGGTGAATGAAGTGGGAGAAATGAGTGCGACCGCCACAATTAATACCAAGACAAAAGTGGTGGAAGATGTGCGAGTAAGTGCAAAAGATGTGGATTTTACAGGATTGTACGCAGTTTTTTTAAAGCCGATGGCGCAAAAGACGGCTTTTGGCAATATGGATGTTTCAGGCAAAGCAGATTGGCAGTTTGAGATTAAAAATCTAGCGCCGA
Organism: Methylotenera versatilis 7; assembly: GCF_000799165.1. Lineage (GTDB taxonomy): Bacteria > Pseudomonadota > Gammaproteobacteria > Burkholderiales > Methylophilaceae > Methylotenera_A > Methylotenera_A versatilis_A. The sequence goes on along the minus strand of NZ_JUGF01000002.1, from coordinate 70,490 downwards.
CCAGTTTTGAATTGAATCTGCGCGATGCCAATATTGAAGATAAAAATGGCAAATTTGCTTTCAGCCATATCAATGCACATATTCCTTGGGATTACGATGAGCCCAAAAATCTGCAATTGGCGTACAAAAGTGGACATTTGCTCAGATTGCCTTTGCGCGAAACCAAGTTAAGCGCAGAAATCAACCGATTTTCACTCACAGCGCCGCAGTTAAATCTGCCTGTTCTAGATGGTGCGCTGAATTTATATGATGTGTCTGCCGTGCGATTGGCAGACAGTTGGGCCTGGCATCTACGCATGGATTTAATTCCCATTACCTTGAGTGAGTTCAGCAAAGCGCTGGGTTGGCCCGTGATGAAAGGGCAGATTTCTGGCCAGGTGCCATTGGTGACGTATGCCTATAAGCAACTGAGCATGGATGGTGCGATGACCTTTAACGCATTTAACGGCACGATTAGCATGAATAATCTGAAAATAGATGATCCGCTGGGCGTAGTGCCGCGCTTGCATGCGGATTTGCAGATGCGTAATCTGGATATGGGTGATTTAACTCGCACCTTTAGTTTTGGCGCGATTGAAGGCAAGCTGGATGGCGATGTGAAAGATATGTTACTGGAAAACTGGAAGCCAGTGCATCTGGATGCGTCGATTCAAACCAGTGAAGGCAAGCAGTTAAAAAAAATATCGCAACGTGCGGTAGAAAATATTACCGCTTTGGGCGGTGAAGGCACGGCGGCGGCTTTACAGCGGACTTTTTTGCGATTTTTTAAAGAATTTAATTACGATAAAATAGGCTTAAGCTGTAAATTAAGGCAAGATGTTTGCGAAATGGGCGGTGTGGAGTCAACGCCAACAGGGTACGTTATCGTTAAAGGGAAAGGTATTCCGTCGGTTAATGTTAACGGCTACACGCAAAAAGTCAGTTTGCAAGATTTGCTTGGTAGAATTAAACGTATTACGGATAGCAATAGCAAAATGATTGTTGATTAAAGCTACTTGGTTAATGACAAAAATCTCGAATTAATTAGGATTAAAACAATGAAAAAAACAGGCATGACTAATATGTTAACTTCTGGCACGTTAACTATCGCGGCATTAATCGTATTAATACCCGCTTGCGTCACCATTAATATTTACTTTCCTGCCGCTGCCGCAGAAAAAGCCGCAGACAAGATTATTGATGACGTATGGCAACTTAAACCAGGTGAAGAAACACCTGCTAAACCTGTTGATGCGCCTGCTAGTTAATCGATATAACGCCAGAATACAAACAAAAGCTCTTAAATCTTAAGGAAGCACCATGAAAAAACTCATCACTACATTTAGCTTGATACTCATCACATTATTCAGTAGCAGTTGGGTAAATGCAGCGGCTGATTTAGATGTGAATACGCCCGCTATTTCTGCCATCAAAAACAGCATGCAAGCGCGGCACGCACAATTAAACCCACATTACAACAGTGGCGCGGTAGGCTTAACTGCCGATGGCTTGATTGCCGTGCGCGATGCGACAGCAGTGCCATTGAAAGATCGAGGTGGAATTAATAGTTTGGTTGCGGCTGAAAATAGTGACCGTAATGCGCTCTACAAAGAAATTGCTGCAGGTAATGGCCACCCGGAATGGGCGGGTGAAATACGCAGTACTTTTGCAAACCGCTGGGTCGATAAAGCGCAAAGCGGCTGGTATTACCAAAGCGCAGGTACTTGGGTAAAAAAATAACCTTAGCTAAATAGTTGTACAAAATTTAATATCTATAAAATACAAGATAACTGGATTTTAGTCATAGTCTTTTAACCATAATGTAAGGTATAGAAAATGCATATTAAACAGTTTTTATTGTTAGCTTTAGGCTTGATTTACGTTGTTGTTAGCCAAGCAGAAACATATGAATGGATAGACGATAAAGGTGTCAAAAACTATGGCGACTCAGTTCCTTCAAAGTATAAACATAAAGCAATTCCAGTTGAGATTAAGGAAAATGTCATTTCCCCGCCAGCTGTGCCAAAAATTAGCGATAGCAATAATAGCCAAGCTGATAATCCTGAGCAGGTTAAGCCTGTTGTATTAGAGGTTCCTGCACCAAAAAATTTGACGGAAGAGAGTTGTGAAGTGCAAATGCAACAATATAAAGAAAGCCAAGATTGCTTTGCGCAATACAGAAATGTCCGCGGTGGTATCAATGAAGAGGGTGTAAAAAGATGTACAGCAATTCAGCAGCCTGCTTGCAACACTGGCAGATAAAGAGTTTGACATGACCCCAACCCTCGTTTTTGATATCGAAACGATTCCAGATACCGCTGGCTTGCGCGCTTTGCTGGAATTGCCTGCAGACGTTTCAGATGAAGATGTCGCCAATATTGCTTTGCATCAGCGGCGCCAGCATAACGGTAGCGAGTTTTTGCCTTTGCATCAGCATAAAATATGTGCGATTTCTTGCGCCTTGCGGGAAGGCAATCATTTTAAGGTATGGACACTTGGCGATGCTGATTCTACGGAAGCTGAAATCATCCAGCGTTTTTTTGACGGCGTTGAAAAATATATGCCGCAAATTATCTCCTGGAACGGTAGCGGTTTTGATTTGCCCGTATTGCATTATCGCGCCATGATCAACAACGTGGTCGCGCCGCGCTATTGGGATTTGGGCGATGACAACAAAGATTTCAAATGGAATAACTATATTAGTCGCTATCACATGCGGCATCTGGATTTAATGGATTTGCTGGCTTTATACAATGCACGTGCCAATGCGCCCTTGGATGATCTGGCTAAATTATGCGGCTTCCCGGGTAAGCTGGGGATGGATGGCAGTAAAGTGTGGGATGCATTTAAGGCTGGAAAAATCGAAGAGATTCGCAATTATTGCGAAACCGATGTGGCCAATACACATTTGGTCTATTTGCGCTTTCAACTGATGCGCGGGCATTTAAGTAAGTCTGAATACGAGGCGGAAATAAAAATAGTGCGCGAAACCTTAAACGGTTATAGCGCACCTCATTGGAGTGAGTTTTTAGCGGCGTGGGTTGAAATCACAAAAGATTACTATTTAACCAAAACCAATTCAGCTTGATTAAATAGTAATGACTAACAATCTCTCAGTCTATTGCAGATAGCAGAAGCGTAATAGATTTCACTTACGTGGGTCATCTTTGGGATTGGTATACGTAATGCCCCAAGGACCAGTAGCAATAAGCTCGACAATCGTTTCTTCATCCGTCGTCCAGACATAATGAGTGTGACCAGTAGGCAATACAAAACTAGAGCCAGCGTTTAATATTTCGCCTTTACTTTTGTCAAACTTTTCACCCATGCCATTTCCCAGCTGTCCCTTAAGGACGGTAATTACTTCCGTATATGGATGAGTATGTGGTGGAATTGGATAATTTGCAGGAAATTTCAGCCATGCAATAAATACACCTGCCTTGCTTGGGTCACCTAACAAAATAGCGCTTTTAGCGCCTTTTGGCAGTATTGCCTCGTCTTTCCATTCAACTGTTGCTGGCGTGAATGATTTCATCTCGACCGCACTCATACGCTCAATCTTATCTTGTGCTAATGCATAACCAGAAAAAGCAAATATTATTGCGCTTAATAATAAAGATTTCATAAAGTTTATTCTCCCTTTTAATCGTGTTAAATAATAAATATATACTGAACGGTATATCTGTGGTGATTATGACTTAGTGTTTAGATTAAAACGTTAACTCTCGTCATTAATCCGTGCTAAAGATTTGAGTGAATAATTCGTACGTAAATTAATTAGCTTAACTAATATTCATAACTAATTGGTTTGATGATATCGGCTGAAAGGCAGCTTAAATGTAAATGCAGTTTCCTCTGGTGCTAGCGTTACGGTAAAATTGCCTTATGAGAAGAAACCGTCAAAAAGCCTTTAGAAACCCTGCAGAAAATCCTATTTTACCAGCCATTATTGAGTCACTTGATCAAGAAGGGCGCGGTGTTGCGCATGTGGATGGTAAAACTGTTTTTATTGATGGTGCGCTGTCGAATGAGCGTGTAACTTACCAATCACAGCATATCAAGCCCAGCTACGAAGTGGCAAATACCATTTCTGTTAGCAAACAAAGTAATCAGCGTGTGATACCAAAATGCCCACATTTCGGTTTATGCGGCGGCTGCAAATTGCAGCATTTGGATATTAACGCCCAAGTGGCGGCGAAACAGCGGCTGCTGGAAAATGATTTGTGGCATATTGGCAAGGTAAAACCTGAAAATATGCTGCCGCCTTTATACGGCCCAACTTGGGGTTATCGGCATAAAGCGCGCTTAAGCGTTAAATATGTAGAAAAAAAACAGCGCGTGCTAGTGGGTTTTAACGAAAAAGCCACACGTTATGTGGCAGATATGAATTCGTGTGAGGTGTTGGTGCCAGAAGTGTCGGCGCTGATCGCACCTTTACAGCAGATGATTGTGCAGTTGAGTATTCGCGATAAATTGCCGCAAATTGAATTGGCCGTCGGTGAAAATAAAGTGATAGTGCTGATTTTTCGCATCATGGATGCGTTAAGTCTTGATGATGAAGCGACATTTAAAGCCTTTGCTGACAAACACCATGTGCAAGTGTGGACGCAAACCAAAGGCCCTGACACGATTAAACCGTTTTGGCCGCTGAATACTGAGCAGTCAGCAATTCCCCAATTGCAATACAGCTTGCCGGAATTTGATTTAACTTATCCGTTTAAGCCGAATGAGTTTACGCAAGTGAATCCGCAAATTAACCAAGTGATGATTCGGCGTGCCATGCAGTTATTAAAACCGCAGACGCACGAAAAAATTGCCGATTTCTTTTGTGGCATAGGCAACTTTACATTGCCTATTGCACGCAGTGGTGCGTCTGTATTAGGATTAGAAGGTTTGGCGAATCTGGTTGAACGCGCCAATGAAAGCGCAGCACTTAACCAGATTCAAAACGCAACATTTGGTGTGGCCGATTTGTTTAAAATGACACCTGAAGCGTTAACTGGTTTGGGCCGCTTTGATAAATGGCTGGTTGACCCGCCACGCGATGGCGCATTTGAACTGATTAAGTCACTGGGCGCCAGCAATAGCCCGCAAACCATTGTGTATGTTTCGTGTAACCCTGCCACTTTGGCACGCGATGCCGGCGTGCTGGTGAATGAAAAGGGTTATACGCTTAAAGCGGCCGGCGTTATCAATATGTTTTCGCACACGGCACATGTGGAATCGATTGCGCTGTTTGAGTTGAATGCTTAAATCCATTAAAAGCAGTCGTTTTAAAATCAGTGTTTTCATCACACTTTTAGCGCTGTTTTTAGCGGCTTGTCAAAAGCCTGCGCCATATGCGGAAATCAATTTTGCAATGGCGCAAGCGCCGCTTAACCTCGACCCGCGTTATGCAACCGATGCCGCATCTGCACGGGTGAATCGTTTGATTTACCAAAGCCTAGTGGATTTTGATGCAAACGCCAAACCAATACCCAGTTTAGCTACTTGGGTGCAGGTTAACCCAACCCAATATCGCTTTGTCTTAAATCATCAGCGCGCAAAATTTCATCATAAAAAGAGACTAACTGCGCAGGATGTAAAAGTCACTTACGATTCTTTGGTGCGGTTAAAAGATTCAGCGCAAGCGGCAGAGTTTGCGAATATTCAAAGCATACAAGTGTTGGATGACGAAACGATTTTATTTGAATTGAATCAGCCAGATAGGAATTTTCCGGCCAAGCTGATTATCGGCATTCTGCCGCAAGACTTAATTATAAAAAAGCATGATTTTTCGCATCACCCAATTGGTAATGGCGCGCTAAAATTTGTGTCATGGCAAAACAAACTCACTTTAAGTCGCGTAAACGATAATCAGAAAATCAGCCTTGTTGAAGTAAAAGATCCAACGGTACGCGTGCTAAAGCTGCTACGCGGTGAAGTGGATTTATTGCAGGGCGATTTACCACCAGAACTGGTGAAATATCTGCAAACCAAACCAGAGGTAGAAGTTAATACGGTTAAAGGCGCAAATTTTTCCTATATGGGTTTAAATATGCAAGATCCGCTTTTGGAAAATATAAAAGTCCGTCAAGCCATTGCGCATGCGATTGATTCCAATGCGATTATCCAGCAAGTGATGGTTCCCAATACGCGTATTGCTGGGGTGATTTTGCCGCCAGAACATTACACCAATGCATTAAGTCCAACAATGCAGCCTTATGCTTATAATCCTGTATTGTCTAAGCAGTTATTAACTGAAGCGGGTATTCAATTGCCGTTAAAACTGGTGTACAAAACCTCAACCGATGCGCAGCGTGTGCGCTTTGCCACCATTATGCAAGCGCAAATGCAGCCTGCTGGCATTCAATTGGAAATCAAAAGTTTGGATTGGGGTACATTTTTTGAGGATGTTAAGCAGGGCAACTTTCAATTATTCGGCCTTACTTGGGTGGGCATTAAAACGCCAGAAATTTATGTAAAAGCGCTGGGTTCGCAAAGTTTTCCACCAAACGGTTTTAATCGCGGACATTATACCGATGCAGAATTAGATGCCTTACTCGCAAATGAGAACTGGCCTGCTGCAACGCAGCGTATCTATCAACAATTGCCTTATATTCCCTTATGGTACGAAGGCCAGTTTGCAGCGACGCGTAAAGACATTAAAAATTATGCACCTAAGCCTGACGGTAATTGGGATGACTTAATCACGATTACCAGACAATCATTGCAAACTCAGCAACAAAAAGCTCAGTTACAATAAACAATATGCGCATAGAAATATCTATTCAAAAACAAAGCTTAACGCTGTTCGATAATTTTGGCGGTGTAAAAGCCAAATACAGTATATCGACTGCGGCCAATGGTGTTGGCAATGAGAAAAATAGCGGCTGCACACCGTTAGGCAATCATATTGTCCGCGCGAAAATCGGTGTAAATGCCGCACCAAATACTGTATTTGTCGGGCGTAGGCCAACGGGCGAAATATGCACGCCAGAGTTAATGGCAGAGTTTCCAAGTCGCGATTGGATTTTGACACGCATTTTGTGGTTAAGTGGGTTAGATATTGGCTTTAATCGCCTTGGTAATGTCGATACCATGCAGCGCTATATCTACATTCATGGCTCACCGGATAGTACTGAAATGGGCAAGATTGGCTCGCACGGTTGCGTGCGCATGCACAATAGCGATATCGTTGAACTGTTTGATTTAGTGTCGGCGGGCACTACTGTTTTGATTCACAATGATTAAGCATTTTGTTGACTTTGTCACCGTCGTTTTCGGTGTACTTCTGCTCACTTTTCTGTTGATTCATCTTGTCCCAGGCGACCCTGTGGAAGTGATGTTGGGCGAATCCGCCAGCGTGACAGATAGAACCGCTTTGCGTACAGACTTGGGCTTAGATCAGCCGCTTGCACAACAATTTGGCAGTTATTTAACCAAGCTGTCGCAAGGCGATTTAGGATATTCAATTCATACCAAAACGCCGATTATCGAACTAATTAAAACACGCTATCCCGCGACACTTAAGCTTGCGGTTTTATCACTTTTTATCGGGTTAGCTATTGGCATTCCCCTAGGCGTATTTGCCGCTCTAAAAGCTAATCATTGGCAAGATTTTGTCGTCACTATTGTTTCTGTGCGTTTATCTGCCATGCCGGTTTTCTGGTTGGGACCTTTATTAATGCTGCTATTTGCGGTTTGGCTAGGCTGGTTTCCAGTCAGCGGTATGGATGACAGCACGTCTATTGTTCTGCCGGCGCTGACTTTGGGTTTGGGTTTAAGCGCGATTTTAACGCGCATGACTCGCACCAGCTTGCTGGAAGTTTTGAATGACGATTTTATTCGTACCGCGCGTGCAAAGGGTTTAAACGAAAATACCGTGATTATCCGCCACGCATTGCGTGCAGCTTTGTTACCGATTATCACCATTGTGGGCTTACAAATGGGCAGTTTATTAGCCGGTACTGTCATCACCGAAACTATTTTCAGTTGGGACGGCATAGGGCGTTTGCTGGTAGAAAGTATTGAAAAGCGCGACTATCCAGTGACGCAAGCCTGCGTGCTAGTTGTGGCGTTAAGCTATGTTGCGGTGAATTTATTTACCGATGTTTTATACCGATTGGCCGACCCAAGAGTGAAGTTTGGGGCGTAGCATGAAAACTTTCGCCATCAGCATTTTGTTATTTTGGGTGATTGCCGTACTGGCTGGCTATGCTTTCGGGTTGCAAGGTAATCACATTGAGTTAGATGCGATATTGTCAGGCCCAAGCCGGCAGCATTTACTTGGTGCAGACGATTTGGGGCGCGATATTCTGGCGCGTATCTTAACTGGGGTACAAGTCTCATTTTTTGTGGCAATCATCGTTACTGTGATTACCATGGCGATTGGCGTTGCTATTGGCTTGATTGCAGGATTTTACGGCGGAAAAGTGGACCGTGTTTTGATGAAAATCACCGATATTTTTTTAGCTTTCCCCGGTATTTTATTGGCCATCGCATTCGCAGCCGTGTTGGGGGCGGGTTTGAGTAACTTAATACTGGCTTTGTGCATTACAGGGTGGGTGAGTTACGCCAGATTGACGCGCGGACAAGCACTGAGTTTGCGCAATCGCCAACATGTGCTTGCGGCAGAATCACTGGGCGCAACCGTGCCGCGTTTGTTACTGAAACATATTTTGCCATTGTTAAGTTCGATATTAGTTGTGGAAGCGACTTATAGTATTGCCAGTGTGATGATTGCAGAAGCAAGTTTGTCGTTTTTAGGTTTGGGTATACAGGCGCCGAATGCTTCGTGGGGCGCAATGCTGCGCGACGGCGTGCGTTATATGTTGGTGGCGCCGCATTATGTGCTGGTGGTAGGTTTGAGCCTGATGAGCCTGATTTTGGCGATTAATCTGGGCGGGGATTACCTGCGTGACAAGCTGGATGTTCGCGTAGAGTAGTGCTGTTTATAGAATAGCGGTAATTGCTTTATTTGTAAGGGCTTAGTTTATAAAGGCTTAATATGCGGAAGCAATACAAATATTACGATTTTATGATGGCTGCTTTCGTGTGTGTGCTGGTCTGTTCCAACTTGATTGGGCCAGCCAAAGTCACACAGATTGATGCGCCATTGCTTGGCACACTCACTTTTGGCGCAGGCGTTTTATTTTTCCCGATTTCGTTTATCTTTGGCGATATTCTGACAGAAGTCTATGGATATTCTGCTTCGCGTCGCGTTATTTGGGCAGGTTTCGCAGGTTTGGCTTTCGCAAGCTTGATGGCTTGGATGATTGTTGCTCTGCCGCCCGCGCCATTCTGGGACAATCAGCATGAATATGAAGTGGCTTTTGGCAGCACTTGGCGTATTTCTTTGGCAGGATTAATTGCGTTTGCAGTGGGTGAATTTGTGAATAGCTTTATAATGGCAAAGATGAAGCTAGTTTCTGCGGGTAAACATCTGTGGCAGCGCACAATTACCAGCACAATTTTTGGCGAAACCATTGATACGGTGATGTTTGTACCGCTGGCATTTTGGAATACGGGTATTATCCCTAACGATAAGATTCCATTGGTGATTGGTGCACAGATAGTTGCTAAAATCGGTGTGGAAGTGGCTTTTACACCTGCTGTTTATAAAATTGTGGCATTTTTAAAGCGCGCCGAAAATGAAGATTACTACGATAAAAACACCAACTTTAACCCTTTTAAACTTTAAGCATTTTAACCATTAACTATAATTGAGTACGCATTGACTGAGAATTTAAGCAGTAATTTAACCATTACCTGGCAAGAAAAAGGCAAGCCGCAACAAGCGGTTTGGCAAAGCGAGGCTAACGCAGCACCGCCTAAAAACATTGTGGTGGCAGATGACACCATGAAAGCGGATGAAGCCTATAAATTGGCTTGTGAAGGCACAGGTTTTTTGTATAAAGGCGACTTTCAGAATGCCAAACAATTACTGCAAGCCGTTACAAAGCGCGTAGACCGCAAACCGATTAAACCTGCTGCGACCATGCTGGAAGCTTTTCATCAGCATAGAGCAAGGCAAATTCAGCGTGCCAATATTACCAACAAAATCTTAATCGAGTTGAATCATGGTAATTGCGATTTAAAACGCGCGCCTGATGTAAAAGAAGCGGTTGCAGGTGCATTGATTGTTAACCCAAAGCTGGATAAAGTACCCGCGAAAATGGTGTTATCGTTGCGCGAATTGCTTGGCATGAACGGTGCGCAGGAATGGCGCAAAAAAGGCGTATTTATTGATGCGCTGCAAGCCAATATCCATGCACATTACGGTGTATATTCGCCTATTCGCGGTGAGTATCTGGATTTGATTAATACAACTTCACTAGGTAATGCCAAAACCGCGTTTGATATTGGTACCGGCACTGGCGTGATTGCGGCTATTTTAGTCACGCGCGGCATTAAAGCCGTTATCGCGACAGATAGCAGCCCGCGCGCGCTGAATTGTGCGGCTGATAATGTGGGTAAATTAAATTTAAAACCATACATTACCGTTGAGCAGGCCAATTTATTTCCAAGCGGGCATAAAAAAGCCGATTTAATCGTCTGCAACCCACCATGGTTGCCAGCCAAGGCCAATGCGCCAATTGAACATGCGATTTACGACCCGAATAGCCAGATGCTAAAAGGTTTTTTAAATGGTGTAAAAGCGCATTTGAATGATAACGGCGAAGCATGGCTGATTTTGTCAGACCTGGCCGAACATTTGGGCTTGCGCACGCAGGAAGAGCTGCTGAAATGGATTGCAGATGCTGGTTTAAGTATTATGGAAAAACTGGATATTGCGCCTAAGCATGCTAAATCCAGCGATCAGTCAGATCCACTGTATGCTGCGCGGGTAAAAGAGATCACCTCTTTGTATCGATTAAAGTAATGCATTGCTGAAAAATCCCCTATTAATGGCTAGAGAAATCAAATGAGCTTAGGTCCCGTTATGCTGGATGTGGTTGGTACTGAGTTAAGTGCCGACGACATTAAACGATTACAACATCCGCTAGTGGGCGGTGTGATTTTATTTGCACGTAATTTTGAAAACTGTGCGCAACTTAAAGCACTGACTACCAGTATTCACGCCGTTAGGCAGCCGCCTTTGCTAATTGCGGTAGACCATGAAGGTGGACGTGTACAGCGATTCAGAGACGGCTTTACCAAGATTCCCCCGATGCGCGAGTTTGGCAAGATTTGGGATAAAAATCCAAAAAAAGCGCGTGAGTTGGCAGTAGAAGCTGGCTGGATTTTAGCGGCAGAACTGCGTGCGCATGGCATCGATTTCAGTTTTACGCCAGTGCTGGATATGGATTATGGCGATAGCTTGGTGATTGGCGACAGGGCGTTTCATCAGGATGCAACAGCAATTAACGAACTGGCATTCAGTCTGATGCAAGGTCTTAAAAAAGGCGGTATGTCGGCAGTCGGCAAGCATTTTCCAGGGCATGGTTTTGTGGTGGCGGATTCGCATGTGAGCATACCAATTGATGAGCGCAGCTTTGATGAGATAGCGGCCAATGATATGCAGCCTTTCAAACAGATGATTGATGAAGGTTTGGCTGCGATTATGCCGGCGCATGTGATTTATCCTAAGGTAGATGACAAGCCGGCTGGGTTCTCGCCAAAATGGCTGCAAAAAGTATTGCGTGAGCGCTTGGGTTTTAATGGCGTGATTTTTAGCGATGACTTAAGCATGGAAGGCGCCAGTGTAGGTGGCGATGTGACAACGCGTAGTTTAGCCGCATTGAATGCTGGCTGCGATATGGTGTTATTGTGCAATCGCCCTGAGTTGGCAGATGAGTTGCTGGCAAAATTAGAGTGGAAAATGCCTGCACTTAGCACATTAAGGCTGGCACGCATGCATGGTGGGCATCATCCTACAAATTTATACGGCTTGCATGAAGATGCCGAATTTGTAGCTGCGGTAAAACGCGTTGGCTTGGTGGGTAAAAGTGAAATGGATTTATTTGCTTAGGGCAGATTTGATACGTTTTTGCTTAATTATTGAAACAAAAATATCACACATTAATACTTGAAACTTTAAGCAATAGACGCTATCTTACCTCTATTGCTTTTAGGCAATTTTTTATAAGGAAATAAACATGTTAGATGATATGCAAGTATTAGGCCGTGAAGGCGCTCTTGATCAAAAGCTAGCCACACAGAATAAAGTATTACGTAATACTTATGCCTTGCTTGGCTTGACCATGATTCCAACCGTAATCGGTGCTTTGGTTGGCATGAAAATGAATTTTGCTTTTGCTGCGCAGCATCCGTTTATCTTTGCAATTGGCGCTTTAGCAGTAGTTTATGGATTGTTTGCAGCCATTAATGCAAACCGCAACAGCAGTATCGGCGTTGTTTTATTGCTGGGCTTAACTTTTTTACTGGGCTTAATGTTAGGCCCAATTTTGCAACATGCACTTAACTTAAATAACGGCGGACAAATCGTTGGCTTAGCGGCGGGTGGTACAGGTGTTATTTTGATGACGATGGCAGGTATCGCAACGACTACTAAAAAAGACTTTAGCTTTATGGGTAAGTTCTTATTGGTCGGTATTGTTTTGTTAATCGTAGCGTCGCTTGCTAATATCTTTTTACAGATTCCAGCCATGCAGTTAGCCTTATCCGGCGTTGGTGTGTTGTTATTCTCCGGCTTTATTTTGTATGACGTAAGCCGTATCGTAACTGGTGGCGAAACCAATTATGTGATGGCGACATTAGGTTTGTACATGAGTATCTATAACTTATTTACTAGTTTGTTACATCTTTTGATGGGCTTAATGGGTAGCAATGATTGAGCATTATTAGTTAGCAAAAAACCCGCCAAGGCGGGTTTTTTGTTTAATGGTTCGAGTTTTTTATTGTCTGTCACTTTAGGATGTATTTTTATAATAGGTTTTTGTTTAACCTGCGCTGCTTAAAAAAATCAGAAAGTACCGCACCACATTCTACCGCCAAAATTCCGCCAAGTACTTGTGTGTGGTGATTGAGTTTTGGTTCTGCCATCAAGTTAACTACACTACCGCAAGCCCCTGTTTTTAGGTCGCTAGCACCATATACCAGCTTTGCAATACGTGCATGTTGCATGGCGCCGCTACACATGGCGCAAGGTTCTAGCGTCACATATAAAATGCAATCAACTAGACGGTAATTGCCCAAATAAGTCGCTGCTTCGCGCATCGCCATGATTTCGGCATGTGCAGTTGGGTCGTGCAGACCAATCGGCGTATTGCTACCGCGCCCGATAATAACGCCATCCTTGACCACAATTGCGCCCACGGGCACTTCACCCATTGATGCCGCTTGCTGCGCTAAATCGAGTGCGATTTGCATGTATTCTAAATCTGTCGTCATAAAGTTTTAATTTTTAGTTGTTTAATACGCTGCGCTAATTCATCCAGTAACTCAGGTTTTGGTGATGCGCTATACATTAAAGCATTATACCGTTGCGCAATTTCAATGATTAATTGTTTCTGATTTGGCAAAACGGCTGCCGCGCGCTGCGCAAAATCCAGTGCGGCTTCAGATGAACGGGGCTCCAATCCAGTGCGCTTTAATTGATTTAAATATCGTGCATATAAGTGTTGCGCGGGATTCAATTTAGTTTTATTTTGTTTGATTAAAAAATAACTGGTGGCGACCATAACCAACACAATCATAGCCATCATCCAAATCAACATTTCTTGCAGGTTTAAGCCTTTGCCAGTGAGTTTTTTTAAGAAGTCCAGTTGCTTTTTATCGTCATAACCCAGCACCCACTGGTTCCAGCCATTATTCACGCTATCCCAATTTAAATAAGCTTTCTTCAGCCAAGGATAATCTTTACGCGCCATTATCGGCAATTCATCCGTATTACTTAATGCTTCGCTAATGCCAAATTCTATACGCTCAGGGGATACTGCCGCAGTTGGGTCTACACGCACCCAGCCTTTATCTTGCAGCCAGACTTCTGCCCATGCATGCGCGTCTGATTGACGCACGATTAAGTAATTGCCGTTCGGATTGAACTCGCCGCCTTGATAGCCTGTGACAATACGTGCGGGCACGCTGGCGGCACGCATTAAGTAAACAAAACTAGTCGCATAATGCTCACAGAATCCACGCTTGGTGTTGAACAGAAAATCATCTACGGAATTTTTGCTCAGGCGCGGTGGTTGTAATGTGTAGAAAAAATCTTGCTGCCGATATAGGTTTAAAGCGGCATTGATTTTGTCTGCCGCACTCAAGTGCTCCCAAGTTTTCACCAATTCAATGGTTTTAGGATTTTCACCTTCATTAATCTGCAAGCTTAGTAGTTTTTCGCGCTCACTTAAGCTAGTGCCGAGTTGGTATTGATTAAACGATGTCGCCTCATAACGCATACGAGTTCGTACCGGTCTATCTGCTAATACAGAGTAATCATGCGTGAGTTTTGCTTTTTGTGGAATCGTGGTCGGCATATCCAGCATCAATAGCCATAGGCGATTATGCGGCTCAAGCGTGATGGCGTATTGAATCGGTGCACCTTGCACAGTGAGTTTTTCTAGCGGCAATCCAATTTTTGCGCTACTCATGGTCCAGTTTTGATTTTTTTGATGCCACAAAACTGGTCCTCGCCAGTACAGTTGATTATTGGCGGGAATTGCACCTTTAAATTGCGCTCTAAATGCAATCGCGCTGTTTTTGGTGAGGTTACTAATATTGCCAAACTGCAGACTATCGCCCAAACCGGACATGGCATTATTGGCATTTTGCGGCAAACCCCATAACGGCCCCGGAATGCGTGGAAACAGTACAAAGAGTATCAGCATGACTGGCACGGCTTGTAGCAGTAATTGGCAGGCCAGTTTAAATGAAAATTGAATTGACTGGATGGTTGGCAGGCTGGTATTGATTAAGGTGGCAGTGAGTAGAATTAATGGCGGAATGCTGACCAAAAAAGTGGCAATCGTTTGGTTAAATAAAAATAGATTGCCGACTAAAAAGTAGCCTAAAACAATCACCAACATATAATCGCGCAGAGTTTTGGTTTCTAATAACTTGAGTGAGCACATCACCACCAGCAGACTTAACGATGCATCGCGACCAAAAAATCCTTTAAAGGTAAAAATAATACCGATGCATATCAATAAAGTAATCGGTAATAACTGCCAAGCTTTTGGCATCGGCCATTGATATTTTTCAATGCAATAACGCCAAGTACCAAATGTTGCACTGGCTGCAATGACCCAAACAGGCAAGTTTGCAACATGGCTCACCAGCACTACTGCCAGTGATAGCAGCAACCATTTCAACTGATAGACGTTTAAATAGTGCGGCATGCGGCTAATCCAACATTGCCAGCGCAGTTAAGGCTTGGTGATAGTGTGATTCGGTATTGCTGGGTTGTAAGATGATATTAGGTAGTTTTAAACCGTATATTTTCTGGCTAGCCTGTGCATCAATTACCCAGCGTGTTAGTTGCGAAATACGCGCTTCTTTTTCGCCGATTGTTGCTTCCCAATCCAGCCACAATGCGCTGCTGCCTGTGCCGCTATAAAGCTTGGTAAATAAGCCAATGCTGCGGCTGGAGGCTTTCCAGTCAATGCGGCTGGGGGAATCACCAAATTGATAGTTTTTATGGCCATTAAAATCCTCATCGCCTTTATTTAACTGACTGCCGCCTTGCGTGCTGCTATCAAATGATAATGCTTGCGGCTCAATTAAATCGCTTGGCTTTGGATAAACTAATACTTGAAAAGGATTCTCAATAACTGCCCAGGCATGCAATAAATTGAGTGGAAATTGAGTGTTAAGTGTTAGTCGCGGCAGTGTGTGTAAACCACGTTTAGATGTGGCAAGTGGGACTGGAAACAACTGTGAATCGTTAGCGGAAATGTTTTGTGTAAGATGATTGTTTTCTAAAAAGGAAGCCGTAATCGCATAGCGTGGGCGATTTTTTGTATCGCTTATATTGAAAATAACATCGGTACCATCACCTGCAAAAACGGGGTTAGCTTTAAGCACGGCAACTTGCAAGTGCACCAAATTTCGCCAAGTATGCAACATGGCGATATTACCAAGCGATGCCAGTAAAAAGGTGACGTAGAAACCTAAACTTAACGAGTAGTTAATTGAGCCAATCAATAACGCAATTAACATCACGGCATACAATAAACCCCAGCGTGTGGGCAAAATATAGATTTGGCGAGCGTTTAATAAGGCAATGTTTTGCGTGCTTTTTGAAACACGCAGCCACTGTTGCCACCAAGCACGTTTCAAAAAAATAAGCGGCCATAATTTTACGGACATGGGCTTAAATCTACTGTTTGAATTTAAGTTGATTGAAAGTATATGGATTAAATCGCTACGTTATCCAATATTTGCTTGGCAATATTGATATTGCCATCGGTTTGCAAACGGTGCGTGACTACACTCGGCAATACTGCCTGAATGTCTTCTGGAATCACAAAATCACGACCCTCACACATCGCCCATGCTTGCGCACATTGGCGTAAACCCAAGCCGGCTCTAGGTGATAAACCAGTATTGAATTGTGTGCGTGTGTATTGAATTAGCGCCTGTAAATAGTCCAAAAGCGCATCCGACACATGCACATGGCTGACATTTTGTTGCAGCTTTAATAAAGTTTCGCCGTCACAAACGGCTTGAATATGCTGTGCATTCGCACGTCCACCTTTGTTTTGGAGTAAGGCTCTCTCTGATTGGCTGTCTGGATAACCTAAAGTGATGCGCATTAAAAAACGATCCAGCTGTGATTCTGGCAGCGCAAACGTACCAATATGGTGTTTTGGGTTTTGCGTAGCGATGACGAAAAATGGGCTGGGAAGCAGGTGTGTATTGCCATCCACTGTCACTTGATGTTCTTCCATTGCCTCTAATAAGGCGCTTTGGGTTTTTGGCGTGGCGCGATTAATCTCATCTGCCAGCAATACGTTGCTGAAAATTGGGCCTGGATGAAACTGAAAGTTGGATGTGTTGCGATCAAAAACCGAGACGCCAATAATGTCGGCTGGTAATAAGTCGCTAGTGAATTGTGTGCGCCTAAAGCTCAAGCCCAGTACCTGTGCCAATGTGTGTGCCAGCGTGGTTTTTCCCATGCCGGGTAAATCTTCAATCAGTAAATGGCCGCCTGCGAGTAAACAGGTGAGGCTTAATTTAATGTGTGATTCTTTGCCAAGAATAACTTGAGATGCAGCTTGAATAATGGCGTTAATCGTATTTTGCATATGCTTTTTTATTCGTTAAATGTGTATGCTGCGTGAGCGCTTAATAACCATTATCTGGTTAGCTGTTAGTCGTCACAATCTAGTTGATTGGATATATCTTGCTGGATTAATGCTAACTAGTCTCGTTAATCTTATCTGCCCAACGTACCATCACGTAGATTAATCCCATCACAAATGCACCACCAACCCACATACTGATTTCCTGATAGGAGGGTGAGGCATCTTGTACTGGCATCACAATCAGCTTGCGTAAGAACAATACCAGTACCACTTCAATAAAAGTTTCTACCAACAATTTGCTGCCCATCAGGTAGCGAATTTCGGCCGAAATGAGTGCAGAAATCGACCATAGCAACATTAATGTACCTAATGCGTGCAAGAATCCGTGTATCAAGTTGTGATTCTCAATCGCTTTTTGAACATCAATAAAAAATAACCAGGTAAACATAACAACAGAGGCGGCCAAGGCCAGACCAATCACAATGTGTGCAAAGCCGTTAAGCCACAGCATGGCTTTTATCGCCACTCTGTTTAATGGTTTGAATTCGCGCGGTAATTGATCTTGTGGCATAAAGTTCTCTTAAAGATAAATCTGAAAATTTTAATATTAAAGTTCTGGGGCTTGAAGGATGGATAATTTAACCACATATAACATACTTGAGTTTACAAAATTAATGTTGAATGGCAAGGAAATATTAATTTTATAATAAACTGGTCTAATAATTAATGATCTGATTGGTTTTCAGCAAAAGTGAAAATAATTCACTAATCGCTCACCAAATATGGCACTTTATGCAGTAAGGCTGTCAGAGTATAAGCAGTTAACGAGACAATTGCGATTAAGCCTTTAACAGGAAATAGATAAAGGTATTGTTTGATTTGCCACAGTAAAGATATACGAGTTACTTTACACAAGAGAGTTTAACCCAATAACTTTAGAATTCAGGAGCGTAATAAATGGTTGGAATGATGAGAAAAATAAGTGTGGCGACCGCATTGGTATTAGCAAGCAGCTATGCAATTGCAGATCCGGAAACCTATAAAATCGATAATAGTCACAGTTTTGCTAATTGGAGCATTCGCCATGTGGCTTCAAAAACGTCCGGCACATTTAGCGATGTAACAGGAAAAATAATCATAGACCGCGATAATTTAGCAAACTCTTCAGTTGACGCAAAAATTAATGTTCTCAGTGTAAACAGCAGCCACGCAAAACGCGATGAGCATATTAAAAAAGCAGAATATCTGGATGCGGCAAAATTTGGTGAAATGACATTCGTCAGCAAAAAAATCGAAGCAAAATCCGCCACTGAAGGTGTGATGACTGGCGTATTAACGCTACACGGCGTATCAAAAGAAATGACCTTCCCATTTAAAGTGCTGGGTTTCGGCTCAGATCCTTGGGGTGGTTACAGAAGTGGGTTTGAAGCACATACCAGTTTAAAAGCCAGCGACTTTGGTTTCGGTTGGGGCGCTAAAGCAAACGCATCGGTAGGTGATGACGTTGAAATTACGCTGCTAATCGAAGGCGTAAAACTACCTGCTGAAACAGTGATTAAATAGATCACCTGTTAAACAGTTAACCTTTTAATTAACTTAATAATTAATAAATTAAACTTTAATATGGAGAACGCAAATGGCGCTGGATTTATTTAGCCCGGTAAAACTGGGTGCAATCACATTGAAAAATCGCATGGTGATGGCGCCGCTAACAAGAAGCAGGGCGCCTAAAGGAACAGGCGTGCCACAGGATTTAAATGTGACCTATTATGCACAACGTGCGAGTGCTGGTTTAATTGTGACAGAAGCAACGCCAATATCTGCTATGGCACATGGCTATATCTTATTGCCAGGGATTTACACTGACGCGCAAGTGGCTGGCTGGAAAAGAGTAACCGAAGCCGTGCATGCTAAAGGCGGAAAAATCGTATTGCAATTATGGCATGTGGGCCGTATTTCACATCCGAGTTTATTGCCAAATAATGAGCTGCCGGTTGCGCCTTCTGCTATTCAGCCTGCTGGACAGACTTATACATATGAAGGCTTGGCTGATTTTGTTGAGCCACGCGCGCTAGAGGCTGCTGAATTGCCGGGCATTATTGCAGAATACGTTCATGCAACCAAATGCGCACTTGCAGCAGGTTTTGACGGCGTTGAGATTCATGCTGCAAACGGCTATTTGCTAGATCAGTTTTTACGCGATGGCAGCAATAAACGCACGGATAACTATGGTGGCAGCATTGAAAATCGTGCACGTTTGTTGTTAGAGGTGACAAAGGCAGTGGTTGATGTGGCTGGTAGCGATAAAGTGGGCGTGCGTATTTCACCGGTTAATCCATTTAACGATATGCAGGATAGCAACCCACAAGCATTATTCAATTACGTAGCTGACCAGTTAAATCAATTTAATTTGGCGTATTTGCACGCGGTAGAGGGTGGTATTCACGGCGGTGGTGAATCAGCGTCGTTTGATTTTGAGCAAATGCGTAAGCTGTTTAAAGGTGCTTATATGGCTAATTTAGCTTATGACAAAGCGCGTGGTAATGCAGCCATTGCCAGTGGGCATGCCGATGTGATTGCCTATGGTGTGCCATTTATCGCCAATCCAGATCTGGTTGAGCGCTATAAAACTGATGCGTCACTAAATGAAGCGGACAGCGAAACATTTTATGGCGGTACAGAAAAAGGCTACACTGATTACCCAACTTTGCCAGCCTAATTTTAAGGATTAAAACGATGAAAAAGACCGCTACAACACAAGCGCCTGTTAATGAAGTGATTGCCAATCGATGGAGTGGTCGCGCATATGACGCAAGCAAAGCTGTTTCAAACGAGCAGATTATCAGCTTGTGCGAAGCCGCACGCTGGGCACCATCATGCTTTGGCGACGAGCCTTGGCGCTTTATTGTGTGGAATAAAAATACTGATTTAGCCAGTTGGCAAAAGGCTTTTGATTGTTTAGTACCGGGTAATCAGGAGTGGGTTAAAGATGCGCCTGTATTGTTGCTGACTTGTGCGGATACCTTGTTTGGACATAATCAAAAACCGAATCGCTGGGCGCAGTACGATACTGGTGCAGCGGCAGAGAATTTATGCTTGCAGGCAGAAGATTTAGGGTTAATGGCCCATCAAATGGGTGGTTTTAATGTCGATGCCGCACGCGATGCATTTAGCATTCCGGAACAATTTACCTTAATGGCGATGGTTGCAGTTGGTTACGCGGCTGATATCAAAACGGTAACAGGCGAAGCGTTAAATCGTGAAACTGCCGCGCGTAAGCGTAAACCATTGAGCGAGTTGTTTTTTGATTCAGTTTGGAATAAGCCGATCTAGTTTCTTAATATCTGCAATTTAGGTTAAAGCCTTTTTTAAGTGAAGGTGCTTTAGCCAAAAGCATCTTAACTAAAACTACCTCGTCTGCTAAACTGCTGTTTTATTCAATATGCAATCATAAAAATTAAGGCAAAATTATGGCAGTAGTCAAACTAACTAAAGCAAATTTTAAACAAACGATTGAAAGCAATGATTTTGTGATTGTAGATTTTTGGGCACCGTGGTGTGAGCCATGTGTGGCTTTTACACCTACTTTTGAAGCAGCTGCAGCAGCAAACACCGATATTGTATTTGGCATGGTAAATACTGAAACGGATCCGGAAATTGGTGAATATTTTCAAGTTAACCAAATTCCAGGTGTCCTGGTCATCCGTGAGCAAGCCGGGATTCACGCGCAAGTTGGTGAAATCGGCGCACCAGCATTCGATGAGATTATCAAATGGGCGCGTGATTATGATATGACCACAGTCCGCGAATATTACCGTAATGAAGCTGCACAAGAAGCGGTAAAAAAGACGGCAAAGCATTAAAGTGCAAGTCTCGTTATTGAGTCATAAAAAAAGCCGACATGTAGTCGGCTTTTTTATGGCTGTGATTATTCTCTTGCATTAATCATTAGTAGTTATTAAAAATAATACGATTAAAAACCGCCTGTTGTGACCAAACGAAAGATATAAAAAGCACCCAGCGCCATCATGATATACATGGGCACATCACCGCTTTTTTTCTTTTCACCTATTGCGGCAGATGACATCCAGCGATTCAGTAACCACAACACAAAAATAATCACAGGAATAAACATCATGTGCGTGGTTGAATCAAATAGCCAGCCAAGTGCGGTTTTTAGCCAGCCACCATCTTTAAAAAACTCCATTGCGATACCAACTAAGCCGATAAGCAATAAAAGAATGCCGCCTAGAGAGGTTAATGTTTTAAATAAGGTATCGGCTTCAATGTCCGCATTTTTGCTGTATTTGTTCGGGTCTTTTTTCTGCGGTGCTGCCACGATAATCTCCTAAAGCGGATAAATGTGATTGAAAACTAGCTGTTTGTTTTGATTAATTCTGGTTTAAATATTTGGCTGGGTCAACTGATTTACCTAGACGCCTAATTTCAAAGTGTAGCTTAACCGTGTTGGAGTCGGTGTTACCCATTTCCGCTATTTTTTGTCCAGCGAAAACAATCTGGCCTTCTTTTGCAAGGATTTTGCTGTTGTGGGCATAAACGGATAAGTAGGTTTTATTGTGTTTGATAATCACTAATTTTCCATAACCACGTAAATCAGAACCGCTGTAAATGACCTTGCCGTTGCCAGCTGCATTAATTGCTTGTCCAGTGCTGCCGCTAATATCAATACCTTTGTTGGTTGCTTCGTTAAAGTTAGCAACTACTTTGCCCTGTGTTGGCCAGCTCCACTTAATCGCTTCATCATCGGCAGGTTTAGCATCATTCGCTTTAGTTTCGGCAGGTTTGTTTTCAATAGGTTTGGCGGTTTCGGTTGACTTGGTATCTGTGGGTTTAGTTTCGACAGTTTTGCTTGTAGCCACAACTTTAGTTTCTGTTGTTTTAACCGGTATGCTTCTATTAAAAGCCTCTAAACTATAAGGCTCACGTATCGCCTTTGGCTCACTGAGTATGGGAGTAACAGCCGATTGAAGTGGCTTGGTTTCAGATGCCTTGTTATCTGATATTGTTGTCTCAACTACCGCAGACTCAGTTTTGATTGGTGTGATGACAACGCCATCTTCTGAGGCATCTTGTTCTGTCAGGCTAACATCGGTAGCTGCAGATTTCGCTTTCACACCAGCCAAATTCAGCTTTTGGCCAATTTGAATGGGATAGGGCTCGCTTATATTGTTGGCCGCGGCAATTTCTTTATACTCCAGGCCGTACTCCAAACCAATACTAAATAAAGTATCGCCCTTTTTAACAATGTAAGTATCAGGTCGCCAATCTTTTCCAGCGGTAGTTTTGCCGGTTTGATTCGCTTTGGTCGCATCGCCGGCTGAAGTTGTGGGAGATTTGGATTTTGATGATTGCGGTTGACGATCAATCACCGGGGCGGGCGGATTACTTTCACAAGCACTTAACAATAATGCAAATAATGCGACGAATACGAATTGATACATTAGCTAATTCCACCTAACAATGGTACAAATTTGACTGCTTCCAGCTTGGTTTGTACGTATTCGTTGGCTTTTCGTTCAATTAAAGTCAAAGTTTGTGTCGTCGTGCCGATTGGGATAATCATGCGGCCACCAACGGCTAATTGTGTTAATAGTTCTTGCGGCACATGGCTGGCAGCCGCCGTGACAATAATGCCATCAAACGGCGCAAAGGCTTCTAGTCCAATGCTGCCATCAGCATGGTCAAGTTTTACATTGGTGCATTTTAGCGTGCGCAAATGGCTTCTGGCTTTCATCACCAGCGGGCGAATACGCTCTAAAGACAATACCTCTTTTGCCACTTTTGATAATACGGCAGTTTGATAACCGCAGCCAGTACCAATCTCCAACACCTTATTCAGTTGCGCACCGTTACGCAAAACTTCGGTCATGCGCGCGACAATATAAGGTTGTGAAATCGTTTGTCCAAAACCAATCGGTAGCGAAACGTCTTCGTATGCCCGAATGCTTAAAGCCTCATCAACAAAAATATGGCGTGGAATTTCACCCATGGCAGATAAAACGACTTCATCCTTAATACCTTGCTCACGCAAGCGCGTCAACATACGGTCGCGTGTGCGCAGTGAAGTCATGCCAATGCCAGTTTTTGCGGTGGGTTTTAATAAAGCCATATCAGTTATTTATTCAGCCAGGTTTGTAATTCTGCAAGTTGTGAATGTTTGGTTAAATCAACTTGAATCGGCGAAATCGATACTTGATTATGCGCGACAGCATAAAAATCCGTGCCTTCGCCGCCGTCATTGGGTGTGCCAGCAGCACCAACCCAATATACGGTTTCGTTTCTAGGTGTCTTAAGTTGAATAACCGGCTCGGCCTTGTGGCGTTTACCCAAGCGCGTTACCGTTCTGCCGGTCAACTCTTCATAAGCGATATCAGGCACATTTACATTCAATAATGAAGCTGATGAAAAACCATGTTTGATATGCTGTTGAATCAACTCTACCGCCACGCGTGCCGCGGTTTCAAAGTGCGTAGAATTATGTTGCGACATGGAAATGGCAATAGAAGGAATGCCAAGTAAATAACCTTCTGTCGCCGCGGCAACGGTGCCAGAGTAAATGGTGTCATCACCCATGTTGGCGCCATCATTGATGCCAGAAATGACCATGTCCGGCATGGTGTCCATCAAACCAGTCAATGCGATATGTACGCAGTCGGTCGGTGTGCCATTGACATAGAAATAGCCATTCGACGCTTTTTTAACACTTAACGGTCTGTCTAAAGTGAGCGAATTACTTGCGCCGCTGCGGTTACGCTCAGGCGCAACAACGGTAATATCTGCAAATTTTGCGATATGGCTGGCTAGAATATTCAGGCCAGGTGCAAAATAGCCGTCATCATTTGATATGAGTATTTTCATTCGTGGCTGACAGTGTGATTAATCATGCGTATTTTTATCTGCGATTTAAAGGGGTTGCCCAAGTACTTAACTTTATTAAGTGCTTAATAAAGTTGCTGTATTTCAGGCATTAAGTATAGCTTAAGGCTTTAATTATAAATTAAGCGGGCGCTTTTAAATCACTGTTTCGCACGAGTTTTGCATAAAATATTGCACATAGAAAAAATATCAGTGATAACGCTATTTCAAGCAGTGCTAATTGGCTTGAAATGCCGGTATCAGACCATGCCCGCACTACGCCCTCGGTAAAATACAGCAAAATCAGCATGCCAGCCCATTGGTAAGTGTAACGTCGACCTTTGAGTATGCCGAAAAGTGGCAATAATAAAGGCAACGCTTTTAAAATAAGTAACGAACCTTGCGGCTTGAGTGGCGCAAGCACGCTTTCCCATGCCAGACATAAAAAAATCAAAGCAATCAGGCTAATGCCTGCGCCAATTCTAAGTGTTGAAAGCATATTACTGAGCCAGTTTTAATGCAGTTTCAGCCAGACGTTTACCCAATGCAATGCACAGTTTTTTCTCATCCTCGGTGATTTTCTTATCATCCATCGCGCCACCAATATGGCTTGCGCCATAAGGTGTGCCACCGGATTGTGTGCTGGATAATTCAGGCTCCGAGTAAGGTATGCCGACCATCAGCATGCCATGATGCATCAGCGGTAACATCATTGTTAATAGCGTAGTTTCATTACCGCCATGCATAGAGCCTGTTGAAGTAAAGACCGCAGCTGGTTTGCCAATCAGCGCACCTTTTAACCATAAACCAGCCGTACCATCCAAAAAGTATTTCATTGGCGCCGCCATATTGCCAAAGCGGGTAGGGCTGCCGAGTGCTAACCCGTTACATTCTTCTAAATCATTCAATTCAACATAAGGATCGCCACTATTGGGAATATCTGACTCAGTCGCTTCGCAGTTGGCAGATACTTTTGGCACGGTGCGAATACGTGCTTTCACGCCGCTTACAGACTCAACGCCACGCGCAATCAGTTGTGCCATTTCGCGAACAGCGCCACCTTGGGAATAATAGAGGACTAGGATTTCACTCATTTTTTAACTTTTTCCCTTATTAATACTCTCATATTGTCTTTGACTACTTCAAACAATCCAATTGCTGAAACTAGATCGCTCAGTTTCTTAAAGCCATAGGTTCTAGGGTCGAAATCAGTTGCCTGTTTTTCGATGCTACTGCCTACACCGCCAAGTTGTGCCCAACCCGTATCATCCGATGCAATTTCAATAGCCGAACGTATTAATGCAACCAATTTTTTGTTGGCGACTAGCTCTTGCGAGGTTTTTTTAACGACAGGTGCCAGCGTACCAATTTCTGAAGCTGGGGCGTTGCTGGATTTTGTTTCTGCAATAGTTTTTGATATTTCTTGTGTACTATTGAGAATGCCTGCATCTATTATTTTATTTGGTAACAGATTCTCAATGTATATAAATTTATTGCAAGCAGCTCTTAATGATTCGGGCGTTTTTCTTTCCCCAAAACCATAGACAGCTTTGCCAGATTCACGTAAACGAATGGCAAGTCGAGTGAAATCACTATCACTAGAAACAATACAAAAGCCATCTAGTGGTGCTGTATATAACAAATCCATTGCATCGATAATTAATGCGCTATCGGTTGAGTTTTTACCTTTGGTATTAGCGTATTGCTGCATGGGTTGAATGGCATGTTTAGGCAATACTTCTTTCCAGCGACTTAGCTGGTTTTGTGTCCAATCACCATAAATCCGCCGCACACTTGCATCGCCGAATTTAGATATTTCTTCAAACAACTCATCAATAATATCAATGACTTTAAACGTATTATCCGCATCAATGAGTACCGCGAGTCTTAGATTGCTTTTATCAGAATTCAAAGCGGTACTCCTTAAAATTAATCGATCCGTTTGACTAAATTTGCAGCTTTACCAATATAACTGGCCGGTGTCATATCCAGCAGTAACTGTTTGGCTTCTGCCGGAATCTTTAAGCCGCCAATAAACGTATGCAGGGAAGCTTTATTGATACCGCCTTTGCCGCGTGTTAATTCTTTCAATTGCTCATACGGGTTCTCAATGCCGTAGCGGCGCATCACGGTTTGGATTGGCTCTGCCAATACTTCCCAGCTATTGTCCAGATCTTCCGCCAGTTTTGCAGCGTTAACCTCTAGTTTATTCAAGCCGCGTAAGCATGAATCGTAACCCAATAATGTGTAACCGAACGCCACGCCCATGTTTCTTAGTACGGTTGAATCGGTTAAATCGCGTTGCCAGCGAGAGATTGGTAGCTTCTCTGCCATGTGACGCAATACTGCATTAGCTAAACCCAAGTTACCTTCTGAGTTTTCAAAATCAATCGGGTTGACTTTATGTGGCATGGTAGATGAACCGATTTCGCCAGCTTTTACTTTTTGTTTGAAATAGCCAACTGAAATATAGCCCCAAATATCGCGATTCAAGTCGATTAAAATCGTGTTGATGCGCGCCAGTGTGTCGTACAGTTCAGCCATATAGTCATGCGGCTCAATCTGTATGGTCATCGGGTTGTAAACCAAGCCCAAACTTCCCACAAATTTTTGCGCAAAGCTTTCCCAATCAAATGTTGGGTAAGCGGATAAGTGTGCATTAAAGTTACCAACTGCACCATTGATTTTACCCAATATTTCGTTGTTAACTAATTGCTTTTGTTGACGTTGCAAGCGATAAACCACGTTGGCCAATTCTTTACCCATTGTGGTGGGAGAAGCCGTTTGGCCGTGTGTGCGTGACAACATTGGTTGGTCGGCAAGTTGATGTGATAACTCACTTAATCGTGCAATTAAATTGCTTAAGAATGGCAACATGACAGTATCGCGTGCATTTTTTAGCATCAAACCGTGCGATAAGTTATTGATATCTTCCGAAGTACAGGCAAAGTGAATAAACTCACTGGCTTTTTTGATTTCAGGATTAATATCGAATTTTTCTTTAAGCCAATATTCAAGCGCTTTTACATCATGATTAGTGCGCGCTTCAATGGCTTTTACCTGTGCAGCATCTGCTTCAGAAAAGTTGATGATTGCTGCATCTAATTCTTGAATCGTCTCTGCACTAAAAGTGGCGATTTCAATTAGCTCTTTGGCGGCAGATAGCGCTTTCAGCCATTCCACTTCTACCCATGCACGATGTTTGATCAGCGCAAATTCACTAAAGTAAGGGCGTAAAGCATCTAATTTGGTTTGGTAGCGACCATCAAGTGGAGATAGTGCGTTGAGGGTGGTAAGCGACATAAAAGGCTTTCAAACAGCGGTTCAATAATCCGCTATTTTACCCTAAATTTGCCGTAGTTAAATTTAGGGTGCTGATTAGCCGCTTACTTTTAAAGTCAGTAGAGCGGGTAACTTGTTACCCACGCGTTGGAATTGTGAAGTTTCCATCACGTGATCGCGTGGGTTCAAGAACGCATCCTACATTAGTCTAAGCAAAGAATTAAACCGCTAACATATCCACAAACACGTTTACTGGTGTGGCTTCTATCTTGGTTTGGTCTAAACAAAGCGCCAAAATATCTGCCTGTTTTTTTGCATCGAATCGGCGCGCTAAATTGATTTTAAATTTCTTCACCAATTCTGGAATACCTTCACCACGGCGGCGGCGATGACCGATTGGGTATTCCACCGCGATATTGTCGGATGTGGAGCCGTCTTTAAAGAACACTTGAATTGCGTTGGCGATTGAGCGTTTTTCCGGGTCGTGGTAATCCGTTGTGTATTGTGACTTTTCTACGCACACCATTTTGCTGCGAATCGCATCAATGCGCGGGTCGGATGCAGATGAATCTTCATAATCTTGCGCGGTTAGGTTGCCTTTCAGCAAGCCAATCGCTGCCATATATTGAATGCAGTGATCGCGATCTGCTGGATTATCCAGTGGGCCTGTTTTATCAATAATGCGAATCGCAGACTCATGCGTAGTGATGACAATTTTATCGATTTGCGCGACTTGCTCTAAAGTTTGCAGCTCTTTGCCTACTTGTGCGTTTAACTGAATGGCACATTCCACCGCCGTTTGAGCATGGAATTCAGCAGGGAAAGAGATTTTGAATAGTACTTGTTCCATTACGTAAGAGCCGTAATCGCGTTGAAATTTAAAGGCATTACCTTTAAAAAGCACATCGTAAAAGCCCCAGGTTTTTGCGGTTAATGCACTTGGGTAGCCCATTTCACCTTGCATGGTCATCCAGGCTAATCTCACTGCGCGACTAGTTGCGTCGCCTGCTGCCCATGATTTACGTGAACCTGTGTTTGGGCTGTGTCTATAAGTACGTAAGCTTTGACCATCGACAAACGCATTAGAAACGGCGTTGATAATGTCTTCTTTGTTGCCGCCTAATAATTTTGTTACTACCGCTGTTGAAGCGATTTTGACTAGAATAACATGGTCTAACCCAACACGATTGAAACTGTTTTCAAGTGCCAATACACCCTGAATCTCATGCGCTTTAATCATAGCAGTCAGCACATCTTTAATGGTTAAAGGGGCTTTGCCCTCGCTGGTATTTTTGCGTGAAATATAATCGGCTACGGCTAAAATTCCACCCAAGTTATCAGAAGGATGGCCCCATTCAGCGGCCAGCCAAGTGTCGTTAAAGTCTAGCCAGCGGATCATCGCACCGATATTGAATGCCGCTAAAATCGGGTCTAGCTGATATGAGGTGCCGGGGACTTTTGCACCATTTGGTACCACTGTGCCAGCAATCACAGGGCCTAATAATTTAGTGCAAGCTGGGTAGTCCAATGCCTCAAAACCGCAACCTAGTGTATCCATTAAACAGTTGCGGGCAGTATCAAATGCTTCGTCAGATTTAATCTCAAAATCAGCAACATAGTTTGCAATATCTACAATGACTTGATCAGGTGCAGGACGAACGTTGGAAATATGGGCAGACATTTAAAGCTTCCTATAGATTGTTTTAAGAGTTAACGATTCTTTAGCGCAACGTAAGGTCGATTATCCGGCCCTGTATATTCAGCATTAGGCCGAATGATTTTGTTATCTATACGTTGCTCAATCACGTGCGCTACCCAGCCAGTGGTGCGGGAAATCACAAATATTGGCGTGAACATACCAGTTGGAATGCCCATCATGTGATAGCTGGATGCGCTATACCAATCCAAGTTTGGGAACATTTTTTTCTCGCGCCACATGACTTCTTCAATGCGTGAAGAAACATCAAATAACATCATGTTGCCGTTATCTTCACATAATTTACGGCTAACTTCTTTGATTGATTCATTTCTTGGATCAGCGATTGTGTAAACAGGATGCCCGAAACCAATGATGATTTCTTTACGTGCCATGCGTGCCAGAATATCGGCTTCAGCTTCATCTGCATTTTTGTAACGCGCAATGATTTCCATTGCAGCCTCATTTGCGCCACCATGTTTTGCACCGCGCAAAGCGCCAATGGCACCCGCAATACAGCTGTACATATCTGATAAAGTTCCGGCGATAACGCGGGCTGTGAAAGTTGAGGCGTTAAACTCATGTTCTGCGTAAAGCACCAGTGAAGTATTCATGGCATCAATGTGTAGTTGGCTAGGCGCTTTGCCATGTAATACATGTAAGAAGTGCGCGGCGATACTGTCATCATCCGTGTTCACATCAACGCGTTTGCTGTTGTGGCTAAAGTGATACCAATACAGCAAAATGGAGCCAAAGCTGGCAATTAATCTATCGCCTAAATCTTGTGCTGCCTGCGTATTACGGTCTGCCGCTTCTGGTTCTAGCGTGCCCAGCATCGAGCAGGCGGTGCGCATCACGTCCATCGGGTGCGTGTTTTTTGGAATTTGCTCAAGCACGGTTTTAAGCGCTGCCGGTAATGTGCGTAGTTTTTTTAATTTGGCATGATAGGCAGTGAGTTGCGCTTGATTCGGCAGTTCACCATGTATCAATAAATAAGCGACTTCTTCAAACGTGGCTTGTTTTGCCAGTTCAATAATGTCGTAACCGCGGTAATGTAAGTCATTACCTGTATGGCCGACGGTGCAGATTGCCGTATTGCCAGCGGTAACGCCGGCAAGGGCTACACCTTTTTTCTTTTTAGGTTCGGTTACTGTTTCCATGCATCAATCTCCCCAATTTTTACCTATGCCAATTTTTTGTTTACTTTTGGTGTGGGTTATTTTTCTTGTTTAAACAATGCGTCTAGTTTTTGTTCAAACGCGTGATAACCCAAGTGTTCATATAAGTCAGCGCGCGTTTGCATTAAGTTAATTACATTCGCCTGTGTACCATCATTTTTAACCGCTTGATACACGTTAAGTGCGGCCTGATTCATGGCGCGGAAAGCGGAAAGTGGGTATAAAACCATGCTCACATCTGCTGTCCGCAACTCATCTACCGTAAATAATGGCGTGCTACCAAATTCGGTAATATTCGCTAGCACCGGCACGTTAACTGCCGCTGCAAACTGTTTATACATGCTTAACTCTGTAATCGCTTCAGGAAAGATCATGTCTGCGCCTGCCTCAACACACGCACAGGCGCGGTCGATGGCGGATTGCAAACCTTCAACGGCCAGCGCGTCGGTTCGCGCCATGATGACAAAATCATCATAGGGCTTTGCGTCAACAGCCGCTTTAACGCGATCTACCATTTCATCCAAGCTGACAATGGCTTTATTAGGACGATGACCGCAGCGTTTAGCTGAAACTTGATCCTCGATATGCACTGCCGCTGCACCTGCTTTGGCGATACTTTTTACACTACGAGCAATATTAAAAGCGCCGCCCCAGCCCGTATCGATATCCACCAATAATGGTGTATCGACAGCATCTGTAATGCGGCGCACATCAATTAATACATCTTCCAATGTTGAAATCCCTAAATCCGGCAATCCCAATGAGCCAGCAGCAACACCGCCGCCAGAAAGATAGAGTGCTTTAAATCCTGACTGAGTGGCGAGCATGGCATGATATGCATTGATTGCGCCGATAATTTGAAGCGGTTTTTCGGCTTTTAGTGCAGCACGAAAACGTGTGCCAGCAGATATTGGTTGGGTCATAATGAATGATCTAAATGAATGGTTTAATTAAAAGGTTAACTAAAGAAAGCTTGATTCGACTCTTCTGAAATAGCTACGCCAGTTAACTTGGCTTTTTGCAATACTTCCCAGAAATAACGATAAGTCGCTCTGTCATGCAATTCGCCAGCATATTGAATCGGCCCCCAGTTGGCGGCTTGCGCAGTCAGCAGAATATTGGCGGCATCAGACACTTCATCAAAATTGGGTTTCATTGCATCCACAATCGCTTGAATTTGCGTTGGGTAAATACTCCACATGCGCATAAAGCCAAATTCATTACGGGCGCGGCTGGCATCGGAATAAGTGGTTTCTACATTCTTTAAATCCAGCGTCACGTTATGTGCCGGGACGATTCCGTTTGCTAAAGCGGCTGAAACGACCTCTACTTTTGCGCGTGACAATAAGCGATGTTCAAATTGGCCGGGGCTGCGCATCGCGCTGGCAGGAATGGCGCCATGATGCGCACTGACAAAATCCATTAAACCGAAATCCAGCACCTGAACCCAGGGTAGTTTGGCGATTTCATGCACTTGGTTCAATGCGCCATGCGTTTCAATCAGAAGATGCACAGGAATCACACGTTCGATACCATTAAAAGTAGCCGTTTTCTGAATATAGGCAATCATCTCGCTGGCTTGCGCTAAGCTGGTGCATTTGGGAATCGTGATGTAACTCAATAGCTTACCCGCGCCAGCAACTAGAATGTCAATGTCTAATTTCCAAGCTGGGTGTGTGTAATCATGAATGCGCACACCAGCCATTTTGTGTTTATTCGCTTCAGAATTTAGAACCCGCACAATCATTTCTGCATGCTCGCGTTCTTGCCCGCTGGCTGCACCGTCTTCACAATCGCAAGTGATATCAAACAATGGGCCTATGCTATCTTGCAGACCAAGTGCTTTTAAAATGAGTTTTTCGCTGCCAGCAAAATGTTCGCAAGCGGGAATCAGCGGAAACGACTTTTCACCGCCGAATAAAGCTTCATTTGGATGTACTGCAGTCATGTTAATGATTTCCTTTTTTAGGTATCGCTACCGTGTAATCTAAGTCGAGAACCACATTCGGGTGGTAGCCTTTATCTGTTTTAATCTCTGTTAATTCAGTTGGCGACATATTTTTAATGCCAACCATGCGCAGTCTTAATGCACCAAAATCGCTATTAGTTAGTTGCCATGTATCCAATACTTCGGTTGCGCAGTAAATGGTGTCATTGGCAAAACTAGGGTTTGCATGCGTGCCCGCATTAATTGCTAATACCGATATTGCATTTTCAAGGCCATCAAAACTTAAAGAGCGGCACATTGAAATCGCCACGCCGCCATATACCAGGCGTTTGCCATAGTTTGAATTTTTCATCATGAAATCGTCAAAGTGCAAACGCGCATTATTTTGATAAAGGTGTGTTGCAAGCGAGTGGTCGCTATCATTTATCGTCAAACCAGCCGCGTGGTTGATGCGCTCTCCAACTTGATAGTCTTCCCAATAGTATTTTCCGCCGGTAATTTTATTATCAAAGTTATTGGCAGAAATTCTGCTGGGTAAACTTAAGTTTTCAGGCGCGACAAAGGCTGGCAATTCTGGAATTGTCGCTTCAGTCGCAGGCAAATCTAGATTGTTTTTATGCACCATTACCCAGCGCACCCAGCTTAAAACCGGGTGGTTATGTTGGTTGTGTGCAGTCGAGCGCACCCAAACCACGCCACTTTTTCCACTGGAATTTTGTTTTAAGCCAATCACCTGGCTAGATGTTGAGAGTGTATCGCCCACAAAAATCGGTTGGATAAAGCGCACATCGGCATAACCTAGGTTGGCTACCGCATTCACGGAAATATCAGGCACTGTTTTACCAAAGGCAATATGGAAAGCGAGCAAATCATCTACAGGTGTTGTTTTATAGCCCAGACTTTGAGCAAAGGGTTCGCTGCAAAACAAGGGGTTGCGCGAACCATAAAGTGCAATGTATATCGAGCAATCACCTGCTGTAATCGTGCGTGGTATGGCGTGTTGAATCACTTCATTCAATGTGAAGTCTTCAAAAAACCGGCCGTTATTTGTTTTGGTAGATTGCATGCTCATCACTTTTTAAATAAATTCTTCTTCTAATTCGGCAATCATGTCGTGCAGTTTTAACAACCTTTGCGCCGCTTTTACATGATGATGCTCAACCAGTTTGTCATCGACCACCACGGTGCCGCGACCTGCTTCATTTGCCTCTTTTAGTGCATGAATGATTGTGCGCGCATTTTTAATTTCGCTGGATTTAGGCGTGTAAGCATCATTGCTATAAGCAATTTGCGCAGGGTGTACCAGTGATTTCCCATCAAACCCCATATCGCGACCTAAGCGGCAGGCATATTCAAATGAATGCATGTTTTTAAAGTCGCTTGAAATGCCATCCACCACACAGCGACCGTAGGCGCGTGCGGCTAAAATAACCAGTGAGAGTGAAGTTAATATCGCGCTGCGCTCATGCGTGACGCGTGCGTGTAATTGCGAGATTAAATCGGAAGTTGCCATGACGATACAGGCGATGCGATCACTCGCTGCAGCAATCTCTTTGGCATTTAATACGGCGATCGGGCTTTCTATCATCACCATGATCGGCATATGACTACCGCCAGCTTCATCCAGCCATTTTAAGGCGGTATGTACATCGTCGGCAGATTCTATATTTGGGAAAAGAATCGCATCTGCACCAATATTGGCAACCGCTTTGATGTCGTCATGACCCCAGATGGAATCCAGATTATTCACGCGCACAACCACCTCGCGAGAGCCGTAACCGCCTTGTTTTACGGCTGCCACGACATTGTCGCGAGATTCGATTTTACAGGCGATCAATATGGGGTCGCCCAAGTCAAGAATGACAGAGTCGGCAGCTAATGTGCGTGCGCGATCTAAATAGTGCAGGTTGCAACCTGGCACATAAAGCATCGAGCGGCGAGGGCGGAAGCCTAATTCCATATATTTGGTCCCATGATTAGGTAGCTCCATATATTCGTGTAAATTCCATCATACATTTTATTAAATGCGCTTTTTTCATTACAGAATCAAAGTGATTTCAGCAATTAAATTGATTATATATAGCGCTTAGTTTTAATGTCAACAAATATCTTATGTCTTATATAAGATATAAAACACTAGACTATTTTTAATTGGCATGTTTTAATAATGTTAACTTAATTTAAGTGAGCTTGCGATGATGGAAAAAGCCTACAATTCACCCAGTTACAGGCCTTTATACGACCAGATTAAAGTGCTGTTGACGCAAAGCTTGATCGGCGGAGAGTGGCGTCCAGGCGAGATGATTCCGAGTGAGGTTGATTTGGCCTCACGTTATAAGGTGTCTCAGGGTACGGTGCGTAAGGCAATTGATAGCCTTGCAGGTGAAAATATTTTAATCCGCCGTCAAGGCAAGGGCACTTTTGTGGCAACGCATAGCGAAACCGATGCTAAATTGCGCTTTTTGCGATTAACTGCGGCGAATGGTCAAAAAGAAGTATTGCAGAGTGAGTTGATAAACTGCATCAAAACCAAAGCAGACAACCGTATGGCGAGCATTCTGGAAATTAAAGCGGGAGCCACCTTGATCGAAATAAAGCGTTTGCTGACTTTTTCCGGCAGGCCGCTCATTTACGATCATATTGCCATCCCGGCGGCGCCATTTAAGGGACTTAACGCTACGCGCGTAGAAGAAAATCAGGGTTCAATGTACAGCATGTATGAGACTGAGTACGGCATTAGGATGATACGCGCAGAAGAGCGGTTAACTGCTGTGGCGGCGAGTAAAGATGTTGCTGAAGCCTTGAATCTACAATTAGGTGCACCTTTGTTGAGTATTGAGCGGGTTTCTTATACGTATGGCGATAAGCCGATGGAGTGGCGATTGGGCTTATGTTTGACCGATGATCATCATTATATGTCTGAATTGGAATAGGGATGTTTTTGAAAATTTCCCCCAGCGTTGTTGGATTTCGCTTGCCGTGCAATTTGCACTGTCTTCGCTCATCTGCATGGCCAGAACAAATTTTGAAAAACACCTTAGGTTTGCAATCAACTAGGCTTTAGTTAGGATAAAAATGGATGATTTAAAAAAACGCGCACTCGATTATCACCAATTCCCAAAACCGGGAAAGTTGAGTGTCGATTCATCCAAGCCATGTACCACACAAGATGATTTGTCACTGACCTATACACCTGGTGTGGCAGAGCCGGTGCGTGAAATCCATGCAGAACCTGCTAATGCTTATAAATATACCAACAAAGGCAACTTGGTCGCCGTGATTACAGACGGAACCGCAGTTTTGGGTTTAGGTAATATGGGTGCGTTGGCCAGCAAGCCCGTGATGGAAGGCAAAGCCGTATTATTTAAACGCTTTGCAGGCATCGATGTATTCGATATCGAAGTTAATGCTGCTACACCAGATGAGTTTATTCAAACAGTAGTAAACATTTCGCCGACTTTTGGCGGGATTAATTTAGAAGATATCGCTGCACCGCACTGTTTCTATATTGAAAATGAACTTAAGAAACGTCTGGATATACCAGTTTTTCATGATGATCAGCACGGCACCGCAGTCATCGTAGCGGCGGCTTTATTAAACGCGCTTGAACTACAAGGCAAAACAATTGAAACGGCAAAAATCGTATTTTTAGGTGCTGGCGCAGCTGGCTGTTCCTGCGCGAAACTACTTAAATTAATGGGTGCGACCAATATCACCATGGTGGATAGAAGCGGTGTGCTGGATACCAATCGTGCAGATTTGCATGATAACAATCGCGATTTAGCGATTGCACCTACAAATGCCACGACACTGGCAGATGTAATGCCGCAAGCTGATGTGTTTATTGGCGTTTCTGCCAAAAATGCATTGGATGCCGAGTTGATTAAAGGCATGGCAAAAAATCCGATTATTTTTGCCCTGGCTAACCCTGACCCTGAAATATTGCCGAGTATCGCGCATGCCATTCGTGATGATATTTTAATGGCGACTGGACGTAGCGACTTTCCCAACCAAGTGAATAATGCGCTGTGTTTTCCATATTTGTTCCGCGGTGCATTGGATGCAAAAGCCACTAAAATTACAGAAAATATGAAAATTGCAGCGGCAAAAGCATTAAGTGAGTTGGCGCGTGAGCCAGTGCCCGCTGAGGTTCTGCAAGCTTACAACTTAACAGAGCTTAAGTTTGGGCGCGAATACATTATTCCTAAACCCTTTGACACGCGTCTGTTGGCGCATGTATCGAGTGCTGTTGCAAAAGCGGCTCGAGAATAACTTAATCTCTGACCATGCAAAACATAACCCCTAATCATCGACTGAATGATAAAAAAAAGCTTAGGCCAAAAAACCTAAACCTATTCACCATTCGTTTGCCGATTAATGCTGTCGTTTCAATTCTGCATCGAGCATCTGGGGTCGGTTTGTTTTTGGTTTTGCCACTAATTTTATTGGCATTTCAAGCTTCTGTAGATTCACCAAGCAGTTACCTATTATTAACCAAGTTGCTGAGTGCCTGGTATGTAAAGTTATTTTTAATTGGACTTTCGTGGGCATTTTTTCACCATTTCTTTGCTGGTATTCGCCATTTGTTGCAAGACATTCATTGGATGACTAGTTTGCAAAAAGCGCGTTTTTCCAGTCGTGTGGTGTTGTGGTTAGTGGGGATTGCAGTAATTGTTTTTGCATGGTTTATTTGGCCATAAAAATATGCTGATTCAATTGCTTACTAATAAGTATCCTGGCATGCGACTGTGGTTATCACAGCGTTTAACCGCAGTGGTAATGGCAGTTTATATTGTGTTATTGCTGGTTGCATTGCTGATAATTCAGCCCGCGGACTATGCAGCCTGGCATGCGTTCGTGTCGCCGATTTGGTTTAGGTTGGCAACGTTATTATTTTTTATGTGTTTGTTTATGCATGCCTGGTTAGGCGTGGCAGATGTATTAAAAGATTACGTTTTTAATAAAGTGTTACGCGCTTACTTGCAAATGGCGGTAGATGTTGCGTTGATGCTTTACCTGTTTTGGATAATTTACATTTTGTGGAATGTTTAAAGAATGGCGATAAGAGGTATAGAAAAACACCAGTTTGACGCAGTGATTGTCGGTGGCGGCGGTGCAGGCTTGCGTGCCGCTTTACAGCTGGCAGAATCAGGAGTCAAGGTTGCTGTGTTATCTAAAGTTTTCCCCACCCGTTCACACACCGTCGCGGCGCAGGGAGGTATCGCTGCCGCTTTGGGTAACGTGGCAGAAGACAAATGGCTGTGGCATATGTATGACACCATCAAGGGTTCCGATTATCTGGGCGACCAGGATGCGATTGAGTTTATGTGCAAAAACGCCGCAAAAGCCATTATCGAGCTGGAACATTTCGGCATGCCGTTTGACCGCTTGGAGTCTGGCAAAATCTACCAGCGTCCGTTTGGTGGTATGACGCAAAACTTTGGCGAGAGCCCGATTTCGCGCACCTGTGCAGTGGCAGATCGCACTGGCCACGCCATGTTACACACTTTATATCAGCGCAATATACGCGCTAACACCCAGTTTTTTGTGGAGTGGTTTGCACTGGATTTAATCCGCGATAGCGAAGGTGATGTGCTTGGCGTGATTGCGCTGGAAATTGAAACTGGCCAGATTCATATTATGCAAGCCAAAACTACTTTACTGGCGACAGGCGGCGCAGGCCGGATATTCCAAGCCAGTACCAATGCATTTATTAATACGGGTGATGGTTTGGGCATGGCAGCGCGCGCTGGTTTGCCTTTGCAGGATATGGAGTTCTGGCAATTTCATCCAACTGGTGTGCTGCATGCTGGTGTATTGATTACCGAAGGCGTGCGCGGCGAAGGTGGTTATTTGGTGAATTCTGAAGGTGAGCGATTTATGGAGCGTTACGCGCCGCATGCCAAAGACTTAGCCAGTCGCGATGTGATTTCACGTGCGATCTCGACCGAGATTAAACAAGGCCGCGGTGTTGGCAAAAATAAAGATGCGGTGTATCTAAAATTGGATCATTTGGGCGAAGAGCGTATTAATAAAAGTCTGCCAGGTATACGCGAAATCGCGAAAACATTTGCTAATGTGGATCCGATTAAAGACCCTATTCCAATCGTGCCAACTTGCCATTACATGATGGGCGGCATACCGACTAATTTAGATGGTCAGGTTGTTTTAGAAGATGAAAAAGTCGTTAATGGATTATATGCCGTCGGTGAATGCGCTTGCGTTTCTGTGCATGGTGCAAACCGTTTGGGCTCTAATTCTTTATTAGATTTGGTCGTATTTGGTAAAGCTGCAGGTGACCATATGGCCGCCGCTATCAAAGCCAATAATACGCATAAAGCATTGCCAGCTGGCGCAACAGACAAAACTCTGGAACGCGTCAATCGCCTAGAAAATGCGCAAGGTGAAAATGTCACTGAAGTAGGCGATGCTATGCGTAAAACCATGCAAACGCATTGCGGCGTATTCCGCTTTCCTGATTTATTGGCGCAAGGTGTGCGTGAAATTGATGCGGTCGCAAAACGTATTCCAAACCTTATCATTAAAGATAAGAGCCAGGTGTTTAACACAGCAAGGGTTGAAGCGCTGGAACTGGACAACCTAATTGAAGTTGCAGTAGCGACTATGCATGCAGCGAATAATCGCACTGAAAGTCGCGGCGCGCATGCGCGTGAAGATTTTACTGAACGTGATGACATAAACTGGTTAACACATTCTCTTTTTTATAAGAAAAATAAGCAGTTAACTTACAAACCAGTGCGGTTAAAACCACAGACAGTGGAATCTTTTAAGCCGAAAGCACGCGTGTATTAGGGTTGATGATTAATGGCTAAACAAATGAAATTTTCGGTGTATCGCTACAATCCTGATGTGGATAAAAAGCCCTACATGCAGGATTACGATATTGCGTTGGAGGACGAAGATCAGATGTTGCTGGATGCGCTGATTCGCATTAAGCAGCATGACGATACCTTGAGCTTGCGTAAATCGTGCCGCGAAGGTGTTTGTGGCAGCGATAGCATGAATATCAATGGAAAAAATGGACTTGCCTGCATCACCAAGTTAAGTGATTTAGAGCAACCAGTCGTGTTGCGCCCTATGCCAGGGTTGCCGGTAATACGCGATTTGGTCGTTGATATGACGCAGTTTTTTGAGCATTACAATTCGGTTAAGCCTTATCTGATTAATAACGACCCATTGCCTGAAACCGAGCGTTTACAATCGCCTGCTGACCGCGCCAAGCTTGATGGTATGTATGAATGTATTTTGTGCGGTGCCTGTACCACATCTTGCCCTAGTTTCTGGTGGAATCCTGATAAGTTTGTCGGCCCGGCAGGTCTGATGCAAGCCAACCGTTTTATTATGGATAGCCGCGACCAGGCGACTGAAGAGCGTTTGGAAAATCTGGAAGATCCTTATCGTTTATATCGCTGCCATAACATCATGAATTGCGTAGAGGTTTGCCCTAAAAAATTGAATCCAAATGCGGCGATTGCGAATATTAAAGATTTAAAAATTGAGCGGGCTAAAGAAAGTACTGATAACAAGCCTGTTAAAAAACTCTTTGGTATTAAGGTGTTATAGCCATGATGAATGCTGAAAATATGAAGGATGCAGAATTACGCCGTTTAGCATGGCGTTGCCGACGTGGCATGTTAGAGCTGGATATCGTATTACAGCGTTTTATTACGCAGCATTTTGATGGCTTAACACTAATGCAATTAAAGGCGTTTGATGATTTGCTTGAGCTGTCCGATAACGATTTTTGGGCTTTGGTTTCCAGCGATAACATCAAACCAAAGAATGCAGACACAGTAAATGTTGTGAATAAAATCAGAGCATTAAAACAAAATCACTAGAATAAAAATTCGCATAAATTGCACATGGCATAAAGGGAAGGTTGGCAATGACTGAGACAATACAAACATGTAACCCGCTAGGCGATTACTGGCCTGGTATTCAGTTGTATTACCCGCCAGTGAAATATGCGCCCAGTTTGGGCATTTACGAGGACATGGATCAGGCAGCTGCACGCATGAAAAAACATGCACACAACACCATTGCACATACCTTGATTTTTGACTTGGAAGATGGCTGCCGGCAAAAAGAAATGAGCCGTGATTTGCTGCGGCATGAGCTGCCAGCTTTGCGCAAAGTGAATGAACGCGTCACGATTGCCATTCGCTGCAACTCATTTCGTACCGATGAATACGAGCATGATATGCGGTTGGTGCGTGATATGGGCGACTATATCGATGTGGTAATGCTGGCTAAAGCGGGCGAAGTTTACGGCGCGGCAGAAGTGCGCGATTTGTCCAGTTTGCTGTTAAGTGTGAATCCACATATTACGATTCAACCGATTATTGAGCACCCTAAATCGCTCAAAATCGCGCCCGACTTAATGCAGTACAACACAGTAAAACATGTGGTGTTCGGTATTCATGACTTCTCAAAAGCCATGGGTATTCACATTACGCCAGAGGGCTGGATTGAAGAGTTGCAGTTTTACATGAATCAATTAATGTTTGAGGCGCGGATTGCAGGTACGGGTGTGATTGGCGGGGTTGAAACGCTGATTGGTCAGAATATCATGCCGGAAAAATTCCTAGAGCCGCACGATGTGCGTCGCTGGCTGGATTTGCATGGTGATAATGAATCGCGCATTGTATACAAGCATGCCTGCCAAGAAGCCGCGATGGGCCTTACCGGCAAGCAGGTGATTCATCCCGGGCATATTCATTTGTGTAAAACCGCCTATACGCCATCACCAACTGAAATCACACAAAAAGTGGCGATTCTAAAAGCGGCGATTGAAGCAGATGCTTTGCATGGCGGCGCGATTAAGTTTGAAGGCGAAATGCTGGATCCACCCATGTTTGGTAAAGCCTTGCAAACATTGCTGCGTGCGCACGCGTTACGCGCACTGAAAACATCGGATAAGGACTTTGCCGTGCATGTGTTGGAACAGTTGCCTGCACAAGTGGTACGCCAAAACTGGCCGTATGGGGTTTTACTGTGAAAATCCATTTTTTGCGCGAATCGCTGTGTTGCATCTAGTTATTTTTGGATACTCGAAATTCTGAATTTTAAGAAAGTTATTTAATGAAAAAATTTGAACAGTTTCCCGAATGGCAATGGCAAATTCCCAGTCATTTCAATATTGGCGTCGCGTGTAGTGACAGGCATTTGGGTACACCGCAAGCAGACAAGATTGCCATGATTGTTGAAGATGATGTGTTGGGAACGAGCACTATTACATTCGCAGAATTGGCGCGTAAAACCGACCAGTTTGCACAGTTGCTG
This sequence comes from Methylotenera versatilis 7, assembly GCF_000799165.1. GTDB lineage: Bacteria > Pseudomonadota > Gammaproteobacteria > Burkholderiales > Methylophilaceae > Methylotenera_A > Methylotenera_A versatilis_A. The sequence goes on along the minus strand of NZ_JUGF01000002.1, from coordinate 29,039 downwards.
CGTAATTTAAATGTAAAAGCGGGTGACCGGGTATTGATTCGCCTGCCAAACAGTTTGGATTACCCGATTGCCTTTTTAGGTACGATGAAAATGGGTGCGATTTCAGTACCGACCTCAACCTTATTAACGGCTGAGGAAGTGGCTTATCTAGCTAAAGATTCTGGTGCAACAGTATTGGTGACAGACGCACCAGCTTGGCTGTCTATGGAAGCGCAGTTGGTTGGTGGTTTAAAAGACATGCCCAATTTGAAGCATGTTTTATTGTCGCAAACGACTGACACCAAGCCACATGCTCATTTAAATCTATTGAGCTTAGAAAACGCACTTAATGTGACGCATCAGTGTGATGAAGCCCATAAAACTAAAGCCGAAGATCCCGCTTATTTGGTGTATACCTCAGGCACTACCGGCTATCCAAAAGGGGTTTTGCATGCGCATCGCGCGCTGCTTGGTCGCCAGCCTGCTGCGCAATACTGGTTTAATTATGCACAAGCCGCAAATACCACAGACCGCATCATGCATTCTGGCAAGTTTAACTGGACATACGTATTGGGTTCCGGCTTGATGGATCCTTTGTATTTAGGCAAAACGGTGATTGTGCATGAGGGGAAAAATGATGCACAGGTTTGGTTAAACCTGATTCAAAAACATCAGGCCACTATTTTTGTTGGTGTGCCAACGATATATAGACAGATTTTGCAAAAAACTACTGCTACAAAAGACGATCTACCCAGTTTGCGCCATTATATGAGTGCAGGTGAGCATTTGTCCGATGAGGTGTTAAGCCAGTGGCATGCGCGTTTTGGTTTGGATATTTATGAAGCAGTCGGCATGAGCGAATTCTCCTATTATCTAAGCCAAAGTAAATTTCGCCCAATCCGCCCAGGTTCAGCGGGGTTTCCGCAGCCTGGTCACAATATAAAATTACTGAACCCAGAAACATTGGAGCAAGTTACAGCGGGTGAAGAGGGCATGATTTGTGTGCCGCTGGATGACCCCGGTATATTTTTAAGTTATTGGAATTTGACCGAAGAAACTGCAAAATATAAGCATGATGGCTACTTTTTCACCGGAGATTACGCAAAATATGATGAAGATGGTTATATTTGGTTCCTAGGCCGTAAAGACGACATTATTAAAAGTTTCGGCTATCGCGTTTCACCGTATGAGATAGAGCGGGTTTATAAAGGTCATCCGGATGTAGCAGATTGTGCGGCGGTGGGCGAAGAGATTGAAAAAGATAAATTACTGGTAGTGATTTATGTGATTCTGAAACCTGATGCGGTTACCAGCCCAGATGAGCTGCTGGCGTTTGGTAAACAACACTTGGCTGCTTACAAAACACCTAAAACGGTCTATCTGGCTAAAGATTTTCCACGTACTAAAAATGGTAAAATCCTGCGTAAAGATATTAGCCCCAATATTGCGATTGCAAAATCATCAAGATAGTAACCTTTTAAATGACAACTATTAAACAAGCCGATTTTATTCAAAGCATCGCAGATGCTCTGCAATATATATCGTACTACCATCCAACTGACTATATTCAAGCATTGGGTGAAGCTTACAAACTAGAGGAGTCGCCGGCGGCTAAAGATGCGATTGCGCAGATTTTGACCAACTCCAGAATGTGTGCAGAAGGCAAGCGCCCGATTTGCCAGGATACTGGCATTGTTGTTGCCTTTGTTAAAGTGGGCATGAATGTTCGCTTTGATAGCTCTGGTGAAATTGAAAGCCTGACTTTAGAGCAGATGGTGAATGAAGGTGTGCGTCGTGCTTATTTGCTGCCGGAAAATAAATTGCGTGCCTCAATCGTGACTGACCCAGCTGGAAAGCGCACCAATACTAAGGATAATACGCCTGCAGTCGTGCATGTTTCTTTGGTGGCGGGCGATACGGTTGAAGTGAGTATCGCGGCAAAAGGCGGTGGTTCGGAGAATAAGGCGCAGCTTGCGATGCTGAATCCGAATGATTCAATTGTAGACTGGATATTGGAAGTTGTGCCCCAAATGGGTGCTGGCTGGTGCCCGCCAGGGATGCTTGGCATTGGCATTGGCGGCAGTGCAGAAAAAGCGGTTTTGCTGGCAAAAGAGTCGTTAATGGCACCGATTGATATGCATGAGCTGAAATTGAAAGATAAGCGAAGCCTAAACAAGATTGAAGAGTTGCGCTTAGAGATTTTTGAAAAAGTGAATAATTTAGGCATTGGTGCACAAGGTTTAGGTGGTCTGGCGACCGTGCTGGATGTGAAGATTCTGGATTACCCAACGCACGCTGCCAGTTTGCCTGTGGCGATTATTCCAAACTGTGCAGCTACGCGGCATGTGCATTTTGTATTGGATGGGACAGGCGCGGCAGAGTTGACGCCGCCTGATTTATCCAGTTATCCAGACGTGCATTGGGTGCCAAGCGCGCAAGCAAAAAGAGTGAATGTTGATGGCTTAACCAAAGCGGATATTGCGGATTGGCAAGCCGGTGAGACTTTGTTGTTAACAGGAAAAATCCTGACAGGACGCGATGCCGCCCACAAACGTATCGCAACTATGTTGGCAAAAAATGAAACATTGCCAGTGGATTTTACCAATCGATTTATTTATTACGTTGGCCCGGTTGATGCGGTTGGTGATGAAGCGGTTGGCCCAGCAGGCCCGACCACGGCTACGCGTATGGATGATTACACTGAGTTAATGCTGGGCAAGCTGAATTTATTAGGCTCTATCGGCAAGGCAGAGCGCGGCGATGAAGCGCTGGCGGTGATTAAGAAACACAAGTCTGTGTATTTAATGGCAGTCGGCGGCGCAGCTTTCTTAGTGAGTAAAGCCATTAAGAAGTCGCGTGTGGTGGCTTTTGCCGACTTAGGTATGGAAGCAATCTATGAGTTTGATGTGGTAGATATGCCTGTAACCGTTGCCGTGAGCGCGACAGGCGAATCAGTACATCAAACAGGTCCAGCGATTTGGCAGGATAAAATAAGAAATCATAAAGTCATTGAAATAACGGCTTTACCTTGAAAAAACACATGGGTTTAATTTCAAATTAAACATGCAGAAAAATAAAAAACGTGTGTCATAAGTCACAGATTGCAATGCTTTTTTGCATTAACCTTTTTCATTATTGGGGGGCATAATAGTGAGGGTGTCAATGATGAGTGAGCATAAAATGACGATAGCTAAAGTGTGGGTCAGGTTGTTGCAAGCTATAACCGTTGTTTGCTTGTTGTTTGTTGCTACCGCTGCAAGTGCGGTTGAGCTGGCGGTGAATGCAGGTGCTGCCAGTGTAGCGAGCGCTATTGCAGAGGCTCCAAGTGTATTGGATTATTTAACCGACAAAGACGAAAAATACATTGGGCCAAGCGTTGAAGACAATATATTGACGATGGACAGCGATAAAAATGGCTTTGCCGACGTGTTTGAAGTGCGGGCTTTTTTAGCGTCAATACACGGTAAAGATTACCAAAAAGATTTATTAGACAAATGGGAAGCATCTGCCAGCGGCAAAAGCTGTAGCACCCCGTTTGCTAAAGAGCTATACACAGACAAAACTTACTAGCTTAAATTTTTAGCGTTTTTACACTAAGATTTTACAAGTGTGAAACGACTGTAGGTTTGCGCTGGTTTATAATACGATCATTGACTAAAACGAGCCTTAAATCATATGTTAAAAGCCTATCAAGCGCATGCACAAGAACGTGCGGCCATTCAACTTCCACCATTACCATTATCCGCAGAGCAAGTCGCTGCACTGGTTGAACTACTTAAAAATCCTGCTAAAGCCGACGAAGCTTTGTTGCTGGATTTGCTTGAGAATCAAACGCCGGCCGGTGTCGATACTGCAGCTTATGTAAAAGCGGCTTTTTTGGCGGATATCGCCAAAGGTGCTGCAACATCACCTTTAATCACGCCTGAGAAAGCCGTGCAATTGCTTGGTACGATGCTGGGTGGTTATAACGTGCAGGCGCTGGTTGAGCTACTTAGTACTCCTATGGCCGCGCATGCAGTGACTGCTTTAAGCAATACCATTTTAATGTTTGATGCGTTTCATGATGTTGATGTGTTGATGAAAAATGGCAATGCGCACGCTAAAAAACTGATGGAGAGTTGGGCCAATGCCGAATGGTTTACCAGCAAGCCAGTGTTGGCAAATCAACTAAAAATGGTAGTTTTTAAAGTCAATGGCGAAACCAATACCGATGATTTAAGCCCAGCACAGGATGCCTGGAGCCGCCCGGATATTCCTTTGCACGCCAAAGCCATGCTAGTGAATAAAATGCCAGATGGCTTGAAAAAGATTGAAAACTTAAAACAAAAAGGTTTGCCGCTGGTTTATGTAGGTGATGTGGTTGGTACGGGTTCTTCACGCAAATCAGCGATTAACTCTGTGCAATGGTTTATGGGGAACGATATTCCGAATATCCCGAACAAGCGCACAGGCGGCGTGATTTTAGGTGCAAAAATCGCCCCAATCTTCTTTAATACTGCAGAAGATTCTGGCGCGTTGCCAATCCAGTGCGATGTATCAAAAATGCAAACTGGCGATGAAATCACTATTTTCCCATATGAAGGCAAGGTTCTGAATGAAACAGGCGAAGTGATTTCTACGTTTGAATTGAGTCCAGTCACGCTGCCGGATGAAGTGCGTGCAGGCGGTCGTATCCCATTGATTATTGGTCGTGGTTTAACTGCCAATGCACGTAAGGCTTTAAATCTGCCAGAGACCGATATTTTTATTAAAGCAACGCCTGCGGTTATTTCGACTAAAGGGTATACACTGGCGCAAAAAATGGTCGGTCGTGCTTGCGGTTTGCCGGAAGGTGTTGGCGTACGCCCAAATACTTATTGCGAGCCGAAAGCGACTACTGTGGGTTCACAGGATACGACTGGCGGCATGACGCGCGATGAGCTAAAAGAATTAGCCTGTTTGGGTTTTAGCAGCGATTTGGTGATGCAAAGTTTTTGCCATACCGCAGCATATCCAAAACCAGTGGATATCAAACTGCAACATAGCCTGCCAGAATTTATGAGTAGCCGTGGTGGCGTTTCGTTGCGTCCGGGCGACGGCGTCATCCATTCATGGTTAAACCGTTTGATTCTGCCTGATACCGTTGGTACAGGCGGTGATTCACATACGCGCTTCCCCATCGGTATTTCATTCCCTGCTGGTTCAGGTTTGGTTGCATTTGCTGCTGCCACAGGCGCGATGCCGCTGGATATGCCGGAATCAGTATTGGTACGCTTTAAAGGTGAGATGCAGCCTGGTATTACCTTGCGCGATTTGGTGAATGCGATCCCGTATGCGGCAATACAAGAAGGCACATTAACGGTTGGCAAAACCAATAAACAGAATGTATTTAATGGTCGTATTTTAGAAATTGAAGGCTTGCCCGATTTAAAAGTAGAGCAAGCGTTTGAATTTGCCGATGCGTCTGCAGAGCGTTCTGCTAATGGCTGTACCGTTTTATTATCTGAAGCGCCTGTGATTGAGTTTTTAAAATCCAATATCGTGCTGATGCAAAATATGATTGAAAACGGCTACGAAGATGCTCGCACCTTGCAACGCCGTATTGAGAATATGCAGGCTTGGCTGGCAAAACCGAACTTGTTGCAGCCAGATGCAGATGCGGAGTATGCGCATGTGATTGAAATTGATTTAGCCACGATTACAGAGCCGTTAGTGGCTTGTCCAAATGATCCTGATGATATTAAGCCAATGTCAGCGGTGGTAGGCGATAAAATCGACGAAGTGTTTATTGGTAGCTGCATGACTAATATCGGCCATTATCGCGCCGCTGCAAAAGTGCTGGAAGGCACAGGCAACATTCCAACCCGTTTATGGATTGCGCCCCCGACGCGTATGGATGAAGCGCAATTACGAGATGAGGGTGTTTACTCTACGTTTGGCATTGCTGGGGCGCGTACTGAAGTGCCTGGTTGCAGCCTGTGCATGGGCAACCAAGCGCGCGTGGCAGATAAAGCAACGGTATTTTCAACCTCTACACGCAACTTTGATAACCGCATGGGTCGCGATGCCCGTGTTTACTTGGGTTCGGCAGAGTTGGCCGCTGTATGCGCCAAATTAGGCCGCATGCCAAGCCATGCTGAATATATGGAAACCATAGGCAGTAAGTTGCAAAATACGACCGAAATCTATAAATATTTAAATTTCGATCAAATGACCGAATACAAGGCAGCATTAGATACATTGAGTAGCGGCAAAAAAGTGATTCCGATTGCCGAAGTTGCAATTTAAGTCGCTATTTAAATTTAAGTTGCCGTTCAATTGCTAGAACGCGTCAAGCAAGCATCAAAAACCGTTGGCAGTTACCTGCCAGCGGTTTTCTTTTTTGCGGGATTTATTTGGGACGCACTCACAATAGGCCGCAATGTATCCGCTACTGATTTAATCATTTTTGCAGGCTATTTATTGGCCGCGGGTTTGATTCTGTTTTTCATCAGTCGCCCCAGTTTTATTCTGGCAGATGAAGCTAATCTGCCTTCGCGTTTATATGCAATCGTCACTTCGCGCGCGCCGTATTTTTTGCTGCAATTTTTATTTGGCAGCTTGTTAAGCGCGCTGTTTATTTTATATTTTAAAAGTTCTAGCCATTGGCTGGCTTGGCTGATGTCTTTACTGCTGGCTAGTTTATTGATTGCCAATGAGTTTCTGGAAAATCATTATCGACGCTTTACCATCAGTTGGGCATTGTTTGGCTTATGCGCCATGCTGTTGTTTAACTTTGCGTTGCCGTTTTTACTGGGCAGCGTACTCAGTATTTGGTTTTATTTAAGTACCTTATTAGGCGCGGTTTTTGCCTATTGGCTGTACACAAAAACGCCGGACAATATAGGCAGCATCTGGCCTGTTTCGATCATTGCGGGTTTGTTGATGCTGGCATATGCTGCTGATATGATACCGCCAGTGCCGCTAGTAAAGCGCGATATTGCTATGGCTTATGCCATCGAAAAAGTGAATGGAAAGTATCAGTTAAGTCAGCAAAAATCTTCATGGTGGAAGTTTTGGCGTAAAACCAGTGACGATTTACAAGTGACAAGTGGGCAAAGAGTATATTGTTTTTCAACGATTTTTGCGCCGGCAGGTTTAAAAACCAAGCTATTTCACGATTGGCAACGCCATACAAAACAAGGTTGGGTTTTACAGTCGCGTGCGAGTTTTATTGTGAGTGGTGGCCGTTATAACGGGTTCAGAGGATATACGTATAAAAGCGATCCAGCTGTGGGTGATTGGCGTGTGGTTATTAAAACCGAGAATGAAAAAACCATTGCGGTGCATAATTTCTCGGTGAGCTTAAATGCGGAAAACACCGCAACTATTCAGCGTTTATATTAATCATTGCGGGCTGATTTGATTGCGGCCTGCAATGATTAAATTTGTTTGGTATTTTTTAATGCTGAGTATCGTTATGTGTCATTAATTTATCGATATAAGCAATCGCAACTGCTGAGAACACAAAGGTCATGTGAATAATGGTTTGCCACATCAATACTTTATCGGTCAAATTTTCGGCATTAATAAACGTTTTAAGCAGATGAATCGATGAAATGCCGATAATTGCAGTAGCCAGTTTTACTTTGAGCAGATTGGCGTTGACATGCGATAGCCAATCAGGCTCGTCAGGATGCCCACTCAAGTTTAGACGCGATACAAAGGTTTCATAGCCGCCCACAATCACCATAATCAGCAAGTTAGAAATCATCACCACATCAATTAAACCCAATACAATCAACATGATGTCTGCTTCTTTTAGGTTGGGCACTTTTTCTACTAAGTGAGTTAGCTCAACGCCAAAGTGAAATACATAGACCGCTTGCGCTATGATTAAACCCAAATAAAGTGGCAATTGTAACCAGCGGCTGCCAAATAAGATATTCGACATAATATTGCCTTGCTTGTATTCGCCGGGAGTAGGTTTGGTTTTGGTTTGCATAAATTTCTCTGGGTTAATCTTAAAATAATAAAAAAGTCAGACTTAAATTGAAGGCCGTATTTTACCTTATGTCATGTGGCTTGTGAGTTGATAATTCGCAGCTTCATCTAAGCTTAACAATTCGGTCAAGATTGGCATGGATTCGTTTAGTAACGCTGGTAAAACATAGGGTGGGTTGATGATAAATACGCTGCTGCCGTGCATACCGTAACCGTTTTCGCTGGGCGATTGTACGGTTAAGCTAATATTCAGCCAGTTTTTAGGGTTAAGTTTTTGTAAGTTTTGCAGCATTTGTTGTGGTTCTGGCCGCTGCAACAACGGATACCAAATCATATAAGTGCCAGTGGCGAAACGTTTTAAGCTATCTTTAATACAATCAACCACCAGTACGTAATCGTCTTTAACTTCATAAGGTGGATCAATTAATACCACTGCGCGTCGCGGTGGAGGTGGTAAACAGGCTTTAATGCCATCAAAGCCGTTTTGCTGGGCGACTTTGGTTTGCCTGCTTTTGGCGTTGATAAAATTTTCAAGCAACAGTTGATAGTCTTTTGGATGCAATTCAAATAAGCGCATTTTGTCGTCGGCACGCAAAAAACGTTCTGCAATCTTGGGTGAACCTGGATAAAAATCCAGTAATTTTTTTTCGTTAAATGATTGAATGTTATCAACAAAGTGACTTAATGTCGGTGACAATCTTTGTGCATCGATTAATCGTGCAATACCCGTCTCGAATTCACCATTTTTCTGAGAAAACGCATCTTTTAATGCATAGAAACCTGCGCCTGCGTGCGTATCAATGTACCAATATGGCGTAGGTTTTTGATTGAAGTAATCCAATACAAGGCTCAAAACATAATGTTTCAATACATCGGCATGGTTGCCTGCATGAAAGGCGTGGCGGTAACTTAACATATCAAAATGGTCGAATATTGCATGGCAAAATTATAGAGGCAAAGCCGTGATTTCTTGTATGATTCATAAAATATTTAAGCAATTAATCAAAGGTGATCACTTGAGTAAACCGCAACCAGAAGACGACAATCACTCTCACGGCAATCCATTCGCCGTTCCGTTTTTTTTAATTTTAGGTTTTGCCGTTATTGAATTTGCAGGCGGTATCTGGACGCAATCATTAGCGCTTTTGGGCGATGCATGGCATATGTTTTCAGATGTGTTCGCGCTCGCACTGGCTTGGTATGCGTCAACACAAGCACAAAAAAAACCGTTAATAAAACATGCTTCTGGGCAAAGTCAGATTGAGATTCGCGCATCTATTATTAATGTGGCATTGATGTTCGTCGTTGTCGCCTGGATTATTTTTGAGGCGATTCAGCGCTTAAAGAATCCACTCAATATTACTGGCGGATATGTCATGCTGATTGCGTTTATTGGTTTGGTGGTGAATGTGATTGTTGCGCAGCGTTTACATCACCAAGCGCATCATCATGGCGGTAAAGATAATCTGAATCATCGTGCCGCGTTGTTGCACGTACTGGGCGACTTATTGGGTTCGGTTGCTGCATTGCTGGCTGGTGCCGTGATTTACTTCACTGGCTGGCTGGCAGCCGATCCTCTTTTATCGTTATTTATTTCTGCATTGATTTTAGTGGTGACATTGAAGCTGGCGAATGATATTCGTCTTGCTTTGAAAGACGGTACCAATAAAAAGTCACTATTAAATTCGGCACATAAACATGATTAGGCGGTCTAAGCTCTCACATCATGAAAGTTTTATGTCGTGAATGTTCATTAAGTTAAAGGAGTGTTTGAATGCCATACGTCAATATCAAATTAGCAGGCGAAGTTAGCCGCGAACAAAAAGCGCAAATTGCCAAAGAAATCACCGAAACTTTAGAGCGCGTTGCGCATAAACCAAAATCTTATACGTATATTACGTTTGAGGAAGTACCCTATGAAGATTGGTCAATTGGTGGGAAGTTGCTAAGCGATTAGATTTCGTGACGCTGTGACAGCTAAGTCGCGCACCTTCGTGCTGCAACCGAAAAGTAATGTATGTGGTGCTAAAATAATGAAATGTTCGATCCAAAGCCTACCCTAAAAAATCTCCCCAATCTGCCTGGCGTTTATCGCATGATTAACGTTGCAGATGAGGTGATTTATGTCGGCAAAGCTAAAGACATTAAAAAGCGGGTTTCTAGCTATTTTAATAAAAATCTGGCCAGCCCGCGCACCCGCATGATGGTGAGTAATATCGTCAAGATAGAAACGACGGTAACAAGAAGCGAAGCAGAAGCCTTGCTGCTGGAAAATAATCTCATCAAAGGCTTGATGCCGCGTTACAACGTGTTGTTTCGTGACGATAAATCGTACCCTTACATTACGCTCACAGGCGACAAATTTTCGCGTTTGGCTTTTCATCGCGGTGCGCAGCGAAAAGGCAGTCGTTATTTCGGGCCTTTCCCAAATTCAGTCGCCGTTCGCGAAAGTATTCAACTGTTGCAAAAAGTGTTTAAGCTGCGTACTTGCGAGAATACTGTATTTGCCAATCGCAGTCGCCCTTGTTTGCAATACCAAATTGAGCGTTGCACCGCACCTTGTGTGGATTACATTTCGGCCGAGGATTATGCGCATGATGTGAATCACGCCGCATTGTTTTTGGAAGGCAAAACCAGTGAGGTAATGGATGCCTTGGGCGATAAAATGAATACTGCCGCGGCGAATCAGGAATATGAAATGGCGGTGGTATTTCGTGATCGCATGCAGGCTCTGCGCCAAGTGCAGGCCAAACAGTTTGTCAGCGACTTTAGTGTTTCCGATGCCGATGTGATTGCTTGTGCGAATATTCAAGGTCAGCATTGCATTAACTTGGTGATGATTCGCGGCGGACGGCATTTAGGCGATAAAAGCTTTATGCCAAAAAATGCCCAAGATGCGGATTTAGTGGAAACGGTAGAGGCGTTTTTAACTCAACATTACGTGGCACAAAACACACCGCCAATGATTGTGTGCGGAGTGGAAGTCGATACCAAAACATTTGAGCAGGCTTTCAGTGAGCAGTCTGAGCGCAAAATAAAAATCATCACCAATGCTATTGGTGATAAACGCGTATGGTTAAAAATGGCACAAACCAACGCGGAACTGGCATTGACACAAAAGCAAGCAGCAGCAAGCAACCAAGAGGCGCGTTTGATCGCATTGCGAGAGGCGTTGAATCTGCCGGAATCAACAGAACGCATCGAGTGTTTTGACATCAGCCATACGATGGGTGAGGCCACAGTGGGTAGCTGTGTGGTGTTTGATAAAGGTAATTTACAAAATAGTGAATATCGCCGCTATAACGTCACTGGTATTACGCCTGGCGATGATTATGCGGCGATGCGTGATGTGCTCACGCGCCGCTACAAAAAAGTGGCGGCAGGCGAAGGTGTGCGACCTGACTTGGTATTTATTGATGGCGGCAAAGGCCAACTAGGCATTGCCATTGAAGTGATGCAGGAAGTCGGGCTGGCAGATATATTATTGGTGGGTATTGCCAAAGGCGAAGAGCGCAAGCCAGGTTTGGAAACAATGATATTTTCTGACACAGGTGAAATGCTGAATCTGGAAAAAGACAATCAAGGCTTGCATTTGCTGCAACAAATTCGCGATGAAGCGCATCGTTTTGCGATTACGGGTCATCGTGCCAAACGTGCGAAAGCGCGCATCACTTCAAGCTTGGAAGATATTGAAGGGGTTGGTGCGAAACGCCGTAAAGCATTGTTAATGCGTTTTGGTGGATTAGACGGTGTGAAAAGTGCTAGTATGGACGAAATTGCGCAAGTCGAAGGTATTAGCCAACTGCTTGCTGAAAAAATTTACGAACAACTTCATTAACCAAAAATTATATTAAAAATAAAGTGTTATAAAAATCCTATGTTGTGGAACGTCCCCAATATTTTAACCGTGTTGCGCATCGCGCTAATTCCTGTATTCGTGGGGATTTTTTATTTACCAAACGACCAAGCCAGCTTGGCAGCGATTCCTGCACATTGGGTTAATGTCACCGCGGCATGGGTGTTTGCCCTTGCTGCATTTACCGATTGGCTAGATGGTTTTTGGGCGCGTAAATTTAATCAGGCATCTAACTTTGGCGCATTCCTAGATCCTGTGGCCGATAAGTTAATGGTAGCCGCAGCTTTGATTGTGTTGGTCGAGTTTGAACGTATCGGCGCGGTAATTGCTTTAATTATCATCGGACGTGAAATTGCGATTAGTGCATTGCGTGAATGGATGGCAGGTGCTGGTAGTAGAGGAAATGTAGCTGTCGCCAGTATTGGTAAAATAAAAACTGCCGCACAAATGCTGGCGATATTTTTATTACTTTATTATGACAGTTTAAATTTAGGGTTTTTAGGGCATTTTAATACCAAATTTGTAGGACAAATATTGATTATATTTGCGGCTTTTTTAACATTATTATCAATGGCTTATTATATAAAAGCGGCATGGCCGCAACTTAAAGAGTCTATTCATTAGATTTTTTAATCGAAAAATAATCGCTTAAATTAATAATAAAATAGTCATTTGAGTGTTGACGTAGGGCTGAAAACCGCTATAATGCTGGCTGTCTTAACGACGCGGGAATAGCTCAGCTGGTAGAGCGATACCTTGCCAAGGTATAGGTCGCGAGTTCGAGTCTCGTTTCCCGCTCCAAATAATAACTGAATACGGCGAATGCATGCATGCTTTCGCCGTTTTGGTTTCAAGCATTGGTTTTTTGGTTTATTAAGTATTTAAATAAACCAAGTATTTTACTTAATCAAGTCACTATAAAGTGAAATACTAATGGCGCGATAGCAAAGCGGTTATGCCGCGGCCTGCAAAGCCGTTTAGGCCGGTTCGACTCCGGCTCGCGCCTCCATCCTCAAGTTTGTTTAGCAACGTTATATTAATAACGTCTCAACTTTCAAAAGTATCTGGGTTAAGTCTTCGTATAGAGGTCGCTATAAAGAGTTAGAGATTAGCTCTATCACTGGGCCTCGTGGAAGCGTGAGGTCTTTGCCTTTATCTCAACGCCTATCAAAATCCTTGACTGCTCAATAGCCAGCGTAACTGCCGGTTTTTTGTATGTATAAATGTTTAATGATATAAATTGGGTTGGCGAGCAATTCTCATTTTATTTAGATTAAGTTGCTTGCTTTATCTAACGTAGAAATTTTTATGAGAGGCTTACTATCATGACAATTGAAACAAAAGATTTATTTCAAACTGCGATTGCACTTTCAGTTTACATTTCAGCGGTTAGACTTTATGCCGAGGCACAAATAAATAACGATCAGGTTAAATCTGAAAAAAAGGAAGTAATTAAAGTGTTATTATTTTTAATAACAATTCCAGATATATTAATGATAGTTACATCATTGGGGGCGTTGCATGCCCTAATATTTGATCTCGAAATTAATCGTATATTTATAAGTACTTTTATTGCCGGCGTAATTACTTTAGTTGTCCTGCATGTAATAGAGTGGTCTAGAAATATTAGGAGATTTTTTTCGCTAGAAGGAAAGTGCTCTGCTTTAAGTAAATATTTAAAATAAATTGATTAACCTGCTTCGGCAGGTTTTTTATTTGCCCCAAAACACTGAATATACACACAATAAAACTTAATTTGGGGCTATAAATTATATTTTTAATTTAATGGTCTGCATTCTAATGTATTAAATTTGCCATACACGTTGCATATTAAGCAACTAATTAACGATTAGTGCAATTGTAGTATTCGGAAAATATTGATACATTGCTTTAAATATATAATTTAACAGGTTGAAGTGATGAGTCTAGACAATAAAAGTCAGGACGCAAAAAATCCAAATAGCCCACAAAGCATTTCGGAAAAGCTAGTTAGCGTTAAAGATTCTACCCACTTAAATTTAGATGCTTTGATACAAGGGCAGGTTAGTGGCAATGATTCATTACTTAGTTGCTTGTTACTTGCCTGTCGAGCACATCAAATTGCAACGACCAAAGATGCTTTAATCGCTGGGTTGCCGTTGCGTAACGGGAAAATGACGCCTGCCTTATTTAAACGTGCAGCAGAGCGTGCTAATTTAGCCGTCACTATTCTTAAAAAACCCATTGATCAAATTCGCGCTGAATTTTTACCTGTTACACTTTTATTGCAGAACGATGAAGCTTGCAACTTAGTTAGTTTTGATACAAAAACTAATCAAGCATGCGTAATTTACCCCGAGCTTGGCGATGCGGAAGTGCTGGTAACTTTAGATGAAGTTGCTGCTCAATATTCTGGATATTGCATTGTCACTAAACCTAAATATGTGTTTGATAAACGCGCACCAATTGTCGGCGCGGTGCGTTTAAGGCACTGGTTTTGGGGTGCTTTAGCTGAAAATAAACGTATTTACCGTGATGTGATGGTGGCGGCTTTTGTGGTAAACATGTTTGCATTAGCCATGCCGCTTTTTACCATGAATGTATATGATCGTGTCGTACCCAATCGCTCAGTAGAGACATTGTGGGTGTTGGCAATTGGCGTTTCCGTTATTGTTATTGGTGATTTTATCCTGCGCACTATGCGTGCTTACTTTTTAGATTGGGCCAGTACGCGCATCGATATCAAGCTAAGTGCGCGCATTATGGAGCAGGTACTTGGTTTGCGTATGGAACAACGACCTAATTCTGTCGGCTCTTTTGCCAGCAATTTACGTTCGTTTGAAAGCGTACGTGACTTTATTACTTCCGCCACTATTACCACTTTAATTGATGTACCTTTCGGTATTATTTTTATTTTCGTCATGGCATGGATAGCTCCGTTAATGGCGATCCCAGTGATTGTTGGCGCAATCGTGATGTTGATTTATGCTTTTAGTGTACAAAGCAAAATGCACGCGCTTTCAGAAACCATGTACCGTGCAAGTGCTTTGCGTAATGCTACTTTGATTGAAAGCTTAGTGGGCTTAGAAACCATAAAAGCGCTCGGTGTAGAAGGCGGCATGCAGCGTAAATGGGAGCATAGTGCGACATACCTGACAGAAGTCGGCAGCAAGTTACGTTTGCTGGCATCTTCGATTCATAATGGTTCTAATGCCATCCAGCAATTAATCACCATCAGCTTGATATTATTGGGTGTGTATTTAGTGACTAGTGGCGATTTAACCATGGGCGGTTTAATCGCATCCACCATGCTGGCTTCGCGGGCATTGGTACCGATTTCACAAACAGCAGGCTTGCTCACGCAGTATCATACGGCGTCTACTTCGCTACAGTCGTTAGACGAGATTATGAATAAGCCAGTGGAACGTCCGCAAGACTCCAGTTTTTTATCACGACCAAGTTTCAGGGGTGATATTGAATTTAGAGAAGTGAGTTTTGATTATCCAGGTGCTGAAGATAGTGCGCTCACTAAGGTATCATTCAAAATAAAGGCCGGTGAGCGGGTGGCTTTATTGGGGCGTATGGGATCTGGCAAAACGACGATTCATAAGTTAATCCTTGGTTTGTATCAGCCAACAGAAGGCGCTATTTTGATTGATGGTATTGATGCGCGACAAATTGATCCAGCTGAATTGCGTCGTTGCGTGGGCTATGTGCAGCAAGAAACGCATTTGTTTTATGGCACTATGCGTGATAATTTGACCGTAACCATGCCGCATGCCGATGATGCCGTAGTTCTAGCTGCGGCGCATGCGGGTGGTATCGATGAGTTTATTAACGCACATCCCAAAGGCTTTGATTTAAATGTGGGTGAGCGCGGTGAAACGCTTTCTGGCGGGCAAAAACAAGGCGTTGGTATTGCGCGTGCGCTAATCGGTAAGCCATCTATTATTTTGCTGGATGAGCCAACCAGTGCGATGGATCATTCAGCAGAAGATGCCGTTAAGAAGCGCTTGATGGAAGCGTCTGTGGGTAAAACATTATTGTTGATTTCACACCGTACAGGTTTATTCGATTTGGCTGATCGCATTATTGTGATTGACTCTGGCCGTGTCGTAGCCGATGGTGCCAAAGCCCAAATCATCGAAGCGCTACGTGCAGGTAAGATTGGTAAGGCCCTTTAGCATGAAAAATATGACACTCAAAAAAGTCTTAAGTATTACCTTTCTAAATCCTTTACCTAAAAACCAGCATCCGGGATGATTGAATGAGTCAGGGATTATTCAAAGTCATCAGTGCCTTTAATACGTTTTTAAACAAACAGTCATGGATAACTGCGCCTGTATATTGGATAGTTAATCGTGTCGTGCCAACAGAAACGCGTGATAATTTAGTTTGGGATGAAGAGGCTGAATTAGCGATTTTGGAACAGGCGCCACTTAAAGCAAGAAAGCTACTCTATGGTATTTTAGTCATTATGCTGGTGGTCATTACTTGGGCGTTTTTTGCCAAAGTGGATGAAGTAACGCGGGGCGAGGGTAGGGTGATTCCTTCACGCCAAGTGCAAGTGGTTCAATCTCTGGATGGCGGCATAGTGTCGGAAATTTTAGTAAGAGAAGGTGACTTAGTGAAAGCTGGTATGCCCCTTATTAAAATCGATGAAACACGTGCAGTGTCATCTTTGCGCGAGAATAAAAGTCAGTTTTTAGCACTATTGGCCAAACAAGCGCGATTAATGGCATTGGCAGAAGGGGTTGCTTTTAATCCGCCACCAGAAGTTAAGGCGCAAGACCCACAAGTTTATGAGCAGGAAAAGGCTTTATATAATGCAAGTCAAGCTGAGTTAAGTTCTCTTGTTAATATTGCGCGTGATCAAATGACGCAGCGCGAAAAAGAGCTAATAGAAGTACAGTATAAGCGTGAAATTGCTGAAAAAACCTATGAGTCAGCTGCAAAGGAGCTGGCGGCAAATAGGCCGTTATTAGCCAGCGGCGCAGTATCGGAAATTGATATTTTAAAGTTAGAGCGTGAAGCAACGCGGGCACGTGGTGAAATTGATCAAGCGGGTGCGCAAAGTAGCCGTATTCAAGTATCTATTTCTGAAGCCAGACGCAAGATAACAGAAGCAGAGCAAAGCTTTCGCAGTAAGGTACGCACAGAGTTGAATGAAACAAGTGCCAAGCTGAACAGCATTACGGAAACTGGCGTTGGCTTAACCGATAGGGTAAAGCAAGCTACATTGAAGTCGCCTGTTAATGGCAGGGTGAGTCGATTATTTTATAACACGGTCGGCGGAGTGATTCAGCCGGGTAAAGAAGTGCTGGAGGTTGTACCTAGTGATGACGCATTGGTGCTGGAAACTAAAGTGCAAATTAAAGATATTGCCTTTTTACGACCTAACCAAGCTGCAATTGTTAAACTGACTGCTTATGATTACACGGTTTATGGCACGCTGGATGCGAAAGTGGAAAGTATTGCTGCCAATTCAACAGTAGATGAAAAAGGTAATGCCTATTATGTGGTGCGCGTGCGTACTGCACAGGCCAGTTTGGGTAAGGATCTGCCGATCATTCCGGGTATGATTGCACAAGTGGATATCTTGACCGGTAAAAAAACGATTCTTTCTTATTTACTTAAGCCCGTACTTAAAGCCAAATCGTACGCCTTTACAGAAAGATAAGGCGTTTATGCAGGATATTTTTATCTCACCCTTCAGTACGGGTTTGCATGGCTGGGTAGAGGCTTTCCCTAAAGCGAGAATTACCGATTTTTTAATGCCTGCTAAAGTGCAAACAAACGAGGCCATTATATTTTGGCTGCACATGAATCCAGACAGGCAAGAATGGTTGGCGAATACTATTACACTTATTCAGCAAAATTATACGCAGGCAAAAATAGTCGTGCTCACGAATTCGCCTAATCAAGCAGAAGCATTACATGCCATGAGCCTTGGTGCGGTTGCTTATTCGCATGCCTATAGTCCTGCTAATGTTTTGGCTGAAATCAAAACGGTAATTAGTCATGGCGGTGTGTGGATGGGACAGGATTTACTCAAGCGACTAATTGAAGTCTCGAGCACTTTAGCGGGAAATCAAAACGCACAGGTGACCCAGCATTTGAGCTTGCTGACGAATCGCGAAAAACAGGTGGCGATTGAGGCGGCGAAAGGTTTAAGTAATAAAGAAATCGCGCGTATTCTGGCGATTACAGAGCGCACGGTTAAAGCACACTTGTCAGCTGCTTTTGAGCGATTAGGTGCAAAAGATCGTTTACATCTGGCATTAATGCTCAATAAAAATCAAAAATAAAGTTAATTTTTTACTTGATTTTAAGATATTAATCTTAAAATATATCTAGCTTTTCCCTGCCCTTATTGTCCTTTAGGCCAATGTTTTTCTTGTGCTCATTGCTGTTTAATTCAACTATCTAAAAAAGTAATCTACTTTTTATATTTGAGAGAAATAACATGGCAACAATTGGCACCGTAGTACTACTCACAGGTTCAGCAATTATCGTAGACGCCACAGGCGCGCAACGCATATTAAATTTGGGTGATTCTATCCAGTCTGGTGATAGCATCGTGGCTCCAACTGGCACGATAGTTGAGTTGCAGCTTGTTAATGGCAACGTTGTGCAAATCGGGTCCGAGCAAACTGTCACATTTACACAAGAGCTAAGTGACGCCATTTTATATAACATCGTTGATCCTGCTGATAAGACGGTTTCTCAAGCCACCATTCAAAGTTTGATTCAAGCGATTCAAACTGGTGACAATATTGATGACATTGTTGCAGCACTTACCAATGAACGCAGTGATGTTAACGATGGTGTAAATGCAGGCTCGCAACAAGGTCATGCTTTTGTTGATTTGTTGCGCATCGATGATGTGTTAAATAAATTTAACTATAGCTACGAGGTCGCGAGTCGTGAATATTTAGATGGCAGCCGTTTAATTCAAGACCGTGAAGTGCAATTAAGTGATGGTCTAAGTAATACGATTAATTTGCCGCGTATTGATCACGATTTAAATGTATTTGGTTTTGATTATAGAACACCAAATTCAGAGTTTGAAAGTCGTCGTTATGACACGATTCGCCAAAGTAACGACCCCGATTACCTTGTGTCTGCGGCCAGGCCGCCAGCAGTTAATCCACCTAGCAATATTTCACCTACCGCAAGTTTTAGCAGTGCATCTGGTGTCGAAGATACAACAAATGCCACACTTAACTTAGCAGGCAACGACCCAGATGGCTCAATTGTCAGCGTCACCGTTACGGCTTTGCCACCAACAACGCAAGGTATATTGTATCTGGCAGATGGGGTTACGACAGTAGTCGCAGGTACGCCACTAACACCTACACAAGCAACGGGTTTAATTTTTATTCCAGCATTGAATTTTAATGGCAGTGTAAATGTGCCATTCGTTGTGACAGATAATGATGGTGCGACATCTGATCCTGTAACTGCACAAGTTACAATTACTCCAGTCAATGATGCGGCCGTCATCACTGGCAGCAGTACCGCCGACCTGACCGAGACCAATGCCGTACAAAGCACTGGCGGCACACTCACGGCGACCGACGTGGACAGCGCCGCGACCTTCGTGGCGCAGACCAACGTGGCCGGTTCCAACGGCTACGGCAAGTTCAGCATCAACGCCGCCGGCGTGTGGACCTACACCATGGATACCGCCCACAATGAATTCGTTGGCGGCACCAGCTACACCGACAGCATTACGGTGGCGACAGCCGACGGCACCACGCAAGTGATCACCGTCACCATCCTTGGCACCAACGATGCGGCGGTACTGGGCAGCGCCACGGTTAACCTCACCGAAACCAATGCCGTGCTCAGCACCAATGGCACACTCAGCATCAGCGACGTGGACAGCCCAGCCACCTTTGTGGCCCAAACCGCCACTGCTGGCACCTACGGCAGCTTCAGCATCAACGCGGCAGGCGCCTGGACCTATGTTGCCAGCAGCGCGCACAATGAATTCGTCGCTGGCACCACCTATACGGACACCTTTACGGTGACCAGTAGCGACGGCACCACCACCAGCGTCACCGTCACCATCCTTGGCACCAATGATGCGGCCGTCATCACTGGCAGCAGTACCGCCGACCTGACCGAGACCAATGCCGTACAAAGCACTGGCGGCACACTCACGGCGACCGACGTGGACAGCGCCGCGACCTTCGTGGCGCAGACCAACGTGGCCGGTTCCAACGGCTACGGCAAGTTCAGCATCAACGCCGCCGGCGTGTGGACCTACACCATGGATACCGCCCACAATGAATTCGTTGGCGGCACCAGCTACACCGACAGCATTACGGTGGCGACAGCCGACGGCACCACGCAAGTGATCACCGTCACCATCCTTGGCACCAACGATGCGGCGGTACTGGGCAGCGCCACGGTTAACCTCACCGAAACCAATGCCGTGCTCAGCACCAATGGCACACTCAGCATCAGCGACGTGGACAGCCCAGCCACCTTTGTGGCCCAAACCGCCACTGCTGGCACCTACGGCAGCTTCAGCATCAACGCGGCAGGCGCCTGGACCTATGTTGCCAGCAGCGCGCACAATGAATTCGTCGCTGGCACCACCTATACGGACACCTTTACGGTGACCAGTAGCGACGGCACCACCACCAGCGTCACCGTCACCATCCTTGGCACCAATGATGCGGCCGTCATCACTGGCAGCAGTACCGCCGACCTGACCGAGACCAATGCCGTACAAAGCACTGGCGGCACACTCACGGCGACCGACGTGGACAGCGCCGCGACCTTCGTGGCGCAGACCAACGTGGCCGGTTCCAACGGCTACGGCAAGTTCAGCATCAACGCCGCCGGCGTGTGGACCTACACCATGGATACCGCCCACAATGAATTCGTTGGCGGCACCAGCTACACCGACAGCATTACGGTGGCGACAGCCGACGGCACCACGCAAGTGATCACCGTCACCATCCTTGGCACCAACGATGCGGCGGTACTGGGCAGCGCCACGGTTAACCTCACCGAAACCAATGCCGTGCTCAGCACCAATGGCACACTCAGCATCAGCGACGTGGACAGCCCAGCCACCTTTGTGGCCCAAACCGCCACTGCTGGCACCTACGGCAGCTTCAGCATCAACGCGGCAGGCGCCTGGACCTATGTTGCCAGCAGCGCGCACAATGAATTCGTCGCTGGCACCACCTATACGGACACCTTTACGGTGACCAGTAGCGACGGCACCACCACCAGCGTCACCGTCACCATCCTTGGCACCAATGATGCGGCCGTCATCACTGGCAGCAGTACCGCCGACCTGACCGAGACCAATGCCGTACAAAGCACTGGCGGCACACTCACGGCGACCGACGTGGACAGCGCCGCGACCTTCGTGGCGCAGACCAACGTGGCCGGTTCCAACGGCTACGGCAAGTTCAGCATCAACGCCGCCGGCGTGTGGACCTACACCATGGATACCGCCCACAATGAATTCGTTGGCGGCACCAGCTACACCGACAGCATTACGGTGGCGACAGCCGACGGCACCACGCAAGTGATCACCGTCACCATCCTTGGCACCAACGATGCGGCGGTACTGGGCAGCGCCACGGTTAACCTCACCGAAACCAATGCCGTGCTCAGCACCAATGGCACACTCAGCATCAGCGACGTGGACAGCCCAGCCACCTTTGTGGCCCAAACCGCCACTGCTGGCACCTACGGCAGCTTCAGCATCAACGCGGCAGGCGCCTGGACCTATGTTGCCAGCAGCGCGCACAATGAATTCGTCGCTGGCACCACCTATACGGACACCTTTACGGTGACCAGTAGCGACGGCACCACCACCAGCGTCACCGTCACCATCCTTGGCACCAATGATGCGGCCGTCATCACTGGCAGCAGTACCGCCGACCTGACCGAGACCAATGCCGTACAAAGCACTGGCGGCACACTCACGGCGACCGACGTGGACAGCGCCGCGACCTTCGTGGCGCAGACCAACGTGGCCGGTTCCAACGGCTACGGCAAGTTCAGCATCAACGCCGCCGGCGTGTGGACCTACACCATGGATACCGCCCACAATGAATTCGTTGGCGGCACCAGCTACACCGACAGCATTACGGTGGCGACAGCCGACGGCACCACGCAAGTGATCACCGTCACCATCCTTGGCACCAACGATGCGGCGGTACTGGGCAGCGCCACGGTTAACCTCACCGAAACCAATGCCGTGCTCAGCACCAATGGCACACTCAGCATCAGCGACGTGGACAGCCCAGCCACCTTTGTGGCCCAAACCGCCACTGCTGGCACCTACGGCAGCTTCAGCATCAACGCGGCAGGCGCCTGGACCTATGTTGCCAGCAGCGCGCACAATGAATTCGTCGCTGGCACCACCTATACGGACACCTTTACGGTGACCAGTAGCGACGGCACCACCACCAGCGTCACCGTCACCATCCTTGGCACCAATGATGCGGCCGTCATCACTGGCAGCAGTACCGCCGACCTGACCGAGACCAATGCCGTACAAAGCACTGGCGGCACACTCACGGCGACCGACGTGGACAGCGCCGCGACCTTCGTGGCGCAGACCAACGTGGCCGGTTCCAACGGCTACGGCAAGTTCAGCATCAACGCCGCCGGCGTGTGGACCTACACCATGGATACCGCCCACAATGAATTCGTTGGCGGCACCAGCTACACCGACAGCATTACGGTGGCGACAGCCGACGGCACCACGCAAGTGATCACCGTCACCATCCTTGGCACCAACGATGCGGCGGTACTGGGCAGCGCCACGGTTAACCTCACCGAAACCAATGCCGTGCTCAGCACCAATGGCACACTCAGCATCAGCGACGTGGACAGCCCAGCCACCTTTGTGGCCCAAACCGCCACTGCTGGCACCTACGGCAGCTTCAGCATCAACGCGGCAGGCGCCTGGACCTATGTTGCCAGCAGCGCGCACAATGAATTCGTCGCTGGCACCACCTATACGGACACCTTTACGGTGACCAGTAGCGACGGCACCACCACCAGCGTCACCGTCACCATCCTTGGCACCAATGATGCGGCCGTCATCACTGGCAGCAGTACCGCCGACCTGACCGAGACCAATGCCGTACAAAGCACTGGCGGCACACTCACGGCGACCGACGTGGACAGCGCCGCGACCTTCGTGGCGCAGACCAACGTGGCCGGTTCCAACGGCTACGGCAAGTTCAGCATCAACGCCGCCGCGTGTGGACCTACACCATGGATACCGCCCACAATGAATTCGTTGGCGGCACCAGCTACACCGACAGCATTACGGTGGCGACAGCCGACGGCACCACGCAAGTGATCACCGTCACCATCCTTGGCACCAACGATGCGGCGGTACTGGGCAGCGCCACGGTTAACCTCACCGAAACCAATGCCGTGCTCAGCACCAATGGCACACTCAGCATCAGCGACGTGGACAGCCCAGCCACCTTTGTGGCCCAAACCGCCACTGCTGGCACCTACGGCAGCTTCAGCATCAACGCGGCAGGCGCCTGGACCTATGTTGCCAGCAGCGCGCACAATGAATTCGTCGCTGGCACCACCTATACGGACACCTTTACGGTGACCAGTAGCGACGGCACCACCACCAGCGTCACCGTCACCATCCTTGGCACCAATGATGCGGCCGTCATCACTGGCAGCAGTACCGCCGACCTGACCGAGACCAATGCCGTACAAAGCACTGGCGGCACACTCACGGCGACCGACGTGGACAGCGCCGCGACCTTCGTGGCGCAGACCAACGTGGCCGGTTCCAACGGCTACGGCAAGTTCAGCATCAACGCCGCCGGCGTGTGGACCTACACCATGGATACCGCCCACAATGAATTCGTTGGCGGCACCAGCTACACCGACAGCATTACGGTGGCGACAGCCGACGGCACCACGCAAGTGATCACCGTCACCATCCTTGGCACCAACGATGCGGCGGTACTGGGCAGCGCCACGGTTAACCTCACCGAAACCAATGCCGTGCTCAGCACCAATGGCACACTCAGCATCAGCGACGTGGACAGCCCAGCCACCTTTGTGGCCCAAACCGCCACTGCTGGCACCTACGGCAGCTTCAGCATCAACGCGGCAGGCGCCTGGACCTATGTTGCCAGCAGCGCGCACAATGAATTCGTCGCTGGCACCACCTATACGGACACCTTTACGGTGACCAGTAGCGACGGCACCACCACCAGCGTCACCGTCACCATCCTTGGCACCAATGATGCGGCCGTCATCACTGGCAGCAGTACCGCCGACCTGACCGAGACCAATGCCGTACAAAGCACTGGCGGCACACTCACGGCGACCGACGTGGACAGCGCCGCGACCTTCGTGGCGCAGACCAACGTGGCCGGTTCCAACGGCTACGGCAAGTTCAGCATCAACGCCGCCGGCGTGTGGACCTACACCATGGATACCGCCCACAATGAATTCGTTGGCGGCACCAGCTACACCGACAGCATTACGGTGGCGACAGCCGACGGCACCACGCAAGTGATCACCGTCACCATCCTTGGCACCAACGATGCGGCGGTACTGGGCAGCGCCACGGTTAACCTCACCGAAACCAATGCCGTGCTCAGCACCAATGGCACACTCAGCATCAGCGACGTGGACAGCCCAGCCACCTTTGTGGCCCAAACCGCCACTGCTGGCACCTACGGCAGCTTCAGCATCAACGCGGCAGGCGCCTGGACCTATGTTGCCAGCAGCGCGCACAATGAATTCGTCGCTGGCACCACCTATACGGACACCTTTACGGTGACCAGTAGCGACGGCACCACCACCAGCGTCACCGTCACCATCCTTGGCACCAATGATGCGGCCGTCATCACTGGCAGCAGTACCGCCGACCTGACCGAGACCAATGCCGTACAAAGCACTGGCGGCACACTCACGGCGACCGACGTGGACAGCGCCGCGACCTTCGTGGCGCAGACCAACGTGGCCGGTTCCAACGGCTACGGCAAGTTCAGCATCAACGCCGCCGGCGTGTGGACCTACACCATGGATACCGCCCACAATGAATTCGTTGGCGGCACCAGCTACACCGACAGCATTACGGTGGCGACAGCCGACGGCACCACGCAAGTGATCACCGTCACCATCCTTGGCACCAACGATGCGGCGGTACTGGGCAGCGCCACGGTTAACCTCACCGAAACCAATGCCGTGCTCAGCACCAATGGCACACTCAGCATCAGCGACGTGGACAGCCCAGCCACCTTTGTGGCCCAAACCGCCACTGCTGGCACCTACGGCAGCTTCAGCATCAACGCGGCAGGCGCCTGGACCTATGTTGCCAGCAGCGCGCACAATGAATTCGTCGCTGGCACCACCTATACGGACACCTTTACGGTGACCAGTAGCGACGGCACCACCACCAGCGTCACCGTCACCATCCTTGGCACCAATGATGCGGCCGTCATCACTGGCAGCAGTACCGCCGACCTGACCGAGACCAATGCCGTACAAAGCACTGGCGGCACACTCACGGCGACCGACGTGGACAGCGCCGCGACCTTCGTGGCGCAGACCAACGTGGCCGGTTCCAACGGCTACGGCAAGTTCAGCATCAACGCCGCCGGCGTGTGGACCTACACCATGGATACCGCCCACAATGAATTCGTTGGCGGCACCAGCTACACCGACAGCATTACGGTGGCGACAGCCGACGGCACCACGCAAGTGATCACCGTCACCATCCTTGGCACCAACGATGCGGCGGTACTGGGCAGCGCCACGGTTAACCTCACCGAAACCAATGCCGTGCTCAGCACCAATGGCACACTCAGCATCAGCGACGTGGACAGCCCAGCCACCTTTGTGGCCCAAACCGCCACTGCTGGCACCTACGGCAGCTTCAGCATCAACGCGGCAGGCGCCTGGACCTATGTTGCCAGCAGCGCGCACAATGAATTCGTCGCTGGCACCACCTATACGGACACCTTTACGGTGACCAGTAGCGACGGCACCACCACCAGCGTCACCGTCACCATCCTTGGCACCAATGATGCGGCCGTCATCACTGGCAGCAGTACCGCCGACCTGACCGAGACCAATGCCGTACAAAGCACTGGCGGCACACTCACGGCGACCGACGTGGACAGCGCCGCGACCTTCGTGGCGCAGACCAACGTGGCCGGTTCCAACGGCTACGGCAAGTTCAGCATCAACGCCGCCGGCGTGTGGACCTACACCATGGATACCGCCCACAATGAATTCGTTGGCGGCACCAGCTACACCGACAGCATTACGGTGGCGACAGCCGACGGCACCACGCAAGTGATCACCGTCACCATCCTTGGCACCAACGATGCGGCGGTACTGGGCAGCGCCACGGTTAACCTCACCGAAACCAATGCCGTGCTCAGCACCAATGGCACACTCAGCATCAGCGACGTGGACAGCCCAGCCACCTTTGTGGCCCAAACCGCCACTGCTGGCACCTACGGCAGCTTCAGCATCAACGCGGCAGGCGCCTGGACCTATGTTGCCAGCAGCGCGCACAATGAATTCGTCGCTGGCACCACCTATACGGACACCTTTACGGTGACCAGTAGCGACGGCACCACCACCAGCGTCACCGTCACCATCCTTGGCACCAATGATGCGGCCGTCATCACTGGCAGCAGTACCGCCGACCTGACCGAGACCAATGCCGTACAAAGCACTGGCGGCACACTCACGGCGACCGACGTGGACAGCGCCGCGACCTTCGTGGCGCAGACCAACGTGGCCGGTTCCAACGGCTACGGCAAGTTCAGCATCAACGCCGCCGGCGTGTGGACCTACACCATGGATACCGCCCACAATGAATTCGTTGGCGGCACCAGCTACACCGACAGCATTACGGTGGCGACAGCCGACGGCACCACGCAAGTGATCACCGTCACCATCCTTGGCACCAACGATGCGGCGGTACTGGGCAGCGCCACGGTTAACCTCACCGAAACCAATGCCGTGCTCAGCACCAATGGCACACTCAGCATCAGCGACGTGGACAGCCCAGCCACCTTTGTGGCCCAAACCGCCACTGCTGGCACCTACGGCAGCTTCAGCATCAACGCGGCAGGCGCCTGGACCTATGTTGCCAGCAGCGCGCACAATGAATTCGTCGCTGGCACCACCTATACGGACACCTTTACGGTGACCAGTAGCGACGGCACCACCACCAGCGTCACCGTCACCATCCTTGGCACCAATGATGCGGCCGTCATCACTGGCAGCAGTACCGCCGACCTGACCGAGACCAATGCCGTACAAAGCACTGGCGGCACACTCACGGCGACCGACGTGGACAGCGCCGCGACCTTCGTGGCGCAGACCAACGTGGCCGGTTCCAACGGCTACGGCAAGTTCAGCATCAACGCCGCCGGCGTGTGGACCTACACCATGGATACCGCCCACAATGAATTCGTTGGCGGCACCAGCTACACCGACAGCATTACGGTGGCGACAGCCGACGGCACCACGCAAGTGATCACCGTCACCATCCTTGGCACCAACGATGCGGCGGTACTGGGCAGCGCCACGGTTAACCTCACCGAAACCAATGCCGTGCTCAGCACCAATGGCACACTCAGCATCAGCGACGTGGACAGCCCAGCCACCTTTGTGGCCCAAACCGCCACTGCTGGCACCTACGGCAGCTTCAGCATCAACGCGGCAGGCGCCTGGACCTATGTTGCCAGCAGCGCGCACAATGAATTCGTCGCTGGCACCACCTATACGGACACCTTTACGGTGACCAGTAGCGACGGCACCACCACCCAGCGTCACCGTCACCATCCTTGGCACCAATGATGCGGCCGTCATCACTGGCAGCAGTACCGCCGACCTGACCGAGACCAATGCCGTACAAAGCACTGGCGGCACACTCACGGCGACCGACGTGGACAGCGCCGCGACTTCGTGGCGCAGACCAACGTGGCCGGTTCCAACGGCTACGGCAAGTTCAGCATCAACGCCGCCGGCGTGTGGACCTACACCATGGATACCGCCCACAATGAATTCGTTGGCGGCACCAGCTACACCGACAGCATTACGGTGGCGACAGCCGACGGCACCACGCAAGTGATTCACCGTCACCATCCTTGGCACCAACGATGCGGCGGTACTGGGCAGCGCCACGGTTAACCTCACCGAAACCAATGCCGTGCTCAGCACCAATGGCACACTCAGCATCAGCGACGTGGACAGCCCAGCCACCTTTGTGGCCCAAACCGCCACTGCTGGCACCTACGGCAGCTTCAGCATCAACCGCGGCAGGCGCCTGGACCTATGTTGCCAGCAGCGCGCACAATGATTCGTCGCTGGCACCACCTATACGGACACCTTTACGGTGACCAGTAGCGACGGCACCACCACCAGCGTCACCGTCACCATCCTTGGCACCAATGATGCGGCCGTCATCACTGGCAGCAGTACCGCCGACCTGACCGAGACCAATGCCGTACAAAGCACTGGCGGCACACTCACGGCGACCGACGTGGACAGCGCCGCGACCTTCGTGGCGCAGACCAACGTGGCCGGTTCCAACGGCTACGGCAAGTTCAGCATCAACGCCGCCGGCGTGTGGACCTACACCATGGATACCGCCCACAATGAATTCGTTGGCGGCACCAGCTACACCGACAGCATTACGGTGGCGACAGCCGACGGCACCACGCAAGTGATCACCGTCACCATCCTTGGCACCAACGATGCGGCGGTACTGGGCAGCGCCACGGTTAACCTCACCGAAACCAATGCCGTGCTCAGCACCAATGGCACACTCAGCATCAGCGACGTGGACAGCCCAGCCACCTTTGTGGCCCAAACCGCCACTGCTGGCACCTACGGCAGCTTCAGCATCAACGCGGCAGGCGCCTGGACCTATGTTGCCAGCAGCGCGCACAATGAATTCGTCGCTGGCACCACCTATACGGACACCTTTACGGTGACCAGTAGCGACGGCACCACCACCAGCGTCACCGTCACCATCCTTGGCACCAATGATGCGGCCGTCATCACTGGCAGCAGTACCGCCGACCTGACCGAGACCAATGCCGTACAAAGCACTGGCGGCACACTCACGGCGACCGACGTGGACAGCGCCGCGACCTTCGTGGCGCAGACCAACGTGGCCGGTTCCAACGGCTACGGCAAGTTCAGCATCAACGCCGCCGGCGTGTGGACCTACACCATGGATACCGCCCACAATGAATTCGTTGGC